>OZ242212.1:10000-2352500 GCA_965206355.1 Candidatus Spongiihabitans sp. | reverse complement strand
GTCAAAATTATTACCGTACCGTTTCGCTGAATTCCCCGATTTTTGCTTGTCCGTCATGCAAGCGGATTCGGCAAGAGCTGTTCAAAAATAACTGAGGAAATGAGATGTTAATAGGTGTCCCAAAAGAAATTAAAAATCATGAATATCGGGTCGGTATGACCCCGACCAGTGTGCGTGAAATGGTTAAGCATGGTCATACGGTTGTGCTTGAAACCAATGCGGGTGTTGGCATTGGTGCTATGGATAGTGAATATCAGACGGCAGGGGCGACTATCTGCGATACGGCAGCAGAAATATTTGCACAAGCCGATATGATTATCAAGGTCAAGGAACCGCAGGCGGTAGAGCGGGCGATGTTGCGTGAAGGTCAAATACTTTATACCTATCTGCATCTGGCACCAGATCCAGCACAAACCAAAGACTTGGTAGCGAGTGGTGCAACCTGTCTTGCTTATGAAACGGTAACTTCACCATACAGTGGCTTGCCTCTGCTAGCACCGATGTCCAAAGTCGCTGGCAGAATGTCCATTCAGGCTGGGGCGTATTGTCTTGAGCAACCGCACGGTGGATTGGGGATGTTGCTCGGTGGTGTGCCTGGGGTTGATCCTGCCAAAGTGGTGATTCTTGGTGCTGGCGTAGTCGGAACCCATGCTTGTCATATTGCGGTAGGTATGGGGGCAGATGTTTGGGTGTTGGATAATAATGCCGATTCCATCGAGAAACATTGGCAACATTTCGGTCGCACCTCCAATTCAGTTTTTTCAACTGCCGATGCGTTGGAGCAGCATGTTTTGAGCGCCGATCTGGTTATTGGCGGGGTATTGATTCCGGGTGCGGAAGCACCCAAGCTGATCACGGCAGAAATGGTTGCCAGTATGAAAGCGGGTTCGGTCATCGTCGATGTCGCCATTGATCAGGGCGGTTGTTGTGAGACCTCAAAAGCGACTACCCATGCTGATCCGACCTATGTTGTCGATGATGTGGTGCATTATTGTGTTGCTAATATGCCGGGTGGCGTACCGCGCACCTCCACCTACGCGCTCAACAATGTAACCTTACCATTTGCCATTGCATTGGCGAACAAAGGGGCTAAACAGGCGATGTTGGATGATGTACACTTGCGTAACGGCTTGAATGTCCATGCCGGAAAAATCACCTGTCGCGAAGTGGCAGAAGATTTGGGCTATCAATACGTTGATGCCAGTACCGCGTTGAATGGTTAGCACTGGTTGCCAGCACGCTACGATTTTACCCAGATAGTTCATTAATTTTTTAGAAAATTTTCGGAGAAAACAAACATGACAAAAATGACCACTTCCGAAGCCTTTGTGGAAACAATGGTTGCGCACGGTGTAACTGATATTTTTGGTATTATGGGATCGGCGTTTATGGATGCGATGGATATATTCGCACCTGCCGGTATTCGATTAGTGTCGGTTGTCCACGAACAGGGTGCTGGACACATGGCGGATGGCTATTCACGGGTAAGTGGTCGCCATGGTGTGGTCATTGGTCAAAATGGCCCGGGTATCAGTAACTGCGTAACCGCTATCGCGGCGGCCTATTGGGCGCACTCTCCAGTGGTCATGATTACCCCTGAGACCGGCACGATGGGGCAGGGATTAGGTGGCTTTCAGGAAGCCAATCAGTTGCCGATGTTTCAGGAGTTTGTTAAGTATCAGGGGCATGTCAACAATCCGCATCGTATGGCTGAATATACCTCCCGCTGTTTTGACCGTGCCCATTCTGAACTCGGACCCACACAACTGAATATCCCCAGAGATTATTTTTATGGTGATGTGGATATTGATGTACCGCAGCCGATACATCTCGACCGCGGGCCGGGCGGTGAAGCCTCATTGAACGAGGCGGCAGAAATGCTTGCCAATGCGAAATTTCCGGTGATTATTTCCGGCGGTGGCGTAATCATGGCGAATGCCGTTGAGCAATGTAAAGCGTTAGCAGAGCGTCTTGGTGCGCCGGTAGTTAATAGTTATCTGCATAACGATTCATTTCCGGCAAGCCATCCATTATGGTGTGGCCCACTGGGCTATCACGGTTCCAAAGCCGCGATGTCGCTAATTAGTAAAGCCGATGTGGTGGTGGCATTGGGTAGTCGTCTCGGGCCTTTCGGCACGTTGCCGCAATATGGCATAGATTACTGGCCGAAGGAGGCAAAAATCATCCAGATTGACGCTGATTACAAAATGCTCGGACTGGTCAAGAAAATTTCAGTCGGGATTTGTGGTGATGCTGGTGCTTCTGCCAAGGCATTGCTGACACGCATCAGTGAGCGAAAACTGCGATGTGATGACAGCAAAGATGCACGCGCTACTGAGGTGGCTACCGATAAAGCCTCTTGGGAAGCCGAGTTGAATGAATGGGCGCACGAGGACGATGCCTATAGTCTGGATATGATTAAAAAACAAAGCGGCGAGTCGGGTAACTGGTTACATCCTCGACAGGTGTTGCGTGAGCTTGAAAATGCCATGCCAGCCGATGTGATGGTCTCCACCGACATCGGCAACATCAACGCCATAGCAAACAGCTACCTGCGCTTCGAGCGTCCACGCAGTTTCCTCGCACCGATGAGTTTTGGTAACTGTGGTTACGCTTTGCCGACCGTTATTGGTGCTAAATGCGCCGCCTCCGAGCGTCCTGCGATTGCTTATTCTGGGGATGGTGCGTGGAGTATGAGTATGTCAGAAATTATGACTGCGGTACGACACAACATTCCGGTTACTGGCGTGGTTTTCCACAACAGGCAATGGGGTGCCGAGAAGAAAAATCAGGTCGATTTCTATAGTCGTCGATTTGTTGCAGACGAGCTAGATAATCCAAGTTTTGCCGAAGTCGGCAAGGCGATGGGCACAGAAGGTATTGTTGTTGATAAACTTGAAGAGGTTGGCCCGGCATTGCGCAAAGCCGTTGATATGCAAATGAATGAGGGCAAAACCACCGTTATTGAAATCATGTGTACTCGCGAGCTCGGCGATCCATTTCGCCGAGATGCCCTGAGCAAACCAGTTCGGCATCTACCGAAATATCAGGATTTTGTCTAGGGGTGTGGGGGGTTATCAAGCTATTAGGCGAGTCGGCAGGTGTTTGCGACGTTGTGCCTGTCCGCTCGTTATCTCATTTTGTGCGTTTGTATAATGGTTTTCAGGGTATTTAGTTTGCGCCTTTAGTTTGCGATAGGCTTCAGCAGGGTATGGATTGGTCGGGGCATTACCTTGCCGACTCCATGCTTCGTGGTAGCGAATTCTCTTTTGCTGTTGGCGAATCCATTACATTACGAGCGGAAATTGCCACCAACACCACCGCCAACCAATGCGCCAATCAAGGTAAAATATGTGGATGGACTCAATCCAGCACATTATCAAGCAGGCAAAAGCGCATCCGCAAAAAATTGTTTTGCCTGAAGCGGTCGATCTCAGGGTTATTGAGGCGGCTGCCTTGATTGCTCAGCAAGGGTTGGCAGAAGTCATTTTAATTGGTGAGAGTGATGCGCTGTCGAAATTGGCGGACGCACATAACATTGATTTTGACCCGAGCAATATCGTCATCAACAATCCTAGCGAAGACCATAACACCGAAAAATATATTGATCTTCTTTTTCAAAAACGCAGGCATAAAGGGCTGACGCTCGATCAAGCCCGCAAACAGGTTGCCAACCCACTCACCTTTGCCGCACTCAAAGTGATTAGCGGTGATGCCCACGGCGTGGTCGCTGGTGCAGTCAACACCACCTCCGCTGTCGTCAAAACGGCTTTACAACTGATAGGTATGAGTAGCACCAGCAGGTTGGTGTCCAGCTTTTTTCTGATGCAGCATGATTTGGCGCATCAGGCTATTCAAGGTACGGCCATTTATGCCGACTGTGCGCTGGTTATTGATCCTGATGCCGAGCAATTAGCCGACATTGCTATCGCATCGGCAGACAGCGCAAAAAATTTGGCAGGACTGGAGCCGACAGTGGCGTTGCTTTGCTTTTCCACAGCAGGGAGTGCAAAACATCCGCATATCCATAAAGTCATTGAAGCGGGAAAGCTCATTCGCCAACAAAGACCGCAGCTTGCGCTGATGAGCGAGGTGCAATTTGATGCTGCCATTCTGCCGCATATCCTCAAACAAAAGGCGCCGCATAGCACGATCGCCACGCCGGCAAATGTGTTTATTTTCCCCGAGTTACAATCTGCTAATATAGGTTATAAAATAGCGCAGCGTATAGGCGGGGTAAAGGCAGTCGGGCCGATACTGCAAGGGCTTAAACATCCGCTTAATGATCTTTCGCGCGGATGTAGTGTAGCCGATATTGTGCGACTGGTTGCGGTTACTTCCGTGCAAGCCGTAGCACACCAAAGCGCAAGCGTGCCAGCATAAGGGTGAGATATGAAAATAAAATTTAAGACCCTACATCTTAACAAGAAATTCCCGCTGGCAATTAGTCGCGGGGTCAGCACGGGTTCTGACAATCTGTTTGTTTCGGTTTGTCATCAGGGTATTAGTGGTTGGGGTGAATTGTTCCCCGGCAAAACGGAAGGGGCAGCGACCGCAGCATTGGCTCAACAGGCGCTGAGCGAATTCTTTGACAGCGAATTTTTCGGTAAATTTGCCGATAGCAAATTTTTTAGTTGCGAGACTACCTTACCGATTCATCAAATCCACGATTGCGCCAGACAACACGGTGTGCCGCCTTGTGCGTTGGCAGGATTGGATATCGCACTTTGGGATTGGCTGGCTAAAAAAGCCAATCTGCCCTTGTATCGACTGCTCGGAATCGGCAGACCGCGGCTACCGACATCGGTAACGATTGGCATCAATCCCCCTGATATAGTCAAGCAGCGTGTTCCGCTATTACTCGAAGGTACTGGTATTAAATCGTTGAAAATCAAACTCGGTTCCCCTGAAGGGATTGAAGCCGATCAGGCGATGTTTATGCAGGTTGCAGAAAGCACCAAACCTTATGACGTGACCTTGCGTGTTGATGCCAATGGTGGCTGGACGACCACAGAGGCGATTTTGATGATGAAATGGCTGGCCGAGCGTAATGCTGATTATATTGAACAACCGCTGGCTGAGGGACAGGAAAACGAACTGCCTGCCCTTTTCAAAAACCGCCCCTTGCCGATATATCTGGATGAGTCCTGTCGCTATTCCGGGAATATTGTTAAATGGGCAGACACGGTGGACGGCGTAAACTTAAAACTAATGAAATGTGGTGGTATTACCGAGGCACTGCGTATTATTGCGGTGGCACGCGCATTTAACTTAAAAACCATGATTGGTTGTATGAGCGAGTCATCAATGTCTATTTCCGCTGGCGCGTCCATAACCGGACTTTTGGATCACGTTGATTTGGATGCTCACCTCAATCTGGCACCCGACCCCTGCTCGGGTATCCAGTTAATTGATGGCGTGGTAGTGCCTGCTGAATGTCCCGGTCATGGTGCACACCTATCTGTCAATGATGCATCTTAAAAACAAGTTGATAGGAGTATCTATTTGTCAGTGATTCGTCTCAAAACAAGTGCGTAAGAATATGTTGACAAAAAATCAAAAAATCGCCATTTACATGGAAGAGCATCTGGATAGCGATTATGGCAAAATGGGTTTTGGCGTAATGCGCTATATAGACAATCCCATTGTCTGCGTCATTGACTCACACCATGCCGGTAAAACCGTCAATCAGGTTTGTGGGCAGGAACGCCGGTTGCCGTTTGATTATCAAGTGGTTCACTCGGTTGAGCAGGCGGCAGCATTGGGGGCGGAGGTGTTGATATTGGGTACGGCACCGTCCGGCGGGCGCATTCCGACAGAATGGGACGCGCCATTAACTCGTGCAATACAACTGAATATGTCCATAATCAATGGTTTACATGACCGATTGGACGACAAATTGGGACACTTATTAAGTGGACAGCAATGGATTTGGGATGTGCGACAACCGACATTCACCCCTGAAATCGGTAGTGGTCAGGCTGCCAGCTTGCGGAATAAGCGGGTATTGCTGGTCGGAACCGATATGGCATGTGGCAAGATGACTGCAGGTTTGGAACTATACCGTTGGGTACGCGAAGCGGGCAAAGAGCAGGACATAACTAGCGCATTCATCGCTACCGGTCAGATCGGTATTACCGTTACAGGTAAAGGTATTCCACTGGATGCGTTTAAGGTTGACCATGCTTGTGGTGCGGTGCAAACGCTGGTGATGGATGCCGCCGACAGTGACATCGTTTTTATTGAAGGGCAGGGCTCGTTGTTGCATCCGGGCAGTAGCGCAACCTTGTCGTTGATGCGTGGTAGTTGCCCGACCCATCTGCTGATGTGTCATCGGGCGGGCATGAGCCGATTGCGCAATCCGCAACATATAAAAATCCCGCCGCTCAAGGCATTTATTGCCTTGAATGAAGCCTTGGTGAGCGTATGTGGTTCCTTATCCGCAACCACCACCGTTGGTATCGCCTTGAATACATCCTTGCTATCAGAAGCTGAAGCCAAATCTGAAATCGCCTATCTGCAAGATCAAACGGCATTACCGGCAACCGATGTTGTTCGTTTCGGAGCAGAAAAATTAGGACAAGCCTTGTTTCAGACTTAGCCGCGCATCAAAATACTTGGGAGCAGAGGGTCGGAGTGTGTGCCTGCGTCGGCTACACATTGAGAGATTGTTCCGCTCTGAGGCGAGTCATTATAAATATTTTCAAGGTAAATGCGAATTATCATTAAATTTTTTAATGATACAAATTGAAAAAGACTGTATTAGCAGCATTGTAAAGCGAGCGTGGATACCAGACTATTCGCTCCTGTTTTTCTGTTGCAAACTCAACTTTCAAATTTTAACCCTAACTTTAACTCCAGTATCAGGTGATTAGCATGACAAGAGCGGATCAAATCAAGGTCGTTGAACAGGATTGGATAACCAATCCACGATGGGCCAACATTACACGTGGCTATTCCGCAGAGGATGTCGTCAGACTGCGTGGTTCGGTTCAAGCCGAACATACTTATGCCCGCCGTGGTGCCGAGAAACTATGGTCGCTGGTAAACGGCACCGCCAAGAAAGGATATGTCAATTGTCTTGGTGCGTTGACTGCCGGTCAGGCGGTGCAACAGGCGAAAGCAGGCATTGAGGCGATTTACCTGTCGGGTTGGCAGGTTGCAGCAGATGCCAATTCCTCTGAACAGATGTATCCTGATCAATCGTTGTATGCCTACAACTCGGTGCCGACTGTAGTGCGGCGCATTAACAATTCTTTTGCGCGTGCCGACCAGATTCAATGGCAACGTGATATTGAGCAAGGTGATGAGCGATATGTTGATTACTTTCTGCCCATCGTTGCTGACGCTGAAGCGGGTTTTGGTGGTGTGCTGAATGCGTTTGAGCTGGCTAAAAATATGATTGTCGCCGGCGCGGCGGGAGTACATTTTGAGGATCAACTGGCAGCGGTAAAAAAATGTGGCCACATGGGTGGTAAGGTGTTACTGCCAACCCAGCAGTCGATCCAGACCTTAATTTCTGCTCGATTGGCAGCGGATGTACTGGATGTGCCCACGGTACTATTAGCACGAACCGACTCAGAAGCCGCCAATTTGCTGACCTCTGATTACGATGATCGTGATAAGCCGTTCCTGACCGGCGAACGTACTGCGGAAGGGTTTTATCGGGTCAAGAATGGTCTGGAACAGGCCATTTCCCGTGGTGTTTCCTATGCCGCTTATGCGGATCTTATCTGGTGTGAAACCGGCACTCCCGATCTGGGTTTTGCACGCGAATGGGCAGAAGCGGTGCGTTTAGCCTATCCCGGTAAATTGCTGGCGTACAACTGTTCGCCATCATTTAACTGGAAAAAGAATCTGGATGATAAGACCATCGCCTCATTTCAGGATGAACTGGCGGCGATGGGGTATACTTACCAGTTCATTACCCTCGCCGGCATCCACAATATGTGGTACAACATGTATGAGCTGGCGCATGATTATGCACGTGGTGAAGGTATGAAACACTATGTCGAAAAAGTGCAACAACCCGAATTTGCAGCGGCAAGCAAGGGCTATACTTTCGTTGCCCACCAACAAGAAGTCGGTGCAGGTTATTTCGATGATGTTACCACTACCATTCAGGGTGGCGCCTCATCGGTGACAGCGTTATCCGGATCAACCGAAGAAGATCAATTCTAGGGTAGCCGCTTTTCGGTTTTAAGCCAAATTACAGGGGCAACCCTTTGCATGCTCGAACGCTCATAAGGCTTGCCTCTGCAATTCGTTATTCATAATGAGTGCGAATCTTGTCAAACAGGTTGCTGAAACCATTCTGTATGGTTTTAATCGCCATTTCATCCGCTTTCAGAAAATTACCCGCGCGGCCAAACAGCGATTTGAAACAGCCGACTGGGAGGGAGAGGTACGCGCCCGCAAAGAGCGAATCTATTTTTACGATTTACGGGTCAACGAAACGGTCGAGTACGTTAAGAACAACCTCAATATTGAGGCACTCGACAGGTCATACTGGCAGGATGTGAAACGCCAGTATATGTGGTTGTTATATGAACACAAGCAACCTGAACTGGCTGAGAGTTTTTATAATTCGGTTTTTTGTCGGTTATTTGATCGAAGATATTTCAACAACCGCCATATTTTTGTCAAACCCGGCGCGGCAACAGATTTTCTGGACATGGAAAATCCGGCATATACCAGCTATTACCCGGATGAAAAAGGGTTGCGATCAGTTTTTAACGATATTCTAAACAGTTTCGCTCTAAATTGTGGCTGGCAGGATATTGAACGCGATCTCGACCTGCTTGCCGAGAACTTTGAACCTTATCTGGATGCTGGTGTAGGCCCCCTGCCGCATCGGCAATTGCAGGTGGTGTCCTCGTTGTTTTATAGAAATAAGGCGGCGTACATAGTGGGGCGGGCGTTGATTGGATTCGAGCAACAACCTTTCGTTATTCCTCTGCTGTTAGCCGAAGACGTGGAATTGTACGTCGATACCATCATCACAGATCACGATGATGTCGCACTGATTTTCAGTTTCACCCGTGCCTATTTTATGGTCAACAGCCGCGTTCCTGCCGGATTGGTCAGCTTTCTACAAAACATACTGCCGACCAAAAGTCGGGGAGATATCTATACCGCAATTGGATTTCAGAAACAGGGCAAGACCCTGTATTACCGTGAGTTTTTATATCATCTGGAACATTCTGACGATAAATTAGTGATTGCACCGGGCATTAAAGGCATGGTTATGAGTGTCTTTACATTACCATCATATCCTTTTGTATTCAAAGTCATAAAAGATCATTTTGCGCCGCCGAAAAACATCGACCGCGCCACGGTTAAGAAAAAGTACCAACTGGTCAAAATGCACGATCGGGTCGGGCGGATGGCAGATACGCTGGAATTTTCCCATGTTGCCTTTCCGGTAAATCGTTTCTCCGCTGAATTATTGGCAGAATTAAAGGCAACCATCCAATCCAGTATGACGATAGAAAATAACATGGTCATTATTCGACATCTGTATATTGAACGCAGGATGGTTCCGTTTAACATCTATCTGGATAATGCCGATGATGAAATGATTGATCGGAGTATCAAAAGCTATGGCAATGCCATAAAGGAAATGATAGCCGCCAATATATTCCCCGGCGATATGCTATTAAAAAACTTTGGTGTTACCCGTCATGGTCGGGTTATTTTCTACGATTATGATGAAATCTGCCACATGACCGAAATCAAAATTCGGGCAATACCCAAGTCCAGATCCGAAGAAGAAGAATTATTATCAGAGCCTTGGTTCCATGTTTCTGAAAATGATTTTTTTCCGGAGCAATTTGAACAATTTGTCGTCAACCATCCCAAAGTCAGGGAACGATTTCTGAGCTATCATTCGGAACTGCTACAACCGGCTTACTGGAAAACAATACAAAATGATCTGATTGAAAAAAAACGCCACGATGTCTTTCCTTACCGTCAGGAAATGCGATTTTGTAGCCGATATACTGCCGAGCAGTTAGCTACTGCCACCATGAGACCTTTGCACGGAAGATGATTTCGCTTTTAGGCAAGGCAAAAACGCACGGAATGAGGGAGTTTATGCTTATAAATGACCGATTGAGTACGTTTTTAACGTAGCATGGAGGTGAAATGGCTTTCGTGCAAAGGTCTCACCATATAACAAATTCGCAAACCCGTAACCATGAGAATTATTTGACGATGAAAACAGCCGATCTAACCGATACCTATTCCAATTACCAGCTCTGCCAACCGCTTTTTCAATGCTACGGTGGTTTTTCGCATTTTCATGGTCATATTCGCACGGTCAAAGCGTTTGAAGATAATTCATTGGTGCGTCAAGCCCTCTCCGAAAAGGGTGATGGTGCGGTATTGGTCGTAGATGGTGGTGGCTCAACACGCTGCGCCATGCTTGGGGATATGCTGGCACAAAAGGCAGTGGACAACGGCTGGGTCGGGATAATTATTTATGGATTGATTCGTGATAGTGCGCAAATAAAGCAAATGCCACTCGGCGTAAGCGCACTCGGCAGCATACCGATTAAAAGCGTCAAAGAAGGTTTAGGCAAAGCAGATGTTACGGTTCGGTTCGCTGGCGTTACCTTTGAGGTCGGTCATTATGTGTATGCCGATGAAGACGGTATCATAGTCAGCCGCGAAGCATTAACCTTGCCGTCATAACAACCAGCTCGGTTGCGCCGTTACCGTCGCCTGTTCAGGAGATGTGGCATTCTGATAATGTTCAGAATACTTGCTTTTCGCGGATTTCGTCCAGCGTCTTGCAGTCAATACACAGGTTGGCAGTGGGACGTGCTTCAAGACGTTTAAAGCCTATTTCTTCCCCGCAATTTTCACAATAACCGAAATCACTCGAATGCAGTAGCGCAATCGAGCTTTCAATTTTCTTGATGAGCTTGCGGTCACGGTCACGTCCGCGCAATTCGAGTGCCATATCGGTTTCCTGGCTGGCTCGATCGGTAGGATCGGGGTGATTTGCCGTTTCATCCTGGATATTATGCACGGTACGGTAAGTTTCACTGGTGAGTTCGGTATGCCATGCCCTGAGAATGGCTTCAAAATACGCTAATTGGGCACGCCCCATATATTTTTCGGATTTTTTTAATTTATAAGGTTTGATGCCGTGAATTAACAATCCAGGTTTTTTCTTTGTTGCCATTTATAGAAGTCCGGGTAATACGAGTAAAGGGTTATAGGTTAAGAGATTATAGGTAAATTCTGATTGGTTAAACAAGCCCGTCTCAAAATCGGGACGGCGTTATACCAAAAGCCATAACAGTTTGCAATGCCTATGGCTGGAAATAAAAATGATTTACAATGGTTTGAAGCAAAACCAATCAACACCCAAGCGGACACCAAGCACGATTCCCAAACAAACGGACGGCATATCGAACAATGACCGTCTGCCTCGAAATAAAGCGTATTGACTGTGATGCCGAATCAATAGGACCGGTCATTATCAAGGTTGCACAGGGTATAATGGACGAAATAGAATTGGTACGGCGTCTGCGTGCTTTGCAATAACGATAGTCGCCCTTTGGTAAATTGGAGCATGCGGATATGAATAAAACATTAGATGTCATCTGTTTAGGTCGTGCTGGCGTTGATTTGTATGCCCAACAAATTGGCAGTAAATTGGAAGATGTCAGTTCTTTTGCTAAGTATTTAGGCGGTTCATCAGCTAATGTTGCGTTCGGTACGGCAAGATTGGGCTTGAAATCTGCTATGCTTACTCGCGTCGGCAATGAGCAAATGGGGCATTTTGTTAAACAAGAATTAGCCGATGCCGGGGTTGATGTTAGTCATATTCAATTTGACAATCAACGGTTGACCGGCTTGGTATTGTTAGCCATTAAGGATAAAGACACTTTCCCTTTATTGTTTTATCGTGAACAAGTGGCTGATATGGCCATTGACACTGCTTTGATTGATGAAGCATTTATTGCTTCAGCGAAAGTATTAGCGATTACCGGCAGCCATTTTTCATCCGCATATTCTTCTAATGTTTGTCACCATACGATTGACTTAGCCCAAAAAAATAACACAAAAACGGCACTTGATATTGATTATCGTCCGGTGCTTTGGGGGCTGACCGCGCAAGGTGAAGGTGAAAACCGTTATGTTTCAAGCGATACCGTTACCGCGCACTTACAAAGCATTTTGCCCTTGTTTGATTTAATCGTTGGCACTGAGGAAGAGTTTTGTATTGCAGGTGGACGTAGTGATATTGTCAAATGCCTGAAACGTATTCGTAACCTGACCGGAGCAGAGTTGGTTGTTAAAAGAGGCCCATTAGGATGCGCTGTCTTTAATGACCGTATTCCTGATTGCCTTGATGATGCTTTGAACTTTGCTGGGTTTCATGTTGATATTTTGAACATACTTGGGGCGGGCGATGCCTTCTTTAGTGGTTTTTTGCGCGGTTGGATTGATGCAAAAAGCACGGAAAAATGCTGCACTTATGCCAACGCTTGCGGGGCTTTGGTGGTTTCAAGACATGGTTGCGCGCCAGCAATGCCGGATTGGAACGAGCTTAATCACTACATTGAAAATGCGGCTGAGATCAAAAATCCGAATGCAAGCCGATACTTAAACCACCTGCATAAAATCGCCGCCAGACAAAAACAGCCGATGAATCCGTCTATCAACTTATGCGTGATTGCGTTTGATCAGGCTAAGCTATTATTCGATTTGGCGATGAAAATTCAAGGCAACGATACGCAGATTCCTTATTTGCAACGGTTGATTTTTGCTGCTGCGAAACAAGCGATTTATCACATCTCTGCTGACATTATGCCGGGAATACTGTGTGATGATCAATATGGACAAGATGTACTCAATCAAGCGACTGGTAGCGGTTGGTGGATTGCCCGTTCAGTGGAATTGCCGAGTAGCCGTCCATTAGAGTTTGTAGTCGGCGATAATGTTGCTGCACATTTAACAACTTGGCCACGCGAGCATGTGGTCAAATGTTTGGTGATTTACCATGCGGATGACGCTATCGAATTACGTTTAGCGCAGGAGCGTAAGCTCAAACAACTGTATGAGGCCTGCTGTCAAACAGAACATGAATTGTTATTGGAAATTATGCCGCCGGTAAATTCTAAAACCGATAATCAAACATTAGCGCGTGCAATCGGCCGTTTCTATCATTTAGATATTTATCCGGACTGGTGGAAATTCCCTCCGCAAAGCCAGGCGGGTTGGGATAATCTGGGAAAAATCATCAGCAATCACGATGCTTATTGCCGAGGCATAAGTATTTCGGGATTAGTGCAAGCCGAATCATTATGGACACGAGATTTCAATAACGCCGCCCATTCTCCATGGCTAAAAGGTTTTATGGTTGGCAACACGGTGTTTGAGGAAGCGGCGAAGAAATGGTTAAAAGGAAGCATTGATGAAGCGCAATTGCTGGATGAAATAGCCGATAATTACCAACGGATGATTGGCTATTGGTTGAATGCAAAGCATCATAAATAACGGCTGATTGGTTATTTGGTTGCAACGCAAAGCGTCATACAATAACGGATGATTGCCAGCCCTGTCAGCGTAATCCTTAAATCCACTCTTAATGTCGAGGAGCTAACAATAACGATGAAAACAATCCGATTAACGATGTCGCAAGCCTTGATTCGGTTTTTACAAAACCAGTGGATGACAACGCCGAACAATCAAACCAAAACCTTATTTGCAGGATGTTGGGCTATTTTTGGTCATGGCAATGTCGCAGGGTTGGGTGAGGCACTGGAACAGGTTCAGGCGCAATTTCCCACTTTTCGCGCACATAATGAACAGGGCATGGCATTGGCGGCAATCGCTTTTGCCAAACAGCATCGCCGCCGCCGTATGCTGGTGTGTACCAGCTCGATTGGTCCGGGGGCAAGCAATATGGTTACGGCAGCGGCATTGGCTTTTGCCAATCGTTTGCCGGTGTTGTTGCTGCCCGGAGATACTTTTGCCACGCGCACATCGGCTCCAGTGTTGCAGCAAATAGAGCATTTCAATGACCTGAATATTACCGTCAATGATTGTTTTAAGCCAGTCTCCCGATATTTTGACCGAATTACTCGTCCCGAGCAACTGATTACCACCTTGCCAGCCGCATTGCGTGTTTTATTAGACCCGGCTGACTGCGGGCCAGCGACAATTTGTCTGCCACAGGATGTGCAAACGATGGCGTTTGATTATCCTGTTAGTTTTTTTGAAGCAACAACTCATCACATTATTCGTCCAGGTGTTGATTTGCAACAATTATATTTTGCCTGCAATTTAATCAAAAAAAGTAACCGCCCGCTGATGATTGTTGGCGGCGGCGTACATTATTCGTTGGCAACCCAAACGCTTCAACATTTTGTAGAAAAATTTAATATCCCGGTAGCAGAAACTCAGGCGGGCAAAGGGGCATTGACATTTAATCATCCGCATCAATTGGGGGCAATCGGTGTTACCGGGTCATCAAGCGCTAATCAAGCGGCAGTAAAAGCGGATTTAATTATTGCCATTGGCACACGATTGCAAGATTTCACCACCGCTTCAAGAACTTTGTTGAATAAACCCATTCTCAATATAAATGTGAATTCATTTGACTCATTCAAGCACCATTCTTATCCATTGCAAGGCGATGCTCAACAGGCACTGTTAGCGTTGCAAGCTGCTTTGCAAAATTGGCAGGCACCCAAAAAATGGTTGTATGACGGTCAAACCTATTATCAAAACTGGCAGGAAACCGTCCGCCAACTAACCGCGCAACCGACAAAAGACACACCCCGTTATCTACCGAATGATGCTGAGGTGATTGGTGCGGTGCAGCGTAACAGTGATGAAAATAGCACGCTGGTTTGTGCGGCAGGTGGGTTGCCGGGAGAATTGCATAAACTGTGGCAAACCCGACACCATCTGGGATACCATTTGGAGTATGGATATTCCTGCATGGGCTATGAAATTGCTGGCGGTTTGGGGGTGAAAATGGCGCATCCCAGCCGAGATGTGATTGTGATGGTCGGCGATGGCAGTTATTTAATGCTTAATTCTGAACTCGCTACTGCGGTGATGTCGGGATACAAGATTACGGTTGTGGTTTTGAATAATCGTGGTTTTGCCTGTATCAACCGCTTACAACTTTCCTGTGGCAGTACATCGTTTAACAATTTGTGGAAAGATTGCCCTAGCTATCAAACAGAAACGCAAAAAGCCACACAAAAAGAAAATAAGGAAATTGATTTTGCCGCGCATGCACAGTCTTTAGGCGCACAAGCCAAGTATGTGGGAACGATATCAGAATTAGAGCAGGCATTACAAGAAGCCCGCAAAAGTAAGGACAGTTATGTGATTGTTATTGACACCGATTCGCTCAATGCCACCGAGCAGGGCGGAGCTTGGTGGGATGTGGCTGTCGCTGAAGTATCCAGTCGCAATGAGGTTCAACAAGCGCGCAAACAATATCAAATCGCCAAACAAAAACAACCCTATGGACAATAAAATTTGGGTTTATCAGCAGCTCATTACCAAGGTCAGCCAAGTTGAGTAGTCATGTAAAACTGGGCATCAATCCGATTGCTTGGAGTAACGATGACCTGCCATCATTGGGTGCGGAAACTTCGCTTGAAAGCTGTTTAAGCGACAGTCGGCAGGCAGGATTTTTCGGTGTTGAGCTGGGGAATAAATTCCCCCGTCAAGCCAGATTGCTGGAGCCGCTCTTAAAAAAACATCAGCTTGCGCTGGTTTCCGGTTGGTATAGTATGCGGTTGTTACAGCGAACCGTTGCTGAAGAAATCAAAGCGGTGCAACCGCATTTGCAGCTATTGAAAGCGCTGGCTGCTAACGTGATGGTCTGCTGCGAGGTTAGTGGAGCCATTCATGCCCAGCAACATATTGGCTTGAGCAAAAGAAGCGTTTTGTCAGACAATCAGGATGCTGATTTTTATAAAAAAGTTGATGAATTTGCACACTACCTTGAAGACAATGAGGTGCAAATGGCGTATCACCATCACATGGGTACTATCATTGAATCTGAACAGGATATTGATGGTCTAATGGAAAATACAAAATCCATGGGCTTGTTATTAGATACGGGACATTTGGTGTATGCGGATGGCGATTGGCGCAATATCATGAATTCATGGGGAAATCGTATCAATCATGTGCATTGCAAAGACATCAGGGAAACGGTACTCAAGGATGTAAAAAATCGCGACTTGTCTTTTCTGGATGCGGTATTAAATGGTGTGTTTACCGTCCCGGGAGATGGTGTAATTGATTATGTTGAGATTTTGAAAGGGTTGAAAAAAAATGACTACCAAGGCTGGCTGGTGGTTGAAGCCGAGCAGGACCCCATCATCGCGCATCCGCTGACTTATGCCACTATCGGCTATCAATATTTAAACCAATGTCTCAAACAATCCAAACTATGAGTGCAGCATTTAGAAACCCGTCAACCCTCGTGAATTTATTTGATTCATTCAAACATCATTCTTATTCATTGAAAGTGTGGTTTTGCCTGTCATTGCTAATTGGCCTACAATTGGCTGTCTGAGCGAACAGAACATTATGCCGAGATCCTGCTTTTTGTTGTGGATTAGCCTACTATCTGCCTGTGTTGAGCTGACCGGTACTTTGGCAAATAAAAAACGCCAGTACGGGCTTGGCTCATAATGACCGATTATCCAAGAGGATCGTATCCATGCAATTGTTACACAAAGCGAATTACAAGCAATCACAACAAATTTATATCACCCCTGAAATTGCCGCATGGCAGTATGTCGGGTTTTGTGCGTTAGCATTAAAAAAGGGTGCGCTATGGCAAGATGATTGTCAGAACAAGGAATGCTGTCTCGTGATTTTGGCGGGTAAGGCGACAATTACAGCGGCAGGTCAATGTTATGAAAACATTGGCGAGAGGAACTCGCCGTTTGACGAAATACCGCCTTATGCGGTTTATATCCCGCCCAATACGGAGGTTCAAATCCAAGCAACTACAGATGTAGAGCTGGGTATTGGCAGTGCCACATCGGTAACCGGGAAATATCCAGTGCGCTTAATTAAACCGGAGCAGATTACGGTTTCTGAACGCGGCAAGGGTGGTAATGCTCGCCGTATTCATAATATTTTAATGTCGGATCAAGCGGCAGAGCGTTTATTATTGACAGAAGTGTTTACCCCGAGTGGGCATTGGTCAAGCTATCCGCCGCATAAACATGATCTGAATCAACTACCACACGAGTCATATCTTGAAGAAACGTATTATCATAGAATTAACCCCGCTCAGGGTTTTGTTTTCCAAAGAGTTTATACCGATGACTTTTCTTTGGATGAAACAATGGCTGTCTATAACAAAGATTGTGTCATTGTTCCCAAAGGCTATCATCCGGTCGGCGTGCCTTATGGTTATCAGTCATATTACCTGAATGTGATGGCAGGACCGGTGCGTGAATGGAAGTTCAGCAATGATCCGGAGCATGCCTGGATTTTAGCGGAGTGCTGACAAACACGCCCGTTGAATGCCATCAGTTGCGTAATCACCGCATAACAAAGGGGTTTGCCATCGACTCGCTGGAGGTATTAATCCAAACGGTTTTGGGTCGGGTATAATCCAGCATGACCTCCATACCCGCTTCGCGCCCAAAACCACTGTGCCCAAAGCCACCGAAAGGGGCGATGGGCGATATCGCGCGGTAGGTGTTAATCCACAGTATTCCTGAACGGATTCTCGCGCTGACGCGGTGCGCCCGAGCCAGATTTTCCGTAAATATCCCAGCACCGAGTCCAAAGCGCGTATTATTCGCCATGGCAATGCCTTCCTCTTCATCGTCAAACTTCATCGCACTGAGAACCGGACCAAACATTTCCTGTTGTACGGTCTCAATGTTTTGGTGTGGGCAGTCGAGGATGGTCGGCTCAAAGTAATAACCTTTGTCAAATTGCTCAGGCTGTTGGCCACCGTGTAGTAATGTTGCACCTTGTCTCCGCGATTTTTCAACGGCACAAATGATACGTTCTATTTGTGCGCGGGTTGCCAGTGGGCCGATCTGTGTTTCCTGTACCAGCGGATCGCCAAGCCGAATTTGTCGGGTTCGCTCAACCAGTCTGGTCATCACATCATTATAAATGCCGCGCTGGATAAAAACTCGCGATCCCGCCACACAACTTTGTCCGGAAGCACCAAAATTGCCAGCAATAATACCATTCACCGCCCCCTCAATGCGGGCATCGTCAAATACCAAAATAGGTGATTTTCCACCCAGCTCCAAAGAAACATGGGCAAAGTTATTGCTGGTATTTTGAATGACTCTGGAGGCAGTTTCCGGTCCGCCGGTAAATGCCACCCGTGCAATATCTTGATGTGCGGTTAAGGCACGGCCACAGGGTTCTCCAAAACCGGTAATGACATTGATTACTCCAGCAGGAAACCCGGCTTGCTCTGCAATTTTTGCAAATTCAAACAGCGGTGTCGGCGCGACCTCGGAGGCTTTTAGCACCACCGTATTGCCGGCAGCCAGTGCCGGTCCTAACTTGGTGGCAGTTAAAAACATTTGTGCATTCCAAGGCACCACTGCCGCAACAACGCCAATCGGTTGACGGGTTGTAAATACATGCATATCCGGCTTGTCAATCGGTAGCGTTGAGCCTTCAATCTTGTCCGCCATACCGGCATAATAATAGTAGTAGTCGGCGACGTATCGGGTTTGTGCCCGCGTTTCCGTCAACAGCTTGCCGCTGTCGGTGGTTTCAATTTCAGCAAGGTAGTCGGCATGTTCAAGCACCAAATCACCCAACCGTCGTATTAACTTACCGCGCTCGGTCGCGCTCATTGATGCCCAAGCAGAGTGATACAGAGCCGTTTTGGCAGCGGCGACCGCACTATTAACATCCTCTTCACTGGCAACCGCGATTTCCGCCCAGCTTGTTTCATCGGCTGGATTGATGCTGGTAAGCGTAGCTCGATCTGATGCGTCGCACCATTCGCCATTGATATAATGCTGATAACGCTGGATTTTTTTTCTCATTTTAACGTACTCATAACTTATAAGACCTATACCTATCTGCATACATCTCGAAATACTGCCACCAGAACCAGCACGGGGCTATTACTCATCCAAACAATAGCGATGCCAGTCAGGGTATCATGATATCAGACGCTAAAGATACTGTTAATAGAGACCTTTGCATCAATCAGATTGACTGTCCAAATTCCATGACTTCTCATTGAAAAAAACTCATTAATCTTGTCAAAAGCGACATTATTTTGTCTCAATTAGAGCCGTTTTAATTGTTCTCTGACAGTATTTTGAATTATGCGAAGGTCTCCTATAGTACTAATTCTCTTTTCGTATCGATTCGCCTTTTAAGCAGAGATAACCTCAAACTACTACCGATTCTACCAGCAGTCAACCAATCTGTCTGGGTTCAGCACCTATGAGACAAATCAGGTAAGTATGGACTTTCAGGAGAATCTCCTTGTACAATGCCTATTACTATGTTAGTTTGTATGACAACATATATTATAACATATTAAAACTAACATCTTGTAAAGAGGTATTTGTGTGATCGGGTCTTGGGGCGATTTCTCATTTTTTCTGGAACTTTTGTTACAGTCAATTGTAACCGGGTTACTGATCGGTGGTGTGTTTGCGCTTGCTTCTGTCGGTCTTGGTCTAATCTTTGGGTTGATGCGGGTCATCAATTTTGCACAACCCGATTTTATGATGCTGGGGATGTATGTGGCATTCTTCGCCATAGCACTTTTGGGTGGGGTCGGAACATTGGGTCCTATCGTCACACCCTTTCTGGGTGCTTTTGTTGCAGCCATTCTTGTGGCAGGTCTTGGCTGGATAACACATCGCCTTTTCTTGTCACGGATATCAATCAGGAACAGTCAGAATTCTCAAATAATCTTGACATTGGGAATTGCCCTTATCCTGCAAAATGGTGTCTTGCTTGTCTTTGGTGCTGATCCATTAACAATACACACTCCTTTGTCGGCACAAGCATGGGTGGTTGGGTTTCTGTTTTTCAATAAAGCCAAAACCATCACAAGCTTGGCTGCAGTTTTAATGACTATCGCGCTTTATTTGTTCATGAGTCGGACTTCAACGGGTAAATCGTTGCGTGCGGTTGCGGATAATCCAGTAGCGGCTACATATATGGGTATCAATGTCAAACGCGCGCACCGAATCGGGTTTTCAATTGGGATTGGAATAACCGCAGCTGCTGGTGGTTTGATTGCTACCTATCATCCGTTTCAACCCTATATCGGACTAGACTTCCTGATTCTTATGTATGCCTCGGTTGTTCTTGGTGGACTGGGTAGTATTACCGGTGCTTTTTGGGGCGGTCTGACGATTGGGTTAATCCAGCAGGTTTCAACCAGTTTTGTACCGATTCAGTTGCAGAACATGGTTGTCTTTATCGCGTTTCTGGGAATTGTCCTTTTACGCCCGCATGGATTGTTTGGTCGCACAACGAGCAGGGTCTAAGTTAAGATGCATACTCGTATCCTGCAAAAGATGTTACCCATTGCGATTGTCCCGATCATCGGGGTTATTGTAACCCTGATGCTACAAAGCAACTTTTACATCAACCTCTTTACCCTAACGTTACTCTGGGCCGTTTTCGCATTATCGTGGAACATTATCAGCGGTTATGCCGGACTTATTTCATTCGGCCACGCGGTTTTTTGGGGGGTCGGCGCATATACCATTGTTCTGCTACAGGTTTCATACAATATAACACCATGGATTGGGCTTTTTGTTGCGGTAATTATGGGCGTTCTTGCGGGTGCATTTATCGGTTTGATAACACTGCGTTTGTCTGGGATTTACTTCGGTTTGGCCATGCTGTGTTATCCAACTGCGGCCGTTTATTTGTTTGAGTATCTGGGCTTACAAGAACTCACTATTCCCATGCAACGAGAAAGCGCATTGTATTTCATGCAGTTTGAAGATCAAACTGGTTATTCCTTTGTCGCGCTCGCTTTATTGACCGTTGGCATACTGATCTCATTTGCGATTGAAAACAGTCGGATGGGTCTTTGGTTGCGTCTTATTCGTCAAAATGAGACTGCAGCAGAGGCATTGGGGGTTGATTGCTTTCGCTGGAAGGTTTTGGCATTGATGATAAGTGGTGGATTATCTGCTGCAGCAGGGGCGTTGTATGCACAGGTAGTACTGATTATCACTCCACACAGCGTTTTCGGTGTTTTAGTTTCTGCACAAGCAATCATCTTGACATTATTCGGGGGTATTGGAACATTCTGGGGCCCTGTAATCGGTGCTAGCGTTCTTGTCCCATTGGGCGAACTTTTAAAGCACCAACTGGGTGCAGTCCTGCCTGGAATCAGTGGCGTGGTTTTTGGTGCTATTGTGGTCGCTATTGTGTTGTTTGCACCGAATGGGCTCTACTGGCGGATATTCAGAAAACGCCTGTCTGCATGCAAGAGTGACCCTTATTCAGCAGTAGGATCTGACATTCTAGAGCGCAAGCAAGTCCCTCCAATACCGGGCTCTACACACAGAGAAAAACCCGAAACCATTCTACAGGTACGCGATCTCACTTGTTCCTTTGGTGGTGTAAAGGCTGTTAAAAATGTGTCATTTGATTTGCAGTCTGGCGAAATTCTGGGGGTAATCGGTCCCAATGGATCCGGAAAGACAACGCTTCTCAATCTGATTAATGGGTATATCACACCCGATGGTGGGTCTGTACGGTTTCGTGGAACGGAAATCCTTGGCGAGCAAACTCATGAAATAGCCCGTAGGGGCGTTGGGCGAACATTCCAGGTTGCACGAGTCTTCCCACAAATGACCATTTTTGGAAATATCGCGGTTGGTGCCGTTGCCACTTTTAATCAATGGCACGTTCATGCTCGGTCTGCTGTGGCAGTCGCTGGGATAGAACATCGAATCAACGAATCAGCTGAAAACGCCACAGCCTTTGATCTGCGACTGATGGAGCTGGCACGCGCTGTTGCAGCGAAACCGGTTCTGTTATTAGTTGATGAATGTCTTGCAGGCTTGTCCGAAGCAGAATCAGAGGTTGTAATCAATATTTTGAAAACATTGCGTGATTATGGCATGACCATCATCATTATTGAACACACAATGCGGGCTATGGTGCGTTTGGTTGACCGTTTTTTGGTGCTGGACAATGGTGTCATCATTGCAGACGGTCCTCCAGACACAGTAACATGCGACCCTCTGGTACTGGAGGCTTATCTGGGTCGAAAATGGGCAAAGCGGAACAAGCATGCTTGAAGTTAATAACATTTGTGTAGATTACGGTGGACTTCATGCGCTCTCAAAAGCATCGATTCGGGTGGGTGATGGGCAATTCGTTGCGATTGTGGGCGCGAACGGCGCAGGCAAAACAACGCTCTTTAAGGCAATTTCCGGAACCGCGCCCGTTGGTAGTGGATCCATCCAGTTTGGTGGACATAACCTGACCAAACTAGCTGCTGATAAACGACCCCATTTAGGCATTACCCATGTGCCAGAAGGTCGACAGATATTTTCTTCGCTCAGCGTCATGGAAAATCTTGAACTAGGTGCTTATACCACTGTTGGGCGCGCAAACTGGAAAATTAGTTTGGAATTTATTCTTGATTTGTTCCCGATTCTTTGGGAGCGACGGAAACAGGTAGCAGGGACACTATCTGGTGGTCAACAACAAATGTTGGCAATCGGTCGCGGATTGGCGGCCTTCCCGCGAATGCTTCTTTTGGATGAGCCGTCGATGGGGCTTTCTCCCGCTTTGGCAGACGATATTTTTAATGCGGTCGGACGAATTCATCGGGATAGGGGGATGACAGTTTTGCTTGTTGAACAGCACATTGCCGAAGCGCTGGAATCCTGTGACTTCGGCTATCTTCTGGAATCTGGTCACATCGTGGATTCCGGTCTAAGTCAGAACCTTCTGCATAGTCAGTCCGTCCGTTCTTCGTATATGGGTACATAAATACTGAATCAAAACTTAACAAAGAGGAAATACAAATGACACAGCAACAATCCCTATCCAGACGCACAATAATATCAGTCGTTATTGTCGCATTTTCGTTTGCAGGAACCGTTTCCAGCACGATGGCCGAAGACGTAAAAGAAATCAAGATCGGAATGGTGGCACCGCTATCGGGTCCCTGGGCACGCCCTGGAAAACTGATGCGTATCGGTGCCGAAATGGCGATTGAGAAGATCAACGATGAAGGTGGAATCAAAACTCTTGGTGGCGCAAAACTACGTCTTGTGGTAGCAGACGCTGGCGATAGTGCTGACAAAGCTGCTACCGCCGTACGTGGTTTATTGGCTGCTCACCCGGATTTAGTTGCGGGTAGCGGTGCTTGGTTGAGTTCTTTTACCCTTGCTATCACCGAGGTAACAGAGCGTGAGAAACTGCCTTGGTTGACATTCTCGTTCTCAGACAAAATTACTGGACGTGGCTTTAATTACATCTTTCAAACCTCACCCAAAGCATCAACTTTTGCCAATCAGGCTGCCCCTGTAACTGTGGCACTTGCGCGTGATTCTAATGCAAATCCAAAATCGGTTGGTGCTATCTACGACAACACACCAAACCCAAGTGGCTTTATCAAACAGTTGCGCGACAAAGTATTCCCTGACATTGGTCTCTCAATGAGCATTGATCAGGTGTTCACACCGCCTCTGTCTGATGCAACCCCGCTTATTCAACGCTTGCGACGTGCCAAACCGGATTTCCTGTACATGCTCGCGACCAATGCGTCCGACTACAAATTGCTACTCGAGAAGGTATCCGAATTTGGGATTAAAATACCGATGCTCGGTCATGGTGGTACGCTACTTGATCCGGGAGTATTGAAGGCCGTTGGTCCGAAGCTGCTTGAAGGGATGATTACAACTGTTGCAGCTTGGCCTAATGCATCACATGACGCAATCGCCAAGCAATTTATAGCGAATACTGGTGAACCTTACATGACTCAGGACGCAATTGTTCCGTGGGCAGAAATGCACATCCTGAAGGAAGCTTTGGAACGTGCTGGCAGTGCTAATCGGGAAGCCGTCGCCGAGCAGTTACGCACCATGCGTTTAACCGAAACCGCGGCAGCCAATGTCTTTCCAGGTGGGGTAGCATTTGATGAGACAGGTCTACGCGAAGCTGCCAATGTGATGCTGGTCCAATGGCAGAACGGGGCTCCGATTCTGGTCTACCCGCCCGAGATTGCCACTGCAAAAGCTGTTTGGTCTCAATAGAGTCCAACATGTTAACTTGCACTCAAAATCTATACAGAATAATCCGGATACTCGTCGTCATTATCGCTCAATGCTTCCTCCGCTGATTGGGCGGCCATCCGGATATGTTCACGAGATGCCATTCTGGACCTTTTAACATCCCGGTCCAGAATCGCATCCGTCATAACCGTGAATTCCTGTAAACTAGCCCTCCAACGCTTGCGGCGTGACATTGAACGAGATCGCAACAAAGCGATTCGATCATGAAGTGTACCCAGAATATGGGCCACTTCGCTGTTCCCGCACCCGTTCAAAAGGCAATCATAGTATTGTGTGGTCGCACTTCGAATGCTGACAGTATCTTCCGAGCGAAAAGCCATATCCAGATTCTGTAGCGCATTCTTGAGCAATCCCCGTTGGGCATCACTTGCGTGTTCTGCGAACAGACCCACGGCAAGCTCCTCAAGGACGGATCGCACTTCATAGAGCTGGCGGGTTTTTTTGACCGAAAGTTTACACACCGCATAGCCTCGATTATTCAGTCGCTCGACAAGACCATGTGCTTCCAGATTTGACAAAGCTTCGCGTAAAATAGGGCGACTGACTCGCATACGCTCACACATTTCTCGTTCAATCAGATGTTGTCCAGGTACAAGATACCCATCAAATATCGCATCTCGTAATGTTCCTTGTACCTGAGTGCGTAATGTTGATGAAGGACGGTTTATTCTGAGACATTCAGCCGGTTTTCTGTCAGAAAAAGTCATAAGGCAAATTATTCTTATTTTGTCAATCGTGATGACAATACTAAACAACTTTAGTCCGCGGTTCAACTTTCATTGTTACGCGCATCAGGATCAGATTATCTGTCCCATGAATTAGTACATAACCTGTCCGAGTTACCCTACACCCATTTGAGGGGGCAAATGGACTAGGTAGGATTTAACGAGAGACGAACACGCTTTAGCGACTCTGGGCAGCTAACCAAGACACTGCCGATTGATAGGCAAATTCATAACCACGCGCACCAAGTCCGGTAATTACGCCCTCGGCGATGTCTGAAAAATAAGATTGACGGCGAAACGGCTCGCGCGCGTGTACATTTGACAAATGCACCTCAATAAACGGAATCTTGACTGCCGACAATGCGTCCCGCATTGCCACGCTGGTATGGGTAAATGCCGCCGGATTGATAATAATAAAATCGACCTGCTCATCTGCTGCCTGTTGAATCCAATCCACCAATTGGCTTTCTCCATTGCTTTGTTGACAATCCAGTTGATGTCCATCGGCTTGGCTTAGCTGAGCGAGTTTGTTATTTATTTCCGCCAAACCGGTACGACCATAATGCTCAGGCTCACGCCTTCCCAGAAGATTCAAATTTGCTCCATGCAGTACCAGAAATTTAGCCATAACATCAGATTGTAGTGGTTGCAGAAAAGGGGGTCGCAAAAGTGAAAATGACAGCCCAGCAGGGTCAAACTGCGCTTAATGCTCAAGTCATTCTACCTTGATTGCTGGATAATAACACTGTTCTGTTGGCAGAGACAACAAGCCTCATCGGTGAGTCTGTGTCATTCGTCAATGATAGCCCGCTCACCGGCAACCGATTCAAGAACGCAGCAGGTATCCATTCACAGCGGCAGTGCGGTGGTATATTTCATCTGTTCAATAGCAAATGTGGAAGTTACATTGGATAGGGCAATGCGATCGATTATTTTCTTGTAGAGATTGTCAAAGGCTGGAATATCGGGAACAACCACCCGCAACAGATAATCTACTTCGCCACTCATACGATAGATTTCCATGATCTCCGGAATGGATGACATTTCAGATGCAAATTTCTCGCTCCATGCGGTATTATGCTGGTCGGTCATCACCGCAATAAAAACGGTAATTTCCGCATTTACTTTTGCTGGATCGAGCAACGCCACTCGGGCACGGATAATGCCGCGATCTTCCATCCGTTGAATCCGCTTCCAGCAAGGTGTGGGCGACAGATGAACTTTTTCGGCAATGTGCTTGATGGTCATACTGGCATCCCGCTGCAAATAATACAAAATTTTACGATCTACTTCATCAATAGTATATTTTTCTTTCTTTTTCATTTTATGCGATATATTTACTATGTGAATGGCTAATATAGCACATAAATAGTATTATTTTCTAATTACTATTGTTTATCACCCATTAGTTTCTTACACTTCCCTGTCCCTAATATAAATCCAGTCTGATTGGAGATGTTGAATATGCACCAATACAGCGATCAAGAAAGACAATTTCTGCATCAGCGGGCAGAGCAGTTTCAGGGTCAAGTCTGCCGTTTCAATGCTGGTACACTGGATAGCGACAGCTTCACCCAGCTCAGATTGCGAAATGGACTGTACGAGCAACGCCACGCCCACATGTTGCGGGTTGCTATCCCTTACGGTCAGCTCAACAGTGCGCAACTGCGCAAACTTGGTGATATTGCCCGCAAATATGATCGTGGCTATGGGCATTTTACAACACGACAAAATATTCAATACAACTGGCCCGAACTCAATGATGTGCCGGCAATTCTACATGAACTTGCCAAGGTGGATATGCACGCCATCCAAACTAGTGGAAGCTGTATCAGAAATATAACCTCCGACCATCTCGCGGGCGTATCTACAGACGAATACGAAGACCCGCGACCGTGGTGCGAACTGTTACGACAATGGTCAACCCTTCATCCTGAATTTAACTGGTTGCCGAGAAAATTCAAATTTGCGGTGACCGGGGCGAAAAATGACCGCGCAGCCATTCAGTTTCATGACATCGGCATTCAAATTGTCAGAAACCGCGATAACGAAGTCCGTTTCAGGATTTATGTCGGCGGCGGGATGGGTCGAACCCCAGTCATTGGCAAGTTGATTCATGATGATTTGCCAGCATCATCATTGTTGAGTTATCTGCAAGCGATTCTGCGGGTATATAATAAGCATGGTCGTCGGGACAACAAATATAAAGCGCGGATTAAAATTCTGGTTAATGCGCTTGGTATCGAAAACTTTGCTGAACAGGTGAATCAGGCATGGGTGGCTTCTAAAAAAACCGCTCCGACACTAACCGCTCAGCAAATCAGTTATGCTAAGTCGTGTTTCATTAAAGAATTCAAGTCAGCAAATAGGACTGGCAATGCTGAGCGGCTGATCCCAGTCGCCCATCCCGCTTTTATGAGCTGGCGTAAACATAATAATACCGCGCATATTCTGGATGGCTACACCGTGGTACATATTTCATTGAAAGCACAAGGCGAAGCCCCTGGCGATATTGATGCCGATGCGATGCAGCAACTTGCCGATATTGCCCGTGATTATAGCGAAGACGAGATACGGGTAACGCATGAGCAGAATCTGCTGTTGCCTTATGTTAAAAGTATTGATTTATGGACTGTATGGCACAGGTTAAATGCGCTGAAGTTAGCGACACCGAATATCGGCAAACTTACCGATATGATTGCTTGTCCCGGGCTGGATTTTTGTTCTCTGGCAAACGCTGGAACGATCGAGATCGCTAAGGAAATCGGCAACCGTATTAGCGATTTCGAGCGGCTTTATCAGATTGGTGATATTAAACTTAAAATGTCAGGTTGTATGAATGCTTGCGGACATCATCACGCCGGACACATCGGCATACTGGGCGTGGATAAGAAAGGTGAGGAGTGGTATCAAATAACGCTGGGTGGTTCTGCCGAAAACGATGCGCGAATCGGTGAGAGGCTGGGACCGGCAGTTGCAAAAACCGAACTGCTGACTGCCATTGAGAATATTATAGAAACCTATCTGAAAGAACGTCATACTGGCGAATCATTTCAGCAGACGGTGATTCGAACCGGGGTTTCCCCTTTCAAAGAGAACCTGTATGCGGATCATAAAAAATCGCCAAATCATCGACAATCCGTGGCGGCTTGAGTCCGAGCCTCCGCTTTCGACCCTTTCGCCTGAAGATCAAGCGCGTCCCAAACTCATAGCCGTTTCGCATTGGCTGGAGATGCGCAACACCATCAGGGATGCCATTAGAGACGATGGGCAGAGGCGTGCTGATGTCGGCGTTTATTTAACCCCGACCGATGACGTTTCAGCCATCGCCAAAGACCTTGATGTTATTCCGGTCATTGCCCTTGTCTTTAGCAGTTTTACCGAGGGGCGTGGCTATTCTCAGTCTGTTGAGCTACGACAGCAGTACCACTATCAAGGAGAAATTCGAGCCATCGGCGTTGCTGTTGACAACCTGTCTTTATTGGAACGATGTGGCATCAACGCCTTCCAGTTAGACAATGATGACGATTTGGAACGAGCATTGTCGTTTTTCGACGATATAGAAACAGTATATCCTTACAATTAAAAGTGGCTTATGGTGACGGTTCAGTACCTTAGTCGCATGACAACCCGCTTACCCCATAACCTGAATAACCATGAAGCCGTTTTTGATGAATATGTCCTTGAACAGGAGTCGCATGACAACTCGCTTAACCATAACCTGAATAAGCTGACTCGACCATTATAACCATGGGTTTGGGGAACTTTATATGGGATAGTTTCTTAAATTTTTGAGAAGAATAGCATATAAATCATCATTACGATGGTTGAATTTGTATTGGCATTCCTTAGATGTGCAACTAAAAAGTTATCTCGGCGATGTCGTTGAATTGTGCCAAGCGTCTTTATGGCAAACGACCAAAAACTTTCGATGCCATTGAATTGACGTGGCATTTCCCCCGTGCAAATTCATTTTTAGCGTGATAAACCCTGTAGTAATCATATCCATTCAAAAGGAGGCTGTCATACGTTTCCACCCATCGGTGTGGAGGTTGTCCTTCAAGGATTTTCCCTTGTATGATAGGTATTAAGCGCGCGCTACCGCCATTAGGCTGTTGATGATGTATGAACGAATTTTTTTGCTCACAAGCCGCCTTTTTTGTTGCTGTGTTTCTTTGAGAACTTCTGAATCCCTCAGTGAATTTGTTGAGTTTGTTTTTTGTATTTTATTTCCGTTTCCTGAGGACTAAACATTAATTGATATTTCTTTAACGGCTCTAACGCCGCAAATAACCGGAGCCGAAAAGAGCGTAGCGATTGTAGGCGTCCGAGTTAATTTGCCTTGTTAGGTTTATTTGTCTTTTGAATATGAGGTATTTGAAAATGTGGAAAAAAGAAGAGCTCATTGAAATACGCCGTCGCGCTAAACTTGAGAGCGGCGGGACTGAAAGCAACTTGCTTTGGCGCAATGCCTGCATTTCCATGGCTGCAAGCGCAGACAGGTTGATTTCACTAACCGACCGTATTTGCATCGGTGAAATCACCGCGCTATCGGATAAAAATGGCAAGCCTATACTTCCACCGGCCAGCGCGGAGTAAATGTGTTTTCGGTTTCTTCTACGCTAATAATATTTAAAACAGTGAAGTTACGAATGCCACCTTTTCTTATGTCATAGCAGAAAAATTTTTCCGAGTCGCCTTTAATTCTGTAACTGTATGGTTCTGCTTCCCGGGTTTCGACATATCCATCCTCTTCACTGGCGGTGATGATGATTGTATGCAGGTTTTGTCCGGCTAAGTGGATTGTATCTCGTATGCTCATTGCTGCTTCTCCATTAATGTGTTTGTGAAACCTAACGTTGGAATTAAGCGGCGCCCTTTAGGGCGTCCGCTTTAATGATTTGTTAGCTCCAACCCGCATAGTTATTTCATAGCCGTACACAACGATAAACGCCATCAACAACCAGACGAGCCAATTAAAGAGATTCTGAACAACGACAACCTGAAGTGGATTTCCGATTAAGTAATCCATCAAAGGCTGGCGGATGAAAGTGCCGTGGATTGCCGCTAATAAAATTGAATAAATAATTGCAGCTCTGAACTTACCAAATCTCAATATCGCATTACGAGACAGGTGGTACAGAGCAACCGCTGCCACGCCATATTCAACAGACGTGACACCAGCAGCGTACCGAACCGCCCAAGAGGACTTTAGCTCTCTTCCGTCCATTTGACCGCCTATCCAAGTTGGCAACCACTCAGCAGTAAAAACGTGAACAAAAAAGCTACTCAAAGAGGCCGCCAGTACAACAACCAAGAGCAGAAATATCTTGTGCCAAGAATTCATGGAGCTAACGTCTAAATTCAGCCGCCGCGTTAGCGGTCGGCTGGAATGATTTGTTAGAACTCAATCTGCTGACTGATAATTTATTTCTGGCCATAGTTCGTTAATTTCGTCAGCTTGTTGTTGAGCATTAAAATATTCCCAAATAACTCCGTTTACGTCAGTATCTTGGCTAAATTCTTCAGCGGAATCATCTTCCCAACCTAAATATCGAAGGTCTCCAAGAGTACAAGAAGAATCTTGGCGAATCGATACATTCAGCGAGTCCGTTCTCCATAATGCGTATTCGTTCGGAACAAATAGACACGGTTCGACACCTAGGCGAATGGTGTGATTGTTTATTGTCTCGTTTATCTTATTTGTAGAAATTGCAATATGTAGTTTCTTCATCATTATTCTTATGAGTTCTAACGCCTTGCTCAGCGGCAGTTAAAAGCAGAGTGTAGCGTAGCGAAACGCCGCTTTTAACTGTCCGCTGGAGCTATTTGTTAGCTGCTTTTTTGCTACTAATAGTCTGTATACTTATAAGCATCATAATACTTATCATACTCACATGAGAAAACCAAGCCTAGTTTTAACAAAAACATTATCTAATAACATCAAAAAGCTTCGCAGCGATATGAACTTATCACAGGAAGAGCTTGCCGATAAATGTGGACTTCATCGTACTTATGTTGGGGCGGTTGAACGTGGTGAACGGAATGTAACATTAAGCTCATTAGAAGTTTTGGCTTTTGCTTTAAATGTAGACGTACCTACTTTATTAACCGATAACTCGAAGTAATTTATATGGATGCAAGATTAAAAATACCACCAAGTAACAAGAGCCTTTTAACCTCTTTAGAAAATCTGGCAATAAAACTTGAATCATTGATAAACACAAAATTTGTTCTAACAGGAAAATCCAGAACAGATGGTTCAAATATTCGCAAGTTGGTAGCTGATCAATTAATTAATTTTGAACCACCAGAAACTGCAAATAATAATATTTATGATGTAATTCCGCCAAAAGGTGTTCCCAAAATTCTTTTAGAATATGTCGATACATATATCGTAACAACTGGAAAATCCTATAACCTTCAAGTTTGGAATAGAAACCCGTCATCTGAATCTGTTCAGGTCCAATATTCAAATGGTGAAACTCTTCAGTCTGGTGAGGTTCGATTTGTTTTGGTAAAAGTTGATCCAGATAATCACATTATTTCTGCTATTGCAGTACTAACACCTGAATACATTGTAAATAAATTTGGTGAGTTTGGTAAACCTACAATAAAAAATCAACTGATTATTTCCTCAACATTGCGACGGCTCGTGTTGGAGGAGCCAAGTTCAATATTATTTTATGATGATGCCATTGGGCATAAACTTAATTTAAAAAACCTATCACGTTTTAGCATTCACGACCAACCAACTTCTGAGTCATTGCTACCACTTTCCATAATTAAGGATATTGTCATAGACAAAATAATTGGTAGAAATATTGCACCAGCGGCAACTAAAAATAGAGGTCAAATGCTGGAAGAAATATTTGCCGATGCACTTGGCTATAGTATTAGGGATGATGAGTTACTTGCGGGTGGTTATCCTGATCTTCGCAATCAAGCTTTGGAGGTTAAAATTCAAGACTCACCAACGGTTGATTTAGGTAAATTCAGCCCAGAATTTGAACTTGAAGTTCCAGATTGTAGAGGTTTTACAACTAGAAACATGCGTTACTTTATTGCTCTTACCAATGCAAAAAGCAACATAGTTGAAGGAGCTGTATTATGTCAGGGAAGTAAGCTTGGCTTACACTTTACCTATATAGCAGAAGAAAGTTATAAATGTCAGCGGTCAATACCAATGGGGTTTTTTGAAGATATTCAGGGGCAATCTGTCTTTAACCCATAACTATTGTTTATTATGCAACATTAAAAACCGACCAAACTATTTCATCAATTTCATTTTCGATAATAATTTGTTTTTTAATGTCCGTTTCTTTGTAGCATTTTTTAGCCAAAGTAATTAATGCTTTAGATTCTATATGATGTGGATTTGGCACAGGGAATTGCTCAACATACTGAGTAATAAACCTCCGTCTATTTGAGTACAGTTTATTCTGAAATTTTATATCATAAAATTTTTCTATAAAACATGAATTTGCTATAGCCAATATTAGCCATAAAATATCATCAGGCATTTCTTTATTATCGCGTAACAACCAATAACAATCTCCATTTACAACAGTTCCTTCTTTATCCAGCCAGAATGTTGGGCGTTCGCTAATATCACGAAAGATTACTTTTTCCTGCTTCCAAAATGAAGGGTTTTGTGGAACCCATATTTCAAACCAGCTTCTATTTGCTTTAATCACATACTTCCGACTACTAAGTTGCTCTTTATTTTTTTCAAGATAGCGTTTAGAAAGTGGGAACTGATTCATTTTAAATGTATCTCTTTTCCCATCTACAATGGTATGGGTATAAAGAATTGCCTTTTTTGCGTTTTCATTACACTTAAATCTGCCAGCAACATGATGCGTTGTTAATGGTCGCAATAACTCAGGCTCATATCCAACTTCATTTTTCCAATCTGATCGGATAAAAACATTGTCAGCAGTTGTTTTTACGCCAACTCGAACTTTTCCTATATCTTTAAATAAGCACCAAGTCTTAGATTCGACCATATCAAGCCATTTTTCAGATGTCGAATCTTGAAGCCTCCACAAATCAGACGGACTTGAATCAAATGTTAAATACCCATTTTTAACGCAATAATTTCCTTGTTTTGAAGAAACAACACCATCATGTTTTAGGGCTTGCATTTGGCTTTCAACACAAGGAATGCCTCCTTCATAATTTTCACTATCTGCCATGTAAATAGATGAAAAAGGAATATTGGAATTTCTTTGTTTGTTTTGGGGGGTAAGAATCATCACCGCTGGTAAAACAGCAGCTTCAAAAACTTTAGTGTCGCCGAAATCCCATATTCCTTTAATTGAATATTGATTATGAATAGTTTCCCTGAATTTCCCTGCCCCTTTAGTTGTTAGAAAGCGATTAGACACAATCACACCAGCAACACCATCTGGTTTTAAGACTGATTTCATTGCAACTAAAAATGCTTGATAAATATCGACACGTCCTTTTAAACCAAAGTTTTTACTTAATAGCTGTGCTTGCTCTGCACCTAAAACTTGTGTCCGTATATATGGAGGATTTGCTATTAACAAGTCAAAATTTGGTATATCACTTGAATAAAATAAATCCTGCGAATCAGATAGATTGCCTTTTTCTATACAAACTTGTAAAAAGTCTTTATTTTGTAATGTTGGTGCAATTTCTGGGTAGAATGTTTTTAATCTATTTCTAGTGATTTCAATCGAATCAGGATTTGTATCAAAGCCGTAAACATCAATATCATTGAAGGATTGATTTTTTAAAGCTTTTATCAAACTTATAAGTAATTCGCCATCCCCAACCGCTGGATCAACTATTCTTACGGATTTTTTGAGGCTTGCATTGAAAATGATATTTTCAGATATAAAATCAGAAAAAACCGCTGGCGTATAGTGTGCGCCTTCTTGTTTTCTTGATTCTACATGGCTATACCGCTCAACTGCTTGCATTAATATTCCCTTTACGAATGCTACTTATAGTATTCATTTTATTAAGAAATGTCAATAGTTGAGACGGGCTATATTTTGAAGCAGCTAACGTCTAAATTCAGCCGTCGTGTTAGCGGTCGGCTGGAATGATTTGTTAGAACTCAATCGGCTGGTTGATAATTTATTTCTGGCCATAGTTCGTTAATTTCGTCAGCTTGTTGTTGAGCATTAAAATGTTCCCAAATAATTCCGTTTACATCAGTATCTTGGCTAAACTCTTCAGCGGAATCGTATTCCCAACCTAAATGTCGAAGGTCTCCAGGAGTACAAGAAGAATCTTGGCGAATCGATACATTCAGCGAGTCCATTCTCCATAATGTGTATTCGTTCGGAACAAATAGACACGGTTCGACACCTAGGCGAATAGTGTACTCGTTTATTGTCTCGTTTATCTTATTTGTAGAAATTGCAATATGTAGTTTCTTCATCATTATTCTTATGAGTTCTAACGTCGCAAATCACCGGCAGCAAAAAGCAGAGCGAGGAACGAGCGGCGCTTTTTGCTGTCCGAGTGCATTTGCCTTGTTGTGTGTTGATATATTCTTACCTGCAAACACTAGGGCAATTTTCTCCTGTGCCACCTGGACCTGAGTATTCTGGTCCTCCAGGACCTGAGTAACATGGTCCTCCTGGGCCATCGTATGCAGGGCCACCAGGGCCATCATAGGCTGGGCCTCCCGGTCCGTCATAGCATGGACCACCTGGACCGGCGTAACCATGACAATTACAAGGGTCTATAGCAAATGCTGGGTTAATCCAGAGTACTACAGACAAGAAAGCTACAATCTTCATCATGCGTTTCATTATTTATCTCCTTTCAGACACATAACGTTTGAATTCAGCCGCCGCGTTAGCGGTCGGCTGGAATGATTTGTTAGAGTTACAGTGTTTATGTTATCACAGAATAAATCCGTGGCGCTGAGCACGCTACCGCCATTAGGCTGTTAATGATGTATGAACGAATTTTTTTGCTCACAAGCCGCCTTTTTTGTTGCTGTGTTTCTTTGAGAACTTCTGAATCCCTCAGTGAATTTGTTGAGTTTGTTTTTTGTATTTTATTTCCGTTTCCTGAGGACTAAACATTAATTGATATTTCTTTAATGGCTCTAACGCCATAATCAGCGGCGCGTCTTTTTGCGTCCGCTGGATTTTATTGTTATGCTATTTTTAAATTCACCTCTTCATCATTGACAATTTGATTCAATATTTTATTTAATCTTTGCTTTAATTGCTTTACTGAACTATCTAATTCAATAATTCCTACTTTTTGATTCCACTTTTGATCTTCTTCTAAAAAATCACTACAATCAAAATTAGCAATATTTTTAGACGGATTGCTGTATAAAGCGACAATATCACTTTGTTTTTTTTCTGGAAATCTTGGGAAAGGAATAATATCCCAGTACTTCATTGCCAAGCTACCACCATTTCCACCTACTGCATAGATGTCAATTAACTTAATTTTTTTCAAATAATCTAAAAAACATTTTACAAAAATAGATAGCTTCATATCCCCTGTTATATGATTTATAGTAATTCCATGTATATTGGTGATAGTTTCTTCTCTATCTTCCATGATAACTATTGACCTGCCTTTTTCAAAGCCTTCAGCTCCAAATATTATGTCACCTTTCTTTAAGGTTTTAAGGCTCTTAGCATTACCAAGGTATTCTTGTGAAAATGAAGTGCCATAAACTGTTAAATGCTTAGGTTTGATTACAGTGTAAAAACCATTTTTATATACCTTTGAATGAAGACTTTTACCAATACAAGACTCTTGCAGATTTTGCCCTCTACTGATATTAAAACCCAGGTCTTTTATGTTATTAAAGCCATTAATATAATTTTTTATCAAAAATTCGTTTTTTAAAAAGTATTCTGAAAAAAAACCTGCATTTATACGATTTAATTCCTTTAGTCTTTTTATATTTGGGAAATTATAATTAAACCGTTTGTTTGTTTGGTTTTTTAGTAATTCATCTTCAATATCATCAAATATATTATGGCTCTTTCTTCTTATTTCTTTCTCTTTATTTATAATTGCTTGCGTGAGTATTTCTATGTGTGAGATTATTTCATCTTTATTTTTCTGAGTTGGGAAGGGTATTTTACAGTCTAAAAAAAGAGTTTTTGCATGTCTTATAGTTGAACCTTTTGGAACAAGTAAATCTAATTGATTTAAAAAATATTCATGTTTTAAAAAAGCAAACAAGTAATATTTATTTTTTTCTACGGGTAGCTTATATATCGCACCTGACAAGGTATGATTAGGATAATCTTTATCTAAAATAATGACTTCACCAATATTTGAATCTTTAGAGAGCAATATATCCCCCTCTCTTAAATTCATATTTTTAAAAACCTGTGGCCTAATTGGGACTACAGACTCATTAGTAATGACTGGTAAAAAATATTCTTTTTGTAGTGTTTTGGCTCTAACAAAATATCTTATGGACTTGGATATGTAATTTACAGATCCAACTTCCTCACCTTTATCAGAGTTTTTCAATTCTCTATTTAAAAGATCGCGGACATAGTGAACATTTTTATTTTTAATGCTAAGCGTTGAAATCTGACTTGGTGCTAAAATAAATTTATTTTTAATAATGTCTTTATAGGTTGTATTAGGCATTTTATTTATCCGCAATAAATAAATCTTGTAATGTTTTTTCTTGACCTAGACACCAATTTTTAAATTCAGAGATATTTTCGGTGAATTCTTCATCAACCAAAGGACTCCCTTCATCATCCTGTTCTATTTCAAAAGTTGTTTCATTAATCTTATAAATTGGGTTAAAGAATTTAACTCTTTTTGATGTTCTTACCTCGTAACCAACTTTTTTAATGTCTCGTACAAAAATCTCATAATTAGATTCTTGTATTTTTTTTAACTCTTTTTCTTTTGGCTTATAAGCTACAATTAGTGTCGTATTCACACCTGTATCGGCAAAAACATTAGCTGGTAAATCAAATAAAGCGACAATTCTCATTTTATCCATGAGCCATTCACGCGCTTTATTCCATCTATCAATAGAGGCGATTGAATTAGATACGATAATTCCCATTCTTCCTTCATCTTTTAATATACGATAAGAATTTTCTAAAAAGACAAGCCCTAGGTCTATCCATTTTCCGCTTCTAGCAACGTCCCATAGCTCATACATTTCAGCCTGTTCTTTATCTAAACTCGTTTTGGGTTCCCACTTTCTGTCCTCACCGAATGGAGGGTTAGTTAGCACAACATCAAATTTTTTTAATTTTGTTTGATCTTTCCAGTTATTCCATTCGCCTTTTTTATGAAGTTTGGGTTGCAATTCTACAAGGTTATTTCTGTCATCAAACTTCCATGTAATTGAACCTTTATCTGGTTGGTGCTTTAGTATTGCATTACCATCACCATTTAATAGCATATTTAATTGGGCAAGCATTATCATTTGCTCGTCATTATCAACACCATAAATATTGTTATCATCTAATTTGCTTTTAGAATTTACATACGAAATTGAAAGAAAATCTGCAATGCCACTTGTAGGGTCTATTATTTTTTCACTATTTCGAGGATTTACAATTTGAACTAGAAAATCTATAAGCGGAATAGGAGTTATAAACTGTCCTTTGTCAGCTTTAGAAAACTCATTTGCAAATTTATAGAAAACAATTTGATAAAGGTCTGTTTTATGAGAAAGAACAAAGCTATAATCTTGAAATTGTTCGACAATTTCACTCATTGCTTGAATATGAACTTGATTATTCCAACTTATCGTTTCTGTATCATCTCTTTTTAAGATATAATGATATTCCTCAGATGCTTCATTATACAGTTCTCTCAATCGCTGAATAAATTCTTGAATTCTTTCATCACCTAAATTTGTATGGTTTTTTTCGTCACGGGTAATGTAAAAAAGTAAATTTAATTGATTTGTTTCCTGTTCCGTTTTGTAAAAATCTAAGTTTTTATTTGGGACGCTGTTGATACTACGCTTTTCATCAAATATTTTAAGTGCCATTATTTGGATAAGAATTTCATAACCTCGTTGGTTTTTCATTCCTACCTTATCCATTGTTCTTAAAATACTTGAAATTCCATCAGTTAGCTGTTTGCTATAAATTCCTGTAACAATATCTAAATCATTAATTGTTCTTTTTGAACGATCAATTTTAACCTGGGTTATCTTTTTTTCTAGTTGTTCAAAGGATGGAATTTTGTAATAAGCATCAGTTAGATGTAAAGATAAGTCCTTTGTTGTACTTTTTGCTCCTTTAAGATTAAGAGATTCATCAAGCCGTAGATAACTATTTTGTTTTTTTTGAAATAAGTAGAGCCTTCCAGTATCGTATAAGACTCCTAAGCAAAAATCATTTTCAGATTCTTTAATAGCGGGCTTTAACTGCTGGTTATATACAATCTCAGTACCTTTTGAGTTTTCTTTTTTAAACTCAATAACACCTAGCAGGTGCTTTCTAAGCCAATCTAAAGAATTTTGATCTTTATTTGTATGATATTTTTTATACCAATCGAACCAATCAGGACTGTCAAAAATAGCGCCATCGAATTTTATTGGAGCAGAATTTTTATTTCCTTTAGGAAAATAAACTTCGCTACCTAAATAGTCTTTTTGATACAAACCTGAATGAACCAAAGAATAAAAAAATTGCCACTTATAATATTCTTCGTTTGTTTCCCCCTTTTTATTTTTTATAACATAAGTTTCTGAAAGCTTTAGGTTTACAGGAAGAAATGCTACAAATTCTGTTTTAGAAGAATATTGTTGATCAAATTTTTGCTTGGCTTCTAAAAAAGTATTCATACTAAGTCCAATTTTATTCTCAATGATATGCGATATTTAGAGATACATGATATAACAATTATCATTCAAAAGATATAGATGAAATTGAAAGATTAGAGTGTGGAGGTATGATTTTCGATAAGAGAGCATAACGTGTCATTAACGGGAATAGACTTTCCCTGTAATCCATAGACATAGATGGACTATAATTCCTTGTATCTTGATAATCAAGCTAAGGTAGGGAATAGTTACCCTATGTCCTCTTACATTAACAAACTCGAAGAAAAGCTTTTTTTAAGCCTCAATCCAAGCGTTTAATTGATCAGGTGAGGGAGGTTCTTCGATATTATCATTATGCTATTCGTACAGAAGAGACTTACGTTAAGTGGATTTTGGCTTTTATTCGTTTCCATAATAAAAAGCACCCCAAAGAGCTGGGTAAAGTAGACATTGAGGCGTTTTTATCTGACATGGCGCTCAATAAAAATTACTCGGTGTCATCACAAAATCTTGCGATGAATTCGATTGTATTCCTCTACAAAAAAGTTCTGAACTTACCTGTTGTAGACAAACTATCGGCTGCACGTTCTAAAAAACCAATTCGGTTGCCCGTTGTGTTAAGTCAGAATGAGGTCGCTGAACTATTTCAATATATGGAGGGCGTACGAGGCCTGATAGGGCGGCTAATGTACGGAGGCGGTTGTACCCCATTTTGGACAGACTGCTTTTGTTGATACTGCTTACCTGACGGGTTATTTTTGGGTTCAATCCGGCGAAGCTGGCGACTTGTCTGGCGTTATCAAATAACGCTATATCCCTCACATAGGTGATAATCGTCCAAGCGGTTTTGTTGCCGATGCCGTTAATACTGAGCAATAACGGGCAAGGCTGAATGCGTCGGCTTTATCAGCTTTATCGGTTTTGTTGCGCGTCATTTCCATTTTTGCAAAAGCATGGGTTTTGATTGGGTTGGCAACAATCACGTTTTCACCTACCTGATACAAATACTACGCCAAGGCGATGCCATAAATGCTAGTTGCTTCCAGATAAAACACGCGATCGTGTGCGGCGTTCAATGATTTTAGCCATTTGCACAAGCCGTTGAAGCCTTTGTTCTCATTGCCAAAAGACTTGTGTTGATCAGCACCCTCAATGAACAAGGCGCAATCAAAGCTCGCTTTGGATATATCAATTCCTATACATAACATAACGATTCTCCGGTTATATTGAGATTAGGTTGGATGATTTAACTTTGGTGCATTCTTGTAACTATTTGTGCTAAGTGTTTTGAATTCTTGCAGCAGATCTGTTCGCGCTTAATGAAGTTAAAGGAGACGCTTATGCTCTGTGGGTAGTAGGTGCTATACCTTTTCAGCAAGTTTAATGACTTACTGGGACATGCTGCATCACTACCGCCTTATCCAACCACGATTGGATAGTGTCTATTAAAAACCACTAGATGGCTGGATAACTAACACGATTGTTATGATACGAGGGGCGGCTAGGGGGACTTGCTCCAATTATCAATTTTCCATTAACTGAAACCTTTGCACGAAAGCCATTTCACTTACATGCTACGTCGCCTAAAAGCGCCTACTGTTGGTAAAAACGGTCTCAATCGGTCATTTATGAGCATAAACTCCCTCATTCCATGCGTTTTTGCCTTGCCTGAAAGGAAAATCATCTTCCGTGCAAAGGTCTCTAACTAAAAGTGTAAGCGACTTTCCAGCAGAACGGTGTACTTGTCAGCTTGCTCTTCACCAAACAGATTCATTTCTAATCGGGAATGATGTTTCCAGCGCAATCCTAAACAATAGCGGTCGGTGGTGTTACCCAGCGTTATTTCAGTGTATGGTGTCAGCAAGCCCCGACCACCCGGCACAGACAGTCCATAGCCCACACGTGCTTCTATTTGCGCACTATAATCCGTGTGGCTGTTGCCGTTGCTATTGTCTGTGGGTGGTTGTTGCCAGAGCGTATCGGCACTACTAGTACTAAGGCTATTGCCGTAGATTGGACTCAGGCTAAAGAAGAGTCCTTGTCCATTGGTAGCGGTTTCCTGACGAATCACGCCTTGAATGCCCCATTCCTTATAGTTATTATGACCTATTAGGGCATGTACTTTGCCTTCTGCGGTCAAATCGCTATTGTTGGCATAGCGTACTTTCGCACCCAGCACTGCGCCCAGGCCTTTGTCGCCATCGCCAGCATCATAACGCACGCCTATTTCTATTGCTGGTGTGAGTATGCTGTTTGCCATGACAATCTGCTCTTGATCAACCTCCAACAGTAAGCGTAGTCGTTGGCTATTGATGGTTTGTTTAGGATTTTTCCCCTCCGCATCAATATCGGTTCTGACGAGCGAGAAATCGTTCTTGATACTGATGCCGGATTGTTGCAAGACCGCACCCTTGATACCCCCTGCCACAGATAACAGCCTGGTGTCGATGTTGCTCGTCTCACTAGCCGTTTCTTTGTATTCAAGTGTGCCCTGACCGTAGCCGACACTGCCCCACAGATTAAGCGTCTCGTTTGACCATGCCAGATAGGGGTGGATACTGGTTAGGGTGTGCTGGTATTTACCGCTCTTGCTACTCGGGTCTTGCAGAGTATAGTCGGTTTTGCCTTCGCTCCACGAAACCAAGCCACCAACCAATAAATCCCTGCCTACTCGGTTATCCATACCGAGTTGCAAATTAACCACATCACCACGCCAGTCAATATCATTGCTGTCTCCACTCAGCTTGCGGTAATCGCCGCTGCCCCACACTGCCAGATTATTGCCATTGTCATCGGCATTAGCAGCAGTCGCATGCAGTGGTAAGGCAAAGGAGGAGTTAGCCGACATCCGTTTCCAATCCAGCGTAGCGTTTTGCAGTGCGTGGGAATGGGTCGGTAGTTTGTGTAGTAGAGTCTGTTGCAGGCTGTCGGATAACGTGGCTTTACCGTCCAGTTGTGTGCGCTGTCCGTCTAGCTGATAGCTGGCTGTTTGTGGTATGCCAGAGAAGGTGATGTCAATACGGTTTCCTAGTGAGGCGAGGGTGCTGGCAACCGCTACTTGCACAAGCCGTGGCAGGATATCCTCATTCAACTGCTCGATAGTTTCTTGCGCTTTCGGTGCCGCATTCACCGTGATGGCAAAGGTCTGTGTGATGGGCGGGTTATGAGTGTCGGTTGCGGTTACGGTAATGGTTGCTGTGCCCTCTGCTACTGCTGTAACCATTACCATACTACCTGAAACGATTACGGTTACGGTGTCGCTACCACTGGAGGATGCTGTATAGGTCAGAGGGTCCCCTTCGGGGTCATGGAAGTGTGTGGCGATGTTCCGAGAGTCGGTCGTACCCGCCATCAGTATCAATGCTTCGATACTACCCACTGTTGTTGGTGCGGTGTTGAGGACAGGATTGACCGTGATGGCAAAGGTCTGTGTGATGGGCGGGTTATGAGTGTCGGTTGCGGTTACGGTAATGGTTGCTGTGCCCTCTGCTACTGCTGTAACCGTTACCATGCTACCTGAAACGATTACGGTTACGGTGTCGCTACCACTGGAGGATGCTGTATAAGTCAGAGGATCCCCTTCGGGGTCATGGAAGTGTATGGCGATGTCCCGAGAGCCGATCGTCCCCGCCGTCAACATCAATGCTTCGATACTACCCACTGTTGTTGGTGCGGTGTTGAGGACAGGATTGACCGTGATGGCAAAGGTCTGTGTGATGGGCGGGTTATGAGTGTCGGTTGCGGTTACGGTAATGGTTGCTGTGCCCTCTGCTACTGCTGTAACCGTTACCATACTACCTGAAACGATTACGGTTACGGTGTCGCTACCACTGGAGGATGCTGTATAGGTCAGAGGATCCCCTTCGGGGTCATGGAAGTGTATGGCAATGTCCCGAGAGCCGATCGTCCCCGCCGTCAACATCAATGCTTCGATACTACCCACTGTTGTTGGTGCGGTGTTGAGGACAGGATTGACCGTGATGGCAAAGGTCTGTGTGATGGGCGGGTTATGAGTGTCGGTTGCGGTTACGGTAATGGTTGCTGTGCCCTCTGCTACTGCTGTAACCATTACCATACTACCTGAAACGATTACGGTTACGGTGTCGCTACCACTGGAGGATGCTGTATAGGTCAGAGGGTCCCCTTCGGGGTCATGGAAGTGTGTGGCGATGTTCCGAGAGTCGGTCGTACCCGCCATCAGTATCAATGCTTCAATACTACCTACTGTTGTTGGTGCGGTGTTAACTGTGGCACCACAGATGTTGTTTGTGCCTGCGGTTGGCGCAAACTGGGCATAGGTGTCGGTCCTGCGAGCACCACCTGCGCCGTTGGGACAGCGTTGATTTGAGTGCATGGTTGCTGTCTGAAGACCGTTCTCATTGACTTGTGGTTGGTTGGGTATCAGTAGTTGTAACAGACCCGCATCGTCGTCTTGATTGTCCGTGCCATAGACGATGGCATCAATTAGATTGGTCAACGTTGATGATGTGCCTCGGGGAAAGTTCACGGCATCATCTGTGTACAACGCGATAGCATCCGCTCCGTTCTGGATTAGATTGATGTTGGGAGAAACATCGCTATCACAGTTCGTCACCATTTCTTTATTGCCACAAAGAACAAAATAGCCAGTACTGTTAGTTGAAAACCCGTCTAAATCGAAAGCTTTATAGGTGGTATCGTTGCGACCATTGAAAAATACCAGCACTAAACCACTCAGATCGGTGTTGCCAGCACCCCCATCAAAAAGCTCCACAAACTCAGCATCATCAGTGCCTTCCTGATCAGCATCAACCTCATTTATCAGCACTTGCGCCGAGATAGTGGGTGCGAATATACCTAGAATCAGTATTGACAGCAGGGCGAAGGCGTACCAGCACCGCGTTTCTCTGATGGTTTGGTGGATTGTCGGCCATGCCGACCGAGCAAAATTTGATTGTAAATCGCCTTGATCTAAAAAATGGGGGTTCCACCATGAACCCGAAGTATCTTTTTCCATAATATACTCACTCTTCCTTGTTACATTGTTATTGAACTACGAATAGGGCATTAGCACGATGCGGTGTTGATTGTCTGGGGTTGCCTTGTTCTGAGACCGACACAACACCTTAATGCACAGAGAGAACCAATCATACGACCAATTCGCATCAATAATCTTGTTGTCAATCGCAGGGAGGATTGTGGGGACGGGATGTCGGCAAGTGAACAAGCGACATCACTCCGAGTCGTTACTCTTTCCTGCTTTTGCCAGATAGGCCTACGCCAAAGTGACCTGTCTCTGATAGGGTTGCGCCAACAGGGACTGTAGCAAACAGACCCGACGATGAGCTCGTAAACCGTGTTAATCATAATCTTTCTTCCTTGAGAGACTGATAATGCCACCGAGAATAGCAGATAACATCGGGCAGTGGCAATCCCTTTTCTGCAAAAACCGCATAGGACTACTTGGCAACGTATTTACAGGGTTGAAAATACGTTGTCGGCTGCTTTAATTGTGCGTTCAATGTCTGCGTCAGTGTGTGCTGAGGAAATAAATCCCGTTTCAAAGGCGGAGGGTGCCATGTAGATGCCTTGATCTAGCATGCCGTGGAAAAATTGCTTAAATTTTTCGCTGTTACATGCCATGACATCGGCAAAGCTAACAATGGATTTTTGATCAGTAAAGAATAGTCCAAACATCCCTGCCACTCGATTCGCGGTTAGCGCTATTCGGTGCGCGGTTGCGGCATGTAAAATACCCGTCACCAGTTTTTTGGTTTGTGCGTCTAGTTTTTCAAAAAAATTCGGCTGCTCAATGGCTTTAAGCGTTGCCAAACCCGCTGCCATTGCCAGCGGATTCCCGGACAAGGTGCCGGCTTGATAGACACCGCCCTGTGGGGCAAGATACGCCATAATATCCCTGCGTCCACCAAAAGCACCTACCGGCATACCGCCGCCAATAATTTTTCCGAGCGTGGTTAAGTCGCCGTGTACCCCATATAAACCTTGCGCTCCCTGTGCGCCGACCCGAAATCCGGTCATGACCTCGTCCATAATAAAAACACTTTGAAATCGGTCGCATAGTGAACGCAGTCCCGATAAGAAGCCTTCCGCTGGTGGAATGCAACTCATATTTCCAGCCACAGGTTCAATGATTACGGCTGCAATCTGCTCGCCGATTGTAGCAAAAATTGTGGCGACTGAATCCAGCTCATTGAAAGTCGCCGTCAGTGTATGTTCTGCCATTGCACTCGGCACCCCGAGTGATGTCGGTACGCCCAATGTCAATGCCCCAGAGCCCGCTTTGACTAACAGGCTGTCCGCATGCCCGTGGTAACAGCCTTCAAATTTGATTATTTTATCTCTACCGGTAAATCCTCTGGCGAGTCTTATTGCGGACATGGTGGCTTCGGTGCCAGAGTTGACCATGCGCACTCGTTCAATCCAGGGCAGGCGCGTGCAAATCAATGCTGCCATTTCTGTTTCAAGAACTGTCGGCGCGCCAAAACTCAGGCCGGATGCGGATTGCTTTTGTACTGCCTGAACAACCTGATCATCAGCATGCCCGAGAATCATGGGGCCCCATGAACCGACATAATCAATGTATTCTTTGCCGTCTTCAGCAATCAGGTGTGCGCCCTTGCCACGATTGATAAATATCGGCTCTCCACCTACCGATTGAAATGCCCTGACTGGGGAATTCACCCCGCCGGCAACGAATTTTTTGGCTTCTGCAAAGCATGCTGAATTTTCCATCTGATTATTTAGTTTGGGTGTTCTGATATTGACGGATTGCCACGCAGTGCGTAGCGATGTTTTTTTAACTCATCGGCAGACAGGGTAAAGATGACCATTTCATCGTAAGCGGTGCTCAGCCAAGTGAACGGAATGCTCGGATAGCGTTGCTCCAGCGCATTGGATGCCGATCCGGCTTCAACAATCAAACTGCCCTCATCGGTCAAATAATTTTCAGCCTGACGCAACATCGGAGAAATAAAATCGAGTCCAGTTTGCCCTCCCCTGAATGCCTCCTCCGGTTCATGGCAGTATTCAGGCGGTAGTGTGCCCATGCGCTCGTCTGATACATAGGGAGGATTGCAAACTATCAGATCAAATTTTTCGTCAATTCCGGCAAAGCAATCGCCGTGGTGCAATGTGATTCGTTCACCGAGTTGGTAGTTAGCAATGTTAATGGCGGCAACATCCAATGCTTGATTTGAAAGGTCGCTCGCCAGTACGGTTGCCTTAGGAAATGCCAGAGCGCAACTGATTGCGAGACAGCCACAACCGGTGCATAAATCCAATATGGAATGCGTTTTCTTCGAGTCTATCCAAGGTGTAAAGGCATCGGCAATCCATTCGCTTAAATAAGATCGGGGAATGATCGCGCGCTGATCAATATAAAATTTATTGCCTGCAAAGAAAGTTTCATTGGCAAGATAGGCAAATGGAATCCGCTGTTTCAGGCGTTTTTCTACCATCTGATCGATGCGTAAATCGGCATCATTATGTACTGTCTGCCAATCCTGATAGTCGTTGTTGTCTGATGCCGATAAGCGGTATTGATGCTGCGAAACATTGGGATTGTCCAGTGCCGATGTGCGGTCGAATCCGAGGGCATACAGCACTATCCAGATAGCTTCATCTTCGGCGTTATCGGTGCCATGACCATAACACAGGTTGGCTTTTTCCAAGCGCGCTTGCACGCTCGCTATTTTTTCTTCCAGATTCATTTTTACCCGTCTTATCGGGCTGGATATAGGGTATGCAGACAAATAAAAAGGCACCCCGATGGAGTGCCTTTTGTTTTTGCTGCCCGTATTCTATATCCCAATATTTCTGCGAAAAAACATCGGTCTGTGTTAGCCGTCAGCAAGAGCGGCGTGCTATTTTCTGATTGCGAGAGTCCCAACTGCGGCGACTGTGGCACTTACTTGCGGTTGTATCGTGCCTGAAATCTGCCAACGCGCCCAGCACTGTCCATGATTTTTTGTTTTCCAGTATAGAAGGGGTGGCATTCAGAACAAATTTCTACATGCAATTCTTTGTTCAGCGTAGATTTTGTTGCAAAGGCATTACCACACGCGCAGACCACTTTGATGTCGCTATATGACGGATGAATGTCTGGTTTCATAATCACTCCTTAATGCGTTTTCTGGTTGCGACACGTTTTCGGGTATCGTTCTGCTACCTAAAGACCCCCCGAAACTTCGGGTGGCGATAGTATGAAAAATTTTGGTCGAAATCAACCCTGTTGTCGAAATATTTTACCCGTGTCAGCGATTCATTGAGCGGATAAATTCCTCATTGGTTTTAGTCGCCTTGAGTTTCTCAATTAAGAACTCGGCAGCCTGTAAATCGTCCATGGGATGAATCAGTTTTCGCAGTAGCCAGATTTTCTGCAACTCGGCAGGATCGGTGAGTAATTCTTCTCGCCGTGTGCTTGAACGATTGATAACCATTGCCGGATATACTCGTTTCTCGGCGATGCGGCGATCAAGGTGGATTTCCAGATTACCAGTACCTTTGAATTCTTCATAGATGATGTCATCCATCTTCGATCCGGTATCAATTAACGCGGTTGCCAAAATCGTCAAACTACCACCTTCTTCAATGTTGCGTGCCGCACCGAAAAATCGTTTTGGTCGCTGTAATGCATTCGAGTCAACCCCGCCAGTCAGTACCTTGCCAGATGCCGGCGCAACGGTATTGTAAGCACGGGCTAAACGCGTAATGGAATCCAGCAGAATGACCACATCTTTTTTATGCTCCACTAGCCTTTTCGCTTTTTCAATCAGCATTTCCGCAACTTGCACATGACGCGATGCCGGCTCATCAAATGTTGACGAGATTACTTCTCCGCGAACGGTTCTTTGCATCTCCGTCACCTCTTCTGGTCTTTCATCAATCAATAACACCATGACAATGGTTTCGGGGTGTAATGTGGTAATGGATTGTGCAATCTGTTGCAAAAGAACGGTTTTACCGGTTTTCGGTGCGGAAACAATTAAACCTCTCTGTCCTTTTCCAATCGGTGCGATTAAATCAATGACGCGACTGGAAATATCCTCTGCCGAACCATTTTCCCTTTCCAAACGCATCCGTTGATCAGGATGCAATGGCGTTAAATTCTCAAACAGAATTTTTCTTTTGGCATCTTCGGGCGACTGAAAATTGATTTGTTCCACTTTCAAAAGTGCGAAGTAACGTTCAGAGTCTTTGGGTGGGCGAATTTGACCAGAAACAGTATCACCGGTTCTTAAACTGAATCGGCGTATTTGACTGGGTGACATATAAATGTCGTCAGGACCGGCTAAATAAGAGGATGTGGCGGATCTGAGAAAGCCAAAACCGTCTTGAAGGATTTCTACGACACCCTCGCCAACAATTTTTTCACCTTTTTTTGCTTCGGCTTTCAGGATAGAAAAAATCTGATCCTGTTTGCGCATGCGGTTGCTGTTGTCAAGATTCAGTGATCTTGCCAGATCAGCGAGTTCGGTGGGGGATTTGGATTTAAGTTCGCTAAGATTGATTGCCATGAGGGAAAAGTAAGTTTAAGCATGGATTGCTCGCCTGTGCACTAGCGCATCACGAGCACCGTGCAGGACGAAAAGGGTAAGGAGTATTTGGGTTAATGCATTCTGAACGACTGCATTACGAGCGTAATTCAAGCATCGTACAGGGGTTTGGCACAGATGTCCATATTGTGATTGAATAAATTCAAGATTAGCGTTAGTTGCCGTGCATAGCCATTAACGCGACTATTGGCGCGGGTAGTCCGCTGATTAGATGTTGTTGTCCATCAATAATTTCACGTACTGTTTGATGGGACTGTAGTGTATTCTGGTCTTGGATTAAATGTCATTGAGACCTTTGCACGAAAGCCATTTCACCTGCATGCTGCGTTAAAATCGTACTCAATCGGTCATTTATAAGCATAAACTCCCCCATTCCGTGCGTTTTTGCCTTACCTGAAAGCGAAATCATCTTCCGTGCAAAGGTCTCTCATTACTATAAGTTACTATAAGTTTCCCTGTTGATTAAATTTTGCACATAACGCTGGAATGATTTGTTATGGTTTTTAGCCATCATTATTTTCGTTGTATTTTGGATTTTTACCTTCTGAACGACTGCATTACGGATGTAATTCGAGTATCATACAGGGCTTCAGCGCAGATGTCCATATTGTGATTGAATAAACTCAAGATTAGCGTTGGTTGCCGTACCGTGGCCAGTAACGCGACTATTGGCGGTACGATAGTCCTGTTAATTGAGACCTTTGCACGAAAGCCATTTCACCTGCATGCTGCGTCGCCTAAAAGCGCCTACTGTTGGTAAAATCGTACTCACTCGGTCATTTATAAGCATAAACTCCCTCATTCCGTGCGTTTTTGCCTTGCCTAAAAGCGAAATCATCTTCCGTGCAAAGCTCTCTAATTAAATGTTGCTATCAATAAAACTGGCTAATTGGGATTTTGAAACGGCACCCACTTTGGTTGCTTCAACCTTGCCGTTTTTGAATAACATTAAAGTGGGGATGCCACGAATGTTGTATTTGGGTGGCGTTTCCGGATTATCGTCAATATTGAGCTTGGCAATTTTAATTTTATGGCGATATTCATTGGCAAGTTCTTCGAGAATCGGCGCTATCATTTTACAGGGCCCGCACCATTCTGCCCAATAATCAATGAGCACTGGAGTATCGGCTTTGAGTACTTCTTGTTCGAACGATTCATCGCTCACATGCACAATATTGTTTGACATAAGCAGTCTTAAAATTATCTTGATTTTTGAATAGCGCGAATATGCGGTCAATGCGGTTGCTAATCAAGCGTTTTAGCAAAAATAAGTAATTTATCTGAAAATTTTTTAATAAAGTAATGACAAAGAAACACCTGACAGAGCAAAGATTCGCCGATTTGGATTTGATTGACACCCTGAAACAGGGGCTTACCAAAGCTGGATTTGAGTATTGCACGCCCATTCAAGAGCAGAGCCTGCCCATCGCCTTAATCGGCAAAGATGTTGCCGGTCAGGCACAAACCGGAACAGGGAAAACCGTTGCTTTTCTGCTTGCCTGTTGTCAACAACTGATCAACCACCCTGCACCCGCAACAAGGCAGCTCACCAATGCGCGGGCATTGATTCTGGCACCGACTCGGGAACTCGCTATCCAGATTTACAACGATGCCAAAGTGCTTGCACAACGAACAGAACTGCAATTAGGTCTGGTTTATGGAGGCACGGGCTATGAGGAGCAAAAACAGATGCTGGCAAAAGGGGTCGATATATTGATAGGCACGCCCGGACGCTTGATCGATTTTTATAAGCAAAATTTGTTTGATCTGAAATTGGTTCAGGTTGTGGTTCTGGATGAGGCGGACAGAATGTTTGATCTCGGCTTTATTAAGGATATTCGGTATTTGCTACGGCGTATGCCGAAACCAGAAGAGCGCCTGAATATGTTGTTCTCGGCAACCCTGTCCTTTCGGGTGATGGAATTAGCTTACGAACACATGAATAATCCTGAAGAAATCAAGATTGATGCCGATATACGAATTGCCGACAAGATTGGTGAATATGCCTACTATCCGGCAGACGAAGAAAAATCGACATTGTTAATCAATTTGCTACGCCGTGATAATCCTGAACGCGTTCTGGTATTCGTCAACACCCGCTATGCCGCAGATGAGGTGTCCCGAACATTATCGGCAAATGCAGTCAGTAATGCGGCATTATCAGGAGATGTGCCACAATCCAAACGCGAACATATTCTCGAACGATTCAAAAGCGGCAAATATAAGGTGTTGGTTGCAACCGATGTGGCCGCGCGTGGCTTACACATCCCTGAGGTAAGCCATGTGTTTAATTACGACCTGCCTCAGGATGCGGACGATTATGTGCATCGTATTGGTCGTACTGCACGAGCGGGACACAGTGGTGAAGCCATCAGTTTTGTCTGCGAGAAATACGCTTATTCAATCATGGAAATTGAATCTTTTATTGGTCACGCCATTCCCAAGCAAACCATCGATGCGGTGTTGCTGACACCGATAGAAAAAGTAGAAAAAGCCGCCAGATTATACCGCGGCAAAAGTTTCGCTAAGGACAAACTCACCAACCCGCCCCTGACTAAACCCGGTAATGCACCCAAGCATCAACAACCCAATCACCGCAACACCTCATTGAATGAGAAAACAACCCCTGTCGGCACATCAGCAGATTCATCGAGTACGTTAAAAACCCCTGTCGGCACATTGGCAGACTCCCCGATCACGTTAAAAACCCCTGTCGGCACATCAGCAGATTCATCGAGTACGTTAAAAACCCCTGTCGGCACATCAGCAGATTCATCGAGTACGTTAAAAACCCCTGTCGGCACATTGGCAGACTCCCCGATCACGTTAAAAACCCCTGTCGGCACATTGGCAGACTCCCCGATCACGTTAAAAACCCCTGTCGGCACATCAGCAGATTCATCAAGTACGTTCAAAACCCCTGACACCGATGCGCTCATTCAAGCGGCGATAATTCAACCAACCGCCATTCAGGCAGATGCTAGTAACCGTGATGTGCGACTGACACGGCAAAGCCACGTCGCGCCAGCCATACCGATAGCGGATAATCAATTAGTAGCCGATATTGGAATTCCGAAGCCGACCGATAATCAATCAGCACCCAATATTGGAAGCCCGAAGCCAGCTGATAATAAATCAATAGCCGATAGTGAAATTCCGAAACCGGCTAAGCCACAAACTATCGCAACAACACCCTCCGTCTCAGTGCAACCGAAAAAGCAATTTAGCAGACGCTTTGGAGAAATCCCTTTAGTGGGCTGAACAATAGGCCGATAAAACAACTTGAATTCACATAATTAGGTGCAAGCACGTCGAGTAGCTGGCATCTAAAACACTTCGGTAAGATCGATCATCCATTTGTTTTGAAAGGCAAAATGTTGGTTAAACTGTTGCCGCATAATTTTCGCCGATTGCTCAATAAAAGAAGTGCGAAAGGTTGGGAAGGCGTCGCGGTGATTGATTAGATATAAACTCCGACTTAAACGTGGCTCGGGTAGCGGATAAGAAAGTAATTCATCCTGAAAACTGCGGGCATGGAGCAAGCAAAGTGGTGTGGTGATTGCCCAGCCCAGCCCTTCTGCGACCATAGACATGACCGCTTCACTGCCATCGAACTCCATGCCTTCCCGCACATTTAAGCGTAACCAACGCAGATGGGTGTCAATTTGCGTGCCAATACGCGAGCGCAAACTGTAGCGAAGCAAGGGTTGTTTTTGTATCAATTCCTGAAACAAGGTTTTGGCATCTTTGGTGGTGTGCTTGCGCGCCGTTACAAAGACATAGGGTTCCCGATAGATAACCGTGCTTTCCAGCGCGGGGAGTTCATTGAGCGGATTGGGGCAGACGATGAAATCCAGATCCCGATGTAACAGATCGGTTTCCAAGCCGGGAGAAATGCCCGACCATAAGGACAGTTGTGTTACCTGTTTTTTCAGTGAGCTAATCAATTTTGGACCAATAGCGATGGAGTAAGAGTCGATCAAACCCAGTCTAAGTTGCGGAACGGTAGGCGAATCCAGAGACTTAACCAGAAATGTAATCTGTTCGGCATCGCGGATGAGTTTTTGGGCATGCTGATATAACAAGGTGCCTGCGGCAGTCGGTCGCATCGGTCGCATCTGCCGATCAAACAGACTACTCTGCAGTTGTTGCTCCAGTTTTTGTATGGCATAAGACACTGCCGGCTGTGTCATTTGCAGATGACGTGCCGCATCCACCATGCTCTCCTGCTCAATCAGTGCCTGAAAGATGTGTAGTGCTTTGAGGTCAAGATTATCGGGCTTCATACTTTCGTTATCGTGCAAGGCATTGCCTTGATTATATAAAATTTTTCTATATTAATTCACCAATTTTTTTATATTATAGTTGGTTTCTGTCAAAATATGCGTATGTTGTGCGCTCAAACTTAAATGGCAATCCTAAACGAGTAGTGAATCTAATGCGTTATTCTATTTTCAGTCTTGCACGCAATGCGCTGACTAACCACAAAAACTGGCAGCAAGCATGGAAAAGCCCTGAGCCGAAACCGAGTTATGATGTCATTATCATCGGCGGTGGCGGTCATGGCTTGGCGACGGCCTATTATCTGGCGAAAAATCACAATATCAGCAATGTCGCCGTCATTGAAAAGGGCTGGATTGGTGGCGGTAACACCGGACGCAATACCACCATTATTCGCTCCAATTATATGCTTGAAGCCAATGCCCATTTCTATGAGCATGGTATGAAACTGTGGGAAGGATTATCTCAGGAGTTGAATTTCAACCTGATGTTCAGTCAACGTGGGGTGTTGAATCTGGCACATAACGATGCGCAGATGGATGCCATACACCGCCGCGGTAATGCGATGCGCTTGAATGGCATTGATGCCAAAGTGCTGAACCTCCAGCAAATTAAGCAAATGGTGCCACTGCTGGATACATCAATCCAAACCCGCTACCCGATTATGGGCGGATTGCTACAGCCCAGGGCGGGCACTGCCCGCCATGATTCGGTCGCTTGGGGTTATGCACGCGCTGCCGATACGCGAGGTGTCGATATTATTGAGAACTGTGAAGTAATCGGTTTCAAAAGAGAGGGCGGTGAAATCGTTGGCGTTGAAACCACGCGCGGCGCCATTTCTGCGAACAAGGTGGGGGTTGCCGTTGCTGGTAATACCACGCGGGTTATGGATATGCTGGATATGCGTATGCCGATGGAATCGCATGTGTTGCAAGCGATGGTGACCGAGCCGGTAAAACCGATGCTTGATACGGTGGTAACTTCGGGTGCGGCACATATGTATATCAGCCAATCCGATAAAGGTGAGTTGGTATTTGGTGGCGATTTGGATATGTATAACTCCTACGCACAACGCGGTAACTTTCCGGTACTTGAGCATATTATTCAGGCGGTGGTTACTTTGTTTCCAGCAGTAAGCCGACTGCGTTTGATGCGTACTTGGGGTGGCATTATGGATATGTCAATGGACGGTAGCCCGATTATTTGCAAAACAGATATAGCTGGTTTGTATCTGAATGGCGGATGGTGTTATGGCGGATTCAAGGCAACACCTGCCTCTGGTTTTTGTTTTGCACATACCATCGCTAACGATGCACCCCACGAATATAACGCTGCGTTTACTCTGGATCGATTCCACCAAGGTTGGTTGATTGATGAGAAAGGAGTTGGCGCATCACCAATGAGCCACTAGGGTTCACTACCCACAACAGCTAAGTAGAAATAACAGATTGGAGATTAAAGATGCTATTAATTGAATGCCCACACTGCGGTGCGCGCGCCCAAACCGAGTTTACCTATCGTGGTGATGCCACCGTACAGCGCCCTGATGCGGCTACGGCAAGCCAGCAACAATGGCTGGATCATATTTATCTTCGGGATAATCCCTGTGGCCCGCATATTGAGTGGTGGCAACACAGTGCAGGTTGCCGACAGTGGATTAAGGTCAAGCGTAATGTGCAGACCCATGAAATGCTGGGTTCTGCTACGGCAACAGGCGAAATTGAGGTGTCCAGATGAGCAAGCAACCCTTTCGCACACAATCTGGTAACGCTATCAATTATACCAAGCCACTGAGTTTCAAATTCAATGGTAAAACATATATCGGCTATCAGGGTGATACGCTGGCTTCGGCGTTGCTGGCAAACGGTGTTAAATTAGTTGGGCGCAGTTTCAAATACCATCGCCCTCGCGGCATAATGACGGCGGGAGTGGAAGAACCTAATGCGATGGTGCAACTGCGTAGCGGCAATCGAACTGAACCGAATATTCGCTGTACGCAGGTAGAGTTATTTGAGGGGCTGGAAGCAACCAGCCAAAACTGCTGGCCAACTGTGAACTTTGATGTTAATGCCCTGAATAATCTGCTGTCCCCGCTTTTTCCGGCAGGGTTTTATAATAAAACCTTCATGTGGCCAGCAAGCTGGTGGATGAAATATGAAGAGCGCATCAGGAAAATTGCGGGTCTGGGGGTGGCACCGACCGAATCCGATCCGGATCGATATGCGAAACGATTCGCTCATTGTGAGGTGCTGGTTGTCGGTGGTGGTGCGGCTGGGTTGATGGCAGCACTCAGTGTCGGCAAAAGCGGTGTGCGTACCCTATTTATTGACGACAATGCGGTACTCGGTGGTGCGTTGCGCGATAGTGCAGAAACACTCAATGGTGAACCTGCCCGAGTATGGGTTGAATCGGTAAAAGTACAACTCGAGCAGATGCAGAATGTGCGCATCCTCACCCGTACCACCGCGTTTGGCTATTACGATGATAATTTACTGTTAGCCTGTGAACGGGTCGGCGATCATTTGCACACACTTGCGCCGGGACAACCGCGCCAGCGAATCTGGTGGATTCGTGCCGCTCAGGTGGTACTGGCTACGGGGGCTATTGAACGCCCGATTGTGTTTGGAAACAATGATCTGCCGGGCGTGATGCTGTCTTCTGCGGTGCGTAGCTATGCCCGTCAATATGGTGTTCGCTGTGGTGATAGAGCGGTAATTATGACCAACAACGATTCTGCTTACGATACCATTCCTGCCCTGATTGACGTAGCCGGCAAGGTGCTTGCCGTTGTTGATAGTCGCGCAAACGGCCCCGGCAAAACCGCATTAGCGCTTGCTAGCGAGCATAATGTTGAGGTTATCAGCGGGGCGGTTGTCGTTACTGCCCATGGCAGTGCAAGTCGAAGCAAGGGTCTGACCGCTGTCGATATTAACGCATATACCGATGGTGAGCTTGGCAACAATGCACGCACCATTGAATGCGATTTGTTAGCCGTTTCTGGTGGTTGGAATCCAACCGTGCATCTGTTCTCACAGTCGCAGGGTAAACTGGCTTATGACGACAAGCTGAGCTGTTTTATTCCCAAAACCTCAGTGCGTCCGCAACTGGTGGCAGGTGCAATCAATGGTGAATTCACTACCCCATCGTGTTTAAGCGCAGGTGCGGATGCTGGGCGGCTGGCAGCAGAGAAAGCGAGCGTCGACAAAGTTGCCAGCGGGGAAGACCGTACTGAACATACGGAAGCGGTTGCAGTGCCAAGCTGTGATCAGGCAGATGCGGAAGCCACAGAAAACCCGATACAGCCCTGTTGGGTGATTCCGTTGCCGAAAGGTAAAAAATCCAAATGTTTTATCGACTTTCAAAATGACGTTGCCAGTAGTGATGTTGCGCTGGCATATCGTGAAGGGTATCGCTCTGTTGAACATCTTAAACGCTATACCACGCTCGGTATGGGAACCGATCAGGGGCGTACCAGTAACGTAAATGGTCTGGCAATGATGGCAGGATTAAGCGGTCGAACGATTCCTGAAGTGGGTACCACTACTTTTCGTCCGCCGTTTTCGGCGATTAGTATGGGTGCCATTGCCAGCAACGAAACCGGCAAAAGTTTTATGCCGCTACGGCGCACCCCAATACATGAATGGCATCTGCAAAATGGTGCGACTATGGTCAATGTCGGTGCGTGGCAACGTGCTCAATACTATCAGCGTGCCGACGAGAGCATGATGGAAGCGATTTATCGCGAGGCTAAACAGGTGCGAGAAAAGGTTGGGATTGTTGATGTTACCACATTGGGCACTATAGAAATTCGTGGTACAGATGCTGCCGAATTCCTCAATCGGGTGTACATCAATAAATGGATGAAGCTACCCGTGGGTAAAGCCCGATATGGGTTGATGCTACGAGAAGATGGTCATGTTATTGATGACGGCACGACCACCCGAATTAGCGAAAACGAATACTATATGACCACAACCACCGCCAATGCCGGTCCGGTTATGTCGCATCTGGAATTTTATGCGCAAACGGTCTGGCCACAGCTCAATGTGCATATTACCTCAATCACCGACCAGTGGGGTGGTATGGCACTTGCCGGTCCGGATTCGCGGAAAGTGTTGGCGCAAGCGGTGGATGATGTTGATGTCAGCGATGAGGCTATTCCGTTTATGGGTTACCGCGAGGCGACTATTGACGGTTATCCGGTACGCCTATTTAGAATTACTTTTTCGGGTGAACGTGCTTACGAAATACATGTTGCTTCCGACTACGCTTTATCGGTGTGGGAAGCCTTTATCCGAGTGGGTAAGGCGTTTGACCTCACCACCTACGGCACCGAAGCGTTGTCAATGTTGCGTATTGAAAAAGGGCATATTGTCGGTGGTGAATTGGATGGTCGTACCACGGCTGCGGATTTCGGCTTTGCGGGCATGCAAAAAAGCGAAGAGGATTTTATTGGCAAGCGTGCGCTGGAGCGTCCGGGGCTGGTCGCCGAGTCGCGCAAGACGCTGGTCGGACTTGTTTCTGAAAATGGCGAGGAAATAAAACGTGGCTCCCAGCTCATTGAAAAGCAGGAAGATATGAAATATATGGATAGGTCGCCGGTGAAAATGATCGGTCATGTTTCATCAAAGTATTACAGCTCCAACCTGCAACAGCATATTGGCATGGGGCTACTGCAACAAGGCGAGCAATGGATAGGCAAAACTATCTACGCCGCATCACCGTTGACCGCGACCTGTGTGCCGGTCAAAGTCGTCCATCATGTATTTATTGACCCTAAAGGAGACCGCGCCCGTGGCTGATAACTCAACATCTATTTCAAGAAGGTCTGCATTACAGCAAGTTGCCGACCCACTATCCGCTCAGTCCTCTACAATATCGAGCAAGACGTTGCGCATTACCGAGTATCGTCCGCAAATCATCGCCCAAATTAACGGCGCGACCGCACCATCAACCCTGCAAATCGCATTATCATCACTCGGATTGAGTGCCGATGAACTGCCTGCTGAGCAGTTTGATTCTGGTCGTGCTTATTGTGCGGGCGACACCACGATATTGTGGAATGGTCCGGGTATGTGGCTACTGGTTTGTGAAGACAGCAACCGCACCAACACCGTTAATGAACTTAATATGGCATTGCAGAACAGCACGGCCACCGTAACCGATCTGTCGCATTCCAGAACCATTCTGGCGATGCAGGGTGAAAGCCTGCTTGATTTTCTGTCCAGTGGCTGTCCGATTGATTTGGATAATTGCCCAGCACATGCCTGTTTCTCAACGCAATTTGGTCATTTCAACATCCTGCTCCATCTCAAAGACAGTCAACACGCGAACATGTATGTCTATCGCAGTTTCGGTCAGGCATTATGGGAGCATTGCCAGCATACTATTGAAGAGTTTTAAGCCAACAAAAAGTGTTGCACTGTACTTACTTACGTAAATTCAAGTATATTGAGACCTTTGCACGAAGGCCATTTTTCACCTGCATACTGCGTCGCCTAAAAGCGCCTACTGTTGGTAAAATCGTACTCAATCGGTCATTTATAGAGACCTTTGCACGAAAGCCATTTCACCTGCATGCTGCGTTAAAATCGTACTCAATCGGTCATTTATAAGCATAAACTCCCTCATTCCGTGCGTTTTTGCCTTGCCTGAAAGCGAAATCATCTTCCGTGCAAAGGTCTCTTATAAGCATACTCCCTCATTCGTGTGTTTTTGCCTTGCCTGAAAGCGAAATCATCTTCCGTGCAAAGGTCTCATATTGAAATTTCCGCTACAAAACGACAAACTGTTTTTGGAATACTCTCCTTAATGATTGTCATTTTGACAATGGAGACATTCGGAAAGGCGTTATTTTATCCTGCGGTCTTGTTCAGTCTCGGTTACTTCATCAGCAAATACTAAGGTAATGAGACAGACAAAAACTGGTGCCCCAGAGAGGATTTGAACCTCCGACCTGCCGCTTAGGAGGCGGCCGCTCTATCCAACTGAGCTACCGGGGCGTATATGGGCATCATTAGATTGTATCTTAAAATTGTCTGGCGAGGATATGGCGTTCGGACAGATCTAAAAACCGTTTAGGGTCAATTCTGATAATGGCTTGATGGCGGCGGCAGTGAGGAGGATTGCCATAAAAGCCAAGCATTGGGTAACACGGGTTTTGCTGTGTTGCGGATTCCAATAGCTAGGGTGATACACTGCGTCCGCCATCAACATTAATGACTTGTCCAGTGATGTAATCTGAGTGGCTGATCAGGAAATGGATGGTTTTGGCGATGTCGTCGGGTTCGCCAGCGCGTTTTAGTGGCGTTTTTGAAATCATTCTGCGTTGGGAGATTTCATCGGTGTCGTTTTCCGGCCAGAGAATAGCTCCCGGGGCAACCGCATTGACACGTATTTCAGGTCCGAGCTCATTGGCGAGGGATTTGGTTAATGATACTAACCCTGCTTTTGATGCGGAATATATGGCGTAATTTAACAAAGGACGCTGTGCATAGATGTCGGTAATGTTAATTATTGAACCGTTTTGCTGGCTTAAATAGGGGGCGACAACCTGTGCGAGAAAATAGGGTGCTTTGAGATTGGTATCCATGATGGTTTGCCACTGGTTTTCCTTTGATGATGCAAGCGGCGTGGGAAAAAACACTGATGCATTATTAACCAGCGCATCAAGTTGACCCAGCGCATTCACCGTTTCTCTGATGAGGTGTTTTACCTTCGCAATATCGCCAAGATCGCCCTGAATCAATCGCACAGAATCAGCGCGAATTTGGCACAGTTCGGAACGTATTTGCTCGGCATCAATAGCACTATTGTTATAGTGAATAATCAGGCGCATACCCTGTTGGTGTAAATAGCGCGCTGTGCAGGCACCAATCCGTCGGCAACCGCCGGTTATTAACACCACTTTATTTTTAAGGTTATTCATAATTGACTGTTTTGATGTGCACAATGTACGGCCGTATTGTACTACTCATGGAGACTGTTACATAGAGACCTTTGCACGAAAGCCATTTCACCTGCATGCTGTGTTAAAAACGTACTCAATCGGTCATTTATAAGCATAAACTCCCTCATTCCGTGCGTTTTTGCCTTACCTGAAAGCAAAATCATCTTCCGTGCAAAGGTCTCACATAATTTCATTCCGGCAATCTTTCCGTCTCTTTTCAGGAGTGCAAGGACAGGGGTTTTTCCTGCGCTTCACGGCCACGCTTGCTCCGTACACGGCGAGCTAAAAAATAATTTTCATCCAGCTCGTAGGGTCCCTCATCCGTGTCTTTGTCATCGAGATAAAAAGCGCAAGCTGTGCCAAAGACGTGCGGGCATAAAACCACGGTTGCTCCCAGGTGCTGGGATTAGTGTTTTCTATGTGCGGATTAGGGTTAAGGGAATAATCAAACCAGTAGCTTTCAGTCAGTGGTTGTATTATTGTCGGGGAATGAATTATCGCACCGGATTTTATATCAAGAACAAGATCGAATATCATTATTGGTTATTAGATAATGAGACCTTGAGGTATTGTCTGAGGAGGTGAACTTGATTTTATGTCCAATCGTGCACTATGGGGAATAGATCTTGGCGGTACCAAGATAGAGGGTGTGGTTTTACAGTCAAAAGCATGTCCGCGGGTGCTTTGCCGAAAACGTGTTGCGACGCAAGGGGAAAAAGGTTATGCCCATGTACTGAATCAGATTAAAATACTGATACAGACGATGATTGATGATGTCGGTATCCGCCCGTTGCGAATGGGTTTTGGCATGCCCGGATCGATAGATCCAGAAACAGGGCTGATTAGAGGCAGTAACTCCCAACATCTCAATGGCAAGTCTCTGGATCAGGATTTGCAAACATTGTTGGGCATTCCAGTGGCAATGGAAAATGATGCAAATTGTTTTGTCTTGGCAGAAACAAAGTTAGGTATCGTTAGCGATATTGCCCCCGAAGCCAACGTGGTCTTTGGTGCGATACTGGGAACCGGCGTGGGTGGCGGAATAGTGGTTAATGGAAACCTAATCTCTGGAAGACAAGTGATAGCCGGAGAATGGGGGCACAATTTCCTCCATCAGTCTGGCGGGCAATGTTGTTGCGGTCGGAATGGTTGTGTTGAGACTGTTATATCAGGAAGCGGACTCGAAAAATACTATACCTCGGTCGCTCAGCAACAACGTCCACTGCAACAAATAGTCGCACTGGCAGAAACTGGAGATCGTCATGCTACCAATACAATAGAGCGATTAGTCACCTTTTTTGGTCTGGGAATTAGCAACGTTATCAACATTCTCGACCCCGATGTGATTGTTATTGGTGGTGGCGTTGGCAAAATTGATTTACTTTATTCCCGAGGGGTAAGCGAGGTTGCTAAACACATTTTTGCCCCGAACATGAAAACCAGAATCGTCAAACCCAAACTCGGCGACAGTGCCGGCGTTTTCGGTGCCGCTTTTTTGTTTGAATCCGAGTCGCCTTAATCCATTATTGAGTCAAAAGACTGATAATGTGAGCTGACAGCGGCAAAATAAGTTATGCAATAGCTATTATAAACCGTTACACTCCACGCCTTGATTCTGACTCGGATTTTAATGCCGGAATCCGATGTTTTTAGTGCCCCCCTGTCGTCTTAATTTATACCTATCAATCTTAAACACTGTCTATGACTGCCACGATAACTGCGTTTAATCAATTTGCGCTGGATAATGCTTTATTAAAGGCATTAGATGATGTGGGTTATGAGACACCTTCACCGATTCAGGCACAAACCATTCCCATTTTGCTCGCCGGCAAGGACGTCATCGGTCAGGCGCAAACAGGTACTGGAAAAACAGCAGCCTTTGCGTTGCCGATATTGTCTAACCTTAATCTGACGCAGAAAGAACCACAGGTTCTGGTCTTAACACCGACTCGTGAGTTGGCGATTCAGGTTGCCGAGGCTTTTCAAAAATATGCCACTTACCTAAAAGGGTTTCAGGTGTTACCGATTTACGGGGGGCAGGATTACCGCGGACAAATTCGCACCCTGAAACGTGGTGTGCATCTGGTGGTTGGAACACCGGGGCGGGTTATGGATCACATGCGCCGCGCTACTTTGAAGCTGGACAATCTGGTTACACTGGTATTAGACGAAGCGGATGAAATGTTGCGTATGGGATTTATTGATGATGTTGAGTGGATTCTTTCGCTGACCCCCAAAAATCGGCAAATTGCACTGTTTTCGGCAACCATGCCGGCGCAAATCCGTCGTATTGCCACACAATACCTGAACCAGCCCGAAAACATTACTGTCAAGGTAAAAACAGCAACGGCAGATACGATACGCCAACGCTTCTGGCCGGTTAGTGGTGTTCATAAACTGGATGCCTTAACCCGCATCCTTGAAGCCGAGACGTTTGATGCGATGCTGATTTTTGTGCGCACCAAAACCGCAACGGTTGATTTGTCTGAAAAACTGGCGGCTCGGGGTTATGCCTCCATGCCACTCAATGGCGATATTCCGCAACGCAATCGTGAGCGCACCGTTGAACAGTTAAAAAGGGGAACGTTGGATATTATTGTGGCGACAGATGTTGCCGCACGTGGGCTTGATGTTGGGCGTATCAGTCATGTTGTGAACTATGATATTCCCTACGATACTGAGGCATATATCCATCGAATCGGTCGAACTGGTCGCGCCGGAAAAACCGGTGATGCGATATTATTTGTCGCGCCGCGTGAGAAACGTATGTTGCATGTTATTGAAAGAGCGACTCGGCAGAGCATCGCACGTATGGAGATACCCTCAACCGAAATAATCAATAACAAGCGTATTGCGAAATTCACACAACGTATTACCGATGCTCTTGCCAGCGGTCAGCTTGGTATGTTTCAGCAAATGATTGAGCAATACCAACAGGAACATAACGTGCCGGCATTAGATGTTGCAGCGGCACTGGCGTACCTGTTACAGGGCGAGACACCATTGTTGTTACGCCATAAGCCGAGTCAGGAGTCGATAAATGACATAAAAAGCGATTGGGGTGATGAACGTCGTTCGCGTAAAGAGCGTAGTCGGCATAAGCGCGAATCAGGCGGACGAGGTGAACACGGGGATTGGCAGACAAAACCAGAACGTAAACGTACACCGAGAAAAAAACCACAGTATGAGCAAAGAATGGTGCAATACCGAATTGAAGTAGGTCATAAGCATGAGGTTAAACCGGCTAATATCTGCGGTGCCATCGCCAATGAAGCAGACATTGAGAGTCAGTATATCGGACGTATTGACATCCACGATGAGTACAGTTTGCTTGATTTGCCTGAAGGTATGCCGAGAGAAATTCTGAAGAAATTAAAAAAAGTATGGGTGTCTGGTCAACGGTTACATATCTCGGCAGTGGACAGAGAAAAAGGAAAGTTCGGCAAAGCCAGCGACGCTGATAAGCGTACTGATAAAAAGAGAAAAGTTAGCACTAAGGATAAAAGCAAAACAAAGGCACTCGCCAAAGCAAAGTCTAAAAAAGACCCGAAAAAGAACAACAAGAAAAAAACTAAAAACAAGTCAGAGCGCATGTGAAAAAATTGCCGGATTTAATGCGGAGAATTCGGAAAAACAGCAACCGACAGAGCGTATTATTGGCTACTTTTTACACCCTGAGACCTTTGCACGGAAGATGATTTCGCTTTCAGGCAAGGCAAAAACGCACGGAATGAGGGAGTTTATGCTTATAAATGACCGATTGAGTACGATTTTAACGCAGCATGCAGGTGAAATGGCTTTCGTGCAAAGGTCTCACCCTGTCTGTTTGATGTTGGAATGATATGGCTTTGTCTGCCAACTGATGAGAAATTGAGCATAGCGAACATACAATCCGCACACAGATGGGTGGGCTATACTTGGAAATTATTTGACTTTTAGTGCGTGGCTGGAACAGAATGGCGGGCACGGGGAAGCGGTGGTTATGGGAGGCATTACTTTTCGGTTAATTTCCAAACCGCTTATTGCAGATTCAGGAATGACATCCAACATAGTGCGATGGTGTTGAGCGCATGGATAAGTCATACAAAGACAAGTAAATTGAGGTCAGTTAATGAGTAAGACGCGTATTGAAACAGATTCTTTTGGCTCTATTGAGGTGCCGGCAGACAAGTATTGGGGCGCGCAGACGCAGCGCTCTCTGGGGAACTTCAAAATTGGTGGTGAGCGTATGCCGCGACCGTTAATTCGGGCGTTGGGCATCATCAAGCGTTGTGCGGCACTGACCAATATGGCTCAGGGGATATTGGATGAGAAAATCGGCTCAGCGATTGCCGATGCCGCACAAGAGGTGATTGATGGGACATTGGATGAGCATTTTCCTTTGGTGGTATGGCAAACTGGCTCTGGCACACAGTCCAATATGAATGCCAATGAAGTTATTTCTAATCTGGCAATTCAGCGGCTCGGTGGTGTTATGGGTTCCAAATTGCCAGTGCATCCCAACGACCACTGTAATATGAGTCAGTCCTCAAACGACACCTTTCCAACCGCGATGCACATCGCTAGTGCGGAACAATTGCGACAGACATTGATTCCGGCATTACAGCATTTACACATGGCTCTTGACCATAAATCCACAGAGTGGGGCGATTTAATCAAGATTGGGCGCACCCATTTACAGGATGCAACACCATTGACCCTTGGGCAGGAATTTTCGGCGTATGCGACACAAATAGCATTCGCAATTGAGCGGATTGAAGACAGTCTCGTGCGTATTTATCCGCTTGCTCAGGGGGGGACTGCGGTGGGTACTGGGGTCAATTCCAAACAGGGGTTCGCCGACCTGTTTGCCCAAGAAACAGCAACCTTTACTAAACTGCCATTTATATCTGCATCCAACAAGTTTGAATCTCTGGCAACGCATGATGCGATGGTTGAAATTTCCGGCGTGCTCAACACCATTGCGGTTAGCATCAACAAGATAGCCAACGATATTCGTTTGCTGGCATCGGGTCCACGTTCAGGAATCGGCGAATTGCAACTGCCCGAAAATGAACCGGGTTCTTCAATTATGCCGGGCAAGGTCAACCCGACCCAGTGTGAAGCCCTGACGATGGTTTGTGCTCAGGTCATCGGTAACCACGCTACAGTCACGGTCGCCGCTGCCCAAGGTCATTTTGAGCTCAATGTGTTTAAGCCGGTAATCGTCTACAACGTACTCCAGTCAATCCGTCTGATTGCCGATGCCGCGCTCAGCTTCACTGATCATTGTGTGGTCGGTATTGAGCCGAATCATGCGCGTATTGCCGAGTTGGTAGAAAATTCACTGATGTTAGTGACTGCGCTTGCACCGACCATTGGTTACGATAATGCGACTGTCATCGCCAAAACAGCACATAAAAACGGTACCACGCTTCGCCATGAGGCGATAGCTGGAGAGTTTGTTAGCGCACAAGAGTTTGACGAAATCGTCCGTCCAGAAAACATGATTTCCCCAGAAAGCTGATCACGATACCACATACTGGTCACTGGCCATAAAGCATCTCCAGCAATCAAGGGATCAAAGGCATGCACAGTGAGACCTTTGCACGGAAGATGAGTTCGCTTTTAGGCAAGGCAAAAACGCACGGAATGAGGGAGTTTATGCTTATAAATGACCGATTGAGTACAATTTTACCAACAGTAGGCGCTTTTAGGCGACGTAGCATGGAGGTGAAATGGTTTTCGTGCAAAGGTCTCACAGTATTTTTGATAGGTTGTCTGCCACGCTCACCGACAAACTGCCACGTCAATAATGAGGGCTGATTCTGGAGATGTCTCGGAATTACCCTTAACACATTTCCAGCGATGGGTTGCGATTGTTCTGGTGACATCAAATAACCGCTCAAATACGGTTATTGTTATGTAATCCCGACTCCATTCAGGTTCATCGACCGTATCGGGTAACTTTTGAGTTTTAATCGTCACCAAAACCCAAATTGGCAGTTCTTGCTAGATTCCTTCTCTTTCTGTTTATTTTTTCTGCGCTTTATCCATCTTTTTGAATGCTTTGGATGCGTACGTGGAATACTTAAATTGTCCAAACTAAGCTCACAATCCAATTCTTCTTGCGTATAAACCCGCTCCCGACCTGATCGTATTTCTTCGCGAACGTCTTGAGCAACAATCACATCCCCCATATCTTCAGCACCATCAGCAATAAACTTCTTAACAAGGTTCTCCTTCGTTTCTCCAGTTCTGCTTGACAAAGCATCTAATAGGTACATATCATCTATCAATAATTTAATGAGACCTTTGCACGAAAGCCATTTCACCTCCATGCTACGTTGAAAACGTACTCAATCGGTCATTTGTAGGCATAAACTCCCTTATTCCGTGCGTTTTTGCCTTGCCTAAAAGCGAAATCATCTTCCGTGCAAAGGTCTCTTAATAGTGATTGCCTCTGTTCCGGTTGACTGTACACCTACTGCTTGCCAGTTCATGTTCTTCGCCACCAGTGTTGTTTAAGGTATGTAGGGGATCAGAACACCACACATAATGCAATTGGATACTGCCGGTCCCAAATGCTATAGCACTTATTTAAGCGTATAGTCTCGTCAGGTCATTACCGAGTCCCTGCTCGTCGGATGATATCCAATTTGAGCTATCAATCAACAAAATTTTCAACATTTCGCCGATTGGCGATGTCGTAAAATGCGTTAAAAGGCGGTGTAAATAAAGGCTTTGTTGCGCATAGAGGGCGTTATATCCAACCAACTGCATACGAAACCTGTAAATTAGATATAATCAAACATCCGTTACAACCTTCCCAAAAGAATATGTCACATAAAACCATACACTGCGTGGTACTCAACGAGGATGCTGAAGCATTGGATTCGCCACCATACCCGGGTGAGCTGGGGCAGCGGATATTAGAGAATGTCTCCAAAGAGGGTTGGACACAATGGCTCATGCGTTTAACTGCTATTATCAATGAGAACGGGCTTAATACAGCGGAGCCGAACTCTTTAGCATTGATTGAGAAACATATGAAGGGGTTTTTCTTCGGTGAAGGCGATTATGGACATTTGCCCGCAGGTTTCCATGCCACCGATGCGTCAAAATAATTGCCTGCAGACGTAGAGAACATAGCATTTTGATGCGCCCACGCTGGCAACAGACCGCAACAGATAGTCAATGAAAACCATTACACGATTTCCGCCCAGTCCGACCGGTTATCTCCATATTGGAGGTGCGCGAACGGCATTATTTAACTGGTTATGTGCGCGCAAAAGCGGCGGCGAAATGATATTGCGAATTGAAGATACCGACCGTGAACGTTCAACCGAGCAAGCCGTACAAATTATTTTTGATGCGATGAAATGGCTGGGTTTGACCTGGAATGCAGGACCATTTTATCAAACCCGGCGATTTGATCGTTATGCGCAGGTTATTAAGCAACTGCTTGAGCAGGGCGATGCCTATTATTGTTTTTGTAGCAAGGAAAGGTTGGCAAAAAATCGTGCTTGCCAGCGTGCAAAGGGCGAAAAACCACGTTACGATGGCCACTGTCGGGAATTAAATGGTATTCCAGAAAATAATACCGACCGTGCTGCAGACAGGGCTCAAGATGCAGTGGTAAGATTCAAAAACCCGGTGCATGGCTCGGTCGTATTTGATGATATTGTGCGCGGTCGGGTAGAGGTTGCAAACGAGGAAATGGATGATTTGATTCTTGCTAGAACTGACGGTACCCCAACCTATAATTTAAGCGTGGTTGTTGATGACATGGATATGGGCATTACCCATGTCGTGCGCGGCGAGGATCATATCAGTAACACCCCGAGACAAATCAATATCTTTTATGCGCTAAAAGCCAGTTTGCCGATGTTCGCCCATGTGCCGCTTATTCTCGGAGAAGACGGGCAACGCCTGTCGAAGCGGCACGGAGCGGTCAGTGTGCTTGATTATCGCGACATGGGTATCTTGCCTGAAGCGCTGTTAAATTATCTGGTTCGATTAGGCTGGTCGCACGGCGATCAGGAGATATTCAGTATTGATGAAATGGTCGAGTTGTTTGATATTACCAACATCAACAAATCAGCGGCAGCCTTCAACCTGGAAAAACTATTATGGATCAATCAGCAGTATATCATCAGTGCAGATCAGAGCCGTTTGGCACAAGAAGTGGCAAAAATTCTGAACCGGCGTGGCATCGGACTATGCCATGGTCCGAACATCGATGAAGTGGTAGAAGTGATGCGGGAAAGGGCGCGAACGCTGGAAGAAATGGCGGATAAAGTCACCTATCTTTATCAGGATTTCGACCACTACGATGTCAAAGCCGTGAAAAAGCACATAAAACCCGAATCAGGAAACTTGCTATCCATCCTGTACAACGAATTAGCAGAAACAGAAAAATGGGATGAAGCACATATCAATCAAGCCATCAACAAGGTCATTGACATGGAAAACATTAAACTCGGTGCCTTAGCGCAACCGCTTCGCATTGCCCTATCAGGGTCATCAGCAACACCCTCAATTGATGTTACGGTAAAATTGACAGGCAAACATAAAACCCTGCAACGCATCAACAAAGCGATTCAGTTCATAACTCATAATTACATACTAGAATAATTTGGCCCCCCCCCTCCTTCCGGACTGACCCAGTTGATGTTTTTGGTGGGGTCTTTTATGTCGCAGGTTTTGCAATGGACGCAGTTTTGGGCGTTGATTTGTAATGCTGTATGTTTGACATCTTGTGTGTCTGCCTGCGTGTCTGGCTGGTTGCTTGTTTCGACGAATTCGTAGACACCCGCAGGACAAAATCTTTGTTCCGGTCCGGCATAGATTTTCAAGTTGGTTGCTACGGCGGTTGCTGTTGTTGCTAACTTTAAGTGTGTTGGCTGATCTTCTTCGTGATTGGTGCCGGATAAATAAACCGATGAGGTCTTGTCAAAACTGAGTATGCCGTCTGCTTTTGCGTAGTGGATTGGCTCAAACGCCGATGCCGGTTTTAATGCTTCATGATCGGGGGTCGGGTCGGTTAATTTGAACGGTAGTTTTCCGGAAAAAATGTTTTGATCAATGAAGTTATATGCACCACCCATCCAGATGCCGAATTTATGTAATGCGGCACCAAAGTTTTTTGATCGCTCCAGTTCTTGATAAAGCCATGAGCTTTCAAAATTGCTTTGGTAATCTTGCAGATTGCCGTTGCCATGAATGACGTTGAATACGGTTTCAGCGGCAATCATCCCCGATTTCATTGCTGTGTGGGAGCCTTTTATTTTGGAGAAATTTAATGTGCCGGCATCGCAGCCGATGAGCAGTCCATTGGGCAGACACATTTTTGGCAGGGCATTGAGACCGCCTTTGGTAATGGCACGTGCACCGTAGCCAATGCGTTTACCGTTTTCCAGATAGTGCTTGATTGTTGGATGATGTTTGAAGCGTTGTAATTCGTCAAACGGGCTTAGATAAGGATTGTCATAAGATAAGTCAGTGATGAGTCCCATCGCCACCAGATTATTGCCGAGATGGTAGAGAAAAGAGCCTCCAGAAGCACCGTGCTGTGTCAGTGGCCAACCTGCACCATGTATCACCAGACCGGGCTGGTGTCTGTCCGCATCAATTTCCCAAAGCTCCTTAATGCCGATGCCATAGTGTTGTGTTTGACGGTCTTTGTCGAGTTCAAACTGTGCAATCAATTGTTTGCCCAAATGCCCTCGGCAACCTTCGGCAAACAAAGTAATTTTGGCATGTAACTCCATTCCAGGTTCGTAGCCAGCTTTAGTTTTGCCATCGCTACCACGACCCATTTCACCAGTGGCAACACCTTTGATGTTGCCGTCTTCGTCAAATAAGACTTCAGCGGCTGGAAATCCGGGAAATATCTCAACCCCTAACGCTTCAGCCTGCTCGCCGAGCCAGCGACAGACATCACCCAAACTAACAATGTAATTATTATCATTATGCATCGGTTTTGGTATCATCCACAGTGGAATACGGGTGGCTTTCGTCTCGTCCTTGAACATTAAAACACGATCTTCCTGCACTGCGGTATGCAATGGCGCACCACGTTCTTGCCAATCGGGAAACAATTCGTTCAATGCTCTGGGTTCAAACAATGCCCCTGAAAGAATGTGTGCCCCGACTTCTGAGCCTTTTTCAAGGACAACAACAGAAAGTTCTTTTTGATGTTGTTCAGCTTGCTGCATGAGTTTGCAGGCAGCAGCAAGTCCGGCGGGACCGGCTCCTATGATAACCACATCAACATTCATTGATTCGCGTTCGGGTTGCTGTTTAGACATAATTTTTTCGGTCAGGATGATTAGAATTGAAATATCGCGATGTATTTATGCTGTTTCTTTGAGACATACCCAAGCTTCAGAAGCCGTAGCTAGTCAATATAGACATCGCTGTTAAATAATCCGATATTTTGCTATTGATACAGGTAAAATTCCAGTCCTTTAGCACACTTTAACCATGAAAAATAGGAGTATCTTCTATAAAATAGAGACCTTTGCACGAAAGCCCTTTCACCTCCATGCTGCGTCGCCTAAAAGCGCCTACTGTTGGTAAAATTGGTCTCAATCGGTCATTTATAAGCATAAACTCCCTCATTCCGTGCGTTTTTGCCTTGCCTGAAAGCGAAATCATCTTTCGTGCAAAGGTCTCAAATAACCACTATGAACAATAACACAACATCAGAAAATACCAGCGTTGCCAGTCCGACAACTCGAGAAAGGTATGATCAGGTCATGGCGCCCAATTACGCCCCTATGACAATATTGCCTGAGCGTGGTGCGGGTTGCTATCTTTGGGATGCCGAGGGTAAGGAATATCTGGATTTTGCTGGTGGTATCGCCGTCTCAGTGCTGGGGCATGCTCACCCGCAATTGATAAAGGCATTGACTGATCAGGCGAACAAGTTCTGGCATTTAAGCAACCTTTTAACCCATCAACCAGCAATCCAGCTTGCCACACTCCTTTGTCAAAACACGTTTGCCGAACGGGTGTTTCTGGCGACTTCGGGTGCGGAGGTGAATGAAGCGGCATTAAAACTTGCTCGCCGCTATGCGGTAGATAACTTTAATGCAGACAAATATGAAATTCTCGCTTTTGATAATGCCTTTCACGGGCGCACCTTGTTTACCGTCTCTGTCGGCGGACAACCGAAATACAGCGAAGGATTTGGACCAAAACCCGGCGGTATATCACATCGACCGTTTAATGATGTCGCCGCGGTTAAACGGTATTTTAATGAGCAGGGTGATAGGGTGTGTGCGGTTATGGTTGAGCCAATTCAGGGTGAGGGCGGCGTTACTCCGGCAACCCCAGAGTTTATGCAGACGCTTCGACAATGTTGTGATGCCAATAATGCGTTGCTGATTTTTGATGAAGTGCAAACTGGTGTCGGTCGTTCTGGAAAGCTGTATGCGTATAAAAAACTGGCCGTGATTCCTGATATTCTAACCACCGCCAAAGGCCTGGGAGGGGGATTCCCGATTGCTGCAATGTTGACCACGCAAGCCATCGCCAGCAGTTTGGTGGTCGGCAGTCACGGTAGCACCTTCGGTGGCAATCCAATGGCTTGTGCGGTGGCGTGCAAGGTGCTGGAATTGGTCAATACCCCGGAAATGCGCTCTGCTGTTGAAAGCAGGAGCCGCCAATTTATTGAAGGACTGAACTCTATCAACCAAAAGTACGCGGTGTTTGATGATATTCGTGGTGTCGGTTTGTTACTCGGATGCGAGATAAAAGCCTGCTATAAAGATCAAGCAAGAGAACTTATGTCGGTTTGTGTGGAAAAGGGCCTGTTAGTGCTGGTGGCAGGCACGAATGTTATCAGATTCGCACCGCCATTAAATATCAGCGAGTCGGAAATAGAACAAGGTCTTGTGCTGCTGGACAATGCGATTGAGGAATGGCTCGGAAATTAAATGGCGGATCTATAAAAATCAATTTTTTAGGGTTTTAAGGTTTGTTGGTTGTTCTCTGTTTGGGTGTGTTTATCCATTATTAGCTCTCAATGAGACCTTTGCACGAAAGCCATTTCACCTGCATGCTGCGTTAAAATCGTACTCAATCGGTCATTTATAAGCATAAACTCCCTCATTCCGTGCGTTTTTGCCTTGCCTGAAAGCGAAATCATCTTCCGTGCAAAGGTCTCTCTCAATATTAATGCAGCTTTTCATGGGTGGAGCTTGCAATGCAAAAGTCTCATTAAGGTGTGCCAATCAAGGCTTTGCTTATCAACCCTTTCTCGCCAATCAAGGCCTGCATACGCAGGCTGACTGCCGTCGCTGTTTGTTGCTTTGTATAGGGACCAAGCCAGATATAAGTGGCGTTTCCCTGATCCGTGCTGACACTGCTTTTCCTGACCTTGAAGCCATGCTTTGTCAACTTAGTAAACACCGAGGCGACGTTTTCTGCTCTGAAGTAAACGCCCACTCTGATAAACCAGATGGTAGAAGAGATTGCCGTCGGCTTGCTGTGATTAACCAGCACCTCGGCACAAGGATTAGCCTGATTGAGGGCGCTAGTGGCAGCAATGAGTTTGCCAGAGTTGCCGTTATAGCTGAGTTGTATCCAAGGTTGAGGAGCTGCTCGTTGAGTATCCGTCATACGGATGGTGAAATTGGGGTTGTCGTCTTTTATCTCCCAAGTAGGTGATTTATCCCACGCTAAGTCGCAGCCGAAGGTTTTTAAGGTGTAGTCGGTCGCGCTATCGGCTAAAAACGGCAGATAGGGGATTTTTGAACGTACACGGTAGTGCTTGACTGCTACCAAAGTACGGATATTCTCGTAGCCCGGTTGTCCGACCAATTCGGTGGGTAGCGGCATTGCCTGACCGGTTACCGTTATGATTAAATGATGGTGGCTGGATACGATATGCCCCTCAAGAGCAATCCACGCTTTCAAGTTACGCCCGAGCAAACTGAATTGTGCTTCGCAATCCTCCGCTACCCGACATTGGCGTGAATCACTGACCTGTAATATACCGGTAAATTCGGATTCTTGAGAGCGATGAGGCAAGGTATGGGTATCGGAAACGCTTGATGCACAGCCGATCATGCTGAGCGCTAAGAGTGTACCCAATAAAAAGAATAAGCACGGTATGGGTTGGTTTTTCATGTTTCGTATATATCAGATGCTTATGCGAAATTTACTGCTACTTGAGCAATGGTTCATAAATATATCGGCAGACAACGACCGCGCAAATGTATCATAATCAAAATGTACAATATAGTTTTTCGCATACAAACATTAGGATTACCTGGCAATACCTGTTGCATGATTTTCGGAAACGTGGCTTTAGCGATGCTGAATCAGCGTTGGGATGGCGGGACAACGTGCCGATTCCGATGTGCTTTAATGAGACCTTTGCAGCCATTTCACCTGCATGCTGCGTCGCCTAAAAGCGCCTACTGTTGGTAAAATCGTACTCAATCGGTCATTTATAAGCATAAACTCCCTCATTCCGTGCGTTTTTGCCTGGCCTGAAAGCGAAATCATCTTCCGTGCACAAGGTCTCTTGATCTATTTCGCAGGGCAATTTTCAATCGTAAATTCAACTCATAATTGCTACAATTCGCCATTGCTAATTCGTACTTGATTATAGGTGGGAGGGTATTTTGGATTTAAGAAAAGTTAAAAAACTGATTGAATTGCTGGAGTCATCGGCATTGCTGGAGATGGAAATTACTGAAGGGGATAATACGATTCGTTTGAGTCGGGCGAGCCATGCTGCGGCAGCCGCGCCGCCTTATCCGACAACTTCGTATGTGATGACGGATCAGCTTACAGCCGCTCAGGTTGATAGTCAGGGTGAACATCAGGTCGGTGCATCGCAAGCATCGCAGGCTGTCATCAGTGGTAGTGCGGTTAATTCGCCGATGGTCGGTACCTTTTATCCATCCGCTTCGCCCGAGTCGGAACACTATGTTAGCGTAGGTTCTGTTGTTGAAATCGGCGATACCCTATGTATTATTGAAGCAATGAAAACATTTAATCAGTTAGAAGCGGATATGGCAGGCACCATCAAGGCAATCTATAAATCCAGTGGTGATCCGGTTGAGTTTGGTGAGCCGTTGTTTTTAATAGATTGATCGGAAATATCGAAATATATCCGCAATAACCCCGAAACAACCATCGTCAATGAAGCAGATAAAAAAGCTGGTTATAGCCAACCGTGGTGAAATCGCGTTGCGGATTTTACGCGCTTGTCGTCAATTAGGTGTGCTAACTGTGGCACTGTATTCCGAAGCCGACCGTAATGCGAAATATGTGCGCCTCGCTGATGAAGCGGTTTGTATCGGCCCTGCGCCCGCCACACAAAGTTACCTGAACACCGCTTCGGTCATTGCCGCTGCTGAAGTTACCGGCGCAAGAGCGGTGCATCCGGGCTATGGCTTTCTTTCCGAAAATGCCGACTTTGCCGAACAGGTTGAGCAAAGTGGTTTTATTTTTGTCGGTCCTGTTGCGGATACGATCCGAACAATGGGCGATAAAATTTCGGCGATTGCGGTTATGCGCGCCGCTGGAGTGCCTTGTGTGCCCGGTTCTGATGGTGCGATTCCGGATAGTCAGGATGACATAGTTGCGCTTGCCAGAAAAATTGGTTTTCCGTTAATGATTAAGGCAAGCGGGGGTGGGGGCGGTAAGGGTATGCGGGTGGTCTATGAAGAAAAGCAGTTGTTGGAGTCGGTTCATACCACGCGCAAAGAGGCGCAAGCGGCGTTTGGCAATGGTGTACTGTATATGGAGCGATTTCTGGAAAAACCCCGCCATATAGAATTTCAGGTGCTTGCAGATACCTTTGGCAATGTAATTCATTTGGGTGATCGCGATTGTTCGATGCAAAGACGTCATCAAAAAGTCATAGAAGAAGCACCAGCACCAGGCATAACCGAGCAGCAACGTAATGCAATTGGTGCGCGTTGTACGCAGGCATGTGTCGAAATAGGTTATCGGGGGGTGGGTACATTTGAATTTCTTTATCAGGACGGGGAGTTCTTTTTTATTGAAATGAATACGCGCATTCAGGTTGAACATCCAGTTACCGAAATGATTACCGGTATCGATTTGTTGCAGGAACAAATTCGTGTTGCTGATGGTGAGAAACTTAGGTTCGCTCAGGAAGATATTCGTCTGCAGGGGCATGCCTTTGAGTGTCGAATCAATGCAGAAGACCCAGACACGTTTTTGCCTTGCCCCGGACAAATTTCTCAATACCACATGGCGGGTGGCCCGGGGGTGCGGGTTGATTCGCATGTTTATAGCCATTATTCGATTCCACCTTACTATGACTCAATGATTGGGAAAGTGATCACGCACGGTATGCACCGTAGTGAGGCATTAGCGCGAATGAAAGGGGCATTACAGGAAATGGTGATAGATGGCATTAAAACAAACTTGCCGTTACATCGTCAATTACTTGAGGATGCCGAGTTTGTCAAAGGCGGGTGTGATATACACTATCTTGAAAAAAGTCTGGCGAAAAAGACTGGAAAATAAAGGCATGGTATTCTGATGAGTATGATTCGATATTGTGGTTGCCCGAAATGCAAAGCCATCTTTAAGTTGTCCGCTACTGCATCATCCACCGAAGTATCCGCTGTGTTGGCGGATGAAATGGTCAGATGTGGAGCCTGTCAGGCAGTATTTGATGTCAATATCAATCTGATGCAGGAAACCGATAACGGTTTTGCTGCGATACGACCAGAGCGTGCTTTTAATCAAAACATCAGTCCGCAATCCCGTGGTAATGCCGATGGCACAGTGAATCGCAAGCAGGACAAGCACGTAGCTAATGCGCCCCCTGTGGCATTGAATGTCGAGGATGCTACGAATGCGCGTAAGCCAATGCGCATTGATGAAACAGAGAACCCGTTTGCAGATCGCGTACCCCATTCACTGAATATCCATCAGGGATTCGATTTTATTGATGAGGATATGAACGTAGAGGCATTAACGTCATCGCCTTTTTTGCCAGAAAGGCGGGGTTTGGAGGCGGAGACCCGGAGCAGCCTAACCGACAATAAAGTCCATCAATATATTGCCGAGCGTACCAATCCATTAGTCACTTTTATCTGGTTTGTTGTGGTAGCAGGCTTTGTGGTTTTGCTGGGGATGCAGATCAAGCATTCCTTTGTCGAGAAATATGCTCAAGATGCGAGATATCGTCAATATCTGGCTGGTTTCTGTCGCATTGCTGGCTGTCAATTACCGATTAGGCAAGACCCGTTTCAATTCACTTTGACTCATACCCGAATAAATCTCCATCCCACTGAACCGGGGGCATTGCGAGTTACCGTGAAGGCGGTGAATCAGGCGCAATTCGCACAACCGTATCCGCATTTGCAGTTGACCCTTACCGATCGGTTGGGGCGGGTTGTCGGTAGGCGAACATTTCCCCCCAAGCTTTATTTACCAAAGACGGTGAACAATATGATTGAGCAGGGGCAGCTTGCTGAAATCGTCCTCAATCTGGCACGACCGCATGAAAAAGCCGTTGGCTTTATAGTTGATATTGTTATGGCTCCGCTATCATCATAAACAAAACAATAAATAAGCGTTGTTCGCACTTAGATAAGCGATAGCGGTCGCCGTCATTCTCAACTTTCAATTCACAAATCATTATGAAATCCCCAGTTCGCCGCGCGCTGATTAGCGTTTCTGATAAGCGTGGAATCGTTGAATTTGCACGTTCCCTGAGCCAGTTTGATATTGAAATCCTGTCAACTGGCGGCACGGCAAGGTTGTTGGCTGAGCAGGGTATTGCGGTAACAGAGGTCAGTGACTATACCGGTTTTCCGGAAATTATGGCGGGTCGGGTCAAGACCTTGCATCCGAAAATTCATGGCGGCATATTAGGGCGACGGCAACAAGACCGTGAAGTTATGCGCGCAAATGACATCGCCGCGATTGATCTGGTGGTGGTCAATCTATATCCCTTTCAGCAAACCATTGCTAAGGCGGATTGTACGTTGGATGTCGCCATAGAAAATATTGACATCGGCGGTCCTGCTATGTTGAGAGCGGCAGCAAAAAATTTCACGGATGTTACGGTGCTGGTAGATGCGGATGATTATGCGCGTGTCTGCTCCGAGCTTGCGAATAATCAGGGCACAATTTCCAAGCCATTGCGATTTGATCTGGCAGTGAAAGCCTTTGAACACACAGCCGACTATGATGGCAGTGTCGCAAACTATCTGGGAGGGTGGGTTGAGGGTAACGCGGAAGGTGCATCGCCCGAAAGTTTGTTTCCGCGCACAATCAGTAGTCAATACAGGCGCAAACAAGCGATGCGTTATGGTGAAAACCCGCATCAACGAGCCGCTTTTTATGTGAAGACGGATACAAAAACGCCGAATGCCGCTAATGCCGTACAACTTCAAGGCAAACAGATGTCGTATAACAACATCGCCGATACCGATGCGGCAGTAGAATGTGTTAAACAATTTACCGAGCAACAGGCTTGTGTCATCGTCAAACACGCAAACCCGTGTGGCGTTGCGGTTGCGGATAATCAACTACTGGCTTATGAACGTGCCTATTGCACCGATGCCGAGTCCGCCTTCGGTGGTATTATTGCCTTTAATTCGACTCTGCAAGCGCAAACGGCAGAGAAAATTATTGCCCAACAATTCGTTGAGGTTATTGTTGCGCCCGCAGTGTCGGCGCAAGCCAGTCAGGTGTTGGCGGAGAAACACAACCTACGCTTGCTTGAAAGCGGAGAATGGGATACCCGAATAGCGCAGAGTGACCCATCTGCCAGTGCTAACGATGCGGTGAGTGGCAGGGGGAATCTGGATTTCAAAAGAGTGAACGGTGGTTTGTTGATTCAGGAGATAGATTCCGCACTGTTTGATACATTGGATGTGGTTACAAAACGCGCCCCCAGCGAGTTGGAAATGCAGGATTTATTGTTTGCATGGAAAGTCGCAAAATTTGTTAAATCCAATGCCATCATTTACGCATCAAAGCAAATGACCATCGGTATCGGTGCCGGACAAATGAGTCGGGTCAATTCGGCGCGGATTGCAGCTATTAAAGCCGAGTACGCCGGTCTTGAAGTGAATCAGGCAGTCATGGCATCGGATGCGTTTCTGCCATTTCGAGATGCACTCGATAATGCCGCAGCAGTGGGAATCAAGGCGATTATTCAGCCTGGCGGCGCACTACGAGATGATGAAGTCGTTGCCGCTGCCAATGAACATAATATGGCGATGGTTCACACCAGAATGCGCCATTTCAGGCATTGAGGATTTGTGAATTACGAATTATGGGTTATGAGGTGTGTTATTTCAGGACAGTGGCTATCACATTTTGAGACCTTTGCAGCCATTTCACCTGCATACTGCGTCGCCTAAAAGCGCCTACTGTTGGTAAAATCGGTCTCAATCGGTCATTTATAAGCATAAACTCCCTCATTCCGTGCGTTTTTACCTTGCCTGAAAGCGAACTCATCTTCCGTGCAAAGGTCTCATTTTCAATTATCAACTTTCAATTAAATTAACGAGCCAATGGCGTTAGCGAAGTATCGGGTCATACTCAACGGCAATGTTATGCCTGAATGTGATCGACAACAGGTTATTGAGGGGCTTGCTGAATTGTTTAACTCGCAAGCGAGTACGATGGAGAATCTGCTGAAAGGGCATGCGGTGTCGCTAAAAAAACAATACGATAAAGCGCAGGCGCAGATTATTTGCAACAACATTAAGCGGATTGGTGCACAATGTAGCGTTGCGGTTATTGCTGAATCTGAACTTGAAGCTGAAACGGCAACGGTTGCTGAGGCGGTTGCCAGTGAATCAGCGCTGCGAAAAACAACAACATCGACTGCATCAGCTGGTGATTCAGCATCTTGCCGGCAATCAGATAAGGAGACCTTTCAGACGCTGTTAATGTGCTTTGTCGGTAGCAATACCGATTATTATCGACACCAGTTCAGTAAATTCACTGTCATCCATGATAACAGTAGGCACGGCAACAGCACCGATGACCACATCAGTTGGTCGGCACTGAAATTTAGCTGGCACTGGCCCGCGTTTTTCTGTTTCTTTTTCTGGGCATTGTATCGAAAAATGTGGTCATGGGCGGCATTGCAGGCGCTGGCTTCAATCGGCTTGATGTTATGGATAAAGTCAGATATGGTTTATCTTGTCTGGTTGGTGATGTGGGCGGTGCTTGCCAATTTTCTCTATTTTAGAAAGGCGGTTGCTGCGGTCAATCGGACACTTGAGCGGACGCGTAATCGGAGCGATGAAAATACGGAGGTGGCGCATTATTTAGAGCGCGGTGGGGTCAGTAAAGGGGCAGTTTTCGGTGGTATTCTGATTGCGTTGGTGTCGGTTATCATGGTTAGCAATTATATGACGAGCCGATTTATGGATGAATATGGTGAGCAACTCAACGATGTATTACCCGGCTCGGGAACCCAGTTTCGCGGCGATGGTTTGAGTCTTGAAGGAGTTGTTGCCGAATCAAAACTTGCCCGCACTTCCCTGATTTTAAGTGTTCTGGCGACCTCGCTTAAAATTTTGCTAATCACCACTGACCCTCAGATTCCATCAACGGCTCATCCGTTGCTCTCCCTATTCATTGAGCAGATTGAGGGCGGTGAAGTCAGTGATGGATGGGGTAACGCAGTGCGTATTGAACAGCAAGTTAATCAATATGTGTTAATTTCTGCCGGTGCCGATCAATTTTTCAAGACCGATGATGATGTGCTTCAGCCGATAGCTATTCCTGAAATTAGTTTCTGATAACACAGGCAAATAATGAGAGACCTTTGCACGGAAGATGATTTTGCTTTCAGGTAAGGCAAAAACGCACGGAATGAGGGAGTTTATGCTTATAAATGACCGATTGAGTACGATTTTAACGCAGCATGCAGGTGAAATGGCTTTCGTGCACAGGTCTCAATGAAAGTACTGGTTGTTGGTGGTGGTGGACGTGAACATGCGCTGGCGTGGAAAATACGGCAATCTGTCCGAGTTGATGAGGTTTATGTGGCGCCGGGTAATGCTGGAACAGATAGTGAAACAGGCATTAGCAATGTCGCTATAGCAGCGGATGATTTTGACCACCTGATTGATTTCGCACAACAAACCGGCATTGATTTGACCCTGATTGGTCCTGAGGGACCGCTGGTAAATGGCATTGTTGATCGCTTTCAGCAGGCGGGCTTAAAATGCTTCGGCCCTTCGCAAAAAGCATCACAACTGGAAGGTTCAAAAACCTTTGCTAAGGAATTTCTGTCAAGACACGCTATCCCCACCGCTGCCTACAAAAGTTTTACCACATTATCGCCAGCTTTGACCTATCTGGAGTCGGTTGCATTGCCTGTGGTGGTCAAAGCGGATGGGTTGGCGGCCGGCAAAGGTGTCATTATTGCCGAGACCAGAGAACAAGGCAAAAATGCGATAACCGATATGCTGTCTGGAAACCGCTTTGGTCAGGCAGGAAATCGGGTGGTTATTGAGGAGTTTCTAAGTGGTGAGGAAGCCAGCTTTATTTGTATGGTTGATGGCAGTCATATTTTAGCGATGGCTTCAAGTCAGGATCATAAAGCGGCATTTGACGGCGACACGGGTCCGAATACCGGTGGCATGGGTGCTTACTCACCTGCTCCGCTGATTGATGACAACATGCACGCCACTATTATGCGGGATATTTTACAGCCGACTGTTGACGGTCTGGCAGCGGAAGGTATTCCCTATAACGGGTTTTTGTATGCTGGGGTGATGATTAGAGAAGATATTGTAAAAGTTCTGGAGTACAACTGTCGTTTTGGTGATCCCGAAACGCAGCCGATTATGATGCGACTAAAATCAGACCTGGTTGAATTATGTCTTGCCGCTTTGGACGGCAAACTCGATCAACACCAGGCAATTTGGGATCCCCGTGCCGCACTTGGTGTTGTGCTTGCTGGCAAGGGCTATCCGGGTTACTGTGAAGCCGGGCAGGTTATTCACGGTCTGCCACACGATAGCGATGATGTTGACGATGACATTAAACTATTCCACGCCGCCACCCAATCAGAGCATGGCAAGATAATCAGCAGTGGCGGCAGGGTGTTGTGTGCTACTGCCCTGGGCGATGGGGTTGAAGATGCTCAACGACGCGCCTATATGGCAGTGAAATCAGTGCATTGGCAAGGTTGCTGGTACCGCAATGATATTGGACACAAAGCGATAAAGTGCTGATGGCAAGCGCGTCATTCTGCTGATAAAGAAAAGGTCTCAAAAGGTGGAAGAAGGACTTCTCCTCGTATTACAATCGGGGGGAGTAGGCGCGAGGATTATTCGCCTGTGGTGTTTTGTTCTCAGCGTCATTTCATATTGCTAGGTTATGGAGTTTTCTGTTGAGGTTTTTGCGTTATTGTTCTTGGTTGCCATCATTAAGCCGGTTGGGTGGATGTTATTGCAGGCGATGGCGACTTATTAATAGTACCTGCCCTGATGCTGTCGGGTATGCCGCCTGCTGGTAACGGTGGCGACCAACAAATTGCAAGGTAGTGCTGGCACACTAACCGCATCTATTTATTTCATCCGGAAAGGGGCGGTTGATTTTAGAAAAATAAGGCTATTGGTTATTGTCACCTTTGCAACTCATGCTCCGGAAGATAGCCGTTGCATACCACATCAGCATGACCAGATTCGGTTCGACGTTCCGAATGCAATGCAAGCAAGGCAGACAACTCGACCTCAATAGCCTGGCAGATCAGTTTCTGTCCGCCGATTTGTAGAGAGCTTTGCACGGAAGATGAGTTCGCTTTCAGGCAAGGCAAAAACGCACGGAATGAGGGAGTTTATGCTTATAAATGACCGATTGAGTACGTTTTTAACGTAGCATGCAGGTGAAATGGCTTTCGTGCAAAGGTCTCTTGTAGTAATTCGCTCAATGGATCAATACCCGTTTCTCGACTTGACAGTTCAATAATGTTATTCTTTCTCATAGTGGCGTACCTCTTCGGTTGTTTGATTGTTACAACTTCCGATCAACCAGATATGTTGCTTTCTTTCAACCCCTAAACACCAGATTCGGTTATAACTCCCTTAAATATGCTGAACTTTAGAACGTCCCGAAGCCTAAATTGGCTATGGAAATCAGGATGGGTGATGATGTTAGTCATCGTTTTCTGGCAGGCTTGCTCGCCCAATCCGCATGGCTCAATGAGTTTAATGAATGACAAAGTATTGCATGTTATCACTTTTTTGGTATTGGGGATATGGGGGCAACTCGGCTGGAGCCGTTACCCATACCGGATTAGGTTGCTGGGTTTTCTGGTGTTTTATGGTATCGCTATTGAATGTGTGCAATACCTCGTGCCCGGACGCTTCTTTTCACTTATGGATTGGCTAATGGATATTCTCGGGCTGGGTATCTCGGTGTTGCTGACGACCCTTTACCTATCAAACGGACAGATCAAAATTAGTCGGTTAAAATCCAGATACAATCCGGACTAAAAGCCGGGTGAACATTATATTTAGACAACAACCTGTATAATATCCTATGACACAACCATTCGTCGCCGTTTTAGTCGGCTCAGATTCAGATTTACCCGTTGTCCAGTCCACATTTCAGGTGCTGGACAAGCTGAATATTGCCTGGGAAGTAAAAATTACATCAGCACACCGAACGCCAGAGGCGACACATCGCTATGTTAAGGATGCCGAGCAAAGAGGTTGTGCGGTGTTTATCGCGGTGGCGGGATTGGCAGCTCATCTGGCGGGAACCGTTGCCAGCTTAACCATAAAGCCAGTAATTGGCGTGCCGATGGATGGTGGGCCACTAAATGGTCAGGATGCGTTGTTATCAACGGTGCAAATGCCGGGAGGCATTCCTGTCGCGGGTATGGCGATTGGCAGAGCTGGCGCAAAAAATGCAGGTTATCTGGCGGCGCAGATTCTGGCCGTATCCGATGAGAGTGCAGGTGAGCGAATTCGCGCCGAGCGAGCAGAAAATATCGAACACATCAATCGCAAGGATGCCAAATTGCAACTGGCATTGCGTAACGGTGCATTAGCTGATGGCACATTAGGCAAGGTTGCAGGAAACAGTTGATCCTCGCTTCAGTATTAGAAACGGCGTATATTCTGCGCCAAGGTGGTGTCGTCGCCTATCCCACGGAATCCTGTTATGCTCTGGGCTGTGATCCTAACAATCGTGGTGCGGTGCGACGTATTCTCGAAATAAAGCGAAGAAAAAAGCATAAGGGATTAATTCTAGTGGCAGATAATCTGTGCAGATTGCGTCGTTTTCTGCAACCTCTGCCACAGGAATGCAAACAACAGTGTTTGGCGGACTGGCCCGGACCTTATACCTGGTTGTTGCCTGCCAGACACAATGTTTCCCATTGGTTGCGCGGAAATCACAGTACGCTTGCGGTACGCATTTCCGCACATCATCCGATTAAAGCACTTTGTCGGGTGGCAGGAATGGCTATTGTTTCGACCAGTGCGAACCGCTCTGGTCGTCCAATGCTACGCCGTGTGGCTATGGTGTACCAGCAATTTGGTGATGAGATTGATGGTATTATGAACGGCTCGATTGGTTATGCCCGTTCACCGACTGTTATTCGCGATGGCATAAGCGGGGAATACATCAGAAAGCCGTTGTGTAAACAGGACGTAGCTCGGTAGCTGTTATGAATACGCAGGGTAGCAGGGAAGGGAGTGAAACGGTTGACATTGATCAGGTGATAGCCTTTTTAAGGCAATTACAAGTTCAATGCAGTGATAAATTTCAGGCACTTGATTCGCAATCACCTTGGCGTGAGGAGCAGTGGACGCATCAAACGGGTGGTGGTGGTATTACCCGAGTGGTTGAAAATGGTCAGATATTTGAAAAAGGTGGAGTCAATTTCTCTCACATCAAAGGGCATAATCTGCCGGATATGGCGACTGCATCCAGAAGCCATATCGCCGACAAGCCTTTTGAGGCTACTGGCGTGTCTGTGGTGATGCACCCGCTCAATCCGTTTGTGCCGACCGCACACATGAATGTGCGTTTTTTTATTGCCAATCCCGAATCGAGTCATCCACTCTGGTGGTTTGGAGGGGGGTATGATTTAACGCCATATTATGGCTTTGAAGAGGATTGCAAACACTGGCATCGGACAGCGAAATCGGCTTGCGATAAATTTGATGCCGATTTTTATACCCGATTTAAGGCGCAATGCGACCAGTATTTTTTCATAAAACACCGAAATGAACAGCGCGGCATCGGTGGATTATTTTTTGATGATTTCAACGAACTCGGTTTTACCAATTGTTTCGCTTTTATGCGCAGTATCGGCAACAGTTTTATTGATGCCTATGTACCGATAGTTGAAAAGCGTAGACATCAACAGTACAACGAGTGTGATAGACGTTATCAATGTTATCGTCGCGGTCGCTATGCGGAATTTAACCTGATTTATGACCGCGGCACGATCTTTGGCTTACAATCGTTGGGACGGACAGAATCCATATTGATGTCTCTGCCACCAGCAGTGGAGTGGCGCTATAACTGGCAACCGCAACCCGGTAGCGAAGCCGAGAAGCTGATTCGCTACTATCTCCAGCCCAGAGACTGGATTGGCCACTAAGCGAAACATAACCAACAACATCAGGCGATGACACTGCTCCTTCATTCCCCTACGAAGAGGGGTTGGGGGTGGAGGTTATTCCAGCACAGACAATCTGACCCGTAGTGGAAGTAGTGAATTGAGCTCAAAAACATATTGCAGGTTTTATTAGAGTATGCGGCGTGCAACATCAAGATATAGAGACCTTTGCACGAAAGCCATTTCACCTGCATGCTGCGTTAAAAACGTACTCAATCGGTCATTTATAAGCATAAACTCCCTCATTCCGTGCGTTTTTGCCTGGCCTGAAAGCGAAATCATCTTCCGTGCAAAGGTCTCATATAGCTGATGCTGACACTTTATCGAATTATTCTTTATCTGATTTTACCCGTGCTGCTGGTACGGTTGCTATGTCGGGCTGCTCGCAACCGAAAATATCTGTCCAAAATACCGCAACGCTTTGGCTTTAATCTGCGCTTACCTTACCTTGCCAATAATTCGCCTCAAGACGAGTGCGGATTGGATGGAATCTGGATACACGCCGTATCGGTCGGCGAGGTTAATGCCACAATACCGTTGGTTAAAAACTTGCTGGTGCGTTTTCCGGACAAAGCCATTACTATTACCACCATGACCCCGACCGGATCAAATCGTGTGCTAAGCGTATTTGGAGACAGTGTGAGGCATTGTTATTTGCCCTATGATTATCCCGGGTCAGTCAAGCGATTTTTGAATGCGTTGCGACCGCAGTTGGCGATAGTGATGGAGACAGAAATCTGGCCGAATTTGATTGATGAATGCGACAACCGACAGATTCCAATGATTTATAGCAATGTCAGACTGTCTCCAAAATCCCATAGGGCATACTTACGCTTTAGAAAACTATTTGCGCCCACATTAAAAAAAGTCAAGCAATTTGCGGTTCAAGCCAGAGCGGATGCTGATCGCTTGATTGATATTGGTGCAAATGCGGATGCGGTATCCGTAACTGGGAATATCAAATTTGAAATGGGATTGCCTGCCAGCATCGGCGAGGCGGCGCAGTCTGTCCGGCGTGATCTGGGATGGCAACGTCCGCTCTGGGTGGCAGGTAGTACTCATGAAGGTGAGGAGTCTCAAATCATTGAGGCATACCTAAAAGCCAGAAAAGAAATTGAAAATTTACTACTGGTATTAGTTCCGCGTCATCCGGAACGATTCTCTACCGTGTTTAAGTTAGCTATGCGTTATCACTGCAACACGGTATTACGCTCACAATCTGATACTGCCATTTCAACAGATACGGACATCTATGTGGCTGATACTATGGGCGAGTTGACGTTACTCATTGCCGCTGCTGATATTGCGTTTATCGGCGGCAGTCTGGTGCCGACCGGTGGACATAATTTACTGGAGGCATGTGCTGCTGGGGTGGCGGTTATTTTTGGGCCTCATACCTTCAATTTTCAGGAAATTTCTGAGCTGATATTATCCAAAGGGGCAGGAATTCAGGTTATGAACAGCGATGAGCTGTGTGATGTGGTTGTCAAATTACTTAATGATCCGCTAATGCGCGACCAATATGGCTTAGCGGGTCGAGAGCTTATCAAGGAAAACAAGGGGGCATTAGAAAAAATAGGCGTCATGGTGGACAAGATTTTGACTGATGTTCAGAGACCTTTGCACGAAAGCCATTTCACCTCCATGCTGCGTTAAAATCGTACTCAATCGGTCATTTATAAGCATAAACTCCCTCATTCCGTGCGTTTTTGCCTGGCCTAAAAGCGAAATCATCTTCCGTGCAAAGGTCTCGTTCAATAACCCCGCCACTGCCACAATAAGCGGCTCTTTCAATGCTCAACGCTCATCAGGTTCTTGCCGACAATTTCACGGACATCGCTTGACAGGTTTGGAAACGCTGCAATGTCGCTCAGTGTTTTTTTCATTTTTGTTTTAATCTCTGGTGTATATTCACGCCAGTTATTGAGGGCAGAGACCAATCGTGCAGAAACCTGCGGGTTTATCGGATCCAGTTTTTTGATCCAGTGCGTGATGAATTGATAACCAGAGCCATCAATAGCGTGGAAACAAAATGGATTACCGTGGGTAAAGCCGAGAATCAGGGCATAGACTTTGTTGGGGTTGGTAAAATCAAATCCTGAATGTTCGGTTAATTTTTCCACCGTGGCTAAAGTAGAGCGATCAGCGAAGGTGGCTTGCGCACGCAACCATTTATCCAATACCAGTGGCTCCGCCTTCCAGCGCTCGGCAAACTCATCAAGAAGCTGTTGTTTATCGTTGCGAAATGACTTGGCGATAAAGTTGATTGCGGATGCCGAATCGGTCATACAACGAGAATGTTGCAGTTGATCCAGGCACAGTAAGCGTGCGTCATCATCGTCCGACGCATTCAGATAATCCAGACAGGTATCGCGCAGACTACGCGCTGCCATTTCTTCAGAATTGGGCTGTCCTTTATTGACAGACTGGCATTGATGGTAACAATCCAGTAGCTTATCTTTGGCGGATGTTGCCAAATGAATTTTTAGTTGTCGTATTGATAATTCAACCGCTATGGGGTCAATCGGCGAGATCTGCTCGCTAATATAGGCATGGCTCGGTAATGTCAGCAGTGTGGCGAGGGTGGCGCGGTCATCTGGGTTCTCGGTTAGCATGGCACTAAATATCTGAGCAAGGCGCATATTTTCACGACTATGCTGCCCTTGCTGGATATGAGCAATATCGTCAAGAAGCTGTTTTAGAAATAGTTTCTGCGCTGCCTCCCAACGGTTAAACGGATCGTCATCGTGGATTAAAAGGGTTGCCAAATTTTCATCGCTAAGTGCCACATTCATCTCAACCGGTGCGCTGAATCCCCTGAGCAGGGAGGGTATGGGGCGGCTGTGAATGTCCGCGTTAATGCCAATGTGATAGGTTTGCTCCGGTTTGTCGAGAATCAAAGTCAGTTCATTAGCTTCATCATTCAATAACAGTTTTTCACCGCTATGACTGAATAAAGCCGCTCTAACAGGAATAACAAAAGGTTGTTTCGATTTTTGTCCGGGTGTCGCCGCACAGGTTTGACGCATTGTGATTCGATAACATGCTTGTACACGGTCAAAATCGGTGTCGATTTCCAGTTGAGGAGTGCCTGCCTGATAATACCAGTTCTTGAATTGGGTTAGATCTCGACCACTTAGAGTTTCCATCGCACCGACAAAATCATCGGTGGTAACTGCCCGACCATCGTATTTTTCAAAATAAAAATCTGTTGCCTGACGAAATAAGACGGAACCGAGAATAGTATGCAACATACGCACCACTTCGGCACCTTTGTTATAGACGGTATCGGTGTATAAATTATTGATTTCCTGATAAGAGTCCGGGCGAACCGAATGCGCCATCGGACTGGCGTCTTCCTTGAACTGATGGGCGCGAAGCGCATTGACATCATCAATACGCTTGACCCCGCGACAGTCCATATCAGCACTGAATTCCTGATCGCGAAATACGGTAAAGCCCTCTTTCAGAGTCAACTGAAACCAGTCGCGACAGGTTACGCGATTGCCCGACCAGTTGTGAAAGTATTCATGCCCGATAACGCTTTCAACATTATGAAAATCATTATCGGTTGCCATCTTAGCATCGGCTAATATGTAGCGGGTATTAAAGACGTTCAGACTCTTGTTTTCCATTGCCCCCATATTGAAGTCATCGACTGCGACAACATTAAACAGATCAAGGTCATATTCTCTGCCATAAACCTGCTCATCCCAGCGCATAGCCTGTTTCAACGATGCCATAGCATGTCCGCATTTTTCAATGTCGCGATTGCGGGCATAGAACTTCAGGCTGACAATACGTCCGTTCATAGTTTGAAAATGCTCTTCAAGACAGCTTAATTTTCCGGCAACAATGGCGAATAAATAGGTAGGTTTGGGGAAAGGATCGTGCCAGATCGTATAGTGAAATTCTTTGCCCTCAGCGTTTTCGAATGCCTCATTTTCAACCGCACCGCTTTCAATTAAGTTACCGTTACACAGCAACACGGGAAAAGTGGCTTTGTCGGCATTCAGCTTGACCGTGTAAATGGTCAGATTATCCGGTCGATCAATAGCCGGGCTAATGCGCCGATAACCTTCTGCCTCACACTGACTGCACAGCATATCAGCTGACTGATAAAGTCCACTTAATGCCGTATTTTTTGATGGGTCAATGGTGTTGACGATATCCACTGTAAAAGATTCCGGTACATCAAAGAGGATTAAATACTGATCTGTTTGACGGAATTGTGTGGATTCGAGCGGGTTGTTATTCACGGCAACAGATTGCACAGTCATTAACTCGCAGTGCAATTGCAGATGATTCGCCTGCGCATTTTTTCGTAGCACTTGGTGATGCCCGTGTACGACAGTGCTTTCAAAACCCAGTGTTATATCAAGATCAGAATGGGTAATGACAAAATCGGGTTGCCGATAATCTTTCAGATATATTGTAGTCGGTGTTTCAAATTTCATATATTCGAGCCGGCAGTAACACGGATAGCTAATGAAGGGCAGTGGCTGAAAAAAGGTTGTCGGTCAGCGTTGCAGATGTTGCAATTTATCCTTAACCTTACTCCATTCCTCCCAATCATCCGGAGGCGATTTCATTTCAGTAATGACTGGCCAGGTTTCACTTAACTCGGCGTTTAGTTGCAGAAAATGCTTTTGATTTTCCGGAACCTCATCTTCCGAATAAATGGCATTGACCGGACATTCCGGTTCGCACAAACTGCAATCAATACACTCTTCCGGATCAATGACCAGAAAGTTAGCGCCCTCATGGAAACAATCAACTGGGCATACCTCAACACAGTCGGTCAGTTTACAGCGAATGCACGATTCGACTACCACATAAGTCATATTTGATAAGCTCCAACATTCAGTTTAACAACGTGATTTGATAAGGCAGTATTGTATGTATTATCGGTGAAATTGTCTAATCCTAATCATCAATTTGAAAGTAGCTTGACCACATCGTGTTTGGGTCTTTCCCGAATCAAGAAGGTAGTTTGCCTTAACCGTGCTGACAATCCTCCGGCAAAAATTGTCAGAGAGTATTTTAAGCCGCTGTGGTTAATTATCCCGGTTGACTTCATCTCGTCTGCAAACGAAAATGCGGATCGGTATCGCACACCAGCCCTGGAAAAAGGGCTGGATATTATTGAGTTGCTGGCTGATCAACGGCGAATGATCGCTACGCGATGAGTCTGCGTATGTTTTCGCTGTCGCAGCGCCATCCACCGATTGGTCGCCTGATTGATGTGGCATTGCCGTTGATGCGAGCGACTACAAAAAAGCGTGGTAATTCTGTCATTTGGGGATGGAGAATAATGGTGATATTATCATTATCACCTCGGTGGAATCTCCCGGAAATTGGGCTTGTGCGAGTTGGCTCTATCGTTGGGCTTGGCAATACTGGCACTGGGCGCGTGTTAGCGGCATTCCGCTCGCCAGCCGAAACCCAAACTATGAGACCTTTGCACGAAAGCCATTTCACCTGCATGCTACGTCGCCTAAAAGCGCCTACTGTTGGTAAAATCGTACTCACTCGGTCATTTATAAGCATAAACTCCCTCATTCTGTGCGTTTTTGCCTGGCCTGAAAGCGAAATCATCTTCCGTGCAAAGGTCTCACTATATTGGAGCGTCATAAGCTGGCGATGGGTGAACCAGGAATCGATCGTGTTGCCTTTTTTGCTCACTTGCAACGTATTCGTGAACAAGGCTTTGACATTATGCCCTCGGATACCACAGGAGGGGGTGTTAGCAATCTCGCTTATCCGGTGTTTGATCCGCACGGTCGGGCGGTGATGGTAGTCAGTTGCCCCAATCAACGCCGATTTTAGCGTTTACTTTTCTGCTGTCAGATAAACAATCCATGCCGGATCATCTTCGCCGTGTTGACAAGCAGAATAAATACCATCGCCTTCGCCGCTGTCCTCATCGGTGCCTTCCCAATATACTGCAACCCGGCTAAATCCGGCTTCAGCAAGAATTTCCTGAAGCTCTGGCAGTGTCCACATGCGCCAGTCGTAGGTGAAGGCTTTGTTCATTTGCGAACCGTCCTTGAACTTGAAATGAATATGACAAGTCATATTAGCGGTGATGGGATCGAATTTCGCCTGATCCCAATAATAGGTAAAGTCTTCCAGTTTGGTTTCTTCCTTGATTTTACGCCAGGAATCGTGACCACCATAGGCATCTATGAATAAAATACCCTCTGTATTCAAGCCATCACGCACCTGAGTGAAATAACGGCGAAGCTCGTCACGGGTCTTGAAAAGCTGATAACTGAAATTCATTGCAATAATAATGTCTGCCTGTTCGCCCTCATAGTGCAGAACATCTGCATTGCGTAATTCAATATGTTGTTGCTGTTGTTGGCTCAGTTTATGAACATTATTTGCCATGCCCCAATCCAATACTTCGCTGCTTAAATCCAGTGCTAAAGCACGATTGTGCGGTCGTCGTTTAATCCACTCACAACTGCTGTTCGCTGTACCGCAAAAATCCTCGCGCAGAAAAGTAGCCTGTCGCCCGCGGATATGGGTAAAGGTCTCATCAACGAAATCAATTTCCGCCTCAACGGCTTGCACCGCAATTTCATAAAGCGCATGGCGATCTGCCGAGCTGGCGATGTTGTTTGACTTGTGGCTTGATTTGTGTTTGGGTGGTTTTCGTGGCATGGGTTTCTTTATTATGATTATGGATTGCAGACAGATCAATTAAAACAGGTCGCGTACTGTACTGCGTTATAATACGATTATCAATGTCGTTTTGTCGGCTGATTTTGATGCCGATAACGGCAACGGTTTTTTAATGGAAGGTATGGCGAGGGCCAAAGAAAAGTATGGTTCAAAACCCCGTGATGTGGGATAATTTTAGTAGCGGTTTGTGTATCAGGCAAACGCAGATTAAATTAAATCTAAATTAACACGAGAGAAGGAAATAAAATGGATGAAAAAAAACGTAAGGCGCTGGACGCAGCGTTGGGTCAAATTGATCGACAATTTGGTAAGGGTTCGGTTATGCGACTAGGTGCTGCCGATGTTGCTCAGGATGTGCAAAGTTGCTCTACGGGATCGCTGGGGCTGGACATCGCATTAGGGGTTGGTGGGTTGCCACGGGGACGGGTCATAGAAATTTACGGACCAGAATCGTCCGGCAAAACGACCTTAACGCTGTCGGTCATTGCCGAAATGCAGAAACTCGGTGGTACCGCTGCGTTTATTGATGCGGAACATGCTCTGGATCCGTCCTATGCTGAAAAACTCGGGGTCAGGATTGATGATTTGCTGGTTTCCCAGCCGGATACTGGCGAGCAGGCTCTGGAAATTGCTGATATGCTGGTACGTTCTGCGGCAGTGGATGTGGTGGTGGTGGACTCGGTAGCTGCTTTGACTCCCAAAGCGGAAATTGAAGGTGATATGGGTGACCATCATGTTGGTTTGCAGGCGCGTTTGATGTCGCAGGCATTGCGTAAGCTAACGGCAAATATCAATCGCTCAAATACCATGGTCATCTTCATCAATCAGATTCGTATGAAGATCGGAGTGATGTTTGGCAACCCGGAAACGACAACTGGTGGTAACGCACTTAAATTCTATTCTTCGGTGCGTCTGGATATTCGTAGAATCGGGGCTATCAAGAAGGGCGATGAAATATTAGGTAATCAGACGCGGGTTAAAGTGGTGAAAAACAAGGTTGCACCGCCATTCAAGCAAGCGGAATTTGATATTCTTTATAACGAAGGGATTTCAAAGCATGGTGAGCTTATTGATCTTGGTGTGGAGCTAGGATGTGTCGAGAAATCTGGGGCATGGTATAGCTATGGGACAGATCGAATCGGTCAGGGTCGTGATAATGTACGTTCATTCCTGAAAGAGAATCCCGATGTCGCGGATGCCATTGAGGCGATAATTCGGCAGAAGAAATCCATTCAAATAGCGGATGTAAAAGACCGCGTGGCCGAACTTGAAACGACGCAAGCCGCCGCTAAAACCGCGACTAAACCTAAGACATAGAGGCGGACTTTTGCATTATTGCAACTCACTCGTGCAACTCCCCCGCCGAATCTCGGCAGTGGCACTTTGCTTTCGCCATCCCAACAACGATGCTAGCGGCTAGGTCGTGCTTCTGGCAATGATGCAAGGATTACGGGGATTATTGACGAACATTGAGTAAAACGGATTCTGCCGAAACTTCAGCTTCTCAGGTATCTGCTCAAGATTGTACACAGGTGGAAACGGAGCGGTTAGCTGGCTTGCTGAAAAACAAGGCGTACCAATTATTGGCGCGACGCGAATACAGCGTCTTTGAATTGCAACAGAAGTTTAAGCATCGGGCACCTGCCGATATGGTTGATCAAGTGCTGAATACGCTTATTCAGCAAGGGGCGCAGTCGGATAGCAGATTTGCAGAAATGCTGAGTCGTTCACGCTTTAACGCGGGTAAGGGTCCCGTGTTATTAAAGCATGAGCTGGATAAACATAAAATCGACCCTGATTTGATTGAAACTGTTATGGCGGTTTATCAGCAGCAATGGCTGGAATCAGCAAAGCAGGTGCGCCAGCGCAAGTTTGGTAGCGCTCCTCCGGCAAACTTTAAGGAATGGGCGAAACAGGCTCGGTTTCTGCAACAACGGGGATTTACTTCAGCACAAATTGGTCAATTTGAGGCGATTGTTGATGTTGACTAAACATTTTGTTCAATTTTGGGTGATTGTGGATATTAACTACACATTATATTGATACAGATGAAAACTACCGAAATCAGGCAACGATTCATTGCGTATTTTGTTAAGCATGGGCACGAAGCGGTGCCCAGCGCCTCGTTGTTGCCTGCTAATGACCCGACTTTGTTGTTTACTAATTCGGGTATGGTGCAGTTTAAGGATTTGTTGTTGGGACATGAAAGCCGTGCCTATAAACGTGCCACCACCTCGCAACGATGTGTGCGTGCTGGCGGCAAGCATAACGATCTGGAAAATGTCGGTTATACGGCGCGTCATCATACCTTCTTTGAAATGTTGGGAAACTTTAGTTTTGGCGATTATTTCAAAAGCAAGGCGATACGGTATGCTTGGGACTTGTTGACTGTGGAGTTCGGATTGCCTGCGGAAAAACTCTGGGTGACAGTTTTTGAAAAAGATGATGAAGCTGAGGCAGTCTGGTTAAATGAAATTGGCATTGCCAAAGAGCGGGTCATTCGGATTGGCACAAAAGATAACTTTTGGCAGATGGGCGACACCGGCCCGTGCGGACCATGCTCGGAAATTTTTTATGATCATGGTGCCGATGTTGCCGGAGGTCCACCGGGCTCATCTAATCAGGACGGCGATCGTTATGTGGAAATATGGAATTTGGTGTTTATGCAGTTTAATCGCAGTAGCGAGGGTCAACTTGAAGCGCTTCCAAAACCTTCTGTGGATACCGGAATGGGGCTGGAACGTATGGCTGCCGTATTGCAGGGGGTGCACAGCAACTATGAAATTGATTTGTTCCAAAACCTGATTAAGGCTGTGGCAGAGGTGTTGGATGTCAGAGATACAGAGAATAAATCATTGTGTGTCATCGCCGATCATATTCGTTCTACCGCCTTTTTGATTGTTGACGGTGTGATTCCCTCCAATGAAGGCAGAGGTTATGTGTTGCGTCGGATTATTCGACGGGCGATTCGGCATGGTTATCAAAGCGGTTGTCAAAAAGCGTTTATGCACAAACTGGTTGCACCGCTGGTTGTTGAATTGGGAGCCGCCTTTCCCGAATTAGTCGCAGCACGCCAGCGGGTTGAACAGGTACTTAAACAAGAAAATGAAAAATTTAATGAAACACTGGAACAGGGTCTGAAAATTCTTGATCAGGAAATTTCCAAACTCAACACCAATACGTTGCCGGGTGAGACAGTATTTAAGCTCTATGATACCTTCGGTTTTCCGGTCGATTTAACTGCCGATGTTGCGCGTGAACATGATTTGAGCATCAATACAGATGAGTTTGAATTGGCGATGGAGGCACAGCGTAATCGTGCGCGTTCGGCGAGTCAGTTTGTCGGTGGCGAGCAGATTAGGATTGAGGGACTGAGTAGCACTCGCTTTGTCGGCTATCAGAATCTGGACTATGAGGTTGAGGTTGTCGCCTTATTGAAGGACAAACAGGCAGTCAAAAAATTAATGTCGGCTGATGCAGGTATTGTGGTGTTGTCGGCATCACCGTTTTATCCGGAAAGCGGGGGACAAGTCGGCGATAAAGGGTTGATTACTTTAGCCAACGGTGTTTTTAAGGTGACCGATACGCAATATCTTGCCAACAAGGTGATTGCACACTTTGGTCAGGTTGTTTCGGGTAGCATCGAATTACAACAAACCGGCAAAGCTGAAGTGGATGCCCGCAGACGGTTTTTAAGTCGTAATAATCATTCCGCAACACATTTGCTACACGCGGCATTAAAATCGGTACTCGGTGCCCATGTTGAGCAAAAAGGCTCATTGGTTGAACCACAGCGGTTACGTTTTGACTTCTCCCACTTTGCCCCGGTTAACATGGCACAGCTCATTGAGATTGAGTCGCTGGTGAATCAAAATATTCGCGCCAACAATCAGGTTGATGTTGATGTTATGAATTTGGATGAGGCGAAAGCTGCGGGTGCGGCGGCGTTATTCGGCGAGAAATATGATACCGAGGTGCGGGTTGTGCGTATGGGCACATTTTCATTTGAACTGTGCGGTGGTAGCCACGTCAATCGTACTGGCGATATTGGTCTGTTCAAAATTAACAGCGAATCCGGGGTGGCAGCCGGGGTGCGGCGTATTGAGGCATTGAGCGGCGAATTGGCTGAACGATTTGTTAGCAAACAACTTCAATTATTGGATACAGTAACGGCAACATTAAAGACAACACCTGCCGACCTTACGGAGCGCGTACAATCTATCGTTGAAACCCAAAAACAGCAGCAGCGACAAATTCAGTCATTGCAAACCCGATTAGCGACGACCGACATCACCAGCGATGTTGTTAAGGAAATTTGTGGTGTTAAAGTAGTGGTGATTCGTCAGGATAATGCAGACCTGCCGTCAATGCGTCTGGTTATGGATCAATGGCGCAATAAATTACAAAGTGGCGTGGTGTTGATTGCCGGAGCGAATAACGGCAAAGTGTCATTGATAGCCGGGATCAGTAAAGATTTGAGCGAGCAGTTTCAGGCAGGGGAATTAATTCGTGAAATATCGCCTCTGGTTGGCGGAAAAGGTGGTGGCAGAGCTGATCTGGCACAGGGCGGAGGAAGCGATATTCAGGGTATCGAACAGGCCATTGCAGCGACCTATAAATGGGTCGGCAGCATTGCCGATGGTTGCAGGGAAGTAACTTAGTAGGCAATGCAGGAGCATATTGCCGATGGTTACAGGGAGGTAAATTAGTAGGCAATGCAGGAGCATATTGCCGATGGTTACAGGGAGGTAAATTAGTAGGCAATGCAGGAGCATATTGCCGATGGTTACAGGGAGGTAAATTAGTAGGCAATGCAGGAGCATATTGCCGATGGTTACAGGGAGGTAAATTAGTAGGCAATGCAGGAGCATATTGCCGATGGTTACAGGGAGGTAAATTAGCAGGCAATGCAGGAGCATATTGCCGAGGAGTGAAAACCGGGTATGAAAAATTGCTGATTATCCGAGTTCCCGTTAACCCGATTGCCTTGCTGAATCTGGGTTTCCTGCTTTACTTTTGTCTCAAGAACAGTTTTAATCCGATGCCATTTTCACCGACAAACAGACATTGCTTCATTGGCTTTAATTGTTGAAAAATATGGCGGTACTTCCGTAGGCTCTGTGGAGCGGATAAATGCGGTCGCGCAGAATGTTGCCAACAGCGTCAAAGATGGCAATCAGCTGGTGGTGGTGGTTTCTGCGATGAGTGGAGAAACCAATCGGCTGATTGGGCTGGCGAAAGAGATTTGCGAGCAACCGTCTGCACGAGAAATGGATGTGCTGACTTCAACTGGTGAGCAGGTTACCATTGCGCTGTTATCACTGGCGTTGCAGAAAATCGGTACTTCGGCATGTTCCTATACCGGTTATCAGATTCCAATTCGTACCGACAATGTCCACGGTAAGGCAAGAATTGAGCATATTGATGTTGAGCGGGTACATGCCGATCTGGATAATGGGAATGTAGTAGTGATTGCTGGATTCCAGGGCATCAGCGGGGAAAATAAAATAACCACGTTGGGGCGTGGTGGTTCAGATACCACAGCAGTGGCTATGGCAGCGATGCTTAAAGCCGATGAATGTCGTATCTTTACCGATGTTGATGGCGTTTATACTGCTGATCCACGAATGGTCAATGATGCCAGACGTTTGCATCGAATTACCTTTGAAGAAATGTTGGAGTTATCTGGTGCCGGTGCAAAAGTGATGCAAATTCGTTCGGTAGAATTTGCCGGAAAATACAATGTCCCACTACGGGTACTTTCATCCTTTGAGCTGGGTCCCGGAACGCTGATTACCTATGAGGATAAAAATATGGAACAACCACTGATTTCAGGCATTACATCGGTTGAAAATGAAGCGAAAATAACCGTTCGTGGGGTGGCGGATATGCCGGGTATTGCTTACAGTATTCTCGGACCGATTTCTGATGCCCATATCAATGTTGATATGATTGTGCAAAATGTCGGCTCGGACGGATTAACCGACTTCACCTTTACGGTGAATCAGGACGACTTGCAAAAAAGTATGGATTTGCTGGCACCGGTGATAAAAGAGTTGCAGGCTGAAGCGATAGTCGGAGATACGAATCTGGCGAAGATTTCTGCGGTTGGCGTGGGCATGCGATCGCATGCCGGAATAGCGACTACGATGTTTCGGGCTTTGTCAGAAAAAGGCATAAATATTCAGATGATTTCTACCTCTGAAATCAAGATTTCTGTTACCATTGACAAAGAATATACCGAACTGGCAGTACGGACACTTCATAAAGCGTTTGCGCTGGAAGAATTTGCTACAGATGAATAGCCGTTTCGGGGGACGGCATGTTGTTTGTCTGCTGTTCTATACTTTCCTGTCCTGACATCTGCGGCAGGGGTTATTTACGATTTAGTGCCCGTTGATTTAGTGTATGTTGATGTATGGGCTGTCCGTAAAGTTATCAGTCAAATTCAGTGAAATTGGAATCTTTATTTAATTAGGAGCAGAAAAAAATGTTAATTCTTACTCGCCGTATCGGCGAATCAGTTTACATTGGCGATGATGTTCGCTTAACAGTTTTAGGGGTGCGTGGAGCCCAAGTTCGAATCGGTATAAATGCACCCAAAGAGGTGCCTGTTCATCGTGAAGAAATTTACTATCGAATCAAGCATGAACAAGATGGCGGGCACGCTCAAGGATATGATCAAGATGCCCAATATAACGATGATAATGAATTTACTGATGAACAGTCTAATACGGAAGAGGGCGACCCGCACAATATTTGATTGCAGTAGCGCGTTGGTATATTATCACTGACAGACTTTTTTAATGTCCTTCACTGTTGTTTTTTTCAGCATAAGTCTGTTCCCCGATTATCATAATGAGAGCTTTGCACGGAAGATGAGTTCGCTTTCAGGCAAGGCAAAAACGCACGGAATGAGGGAGTTTATGCTTATAAATGACCGATTGAGATCATTTTTACCAACAGTAGGCGCTTTTAGGCGACGTAGCATGCAGGTGAAATGGCTGCAAAGGTCTCATAATGTTTGTCGTTGTGGTCGCTCTGTCTGGGCGCATATAGGAGAGATGGCCGAGCGGCTGAAGGCGCTCCCCTGCTAAGGGAGTATACGTTAAGAGCGTATCGAGGGTTCGAATCCCTCTCTCTCCGCCATTGATTTATTGCCCCATGTCGTTTTGCTCCCTGCTGTTGCCCGATAGGTGCAGTAAGCCTCTGTCATTTGTGGACAATTCCCATGTTTTATTCTGTTGGCTAGTGTAACCCTCCCATTTTTTTGATTTTTCGCCTGACTCAGTTATCCCCCAAAGTCGGTGTAGTCAGGGACCGGGTAGTGATAACATATTCCTGGACGATGCGACCGTCTATCAAATGTTCTGTGATGATTTTTTCCAGCACTGCGGGTGTGCAGGAGTGATACCAGATACCTTCCGGATAGACCAGAGCGACTGGTCCATGGGTGCAGATTTGCAGGCAGTTGGCTTTGCTACGGAAAATGCCGCCTTTTTTAACCAATCCGAGTTCTTTTAGGCGGCTTTTCAGATAATGCCATGACTCCAGACTTTTCTGCTTAGACGAACATTTTGGTTTGCTTTGATCGCAGCACAGAAAAATATGCCGTTTGATACGCTTAATTTCAAGCTCATCGACAGCGGCTGCAAGATGTTTTTTCCGATTTGTGGATATGTGATTGCTGTTCACGGTTTGTTTCGGCAATGCAGGCGCGTATTAACGAGGAGCAGAAAGCGGTTGCGAAAAAACATAAGTCATAGAGATTACCTATGATAATCCATGTGGCATAGAAATAGCCGAATAAATTATCACAAAAAGGACAGCTCTATTGAAATAATATCACAAATTATGTACTGTTCAGCCCATGAAAAAATTGCGCCCGTAGCTCAGTTGGATAGAGTACCTGGCTACGAACTAGGGGGTCGGGAGTTCGAATCTCTCCGGGCGCGCCAGTCAATTACCATCTGCTTAACTTAAAAAAAACCAATGAAACTTATTACCGCTATAATTAAACCTTTCAAACTTGATGAAGTTAGGGACGCGCTTTCGGAAATAGGTGTGCAGGGCATGACCGTGACGGAGGTTAAAGGCTTTGGACGACAGAAAGGGCATACCGAACTCTATCGTGGTGCCGAATATGTGGTGGATTTTGTGCCTAAGGTTAAACTGGAAGTTGCCGTACCCGGCGACCGACTGGATCAGGTGTTAGAGACCATTATTCAGGCTTCCCAAACCGGAAAATTGGGAGACGGTAAAATATTTGTCTATGAGTTGGAAAAGGCGATTCGGATTAGAACGGGCGAGCTTGATCATGATGCTTTGTGATGATTGCTCTTGCGATGATTACCCTGTTGATTGGTATGGCGTACGATATTAAGAATACATTAAGAATTAGATGAGACCACTATTCTCTTGTTTTTAATTTTGTTTCGACTGACTTTTAGACGACTTTAGGAATAATGATAAGCAGTAGCAAGTCCCGTTGACCAAGCAGGGTTGAATTTTTAGCCCTTGTTTGGTCAAGCAATATCCCCCATGTGTTCCCCATGTAGTCCGTGTTAGGTGCTGCCATAGGCATCACGGTATGCGGCTATGGCATCATAATGCTGCTGATATTCTGGAGTGGCGCGCAGATAATCAACCAAATCGCTCAGTTTCAGCAACGACCAGACCGGGATATGGTGGTGTTGTTCAATCTTTTGAACGGCAGATTGGCTTTCACCCTCTGCAAGCTCCTGACGATCTAGTGCGACCGCAATCGCACGGAGAGTTGCGCCAGCGCCTTGAATGATGTTGACGGATTCATTGATTGAGGTACCGGCAGTGATGACATCATCAACGATGACGATGTTGCCGTTGAGTGTTGCACCGACTAGGTTGCCACCTTCGCCATGATGCTTGGTTTCTTTGCGATTAAACGCATAGGCGATATTGCGTTTTTGCTGGTTGGCGAATTGCACGGCAATGGCAGTTACCAGCGGAATACCTTTGTACGCCGGGCCATAGAGCATAAAATCATCTGTTAATTTATCCGCTATCTGTAAAGCGTAGTAGCGGGCGAGTTGCCCTAAAAGCGCACCGTTATTGAATAGCCCGGCATTAAAGAAATAGGGGCTGCATCGACCGGATTTCAGGGTGAATTCACCAAAGCATAAAATTTTATTTTTAATGCAAAGGTCAAGTAGTTCGCCTTTGTAATTTGTTATGGAGTTTGACATCAATTTAAAAATAACAAGGTGAGTTGAATGCGCCGCATATGATTCATTGTCATGCAAACAAATCTCTAAACTTGTTTCCTATCCATGACAGCATCAGTAAACTCGGAATAACCATCAATGCGGTGATGATGAAAAATACTATCCAGTTGCCGTCCAGAGTGTCCACCAATAAGCCGCTACTGCTGGCAAATAGGGTGCGTCCGAAATTGCTGGCGGATGCCATTAGCGCATATTGTGTCGACGTGTAGGCGCGGTTGGTTAAGTGTGAAATGAATGCGACAAAGGCAACAGTTGAAAAGGCAGCAGTAAAGTTATCCAGTAAAATTGCGCTGGCAAACACCATGGTATCTGCGCCAACATATGCCAAATAAGCAAAAATTAAGTTCGTTGATGCCATAGCAATACCGCTAATCATTAGCCCGCGCACCAAACCATAATGCACCGTAATGATGCTGGCTAATATAGAAAAAATCACCGTTAACGTGGTACCAACTAATTTGGAATACGTGGCAATTTCAGCGGTGCTAAAACCAATTTCTTTATAAAACACCAATGACATTCGCCCTAAAAACGCCTCACCTATCTTAAACAACATAATAAACGCCAAAATAACCAAAGCGGTTTTACCAAAGCGGGTGAAAAAATCTTTTAATGGTTCAACTAAAGTGGTTAAAATCCATGCGCCGATTTGTTGCCATGCTCGCTCTCCACCTAATAATTTTTGGTAACCAGCTTGCGTCTCAGCTTGTATTTGTTCGCGTCTGCTGGTCGGCTCGTGCAACAACACCGTTACCACCATAAATGCAATCACAAACACGCACATCAGCAAATAAACCCGACCCCACGAAGCCCCAAAATCTGACAAATAAAGGGCGACTGCGCCCAAAAATCCATAACCGACCCACCAGCCGGAGGTTGCCATGGCTGCCGTAGCGGGTAATTTATCCTTTTCCTCAATACGCATCACATCAATACGATAGGCATCAATGACAATGTCTTGCGTGGATGAGACCACTGCCACGGATAACGCCAGAAAACTCACCCAGATCAGGCTTTGTTTGGGGTCAGTGAATGAAATTGACACAATCAATAACAGCAATGAACCTTGCAATAACAACAACCATGAACGCCGTTGTCCGAGTTTGCATAAAGCGGGTATTTTTACCCGATCCAATAGCGGTGCCCACATCCAGTTAATGGAATAGACTGCAAATACCGAACCAAAAAAGCCAATCGCTGTGCGTGTCAGTCCGGCATCTTTGAGCCAGAGCGTCATCGCCGAACCGATGATGACCCATGGAAAGCCGCTAGCAATACCGTTTAAGAAAATAAACAACATACGCGTATCCAAGTAGGTGGTTAATATCCTGTGCATAATGTGTCTTTAATTTTAATAAGGATGGCAATATGATGGTCGCCGACTATTAGCCGTGTTTTGTTAGAAAAGGAAGCTACGTCCGAGATCGCTAACAGGATGTATGACTAAACTCTTGATTAAGTTTAACAGTAGCAACGCCAGTAATGGCGACAGATCAATGCCCTGGATATACGGCAGTATTTTTCTGAATGGTGCGAGAAGCGGATTGCTCATATTATTGATTAAACGGATTGTCGGGTGTTGCGACAGCGGTGCTACCCAGCTCAGAATGGCACTGCCGAGAATGATGATAATCAATATCCAGATTATGCTGTTGAGCACGTCGGCAAGGCTTAGCAGTAGCACCCCGAAAAGGTTAAATCCATAACCCGACAGGGTCAGCAGCAAAGTAGTTTTAATAATGCCGACTATCAGAATCAATAGCACTGTGGATAGATCAATGCCGGATAACCCCAACCGCATATCGGGAATAAAGCGCCGCAATAGGGTTAGTGGCGGATGGGTTGCAGCAACAATGAACCGAGAAATCGGATTATAGAAATCCGCGCGTAGCAGTTGCAGTAGCAAGCGGAGTATGACGACGGTCAAGTATAGTCCGACTACGGTTTCAAGGGTAAAACTCAGCGCATTATGTAGATAAGGCATTTACAGTGCTCCCAGGGTTTTTGCCAGTTCGGCTGACTTTTTAATGGCAGCATTAATGGCGAGGGTAATGGTTTTATCTATATCGTGTTGTTCCATAGTCTGCAATGCCGCTGCGGTCGTACCGCCCGGCGAGGTAACCTGACGGCGCAATTCATCGGGTAAATACTCGCTATGGAGAGCCAGTTTGGCAGCACCCAATGCCGTTTGCAACACCAGTTTTTTTGCCGTAGCCTGATCCAGACCATTTGACTGTGCGGTTTTAATCATTATCTCCATCAGTTTGAAAAAGTACGCCGGACCGCTGCCAGAAATGCCAGTAACCGTATCCATATCGTGTTCGCTATCAACCCATATTACCTGTCCCACGGCCTGCATAACTTGCTGTGCGGATTGTTTGTGAGTACAGCTTGCCTGTGCATTAGCGAGCAATCCTGAGACTCCGCAATTCACCAGTGCTGGCGTGTTAGGCATGACCCGCACAAAGGGTAATTCCTGTCCAATCCATTTCAATATATCGTTGCTTTTGATTCCGGCTACAATGGATATCAGCAAAGGATTATTTTCAATCAGGACAGTACGAATTGATGCCACAGCCTGTTTTAATACCTGTGGTTTTACCGACAACATCACGATATCTGCCCGACTCACCGCTTTTTCGTTGCTGGCGTAAGTCGTGATGCCACATTGTTTTTCCAGTAAATGGCGTTGCGTTTGTGACGGGTCTGAGGCGCAAATATCTTGCGCTACCCAGCCTGAGGAAATCAATCCGCCAATGATGCCGCGCGCCATATTACCCCCGCCAATAAAGGCGAGTCGGTTGTTTGTAGTCGTCTTCATTTTGTCATTCATGGTAGCATTCATTCAGGGTTCTCGGTTGGCGGGGACCGAAAATTGCACTGCCGATGCGTAGTTGTGTCGCACCTTCGGCAATCGCCGCTTGCATATCCGCACTCATGCCCATTGACAACTGATCAAGGTTCGCCCGCTGTTTGAGCTGTTCAAGTACGATTCGGCAACGTCTGAAAATGGCACATTGTTTTGCAAAATCGGATTCTAGTTCAGGAATCATCATCAGTCCGCAGAGATTAAGGTTTGGCAGTGCCGTGACTATATCAACCAATGCTGGCAGTTGCTCTGGACTCACACCGGATTTAGAGGATTGCTGTTGCAAATTCAGTTGAATCAACACCTTCAGCGGCTGGCCAGATCTGTGTTGATTCAATTTGTCGGCCACTTTGGCGCTGTGTATGGTGTGCACCCAATCAAAACAAGCGGCAATTTCCCGACATTTTCGGCTTTGTATATGACCGATAAAATGCCAGAAAATCTTGTTTTCCAGTTCCATACTTTTAATCGTCTGCTTAACTCGCTCCATTTTTTCAACACCTTCTTGCAGGTAATTTTCGGCAAAATCACGGTGCCCTAGTTTGATCAGTTCAACGATTTTCTCCGCACTATGACGCTTGCTGACAGCAACCAGTTTTATGGTTGATGGCTGACGTTGATATTGGCTGGCGTAATCCGACACTCTGTCAAGGATTCGCTGATACCTTTGGGCGAGAGACGCTTCGGCTAATGACATACGTGGTTGGCGGGTAACTATTTAATTTGAATTGACAGTATAATAACCATCAGAAAGGCGTGGCTGTGGTTGGTCGTTGTGGTCTGGCTTGATTCCATCGGAGTCTGATTCTAGCAGAGCTATTGCGAGTTTAATCCATATATCGAAAAACAGACAGACGCTTTATTAACCGATGAAATGAAAAAATAATGAAAAAGTTAAGCACGCTAAAGGTGGGCATTATTGGTGGTACCGGTTACACCGGCATTGAGCTGTTGAGAATTCTCGCTAACCATCCTCATGCACAAGTAACGCTGATTACTTCCCGAAGTGAATCCGGGCAACCGATCTCCGAGTATTTCCCCTCGCTAAGAGGGCATTGCGATATTGCTTTTTCTGCTCCGGACGAGAGCGACTTGGCGGGTTGTGATGTAGTATTTAGTGCAGCACCAAATGGTGTGGCGATGCTGCATGCTGAAGCATTGATTGGCGCTGGTGTCCGCTTTATTGATTTATCGGCCGATTTCAGACTAAAAGATGTCGCTGAATGGGAGCACTGGTATGGTATGAAGCACCAGTGTCCGCAATTGATTTCGCAGGCTGTTTATGGTTTGCCAGAAGTTGATAAAGCGAAAATTGCTGATGCGCATTTGCTCGCAAATCCGGGATGTTACCCGACTGCCGTGCAACTGGGTTTTCTACCCTTGCTGGAAAATAATTTAATTGTGGCAGACAGCCTCATTGCCGATGCAAAATCAGGGGTTTCTGGGGCTGGCAGAAAGGCGGCACTGGCGACATCGTTTGTTGAGGTTGCGGGTTCATTTAAGGCGTATGCGGCTTCCGGGCATCGCCACTTGCCTGAGATTAAACAAGGATTACAAGCTGTCAGTAAGCAGTGCGTGGAGCTGGTCTTTACGCCCCATCTGCTGCCGATGATTAGAGGTCTTCACGCCACCTTGTACGCACGATTAACCGCTGAAGCTGCACGGCTGAGCATCACCCAGATTCAGTCAGCCTTTGAAAAACGCTTTGTACAGCAACCTTTTGTTGATGTGTTGCCAGCAGGTTCTCACCCGGAGACAAGAAGTGTGCGCGGCAGCAACCATTGTCGGATTGCCATTCATCGACCATCACAAGGAACGACTATCGTGGTGCTTGTCGTTGTTGATAATCTGGTTAAGGGGGCTGCTGGTCAGGCGGTGCAGAATATGAATCTGATGTTTGGTTTTGATGAGTGCTGTGGTTTGCGCGATATTGCGTTGCTACCATAAAATTATGCTGTGAGACCTTTGCACGAAAGCCATTTCACCTGCATGCTGCGTCGCCTAAAAGCGCCTACTGTTGGTAAAATCGTACTCAATCGGTCATTTATAAGCATAAACTCCCTCATTCCGTGCGTTTTTGCCTTGCCTGAAAGCGAAACCATCTTCCGTGCAAAGGTCTCGCTGTAACTTGTCTTGTCAGCAATCTGCAAGCAATCTATAGGCGGGTATCAATTTTTTGCAAACGCCCAACTGTCTGCGCTGTCGCTATGCCTTGCAGTGTTTGAGTTTTTGGCAAATTGCTCAAAGTCAAACAGAGTTTTATCAGCGAGCTGCGAAGGTGATACATTGGTGATGCTTTTGAATATGTTTTCAATTCTGCCCGGATACGTCGCCCAGTCGTGTAGCATCTGTTTTATTTTTTTGCGTTGCAGATGTTGTTGTGATCCGCACAGGTTACAGGGGATAATCGGAAAAGATTGCCATTTGGCGTAACGCACAATATCGGCTTCGGCACAGTATGCCAGAGGGCGGATGACAATATTCTTGCCATCATCGCTACGTAGTATGGGTGGCATTGCCTTGAGCGAGCCTTGGTGAAACATATTGAGAAACAGTGTCTCGATAATATCGTCGCGATGATGACCGAGGGCGATTTTGCTGATGCCGTGTTGTTCTGCATAGCCGTATAGTGTGCCACGGCGTAGTCGGGAACACAGACTGCACATGGTTTTGCCTTCGGCAATGATGCGTTTCACCACGCTATAAGTATCGTGCTCAATGACATCAAAGGCGACTCCCAGAGATTTCAGATAATCGGGCAGTATATGTTCAGGAAATCCGGGTTGCTTTTGATCGAGATTGACGGCAATCAGCTCGAAACTAACTGGCGCTTTTGCTTGCAGTTGCAAGAGGATGTCTAACAAGGTATAAGAATCCTTGCCGCCAGACAGACAAACCATCACCCGGTCGCCGTCCTCAATCATGTGGTAATCTTCTATGGCACGACCAACCTGCCGACGCAGACGCTTATGTAGCTTTTTCAAGCTAACCGATGTGGTTCCCCGAGTCAAACAGGGGATTGTGGTAACAGGTTGCATGGACGAGTTTTCAGCTTTTAGTTTTCAATGCGCAATTATCAATTTCGAATTGTATTAGCCAATGTCTCATAAAGCAAAAATAATTATTTTTATTTTGGCTGTTTTATTGCTTTTGCCATCGTTGGCTACGGTGTTTCTCAATCAAAGTGATGTTAAGAGTTTAATTACCGATTATGTCGAATCGAAAACTGGTAGGACGCTGACTATTGAGGGTGATTTGGGCATACAATGGGGACTGTCTCCAGTGCTTTATGCGCAGCAGGTCAGCTTTGCAAATAGTCGTTGGGCACGCACTCCTTTCGCCTTTAGTGCCGATAAAATAATCGCTTCCTTGTCTGTTATTGCCTTGCTCCGAGGTGAGTTGAAAATTACCGCTATTGAATTAGACAGGCCGCGATTATGGATTGAGTGGCTTACTGAAACCAAGAGATTTAATGTTGATTTAAGAAAATCCCGAAAGCCTTCTAAAAAGAAGAGCCGATTGTTTCCTGATTGGGTGGCAATAAAAAGGGTGGCTATTCGCAATGGCGAGATAGTATATTTTCATAAAAATCGTGATTGGGAATTTATCATTAACGATGCGACCTTAATATCACCGGGCAACAATCAGCCTGCTCATATTGAGGTGTCGGGTGAAATTGAAAAAACAGCTGTTACAATGGCGGGGACATTGGGCGATATTGAAGCATCGTTACGTTTCCGGGAATCTCCGGTAGAGCTACGTGGCTACGTTGGCGTACCGTCCAATCAGGTCGCCATTTCTGGGGTAATCCAGAATTTATTTCGCTGGTACGGCTTGAATCTCTGGGTGGATGCTAAGGTGACGAATTTAGCCGATCTGTCGGATTTGTTCGGCTTCTGGTTGCCGCCGTATCGAAACATTTCGGCAAAATGGGAATTCGTGCAACCGCAAACGGCACGGACGATACGCATGGAATCCTTGCGGATGTTGTCATCGGCGTACGGCTTGCAAGCCTATGCCGAAGGGGAAATCGGGCAATTGCTTGGATTTAATCAAGTTGATGTCCGTTTTAATGCCAAGGGAAATCTTGATCGGAAAATTATATCGTTAAATTCGAATCACTCGGACGATAAGGACGGCGACGGACAAGGGGAGATGGACAAGAGCGGGATAGATAAAAGCGAAATGGAGCAGAGAGAGAGGGATAAGAGTAGTCATCTGGAGACCTCAGTGGTCGGTCGCGTTTTCGGAAACCGCAATGCGCTAACCCTGGATATTGAACATGCGGAAATCAATGGGGATGGTATTCGCTTTCAGACGGCTGGAGTCGTTACCAATGTGCTCAGGGAGTGGTCTGTAGCGTTGCCATTAACCCTGAAAATAGCGAATCTGGAATCGCTGATCGCGGTCTCTGGCATGTCCGAGGGGAGTGGTGGGATTGGGGGGTTGAAGTGGGCTGATACGCCACCAATCAATGTCGTGGCTAATTTTAATCATCAGCACTCAAGTTTTAATTTGCAGGATATTAAAATATCAAGTGCTGCGGAAGATGTCAGTCTGGCGGCAACAGGAGAAATACGTAATCTGGGGCGAAATTATAAGGGGGAATTTGAGTTTGATGGCAACATCAAGCGGCGACGGCTCGGTCAGATTTCTGCATCTGGGTTTTTGGCACTGCTTGATGAACTGTCGTTGGCTGGTACACTTTCAATCGGCGATTCAATGTTGACAATGTCTCAAGTTACGCTTCACGGCAAAGGCGATGGCATTGCATTAAGCGGTACTGGTGCGGTCGGTAATTTGGCAAAATTTGAAAAATTTCAAATGGATATGAATGCAACGGTTCACCGTCTCTCCAAACTCGAAGCGTTGGCTAGTCATAAGTTACCCCATGCCGGATCTTTGCATATCACGGCTGTCTTGGACAAGGATAGCTTAGGCAGTTTTAATCTCAATAACATTACTGCCACACTGCTTGATGCTGATTTTACGATGACAGCGCAGGGCGACATTCTGGGATTGGGAAAGATTCCGGAGATAAACCTGAATATGGAGATGACGCTGGATTCTGTGCAGCCGATTAAGGCTATGTACCCGCAATTTACCTATTCCAGTGTGTTATCTCAGCTATTGCCTTTGAACGGTAGCGCACAATTATCGAGTCAGACGGTTGCTCAGGTTGGCGGAGCGGTTGTTGATAATCAGGTTGTTGGCGAGCAGTCCGGTTATTCACTCAAGAACATAAAGATAGCCACCGAGTCTGAGCAATTCAGCGGGCAAATGCACGGGCGCATCGATCATATTTTTGCGATCACATCGTCCCACTCAAGACCTGACTCGCTTTTCCAGATGTCCTCGAAATCATCCGTAAAGACAGCCTTGCCGTCGTCATCAAAGTCATCAGCGGATGCGACACTATCAGGACAGTTATCATTAGCCTTGTCGGCAATGACAGACGCTGAATTTGTCGCGGCTATTGATGTTCCGTTATTACAATCCGCTGCCTTATCGGGTGATATGTCGGCGGCTGTGGATATTATATTCGCGGATGGCGGCATTGCTTTAGACAACATTGATGTCAATATCAACTCACAACAAAGCACACTTCATGCTCGTGGTGCAGTGAGTCGGCTTTCGCCATTGCAGATTGATGAATTTAGTGTGAAGTTTGATGCCGAGTCATTGGCAGCGATTATGCCCAAGACCGATTTGCCATTGCTGGCGGATAATCCGGCGAAAGGAACAGTCAAGGTTAGTGATCGTGATGCTGCCCGGGATATTACGCTTGATGTGGAGATAGGCGGGAGCGATATTGCAGGACAAATTAGTTTTATAGCTTCGGGTGCTGGTACGCTGGCGACTGATAGGGTGGAGAGTAAAAAAAGCTATCGCGCTGATTTGCGCTCAAGAAGTTTCGATCTCACCGAGCTACTACTTGAATCGGCTGATTCAGACCGACTTTTCTCCCAAGCACCGATAAAACTCGATCGGCTATTCGGTGATCAGGGGAAGACACAGCTTGATATTAATTTTCGAGCGGATCATTTCAAGAACAGTTTTTTTATTTTAGATGATTTCAGTTTGATAAGCACCGTTGACAAAGGTGTTTGGATCACGCAAGTCAATGGAACAAGTAGTCGTGGGACAATTCGCGGAAATCTTGAGCTAATCCATGCGCCTGAAAAGGGATTCAATCAGACCGAGCCATCTGCACAAGATCCAGGTTCACAAGAGCCTGCTTCAAAAAAGTCAGTTGCAAAAAGGCAAGGCAAGGAATTGCATGCACGTCTTAATGTGCAAGGTGAGAATGTTGATTTCTCCGCACTCACTAAATTAGAAAAATCAGCTACCGATAATGCCGGGCTGTTTTCTGTGGGTATCCACCTTGCTGGGGTGGGTAATTCCATTTCAGCCATTGCCGGAAATGCAAGTGGATCGTTATTGCTGGCGTTCAGCGAGGCAAAAGTTAAAAATGATGGTGTGCAACTCATTGGTGGGGATTTGTTGCTGGGATTGCTTGATGCCATCAATCCACTCACGAAACAAGCCCCCTATCTGGACGTTGACTGTGGGGTTATTCACTTTAATGTTGAGCGCGGGATTGCAAAAACAACACAGGGCCTGGTATTAAAAACCAGTAAAGTAACTTTTATTGGTGGTGGTAGCATCGACCTGGGTGATGAGAAGCTACAACTGGACATCACCGCAAAAGCTCGAACCGGTTTCGGCATAAACGCTAATTCTATTATCAAAATTATTCGACTAGGCGGAAGCATTAAACATCCTAAAATAAAAGTGGCAGCTCAGGGTTTGATACAATCTGGTGTTGCAACAGGCGCAGCTATTGCCAGTGGTGGATTAAGTTTAATTTTGCAGGGCTTATATGATAAAACCCGAGCCAATGCCGATGTCTGTGCTACTGCCGTGAAGGAGGGGAGATAATATTGAGAGACCTTTGCACGAAAGCCATTTCACATGCATGCTGTGTTAAAAACGTACTCAATCGGTCATTTATAAGCATAAACTCCCTCATTCCGTGCGTTTTTGCCTTGCCTGAAAGCGAAACCATCTTCCGTGCAAAGGTCTCTTATAAGCATAAACTCCCTCATTCCGTGCGTTTTTGCCTGGCCTGAAAGCGAAATCATCTTCCGTGCAAAGGTCTCAACTAATACCGTATTCGGTTGTGCAGTATGAAAAAATTTGGCATATATGTTGATTGACAAATAGTGCATACTCTGGGGCTTCAAAAACATGATCAAATTAAGGTGGCAGCATGAAAGGTGGACTTGGCAATATTATGAAGCAGGCACAGGCGATGCAAGAAAACATGCAGAAAGCACAGCAGGAGCTTGCTGGTGTGGAAGTGGTCGGTCAGTCGGGGGCAGGATTGGTTGAGATTACAATGAACTGTTGCCACGATGTCAAAAAGGCCAGTATTGATCCTGCATTGATGAGTGATGATAAAGAGGTGCTTGAGGATTTGATTGCGGCGGCAGTGAATGATGCGGTGAGGAAGGTTGAGAAAGCGACTGAGAATAAAATGGGTGGGCTGGCTTCGGGACTGAATATTCCCGGTCTGACGCTACCCTTTTAATGTCAGATCCACGTTCCATAGCGGGTTTGAAACAAGCGCTACAACGTTTGCCCAGCGTCGGTCCGAAGTCGGCCCAGCGAATGGCGTTTCATTTGCTGGAAAGGGATCGGGAGGGTGCGCGTCAAATTGGTGAAGCGATTCGGCAGGCGTTATCTCGGGTCAGCCATTGCAAGCGCTGTCATAATTTTAGTGAGTCGGCGTTGTGTCAAATATGTGTTTCGGCGAAGCGCGATCCAAAAATACTGTGCGTCGTCGAAACACCAGCGGATCTGGATGCCATTGAGCAGGCAGGGATTTATCAGGGGATGTATTTTGTGCTGATGGGGCATTTGTCGCCACTGGATGATATTGGTCCGGATCAGTTGGGAGTGAATCAGTTGCTGACGTTGCTTGATAACAGTTGCATTGAAGAGGTTATTCTGGCGACCAATTTAACGCTGGAGGGACAGGCAACCGGAGATTTTTTATTGGATTTGTTGCAAGAAAAATCAGTGCGGGTTAGCCAACTCGCCCGCGGTATGCCCATCGGTGGGGAGTTGGAGTATATGGACCCGGGTACGCTCAATCAGGCTTTTTCTGATCGTCGTTTGATGCGTTAGCTATTTCATTAGGGGCGTGGTTGCTGTTTTCCAATGATTCGACTGGCGGCATGTATAGAGTATTGTGGTCTGCACTATTGTGGATGGCAACGTCAAGCGCATTCGGTATCGGTTCAGCAGCAGGTCGAGAATGCCATAAGTAAGGTTGCGGATCAACCGATTACGGTATTGAGTGCTGGGCGTACCGATACTGGGGTTCATGCTATCGGGCAGATTATTCACTTTGATACCGATAGCGAGCGCACTGCGAAGGCATGGTTGCGAGGCGTAAACAGCAATCTGCCGAACGATATTTCCCTGATTTGGACGCATCAAGTGGAGCATGATTTTCATGCCCGATTTTCTGTGAAACAGCGTAGTTACCGTTATGTGATATTTAACCGAGCGGTCAGCCCGAGTTATCTGCGCGGTCTGGTTACCTGGCATTATGGTGCGCTGGATTTGATGCTGATGCAGCGTGCAGCGAGGGATTTACTGGGGCAGCATGATTTTAGTGCCTATCGTGCCGCAAGTTGTCAAAGTAAAAATCCTGTTAAGAAGATAGATACCCTGACGTTGGGACAATCAGGGTCGTGGATTTGGGTAGATATTCGTGCAGACGGATTCTTGCAGCACATGGTACGCAATATTGTGGGTGTCCTTTTACGCATTGGTGCGCGTCTTGAATCAGTACACTGGGCGCAACAAGTGCTGGAAAGTCGTGATCGGACAAGGGGTGGGGCGACTGCGGTGGCAGACGGTTTGTATTTTGTTGCGGTGGAGTATGATGCTAAATTTGGTTTGCCTGATCCGCCGGCAGTGTGTCGCTTTTGGTGACACGAAAGTAGTCGGTGTCGTCTGTGTGGTCGCTTTATATTAACAACAGCACTTATTTTTCCGAGAATTTGCGATAATACGCTTTGTTGAGCTGCTTTGATAATCAATTCATAACCGATATAAGGAGAGAATGCGTGTAAGAATAAAAATCTGTGGAATTACCAGTCGGGAAATTGCCCGATATGCGGTTGATGCCGGGGCTGATGCGCTTGGCTTTATGTTCTATTCAGAGAGTAGCCGATACTTAACGATTGAGCAGGCAGTGACGATACAGCAGGAGATTCCACCTTTTGTCGCACGGGTCGGGGTGCTGGTCAATCCGCGAAAACACTATGTTGATGAGGTTTTGAAGGTAGTACGTCCCGACTATCTGCAATTTCACGGTGATGAAACCCCTGCCTATTGCGCCAGTTTTGGCGTACCCTATATCAAGGCGATACGGGTATCAGCATCGACCGATTTGCTGGCTTTGGAAAAACAATATGAGGATGCGGTCGGACTGTTGCTTGATAGCTATGTATCTGGTAGCTATGGTGGCACTGGAGTATCGTTTGCATGGCATAAGGCAAAATATGGCGGTCAAAAACCGCTTATTCTCGCGGGTGGTCTGACTGCTGATAATATCCAGACTGCCATTGTGGCAGCATCACCGTATGCTGTTGATGTCAACAGTGGGGTTGAAAGTGGAGGGGTCAAAGACCACGCAAAAATCATTCGCTTTTGTCAAAATGTCCGTTGTTCTAGTTAATGATGTAGTTGTTATAAACAACATAAATAATAATATATAAGTCTATGAATTGGTTTGATAAAATAATTCCACCGAAAATAAAAACCGTTGGTAATATAAGACGCAAGGGGGTTCCGGAAGGGTTGTGGAATAAATGTACTGCCTGTCAGGCGGTGTTGTATGCTGTCGAGCTTAAACAGAGTTTTCAGGTCTGCCCGAAATGCAGTAACCACATGCGTATCGGCGCAAAAGAGCGTTTGCAGTCGTTTTTTGATGAGGATTCAATTCAGTGGTTGGGTGAGCAGGTTAAAACGGTTGATATATTTAAGTTCAAAGACCAAAAACGCTATAAAGATCGTTTGCAAACAGCACGCAAGAATAGCCAATTATCCGAAGCTCTGATTGGCGCAAGCGGGCGGATTAACGGCTTAAATGTGGCTGCCGTCGCCTTTGAATTTAAGTTTATGGGCGGTTCTATGGGCTCGGTGGTGGGTGAGCGATTTGTGCAGACGGCGAATTATAGTCTTGAAAACCGTCAACCATTAATTAGTTTTGCCGCCAGTGGCGGTGCGCGAATGCAGGAGGCACTTTTTTCGTTAATGCAGATGTCAAAAACGACAGCCGTCATTGCTAAACTCAAGGAGCAGGGTATCCCCTATATTTCAGTCTTGACCGATCCGACAATGGGTGGTGTTTCAGCCAGTCTGGCAATGCTTGGAGATGTTATTATTGCCGAGCCAAAGGCGTTGGTGGGGTTTGCCGGACCGCGGGTGATTGAGCAGACAGTTCGAGAAACCTTGCCAGATGGCTTCCAACGTGCGGAATTTTTGCTTAAACATGGGGCGATTGATATGATTATTGACCGACAACAGATGAAACAGGAAATTTATCAGTTGCTTGAAAAATTCGGCTTCGGTTCGCGGATTGAACGGAATTTTGCACGCTTGACAACGCCGACAGCGAACAATAACGATGACAATAATCGGGATGATTGGCTGGAAGGAGAGTTGTTGCCCGCGTCAGATCGTTAATGCGTTATCAAAGCTGGACTCTTTATCATTTGAGACCTTTGCACGGAAGATGATTTCGCTTTTAGGCAAGGCAAAAACGCACGGAATGAGGGAGTTTATGCTTATAAATGACCGATTGAGTACGATTTTACCAACAGTAGGCGCTTTTAGGCGACGCAGCATGCAGGTGAAATGGCTTTCGTGCAAAGGTCTCAATTTGAAAATTATTAATTGAATACCACATATCGAGAATTTGCCATTGAACAATGGCTGCAACATATTCAGAGTCAGCATTGGCGCACCATTGACCTGACCTTGCAGCGTGTCACACAGGTTTGGAATAATCTACAGGGGCAATGTGCAAATTTCACCCTCGTTGTTGCCGGCACAAATGGCAAGGGTTCTTCTGTTAGTATGCTGGATGCGGTGTTTCGGCAATCGGGTAAGCGTACCGGAAGCTACACATCGCCACATCTAGTGCGCTTTAATGAACGCATAAGAATAGACGGTGTGGAAGCGAGCGATCAGGCTATCTGTCAGGCGTTTAGTCAGATTGAATATGCCCGAGACGGTATTCCGCTGACCTATTTTGAATTTGCTACGCTGGCGGCATTACTGATTTTCCAGCGTTATAAGGTAGATATTACGATACTGGAAGTGGGTATGGGTGGCCGTCTTGATGCGGTCAATATGGTGGATAATGATCTGGTTTTGATGACTTCGATTGATGTTGACCATGAACAGTGGCTGGGTTCGGAGCGGGAGTCTATTGCGGCAGAAAAAGCTGGCGTAATCAAACCTGAGGGCATGGTCGTCTGTGCTGATCCGAATATGCCGAATAGTGTGTCAGCCATCGCCAATCAACAAAATGCCACCCTGATTGCTGCGGGCAGGGACTATACTATTGAGGTGATGGCAAAGAGCGCACTGGAAAACACCGCAAGCGACCACAGCGTATGTTGGAATAGTAATCACCCGTCCATTCCGCAGGACTGGCGTTGCATGAGTCGGTTAATTCCGCCTTTTAGCGGCAATCATCAAATGACTAACCTTGGTGGTGTGGTGGCTGCGTTAGCGTTGAGCAATAGCAAAATCGCTGTGTCCGTAACAGATTTGATTCCGGGTTTGCGCAAAGCCCGACTCGCTGCCAGATGTCAGGTAATGCTTGAACGTTCGGCTCATTGTGCGGAAGTGATTGTTGATGTTGCTCATAATCAGGCATCTGCCATTGAGCTTGCTGCTTTTCTCAGTGAGCGTGAATGTGCTGGAGTAACCCATGCGGTCATTGGTGTGTTAGCCGACAAAACACTGGAGCAGATTATCACACCGGTCATGGCGCACATAGATTACTGGTTTTTAGCGTCATTGCCTGGTGAACGAGGGCAAAGTGGCACGCAATTGGCCGATAAAATGCAACAGATTATCAACCACCCACAACAACACATTGCGGACATTGCGGACAATGCGGTTGCCGCTTATTTAGCCGCGATAGATCAGGCTAAAGCGGAGGATAGGGTGGTAATCTTCGGGTCATTTTATACAGTCGGTGATATAATTGCGCATCTTGAGCAGACCTAGTAGATTTCCGGGTAGGTTGTTTTTGGCCATCCTAAATCAGCGTATGTTAAATTGATATGACTAATATCGCTATGAATGGAAACAAGATGGCTTTGTTTTTGTGTTTGTCTGTGTTGAAACCGTATGCTCTGCACCTTTAGCTATAAGTTTGACAATGATTAGATCAGCGACCCAAGTGCCAGCGAAAACACAGCCAGAATACCAGATGAAGCATCGCTTGAGCGGTGCGGTTATCATAATTGGGCTGTCAGTGATAGTGATTTCTATGCTGTTGCAAGAACCGAAAACGCTACCTAACGCACAATCTGGTACGTATTCTAATTACATTAAGCAAACTTTTAAGTTGACACTACCAGCAGCGAATTCGGGTGATAGTTTGGGTAATGGCTTTGGCGATTATGACAATGATGCCAAGCCGGCATTATTGCCGCCTGAAACGGCTATGCCTGTGTCAGAGACACAAAAGCCAACGACATTAGGTGCAGGTGATACCCCTAAAAATAATGGCGACAAAAATATAGTGCTGACCCTCGATAAGAAGGCAGATTCCGCCTCATCCCGCTCAAAAACATCTAAAAAAACAACTGCATCACCACAGCCAGACCAGTCATCAAAAAATATTTCCAAAAACGGCAGTGGGTGGGTCGTGCGTGTCGGCACCTTTTCCAGCACGGAAAACGTCCGTAATATGTCAGCGTTGCTCAATGGCAATGGCTTCAACGTACAACATACTAAGGTGCAGATGACGGTGGGGGTCGCAACACGAATATGGCTTGGTCCCTATACCAAGAGAACAACGGCAGAACAGGTCAGTATCCGCTTGCAAAAACTCACAGGCGAAAAGGGTTATGTGACCAAACAATCATCCTGATGAGCCATCTTTATAAGTCGCTAACAGTCCGCTAATAGAGTATTAAAGCTTATGATTATGCTCGCCAATAATCCAATGCCCCCAATGCCCAAAATAGTCCTTAAATTTGAAATGACTGATAACGCATTGTTGCCACTTTTGCTTGCGCGCGGAAGATTGTCGGATAGTTCACGCGCATTAGCAGGGGCATCCATGATATGAATATCGTTGACATTAGCATTGTTTCCATCATTTTAATTTCGTTGTTTGTAGGATTGTTCAGGGGATTTATTCGTGAGATATTGTCGTTGCTCTCGTGGATTGTTGCATTATGGATTGCGTACAAGTTTGCCGTTACTGGTGCGGTCTATTTACAATCCTACATTGATCAGCCGCCGTTAAGAATCGTCATCGCTTTTGCGGGTATATTTGTGGTTGCCCTGATTTTAATTTCCATTTGCAGTTATGTGATTTATCGAATACTGTCGGTGACCGGCATTTCAGGCGTGGATCGCTCGCTTGGGACATTGTTTGGTCTGGCACGGGGCATTGTTATTATTGCGTTGCTTGTGTTGGCTGCTACGTTTATGGATTTCATTTCACAGCCGTGGTGGCAAGATTCATTATTGGTCGGCTATTTCAGTCCGGTTACAGATTTTATTCAATCGTTGTTGCCGGCGGATATCCTTGAATTTATTAAACCACGGGTGGTTTGAATAACAGAGACTTGATATGTGTGGATTGCTAGCTATTCTCGGAAAAGATCCGGTCAATCAGGCGTTGTATGACGGCTTGACAGTGATACAGCATCGTGGTCAGGATTCGGCAGGTATTTTGACCAGTGATGGTAGTCGGGTTTATTTGCGCAAAGACAATGGTTTGGTTCGGGATGTTTTCCATACTCGCCATATGGTACAGCTACAAGGCACGATGGGAGTCGGGCATGTTCGTTATCCTACGGCAGGCAGCGATTCTCGCGCCGAATCGCAACCCTTTTATGTCAATTCGCCATTTGGCATTGCGCTCGGGCACAATGGCAACTTGACCAATGCGGATGCGCTCAGGGAGGAATTATTCCAGCAGGATTTGCGACAGCTTAATACCTCATCAGATTCAGAAATCCTGTTAAACATTTTTGCTCACGAACTTAGAAAAGCCGTCGGTGAATCCAGCTTGCGGGCAGTGCCACAAGATATTTTTACTGCCGTTAGCGGCGTGATACGGCGTTGCCGAGGTGCTTATGCTGTGGTGGCGATGGTAGTGGGTGTCGGCATTGTCGCATTCAGAGACCCCTGTGGAATCAGACCGCTGGTTTATGGCGCCAAAAAATCAGCTTCAGCAACCTCCTATATGCTTGCCTCCGAAAGTGTTGCGCTTGATGTTTTGGACTATGAGCGGATAGCCGACATACTGCCAGGCGAAGTCATATTGATTGACCTTAACGGCAAAGTGCATCGCTCAATTTGTGCCAAGCAGACACGTTATGCCCCCTGCATTTTTGAATATGTGTATCTTGCCAGACCCGATTCGATACTGGATGATATTCCGGTTTATAAAACGCGCATCCATATGGGAGAACGTCTCGGGCATCGCTTAAAACAGGAATGGTGCGATCATGATATTGACGTGATTATTCCGGTTCCTGATACCAGCAGAACGGTGGCATTGGAAATGGCAAAAGTGCTGAAACTTCCTTATCGTGAAGGTTTTATCAAGAACCGCTATATTGGCAGAACATTTATTATGCCGGGTCAGGCTGAACGAAAAAGGTCAGTGCGACAGAAACTCAATGCGATTGCGGCAGAATTTACCGGCAAGACGGTTTTGTTGGTTGATGATTCCATTGTGCGCGGAACCACCTCGCAAAAAATTATTGGGCTCGCCCGCGATGCGGGAGCAAAAAAAGTATATTTTGCATCGGCTGCACCGCCAGTGCGTTATCCCAATGTTTACGGTATTGATATGCCATCGTCAAGTGAATTGGTTGCAAACAATAGAAGCAATGAGCAAATTTGCCATAAAATCGGTGCCGACAAGCTGATCTACCAGAAACTCGATGATTTAATCGCCGCCGTCTCGCAGTGCAACCCCAACATCAAAGAATTTGACACCTCCTGCTTTGACGGCAAATACATTACCGGCGATGTTACCCCCGAATACTTGCGTGTGGTCAATGGTAAACGCAATGACAAAGCAAAAGAATGTGCTAACAACGAACTGGATCTTTCAGAAATAACCGATATACAAAAAGAACGCGCTTAATGTTTTTTTCGAGTTTTTCGGAACAATTATCGTTGTAACGAGAAATTACCATTGTCGTAATAAAGTACGCTTTTTTGCGTGTACCAATCGCCGAGAACATATCGTTTTGCGGGTAGGTTATCCAGATTAAATTCATGGACTGCAGGTTTATGGGTGTGACCATGTATGATCGTCAATACCCCGTGTTCGCGCATAACCTGTTCAAGATGTTGCTGGTTTACATCCATAATCGCCATACTTTTGTTTTTTTTAGCAAGCTCGCTTTTTCTTCGCAGTGATTGAGCGGTATCTATTCTTTCATCAATTGATTTACTCAGAAACGCCTTTTTCCACTTATCCGTAATCATTTGCTGACGTGCTATCTGGTGTTCACGATCGTCAGTACACAAAGCGTCGCCGTGGGTCAGTAATATCGGTTCTGAATCCAGCGTAATCAAGGTGGGGTCGGCGAGGATTTGGCAACCAGTACGTTTTTCAAAATCACTGCCGACCAAAAAATCCCGATTGCCGTGAATAAAGAATATATCCAGCCCGTCATCTATCGCCAACTTGATTATAGCCTCTACCGCTCCCTGACCTAGTGCAGTACTACCGTCATCACCCACCCAGACCTCAAATAAATCCCCGAGGATATAAAGCTGGCTGATCTGTGCGCTGACATCGGACATAAATTTTTCAAACCATTGCGTGGGTTCAGGTCGTGCCGGCTCTAAATGCAGATCGGAAATAAATGCGATGGCCATGGTTATTATCAATTACGAATTACGGTTGTCGCATTGGTTGTCGACAACAAGGGGTCATTAAAAATGGAATGCACAAGCAGAATATTATACCATTGCCTATGCCCGTTATTCATTAACATCTGCTCATTATCCTGTGGGGACACTATTGTTTTAATCATCCTGAGCGAGTTGCTTTGGAGCGGGTAAACATTCTGAGTATTTTGAGATGCCGAAACAGATGAAAATAAAATTATACGATAGCTATTCACGGAGTCTGCGTGAATTTGAACCTATTAAGGGCAATCGGGCACGCATTTATGCTTGCGGTCCGACGGTATATGACTATGCCCATATCGGTAATTTACGCACCTATATTTTTGAAGACACGCTGCGCCGAACGCTGGAATGTTTCGGCTACGACACCACCCATGTTGTTAACATCACCGATGTTGGGCATCTCACTTCCGATGCCGATACCGGCGAGGATAAAATTGAACAAGGTTCAAAAAGAACCGGCAAGAGCGCATGGGAAATTGCCACACTCTATACTCAAGCCTTTCAGCAGGATTTGCAACAGTTGAATATTCTGCAACCCGATATATGGTGTCGGGCGACAGATCATATTGCCGAGCAAATCAACGACATCATCGAAATTGAAAAAAAGGGTTGCGCCTATATCACCACTGACGGCGTGTATTTCGATACATCCAAACTGGAAAACTACGGCTATCTGGCACGACTTGATGTTGACGGATTAAACGCTGGACAACGCATAGATGTCGGCGAAAAACGTAATGTTACCGACTTTGCGTTATGGAAGTTCAGTCCAAAAGATAAAGTCCGACAAATGCAATGGGAGAGCCCTTGGGGTACAGGATTCCCCGGCTGGCATATTGAATGTTCGGCTATGGCAGTGAAATATCTCGGCAAAATGTTTGACATACATTGTGGAGGTAAAGACCATATCCCAGTACATCACAGCAACGAAATCGCGCAAGCGCAAGTTTGTTATGGCACTGAATTAGCCAATTTCTGGTTACACGGCTATTTCCTCGAAACCGATCAAGCAAAGATGTCCAAGTCATCCGGAGAATTCTTACGCCTGCAAACACTGATAGAGCGAAATTACGACCCGCTCAGCTACCGTTATCTCTGCCTGACTGCACATTATCGCAGCGATCTAAAATTCACTTGGGAGAGCCTAGACAGCGCACAAACGACATTAAACCGACTACGCCACAGCGCACACGCTTGTGGTGAAGCAGGAATCCCCGACCGACAATATCTGCAACAATTCCAACAAAACATTTACGACGATCTGAACACCCCGAAAGCACTGGCAGTAGTATGGAATCTACTGAAAAGCGACCTCCCCGCATCCAGCAAAAAAGCCACATTACTGCAATGCGACAACGTTTTAGGACTCAACCTAAAAAACTGGCAACCGACCGTGCTGGAAATCCCTGACTCGGTTAAAACACTCGTAAGGCTACGCGATCAAGCGAGAAAAGCCCGAAACTGGAACGAAGCGGATAGACTGAGAACGCAGATTGCCGAACTGGGGTATGAGATTGAGGATGCTGTGGACGGGGCGGCGTTGAAGAAAAAATAGCGCAGTGGTGGTTGGTCTTTAATCCCCCTGACAAGAGGAACTGAGGGATTACTTGCCTTTTACAAAATGAGACCTTTGCACGGAAGATGATTTCGCTTTCAGGCAAGGCAAAAACGCACGGAATGAGGGAGTTTATGCTTATAAATGACCGATTGAGTACGATTTTAACGCAGCATGCAGGTGAAATGGCTTTCGTGCAAAGGTCTCATATCGCTATAATCCATGCTTCAAAACCAACAGGAAAAATCATAAAAAGCATCGCTTTGTTATTGTTCTTCGTCATCGCCCTGACCACAACCGTCTCTGCCCAGGCGCAATGTTCGTCAGATAATTTCTCTTTCGGCTTGCAGTACGAAAGGCAGAGCAGGGGGTTGCGTCCGCACAATTTAATTTGGGTTGGATATACGCTGAAGGAGAAGGTGTTACCGAAAATCAGCACGCTGTTCATAGCTGTTTTTGTCGGAACTAATGCGGGTAGCAGATGTATAAGTTCAGAAACATATTGCACTATGACGTTGAGTAAATGAAGTGCAATATGGGGTGGACTCATACAAGATATTGAGACCTTTGCACGGAAGATGATTTCGCTTTTAGGCCAGGCAAAAATGCACGGAATGAGGGAGTTTATGCTTATAAATGACCGAGTGAGTACGTTTTTAACGTAGCATGGAGGTGAAATGGTTTTCGTGCAAAGGTCTCATATTGTCTTTTGTGCCGCTCATCGCTATAATTTGTGTGTTCATGCTGTTCATCTACGCTTATTTTAATACCTCGCCAATAACTTGCTAATAATTTTATGCTGGAAGCTATTATCGCCGTAACTTGTTTGCTCATCGGCATCGCTATTGGCTGGTGGATTCATGCAAAATCCATTCCGGTGGATGCTAAAAAAATGGATCAATTGGAGCTTGATTTGCAGTCTGCCAGAAGGGTTGAAGTGGAATCCTTAACAAATTTGAAGAACCTTGAAGGTAAGTTTGAAGAGGAGAAAAAACGTCTGGAGGAGATCCGTAGGGAGATGGAGAATGCTTTCAAAGCGATGGCTGCCGATATTGCTAACAGTAATACGGAAACTTTTCTTAAACAGGCAGGTGAGCAGTTTAAGTCCTTTAAGGAAAATTCGGAAAATGATCTGGATGAGAAAAAGAAACTTATTGATAAGAGTTTGTTAGGGATGAATGAAAAACTGGAGTTTATTCACAAGCAATCGACAGCATTAAAATCCAGTATTGATACCAGCCAGAAAACCACCGAGGTGCTGAGTGAGAACACCGTTCGTTTAAGAGAGATATTGTCGTCGTCTCAGAAACGGGGTCAGTGGGGTGAGCGTATGGTGGTGGATATTTTGCAATTTGTCGGTCTTATGGAAAATGTCAACTATACCCGGCAAAGTCAGGTTGAGTCTGGTCAACGCCCTGATTTTACCTTTATTCTCCCTCGTGAAAAGAAATTGAATATGGATGTGAAATTTCCGCTAGTGCATTATGAAAACTATCTTTCTGCGGATGCTGAAGAGGTACAAGCACAGGAAAAAATCGCTTTTCTGAAAGATGTAAAAAATCACATAAAATCGGTTTGCGGTCGTGAATACATAAACCCTGCCGAGGGTACGTTAGAGTATGTGATGCTGTTTATTCCCAACGAATCTATTTATGGATTTATAAACCGTGAAGACACCGAGTTGGTGGATTATGCGTTACGCAATCATGTTCTGTTGTGCTCGCCGTTAACCTTATATGCGGTGCTGTCGCTTATCCATCAAGCGGCACGTAATTTCACCATGAATGAACGTGCATCGGAGGTGATGGCATTGGTGGATCAGTTCAGGAGCCAATGGAAGAAGTATGTTGAACAGATGGATAAACTGGGTCGCCGAATTGAAGGATTGGCGGGTGATTTCAACGAACTGGTGACTACGCGCACACGCACACTAGAAAAACCCCTTGATAAAATTGAAAATATCTCGCTTATTGTGTCCGATAGCGTTGCCGATTTGCCACTGCAATAAGCACACCTGCTATCAATAGGAACGACCGCTGATGAACTTCAGTTACTATGAGACCTTTGCACGGAAGATGATTTCGCTTTCAGGCCAGGCAAAAACGCACGGAATGAGGGAGTTTATGCTTATAAATGACCGATTGAGTACGTTTTTAACGCAGTATGCAGGTGAAATGGCTTTCGTGCAAAGGTCTCACTATGGCTACTGTCATCGCCAGAACGATCTTGCTTACTACGAGCTCGTTGTGTTATGTCGTTTACCGTCTTGGGGCTTTTCAGGAAATTAGGTTAATGTTGCGAATCTCTAAAGGTCTATTTATGTCGGCTTTGTTGACGCTGGCTTGTGCGTTGCAATTGTTGGTTAGTCCGGTACATGCCGAGGAAGTTGATGAGGATTTAATCAGACAACTTGTGCGACAGGAAGTCGAGCGACTGCTACATAGTGAAGGTGCGTTGGACGTGGCTATTGAGAAGGGGATTAAGGACTTTATTTTGAAACAGCGCGTTCAGGCAGACGCTCAAAAGCAACAAATGCAAGCGGACAATTTGCGTCCGGTTGATCCTTATCGGGATCATATTTTCGGTAATCCTGACGCGCCGATTACACTGGTGGAGTATTCGGATTTTGAGTGTCCTTACTGCAAATATTTTCACCCTACAGTGATTCAGTTAATAAAAAATAATCGGCACAAACTGCGTTGGGTGTATCGCCATTTTCCGCTGGATTTCCACAACCCCGGGGCGCAGAAACAGGCAGAGGCTTCTGAATGTGTCGCTGAGCTTAATGGTAATGATAGCTTTTGGGCGTACAGCAATTCCATCTATCAGCGCACCAAATCAAATGGCGAGGGCTTCCCCATTAAAAAATTGCGCCCGTTGGCAGAGGAAATAGGAGTCAATGGCGATGCCTTCAGTGAATGTCTGGATAGCGGCAGAATGACGGCGCGAGTGCGCGAAGATTATGAAAACGGCGTTAACATTGGTGTGTCGGGAACACCTGTCAGCGTTTTCATTAACCGCCAGGGGGAGGTGCGCTCTATCGCGGGTGCAGTACCTCTGGATAAATTACAAGCTCTGATTGACGACCTTGCTCAGTAAGTCGTATCAACGGTTGTTAGCAAGTTTACCGTAGTAGCGCGTTATAAATATCACGGTCGTCAATAACACCGACCCATTGATTCCCATCCTTTATGTACACGGGTTTGCCACTGTCGCGTTTGGCGCGTAATACATCCAAAAGCGGGGTATTGACATTAGCGACTGTACAATTATCCGCGGGTTGCTGGTGTAATTTTTGCATGACTGAAGCGGCACTCAAAGTTTTAAGTGGGTTCATCTGCGCGACAAAATCAGCGACATATTCGGTTGCTGGATTCAATACGATATCTTCGGATGTGCCGGTTTGAACAATGCGTCCACCTTCCATGATGGCAATACGGTTGCCGATTTTAAGTGCTTCGTCCAAGTCGTGACTAACGAATAAAATGGTACGATGCAGACGTTTTTGTAAATCCAAAAGCTCGTCTTGCAAACGCACCCGAATGAGCGGGTCTAACGCTGAAAATGGTTCGTCCATCAACAAAATCGGTGATTCGGTAGCAAGCGCACGTGCCAGCCCAACCCGCTGTTGCATCCCTCCCGATAGTTCCTGGACTTTCCGTTCGCCCCATTGTTGCAAATTAACCATTTCCAGTTGTCGTTCCACACGTTGTTGTCTTTTTACCAATGGAACATCTGCCACCTCCAGTCCGAAGGCGACGTTATCGGTTACAGTGCGCCACGGTAGTAATCCGAATTGTTGAAATACCATAGAAACACGCGAGGTACGAAAAAATCGTAATGTTTCTGCATTGGCATCAGTAATGTTTACCAGTTGTTCGCCGTTATCCACCCAAACGCTCCCGCGCACAACTCGATTCAAACCGTTAACGGCACGCAACAAAGTAGATTTTCCTGAACCAGACAGCCCCATCAGAACAACAATTTCGCCTTCACATACCTGTAAAGAGCAATCATGTACACCCAAAACCTGTCCGGTTTCTTCTTGTATTTGTTCACGACTGTTACCAGCATCCATCAGTGGCAACGCACGTGCTGGCATATCACCAAACACGATTGAAACTGAATCCAAATTAATAACGGGACGAGTCATATCTGTTTGTTGACAATGTATAGAAGCAAATTATGATGACTAAGAATCAATAAAATTAAGTGATTACTTGTGCTTTTTAATATTTTTAAGTAAAAATTTTCTTTAGGATGTATCGGCATTTTTCAACCGAAATACCCGATCTAAAATAATAGCAATAATGACGATAGCGAACCCAGCCTCAAATCCTTTGGCGATATTAACCGAATTGATAGCGCGTAAAATAGGTACACCAAGTCCAGGGGCACCGACCATAGCAGCGATTACCACCATAGATAACGACAGCATGATGGTTTGAGTAAACCCAACCATAATTTGTGGTAAGGCAAACGGTAGTTCCACCTTGTACAATAGCTGAAATTGCGAACAACCGAAAGCCTCTCCCGCTTCCAGCAGGGTTTTAGGGGTGGTTGATACTCCGAGATGAGTGAGACGAATAGGAGCAGCAATCGCAAAAATAACAGTAGCAATCAGCCCTGGGACTTGACCTAACCCAAATAATACCAATGCCGGAATCAGATACACAAAAGTGGGGATGGTTTGCATGAGGTCCAATACCGGGCGCATCATCGCGTATAACCACGGACGGTGGGCAGTAGCTATGCCAATGGGCACACCGATCACCATACACAGCGCTGCCGATGTTAGCACCAAAGCCAGTGTATCAGTAGTCTGTACCCAATATCCTTGATTGATGATTAGCAACAAGCCACAGACAACAAAAGTGGTTAGTGATACTTTACGGTGTACAAAGTGGACAGTAACAGCAACCAATACCAACAGCATCAGTGGCGGTGGTGTTTGCAATGCCCACAACAGACTATCAATGAAACCTTGCAATGCAGCAGCAATGCCATCAAAAACCGCTTCGGCATGGTCAGTCAAAAAATCTATAACCGCCTTTGCTACCTTGCCGATAGGCAGTTTATGCTCAATAAGCCACCCCACCAACTGTTCCATGTTAAGTTAGTTTTTCCGGTAGTTCAATATGGATGAAGAAAGATGGGGTGGCGATGACGAATGCTTTTGCCTATATACCAAGTGATGTCTTAACCGCTGACAACCCAGCTTTGCCGTCTTTGGTCTTGACACCAGCCAGCCATTTTTTCAATACACCCGAGTTGGCTTTCAACCATGTTTTGGCGGCAGCTTGCGGTTCGGTACCGTCGTTCAAAATTGCACCCATGATGGCGTTTTCCATAGCCAGCGTGAATTTAAGATTTCTCAGTAGTTTACCGATGTTTTTGCATTCATTGACATAGCCTGCACGAGTATTGGTATATACCGTCGCACCACCAAGATCAGGACCGAAATAATCATCACCACCAGTGAGGTAGGCTAATTTGAAATTAGCATTCATTGGATGTGGTTCCCAACCCAAAAAGACGATGTCTTTGTTGCGCTTAACCGCACGTTTGACAGCCGCCAGCATACCTTGTTCGGAAGATTCCACCACTTCAAATCCTTTTAGCCCAAAAGCATCGGCAGCAATCATGTCCAGAATCAGACGGTTACCATCGTTACCCGGTTCTATACCGTAAATTTTGCCATCCAGTGAATCACGGAACTTGGCGATGTCGGCAAAACTTTTAAGCCCTTTGGCGGCAGTTGCTTGCGGCACAGCCAGCGTGTATTTTGCCCCTTCCAGATTTTCACGCACCGTATCCACCGTACCGGCTTCCCGATAAGATTTGATGTCGCCTTCCATAGTCGGCATCCAGTTACCCAGAAACACATCTATGTCGTCGTTAGCCATTGACGTATAGGTGACTGGCACAGACAGCACTTTGACATCGGTTTTGTAACCGAGTCCTTCAAGCACCAGCGAAGTAGCCGCGGTGGTGGCAGTTATGTCAGTCCACCCTACATCAGAAAAGCGAACAGTGTCGCATTGGGCAGCCCAAGCAGTTGGTGTTGCAATAACGGCAACGAGCATAACAGCTTTGGTAATGTTCTTTATAGTGATATTTTTCATAGCATCGAACCTCATAATTAAAGTTTGTTAAGAATAATCGGTATTAATAAGTGTACAACATATACACTATAATACAAGCAGAAAAATTATTATTCATATCTAGCGACATGAGTTTTACCAGTATTTATGCATAATTGCACTGATAAACAATAAAGTCCGCGTATTATCACTGTCAAATTTCAGATGCTCTACCAGGACGAAATAAAAGATAAGAATGTGCTTGCAATCTGCAAGTAAGATGGGATAAGTTACCCTTCGTTTAAGCAGAAGTAGGGGACGATGTTGTGAACTTTAATGCCTTTATCACCTGTGCGGTTACCGGCTCTGGCAATAGCGTAGGTAAACACCCTGATATACCGAAAACGCCGCAGCAAATTGCCAAGGCGGCTATTGATGCTGCCAAAGCAGGTGCGGCTATCGCGCATATTCATGTGCGTGATCCACAGTCCGGTGCGTCCTCCCGTGACCCAAAATTATTCGCCGAAGTGGTGCAACGCATCCGTGATAGCGATACCGATGTTGTTATCAATACGACCGCGGGTATGGGTGGGGATATGGTTTTTGGGGCAGGGGAGAATCCATTACCCCTGAATTCTGCTGCTACCGATATGGTGGGCCCGTTGCAGCGACTCGCGCATGTTGAGCAACTATTGCCGGAAATCTGCACGCTGGATTGTGGCACCATGAATTTTGCGGAGAGTGATTATGTGATGACCAATACCCCGGGGATGTTAAAGACTATGGCAAGGCGGGTTCAGGAACTGGGTGTCAGACCTGAACTTGAAGTGTTTGATAGCGGTCACCTGGTTCTTGTCAAAGAACTTGTTAGGGAAGGGCTGATTGACGATCCGCTAATGATTCAATTATGTATGGGCATACCTTATGGTGCGCCAGACGATCCGACTACCTTGATGTCTATGGTACATGCCCTGCCCGCGGGAGCAATATTTTCTGCTTTTTCAATTGGTCGTAAAGAATTGCCGTTTGTTGCTATGGCAGTGCTAGCTGGTGGTAATGTGCGGGTCGGACTTGAAGATAATCTTTATCTCGAAAAAGGTGTTTTTGCGACTAATGCGCAACTGGTAGAACGGGCGGTAACCATACTTTCGGCAATGAATGTCAATCTGCTGACTCCAGCACAAGTGAGAGAAAAATTGAAACTGAAGAAACGAGGTTAGCGATGTCTGCTGCCAGAGGATCTGTGAAAAAGGTCGGCTTGATTGGTGGTGGTGTGATTGGCTCAGCCTGGGCGGCTCGACTGCTAATCAATGGTATTGACGTTAATCTTTATGATCCGGCAGAGGGCGTAGCAGACCGTATCAATGAGGTGCTTGACAATGCGATACGCGCTTATCGCAAGATGACGCTGGCACCGATTGCGGTTGGCGGTGTGCTTAAACTGGTCGATTCTGTGCAACAAGCGGTTACCAGAATGGATTTTGTGCAGGAAAGCGGGCCCGAACGAATCGACGTTAAGAAAGCCTTGATGAAGGAGATTTGTAGTTACACCGATGCCGATGTCATTATCGCTTCATCTTCTTCCGGACTGTTGCCCAGCGAAATGCAGCAAGGGGTTAGGCACCCGCAAAGATTGATTGTTGCTCATCCGTTTAATCCGGTGTATCTAATGCCGTTAGTTGAAATAGTCGGCGGCAATCAAACTACCGATCAAGTGAAACAGAATGCTGCCAGATTCTATGAAAATATCGGTATGCACGCGCTGATTGTCAGACAGGAAGTCGAGGCGTTTCTGGCAGATAGAATGATGGAAGCCTTATGGCGCGAAGCCCTGCACTTGCTCAATGAGGGGGTGGCAACCGTTGATGAACTGGATCAGGCGATTTGTTACGGGGCCGGGATTCGCTGGTCTTTCATGGGTCCATTTGAGACCTTTCGGATTGCGGGTGGAACTGGAGGAATGCGGCATTTTATGGCGCAATTTGGACCCAGTTTGAAATGGCCATGGACGCGATTTGATGGCCCCGACCTGACCGATGATTTGCTGGATACTGTGGTCAAGCAATCAGACGAGCAGGCTGCGGGTCGCTCGACACTTGAACTTGAAAGGAATCGTGATGATTGTATTGTTTCTGTGCTTCAGGCGTTGCGCTCGAATAATTACGCTGCCGGTAAGGTGCTGAAACGCTACGAAGAAAAATTGTATCAGGTCTCGCATCAGCAGGTGATGGCAGAAACATTGTCGCTTGAGTCCGATGACTTGTCGCAACCTTTACAACTGCATACCGATTTGGTGCAACCTGAATGGGTCGATTACAATAACCACATGACGGAAAGCCGTTACCTTCAAGTTTTTGGGGATGCTTCGGATGCGTTATTTCGCTACATCGGTATTAATCAGGATTATCATGCACAAGGGTTCAGTTACTATACTGTGGAAACCCACATTAACTATATCCGTGAAGTCGCGGTGGGGCAGCCGTTGTCTGTCACCACACAAATTATTAGCAGTGATGCAAAACGCTTGCACATTTTTCATTCAATGTATCTGGATTGGAAAGACAGGGATGATGACAGGTTGCTGGCGACTACCGAACAAATGCTGTTGCATGTTGATACGAAGCGGGGGCAGGTTTGTGCGGTGCGAGCCGATGTGGCTGAACGCATCACCAAAATTGTCGCGGCTCATGCACATTTGCATCGACCGGTACAGGTCGGCCGCTCGATTGGCCAGAAACCACCGCTGCAAGAACCATGATCATGGAAAGGTAGCCCTTTACCGGTAAATTGGTTCTGATTACTGCTGGCGTAGGAGGTGTCGGAGAATATGAGACCTTTGCACGGAAGATGATTTCGCTTTCAGGCAAGGCAAAAACGCACGGAATGAGGGAGTTTATGCTTATAAATGACCGATTGAGTACGATTTTAACGCAGCATGCAGGTGAAATGGCTTTCGTGCAAAGGTCTCAATATATTGCTGGCGCATTTGCTGACGTTGGTGCGCGGGTGCATATTGTTGATCTTGACATATCACGGGCAACGTCAAACTCGAACTTTTCTGATGCGCTGGTGACTCAGGCGGATGTTGCACAAGAGCATGAGGTCGAGCATATAGATCGGGTGATTGTGGTGGAAGCCAAAGAAAAGGGACTTTCCGAGCAGGTACGGACAAACTATACCCGAAGCTGTTTGATGCGAGCTTTGATATCCGCTCAGGATGTTGCTGATATGGCGATTTTTCTTGCATCCACGCAGGCATCGAAAATAACCGGACAAATTATGAATGTGGGCGGTTATCTGAAAAGTTATGTCGGCATGGATGACCCGAACATTTGTAATACAGAGGGCAATAGATGAATTTTGAACACACTGAAGAACAACGGCTGTTAATCGAAACGGCTCGGCGTTTCGTTGAGGAAGAGCTTTATCCTTATGAAGAAGAGGTTGAAAAGTGTGGCGTAGTGCGCCCAGATTTGCGGCAGCAAATTATTGATCGCTCTCGTCAGGTAGGACTTTATGCTGCCAATATGCCCGAAGATTTGGGAGGCGGTGGTCTTGACGTGTTGTCAATGTGTCTGCTTGATCGCGAGTTGGGCCGGGCGAATATGGCGTTACAGTATAGTGTCGCCAGACCGAGTAATATATTGCAGGGCTGTATAGGTGAACAACGGGACAAGTATCTTTTCCCCTGTATTCGTGGTGAGAAAACCGATTGTCTGGCAATGACCGAGCCCGGGGCAGGGTCGGATGTCCGCTCAATGTCCTGTAAAGCACAGGCGGATGGCGATGATTTTGTCATCAATGGCACGAAGCATTTTATCAGTCATGCGGATGTTGCCGACTTCGTGATTTTATTTGCCGCTACTGGTGTTGAGCCAGTAACACATAAAAGCCAGCACAAAGGGCCACGTAAGAAAATCACCTGCTTTTTGGTGGATATGGGAACACCGGGTTTTAGCGTGCGCAAAGGCTACGATAATGTTTCGCATCGCGGTTATCATAACTCCATTTTAGAATTTAATAATTGTCGGTTACCATCTAATCAGGTGTTGGGTGAGGTCGATCAGGGGTTTGAGGTTGCCAATGACTGGCTCGGCAATACTCGCTTGCAGGTGGCATCAATTTGTCTGGGTCGTTGTGATCGCGCCTTTGCATTAGCGTGTGAATACGCGGCTACACGCAAGCAATTCAATCAGACAATCGGCAAGTTTCAAGGGGTCAGTTTCAAACTGGCAGATATGGAAATGCGCCGCCGTGCGGCAGAGTTGATCACCTATCAGGCGGCAACAAAAGCGAATGACAACACAATGAGTGATATGGATGCTGCCTTGTCGAAGTTATCGGCTACTGAGGCGTTGGCGTTTATTGCAGATGAGGCAATTCAGATTTATGGTGGTATGGGTTTGATGTCTGATTTGCCGTTGGAGCGAATCTGGCGGGATGCGCGTGTTGAACGGATTTGGGAAGGTACCAGCGAGATTCAACGGCTCATCATTTCCCGGTCACTATTGCGTCCTTTGGAAGCCGCGTGACAGTCGCGTAAAAACCGCGTGAAAACAAGATAATAAAGAAAGTGGCAGTCGATCAACAGCGTTTGCAACGTTGTCTTAACCCGAAATCTATTGCCGTTATTGGTGGGAAAGAGGCGGAGCGTGTTGTCCAACAGTGTTTGAAATTGGGTTTTGAAGGTCATATCTGGCCGATCAACCCCGCTCGCGAGACCATGCAGGGATTGCCCTGTTTCCACTCTTTAGATGAGTTGCTGGAGCAGTTATCTGCGGGTGCAACCGCATTGGACGGCGTACCAGATGTTACTTTCGTGGCGATTCCTGCGGATGCCAGTGTTGCCATAATTGAACAGTTAAATCGTATCGGCGCTGGTGGGGCGATTTGCTATTCATCGGGGTTTCGGGAAATCGGTGATGGCGGTCTTGAACGACATCAGCGGTTGCTCAAAGCAGCAGCGGATATGCCAGTGTTTGGTCCAAACTGTCACGGCTATATTAACACCTTGTCAGGGGCGGCATTATGGCCGGATCAACATGGATTGACGCGTAATCAATCGGGTGTTGCCATTTTTTCATCTAGTGGCAATGTCAGTATTAATTTTACCCTGCAACAACGTGGTTTGCCGGTGGCATGGCTGGTGACGGTAGGCAATCAAGCATTGTTGGGTATCGAACAAGGCATTGCCGCCGCTTTGGATAACGATAAAATTACTGCGATTGGCATTCATATTGAGGGCCTGAATAATCTGCCATGGTTTATTGAGCTGGCACAGCGGGCGCACCAGCAGGGCATTCCAATCATTGCATTAAAAGCCGGAAAATCAGATATTGGTGCCAGAATTACTTTGAGCCATACCGCCACTCTTGCCGGAGAAAGCGAGCTTTATAGCGCATTATTTGAGCGACTGGGAATAGGGCAGGTTGATACGATTGAAGAATTTCTGGAGGCATTAAAACTGCTGACAGTAACCGGCGTACTCGCAGGAAAGCGCATTTCTTCTATGAGTTGCTCAGGTGGTGAGGCTTCGTTGATTGCCGATTTATCTTGTGCCAGAGATATTGATTTCCCAAAACTAGAAGCAGAACATAAACAAAAATTACAGGCGACACTGAATGAATATGTCAATGTTGATAATCCTCTGGATTACCACACTTTTATATGGGGCGACCGCCAACGATTGAGGGCGACATTTTCGGCGATGATGGAGGGTCAATATGATTTGAATTTGCTTATTATCGATATTCCGCATATAAGCGGTTGCGATGTTGAAGAATGGGAATTGGCAATACAGGCTTTTATTGATGCCAGCAAACGTACTGGAAGTTGTGCCGCTGTGGTGTCTTCTATGTCAGAAACCCTGACCGATTCGATACGGGAAACATTGATTAAAAACGCTATCACCCCACTGCAAGGCCTGCAACAGGCGTTGGCTGCCATTGACGCGGCGTACAAAATTGGCAAGGCGTGGGGTAGGATTGATGAGATGCGACTACTGCCGCAAATTCGAGTTGGCAGGACGACAGTGGCAACGCATCAGTTTTATAATCTGAATGAATATCAGGCGAAGCAGTTGTTGAGACAAGCAGGTATAGCGGTGCCGCCGTCGGTGCTGGTGTCCAACTCCACTGCGGCGTGTCAGGCAGCGGTAGAAATCGGTTATCCGTTAGTGATCAAGGTGGTAACGGCAGAGATTGCACATAAATCAGAATTGAATGCAGTCGTTGTTGGCATTACCTCAGAGCAACAACTCAAAGCAGAAGCTGATCGATTACTGAACATAGCAGATTCGGTGATGGTGGAGCAAATGATTGGTGATGTCGTTGCCGAATTATTACTCGGTGTGAGCTACGATACACAATTTGGTCATTACCTGACCATCGGCTTTGGTGGCACGATGGTTGAGTTAATCGGTGATCGTGAAATTTTGTTGTTACCGGTTTGTCGGAATGAGGTGATCCGTGCATTAAAAAAACTGAAAACATGGCCATTGCTGGATGGTTTTCGTGGCAGAGCAGTGGCTGATGTGGAAAAGGTTGTTGATACGGTACTTGCGATTGCTAATCTGGTCAGACAAAAAAAAGATGAAATTGTCGAACTGGAGATAAATCCGCTGATGGTAAAAGCCGGAAATAAAGGTGTGATAGTTGCTGATGCGTTGGTTAGAATGAGAAAGACCGCAGCTTTAGACGATTCCAAGTAGCTTGCAAAACGGCAAGTCATTTTAGTTAAATTCAGTTGAAGACAGGTAATAAATATGTCCAATGCAGTAAAAACAAATATTCAGGATGCGGTGCTGGAAGTAGTGCTGGATCGACCTAAGGCGAATGCCATAGACAGCGCAACCAGTCAGGAACTGGGTAGAGTATTTTCAGATTTTCGGGATAATCCGAAATTACGAGTCGCCATTATTACGGGTGGCGGGGAGAAGTTCTTTTGTGCCGGCTGGGACCTTAAAGCGGCGGCTGCCGGTGAAGAGGCGACTACGGATTTTGGTGTGGGTGGCTTCGGTGGCTTGCAGGAATTGCCCGATTTGAATAAACCCATTATTGCCGCGGTCAACGGCATCGCCTGCGGTGGTGGATTTGAGCTTATGCTATCCGCCGATATTATTGTCGCCGCCGAGCATGCCACATTTGCCTTGCCCGAAATTAATGCGGGTACGTTGGCAGATGCGGCGACCATCAAGCTACCCAAACGAGTGCCTTACCATATCGCTATGGAGATGTTACTGACCGGCCGCTGGATGGATGCCGAAGAAGCGGCCAGATGGGGGTTGGTGAATGAGATTGTTGCGGCGGATAAGCTCATGGCGCGGGTTGGTGAATTGGCACAGATACTTTCCGACGGCCCGCCACTGGTTTTTGCGGCGATTAAAGAGAGCGTTCGTGCAACCCAGATCCTGTCCTTTCAGGAATCCATCAATATGCTCAACGCACAGAAACTTAAAACCGTCAAGGCACTGTATAACAGTGAAGATATGTATGAAGGTGCATCAGCTTTTGCCGAAAAGCGCAAACCGGTGTGGAAAGGCAGATAGTTGGGTTGAGAATTGAACATCAAGGTGAGGAGGATGAAAGATTTATAGCGTTAGGGTTTATAACTCGCCGCTCGTGATTTTTTGGGTTTTGGCAGTGGCTTGCATAAAACAACATTGGGCTATGGACTATTGTGGGGATAAACCGAAAACTTGATGGCTTTTCATGGGCTATTCAGGTTATTTAGGGTACCTTTATTTTTCCACAAAAGCGCGTTCAATCACATATTCGCGGAAATCGCTCCTCCGTGTTTCGGCGAATCCGAGCTGATCCAGTATTGCACTGAGACTCTTCAACATACTGGGACTGCCACATAACATAAAGCGATCATCCTCAACCTGTAGTATCGGCATACCGATGTCATTGATCAACTTCCCGCTTTCCAGCAAGGTAGTGATGCGACCATAATTTTTATACGGCTCACGGGTGACAGCGGGGTAGTAGATGAGTTTATTTTTGACTGAGTCGCCGAAATATTCATTGTTGTGTAGTTCATAGTCAATAAGCTGTTGGTATGTCAATTCATTGATAAACCGACAACCATGAACCAGAATCACTTTCTCAAAGTGTTCGTAAACATCTGGGTCTTTGATAATAGACAAGAATGGTGCGAGTCCAGTACCGGTACTCAGCAAGTATAAATGTTTGCCCGGACGCAGGTGATCCCAAAGCAATGTTCCAGTGGGTTTTTTACTGACCAGTAATTTATCGCCGACTTTAACGTGTTGCAACTTTGATGTCAGTGGACCGTCGGCAACCTTGATACTGTAAAACTCAAGAAAATCCTCATGATTTGAACTGGCCATGCTGTATGCGCGTAGCAACGGTTTGCCGTTAACTTCCATGCCCATCATGGCAAATTCACCGTTGCGAAAACGTAACGACGGGTTGCGGGTGGTTTTGATGGTAAACAGCGTATCCGACCAATGGTGGACATCAAGGATTGTTTCGGTATGTGCTTCAGTCATGGTTTGAACTGGGGGAAAGTTTAATGGGTCGTGGATAAATGGGCGGGTATGGAAATTTTTTTCTGAAAGACGCGAAAACCGATGAATTGATATTAGCATTTTCTCGGTAAAGGCGAAAGAAAACAGGTGCGATAATTTGAGCTTATGAGCGATGTGGTGAGACGTTATCGAATCGGTTTTGCGGTATTCAATCGGCTTGTTGTTTTATGCGTGCGGGTCTTTTGTGCTTATAGCTACACGGATGTGCCGCATTCAGTATCTGACAGCCATGATTCAATCAGTGTTCGGGCGAGGGAGTCTTTTCTCGGCAGTGCGTGGGTGTGGTAGTGATCGTACTCACCAAACTCACGAATTTCTGCTGCGCTGAACCATCTGGCATCTTCCATCTCGTCAAAATTAACATTTAATTGTTGATGTGTCGTCTGCGCCTGATAACCGAGCATCAAAGATGCCGGAAATGGCCAAGGTTGGGAAGCCATATAGCGGATGTTACAAATGGCAACGCCGGCTTCCTCCATCACCTCTCTGGCAACCGCTTCTTCCAGCGTTTCTCCAACTTCAACACAGCCTGCCAGCACGGAATAAACTCCCGTTGGCAAATTTTTATGGCGACCGAGCAGACATTTCGAAATGTCATCATCCGGATTAAGTAGTTCTACCAGCATAATCACAGCAGGGTTAATGCGTGGAAATATTTCTTTGGCGCAGCTCGGATTAGTACATTGACGCATGTGTCCGCCGTTGTGTACGGCGTTGCGGCTACCACAACGACTGCAAAACTTGTTTTGTTGATGCCAGTAACAAATGCCCAACGCATAAGCGGAAATAGCGGCATCCGCACTCATCAAATGTGGGGCTGGCTTACGAATGTCCATAAATTCGGCAGAACGATCCAGCTTCTCAAGCAGATTATTGACCTGATGCTGTTGCAGATTGCCAAGATCAACAGTAAATATGGGCGCATCATGTTGATGTCCAAGATAGACGATTTGCTCGGCGCATTCAAAAAATAATGTGGTGTATTCACCGCTCACCATCAAGTTTTGTAGCCCGTCTGTCTGGGCAGTCTCAGCATCACACCCACGCTTATGACGGCTGACCAGATTGGTGTTCTTGTAAATGACGGTCACCTGGCGATTTTTCGCCATTTTTTGCTGTTCAATCCAGTGCGGATTTTCGCGCAGTGTTGAATTGCGATTCAACGGCATTCCAAAATAGGCTGGCGCACGCACATCCATTATCTGACAACCCTACGGTTCAATCTGGGTGCCGATTCCAGAATCGGTAAATAATTCAAGCAATATGGCATGTTCAACCCGACCATCAAGAATCAGCGAGGAGCGCACTCCGTTTTGAACCGCATCTAGCGCATATTCGACTTTCGGAATCATACCGCCAGCGATGGTTTTATCTGCGATCAAGGCAGGAATTTCATCTGCTTTTAGTTCGGTGACTAAGTGTTCATTTTTATCGAGAACGCCTGGCGTATTGGTCAGTAACATCAGTTTCTCGGCATCCAGCGTAATCGCCAATTTACCCGCAACCAGATCAGCATTGATGTTATAAGTCTGACCATCCTCGCCCACGCCAATTGGTGCAATGACGGGAATAAATGACTGGGTTTCCAGTAATTGTACGACTCTGGGGTCAATGGATTGAACTTCCCCAACATGACCGTAATCAATTATTTCTGATCGTTCCAGCACCGGATCATTTTGCTTGACATTAAGTTTACGCGCACGGATCAAATTACCGTCTTTGCCGGTCAAACCAACAGCACGCCCGCCTAGGGCGTTAATAAGACTGACAATTTCCTTGTTCACCAATCCACCCAACACCATTTCAACAACATCCATCGTTTCGCTGTCGGTAACACGCATACCATCAATAAAGGTTGATTGCTTGCCAATTTTTTTAAGTAGCTGGCTAATCTGCGGGCCGCCACCATGCACCACGACCGGGTTCATCCCCACCAGTTTCATGAGAATGACATCGCGAGCAAAACTGTCTTTCAGGTTCTGATCAACCATCGCATTGCCGCCATACTTGATAACGATAATTTTCCCCTGATAACGGCGAATATAGGGTAAAGCCTCGGTGAGTATCCGAGCAATGTTTTGGGTGCTATTGTGATTCGGTTTCATATCATGACAGGCAACAAGCAGGCACGGTATTCTAACCTAAAGTACCTGGAAAAATGCTATTTGTCTGAGTTCAGCCTTTGTGGACAAATCCGGCACTTTCCATGAGTTACGAGAGATGCCAAAGTAATGATTGCAGGCAATCAAGCCGCTTTGCCGAAAGTGTCAATCTGCGCTTTAGTCAAATGTTTTATGCAGTTCATACAAGATATTCAAGGCTTCGCGGGGTGAGATTTGATCAATGACGAGGTCTTTGAGTCTGGCAATTACCGCTTGTTCTTCGGCACGGTTGCTCGTAAATAAGCTGGATTGAGTGGGGATATTATGGGGATTCAAGGATTTTTTAGCGTTGTTGCTACTTTCCACATATTGATTCTCCAGACTATACAGCTTGAGTCGAGAATTTTCTATGACATCATCGGGTACGCCGGCAAGACGGGCAACTTGGAGACCGTAGCTCTGGTTGGCAGGGCCGTTTTTGACGTTATATAAAAAGACAATATCATTACCGTGTTCAACGGCACTGAGATGGACATTGCTGGCGGATTTGAGTTGCTCGGCGAGGGCAGTAAGCTCAAAGTAGTGGGTAGAAAACAAGGTAAACGCCTGTAGCCGATTTGCTAGCTCCCCAGCACAAGCCCAAGCCAATGCCAGCCCATCAAAGGTGCTGGTTCCCCGACCTATTTCATCGACCAGCACCAGACTGTTTGGCGTGGCATTGCGAAGAATATGCGCCATTTCAGTCATTTCTACCATAAATGTTGAACGCCCTCCAGCCAAATCATCTGCGGCACCAATGCGGGTGTAAATACGGTCAATCGGACCGATTTGTGCGGATTTTGCCGGTATGAAAGCACCGGTATAAGAGAGCAAGGTAATGATGGCGATCTGACGCATATAAGTGCTTTTGCCACCCATATTCGGACCGGTAATGATTTGCATCTTGGATTTTTTGTCCAGACTCACCGAATTGGCAATGAAATCACTTTCAAGAACCTGCTCAACAACAGGGTGACGACCTTCCGCGATGATTAAAACCAACTCCTCAACCAAATCTGGGCGGTTTAGCTTTAAGGTCAGGGCGCGTTCGGCATAGTTGTTCAGGCAATCAAGGATTGCCAGCGCATTGGCACAGCGCAATAAATCCGTCACCTGCGGTATCAAGGTTTCAATGATATCGTAGTAAAGCCACTTTTCCCGCGCCAATGCCTTGCTTTTCGCACTCAGAATTTTATCTTCAAACACTTTCAGTTCTTCGGTAACAAATCGTTCCGCATTTTTGACGGTTTGGCGGCGAATGTATTCTTTAGGCACCTGCTCGGATTTTGAGCGAGGTAGCTCAATATAATAGCCATGCACACGGTTATATTTGATACGCAGATTGGTGATGCCGGTACGTTGCTTCTCTTGCGCTTCGAGTTTGATTAGAAACTCGCCAGAGTCACGTTGCAAATGCCGAAATTCGCCGAGTTGCTGGTCATATTCATCGCGTAATACTCCACCCTCTCGGATAACGCTGGGCGGTTCATCCTTGAGTGCGCGCGCTAACAATTGCCGTGTTGTCGGCTTGGTGCTGAGCATCGGTAGCAGTGATTGCAAGCGCTCGGATGAGGATGCTTCAATAAACGTACTGATTTCGGGTAGTATGCCCAGCGCATTTTTAAGTCGCACCAGATCACGCGGTTGTGCGGTTTTCATGGCGATTCTGGCGAGAATGCGTTCCATATCGCCGATTTGTTTCAATAAGGGTTTCAGTGTGCGGTATCGTTGCTCCTGTAATAACCAGCCTGTTGCATCATGGCGTTGTCTGAGAGTCTGGTAGTCGCGAGTGGGACCATTGAACCATCGGCGTAACATCCTTGCCCCCATCGAGGTATCGCAGTGATCAAATAGTTTGATCAGGGAAAGCCCCGGTTTGCCATCCTGCGTGCTGTCGATTTCCAGATTTTTGCGACTGACCGCATCAATAATGACGGTGCTGTTTTGTTGTTCATAGTCAATGCCGGTGATATGTGGCGTAGCATTGCCGTGTAAATCTCGAATATATCGTAGCAATGCGCCAGCAGCACGGGTGGCAATCGGAAAGTCGGCACTGCCGAATGCGCGGAGACTTTGTGCAGCAAAGGTGTCGCATAACACCTGATGGGCGCGTGCTTCATCAAAATACCAGTCCGGGATTTCGGTTTCCCGCTTGTTGTCAAACTGTCCCGATTGATTTTGTGCGACCAGAAATTCTGCGGCGTGCAGGCGCAGTATTTCACTTGATAGTCGTTCTGGATGATCAACTTCAAATCCTCTGAAACGACCACTGGAAATTTCCAGTGTGGCAATACCGATTTTGCCATTGCTGCTAAATAATGCCGCAGTAATGTTTTCTGTGCGGTCGTCAAGCAGGTTTTCCTCAGTTAATGTCCCCGGCGTGATAATGCGGACAACTTTTCTCTCAACCGGTCCTTTTGAGGTGCTGGGGTCACCAATTTGTTCACAAATGGCGACAGAAATTTGTTGTGTGACCAGTTTTTCCAGATATTGATCAACGCTGTGAAAGGGTACGCCTGCCATCGGAATCGCGTTATTTGCGCTTTTTCCTCGAGAGGTCAGGGTGATGTCTAAAAGTTTCGCTGCTTTTTCCGCATCCTCGAAAAACAACTCATAAAAATCCCCCATTCGGTAAAACAATAAGGTATCAGGATACTCTGCCTTGATACCCAGATACTGTCGTATCATAGGAGTATGTGCTGCGCTCGGATGCCCTGTTTGCACGGTTTTAACGGATGATAATGACTTGTTCATAGGCAATCCTTAAAGTGCGAGCAGGGCTTTGCTACCGAGACGGGATTTCACCATTGTAATAAGATCATTGAAAATAAGCTGATTGGCAGCGATTATATTGCCATTTTCGAGGAAGTTCTGGTTGCCGTCAAAATCAGCAACCAGTCCTTTTGCCTCTCGCACTAGCAGACTGCCCGCAGCGACATCCCAGATTTTCAGGTCCGCTTGCCAAAACGCATCGGTGCGGCTACACGCCACATGGGCAAGATCCAAAGCCGCAGAGCCAGAAGATCGAATACTGCCTGCTTTAGACAACATCGCCCTGAAACACTTTAACCAGCTATCGAAATTGTCTATATTGATGTTGGGATAGCCGACAGAGATGATACTTTGTTGTATGGATGTACGATTACTGATGCGTATCCTACGATTATTTAATTGTGCTCCTTGACCGCGCGAGGCGGTGAATATCTCATCGCGCAATGGGTCAAAGATAATAGCGTGCTCTATGTTGCCTTTATGACGTATTCCCAGTGAAACGGCAAAATTGGGATTGCCGTGCAGGAAGTTTATGGTGCCGTCCAAAGGATCAATAATCCATTCAAATTCATCGTTGCCCTGATGTACCAAGTCCGGAGAATGTTTTTTACCACTTTCTTCGGCAAGGATACGGTGATTGGGGTAAAGATAGTGAATGGTATCAATAATATCTTCTTCTGCCATTTGATCTACCTCGCTGACAAAGTCATTTCTGCCTTTTTTCTGCACCGATAACTGGTCGAGTCGATCTATATGCCGTAACATGATACTACCGGCACGTCGTGCGGCCTTTATGCCTGTATTAACTATCGGATTCATTGTCGGTTGTTTGCATTATGCTTGGTTATGGCGTTCTAAATATAAGGGTTTTCAACAGAATCATTCCATTAGCGCAGCGTATGAGGCAGAATCGGGCTCAAATATCTTGCCAGTGAACGAAATTGAAAATACTCAATTATATCCGAGTCGTACTCATTGAACCTAGCCATCCGGGCAATATAGGTGCGACTGCCAGAGCGATGGCAAACATGGGGGTCAATCAGCTCATGCTGATTAAACCTAAAACATTCCCCAGCCCGATTGCACATGCTCGGGCAGCCGGTGCCAATCATATTCTGGAGAATGCACAGGTGTTTGACCATCTTGATCAGGCGATAGCCGACTGTGGCTTGGTTTTGGGGACGACTTCAAGGCATCGTACTCTTGAATGGCAGTCTCTTGATGCCAGCAAAGCGATGGAAAAAGTGGCGACAGATGCGGCGCATTGCCATGTCGGGATTTTGTTTGGCAGAGAGAGCCATGGCTTAAGCAATGACGAATTGGAACGCTGTCATCATTTGGTGCGTATTCCGGTGGAAGATGAATTTGCCTCCTTGAATCTGGGTGCCGCGGTAATGATAATGCTTTACGAATTAAGATGCAGTTTGCTGAATCGGCAGGATATTGTGTCATCTCCCGCTGATGAAGCGATAGCCAGTGCGGCAGATATGCAACACTTTTATAGCCATCTCTGGCAAGTTTTGGAGCGCATCGCATTCAGCGATGGTCGATCAACAAAACTGCAACGTAAACTCGTTCGACTGTTCAATCGAGCGCGTCCGTATGAGCAGGAGATAAGAATGTTACGCGGGATTCTGGCGGCTATTGAAACAGCTATTGAGGATAATTCATAACGATGCCGATAAGTAAAACTGAATGCCAGAAGTTATCCTGAGGATTATCAGGTTATAATGAGGAATCCGAACAAACCCTGTGTTGTTGGTATGCCAATGCGCCAATGTTGTGTCATGAAAAACCACTTTATCCGCCATGCGTTCTTTATCGTATTGTTGATTGTTTCAGTGCTTGCGGTTGCTACTGAGCAGACGAACCCGCCGAAGATAAATCAATCCGAAACCACTGCAAAGACAAGAAATTCATTGGTTAATTTCAGTCTGGATGCGCGTATAAAAGAGATTATTGACGGCGATACTGTAACTTTGGAAAGCGCAAATAAGAAGCGTTTTATCATCAGGCTCTCGGATATAGACACCCCAGAAACTTACCACGATGCGTTTACCCCGCGCAGATGTCAGTGCAAGACCGTCCCTGCCCGCTACGGACAACCCGGTGGTAAAGCCGCTACCACAGCACTGAAAAAGCTACTGCGTATTGGCGACTCGGTGGTTGCGGAGTGTTATGAAATGGATGCCTATAATCGTATGGTCTGCCACATCTTCAAGAGAGGGAGTAACATCAATCTCGAAATGCTCGAAAATGGCTGGGGTTGGTTGCCGCGTAATAAACAGGGCAAATTGATTAACGCCTGGATTAAGGATCCGGCAAGTTACCATGCAGAACGTGCCGCCAAGCAAAACGCACGGGGTGCTTGGGCATTACCCAATCAGCTATCACCAAGCCAATGGCGCAGGGATTGCTGGAATGATGGAAAGTGCGCAGGAGCAGAAAACTAACTGTGCGAAAGTTACTAATTACAAAGCTAAAAAAATTATAAAATTATCGACATCTACACTAAAAACGACCCAACAAGGGAGCCCAAAGGAGCGGAGAGCTTTATATTGAGACCTTTGCACGAAAGCCATTTCACCTGCATGCTGCGTTAAAATCGTACTCAATCGGTTATTTATAAGCATAAACTCCCTCATTCCGTGCGTTTTTGCCTGGCCTGAAAGCGAAATCATCTTCCGTGCAAAGGTCTCATATTAACCATCTGGCAGAGTGGCATTTAACGTCATCATGTCCTGGTAACGGTATGTCTTACGCTCCTTGCCCTTTTCATCCGTGAGGGTGGTGGGGAAATAGCAGGGTCGGTGGAAGTTGACGTATCGGTAGACCTGTTGCCTGTTCAGTTGCTCTAATCTCATGATCGTTTTCATCCGCTGATCATGAGCGACTTCAAGGGCTATTTCAGGCTCATTTTATAGTGGAATCAGCTTTCTGCTTATTCCTCCCCCTTCAAGCTCATTTTATATTGGAAAAGACTTTAACTTGTCGTGATCATTTGTGATAGTGTTAGCATTGAATTATGACTCCACGCTATCATTCCAAGTTAATTCTTCGGAAGCGTGGAGATAGTATTACCCATTGATTGAAGAGGAACCTCATGTCAAACGAAGGCTACCACGAGCCCGTGGAAGCGTTATCCGATGAAACCCGGGATATGCACCGCGCCATTACCTCGCTGATGGAGGAACTGGAAGCGGTGGACTGGTACAACCAGCGGGTGGACGCCTGCACTGATCCGGAACTGAAGCGCATCCTGGAACACAACCGCGACGAGGAAAAGGAGCACGCCGCCATGGTGCTGGAATGGATCCGGCGCCGGGACCAAGTGCTGGACAAGGAACTCAAAGAAGCGCTGTTCACCAAAGGGAAGATCGGACATTGACGCGGATTGTGGGGCTGAGGGGCTGAGTCCGAAGCCCGGAGTCCGGCTTCGCCGCCCCGGGCCCGTATCAACGCACCTACACGCCCCCCGGCAACCCCGGCAAATTCTACGATGACTACTGCAACTGGCAGCGCATTGACGAGTACCGGGATTTTGTGCTGCATTCCCCCGCCGCAGAAATCAGCGAAATAGGGGACACTCATAGCTTAACAACTTAACGGCAATTATCAAACCGACCCAGGGGCTGACAGAGAGGCTTCACCAGCAGCTGCAGTCTTTTCCAATCCGGAAATGAGCCTGAAGGGACGATGTATCAGGCCCCTATCTTGAGTCGCTCATGGAGTTGTGTAAATAGGTGATTTCGTGCTGAATTTAGTTGTTCGGCGGCTTCATTGTCCGTCATTTCATGGGCGAATGCATCCAGATTTTTGAAGGTGATCCCAAGCTTCAAGTATTGGCTGGGTCTGGCCAGGGAGCGGAGTTTTTCATAGGGCGTCATCATGTCCTGGTAGCGATACTGCTTGCGCTGTTTGCCGCTGTTATCCGTGAGGGTGGTAGGGAAAGCAGGGTCGGTGGAAGTTGACTTATCGGTAGACCTGTTGCCTGTTCAGTTGGGCAAAGTCAGTGGCGTACTGCTGCGGGATGTGTATATATCTGCCCGGGTGTAGATGCGCCTGAAGCCATTACGGCGAGCTGGCTTCACTGACAGAGCGCCTGTTTTGACGTATTGTTGTATCAGGCGCCTGGTCTGGGCCAGAGAGTAGCCGGTGACCTTCATCAATTAGCGGGTGACGGTTCCCCTGATCATGAACGACTTCAAGGGCTATTTCAGGCTCATTATAGTGGAAACAGCTTTCTGCTTATTCCTCCGCCTTCAAGCTCATTTTATATTGGAAAAGACTACATATTGCTCGTAGTCGTGATTTCGTATATGGTTACGTTCGCTAAAAGACAAGTGCAATTATAGCCATTACAGCAATAGTCAATGAATATTCATGAGTCTCAAGCCAAGTTACTATTGGCTCAATATGGTGTCGCCATACCAACTGGTAGAGTGGCATTTAACGTTAATGATGCGATGATTGCTGCCAGAGATATGGGTGGCCCGGTATGGGTGGTAAAGGCACAAATTCATGCGGGCGGAAGAGGTAAAGGAGGTGGGGTCAGGGTGGTGGACTCGTTGGAAAAAGTGGAACAGGCTGCCAACGACATACTGGGAATGCAGTTGATTACGCACCAGACCGGAGCGCAGGGCAAGCAAGTCAAGCGCATTTATATCGAAGACGGTTGCGATATTGCCCGCGAGCTTTATCTGGGGATGCTGATTGATCGGGTGAGTAGTCGGGTAACCGTGATTGCTTCTACTGAAGGGGGAATGGAGATTGAAGAAGTGGCAGCCAGTACGCCGGAAAACATAATCAAGGTCGTGATAGACCCTGCCACCGGTCTGCAATCTTTCCATGCGCGAAAACTGGCTTTTGGGCTTGAACTGGACGGTAATCAGGTGTGCGCGGCAGTCAAATTTATGCGTGCTATGTATCAGGCGTTTACCGAGTTGGATGCGAGTATGATTGAAATAAATCCGCTGGTGGTAACGGGCGATGGTCAATTGCTTGCGCTGGATGCGAAGATGAATTTTGACAGCAATGGCTTGTTTCGCCATCCTCAATTAGAGGAATTACGCGATATGAATGAGGAAGACCCTGCCGAATCGGAAGCCAGTGAACATGAATTGAACTACATAAAACTGGATGGTTCAATTGGCTGTCTAGTCAATGGCGCAGGTCTGGCTATGGCGACTATGGATATTATTAAGTTGTACGGTGGTTCACCCGCCAATTTTCTCGATGTCGGTGGTGGGGCGACCAGCGAACGGGTGAGCGTGGCATTTAAGATAATTTTGGCGGATACCCATGTTAAAGGCATACTGGTCAATATTTTTGGAGGGATTATGCGCTGTGATGTGATTGCTGAAGGCATTGTGGTTGCGGCGCGGGAAGTTGCCCTCAATGTGCCGTTGGTGGTGCGTCTGGAGGGCACTAATGTTGAACAGGGAGAAGCGATTCTGGCGAATTCCGGTTTGCCGATACGCGCTGCGGATAATTTAGATGATGCGGCGAAAAAAGTGGTTGAAGCGGTCAAAGCCATTGCCTTAGAGGGGAGACTGGATAATGTCAGTATGGGTAGATAACAACACTCGCGTAATCTGTCAGGGTTTCACTGGTGCCACGGCCACATTTCACAGCACACAAGCCATTGAGTATGGCACCAATCTGGTAGGCGGGGTCACGCCTGGCAAGGGCGGGCAGATGCATCTTGATTTGCCGGTATTTAACACGGTAGCCGAAGCGGTCGCAAAGACTGCCGCGAATGCCTCCGTGATTTATGTGCCGCCGCCGTTTGCTGCCGATGCCATTCTGGAAGCGATTGATGCCGAGATTGCGCTGGTGGTTTGTATAACCGAAGGTATTCCGGTATTGGATATGGTTAAGGTGAAAAGAGTGCTGGAACATTCGGCGACTCGTTTAATTGGCCCAAATTGCCCGGGGATAATTACCCCGGGAGAATGCAAAATCGGCATCATGCCCGCTCATATACATACCCGAGGGTCAGTGGGTATTGTGTCCCGTTCGGGCACCCTGACTTATGAAGCAGTGGCACAGACCAGCGCACAAGCAATGGGGCAGAGCACCTGCATCGGTATTGGTGGTGATCCGGTAAACGGCACTGATTTCGTTGATTGTCTGGAGATGTTTCTTGCCGATCCGAAAACCGAATCCATTATGATGATTGGAGAGATTGGCGGCAACGCCGAAGAACAAGCTGCGGAATTTATCCGTCACAACAAAGTAAAAAAACCGACCTGTGGTTTCATTGCCGGCGTAACCGCCCCCCCTGGCAGACGAATGGGACATGCGGGTGCAATTATTGCTGGTGGCAAAGGCAGTGCTGAAGATAAAATCGAAGCCTTCAAACGAGCAGGTATCGCGGTTGCCGATTCGCCAGCAACTCTCGGCAGTACGTTAAAATCGTTGGTTGCTTGAAAAAATTGGAGTGGAATCAGCTTTCTGCTTATTCCTCCCCCTTCAAGCTCATTTTATATTGGAAAAGACTTATCTTCCATAATCTGCCTGCCTGTAATAGCCAGCCTCGCCCTTTTTGTGGTTTTCACGAATAATCAGGTGAGAAAATATTACTTCCGTTTTTTCCTCAATCTCTGCTGGAGCAAAACTCTCCGGCAAACCAGTATTGTCATCCCACAGGTAGTTTTTGATCTTTATCTTAATTTCATCACGAGTGCCTTGCTTGGCTGGAAAATTTTGTATTCGCGCCAATTCTCCACTCACTGTCGTATACAGCCCCTCTGCCACTTTCTTTATACGGTCAATTTCCTTCTTCGTTAAATCTGGCTTTAATAGCAAATCAAACAGCGCCAGGGAATCTTCAGACAATCCTTCTTTAACCGCTCTTTGCTCTTCTTCGCTCAGCTCATCCACTAATTTAATCAAATCCTCGAAGGTCGCTTCAATGGTCACGCGATCTTTCTCATTGTTGTATTCGCCAACAATTTCTTCATAGTGCTTTTGAAAATCGGTTCGTGTCGGATTTTGAATAAGCATTCTCTGAAGCTTTTTCTCGATGATGTCTTTTAATGATTGAACATGGGTGTTCTTGGTCGGTGATTGTTCAAATTCTTTTCGCAGTCGATCAAAATCTATCTTACTTATGTCGTATAGTCTGGTTGGCTCTTTGACCCTGCTTGCAGGCTCAATGCTTTCCTCAATAACAGCATGAAGTTCACGCATAATGTCTGAGATATCTGCCCGCTCCACATCCTCCTTCAAGCTCTTATAGATGATATTGATGGCGTCGTAGGCGGCGCGATAATTATTAATCGCCTTTATGGTCAAACAAGCCTTGAACTTCTTGAACACTTCGCGGCAGATTATCTCGAAGCGCTTGCGAGTTTCGTCGTTCTGATTGACCACCTCCTTAGCGTCGATTATCGCCTTGTTTCGCTCAAATCCAGTCCGCTCAAGCACATCTTCCAGCCTGAAGTTCTGGGCACTCAGAAATGCGCGAACGGATGCAATGGTTTCCTCAAGATCAGCCAAAAGCTCTGCTTCGGGCTTAACAGGGTCAAGTTCAGGCGGTGGCTGGCCATCCCCACCTCCAACGCCTGTATGCCCGGCAAATGTAGCGAGCGCTTTGCGGAGGTTTTTAAGAATGCCGCAGTAATCAACAATAAGACCGTTATTCTTGCCTTCAGATACGCGGTTAGCACGAGCGATAGCCTGCATGAGCGCATGCGCTTTGAGGGGCTTATCAAGATAGAGAGTAGACATCGCAGGCACGTCAAAGCCTGTCAGCCACATGGCGCATATGATAGCGACGCGAAACGGGTGCTCTTCTTTCTTAAACGCGCTCTCCATATCAAGGCGCTTACCATCAGCAGTGTCGAAGCCTTCTTTAATGCGCTTGCGATGCGGCGTAATGTCCAAACCCCATTTGCGGAATTTGTCGACCTCACCTTGTTCTTCACTAACGACGACAGCCATGATGGTTTCGCGCATCCATTCGAGTTTGCGCTCCCTATCCATGATCGCCTGCTCATCGGATGGCCTGGTCAGTTCGTTTTCCAGCGCCGTTATTTTACCCTTCCACCTGTCGAGAATAAGCTCCTGCATCCTCACGCAGCTTAGCTTGTCGATGCAGACCATCATGGCCTTACCGTTTTGACCGCCGATGCTGTAATGATCAACAAAATCTTCAGCAATTTGCTCTAATCTCGGCTGGGCTGTAATGATGTGATACTCGCGCTTCAACTCTCGCTCTAAACGCTCAGTAACGTCCTGATCATCTGTTTCAAACTCTTCCAACTTTGCCGCAATTTTCTCGTTGATGTCATCAGTAGCTAAGCCAAGTTTTTCACCGCGGGCATCGTAGTAAAGGGGAACGGTGGCATTATCTTCAACCGCTCTTTGGAAGTCATAGGTGGAAATATAATCCCCGAATACGCGGCGGGTGATTTGATCAGCTTTGAAGAGTGGCGTTCCGGTAAAACCTATATAACTGGCGTAAGGTAGCGCATTACGCAGGTTTAAAGATAAGCGGCCATATTGAGTGCGGTGCGCTTCATCGGTGATGACGATAATGTCATTTCTGTCAGAATATGGATCGTCTGGATCAACGTCTTTATTGAATTTCTGCACCAGCGTGAATACATAGGCTTTATGCTGATTGAGCAATTCCTGTAAATGATCTCCCGACCCGGCACGGCATGGGTCTTGATCATTATCGACAAGCCCGCAGCCGGCGAATGTGTTGTAGATTTGTTTATCCAAATCTTCGCGGTCGGTACAAATCAGGAACGTAAAATTGCCGCCCAATTTTCGACGGATTTTGCGGGCAAAGAAAACCATGGAATAAGATTTCCCCGAGCCCTGGGTGTGTCAGAATACGCCCAGCTTACCTTGGTTCTCTTCGCGATGCTTCAGCGCTTCAATAGCACGGTTTACGCCAATAAACTGGTGGTTACGGGCGATGATTTTTATCCGTTTACCCTTGCTCTCATCAAACAGCGTATAGTTTTCAAACAGATCGAGAAAATCGCGTTTGTTACAGATACCTTTCAGCAAGGTCTCCATATCCACCACACCCACATCATTTTCGGCCAGGCGCTTCCAGTCATTGAAGTGTTCGAACTTGCTGGAGATAGAACCGATCTTGGCATCTACCCCGTTACCCAAAATCACAAAGGCGTTGTGGTGAAACAAATGCGAGATTGTGTCTTTGTAGTCAGACAGGTTTTGCTCGTAAGCATGGCGGATGTCTTTGTGAATGGTCTTGCACTCGATAAACATCAAAGGAAGGCCATTGACAAAACCGACAATGTCAGCGCGGCGGCGGTAGATGTCGCCGCGCACCCACAGCTCGCGAACACAGAGGAAGTGGTTGTTTTCCGGGGTGTCGAAATCAAAGACCTTCAGGCGCTTTCTCTCCAGCTCGCCCTTGGCATTACGAAACTGAACCAGTACGCCATGTTTAACGCGCCCATACTGCTCCCAATTGATTTGCAGGGTATTTTCGGTAACAGGTGCTTCGGTGATTTGCCGCAATGCGTCTTGGTAGGCCGCCTCGGGTAAGCCGGGATTAAACTTGACCAGGGCTTCACCAAGATAGCGAGTGAGCACAACCTCTTTGTCATTCAGTCTGCCGAGGGTGCCCTCTTTGCCGAAGCTTTCATCGTTGTAGGCAAAGACAGTCTCCCAGCCAAGTTGATGGTGCAAATAGTCGGCAGTTGTAGCCTGGACGAGGGTGTCTTCATTCAGTGGTGGCATCGACATTCTCATTTTTAAGCAAAACAAAATGCTCAATTAAACGAATCATCAGTTCTTTCTGGGCGGGTCGGCTTTCGGCGACTAATAAAGCCAGGGCGACTAGCGTATTGTCATTAATCAACTGTTCCACAGGTTTGGCTAGAAACCGTTGATGTATGCGCAAATACCATAAAAATAAGAACGAACCTGTGCGTTTATTGCCATCGGCCAAAGGGTGGTTTTTTATCACCAGGTACAATAAATTCGCCGCCCGGCTGGCGACATTTGGATAAAACAGCTCATCGCCAAAACCCTGCTCAATGGTAGCAATACTTGATGCCAGGCCCGCACCGCGTAACTGAGCAAATAATGCAGAGGCCTCGCCTTTGGCGACAAGCTCTTTTTTTAATGCAGCTATCGCCAGCAGCACGTCATCCAATACCAACGGCTGCATGTCCGCTTGCCTGTAGGTGTTGTCCGCCAAAGACTGCTCATCATAGCTCTGCAACAGGCTCCAACTGCGGGCGTAGTCGTTAATGACCGCCAGCACCGCTGCGCCTTGTTCGTTCAGCGCTGCCTGATTGCTGAGGGTGGCAGAAAGCAGTTGCAGCACCTGCTCAAACTCCACTCCGCGCTGTTGCAAGCGCTTTTGATTGACGCTGTAGCCTTCAAGCAGATGTTGTTTTAAGGTTTGCGTGGCCCAAATACGAAACTGCGTGGCGCGGGAGGAATTCACCCGATACCCCACTGAGATCACAGCGTCCAGACTATAGTGTTTGCGCTGGCGTTTCACGTCTCGCCCACCCTCCTGTTGAACTTGTAAGAAATCCTTACAAGTTGCCGATTCGCTAAGTTCTTGTTCAGAAAAGATATTTTTTAAGTGCATGGTGATGTTTTGTGGCTTCACCTGAAACAACACCGCCATCTGCGCCTGACTGAGCCAAACCGTCTCATCCTGAAACCGCACATCAATATGGGTTTGACCATCGCTGGTTTGATAGATGGCAATTTGATCATTCATGGTTAACCTTGCCTGTTAATAGAATATGAAACAATCATATAGCAATCTGGCCACTCATCAGTTTTGGGAGGAGAAGGTCGCGGGCTTTAGTCAAATTGACATTCATTTTATGAAGCTTAAGTATTTGCTGGTCAACATCAGAGGCAAATTCGTCAAATTCAACCAACAATGAATTTAAAGGTATAAGAAGCTCCTGGTTTTCCAAGTCCTTTTTTGTCACAGAAGCATATATTGCCCCGCCGCCAATCATATCTTCTTTAAAGAAATATGATTTCAGCGCGTAAAATAAAAATGACTGGAAACCTTCAATAGATCTTATTGCGGCCAAGCCACGGCCAAGCGCTATCACATCGTTAGTGATATTTATCCTTCCAACTGGTGCTCTGACGCTAAAGAGTATATCTTCGGCCAGTGATAGTCGTGTAGGCTTTGTGCAGAATGTTTTATGCTCAATATAACGGAATCCAAACTTAGTTACACCTTGATGAAAAGGAATTCCATTTCCCTCAATGTTATAAAACTCTGATTTGGGACTTTGCCCCATAGTAAGACCTGCAATTTTACTTAGAGGTTTAACTACCCACCCCTCGGGCACCCCATCAATCATGTTGACATGCTCATGGCCGGGGAAGCGAAAACGCACAAACCATTCTTTGTAAAGCTGTCGCGCAGATTCCTCCAGCAACTCAATCCGGCGTTTGTTGTTTTCGATAAGGTTGTCGTAGGTCTTTATAGTTTGTGCTACAGCTCTTTGTTCCTTGAGATTTGGTATAGGAATTTCCAATGTTTTAAGAGCACTTTGTGACAAATTTATGTGTGCGGCACCGCTAGAGAGATTTTTTAGCTTTTCTCGGTAGGTATAGGATTTAAGCAGATAAAGTAAAAATTCTGAATCGAGTTTTACTGGGTCTGGGCGAAATCGAATTACAAATCCGCAATGAATAGTATGCTTTGGTTCTAAATTAAACTTTCCAACTAGGCCGATGCCATCTCGTTTTACAGATGATCTTACAAAGAATATGTCATCCTTTTTAGAAAAATAGTCATCGGAAACGTTAATATCTACTAACTGAAGCTTGCTCTCATTCAACCAATGATGGTCAGTAATGTCTTTCACATTTATTAGTGGATAGCCAGTACCAGATGCTGTAGCTTTGAAGTTTACACCATTTTTAAATTCACCTAAATTGGCAAATTTTTCTAATGCCCAACTCATACCCCCAACTCCTCAAAATTCTTCTGGATTTGGGCCGCCAGAACGCCAGCTTATTCATTCAGTCCTTTCAATTCAATATGAATATCCCGCAGGGTTTCTTCAAAATCAAAATCCTCATCTTCGATCTCCGGCGCTACGCCAACATAGCGCCCCGGGGTTAAGCTCCAGTCATTGGTTTTGATTTCTGCAATATCCACCAGCTTGACCAGGCCTTCCACATCACGCAGTTCGGCTTTGGGGAAACGCTCTTGCAGCCAGCGGGCCTGCTTGAAGAGATAGCGCACCTGCTTTAATTGCTGGACGGCGGCTTTGCGCTGCTCATCCAGTTCTTTGACAGATTTATGCACACCTTTGGCAGTGGCCTTTTTTATCCGCTCGCGGCTGTCTTTTTTTATCCGCTCACGGCTGTCTTTGGCCTGCGTTTCAACAAATTTATAAAGCTGCTCAATCTGCTTGATTAAATCGCGGCTGCTTGCGGCGATGGGTTCCAGCGTTTTGGCGGCATCAATCAGCCCGGTGTTATCTTTTGCAGCACTTTTCCAGGCCTTGCTTGCAGTCGCAATCGTGCTTGCAAAATTCCTGCTATCAGTTCCCAACCAGGCAAGAGCTTTTGCAGTGTCTTCATCAAGCTGTTCAAGCCTGGCCATTAAGTCATCAACACCCGCAATACATGCAGCCATTGGCACTGTGGCCGCCAGTGCCTCATCCAAGGTCCGTTGCAGATAACTTGCGACTAATGCTAAAAAACGCTCATTCTCGCCACGATAAAGCCAGACGATGGCAGTCAGATTGGCGAGCTGTTCCGGCGAGAAGTCGTAAATCTTGCGCGTGACCTTGGTATAGACGCTGCGCGCATCCAGCATCAATACCTTGTTTTTCATCGGAACTGGTTTGTGTTTATTTAAAAACCAGAGTTCACAGGGCACGGAGCGGGTGTAAAAGAAGTTGGAGCGTATGGCGACCATCGCCCCGACATGGCCGGATTCCACCAGCTTACGGCGCACTTCGGCCTCCTGCCCGCCAGCACTGGATGCCTGGGAAGACATCACAAAGCCTGCGCGCCCTTTATCATTCAGGTAACTGTAGAAGTATGAAATCCAAAGGTAATTGCCGTTGGATACAGCGCCTTTTTTGTTCACTCCAGGCAGGCCAAATGGCAAACGCGGGTCGTTTTTGATTTTCTCCGCGTCTACGTCATCGACGTTAAACGGTGGATTAGCCATGACGAAGTTGGCCTTACCCAGAAAATCATGCGGGTCTTCATAATAGGAAATGGCTTTTTGAATGTTGCCTTCGAGGCCATGTACCGCCAGGTTCATCTTGGCTAAGCGAATGGTGGTTGGGTTTTTTTCCGCACCGTAGAAAGTTGCCACGTCCTGCGGATTCTTGTGCATTTTTTCGATAAAGTGGGCGCTTTGTACAAACATGCCGCCAGAACCGCAGGCGGGGTCGATCACTGAACCGTGATCAGGCTCGATAAAATTCACGATCATCTGCACCAGTGAGACAGGCGTGAAGAACTCGCCGCCATCATGGGCGCTTTGATTGGCAAATTGGGTGAGGAAGTATTCGTAAATCCGCCCGAAAATATCGCCCGTGACTTTTTTGAGGGCTGGATCATTAAAGGTGCGCAGTAAATTACCCAGAACGTCGTTATCCAGCTCTTGGTATTCCGTTTTGGGCAGAACACCCTTTAGCGTTTCGTAGTCATCCTCAATAGCATCCATAGCGGTGATGACGGCCTGGGCGCGGTCGTCACTGTCAGGCAGATTTACCAGATGGTCGAATTGGGCTTCAGGCTTGAGGAAAATTGCCCCCTTGCTGGAAAAATCTTCCTTTGTTAATGGTCGTATAACTCCGCTACGAGATGGAAGCGACGCTTCGATTTCAGGCCTGACCGCCAGATAGCGGCTATGGGCGTGGCGCAGGAAGATAAGCCCCATAACAGGCATGAAGTATTCATTGCTGGCGTAATTACTGTTTGCGCGTAAGTTGTCAGCGCTGCCCCACAGACGTTTTTCGATTGCTTCTATATTGACCGGCTGTGCCATTCAGCGCTTACTCCGTGTCTCTTTTCTTTTTTTCTTCAATCCAACGCTCTATGTCATCTGCCTTAAAACGCCAGCTACCACCAACCTTAAAGCCCGGCAACTTGCCTTCGGCAGCCAGTCGATAGGCGGTCTTTTCTGCCAGCTTCAGATACTTCGCGAGCTCTTTGAGGGTCATGATTTCGTCGTTCATCACTTTATCCATTCAAACGATACACGGGAGAATAAAGGAATATTGAGGAATTTACAACCACAGAGAGAAGCAGGGAACACTCATAGTTTCCCTACAGTTTCTCTTCCAGTAATTTTAGTAGGATAATCCCCCGCCATGGATTCGCGTAACAACAACCCGGTTCGGGTGTGCTTTGTCATTCCCACCTATAACGAGGCGCCTAACATCGTGCCGCTGTTGCGGCGGCTGTGTGTTTTGTATCCCGGCGACGAGGTCGCGTTTTTGATCGTGGACGATGAAAGTCCCGACGGAACTGCGGGGCTGGTGCGTGAGTTTGCGCGGGATGATGGCCGCGTGCATCTATTGGAAGGGCGCCGTCGCGGGTTGGGGGACGCCTACGTGCGTGGTCTCGGCTACGCACTGGATACTCTGGGGGCGGCGACGCTGGTGCAGATGGACGCTGATTTCTCCCACGACCCCGCGGATGCGCGCCGCCTGCTGGCGCGGCTTGAGGACGGCGCCGACGTTGCCATTGGCAGCCGCTATGTCGCCGGTGGTGCGGTGGACGCGCGCTGGTCCCTGGGCCGCCGGTTGCTGTCGCGCTGGGGCAACGGCATGGCGCGCTGGATCGCCGGGCTCGCCGCAGTGCGGGACTGCACCGCAGGGTTCAAGGCGATCCGGGCGGAGCTTTTGCGCGCCGCCAGGGTGCAAGACATTCCCGTGCAGGGCTACGCTTTTCAGATGGTGTTGCTGCATCGCCTGATGCACGCGGGCGCGCGCATCGTCGAGGAGCCGGTGTATTTCCGCGAGCGCGAGCGTGGCCGCACCAAACTCGGGGTGCGCGACCTCATCGAGTTTTTCTACCATGTCTGGTGGCTGCGCCTGGCCAGCCACCGCACCTTCCTCAAGTTCGCCGTCACCGGCTGTAGCGGAGTATTGGTCAATCTCGGTGCCTTCCAAGTGTTGCTCGAATTCGGCGTGCACAAACTGCTGGCGTCGCCCATCGCCATCCAGTTATCGATCATTTCCAACTTCCTGCTGAATAACTACTGGACCTTCGCCGAGCGGGCGCTGGTGGGGCGCAATCGCATCCGCGGGTTGAAGTTCAACCTCGTCTCGCTGATGACCCTGAGCCTGAGCTACGGCACTTTCATCCTGCTTTCCGCGCTGTTCGCGGATGCCCAGCCGCTGTTATTGCAGGGCTGCGGCATCCTGCCGGCGGCCTTCCTCAACTATTTCCTGAGCTCGTACTGGACGTTCCGCGCAGCGCAACCCCCCGGCGCGCAACCCCCCGGCGCGCAAGATGATGGCCAGAAAGAATAAAAAGCAGGGCCGCGCCCGGCCCGCGCCACCCGCCGCTGCGCCGCCGTTCTCGTGGGTGGAATTTTTCTCCGGCCATGGCCGCCACGCGCTGCTTTCCAGCCAGCGGCGGGTGGATGATAAACGCATCACGCGCCTGTTTCTGCTCAACCGCGGGTTGACTTTTTACGGCTTCAGCCCGCAACTGGTGGTGGCCCGTGAGCGCCAGCAATCCAACTCGCCGTTGAGCAATTACCGCCGCACGCGGTTGGATATGCGCTTTGTACGGCAGTTTTAAGGGGTAAATAATGCCATAATGGTGTGGATCGATAACACGGACAGTCTTTTCCAATCCAGAAATGAGCTTGAAGGGACGATGTATTAGGCCCCTATCTTGAGTCGCTCATGGAGTTGTGTAAATAGGGAGTTATCTAGGACAGCCCTATCAAAAATAATTAAGCGGAAGTGAAACGGCGTTCAGCAATTTAACTTATACTCCGCCACCTGAATTTATCCACTATAATCAGGAGATAAAATAACAGGTGATAACGTGCCGGAGAATATTATTTATATGAGTGTTGTTAAGCATATTGCAATGAAACGAGGGCATCCCGGACGGGGTAAGTATAAAACCCATTCAAGACCCAAAGGACGTCAAGTTATTCCGCTTGCTCAGGAGCAGATCAAGGAATTGCTGGGCGATGTCCCGCGGCGGCGGGATTTGTTGCTTGAGTATCTGCATCTGTTGCAGGATAAATATGGGCATTTGTCCAGCGCACATCTGGCCGCATTGGCAGAAGAAATGAAGTTGTCGCAAACCGAAGTTTATGAAGTGGCGACATTTTATGCTCATTTTGACGTGGTTAAGGAGGGCGACACGGCGCCACCAGCGACGACGATACGAGTATGCGACAGTATCGCCTGCCAGCTTGCGGGTGCTGATGCACTGACGGACGCTTTGGAAAAATCGGCAACGTCTGCGTTTCGAGTCGTCCGTGCACCCTGTATGGGGCGGTGCGAGATGGCACCGGTTGTGGAAGTCGGGCATAACCATATTGGTAACGCCGACAAAGAGCAGGTGCTGGAGGCGGTTACCAATAATCTTACCCATCCACATTGCCCTGACTATATTGATTATGCTGGCTATAGCAAAAAGGGCGGGTATGCCTTACTCAAAGCCTGTTTGTCGGCGCAACATACTGCCGAGGAGATTATCGCAACGCTGGATAGCTCGGCATTAAAAGGATTGGGTGGTGCGGGCTTTCCTGCCGCTCGGAAATGGCATATCGTGCGTGGCTTTGCCGGGCCGCGATTGATGGCAGTGAATGGCGATGAGGGAGAGCCCGGTACTTTCAAAGATCGCTATTATCTGGAAACCGATCCTCATCGCTTTATTGAGGGTATGCTCATCGCGGCTTGGGCTGTGGGTGTTGAGACCTGTTACATTTATATTCGCGATGAATATCCGGCGATTATTGCCTTGCTTAAAAGTGAAATTAACAAGGTTAAAGCGGCCGGGCTGGCAGCTCATCTGGACATTGAAATAAGACGTGGCGCGGGGGCTTATATTTGTGGCGAAGAATCGGCAATGATTGAATCTATTGAGGGCAAGCGCGGGTTGCCACGCAATCGTCCGCCGTATGTGGCTGAGGTTGGCTTATTTGGTCGCCCGACACTTGAGCATAACGTGGAAACTTTGTTTTGGGTTAGAGATATTGTGGAAAAAGGAGCGGCGTGGTTTGCTGATGCAGGCACCAATGGTTGCAAGGGTTGGCGTAGTTATTCGGTATCTGGGCGTGTCAAAAATCCGGGGGTTAAACTGGCGCCAGCGGGTATATCCATCCGCGATTTAATCAATGACTATTGCGGGGGAATGCGCGATGGTCATAGCTTCAAAGCTTATTTGCCCGGCGGTGCTTCTGGCGGTATATTGCCAGCCTCCATTGATCAAGTGCCTCTGGATTTTGGCACGTTGCAGGAATATGGTTGCTTTATTGGTTCTGCTGCGGTGGTGGTGTTTAGCGATCAGGATAATATGAAAGATGTGGCGTTAAATCTGATGCGTTTCTTTAAGGATGAAAGTTGTGGTCAATGTACACCTTGTCGTGTTGGTACGGAAAAAGCGGTTGAAGTGATGGCACAGCCAAGCTGGGATGTCGCCTTGCTCAACGATTTGAGTACGGTAATGACCGATGCCTCAATCTGTGGTTTGGGTCAGGCTGCTGGTAACCCGATAAACTGTGTGTTGAAATATTTTCCGGAGGATTTGTAATGTCATGCGCAACAAAAACGCCCATCAAGTTTACCCTCAATGGCGAATCGGTACAGGCTGATGTAGATGAAACCATCTGGCAGGTGGCAAAACGTCAGCAAATAGATATTCCGCATCTTTGTTATACACCTGCGCTGGATTACAGAGCGGACGGCAATTGTCGGGCATGTATGGTAGAAATCGAAGGCGAACGGGTACTCGCTGCATCGTGTTTACGCAAACCAGTTGAGGGAATGGTAGTAAGCACGAACAGCGCGAAGGCAACCACAGCACAAACGCTGGTGATGGAATTACTGGTCGCCGATCAACCGAAACGAGCGCTTGCCCATCAGCAGAATTCGCATCTTTGGCAATGGGCGGATAAGTTGTCGGTATCAACCAGCCGATTTTCAGCGCGGCAAACACCCGCAGCGGATAACAGTCATCCGGCTATGTATGTGGCGCTGGATGCCTGTATTCAATGTAACCTATGCGTCAGAGCTTGCCGTGAAGTGCAGGTTAATGACGTTATTGGTATGGCGTTTCGTGGACATAAGGCTAAAATTGTTTTTGATTTTGATGATCCGATGGGCGACAGTACTTGTGTGGCGTGTGGGGAATGTGTGCAGGTCTGTCCGACTGGTGCGCTTATGGAGGCAACGCTGGTGGACGAAAAAGGGGTCGGCAGAACCGACTTGACCACCGAGTCACCAGGTGATTCGTCAGGCACTTCATTACGCAAGCCCTTGACTGAAACGGATAGCGTTTGCCCGTATTGTGGGGTTGGCTGTCAGATAACTTATCAGACAAAAGACAATGAAATTGTTGCCGTTCAGGGGCGTGCCGGACCCGCCAACCGGAATCGGTTATGTGTCAAAGGCAGATTCGGTTTTGATTATGTGAAACATCCGCATCGCTTAACCAAACCACTTATCCGTTTGGACAAAAGCAACAAGGTCGGCGATATTGATCTTGACCCGTCAAAGCCGCTGACACATTTTCGTGAAGCGAGTTGGGAAGAAGCCTTGGATTTGGCGGCTGCTGGGCTGAAAAAAGTCCGTGATCAGCGTGGTGGTAACGCTTTGGCGGGGTTTGGTTCTGCGAAATGTAGCAACGAAGAGGCCTATATTTTTCAAAAACTGGTGCGTACTGGCTTTGGCACCAATAATGTCGATCACTGTACCCGACTTTGTCATGCCTCATCGGTAGCCGCATTACTGGAAGGTGTCGGATCGGGTGCGGTATCGGCACCCTTTAATGCGGTAGAAGATGCGGATTGTGTGATTGTGATTGGTGCCAATCCTGCAGGCAATCATCCGGTGGCAGCAACCTTTTTCAAACAGGCGGCCAAGCGTGGCACCTTGATTGTTATGGATCCGCGCGGTACCGCTTTGAAACGACATGCAACGCAGATGTTGCAGTTTAAGCCGGGTACTGATGTGGCGATGCTCAATGGCATTCTCCATACCATCATTGAAGAGAATTTATACGATCAAAATTATGTTGAGCAGCACACCGAAGGCTTTGAAAACCTGAAGAAACACATTAAGGATTTTTCACCCGAGAATATGCAGGCAATCTGTGGCATTGACGCACACACCTTACGTGAAGTTGCCCGAACTTTTGCTACTGCCAAAGCTGCCATTATTTTCTGGGGGATGGGAATTTCCCAGCATGTTCACGGCACCGACAATGCACGATGTCTGATCGCATTATCGCTAATTACTGGTCAGGTCGGTCGTGCTGGTACTGGCTTGCATCCGTTGCGTGGTCAAAATAATGTGCAGGGGGCTTCGGATGCGGGCTTGATTCCGATGATGTTGCCCGATTATCAGTTGGTTGATGCGGATAATCTGCGCGCCCGTTTTGAAGATGCCTGGGGCACAAAACTGGATCCCCAGCGTGGCTTGACCGTGGTAGAGATTATGGATGCGATTCACGATGATAAAATATCGGGCATGTATATCATGGGAGAAAATCCGGCAATGTCCGATCCCGATGTGCAACACGCCAGAGACGCATTGGCAAAACTGGAGCATTTAGTGGTGCAGGATTTATTCCTGACCGAAACGGCATTTTATGCGGATGTCATATTGCCAGCATCGGCATGGCCGGAAAAAGAAGGCACGGTGACCAACACCAACCGTCAGGTGCAGATGGGGCGAAGTGCCCTAAAACTACCGGGCGAGACTCGTCAGGATTGGTGGATTACGCAGGAAATTGCCAAACGTATGGGGCTGGATTGGAACTACACACATCCAAGAGATATTTACGCAGAAATGAGCGGGGTTATGTCGTCATTGAACAATATTAGCTGGGATCGCCTATTAGCGGAAAATGCGGTTACTTATCCCTGTCAGGCTGTCGACAAGCCGGGCGATGATATTGTGTTTGATAAGGGTTTTCCGACCCCGAACAAACGTGCAAAACTCGTGCCGGCACACTTGGTCTCACCCGATGAATTGCCCGATGATGCGTATCCGATGATTCTATCCACTGGCAGACAACTGGAACACTGGCACACCGGTTCAATGACTCGTCGTACCCGCGTGCTGGATCAGATTGAACCGGAAGCGATTGCCTCAATGTCTCCTCAGGCACTGTGTAATTTGCAAGTCGAAGCGGGGAAAAAAATCAAAGTTTCGACGCGCAGAGGCAGTATAGAATTAATTGCCAGAGCGGACACCGCCTTACCCGATGATATGATTTTTATCCCATTTTGTTACGCCGAAGCCGCTGCCAACACCCTAACCAATCCAGCTTTAGACCCGGTGGGGAAAATCCCCGAATTCAAATTTTGTGCAGCCAGGGTTGAAGCGGCAGACTGAGAGATGTCGCAATTTCCTCGTATGCGGGAATGTACAATAGGCAGTGTTAAGCGCATTAGCTTAAATGCAACATAACAAATCATTCAACAGTTTGATCACCATGAGTATCTTTTGAAGTTTATAGCATGATCACCATTACAATGAGACCTTTGCACGGAAGATGATTTCGCTTTTAGGCCAGGCAAAAACGCACGGAATGAGGGAGTTTATGCTTATAAATGACCGATTGAGTACGATTTTAACGCAGCATGCAGGTGAAATGGCTTTCGTGCAAAGGTCTCACAATATCTCCGAAACAGCAGTCTGATTGAGCATGAAAGCCATCCTACTCAAGGGTTTCGGTGGGGTAGAAATGATGGTTTTTGGTGATGCTGATATGCCAGTTGTCGGGCAGCAGCAAATTTTAATCAAGGTAGCGGCAACCTCGGTCAACCGACCCGATGTCGTACAACGTCAGGGCAATTATGCGCCGCCTAAAGGCGACTCTGATATTCTTGGCTTGGAAGTTGCTGGGACAGTAGCTAAGCTGGGGGCGGATGTCACGCGCTGGAAAGTGGGCGAGCGAGTGATGGCACTTATTGGCGGCGGTGGCTATGCCGAGTATGCGCTTGCTTACACCGATCATGTTATACCTATTCCCGATAATCTGAATTTTAGTCAGGCTGCCTGCGTTTGCGAAACCTACATAACTGCTTATCTTAATCTATTTGTGCTGGCGGGTCTGGGTGGCGAGCAGTTGGTTGGTCAGTCGTCTACGCAATCGTCCGCACAATCGATATTACTGCATGGCGGCGGTGGCGGGGTCAATACCGCGGCAATCCAGCTTTGTCAACAACTGGTGGCAGATGCCAAAATAATAGTAACCGCCTCCACTGGCAAAGTCGAGCGCGTTGAACAACTGGGCGTTGATTATGTGATTGATTATCAGAATGAATCATTTGCCGATAAGGTCAGGGAATATACTGCCCAATATGGGAGTGGCGGCGGGGCGAATGTGATTCTTGATCATATTGGTGGGGCGTATCTGCAAGCTAATATGCGTTGCCTTGCGGTTGCGGGAACGCTGTTACTGATTGGCGTAATGGGCGGGGCTGTCGCACCACTTGATCTGGCACTGACTATGGTGAAGCGACAGCGTATTATTGGTTCGGTATTGCGCTCACGCCCACGACCTGAAAAAGCGGCGATTATTGCAGCATTTGCTAAAGCGGTATTGCCATTGCTGGCAGAAAATAAGATCGCACCGCTTATATTTTCTGAATTTCCATTAGAATATGCCGCAGATGCCCACCGTACTATGGATGCTGGTAGCCATTTTGGGAAAATTGTATTGCGGGTATGATGGTTTTGGCTTGATTTGAAGCGCGATTAAAAACAAGCAGGTCAGTGCGAACGGTGGTAGAATCGGCGCCGTTGTCTATGTCGCCATTAGTAGCCTGACTGTCGGCGATAATAGGCACATAAAATATAAAGGTATTACATACCAATAACTAGCCCATAACCGACTAACCTGAATTTAAGCCCTGAATTTAAGAACTGATGAGTGATATTGAGATCGCGCAAAATGCGCCTATTAAGCCTATTTTTGAAATAGCGGACAAACTGGATATTCCCAGTGAGGCTCTGCTGCCCTTTGGTCATACTAAAGCAAAGGTCAGTTTGAATTATATTGATTCACTAAAAGATAAGCCTGACGGCAAACTAATCCTAGTAACAGCGATTACGCCAACCCCTGCTGGGGAAGGGAAAACTACCACGTCGGTTGGACTGACTGATGGCCTCAATAAGGTTGGTAAAAAGGCGATGGTGTGTTTACGTGAGCCTTCCTTGGGGCCCTGTTTCGGTATGAAAGGCGGGGCAGCCGGAGGAGGCTATGCGCAGGTCATCCCGATGGAAGATATTAATTTACATTTTACTGGTGATTTCCATGCGATTACTTCGGCGCACAGTTTATTGTCGGCATTGATTGATAATCATATCTACTGGGGCAATGCCTCAGGGATTGACACCCGGCGAGTGGCGTGGCGGCGGGTTGTGGATATGAATGATCGTTCGTTACGCCAGATAACCAGCTCGCTCGGTGGTGTTGCCAATGGTTACCCACGCGAAGATGGCTTTGATATTACCGTTGCCTCGGAAGTGATGGCGATATTTTGCCTTGCCAAAGATGCCAGAGATCTGGAGCGACGGCTCGGTCAAATTGTGATTGGTTACACCCGCGATCGGCAGCCGGTACGCGCGGAGGCGGTGAAAGCACCGGGACCAATGACGGTGCTACTCAAGGATGCCATTGCCCCTAATTTGGTGCAGACGCTGGAGCATAATCCGGCGTTCATCCACGGTGGTCCATTTGCAAACATTGCGCATGGCTGTAATTCGGTAATTGCCACTCGTGCGGCTATGAAACTTGCGCCATACGTTGTTACCGAAGCCGGTTTCGGTGCCGATCTGGGTGCCGAGAAGTTCTTTGATATCAAGTGTCGCAGTGCCGGTCTGGCACCCGATGTGGTGGTGTTGGTTGCCACAGTACGCGCATTGAAAATGCATGGCGGTGTGGCAAAAGATGAGCTTGCTAAAGAAAATGTGCAAGCGGTTAAGGCGGGTTGCGTCAATCTTGCCCGCCACATTGAAAATGTTAAATCCTATGGTGTGTCCACAGTGGTGGCGATTAACCGATTCAGTGCCGATACCGATGCTGAAATGGCTGCGGTACGGGAGTTGACCGAGGGCTACGGCGTTAAAGCCATTGATGCGAACCATTGGTCAGACGGGGGTGCGGGGACTACGGAACTCGCGCAAGAGGTGGCAAGAATTGCCGATAGTGATGAAAGCAAATTTGCCACGATATATCCTGATGATATGCCGTTGTGGGACAAAATCAAAACGGTGGCAACTAAAATTTATCGTGCTGACGATATTACTGCCGATCAAAAGACGATTAGTGACATCAAGGTACTTCAGGAGGGTGGATTTGGTCATTTTCCGGTTTGTATTGCTAAAACCCAATACAGTTTTTCGACTGATCCCAACCAAAAGGGTGCGCCGACCGGTCATTTCTTGCCCATACGGGAAGTCCGATTATCTGCCGGAGCCGGTTTTATCGTTGTCGTTTGTGGCGATATTATGACCATGCCCGGTTTGCCCAGAGAACCAGCGGCAAACCGCATTTGTATCAATGAACAAGGTGACGTGGAAGGATTGTTCTGAATTGGCATCAATGAACAAGGTGACGTGGAAGGATTGTTCTGAATTGGCATCAATGAACAAGGTGACGTGGAAGGATTGTTCTGAATTGGCATCAATGAACAAGGTGATGGTGGAAGGATTGTTCTGAATTTCTGGTTTTCCGTGTCATACAGTGCAGAGAATGTTCTGCGCAGGTTGTTTTGTCTGGGCATCCTGAAAATATATCATAAGCAAAATATTGTGCGGGTTGTCGTCTTATGACGGTAATCACTATGCTTGCTCAAGAAAACGTGTTAAGGAAACGGAGCGGGTGATAGGTGAGAGTGAGGTAAAACAGCGGAGAGGTGTCTGAGTGGTCGAAAGAGCACGCCTGGAAAGTGTGTATACGTTAATAGCGTATCGAGGGTTCGAATCCCTCTCTCTCCGCCATCAATTGGTTTTCATCTCAATAGCGTATTGGCTGGTCGGCATGCCAGATTTGCAATAGCAAGCCTGATTGGAATAGAGCTACGATTGCAGTTTTTGCATGAGCTTGCACAGCGAGATGACGGTCACCTCATTACCAACTGTAAATTCATCATCTCCGCCATAGACGATGTATTTTTTCGTGGCACCGATGTCTTTGCAGGTTTGCTTGTCATGTCTGCTAAGTTTGGGTGCAACACCATATTTGATTTCAACCGCCCAGATTTTTGAGGATGAGAATTTGATTATCAGATCAACTTCCGCACCTGCCGCTGTCCGATAAAAATAGGTTTCAGCGTGATATGGCAGCACCGAATGGATATTCTCAATAACAAAACCTTCCCAGCTCTTCCCCAACACCGGGTTTGACAGTAATGCGTCATAATTATCAATGGTCAACAGCCGATGTTGTATGCCACTATCGCGAATATAATAACGAGGTGATTTCACCAGCCGTTTTTTGACATTGGCATACCACGGATGCAGTCGCCTCACCAACAGTAAGTCGGTGAGAATGTCAATATAATGATTGATTGCCGAGCGTTGTATTTCTAAGTTGTTTGCCAGCTTGGAGACATTGACGGTTTCACCTTGCAAATGAGCTAACATAATCCATAAACGGCGCAATCGGCTTGCCGGGACACGAAAGCCCATTTGTGGCACATCGCGTTCCAGATAGGTGCGAATAATATTTTCTAACCAGTCCATAGCCAAGTCATCATCATCTGCCAGATAGCTGTCTGGAAAACCACCTCTTAGCCAGAGTTTTTGAAGATTGTTACTATCTTTTCCAATCTCCAGCGCATTAAGAACGCTCATTTCAATATAGCGAATGCGCCCTGCCAAGCTCTCAGAGGATTGACGCATCAAATCCATGGAAGCCGAGCCAAGTAGCAGAAATTGCCCGGATTTTCGACCCTGCTGTCGGTTTGTGTCAATAACACCACGCAGAACCTTGAATAAGTCCGGGAAGCGTTGAATTTCGTCCACAATGATGAGCTTATCGTTGTGCGCACGTAAAAAACGGCTTGGATCACTCAGTTTCAATAAATCTTCAGGGGCTTCCATATCCAGATAGATTGAGCATTGCTGTTTAGCGATTACTTTGGCAAGCGTTGTTTTACCCACCTGACGCGCACCAAGCAGTGCCACAGCAGGTGTTTGTGCGATATTTTTCTGCAGTCGGTCTGTTATCCATCGCTTCAACATACCTTGTATATTGTATCATTTTTGTGTAAATTGCAAGATATAATCACGCCTGACAGTGGCTATTTGAGACCTTTGCACGGAAGATGATTTCGCTTTTAGGCAAGGCAAAAACGCACGGAATGAGGGAGTTTATGCTTATAAATGACCGATTGAGTACGATTTTAACGTAGCATGCAGGTGAAATGGCTTTCGTGCAAAGGTCTCTATTTGATATTAGCATTTTGCCTAATTACCAGAAGCGGGCTTTTTATCGTGCAGAATCATTGTTGAGGTGACATGATTAAAGCCTGATTTCCAGATTGGATAGGTAAGCTTGGACTTGCAAAAGTTTCTTAATCACTGTCTGTCAGCAACTTAGATTATGCAAAGCGCCGAAATTGGCTTGACGATTTTCGATAATAGAGATTTTTGGAGTACGGAATATACTCATCAGGCGGGCAAAGATGTACAATCGGCTTATTGAAAATAATACCCTTTTTAACATTATCTATTTTGGAGTTTTAAATGGCTGTTGAACGTACTTTTTCCATCGTTAAACCCGATGCCGTCGCCGATAATCATATCGGTAGCATTTACCAGCGTTTTGAAAGCGCGGGTATGAGTATCGTGGCATCGCGTATGCTACATCTTAGCCGCGAGCAAGCGCAGCAATTCTATGCCGTACATAGCGAGCGTCCGTTTTATAATGATTTGGTTGATTTTATGACATCAGGTGTGGTGATGGTGCAGGTGCTGGAAGGTGAAGATGCGATTGCTAAAAATCGTCAGGTGATGGGCGCAACCAATCCAGCAGATGCGGCAGCAGGCACAATACGCGCAGATTTTGCGCGTTCGGTCGAACAAAATGCCGTGCATGGTTCCGATGCAGCAGAAACGGCGGCAGTCGAGATTGCTTTTTTCTTTGATGACACTGAAATTTATCCGCGAACGCACTTGTCCGCAGATGTGGCGTGATGGTTGACAGAGCTTTTGATATGAGTTGCTAATCTGAATTTCCGACTTGAATGGCTAAAGTGCAAACTACTCCAATCAATCTACTGTCATTAGACCGCTCCGCCATGGAAAATTATTTCCTGTCTATGGGTGAGCAACGCTTCCGTGCAAAGCAGCTTTTACAGTGGGTTTACCAAAGGAAGGTGACCCGCTTTCTGGATATGACTGATATGAGCAAGGCATTGCGACAAACACTTCAGCAAAATACCAATCTGGACTTGCCCGAAATAGTCAACCAGCAATATGCCAGTGATGGCACTTGTAAATGGTTACTCAAACTTAAAGATGGTAATAGTATTGAGACCGTGTATATTCCGGAACCTGATCGTGGCACACTGTGCGTTTCTTCTCAGGTCGGCTGTGCGTTGAATTGTAGCTTTTGTGCTACTGCACAACAAGGCTTTAACAGAAACCTGAATGTGGATGAAATCATCGCTCAGGTATGGCTTGCCAATTATATGCTTGAGAGCGAGTTGTTGTTGTCAGCCGGAGCGGAACAGACGGTTTTCGGAGTGGCTGATTTTGTTGTCGATGATGTTAATGACCAGCGCCGACCGGTTACTAATGTTGTGATGATGGGAATGGGCGAGCCGTTACTTAATTTTGACAATGTTGTTTCGGCAATGCGCTTGATGATGGATGATTATTCGTTTGGGTTATCCAGACGCAGAGTAACACTCAGTACAGCTGGAATGGTTCCTGTTATTGATCAGCTGCGACAACAATGCCCGGTCAGTCTTGCCGTTTCCCTGCACGCACCCGACAATGCCTTGCGCGATAAACTTGTGCCTTTGAACAAGAAATATCCTATTGAGCAGCTACTTGATTGTTGCCGACGCTATATTGGCGAGAATAACCGGCAGCGAGTTACCTTTGAATATGTCATGCTAAAGGGCATAAACGATAGCCGCCAACAAGCGACTATGCTGGCGAAAATTCTGCAAGATGTGCCTGCTAAAGTCAATTTGATTCCATTTAATCCATTCCCTCAAACCCGCTTTGCAAGATCGGATGAGGCAACCATCAATCGCTTTCGTGATATTTTGTTAGCTAACAATATATTCACGGTAACGCGCAGAACCCGCGGCGATGATATTGATGCGGCGTGTGGGCAGTTAGCGGGTGATTTTGTTGACCGCACCAGCCGGTCAAGGCGGATGCAACAGCAAACGGTGGTATTTTAGTGGCTATATCCACTACCTTTTTCGTTTTTTAGTCCTATTAAATTGAATAATCTTGTATAGAGAGACAATGTCAGAGTCAGATACTACTTCAGATACGGCTACAGATTCATTTTCGACGACTTCTTCTGTTCCCAAACCCGGACAACTGTTTAAGCGCAAACGGCGCGAGCATGAATGGGCGAAAGAGGATGTGGCTAGAGCCTTGTTGTTGTCGGTGCGACAGATTGAGGCCTTGGAAAATGATGAATATGATAAATTGCCCGGTGCGACCTACGTTGTTGGATATTGGCACAACTACGCGAGTTTGCTTAAAATTGATATAACAGAATCAATCGGATTTCACAAAAAAAATCTGACCGCGCCACCTTCTTCCATCGTTTTGAAAGCGGATCACTATCGTGCCCATAACCGTCAGGAAAGCTCCAGAAAACAATCGGCACTGTTGTTCCTTGTCCTGTCGGCGATGTTTCTGGCAGGAATATGGTATTGGCAAAATCCGCATGATAATCCTATTGATCAATGGCTTGACGCGCAATCGCTGTATCAGTTGAATGACTACAGCCGATCATCTGAAATAAATGCAGACAATGGCGGTAATGGCACGGCTTCTGCCAGTGCGACCAGTGTGAACACAACGTCCCAGCCAGTGCCATCGACAAACGTGTCTTCTGTCGCATTACCCGAACCCAATTTTTCTGATGATGTGACGGCAAGTGTTGTTGAGGAAGATGACGTTGCAACAGAAAATGTCGTCAAACAAGCGGCTGATAAGCAAAATTCACGCACACAGCAAGTTAGCGACACACAACTTACGCCAACTCAAGTGAGTGAACAGGCAGATAAACTAGCGGATGAACCGCCGACAGCAGATTCTCCGAACTGGATATTCGTTACCGTAGAACAACGAAGCTGGTTAGATGTGCGTGACGTTACTGGCGAGAAGCTGATTTACCGTATTGCCAATGCGGGTGAAGCGATAGCATTACAAGGACACCCCCCATTTTATGTGTTTATCGGGGTTGCCGATGTGGTTCGGGTTGAATATCTGGGAAATCCGGTTAGGTTTGTGGCTGAAAAAGACAGTCGTTTTGCGCGTTTTAGAGTGGGTAGGTTTATTCAGAATAATCAATCAGAATAAAGCGATGACCGGGAAAATTCAAGCCATTCGTGGTATGAATGACTTGTTGCCTGAGCAAATTGAGAACTGGCATCAGGTTGAATCGGTGTTGCGGGAGATTGGCTGGCAATATGGCTATCAAGAAATACGGACACCGATGTTGGAAAAAACCGCATTATTCAAGCAGTCGATTGGTGATCAGACCGACATCGTTGAAAAGGAAATGTACACCTTTAACGATAGCGGGGAAGAAAGCCTGTCATTGCGTCCTGAAGCGACTGCCAGTACGGTACGCGCAGGTATCCAGCATGGCATATTGCACAATCAGCAACGACGCATTTGGTATATGGGGCCGATGTTTCGCCGAGAACGTCCGCAAAAAGGACGCTATCGGCAATTTCATCAATTTGGTATTGAGGCTTTTGGCTGGGCCGGACCGGATATTGATGCTGAAGTTATTCGTGTTGGCGAACGTATCTGGAAAAAACTCAACATTCAGGACATCACCTTGCAAATCAATACGCTCGGTTCCAATCAGTCGCGACAAGCCTATCGTCTTGCGCTACAAGGTTTCTTGCACGATCATCGCCAGCAATTAGATGCGGATAGTGTGCGCCGACTGCAAAACAACCCGTTGCGTATTCTCGACAGCAAGGTTCCAGAAACGCAGGAAATTCTGGTCAATGCACCGCATATTCTTGAGTATCTGGAGGCGACAGAAAGAAGACATTTTGACGGTTTATGCGAAGCTTTGGAAGATGCTGAAATTGCTTACACCATAAATTCAAAATTAGTGCGTGGGCTTGACTACTATACCAGCACGGTATTTGAATGGACTACCGACCAGCTTGGCGCACAGAATGCAGTTTGCGCTGGTGGCAGGTATGATTCGCTGGTTGAGCATCGTGGTGGTAAAGCTACCCCGGCGATTGGTTTCGCTATGGGTATGGAAAGGTTGATTGAGCTCATCAATAATAACAATAATAATAAAAATTACCAGCGAAACCTAATATACTTCATAGATGTTGCAGAATCGACCAATACGGTTACTGCAATCATTGCGGAACGACTGCGAGATAACGGTTATCGGGTTATCAGCCACTGTGGTGGTGGCAAGCTAAAAGCGCAGTTAAAACGTGCCGACCAGTCGGTGGCTGAAATTGCTTTCATTATGGGTCAAGCCGAGCAACCAGCAGATCGAGTTCTGGTGAAGCACTTGCGTAACAATACCGACCAGCAAGAAGTCGCTGTGGATGATTTGCTGACCTGGTGTTGTCATAATATGAGACCTTTGCACGGAAGATGATTTCGCTTTCAGGCAAGGCAAAAACGCACGGAATGAGGGAGTTTATGCTTATAAATGACCGATTGAGTACGATTTTAACGCAGTATGCAGGTGAAATGGCTTTCGTGCAAAGGTCTCAATATAAACATTAATTAACCTATCATTCATAACAATAGGTGAGAAGTCGTAATGACAGAAGATAATTTACCGCAATTCGCTGAAGATGAAGACTCTGCCAGAGCCAGAGCATTTTGGAAATCTCACGGAAAACCGATAATAGCCGGTGTTGTTATTGGTTTGGGAGGGATAGTGGCATTCAATTACTGGCAAGGTTATGAGCAAAATGAGGGGGAACAGGCATCATTCCTATTTGAGCGACTGAAGTCTGGAGAAAATAATACGAATGCGGAAGTGGTGGCGAATGAATTAAAGGAAAAATACCGCTCATCAGCCTATACGGAGTTAGCGACCTTGTCGATGGCGAAACGATTTGTTGAAAATAATGATCTTGAATCAGCGGTGCGTGAGCTTCGCTGGGTGATCGATAATTCAGAAAATTCCGGGTTTCAGCATATTGCGCGATTGCGGCTGGCAGTGGTGATGTTGGCTCAGGCCGAATCTGATAAAGTCTTGAGCCTATTACTAGCCACACCGGATAACGGTAGCTTTCAGGCGCGCTACTACGAGTTGACCGCGGACGCTTATGCACAACGCAATCAAAGTGGAGACGCAGAGCGGGCGCGGACAGAATATCAAAAAAGCATAGAAGCATTGCCAGCGAGTTCTACCTATATTCGCTTGCTACAGTTGAAGCGGGATAATATTGGTAACGTCCAATGAAAAAGTCGCTTATGCTGATGGTTATTGTCATGCTTGCTGGTGTGGTACTGCTGTCGGGTTGTCAGGGCAAACAAGCCAAAGAATCCCTGTGGGGCGTTTATCAGGAACCGATTAAATCCCAACCCTTGCCGAAAGACAGTGGTGCCAACGAATTAAAAGTCTTGTGGAGCGAAAAAATTGGTAGCGGTGCTTCCACCGGTTTTGCACTACTGAAACCGGCTTACTACAATGGCAACCTCTATATCGCCAACCGCGCCGGTGAAATATACTGTTTTGACTCAGCAACCGGTGATCAATACTGGAAGCAAAATCTGGCAATACCGATTTTTTCGGCAATCGCTGTCAATGACAATGTTGCGGTGGTTACCCATGACAACGGTGATGTGACCGCATTAAATGCAAATAATGGTGAGATCGTCTGGACGACTGCTATCAAGCGTCAAATTTCAGCCGTGCCAGCTGTCGGTAGCGGGCGCGTTCTTGTTCGTACTGCCGATGGTTTGATTATAGGTCTTGATAGGCAACAAGGCAGCATTGTCTGGCAGATCAAGAAAATAACACCGGGTCTGAGCGTGCATGGTGATTCTACGCCGGTAATTACTGGTGATGCGGTGCTGATAGGTTTGTCAAATGGCAAGTTAATCGCTAATAATGTCATTAATGGCAGGGATTACTGGGAAGTCGAGATTTCGTTTATTCGTGGGCAGAATGAGTTGGAAAGGCTGACCGATTCCGATACCGTGCCTATTATTAAAGGCTCAACAGTATATACCGCAACCTATCAGGGCAATGTGATTGCTTTACAATTACAAGACGCTACGGTGAAGTGGCGCACAAAAATTTCAACCCGATTAGCCATGGCGAGTTCACAAAACTATCTTTTTATTACGGGTGAGTTAGGTGAAATAATCGCATTAAACATCAATGACGGCAGTATCGCTTGGCAACAACCGGCATTTCAGGGGCATGGAATGAGTCAGCCGGTGATATTAAAGGATCGTGTCATTGTCGGCGATGCTCGTGGCAGAATTCACACGCTGGATATGGTAACAGGAGAGCTTGTACAAAGCAAGAAAGTCGTGTCTGGTGCAGTAATCAGCATCATTACCGAAAATTCACAACTGACCGTATTCTCATCTGCAGGTCATCTTTCTACATTAACCTTGTAGAAGTTTTGCTTGTTGTTAAGGGTTAGGATTCTGCTGTCTGTTTAGCACGTTTCCGATTCTAATCTCCCCCAAGCCCAATACCTCAAGTTATATTATTATGCTGCCCGTAGTCGCATTGGTAGGCCGCCCGAATGTGGGTAAGTCAACCCTGTTTAACCGCTTGACTCGATCCCGTGATGCGTTGGTTGATGACCGTCCCGGGATTACCCGTGACCGCTTATATGGGCGAGGTCGAATTGCCAATAAATCTTATCTGGTTGTTGATACAGGTGGCATAGAGGGAGAAGAAGGGGATTTTACCTCGCTGATAAAACAGCAAGTCGCGCAGCTCATTGAAGAAGCACAAGTGGTTTTGTTTGTGGTTGATGCCAGTCATGGCATGGTTAATCAGGATCTGGCAATTGCGATGCAGTTGCGACAAAGCGCTAGAAAAATTTATCTGGTGGTCAATAAGACTGAAGGCATTGCAGCGAGTTTGGCGACTTCAGAATTTCAGGAGCTGGCATTAGGAAGCCCCATTGCCATTTCGGCAAAACGGGGAGATGGTATCGAGAGACTGATTACGGAGGTAATGGCAGCATATTCCGAGGTGAACGATGAAGACGACCAGCATACACCGAGGATTGCCATTGTCGGCAGACCCAATGTGGGTAAATCAACGCTGACCAATAAACTGGTGGGCGCGCATCGCGTTATTGTCAGCAATATACCCGGCACCACTCGTGACAGTGTGCGTATTCCCATCGTTGTTAATCAGCAAAAGTATGTATTAATTGACACTGCCGGTGTCAGAAAAAAATCGAAGGTTGATGAAACCATTGAAAAATTTTCGATCATAAAAACACTGCAAGCCATTGAGACTTGTCATGTTGTATTACTGGTTGTGGATGGGTCAGGCGAAATCGGTGCGCAGGATGCGAGCATCGCCGGAATGGTGAATGATTTTGGTCGCTCTATTGTCATTGTTGTCAACAAGTGGGATGGACTGGTGGATTGGCAAAAAAACAAAATCAAAAATGACATAAACAGCAAATTTGCCTTTCTGTCATACCCGCAAATGATTTGCATATCCGCCCTGCATGGCTCAAACCTCGTTGAGGTGATGCCAGCAGCCCGACGCGCCTATGAGTCGGCAATGATTAGCATAGCCACTTCCAGCTTGAATCGAACGCTCGAAAACGCCCTGACCAAAACCCCGCCACCGCTACATAACCAGCGACCAGTACGGTTGAAATTCACCCATCAGGCTGGAAAAAATCCACCGGTCATTGTCGTACATGGCAATCAGGCAAACACCATACCAGACTCTTATCGGAAGTATTTATCCCGATATTTTGCCAAAGCTTACAATCTGGTTGGTACACCGGTACAGATTATCCCCCGCGTCAGCGAAAATCCATTCAAGCACCGCAATCCAGCAAATACCGTATTCAAAAAACGCTCGGGACGCAAGCGCAAACTGTAACGGCAGCGCATTGGCAATTAGCAATTACGAATTGAGACCTTTGCACGAAAGCCATTTCACCTGCATGCTGCGTTAAAAACGTACTCAATCGGTCATTTATAAGCATAAACTCCCTCATTGCGTGCGTTTTTGCCTGGCCTGAAAGCGAAATCATCTTCCGTGCAAAGGTCTCGAATTACGAAGTAGCCATTATGAAGTGGTGCAGAGGATGCCCAAGACCTTACACTTTATCGACTACAACGCCAATCTGACCCTGACCGAGCCTGACTTGCAGTGCTTCCCCGGGTTTGGTGTGATGGGCAGCCGTAATGACCTTGTTGTTACAGTTTTGCACAATGGCATAACCACGTTGCAAGGTGTGTTCGGGACTCATCAGCTTAATTTTTTCGTGATTTTGCTGTGCGCACTGTTGCCTGTTTTTGATTTGCATAGCAATGGCACGGCGCAATGCCTGTTGCATAGCACGAAGTCGATGTTGCAGATATTGAATGCGCGCGAGTGGGCAATGGGCTGAGATTAAACCCACACATTTTATATGCACGCTATTTATCAGTGCAAGCTGCCTGTGCATATAAAAATCAAGCTGCTTATGCTGATTTCTGTGTTTGGCAAAGTATCCAGCCAGTTTCTGTTTTGGATGAACTAATCGGCAAGCAGAATAATCTACCGATTGTTGAAAACGCCTGATATGGTTAAATGCGTTGACAGACAGACGATTGTTCAGTAACCGGAATTTCTGTTTGAGTTGGCTAATCTCCGGAGTAACTTGTTGTGCGGCGGCAGTGGGCGTAGCAGCACGTTGATCGGCAACAAAATCACAAATTGTGAAATCCACCTCATGACCAACCGCGCAGACTATCGGGATAGGGCAGGCAAAGAGCTTGCGGGCAACCGCTTCGTCATTAAATGCTTGCAGGTCTTCCATTGAACCCCCGCCACGGGCAAGGATAAGGGTATCCGCTTGCTGATGTGTTTGCGCCAGCTCAATGGCGGCGATGATGCTTTTCGGTGCTTCTGCCCCTTGTACGAGAGTGGGATAGAGAATCACATTGGCGAGGGGGAATCGATGTTTAAGCGTGACCCGAATATCGTGTAATGCCGCACCGCTACTTGAAGTTATGATGCCGATGGTTGTCGGATAAGTCGGTATTTCTAATTTATGCCGTTGCTCAAAGAATCCCTCTGTGGCAAGTTTTTGTTTAAGAATTTCAAAGGCACGGCGAAGTGCGCCCTCACCAGCTTGTTCCATATAACCGACAATAAATTGCAGGTTGCCACGTGGTTCGTAGTAAGAAACCTGACCGTTCAATAACACCTGCATACCGTCTTGTGGTGTCGGGCTGTGCCGATTTTGTCGATTACGAAAAAAGCTACAGCGAATGACCGCGTTGTTATCTTTTAGCGAGAAATACAGATGTCCCGATGCGGGAGTGGCCAGGTCGGAAATTTCTCCTGTCACCCAGATTGAACGATAACTCATTTCCAGCAGGCCACGTAACTCACTGTTAAGCTGTTTTACGGTATAAACAAATTGAGTCGTATCAGAGGTCATCAGCAAAGCAGATTACGCAGATTAATACCACTGTGGATAATCGGGCAGTGCATTCATATTGTCATCAGCTTGTTGCAAAGCAATAGCCACTATTCTGGAAATTTTGATGGCTAAGCGCGTTGCTTCAACGATTTCACCATCCTGTTGCATTTGTTGGGCGATTTCAAGCAGTGTTCGCAGATTGACCGCCTTCCCAGCAGTCACCCGATCACGGACACGCCATTCCGCGCCGCGCCTGATTGCCATAGTAGTATCTGCTTCCGCCTGCCTAAGCCACTTATTTTGTTGCTTGGGGGCTGCTTTAACAGCGGCATTACTAGCGTCCGGAACTGCCCCGCATCCAGCCAGCAAAGCTATCACAATAAAAATGACAATAATTCGATACATAACGCGATTGTAGCGTTAAACTGATACAAATTGAGAATTGAAAATGACAAGAAAATTAGAGATACCCAACAAGAAAATTAAGGACAAGAAAATTAAGGAGAAAATTAAGGACACCCGATATGGAGAGAAATTTTAATTTTGCTGAGTCGTTGAGGATGGTGGTAAAGTTTCACTTCTGGAAAAAGCCACAGACACTTAAAAGCACGCGAAAACAGTGCTTGTCAATTCCTGTTTGCAATTCTCAATTCCATACAGAAATTTTAGGAATACTTGAACCCACGTCATATTCAATGTGTTACACTTGAATCAAGTAGTTCTCTGTACGCATTGAGGTTCAATCCATAGAAGAAATCAAGGTTCTTTATATGAACAAATTAACAACATTATTGATTGTATTACTACTGATGGCGGTAGCTGTTGCTGGTTATATGTTTTATAAGAATCCAGAGGATAGGTCTGCCGAGTTGGTAGCCTTGTCCGAGCAAATAGCGGTATTGAAAGCAGACAACAGCAAACTGTCAGCCGAACTGGTGTCCGCAAACAAGCGTCATGTCGAGCAACTACGTCAGGATGTTGATGCGCTTAAACAAAGTATGGGGGCGGAGTTAAAAGAAAAAGAGGGGGTTATTCGGCAACTACGTGATACTACCGCCACCATTCAGTTGGGTAGCGATGTGGTGTTCCAACTGGGATCAACAGACCTGTCCGCCGCTGGCAAAACAGTGCTGTTGGGAGTGACTGAATTGATTGAAAAGTATCCCGACTATCTGATCAGTCTGGAGGGGCATACCGATAATGTCCCGATCAAGGCAGCGCTGTGGCAGCGCTTCCCGTCCAACTGGGAGTTGTCAGCCGCCAGAGCGGCGGCGGCAGCCAGATTTCTGGAGGATCAGGGTGTTGATCCGCTACGCCTGCGGGTGGTCGGTTATAGTTTGAGTCGTCCGCTTGTCGACAATGACAGCGAACAGAATCGCACCCGAAACCGTCGGCTGGAAATTCGATTCTCACCTAAGCCGCGTATCCGCCTCACGCAGTAAGTGATATGTTGCAACGCTTCGTTATCTCAACGTGTTCAATGTTTATGTCAATCGCTTATGTCAGTCGCGCGTGTTGTCGGGTATGTTGCGCGAGCAACCTGTTGATGGCAGATACCTTGTAACCACTAAATTCATTGGCATATTCATGAGGACTTTTCTATGCAGATAAAAATAGGGGATAAAATACCCAATGTTTCACTTTCTACGATGACCGATGATGGTGCAAAAGAGATAACAACAGATGAGATATTTGCGGGTAAAACCGTGGTATTATTTGCTCTGCCCGGCGCATTTACACCGACCTGTTCGGCAGCTCACTTGCCGGGCTATGTCGTTCATCACGAGGCTATACGCGCTAAAGGTGTCGATAGTATCGCCTGTCTTTCAGTAAACGATGCTTTTGTTATGGCAGCTTGGGGCGAGGCACAGCATGTTGAAGATAATATCTTGATGCTGGCAGACGGTAGTGCTGCTTTTACACAGGCAATGGGGCTTGAATTGGACCTCACTGCGGCAAATTTTGGTATGCGCTCGCAGCGTTATGCGCTTATCGCCGAGGACGGGGTGATAACACACTTAAATGTTGAATCTGCTCAAGCGTTTGAGGTGAGCGATGCCGAAACTATTTTGGCGTTGTTAGCGGCTCGCTCCAGGGAGTCATAATGCCTCGTAAGATCGCGTAACACAATGAACTATCCATGAAATTTCGAGTTTGACAGACCCAATCTATAACACAATTAGGAGTCCACAATTATGAACCTAAAAAATTCAAAAACCGAACAAAACCTCAAAGATGCCTTTTCTGGGGAGTCTCAGGCTAATCGCCGATATTTATATTTTGCGGCAAAAGCCGATATTGAAGGCTACAACGATGTGGCTGCCGTGTTTCGTTCTACTGCTGAAGGTGAAACCGGTCATGCACATGGTCATCTTGAATATCTGGAAGAATGTGGCGATCCGGCTACCGGACTGCCGATTGGCGCGACACAGGATAACCTCAAAGCCGCTATCGCGGGCGAAACCCATGAATATACCGATATGTATCCGGGTATGGCAAAAACTGCTCGGAATGAATCATTCGAGGAAATTGCGGATTGGTTTGAGACACTTGGTAAAGCCGAACGCTCACATGCAAATCGTTTCCAAAAAGCACTGGATGAGATTTAGTGTATTGATGGAGTCATTCTTCAAGGTTATGACTTTGGACGCATGTGTTGACCACTAAATGTCGCAACTGATGAAGCAGGGGCTAAACAGAGAGGGCAGTCTGGAAGCACCAATCCGACATCCCATTGACTGGAAAAATCCTGATTTTCATAATCAGGATGCCCTGTTCACAGAGCTGGAACGTGTTTTTGATCATTGTCACGGTTGTCGGCGTTGCGTCAGTCTGTGCCATGCCTTCCCGACCCTGTTTGATTTGATTGATCAAGCCGCTACTTTGGAAGTTGACGGGGTGGACAAACAGGATTATTGGCAGGTTGTCGATCAGTGCTACCTGTGCGATTTGTGTTACCAGACGAAATGCCCTTACATCCCACCACATCAATGGAATATCGACTTCCCGCATTTAATGTTGCGGGCAAAATCGGTGAAGTTTCGACAAGGTCGGGTAAGCAATAGCGAAAAAATTCTGTCCGCTACCGATGCAGTTGGTAAATTGGCGAGTATTCCGATCATCGTTAATATGGTCAACAGCGCAAACAAAATCAAACCGGCGCGTAAAGTGCTAGACAAGGTGCTAGGGGTTCATGCTGAAGCCGCTATCCCAGCGTATCACAGTAACACACTGCGTAAGCGTATGCGGGAGAATGGGGTACTGTCCGATACGGGCACGCAGACTACTGCGGTAACCGCAACCGCAAAAACGACCGGAAAAGTTGCGCTATTTACAACCTGTTATGGCAATTACAATGCGCCGGATTTGGGCGGGGATTTGATACGGGTCTTAAAACATAATCAAATCACGGTTGCTTTAGCTGAGCGTGAGCAGTGTTGCGGTATGCCAAAATTGGAACTGGGTGATTTGGATTCGGTTGCCAAAGCAAAAGCAATCAACATTCCTCATCTGGTAGCACTGCTTGATGGCGGCTACGACATCATCGCACCAGTGCCCTCCTGTGTGCTTATGTTTCGGCAGGAATTGCCACTATTGTTTGCTGGCGACGAACTCGTGCAAAAGGTTGCCAAAGCCATTTTTGATCCTTTTGAATATCTGATGCTACGTCATCGTGACGGCTTGTTGAACACCAAGTTTAAGCAATCTCTGGGCAAAGTCGCTTACCACGTTGCCTGTCATCAGCGTGTTCAGAAGATTGGATTGAAAACCAAAGAATGTCTGCAATTGATTCCGCATACCGAGGTGACGGCGATAGCACGTTGTTCAGGACATAACGGCACCTACGGTGTTAAAAGTAAATTCTATAAAACGGCAAGAAAGCTGGTAAGACCGGTTGTCAGCAAAGTGATACAGGCTGATGTTGATTACTATGGCAGTGATTGCCCGATGGCAGGAAAATTTATCGAACATGCGTTGGCGAATGGCTCGACCACATCCCACCCGATATCTTTGCTACGTAAGGCGTATGGTATTTAACAGTATTTAGAGACCTTTGCACGGAAGATGAGTTCGCTTTCAGGCAAGGCAAAAACGCACGGAATGAGGGAGTTTATGCTTATAAATGACCGATTGAGTACGATTTTAACACAGCATGCAGGTGAAATGGCTTTCGTGCAAAGGTCTCATTTAATTGTTGCCCCGATTATTTAGTGTATTCTGTTATGTCAAAACTCACCAGAACCGATTTTAATTAGCGCATTCTGTTATGTCAAAACTCACCAGAACCGATCTTATGTCGCTGGAAGAATACGACAACCAGCGTTCAAGCTATCGTGCGCAAATGATTATCCATAAAAGATCACGTCGGGTTGCGTTAGGCGAACACGCTACTTTGCATTTTGAAGATCGCCTAACTATGCATTATCAAGTTCAGGAGATTCTTCGCATTGAAAAGATTTTTGAAGCCGATGCTATTGAGCAAGAACTGGCAGCGTACAACCCGTTAATTCCGGATGGAAGCAACTGGAAGGCTACTTTTATGATTGAATACGAAGATCCGGCAGAGCGCGCTATTGCGTTGTCAACACTGATTGGCGTGGAAGCGCAAATATGGGTGCAAATTGCTGATTTCGCAAAGGTTCATCCTATCGCTAATGAAGATTTGGTGCGCCACACTGCGGAAAAAACGTCCGCAGTGCATTTTTTACGATTTGAATTGAGTGACGGGATGATTGCGGCAGTCAACAGCGCTGCGCAAATAAAAATAGGTGTTGATCATCCTCACTACACTTATGAGAGCGGCGCATTGCCACAGCATATCGCTACATCACTGGCGCGTGATTTAACCACGCAATCATTGTCTGCGATATAGCGTTCTGTCTCATCTTATTACGGCACCCTTGAACATTCTGTTTAACCGGCGATATAGTGTTGCAGTTGACTGATAGTGAATTGTTGTTCTTTGATGACGGTTTTCACCAAATCGCCGATTGATATCATCCCGATTACCTGCTCACCTTCAACCACTGGTAAATGTCGGATATCATTATCCGTCATCATTGACATACATTCTGCCACGCTGTTCTCACGGGTCGTGGTGATTGGGTTACGGCTCATAATGTCAATCACGCGGGTATCAGCCGATGAGCGGTTCTCCAATATCACTTTACGCGCATAATCCCGCTCACTGAGTATGCCCGACAAGTGATTGTCATCAATCACCAACAACGCCCCGACACTTTTTTCTGCCATCAACTTGATGGCACTGAGTACCGATTGCTCGGACTGTACGCTCCAGATATCGTCGTTCCTGTCCGTCAGAATGTCTGCTACTTTGCTCATGCCTGTCTCCTCATCATTATTGTGGCAAATTCAGTGCTATCATAACAAACCCAACCGAGTTTGACGAGGGTTGCGCTTTTCCAATATGAAATGAATCTGGAAAGCGAATAATTGCCTTATTCTATGTCGGGCAGGGCATTGGCTATCGTGTTTGGTCGGTGTATTTAGTTCGTTACAGACAAGTGCCGATACGCAGTTGCAAGTTGTGCTAATATCGAAATGAGGGTTGCATACACGCCTGACATTAAGAACTCTTATTTCCCATTAAACGGGTCGCTTTATGGTGTCGATAGGGTGTCGTTAATAACACAGAGAGGAGATCGTTTGAGCAGAATTGCAATCGCTGGCTGGCAACACGAAACCAATACCTTTGCTACCGTAAACGCTGATTTTTCGGCATTTGTAGATGCCGATGAATGGCCAACGATGAATCAGGGGCAGGCAATGATAGATGCTGTCAGATCGGTGCATTTGCCGATTGCTGGAGTAATAAGAGCGTTGCATGAAAGACAACATGACATCGTGCCTTTGCTCTGGTGTTCGGCAATGCCTTGTGCTAAGGAAATTCGCTACGCTCACAACATTTATCCAATGCCGCAAGCGGCATGATTTATACCAAAAAAGAACAGCAATCGCGTCCGAAAACATTCCGCAGAATGTTGCGACTACATGTCAAGTCCGTTGTCGGTGTCTGGCCCACGCTTCCATTTATTTTCGCCAGGAGCCTTATAGGTGCAGTCGCCGTTGGAATGGTGGTAATGCCGAGAAGATTTGAGGACTTTTTTTGCTATTGTGATTGCGCCACCGAGAGACTCTGTTGCCAGCGCAGAGAGCCGATTACAAAAAGGACGTAAGTCACCAGCATCGGCTAATTCAAGCACGCCAATGTACGCGGGTTTTTGTGCCGCAATAATCACCGGCGGAAATTCCCCGCGCCGGATGTAAGCATACGCCATAAGCAACCGCGCAGTGCGTCCATTGCCGTCCTGAAACGGATGAATTTGGATATAGCGATGATGTAGCCATGCCGCTTCGACTTCGGTGGCATAGTTTTGCTCATGTATCTTGGCGTACATATCAAGCAATCTGTCCAGTTCCGAACGCACATGTTCCGGCGGACAATACTCATAAACAGTGCCATCCTGCTGGCGTGGATTGTTCGGGCGAATTTTGTAGTCCCCCTTGCGCAGGGGGATGCCGACACGTTGCCCGTCCGGCCCTCTGCCCGTAGCGGTAGCTTGGTGTCGGGTGAGAATTTGATGCCATTCTTTGAACGCCGTATGTGATAACGGTCGGTGTTGAGCAACCGTATCAAAGACCATTTCCAATGCCGTTTTTTGATCTTGTAGCAATCCGGTCAAGCTGTCATCTTCCACTTCTGGAGCTGCCATTTTGTGGGATAAGCGGACGCTCTCCAGCCCTTCGGTGATGAGCTGCTCGGTAATGCCTCTGGGAAGCACATATAAATTCTCAACCTGCCCAGTCTCAATAGCAAAATATCTCTGTCGTTCCTCAGCCCAGATTTCCATTATCTTTTTATCCAGCGTTGTGCTTTCAAGCTGTGGTCGCAGTTCGTGCCATTGGGAGAAGGCTTCTTGGTAGTCTACACTTCGCCACTCAATCGCGTCTGTCGGCATGTCTTCGATGGGTGACCACTTCTTACTCATTTGTTGTGATACTCAATTTTATGTTTAGAATATGTGCGACAAGCGAGAATATTACACTATTTCTTGATTTTCTGAAAAAACACACCTCTAAAAAGCCGTATAGTCAACGATCTCGCTTCGACTTTTGCCCAGCTATTGCCAAATATGGGCGAATCAGGCAGAAAACGCCTCCCTACATATCCAGACCGTTGTCGATATCCGGACCACGCTTCCACTTATTTTCGCCGGGCGCTTTATAGGTGCGCTCACCGTTAGAATGGTGGTACTGCCGGGAAGATTTGAGCACTTTTTCAGTTGCCATAAGTGCTTCTCTAATAGAAGCCGTCGCTAAAAAAGCAAGATGTTTGGCGAAAGGTTGCAAATCGCCCGCATCTGCTTTTTCAAGCACGTTAATATACAGGGGTTTTTCTTCCGCCTTAATCACTGGCGGAAACTCACCGCGCCGGATATAGGCATACGCCATAAGCAAGCGCGCGGTGCGCCCATTACCGTCCTGAAAGGGATGGATTTGGATATAGCGATGATGCAACCACGCCGCTTCGACTTCGGTAGCATAGTTTTTTTCATGTATCTTGTCGTACATCTCTAGCAATCTGTCTAGTTCCGAACGCACATGTTCTGGCGGACAATACTCATAAACAGTGCCATCATCTTGGCGCGGATTATTCGGACGTAGTTTGTACTCCCCTTTACGCAGCGGAATAGCGACACGTCTGCCGTCTGGTGCTCTGCCGGTTGCAGAGGCTTGATGGCGGGTGAGAATCTGATGCCATTCCTTGAACGCCGTATGCGATAATGGTCGGTGTTGAGCAACCGTATCGAAGACCATTTCCAATGCGGTTTTCTGGTCTTTCAGCAATCCGGTCAGGCTGTCATCTTCCACCTCTGGAGCCGCCATTTTATGGGATAAGCGGACACTTTCCAGCCCTTCGGTGATGAGCTGCTCTGTAATGCCTCGGGGGAGTACATATAAATTCTCAACCTGTCCAGTCTCAATGGCAAACCGTCTTTGGCGTTCTTCCGACCAGATGTCCATGATTTTTTTATCCAGCTTGGTGATTTCAAGCTGCGGTCGCAGTTCGTGCCATTGGGATAAGGCTTCTTGATAGCCTGAATCCCGCCATTCATGCGCGCCCCTCGGCATATCTTCGATTGGAAACCATTTTTTAGCCATTGTTTGATACTCTAATTTACATTGTGTGGTAAGCGAGGATGTTACACTATTTTTTGATTTTCTGAAAAAACACACCTCTAAAAAGCCGTATAGTCAACGATCTCGCTTCGACTTTTGCCCAGCTATTGCCAAATATGGGCGAATCAGGCAAAAAACAGCTCCCTATATATCCAGACCATTGTCGATGTCCGGGCCACGCTTCCACTTATTTTCGCCGGGCGCTTTATAGGTGCGCTCACCGTTAGAATGGTGGTACTGCCGAGAAGATTTGAGCACTTTTTTTGTTGACACAATCGCGCCTTGAAGCGAAATTGTTGCTCGTGAAGAAAGGTGGTTTGCAAAAGGGCGCAAATCGCCCGCATCCGCTTCCTCAAGCACATCAATATAATCATCTTTTTCTTCCGCCTTAATCACTGGCGGAAACTCACCGCGCCGGATATAGGCATACGCCATAAGCAAGCGCGCGGTGCGCCCATTACCGTCCTGAAAGGGATGGATTTGGATATAGCGATGATGCAACCACGCCGCTTCGACTTCGGTAGCATAGTTTTTTTCATGTATCTTGTCGTACATCTCTAGCAATCTGTCTAGTTCCGAACGCACATGTTCTGGCGGACAATACTCATAAACAGTGCCATCATCTTGGCGCGGATTATTCGGACGTAGTTTGTACTCCCCTTTACGCAGCGGAATAGCGACACGTCTGCCGTCTGGTGCTCTGCCGGTTGCAGAGGCTTGATGGCGGGTGAGCATTTGATGCCATTCCTTGAACGCCGTATGTGATAACGGTCGACGTTGGGCAACCGTATCGAAGACCATTTCCAATGCGGTTTTCTGGTCTTTCAGCAATCCGGTCAGGCTGTCATCTTCCACCTCTGGAGCCGCCATTTTATGAGATAACCGGACGCTCTCCAGCCCTTCGGTAATCAGTTGCTCGGTAATACCTCTTGGGATAATATACAACCTCTCAACCTGTCCGGTCTCAATAGCAAACCGTCTCTGGCGTTCCTCCGACCAGATGTCCATTATTTTTTTATCCAGTTTTGTGCTTTCGAGCTGTGGTCGTAATTTCTGCCATTGAGACAGGGTCTCTTGGTAGCTGGGGTCCCGCCATTCGTCTGCGCCCATCGGCATATCTTCGATTGGAAACCATTTTTTAGCCATTGTTTGATACTCGCTTTACATTGTGTGGTAAGTGGGGATGTTACACTATTTTTTGATTTTCTGAAAAAACAAACCGCGTACTATTGAGGTTATAGAGAAACGCGTGATAATTTTCGTTGTTGACGCTGGACACCGCAAGGATATTTATGCTGGATTAGGACATATAAAAAAGCTGGAGAAGCGGGCTTTTGTTTTTGGTAACGACTAACCCTCATAATACCGCAAGGGTGGTAGATGCCTATGAAAGATCACGGGATTACATCACCGTAAAAGGATTCATAAATCCCGACATAGAAATCAGCCACGAAAACCCGTATTGATAGCGATGTTCTCCAAGCTGGACAGCATCGCAGGTAGCGCATCAATAACATCCCCCGCCAACAAGCCCGCCATTCCTGTTCGTGCGGATACGTTGTCGGAACACATTGAATGCAGCCACACACCTGTCTGTGCGATTTTGCCAAGGTCTGGATGTTGTTCGGGATGCTGACGATCAAGATGCTGACCGATTAGCGCGGCAATAATTCCGGATAGCACATCTCCCATACCCGCAGTTGCCATACCCGGATTACCGCAATCGCACACGCTCACAGCAGCGGATGAGTCTGCAACCAACGTACCGGCACCTTTGAGCACACAGACCCCACCAAATCGCTCGGCAATAGACTTAACTGCGCCGATTCGGTCTTTTTGGACATCTGCTGTTGAACAACCCAGTAATTTTGCCGCTTCTTTGGGATGTGGAGTGAGTACCCAATAATCATATTTTTGCGGATTTTCAGCCAGAAGTATCAATCCATCGGCATCAATCAGCATGGGAGTTGACCGATGCCGAGCAAGTCGATGGTGATCAAGCAGATAGCCATCAAGCAGGCGGTTAAAAAGCTGTTTACTCCAATCACTCAGCCCAAGTCCAGGGCCGATAACAACGACATCGCTACGTTCCAATAATGGCACTAAAGCGGACTCATTTTCAATACATTGGCTAATCAACTCAGGGCAATGCAATGCCGGCATATCCAAATGCTGCGTGGTGCTTAAAACCGTTACCCGTCCACTGCCACAGCGCAATGCCGCACGGCCAGCCAATAACACCGCACCCAGCATACCGTTATCGCCACCAGCAACGATAATGTTACCGTAGTCGCCTTTATGGCTATCCGCTAGTCTCGGTTTCAGTTTCGGGCTTTTTATGAGGGTGGCAATGGGTTTGAGCACTCCCTGAATAGTATCCTGAATAACATGAGGAAGATTTAAGTCTGCAAATTTGATGATGCCACTACAATGCGTACCCTGACCGGTAAACAAACCGAACTTTTGAGCGATAAAAGTAATCGTCATTGATGCCACGATACATGGGGAAAAGGCAAATCCAGTATCGCTATTCAAGCCGGAAGGGATGTCCAGCGCAACTACCGGGCACTGGGTTTGGTTGGCAGTGCGTATCAAATCAGCATAGAATCCTGATGGTGCACGGTTCAATCCGATTCCGAAGAGAGCGTCAACGATCAGTCCGGCACGGCGTAGCGTCGCCATATCATTGGTGACCACACCGCCATGCTCAACAAATTCTTGACACACCCACATAGCGTCCGCAGTTTTTGCCACTGATGCCTGCACCACAACGACATCCAGACCGATAGCGCGTGCGCATTCGGCAACCACATAGCCATCTCCACCATTGTTGCCTGCGCCACAGAGGATGACCAGCGACTCAACCCCACAAAAGTCGCTCATGATATGGGTAAAGGCCTGCTCTCCGGCTGTTTTCATCAGAGAGAGTCCACAATACTCATATTGATTGATGGCAATTTGCTCCATTTTCCGTATTTGTCGAGCGTTGTAAAAGTTAGATTTCAACATGTTCAGGTACAGTAGATTTAGGTAAAATGTGTTCGGGTAAAATTTGACGGTCAGGGCTATCAGTGATTTTTTCCGGTATTTGCAGCAGATTGAATAGTGTCGGTGATGTTCAACGGTCTTTTTTTCGAATGGGTCAGACACAGCAACCCGACCAGCACCCCAAATACTGCAATTGAAATAATCCGTCTAAACATAGGCAAAATCTTACCACTATTAGAGTTGTAATCAATGACCCATTAACAAACTCGTTAGGGGAATAATGATTCATCCTGACACCGAAGTTTTGTTTTCTGTGCAACGACAAAATGATGGATAGTCCGCACGAAATCAGTAATAACGGCGAGGGCAGATAACACCGAACAGTATGCTCAAAAGGGTATGGCTGTCCAGCATTCTGTTCCGAACAGTATGCAAAAGGGTATGCATGAATATGCAATTGATGATCAACTATCGCCATAGGGTCTCTGGCGGGAACTATTTTACAGGAGCAGGTCGGGTGATAAATCGTGGTCGCAGTATTACGCGTATGTTCTGGCAATTCATCATCGGATTGGATATGCGCTCCGGGGTCAAACTCTTCGGCGATGAAATCTTTCAATGCTGGCTGGCGGCGATTTTTCGCGATAGCTTCACAGCGTCAACAGCGACCTGACAGTCAAGCTCGGTAGACAGCTAGTTGGGTTGAAATAGGCTGTTTGGGATCTGGCGACTTGATTTGCACATGGCCATTGCTGGACGGTCTTACACTGGCATCCCGATGAGGTGAAGGCAGAAAATCGGTGAACGCCTTCACCGGGATTGTCCGAACTCAGCGGCTAGAAGCGTTATTCCAAAAGACAATATAAGCCACCACTCAATCACAGTGACTTGCTTCAAAGTGCGCTAAAGCGAACCTCCGAAAAGCAACTCCTTCTCATATCATCCTTGCTCCTTCACAGAGGACTGCTTTTTCATCCCCCCTGATAAGGTAAAATCAGACTTAAATTATTTAACAAAGCACAGACAATGGCATCCAGCGAAGGACTTTTTACCCGACTCTCTAAAACCAGACAATCGCTGTCTGGCGGCTTGCTCGGTCTGTTCAAAAATGCTACTTCAATAGAGGAGTCGCTGTACCAGAACATTGAAGATCAGTTGTTAATGGCGGATCTGGGTGTTTATACCAGCCAGTCATTGTTGTTGGCACTCAGGGAGAAATCCAGACAGGAGCGGTATGACCACGCCGAACAATTACTGCAGGGGTTGCGAGAAATAATATTGACCGCCTTGGCTAACTGTCAGGAAGATGACATAAAGACGCGGCAGGCGTACCCGCAAGTCATGCTGATGGTGGGGGTAAATGGGGTTGGAAAAACAACAACAGTGGCAAAAATGGCAAAATACTATCAGGATCAGGGTAACACCGTGATGATGGCGGCCTGCGATACTTTTCGGGCCGCTGCCATCGAACAGCTTCAGTCTTGGGGGGCGAGATTAAATATGCCGGTGGTTGCCCAATCGCATGGGGCTGATGCGGCGGCGGTTGCTTTTGATGCGTATAGTGCGGCGTGTGCGCGGAAGATGGATTATTTGCTGATTGATTCTGCCGGACGACAACATACCCACGGCGGGTTAATGGAACAATTAAAAAAAATCAAGGTGGTTCTGGCAAAGGCTAACCCTGATATTCCTGATGATGTGCTGATTACCGTTGATGCGGGTAATGGACAAAATGTGATTGCCCAAGTGGAGAATTTTCAAAAAGCGATTCCACTGACCGGGTTATGCGTTACTAAATTAGATGGTACGGCGCGAGGCGGTATTGTGATCGCGCTGGCACAGAAGTTCAGCTTGCCGATTAAGTTTATCGGGGTGGGCGAAAGCATAACCGACCTAAAACCATTCAATGCCGAAGATTTTGTTGCCGCCTTGTTGCCGGATTTATCTGGCGACTAATCTGTTGATTGGGATTGCGGTGATTCGGTTTGTGCGGTGCTGCAAAGGCTATATAAAGGCTATGCCAATGCAGAGGATGTGCTTATTTAATGTGCGAGACTTAACGTGCGCGGAAGGTGATGCGTCCTTTACTTAGGTCATATGGGGTCAGTTGAACGGTGACTTTGTCGCCGCGTAAAATGCGTATATAGTGTTTACGCATTTTTCCCGAAATATGGGCGATAATTTCATGTCCATTTTCAAGCTCTACCCTAAACAAAGTATTCGGTAAGGTTTCAATGATAGTGCCTTCCATTTCAATGCTTTCTTCTTTTGCCATGTTAGTGGTGAGTTGTCCCATTTTGGTCAGTTTGCAATCAGGAGCGGAGTGTAAAGAAGAATCGCCCCTATAGCAAATAAGAATTATGCAAAAGGGGATGTTTTAGCTTTGGATTGACACAAGCATTGTACCAATTTCAAAAAATACCTTGCCAGTCCACTGCTTGCCAATGTCAATCCGTGGAGCGCAACCAGTGCGACAACAATGGCGAATTCATAGCGACAGACTGAAACGACAGACTAAAACGATCGATAATGTTATACAATACCCGAAAAGGCACATACTGATGTCAATGCAATCTTAAACATAGCTGAATATGACCCCGAATATCGCCCCGAATATCACTATAAACACGCTGGCAGAAATGAAACAAGCCGGTCAGAAGTTTGCCTGCCTCACCGCCTATGATTATTGCAGTGCTTATGCAGCCAGTGCGGCGGGTATTGAAGTGCTGCTGGTTGGCGATTCACTGGGTATGGTGATTCAGGGGCATGATAGCAGCCTGCCGGTGACCATTGATGATATCGCCTACCATGTTCGTTCTGTCAAACGTGGTAACAGCGGCGCGTTGCTCGTTGCTGATCTGCCTTTTATGAGTTACTATTCAGAGAGTACGAGTCTGGAAAACGCAGCGATACTGATGCGTGAAGGGGCACAAATGGTGAAGCTGGAAGGTGGGGCATGGTTAGCCGAGACCACACGACTGTTGACGGAACGGGGTATTCCGGTGTGCGCGCATATCGGGCTGACACCACAATCAATCAATCATCTTGGTGGTTATCGGGTGCAGGGTCGGGATCCGAAACAGGGGCAGGTGATTATTGATGAAGCTGGCGTATTACAACAGGCGGGTGCCAGCGTCATTCTGATTGAATGTGTCCCGCAAACACTGGGTGCAACCTTGACACAGAGTCTGGATGTGCCGGTGATTGGCATTGGTGCTGGTGCAGGCACCGATGGTCAAATACTGGTTTGGCATGATTTGCTGGGCATTTACCCGGGCAAGACGGCTAAATTTGTCCGCAACTTTCTTGTGGGAAACAAATCGGGCATTCAAGGTGCGTTGGCAGAATATGTGGCACAGGTTAAACAGGGTCAATTTCCCGATGCCGAGCACAGTTACGACTAATCGGTCAGGATATTGAGGGTATTTCTGGTATAGTGTTTTTTCATAATATGCGTGGAAATCTGTGCTGATTATGTGGTAGATTCCGGCTCGTTTCAGTGCCCAAATAATTTTGGATATAATTTTGGATATAAACCGTGATTTTACGAATTTTATTTTTAACCCTCTTCTGTCTATTGAGCACATCCTGCTCATTCACGGGCGATAAATCTTCAAGCGAATCCCCGACCACGTCTCAGGACACAGCAAGCAATGAGCAGGTCGCAGGTAAATCATCAAACGCCAGCAAACAAAGCGCCAAACAAAGAAGAACAAGAAAGACGAAACCGCTTGAATTGCCGCCTGATTTGGTCGGAAGCGCAAATGCCAAAATACAGGACCATGCTGATGCGTTTGCTGATGTGAATGTGCTTCCATTGGTGGTGGGTGCGAGGATACATAAACAGGACGACAAGATTTGGTTGGAAATTGATACCGATGTTGAAGCGGTATGGCATACCGTTAGTGAATACTGGATAACCAACGGCGTAAACTTGGTTGACTATAGCCCCGAAGCGGGAACGATGGAGACCGAATGGATTAAAAAAGAAACGGCACTGAGTGAAGAAGGATCAAGGGTTAAACAATTGTTTAAGAGTTTTTTGAACTCTGTGGCTGACCGTGGTGCGGCACTTGACAAATACCGCATTAGATTTGAAAGAGTGTCGCCCGATAAAACAGCGATGTTTGTCAGTCATCGGGCGACTGCGCGCAAAGCTATAGAGCATAATAAGGAGGTGACTGAATTCAAATGGGTAGAGTTGCCCGAAAATCCGGAGCGGGTGCTTGATTTCTTGCAAAATATCATTTTGATATTTGACCAATCCGCACCAGCGTAAAGGATAACCGAAAGAGGGTGCTGTAGAAGCGGATGGCCGTTTAGCGTCTTGCAATGCTTATATCAACCCCAAGTAGTGGTCAATTTCAGGTAACTTCAGGATTGATGCCATTAACGCAAGGACGGTGTGGCGGGGTTGTTTGCTGTCGCTGTCAATAGTAAGGAGGACAGTCGCAACTTATTTGCAATAGCCGTGTTTACGGAATCTTGCGACCGCATAGGGTTGGTATTTTTCGTCTTTTGTGGCATCACTTATCAGCTCAGTCAGGATTTGGGCAGATGTGGCAGCATGGGTTAGTCCGTAGTGCCCGTGCCCGCAGTTATAAAAAACCCTGTGGTTATGGAATGCCCGGGAAATGACGGGGACGGAATCGGGTAAGGATGGCCGGTTACCCATCCAGTAAACGGCATCATCAAGCTGCAAACTGGGAAATAGTTTGCTAGCAATTCGGGCTATGGATCGGAAGTGGTTTGGATTGGCAGGGCGGCTGGGTCGGACATATTCTGCCCAACCACCTATACGCAGCCCACAGCTCAAGGGCGTTACTGCAATGCCACGATCGGCAAAAATGAGGGGTAAATTCAGCGTAATGGTGGGGGTCGGGATGGTCAGATTGTAGCCACGTTCTGCCACCACAGGGAGCGGGTCGCCACAAGATTTGGCAAACATAACGGAATTGCACACCAGCCGCCACGATGACAAGGTCATGCTGACTTCTGCCTTTATCAGTCTCCAGCGTAACCGAGTTCAAAGCTGCAACAAGGTTATGCACGCGCCGACGCTGAAAAGTAACGCCATTCGCTACTGTGGCTTGAGCTAATTGACGAACCAGCTCAAGCGGGTCGCGTACCATTGACCATTTGCGCGACAGCACCGCGTAGCGAAAGTGTTCGGCAATGCCGGGAATATCCTGGGCAATCCGCTGCGCATCCATTTCTTCACTGTCAAAACCCTGTGCGTTTTTGCCCGCCCAAAGCGTTTTGCTGGCTATGAAGCTTTTCTGCGTGTCATAAACAAAAGCACCTCCGCACTGCATCAGCATATCATTCATACCCGCGGCTGCTAGCATTGCACGGGTATCCGTTAAGGTGCGACTGCACAGATAACTGAGGGCGCGGGTTGCCGCTTCAAAACGTTGACCCTGCGAGGTGCGCCAGAATTGCCAGAACCAAGGGATATGGCGAGTAGCATCCCTAATCGGGATTTTTAGTGCACCATCATGATTCATCAGCATTTTCAACGCTTTCCAGTGAATACCGGGGGTGCTCAGAGGATACATATCAGATATACCCAGATGACCGGCATTGGCACGGGACGAACCAGCCTCACCCGTAGCAGCCGGATCATACACCGTAACATGATAGCCTTGGCAGGACAGTGCATGAGCACTGGCAACGCCAACAATACCAGCACCGATAACCGCAATCGATGCCCCGGGAAGGAAATCCTGATTAGCCATTTGCGCCTTAACCCAGCAGATCCACGGCATCGCCCCAGCAATCGGCAAGCGTGTAACCACGCGGGTAGGGGTCTGTCGGATCAACACCAATCTGATGTATGCCATGAATCCAACCTCTGCCTGAAATGCTGGCCAGTATGCCGGGTCGTCCAGCAACGCGCTGCTCTGCGACAACCGTCACCTCAAATTGACTGTCAATAATTGATCGGGCTATCAGCGACTGCCCGACCTTGACCTGATCTCGTGCTGCCATGACGGCAAGGCGCGCAGCATTACCCGTGCCACAGGGTGAGCGATCAATGCGTCCGGGCGGCAGGATGGTTGCTCCTTTCATCTCGCCAGCATCGGTGTATCCGTTGAACATCGTGTAGGAAATGCCCTCCACACCGTGTAGTTGCGGATGGCGGATGTCAAGTTGATTGTTGACCGCGCGATGTATGCATATGCCTAAATTCACCAGTTTACCCGCATTGTCTGGTGAGATTTGTAGCGCAAACTGCGCCACGTCAATCAAGGCATAGAAAACCCCGCCAAACGCAATGTCAAGGGTAACTTTGCCAAGCCCCTCAACGTCAACTATCACATTCAGTTGATCGGCGTAAGCCGGCGTCATATCCAGAGTAACACGCTCGCATTTGCCATTTTTGCAGGTGGCGCGGGCATGCACCAGTCCGGCAGGCGTATCCACGATTACCCTTGTTTCCGGTTCTGTCATCTCCAGCATACCCGTCTCTAACAACACGGTAATCAGGCAGATGCAGTTCGAGCCCGACATAGCATGAGCCTTATCGCTTTGCAGAACCAGAAAGCCGACATCAGCATCAGCATGAGTAGGCGCAAAGATGAGATTGGTTGACATCGGTGCATAGCCGCGCGGTTCAAATACCAGAAAATGACGCAAACTATCGTCTTCTCGATTGATGTAGTTCATCTTATCGAGCATGCTTGAGCCGGGCAGATCAACGACACCGCCAGTAACAATACGACCGACTTCCCCTTCGGCGTGAGCTTCAATCATAGTAATCGTCTTTTTCCAACGCATTATCAAATAACTTGGTTAGTGTACGGTGTATGTTATCAAATTATACTGAGACCTTTGCACGAAAGCCATTTCACCTGCATGCTACGTCGCCTAAAAGCGCCTACTGTTGGTAAAAATGGTCTCACTCGGTCATTTACAAGCATAAACTCCCTCATTCCGTGCGTTTTTGCCCGGCCTAAAAGCGAAATCATCTTCCGTGCAAAGGTCTCTATACTATTGATAAAGTGTCTTTTCTCAATGACACAACCACTTTGACAGGAAGTTTGGTGTAGCGTGGCGGGTGTAACGTATAAATCACGAGGATATCCGTTGAGCTATGCGGGAATGTTCTGCAACGGTGTTTGGGTGATAGCGGAGTTATATGATTTGCTTAGTTGCGTCTTGGTAGTCGGCGCATTTTTTCAAGTAGCGTTTTTTACTCGCGGGCATGGGCACGCGGACATTGGCAATCCAGGCGATTAACTCTTTTCCTGAGCGCAACAAGATGGTGCCGCGTTTGATGTGTCTTTCCAGATCGCTGTTTGCGGTTTCTGGAATGGTGGCAAGGAAGGTGAGAATTTTCTCACCATCAGCGACAAATTCTGGCCATACATTGAGGTAGTTTGGATCGCTACGGAGGATTTCACATTCATATTTGGCAATGCTGATAAAGTCTTCTATCAATGGTTGTGCCTTCGCAAACCATGGCAGGTAACACAGTGTTGATTGAATGGTCTCTCCAATATGATCAATTTCACGCATCGCCTGAGCGATTTTTCGATAGCGACTGCAATAGTAATCGGCGATGGACATGGTGAACACCTTGCCCGGTTCCCCCCAAAGCTCGTCCACGCCTTCTTCCCCACTATGATGTTTGACATTGTTAGACAATGATAGGGCCTCAGCAAAACAGTTTGAGCATTGACACATCACCTCATCATCATTAGTCATTTTGACACCCCTTGTTTCTAAGTCAACAATGGCAGTGAATATATCGGTGGCACGATTAAACAGTGCGCCAGCGAGCATGGCCGCATTGACGCGCTTGCGTGCCGGGTCGTTTTCGTTTTCATAGGCAGCCCGCACTTCATCTAACTTTTCCCCGGGTGTGTTAATGCCGGATTCGGTATGATGGAAAGTTCTGCGGGTTAGCGCGTCCAGCAGTTTCTTTTTTTCAGAGAGAGATTCTTTAGGGGGCTCATAATAACGAATCCAGTAACCATCAAAAAAAATATGATTGACACCATCAATCTCCTGAATCGTTTTGTTTTCAACCGGCGCGGTCTTGCTTGTTGACATTTATTTTGTCGGGATGGTCGAGTCGCGTTCAGATAGGGTTGCTGGTTTAGTGCAGTCGCTTGGTCGCTACAAACAGTCAGTTTCAATTAAGCCGACTTTTTCAGTGCAACTAATGATTGGTCTAGACTCTGCCACGCACGTTCGCAGAGTTCGTCGATTTGTTCTTTGCTGATAACCAGAGGCGGGCATATCAGCATTATATCCTTCACGGCGCGCATAACCAAACCGTTTTTCAGACACATTTTCCGACAGATCGCTCCGGCACTGCCCTCCTCACCAAAGCGCTGTTTGCTGTCTTTATCTGCAACCAGTTCCAGCGCACCCAGAAAGCCCTTGCCACGCGCTTCGCCGACCAAAGGATGTTGTCCCAGTGTCGCAACTGTGGATTGAAAATAATCCATGGTGTTGTCGCGTGCAGTCTCAATGATGCGTTCATTGCGTAGAATTTCAATATTTTTTAATGCCACCGCACAGGCAACCGGGTGACCGGAATAGGTATAACCATGAGCAAACTCGCCACCTTTATTGTCGAGAACATCGGTTATTTTATCCGCAACCATGACCGCACCAATCGGTTGGTATCCTGCTGATAATCCTTTTGCCAGCGTCATTACATCGGCTTCAATGCCAAAGGTGTCCGCACCAAACCACTCGCCAGTTCGACCGAAACCACAGATAACTTCATCGGCGCACAATAACACATCATATTTTTGACAGATGCGATTGATTTCCGGCCAATAATTATCTGGTGGGATAATGATTCCGCCCGCGCCTTGAATCGGTTCAGCAATAAATGCCGCAACACGATCAGCACCTACTTCCAGTATGCGTTGTTCGAGTGCTTGAGCGCGCTGTAAACCAAATTCTTCAAGACTGAGATTGTCGCCTTCAGCATAGAAATAAGGTTGGGCAATATGCTCAATATTCGGAATGGGTAACCCCCCTTGTGCATGCATGGCGTTCATACCACCGAGACTGGCACCTGCCATCGTGCTACCGTGATAGGCATTGTTTCGGCTGATAATGATATTACGATTTTCCTGATCTTGCACTGCCCAGAAGTAACGCACCAAACGCACAACGGTATCGTTGCCATCCGACCCTGAACAGCCAAAAAAAGTACGGTTCAGTTGTGCGGGTGTAACTTCAGCGAGCGCCTCTGCCAGTTTCACAGCCGGCAACGGTGCTGATTGGAAGAAGCTGTTATAGTAGGGCAGTTGCTCCATCTGCAACTTTGCCGCTTCCGCTAATTCAGTTCTGCCATAACCGATATTGACGCACCATAATCCCGACATGGCATCAAGATATTTCTTACCATCGCTATCGTAAATATAAATGTTTTCTGCGCGGGTGATAATTCGTGCGCCACTTTTATACATATCCTCGTGGTCGGTAAACGGATGGATATGATGTTGGGCATCAAGTTGACGCAGTCGTGTTGTCGGGTAGGCGCGCATGGCTCAGTAATAACAATGTTCGGGATAGCTCACAGCTTGGAATTATGCTTAAATTATATTGTGAATTTGAGCGATGATCTAAATGGTTTGGTGATTATGCAGAATAGCTTACAGCTTGAAATTATGCTTAAATTATACTCTGTCTATTGGCAATAGCAAAAGTATCATCAGTTTTTTTTACAGATTGTGCGTTTTGCACATTAACCTTTATGGCGGTTTTACTAGCGGAAGTGTTAGCTTTGATTAAATAGGATGCCATTGAAGTAGCCGCCTGAAAGAAGTGAACCATGCAAAAACCATTGTCAGAAGAGGCACCAGTGCTCACAGGTAACCTGCGATCTATGAAAAATCATTGGCAAAGGGCTGTTGCCATGAGGTGACAATAAAAAAGGTTGTGGATTGGTTGCGGCGGGAGACTTTGAATGGTTAGTTATCTATAATTCAGCATTGAGATAATTGATGTTCAAAAATCTATTGTTTAAGGACTTGGCGTTATTGAAAATGCGGCTGGAAAGTGATTAAAGCTGTGCCAATCGCGGTGTTCTTAATGTTGTTGTATTTTATGGTCGGTACACACTGGCTAATCACTTTTTAATAGGAATAGGCGTGTTTTTTAATTTCTCCGTTAGCAAATTTTTTCCGTTCCTGCGCTGGGGGCAGCACCTTGATAAGGAGACTATGCGTGCCGATTTGCTGGCAGGGTTGACCGGTGCGGCTATCGTTTTACCACAAGGAGTGGCATTCGCCAGCATTGCCGGAATGCCCCCTGAATATGGGCTGTATGCAAGTATCGTGCCTGCTATTATTGCCGCACTATTTGGTTCTTCTTGGCATCTGGTTTCGGGTCCGACCACGGCGGCGTCAATTGTTATGTTCTCGTCATTGAGTGTATTGGCAGAACCCGGCAGTTCGGAATATGTTTCTCTTGCCATCACGTTGGCATTTATGGTTGGCGTTACCCAGCTTGTCATGGGGGCAATCAGGCTCGGCGCACTGGTCAATTTTATATCGCATTCAGTCATTGTCGGCTTTACTTCCGGAGCAGCACTGTTGATTGCTACCAAGCAAAGTAAAGTTTTTCTTGGTCTGGAAATTCCTGCCAGAGAGCATTTATATGAGACGGTGCTGTACCTATGGACGCATTGGAGCGCGTTTCATCCGCTAGTCACACTGGTCGGGTTTTCGTCTTTGCTTGTGGTTGTTGTACTCAAGAAAAAATGGCCAAAATTTCCGGGAATGATTGTTGCTCTGGTTGTTAGTAGTGTGGTGGCAGCGATGTGTAATTTGATACTCGGCAGTGATAACACGGGTATTCAGATGGTTGGTGCATTGCCTCGACAATTACCCCCATTATCAATGCCGAATTTTTCAGCGAATGCGTTTCAAGAACTGGCACCGTTGGCACTGGCTATGACCCTGTTTGCCCTAACCGAAGCGGTTTCTATCTCTCGTGCCATTGCGCTTAAAAGCGGACAGACCGTTCATGGCAATCAAGAATTTCTGGGTCAGGGATTGTCGAATATTGCTGGCAGTTTCTTCTCTGCCTACGTGGCGACTGGTTCGTTTAACCGTAGTGGGGCAAATTATGAAGCGGGTGCAAGGTCGCCATTAGCGGCAGTTTTTGCGGGTCTGTTACTAATACCCCTGCTTATGCTGGTCGCACCACTCATCGCCTATTTACCGACAGCGGCGGTAGCAGGTTTGTTGATTCTGGTTGCTTGGGATATCATTGATTTTGTGCAAATCAGGAAGATTTTCAGTGCCGACAGAAAAGAGGCGGCGATCATGGCAGTTACTTTCTTGAGCACCATTTTCTTCAAGCTCGAATTCGCCATTCTGTTCGGCGTTATCTTGTCATTGCTCATCTATCTCAGAAAAACCTCCCGCCCGAGAATTATTTCACGGGTTCCCAATCCCGATTCAAAACATCGGAAATTCGGTTCTGGAGGACCGTTACTTGAGTGTCCGCAGCTAAAGATGTTGCGGTTGGATGATTCAATCTATTTTGGATCAGTAGCGCATGTTGGTGAAATGTTTCGCTTGTATCGAGAACATTACCCGCAACAGAAGCACCTGTTGTTGCTGACCAAAGGGGTCAATCAAGTTGATGTTGGTGGCGCAGAACTATTAACTGCTGAAGCCCGCGAAAGAAGAAAGATGGGTGGTAATCTGTATATGTATCGACTAAAAGATAGTGCCAGTCAAGTGCTAAAAGATGGGGGTTATCTAGATTTTATCGGCGAAGATAATATATTTGATTCCAAAGAAGAAGCCATTAGCACGGTCTTTAGTTATTTGGATCGGGATATTTGCCGTACCTGTGAAAACAGAATTTTTCTGGAATGTAAAACCCTCGAAGATAAGAAAACGGCAGACAAGCCATCAGGCAGTGAGTTGAAAAAGACGGTTACGAAAAAAACCAGCAAAAAAGTCAGTAAAAGAGTTAGTAAAAAAGTAGCTGGCAGCACGGAAAAACCGAGCCCCAGCCAAACCATCAAGAAAAGCGACAGCAGAACCGGCAAGAAAACCAGCAAGAAAATCGCTAAGAAAACTGCCATCAAGAAAAGCACCATAAAGAAAAGTACAAGAGACACCGCTAAAACAACCATTAAAACTCAAAATCGTAAGGGGCTGTCCTAGATAACACTGAAAGAGTGCTATCATGGGATCAATGAGAAAGAGTCGTTTAAGCCGTTATAAACAAGGTCGTCTTATCGAGCATTTTGTGTCGGGTTCAACCGCCCGCACGGCAGCGTTGCTGGTTGGGATCAACAAGTCCACATCGGCGTATTTTTATCACCGGTTGCGCGAGATTATCGCATATGAGCTTGAACAAGAAAGCCATGAGGTTTTTGACGGGGAGATTGAAGTCGATGAAAGTTATTTTGGCGGTGGTCGCAAAGGCAAACGAGGTCGGGGAGCGGCGGGGAAAATCCCGGTGTTTGGCTTACTCAAACGGGGCGGGAGGGTTTACACCAAGATTATCCCGGATGCCTGTTCAGCAACCTTGATGCCAATTATTGAGCGTAAAGTGGTTCCGGACAGCATCGTTTATTCCGACTGTTGGAGCGGTTATAATGTGCTGGACGTGAGCGATTTCAAGCACCACCGCATCAACCATTCCCAACGCTTCGCGGAGCAGGGGAATCACATCAACGGCATTGAGAACTTTTGGAGTCAGGCGAAGCGTCATATGCACAAATTCAACGGTGTTCCCAAGGCGCATTTTGGGCTGTTTTTGAAGGAGTGCGAGTGGCGTTTTAACAACAGCGACCCAATATCTCAATTATTTCAATTAAAACAATGGGTTGGAGTTCATTTAAACTAGTTATCTAGGACAGCCCCTAAATGAATTTTGCGACCTAATCATGGATTGAAGCCTTACCCTACACTGAACAGGATTTTCATCGCCAACCGCCTGTTTTTGAATAACAATACCTTTTGCTTTTGTTAGCAATCCCTTAAACGGTTTGCCAAAATCCATTAATGCCTTGATATTTAGTGATAATGCTTTTTTACGTGCATATTCAAAAGAAGCCACATTAAAAAAAGCACCTGGCAATAAGAACCCTATATATCCGTCCTCTTTTAATATCGACAAGCATCCAAAAAAGAATAATGAACTCGTATCCACACTGTTGCCCGCATCGAATACACGAGCGTACATTTCTTTTTGTTCTCGGTTGAGTTTCTTGCCCCATGGTGGATTAGTAAAAATAATATCAAAACAAATGCAACCATGTTCTAATATTGATTGTAGAAAATCAGCACAGATAATTTTATCTGTTTGGTATCCAGTGCGTTCCAGCATTCTTCTTTTTGTCAGCTCTACGGCAATCGGATCTACATCATAACCATAAATATTCTCAGGTTTCATGCCGCACTCTATGGCGGACAGGATAAAGTTTCCAGATCCGCAACAAGGATCACAAAAAGATAAGCCGGAGCAATTATCCGGTAAATGCTGGAAGAATCGCTCGGTAATATTTGTCGGCGTATAGTATATACCCTGTTTATTTCTGTATGCGTTGGACAGGGATGCTTGGTATCGTAATCCTGTCTGCTCAAAGTCAATTCCATTTCCTTTCATCAAAGCATAAAATTCCTTCTGTAGTTTTTCATGGTCATGGGAGTCCTTTAATGACTTGTTCGCCCGGGCTGTTAGTTTTTCATTACCAGCCACGTTATTTTTGAAATGCTCAAAAGATTCTTTCGAAATCAAACTGCGATTTGTTTGCCGAAGATAGCCAGTTTTAACCCAGTTTCTAACTGATGCAGTCGATACTTCAAGCTGATTTGCCACATCATCTATCGACAAATACGTCCTTTCAACATGATCAAATAATGAGTGTTGACCCATTTTTAACCTTATGTGTACATATCTGCTTTAGTGGTAGCTACTAACCCAAACTGACTCCGTTTATAGTTGCCGCTTATAGCTGATTAACATCTCTGACTGCCCCCTTAGCAGCACTGCTACTGAAGTGTGCGTATGCCTTGAGTGCCGTGCTAACGACTCGCTCACGCTGGGGTTGCCATGCCGCTTCGCCTTTTGCATCCATGTCGCTTCGGCGTTGCGCCAACTCTGTCGGCGCAAGCGCAAGATGGATAGTTCGATTGGGAATATCTATTTCAATGACATCATTTTCCTCTATCAATGCAATCAGCCCGCCCTCTGCAGCTTCGGGTGAAACGTGACCAATGGATAGTCCGGAAGTGCCTCCAGAAAATCGCCCATCGGTAATCAGGGCACAGACTTTGCCGAGACCTTTTGACTTGAGGTAAGTGGTCGGATAAAGCATTTCCTGCATCCCCGGTCCGCCTCTGGGACCCTCGTAGCGAATCACCACCACATCTCCCGGCTTGATTGTATTGCCGAGAATGCCATCAACGGCAGCTTCTTGACTCTCAAATACTCTGGCTTTACCGGTAAACTTGAGAATGCTTTCATCGACTCCGGCAGTTTTGACGATACAACCCTCTTCGGCAAGATTACCAAACAGAACAGCCAACCCACCGTCTTGACTATAGGCGTGATCACGATCACGAATACATCCATTTTTCCGATCCATATCCAAAGATTTATAGCGTTTGCTTTGACTGAACGCCACCTGTGTCGGCACACCGCCGGGAGCCGAACGGAAAAAATCTTTTCGTTTCTGGTCATCAGTCAGGCAAATATCCCAAAGCGCAATCGCTTGTCCAATACTGTCAGCATGGACAGTTTTGGCATGACCATTTATCAAGCCGGCACGATCCAGCTCACCCAGTATCGCCATAACACCACCAGCACGATGCACATCCTCAACGTGATAGTCTGGTGAAGCTGGAGCTACTTTGCACAGGTTGGGTACCTGACGACTCAAGCGATCAATGTCTTTCATGCTGAAGGCGATGCTACCCTCATGTGCGGCAGCAAGCAGGTGCAACACCGTATTGGTCGATCCACCCATCGCAATATCCAGCGACATTGCATTTTCAAAAGCATCAAAGTTAGCGATGGCTCGCGGCAATACATCGTAATCATCCTGCTCGTAGTGTCGCCGGGTAGTGGTAACGATGCACCTGCCGGCTTCGAGAAATAATTGTTCACGATCACTATGCGTAGCAACAAGCGTGCCGTTCCCGGGCAGAGCAAGTCCGAGAGCCTCTGTCAAACAATTCATCGAATTTGCGGTAAACATACCCGAACAGGAACCACAGGTTGGGCAGGCAGAACGCTCCATATTTTCAGATTCCAGATCGCTCACATTATCATCGGCTGCCACCATCATCGCATCGACCAAATCCACCGATTTTTCGTGCTCACGCCAAGTCACCTTACCCGCTTCCATAGGTCCGCCCGAGACAAAAATAGCCGGAATGTTAAGCCGCATAGTTGCCATTAACATACCCGGAGTAATTTTGTCGCAATTAGAAATACACACCAGCGCATCAGCACAATGTGCATTGACCATATATTCCACCGAATCGGCGATGATTTCCCGTGACGGCAATGAATACAACATACCGCCATGTCCCATAGCAATGCCATCATCAACGGCAATGGTATTAAATTCTTTGGCAACACCACCCACCGCTTCAATCTCGCGGGCAACCAGTTGCCCCATATCTTTTAAGTGCACATGTCCGGGCACAAATTGGGTAAATGAATTAGCAACGGCAATGATGGGTTTATTGAAATCATCTTCTGTCATACCCGTAGCACGCCACAAAGCACGCGCCCCTGCCATTGTCCTGCCACGGGTTGTTGTCCACGATCGGTAATCAGGCATTTTTCTTATACTCGGTTAAGTCAATGATTCTGCAGATTGTTTTTCCGGCGTTTTCCAGCAGTTGCTACCCAACCTACTCATAAAACATACGCCATACAAGGCGAACACCTTAACACAGACAGCGGTGATGAACCAACTCTATTTCATTTCAGCACGCTAATTTATCAAGCAATCTCAGCAAGCGTGCTGGCAATGGCGCTTGCAGATGCAGCGGGGTGTTGGTCAGGGGATGGCGTATTGTGAGCTTGTGGGAATGCAGAAATAGTCGCCCAAGACCGGCTTTTTTCATTTTCTGATTAAACGCACTTTCACCATATAAGTAATCGCCGGCTATAGGATAACCGCTGGCGGAGCAATGCACCCGTGCCTGATGCATTCTGCCGGTTTTGAGTTCAATCTCTACCAAGCTACTGTCATGATAACGTGTTAGCAGAGAAATTTTACTGCTCGCCTGCTGACCATTGCCATCAACCACCGAGCGTTTATCCTTGCCTGCTTCGCGCTTTCTGGCAAGAGATAAATTAACCGTTTTGCTTCCTCCCTTCCACACACCTTGCACCAATGCCAGATAATATTTGCCCACCGTTCTGTCCTCACCGAGTTGTTGCTGCACTGCCAGCAACGCTTGTCTGCTCTTCGCCAACATCAGGCATCCTGAAGTTTCCCGATCCAGGCGATGTATCAGTTCAAGAAACTGAATGTGCGGTCGCAGTTGCCGGAACGCTTCAATCAATCCATATGACATACCCGTACCACCATGTACTGCCAGCCCCGCTGGTTTGTCAACCAGCAGTAAATGCTGATCCTCAAAAAGCACTGGAATATGCTGTAGCAGATTCGGGGGAATCACCGCTGGCTGGTTGGTTTGGGCATGGCGAATTGGTGGTATGCGTACTTTATCTCCGGACTTCAGCTTATGCGACACCTTTATTCTCGAGCCATTGACCCGCACTTCCCCACTACGCACCGCTTTATAGATTCTACTCTTGGGTACTCCTTTCAGCGTTTTTATCAAAAAATTATCAACCCGCTGCCCATCTTCCTCGCGCTCAACGATCTGGAGTCTTACCTGCGCTGACATAGCCTGTGCTTTATTTATGAATGCTTTGTTTATGGACAACGGTGACATCTAGAGACCTTTGCACGAAAGCCGTTTCACCTGCATGCTGTGTTAAAAACGTACTCAATCGGTCATTTATAAGCATAAACTCCCTCATTCCGTGCGTTTTTGCCTTGCCTGAAAGCGAAACCATCTTCCGTGCAAAGGTCTCATCTAAAAATAATCTTTCAATTTATAATAACTCATCGCTGCCACCAGTGCTGGCATACGCAAAATCTTGCCACCCACGAAGGTTTTGTGCGGTATTTTTTCAAAACAAGCCATCCCTTCCCGATCGCCCAAAATCGCCTGAGCAAGTAATTTTCCGATGTATCCGCTCAATGCCATACCATGCCCGGAATAGCCTTGCGCAAACCAACTGCCGTCATCCATCTGCCCAATATCGGGCGCACGGTTTCGGGTAATCGCCACATAACCGCCCCATGAAAAATCAATGTTCACGCCCTGTAATTGCGGGAACACGCTGAGCATGCGGTGACGCAATGAGTGGGTAAGTTTTCGGGGTTGTAATGTTGAGTAGCTGACCCGCCCACCAAACAACATACGGTTGTCGGCGGATAAACGATAATAGTCCAACACAAAATTGTTATCGGCAACTGCGGCGCGGTTGGAAATCAAGCCTAAGGCAAGGTCTTCTTGCAACGGTTCTGTCGCGACCATATAGGTTCCCACTGGCATTATTTTATTGCCGATTTTCGGTGCCAGTTTATTGAGATAGGCATTGCAAGCATAAACCACATGCTGACAATTTATTTTGCCGTTGCCACCATCTTGATTAACGACATCAACGACTTTGCCAGTCGCCGTTGTTGCCACTTTAACCACGGCGGAGTGCTGCCACAATCTTGCGCCCGCATCCTCAGCCGCTTTGGCAATACCCAAACAATAATTCAGCGGATGTAGATGACCACTACCCGAATCGGATACACCACCCTGATAGCGCTCAGAAGCAAGAAACTCCGTCAACTGGTTTTGATTGTGGTATTGCATCGACGTGTAGTCGTAGGTCCTGGACAACTGCTCGACCCAGCATCGTAACGCTTTGGCATGACGTGGTTTTACCCCCACATGTAAATAGCCCATAGTCAGATCGCAATCTATATTGTGGGTTTTGATTAACTGTCGGGTATAGTCCACCGCATATACCGAGTGTTGCCAAAGCTGTTTGGCATGTTCCATACCGAGCTGTTTTTCCAAGACATCTTGACTGATCGAGAAGCCATTGATAATTTGCCCGCCACTGCGCCCGGAGGCACCCCATCCAAACTGACGCGACTCAAGCACTGCCACATCCACGCCACTTGATGCCAGATGCAAGGCAGTGGAACAACCGCTCAAGCCACCGCCAATAACAACCACATCTGCTTTGATATGCTGTTGTAATTGTGGTGCATCAATTTGACCGTTAGCCGTATGTTGGTAATAGGATGTTATTGGTTTATCGTCATTTTCAAACATGGCATTAAAGATATAGCGTGAAAAATGTAGCATGAACTAATGGACAAACAGGACACGAAATTTTTAGGCCGGGTGAGGGTTTTTCAACACCGCCAGCTCGTATAATACAAGCTGATTGGGCTCTTTCCAAGACAGTATCGAAGACAAGACACCCACCAATACACCATTCAACACAAGCCAATGTCCAATAACGCCCACCAAGCAAACCAAGCAAACCAAGCAAACGGAAAACTATCCTTAAACGTGGTCAGTGCATGGGAAAAAGAACACTTGTTATTGAACGTGTAGTCAATAACGGCAATGGATTATCTGCTACTGTCTGTTGAGACCGATGTTTTAATGAGAGCTTTGCACGAAAGCCATTTCACCTGCATGCTGCGTCGCCTAAAAGCGCCTACTGTTGGTAAAATTGGTCTCAATCGGTCATTTATAAGCATAAACTCCCTCATTCCGTGCGTTTTTGCCTTGCCTGAAAGCGAAATCATCTTCCGTGCAAAGGTCTCTTAATGGCATATCTTGTGCTTTTTTACGAATTACGATTGGGGCTGTCCTAGATAACTAGTTTAAATGAACTCCAACCCATTGTTTTAATTGAAATAATTGAGATATTGGGTCGCTGTTGTTAAAACGCCACTCGCACTCCTTCAAAAACAGCCCAAAATGCGCCTTGGGAACACCGTTGAATTTGTGCATATGACGCTTCGCCTGACTCCAAAAGTTCTCAATGCCGTTGATGTGATTCCCCTGCTCCGCGAAGCGTTGGGAATGGTTGATGCGGTGGTGCTTGAAATCGCTCACGTCCAGCACATTATAACCGCTCCAACAGTCGGAATAAACGATGCTGTCCGGAACCACTTTACGCTCAATAATTGGCATCAAGGTTGCTGAACAGGCATCCGGGATAATCTTGGTGTAAACCCTCCCGCCCCGTTTGAGTAAGCCAAACACCGGGATTTTCCCCGCCGCTCCCCGACCTCGTTTGCCTTTGCGACCACCGCCAAAATAACTTTCATCGACTTCAATCTCCCCGTCAAAAACCTCATGACTTTCTTGTTCAAGCTCATATGCGATAATCTCGCGCAACCGGTGATAAAAATACGCCGATGTGGACTTGTTGATCCCAACCAGCAACGCTGCCGTGCGGGCGGTTGAACCCGACACAAAATGCTCGATAAGACGACCTTGTTTATAACGGCTTAAACGACTCTTTCTCATTGATCCCATGATAGCACTCTTTCAGTGTTATCTAGGACAGCCCCAAGAAAAATTGGTTTATAGATTTATTTCATCAGACTTGGTTTTCTACCATGATACCGAGCAGATGTTTTTCTTGAACAGTGCCAATATGCTGATATTGGAAGATGATTTTCCGATTAGTGTAAGGCAACTTAGTCAGATACTGAACAGCAAGGTGATTAACTGGCTATTCAAGTCAATATTTGAAACCCACAAAGCGCTTCGATCAGACATTGAAGCATTACCAATACATACAAAATATTTTGATACCCATTCAGAGTTTACTGATGAATCATTTTTCAATTATCTGAATATTGAAGAACAACACGATGGAACTTTCAGAATTAAAGAGAGAGCTTTGCACGAAAGCCATTTCACCTGCATGCTGCGTTAAAATCGTACTCAATCGGTCATTTATAAGCATAAACTCCCTCATTCCGTGCGTTTTTGCCTTGCCTAAAAGCGAAATCATCTTCCGTGCAAAGGCCTCAAAGAATAAAATCTGTGAATGTTTTACCGGTTCGCCCGAAGACTTTCAAAATATCTTGCAAATCATCAACCAAGATCAATCTGTCTTTCCATTTAATGAATTCGAGTATTTGATTTGTAATTTGAAGGACAACATCGCGGCAATCGTGGTAACGAAGGGCAATTACATATCAAGCATGACAACATTCATGTCTTAAATGAGTATGAGAGACCTTTGCACGAAAGCCATTTCACCTGCATGCTACGTTAAAAACGTACTCAATCGGTCATTTATAAGCATAAACTCCCTCATTCCGTGCGTTTTTGCCTTACCTGAAAGCAAAATCATCTTCCGTGCAAAGGTCTCTATGAATTAAAAGACAATGATTTGGAGCGATCTCTTAGGGATGCTACAAGACGCAACTGAACAGGAGGCATCCAAGTATGTTCAACATAAATTCCTTCGGCATTAACGTAATGCGCTCAACAGTCCGTAGCTACAGATAACCACCAGCACGATGCCTAACAGGCGTTTATATCTTTCTCCACCACCTTTGATGAGGCGGTTGTGCATCTTTAAGCCGAGCCAGTGACCAATTGCGGTGACGGGGAATAGGTATAGTGCGTATTTGAATTGCAAATCCACGGCAAAGACGACGAAGGTGGACATTTTTATCACCACCAATATCATCCATGTTGCAAATAAGGTGTTACGCAGTTTGTCAATGCTAACGTTTCTGGCGAAGACCACGGAGATGAGTGGTGCGCCGATTAGCGATGTGCCGCTTGCATAGCCGCCCAGACTCAGTAATAGATAGTCAACTAGGCGATTCTTGCTGGTGAATGAATAATTAAAAACGTAGGTCAGTCCATAGCAAAAAGTGATGGTGTAAATGATCAGCACCAATAAGTCACTCGGTAAATTCAGCAATCCAAATACACCCATTAATTTTGGAATGAGCATAATCAACAGGGCTTTCTTCAAATACTGCCAATCAATGTCCTGTAGACGGTTATAGACAGTCAATGCGGAGAAAAACAGTAAATGTGTGGCAACAATGGGCAACCACAGTAGTGGCTTATCCACAATCAATAACATCAGTGGTATGGCTAAGGCGGCACCGCCAAACCCCAAGCCACTACGTACAAAGCCAGACCAGATAAAAACCAAACACAGCAGTGTCCATTCGGTTATGGTTAATAGTAGCATAAAGCACTAATCAGAGGTTAAACAGACCTGCCAGCGACCCCGCACCGAGTTTACCAGCCAGACTGATTTTGCCGATAATAATTGATCAAGGGTAACGATGGATTCGCTAACGATACCTTGATATATTAAATGTTGTCGCCCGATGCCGTTTAGTAATCCGCATGAAAGCGGCGGGGTAATCCAGCCCGCATCGGATTCCACCAGTATATTGGCACGACATGATTCGGTTAGCTCATCTCTTTCATGCATAGCAAGAGATCATCGTACTGTGGACTGTGAGTGGGCAATTTGGCGGGTAATTTAGAGCACCAGTGGTCGCTGTGTTGTCTGCTGTCGTGCACATTGCGCCAGGTTGTTTTGTGGTATAAAAAATAGTTTTTTGAATTTACCGAGCGCTCATCAACCTTAACCACATAGGGATTGGGCAGGGCGACTAAATCGCTATTGTTGATAATGATATTGCCGGATTTTGATACTTGCACGCGTACTCGCTGAGTGGTTTTTGGAAAGCTTGCCTGCATGGCATTTAGTTGATGCTCAATGCTATCGACATCCAGTGACCAAGAGAAGTAATACGCCGAGTGACGCAATCTTAATAAATGCTGTTGCAGGAAAACATAGCCCTCATCAACACACCATTTTAATGTTTCAATCAAGTCGAATTGTGGCTGGGAATAAGTTAGTACCCGCGCTTTGGTCTGGCATTCTCGAAATTCGTCCCCTGATTCTGAATCCCAGACTATGCCGCCGCCGACACCAAACTCAGCCTGTTTATTGGTTTTGTCAATCAAGACGGTTCGTATGGCAACATTGAATTGGGCGAAGTTGTCAGGACTGATGAAACCAGCAGAGCCGGTATAAATATGGCGCGGATACTTTTCCAGTTGGTCGATAATTTGCATCGCCCTTAACTTTGGTGCGCCGGTAATGGATGCCGCTGGAAATAAGGCTGAAAATATCGCACTCAATTTCGACTCGGTCTGGCATTGTACTGTGGTCGTCATCGTCCAGAATGTATGGTATTTCTCCAGTGTCAATACCGCCGTTGTCTGTACCGAACCGATGTCGGCAATCTTGCCCATATCATTGCGCACCATGTCGGCAATCATAATATTTTCAGCACGATTCTTTTCGGAATGCTGTAAGTCAAAGCCGTTTTGCATATCATCCGCGTAACTCAATCCACGCGGTGCCGTTCCTTTCATCGGTTTTGATTTCAGAGTGCGGTGGTGATATTCAAAAAATAATTCTGGGGACGCACTGCACACAGTCCAGTTTTCGGTGTTGACATAAACGCAATAACCGCATTGATCGGCAAGGTTTTGCGCATGCACCATTTGCACAAAAAATCGCCAGTTATCATCGCTATTACTATTGTCCATATGGGGGGATGTGCTGGCTTTTAATCGAAAAGAATAGTTAACCTGATAGGTATCTCCTGCCTTGATATAGTTTTTTATTGTGCTGAGCGAGGACTGGTATTCTTGTTCATCCAGCAGTAACGACCAATCCAATGGTCTGCTTTGATGACGGGTAGCACTGTGTTGCGATGGCGGATCGGCTTGATGAGGAAAGTCAAACTCTTCATAATCACTGAAGATTGCAAACCAGATAAGCGGCACTTCTGAGTTTTCCCTGAGTGGGAATACACTATCGAATGCTGGAGCGGCTTCGTAATTGACAAAGCCAGCAGCATAACGTCCATTATGCGCGACTTCCGACTCAACCAGCGCGAGCTGATGGGTCACCTCGTCAATGTTCGTGGTCGTGAAAATTCGTAGTGGATTGCGAAAATACAACCAACGATTGTGGCTTGAATCCTGTACAACCACACAGTTGGGTTCATTGAAATTTGGCAATATTCGATACCTAAATCGTGTTGTATTGGCGCAGATAGACACTCTCCATCTCAATCATGATCATCTTAATAAGACGCTACCGCTTTTGAACGATAATGGGATTTTTCTGGAATGGCATTGATGAGGGTTGTGGTATCGTAATGGTAGTGAATGTTTTCTGTGCCGAAGCGATGCCCTAATTCGTCCAGTAATGTCTGCTCTGGCTTGACCTTCCAATCATTGCTCAGGTGTAATTGACCCTGTTCTCCTTTTATCCGCGTATAGATGACACTGATTGCCGTTTTATCGCCACGGTACTTGAGCAATAATTGTTGTAGAGATTTAAGACTGCCCTTACTCAAATTTTGTTCTAACAGGTGCAATCGGATGCCACGCAAAGTTGCCTTTCTGAGTTCGCTGATATCGTATAAATTCTCCACCTGTATTTGGCAACCACCAGTCAGTTCATCGGTGCTTAGCTCGCCCACGGCAATTAACAGCGTATCTTTTTGCAGTTTACTGGAGAGCAGTTTCAGTTTTTCTGAATACAGACTAGCTTCAACTTGATGTATTGCATTATCCAGTGCAATGAATGCCATTTTTCCTCGACGTGTATTTAATACGCGCATTGACATCACAATGCCACTGAAAATACCATTACGCGGTGTCTTCAAATTGAGTAATGACACATCATGTTCACAGACGTGTTTTAGTTCGTGGGTAAAACGATTATACGGATGTCCGCTCAGATACAAGCCCAGCGATTCTTTTTCAGCAATAAGACGTTGTTGCTCGTTCCAGTCGGCCATTTCGCCGGATGCCAGATTATCCAAAGGGACTTGTGCAACGTCAAACATATCAAACTGTCCGGCTTGTTTATCCTGTTGCTGTTGTTCAGCAGCGCGGCAGGCATTGCTGATGTCTGCCATCAACATTGCGCGATTGTTGCCAACGCCGTCCATTGCGCCACTTTTTATCAATACCTCCAAAACACGTTTGTTGACCTTACGCAAATCGAGTCGTCGACAGAAATCAAACAGACTTTTATACATACCATTCGCCTGACGCTGCTCAACTATACTATCAATGACACTCCGACCGACACCTTTTAATGCGCCAAGACCATATGATATTTCGGTATTATTGGTTGGCTTGAATGTATAAAAGCTGGCATTGATGTCGGGCGGCAGTATCGTTAATCCCAGCGCACGACAATCTGCAAGCAGTATCACCACTTTGTCGGTTGTATCCAGTTCACTCGATAATGTGGCGGCCATATAAGCGGCTGGATAATGAGTTTTCATCCATGCAGTATGGTAAGACACCAACGCATAAGCCACAGAGTGGGATTTGTTGAAGCCATAGCCTGCGAATTTAGCCATCAGATTAAAAATGTTTTCCGCAACTTGCTTATTGACACCGCGTTTGACCGCACCACTGACAAACACCGTACACTGCTTGTCCATTCCCTCTTGTTTTTTCTTGCCCATCGCTTTACGCAGAAAGTCTGCCCCTCCGAGCGTATAACCGGCAAGGATTCTAGCGATTTCCATGACTTGTTCCTGATAAAGAATCACGCCGTAGGTGGGTTTTAATACTTCTTCAAGATCGGGATGGAGGTATTGAATGGATTCTCGACCATTTTTCCGATTGACAAAGTCATCCACCATGCCAGATTGCAATGGCCCCGGTCGAAACATAGCAATCAGTGCAATCAAATCCTCAAACTTTTCTGGATGGGCACGAATAATCAAGTCTTTCATACCACGAGATTCAAGCTGGAAGATGGCAGTGGTTTGACCGCTACGGATAAACTTGAAGGTGTCCTCATCGTCTGGAGCAATGTTGTCCATATCAATGATCGGTTTACCTTGCTCGGCTAACTGTCGGTTTGCCATTTTTACCGCGGCATCCAGTACGGTCAGCGTGCGTAACCCAAGAAAATCAAATTTAATCAGCCCGATGGCTTCAAGATCATCTTTATCAAACTGTGTAATAGCTTGACTCAAATGGGTGTCGGCATACAGCGGGGTGTATTCGGTAAGTGGTTTCGGTGCAATGACGACACCGCCTGCATGTTTCCCAACATTGCGTGCGAGGCCTTCCAGTTGTAATGCCGAGTTGATTAGCTCCTGAACATCTTCTTCATCCTGATAACGTTTCTGTAATAATTGCTCTTCGTCTAACGCCTTTTGTAGCGTCATACCCACATCAAAAGGAATCAGCTTGGCAATCTGATCAACAAATCCATAAGGAAAATTCATCACTCGACCAACATCCCGCACCACCGCTTTGGCAGCCATCGTGCCGAATGTAATAATTTGTGCGACCTGATCGCTACCATAGCGTTGTACCACATATTCGATCACCCGATCCCTACCATCTACGCAAAAATCAATATCAAAGTCGGGTAAGGACACTCTTTCAGGATTGAGAAAGCGCTCAAACAGCAGTCCATAAAGCAGGGGATCTATTTCGGTTATACCGGTTGCCCAAGCAACCAATGAGCCCGCACCAGAACCTCGCCCCGGACCCACTGGAATATCCTGTTCGCGTGACCAGCGAACGAAATCGGCGACAATTAAAAAATATCCCGGGTAGCCCATTTGTTCAATGATGCCCAATTCCAGATTCAGTCGATCAATATATTTCTGCTCTGCCACTGCTGTACCATCACCATGGGTTAGCTGCTCAAGCTGTAGTCGTTTAGCCAGTCCCGATTCTGCCAGTTCACGTAGCATGGTCGCCACCGACTGCCCCTCGGCATCTGGATAGACCGGCAAAAAGTCTTCATCAAAATTGAAAAACAGGTTGCAACGTTTGGCAATTTCCACTGAGTTAGTAATCGCAGCAGGTATATCGGCAAAGAGTTCTGACATTTCCTGACTCGATCTTAAATACTGTTGATCGGTGAATTTTCGTACTCGTCTGCTGTCATCCAAGGTCCGACCATCGTTTATGCAGACACGAATTTCATGTGTGTCAAATTCGTGTCGATGGATAAAGACCACTCGATTGGTTGCAACAAGCGCAATGCGGTGTTGCTGGCAAAGCTGTACTGCCATGTTGATAGCATCTTGTTCTTTTGCCCAGCCGATTCGGCTAATGGAAAAGTACAATCTGTCTGCAAACAGTTCGTGGTATTGGCGCACTATGTTTTCGATATTGTGCTCGGCGTTTTGCGTCATCAGATTGATGACCGGTCCTTCGTGATCGTCCAACAAACAGATGAGACCACATTGATAGTGGGCGAATTCGCGCCATCGGATCACCACTTTGTCTTTTACATTGTCTTGCAGATATGCTTTGGTCAGCATTTTGCTCAAATTACGGTAACCCTCGTTATCTTTGCATAACAAGGTTACACGGTCGCAATTTCTGTGATTCAGCGGGTTTTCAACCCAGACATCACAACCGATAATCGGTTTTACGCCGTGCGTCAGACAGGCGCGATAAAACTTGATGGCAGCATAGAGATTTGACCAGTCGGTCAGTGCCACCGCTGGTTGTTCAAATTCGGCACATTGCTGCGCCAGCGGTTTCAGGCGGACGATGCCGTCGGCAAGAGAAAACGCCGAATGCAAGTGCAAATGTACGAAGGCTTGAGTCATTGCCACAAGCCAACTATCGAGTGGATTGCAGCATACTGCCAAGCGATCTTGAGTCGTCTATTTCTATAAGGTTGAGTCATTGCAACAAGCTAACTATTGAGCGGATTGCAGCAGATTACGCACCGGCGCAAAACTATGCCTGTGTTGTGCAGTTACGCCGTGCGTTTGTAATGCCTGTAGATGTGCTTTTGTCGGGTAGCCCTTATGACGCTCAAATCCATATTGTGGAAAGACATCTGCCAATGCAATCATCACTCGATCGCGGGCTTGTTTGGCTAAAATGGATGCCGCAGAGATTTCGTCATATATGGCATCACCACCCACCACCGCACGGGCAGGGCAATGCAAATCTGGCGATTTGTTGCCGTCAATCAATGCACATTGAGGCTGAATGTGTAGTCCTTCCAGTGCACGTTTCATTGCCAGTAAGGAGGCTGCCAGAATGTTGATGCGGTCAATTTCTGCGACATCAGCCAGTGCCACAGACCATGATAACGCCCGCTTTTTAATGATGCACTCAAGTTCAGCTCGGCGTTTGGGCGAGAGTTTCTTGGAATCATCCAGCCCCGCGATCGGCTTGTTTTGATCCAATATGACGGCTGCCGCAAAAACCGGTCCTGCCAGTGGTCCACGCCCGGCCTCGTCAACGCCAGCAATATTGTGGGCAGCAGCATTAGCGATTTCCCCCCGACATGCTATATGCACAGGTATATTCACAAGCGAATTCTCATATTTGCATCATTACCAGCAACGTGGCTTTCGATATGCCGAATTGTTGGGATGGCAGGATTGCCGTGCTGTTTCCACGATTGGGTGAGTTTGAATGACGTAAAATCTCATATAACGAATCCTATGTTATTGTGCGCTGAATAGAGTGGTAAATAGCGGCAACCATACTCAATCATGTTGACGACCCCAGCAACCTCACGATCGCTTTGCTCGCTTGTCGGTTGGCATCCCGTTTTAACTGTTTGTGGATGTCGGTAAAATCGCGTTCAAGTTGGGCTACTTTGTGCGGGTTGTTTATGAAATCATTGACTGCCTGCACGATGTTATGCGCGGTCGCCTGATCTTGCACCAGTTCAGGAATGGCGGGATTAGGTAATAGTTGGTTTGGCATGGAATAATAATCAATATGTCGCAGTTTTTGAAATAGCCAATAGGTCATCGCACTCAGTTTATAGACAACAACATGGGGTCGGCGTAATAACGCCGCTTCTAATGCTGCCGTTCCGGATGCCAATACCACGATGTCGGATGCGGCAATAGCCTCCCGTGATTGCCCATCTAGTGTAAAAATCGGCAGATGCTTGAGGCTACCAACGAGCGGGTAAAAGGTATTCGCTATTTTGCGGCTGGCGAAAGGTAAAATAAATTGTACTGTTGGGTCAGCATTATAAATTTTTTCGGCCGCTTCGACAAAGAGTGTAGCCAGATTTCTGATTTCTGACTGTCGGCTGCCCGGCAATAGTGCAATCAGGAGGTTACCCGGGCTAACGGTTATGCCAATTTTTTCTCTCGCTGCCGTTTTATGCGAATCGGTCAAGTCATCGGCAATTTCATCGGCAATCGGATGTCCTACGCAGGTCACCGGGATTTTGTGTCGTTGGTAAAACTCCGCTTCAAAGGGGAACAAGGTAAGCATGTGATCCAGCGCACGGCGGATTTTATGAATCCGATAACCGCGCCATGCCCAAACCGTTGGACTGACATAGTGAATCGTGCGTATATTTTTTCGTTTAAGTTTACGCGCTAAGCTCAAATTGAAATCAGGTACGTCAATGCCAATAAAAATATCGGGGGGATGGGCAGTGAATTGACGGTATAGCGATGTCCGAATTTTCAGTATGTCGAAGAATTTGCTGAATAATTCATCAACACCCATTAGCTCAATGCGCCCCATATCGTAGAGGGTGTCGCATCCTGCCTGACGCATTTTCGGTCCGCCGATACCGATAAATTCCGCTTCAGGATACTCGGCTTGCAGTGCCTTAATCAGTCCTGCGCCTAATTTATCGCCTGAAGGTTCTCCCGCAACAATGCCAATCCGCACCATTTTACGCATGCTGCGTTAGCGGATGATGCCGCGCTTGGAATGACGTAAAAACTCGCTAAAGACGTTGAGGTCAGCATGGTTGCTGTGCAATTGCTCGACCGCATCAATTGCCGACTGCAAATCAAGGCGAAGGCGGTAAACCATCTTATAGGCATTGTTTAGTAATTGAATTGACGCTTTAGGAAAGTGACGCCGTCGCAATCCTTTACTATTGATGCCGAATGGTTTTGCCGGATTGCCTGCAGCAATAATGTATGGTGGTACATCCTGTAAACAGACGCAACCAATTCCGGTAATACTGTGCGTGCCAATTCGACAGAACTGATGAACCAGAGAGAAGCCGCCCAAAATGGCATAATCACCTATATCAACATGACCTGCCAAACTCGCCCCATTTGCGAAAATAATGTGATTGCCAAGTACACAGTCATGGGCGATATGGGCATAGGCCATAATAAAATTGTCGTTGCCAATTTTTGTCGTGCCGAGACCGTCTGCGGTGCCTCTGTTAATGGTGCAGTATTCCCGAATGGTATTGCGGTTGCCGATGTTAAGCTCGGTTGCTTGACCCGCATAATCTTGATGTTGCGGGTCTTCACCGATTGAGCAAAACTGGAAAATCTTATTTTCTTTGCCGATTCTGGTCAAACTTCTAATGACAACATGAGGCGCAATCCAAGTGCCGTCACCGATGTAGGTCTGTGCTTCTATGATGGAATACGCGCCAATCGTTACATTCTTCCCCAGTTTTGCGGACTTATCAACAATAGCTGTTGGGTGGATTTCTGTCATAACACTAAAAAACCCGATAGGTAAACATCACTTGGGCAGAAGCGGCTAACTTGCCGTCAACCGATGCCGTGGTCGCATATTTCCATATCCTGCTTTTGTAGTGGGTTTGTTTGACATTGATAACGAGCTGATCGCCGGGTTCCACCAGATGTTTAAAGCGCGCCTTGTCAACACCGGCAAAAAGTAAAATGACATTCTCATCGGCATTCGTTGCGGTATTGGCTTCGGGGCTGTGGCTGGCGAGAATCGCTGATGCTTGCGCCATGGCTTCAAGTATTAAAACCCCCGGGAAAACCGGACGATCCGGAAAATGTCCCTGAAAAAACGGCTCAGTGATACTGACGTTTTTGATGGCGGATAAGGTTTTCCCCAGCGTATAGTCGGTTACCCGGTCAATCAACAAAAATGGGTAGCGGTGCGGTAGAATCTCTTTTATCCGATGAATATCTATGGTTGTAGCGGCGCTTTTTGCTTCAGTCATGGTGTGGCCTTTGAGTTGACGCGGTATTCCCGTATTCTGTGCTTTTTATGGTGATTTGTCATCAACAAGTTTTACTTACATATCCAGTTTTTTCACTTTCGTAACCAATTTGTCTAATCGCCGAATTAGGGCAGCGGTTTTACGCCATTGTTGCGCAGGCTGTACCGCAATGGTTGACGCATACTCGCCTGCTGTTTTAATTGAGTGGGTAACCAGACTATTGGATAAAACGATAACATCATCGGCTATTTTCAGATGTCCCAAAATACCAACACGGGCAGCGAATTGACAACGCTGACCTATTTCCGTACTGCCAGCGATACCAACACCGCCTGCCATTATCGTGTTATCACCTACCTGAACATTGTGCGCTATCAGTATTTGATTATCAAGTTTTACGCCATCGCCAATGCGGGTGTCATCAAGCGTGCCTCGATCGATTGTGGTGTTGGCACCAATGTCAACATCATCACCTATCAGCACAGCACCGAGCTGCTCAATTTTTTCCCAGCGTTCCTGATTGCGTGCATAACCAAATCCACTTGCACCGATAACCGCAGCGGGTGAAAGACAACAACGCTTGCCGATACGACAACCGCTACAAATAACGACCTGATCTTCTATCACCGTGTCATCACCAATTTCAACATCCTCACCGATATGAACACCATTACCGATGAGCACACGATCACCCAGCGTAACGCCCTGTCCAATCGTAACATAGCGTCCAATGGACAGGTCATTGCCCAATTTAGTGCCACTAGCAAGGCGGGCAGTGTCATCAACGCCGACTTGTTGATGACAGGGATAGCGCTTAAATAATCGGCTTATTCGCGCATGGGCAAGGCAGGGGTCGGTTACGATAACTTTGTTGCCGGTATATAAATCGGCATGCTCATGAGAGATTAAAACCGCACCTGCCTGTGTGTTTTGTAACTGTTGTTTTTTTTTTCGGTCTCCGAAAAACGTAATAGAATCGCGGCTGGCGTGTTCTAAGCTATGTATAAATCGGATTGGATAATCGCCATTTCCGAGTACTACTCCGTCAACAATTTCGGCAATCTGCTGCAATGAAATCACGCTTATTGTCTCAGTCTTTATAATAGAGTTAGCCAATTGTTAAAATAGTTCGTTAAAATCGTTAAGGCGTGATGTGGTTTGGAATTTTCATCGGCCGCATTACTTTTTTTGCTGATGACGTTTTTTTAATTCTTTCAAGACGCGCTCGGTAAAGTCTATTTTCGGACTGGCATACACGACTTGTTGTAGCACCAAATCAATACCTTCTTTTTTAGCTAATTCAATAATGACCTCAGAGATGAGTTTTTCGAGTCGCATTAATCCCTGATTGTGACTGCGTTCATAATCTTCACCATAGTTTTTTTCATCGCGCTGCAAGGTTCTTTGCAAATCCAGTAATTCAGCCGCTTTGCTTTGACGCTCCTCTTCAGAAAGCGCTAAAGCATTTTTTTGAAACTGTGCTTCCTGTGCTTTGAATGATTCAATGTTGCCGGTTAACTGACGCTTTCTCGCACTGAAACTTTGTTCAAGAATTTGTAATTCATCTTTGCCTTGAGGGGCTTCATTGACCAACCGCCGTGCATCAACATAAGCCAATTTTTCTGCTTGCGCCTGCAGTGGCAGTGCGACTAGCATGCTCAGGTAAAGTGCTTGCAAGGCGATTCCGGGCAAGCTGATTCCGGAAGTTTTTTTGTAAGTCATTTCAAAAATTTTTTTAAGTAGATTAGTGGTTATGTTGTCAAGTTATGAATGCCAGCAAAAAATACGAAAGCGCATTACTATCGAAATACCGTGCCGATTGAAATTTGCAGGGATTCGTGTTTATCATCCGGTTGATTATTAAAAGGCACGCCGTAACTTATACTGAAAGGGCCGACTGCCGAGAACCAGTGAAAAAACACCCCTGCTGAGTATCGCATACTACCCAGATTAATTCTTTCAGAGTTTCCATAGACCATGCCACCATCGACAAATAGGCCAAATCTTTTGTCATTGCTGTTGTTGGCACCAAAAGCAGGGAATAAGGCTTCAAGGTTAATTACGATTCGAGAAGCACCGCCGATTGGAGATCCCGTTTTCGGGCTTGCTACGGGGCGAGGACCGAGAGAACGTGCTTGATAACCACGCACCGAGCTTTCACCGCCGACAAAATAGTGTTTGAAAAAAGGTAATCCATATTTAGTGGAGTTTCCATAACCATCACCATAACCAATATTCAATGCTCCTTTAACGGTCAGGCGATCACCTAATGGCAGATAATAGCGACCTTGCAAATCCAACCGATAGTATTGGAAGTCGCTACCCGGCAGTGATGCTTCCAGAGAAATGGATTTGCTGGACCCGCGTGTTGGAAAGAAAAAATTATTGCGCGTATCTTGTGAAAAACCCGTTGTTAGCACCAGATTGTTAGATTTCGGTCGTTCATCAATAACAATCCGGAATTCATTTGGTGTTGAGCTAGAAGCTGTCAAGTTGATTGACTCCAACGACAACCCAGTATTGACGATATTGGTTTCGGCAATCGGGATTTTATACAATACACCCGCAGCACTCCGGTTCAGTGTATAGGCGGCGGTATCAACATCGCTTGCATCAGATTGCTGGGTGGATAAAGAGAAGCCTCGACTTATGCCATCCTGCGTATAGTATGGATTGGTATAGGCAATGATGGCAGTTTTTGCGGAATTTGAAGTCTTTAATTTTACCGATAGATGTTTACCCGTTCCCAATAAATTGCGTTGTTCAAATTCAACGCCGAATAATGTGCCATCGTCATCAGAATAACCAGCGGATAACGCGATTGACCCGGCATCAACTTCGGTAACCACCACTTTCATATCAACCTGATCGCTGCTTCCTGCCACCTGCGGGGTTTCGATTTGCACTGAGCCAAAGATTCCCAGTCGTTGTAATCGGTCTTTCGAGCGTTTTATTGCCGATGCCGAATACCATGCACCTTCAAACTGTCTTAATTGCTGACGAATTACCTCGTCACGGGTATAGGTGTTTCCCGAAATATCAATTCTGCGAACCGTAACCCGTTGCTTGGGAATGATGGAAAAAATCATATTAACCACTTTGGCAGACTTGTCGGCATCAAACACAGAACGCACTTCGGCAAAGGCAAAGCCATCATCGGTAAAATAATCAGTCAGTGCCAGACGGGTTTTGTTAATTCTCTGGCGCGAGAATGACTGACCGGGTTTAATATCAATAATGTCCTGTAATTCTGCTATTTTATCTTCATCAACACCTTCAATAATCGATTCTCCGAAGGTGTATATCTGTCCTTCTTTGATGACAATGCTAATAAAAATGTTCTGCTTGTTTGGACTAATTTCAAAGTTGGATGAAACAATTTCAAATTCATGGTAGCCACGATTCAAATAATAGCTGCGAATAGTTTCAATATCTGCTTCAAGTTTTTGTTTTGAATATTGATCCTGACGCGAAAACACACGATATCCGCGCTTTTCCTTGAGCTGCATTTCACCTTTTATGCGTTTAACCGATATTGATTTAGCACCAATAATATTAATTTTCTTTATCCGGGCAACGCGACCCTCGTTAATGTTTACCGTTATTGCAACGCGGTTTTGCTCAAGTGCTTCTATACTTGTTTCCACGGTTGCGGAATAGCGTCCCATAGATAGATAGGCGTTTTTTATATCCTGTTCAACCTGTTGCAGATGTGCCTGATTAAAAATCCTGCCCTCAACCATTCCTACTTGCTCTAAACCTTGTGTCAATACTGCTGTTTTTAGTTTGTCATTACCTTTGAAGGTGATGCTGGCTATTGAGGGGCGTTCAACAACGCTAACAACCAGCACGGTGCCGTCCTGTCCGAGAGAGACTTCTTTGAAAAAACCGGTCTTGAATAATTCTTTTATGCTGATCCGTGTTTCTTCATCATTGACTTCATCACCTACTTTCAAGGGCAAGTAGTTAAACACCGTACCTTGTTCCAGCCTTTCCAGACCCTCAACGCGGATGTCAGTAATGGTAAACGGGATGATCGCAAAAGCAAGCTGCGTCCATGCAAACTGCATCAATGCCAGCAATAAAACGATCAAGGTGGTTTTTTTCATTGTTAATTCAAGGTGTATTATTTATGACTATCACGTTATTTTTCCCGGGTTACCTTTTCCAGCGTGTTTCCCCAGGTTGTCTTACGATGACACATTCAACAACTGCGGTGATGATAACGAGGCGGTATCCAATGTGGCAAGAACCGATCAATAACGCTGAACGGAACATCACAGAGAGATCACAAAAACATGAGCGTAAGTTGCCACCGATTGCACTGTGAGGTTATGATATTGACAGCAATCGTATAATATCGTTATAAAATGCGACCACCATGAGCATCAGTATCATGGCGATGCCAATTTGCTGTCCCCAGAGCATAATTTTTTCCGAAGGTGCTTTGCCGGTTATCGCTTCAACTAAAAAATACAGCAAATGCCCACCATCAAGAACAGGAATAGGTAGCAGATTCAATAACCCAAGACTGACGCTGATGATCGCCATGAATTTCAAAAAATCAGAATAACCCGATTTTACCGTATGTCCGGCCAATCTGGCTATGGTAATGGGACCGGACAGGTTCTCTGATGACATTCTTGCGGTTAGCATTCTTCCCAACGAACGCAGGGTGATGACGGTGCTGTACCAATTATAGTTAATGGACTGCCAGATTGCTTCCGGCACACCAAATTGTAATGTCATATTTTCCAAGCTCGGTCTGTATAGCCCGATCCGACCATATTGCTTGCCATCAATGGTGACCAATTCGGGTGTCAGCACAATATCAAGCTGTCGTTGTCCCCGCAAAATAGTAAACATCAGTGCTTTATCTGGTTGAGCGGAAACTTGTGTTGCCATATCAACCCAGTCATCCACAGCAACACCATCTATCGCGACAATCTCGTCTCCGACGACCAGTCCGGCTTGTTCAGCTGGTGAGTTCTCGACCACCTGACCGACCTTGGCAGCGGGTGCAGATGGCCAGATGCCTATTTGCGAGGTAATCGGTTGTCGGGCAATGGTTTGCTGATTAAGGTGACCAAAATCAATCTTGATCGTGCGCTTGCCGTGAATCGGATGGCTAACAGAAAATGCCATGGTGTCGCCCTTCATCGCCTGATTAAGCATATAAAACTGATGCTGTCCCCATGATTTGACCGGTTTTCTATCAAGCGTGAGCAGCACATCACCAGCTTTGAAACCAGCGTTTTCGGCTATGGAATTTTCAACCACCTGTCCGACAATCGGTTTAATGTCGGCGCTGCCAGCAACAAAAACCAGCCAAATCGCTAAAATCGCAAACAGAAAGTTAAAGGCAGGTCCTGCCACAACAATAGCGGCGCGTACTTTGAGTGATTGTCTGTTGAATGCCTGGTGGCGTTCTTCTGCGCCAACATCCCCCTCCCTTTCATCCAGCATTTTAACGAAGCCACCTAACGGAATAATGCCGACGCAATACTCGGTCGGGTCATTTTTTCTGCGCCAGCTCAGCATGGATTTGCCAAAACCAATGGAGAATTTAAGTACTTTAACGCCCAGTTTACGCGCCACCCAAAAATGCCCGTACTCATGCACCGTCACTAAAATTGCGATAGAGAGTACAAACCCAAATAAACTGTAACCAAAATCACTCATTTTCTTTTTTAACCAAATTCATTATCGATGCCCTATCTCTTGCTCATATTTCTCGATGGCGGGATTATAAATTAACTCGGCACTCTCCGTGTCAAAATCTTACCGTTTCGTAGTTGAAAATCAGGCGTTAAACATTAAAAATACCTAGTCGGCCCTTAAAAGCCCATCCAAAAAATCAAAATCCGGCTCCAGACTATCGCTCAAAAAACGTAAAGCAATCGGATTAGGGGTTTTCATAAGAAATCAATAAAATCGTACTTTTCCAAATCAGAAATACACGACTTCTGGATAATCTGAAATCGGCTTTCAAATGGTCAATAATCGGTTCTATGCCCGCACGTCTTTGGCACAGCTTGCGCGTTTTGCAACAATTCGGGGTCAATCTCAAGAGCAACCTCTCGCTCACCCAAACCGACATTGATACGGCTAGCGGCTTTGCCAAACACAGCCTCAATAGCCAACGGCTGCGCTTACTGCTGGAAGTCAAACAACAAGCCATTGTGGCGCAAACGGCGTATTCACACCCCTCATGGAAATAGGATTACGCTATGACGGCGGCGATGGTGATGCCGGAATCGGCGCGGAGCTGGGCGGCAGTGTGCTATGTTGGCAACAGTGGTTTGGGCAGTGAAGGCAAGCTACATATTTTCATAGGGAGACCTTTGCACGGAAGATGATTTCGCTTTTAGGCAAGGCAAAAACGCACGGAATGAGGGAGTTTATGCTTATAAGTGACCGATTGAGTACGATTTTAACGCAGCATGCAGGTGAAATGGCTTTCGTGCAAAGGTCTCATAGGGCGTGATGACTATAAGGAATGGGGCATTCAGGATAGCCTTCGCAAGCAAAATTGTAGCCTGCGCTGCAATCGCTCTATCTGCACGCATAATTGACATCAAAAGGTTGTTGTGATTTCAATACCCCATAGGTCAATATCCCATAGGATATAACTAGAGACCTTTGCACGGAAGATGATTTCGCTTTTAGGCAAGGCAAAAACGCACGGAATGAGGGAGTTTATGCTTATAAATGACCGATTGAGTACGATTTTTACCAACAGTAGGTGCTTTTAGGCGACACAGCATGCAGGTAAAATGGCTTTCATGCAAAGGTCTCATTGTATAAATTCTGCATCAATGGATTGTACCGCACTGCCATCAACGCGGGCATATAGAGGGATTTGCGGAGGTGTTTGTGCCCTGTGGGTAAGGCGCTAAACCTAAATCACAAGTTCAAAAACTTATGGGGTTTGCTACATCACTACCGTCTTATCCAACCGCTATTGGATAGTGTCTATTAAAAACCACTGGATGGCTGGATAACTAACACGATTGTTATGATACGAGGGGGATTTCCATTTTCAATTGACACCAATAGTAACAATAGAATGTGCCTGTCGGAATCCACGGGGCAAAAACTTACCACGTTGGGCGCGACTGCCGACATAATTGTCAAAGTCCGCAGGTTTAAGGTTCAGATAGCGTTTGCCGCTACTTATTCGTAAACTGTTGCCTTCCCGGAATAGGGTGGCATCAACAACATATTCTTCCCCGAGGTTAAATTTTGCGGTCGGGATATTGATTAGTTTGATGCCTTTGCCTTTTGATAATTGTGGTAACTCACCAACGGTAAAAATCAACAATCTGCCGACATTGGTAATTACCGCAATCCAGTCATCATCAAAATCGTGAACATGTTGAGGTGTCAGGACATTGATGTTATCGGCAACTTTAAGGGTTGCTTTGCCTGCTTTATTGCGGGTGTTTAACTCGCCCAATCGGGCAATAAATCCATAACCGGCATCAGTAGCCAGCAGGTATTTGGTTTCGGCATCACCACTCATCAAACCACGGAAGGTTGCACCGGGTTTCGGGTTACAACTGCTGATCAATGGTTCACCAAAACTGCGTGCTGAGGGCAGACTATGTGCGGCGATGGAATAAGTGCGACCGTTTGAGTCTATGCACACCAAAATATCATTAGTTTTACCGGTAACCGCACATAGAAATTTTTCACCCGATTTGAAATTGAGTTTCTCTGCCTCAATGTCATGCCCTTTTGCGGCACGAATCCAACCCTTTGTGGAAAGCACCACGGTAATCGGTTCTGCCACAACCAACGTGTGGTGATCAAGTGCCTTGGCGGCAGCTCTCTCGATAATAGGAGAACGGCGGTCGTCTCCATACTCTGCGGCATCTGCCAATAATTCATCGCGTAGCAGACGCTTCAGTTTTGCTTTAGATTTAAGCAAGGATTGAAGATAATTACGCTCTTTCGCAAGTTCGTTTTGCTCGCTTTTAATCTTGATTTCTTCCAGCTTTGCTAGCTGGCGCAAGCGCAAGTCAAGAACTGCATCGGCCTGCGCTTCGCTCAACACAAACTGTGCTATGAGAGCCGACTTGGGATGATCCTGATTGCGAATGATGTGGATGACTTCATCAATGTTCAAAAAGGCAATCATTAATCCGTCGAGAATATGCAGACGGTCAACTACTTTGTCATAACGAAACTGCAGGCGCCGCTTAATCGTTTCAGTGCGGTAGTTGAGCCATTGTAGTAACAGCGATTTCAAGTCAAACACTCTGGGGCGGCGGTCAATGCCAATCATATTCAGATTGACCCGATAGCTTTTTTCTAAATCTGTCGTGGCAAACAGATGTTGCATGATCGCATCGCTGTCAATCCGATTAGATCTCGGTTCTATGACTAAACGGGTTGGGCTTTCGTGATCCGATTCATCTCTTAAATCGGTGACCATAGGTAATTTTTTGGCCAGCATTTGCGTGGCAATTTGTTCTTGAATCTTCGATCCTGAAACCTGATAGGGCAGGGCAGTAATGATAATGTCTGCCCCTTCCTTTTGCCACGCCGCACGTTGACGCACAGAACCATTACCGCTTTTGTATATTTCAAAAAGCTCTTCTGCGCTGGAAATAATTTCAGCTTCGGTAGGGAAATCCGGTGCTTTGATATGTTCACATAGTTGTTGCAGAGTTGTCTTTGAATCCTCCAGCAATCGAATGCAAGCAGTTACGACCTCGCGTATATTGTGTGGAGGAATATCTGTGGACATACCGACAGCAATACCCGATGCGCCGTTTAACAGTACATTCGGCAGACGCGCGGGTAATAGTTTAGGCTCCTCCAGCGTGCCATCAAAATTCGCTGTCCAATCCGTCGTCCCTTGCCCTAATTCCTTAAGCAATAGCTGAGCGTATCGGGTCAGCCGTGATTCGGTGTAACGCATTGCCGCGAAAGATTTTGGATCATCCTGACTGCCCCAATTACCCTGACCATCAATCAGCGGATAACGGCAACTGAATGACTGCGCCATCAAAACCATTGCTTCGTAGCAGGCACTATCACCATGGGGATGAAACTTACCCAGCACATCGCCCACGGTACGCGCGGATTTTTTATATTTGGCAGTAGCATGTAACCCCAGATCAGACATCGCATAGACGATTCGCCGTTGCACTGGTTTTAAGCCGTCGGCGATGCTGGGCAGGGCACGATCGAGAATGACGTACATCGAATAATGCAGATAGGCATTTTCCGTGAATTCTGCCATCGGCAACGTATTGAGCCGGAGCGGTTTGTCGACGGGGCTGTTTTTCGATGATGTGGGTTTTCTTGCCATGTTGTTGTGAATTACAAGTTATCAATTACGAATCAGCAATGTATGAATTACGGTTGGTTATTGCTCAAGTAGTCTTGGCATCATTTCTACCAGATTACACGGTCGGGTGCGGTAGTCCAGTTGCTGGCATATTAGTTTTTCCCAAGCGAGCTTTACCGCGCTGGGGGAGCCGGGCAGAACAAAAATATAGGTGCCGTTAGCAACGCCAGCCAAGCTGCGCGACTGCAATGTTGATGTGCCAATCTCCGCGTAGGACAAGGCTCTGAACGTTTCACCGAATCCATCCAGCGTTTTATCGAGTAGTGGTGCTACGGCTTCAGGTGAGCCGTCTCGACCACTGATGCCAGTGCCTCCGCTTGTTATAATAACCTGAATATCGGCATCGGCAATCCATGCCGACAACACCGCTCGAATTTGATAGCGGTCATCGGCAACAAGGGCTCTTTGTTGCAGATGATGCCCGGTTTTGCGCAATCTGTTTACCAGCGCATCGCCAGAGCTGTCGTTTTTTTCGGTTCGGCTATCGGAAATGGTGAGCACTGCGATGTTGACAGGAATGAGTGAACGTTGACCAGATTGATTCATTGGCGATGGCTATACAGAAATTGAGGTAATAAAATCTATGATGTCGGAAATGAACGCCTATGGTAACATTGATTCTTGTCTTTGGTTCATAACGATTTCAATATCATGAGCATTACGGTAAAATTTTTCGCCAGTCTGAGCGAGGAGCTTGGATTCAATCAAAAAGTCGTTGCGCATAAAGTGCCGTTCACTATTGAGGATGTGTGGCGTGATGTGGTCAATCTTCCACCACCTAAAAACCTGCTTTGTGCGGTTAATTATGAATATGCTGACTTCAAACAGAGGCTGAAAGACGGTGATGAGGTGGCATTTTTCCCGCCGGTGAACGGGGGTTGAGTATGTTAATCGAAATACGAAAGCAGGCTTTTGATCCTTGGCAAGAGGTCAGCCATTATCAGGAAAATTCCGCATTAGTGGCGGGTAGCTATGGTGCTTGTGCAATGTTTGTGGGCACGATGCGGGATTTCAACCGCGGTGAGAGCGTAAAAAAGATGTATTTGCAGCATTATCAAGGTATGACAGAACGTCAGTTATCGCGGATAGCCGAGCAAGCCTTGTTGCAGCATCAGCTCCTTGATGTCATCATTGTGCATCGGGTCGGCGACATCAAACCCAATGACCCTATTGTTTTGGTGGCAGCGTGGTCAATTCACCGAGCCGCCGCATTTGATAGCTGTCGGCAAATAATGGAGTACTTAAAATCAAACGCTACATTCTGGAAAAAGGAAACCCTTCAATCCACGGCCCGGCAAACAGAACGTTGGGTAAAGCAATAATGGCCAGGCATAATGCCAGCATAATGATGGAATAAGCAAAAAATTTAACTCTACGCTAATTTTACGCCTATGAACATCATAAATCTGATAGCCATTATTCTGACGCTGTCGGCGACATTTTCCTATATCAATTTTCGATTCATCGGTCTGCCCACCATCATTGGTGTTATGCTGATTGCGCTGGTGACTTCGCTGGTGGTTATCCTGCTGGAGCTGTTCGGAATTGTTAATATTCACCGCTTTGCCGAGAATATATTGTCTGGCATTGACTTTAATAAAGCACTGATGGAGGGGATGTTGAGTTTTTTACTGTTTGCGGGTGCCCTGCATGTTAGTGCCAAAGACCTTGCTGCTATGAAGTGGACTATTACTGTCTTGGCTACGCTGGGTGTGGTGTTGTCCACTTTTCTGGTCGGGGGGGCAATGTGGGTGTTGTTGACGTTGCTTGGTTTCAACGTCGCCTTTATGTACTGCCTGTTATTTGGTGCATTAATTTCACCGACCGATCCCATTGCCGTGATGTCAACATTAAAAAGTGCTGGAATTGCCAAAAGTCTGGAAACCAAAATCGCCGGAGAATCATTGTTCAATGACGGTGTCGGTGTTGTGGTTTTTGTGGTGATTTTGAGTATCGTGCTGCAACCCGAACAGGTGTCGGCGACACAGGTTGCCCTGATGTTCGTTAAAGAGGCGGTAGGTGGTGTCATTTTCGGTCTGTTACTGGGTTCCTTTGGATTCTATCTGTTAAAGAGTGTTGATAACTATCAGGTCGAAATTCTCATAACACTTGCTCTGGTTGTGGGCGGTTATACGCTGGCACACGAAATGCACACTTCAGGACCGATTGCCGTTGTCGTTGCTGGATTGCTGATTGGCAATCATGGTCGCTCCTATGCGATGTCTACGGTTACCCGACAACGACTGGATAACTTCTGGGAGTTGTTGGATGAAATGCTGAACGTAGTTTTGTTCGTCCTGATCGGCATGGAAGTGTTGGTTTTACAGTTCAAAGAATCGTATTTACTGGCAGGGCTACTGGCGATTCCACTGGTTTTGATCGTTAGACTGATTAGTGTGGGCATCCCTATTACTATGCTACGGACGCTGACTTCATGGCAATATAGCGCAAATGTGGTGAAAATACTGGTATGGGGTGGACTGCGCGGTGGTATTTCGGTGGCATTGGCATTGACCTTGCCCGATGGTGTTGAGCGCGATATTTTTCTGGTGATTACTTACGCTATCGTGATTTTTTCCATTGTTGTGCAGGGGCTGACTATCGGCAGTGTTGCGAAAAAACTCAGCCGTTAATCATTGTCGGTTCGCGTTACGTCATTAAGCTCAAACCAAAATCAAAACCGCAACTTAACTAACCCTGTTGCATAACTGTTGCACGTCAATACACTTAGTTTTTTCAAGAAATTGCACAGGAAAAATTTGCCTGGGCAGCCAGTTTATATTTTGATCTGTGTGGGTTTGACCTGCACACTGGGTTACGCCTATCTGGCAATGCAATCAAATCATGATGCTGGCATCGCATTAGTTGATTTTTTGGGGAGCTACTGGGCGATTGGCTTGCTGGTGTTGTTATATTGGTTGTATCTGCGGCACAATAATTTAACGCCGAGCTATGCCGCTGTGCTGTTTTGGGCAATCGTTTTCAGGGTGATTGGCATTGTCGGATCGCCGATGCTGGAAGATGATTTTTACCGCTATCTGCTGGATGGCTGCGTTTTTGTGGCTAGCGGATCGCCTTATGGTATTACGCCGGAATCGTTATTCCATACCCATTCTCTTGCGCAGGAATGCCAATACCTGCTGAATCGGGTCAATAACCCTGATTTGCCGACCATTTATGCGCCGTTACTACAATATATTTTCGCGTTTTCCCATCTCATTGCGACGGCCAATATCAATCTGCTACAAATTATTTTCGTGCTGTTTGATATTGGCGTGATATTAATACTGTGTCGTTTTGCGGATGCCAGAAATGTCCTGCTATACGCATGGAATCCATTAGTGCTCAAGGAAATCGCGTTTACTGCCCATCCTGATATTGTCGGTGTATTCTTTCTAATGGCCGCGTTGACTGCCCGCTATCACCAAAAATCAGCACTGGCGGCAGTACTGATTGCGCTTGCCTGTGCGAGCAAGATATTTGCTGTTTTAGCCTTGCCTTATTTTCTATACCAACAGAAGTTTCGCTATGGCTTGCTGGTTGCCATCTTGTTGCTGGCGCTGTATCTGCCTTTTTTACTGCTCGCTAATGCGGATACGCTTAATACGGATATGTGGGTGCTGGGTGTTTTTATGCAACACTGGCAATTCAATGCCAGTGTATTCCTGTTATTGCGCCATTTCCTGCCAGACTTAATGGCGCGGGGGGTGTGTCTGGGGCTGTTTGCGGGGTGGTGGTGTTATTATTTTTATCGTTACCATGCTCCCTTTGTCAACAGCGTCTCTGCGGCTAATCGGGCATACATCATCCCAAGATTTGACTGGATTTTCGGTCTGTTTTTTGTACTGTCGCCGGTGGCAAACCCTTGGTATATGCTCTGGCTGTTACCTTTCGCCGTCATTCGACCAAGTTGCTGGGCGTGGTTATTGCCACTTGCGCTGTCGCTGACCTATGTGACGGGTATCAACCTGCTTGAATCCAATCTTAACGCCTATGAAATCGCCGTATGGGCTTATGCCCTTGAGATTATGATTATCGTTGCCGCTTTGTTTTATGACTACCGCGAAAACAGCGGCGCATTCAGCGTGGATTGAGCAACCGATTTTTATGATGAATCAGAAAAAGCCGAATCGTCCAATACAGAATTTTGTATCCCGCCATTATTGAGCCTTTTAGCGTTCCTGATATTTTTGATTTGCCGACTCTCCGGCGATACCTGACTGGCACTTGCAAGACCGATACGCCGAGGATGGCGGCTTTTAACTGCATCTCTGTCGTCCAGCCGTAATTGGTGTCGGACATCTGCAAACGCGCCAGCAATTTCATAGTGAGACAGCGCATCGGTCCGAGATCATTAAACACATAGCCATGCAACAGATGTATAAAACAGCAAGCCAGCCAATTACCCCAGCGTTGATGCAACGGCAAATCGGCATAATTGGATGCGGTATTTTGTCGGCAACCGATGGCAAACGCATATCGGCCGTCTGCTACCGCTTCAACAAGGCTCAGCAGGTCTTCAGGATAATCGCTGTAATCACCGTCTATAAATGCGATTAGGTCAGTTTGTCCGGCCGCTTCAATACCAGCGAGGCAGGCGGCGCCATAGCCCCGTTTTTTCTCATACACAACCGTGGCACCGAATGAGCGGGCGACTAGGTCGGTATCATCATCAGAACCATTATCAACCACGATAATATGATCAATAATATCGGGAATGTCGGCAATGACTCTGCCAACCGAGTTCGCTTCATTGAGTGCTGGAATGATTAGCGTAATGTGTTTGTCGGCAATCATACCCGACTGTGTCAGCGAGGCTCATTCAATGACCAGTCATAGCGGAAGCGCTCAATCGACCGTCTGCCTTGCAAGTCATTTTTCAAATCGGCATCAGCAAAACGGCGCAGGTGGGCAATAATTTGCGGATGGTTATTGCCAAAATCTTCCGCATACCAATCGAAAATGCTGGATACGACTAATTGGTTGTTGTTTAACCATACGCCGCGTGGATGGTTGATATATTGCCGTGCCCCCAAATCAAGCAGTGTGTTAAGGTTGTGCTGGGTGAATGCCGTTGTTTGCAGATTGGGACAGCCCATTGACGCACAATTGACCGCATAATGGGTGCGATTGTCCTTAAAAATGGGGCGAATAATTTGATGTTCAATATTGTCGAGACTCAAACCGAAACCTTCTACATCAACCTGCTGTTGACGCCACGGACCCTTAAATAACCAGGTCGAGGAAATCTCCTGAATACTGGCTACGGGATAGTTTTGTAATACGGTCTGAACAACTAAAGCATTGTATAAATTGATCCAATAGGCAAATTGTTGTTGCCGATTAAGCGTGGTTACGGTCAGCGTTTGTAGATATTCAACATAGTTTTTAAGCGCATTTGTATCTTCAGACGTTACCGCATTGTAAGCGAAAAGATTGATGCCCTGTACGGTGGAAATATAGCGTTTTAGCAATTTATCCCAAGCATCATGATCAACTGCAACGCTATTGTCGGCAGCATATTGTTGCCAATGTTGGGTGATTTTCGACTCAGACCAGAGGGGCAATCCGAAGCTATCAGCAAAAACCAGCAAGCCAATGATGAGAATAATGGATTTTTTCATTACTGCCATAAGACCACAAAGACATCAAATAGTGCAAATCCATTGCCATTGCCATAAAACTCTTTGGATATTACCGACAAATCGCAAGCACTTTTGCAGTATTATAGTGCTTGTTAATGTCATACTCTTAATCATGGGGTGCGTATAATGCAACATATAATCTCGTTACTGGGTAGTTTGCTTTGTCGGTTGGGATTCCACGATTTTATAGTGATTAGCAAAACCTTTGGGTTTGGCGATGGCGGTGGTGTGGAAAAAGTCGAATGCAAACGATGTGGTGTTGTCGTAACCCGTCAAAGCTAATTCAATTAGTGGGTACTTCGCATCAATTCGGGGTGTAGCTCAGCCGGGTAGAGTACTGCCTTCGGGAGGCAGGGGCCGGAGGTTCGAATCCTCTCACCCCGACCAATGTCATTATGAGACCTTTGTACGGAAGATGATTTCGCTTTCAGGCCAGGCAAAAACGCACGCAATGAGGGAGTTTATGCTTATAAATGACCGATTGAGTACGATTTTAACGCAGTATGCAGGTGAAATGGCTTTCGTACAAAGGTCTCATAATGAATTGCCAAAGATATTGATAGGGATGGACAGAGACAGCCCCAAAATAATATCAGTCATATCTGCTTGATAGGAGCGGGTAGGGGCAAACAGGTCATTGGCAAAAAATGGTTTTGCGGAAGCGGCTACCAATTAGTCTATATCCTCGTAATCGGCATCAACGATGTTGCCCTTGCCCTTGTGATGGCGGCGTTGCGGGTATGCACCATCATTGCCGTCATATTCGGATTGTGTCGGTATCCCCGCAAAGCTACGAAACAAGCCACGATGTATTATGTTACGGATGATCAACCGTCTCATGGGCGGTGTCAGAAATATGAAACCGATGCCATCGGTGAAGAATCCGGGTGTGAGTAGCAACGCACCAGCAACGAATAAAAATAAGCCTTCAATGATTTCCACTGCGGGTACCTGCGCCCGAATCAATTGCGTTTGCACTCTGGATAATGTAGAAAAACCCTGCGCACGCACCAGAAACGCGCCGAGTACGGCAGTAAACACCACGAGAAATATGGTTGTGCCTGCTCCCAGCAAGCTCCCTATTTTTATCAGCAAATAGATTTCAACGAGTGGAACGACGAGGAAAATCAAAAATAGTGTTTTCATTTGATCAATCGGCTAAAGGCTATCTTGCACTATAATATGGCTATTTTTTAGCTAAGGGCTATCAATATAAGGGCTGATGCAAAATATTCCAGTGTCAAAAAAGCATTCGTGCGATTGTTGAATTTAACGGCAGGGTCGGACATCCTGTGCTGTGTGGCTTATTCAACGATGAACGTTAAACTGAACTTCAAATGTATCGCAGGGTCAATACCGGTTTATCAACTACTTCTATTAAGGTCAAAAATCACCGTTGACGGGAATCCTATCATTGCTGATTGTTTGGTTGCGGGTTATGCTGTTGCCGATTGTTTTATGGTGGGTTGCCGGCATTGCGACAGCGGATGTTGCCAGATTGTTGCCAACGGAACAGGCATTCAAATTCAGTGCTAAATGGCTAACGGCTGATCGCATTGAGGCGCATTGGGACATTGCTGATGGTTATTATCTGTATCGAGACAAACTCGGTTTTGACATCAATGGTAATGCGACCATAACGTCAACGGTAGCGTTTCCTACTGGCATCAGCAAACAAGATACGCTGTTTGGAGATGTGCAGGTTTTAACTGGCAGTGTTACCACTGATATGGTTGTCGCCGCCGACACAGCAACATTCGACTTGATTGCAATAGGTCAGGGTTGTAACGAGCCGGTTGGCGTGTGTTATCCACCGATGCGCCACAAAGTGCAGATGCGAGATATGGGTAACAAAAACTGGCTGGTCGGTGTTGTGCAACCCGTAACCACGCCGTTGCAGTCCAGTGTTGCCAGCTCAGCGCAATCGGCTAATTCGGATAATCTGCGCGCATTACTGGCAGACGAATTTCAACAGCCCGATTTTCTGGATGTGGATGATGCCTTCAAATTGCGTATCCATACCACGCCACAAAATGAAATCAGAGCGGCGTTTGTCATTGCCGATGGCTATTATTTATATCGGGATAGCATCAAGTTCGGCAATAACGGAGAAAACCCTCTTCAGCGACTGACGTTACCCGCGGGAAAAATTAAAAAAGACCCCTACTTTGGTGAAGTTATTGTTTTTAAAAACGATTTTTCCTTTGCTATTGAGCTGAGCGAGCAGAATGAGCGTGGCGATAATCTGCTCATTCACGCCAGCTATCAGGGTTGTGCAGAAGATGGGATATGTTATTCGCCGGTCAACAAGTCATTCAATATTGCCACCCGGGTCAAAGCGGTTGCTGAAGCCAGTCCAACCCGATCAACCAGCCAGCGAATCGAATGGGTGTCCGCGACTGGTTCAGCAAAGAGTGCTGTCGCCAGCAATCAGGACGTGGAGCGGGCGACATCTTCAGCGGCGTTGCTGACGTTGTTGGGCGCATTTTTTGCCGGACTGTTGTTGACTTTCACGCCCTGTGTGTTGCCGATGATACCGGTTCTATCCAGCGTCATTATCGGTCAAGGTAATAATTTGACCCGAAGCCGTGGTGGCATACTTGCGACAGCCTATGTTTTGGGAACGGTCATAACCTATGCTGGAATAGGTGCGCTCGCTGGCGCGACTGGTGAACAACTGCAAGCCTATTTTCAGAATGTTTGGGCGATCGGTGGGTTAAGTGCTTTATTTTTTATTATGGCATTGTCAATGTTTGGGCTTTTTGAAATCCAGATGCCAGCATTCATTCAATCGCAAGTGCAGGCTAAAACCAGCAACCTGCGTGGCTCCATCCCGTTGGTGTTTTTATTGGGATTGGTTTCCGCACTGATTATCGGTGCCTGTGTTTCGCCCATTCTGATTTCTTTTCTCGGTATTGCGGTTAGCCAAGGTAATCCACTACTCGGCGCACAACTGATGACGGTCATGGCAGTCGGTATGGGGCTACCGTTAATTGCGCTTGGATTGGGTGCTGGTTATCTGATGCCGCGAGCGGGCAGATGGATGAAACAAATAAAACTCGGTTTTGGTCTCATGCTGATTGCGGTCGCAATCTATCTGCTGGGCAGTCTTCCGCAGGTGCCGATTCTGCTATTATGGGGCAGTTTTTTTGTTATTCTCGGTTTTTTGATGGATGCGTTCCGAAAAACCCCTGCACACGCTTCAAACTGGCTACGACTGGAACAAGGTATCGGTAGTTTATTGCTGATATGGGGTATGTTGCTCATCGTCGGCGGTTTTTTCGGGCAAAGGGATATGTTCAAGCCACTACCGCTAAACCTGTTGTCCTCGCTTTATTCCACCATTTCGGAAAGTGGAAAATTTGTTGTCAATCCGCTTGAACCCAGCTTCTCGCACCCCTTTATTGATGTACATAATAACGATGAGTTGGAGCAACAGCTTAACTATGCGCGTGCTCATAATAAACCACTGCTCATCAAATACTATGCCGATTGGTGTCTCGATTGTGAGCGAATGGAGAAAACCACCTTTGCAGACTCTCGGGTAAAGGCCGTATTAGACGACAAGTTTATCACCGTGCAGATTGATGTTACCGACCCACACAATGCCGACAATAAAGCACTAAAACGCCGCTTTGGTGTTTTTGGACCTCCGGTAATGTTGTTTATTGATGGTAATGGCACTTTGTTAAAATCACTAAATTTCTATGGCTATCTGGGCAGTGATGCTTTTTTATTATTGCTCAACGGTGTGTAAGCGGGTCGGAATGTCGCATAAAAGGAGCCCCAATTGTTAAGAGACCTTTGCACGAAAGCCATTTCACCTGCATACTGCGTTAAAATCGTACTCAATCGGTCATTTATAAGCATAAACTCCCTCATTCCGTGCGTTTTTGCCTTGCCTGAAAGCGAAATCATCTTCCGTGCAAAGGTCTCGTTAAGCTATTCCGAACACAGAAAAACATGGTATTCTCGTGGATAATGAGAATCAACTTTGAGCGTGTTCGGACAGCGGCAAATCAAATTGGTATCGTGACAGTAGCGGGTGGCATTGCACACAGTATTGTTGGAGGCGGTGGCCCGCTTTCAATTTTTGATTTGATTGGTTTTTGGTCTTGGTCTGGTGCTAGTTTTAATTGCGAGTGTGGTGGACGATAAATGAGTGTTGTATTTTGGTAAGCACAACAAAGAAAAAACACCTGATAGAAATTAAATTTCCGGTGTTTCCCGTGTTTGGTGTTTCCTGTGTTTCCTGTGTTTAATGAGAAACACATCAATTTGCGAGAAAAAAGCATGAATATTTTTGGGGCTATCCTAGATAACACCTTTTAGGATTGTTTTTAGGGTTATCTGGGACAGCCCCCCAATAAAAATAATGAGAGACCTTTGCACGAAAGCCATTTCACCTGCATGCTGCGTTAAAATCGTACTCAATCGGTCATTTATAAGCATAAACTCCCTCATTCCGTGCGTTTTTGCCTTGCCTGAAAGCGAAATCATCTTCCGTGCAAAGGTCTCAATGAAAAATAATGAAAAAACTTGTATCCATTGCCCTGCTTGCTCTGATAAGCGCCCTTATAGGCGGTTATTTCAGCATACAACAGTTTGCTTCAGAGCGTTCCCAATCCACTTTGCAGGAACTGCAATTACCCGATGTCAACAAAAAGCTAAGAAAAGGCGAGGAATGGCTAGGCAAGGTGGTGGTGGTCAATCATTGGGCGAGCTGGTGTGCGCCCTGTCGGAAAGAAATACCGATGCTCATAGCATACCAGCAAACCATGCAAGCCAAAGGCGTGCAGGTGGTAGGGATAGCGCATGATGTGCTGACAGCGACACGCCAGTTTGGTGATGAAGTTGGTATCACCTATCCCTCCTTATGGGTTGTTGCTGATGCCGCCGCGTTACTCGCCAGCCACGGCAATAAGCTGGCGGGCGCATTACCGTTTACGGCTATTTTTGACCGTAACGGCACACTGGTGCAAACAAAACTGGGTATTATCTCGGAGCAGGAATTAAATGCGCTGGTTGAGCCGTTGCTTTGAGAAGCGCAGGAACAAGCATATTACACTCTTTCCATGTCAAATAACCAATGGGGAAGAAGCAATAAAAAATACCGTATTACCTGCTACAATCGCAATTTCCACAAGGTTTGACAATGTTCGATTTGCAACTATCCCCCCCCGACATAGAGTATCTGGCGAAGCTAAACTTGTTCTACTGGGCGCACTAACTCTGTTCCTGCTGACCGCTTGCGGCGGTGGTGGCGGCAGCACGAAACCCGCGCCACCTATACTACTGTCCTCCCCTCGCTCCGCGCCGACCGCCACGGTGCTCAACACCCCCGACGATGCTGGTTTTGCCGCCCGCCAGCGCTCTTTTGAAAACTCGGAATACAATGCCCCTTATCCCTCGGGATTTGGCACCGACACGCACCTGGCCAGAATTAACGCTGCGGCTGCCTACGCGCGCGGCGCCACTGGTACCGGGCAAAAATTGATGGTGGTGGACACCGGCATCCGCGACACGCACAACGAGTTCATCGGCAAAACCGTCACCAAAACGACCGACAGCGGTTATATGCCGACCGATGCGGAAAAATTCCACGGCACGGCGGTCTCTGCGTTGGCTGTCGGGCGTAGAGACGGACGGGGGATGCACGGCGTGGCGTTTGACGCCACCCTGCATGTCAAAGAAATCCGGTTGGGCACCTCAGACGGAATATATAGGCCGGCCGCCTTAAGCAACTTGAACGACGAGTTTTATGCCGGGCCGCAATGGTTTGGTGGTTTCATCGCCGACGCCGTTGCCAACGATGCCTCGGTGTTGAACTTCAGTTTCGGCGTGTCGGGCGTGATTTCAAGCTACGACCGCACCGCCGTGCGACGCCAACTTTCGCGTTCTGCCGCTACGCTTGCGCAGGCTGGCGTCGCCCCTGCAGACAAGACCATCATCGTAATGTCAGCCGGTAACAACGGTAGCCAACGCTTGCCAAACGGCAGCCCGGCACGGAAGGACTCGCCAAACGTATTCGCCGGCATGGGTGCGTATTTTCCGGAATTGCAAAGCCACGTCCTCGCTGTGGTGGCGTTGGACCAGGACGGCACGATTGCCAGTTACTCAAACCACTGCGGCATCGCCAAGGCGTTCTGCTTCGCGGCACCGGGCAGTGACCTTGTGGCCGCTTCCAGCATTGATGACAGCGGATATCGTAGTGCTGGCGGCGGCACCTCTTTCGCCGCGCCACTGGTCAGCGGCTCTCTCGCCCTGCTGCGCCAATACTTTCGCCGACAACTCGGCAACCACGAATTAGTCGACCGCCTGCTCGCCACTGCCAACCGGGAAAGCATCTACGCCAACTCCAACATCTACGGCCACGGCCTCGTGGATCTCGATGCCGCCACCGCACCGGTCGGCGTGATGATGACCGGCCTGCCCGGCGACCCCAATAGCCGTGTCTTTGCCGGTAGTGGTATCTCCTTGTCCGGCGGGGCGTTTGGCGCGTCCTTGCCAGAGGCGTTGGCGGATATGGAAATTGCTGGTTTTGATGCGCTCGGTGCGCCATTTTTTCAATCCGCGGCGAGCTGGGTACGCCCAACGCAGGAAATAAGCGTTGAGCGTGGTGTGCGTAAACTGTCGCTATCGTTCGATAAACAAGACGTGCAAAATTATGCGCAATTCCGCCAGATTGATAGCACTATGAGCGACCACATAAATTTGTCGCTGACGGTAGATAGTAGTGGTGCGATAAGCGATGCACGGCTTGCTTTTGCAGACGGCTGGTGGTTTTCCTACGGACAGCATGGCGGCGCGTTGCCTGCATGGTATAACGGGTCATTTGACCCGCGTTTATCTCCCCCCTTATCGGCAAGCTCGGTAAGCTCCTCTACGGGACAGACGGTGCAAGAGTCGGGTAGATTGGGCCGAAGCACAGCCGCTTATGTTGATAACTCGTTGGCATTCATTGCACCATATTTGTCTTTGGTACGTGATGGGCCGACGGTGGGCTGGTCGCGCTCCTTGGTGAGTGGGGCGAGTGGCAGTCATAAACGTTTTGGCTTTGCACTGATGCACGGCGCACCACAGTTTGATAATCAGCAAAAAGCAGGTGGCGAACGTGGTTTTGGTGTCTTGCTGAGCATTACCACGGACAGTGCGCGTTTGCGGGGCAACGGGTTGTCGTTGCAGGCGGGTGCGGTGCGCGAGGGCGATGGTTTTCTTGGTGTACGACCGAAAGGTGTATTCGGTAAAGCCAATGCGGCGACCACATTTGCGGGCATCAACGGTGCATGGACACTGGCGGGAAATGATAACTGGCGTTTGCTGACATCGGCATACCTCGGGCGCACACGACCGCAGATTGACGACCTTGACGTTGCTTTATTGCACGAGGCAAGTACTATCGTCAGTAGCGCGTTCAGCATGGCTGCTACGCGTGCTTCAATATGGCGACACGATGACTGGCTGAGTCTGCGCCTGTCGCAACCACTGCGTGCGGAACGTGGTCATGCGAAGTTGCGTGTGCCAGTCGGGCGCACAAAATATCGTGAAGTTGTCTATAAAAACCATACGGTTAATTTGGCACCAAGCGGTCGTGCGCTGGATGTCGAAGCCATATATCATTTGCCCATCGCTGGAGGCACACTGGAAACCCGTATCGGCATGGAACGCCATCGGCAACACCACAGCGCAAATCCCACCCGTCCGTTCCTGCGTGTTGCTTTTGAACGGCGTTTTTAGTGGTTTGTATGCCGCCCTTCATACCCACCCCTCATTTTCTCAATTACGTCGTCATTGCAAGCCGAACACGAAGTTTCTTAAAATATATCCTTAAAACAGGGTATCCCCTAATCGGCATAACAAGGTAAAATTCAGTCGGTGCAAGCGTTGCTTGTTGTCAGCGGCGGTGTGGGATATTGTGCTGGCACCTCTGCTAGCAGTGTCTGTGAAGCTCATAGCGCATAGCAGATAGCGTGTACTTTTGGCATTGATTGCCATCAATGGCATAATCTGCCTTGTCCATAAATTCATATCAACACTTCGAGATTACTCATGACTGTGTACTGGCCTAGCCGTTTGTCGTTGCTTTTTTATTTCATCCTGTTGGTACTGGTCGCCATCAATCTGGCATTGGTGCTGGAATTGCCGCTGTGGCTGGCAGGGATACCGTCCGTGCTTGCACTCGTGGCGCTGATCGCTACGCAGTTATTCTGTGGCAGTCGTCATGCCTTGTTCAGCTGTTTGCTGGTGCTCAGTAGCATTGGTTTGGTGGCAGTGGCACTGGTGCTGGCAGTGCCTGCCTGGCAGGTCATTGCCTCTGGCGCCAGCAGTTCCTGGGTTGGGCGTATGATGCCGATGTTTGTCGCCGTGCTCGCACTGCATGCCTGTAACCTGTGGATCGTTACTGTGGATTCCGGCGAACATCAACAAAGTCTTGAGCGTCTTGCCCGTTTGCTCTACGGTCCGGGCATATTGTCATCGCTAATTACCGCATTGATTTTGTGTGCGGGCACGATTCTCGGTATGGAGCTACTGGCGCGTAGCGGCGCTGATATGCAAGCACTGACACGGCGTTTTCTGGAACGCGGTGTGATTCCACCACTGACCATGTTGCTGTTTTTCTGGGCGATGTTACTGTTGTTTGGTAAGGCATGGAATGGTTGGTATTTACGGCGGGTGCTGGCAGGCTGGCGCAGTAAACGACATACGCGGGTCTCGCCCTTCTCTGCCAGTTTGGATACGCTGAGCGAAAAAACTGCCGATATTGAGATGTCGCTACAACTGCTGTGGCGTCGTCACGAGGAGTCGTGGTTGATCCCGCGCTATATCAGTTGGGCAGTCCCTATTTTAGGTTTTATCGGCACTGTACTCGGTATTTCGCTGGCGGCTGACGGCATCCGCCGCATCATTGCCTCAGATGCTGGTCTCGCCAGTTTGTCGAGTGATCTGGATGCGGCCATCGCCCCGCTTGGTATCGCCTTTGATACCACCTTGGTTGCCTTGTCGCTGAGTGTGGTGCTGATGCTGGTGTTGGCACTGGTACAACGTAGCGAAGAACGCTTGCTCGCCACGCTTGAACGGCGTTTGCGAGAGACCTCGCCAAATGCCCAGGGCTGATGCCCAGAGCCGATATGCCTCAACCTGATGCTTAAACCCGATGCCTAGACGTATCCTGCCCGGACGCAGCGTGTCTGGACGTGCTTCTGGGGATGCTCTGCAAGAAGAGAATAACACGCCAATGATGGCCATTTTCGGTGGTGTATTCGGCTTGCTGTTGGTGTTTCTGGTGGTGGTCAATTTATATTCCGATGCGGCACAACGCGAACGTCTGGAACGTGGTAGTGAAGAAGGTCTGCACCGTATTGAACGCCTTGATGGTGGCAGCGGTTATGTGGTAATCACCTTTCCTGACGAGTTGCGTATTATTGAAACCGGTGTCAGCATCAACCCGACTGAGATATGTGTGGCGGGCAGTGCTTTTGTTGATTATGCCCGTCGTGTTTATGAGGATAATGGCAACCAATTGGTGTTTTTTATGCTGGAAGGCAGTGTGCCGACTATGGCGCGGGCACGCGAGTGTTTACGTCGATTATGGCCTCAACAGGTGTTAGCCATCGGTTGGGTCATCGCCGATAACGAGTTGCTCAAGTCGGTGTCATTAAACGACATCCCCGACTACATCCGCGATTACACCGGGGAAACACCATGACACGGGGGATGAAAATGCCTGATTTCGCGGGCACGGCGTTGGTGGATATCCTCGCTAACGGTCTGGCGATGCTGATTATCGTTATCGTCCTCAGCATTTCTGCGCGTGGCGAACGTGAACAACGTACCGCCTCGCAGGTGGAGGAAGTGGAAACGATGATGAGTCGCCGCTTCAGCACGTCGCTGGTGCTGAACAGTCTGGCAGCCAGCCCACCAGCACGGTTGCACGATTACCGCGCATCACCCCTTGATCAGCAGTATGATCCCCAGATATTGCCGATTCTTGAATTCCATCGTGGTTTCGTGCGCGAGTTTTACAGTGGCACAATTTGGAGCCGTGAACAGTTGTTGCGCAAGCCGAATACGATGGATGACTGGCTGACTGGTTTTGACGAGGAGCGCAAATTACGCCTGCGCGCTGACGTATATGACATTGCTCAATTCTATCTGGTGATGTCAATTTTACGCGATCATGGTATCTCGGTGCGCCATTGGCATTTTCTCTCTGGTGGGCTGGGGCTGGATCAGGTAGGTCATTGCCCAGCCGGCGTTGCCGCTCAGGATTGTGGTACGGGCGGGACAGGTGCGACAACAACACCGACCCTGCCGACTCTGGCGCAAGGTGGTGGCGATGGTGAGGCGACCTGGCCACCAGCGGAGTTTGCTAGCGGTGCAGATGAGCAGGTGGCAACAGACTCCAACCCGTTTCCGGGCGCGGCTACCCTTGGACCGTTGCCGGGCGGAACAGGTTTTAGCTCGTTTGCAGACGGCAACTTAGGTGATAATGATGGCTTGGCTGCCAGTTTTCCTAATGCCCGTCCCGGACGTAGCTTGTCATCGTCTCAGCAGTCGCTCGGCACAACAGCAAATAAGGGTCTGCGTTTTCGGCTTTCCTCTCCGGAATCGTTGCGCCCGAATAGTGAACGATCGCTCGGTTTGAGCAATCCCGATCCCAGCATAGAACAGGTGTTGACGGTATTGTTTGATTTTATCGGCAAGTTGCAGGCAATACTGGATGCGGGGGCATCACCGAGTAACTATCTGGTTAGTTTTGAGCAGTCTCTCGGTCGTGCATTCGCCACACTGCCACGGCTTGATGAAGCAACACGGACACTGATTAGTACGCTGATCTGGGATGTTTTTCAAAATCTGGCACAAGATCCTGTGCCTGACCTGAACACGGCAATCCAGCCATATTCTGCCGACCAGCACGATCGCCAGCTTGAAATCAGCACGTTGGAATTGAGCGAGCAGGCGAACACAGCACTGATTATTGAACCGAATAAACGCTTGCAACAGGTTGCTGTGGGGAGGGCGCGAGACGATGCCCAGACATTGCCGGAAGCGGCAGCTCCAGTGCTGCGATTGAATAGCTATCCCGATGTTTGGCGGGGGCTTGCCTTGCCCCTCGAATGGCATTCGATGTTGCTGATGCCATTACAACAGCAGCATCCCGAGCAGTTGCGGTGGCGGGCAGTGGCATACATAGCCCCTAAGTTTGATGATTTCATCATCGGTTTTGTTTACGCCGCCGTTGCTGCCGACGGGCGTTTGCTGGTGCAGGCTGAGGATAATCGGGCAAGCCTGAACGGTCGCCCGCTATTGACAGCACATCGTCAGCCACTGTTCGGGACACGGGCTTGGCTGGTTACCTTGTATGCCATGCTGGCGCTCTGTCTGCTTGCTTGCTTATTGCTGGTACGACGTGTCAGCACGAGGCAATCTTCTAGCACCGAGCAACAGTAATGAAGCGGAAACAATATCGTATTACCGTATTTGCGCTTGCTGTGTTGTTGCTGTTGCTGTTATTGCTGACTCAATTCAGTGTGCGCGGATTGCGCGACAACAGCGTCGCCGTGGAACTCGGTTTTGCGACATCGCATAGTCGCCGTGCGCAGGCATTTGACCGGTTTCTGCTTGAGGCTCTGGAGCGCGGGCATTTCAGTAGTGAGTTGCGGCAACGTCTGCATCGACCGCCCTATACGACACATATTGATTCGTTTCGGGCAGATAGCTGCGAGGTGCGACAGCTTGACTTTGAACGCTTCGCACGCTGGCGACAGCGCGAGCAGAATAACATAGCCGATGCGGCGGCATTGTACAGTTCATCCAGCGGTCATCGGATTGCCGGATTGCTGGAGTCGCCAGCGAGCGGAGTGAACTACCACGCTGCCGCTGCCTATTGCGAAGCGGCGGGTGGTCGCCTGCCTTGGGCGGAGGAGTGGGAAGCGATGGCAGTTGGCGTTGAGGGGCGTTTATATCCGTGGGGCGATAGCTTTGATGACAGCCCTTGGCCCTATCAAAGTGCCCACCGCAATGCGGCACAATCGTGTGCGCTGCATCCAGCAACAGCAACGCCGCAAGGGGTACACGATTTAGCCGCTAATGTCATGGAATGGAGTCGCGGTCAGCGCGACACACATTCTCTACGACGACAGACAGGAGCGCATGGTGCTCCGGCAGTGCGGTCACACGGACGCGCCTTGTATGCACTGTCTGCTGGCTGGCTAAATATCAAGCCACAAACACGTAGCCACCATCTGGGTTTTCGTTGTGTCTATTCACAGCCACCAGCAGCGACTCTGCCGTGGGGAGCGATGCCGAAAACGGTAGAGATTGCTGGCGGCGATTATGCGCTCGGTGTGCCGGCAGATTTACGACTGGCTCGGGTTGCGCTGTTATTGCCCGTAGCACAGCAACGCAAAGCACGCAATCTCATTCGTCAAAAACAGGGAGTGTGGCGTGTGGAAGTGAGCCGTTGTGAAGTCAGCCGCAGTGAATATCGCTCATTTTTACGGCACCCGTTGGTACGTCTCGGTCTGTTTGCCAATGAACACGAACCACGCTGGCAAGACTACACCCCACAAAACTGGCAACAGCAATTGCAACAACCGCAATTACCGGTGAGCGGAATCAACTGGTGGGCAGCAGATGCATTCGCCCGCTGGGCCGGTGGACGCTTGCCCGAAGTTGAGGAATGGCAACTGTTGGCAGCCGGTGCGGATGCCTATTCCTACCCCTGGGGCGATGTTTATGTCAAAGACCATGCTGCCACCGGCGATCAAACAGAGCCTGGAGTACGCCAATGCGCTACTATGGGACACGACCGTAGTGCCAGCGGGGTCTATGATTTGGCGGGTAATGTCTCGGAATGGACGCGCTCTATCACCGCCGAACAAGGTGATTACGCCGCCTGGGTGCAGGGTGGCAACTGGCTGTTGCCGGGAAAAACTACTGCCCGCAGTATATTCGGGCGACCGGTTCCCCTCAATCACCGCTCCAACAGCATCGGCTTCAGAGTGGTGTATGACTAAAGACAAGGCGGGATAGCGTAATTCGCTGGGCCCGCCGCTCAGAGAAGCCTGTCGCAAGTAGCGCGCTAAAAACAGGCGCAGAAAATAGGCATCCTGAACGGCGAAATACGCTATACTGCAACCCCTGTCCAATCTGCAAACACCCATTTTGCCTGAAATTCTCACCATTATCGGTATGACTGGCACCATCCTCGTTGCCACATGGACGATGAGTCGCAGTGCGGCTGGAGTTGCGAGGAGAAATACGGGAAATGCGTAGTGAGATTAAGGATGTGCGTGTTGAAGTGCAGGATTTGCGTATTGGAGACCTTTGCACGGAAGATGATTTCGCTTTCAGGCAAGGCAAAAACGCACGCAATGAGGGAGTTTATGCTTATAAATGACCGATTGAGTACGATTTTAACACAGCATGGAGGTGAAATGGCTTTCGTGCAAAGGTCTCATTGAGTTAAAAGAGAATATCCGGAACCTGCGTATCGAATTAAAAGAAGAAATTCATGCTTTACGTGAAGCCCAGCACGGTTTGAACCAACGTATGGCTGGGGTGGAAGGTCTGGTGACTGGTCTCAAGGGAGCCATTGTTGTCCGCGCGGTTGCCTGAGCGAAAGAAGCTACCAAAATAGCGCGCAAGCTGATGCGGGTTGATGTTTTCGTGGACGCTATTGGCGTTGCCAAAACACACCCGGAACAGTCCGCTAAAAGACAATGAATAAAGGTGTTATTGCCATGTCAGTAACCCGTCAACAACAGCAATAGATTGCCATGTCCGTTCGACATTTTTTAAGTTTGAGGGATTTAACAGCTGCAGAAATTCGGCTGATTATCGTGCGCGCCATCGCCTTGAAAGCTGAATTGCGAGCGCAAACGCTTTCAACACTGATGCAAAATCAGTCGGCGGTTTTGGTTTTTGAAAAATCTTCTACCCGAACACGCGTCTCATTTGAAAGCGGAGTGGCACAATTCGGTGGTAATTCGATTTTTCTTGCGCCATCGGATTCACATCTCGGCAGAGGAGAACCGATAGCAGATACCGCGCGCGTGCTGTCGCGGATGGCAAATCTAATTGTTATGCGTACCGGTCCCCACGAACGTGTTGCAACGATGGCGCAGTATGCCACTGTTCCGGTTATAAACGGTTTGTCTGATTTCAATCACCCGTGCCAACTGCTTGCCGATTTGCAGACCTTTGTTGAACATCGTGGCGATATTCAGGGACAAAAAATTGCTTGGATTGGTGATGGTAATAATGTCTGCCACTCGTGGATGAATGCGGCCAGACAACTGAATTTTGAACTTCATATTGCTACGCCAAAACAGCACCAGCCCGACCAAAATATGATTGATGACTGTGCCGACTATATTATGCTCACCGACAATCCACAGATTGCTGCCAAAAACGCCGCATTGGTGGTAACCGACACTTGGTCAGGGATGGGGCATGAAGATGAAAAGGAAGCCAGAGAACAGATATTTGCAGGGTATTGTGTGGATGAAAATATCATGCGGCTTGCGGCAGAAGATGCCTTGTTTATGCACTGCCTGCCCGCTTATCGTGGACACGAGGTGACGGCGGGGGTGATTGACGGTGCCCAAAGTGTGATCTGGGATGAAGTGGAAAACAGGTTGCATGCACAAAAGGCATTGATGGAATTCTTGTTGCTGAACCGCTAAAGCATCTTAAAGGCATTGATGGGATTTTTGTTGTTAAGCCGCTAAAGCATCTTAAAGGCATTGATGGGATTTTTGTTGTTAAGCCGCTAAAGCATCTTAAAGGCATTGATGGAATTCTTGTTGCTGAACCGCTAAAGCATTTCATACGTTTATGGGCATTTGTTGTGTAGCCTGTAACCTCATAATATTTACAATATGAGCCAGATTTTAATACTCTATTACAGTCGCCACGGTGCCATTGCTGAACTGGCGAAGTATGTTAGTCGAGGCGTTGAAGGGGTGGCGCAATGCGAAGCCATCATACGCACTGTCCCCGCGGTATCGGCAGTATGTGAAGCGACTCACAGTGATATACCCGATAGTGGCGATATCTATGCGACGACAGCCGATCTGGAAAACTGCGCGGGCATGATTCTTGGTAGCCCGACACGGTTTGGCAGCATTGCTTCACCACTCAAGTATTTTTTCGATCAAACCACACCACAGTGGTTAAGCGGCGCATTAACAGACAAACCGGCGGGTGTTTTTACGTCATCATCCAGTATGCACGGTGGTCAGGAAAGCACCTTGTTATCAATGATGCTACCACTCATCCACCACGGTATGATTATGCTCGGTATTCCATACAGCAATACCCCTTTAGCGCAGAGTCAATCGGGCGGTAGCCCCTATGGCGCAAGTCATGTCGCTGGCAATAACAATAGCAATCCAATCTCAAAAGAGGAAAAAGCACTGGCAGAAATTCTCGGTCGCCGAGTGGCGAATTGTGCGGTTGCTTTGTCTGGTTGTCAGCTATGAGTGCCAGCTATGGCGATGTGCTATCAATGTTTTAACAAAAGGAATGGTAATTTTTCGGTGCCTCTGTAAAGAGGCGCTGTCCAGTTTGTCCAGTAATGCAAACAAGGATTTGGTATCTCGTTGGTAATGCGACATAATGAACCAGAGTACGTTGTCATCCAGCGTGAAGCCACGCCGGCTTGCTCGTAACTTTAATGCGATTCGCTTTTCATCATCATTCAACGCATAAAGATTGAAGGTGCCGCCGCTGGATAGGCGGGATTCAAGATCCTTTAACGTCATACCTATGGTGTTCAACGGGCGGCTTCCACTGACCACAATCGCCCCTTTGGCGGGCATAATTTTTTCGTACAGTGAAAAAATTTGCTTTTGTCCAAATTCGCAGTCAACAATTTGTTGCAGGTCATCAAGACAAACCACAGTATCTCCATTGAGCGCACTCAGTTCCTCAAGTCGCCCACCATCTTGCTTGAGAGAGATATACACATTTTTCATACCCGACTTTCCCGCCGCCGCACAAAAAGCATCAAGCAGGTGGGTTTTGCCACTGCCACTTTCCCCCCAAAGATACAATACCCGCTTGGCGCGTGTGCCGACAAGCAGGCTCTTTAATTGCACTATTAAAGGCTGGTTGCGCATGCTGTAAAAGCTCTCTAAACTAGTATCGTCTTCAATAGCAATGGGAATAATGGTTTGTTGATTCATTTTTCAGAACCACCAGCACTATCAAACTCCTGACGAATGCCCCACAACCAGACGTATTGAAGCCCGCTAACAACCGTCGTAATCAATACACCGGATATTAATAGTTCAACAATCATTGGAATATGTAATAAGGTTGCCTTCTCCAGCAATACCACGACCATCAGCGAAATTTGCGTAAATGTGTTAATTTTGCTGCTATAAATCGGTCGCATGGGGAGATCAACCGCCATGATCACAAATATAAAATAACCGATAACAATCACCAGATCGCGGAACATCACCACAACCAGCAACCAAAATGGAATATCGCCCAGTGTTGCCAGCATGATGTAGGTGCTGGCGATGAGCAATTTATCCGCAACCGGATCGAGCACTGCTCCGAATTTTGAAACACAGTTAAATCGCTTGGCAATATAGCCGTCCAGTCCATCGGTAATGCCCGCGACCAGAAACAACAGCAAAGCCAGCAAATAGCGTTGCTCGCTCAACACCACCACCAATATCGGACAAGCCGCGATTCGGGTCAGCGTCAACAGATTGGGGATTTGGGACAGCAACTTTTTTATTTCCTGTTAATAACGGTTAAGTACATACTCGCATAACCAATGCGGCTCATTCAAACGGTACGGCATAGCCCGATTGTACGACCCTTTTGCTATCGGGTCATCATCCATATCAAGCCATTGGCGACACCATTTGAGTGTGCTCAAGATTTGGGCAAAACTTGGTGAAAGCACATTAGTTTATCCCATCGCTACTGAATCCGGATAAATAATGTATATGTTCAGAAACATATTGCACTATGACGATGAGGAAATGAAGTGCAATATGTGGTGGACTCATACATAGGGTATGATAATCTTGTTTTTCGTTTAGACTTGTGGGAATCCATTATGAAATACCAGAATATCCTCGAAACAATCGGTGCGACCCCGATTGTGCAATTAAGCCATTTTGCGACAGATAGTGGCGCAGAATTATGGGTGAAACTGGAAAGTTTTAACCCGGGCGGCTCAATCAAAGATCGTCCAGCGTTGCAAATGATTGAAGATGCCGAAATTGAGGGTAAATTAAAATCTGGGGATATTATTATTGAACCGACATCGGGTAATACCGGAATTGGTCTTGCGATGATCGCAGCAGTTAAGGGCTATCGCAGTATATTTGTTATGGCAGAAGATATGAGTGAGGAGCGCAAGCTCATCTTGAAGGCTTACGGCGGGGAAGTTGTGCTTACGCCAGCGGAGCAGGGGACGGTTGGGGCGATTGAAGAGGCGAAACGGCTGGCGGCAAAGCATGGCTATTTTTTCGTTGGTCAGCATTACAATCCGGCTAACACCAAGTCGCACAAGCAAACGGCGGATGAAATTTGGGATGATTTTGGTAAATCTCTGTCTGCTATTGTCTGTACCACTGGAACGGGTGGCACGGTATCAGGATTATCGAAATATCTTAGGGGCAGGCATCCGTATCTCAAGATAATTGCCACCGAACCTGCGGATTCGCCGATTTTAAGTCAGGGTATTGCCTGTAAACATAAAATTATGGGTACCGCTCCCGGTTTTATTCCCGATATTTTAGATACCAATGCCTATGAGGAGATAATCCCGATAACCACAGAGGAAGCCTATTCAACGACCATTACGCTGGCAGAGAAAGAAGGCATTTTTGGCGGTATATCCTGCGGTGCTGCGGTCGCTGGAATGGTCAAACTGGTGATGCGTGGCGAATATGCAGAGAAGTCTCTGCTTGCCATACTGCCTGATACTGGAGAGCGTTATTTGAGTACCGATGTTTGGGTGTAGTTTTGCAGACAAACACACTGAGACCTTTGCACGGAAGATGAGTTCGCTTTTAGGCAAGGCAAAAACGCACGGAATGAGGGAGTTTATGCTTATAAATGACCGATTGAGTACGATTTTAACGCAGCATGCAGGTGAAATGGCTTTCGTGCAAAGGTCTCAACTGATTTAGTATCCTCTAATCACGGCAAACTCTGCCAGTTGTGTCAACGCTTCTTTATATTCGTTGTCGTTCACGGGCACCAGGGCAGACACGGCTAATCTAGCCTGTTTTTTCGCCCGTGTCAGCGTATAGTCAAGCGCACCGGTCGATTGCACAATGCTCAGAATCTCGGAAATTTTTTCACGTTCACCGTTTTCGATGGCGTGGACAATCATCGCTTTTTGTCGGCTATTGCCGTGTTGCATAGCGTAAATCAAGGGCAGTGTCGGTTTGCCTTCAGCCAGATCATCGCCAACATCTTTGCCGATATTGGCACTGTCGGCATTATAATCAAGAATATCGTCCACTAACTGAAAAGCGATGCCAAGATACCTGCCATAATTTGCCAGAGCATTGCATATTTCGCTGTTCTCATCGGCGATAATGCCGCCTAACTGAGCTGCGGACTCGAATAATTTAGCGGTTTTTCGGTTGATAGTATCCATATACTGCTGTTCCGATGTGTCCGGAGAATGGATGTTAAGCAGTTGCAGGACTTCACCTTCAGCAATCGCATTGGTGGTGCCTGCCAACACACGCATCACCTCCATATTTCGGGTTTCAACCATCATTTCGAAAGAGCGGGAATACAAAAAATCACCGACTAGAACGCTGGCTTCATTACCCCATACATCATTGGCAGTAGGCTGACCTCTGCGGGTCGTTGATGTATCCACAACATCGTCATGCAATAATGTTGCGGTATGAATAAACTCAATAACGGTGGCGAGCAGAATATGATCTTTGCGATGGTTCTGCGGGTATCCGCAACAGCGTGCGCACAGCAATAAAATCAGCGGACGCAATCTTTTACCGCCGCTTTTTATGAGATAGGCGGAGAGGGTGTTGATTAACGCAATGTCGGACTGTAATCGTTGCAAAATGGTGTTGTTGACTGATTGCAGTTCGTCATTGACCAAGGTGCTCGCGGATGCCAGCAATTTTGCGGGTAATGGTGTTTGTGTTACATTGAGATTTTCAGAATCTCTTTGCAAATGCAGTGTGGAGAATATGGGCCTGGACATGCGCTTTTGTTACTGTTGCGAATAGCTGATTTTAGCCGAGATTCTGCATCAAGGTATGAAAATGTTGTCTTTACTTAGGTTTTTTGATGTCATCTCAATGCGAATTATATTTGACGGCAGGGCTTTAGGCGGATAGAATCCTGCCTCCCTGATAATCCGTTGATTATCGGTGGTTGATTGGATAAACGCATTGGAAAATTTATTATAATGTATGCAGTAATTGAAAGCGGTGGCAAACAATACAAGGTCGCCGTTGGTGATAAGTTGAAAGTGGAAAAGCTGGCTGTTGCCGAGGGTGATTCGTTGAATCTGCAACGGGTGTTGATGATAGCAGACGGTGAGCAGGTGAGCGTTGGCGACCCGTTGCTTGAAAAGACGGTGACTGCGGTTGTAGTGGCGCATGGTAGGGCACGGAAAATCAAGGTTTTCAAAATGAAACGACGTAAAAACTATCGCCGCACTCAAGGACATCGTCAGGCATTTACGGAAATTGAGATTACCGCTATCGGCGATAACGAGAACATTGAGCAATCGGTGGCGCAAACAAACGCAGTGACAGCTTAACTCGTATCGTTATATTTGACCGAGACACTAACAGAGAATCAGAGGTAACATGGCACATAAAAAAGCAGGTGGTAGTTCCAGAAATGGTCGAGATTCCGAATCCAAACGGCTTGGCGTTAAGAAGTTTGGTGGCGAGCAGGTTGTTGCTGGAAACATTATTATCAGACAACGTGGTAGTTCGTTTCACCCGGGAAGAAACACCCGTCTTGGAAAAGATTTCACCTTGTTTGCAACCGCAGCTGGCAAGGTGTTATTTCAGGTCAAAGGTCCGAAAAAGCGTAGAACGGTCAGTATTGTCTAAGTTAGAACTCGGCAATTATGCACAACAAGAACCCCGCTTTGGCGACAAAGCGGGGTTTTTTATTTGTTTTTTGTTTATGCTCAGGATGACTGGGCAGATGATGTGATGGACAGGATGTCAAGGAGCGACCTCTAATAAGCTACATTCATGTAGCGATGTATTATCTGCACTTCCACCATCCATGTTGGTCATATGCCACGAGCGCATGGATACGCAGGAGCGGCGATGGTCAGGATATCCTTAGGGATGGGAATGCCCGTGTTAGAATGTCATCGGCTGATGATGACATAAGTTGAGTTGCAAAAAATGTATGTACAATGAAATTCGTTGATGAAGCGACAGTTCGGATAATTGCGGGCAAAGGCGGCAATGGTTGCCTGAGCTTTCTACGCGAAAAATTTCGCCCTAAAGGCGGTCCTGATGGTGGCGATGGTGGCAATGGTGGGAGTATTTACCTGATTGCGAAAAATGGATTGAATACGCTGGCAGACTTTCGCTATATTCGCTTGTATCGCGCTAAAAATGGCGGGGGCGGTGCGGGTAAAGATCGGTTTGGCAAGAATGGCAATGATTTACTAATTGATGTTCCGTTGGGAACTCTGGTCAGCGATGCAGAAAGTAATGAGCTGATCGGGGATGTAACCCGAGAAGGACAACGTTTGCTGGTTGCCGAAGGCGGTAAACGTGGTTTGGGCAATGCCAATTTCAAATCCAGTACCAACCGTGCGCCACGGCGTACTACCTCAGGAAAAATGGGTGATGAACGATTAATTAGGCTGGAATTAAAGGTGCTGGCGGATGTCGGTTTGCTGGGGCTACCGAATGCCGGAAAATCAACCTTGTTGAGTACGGTTTCCCATGCCCGACCTAAAATTGCGGATTATCCGTTTACCACATTGCACCCTCAATTAGGGGTGGTTGATGTCGGGCATGACAGTGGTTCTGCCAATAGTTTTGTTATGGCCGATATTCCGGGTTTGATTAAAGGTGCGGCGCAGGGCATTGGCTTGGGTATGCAATTTCTGAAACACCTGAAGCGGACGCGCATCCTGCTGCACCTTGTTGATATTGCACAGGCTGAAAAATGTCTGGTGAACAGCGTGCGTGAGCTTGAACGCGAACTGATTGCGTTTGATCAGAGCTTGGCGGATAAGGAGAGGTGGCTGGTGTTAAACAAGGTGGATGCGATTAGCGCGGAGGAGGCGATTGCCATTGAAGCAGAATTAAAGGAAAAATTAGCGTGGACCTCGCCTGTTTACAGAATATCGGCAGTAACTGGAGAGGGTTGCGCTACTTTGACCAATAAGCTGATGAATCAATTGATGCGACTGGATGAACACAGGCAAGCGCAAGCAGAAAATGCGTTATGTCATTCACTGGAGTGGGCAGAATGACTTGCCGACAGACATTGACCGACTCGGTGAGCTGGGTGGTCAAAATTGGCACGTCGTTATTAACAGATTCACAATCGGGGCTTAATCAATCTGCCATTGATTCATGGGTGCGACAAATCGCAGAACTCAAAAATCAGGGCGTGGATATTGTGCTGGTCTCATCAGGCTCGATTGGTGAGGGTATGCGGCGACTCGGCTGGGAAAACAGACCGAGCGAGGTGCATAAACTGCAAACCGCGGCGGCGGTTGGGCAGATGGGCTTGATACAAAGTTATGAAGCGGCTTTCGATAAGTATAAAATTCTGACAGCACAGATTCTGCTCACGCATGCCGATCTAGCAAACCGGCAACGCTATCTAAACGCCAGAAATGTGTTGCGGGAGCTTTTGAATCTTGGGGTGGTGCCTATCGTCAATGAAAATGATGCGGTGGTGAACGAGGAAATTCGGTTTGGTGATAATGATACGTTGTCAGCATTGGCAAGCAATCTTGTTGAAGCGGAATGCCTGATATTATTGACCGATCAGGTGGGATTGCATAATCAGGATCCACGAAATTCCGATAGCGCAGAGCTGATTCAGTATGGCAAAGCAGATAACCCTGATTTATTAGCTCTGGCAGGGACTGCCGGTGTCTTAGGCAGTGGTGGCATGGTGACTAAAATTAAAGCGGCTCGAAAGGCATCCGCATCAGGTGCATCCACTATAATCGCTTCGGGTAAGGAACATAACATATTGTTGCGATTACGCGCGGGTGAAGTTTTGGGCACGGTACTGTCTCCGGGCAGTGGTCGAATTGTTGCCAGAAAACAATGGTTGGCAGGTCAATTGCGCGGTAATGGCAAGCTGGTGCTTGATTATGGTGCTGTGCGTGTCTTGAAGGAACTTGGACGCAGTCTGTTGCCAGTTGGGGTGACTGCGGTGGAGGGTTCGTTCACCCGCGGTGAGATTGTGATTTGTGTTGACCCGATGGGTAATGAAATTGCACGGGGTCTGATCAATTATAACGCGGATGAGGCAGCTAAAATTATCGGTATGCCGAGTAATCAGATAGAAGCCGTCTTAGGATATTGCGGTGAAAGTGAACTGATTCACCGCGATAACATTGCGCTTACAGTATGAATAGCCGTTACGAATGCCGTATCCAAATAGGCCAGCGCAACAGGCTGGAGAGCGTAATTAGACGGTCAGGGATTTTAAGCGGTTGTTAAGACGACTCTTCAAACGTGCGGCACGGTTTTTGTGGTGGAGACCTTTTGATACTGCACTGTCAATGTGGGATACCGCATCGCGGTATGCGGTTATTGCTTCCTCTTTATTGTTTTTCTCAATAAGTTTCAGCAATTTTTTGATTGATGAACGCAGTGTGGAGCGAATGCTCATATTATGCATACGGCGTTTTATATTTTGCCGAACGCGTTTTCTTGCCTGTGGTGAATTTGCCAAGAGGATTCCTCGAAGTTTTGGGGTGCGAATTGGACGCGAGAATATGGGCAATTTTGACCTCAAAGTCAAGTCAATAATCGTTGATTTCCAATAATTATCCTAATCATTATCGTTGAGATATGTCGTTACATCTAATCAAATCCACTTCCGTAACCGCCAGCATGACATTGCTGTCACGAGTTTCCGGGCTGGTTCGTGATGTGGTATTTGCCCATGTGCTTGGTGATAAGGCGGCGGCTGACGTATTTTTTGTGGCATTTCGTATGCCTAATTTTTTCCGCAGAATATTTGGGGAGGGGGCATTTGCACTGGCATTTGTGCCGGTGTTTACCGACTACCGACTCAATAAAACGGAAGCTGAAACCAATAGTTTCCTGCAACTGCTGATTGGTCGATTCAGTTTGATTCTGCTACTGGTATCTGTTTTGGGTGTTGTATTTGCGCCGGTACTGGTTGCCTTGCTGGCTTCCGGATTTATCAGCCAGCCCGAGAAATTCCAATTAGCGGTTGATGCCACCCGCATCACTTTTCCCTATTTGTTCTTTATCTCTTTAGTCGCTATGTCGGCGGGTATGCTCAATACTTGCGGACGTTTTGCCGTGCCAGCGGCAACGCCAATTTTATTAAACATCTGTTTAATTGCTGCGGCAATTATCCTGACCCCCATGGTCAGTAGCTCGCCGCTGGCGTTGTCGATTGGCGTGTTGGTTGCCGGTTTTGCGCAACTGTTATGGCAGTTACCGTTCCTGAAAAAAGAAAAACTCATCATAAAACCGCGCCTGCTGAAAGGTGATGGTGATGAGGTCGGGATAGCGGGTGCTGTGAAAGTGTTTCATTTGACACTGCCTGCCATATTTGGTGTTTCCGTGGCGCAGGTTAATATGATGGTGAATACGCTGCTGGCCTCTTTTCTGGCAACGGGCAGTATTTCGTGGTTATATTACTCGGATCGGCTGATGGAGTTTCCGGTTGGGGTGTTTGGTATTGCATTGAGTACGGCGATCCTGCCCGATCTGTCGCGAAAACATGCCCAACAAGCGCTTGATGAATTCTCAAAAACACTGGATTGGGCTATGCGTATAGTCTGTCTGATTTGCATTCCGGCAACGGTGGGTTTAATCCTGCTGGCACAAGCGATAGTAACGACAATTTACTATCATGGCAGTTTCACAAAACATGGGATAGACATGACTGTTTCGAGTTTAATCGCATTTTCTTTAGGGTTGATTGCAATTGTTATGGTCAAAATTCTTGCCCCCGGATTTTATGCGCGTCATAATACCAAAACTCCAGTGCGAATCGCCATGATAGCGATGACCTTGAACATCATTATCAGCTTGCTATTGGTATGGCGATTCAAGCACGTTGGTCTTGCTATGGCGACAACCCTGTCGGCAACAGCCAATGCCATTATGTTATATCTTGTGTTACGCCGACAGCGGATATTCATTGCTGAACCCGGCTGGCTGAAGTTTCTGGCAAAGATAACTTTTGCGGTAACGCTTATGGGGCTGACGGTGTGGTGGTTGGGTAGCGGGGAGTTGTGGTTTAATCTGACTGTGTGGAGCAGAGTGGGTAAACTCAGTCTGCTTATTGCGCTTGGCGGGGCAGTTTATTTCGGTTGCCTTTTGCTGGTGGGCTTAAACCCCAGAACCTTGTGGTTGGCGAAGTAAGCAGGTCCCGAGATGCGCTTGTTCCGTTCCATCAACACAGTCGCAATGAGCGATAGTGGCTGTGTCCTCACCATCGGAAATTTTGATGCCGTGCATGTCGGACATCAAAAAATGTTGAAGCAGTTAGTCAATGCAGGTGATGAATTAGGATTGCCAGTGGTGGTGATGACGTTTGCTCCGAGTCCGCAAGAATACTTTCAGAAGCAGGCGGCCCCACGTTTGACCACAATCAGTAGCCGCTATTTCGCGCTCTGCCAACACCGTGTTGATATGATGCTGGCGTTACCGTTTAATCAAACGCTGGCGCAAACTAGTGCGCAGAAATTTATAAAACAGTATTTGGTTGAAGGCTTAAATGTGAAATATATTTTAATTGGTGATGATTTCAAATTTGGTCAGGGGCGCAAAGGCGATTATGCGTTGTTACAGGGTGCTGGCAAGCAATATGGGTTTAAGGTGGAATGCTTTGCAACGGTTACAGATAGCGGTGGTCGGGTAAGCAGCACACGGATTCGGAAATTACTTGCCGAGGGTAATCTGAAAGATACAAAAAAACTCTTGGGCAGGTCATTCACCATGGTTGGGCGGGTGATTCATGGGGATAAAAGAGGCAGAGACTGGGGGTTTCCTACTGCCAATTTATCAGTCAACAAGACGCTACCAATGAGCGGGGTATTTGCGGTTAAGATTCGTGGGGCGGGTAGGGATGTGCGAGCGACTACCGTTGATGGCGGTAATGCCGATGTTGTAGAGGGTGTTGCCAATTTAGGAAAACGTCCGACCATAGGCGGAATGAAAACATTGCTGGAGGTGCATCTTTTTAACTTTGACGAGCAGATATATGGGCGTAGAATTTGTGTCGAATTTATAAAAAAGATTCGAGATGAGGAAAAATTTGATTCATTTGAGACCCTGCAAAAGCAAATTTTCAAAGATTGCGAAACCGCCCGCAAAGTCTTTGGCTCATCAGTATCCACACTATAAACATCGGTAAAGTTTCAATGAAAAAATCGCTGTCAACATATTTGGTTTATATCGCCATTGCGGTGGTTTTGGTGGTGATTGATCAGGTGAGCAAGCACATCGCCCAGCAAAATTTACTGGGACAGCCCCTCATTGATGTGCTACCAATTTTACAATGGGGATTGGTTTTCAATAGCGGTGCGGCATTCGGATTTCTTGATCAGGCTGGCGGCATTCAACATTACTTTTTTGTTGCACTTGCAAGCGTTATGTCGGTCGTATTGTTGGTGTGGTTGTGGCGCGTATTTACCGATAATCGGCTGCTCTCCTATGGTTTGGTCATGGTGCTTGCCGGCGCAATCGGCAATTTGATTGACCGACTTCACTATCAACACGTCATAGACTTCATCTTTCTGCACTATCAGAACTGGTATTTTCCGGCATTTAATGTTGCCGACATGGTGATTACCTTTGGAGCAATTTGCCTGATTATGGATAGTTGCGGTTTAGGCAGAAAGGATGACAACAGCGATAAAGACGACCTGCAGTAACCCAAAATCCTTTGCTCTTTTAATGACCCTCGCTTTTCTCATATTGACCTTTTATGACAATGTTACATATCAGCACCGACTGTTAAACGAAGTGCTAAGTGTTGAAAGTATTACACTTGTCGCTGGTTGGTCTATGGCGGGATGCTGGTCTTATCAGTGGGCTCCCCAATATCCAGACAAGGTTCGTTCTGATCCCACTTTGTGCTTCGGCAAAGACATCATAACATTATCTTTCTTTTCTGAATGACTATCTGGATAGTTTGCTAGAGACGGTTCCACGCAAAATTCGTTATCGCCAGCATTTGAGTTTGCTATAGCTTCCCGCGTTGGGGAACATAAATGAGAAAAGATAATGAACGGACAGAAACGAAGAAAATCAAGATTAACCGGTAAACGACAGCAGTGCCCTATTCGTTCAAGCGTGGAATGACCGAAAAAATTACAATGCTCTTTTCAGTAATTGTTTGGATTTATGATGGCTTAGGGCGAGATCGATGAGTCGGTCGATGAGTTCGGGGTAAGGAATGGCACTGGCTGCCCATAGTTGGGGATACATACTGATTGGGGTGAATCCGGGTAAGGTGTTTATTTCGTTTAATATGATTTTTTGGGAATCTTTGTGAACGAAAAAATCGACTCTTGCCAGCCCACTGCCGTTGATGGCTTTGAATGCCTTGATGGCGAGTTTTTGCACCTGTGAAGTGGTTTTGACATCTATTGGGGCCGGAATGATGGAGCGGGATTTGTCGTCAATATATTTGGTTTTATAATTATAAAATTCGGCACCAGCAATGATTTCACCGAGTATGGAGGCTTGCGGGTTTTCATTGCCGAGGATGGCGCATTCAATTTCGTGACAGTTTTCCATCGCCTGCTCAATGACGATTTTATTGTCAAATTCCAAAGCATGTTCTATAGCGGTAATCAGTTCGTTACGGTTGCAGGCTTTGCTGATGCCGACACTTGATCCGAGATTGGCGGGTTTGACAAAAACAGCATAACCGAGATCGTTTTCAATGCGGTCGATAAGCTGACTCTGCTGTTGTTGCCATTGCCAGACGGTCAGTACGCGATACGGTGCCTGAGTAATATCGGCAGACTCAAACACTTTTTTTGCCAGCGCTTTGTCCATCGCCAGTGCAGAGGCGGCTACTGTGCAGCCGACATAGGGTAATCCAGCCATTTCTAGTGCGCCCTGTAAGGTGCCGTCTTCCCCAAAAGTACCATGCAGAACTGGAAACACGACATCCAGAGTCGGAATAAAAGGCTGTTTGATGTTCTCGGTATGAGGGGTAGTCGTTGCTGGTGCAATTAGATTGCCTTGATGATGAAGCGCCAAGGACACCGAAGTAGTTGGGGCGCGGCTATTGTCAGACTGTGGCGTGGCTAATGGAGTGTTTACGGATGCTGGTTTTATGGGGTGTACCGAACCAGTTGCGGCAATGGTATCGATGTTGTCGGCGAGGTGCCAATATCCGGATTTATCAATTCCGATTAGATGGACTTGATACTTGTCCCGATCCATAGCGTTGAGTATTGATCTCGCTGAGGTGACCGATACTTCGTGTTCGCAGGATCGACCGCCAAATAAAATTCCGATATTGAGTTGATTTTTCATTGCCCGACATCAAATCAATAAGCCGGTTATTGATAGCCGAATTGCTGGATTACCTGATTACATAGGCTAATCAGCGCACCAATCCAAGGTAGAATGGCAATAATAATGATGACGTTCATACTTAGCACTAGGTTGTGGTCAGGTTGCGTGGCGTTTGCGGGCTCATCCGAGCGAGCTGACACAGAGGATTCTGATTCTGGGAAGACTGATATCGGAGCATCAAAATAAATCAGTTTGATAATTCGCAGATAATAGTAAGCACCAATGACCGCAAGCAGGACTGCGGTGATTGCCACCCAAATCTGACTAGCGTCAATCAATGCTTGTATCACCGCTAGTTTTGCGAAGAAACCTGCGGTCGGCGGAACCCCAGCCATAGAGAACATCAATATCAAAAATAGCAATGCCGTCCACGGCTTGCGCTGGCTCAGCCCTTTGAGGTCGTTGAGCTGGTCGGATTCGAAATTTTTGGTGGACAAATGCAAAATCAGCCCAAATGCTGCACAACTCATCGTGGCGTATATCAGCACATAAAACAAAGATGCACTGTAACCTGTGGCAGTGCCGCTTAAAATTCCAAACAGGAAAAACCCCATGTGGGAGATGGTTGAATACGCCAGCATTCTCTTCAAATTATCCTGAGCGATGGCGACAACATTACCGATGGCTACGGATAAAAGCGCGAGGACGATCAACATCTGTTGCCATTGCGTATGTAAGTCTTCCAGCCCTCCCACCAAGAGACGCATGATCAGGGCAAATGCGGCAATCTTGGGGGCAGCACCGATAAAGGCTGTGGTTGAAACCGGCGCACCGTGATAAACATCTGGGAGCCACATGTGAAACGGCACTGCCCCGATCTTGAATGCGAGGGCAACGACAATGAACACTACAGTCAGAGACAATGCCAGATTATTATGGTCGGCATTGGCGATGCTGCTACGAATCACGTTAAGCTCAAGGGAGCCAGTTAATCCATAAAGCAATGACATGCCGTAGAGTAGGAGGCTGGATGCTAATGCCCCAAGTACGTAGTATTTCATCGCCGATTCAACGGCCAGTTTGTTGTCACGGAAAAATGCAATCATTGAATACAAACACAAAGACATCAATTCCAGCCCTAAATACAAGGTCAACAGGTGGTTAGCCGATGCCATAACCATCATCCCGCATACACAGAACAGCCCCAGCACATAGTATTCATTCCTGAATATCTGCCGTTGCTGATTATATTGGCGGCTATAAATAAATACGGTGGCAGACAACAAACAAATGGCGATTTTTAGAATATCCGCCAGCGGGTCATCAATGAAAAGACCATTGAAGGCGGCTGTTGATTGAGTAGCGTAATCACCGACAATTAGCGCGATCGTGATGATTAGGGTCGCAATACTTAACCAGTAGCAAACAATATCGTTCCGATTTTTATTGACGAACAACCCAATAAGCAGTATTGCTGATGCCATTGTCGCCATAAAAATTTCAGGCAATGCCAAAGCGGCTTGTAGTGATTGCAGATTCATAATAAATTATTTTAACACCGAGAATATAGCGATTATTTCCGATTTCAATACTACATCAATCCATTAAGATAGACAGGTTTTTTATCTGGTTGAGCATAAAGAAACTTTGACACAGCGACCACAATGATATTGTATGTGTATTGTTTGGGTTTATTGATAGTTTTTACTGATTTTGGTGAGTATTGTAAGGACAACGCTGTCAATTATCTTTTTCTCTACAATTGTGATGTAGTTGTTTGAATTATCATGTATGCGCTTATACCTGATATTCTTGAAAACTGGCCAGCAAATCCGTAAACGACTTGGGGGTATATTTGTTGAAGCCCTCCTCATCCACGTACACAAAATCATACCTCACCGCCGCTTGTATTGCGTTGATGTCCTCACACCACTGCTTTAGGCGTTCCATCTTTTTCGACACATCCCGCTCTTCCCTGCCCTTGGTTTCAACAATATACATTTCATTCGATGATTTTTTGACCAGAAAATCGGGGAAGTAGTTGGAAGAATCACCGTGCACGTTCACATAGTCCAGGCGAAAACCCACCGCTTGATAGTTCTTCGCGAATGAAACAATGTCCTCGCATCTCTCCAGAAACCTGGCAAATTTTAATTCCAGAGAACCGTCTCCGACAATTTTATTGAAGACGCTTTTTTGTGGCACAAAAAACTCCCTCCACTTGACCCTAAACGGACGGGTTTCGCTCACTTTGAGGCATCTCTCAAGTTTCGTGCTTCCCTTGTCCCGCAATGTGACTGCATTGATCTGTTTCTTGAAGATTTCAATGACGGTTTGGGTCACTTTCGGTTCGGACAGGTTGCACAAGGTATTTCGATCATCCAGATCAACCGGATGAAAAAACAGATCATCGCGGATAAAGGCTTTGACCTTTTCGTACACCACATCATATGCGTTCACCAGATGAAGTTCCTTTATGATGATCTGGCTGAAATAACTCACGACTGAGCGGTAATCGGCAACACTGGCGGCATCCAGTTCGGTTTTATGGCTGGTTTCGTCTTTCGCCATGTAGAGGAAGGTAATCGTGCGCCCCTGGGTATTGTCATATTCCTGATGGGTGATTTTTGTATGATCGAATTTCCCGCTGTCCAGTTGCGCCAAATTCTCATACTGTCGCCAGATTCGCGGCGCAAGCAGTGGAATCTCAATATCCAGCTCATCAATTTTCTGGTCCGATTTTTCTTTGTCCACTTCAATCACCAACGGCTGTTCTGCACCTTCATCCTTGCCCATATGTCGCCGTTCCAGGGTTACGCCTTCTTTTTCTATGGACTCCACAAAGTCCATGAACGCATTGGTGCCGATGACACTCAGCTTTTCTTCGGCACCGTCGCTGTTATCGGGATACATGCACCGCAGCCCTCTGCCCAAGGTCTGCTCCGGCAGAATATTGCTTGTTGCGCTGTATGCGCGCAGGCCGACGATGGTGGTCACATTGCGCACATCCCAACCTTCCTTCAGCACCAACACCGACACGATAGCCTTGTAAGGGCTGTCCATACCATCAATGGCGTTGGCTTCCCTGCGCAATTTTTCCAGTTCCGCTTTCGCTTTACTGGAAGGCGCTTCTGAAATCTCGCCATTGTTTTTAGTGTGAATCACCAACACCGCATCCTTTAATTCGGGGCGGGTGTTTTCAAGATACTCCGCCACCTCATCGCAGTTTCTGGTGTCATCGGTCATTACAAACAAAATGGATTTTTTCCCCATCTTGTGGTGCTCCGCGTCCGCCTTGCGCCATTCCACTACGCCTAAGTCCAGATAATCCGCGTATCGCTCCGAAAACTTGCTGCTCGATTTTTCTTCCAGTCTGTTGCGGCTGGCCTGGTCGGGAATGACCGGATGCTTCACCACATTTTGCGCGATGGCCTCCACCAGCGGATAGTCGGCCACGGTCTGCACAAAGATGGCGCCGTTGTTATGCCTGGGGGTTGCGCTGGTGTCCACCTGCAAAGCAAGTCCGCCGCCTTTCTGTTTCAGGCGGTTGTGAATATCTTCAATGGATTTGAACCAGGCCATCCGGTGATCGTGTATGTGATGGGCTTCGTCGTTGAACACCGCCAATTCATCGATGTCGCGCACAATCATGCCCAGGTCTATCTTTGAATCGGTGGTCGCGCCGACGGGACGCTTGCCGAGGAAATAATCCATGGTGTTTTTGTCATCGGGCGAAGGCGGGATGTCATCGCCGGAGTACACGCGATGGATGTTAGTCAGGAAAATATTTCCGGTGGGACGAACCACCCGCACTTCATCCTGCAAATGTACCCGCAGTTGAAAATCATCCCGCCAGTTGCGTCCGTCAAATCCGTTGTCCGGTAGCACCGGGTCGGAATAAAAAATACGCAGACCATCAAAATCCTTTTTCAGGCGGTCCAGCACAATAATGTTGGGTGCGATAATCAAAAAATTTCGCGCCAGCCTGGAATCCGTTTCATAAATTTTGTGAAAATAGCACCACGCCAGTGCCAGACTCAACACCTTGGTCTTACCGCTGCCAGTGGCCATCTTGATCACAAAACGCAGCCATTTTTCGTCAAACATTCCGCCAGAAACCGCATCGGAAGAATCAAAACGCAACAAATCGAATTTGTCTTTGACTCCAGCGACGTCATATAAATAAACAGTGGTTTCAATAGCTTCACGCTGGGCAAAGTAGTAACGGAATTGTCCCATCGCCCCGGTCAGCGAATGTTCCTCCTGAAACCACCACCGCAACAGACTGCGGCTGGTTTTCGTTGCGCCCGCATAACCCTCATCGCGAAATTCCTTCACCCTCTCGCGTAGCTTCTGCACCAACGGCGGTAACTTCGCCATGTGCAAACCGGATTCGTCCGGCACCCAGCGCACGCCGGGATCAAGAATATCGTGGGGAGACGCGGGGAAGTTGGGAGGTAGAGGCATAAATTTATGCTTCTTGTTCTTGCAAGGATTTTGCCGCAAAAATAGTGACGCGCAATTCTTCACCCAGCATTTCAAAAACAGGTTTTCTACCGCTCAATTCAATGCTTTCCTCCAAAATAATACCAACGCCTTCACCACGTCGTTCAAGGAAATGTTTTCTTTGTATCTCGCCGTTAACACTGTCATTCAATTTTACTTCTGAAAGTAATCGAGCAAGAAGCTCATTTCGAGTGACCTGATTGTAGGGCAAGGTATCGACCGTCAAAGTGTTTGCCAAAGCTCCCGGGGAATAAAGTTCCAGCCTGTCAGAAAATACAAACAAACGAATTTTTGAACCCTGCTTAGAATAATCTCGGTGCACAACGGCATTAACCAGCGCTTCAAAAACAGCCTTCATGCTGTATTGAGGTTTATCAACTCTACCAACATCCTTATTTGCTGAGATTTTATTGTATTTTTCGATAAACTTAAACGCATCCATAATCTGGATATCTAGTGTGCCTGTAAAATCTTTGGCATCAATTTGATAATTGGCATCTTTTGTTGTGCCACTGTAATAAACAGCCTGAATAAAACTGTTATACAAGTATTCATCGGGTCGGCTACTACACATCAACACGCCTGCAACTGAAGCACGATAATTGCCGTCGTCATTGACTAACAAGCGCCGTTTCAACAATAAATCAATTTGATTATCGCTAGTTGCTTCGGCAATAAATCGCTGGTAAAGACTTTTTTGCAAAGTATCTGTGCTTGTTTGCGGAACCAACTGTTCATCAAAATTGATAATACGAGCCTGTGAGCGGCTTTGCATCAGTCGTGCTAGTTGTTCGGGCGGCATCTCTCTCTTGCTGCTGCCGTGACGAATAAAGTATCCGCCTGGACTTTTATGCACGAACAGGCTGTGGGGCACTTCTATTTTTAAAATATTTTTATCGCCGATGGTCAATTTTTCAGTAAAAATATTCACCAGAGGTTTGATACTGTCGTGACAAACTTCGATGATAGTTTTCTCGTTTTCGTTAAGCAGGCCTTTTTCTATACCCACAATATCACCGTTATCCGTAACGCCTATTAAAATCACACCCCCATTAGTATTAGCAAAAGCCGTTATTTCATCTGCAAGGCTATCCTTGTGAGGAAATTCTTGTTTAAACTCAATGGTTGAATCTTCACCTAAGGCTATTTTTTCGATAAGCTCGGTCAAGCTGTCAAACATGGTTAGTCTCCAGATGTATGCGTTTGTATCTTTGGGTAAACGCCTGCTGTCCACCTTCAAGAATATCGCATATTTTATTTCTGACATTTTGGCTTTGAATGCTCGCCGCCTGCTCGATATGAGTTTGTCCACTTTCTACGGTTAAAGGCAAGACCATCTCTGCATCTCCATTAACCACAATATTGGCGTTGTGGGTAACGATAATGACTTGTCGTTTGCTTTTTATTTCACGCAACTGTTTTACAATCAAGCTATAAATTAATTCGTTATCCAGATCATCCTCAGGCTGGTCTAACAGCAAGGGCTCCGCACCATATGAAAGAATAAAAGCTAAAAGGGCAGCGGTTTTTTGCCCGGGAGAACCCTGTTTAATTTTTTGTTGGTTGCCAAATTTAATTTCAAGAGCATCTTTAGGGAACCACAAAAGTAAATTGCTGATAGATTCCTGTGGTAACTGCTGTATATGCGTAGCGAACCGACCGTCTTTCACGTCACCTTCACGGTTACGAATGTTAATAATACTTTTTTTGATTTCTTTAATTTTTTCTTCTCCACCAGCACCATATATATCTTTCAAATGCTCCATGTCTTTAACAAACTTATCCTGACACTGCAAAGTCTTACGAATATGTTGTTCTATGCCAGCCAAATTTTCGCCGAAAGGTTTAACCCTGATATGAACAGATTGATTTTCTGCCAAAACCTTACTGAGGAAGCACTGTCGGTTTTTGGTGAGCAATTTTCTGTTGTTCTCAATTTTCGTGAATAACTCAAGTTTCTCGGCAGTCAAGGTTTCTATCTGAGTTGAATAATTTTTAATATTGTTCAACTGTTTATTTATAACCGCCTGTTGTTGTAATAATGCAGGGTATTTCTCTGGATTAATTCCTTGTTGCTCCAGTTGCGTTTGTAATTGTTGATACTGGGACATTTCTGTCTTTATTTGTTGCATCCAACTCGCTGTCTGTTTCTCTTCCATCCAGTTATCAACAACGGATTTTGCTTCTTGTGTCAAAATACTAAGTTTTTTACTTATTTCGTCCCATTGCTTATTGGTCCGATTAATAGCGGATAAAATGTCATTCTGCCCTGCAAAATTTGAGGCATCAAATTTTGCAGGGGAAATTGTTCTTTGTGTTTCAATGAAATGATCGACCATCTGTTGCCAATCATCTTCTATATTCTTAATGGTCGTAAGTTGCTGCTGTCGTTTACGGTAATTTTGCAATACGTTCTTATGCCCGGACTGTTCAATTTGCTTGATTTGCCGAGTTAGGTCATTAGCCGATCCTTGCAGTTTATTTTTCTGATCTATTTTTTCAGTTAAATCAACTATTTTTTTCTCAATGGCTTTGAAACGATTTATCGACTCGATTTGCTGCTGTTTTAAATTTTCGTAACCAACAGAGGCATCTTTATCAATGATATCAATCAATGCCTGCGGATCTTTGGCCAGTTCAAAAATTTGCTTCTGGCTATAAATATACACAGGGAAAAGCGATGCAATTTCCCCCTCTTCTGCTTCCCAGCCGTTGTTATCTACTTCCAGCGATGGCGTATCAGCCTGTGCCGACCAGTTTAATCGATAACGTGACTCGCCCTTACGATAAACCAATGATAATTCGCTACCTTCCGTGAGCAGATTATCGTCCCCCACCTGAAAATATTTATCACTTTCCTGTTGTAAGGATTCAGGAAGCTCCTTATTTCGTCGTAACGTAAAACGCATAAACTCCAGCAATGTTGATTTGCCCGTACCACGCCCGCCAATAAGGGTGTTTAAGAAAGGGCTGAATTGGCAATTCAGAGCTTCAGATCGTCCTATGTATTTTGCGTTATTAACCGTTAATTCTTCAATAACAAATTCGGCATGTTGATTAGGTCTGGCCAACATATTGCGGTTAACCGACACCTTGCCATCAATTAACGCGAGTTTTAAGCCTTCAATAGATGGGCTATCCATCTTGATCCAGGTGAAGTCGCCAAATTTTTCGCTCTTAAAACTATGGGTGTCTGAACCACTGACTTCTGCCCATTGCAGTTTTTTATCAATATAGAGTTGCGGCTTTTCATATTTACTATCACATAATTCCACAGCATGAATATTATGATCATCCAACGCCTTGCTTAAAGTAGTTCCCTTCAATACCTTAAACAATCCTTTTTCCCTATCCGCATGCGCAGGAATTGCAATGCCTCCGGCTACATCAATGGCATTGGTAACTTCAGTCACAGATTTTGTTGTTACACCGTCGCTCTTTCCTTTCGTTTTACTGTATCCAACTGTGCCAAGTAGCGTATCAATATCGCTTGTGGTTTTTTCAGGATCAAATATGGCAAGGAGATGAATTCTACCATTAACCGAAATTTCGACACCGGGAAACAAGAACAAAGGTCGATACCACTCGGGGCTTTCATCACGAATTTGTCCTAATTCTGTTTTTAATTTATCAACCCACTCGCCGCTGTTATGGTCGGTAATCGCCACACAATCAATGCCCTTTTCCATGAATTTCCGCAACCAAAATTCTGGAGTAACCTTATCTTTTTCAGCTTGCGAGCAACTTGGCATATAATCGTCTGAGGCAGGCGTGTGAGTGTGAAAATCAAATTTCCACCATTTAGCGCCAGGGAAATCCCAACTGCTCATGTTACCACCTCCAAAATCTTCATCGTATCATTACCAAAAATATCTACCACTTTCACCGCGATTTTGCGCGGCCCTGGCCGGCATTCCTGGGGCACGCTGGTCAGTTCCAGCGCGCGGTCTTTTTTGGTGCGGAAACTTTGCCATTCGTTTTCAAAGATGTAATCTCCGCTCCATTGTTCCTCAATCTTGCCGCTGTCTTCGTTTGGCACGCGGATAATCTCGCGCTTGCTTTCAAAATCAAAATCTACCGCCCAGTAGTCTATCCAGTCGGGCCAGTGCTTGGTTAAAACCTCACGGCTGACAGTGCCGTCTTTATCTTTGCTGATTTTAATGACCTGTCCTCTATCAACAATCACTTTGCTCTTGCCGTTTTTTAGGTTTACGTCGATGTTTTGCGCGTCCTGAGAATAAAAGACGGAAAAATCAGCAAGCTCTACAGCGAGGCTGTTTTGCTTAACATGGGGTTTGATTTCAATAAACGACACATCGTGAAAAACCACCTCATTCTTTTCAACCGCCTGTTTATCAAACACCTCACGGGGGATGTATTTCATCGACAGGTGTATGCCTTTATCCTTGGCCTCGTCCATGATTTGCGGGAACAGCCCCATCTCGAACTCAAAGGCGAGGATGTCGGCGCGGGTGATGTGTTTTTTGCGGCATTCCAGGATGACTTCCTCCACGAACAGGCGCGTCACTGGCAGGTTGATGGGGCCGATGGCGACCATGCACCCGGCCTTTTTGCCGTGGAATACGCCGGACTGCTCCACTGGCTGCGCGGTATATGCTTTGAGTATCAGGGATTGATATTCCTTTGACTTGGCCGCGATCTGTTGCTCCCGCTGTTCAGGGCGCAGGTTGGGGTTGACGCCGATGTAGTGCTGGCGTTCGTATTTACCGAGGTTGAGAATTTCGAAGGCGCGGTAGTTTTTGTTTTCGGTTTTGAGTTGGCGCTGCACACCAAGCATGCGTTTGCGGGTGGTGTGAATGGCGAACTTGCCGAGGTCAGAGCCGATCCATTTGCGGCCCAGTTTTTCCGCGACGGCCAGGGTGGTGCCAGAACCGCAGAAGAAGTCGGCGACTATATCGCCTTCGTTGGAGGATGCTTTGATGATTCTTTCTAAAAGTTTTTCGTGCTTCTGGGTAGGATAGCCTACACGCTGTGGATCTTTTTGCTGAATATGGCTTATATCTGTCCAGACATCTGCCAGTGTAATTTTTTCATCATCGTAGTACTTGTATATCTTGCCCGCTGATTTGATACTCCAAAAATCCCTTCCATCAGGATCAACCCCTCTTTTCATGTTATTGCGTTTCTTTTCCCCTCGAAGAACACCAACTGCTTCTGCGTTAAAAAACCATTCATCACTCTTTGTGTATAGGTAGATATTATCGTGTTTTCTCGAAAATAATTTTGCCTGTCTACCACCACTCTGGTAATGCCAAATTATTTCATTCCTAAAATTGTCTTTCCCAAAAATTTCATCTAGTACAAGCCGCAGATAACTATTCACCCGCCAATCACAATGCACATAAATGCTGCCGTCCTCCGCCAGTAAGTCCCGCATCAACACCAGCCGTTCATAAATCATGGCGATAAAGGAATCTGCCCCCTTGCCCCAGGTGTCGCGGTAGGCCAGTTCCTCCAGCACATTCGGTTTTTTGGTCAGGGTTTCGCCGCCAATTTCAACATCCATGGAAAAATCCGCGCCCACATCAAACGGCGGGTCAATGTAAATCAGCTTGATGCCGCCCTGCGCCTCAATTTGCTCCCGGAGTGCTCCATTTTTCAGCGACGATAAAATCAATTTGTTGTCGCCCCAGATCAGTTTGTTATTCCAGCCCTTGATTTGTCGCCCGGTTTGTAAATCGAACATATCAGACTGCAATTTCAATTCTGCTTCTGAACGCGGCTCGTCCACCTGCTCAATGGTCTGAAACGGCAACACCACATTGCACACCTCGCTGGTCTTGCCGTTCCACACCAACTCCACCTCGCGCTTGTCGTCAAACAGCAGGAAGCGATACTTGTCCGGCAACGGCTTGTTGGCTTCAACATAACGGATAATTTCCTGTTGTTCCCGTACGGTGAGTTTTGCCGTTATGTTATTCATTGCTTTGTTTGAAGTCGGCATTACCCGTTGCTATTTTTCATCTTTAGGCGTTTGTTGCTTATTACCATGAGACCTTTGCACGAAAGCCATTTCACCTGCATGCTGCGTCGCCTAAAAGCGCCTACTGTTGGTAAAATCGTACTCAATCGGTCATTTATAAGCATAAACTCCCTCATTCCGTGCGTTTTTGCCTGGCCTAAAAGCGAAATCATCTTCCGTGCAAAGGTCTCACCATATTGGTTGATTGGAAGACAATTCGGTTATCGACACACCAGCGGGCATTTGGAAATATCAATATGCTGTAACAGGTTTTCGACAGAAGTGTGCATGACTTCAAGTACGGGGTTCGGCCAGATACCCAGCGTCAAAACCATCGCCGCCAGTATGCCTAATATCAGTATTTCCCGATTGTTGACATCATCCAGCGCAGCAATATCGGTGCCAGTATCAGTGCCATCATGGTGTGGCAGCTTGCCATATATCACCCGTTTTACCATCCATAGTGTGTATGCCGCACCAAATATCAGAGTCAGTGCGGCGATGATGGCGAACCAGGGGTTGGCCTGAAAAGCACCAAGAATAACCAGAAATTCCCCGACAAAACCAGAAGTGCCGGGTAGTCCGGTATTCGCCATCGCGAATAGCACCAAAAAGGCGGCAAATATCGGCATCGGCGTAGCAATGCCGCCGTAGGTGCTAATCATTCTTGAATGGGTTCGGTCATAAAGTACGCCGACACATAAAAATAGTGCGCCAGAAATAAAACCGTGGGAAATCATCTGCATCATTGCCCCTTCTGCACCTTGCCGGTTGAAAATAAACAAACCTAAAGTGACGAAGCCCATGTGGGAAATTGACGAATAGGCGATTAGTTTTTTCATATCCTGTTGTACCAACGCCACCAGCGCAATATAAAGTACCGCAATCAACGAAAGGCCAATCATCAGCCAAGCAAGTTCATAGCTGGCATCAGGCGTAATTGGCATACTCAAGCGAATGAAGCCGTAACCGCCCATTTTTAACATGATGGCTGCCAATATCACCGAGCCACCAGTCGGCGCTTCAACATGGGCATCAGGTAACCAGGTATGCACCGGAAACATCGGTACTTTTACGGCGAAGGCAGCGAAAAATGCCAGAAAAATTAGGATTTGCGCCGGTAATGTCAGGGGTAGGGTATGGTAATTGAGAAGGCTGAAACTGCCACCGCTGGCGTGATATAAGTAAAGCAGTGCCACCAGCATCAATAAGGAGCCGAGCAAGGTATAAAGAAAGAACTTGATAGTGGCGTAAATGCGCCGAGATCCGCCCCAAATGCCGATGATAATGAACATCGGAATGAGCATAGTTTCCCAGAAAACATAGAACAACACCGCATCTAATGCGGAAAAAACCCCAATCATAACCCCTTCCATAATCAAAAACGTCGCCATGTATTGAGCGACACGTTCGGTGATGACCTGCCAGCCAGCAATAATCACAATAACAGTCATCAGCGTGGTCAGCAGGATTAAGGGCATGGAAATGCCATCGACACCGATTGAATAATTGATGTTGAAGGTACTGATCCATTGATAGTGTTCAACGAATTGCATCTGTGCGGTGTTTGCATCAAATCCGCTATACAGTGGGATGCTGAGCAAAAATATGGCCACAGAAAACCCGAGTGCCAGCTTGCGCGCGATGCCTGCCCTTTGCTCGCCTGTGGTTGCCAGCACCAGCACCCCAGCGATAATCGGTAGCCAGATCAATAAACTGAGTAATTTATCTGCCATTGCTATTGCCCGTGTTCGCCAGTGTGTTTGCAGGTGTCAGTGTAGCAGTTGTGATTACAGGGGTATGCCTGCAGTGCTGCGAATACCGCGCTAACTCCATCAGCGCCCCGCTTACAATGGTTCATCAAGCGTATCATAGCCATACGAAGACCGAGACGAGGACAAACAGCCCGATAATCATGGCAAAGGCATAATGATAGGTATAGCCGGTCTGGATATGGCGCAGGATGGCTGAAAAACGACCAATACTATTCGCCGTACCGTTGACCAGAACGCCATCAATTAAACCGGCATCAACATGTTTATTGAGTAACTTGCCCAAAACAACGGTGCCTTTGGCAAATACCGTTCGATAGAAGTCATCAAAGCCATATTTGTTATCAAGAATGCGATAAAGGGGTGCCAGAGCGCGGGCAATTTTGGCGGGTAACGCGGTGTTTTTACAGTAGCAATACCAAGCTGAAAATATACCCAGCACGGCCAGCCAGAATGGCAGTGTCAGCATACCATGCCAAATGACAGCAAATACCAGCACTGAGCCGCTTGCGCCCTCAAATCTGCTGGCGATTTCTGCGGTAACGGCGTGATGCTGCAAAACGAAAATGGCATCACCGAAGTAATTGCCCATCACTATTGGAGCAAAATATATCACCCCAGCAAGCATTGAGGGTATTGCCAGAGCGACCAGTGGCAGGATAACTACGGCGGGTGATTCGTGGGCATGCCTGATGACTTCACTAGCGGAGCGATTGCGTCCATGAAAGGTCATAAATACCAGCCTGAATGAATAAAATGCAGTAATGAATACGCTGATTAACACCGCGATATAGGCATATTGTGCTCCCCAGATCTGGCTGTGATAAGCCGCTTCAATGATGGCATCCTTAGAGAAAAATCCGGCGAAAGGGGGGATGCCTGCTAAAGCCAGTGAGCCGACCAGACAGGTCAGATAGGTAATCGGCATGATGGTTCTCAAGCCACCCATCTTGCGCATATCCTGCTGATGATGCATCGCCATGATGACCGAACCGGCGGCGAGAAACAATAAGGCTTTGAAGAAAGCATGGGTGCCGAGATGAAAAATGGCAATGTCATAAGCCGATGCGCCGAGCGCGACTGTCATGTAGCCGAGCTGGGATAACGTCGAATAGGCAACCACACGTTTAATATCATTTTGTACTAAACCGATGAGTGCCATAAACAGGGCCGTGGTGGCACCGATAATCAATACCACGGACAGGGCGGTTTCAGAAAATTCAAATATCGGTGACATTCGCGCAACCATAAAAATTCCGGCAGTCACCATGGTTGCCGCATGAATCAACGCGGAAATCGGTGTCGGCCCTTCCATTGAATCCGGCAACCAGACATGCAATGGCACCTGAGCAGATTTGCCCATTGCACCGACAAACAACAGCAGGCAAATAACGGTCAGCCACTGCCATTCACCGAATGGCGTGGCAATGACGGCATTTTCTAGCGAGGGGGCGATGGCGAATACGGCGGCATAATCGAGAGAGCCGAACAGATAAAGCACGGCGGCGATACCCAATAAAAAACCGAAATCGCCGACACGGTTGACCAAAAACGCCTTCATATTGGCAAAAATGGCCGCTTCTTTTTCAAACCAAAAGCCAATCAATAGATACGATACTAGCCCGACCGCTTCCCAGCCAAAAAATAATTGCAGAAAGTTGTTGGACATCACCAACATCAGCATTGAGAAGGTAAACAACGAGATGTAGCAGAAAAAACGCTGGTATCCGGGATCATTCGCCATATAGCCGATGGTGTAAATATGCACCATTAGCGAGACGAAGGTAACGATGATCATCATGGTTGCGCTCAGTTGATCAATCAGAAAGCCGATTTGAAAGGGAACGTCAGCACTAATCGCCCAGGTATACAGCACCTGATTGGTGATGTTACCGTTTTGCACATCGGCATACACAATCAGGGAAAGTGCGAAAGCCAGTGTAACCCCGCCAATAGTTATCGAATGTGCGCCTCGACGACCGATGACTTTACCAAATAGGCCGGAGATGATTGAAGCCGCCAGACAAACTAGGGGAATGGCGAGAATGATCGTTTCCATCTGTTGTTATCCCTTCAGCGAGTCAAGATCATCAACGTTGATGGTCTGACGACTGCGGAACAGCACAATCAGAATGGCTAAACCAATAGCGGCTTCTGCGGCAGCAACAGTTAAAATAAAAAATACAAACACCTGACCGGCAATGTCCTGAAGATAATGCGAAAAGGCGATGAAGTTGATATTCACTGCCAACAGCAGTAATTCAATGGACATCAACAAAATAATTAGATTCTTTCGATTGAGGAAAATCCCGACCACGCCAATGGCAAACAATAGTGCGCCGAGTATCAAATAATGCGATAAAGGAATCATGATTCGTCCTCTTCGGTTGTTGTTGCTGGTGTTGATGCGCTGGCGCTTGGTGCAGTGGGTACGGCATCCATACTGACAATGCGCAAGCGATGTTCGCGCTTGACTTGCACCTGCGCTGCCGGACTGTTGTATTTACTATTGGGTCGCCGCCGCATGGTTACGGCAATAGCGGCAATGATGGCAACCAGTAAAATGAAAGCGGCAATTTCAAAAGCATACACATAATCGGTATAAATCTGCCGCCCTAGGACTTTGGTATTGCTGTATTCAATCCCATATACGGTAGGATTGCTGTATTTTCCGGCATCAAAAGAAGCGTGCATGACCAGTGCAATTTCCACAACCAGCAATATCGCGATTAAACCGCCAACTGGTAGATAACGGGTAAATCCAGCGCGTAATTTCGCCAGATCAATGTCTAGCATCATCACCACAAACAAAAACAAGACCATGACTGCGCCGACATAGACCAGAACCAGCACGATGGCTAAAAATTCGGCTTGTAATGTGATCCAGACACAGGCAGCACTGAAAAATGCCAGCACCAGAAACAGGGCAGATTGCACCGGGTTACGAATTAGCACTACCATGATGGCGGCAAAAATCAGTAGCGCACTGAACCCATAAAAGCTAAGTTGTAGAAATGTCATTGATATCGGATAGGTTGTTGGTCAGGTATGATAGGTTATCGGGCAGGTTATCGGTAAGGGGCATCTTGTTTACGTGCTGCTGCAATGTCCTTTTCATACTTATCACCTAGTTCAAGCAAATGTTGTTTGTCAATAATGCGTTCATTATTTTCTTCCATGTGGAATTCGTGAATATCGGTCATTACGATCGCATCAACCGGACAGGCTTCTTCACAAAAACCGCAATAAACACACATGAACAAATCAATATCATACCGTGTTGTCCGACGGCTACCATCTTCGCGTTCTTCGGAGTCAATGGTGATCGCCAAAGCCGGACAAACGACTTCACACAATTTACAGGCAATGCAACGCTCTTCACCGTTGGCATAACGCCGCAATGCGTGCAGTCCCCGAAAGCGAGGTGATTTCGGGGTTTTTTCTTCGGGATACATAATGGTCGTTTTTTTGTGTAACAATTGACGACCGGTCACCCAGAGTCCCTTTCTTAACTCTTGTAGTGAAAAGGTTTTATACAGTTGTTTAATGTCCAGCCCCATAATGTCGTGCCTATATCGGTTATTGAAATATGCTGCCAAAAGGTGTGTAAAACTTACCCAGACCGATGACCACAATCCAAACCAGCGTTACCGGGATTAACACTTTCCAACCCAAGCGCATAATTTGATCATAGCGGTAGCGCGGGAAAGTGGCTCTGAGCCATAAAAAGAAAAAAGAAACGAAAGCGGTTTTAACGGCAAACCAAAATAACGGTGGCATCCAGATAAACGGTGCCGACTCAACGGGAGGTAACCAGCCGCCTAAAAACATCAGCACGGTCAGGGCAGCAATCAATATCATGTTGGCATATTCGGCTAAAAAGAACACTGCAAACGCCATGCCCGAATATTCAACATGAAAACCAGCAACGATTTCTGACTCACCTTCGGCAACATCAAACGGCGCACGGTTGGTTTCTGCCACACCTGAAATAAAATACACAATAAACAAAGGAAACAAGGGTAAAAAGTACCAGTGCCAGAAGCCACCTGCCTGATGAAGCACAATCTCCCGCAAGTTGAGACTACCTGCTACCATTAACACTCCGACCAGCGCAAAACCCATGGCAATTTCATAAGCGACAATTTGTGCCGCCGAGCGCATCGCCCCCAGAAAAGCGTATTTTGAATTTGAAGCCCAGCCAGCAATAATGACCCCGTACACGCCCATAGATGTGAGCGCAAGAACATACAGTAAGCTGGCATCAATATCCGCCAGCACCAGAAAATCGGTAAATGGAATCACTGCCCAGGCGGCGAGCGCTGGTGCCAGCGAGAGAATCGGCGCAATCAAAAACAGAAACTTATTGGATTTACTCGGCAGGATGATTTCCTTCATCAGTAATTTCAAGGCATCGGCAATCGGCTGAAGCCAGCCTTTCGGTCCGACCCGATTGGGTCCGACTCGGGTTTGCATATAACCAATCAGCTTACGTTCGGCAAAGGTGAAATAGGCGACACTCAGCATCAGCGGTAACAAAATTGCCATAATTTTAATGACAATCCAGAGGCTTTCCCGGATTACCTGAGGTAGCCATTCAGTCGCAGAAAGATAAAATGTGTATATCACGGTTCGGTCGCTACCTGTTCGCTGTGCGTACCATTTCTCTGCGTATCATCTTGACAGGGTAGCAAGCAGAGCATAGCATGTCGGCCCAGAGTTGCGCTTTCGCTGAATCCTGCGGGAATATAAACACAGTCATCGGGTATGCCACTGTTTAGCCGTAGCGGCAACGTGCTGTCTGCGGCTTCTGTTTGCCCGGGCTGTTCGGATATGTGGCGTACCCGCACCTTGTCGCCTGCATTGAGATTCAATTTTGCCATAGTGGCCGGGTTGAGATTGGCGGCTACTGGCGGATTGTCGGCAGTTTGCTGGAGTGCATGGGCGTGGCGCAGCGTGCTGTCGCCGCGGTACATCGGCATATCGGCAATGCGTTGCAAGCAATTGCTGTCGGGATTGTTAGGTGCGGATTTAAGGGTGTCCCATTTGGCAAATTGCACCGGGTCTTGTGTGCAACGGTTTGTAGGCGGTTCCTCGCCTGCAACATCACTAATCTGCGCGTTGATCTCCGCACTAACGTCATCCAGCGTAATATAATCAAAACCCTCAAGTTCAAGAAAGTTAGCTAATACCCGCAGAATTTTCCATGCCGGGCGCGCTTGACCTTGTGGAGAGGCTGCCACTTCTGCACGTTGTCTGCGACCTTCGCAGTTGATAAAGGTGCCTGCCGACTCGGTAAAAGCGGCCATAGGCAATAAGACATCGGCATATTGCATAACCGATGCGCTTTTGAATGCGCTAATCTGCACCACCAATTTGGCATTGTGCAGGGCAGTCAATGCGGCCTGGCCTTCTATACTATCCAGCTCAGGTTCAGTCGCAAGGAGTATCATGGCGCGTAGTCCGACAGCCGTTTTTTCGGCAGACCGATGTTTCGGCACATAACGGCTTGTTTGCCCGAGCATTTGCCCGGCATTCATACCCTGATTGCCGGGTATGCAATGCGCTATCCAAGCAGCCGCACTGTTGCCGACAGGTAAAACTGCCAATTTGCATCCGCTAGCTTGGCAAATCCAATGGCAAATTGCCTTGAGCAGGCTGGCATCCGCATGTTGTTGCGCAATACCGCCAATAATAATCAAGGTGTTTTCAGCACCATCAACAAGATGCGTGGCTGTTTTGGACATAACGGTTGCGGAGCGACTTGCTTTGTTGCCAGCCAGACGCTGGATTTCATCGGGCAGGGGAGTCGGCGAGGTGGCAGATTTCAGTTCTGCCACACAGCACGCCAGTGTGGCTAAACTCTCAAGCATTTGCCTGCCAGCACCGGCGTATGTTGCAACCGTATCAAAATTAAAATCAAACGCAATAGGATTGATCACGCTTATTTTCGTACCCCTGTTGTTGCAACCATCGCGCAGTCGTAATGCGAGTAGTGGTTGTTCTTTGCGGATATTGGAGCCGACCAATAGGACCGATGCCAGATCATTGTATTGTTGAATCGGCACTTCCGACAATGGGAAGTGCGGCGCAATGCTATCGTCTCTGAAGTCGCATTGCTGTAAGCGGTGATCGACATTCTCACTACCCAGAGCACGCATCAGTTTCTGCAATAAATAAAATTCTTCTAAAGTCGAGGTCGCTGCGGCTAAGCCGCCGAGCTCGCTACCAGGGGCACAATCACGGACGGTTGTTATCGCGCTAGCGGTGTGAAGCAGTGCCGTTTCCCAGTCCACTTCGCACCATACCCCATCGGTTTTAATCATCGGTTCGGTTAAGCGCTGATCGCTGTTGACGGCTTCATAACTATAACGATCTCGGTCGGCGAGCCAGCATTGGTTAATCTCATGATTGTCAATCGGCAATACCCGTTCAACTCGATCACGCAAGGTTTGGATGTTAAGGTTGGCGCCGACGCAGTCGTGCGGGCTGATGCCGCGATGATTTTGCAGTTCCCACGAGCGCGCGGCGAAGCGGTAGGGCTTGGAGGTTAGTGCGCCCACCGGGCATAAATCGATCATGTTGCCGGAAACTTCCGAATCTATCGAATGATTAAGAAATGTGCTGATGCTCATAAACTCACCCCGACCGGGCGCACCCATTTCAGTCATCCCTGCCACTTCATCACCAAAGCGCACACAGCGGGTACAGTGAATACAGCGGGTCATCTCGGTGGCAATCAGTGGTCCGATGTGGTGACTGGGCACACTGCGTTTTCGCTCCAGAAATCTGGAGCCATCGTTGCCATAAGCCATGGCCTGATCCTGTAACGGGCATTCCCCGCCCTGATCACAAACCGGGCAATCAAGCGGATGATTGATGAGCAGAAATTCCATCGTGCCCTGTTGTGCTGCGCGGGCGTATTGTGAACGGGTAAACACTTTCATGCCATCCATCACCGGCGTAGCGCAGGCGGGTAGCGGTTTGGGTGCTTTTTCCACTTCAACCAGACACATGCGACAGTTGGCAGCGACCGACAATTTTTCGTGATAGCAGAATCGGGGAATCTCAATAGCGTTTCTGTCGGTAACAACAATCAGCATTTCGCCAGCCTGCGCTTGCAACGCTTTGCCGTCCACTTCTATGGTAATGCTACTCATATGGTTATTTGCTCTGCCCGAGATTGCGCTTGCTCGGCAAGGTGGTCGTCTGACGCGACATTGTCGGTATGGTCATCGGCAGGGTCATGGGACTGATTATTAACGACAGGGTGCAGGCTTTTGCTTATCTTCGCTTCAAACTCATGGCGGAAATGTTTCAGAAAACTCTGCACTGGCCAAGCGGCGGCATCCCCTAATGCACAGATGGTGCGCCCTTCAATGCGATTGGCAACATCCAGCAAGGTATCCAGATCTGAGCGCACCCCTTGTCCATTATTAATACGTCTAATGATACGATATAGCCAGCCAGTGCCTTCCCGACACGGCGTACATTGCCCACATGATTCTTCAAAATAAAAATAGGAAATGCGTTCTAACACTTTGACCATATCGGTGTTTTCATCCATGACAATAACCGAACCGGCACCGACCGCAGAACCGTTTTTTTGTAGCGAATCATAATCCATATTCGCTTGCATAATATTTTCGGCAGGCATCACTGGTACTGAAGAGCCGCCGGGGATAACCGCCTTCAATTTTCGATTTTTCCAGACCCCGCCTGCCATCTGCAACAGTTCACTAAATGGCGTACCCATCTTGATTTCATAGTTTCCCGGTAATTCAACATGACCAGTCACCGAAAATATTTTCACACCGCCTGAGTTTTCGACACCCAGACCCTTGAACCACTGGCTATCCATCCATTTGCCGTTACCACGCAAAATAGCTGGAATGGATGCAAAAGATTCGGTATTGTTAATGGTGGTCGGCTTACCGTATAAGCCGAAGGTAGCGGGGAAAGGCGGTTTGAAGCGGGGTTGCCCTTTTAAGCCTTCCAGAGAATTAAGCAGGGCAGTTTCTTCTCCACAAATATAGGCCCCCGCCCCCAAATGACTGTACAGGTCAAAATCAAACCCTGAACCGAGCAAGTTTTTACCCAACAAGCCGGTGTCGTAGGCTTCAGCCATGGCGGCTTCCATCTGCTGATAGGGCTCCCAAAACTCGCCGCGGATGTAGTTGTAGCCCACCGTCGCACCCATCGCGTAGCCGCCGATGGCCATGCCTTCGATGAGCGCGTGGGGGTTGTAGCGCAGGATGTCACGATCTTTACAGGTTCCGGGCTCGCCCTCGTCAGAATTACACACCACATATTTTTGCACATCGGCATCACGTGGCATAAAGCTCCATTTAACGCCAACCGGAAAACCGGCACCACCACGCCCGCGCAGGTTGGCTTCTTTTAAGGCTTCATTGATGTCGGTTGCCGGGATATGCTCTTTGAGGATTTTTTCAAGGGCATGATATCCGCCATTCGCTTTATAGCTTGCCAGCGTCCAGCAACGGTCATGCTCGGTGGGCAGACAAACGCCGTGGCAGATGCGCATGGTGTTTAAAGTGTTCATTTGGCCAGTCGGTCGCAGTTATTCTGTATCAGATCGGTTTTCGTTTGACCACGCGACTACTCGTTTACTATTCGAGTCTTCCCGTCGTTTTACAAAACACTGTCCGGTTTTCAATCCAGTTAATTTAGCCTTTCCGCCAAGAATACGACCTACATTTCGTGGCGAAGCGTTGGTGTTGAAGGCGACGATCAATCCCATCTCGTTCAAGAAATCATCTTCCACACCAGAAAAATCATCCGGTGATTGCGAAACCAGCATAATTGCGCCACCTTTGGATCTGCTCATGCGCATAAGATTGGAAAGAGAGGGTAGTTTTTGTCCTAAAATTTGATGCGCTTCGTCCACCATACACAAAACTCGCAATGCTCGTGCTCCGTCATCATTGGTTTGAGAATCTGCTAGACTGTTAAGGTATTGATCCAAAGCGTTTAATACTAGATTGACAATCAATTTTCGGTTGTCTCCCGCTATATTAGGCGGCAGTTTAATTAAATGATTATTTGTAAAAAAAGCTGAAGGAGTAAATCTAGGCTCAAACAATGGGAAGCGGCAAATGTCTCGCATCGTGGAAATGGCACCGTCTTCTTTGTATTCCCGTTCTTCGTACACTCTCTCTAACGCATCTCGTATATGTGTGATCTCGCACACTTCGTGTGTTGTTAATGCGGCTGTTGCAGCTTCGTGTATTGCGTCCCTCTGTTTCGCGCCAAATTGCCCGACTTTTAAGTGATCAAATGCATCACGGAAACGTGACGCTGCTTCTGCGATATCTATGTCATCTCTTGAATTTAATAAAAAAACATTCAATGGTATGGGTCGTCGTGGCGGTGCAGAAATGTCCGCATTAAAAATTTTCTCAATGTGATAGCCATTGCCATTGTCATCGGTGCCCAGGTCACCCTTAAAGTCAAAGGCGATTAAAGGCACCTGTGTTTGTTCGCGAATGCTTTTCAGCATGGCAACCGCCGTTCGGGTTTTGCCCGAACCGACCCCGCCCATAATCGCGCTATGCGGCGACCCACCCGCCCCGTTCAAATTCCACAACACGTTTTTATTGGTTGTAGTGTCTTTGGAAACTTCGCCGATAGGCACGGTGATGTTTGATGCAGGAAGAGCAATCGCATCGCCGTAGTTGTCAGGGACAACGGTTGTATGCCCACCATCGCGCGGCAACTCTGCTACATCCACTAATCTAGCTACAAATTCCTCAATGTCGTTAGACTGTTTCCATTCCTTATCAAGGATGTCGATGCCCCTGCGCCAATGTCCGGCGACTAAATCAATTAATTTTTTTATGTCCATATCGCGATCACCGGCATGTTCCACGATAAGTGAAACCCAAACCAGTAGGGTTGCATCGTTACCGAACAGGGTATCGCCTTTGATGGTCTTTCCATCGTTTTTCCCGCTAAATGTCGTCACTGGAGAAACTATTGATAGTGATCTGGAAATGGCAAGGCGGGCGGGTAGATAACGCAACCGCATCCCAAGGTGATCCATGAACTGGGTGTTGGTGTTGTCGCTTTTACCATCGGTGCGAAAATTCGCACCAGTAACCTCCACCATTGAAATACTCATTCCGTCACCTCCGAGTCAAAATACCCGACCGTTGCGGTTGATGTACCAGTCACAACATCGTGGTTAATCAAGTACTTTTTCTGAATTTGTGATTCAATTGCACACAAGTACTCCTGGACTACTTCGGTGTCAGTAGACAGCAGTATCACTTGTCTGTGTGGTTTTACCAAATGTCGTAGGACGCCCACTCGGTGCCGTTTATCTAGTCTGCCAAGCGGCGTGTCTATGACCATCGGGAAGGCACGACCCGATACCGCCGAAATCGCAGAAATTAACGCTTGAGTGAATATTTGTTTCTCACCAGCTGATGTATCAAGATCGCGTACATCCTCCCCATCTCCATTCAGCAATTTGACACCGCATTGGTCATCAATATCAATTTTTTCCACAAGTCCTTTGTGTGCAATATCCTTATACGCGCTTGTCATTGCTCCGGCGATCGCATTTATCTGACTGGGCACAGCATCGTTCACAATTGCATCGATCATGTTTGCTACTTTAGTAGCACGATAATTTCTCCGAGCATGCGGCTTTGCACTGTCTTTTTTTGTGTAGAGTCGACCCAACTCCTCATTCTTGCTGTTAATTTTTGCGTCCAATGAGGTTTTTTTACGACGTATTTCTCCAATTTGTTGATTCAGAGCGTCGATATTCTTGTTCAGAGGAGTCAGCAGATTTCGCTTTTCTTGTAAATGAGGTTCTATTGCGGCAAGACGGTTGACTTCAGCCCTCAACTCCTTCTGTTTTATTCCGGCGGACTTGATAGACGCGAGCAATGATATGATCTGCGGTGCGCTAACCGTATTTAATTTTTCCAAGTGTTGTGTGACCGTTCCCCGTTCCCCTTCAGTTAAATAGGGATGCAAATAGTCACGAGCGCAATTTTCAGGCGGAGGAAACCACAATTTCTCCCATGCTGCGCGGGCGATTTCCAAAATACGTGTGCGCTGACTAGCATAGATAGGCGGCGCAATTTCAGTCATTCCTTTGCTCAGCGCGTCAATGAAAGCATCTATCCGGCTATCTCCTTGTTGTTTGCCGGCTTCCCATTTGTTGAGCGTGCTTTCGCTTTTTAGTCGCGTAGCCAGATTTTTCCGCAAGCTCCTTCCCGCTAATGCAAGCGCTATGTCGGTGGCGAGCAAATTGGATAGTTGTTCTTCTTTATTGGCTATTTCATTTTCCAACTTAGAAAGTTGTTCTGTTTTTTGGCGGATGTTCGTTTGTGAGTCAACACCAAAGGACATAAGTTCTTGCAAAATACTGTCTCTGTCGTGTTTGAGTTGTGTTAATTCACATTGGGCATCATTCCAAAGCTTTTCTTGTTGGTCCAACTGTTTTTTTAGTTGGGTGCGAGTATTTTCTGACTCCGCAATAGTATCGTCTGACACATTCGGGGCTTTCGGCTTACGAGCGATTACATATGATCGTAAATCTTCCGCTAGTTCTTGAATGATGGGGATGCCAAGCAATCCAGTGATCCCCATTTTGACTTGTACTGCCATATCGTGGTCAGCAAAAATGCTTGCTTTTTCACCATCAAACAAAAAGAATGACGACAGATTAGGAGGAAGCAGAGCGCGTTCGATATAATTACGCTTCCAAACGATAGGATCTTCATTTTTATTCGCTGGTCCCACTGGGGTACGGTTATCGGATTCGAATATGTCCACCTGATCGTCTTTCGCAAGATGAACACCCGCAGAACTAAAATACCAACGCCTGTCAATCTCTATCGGAGTTTGGCTGCCATTAACAAATTTAATTTTAATCGCACATGATCTCGCCCCTTCACCAATGGCATTTTTATGCAAAACACTTTTGAGAAAGTTGGAGTACGAACTGTATTGTCCATCCCTGCCAGACAACAGCGATCGTTTTATCAAATCAAAGCCGTCCTTGCCATACATGCCAAGTAAAATTGCTTGAAACAAACTGGTCTTCCCATAACCATTGCGTGCCCCAATCAAAACAATATTTTGATTGTCGGAGGGTGCTGGAAATTCAAAAACAGCAGATTGGTATGCTTTCCAGTTATTTAGTTCTATTCGGCGAATATACATGGCAGCATTATTCTATTTCAATACGGTCAAGTATCTCGTCAAAATCTAACCACAGTCCATGCTTTTTTAGTTTGCCGATTTGCTTCATCTCGGCCTCAATCAACTCCTCAAACACCGTAAATTCAAACCCATGTTCTGCGCACAATCTCTCGACCATTTCGCGGCTTTCCGGATTATTCAACAGCACGATGTGATTATGCGACATTTGTTTTTCTCTTGTTGATTACACACACTTGCATGGGCTGTGTGTCGGTTGATCGAACGATATCCTCGACCCAAATTTTATGGATGGCATCAATTTCATCATCGCTAATCAATGTTTGATTGGTTTCGGTTTGTAATGCTTGCAGGCGCCCCATAATTTCAGACCGGGCTTGGATTGTAAAGGGGCCCGGCACAAAAGTACCATCTCGGGTCATTGTAATGCGCCCGTTTCGCCTGCGGGCTTGTCGCCTGTTCGGATCGTTGCGAATAGACACCAGCCAATCGCGAAAATCCATAAGCGGTTCAAACTCACCAAACCCGGCTTCTACGAACCCCGCAAGGCTGCGATCTTTATCCACCACCGTGCATGTCCAGCAACCAAATCGCGATGACCGTGTCCCGCATGAAGGGGTGTCCGATTTTTGCGTGACCACCGGGCACTCGCCGCCGCCAGCGTCGCGGTATAGTTTGATTAAATTAGCATGCGAACCGCCCCACGGTGAATCGTTGTTCGCCAAGTACTCCCATACCTCATCGGTCGAAAGATCAACGATGGGACGAAATACCATGCATTTGGCCAGATCACCATGTGGATTAAGTCGCCCACCATTATCGTAGCGCGCCACCGACCTGCTGCGAGACGCACTTTCGGAGCGTCGTACGCCCAACAGCAGTATCACTTCACCGGAGACATTGATGCGCTCTTTGATATATCGGCTGGTGGGTTGAATTTTCATACGGTCAGTGCACCATCGGAATGATCGGTTTGGTGATGGATATCCTCGCCCAATCAAATTTACCCAAAAAGACTGATTGGCATCCGGGCGTGTCATATGGGTTTTGACAGGTAACCGAAATACTGTTGCTGCTGTACCGATTTCACGCAAACTTTTGGTGGTGTGGCGAATAACCAACGGGCTTTCAACCAATGTGTCATTGGACACTATGTGTACATGCCGCGTTCGCATACTTGGTGGCAGGGATAATAACATCTCGAACACCAGGTGTGCTACCAGCGTGCTATCTTTGCCGCCGGAATAACCAACAACCCATGGATGGTTGTGGTTTTGCTGGTACTCATCAAGCAATTCCGTGTGGATTGCCGTAAATACTGCGCTATTGTCAGTCGACATTTTTTAGTTTCGTAGGCTGTTGGAATGCATTTGATACTTGTAAATACTTGCTCGAATCAAACCCCGTCCAAAATCTCGTCAATGCGCGCGGGGGTGAGGTTTTCGTGGTAGTCGTGGTCAACCTGCATCATCGGCGCACCCGCGCAGGCGGCCAGACATTCTACTTCTTTCAGCGTAAACTTACCGTCTGCAGTTGTTTCACCAAAACCGATACCCAATTTATGCTGTAAATGGCTGACCACCTCATCACAACCACGCAACAGACAGGAAATATTGGTGCAGACATTGATTTTATGTTTGCCGACCGGTTTTAGTTCATACATCGAATAAAATGTGGCGACTTCATAAGCACGAATCGGTGCCACCTGAATGACCTCGGCAACATATTCAATAAGCGCATCACTCAACCAGTTATGTTCATCCTGAGCGATGCGCAGCGCCGCCATCAATGCCGACTGGCGCCGGTCTTCGGGGTATTTGGCGAGTTCCCGTTCGATCGCCGCGAGAGATGCGTCGGAGAGCATCAGCGGTCGATCTCCCCGAAAACAATATCCTGAGAACCGATGATGGCCACCATATCCGCTAGCATATGCCCCTGCGACATTTCATGCAATGCGGCCAAATGCGGAAAGCCCGGGGCCCGAATTTTTAGCCGATAAGGTTTGTTGCTACCATCGGAAAGCAGATAAATACCGAACTCACCTTTCGGGTGTTCAATGGCGGCATAAGCCTCTCCCGCGGGCACACAATAGCCTTCGGTAAACAATTTGAAATGGTGAATCAGCGATTCCATATCGCCTTTCATATTTTCTCGGGACGGTGGAATCAACTTATGGTCATCAACAATAACCGCTCCCGGATTTTTGCGTAACCAGTCCACACATTGTTTTATAATCCGGTTCGATTGTCGCATCTCTTCCACACGAACCAGATAGCGATCATAACAGTCGCCGTTGTTGCCGACCGGAATATCAAAATCCATCTGTGCGTAAACTTCATACGGTTGTTTTTTCCGCAAATCCCATTCAACACCAGAACCGCGCAACATCGGCCCGGTAAAACCCAGTGCCTTAGCACGTTCCGGGCTGACAATGCCAATATCAACAGTACGTTGTTTCCAGATACGATTGTCGCTTAACAATGTTTCATATTCGTCAACATAGTGCGGAAATCGCGTGCTAAAGGCTTCAATGAAATCGAGTAAGGAACCTTCGCGGTCGGCATTGCGTGCTTTGGTTTGTTCATCGGAATGACGTTGCGTTGGTGCATATTTCGGCATTTGCCCGGGTAGATCCCGATAGACACCACCCGGACGATAATAAGTCGCGTGCATACGCGCACCAGAAACCGCCTCATAACAATCCATCAAATCTTCACGTTCGCGGAAACAATATAAAAATACCGTCATTGCCCCGACATCCAACGCATGTGCCCCAAGCCATAAACAGTGATTGAGGATACGGGTAATTTCATCAAATAGGACGCGGATATACTGCGCTCGAATGGGCGGCGTTACCCCCAGCATTTTTTCAATGGCTAACACATAGGCGTGTTCATTGCACATCATTGACACATAATCAAGCCGATCCATATAGCCGATGCTCTGGTTATAGGGCTTGGACTCGGCGAGTTTTTCGGTGGCGCGATGGAGTAGCCCGATGTGCGGGTCGCAACGTTCAATAACCTCTCCGTCCATTTCCATAATAACCCGCAGGACACCGTGGGCAGCCGGGTGCTGCGGCCCAAAATTCATCGTATAGTTTCTGATTTCTGCCATTATTTTGATGCCTCATCCGCGCCATTATGGGCAGTCTTGACAAAACTGTCTTTTCTGATGGTTCGGGGTGTCAATATTCGCTCCTCTATGGTCACGGGTTGATAAATGACCCGACCTTGTTCCTCATCGTAACGCATTTCAACCTGACCGAATAAGGGGAAATCCTTGCGAAACGGATGACCAATGAAACCGTAGTCGGTCAGCAAACGCCGCAGATCGGGGTGTCCAGTGAACATAATGCCCAGCAAGTCAAAGGCTTCTCGTTCAAACCAATTTGCAGTTGCCCAAATATCAATGACCGATTCGGTACTTGGCTGCCCCCCTGATTTTTCAGCGTCCAATGTGGTGCGTAAGCGCAGGCGGAAATTGTGGTTTAATGACAGCAGATGATACACCACCGCATAGCGACTATGGTTCTTTGCCTTTTTATGGTTTGCTTTTGTCTGATCTGTTTCTGTCTGGTCTGCTTCTGTTTGGATTGAACCTTTATGACTGCTGCTTTGATGAGCGTGGGTATTGTCCTCGACAGCATAGGTGGAATAATCTATGCCACACAAATCAATAAGCTGATCAAATTGGGTGTCGGGGTGATCGCGCAGTGTTTGACAGACGCTTTTGATGTCCTGATATTTTATTTCGCAGGTCAGTTCGCCAAACTCCAGCCGATCAGACAACAGCACATCGCCCAACAGGGTGGGCAAGGCTTCTCTTAATCGTAACTCATTCATCTCGCGGATATATTGTGGGCATGTTGTAGCCATATTTGTAAGTAGGGCACAGGTATTGATAGCGGTGCAGACGGCGGTTAGTGGGTTATCTGCTGCGCATTAAATGGCGACTATCGGGCAATGGTATTGGTTTTCTTTATTTTCTTCTGCAACTGTAAAATACCATAAATAAGGGCTTCCGCGGTTGGTGGGCAACCGGGTACATAAACATCCACAGGCACAATGCGATCGCAACCGCGTACTACGGAATAGGAATAATGGTAGTAGCCACCCCCGTTGGCACACGAACCCATAGAAATGACCCAACGCGGTTCTGCCATCTGATCGTAAACCTTGCGTAAAGCCGGTGCCATTTTATTGGTCAGCGTGCCAGCAACAATCATAACATCGGATTGTCTGGGGCTGGGACGAAATATAATGCCAAAACGATCAAGGTCATAACGTGCAGCTCCCGCTTGCATCATTTCCACCGCACAACAGGCGAGACCAAAGGTCATCGGCCACATTGAGCCGGTACGCGCCCAGTTTATCAGGTCATCAAGTTTTGCCGTAGCAAAACCTGCCGACAACTTGCCTTCAAGAGCCATATTGACTTACTCCCATTCCAACGCGCCTTTTTTCCACTCGTAGATGAAGCCGATAACCAAAATGCCAAGAAATAACATCATTGCCCAAAACCCGAAAACACCTATCTCATCCAACACAATCGCCCATGGAAATAGAAACGCAATTTCAAGATCAAAAATAATAAACAGAATCGCGACCAGATAATAACGTACATCAAACTTCATTCTGGAATCCTCAAAAGCCTCAAACCCACATTCATAGGGTGAGAGTTTTTGGTCGTCAGGGTTATTGGGAGCAAGCACCTTACCCACAGCGATTGCCACGGCACCCAGACCCAAGCCCATCAGGATGAACAGTAAAATCGGAACATAATTGGTCAGCATACGTTTTAACGCTATAGATTAGTTATCGGTTATCAGCGCATGAATCGCTGATATGACCACGCCTATTCTAACCCATTTGTTTGGTCTTTGCCTTAAAAACACAACGAAGAAATTGATAATGCTATACTCGACCACCAAATTGAAATCGCGAGGTGTAAGATGGACATTGTGTCAATAATATTGATTGCTTTATTTGTGTGTTTGCTTGTTTACCCATATTTTAAAATTATAGGCAGAACCGGCTTATCTAAATGGTGGGGGATATTGGCATTTATCCCAGTTGTTAATCTCATCATGCTCTGGGTATTTGCGTTTGTGCGCTGGCCCGCTGTTGACGGCAAAACGGAAGATTTGTCGTAATTTACGATCTAATTTTTAACCTCGGCACCACTTTTGCGAAGCAGAAAATTCAATAAAATACCATAAGCGGGGAGGAACAGCACGATAGAGACAACCACTTTGAAGGCTAAATCCACAGTTGCGACTTCGACCCAGTTTGCTGCCATAAATTCATCGGCAGATTGGTAAAAGGCGGCGAAAAAGAAGGTATAAGTGTCTATGATGTTAGCGAAAAAAGTGGATAGTAGTGGCGCTGGCCACCAGGATATTGTGCGCTCGCGTACTCGTTGAAAAACCGTAATATCCAGTAATTGCCCGACCAGATAGGCGCTACCGCTGGCAAGACCAATCCGCCAATTCGCCAGCCATGCACTAATCAATATTGCCGGAATGTAGGCGATGCCGACAATAACACGGGCATTGGACTTATTGGATAAGCGCACGGTCATATCGGTCGCCAGAATAACCAGTGGAAAGACGAACATCGCCCAAGTAAAAGAATAACCTATAAAGGTTGCAGAAAACTGTACCGTGTAATTTGCCAGTGCGATGATGCTGATATGAAAAAAGGCGAGTTGCAGAACTCGTTTTTTATTAATGTTTTTGAGCATCGCGTGTCAACAGTCGTTATTGTTTAAGGCTTTTAAGGGTATAGCCTCTACATTTATATCATGTCTGATTTATGGTCAATAATGAGACCTTTGCACGGAAGATGATTTCGCTTTCAGGTAAGGCAAAAACGCACGGAATGAGGGAGTTTATGCTTATAAATGACCGATTGAGTACGTTTTTAACGCAGCATGCAGGTGAATGGCTTTCGTGCAAAGGTCTCATAATATCATTATCCGCGAAAGTTTAGGAATACGGTGTATGAGTCCATCACCTGCACTAACAAAAACCGGCTACGAAAAAATCACGCTGAACCGATGTTCTTAAAAATTTTGTCTTGTATAATACAGCTTGCTTAAAAAGGTAGAATATTTAATGAATAATAGACGTGTAGTAGTTACGGGTATGGGCGCAATCACGCCTATTGGTATTGGTTTGACGGCATCTTGGCAAGGGATGTTGAACGGCAAAAACGGTATTTCGCATATTAGCCATTTTGACGCATCCTCGTTTCCATGTTCTGTTGCTGGCGAGGTTGATAATTTTGTACTCGGCGAACATTTTCCTGAGAAAACTACCCGAAAAATGGATCGGTTTATGCAGATCGGTCTGGCGTGTGGCAATGAGGCGATCAGGGATTCTGCACTTGTAATCACCGCAAGCAATGCGCCACGAGTAGGGGCGTATATCGGCTCGGGTATTGGCGGGGTTAATACCATTGAATCAACTACAGAGCTGTTGCGGGAAAAGGGTGCGCGCCGCATATCGCCCTTTTATATTCCTATGACCATCACCAATATGATTTCGGGTAACCTATCCATTGTACATGGTTTGCAGGGACCAAACCTGTCTATGGTAACGGCCTGTAGCACCGGTACGCATGCTATTGGTGAGGCTGGGCGATTGATTGAATACGGTGATGCCGATGTTATGATTGCGGGCGGTGCCGAAGCACCCATCTCGCCGACTGCGCTGGCAGGATTTGCCTCGGCGCGGGCATTGAGCTCCCGTAACGATGACCCCGAATCTGCAAGCCGTCCTTGGGATACGGGTAGGGACGGGTTTGTTATGGGTGAAGGGGCTGGGGTTTTGGTGCTGGAAGAATATGAGCATGCCAAAAAACGTGGGGCACGAATTTATGCAGAGCTAATCGGTTTTGGTCTGAGCGGTGATGCTTATCATATAACCAGCCCGTCTCCGGATGGTGAAGGTGCGTCCAGATGTATGAATAACGCGCTGAGTAATGCCAAAGTCGAAGCCACGCAGGTTCAATATTTGAACGCCCATGGTACTTCCACACCGCTGGGTGATGTTATCGAAACGCGGGCAGTAAAAAGGTCTTTTGGTGCGCATGCGAAAAAACTGCTAATTAGTTCCAACAAGTCAATGATTGGGCATTTGTTGGGTGCGGCGGGGGGGGTGGAAGCGGCAATGACGGTGATGTCAATTTATGAACAGGCGATTCCGCCAACCATCAATCTGCTGGATCAAGATCCCGAATGTGATCTCGATTATGTGCCGGGTGAGGCTAGAACGCATAAAATTGAAGTTGCACTGAGTAATTCATTTGGATTCGGAGGGACTAATGGTACCTTGGTGTTCCGCAGGATTTGATGAGCGCTGTCGCTGCTTTGGAGTTGTTGATTGCTACGTAGGTCAATAATCGGGTTGGTGACAATGTTGGACTCGTGGCATAAAAAAACCAGTGTGCTGGTTGCCCTGTTGGCAGTCATTGTTGTGCTGTGCTTATTTTGGTATTACAACTCGACCATATCGAAACCGCTCAAGTTTACTAATCAGACTTTTTTGGTTGCGCGTGGTGAATCGCTGACTTCTATCGTCAATCGGCTAGTTGATCATCAGGTTATTGACGAACCTTACAGTTTAAGAATATACGCACGATTGCATGCGCTGGAAACCCGAGTTAAAGCGGGTGAATATCGTTTCCCTGATGGTATTTCAGTGGCAGAGCTTATGCACAGGCTGGTGAGCGGTAAAGGGCAGGTAGGCATAAAAATCACTATCATTGAAGGCTGGACCTTCGCGCAGATGCGGGCGTTCATTAATGCGGCACCGAAGTTGGAAAAGACAACTTTGTCTTGGAGCGATCAACAAATCATGCAGGCGATGGGGCATCCGCAGTTGCATCCAGAGGGGCAGTTTTACCCGGAAACCTATCATTACCACAGGGGCGATAGTGATATTAGTGTTTATAAAGAAGCCTTTAAGCTGATGCAGGAGGAGTTGGATCGAGTGTGGGCGAATCGCGCAGACAACCTGCAAATAAAAAATCGCTATCAGGCACTGATTCTGGCTTCAATTATTGAAAAAGAAACGCAGGATCGAAGTGAGCAATCCCATATCGCTGGCGTATTCAATAACCGATTAAGAATCGGTATGCGTCTGCAAACCGATCCAACGGTTATCTATGGGCTGGGACGCGAATATAAAGGTAATATCACGCGCAAACATCTGAAGACAGACACTCCCTATAATACCTATACGAGATATGGGTTGCCGCCTACGCCGATTAGTCTGCCTGGACATGATTCATTGCGTGCGGCAGTCCATCCGAAAACAACCCGGTCGCTTTATTTTGTGGCGATGGGTGCAGGTAAGCATAAATTTTCCGAGACGCTGAAACAGCACAATGCGGCAGTGCGAAAATATATTTTCAAGCAGAATTAATAATGAATAATACCGTCAAAAAAGGTGTACTCATTACTATTGAAGGTGCTGATGGAGCGGGTAAAACCACCCTTGTTGAATATCTACAGAACTGGCTGATAAATAAAAAGTTTGATGTTATTGCCAGCCGTGAACCGGGTGGAACACGGTTGGGTGAATCACTGCGAAAAATTTTACTTGATGACGATGATGAGTATGACAATAAGCTCGGAAAAAACACCCGCAACAGTGCCAGAATAAGTGATGATACGGAGCTGATGTTAATGTTTGCGGCGCGGATGCAGCATCTGCACGAGGTGATTTTGCCGGCGATGGCAGCCGGTCAATATGTGCTTTGCGACCGTTTTACTGATGCGACCTATGCCTATCAGGGAGGTGGGCGAGGTATTAGCGAGCGGCGCATACAACAGCTTGAAGACTGGGTGCAAAATGGATTGCAACCTGATCTCACTATTATGCTTGATGTGCCGGTTGATATCGGATTGCAGCGAGCTCGACAACGTGGCAGCAAAGGTGATCGCTTTGAACAACAGCACATTGCGTTCAAAGAGGCGGTTCGTCAGCGCTATTTGCAACGTGCAAAAAAATATCCGAAAAGAATCAAGTTGCTTGATGCTAACAGGACGATTACGGAGGTTGAACGTGATTTAATTGTCAGCGTTGAGGCATTTTTAATGACACGGCATGCTTGTAACAAATGATCTTTTCGTGGCAACAATCGGATTGGAAACAGCTCAGCAAAGACAAGAGCAGGTTGCATCATGGTCTTTTAATAAGCGGACAATCGGGTATCGGCAAGCGCGAATTTGCGCTTGCACTATGTCAATACCTGTTATGTTCTGAAGTGACAGAAGAGATCGATTCGTCAACGCAATCAGCGCGCAATGTCGTGTGTGGGCAGTGTCAGAATTGCCAATTATTTGCTGCTGGAAGCCATCCCGACTTGCATGTTTTAAGCAGTGAGTTGGAAGCTACCGAAGGTCGCTTGCCACTGTTAGGGGCATACAGTAACCGTTATTTGGATAGCAAGGAAAGAGAAAAAAAGAAAAAATACAGTCGCATTATTGCCATTGATCAGGTGCGGGAATTGATAGAACGGTTCACCACTCATGCACATATTTCGAGTATCAGAGTTGCCCTCATCCTGCCAGCGGATTGTCTGAATATCAATGCGGCGAATGCTTTGTTAAAATTACTTGAAGAACCACCACCGGGTTCAATTTTTATTCTGGTTACTGCAAACCCCAGCCACTTGCCAGCAACCATTCGCAGTCGCTGCATGACACATAATCTGACTGTCCCAGATTGGGAAAGTGCCTTGGCGTTGCTCGCACAAGACCTTAACGAAGAGCAGGCTGAATTGGCATTAACGCTGGCAAATGGATGCCCGCTGGAGGCGCGACAATTAGTGGACAATGGCTTTTTGCAACACCATCAACAGTGTCTTAAAGGCTTTTCCGAGATAGTGGCAGGGCAGATTAGTGCGGTCGATCTTGCCGCTCAGCTTAACAAATTGGATTTTGAGCCGCTATTACTCTGGCTACATCGTTTTGTTGCCAGACTGATAAAGTGCTGCGTGAGCAATGTCGAAGCGCATTGGCCGAAGGGTATGGGTATTGATGTCCGTAAAACCTCTGTTGAAAGACTGTATCGCCTTTATGATAGAATAAGTTATTATCGGCGTATTGCTCGCGAGCCACTTAATGAGCAACTTGCTCTTGAAGATTTGGTGTTGATTTTTCAACGGGTTGTGGTAACGGCTTGTGCTGTAACCACCGCCCTTGCTCGGCATTGAGCGAATATTCAGAACCCTGTCAAACCGCGATTAAAGATGCAACTGGTCGATTCTCACTGTCATATCAATTTTGAAGCCCTATCGCAAGACTTGGACGGCGTGCTGGAGCGGGCGCGCAGCAATCATGTTGACTATATGTTATGTGTCGCCGTTAATCTGGAGGACTATCCGCAGATTGAAAAACTGTCGGCAAATTATGCACATATTTTTTCATCAGTCGGTGTACATCCGAATGCCAGCGAATGCCATGACCCCGATTGCGAGACACTTGTAGCATTGGCAGAAAATCCGAATGTGGTCGCCATCGGCGAAACTGGATTGGATTACTTCCGTAGCGAAGCTGGATTAGACAGGCAACGACAACGCTTTGAAAACCACATTGAAGCTGCAAAAACCGCTCAAAAACCATTGATTATCCATACCAGAGCGGCAGCAAATGAGACGATGGATATGCTTGAAGGTTGTGGCGCAGCATCCTGCGGTGGGGTGATGCACTGTTTCGGCGAAGATTGGCCTACCGCAAAACGTGCCCTGAACATCGGTTTTTACATTTCTTTTTCGGGTATTGTTACTTTCAAAAATGCCAAATCTTTACGAGATTTGGCAAAAAAAATACCGCTGGAGTACCTGTTAATAGAGACTGATGCACCTTATCTGGCTCCAGTACCGGTTCGCGGTAAAACCAATGAACCGAGCTATATCAAACATACCGCTGAATTATTGGCGCAAATTCGTAATGAGCCGATTGAGCAACTGGCAGCCACGACCACCGATAATTTTTTCCAGCTATTTTCGACAGCGCGCAGGTAGGGCTTATGTTGAATGGCTGGGGAATTAAGTTGCTTTCCTTGAGGTCATACCTATGGCGATGCCTTGATTATGGGTATAAGGTCGCCATCTGTATTGATGTGATTTTTTAATAGATAACCGTTTTAACAGCAGCACGAGGTACTAAACAAATGAATGAATACAAACAGATTCTTGCTGAATCAGACCTGTCGGTTACTGAGAGTGCGAGAAGCAAAATAGCGAATTTGATTAACGACACCCATGGAGATGCTTCAGCGGTGCGTATTTTTGTTTCGGGTGGCGGTTGTTCCGGAATGAATTATGGCATGACATTTGCCGAAAATGATGTCGTCAGTGATAGTACGATGAGTGGCGAAAACGGTTTCAGATTGGTGGTTGATCCGGTTGCGTTAAGTTTTCTCCGTGGCGCTGAAATTGACTATGCCGATGATGGCGTCAACGCTACTTTTGTGTTTAACAATGTTTTTCAAGCTGTCGGTGGTAGTGGTGCGTGTGGTGGCTGTGGTAGCGGTGCCGCCTAGTGGCTAGGTGCCGTCAAATTATCAGGCAATAACAGCTAATGAACAAACAGCCATCGAAAACGCCACCGCATTGTGGCGGAGATAATACGGGTCAGCACTCAGGCGCGAGGACGGGGCAGGGTGCTATCATCGTAACCGATCTGGTTGCAGAGAAGTCGAAACCAAAACCTAAAAAACCGCCACTGTATAAAGTGCTGTTATTGAATGATGATTATACGCCTATGGAGTTTGTGGTGATTATACTGATACGTTTTTTCAGTATGAGTCAGGAGCAAGCTGAACGCGTTATGATTCATGTGCATACTAAAGGCATGGGTGTCTGCGGGGTTTTCCCAAAAGAAATTGCCGAAACAAAGGTGCGCATCGTAACTGATTTTGCCGGCGAAAATCAGCATCCGTTACAGTGTACGATGGAAAAAAACTGATGCCTTTCCCGCTTATACCGTTGGAGTCTTGACGAAATGTTTTCAGAACAATTGGAAATTGCCCTTGGCAACGCCGTTACATTGGCGCGCAAAGAACACCATGAAATTATTACGGTTGAGCATCTGCTGTATTCACTGCTTGACGATAAGGAAACCAGAAAGACTATCACCTCATGCGGCGGCAATACCGACATTCTTGGCAAGTCTCTGGCAGAGTATCTGAACAACGCAATTCCATTGATTCCAGAGGATGCCGAGCCGCAGCCAGGGCTTGGTTTTCAACGAGTTTTACAACGCGCCATTATACATGTACAAAATTCCAGCCAGAGTTCCGGCACTCTGGAAGTGAAGGGAAACAATGTGCTGGTAGCCGTTTTTAGTGAAAAAGAATCCTATGCGGTTTATTTTCTTAGCCAGCAGGAAATTACCCGATACGATGTCGTGAATTATCTTTCGCACGGTATAAGCAAAGTGCCGCAAGGTGATCGTTTACCTGCGCCAGATGAAGAGGAGGGTGATCATCAGGAGCAGGATGATATTGACGTGCCTCTGCAAGCATATACCCTGAACCTGAATCAACTCGCCGTTGATGGCAAAATAGATTCACTGATTGGCAGGCAGAAGGAATTGGAAAGAACGGTTCAGATACTGTGCCGTCGCCGTAAAAACAACCCGTTGTTTGTCGGAGAAGCCGGAGTCGGAAAAACCGCCATGGCGGAAGGGCTGGCGCGAAAAATCGTTGAAAAACAAGTACCGAATATATTATCAGAATGCACAATTTATAGCCTGGACATGGGTGCATTGTTAGCAGGTGCGAAATATCGCGGGGATTTTGAGCAAAGACTGAAAGCGGTCTTGAAGGCATTAGAGCAACAGACGGGATCAATTCTGTTCATTGATGAGATTCATACCATCATCGGGGCAGGCGCGGTTTCTGGGGGTGTGTTGGATGCGTCCAACCTGCTCAAGCCGATGCTGGCATCGGGAGAATTGAAATGTATTGGTTCGACCACCTACAGTGAATATCGTCATATTTTTGAAAAAGACCGCGCCTTGTCGCGCCGCTTCCAGAAGATTGATATTGTTGAACCGAGCATTGATGAGGCAGTAGATATTTTACGAGGTCTAAAGCGTGCCTTTGAGCAACACCACGGCGTTAAATATACCAATCCGGCGTTACGCTCCGCTGTTGAACTGTCGGCACGTCATTTGTCCGAACGACAGTTGCCAGACACCGCGATTGATGTCATTGATGAGGCGGGTGCGAAAACGCGCTTGAGTGATGAGAAGTCGCGTAAGAAAACCATCGGGGTTAAAGAAATAGAAAGTATGATTGCGGATATTGCCCGAATTCCACCCAAGCATGTTTCGGCATCGGATTTGAAGTCGCTGAAAAATCTCGAACGCGATCTGAAAATGCTGATATTTGGTCAGGACACGGCAATAAGCGCACTGGCATCATCTATCAAAATGGCACGGGCCGGAATCGGTACTGCCGATAAACCGATTGCCTCCTTTTTGTTTTCCGGACCTACTGGTGTCGGTAAAACCGAAGTAACCAAACAACTCGCCAATGCATTGGGGATAGAATTTATACGCTTTGATATGTCGGAGTATATGGAACGCCACACCGTTGCCCGGTTAATCGGTGCCCCGCCGGGTTATGTGGGATTTGATCAGGGCGGATTACTTACCGACTCCATAAACAAGCATCCCCATGCGGTACTATTATTCGATGAAATTGAAAAAGCTCACCCGGATGTGTTTAATGTACTGTTGCAGGTAATGGATTACGGCAGTTTGACCGATAACAATGGGCGTAAATCCGATTTTCGCAATGTCATCATGGTCATGACCACCAATGCCGGAGCAGCGCAGTCGGCGCACGAGACCATCGGTTTTGTTACTCAGGATCATAGTGTTGATGATATGGAAGTGGTTAAAAAAATGTTCTCTCCTGAGTTTCGCAATCGCTTGGACAACATCATTCGCTTCAACGGACTCGACAATAAAACCATTATCCATGTCGTTAAAAAATTTGTTCTGGAACTGGGACAACAACTTGTAGAAAAAGATGTCGTACTGGAAGTGAATGACGATGCCATCGCTTGGTTAGCCGAACAGGGCTATGATTCAGCGATGGGAGCGCGACCCATGGCGCGACTAATCCAGCAACAAATTAAACAACCTCTTGCCGAAGAACTGTTATTTGGAAAACTGGCAAAAGGTGGGCATGTTGTCGTTAAACGGGATAAAGATAAACTCGGGTTTGATATTACCAAGCGTTGAGAGGATGCACTATAGTGCTTGAACTTTTGAACAAACCTGTCCACAGTCAGAATGTGATGGATAATGTTATGTCATTACGGTTGGCTATATCCTCTAACAACCACTAATCAAAACAAAAAACCGCCTTCGCTTTTCGGGCTAAGACGGTGTTTGTTTCCCGCATCGTCTCCACTGTGGAGATCGGGAATACTGGTTTTTCAGGAACAAAAACCAGTGATTATGGTGGAGGTGGCGGGAATTGAACCCGCGTCCGCAGATCCTACACACATCGGCACTACATGCTTAGTCTGCACTTTAAGTTAACCGACTTGCCAGCAGGCAGACGAAGCAAACAGGTCGGCGAGCCCGATTGGTTTTAACCGTCAGCTAACGAGCAGAACTGACTAGCGAGCTTTTATAAGATGACCTTTCAAACCTCAGCCTAAAAGCGAGCCAAGCGAAAGGACTAACCGGCTTAAGCGGCTAGTGCGTAGTTGTCGTCGTTGGCAACTAATGTTGTGTAGCTGGATTTACGAGGAACTCTACACCTCGACATGCTCCAATGGTTTCGCGACCAACGTCGAAGCCAGTCACCCCCAAAAAGAAAGAGTCCTGATTATAGCAAAATAAAGCGGTCGTGGTAGCGATTTAAGGGTTTTTAATCTACTGAGACCTTTGCACGAAAGCCATTTCACCTGCATGCTGCGTTAAAATCGTACTCAATCGGTCATTTATAAGCATAAACTCCCTCATTCCGTGCGTTTTTGCCTTGCCTGAAAGCGAAACCATCTTCCGTGCAAAGGTCTCACTGTCATATGATTTTGACTGTTATGCCGGGCGATGCAGGTTGTTTAGTACGGATATGGTCGGCCAGCAAACGCAGACATGCCCGGTCTTGATGCTATTATTCCAATAGTCAATCAACGTTGTTTGCAGAGCCTTCGCGCTCGGAAAAAACGCTGTCAATCTTAATGGGCGAAGATCAGAACGCAAAAACCGCTACCCGAGACGTAGCGGGTAGCGGTTTGATTTGATTTGCAGCCTCAAATACGGGGTTATCAAATACGGTTTGATTTGAGCAATAGTGGACTGTTCATGCGCTGGCGATTGAAGCCTTAATGTAATCTACTGCATCTTTTACTCGGGTGATCGTTTCTGCTTTATCATCAGGAATTTCAGCATCAAATTCCTCTTCCAATGCCATGACCAATTCTACTGTATCCAGCGAATCTGCACCGAGGTCATCAACAAAAGATGCCTCCAGAGTAACTTGATCTTCATTGACACCAAGCTGTTCAATAACAACTTTTTTTACACGTTCTTCAATATCGCTCATTCGAGTTTTAACCTCCGGATTGATGAGTGGATTTTTCGCTGCGCTGTTGGATACTTTATTATCTCTAAATAAATAGAGCTTAAATATCGCTGTGCAGATTTAGATAAATTTGGACGGACGGATAGTAAACAATCAACCGCACCAAGTCCAATGAATATTAACCTAATTTTGACTTTTTTTACATCAAAATTTCCTCAATTTATCGTGATTTTTATAGCTGTTTTGTGTCAGGTGAGGGCGTCCTGATTTTCTCGGTGGCCTTTCGGTTGATTTGTGGGGGTACTACATTTTCTTGTTTGATAACTTCCAATCAACCAGATACGCCGCTTTTTTTCAACCCATCAGATACCAGATTCGGTTATAACTCAACAAATTACTGTGAAAGATGGTAAGGATAAAAACGAAAAATACTGCCAATGTACAAATGTAGGTGTAAGATACGGTCTATGAGTAATTACTGCGTAACCTTTTCAATCTCGGCAATGATTGCTTTTTTATGTCTTACAAGTCCGATGATGGCAGAGAGTGGATTGCTAAATTCAACAACCTCTGCCTTGACGAAGTGTCTTGATTGGACTGAACAGACGACACAACAGCTAAAAAGTTTGCTCAATGTCTATCATGGTGGAAACAAGTCTGTCGCAGAAAAAACACGACTCACTTGTATGACGGCGGCTCAATATGAACGGGCACAACACCGGTTTGATCAATTGAAACGTAACGATCAGCTGTTTTTCAAGACGTATTTCAAGCCGAAAATGTTAAGGATGCTGGCATTTCTGGATAGCGATGGTGATGGTGTTCTGGATTTTAGAATCAAGGGGGAAGGGGCATTTTTAGCCAATGATACCGATGCAGATAATGATGGTATCAGTAATTTATTTGATCCGAGACCGCAAACAGCAGCACCCATTCAGGACAAAATAGATAAAAATGATGCAGATCAGGATGGCTTACCAGACCATCTGGATTGGTCAAATAGCAACCGCTTTGATTTCGTAAAACAAAAAAATCACGACTTGATTGATGCCCAACTTTCAGTATTCAAGCAATATGGTCTTGTTTATGTGCAGAATGATTATAGATTCACACCTGAAATTGCTGATCTGGTGAATGATGTGTTGAATATCTTTGCTGGTCAGTACCCGAAATATAATCTGAAAGCGAATGCTCGGAGTGTTACCACAGCACTGCAATATGATGTTGTTTCTGATGATAGTGTCGTTGCCGAAGTGTCGCCAGTGAATGGGCAAATCATTATCTATCGGAAAAGCATAAGCGATATTTCAGCAAGCCCCGCCAATCGCATAGCGACCTTGATGACGGTAATTCATGAATGGACACATGTGCTGCAAAACGCCATGGACTACCCACAAAATCAGACCGCATTGCTGGCGCATAACAGGCACCAGCAACCGACTGCCTTTGTCGCTTATGTCAATCAGCTTGGATGGCAAATTAACACCAGTAAGGTTAAAGATGAACTGCCGGATTACGGCTATGTTAATCATGATGAAGAAGAATTTGTGCCCGTTGAAATTTATAAAAACTGTGAGCTGGCGACCATTGCCCGACGAATATGTGAGCAGGGAAAACGCTTGACATCAGAGCAGGCGAAACGACAAATTTGGAAGGAGTTCAATGGGATTCACTGTTATGCGTTCAGCGGTGTTCGGGAATGGCATGCTGAATATGTGGCAGTTACTGTTTTATCCGCGATGTATTCCCGACTACGGCAAACACATAGCGAGGTCTCGGCAGAAATTATTGATCTCGCCCAAGAGAAAATGCAACAGGCTTTCGGTGGTTCGGGCTATGACTATAATAATGCGGATAAAAAGGCAGTGAATATGATCGCTGGAGATTTGAAAATAGCTGTTGCATTATTAGATCGGTTAAACGAAAAATATTTGATTGCACCGTTTTCAAGCTCTTTTTAATGGTACTAAGAGACGCTTGCATCATTCAACTTGCATCATTCAAATTGAGCCGCCCAATCTCGGTATCGGCAATGATGCAAAGCGCTCTTACAGATAATTTATTTCGCGTATGTCAGAGGTCAATAAGTGGTTGTCAGAGCTTGGGCTGGTGCAATACACCGAAAAATTTATGGCAAATGATATTGATATGGATGTGCTCGGTGAGCTTTCAGAAGCGGATCTTGCGATACTGAATGTTTCCCTCGGACATCGTAAAAAAATACTCAAAGCACTCAGAAAACTTAACAATGAGGCAGAGCGAATAAACCAGCCACTGTCAAATATATCACCGAATCTGCAACCCATTCATATTGATCCGGAGCGGCGATATATGACATTAATGTTTTGCGATCTTGTGGACTCAATCAGGATTGCGAGCGGGTTTGATATTGAAGATATACATGATCTTTATCGGGCTTATCAAGAGGGTTGCGCCAGAGCCATCAAGAAATTTGGTGGATACATAGCCCGCTACATGGGTGATGGCTTGCTGGTGTATTTTGGATATCCGCTCATGCTGGAGGATGATGCCGAGCGGGCGGTGTGGGCAGGCTTGGAAATCGTTCGTCAGGTTGATCAACTCAACAAGATATTTTCCTGCTCAAACGATATGACGCTGTCGGTTAGGATTGGTATTGCCACAGGATATGTGGTGATCGAAACCATCGGTGATGATATAACCAAAGAAAATGCGGTGGTTGGTGAAGCACCTAATCTGGCGGCAAGACTACAGAGATTAGCTTCACCGAATGCCATTGTCGTTGCACCCGATACCCATCGACTTATCGTCAATACATTTGAATTTACCGAGTTAGGTGAGCAGCCGATAAAAGGTTATGCCGAACCGATTCGACTCTGGCAGGTGCGGCGGGAACAGCCGATCAAACAATATTTTCGCAAGGAAACAGACAAGCATTTAACATCACTAATCAATCGCGAAAATGAACTGACTTTGTTGCTTGATTGCTGGCAACAGACCTGTCAGAACAAAGGACAGGTGGTGTTGCTGTCTGGTGAAGCCGGAATTGGCAAAACCCGACTCATTGATTCCTTGCTTGAACAGTTAAAAGAACCGTATCACCTGTTAAGAATTCATGGCTCTCCCTATCATTCACGTAGTCCACTCTATCCCTATCTGGTCAGTCTGATGTGGGAGTCCGGGATATTTCCCAACGACGATGATCAAATACAGTATTTAAAGCTCAAGGAATTGTTGTTGAAAAAATACAAATTGGATGAAAACTTTCTGCATACCGTAACATCGCTGATCGCGCTACAAGTGAATGACGAGAGAAAACCTGATGTTGACTCACAACACCAATTGCAGTTAGCGCAGGAGAGTTTGACAAACTTTATCATTGAATTATCCAATAGCGAATCGGTATTGCTGATTATCGAAGACACGCACTGGGTTGATCCGACAACGCTCAACGTGTTGGATATGTTGGTACGCAGAAATCATAACCACTCAATAATGTTGCTTGTGAGTCATCGCTTAAATAAACCGCTGTCCTATCCGCAATCCCATGTCACCCATCTTTCGTTGATGAAATTGACGGTTCAGCAATCACATCGCTTGATTGAAGAAATATCGAAAAACAGTGCGATGAGCGAGCTAGATGAATCCATAGTGGATAGCATCAGTGACAAAGGTGCGGGTGTCCCGCTCTTCATTGAGGAAGTCACCAAAGTCATGCTGGACAGTAATTATTCCGCGCCCAACCGACAACAAAACTCGAGTCAACCCATACACGTTCCAGATACACTGCAAGCCTCTTTGTTGTCAAGGTTAGATGGGCTGGGCGAAGCAAAATATCTGGTGCAATGTGCCGCTGTCATTGGCGAATCATTCACAAAATCACTATTATATCACATTTGTGGACAGCAGCATGAAACGATTGAAGCCGGGCTGGAGAACCTGATTAAGCAAGACATTATCTACGCGCAATCAGATGTCTCATATTGTGGTTTTCAATTCCGACACATCTTGTTACGAGATGCCGCCTATGAAAGCCTGCTCAAGAAAAACCGCAGAAAAATTCACGCAATGATTGCGCAATATCTCTCTCATCCTGATCCATCGATGGCCGTACCAACACATGCATTAGATAAGCAAGTGATAGCCTACCACTACGATCAGGCCGGAGATGACATAAACGGTTTCCGCTATTGGCTTGATGCTGGAGAAAGCGCATTCAATTCCGGAGCGACCATTGAGGCAGTGGGTCTGCTTAATAATGCCACGGCGCATCTGCCTAAAATTAGCCAATACACCGACCTCAATCAGCGATACCGCCTGTCTATGAGCAGAGGGCGTGCTTTGAATGCGACCTTGGGTGCGGTCTCTGAAGATGCGCATGACTGCTTTCGTAACGCCGTGTTAATTGCCGCTCAGATGGGTGATATTGAAAAGGAAATTGATGCGCTGGATTTTGAGTTTGGTATTACTTTTAATGCCGGTATGATACGAAAATCGTTGAGTTCGGCACAAACTATTTTAGATATTGGCATTGACAATAACCATCTGGCGGCAAAAATCAGCGGACAGCAAGTGCTGGGTATAGCGCATTGTGTACTGGGCGAACTCAACAAGGCACAGCAACATCTGGAATCGGCACTGGACATTAAAGGGCAAGAGGTAAGTGGTCTGAATTGTTATCCGAGCATGAGTCTGGATTACCTGTCCTATGTGAAGTTTTTTATCGGTGAGCGGAAGTCTGCCAGGTTGCTGTGTCGTCAAGCCATCGAAAGTGCGCGTCAGGAATCAGATTACGCGACAGTCTCTGCGTTAAGTAACAGTTGTTTCACGCAGATGCTGTTAGGCGATACGGCAACGGTACTGGCGTATAGTGCAGAGGTTATTGAGCTGGCGCGTACTCGGGGACAAGATATGTTTATCAAACGCGGGTTGTTATTTCAGAATCTTGCCATTGCCAGTAGCCGTCAAGATGTACAGGCATTGCAGCAAGTGGTGCAAGCGACCAATACCTTGTTTGAGTCCAAAGAAGAAATTGATTTAACCTATTTGCTAGGTATGACCGCAGAGATACAAATTGCTGTGGGCGACTATGCGGCAGCACAAGAATCCCTGCAACGTGCATTAACACTGAGCGAGAAGAACGAAGAATTATTTTATCAGGCAGAATTATATCGTCTTAAAGCTGAACGGGTTATTGCCAGCCGCATCGGTAAAAAATATCATAAAAATTATCTGACGGAGGCAAAATCTTATCTCAATCAAGCCCTGAAAATTGCCAGACGACAAAAAGCGCAAGGGTGGATTGATAAAATCAATCACACCGCAGAAGCCATTCAGGCATGAGTATTACGCATGGCTAGCCGCGACATCGCACGGTTATTTCAGGATGCCGAAAATATTGACCCAACACTCGCAATAAAACCGCATTTATTGCCAAAATTATCCAATCTGGAGATAAAAGTCGGTAGCTATAATCGACAGCATCTGTTCAAAAATATGGCATTAGCCCGTATATCTCTGTTTGAAGATTTTCCATCGCCACTTAGAACGCAAAAGCAACGCAACCTAACCAATCCAGCGGCGTTGATATTGAACGCCCTTAACTATGCCGATATTGAATATCGAATCCGCACCAAAACCGGAAAAAAAGAAATTTGGAAATATTTGACCATTGACCAGCTCGCTGAAAAATGGCAACGCAACAAAGCGATCATCAATGTTACGGATCTGCATTTTCGAGATAGTCAGGTTGAAAAAGTCATAGATGCAAAACGCTTGAGTCAATTCAACCTTTATCCACGTTCAACAGCACGCACTGCTTGGCTGGAAATGATGACCTTGGTCATCAGCAGTAGCGCGGCAGTCTCTGATTCCCATTCCGATGATTCCGATGGCAGCAACCACTGTTTCATCGGCAAGAAATTATGGCTTGCTTGGGACACCAACGAAGGTATTGCCAACGGGCTGGAAGATCTGGACCGACAAAAAATAAAAGGAAAATGTGCCTTTGATATGGACACGTGGTTATCGTTAAAAAGCGCGTACTGGTTCACAATCGAAAGCGGTCAAACCCTGTTTATGCCGGGACATTTAACCCACAAAGTGCTCACTCTGGAGCCTTATTTAGGCGTGGGCAGTTTTTATCTGGCATTTCCAAATTTACTAACAACCCTGACGCGCTGGCTGGTTTATTCGTCGAACTGGGAAAGACTGGAGCGTCAAGGTTACCAGGATTTGGTCTATGCGGATTTGCTAAAAACCGCAGTTAAACAACTTAAAATTCTGAACCGCGCATCCGAGCACACAAAACTAATGTGGGGCATGGATTATTTCAAATACGCCATCAAGCACTGGCGGCGACATACCTCAAAAGCACAAAAAGAAAAAGTATGTGCGAAAAGTCAAACAATTATCCGAGATGAAGTGTTAGATTATTGTCGAGGTAATTTTTTTTCATGATATAAGAATTGCGGTATACACGAAAAATCATTTGCATTTATAGCATTTTGTGTGACCACGTCAAACGACACATCGTATTTAACTACAAACAGCTACCTCAGATGGTAACGGTATTCGTCGTACTGCAAACATAAGCACCACGGCACTCTATTCATCATGCGACATCAGCGACTTATTCACAACATCAAACATTATGAGAGGACATATGAACAACATTACGCGCATTGCTAAAACCATACTCAGCCTTTGTACCTTGTTTGTTGCTATCAGTATTGCGAGTGTTGCCAATGTGGCAAGCGCAGTAGATATCAGTATGGCTGGTAAAGTCAGCACACTCGGTCTCGGTGTTGAACTTAAATATCCGTTCCATGAAAAAATTAACGGCAGGCTGGTGTTTAACAAGTATGACAAAAGTTATGCAGAAACCGACGCTGGCAATCGAAACGTGGGAGAGTTGAAACTGAATAGCGTTGGTCTGATTGGTGATTGGCACCCCACGGGCGGTAGTTTTCGATTCAGTGTTGGTTTTCTCTCCAATAAAAATGAACTGAATGCCAGCACTGAGGGTGGGGAGTTTGAGTACAATAATCAACAATATACCGGTCGAGCTAATATATTGTTGGATTTTAAATCACTGGCTCCCTATTTTGGTTTGGGCTGGAGTAGCCAGAAACAGAGCGGACTGAGTGTCGATTTTGAGGTCGGCGCGCTGTTCCAAGGTGTGCCGAGGTTAAGTGGCAATGGTGTTGCGACCAATGCAGGCAATACTTGTAATTTCAGCATCAATACGACGGGTATCGCAACAGTGACAGGAAGTTCGATATGTGCCGTGAATGTGAATCAAGCTACTTTCAAAACAGATATTGAAGTTGAACATGACGAGTTACAAGACGATCTGAAAAGTTTCAAAATCTACCCGGCCTTGTCGCTAGGTATTCGCTACCGTTTTTAAGCTGTGGGGAATAGCTACCCATAGGTAATCACCAAATGCCTCCTGAATGACTCAAAGGAGACATTTTCGCTTTCGGCTAACAATCTTTATTTGAAGCAGCCATAATTTTCGAGTAACGTGTTACACTGTTATTCATGTTGAACAACAGAATAGTGTAACGGTATGGTTGCTAAAGAGAGGTTGATGGACACCGATGAGACGGAAACCGGGGAGTGGCTTGATGCACTTTCGTCTGTTATCGGAACGCAGGGACATGAACGCGCTCATTTTCTGCTTGAATCATTGATTGATGCGGCGCGCCGCTCTGGAGCGCATATCCCGTATCGTGCTAATACCGCTTACTTAAATACCATTCCAGTGCATAAGGAGCAACCGAGTCCGGGGGATCATGGGCTGGAGCAGCGCATTCGTGCCTTGATACGCTGGAATGCGATGGCGATGGTGGTGCGCGCAAATCGAATCTCCTCAGAATTAGGCGGGCATATCGCTAGTTTTGCCTCAGCGGCGACCCTTTATGACGTTGGCTTTAATCACTTCTGGCGCGCCAGCACAGCCGAACATGCCGGCGATATGCTGTTTATTCAGGGACATTCTGCGCCGGGAATTTATGCGCGTGCCTATCTGGAACGACGCTTGAATAAAGAGGACTTGCGACTGTTTCGTCAGGAAGTGGATGGGGCGGGGCTTGCCTCCTATCCGCACCCGTGGTTGATGCCAGACTTCTGGCAATTTCCTACTGTGTCTATGGGACTGGGGCCGATTATGGCAATCTATCAGGCGCGGTATATGAAATATTTACATAATCGCGGCTTGATTGATGCCCAAGATCGTAAGGTCTGGGCATTTCTAGGTGATGGCGAAATGGATGAACCTGAATCCACGGGTGCGCTGGCCATCGCTGGCAGGGAAAACCTGGACAACTTGATTTTCGTGGTCAACTGCAACCTCCAGCGACTCGATGGACCGGTGCGTGGTAATGGCAAAATAATTCAGGAGCTGGAAAGCGATTTTCGTGGTGCGGGTTGGAATGTCATCAAAGTGATTTGGGGGGGGTATTGGGATAAATTGTTACAGCGCGATGATAAAGGATTGCTGAAAAAGCGTATGGAGGAGGCGGTTGATGGCGAATATCAGACGTTCAAGGCGAATGACGGAGCTTATGTGCGGGAGAAGTTCTTTGGGGTTAATCCTGAGTTAAAGGCAATGGTTGCGAATATGACCGATGAGGATATTTGGCGATTAAATCGGGGTGGGCACGACCCGCATAAAATCTATGCTGCCTATTATAGCGCAATCCGGCACGGTGGTCAGCCAACGGTGATTCTGGCTAAAACGGTAAAAGGTTATGGTATGGGTGAGGCGGGTGAGGGGCAGAACACCACCCACCAACAAAAAAAAATGGGCGAAGAAGCGCTACTGGCATTTCGTGATCGTTTTAACATTCCTTTGACCGATGAAGAAGTCGCTCATGCGCCCTTTTATCGTCCGGAAAAAAATTCTCGGGAAACCGAATATTTGCTGGAACGTAGAAATACGCTGGGCGGTTTTCTACCGGCTCGGCGGAGTATGAGTGCGTTGGCACTTACATTGCCACCACCGTCGATTTTCAAATCTCAGTTGGCGGGCACGGGTGATCGTGAAATTTCTACGACTATGTCATTCGTGCGTATCCTCTCTGCGTTGGTGCGAGATAAAACCCTTAAAGATGTTATTGTGCCAATTATCCCTGATGAATCGCGGACATTTGGTATGGAGGGAATGTTTAGACAGCTCGGTATCTATTCGCCGAAAGGACAGTTATATGAACCAGTGGATTCCGAGCAGTTGATGTTCTACCGTGAAGACAAAAATGGACAGGTGTTGCAGGAGGGTATCAATGAAGCTGGCGCAATGTCATCGTGGATTGCTGCGGCTACCTCGTATAGCAACCATGATCTGTGTACTATTCCGTTTTATATTCTTTATTCTATGTTCGGTTTCCAGCGCATCGGTGATTTATGTTGGGCAGCAGGCGACAGCAGAGCGCGTGGATTTATCATGGGCGGGACTGCCGGGCGAACGACACTGGCAGGAGAAGGTCTGCAACATCAGGATGGGCATAGTCTGATTTTGGCATCAACGATACCGAATTGTATTTCCTATGATCCGACTTATTGCTATGAGCTGGCAATTATTATCTATGATGGTTTGCGACGAATGTATCAGCAACAGGAGAGCGTTTATTACTACATCACGGTAATGAATGAAAATTATAGCCATCCTGAAATGCCAAAAAATGCCAATGAAGGTATCCTGCGGGGTATGTATTTGTTGCGGCGAGTGGGTGGCAAACATAAAACCAAAGTGCAGTTGCTGGGCAGTGGAGCGATATTAAGAGAGGTTGAAGCGGCGGCAGTCATGCTGGATGCAGAATTTAACATCGGTGCTGATATCTGGAGCGTGACCAGTTTCAACGAATTAAGCCGTGATGGGCAACATGTGGAGCGTTACAATCGTTTGCATCCCGATAAACCTCCGAAACAGAATTATGTGGAAATGTGTTTGGGAAATACAGCAGGACCGGTGATTTCCGCAACCGATTACATACGCCTGTATGCTGAGCAGATTCGTGCTTTTGTTCCGAATCAATACCATGTGCTTGGCACCGATGGTTATGGCAGAAGTGATACGCGCCAACAATTAAGAAAGTTTTTTGAGGTTGACCGTCATCATGTTACGGTGGCGGCATTGAAAGCACTGGCGGATCAAGAGTCAATAACCAATAAACAGGTTAAACAGGCTATTACCAAATATGGCATCGATCCGGAAAAACCTAACCCTGTCACGGTGTAAAAAGTCATGGCTGAAGTAAAAGTTCCTGATATTGGTGATTTCGATACGGTTGAGATTATTGAAATTTTAGTGCGTGTTGGTGATACGGTTGTGGCAGAGGATTCGCTATTGACACTGGAAAGTGATAAGGCAACGATGGAGATACCGGCACCGGATAATGGCACCATCACTGCCATTGATGTTGCCGTTGGTGATAGTGTGTCCGAAGGGATGGTGATAATGCGTATTGCTGCTGAAGATACTCCTGCGAGTGACAATGCCGAGCAAAATATCAGCGAGAATAACGCTGTAGCTGTTGGCAAAGCCAATCCCGCGCCACAAAAGCCAGCGATCACGCATGAACACGCGCCGTTGCCGGGCTTGCCCGCTTCAGAGGTGCAAGCTGATGGCATTCTGCCTCATGCCGGTCCGGGGGTGCGCCGATTTGCCAGAGAAATGGGTGCGGATTTAGCTCAAATTACGGGTAGCGGGCGAAAAGCACGCATTATGAAAGAGGATGTCATCGCCTGGGTCAAGCAAAAACTTTCCGCACCAAGCACGACAACTGCCAAGCCATTAAAAGGGCAGGGCATTCCACTCATACCTGAAGTTGATTTCTCTCAATTTGGGGAAGTTGAGACTATTGAATTATCTCGAATTAAAAAGTTATCCGCTCTCCATCTGCAACGCGCTTGGCTAAATATTCCCCATGTGACCCACCATGATGAAGCAGATATTACCGAACTTGAAGCCTTTCGTCAGTCGCTAAAAGAGGAAGCGGACAAAGATGGCGTAAGAATCACATTGCTGTCGTTCGTGATGAAAGCATTGGTTGGCGCACTTAAAAAATATCCCAATGTCAATGCCTCGCTGGCTACTGACGGTGTGCACTTGCTACTCAAGAAATACTACAACATCGGTATCGCGGTGGATACGCCCAATGGGCTGGTTGTTCCAGTGATTCGGGAGGTTGAGCGCAAGAGTGTTTTTGATTTGGCGCAAGAGATGGCGGATATCAGTGTGCGTTCCAGAGAGGGCAAACTAACACCCGATGACCTCAAGGGCGGGTGCATCACTATTTCTAGTCTCGGTGGCATTGGCGGAAGTGCTTTTACCCCTATCGTCAATGCACCAGAGGTTGCGATACTGGGCATAACCAGAGCGAAAATGAGCGCGCTCTGGGATGGGCAATCTTTTCAGCCAAGACTTATGTTACCCCTAGATTTGTCTTATGATCATCGCGTTATTGATGGTGCAGAAGCGGCCCGATTTGTTGCCTTTCTGATCCAGTCTTTCGGGGATGTCCGAAGGTTGTCTTTATGAGATCTTTGCACGGAAGATGATTTCGCTTTCAGACAGGCAAAAACGCACGGAATGAGGGAGTTTATGCTTGTAAATGACCGATTGAGTACGATTTTACCAACAGTAGGTGCTTTTAGGCGACGTAGCCTGCAGGTGAAATGGCTTTCGTGCAAAAATCTCTTTATAGTTGTTAATGTCTGCCACCGATAAACCCACTCAAAATTTCTACGGCAATGTCCAATCAAATTGAGCTCAAAACCCCCGATTTAGGGGAATTTGAAAATGTTCCCATTATCGAGATTTTCGTGCAGGTTGGTGATGTTATAGCGACCGATGAGCCATTGCTCGCTATTGAGAGTGATAAGGCGACTATGGAAATTCCCGCCAGCAACGGTGGTGTTGTTAAGGTAGTGAACATTGCGGTGGGTGATCGGATTTGCAGCGGTCAGGTGCTGTTTATTATTGAAGCTGACCCACAGATTCAGCAAAAAACGCTCCCCGCACAACCGCCGCCAGAACAAGCCGCTGAATTCCCGAATTCATCCACCCCAGCCGATGCAGGAGACGCACCCGCATCCCCCGCCTCATCACGAGCGGCGGTTGGACACAATGCCGACAAACATACCGAGTTGCTGGTATTGGGTGCGGGACCGGGTGGTTATACTGCGGCATTTCGGGCAGCCGACCTCGGATTGCAGGTTACACTTGTTGAAAAACACCAACGCTTGGGTGGGGTTTGTCTCAATGTCGGTTGTATCCCTTCAAAAGCCTTGCTGCATGTGGCGAGAGTGATTGCTGAAAGCGAGCAGGCCGAGCATGTTGGTTTGACTTTCGCGGCACCGAAAATCGACATTAAACAAACCCTGAGTTGGAAAAACGCTCTCGTTAATCAATTAACTCAGGGATTGTCAGGGCTTGCAAAAAAACGCAAGGTAACCGTCATTCAAGGTGTCGGACAACTGCAAACGGCAAATATGATTGAGGTGTCGTCAAGCACTGGCTCTGAGACCATTTCCTTTGACAAAATGATTATTGCCGTCGGCTCGGAGTCAGTCGAGATTGCCGACTTTCCTCACCATGATGCCAGAGTGATGGATTCTACCGCGGCATTGGCACTCAATAATATTCCTGAAAAATTACTCATTGTCGGCGGCGGCATTATTGGTCTGGAAATGGCAACGGTATATCATGCGCTGGGCAGTAAAATCAGCGTTGTGGAAATGCTTGATGGTCTGATGCAGGGTACTGATGTGGACTTGGTGCGCCCATTGTTAAAACGTATTAAAGCGCAATACCAAAACATCTGGCTGAAAACCAGAGTAACCGGAATGAAGGCATTAAAAAGCGGCATCAAAGTAACTTTTGAGGGTGATAAAGCCCCGCCACATAGCACTTTTGATGGTGTTTTGGTTGCGGTTGGGCGTACTCCGAATGGCAAGCGTATTAACGCCGAAGCGGCAGGTATTATCGTCTCAGAGCGTGGCTTTATTGAAGTCAATAACCAACAACAGACCAATATCCCGCATATCTTTGCGATTGGCGACACCGTCGGGCAACCGATGCTGGCGCATAAAGCATCCCATGAAGGGAAAGTTGCCGCAGAAGTAGCAGCAGGATTAAAGAGCGGGTTTGATGCCAAAGTGATACCGAATGTTGCCTATACCGATCCGGAGATAGCCTGGGTTGGCATCACCGAAACCGAAGCCAAGGCACAAGGTTTGAATTATGGGAAAGGGGTTTTCCCCTGGGTAGCCAGCGGTAGATCACTGTCTCAGGGTCGCAACGAAGGTATAACTAAATTACTTTTTAATAAAGGCAATGATCGCATTATCGGTGCTGGGATAACTGGCAATAATGCCGGAGATCTCATCGCCGAAGCGGTACTCGCTATTGAGATGAACGCGGATGCCGCTGATATTGGATTATCAATCCACGCTCACCCGACTCTGGCAGAAACATTAGGATTTGCTGCCGAAGCCTTTGAGGGTACGATTACTGATTTGTATATGCCTAAGAAAAAATGAAACCTTTGCACGGGCACATTGTAGGGTTTCTCAGTTCTCCAAACGGGCTTTTTTTGAGAAAGATGCCCAAAAAGCACTCAATCAGCCGTATTGGTTGGCCGATTAGCCCATCTTTCACCCCTTTTTCATTTTGGGGCTGTCCTAGATAACTAGTTTAAATGAACTCCAACCCATTGTTTTAATTGAAATAATTGAGATATTGGGTCGCTGTTGTTAAAACGCCACTCGCACTCCTTCAAAAACAGCCCAAAATGCGCCTTGGGAACACCGTTGAATTTGTGCATATGACGCTTCGCCTGACTCCAAAAGTTCTCAATGCCGTTGATGTGATTCCCCTGCTCCGCGAAGCGTTGGGAATGGTTGATGCGGTGGTGCTTGAAATCGCTCACGTCCAGCACATTATAACCGCTCCAACAGTCGGAATAAACGATGCTGTCCGGAACCACTTTACGCTCAATAATTGGCATCAAGGTTGCTGAACAGGCATCCGGGATAATCTTGGTGTAAACCCTCCCGCCCCGTTTGAGTAAGCCAAACACCGGGATTTTCCCCGCCGCTCCCCGACCTCGTTTGCCTTTGCGACCACCGCCAAAATAACTTTCATCGACTTCAATCTCCCCGTCAAAAACCTCATGGCTTTCTTGTTCAAGCTCATATGCGATAATCTCGCGCAACCGGTGATAAAAATACGCCGATGTGGACTTGTTGATCCCAACCAGCAACGCTGCCGTGCGGGCGGTTGAACCCGACACAAAATGCTCGATAAGACGACCTTGTTTATAACGGCTTAAACGACTCTTTCTCATTGATCCCATGATAGCACTCTTTCAGTGTTATCTAGGACAGCCCCTTCATTTTTTAGGCGCAACTTGCCTGCTGAAGCGATAAACCCCGCTTGATATTGTGGGCGACGCACATCAACTCAAAGCGCGTGCGGTTACGGCCAAGACCCAGGTAGCGGGCTTTGCCCATCCCGTAGTGTAGCTTGAGCACCCCAAAGACACGTTCCACCGTACAGCGTACCCCAGAATGAAGCCGATTAAACTTCCTCCCCTGTGCATCCAACGGCTTGTTCCGATAGCCACGTTTGATGACCCGGTTATCTGAGACCTTTGCACGGAAGATGATTTCGCTTTCAGGCAAGGCAAAAACGCACGGAATGAGGGAGTTTATGCTTATAAATGACCGATTGAGTACGTTTTTAACGCAGTATGCAGGTGAAATGGCTTTCGTGCAAAGGTCTCTATCTATCTGTCGCTCCGCCAGCCACTGGTCGTGAGCCCGACTACGATAAGCACTATCCGCATAAACCGCCGTCTCATCGCCGCCTAATAAATCCGTAAAGCAATTGGAATCATGCACATTACCCGGGCTGTAGTCGGTTGACTTGATGAACCCATCTTCATCCACATTTATGTGCGCCTTATACCCATATGTGCTTTTGCGCTTTCCATCCGACCCGGCTTTCACATTCCAGCTGGCCTCGGGGTCTTGGGTCGAATGACCTTCCTGGTTCTTATGGGGACGACCCTTGTAGGGACGACATGGCTTCGCTTCAATCACACTGGCATCAACAATACTGACCCCTCCCGATTGGATGTAAAGCCCTTGTTCGCTCAATTGCGTGTTGATCTCACCCAGGCACGCATCCATCAAGGATAAGCGCTCCAGCGTTTGTCTAAACCGCCACAACGTCGTGTGATCCGGCACCGATTCTGAAATGTCCAGACCGGTGAAGCGACGAAACAGCAGGTCTCGCGCCAATTGCTTTTCCAGTGCCGGATCACTGAGCCCGTACCAGCTTTGCAGCAACAACGCTTTAACCATCATCAATGGCGGCCAGGCCTTCTCGCCCCGAGGGCTTGCATGAATACCTGAAAGCAGTTGCTCAAGGCGCGACCAATCGATTAATTCGTGCACACCATCCAGTTCTTTGAGGGCATCATGCTCGATCAACATGCCATCCGCCAAACTGCGTTGCGTGAGGTTTTTCCAGGCCATTTCTTCTCCTCCAGGGGGTAGTGTGGTGGGGTATAGTGCTTGAACCTATTATCGCAAATTCTCAACGCAGATTCTTGTGGTTTCGTGCAAAGGTCTCATTTTAATTAAAAAAATGGGTTAAGATTCATCTAAATTAGTATCCAGGATCGGTCTAAATATAGTGCTAGGTTAACTGGTTAATAAAGTGCGTAGCGTTTTGGCAATTCGCTTTCTACGCCTTGTTAGATGACATATTAGAAACCGCCTCGGACTTGTGCGCCTATCCATGCGCCATACATAAATACTGGAACAAAACCGAATATTTCTGAGATAGGGATCACAATTAACTCACCGATATTTTTTTTGCCCATTGCAAACACCGATCCTATTATGGTTCCTACTATCATGCCAACCCCTGACAGAACGTACCCCAATACGATTAGGCTTGTCGAAAACCAGAACCCAGGAATAAAATCTACGCGATCTTTGACTATGCCCGGACTAATTGAATCAAGAATACCGTTGAGAACAATCACGAGTGTGATTCCGCCAAGCACAAGCGTTTGTAATGATTGCACCGGGTTGATTGGTACAAATCCTGGAATAGCTGTATGTACGACGGCTAGGACACTCAAAAGCATTAAAAAAACGCCCGGTTCCATAACTATAAATTGCCATGGAAAACTCCATGCTGCGTCCTCGGAAAGGCCAAAGATTATCGGCGCGATGGTAAGAATCATAATTGCCATTGCTACTGCTTTAGGCAAAGGTATTAAAAATTTACTGAGACAACCTGTAAATGCTCCACGACCTTCATCTTTTTCCATAACCATGCTAATTATGGCCATCGGAATAAAAAATATTGCAAGATACGCAAGTCCGGCAACATACACTTCCCAATAAGTCAACACTTTAAGGCCACCAAGAACGGAATCCCAAAACATGGTTATTTTCCTTTTGTCATCTAATGCCTTGCTAAGCGAGCGATTAGCGCGTCCGCTTGAGCGACTTGTTAGCAGTACTTTTTGGCTCAGCTTTTGATAAAGTTACTTCTTGATCTAATTTCGTAAAGTCCCAATCTGAGAAATCAACTCTTAAACTAAACCCATCAAGCTTTTCTTCCCAAAGCTTATCACTACTTTTATCTGACCAACTAACACCAAAACGAAGAGCTTCACCGTCTGAGTTGCATACAAGTTTTTTGGGTTCACCCGAACTAAACTCTTGTGATGTTATGATTTCACTTTGTGGCTCACAAGGTACAAAAAATAAAACTGTTGCTTGAAGTGAATAGTCGTCATTTTTATACGCATAAATAACATGATTTTTATGAGTATAAACTTTGCGAAGCATACTTTTGCCAATAGCATCAATATGTCTTATTTGAATACGTTCATATTCATCGTGCCATATCCATTCATGTTTAGATTTGTAACTTAACTCGGCTTTTAGTTTTTGAGATTTTTCGTAGTCTAGGTAACCGAAATACGCTCCAATAATAAGAGCAATAGCAACTAACAAAAGTAGCGATATCTTTAGAATTTTAATAATTAACTTGCCCAAAGCACCTAAACTCCATGTACTGCTAACGTTCACCTCACTGGTGACTTTGGAGCACGAAGTGCGAAAAAGACATCCAGTGCAGGTGCTTGTTAGACAATCGCTGTCTATTGAGTGTGACAGGCATTACAGCAATAATAGCATCCATTAACTTGAGAATAGTGTTTCCGTGCTTCAGTTATTGCATAATGGCAACTACTGAAGTCACCTAGATATACTCTATTTTGCTGTTCAGGCAGATATGAACAGCCAGTTGTATGGACTTCATGATCTCCATTTGATTGAGCATTTTTATTTACATAGTATTGAGACATAATTTTTCTCCTTGATTTGATTAACAAGATATTTGTGAATTGTAGAGATAGCCATCTTCTACATATCCATTAACGGTACAGTTTTCTACGATATATTTTACTGCTTTTTTAAAATCTCTATCCCTTCTTAAATCACGGTAACCCATACCAGCAACTTCCGCTTTTGCTTCTGGGACAAAAGATAATCTATTTTCCGTTTTGAGGGTTATCACTAATGTAATAATAAGGGAGCTTATCAAAATAGCCTTTGGTGTCGTTAAATTAAATTTCATCGTTATCCTCTTCTGTTGTCTAACGGCCCAATAAGAGGCTTTTAATTGTTGGCTAAAATGTGAAGCGAAGCGGAACCTAGCCAACTGTTAAAAGTCCTGCTTGAATGGCTTGTTATACGCTTACTGCTTGATGCCATGTTTTTCTAAGAAAGGTTTTACACGTTCTATTAATTTAACTTGTTTAGTTTGCGCTTCTTTCATACCTATTTGTGTTCCGGTTTGTATTAGTAAAGCTGATTTTTCTAAGAATTTTTTGCCTACAGATGATTGATAAAATTTCGTTACTTCACGAAGTTCGTCATTAGTAAAAGTTTGAGAATACAGTTTTTTAACTTCCCGAATAATTTTTTCACGGTCAATATCTTCATTAAACCATGTGCGAAAAATCCCCCGTAACTCTTCCTTACCTTCGGAATCTAAATTGAATTTAGAAGTCATTTGATCAATCACAGGCATCATAGCTTCGAAACCACCCGTTATTTGTTTATCCATAGACATAACTCTAAACATTTCATCAACAGGCGTTTCTTGAGCCATAGTATGAGTTGATAATGTAAAAAACAGCAGTGGTAAAATTAGAACTCTCTTCATTTTATTTCCTTATGCGTATAACGCTAGAATTCAGCCGCCGCGTTAGCGGTCGGCTGGAATAATTTGTTAGAACTCAATCTGCTGGCTGATAATTTATTTCTGACCATAGTTCGTTAATTTCGTCAGCTTGTTGTTGAGCATTAAAATATTCCCAAATAATTCCGTTTACGTCAGTATCTTGCTAAATTCTTGAGCGGAATCATCTTCCCAACCTAAATGTCGAAGGTCTCCAAGTGTACAAGAAAAATCTTGGCAAATCGATACATTCAGCGAGTCCGTTCTCCATAATGCGTATTCGTTCGGAACAAATAGACACGGTTCGACACCTAGGCGAATAGTGTAATCGTTTATTGTCTCGTTTATCTTATTTGTAGAAATTGCAATATGTAGTTTCTTCATCATTATTCTTATGAGTTCTAACGATTAAACTCAGCGGCGGCGTAGCCGTCCGCTGGAGTACTTTGTTAGGCGGCACTAGTTTTTACCTAGTCCGAGTCGCATAAACTCCCTCCATGTATTCAATATATACGCTATCGAAAGAAGTGAAAATGGCCTCAATCTGAACTTTAGGAAATTCGAATATGGCGTAGTCTCCTTCGTGATTTTTTTCAAAAAAGTAACGAGACCGTGTAAATATATCGGATAAGCTCAACAAGGCAGAGTTCATACTCCTGTAATCGTTGGAGGGTATGTTATCGCTTGGCCTCTCGGGTTGGGCTTCGGAAAGTGTGTAGGCGTAGCTTTGTAAATCCATCTGCCTGTATTCTAGTTGCTGTTGGTATTTTTGATTTAATGGAGTTTTAAGGAATTCGGGAAACTCAGAGTACAACTTTGTAAGGTCATGGCCCTTTGTGATCGTTCCATTTCTTGCACATATCATTAAAGCCTTCATATAGAGTTCTATGGCAATACCAGCTGTTATCAAATATGCGAGAGGGTCGGTTGAATGTTGACGTTCAGATTCCAATCTAAAGGTAGTGGCTTGTCTAGCAAGCGGACGCGCACTAATGCCGGACTATAAATCATTTAACCCACAATTTTTAGGAGAATAACGATGAGTAAAACAATACCGAATAAAAGCCCAAAGAAAGACGTGATGTTGGCACATCCGTTTACATTTGAGGGCGAGCAGATAACTACTTTGCAGATGCGTGAGCCGCGTGTAAAAGATGTGCTACCCGCTCAAACAGTCGCTATGACAGCCGCAGATGCGGAGGTTGCCGTGTTTGCCGCATTGACTGGGCAACCCCCAGCACTGATTGAGGAATTACATATGAAAGACTATTTACGACTGCAGGCACAGTATCAGGATTTTTTAGATTAAACCCGTCCGATATCCGCTTATTGATTGTGGCCGTGGCGAGTGTGACGGGGTGGCCATTGTCAGACTTTATGCCGATGTTGCTTAAGAATCTGAATGATTGGGCAGATGCCGTGTCAGCCTACCAGAAATTGCAACATAAACAATCCTGATAAAACGCACCATATCTGCCAAAACATGAACGATGACAACATAAGTCATCAAGATGAACCACAGTACGGGCAATAACACCACGGACAAGATGATGGCCGGGATGGCTAATACAATGAGGTAGTCAAGGTGAAGGCTTCTATCACTAAAATAAAACATGATAGCGTAACAGGAAAGGTAGTAGATAATTATGAAAACTTTATCACTGGGTATTGTCATCGGAGCCGCTCTGGGTGGTAAATTCAAACAGATTGTTGGTGCTGTTCACAAGAATATAGCACAAATTGGCGAAACCGTCACCAAAACGGATGTCAAGCTCAGGGCGGCTAAAGGGGTTATTCATTATAAAAAGACGCTCACCGACTTAAAAGCCAAGCAAGCCGCTGTGGGCGGATCAAGCCAGCGATTGGCGGCAGGTATTGAGGTGGTCGAACAAAAATATCGACAGGCTAAACGTGAGGCACGTGCCTATGGGATTGAGATCGGTTCTGTCATCAAAGAGCATGATCGGCTTTCTGCTTCTCTTAAAAAGCTACAACGCCGAAAGCGGGCAATAGAAAAACGCGATGCCGCCAGTAAACGCTTAGGAGCATCAAAGGGACGATTTTGAGGGCTTCTGGGAGCAGGCTTTGCCGCCGCCCGCATTGGTGGACAAGCTCTGGATCATGACCGCGCAAAAGTACGCCTATCCACGGTGGTTGATAAATCGGAGTTGTTAAGATCAACCGAGTTTGCGCGTAATTATGCGCAAACGCATCTCACCAGCGAAACCGAGATGCTTAATATTCAATATGCGCTTAATTCGGCTGATTTGTCGGCGCAAGCATCACGTATTGGTGCTGCGGTTGTCGAACAGGTGGCAGTCGTTACGTCGGGTTCCGCTGAGGGCGTTGGCGAGGAGTTGAAAATTTGTCCAATATCTAGTAGCATCAAATATCAATACAAACATGAGTACAGTCACAAGCACGAGGAGGAATAGATTATGCACACATATACAGCCATGAGTACAACCATCCATAAGCCCGTCAAAACCAGGCACACCAGTACCCCCCCCCCCCCCCCCCCCCCCCCGATTTTTGGGCCACAAGGCCACTCTCAGGGACACTCAGGACCGTTCTGGTGTTGCCTGCTGACGGTTCTGCTGGTATCGCTGTTCTCGACAACCGAGGCCATGGCGCAGAATACCAAGGCCACGGGTGGCGCGGTCATTGGTGATGATAGGCGCGTGGGCGCGACCCTGACGGCGGATATATCTACCATAGAAGATGCTGATGGTCTGCCCACCGATGCGTCCGCCTTTAGCTACCAGTGGCTTGCATTAGGGCTGACGCCGATCGCGAATGCGAACTCCACTACCTACACGCTGACAGAGGACAATGTCGGCGGTCCTATCTATCTGGACATCAGATTTACTGATCTTCAGAATAACGCTGAGGATCTGCTTCTAGCAGCGTTGGGAGGGCTACCAGTGGTGAGAAGGACCAATACCCCGCCCACCACCAGCGGGCTGGAGGTCACAGTCTTCGAGAATACCCCCTATACCTTTGCGGCGGGTAATCCCGGCTTTAACCTGGCGGATGATTTCAACTTTAACGATGTGGACATCGGCGATAGCCTGCAACAAGTGCGCATCGATAGCCTGCCCGCCCCCGCCAACCTGGGCGACCTGCGCCTGAACGGTGCGCCGGTCACCGTGGCCCAAGTGATTGCCGTTGCCGATATTCCGACTCTGGTCTATACCCCGGCGGCCGATACCACTGGCACAGCGACCTTTACCTACAGCGTCTCCGACGGCACTGACTTCAGTGTCGCGCCCGCTATGGGCACCCTGAACATCGTTACTACGGATAGCCCGCCGACCTCGAGTGGGTTGGCGGTCACAGTCTTCGAGGGTACCGCCCATAACTTGGGGGTGGCCGAGTTTAACTTTGCCGATGCGGACGGTGCCACGCTACACAGCCTGCGCATTGATAGCCTGCCCGCTGCCGGTTTACTATCCCTGAACAACACACCAGTGATCGCGGGGCAAGTGCTTCCCGTTAACCTGCTCGGCATCCTGTTCTATCACCCGGCCATGAATTCCGCTGGCACAGTAGATACCTTTACCTACAGCGTCTTTGACGGCACTGACTTCAGTGCCGCGCCCGCTACGGCCACCCTGAACATCGTTGCTACGGGTACCCCCACCACCCGCGATCTGACGGTCACGACGCTTGAGGATACCGCCTATACCTTTAAGGAGGCGGACTTCACCTTTAGGAATGGGGGCGCTAGCGGCAGCCTGCAAGCAGTGCGTATCGATACCCTACCCGCCAGCACCAGCGGCAGCCTGGCACTGAACGGCACAGCGGTTACCGCGAGGCAAGTGATTCCCGTTGCCGGTATTCCGAATCTGGTCTATACCCCGGCGCTCAATGTCAACGGCGATGCGACCTTCACCTTCAGCGTCTCCGACGGCACTGATTTTAGTGTCACGGCCACGGCAACCGTGAGCGTTAATCAGGCCAATGACGCGCCCACCGCCGATGCCGGTCTTGACCAGACCGTCGCCGAGGGCGCGAGCGTCACCCTGGACGGCAGTCGAAGTGACGATCCGGATGGTGATAACAGCGCTTTGATCTGCGCCTGGAGGCAGGTCGGCACACCAACAGTGACCCTGACCGGCGCGGACACCTTCGCACCGACCTTCACTGCACCTGCCAATCTGCTGACCAATGTGGTGCTGGTGTTCTCCTTGACCGTGAACGATGGCGTGAGTGACTCGGTAGCGGATACCGTTACCATCACCACCAGCAAAACACAGGCCTTCACCGATCTCAACAACACGATTCTGCCGGAAGTGGCGCGCGCCCTGACCAACCAGACGGTGGATGCGATAACCCAGCGCATGGATCAAGTCCGGACTGGTGCGAACCAGTCGCTCACCTTCGCTGGGCAGTCCAGCTTGGCTGGGGTGGCAACCGCGCACGGACAAGGCATAGTTGATGGCACGTTGGACGTGAAGGCCATGCTCGGCAATTCCGGCTTCGCCTTGCCCTTGAACGCTGTGGATGGCACTGGCGGCGGCGGCACAAGCGGCGGCATCGGCGGCTCCTCCCTGACCTTCTGGGGCGGTGGTGACTACCGTGATTTCGAGGGTTCCGGCAATGGCGTGGATTTCGATGGCGATTTATTCAGTGCCCAGCTGGGCGTAGATGGCAAACTCCGTGATGATCTGCTGATTGGTGTGGCGGCCTCCTGGAGCGAGAGCGATATTGATTACCGAGGCGACTCTGGTCACGGCGAGCACCAGTTGGAGATCACCACCCTCCATCCTTACGCGAGTTGGGAGACGCTGTCCGGGCTGGACCTGTGGGCTACCGCTGGTTTCGGTCAAGGCGATCTGGAAATCACCGATGGACAAGGTCGAGCATCCAGCGATGTCGAGACGCGCATGCTGGGCGCAGGCGGCAATTATCAGTTACCGGGCACGACCATCTTCCGGCTAAAGGGTTCAGGTGTGCTGAGCGACTCGGAAGTCAAGGGCAACGGTCGCATAGCGGCGCTGAAGACGGATTCCAGCTTGTTGCGGATGGCTCTGGAAGGGTCTCACAGGCAGATGTTGTCTGGCGAGGCGTACCTGGAGCAGAGTTTCGAGGCTGGTGCGCGCTATGACGGCGGCGGCGATACTGGTTTCGGGTTTGAGCTAGGGACCGGTTGGTGCTACGCCGACCCTGCGGTTGGGCTAAATGTGGAAGGCAATGTGCGCACCCTGCTGGGTCGGGCCGATTATCAGGAATGGGGTGTTTCTGGGCGAATACTTCTACAGACGGGTAGCGACGGGCGAGGGCTATCGTTCAGTATGAGTCCGGTCTACGGCAACGCTGCCAGCGGCACGCAAACCCTGTGGCAGGATGGCTTGTTCGAAGAGATCAGTGACGAGCAGGATAACGATATGCGGATGGAGACGCGCCTCGGCTACGGGCTGACTGCACCTGGCGGGCATGGGCTGCTGGCACCTTACGCCGAGATGACCTCCAGTAACTCCGCCCAGCGTTACCGTTTGGGGATGAATTGGGGGGTAGATTCGTTGTTCGATCTGAACTTGGTGGGCGAGCGTAGCGAAAGCGCTGGCGGTGCCGAGCACGCCATCCTGCTGAAAGGCATCATCCGGCTCTAAACTCGTTGTCTAACCTATTGATTTATAAAGGAAAGAAAGAATACCTAGGCATTGCAAACCGATCTCAACAAAAGACTCCTGTATTTACTGGGCCGTCAGCGATTTAGAAACAGTAGACCGCGAAGTCAGGAAGAAAAAATAGCGACAGAGGGGAGAGTAATTACGAATTGAGATCTTTGCACGGAAGATGATTTCGCTTTCAGGCCAGGCAAAAACGCACGGAATGAGGGAGTTTATGCTTATAAATGACCGATTGAGTACGATTTTACCAACAGTAGGCGCTTTTAGGCGACGCAGCATGCAGGTGAAATGGCTTTCGTGCAAAGGTCTCGAATTATGAATGTTTAATTATTCACCCTTGTGGCAATCAAAACAAGCTAAATCTCAAGGTAGCACTTTTTTATAGGGTTTTACTTCCACGCTTTCATAAACACCCGCAGCCCAATATGGGTCGGTTTCTGCCCAGCTTTGGGCGGCTTCTAATGAATCAAATTCGGCGATGATTACACTGCCGCTAAAGCCGGCGGCTCCCGGCTCTTCACTATCAATCGCGGGACTGGGTCCGGCAACCAGTAATCGCCCCTGATTGACTAATTCTTTTAAGCGTTCAATATGGGCGATGCGCGTTTTGAGGCGATTTTCCAGACTATTTGTGACATCGGTTGCGTAAATGCTGTAATACATTAGTTATCCTCACTGCTCTTCATTTTTATATGTTTGGCGAGAAAAAGCATCTGCCCAAGGGCAAAAATCAGCGTCAGCCCGAGCAATCCGAATACCTTGAAGTTTACCCATGTTGCGGTACGGTGTGCTGGCTCGGCATCTAAATTGTAGTAAAATGCAATATACAGATTAAGAAAGCCTAATACCAGAAAGAACCCTGCCCAGGCACGGTTCAGGTTTTTCCAGATCGCATCGGGCAAAGTGATTTGCTTGCCCATGATGTATTCCAAAGCAGATTTTCTGGTAAACAGCAACATCCCGATAATGATAGCGGAAAACAGCCAATTGATAACAGTAGGTTTCCATTTTATAAATATATCATCTTGTAAAAGTATGGTTAAACCACCAAAAAAGGTGATAATTACCAGCGTCATGATGTGCATCGATTCAAAGCAGCGATTTTTGATCCAGAATATGGTAACTTGGATGAATGTGGCAATAATTGTTGCCGCAGTGGCGACATAAATATCGTAAAATTTGAATGCGCTAAAAAATATCAGCAGGGGAAACAGGTCAAACAGAAGCTTCATAATCGTGGTATGTTGGTTGTGGTATCTGCAGGAGTATATCGGATTGACAGAAAAAATTAAGGGAACATCTATAATAATCAGGGGGTTTTCCGCAATGTTGGCAACTCTTTTTGTGCCGATTATAGTTTTGTTCGGGTTACTATGGTGATCCGCAACGATTACCAGACAATATAAACAACAAGGTGAAAAAAATAAACAAGAAATACATTGTTATAGAGGGGCCGATTGGAGTAGGGAAGACAACCCTTGCCAGAAAAATCGCATCGTCCCTGGGTGGCACTGTGATGCTGGAACAACCTGCTGAGAATCCGTTTCTGGAACGATTTTATAAATTTCCAGAACAGTATGCGCTACAAACCCAGTTATATTTCCTTTTCCAACGGGTACATCAATTAAAAGAGTTACGTCAGGGAGATTTATTCACACCGCTACGGATTGCTGATTTTATGTTGGATAAGGATCCCTTGTTTGCACATATCACGCTGGATGAAGACGAATTATACCTGTACGATCAAGTTTACCGACAACTCTCGCCAGAGGTTCCTGATCCGGACTTAGTGGTTTATTTACAAGCACCGACTGATGTGTTGATTAGTCGGATACGCAGAAGAGGGGTGTTATTTGAACGCAATATGGAGCGTGATTATTTGGATCAGTTAACCGAATCATATGCCAGATATTTTCTGTCATACCGCAATTCGGCACTGTTGATGGTCAATGCGGAAAGTCTAAGTTTTCTGCATAATGAGGAATACTTTGAGCTGTTGTTACAGGAAATAGCTGCCATTTCATCCGGGCGACACTATTTCAATCCGATAATCTAACGTAATGCGCCATATCGAGCAAATGACAACAACCCGCCTGTACAAGCCGAGCTTGTGAACGAACAGTTTCCATCATTGCGTACCATCGCCATGCCAGCGGATGCGAATCCGAGCGGTGATATTTTTGGCGGATGGATTATGGCGCAAATGGATTTGGCCGGCGCAATCCATACCAGCTATATCGTCAAGGAGCGAATTGTTACTGTGGCAGTAGAAGGTATGACCTTCCACCTGCCCGTGTTTGTCGGTGATCAGGTGAGTTGTTTTTGCAAAACCACACACATTGGCACGAGCTCAATTTCCATACACATCGAAACTTGGGTTAGACGCAAGCGATCGCCGCAACAGGATATGAAGGTAACCGAGGCAACATATACCTATGTCTGCATAGACAAAAATCGAAAACCCATAACCATACAACGCATTGACCAGCCATAGCTGGTGGTTGGTATTCATTCGAATTACGGAATTAGGGAGTTTATGCTTATAAATGACCGATTGAGTACGATTTTAACGCAACATGCAGGTGAAATGGCTTTCGTGCAAAAGTCTCAATTTACTTTAATCGCTTATAACGCATCCGCTGCGGCTTGATGGTGCCGCCGTGGCGGCGTTTGTAGTCTTCGGCGTAGTCGCTATAATTTCCGTCAAACCAAGTAACTTGAGAATGACCTTCAAAAGCGAGGATGTGGGTTGCGATTCTGTCCAGAAACCAGCGGTCGTGAGCAATAACAGCGACACAACCCGGATAATTCAAGATGGCTTCTTCCAATGCGCGCAGCGTTTCTACATCCAGATCATTAGTCGGTTCATCAAGTAGCAGTAAATTACCACCACTGGCGAGGACTTTGGCTAAATGTACGCGATTACGTTCACCACCAGATAAAGTCCCCACCTTTTTTTGCTGGTCGGTACTTTTGAAATTAAAACGACCGAGGTAACGCCGCGATTGTACTTGGTGACCGTTGACTAGCATCAAATCCAGACCGTTGGAGACCTCTTCAAAAACACTTTTATTGGCATCCAACGTATCTCGTGATTGATCAACATAGGCAACTTTGACCGTCTCGCCAACCCGAAACTCTCCCGATGTCGGTTGTTGCTGTTGCGTCATCATACGAAAGAGCGTTGTCTTGCCCGCACCATTAGCACCGATAATGCCGACTATGCCACCTTTGGGTAGGCTGAAACTCAAGTTTTCATACAGCAGGTTGTCGCCGAAAGATTTAGAAATCTGCTTGGCTTCAATGACCAGATCGCCGAGGCGTGGTCCTGGTGGAATATAAATTTCATTCGTTTCAGCGCGTTTTTGGTAGTCGCTTGAGCAAATTTCCTCGAAGCGTTTAATACGCGCCTTGCTTTTGGCGTGTCGTCCTTTAGGGTTGGAACGAACCCATTCCAGCTCGTTTTTGATGCTTTTAATTCGAGCCTGCTCGCTCTTTTGTTCCTGCGCTAGTCGGGTTTCTTTTTGTTCAAGCCATGAAGAATAATTGCCTTCCCAAGGGATGCCTGCACCACGGTCAAGTTCAAGAATCCAGCCGGCAACATTGTCAAGAAAATAACGATCATGGGTAACCGCAACTACGGTACCCTCAAATTCAAGCAAAAATCTCTCCAGCCAGGCGATGGATTCGGCATCAAGGTGGTTGGTTGGTTCATCCAGAATCAACATATCCGGATTGGATAACAGCAATCGGCAGAGTGCGACCCGTCGTCTTTCACCACCCGAAAGTGTTTTGATAGGCGTATCCCAGGGCGGTAACCGCAACGCATCAGCGGCAATTTCAAATTTATGCTCAAGGTTGTGCGCGTCTGCCGCCTGCACAATGTCTTCCAAATGTGCCTGTTGCTTTGCCAGTGCATCAAAATCAGCATCGGCCTCCGCATAAGCGGCATACACTGCTTCCAGTTGTTGTTTAGCACGGTTAATGTCTGCCATGCCTTCTTCAACATTACCGCGAACATCTTTGGATTCATCTAATTCGGGTTCTTGCGCCAGATAGCCAATGCGCACATCGGCTCGCGGTCGCGCTTCGCCGATGATATTAGTGTCAATGCCAGCCATGATTTTGAGTAGTGTCGATTTGCCGCCGCCGTTATAGCCCAGTACACCGATTTTTGCACCGGGGAAAAAGTTCAGATAAATATCTTTCAGTATCTGTCGATTCGGCGGGACGACTTTGCCCACGCCATTCATGGTGAAAACGTATTGCGCCATTGATTAGAGTCCTCAATTGTTTTTATGTTCATGTCTTACCGCTAAATGTGAGTGGCAGTAATGGTGATTTTGATTCCGCTTACGGTTGCATCAGTTTTTCTAGGGCAAGCTGATGTAATGACGCATTTGCCGATGCCAGCACTTCGCCAGCCGATGCCAAGGTCAGTGGCTTGCCTTGCCAGTCGGTTATTATGCCACCGGCACCGTTTATCACCGCTATCAGGGCGCAATAATCATACGGCTTGAGATCGGCTTCGCACACTAGATCATTATAGCCGGATGCGAGCAGTCCATAACTGTAACTATCGCCGCCAAATACCCGGAATTGACAGCTTTTAGTGAGCGAATGGGCGCGTTCGCTGTTGCTTTCGTCAAACATATCCACGGTGGTGATGTAGGCGGTCGCATTAGCCAGCGAGTCAGTCGAGCGGGTGCGACAAACCGTGCCGTTATGAGTCGTTTCGCAACCCTGAATGCCAATCCATCTTTCGTCCAGTAGCGCATGATCAATGATGCCGATGACCGGCACTTGCTGATACAACAAGCCAATCAAGGTGCCAAAAGTAGGCATGCCAGTTGCGAAACATTTGGTGCCGTCAATAGGATCAACAACCCATTGCCATTCAGCATGGTTTAACTGCTGACCGCTTTCCTCACCGAAAAAACCGTGCTGCGGATAGCGATTGAGGATGATGTCTTTGATTACCTGCTCGGTTTGCTGGTCAGCAATCGTTACTGGCGTTTTGTCCTGCTTGTTAGCAACGGTCATCTCCGAACGGAACCATTTTCGGGTGATAATACGCGCCTGATCGGCTGCCTCAATGGCAGTTTGCACATATTGTTCTAAGGCGACAGATTGTTTTTCTGGCATAATGCGCTAATGACGGGCTATCCCGTACAAAACTGTACAAAAATAGGGTGTATCTTACCTTAATGATCGTCCCAATGGTCGGCACAATGTCATCTTTTTATGATGTGAAATTTATGCTAATTTAAGTGGATAAGCGACTACTCACCATATTAATATTAGGGTAAAATCCGCGCCAATTTTCGCTATCCATCCATTGTTTCGAGGAGAATCAACGAAATGAAGATACTGGTACCTATCAAACGCGTCATTGACGCAAACATCAGGGTTAGAGTTAAGGCTGACCAAACAGGTGTTGAAACAGCTAATGTTAAAATGGCGATGAACCCGTTTTGCGAAATTGCGGTGGAGGAAGCGTTGCGTCTGAAAGAAGCCGGACATGCTGAAGAGGTTATTCTGCTTTCTGCCGGTCCTGAAAAATGTCAAGAAACGATTCGTTCGGGTCTGGCAATGGGTGCTGACCGTGGCATTCATATCAATACTGATGCCATATTGGAACCGCTGGTGATTGCTAAAATGATTAAAGCGGTCGCAGAACAAGAAGCAACCGATCTGATTATTCTCGGTAAACAATCTATTGATGACGACAATAATCAAACCGGTCAGATGCTGGCTGCGATTATGCAACGACCACTGGGAAGTTATATTTCTAAAATAGAAAAGAATGACGGCGGATTTGCGATTACTCGGGAAATTGATGCCGGATTGGAACAATTACAAATAACCTGTCCTGCGGTGGTGACCACTGACTTGCGACTGAACGAGCCGCGATATGCTTCCTTGCCGAATATTATGAAGGCGAAGAAGAAACCCATTGATATGATAACGCCCGAACAGTTGGCGGTGGATGTCAGTAATCGTATTGAAGTGCTACAAGTCACCGAACCGGCGGAGCGAGATGCGGGTATTATGGTTGCAAGTGCGGCTGAATTGGTTGATAAACTAAAAAACGAAGCGAAGGTGATTTAAATGAGTATTCTGGTAATAGCAGAGCACGATAAATCGGTATTAGCATTAGCAACCCTCAATACCGTAACCGCTGCCACAAAAATTGCCACAGCAGTGGGTGGCGATGTGCATGTTTTGGTTGTCGGTCAGGACTGCACGGGTGTTGCCGAAGCGGCAGCGAAAATAGTCGGGGTTAGTCAGGTACGACTGTGTGATTGTGCTGCTTATGCCAATGAGATTACTGAAAACACCGCGGCACTGGTGAAATCAGTGGTTGATAGCACGGCTTACAGTCATGTGCTGGCAGCCGCTTCAACCTTTGGCAAGGCATTGATTCCCTATGCAGCTGCACTGTGTGATGTACAGGCAATCTCGGATATTAGCGAGGTGGTTGATGGCGATACCTTTGTGCGATCAATTTATGCGGGTAATGCGTTGTCAAAGGTGAAATCTGCTGATGCGGTGAAAATGATTACCGTCCGCACCACGGCATTTGAAGCGGCTGATGCTGAAAGTGCCGACGACGGTGCTGACATTGAAAAGCTGGATGAGGTCGGTGCGACCACTGCGGTGCAGTTTGTTGGACAGGCACTGAGTGCCACTGAACGACCAGAATTAACTTCTGCCCGAGTGGTTGTTTCGGGTGGGCGTGGGATGCAAAGCGGAGAGAACTTTTCGATACTTGAAAAACTGGCTGATCAGCTTGGCGGTGCCGTTGGTGCATCGCGGGCAGCGGTTGATGCCGGATTTGTCCCCAATGACTATCAGGTTGGACAAACCGGAAAAGTAGTTGCACCAGATTTGTATATGGCAGTGGGTATTTCGGGTGCGATTCAGCATCTGGCTGGAATGAAAGACTCAAAAGTCATCGTTGCCATCAATAATGATGCCGAAGCTCCCATCTTTCAGATTGCTGACTATGGCTGGAATGAGGATTTGTTTGTGGCTGTGCCGGCGTTACAGGCAGAGCTAGAAAAATAGTTGTGGTATTACGCTTGCCCAAGTTTGTCAGAGTTGGCTAGAGTTTGGCGGCTTTCGTTGGATCAGGGCGGTGATTATAGGCGATTTGATGTGAATGGCAAGCGCGGGGAAATGAGCGCCGATACCGTGAACAAGACAACCAACCCGCAAGCGCGGATGCGCGCCTATCTGCAACGTGTTGCCACCGGACCGGAATTGAGTAAATCACTGAATCAGGCACAGGCTGAAGACGCTATGTCGATGATTCTTAATGGTGAGATTGATGCGGTTCGTGCAGGATTATTTCTTATCGTATTGCGCATGAAACGCGAGAGCGAGGCAGAAAATCGGGGTATTTTAACTGCCTTAATCAAGAAAACACGCACGCAACAAACAACAGCCGCGCAAATTCTGGCGATAGCCGATCCTTTTAATGGCTATTTGCGCGGCTTGAGCGCAACCCCCTTTCTGCCTGCGGTATTTGCGGCATCGGGTTTGCCCACCTATACCCATGGGCTTGAGGCAGTCGGCCCGAAATACGGTATTACCACACGTTTGGTGTTGGAAGCGGCAGGAAAAAATGTTGACAGAAACCTGACGGATAGTGTTTCTTGTCTGGATGATGGCAAGGTGGGTTGGAGCTATCTCGATCAGAGGCACTATATCCCCGAGTTGCACAATCTGCTTGAACTGCGTGAGGCGATAGTCAAGCGCAGTTGCTTGTCAACACTTGAGGTGGTGTTGAAACCGTTGTCAGGTTGCCGAAGTACTCATCTGATGAGCGGATTTGTGCATAAGGCTTATCCACCTATTTATGCGATGCTGGCAAAGCAGAGCGGATTTGATTCGGCGATGATTGTGCGTGGCACCGAAGGTGGTTGTATTCCCTCGCTAAGTCAATTATCTCGATATTTCGGCTATCAGAGCGAGTACGCTGATGATGCCGACAATGCGCTCATAGAATTACATCAGCTTGACCCCAAACAACTGGGGATTGAGCAGGATGTGCGTATGCTTGCTATCCCACAACGGTATGCAGAAGCCATCAAACAAACCGGCTTTCAGAACAGCGATAAATTGCATGCGGTAGTGGAGCATAATCTGCAGCTAGGACTGGATGCGCTGGCAAATAACACTGGTCCCATGCGTGACAGTTTAATCTATGGCGTGGCTATCGGTCTCAGACACGTTGGACTAGCTTCAACTCTGGCGGATGGCGCGGAGCGCGCCAGAAAGGTAATTGTAAACGGAGCAGCACTGCGTCATTTTCAGGCAGGTTAAACAAACGCTTGAAAATTGAAAATGGAGCATTGCAACAGGCAACAACCAAAGTTATCCGCTGACCATATATTCTTAAAAATCAAGTTGTTTTGGCTAATTACTAGACAATTTTGTTATCTTGAGTTTCAGCACAAGTACCATCTGATCATAACAACAGTAATCATCATAACACAGTTATCACGCAGGGGGATGTGGGTGTCCATGATTTTTCTCTCCTCAATGTTGAGGGTATCTGTTTATGTCTAATAGAGACCTTTGCACGAAAGCCATTTCACCTGCATGCTGCGTTAAAATCGTACTCAATCGGTCATTTATAAGCATAAACTCCCTCATTCCGTGCGTTTTTGCCTTGCCTAAAAGCGAAATCATCTTCCGTGCAAAGGTCTCTAATAGTGTTAAACCCGAACGCGACTGAACATGACGGCTTTTGGGTTTACACTAGCAACATTTCTGACGATATTGCTATTGTATAAGCGAAATGCTTGATATAGAATCGCCCGCGCACCGTTTACTAACTCCTTTCTTCACCACTCCAGTGTTTGTTGCCTAAAAGTGTGGCGAGCGGGAAGATACCTAACCATAGGGAGCAATAATGAGACATTACGAAATTACCTTTCTGGTCCATCCGGATCAGGGTGAACAAGTCCCCGCCATGATTGAGCGTTATCGGAATGTGGTTATATCCGGTCAGGGTCAGGTTCATCGCGTTGAAAACTGGGGTCGCAGACGTTTGGCGTATATAATCAATGATGTGCATAAAGCGCATTATGTGATGCTGAATATTGAATGTGATCTCAAGGTTCTAGGAGAGATCGAGAATAACTTCAAGTTTAACGACTTCATTTTACGACACTTGGTTATTCGCAGAAAGGCAGCCGTGACAGAGGAGTCGCCGATAGCCAGAGAGAAAGCGCGGGAGGATGTCGTGGAGGCTGAAAAAGTAGCCAAATTGACATCCGCTGTTGATGGCGATGATACATTAGACAAGGATGTTGCAAAATTGGCTGAAAATGATTTGGCGAAGTTGCCGCCTGATGAGGTAGCTCTTGATGACTCCGTTCTTGATGACTCCGTTCTTGATGACGCCGTTCTTGATGAATATGCCCTTGAAGAGGATAGTCTTGAAGAAGAGTCTATCAAAGATGCGGCACTTAAAAATGGAGGAATAGTATGATGCGTAAATTTCAAAGACGACCACGATTCTGCAAGTTCACCGTAGAGGGTGTTCACGCTATCGATTATAAAGATATGGATATTCTGACTGCGAATATTGGAGAGACTGGGAAAATTTTGTCGCGTCGTAGTACTGGTACCAAAGCACATTTTCAGCGGCAGTTAGCGACAGCGATTAAACGCGCCAGATTTCTTGCGTTAATCCCTTATACTGATCAACACGACAATTAAGGAGAGTTGCTATGGAAATTATTCTGTTAGAAAGAATCCAAAATATCGGCGAGATTGGTGATGTTGCTAATGTAAAAAATGGCTATGCGCGTAATTTTTTAATTCCTCATAAAAAGGCAGTGCTTGCTACCGCTGATGCAAGAGCTATCGTGGAAGAGAGGCGGCGACAATTAGCCGCAGAGGAGGGTAAACGTCTGGATGGTGCGAAAGCGCGTGCAGATTTTGCGGTGAAAGCCATTACGCTGACGCGATTATGTGGTGAAGAGGGACAACTTTATGGATCGGTGTCTCCAATTGATATTGCGGAAGCCTTAACCGAAGCGGGAACCCGCATCGAGAAATCTGAAATCACCCAGCCTGATGGGCCGATAAAAAATGTCGGTGAGTTTGAGGCGGATGTCATACTGCACCCGCAAGTGCGTTTTACTGTCAAAATCACAGTACAAGGTGAACGTGCGGGTGATACAAGCACTACTGTAGCTGATGATATCAGTGATAGTGAATGATTGTTTTATTAAAAAATAATAGGATAGCGCATATTTTTTAAGTAAATTAGAAGAAAAAAGTAACAAACCTATCAGAAAAAGCATCGCAATTGTGGTGCTTTTTTTTTGCGTCTTTTTCGTGTTTCGGTAGTGTTACAACAGATCGTTACTGATACCATAAACACCTAAACAATTATCTGAATAATCACCGACCAATCTGTTCATTGTCCATTGCCTGAAACCGTATCATTTATAACCAATTCGCCGAAATTGCCACCCCAGTCACTGGAGGCAGAGCAGTCTTTGTTGGGTGGTTTGTTGTTGGATAATTATAAGTGGCATGAGGTTATTGATGAAGTGCATGTCCATGATTTTTACAGTCAAAGTCACCAACTGATTTTTGCGGCTATTTCTGCTTTGCAGGATGCTGGGGAGCCAGCCGATGTAGTTACCACATCTGAACGGCTGGAGTCTGAAGACAAGTTGGACAATGCTGGCGGTCTTGCCTATATCGGTACATTGGCGAATAACACCCCCAGTGCGGCAAATATTTTAACGTATGCGAAGATTGTTAGGGAACGTGCTATCTTGCGTTCACTGATTACCGCAGCCAATGATATTTCTACCAGTGCGTATCATCCACAAGGGCGAACGCCGCGTGAGATTCTCGATAAGGCGGAGCATCTGGTGTTTGAAATTTCTGAGCGCGATGGTCACAGTCAAAAAGGCTTCGCTTCTATTCAGGATTTACTGTCGCGCTCCATTGATCGTATTCACGAACTGGCTAACTCAAAAGATGCGATAACCGGTATTGCAACTGGCTTTATTGACCTTGATGAGAAGACCGCGGGATTGCAGCCGGGGGATTTAGTTATTGTGGCAGGGCGACCGTCTATGGGTAAAACCTCTTTTGCGATGAATATTGCCGAATATGTCGCGGTTGAGCAAAAATTGCCGGTCGCTATATTCAGTATGGAAATGCCGGCAGAACAACTAGCGATGCGGATGCTGGCATCGCTGGGAAGAATCAATTCCAATAAAATCCGCACCGGTCGCCTCAATGATCTGGACTGGACACGATTAACGTCTGCTATGGCATTGTTGGATCAAGTATCGATATTTGTGGATGATTCAGGCGGTCTCAATGCGCTTGATTTGCGCTCAAGAGCGCGCAGAATGGCGATTGAACAGGGGCAATTAGGCTTAATAGTGGTGGATTATATTCAGCTTATGCAGGCATCGGAAAGTACTGAAAATCGTGCTACGGAAATATCCGGAATTACCCGTGCCTTGAAAATGCTGGCGCGGGAGTTGAAGGTTCCAGTGGTTGCTTTGTCACAGTTAAATCGCAGTCTGGAACAACGCCCGAATAAACGACCGATTATGTCCGATCTCAGGGAATCGGGTGCGATTGAACAGGATGCCGATGTTATCTTCTTTATCTATCGGGATGAAGTGTATAACGAGGATACCGAGCAAAAAGGCATTGCCGAGGTGGTGATTGGTAAACAACGAAACGGTCCGATTGGCACGACAAGACTGGCGTTTCTTGGGGAGTTTACTCGCTTTGAGAACTTGGCCAAATCAGATTTTAGTGACTACGCGTAGTAGTACCGAGTAACTCGGATTGATGGAATATCATGGCACAATGGAGCGTGGTAAAACCAATAATTTCTCATCAACCTACTTGATTCTCTCCGATCAATGAATTCTTCGTGGCGCAGTAGAGCGTTAATTGATCTGGATTCATTACGACACAACATAAATCAGATTAGGCAGGCGACACAGGCACGAGTGATGGCGGTGATTAAGGCCGATGCCTACGGGCACGGGCTCGAAAACATTTGCGCCGCACTGCACAATCAGGTCGATGCTTTCGCGGTTGCCAGCATTGATGAAGGTATTCGCTGTCGGCATGTGCAGGACGATAAACCGATTGTGGTGTTATCCGAATTATGGCAAGCTGACCTCCACTATTTTGAGCAATATCGTCTGCATGTGGTGGTGCATACTCAACAGCAGGTTAGGTGGCTGGAGCAATATCAGGGCAAGCCGCTGTCAGTATGGATTAAATTTGATAGTGGTATGAACCGACTCGGTGTTAGTGCAGAAGCACTGGAAACCATCTATAAAAAATTTGAGAATATGGGTTCTATTAAAGAGGTACGGATAATGTCTCATCTTGCTAATGCGGATATAATTGACGATGATTTTACCCTCACCCAACTACAAGTGTTTAATCGTGCTACGGATAGATTCAAATGTGAAAAGAGTCTGGCAAATTCTGCCGGCGTGATGCGCTGGCAAGCGACACATTTTTCATGGGTCAGACCGGGGCTGATGCTCTATGGTGTGAACCCCTGTCAACAGCAAGATGACAAAACGGCAAAGTTTGATTTGAAGCCAGTCATGCAGTTACAGACACGTTTGATTGCGGTTAAAACAATCGCGGCTAATCAAGTGGTTGGTTATGGGGGTATTTTTCGTAGCCGCCGCACTTCAAGAATTGCCATGCTCGGTCTTGGCTATGGTGATGGCTATCCCCGATTAGAAGATTCGCGCGCAACTGTGCTGATTGGCAATCAGCGGGCAACGATTATTGGACGGGTTTCTATGGATATGATAACGGTTGATGTGACTGATTTGGAGGGCATTAAAGCTGGTGATGAGGTGACGGTGTGGGGGCATGGCTTGGCTGTTGAAGATGTGGCGCAATGGGCAAACACCGTACCCTATGAGCTGCTTTGTCAAGTAACGGCGCGTGTTCCAAGAGTAACGGTGAATTAACAGGGTGGCTAAAACTAAAGAAAAATACGGCTATTTTTGCTCGCAATGTGGGGGAGAGAGTCTAAAATGGTCGGGTCAGTGTAATGAATGTGGGGAATGGAATACGCTTGTGCAACAACCGTTGCAGCGACATTCATCATTGACCGAGCGTTTCTCCGGTTTTGCACCGCGTGTGGATGTGCAACTGCTCGGGCAGGTGGCGATTGAGAATATCAAACGCATCTCCAGTGGTAGTGCGGAATTCGACCGCGTGTTGGGAGGCGGGCTGGTACTGGGTTCTGTTATCCTCATTGGCGGTGATCCCGGCATCGGTAAATCGACATTGTTATTGCAGTATCTGTGTCATATCGCTCAACATACTCAGGTGTTATACGTTACGGGTGAAGAATCTACGGAACAAATTGCATTACGCGCTCACCGTCTGCGTCTGGATGGTGCTGATATGCAAATAATGGCAGAAAATCGTCTTGAAACGCTGTTGGATGTTGCCCAAAAAAAATCTCCAGCGGTGTTGGTTGCCGATTCTATTCAGACCTTTTACAGTGATCTGCTGAGTGCAGCACCGGGCAGTGTTTCACAGGTGAAAGAAAGTGCCGCCAGATTGGTACGATATGCCAAACAAAGTGGCTGTTGCGTGATTCTGGTTGGTCATGTGACCAAAGAGGGGGCACTGGCAGGACCACGGATTTTGGAACACATGGTTGATAGTGTTTTATATTTTGAGGGAGAGGGTTCAAATAGCTTTCGTTTGATTCGCGCTATTAAAAATCGCTTTGGCGCGGTTAATGAAATCGGTGTTTTCGCAATGACCGAACAAGGGTTAAAAGACGTAAGTAATCCCTCAGCGATGTTTGTCAGTAAGCATGGCGCGGAAACACCGGGTAGCGTGGTGCTGGCGACACAAGAGGGGAGTCGCCCATTGCTGGTTGAAATTCAGGCATTAACAGACGATAGCGTATTGGCAAACCCCAGACGGTTATGCGTTGGTCTTGAACAAAATCGCTTGGCAATGTTATTGGCGATTGCACATCGACACGCTGGAATTTCTTTGAACAGTTATGATGTGTTTACCAATGTTACTGGTGGTGTCCGGGTCGGTGAACCAGCGGCAGATTTGGCGGTGTTGATGGCGATTCTGTCAAGCGTTAAAGACCGGGCAGTCGGTAGCGACCTGATTGTATTCGGTGAAGTCGGTTTGTCTGGTGAGCTGCGACCGGTACAACGTGGTCTGGAACGCCTCAAAGAAGCAGAAAAACTGGGATTCACCCGCGCATTGATTCCAGTGGCGAACAAACCCAAGTCTGGTATGTCCAACATCAAGATTATCGCACCGCGACGTATCGAAGAAGCACTTCAGATTTTCGATGTCTCATAATCTGACCTTTCCACTTTGGCACTATGGGTGATTTGCCAACGGTGGGGGATATTTAACAAACCAAACTAAATTGAAAATAAGAGAATCTACTATGTCTAATAAACGTCTGAACGCAAAATTATTTGTCATATCATCTCTGCTGATGTTTTTTTTATTGGCGCAACAACTGCTTGCACAAAATCTGACGCTTGACTCTGATGATAAAAAATACAGCTATGCGCTTGGCAGCAAGATTGCTGAACAAATAGTTAATCAACTCAGTAATCAGCAAGGCATTGAGTTAGATGCGTTGCTACAAGGTATTACGACCACTATTTCCGGAAGTGCGCCATTGTTGTCGGCGCAGGAAGTCAATGAAGTTCTGCAACAAAAACAAGCCGCTATACTGGCTGAAGCCACAGTCATTGCGGAGAAAAATGCAACTGAAGGCAAAATATTCCTCAAGGAAAATCAATCCAAAGAAGGTGTTATCACCACCGACAGTGGTCTGCAATATAAGGTGCTGGTTGCTGGAGATAGCAGTGCTGATAGTGCAACGCTCGCTGATGCTGTGGTGGTTCACTATCGGGGTTCGCTGATAAACGGAACTGTCTTTGACAGCAGTTATGCGCGTGGTGAGGCGGTAACGTTTCCTCTGGGTAGCATTGTTCCCGGATGGCAGGAAGTATTACAGTTAATGAAACCGGGAGATAAATGGGCAGTGGTATTGCCTTCTGAACTCGCTTATGGCGAACGTGGTTCTGGAGCATCAATCGGAGCGAATGCTACCCTGTTATTTGATATTGAATTACTTGAAGTCAAGAAGTCTGGGAATTAAAAGCCACAGTGCTGATAGGCAAAAGCGGATACCTATAGAGACTGTCAGAGAAAAGATGCGGGGGCAGGAAATTCAAAATCCCCGTATTTGAGTCGCTTGCATATCAGCAACCATGTTTTGACGGGAGCTTGATGCGATGTGCAATATCCGTATCAAATATTGCGAAGTAGCGCGTTAATACCAATTTTATTTTTGGTTTTCTCGTCCACGGTTTTGACAATTACAGCACAGTACAGGCTATGGCTGCCATCTTTGGCTGGAATTGAACCGGAGACAACGACAGAGCCTGGGGGAATATAGCCGTAGCTTACTTGTCCAGAAGCGCGATCTAAAATGCGCGTGCTTTGCCCGATATAAACACCCATAGAAATCACTGCACCCTCACCAACAATCACGCCTTCTACTATTTCGCTGCGCGCACCGATAAAACAATTATCTTCAATAATGGTTGGAGAGGCTTGCAAGGGTTCAAGTACACCCCCAATACCAACGCCACCAGACAGGTGTACATTCTCACCAATTTGTGCACACGATCCCACGGTTGCCCAGGTATCGACCATACTTCTGGCACCGACATAAGCACCGATATTGACAAAACTGGGCATCAGTACCACATCGGCTGCGATATAAGCACCACGTCGGACGGTGGCGGGTGGGACAACCCGAAATCCGCCGTTGGCAAAATCTGCGCTGCTATAATCGCTAAATTTCAGTGCAACCTTGTCGTAGTAGTGGTTGCAACCTGCGCTTAATATGTTGTTTTCATCAATCCTAAAGGATAGCAGGACTGCCATTTTTAGCCATTGATGGACATGCCAGCCACTCTCTCCCGCTTCTGCCACCCGCGCTTTACCCGAATCTAATAAATCCAGACACTGGTTGACCGCTTGACGTAATTCAGTACTTGCATTAGCCGGTGTCAAGTTGTCTCGTCCTTCCCAGCCGTCAAGAATGATCTTTTCTAAATTCTTCATATTTGTCGTTGTGTTTTTTACAAAGTGTGTATTATCGGTCTGCCAGTGCTTACGCAACAAATAAAAGCAGATTGACCCAGATCCAGAACGGCTGGGGCAAACACTGTTTTTTTTGCAACCATTCTGAAAAACAACTTGAGATTATATATGGTTATATGGTAAAAGGTTTTCATATTCTAAAGTTTTAGCAGGTTATACAAAACTCATGACAATTCGAGTAAAATCAGGTTTCTTTCATTAATAGAAACTCATAACTAAATCCCACACGGTCGTTTATCCAATACTATGCGCACAAATAAAAGCGTGAGAAACTATTATAGACTCACCCTGTCAAACGTGTTAGGAACGAAATACTTTTTCGTTAAAACGACTGTAGTAAGAAATCTGATAGTTGCTAGCGTGACCGTTCTAATTGCGATTTTAGCATTGTTTGTCATCAATACGTCTCAATCCCATTCTGTTATATCACTTGCTATTGAAAAAACAAACTTAAACAAAAAATTGATTCAATTTGGGCATTTAATTACTAATCTTGAGAAAACAGTGACTGATCATCAACAGCAGGTAATGAATATCAGTAAAGAGCTTGTGGTGATTGAGGAATTTAGTGGTGTGGATACTGGTGACATGGGATCTTCTCTTGAACAACGCATAAAACGGATTGGTGCTTTTTATAATGCCCGGGAAGAAGAATATTCAGAAATTGGTGACAGGGTAGAGAAAATAGAGGCGGTTATCGGCGATGGTATCGCTGGCAGAACGGATGAAGAATATGCAAATCAGGCAGAGTTGAATCTCGCGTCCCGGGTTGAACTGGCAAGCTTGACGGCAAGTCAAGAACGCATGTTGCATGACAATATCCCAAACGGCTATCCCCTGAAAAATCGGGTTATTACCAGTGCGTTTGGTATGAGAAATCATCCAGTCACGAAAGTCAAGTCCTTCCATAACGGCATTGATCTCAGAGCGAAAACCAATACGGAAGTTTTTGCAACAGCCGATGGGTTGGTTAGCGACGCCGACTATTCGAAGCTGAGTGGTAACCGCATTGTGCTACTGCATAACTTCGGCTTTGAAACACGATATTCTCATCTAAATAAAATGCTGGTTTTTCCTGGAGATGTCATCCAAAAAGGTGATTTAATCGGCTATTCGGGTAATACCGGAAGGAGTTTAGCCGCACATTTACATTACGAAATCAGATATCTGCGCAAACCAATCGACCCATTCCAATTTTTGAAGTGGAAGTTTGGGACACATGAAATTTTCACACAAGTTAGAGGTATAAAATGGCCATTTTTAATAAAGCTAATCAACAAACAGATTACTCATCAAACGTTACAACTATCTCAGCTGGAGCCCGTATCACCGGTAAAATAGACATCGAATGTGAGCTACATATTGATGGCGAAGTTGAAGCAGAGATAAACTCTACCGGACTGGTTAAAATTGGTCAATCTGGTGTCGTCAACAGCAATAACCTGCGCGCCAATACGTTAATTGTGAGTGGCAAATTTTTGGGTGATGTTGAATGTGAATCTGTTGAAATTGTCGCGGGTGGAGATGTGAAAGGTAAACTGACTGCTGTCAATCTTGCCATTGATACAAATGGTTCATTTCAGGGTGAAAGTATTCGCAAAGAAGCAGCAGATTCTTCCGTGAGTGTATCGCCCCGCACAACGACAAAGAATAAAGCAGACAAACCTGATCCTTCGTTATTCATTGATAAAGCAGATTACGAGACTAAAAATTAGGGCGAAAAGTTGGGTGGGGTTATTCCTGATTATTCGACTATTTGATCAATTTTCAGTTTCGCGCTGTTTCCCTGATTTTCTTCGGAAATCAATACGGTGTTGCTTACTAAATCCCCCGATTGCTGAAGCGCATTTGCTGTTTTTGAGATTCTCGCTACGACAGTTATTTTATCAAATAAGGCGATGTTCATATTGGGTAGCATGGCCATATCTTCGGTCAGTTCAATCTTAATCGGCAACTCTTTAACGCGGTGTGTGCTTACTGCCAACGGAGCAGTAACTCCTTTCAGAGCTTTAGCAAACACGAATACCACATCCTCTTTATCTACTTTGGCAATGAGGTTATTGGCAAGTGTTACTTCAACACTGATGACTTTTCCGCTATCGTGATTGCCTGATATGTGTTTTTGCTTCTTGGCAAGCACGTTCACAACATCAAGATTGTCGTCCGTGTTTGCCATAATTTGCGCAATCAATAGCTTGATCTTAGCGCTGGAAGTCTTATCCTTTGCAATCAGTGGCAGAAGTGTGTTTAGATAGCGCAACGCCTTAACGTGATAACCCAGACTTTTGGCACCGAGACCCGCGATCCACAATCCGTTGATATGGTTTGGATTGATTGAAAGTGCTTGTTCAACTCTGCCTTCAGCGGCAGGGGTATAGACATTCCCGTTTGCCATTATTTCCGCATCTGCCCAAGCGACTAAAAAATCGGGGTTGCCGACTACCAGCGCATTCAATTTTGCATAGGCCGATTCTGCCTGCTTGAAATTGCCCAAATTCATATAGGTTTTGCCAGCCAGCTCCCAGCCCTGCGGGTTTGCGGAATCTTCAACCAGTTTTTCTTCTAGTAGCAGCAGTAATTGCTCAATATCAAATTGACTGTCTGGGGTTTGTGCTTGTTGTTGTTTTACTGATGCAGTCCCGTCAATAGCCTGTCGTGCAAGTTCGGGATTGCCGAGATGATGGTACAGAATCAGACTCAGTAAAGGGATTAACACGATAATCAATAGCCCCCAACTTTTGAATGGCACGGTTGATGTCGCCGATGTAGTCGTTTTATCTTTATGCAAATCTTCCAGCAAGGTAGCCTGAAGTTCTATTTCGGCTTCCTGAAAATTGATAGCTGCTGCGTTCTCAAGTTTTGCTATTTCCCGCAGACGTTGCCGAGCTATATTTACATTTTCAGCATCCCGATTTGTCTCAACGATGCCACGTCTGTTGGTTAGTGCCGGCAGAATCATCAATGTCGGGAGCAAGATAATCCCGATCAAAAGTAGGTAAAATATCATCACGAGGACGATTCGTTATTGATAAGAGAGCGGGCATTATCCAGTTCCTCTTTGGAAAATCGGCAATGCGTTGTAGTATGAGCGCGCTGAACACGGCGGATTTTGAGCCACACGAAACCAAGCAGTGCAATCAAAATCACAAAAGGAGAAAACCATAAAAGCCATGTCGCCGCGGTTAGACGCGGGCGGTACAACACAAACTCGCCATATCGTTCTACCATATATTGAATAATTTCGTCATACCCCTTGTGTTGCTTTATCATTTCAGAGGATTTTCGTCTGAGATCTTTCGCAAGATCAGCGTTAGAATCGGCAAGATTTTGATTTTGGCAGACCAGACAACGTAATTCTTGTATGATTCGCTGATAAAGTGCGTGCTGATCGGGGCTATCGAAATCAGTGATGTTGAGCTGCGCCGATACCACCGACAGGCTCAAAATGGTCAGCATCAGGCACAACATTAGACGGCACATTTTAATAGCCGAAACGGTGATTAAACTTCCTCGTCCTGCAAGGCAATGAGCAAAGGGACGATGTTGTTTTGTATGACATCATCGGTTAGCTCACCGACATGTTTCAGCTGTACCAGACCCTGTTTGTCAATGACAAAAATTTCGGGGACACCGTAGACACCATAGTCAATAGCGACATCACCAGTTTGGTCAACAGCAATGACTGTATAAGGATTGCCATGTTGCTGCAAAAACGCAAGTGCCTGCTCGGTATCGTCTTTATAGTCCAGGCCGACTATATCGACCCGCTTGCTACGCGATAACTGCATCAGTACAGGGTGTTCGCCACGACAGGTAGGACACCAAGATGCCCAGACATTGAACAGCCACACCTTTCCCAGCATATCTTTTTCTGACAGGGTTGTTCGGGTGTGGGATTGTTCTGCGGTCATTAAAATCGGCAATGAAAATTGCGGAGCAGGTTTGCCAATGAGCGGCGAGGGAAGATCACCCGGGTTACGATTCAGCCCGATTGCCAGCAAAATGACAACGACAATAAATATCGCAAAAGGGAATAATTTTTTTTTCATAATTTTAAGTCAGAATAACGGTTAAGTTGCAAGGGCCAGGTTCAGGCATTTCTGCGACTATATCGAGCATCAGTCGCACCCAGCAAACCACCCAAGGCCATAATCAATGCGCCCAGCCAAATCCAACGAATAAACGGTTTGTAATAAATCCGTACCGCCCATGCTTGATTATTTTCTAACGGTTCGCCTAAGGCAATATAAATATCCCGAAAAAATCCAGAATCAATCGCCGCCTCCGTCATCGGGTTTTTTTGAACCCGATAAATTCGTTTTTCTGGGAATAGTTGTGTGACCCACTTATTGTCGTTCAATACATCAAACTTTCCACGAATACCCTGATAATTGGGCCCGCTCAGTTGTTCGGTGCCATTGAACACAAATTGATAGTTATGTATTGCATATTGAGAACCGGTCTGCATACGAATATCGCTTTCCACACTATAAACATGGCTCAAGGTAACCCCGATAACAAACAGACCGATGCCCATATGAGCGAGGCTCATACCATAAACACTTCGCGGTGTGCTGGCTAAACTTTGCAGTCGTCGTCCGCGCTGACATCGTTCAGCCAGACCGTGCAGACTCAAAATTATCACAAAACTGCCCGCGCATAAACCGGCAGCCGCGCCCAGCGAATAATGTGGCATTAATAGTGGGATGAGTAATCCGAGCATTACGCTCGTCAGTAAAATCAGCATCACCATACGATTGATTCGTTTAAGGTGATCTTGTTTCCAGCGAATCAATGCGCCGATGCCGATCAGCATCGTCAGCGGTAAACCAATCACGGCGAATATAAGATTGAAGTAGGGCGGACCGACTGAAATTTTGCCCAGTCCGAGTGCATCCAAAAGCAGAGGATAAAGAGTTCCAAGTAGAACCGCAAAACACAGTACACCAAAAAATATGTTATTCAGGAGCAATGCCATTTCTCGGGAAACGCCCGCAAACTTAACATGACTGACGATGGTCGGTGCGCGCCAAGCATAGAGTAGCAACGACCCGCCAATGACCACGCTTAAAAACAGCAATATAAACAAGCCTCGTGACGGGTCAGTGGCAAAAGCATGTACCGAAATTAACACGCCAGAGCGCACCAGAAAAGTACCTAACAATGACAGCGAAAAGGCAAAAACCGCAAGCAGAATAGTCCATGCCTTAAACACCCCGCGTTTTTCTGTTGCGGCAAGGGAATGTATCAATGCCGTTCCAATCAGCCACGGCATAAAAGAAGCGTTTTCCACCGGGTCCCAAAACCACCATCCGCCCCAGCCTAACTCATAATAGGCCCACCAAGAACCGAGCGCAATGCCGATGGTTAAAAACATCCAGGCAATATGTGTCCACGGGCGCGCCCAACGTGCCCATGCTGCATCAAAGCGACCGCTTATCATTGCCGTTATGGCAAAGGCAAATACCACAGAGAATCCAACATAGCCGAGATAAAGCATCGGCGGGTGCATCGCCAGCCCGATGTCCTGAAGCAGAGGATTTAAATCCCGACCTTCTACTGGTACGGGAAGCAGTCGTGCAAACGGGTTTGATGTCAACAGCATAAACAACAAAAAGCCAACAGCGATCATGCCCATTACCGCCAGCACACTTGCCGACACGGATTCGGGAATAGAACGGGTAAAGAGACTCACCGCCCCAGTCCAGAGGCCGAGGATAAACACCCAAAACAACAAAGAACCTTCATGTCCACCCCATACCCCGGAAATTTTATAAAGCAACGGTAAATGAGAATTGGAGTGATTGGCCACATACGCTACTGAAAAATCATCGGTTAGAAAAGCATAGCTTAAACAGCCATAGGCAAAGGCAATGAGTAGAAATTGTGCCTGCGCTACCGGCTTAGCAAAAGCAATCCAGGTTAAAATGCCACGATGTGCGCCGACCAAAGGTAAGCTGGCAAGCAACACACTGACCACTAGTGCCAGAATGAGTGCGAAGTGTCCGAGTTCGGGTATCATCAAGTGAGGGGGCTGAATTAGTTTGTGGAGCTAGTTTACGGATTGTCGGTATTGTTTTTTGTTGGCGGCTTTTAGTGCATCGTTGACCTGTGGTGGCATGTAAGTCTCATCGTGTTTTGCCAGCACCTGATTAGCGACAAAAACACCTTGCTGCATACTTCCTGAAGCGACTATACCCTGACCCTCACGAAAAAGATCGGGGAGAATTCCGGCATAGGAGACGGCAACGGTTGCTGCGGTATCGGTTAAATCAAAAGTAACGGTTAAATCAGTCTGATTTCTTTTAACACTGTCATTGACCACCATGCCCCCTATACGAAAGTTGGTTTGGGCGGGGGCTTCGCCGGCAACAATTTGACTCGGACTGAAAAACAAATTGATATTTTTCTTCAACGCCAACAGCATCAATCCAACGGCTGTGGAAATGCCAATTACCAACAGGCACAAGGCGATCAAACGTCGTTTCCGTTTGATACGCATTATTCTGGGTGCCTATTTGATTTACTGCGATAAAAAACAGACAGGTTTTGGACTAATCGTTTGTGTCGGTGTATCGGTGCAACATAGTGATAGCCGAGCGTAACCGCAACAATGCCATAACTTATCCAGATATAAAAACCATGTCCGCCCATATTAAAAAACTCAATCATTGACCGACGCCCTGATTGAACTGTGTTTTATTGAGCGCATTTCTGACCCACTGAGTGTGTCGTTCCTGATCCAGTAATTCGGCGCGAACACGATTAAGCAAGCTGGCAACAAAATAGAAATTGATAGCAGCGAACATGATTAATAAGGGAATCAGCATTTCAGTATCTATGGTTGGTCGCCCGAGTTTCATCACGGTTGAACCCTGATGCAAGGTATTCCACCATTCAACTGAATAGTGAATAATAGGAATGTTGACCAAGCCGACCAGTGCTAACAATGCGGCTGCGCGTGAGGCGGTGCGTCTGTCATCAATTGCACTAATCAGTGCCATATAACCAAAATATAAAAACAACAAGACTAATTCAGAAGTCAGCCGTGCATCCCAAATCCAGTAAGTTCCCCAAGTGGGCTTGCCCCATAACGAGCCACTCAGCAAAGCACAAAAGGTAAAAGCAGCACCCAATGGCGCACAGGATCGAGCCAACGCATGCGCTAATTTCATTCTCCAAACCAGCCCGGTAGCCGCTGCAGTTGCCATGACCACATAAGCAAACATCGACATCCATGCAGTGGGGACGTGAACAAATAAAATACGATAACTGTCGCCCATTTGATAATCTGCCGGCGCGACCACCAGCCCGTAATACAAACCAATCAGGAATAATAACAAAGCAGTCACTCCGCATCGACTCGCCCACCTGCCAGCAAAACCATAAAAATAAGCAGGTGATCCAAACCGATGCAGCCATAACCGAGATTGATTCGATGAACGAATAGGGGTGTCGGGATTTTGCACAGCGATTGCTTAAATAACGAATGTGTCGATAATTGATTCTGATACAGCACAGCCAGAGTACACATGCCCTGATTTATAGTGTTTTGAATCGGTCTTTAGTATGCCATATTTAAGGCTACGGGTATTTTACTGTAAAGCGGTTATTTACAGTATATGATTGGACGCAGATTTAATCATTAATTCAAACTAATTTTCAGAGCCGAGGCAATAGCAAAAGGTGCCAGAGTCAGGCACAGTACCCCTATCGCGCCGAGCAAGTATATCGGAGGTGACCAAGTAATTTGTAATACGGCCGCCTGAATGGCAGCGCTACCAAATATCAGAATGGGAACGTACAACGGCATGACAATTAAGGTGAGTAGCATACCACTTTTGCGTAATCCCACGGTTAGAGCTGCCCCGATAGCACCGATCATGCTCATAGCCGACGTACCCAACAACAAGCTCAGCAACATCGCTGAAAAAGCATAAGCGGGTAAATTGAGCATCACTGCCAATAGCACAGCCATTAACAGCAGAGGCAGTCCGCTGATGAGCCAATGAGCGCAAACTTTGGCTATCACCAGCATAGGCAATGGATGCGGACTCAAAACCAGTAATTCCAACGTACCATCCTCGTATTCCGAGCGGAACATGCCATCCAGTGCCAGCAGGGTCGCCAGCAGTGCTGCCACCCAAATGATGCCAGGAGCTAATTTTTGCAGAAACATCGGCTCAGGGCTGATGGCTAATGGAAACAGGCTAACGGTAATAATGAAAAATAGCAGCGGATGAAAAATTTCGCCAAAATGTCGGAAAGCGATGGCAATATCCCGTGATAGCATGACCAGAAAAGTCGCTGTCAATGTGTTCTTGTTGGCTAACATCTAGCTAAAGTGGGCTAAAGTGGGCTAAAGTAATTTAACGTGGACTTAAAGTTCAGATGGTGAACGCGGTCGGCGGGTTGAGGTGCAGCGATTGATGAGATTGATCGCTGATAGCCAGTGGCTGGTGGCTGCTATAGACGATGATGCCACCCGCATTGAGATGGCTCATCATCACTTGCTGAAGCAATACCATGCCCTCACGATCCAGCGCGGTGGCCGGTTCATCCAGTAGCCACAGTCGGGCATGGCTTCTTAAAATTCTTGCCAGTGCAACGCGTTGCCGTTGTCCAGCAGAAAGCTGAAAGCAGGGGGAATCTGCCAGTGCCATCACCTGCATAATGTGCAAACTTTGCTCGACAGAGAGCGTCGGGTTACAATCAGCAAGACTACCGAGAAAGCATAGATTTTCTCGGGGTGTCAGGTTGTCCTTCAATGCAATTTTATGTCCCAGATAATCCAATGAGGCAAAATATTCAAAAGTCGTGTCGGCAATAGGGCGATTATTCCATGAAATCGTCCCCTGCTCAGGCTCGGATAAGCCGGCGAGAATGCGTAGCAACGATGTTTTCCCTGAGCCATTTTCACCGATTAACTGTAAAGCCGATGCCGAGCAAATCGTAAAATTTAATGCCGTGAATAAGGTGTTATAACCACGCACACATTCAAGATTAACGCCTGCAAGCAGGGCATCATCGGCAAAAGACGGTTTGTCGTAAATCAAGGACAATATAAATCTAAGAATAAGGTCAATTAGGGCAATATAAATCGGAGCAATGCAACTCGTGGAGTGTACCTGAAAATTACGAATTATGAATTAGGTTTATCCATTGAGTCAGCGGATAGCCTTTAAGTGGTATTCTCAACCTCGGTTTTCAGAGTTATTGTCAAAAGCGGTGTTTGAGCACCTGATTCAAGCGGATCTAATCAATAACTGTTACCTCGATTCCATCTTTGAATTTGACTCCCGTAACCACTTTCGTCAGGTCATCAAACCCGCGTAAGCGTTTCCATTTTGTCTATGCACACATCCCCAGCTCGAAGTGCCCATTGGGTATAAACATCATCTGCAGCATATCCTCTCGACTGAGACAGCCCTTCGATTGCTTCGTCCGATGACGGATCGTGCCGAAGGTCGACTCAATCGGGTTGCTGGTGCGGATGCTTTGCCAATATTTTGCCGGGAAATCGTAGAATGCCAGCAGTTCCTCCCGGTTTTTTGCAAACGGCGTGTTACCTTTGGATACGCAAGCATCATAGATAGTAATAAACAGGTCGAATGCCTTTTCCGCTCCCGCTTTTGTCTCTGCCTGCCAGATTGAATGTAGGGCACGCTTTGCCTTGGCCGGGACGCTTTTGGCAGACAGTTCAGCATGTTCATGGTTTTGTGCATCCAGCAGCGTTGCTGTTGTGTCTCAGGATATACTTCGTTCAGAGTAGCCCAGCGGTATTTTCGTTCATAAAACTTAACGAAATTTAACGTCCACCCAAATACAAATTATCTATTAACCTGACATCACCCACATAAGCTGCCACCAATGCGCGGGCATTGCTGATTATTGTTGGTGTCTGTACGCTCCAATTATTCTGGTCGCGTACTGCGACATAATCAATGGCAATATCAGGGTGTTCAAGTTGCTCACGCATTTGTCGTTGTAATACTGCTGGATTGTGTTCGCCGCTTTGCCATGACGCTTTCGTTTTCGATAATGTCTGGTAAATGTGGGTGGCGATTTGTTTTTGCAGTGCGGTTAAGCGTTGATTTCTGGATGACATTGCTAATCCGCAAGGCTCGCGTATAGTCGGGCAAGTGATGACCTTGACATGGAGGTTTTGGTGGCGAAGCTTTTGTACCAGATGACGCACCACTAGCGTCTGTTGATAGTCTTTCTTACCAAAATAGGCACTACATGACCCTGTGGTCTGAAACAAGCGTTCAACAATGGTGGCTACGCCTTCTAAATACCCCGGTCTGCTATCTCCTTCCAAACCTTTTGCGGCAGGACCGGGGTCGTTTAGTGTTATGTTTCGGATATCTTCTGCTTCCGGAAAAAACTGCGCCAGCGATCCAGTGTAAACCATATCACAACCAGCTTGCTCCAACATCGCAAGGTCATGGTCGATGTTTTGCGGATATTTTTCCAGATCATCGGGGTTATTAAATTGCAACGGGTTGATAAAAATGCTGACACAGGTTAGTGCATTTTCGCGGATACTGCGTGCAACCAGCGATAGATGTCCCGGGTGCAGTGCGCCCATTGTCGGTACATAACCGATACGCCTATTTTCTTGGCGATGTTGCTCACACCATTGTGCGGCAGCATACGGGGAGGGCAGGGAGGTAATCAAGGATAATGCGCCAGATTCAATGTACTCTGCTGACTAATCCAGCCAGTCGGCAATGTCCTGTGGTTGCTGGATAACCCCGTCTGCATTCCATAAAGCAGGATCGTCCTGTGCAACAATATAGCCCCAGGCAGCTGCCAGCGTACTCATACCTGCCGCTCTTCCAGCTTCTACATCGCGCTCATCGTCGCCAATGTACAGGGTTCGGTTCGGGTCTGTGTTGATCTGTTTGCAGGCGTGTAATAAGGGGGCAGGGTGAGGTTTTTTTTCGGACAGGGTGTCGCCACTAACTACGCATCCGGCACGTCTGTCAAGCTGTAATGCGCGTAGCAATGGCTCGGTTAAAAAGGCGGGTTTGTTGGTTACGATTCCCCATTTTCTGCCACTGCTTTCGACGGCTTCCAATATTGAATCCATACCCGCAAACAGTGTTGTCCGTACACTGATTGCCTGCAGGTAGCTGTCCAGCAATTCATGCCACAACGCCCAAGACTGCGTGCTTTCGGGTTTGCACTTAAACGCCAAACAGACCATGACCATACCGCCTTTGGAGACAAAAGGTCTGATGGCTTGCAGAGGCAGAGGCGGTTTGTTGTGGTTGTCCAAAACCGTATTTAAGGCATTACCCATATCCTCATAAGTGTCCAGCAACGTGCCGTCCAGATCAAACAGAAAACCATCGAATCTTTGACTCATTATGATAGGGCTGGATGATAGGGATAGGACTGGCTCAATAATTATTCAAGCTGATTGCTTTAACATGACTGCGGTTGTTTTGTCGCTTGCATAATATAGTTGACATCCAGACCTGCACCCAACCGGTAACTTTGCAATATCGGGTTATAGTGCATTCCGATTAACTGTTTGGTCTTTAGATGCGCCGCCTCGCCCCATTGATTAAGCTCACTGGGGCGGATAAATTTTTCATATTTATGCGTTCCTCTGGGCAATAACTTGAGCAGATATTCGGCACCGACAATAGCCAGTAAAAATGACTTCGGGTTACGGTTGATGGTCGAAAAATAAACCGTGCCACCCGGCTTTACCATTTCAGCACAGGCTTGAACGATACGGGCAGGATTGGGAACATGTTCCAGTAACTCCATACAGGTTACGATATCCCACTTGTCTGCTGAAGACATTGCCAAACCCTCGGCAGTAATTTGTTGGTAGTCAATGTTGAGCGCATTGTCCAAAGCATGTAATCGGGCAACATTCAGGGCGGCATCACCCATATCAATACCGGTAACACTCGCACCACGCAACACCATAGCTTCACTCAAAATACCGCCACCACAGCCGACATCTAGGACTAATTTCCCCTGCAAAGGCGAGTGCTGATCAATAAAGTTCAGGCGTAACGGGTTAAGCTGATGCAGGGGCTTAAATTCGCCCTCGCTATCCCACCACCGGCTCGCCAAGTCGCTGAATTTTTTGATTTCAGCCGCATCCACATTGCAATCGTTAGCCGAATTCTTATTCATTAGCGATGTCTGTTGTTAGGGTTAAATGGAGTGAGTTAATTATGCACGGCTATGCACTTATCTTGTTATGCCAGTGCTGCGCCAGTGCGCAGACTTGAGCAGAATCCAACGTAGTTAGCTCGCCGTTTTCAAGCAATCTCCGTCCGGCGACCCAAACATCAGACACCTGATCCCTGCTCGCACTGTACACTATTTGACTGACCGGGTGATAGAGCGGTTGGGTGGCATATGCCGATAAATCAACGGCGACCATATCCGCCTGTTTGCCGGCTGCAATGGAGCCGATACTATGCTCCAGACCTAAGGCTCTTGCACCATTTATTGTTGCCGCCGCCAAAGTCTCATGGGCATTGAAGGCAACGGTATTTTCGCTAAACCCCTTTGCCAGTAGTGCTGCCATCCGCATTTCGCCGAACATATCCAGATCATTATTGCTGGATGCACCATCACTGCCGAGGCTGATGTTAATACCCGCCTCGGCTAATTTTGAGACAGGACAAAAACCGCTTGCCAGTTTCATATTAGACTCAGGGCAATGCACGACATGAACACCACGCTCGGCAATGCTTTGTATCTCAGCGGGCAATAACTGAGTCATATGTACTGCCAACAATCGCGGACTGAGCAATCCTAATTTCGCCAGACGCTCAATCGGGCGCATACCATAACGCGCATTAGACAGCTCAAGCTCATGGGCAGTTTCGTGAACATGCATCTGCACCTGACAATCGAGTTCCTCCGATAAAATCGCAATTCTCTGCAACGGCTCATCGGATACGGTATAAGGTGCGTGCGGCGCAAACGCGGTGGTAATCAGGGAGGAATGGCGCCAGTCATCGCGCATTGCCAGCCCCTTACTGATGTACTCATCGGCATTTTCTGCCCATACAGTCGGAAAATCAAGAACAATCATACCGACACAAGCACGCATACCCGCCGCCTCTGCACTGCGTGCCACCATATCTGGAAAATAATACATGTCATTAAAACAGGTCGTTCCACCGCAAATCATTTCTGCACAAGCCAGATTTGCGCCTGCCTCAACAAAAGCCGCATCAACCCACTTAGCCTCTGCCGGCCAGATATGATCGGATAGCCACTGTGCCAAAGGTAGGTCATCGGCATAGCCACGAAATAAGGTCATCGCCGCATGGGTATGTGCATTGATCAGCCCGGGGATCAGCGCATGATTGTCCAGAACGATGGTGGTATCGGCATCATATCTGGAGGTGATAGCATCCGCCGAAGCCAATTCAACAATTTCACCTTGATGCACCACAACCGCGTGATTCAGCAACACCGACTGCCGAGCATCCACCGGAATCAACCAATGGGGTAAAATAATGTTATCCACTGTCTGCATAAATAACCTTGTAAGCGAAAGAAAATGTGAGTTGATTCTAATGTAATTTGTAGCCGATTTTCACAAGTTGTCGCATTTAGACTGAACGCATTTATAATACGGATTAGCGGAACCACCGCTTCAATGGAAGCATTATCCCTGGCTTGATACGCGGATTGTGCGTCTGCTTGCTTGTTCTGACAGACCTTCCAAGACGATACCCCAAGATTTCTGTTGGTAATGGCAAGCGTATATTCAAAGTGATTCTAACGACAACAACGTGGTATTTCCTCCAGCGGCAGTGGTATCGGTGCTGACCGAGCGTTCTACCGCGAAACGGTGCAGGTAATGCGGGCCACCGGCTTTTGGACCCGTCCCCGATAAGCCTTCGCCACCGAAAGGTTGTACGCCAACGACTGCGCCAATGGTGTTGCGGTTGACATAGACATTGCCGACTTTGATGCGGCGGGTGATTCTTTTGACGGTGGATTGAATGCGGCTATGTATCCCGAAAGTAAGTCCATAACCCATGCCATTGATGTCATCAATGACACGGTCAATATCGGATGCGGCAAATCGGCAGATATGCAGTATCGGACCAAATACTTCCTTTTTGAGTTGTCCAATGCCGCTGATTTCAATGACAGCAGGGCTAAGATAATAGCCTGCCGAGTCGCCTTGAACCTGTGCGCCTCTGGCCACTCTGGCACCTTGTTTTTCGCATGTTGCGATATGCGTTACCAGTAAATTTAATGCTTGTTCATCAATAATGGGCCCGATGTCGGTGCTGATGTCTGCGGGGTCGCCGACTTTCAACTCTGCCATCGCAGCAATCAGCATGGCAATCATTTCATCGGCGATGTCTTCTTGTAGATATAGAACGCGCAGTGCTGAACAGCGTTGTCCGGCACTTTGAAATGCCGATTGTATGGTGTCGCTAACAACTTGCTCAGGTAATGCCGTTGAATCCACAATCATGGCATTGATACCACCGGTTTCAGCAATCAGTGGCACAATGGCAGCTTGCCGATTTTGTCCGTGTTTGTTCGCCAGATTTTGTTGAATCAGTTTCGCGGTCTCGGTCGATCCGGTAAAAGTAACCCCGTCAATATGCGGATGGTTAATTAGTGCTGATCCCACCATTGAGCCATCGCCGGGAAGTAGTTGCAGGACATCTTTGGGGATGCCGCATTGGTACATAAGCTGTACTGCGCGATAGGCGATAATCGGGGTCTGTTCGGCAGGTTTGGCAATGACACTGTTGCCGGCTGCCAAGGCGGCACTAATCTGCCCGGTAAATATCGCCAGAGGAAAGTTCCACGGACTGATGCAAACGAAGACACCACGCCCATGCAGCGACCATTGGTTAAGTTCTCCGGTGGGACCGGACAAGGTGCGTGGTTGTTCAAACTCGGCTTCCGCCTGATGTGCATAATAACGCAGAAAATCAACGGCTTCGCGCAGTTCTGCAATGGAATCTGCTAAGGATTTTCCCGCTTCAATAAGACACAGCGTTAATAACTCATCACGGTTTTTTTCGAAACAGTCGGCAACCGCGTACAGCATTTTGGCACGTGCCTTGCCTTTGAGTCGATTCCAGCGATCAGCGCTGGCATTGGCGTTAGCGACCGCATTGTTGATGTCATCGGTTGTGGCATTGAACACACTTCCGATCGCTTTGCCGGTTGCCGGAGATACCGAGTACACGCTCATTGATGCGGCAAGGGTGTCCGGTTTAGTCTTGCGCTGTTCAAGTTTCTGTTTAGACTTGCCATGCTTGTGCGCAGCTTGTTCACCAGACTGTTTTTTAGTGGCAAGCAAGGGGTGCGCTTGCCAGCGTCTCGAATAGAACGTGCGTGCCTGTTGAAAAAACTGCTCAAGCTCAAGCTCATTATCAAGATTTAAGCCCTGCGAATTTGTGCGCTCACCATAAATGTCCTGTGGTAACGGGATATGCGGATGCGGTTTGTGCTGCAAGGCAGCCAGCGTTGTCAACGGATCGGCGACGATATTTTCAACGGGCAAATGCTTATCGACCAGACGATTTACAAAAGAGCTATTGGCACCATTTTCCAATAGCCGCCTGACCAGATAGGCGAGCAAATTTTTATGTGGCCCGACTGGCGCATAAATTCGACAGTTGACGTTATACTGTTTTATAACCTGCTGGTAGAGGATTTCGCCCATGCCGTGCAAACATTGAAATTCAAAATCGCGGCGCTCGCCGACAAAGTTTAATATCGAAACCACGGTAAGCGCGTTATGTGTTGCGAATAGCGGATAAAACGCATCGGCATTGTTGAGCAATTTACGTGCACAAAGCAGATACGCCACATCGGTTGTTACTTTACGCGTATAGACAGGGTATCCCGAATAGCCATTGACCTGCGCTTTTTTTATCTCCGAATCCCAGTATGCCCCCTTAACCAAGCGAATCATCATTTTACGCTGCGTCTGCACCACCAATGCCTCAATCCAGTCGATGACCGCCGGCGCACGTTTCTGATAGGCTTGAACGACAAACCCCAATCCGTTCCAGCCATCAAGATCAGCATCCTCACACAACATTTGTAATAGACTCAATGACGGATCCAAACGCTCAGACTCCTCGGCATCAATAGTCAGCCCGATATTAAATGATGCCGCCTGAACGCAGAGTTGTTTTAAGCGCGGAAATAGTTCATTCATAACCCGTTGCCCTTGTGCATACTCATAACGCGGATGCAATGCCGATAGCTTTACCGAAATACCGGCGCAACAATAGGGAGCATTAGGGTTATTTCTAGGATTGTTTTTAGCGTCATGTTCGCTGATTCTTCCGTTATTTTTCTGAACATTTCCAGACGCATTGTTATGACCGATGGCATCAATAGCGGTTTGGTATGCCTGCACATATTGTCTGGCATCGTCATGGGTACGCGCCGCCTCGCCCAACATATCATAAGAATAGCAATAGCCTTGTTTTTCTCTGAATTCAGCAGTTTTTAAGCCGCGTTGGATAGTTTCAGCCAGCACAAATTGCTTGCCCATGATTTTCATCGCCTGTTTAACGGCTGCCCGAATCAGCGGCTCGCCGCCACGGGCAACCAGTTTGCCGAGATAATCACCCGCATTCTCAAGCACGTCCTTATCCAAAGAGATGATTTTACCCGTCAGCATCAGCCCCCAGGTTGAGGCATTGACGAAAAATGATTCGCTTTCACTCAAGTGTGCCGCCCAGTTACCATCTGCTAATTTATCCTGAATCAGTTGGTCGGCAGTATCTGCGTCTGGAACCCGTAACAAGGCTTCCGCCAAACACATCAGTGCAACCCCTTCCTCGCTGGACAATTTGAATTCCTGCAGAAAGGCATCCAAGCCACCATAACTTTCGTTTTGCTTGCGGATTTGTTTAACCAGTTTGATGGCTTCTTTTTGTATCTTTTCTATGGGTATATTTTCAGTAGCTATATTTTTTCCAGCTACATTTTTCTGGTCAGTTTTCCGGCCAGTTTCGGCAATATTGAATGATTGCAATAATTGCGCAACACATTCGCTCTCATCCGCATGGTAATACTCACGAATTGCACGACGTTTTGGGTTGGCGTCGGAAAAGGGGGTTGAAAACTTCATTGGATTTATGAATCGACAATACGAGCAAATAATTAAAATCCTAACATATCCTTAATGAAAAGTTGGGAAGTAAAAATGGAGAATGTTACGAGTAAATTATCTGTTTTATCTTATGCTCCATCATCGGCGTTACCAAAGCGGACAGTTTATGTGTTAATTATCCGGACAGTTCTATTTACTTCTAACACAAATGGCATAAAATAGACGGGTTCTGGAATGGATTAGGTTTCATCAACTGCTAACAACCGGAACAAGATGTTTGATCTATGGCGGCGAAAGTGTGCCTCCCTGATGGCGATGCGTTGTTAACCCGGTCAGGTCCGGAAGGAAGCAGCCGTAGCAACAATTTCGGGTGTTAGGGTAAGGTATGCTGGACCCGCCACCTCTGCCAGTGTTTAACCTCAAGTAGTGCCCGCATAAATAGCGGGACAGTGCTAAAAAAATCAAAGAAATTAATAAGTTAAAGAAATAAATGAGTTATCTTGCACTTGCTCGAAAATGGCGACCAAAAGTATTTCCTGAGGTAGTCGGGCAGGCGCATGTTGTTTCGGCGCTGACCAATGCGCTCAATAGCCAGCGTGTCCATCATGCCTTCCTGTTTACTGGAACCCGTGGGGTTGGCAAAACCACGTTGGCACGAATCTTTGCTAAATCATTGAATTGCGAGGTCGGCGTTAGTGCCGAACCTTGTGGCGAGTGTGTGGTTTGTCGGAGTGTCGAGCAGGGGAATTTCGTTGATTTGATTGAGGTTGACGCTGCCTCCAGAACGAAAGTTGATGACACCCGTAAACTGCTTGATAATGTGCAATATACGCCGACTCAGGGACGCTACAAGGTTTACCTGATTGACGAAGTGCACATGCTCTCCATCCATAGCTTCAATGCCCTGCTCAAGACGCTGGAAGAGCCACCTGAGCATGTCAAGTTTTTGTTGGCGACCACCAATCCACAAAAGTTACCGACAACGATTCTGTCTCGTTGCATTCAGTTCAATCTCAAGTCGGTGGACATCGTTCGCTTGTTTGCCCAACTCGAAAAAATTCTGGATGCAGAAAAAATCAAATACCAACCATCCGCCTTGATGATTCTGGCACGATCTGCAAATGGTAGTGTACGTGATGCCTTGAGTTTGCTTGATCAGGCGATTGCGTTTAGTGATGGCGATATTAATGCTGAACAGGTGCGGGCAATGCTTGGAATGATAGACGACCAGTTTATTATGCAACTGCTGAGGCAACTCATTGCAGAGTCGCACACCACCGAAAAAGGGGTGGCAGTATTGGAAATCATAGCGAAAATGGCAGAACGTGCTGTTGATTATGGGGCGGCAGTGGATGAATTACTGAGCTTGATTCATAATGTTTCGTTGTATCAGGTAAGCCCGCAAGCCGTTGAATGGAAGGGTATAGACAGCACTTACCTGAGCGATATTGCCAAGGCTACTGATGCAGAAATCCTGCAATTATTCTATCAAATCGCCATAATGGGTAAACGGGATTTCGATGTTGCCCCGGACCCGAGATCAGGGTTTGAAATGATACTGATGCGGATGCTGGCATTTCAACCGCATCGGCGCACTACTTCTCAAGTCACGGCAAAAGCAGGTGCAAAGGCAGCACACCCCGCAACACCATCCAGCCGAGCGACTGCGCCCAAACAAGCGATAGCACAAGAACAAGCAAAAGCAAAAGCAATAGTCGAAAACGAAGCCATCGTGTCAGAGATCGAAACCGAAGTGTCAAGCGAAGCGCTTGCCAATGCGCCGACAATAAATCCGCAAACATTTATGAATCCTGAAGGGTGGCAGCGATTTATATGTGATTTAGGCCTAAAAGGGCTTTCAAAACAAATACTGATGAATATGTTGCCACAATCTGTCGCTGGAAAAACCGTAAATCTGACGCTGGATTCTGCCAGCAGACATCTGTGTAATGACAAGCGATTAAAAGAAATTGAACAACATTGCAGAGATTATTTGTCGCTGGATATAAAACTCAACGTCAAAACTGATGATGCCGATGCTGATCTTGAAACCCCAGCCCGACAATTTAACAAAGAACAAGAACAAAAAGAATCCAGTGCCCGTCAGGCATTCACGCACGACAGCAATGTGCAGGAATTGGTTGATCTGTTTGATGCGGAAATTGTCAACGACTCGATAAAATCAGACTGATTTCTCCCTGTATAGCCGCTTATCAGACAGGGCAAATCAAACCCCTCGCCATTCGGTTCTTCCTGTCAGAATGAGGAGTGGGACGACACTGCCGTTATACTTATTGTGCGGTTTGCCGGATGGGGAGCTAAATTTGTGACGGCAGCCATAGCACAATGAATGGAAAGGCAACCAATAGTGTGATGGTGATGGCATCAGCGATGAAAAACGGGGTAACGCCTTTGAATACGTCCTGAACCGACAGGTCATCGCGAACACCAGCGACGACGAAACAGTTTAGCCCAATCGGGGGTGTGATTAAACAGAACTCTGCCATTTTTACCACCAATATCCCGAACCAGATGGCACAATATGGTCCGGACATTCCAAATACGCTGTCAGCCGCCGAGACATATTCACCACCATTTAATGCCATAACTGCCGGGTAAACCACGGGCAGTGTCAGCAGTAACATACCGATAGCGTCCATAAACATACCCAGTACCGCATAGGCGAGTAGAATGAGAATCAGGGTGAGCATCGGACTTTGTTCCAAGCTGGTGATCCAGTCCGAAAAGGCTTGTGGCAGATGTGCAAAGCCGAGGAAGCGAACATAGATGAGTACGCCCCAGATGATGGTAAATATCATGACGCTTAGCTTCGCGGTTTCGAGCAGAGCATCTTTCAATTGAGACCAGCGCATCCCATGATAAATCGCTACGCAAAATACGATAAAAGCACCGATTGCACCTCCTTCCGTAGGCGTACCCCAGGCATCGCCACCAAATGGGTTATAGACAAAGAAAATGATGACGACGACAACGGCGACAATCGGTAGCGCTGCTGGTAAAGCGATAAAACGCTCTTTCCAACTAAAGCCAGTAACGGGTGGCCCGAAATTTTTGAATGCCAGTGCCATACCGATAATCAGTGTGGCATAGATGATTGCCGAGAACAGCCCGGGGACAAATCCTGCCAGTAGCAGTTTGCCCACGTCTTGCTCAACAATGATGGCATAAATTACCAATATAGCCGATGGCGGAATCAGGCTGGCAAGCGTACCCGCTGCCGCCACGACTCCGGCGGCAAAGCGTTTATCATAACCAATGGACAGCATTTCGGGAATGGCGATACGTGAGAATACTGCCGCGGTTGCGACAGAGGCACCAGATACTGCGGCAAATCCTGCGGTGGCAAAGACCGTGGACACGGCCAGTCCGCCGGGCAACCATGCGAACCAGCGTTTTGCCGCCTCAAACAAGGATCGGGTCATTCCGGCATAATAGGCGAGATAGCCAATCAGAATAAAGGTCGGAATCAGCGACAGAACCTGACTGGATACTTTTGAATGAGGAACCTGTCCGGCTTGTTTAGTGGCAATGGTCAGGGCTTTTAAGAAGCGATCAGGATCATAGCCAAACTTTGCCCAGAATATCCACACCAGCCCGATCAATCCGGCCAGGGCAGTGGCAAAGGCGACACGCATTCCCAGTAAAACAGCCACAAACATCATGCCAGTAACCACCAATCCAATATCAATCGGTTGCATCAGCTAATTCAGATTATGAGACATGTTTAGCTTCAGCTTCGGCTTGTTGTGTGGCCGTCTGCGGCATCGGTACCGCAACCGGAGATTCCAGTGCGAAAATAAATGCTCTGCCATAGGCGATGAGTTGCAGCAACAGACGTAGGCAGATGACACTAAAGGCAATCGGCACCAGCAGTTTTGTTGGCCACAGTGGCAGGTTAATGTCTATGGAGCTGTCAGTACTCCAGTTGGGCATGGCAAAATCAAAGCTACGCAGAAAATGCGAATAGGTGCCCCAGACCAGCAACACCATTAACAGCAGTATCAGTAGCACGGTGATGATTTCCACCATCCACAGGGCGCGACCGCGCAGCACACCAACCAGAATATCCATACGAATATGACCGCCATTACGTTGCGTATAGGCGATTCCCATAAACGCAATCAGTGGCATCATCTGCTCGATCCAGTCAATGTAACCTGGCAAAGGTGCATTGAAGAAATCGCGCCCACCGACATTGCACACCGCCAGAAGCATCAGCGAAAACACCGCCAGTCCGGATAGCAACGCGAGCTTGCTTTCCAGCTTGTACAGCAGCTGATCCCATCGACTCAGCGTGGAATTATCTTGTAAAACAGATGATGTGCCTGCCATTTTCGTTACTCAAGAATAGGCCATGTTGATACGGTCAGTTAGGCTAGGAGCGGGTTACTGAGCAACCAGCGTGGTCAGCAAATCATAAAGCGCTTGTGCCGGCAGACCTTTCGCCGTGTTTTCAGCAATCCAGGCTTGCGCGGCAGGCTCGGCAACCGCCTCACGAAAAGCCGCCAGATCAGCGGCGCTATAGGTGATGGATTTGATGCCTTTTTCTTTCAGTGTCGGTGCCCAAGCGGCCATGGTTTTGCCGTTATAAGTGGCAATATAATGATCAAGTGCCGCATCAATTGATCCCAGTAACGCCTCACGCTGTGCGTCTGACAGTGCATTGAGCGCATCCGTATTCACGACCACCGGACAGTTCACCGTGCCCGGGTTCAAATTAGTCGTCCACCAGTTACCGGATTCAACTGTGCCAAAAGACATGTGTGCATGTGGTGCAAAAGCCACCGCCTTGATAACACCACTGTCAAGCGACTGACGCACTTCAGAGGCGGTCATTGATGTGGGAACTGCCCCTACGGCTGCCATCGCCTTACCGATTCCGCCAGTGGCACGCACCGACAGCCCTTTGTAATCAGCTAGTGCCATCGGTGCATCACCGACACCGATGAGATTATATTGTGGTAGTGGCGAGGGCATCAACAGTGTGGCATTCCAGCGGGCAATATCAGCCTGAACCGCGGGGTGTTGATAAACAATCTGACTAATTCTGCGCTCTTCCTCAAGCGAGGAGATTCCGAGGAAAGGTAGCTCCAGCACGGTTATAGAGGGGTTTTTATCGCGATGGTAACCGGCACAAAACTGTGCCATTTCAAATGCGCCGATAGCAATTCCATCAAGATTCTCTTTGTTTTTAGAGAGTCCACCATAAGACAGGTTTAAGGTAAACTCACCATTGGTTTTTTCAGAAACCAATTCTGCCAGCTTTTCCAGATGTTCGGTAAATGCGCGGCGTTTGCCCCAGAGAGAGACATTCCATTCCACAGCGAGAGCGTCACCTGCAAAGGCAACGGCAATAGCAACAACCATGACACGACCTAAAAAATGTTTCACAATATTTCCTCCGATAACTGAATGAATAATCCCAAAACCCATACTAGCCGATAGCCTGCTATCGGTCAAGCAACGGCCTGCTTCATTGGCGGATAGCCTACCATTGCTTAAGCAACGATCTGTTTCACTGGCAGATAGCCTGCCATTGCTCAAGTAACTGTCCGCTTTACTTTGCAAGGCTGAGAAACCCGAGCGTTTCGGTTGTCTTTATTCAAGCACTGTTTTTTGATGTCAATTATCAACTATCAATGACTAACACTAACTCATGAGTAGCAATATGAAAGCATTTTCACAGGCTTGTGAAAATAATAAACAGCCGATTCTTGCGCTATTAAAGCATTATTTTGCCGAAGTTTCATATGTTCTGGAAATCGGCTCGGGTACGGGGCAACATGCTGTGTTTTTTGCTGAAAATTTGCCGACACTATTTTGGCAAACCAGCGATCAGCCACAGTTTCATTGTGGCATCAATCTATGGATAGATGATACCATCGCTAATAATGAAGCAATCAACAGGGAGCATAATATTGGCAGACCAGTTGCCCTTGATGTGCGGGAAAAAGCGCACTGGGAAGCATTGAATAAGCCGCATGGTACACTACGGTTTGATGGCGTTTTTAGTGCCAATACGGCACATATCATGGCATGGCATACGGTTGTGCGGATGTTTCGCGGGGTTGGTTGTCTGCTGATGGAAGGTGGTGTGTTTGTTTTGTACGGAGCATTTAAGCACGACGGAAAATTTACCAGCCGGAGCAACGAAAACTTTCATAACAGTTTGCTTGCTCAGGATCAGCGGATGGGCATTCGTGATGATGTTGCCATCGTGGCACTGGCGAACCAAAACAAGTTATCGCTGATTGACGATGTGGCTATGCCTGCGAATAACAGAATACTGGTGTTTGCCCATTCTCGAAATTCTCGTAGTTCTCGTAATCCTCACAATGTCCGCAGTCGTAATTCATTTCGTAATTGTTAATGTGGCGCATAAATGCACAAATATAGTGCACTTAGATGGCATTATGCACTATAATGATGCAATAATGGCAATATCAAACCCGATTTCTGATTAAGTGTGTTGAATAAAGGGAAATTCTAAATTTGGCATGATTTTTGCTGTACTATACTGTAGGGTTAAACTTAAACTCACTCCATATCGTGGCGAACTTGTCGCCCAGCATTAAAAAATTGTTCATTAAAATTGCCGGAATTCCGGCATTCAAATTGAGGTCATCATTATGTTCGTAGCAGATGCATTGAAGTTAATAAAAGAAAGTAACGCCAGTTTTGTCGATTTACGATTTACCGATACCATCGGCAAGGAACAACACGTTACCATTCCGGCGGCTCTGGTGGATGAGGTGTTGTTTGAAGACGGTAAAATGTTTGATGGCTCGTCCATTTCTGGCTGGAAGGGCATCAATGAATCCGATATGATTCTGATGCCTGATCCGGCAAGTGCGGTGGTCGATCCATTTCCTCAAGATGCTACGGTGAATCTGCGCTGTGATATTGTTGAGCCGAGAGATATGCAAGGCTATGACCGCGATCCGCGCTCTGTCGCCAAAAGGGCAGAGGCGTATTTGGCTTCAACCGGTATTGGTGATGCGGCTTATTTTGGTCCGGAAAACGAATTTTTTTTGTTTGATGAAGTGCATTGGGCAAATGAGATGAGCGGTGCGTTTTATGAAATTGATTCGTCTGAAGCGGCATGGAACAGCTCGAAAGAATATGAGGATGGCAATACTGGACATCGACCCGGTGTTAAAGGCGGCTATTTCCCGGTTCCACCAGTGGATAGCCAATACGATGTGCGGAGTCAGATGTGTTTAACCCTACAACAAATGGGCTTGAGTGTTGAGGTGCATCACCATGAAGTCGGTACTGCCGGACAAGCAGAAATAGGCTACGCATTTAGTACGCTGGTCAATAAAGCTGATGAGGTGCAGATTTTCAAATATGTGGTGCACAATGTGGCTCATGCAAATGGCTTGACGGCCACCTTTATGCCGAAACCAGTGGTGGGTGATAATGGCTCTGGTATGCACGTTCACCAATCCATATTCAAAGCCGGTAACAACATTTTTTCGGGTGACCAATACGGTGGTTTAAGCGAGCAGGCGTTATATTATATTGGTGGAATTTTCAAACACGCCAAAGCACTGAATGCGTTTACCAATGCCAGCACCAACAGTTATAAACGTCTGGTGCCGGGTTTTGAAGCACCGGTATTACTAGCTTATTCTTCCAGCAATCGCTCTGCATCCTGCCGCATTCCATATGTCTCTAATCCAAAAGGACGGCGGATTGAAATTCGTTTTCCTGACTCAACCGCTAATCCATATTTGGCTTTTTCGGCGATGCTTATGGCAGGATTGGATGGGATTCACAACAAAATCCACCCGGGCGAGCCGGGTGATAAGAATTTATATGACCTGCCAGCCGAAGAGGAAAAAAACATTCTAACCGTGGCACACGGTTTAGATATTGCGCTGGAGGCATTGGACGGCGACCGTGAATTTTTGCTTGCGGGAGGTGTATTTAGTAATGATTCGATAGATGCTTACATTGATTTGAAAATGGCAGAGGTTAATCGTCTGAGGATGACGACGCATCCCATTGAGTTTGAGATGTATTACAGCGTTTAAGGGCAACTCTATTCATTGTCTTTTTCCGCGATTGCTCGTGCAGATGATGGGCAGGATGTCAAGGAGCGACCTCTAACAAACTACGTCCATAGCAATCGGCGATTGTGGTGCTGACAATGATGCAAAGCACTCAGATTGATAGTTTAACCTCTGTGCTCTCTGTGTCAAAATCTGACAGAAGGCGTTACTTGATGGCTGCACCTTATTTTAGAATGTTTCATAGTCGAATTTTAGAATCGCTATCCGTCAGCGTCTTTCTGCTGGATGAAGACGCTGTCATTATCTATCTGAACGAATCAGCACAAGCCTTGATTCAGGCAAGCTCACATTGTGTGCAGAATTTACCCCTGAGTGATTTTATTAGCGGCCAGGCATCTTCAGCAAAGGATGGTTTATTGGTGGCCTGTCAAAAATCGCTACAAGAGAATATACGGGTATGGTTGCACGATGTTGAAATCGCACTGCTTAATGTGCCGCAAAGTAAACAGGTTGACTACCAGATTAGCCGTATTGATATGGCTGCCGATGCGATGCTGGTACTGGAAATTATGCCGCATGATGCCGGGCATATCCGACACGACTGTCTGCATCACTTTAACAGCAATCAAACCGTAATCAGAGGATTGGCGCACGAAATCCGAAATCCGCTTGGTGGTATGCGTGGTGCGGCGCAACTATTAGCCAATGAGCTAGCAGGCATAGTCAATACGGCTGCTCAAGGGCGTGAGCTGACGCAATATACCGATATTGAGACCTTTGCACGGAAGATGATTTCGCTTTCAGGCCAGGCAAAAACGCACGGAATGAGGGAGTTTATGCTTATAAATGACCGATTGAGTACGTTTTTAACGTAGCATGGAGGTGAAATGGTTTTCGTGCAAAGGTCTCTTAGTATCTATCTAAAAATGGAGAAGTGCTGATTAATGAATGCCAAAACGATGAAGGATGATATCTGGGTGGCGGATGATGATCAGTCTATGTTGTGGGTTATCGAAAAAGCCCTTTCCAAACAAGCTTATACGGTGACCAGCTTTGCCGATGGCAATCACCTGTTTGCAGCATTAGCGCATGCAAGACCCCATTTAGTGATTGCTGATATTCAAATGCCAACATTGAGCGGGTTTGAGCTGCTTGAAAAAATTAACCGTCATCAACCCGGATTGCCAGTGATTATTATGACCGCATTTGGTGATCTGGATAGTGCGGTAGAGGCCTATAAATTGGGTGCTTATGAGTATCTTACCAAGCCATTTGATATTGATGAATTGCTATCATTGGTTTCCAGAATCTTGGAATCGGTCAATAATGGTGTGGCTAACGAGGATAGTAACACGGTCAGTGATAAGCTATTGTTGGGCGAGAGCAAGTCTATGCAGGAGGTGTTTCGCGTCATTGGCAGAATCGCCCAATCCAATATGAGTGTGTTAATACGCGGGGAATCCGGAACCGGTAAGGAGCTAGTCGCTAAAGCCATTCACCGCAGTAGTATCCGTAGCGAGCAGCCGATGATCGCTATCAATACGGCGGCGATTCCATCTGAACTATTGGAGTCCGAACTGTTTGGGCACGAAAAAGGGGCGTTCACCGGCGCGCATAATCGGCACATCGGGCGTTTTGAACAGGCGCATCAGGCGACTTTGTTTCTGGATGAAATCGGCGATATGCCCTTGCCATTACAAACGCGCTTGCTCAGGGTGCTTTCCGAAGGCTGTTTTTATCGGGTCGGTGGTCGGCAGGAAATATCTGTTGACGTGCGTATCATTGCTGCCACCAATCAACATTTGGAATCCCGGGTAGAAAACGCTCAATTCCGCAATGACTTGTTTCACCGGTTGAATGTGTTTTCCCTAACATTACCGCGTTTAAGTGAGCGAGTTGAAGACATTCCAATATTGGTCAATCATTTTCTCAATCAAACTGCCAATGAAAACGCCTCCGCATTAAAACGGCTCGGAGCCGGCGTGATGGCGCTATTGCAACAATATCACTGGCCCGGCAATATTCGTGAGCTGGAAAATGTCATCCAGCAGTTATCGATACTGTGCGCTGGCTCGCAGATTATGCCTGCTGATTTACCCGAGCAAATCAAGACAGTGTATCCGAGTCAAACTGAACTTTCGTGGCAGAATAATCTGTACCAAGAAGTAAGTCACAGATTGCAGTTGGGCGAAAAGGGCATCGCAAAATCACTGGGCAATGAATTCGAGCAAGTGTTAATCCAAGTGGCACTGGCGCATACCGGAGGACTTAAACAAAAGGCTGCGAAGTTATTAGGCTGGAGCAGAAATACCTTGGCGCGTAAAATGAAGCAGAATTGAAAATTGTAAGTCAGGGTTGGGCTAATTTATACATTCGCAATTCATAATTTTTAATTGTTTTAGCATTGAAAGGCGTTGCATTCCAAATCATTATGATATAATCCGCCGATTCAACTATGCTTTACACTTTTTTTAGAACTAATCTTTTTGGAATTACTCAATGCCTTGGAATCAATCTGACTCAGGTGGTAACAACAACGATGATCCGTGGGATCAGCGGAATCGTCGTGGGAATAGTCGTCAACAGGGGCCACCTGACCTGGACGAACTGTTTCGTCAAGCGAAAGAACGTATAGATAACCTGTTTAACCGTGGCAAAGGCGGTGGGAATGGGCGCGGTGGTCCTGCTGATACGGGTAAATTTGCCGGCAACGGTATGATTATACTATTGCTGATTGTCGGTCTGGGCTTCTGGGGTTTTACCGGCGTTTATACCGTAGATCAAGGTGAGCAGGCTATTGAGTTGCGCTTTGGTAAATATACCGAAACCAATGATGCCGGACTGCATTGGCATATTCCGACTCCTTTTGAATCGGTCGAAGTCATCAATACGCAAAACGTCAATACGGTGGAAGTGGGGTATCGTAAGAACGGCAGAAGCATTCAATCGGTGCCGCGTGAGTCATTGATGCTGACTGAGGATGAAAACATTATTGATATTCATTTCGCCGTGCAATACGATATTAAAGACCCGAGCGATTTGTTATTTAATGTCAGCGAGTACAATTCTCGGGATATTGCCGATAGTGTCGTGCGACAGGCAACGGAAAGTGCAGTGCGGGAAATTGTTGGTCGCAATACAATGGATTTCGCGATTACTGAGGGACGGGCACAGTTGGCTGCGGAAACCAAGACGCTGGTACAGGATATTCTTGACCGTTATCAGACCGGTATTAATGTTCGTAGCGTTGAGATGCAAAATGCACAACCACCAGAACAGGTTAAAGATGCTTTTGATGATGTGGTCAAGGCGCGAGAGGATGAGGAACGCTTAAAAAATCTTGCACAAGCATACGCTAACGATATTATTCCTAAGGCGCGGGGGTTTTCTGCACGAATTATGCAAGAAGCAGAGGCCTACAAAGCATCTGTTATCGCTAAGGCCGAAGGTGAGACTTCACGGTTTGATCAGGTGTTGATCGAATATAGTAAGGCACCAGATATCACTAGAGATCGGCTTTACTTGGAAGTGATGGAAGAGGTGTTCAGTCGTTCCAGTAAAATGGTTATTGATCAGTCTGATGGTGGCAACAATGTGATGTATTTGCCGCTTGATCAGTTGTTAAAAAATCGCGCTCAATTACCCGGAGACCGTGATGCGTCAAATCCGGATAGCAACAATCGCTCGGCGGGTAGTCAGGTTGCTAACAGTTCTTTAAGGTCAACAACTAGAAGTATTGATCGCACGGCGAGGCAATAATTATGAAACTAAAATTAACACTCTTTCTTGTCCTCGCTGTGATCGCCGTGTCCATCGCTTTCTCCTCAGCATATTTTGTTGATGAGCGGGAAAAGTCCATCGTATTCAAGTTTGGTGAGATTGTTCAATCTGATGTCAAACCCGGACTGCACTGGAAAATTCCATTTGTCAATAATGTCCAGTACTTTGATGCCCGCGTGCAAACGATGGATGCTGATCCTGAGTTATATTTGACGCGCGAGAAGAAAAACCTGGTTGTGGATTCGTTTGTGAAATGGAGAATTCGGGATGTACACCAGTACTACACCCGATTGAAAGGTCGCAAAGCGAATGCCCGCTCACGTTTGTCGCAACGAGTGAATGATAGTCTGCGTCAGGAGTTTGGTAAGCGCACGGTGCAAGACGTGATTTCTGGTGACAGGAAACAGATTATGGAAGTAGTGCGCAAAATTATGAATGAGGAAGCGGCAACACTGGGCATCGAAATTATTGATGTGCGTTTGAAAAGGGTTGATCTGGATCCAGCGATCAGTGATCGGGTATATCAACGTATGGCGGCAGAGCGGCAACGTGTTGCCAAAGAATTACGCGCTCAAGGTGAAGAGGCGGCAGAAAAAATTCGAGCTGATGCGGATCGTCAACGGCAAATTTTACTTGCCAATGCCGATCGGGATGCACAAATTATTCGCGGTCAAGGTGATGCCACTGCTACTGCCGCTTATGCGACTGAATTTGGAAAAAATGCCGAGTTTTATAAATTCTACCGCAGTCTTAACGCTTACAGAGATAGTTTTGCCAGCAAACAGGATTTGCTCATCGTTGATCCCAGTTCAGCATTTTTCAAATATTTCAAAACGCCGGATGCCGAATCTAACTAGATTTTAGGGTATTGTTGGTGGTTTCGTTCGAGTGTGCCCTGTCATTTTTTCGCTACGATTTAGTATCAAACTTTGAACTGGAGTGATTTGTTGGCTGCGTTTGCCTTGTATTTGATACTGGAAGGACTCATCCCGTTTTCCAATCCAGCCGCATTTAAACGCCTTATGCAGAACATGATAATGCTACCAGAATCTGCGCTCAGAAAAATCGGTTTGGCAAGCATGATCACTGGCGTGATGTTATTGTATTTTGTACGCTGGTGATAATCACTTGCGTGAAATAATATCTTAGCGGTATGGCTAATACTGGCAGAAATGTGGTGCTGTTGGGTACGCAATGGGGTGATGAAGGTAAGGGTAAAATCGTTGATCTTTTAACCCCTCACGCCGATGCCGTAGTCCGATTTCAGGGCGGACATAATGCTGGGCATACACTGGTCATCAATGGTCAAAAAACCGTATTGCACCTGATTCCATCGGGTGCGATGTGTGCGGGTGTTGAATGCTTTATTGGCAATGGTGTGGTGGTTGAGTTAGCGCAATTATTTGAAGAAATAAAGAGGCTGGAAGATAAACACATTGATATTCGGCAGCGCCTGACGGTGAGTTACGGTTGCCCACTGATTATGCCCTATCACAGTGTATTAGATCGGGTGCGAGAACAAGCAAAGGGTAAAAAAGCGATTGGTACCACTGGTCGAGGCATTGGTCCTTGCTATGAAGATAAAGTTGCCCGAAGAGGGTTGCGACTTGTTGATTTGCTTGAAGCAGACAGCTTTGCCAGCAAATTGGAAGAGGTGATAGCATATCACAACCATATATTGCTGAACTTTTTTAATGCAGAGCCGATAGATTATCAACAAACATTGGCGCAGTCTTTGGCGCAGGTGGAGTCCATCAAACCTATGCTGGGTGATGTCTCTACACGCTTATGTGCATTACGGGCGCAGAGAAAATCGGTGTTGTTTGAAGGTGCGCAAGGTATGCTACTTGACATTGATCATGGCACTTATCCCTATGTAACGTCTTCTAATACGACCGCTGCCAGCGCTGCTGTTGGTAGCGGAATCGGCCCACTGGATATTGATTTTGTTTTAGGCATCGCTAAGGCCTATACAACGCGAGTCGGTGCCGGTCCTTTTCCTACCGAATTGTTTGATGACACGGGGAAATACCTAAGTGAAAAAGGGCATGAGTTCGGAACGACAACCGGTCGCTCCAGACGATGTGGTTGGCTGGATATCGTGGCACTACGCCGGGCCAAACAAGTATGTGGAATCACTGCGTTGTGCATCACCAAACTCGATGTGATGGATGGTCTTGAGGTCGTAAAAATATGTATCGGCTATCGTTACCGCGGTGCAGTGATTGATTTACCACCCTATGGAGCCGACGGAATGCAACAATGCGAGCCGATATATGAACAATTACTGGGCTGGCAGGAACCCACTAAAGGTATTAAAGATTATCAACAATTACCCGCTAATGCCAAAGCCTACCTCGATCGATTATCATCACTTTTAGATATCCCTATTGATATTATTTCGACCAGTCCGGAACGAGATGATACGATTATTATTAGGCATCCTTTTACCGACTAATCAGATTATGAAAACCATAACACTGAACGATCCAAAATTATTTCGCCAACAATGTTATATCAACGGTGAATGGCGTGATGCCAATAGCGGTGAACGCATAGCGGTTAGCAACCCTGCCGATGGCTCGATTATTGCACAAGTTCCGAAAATGGCGGCGGATGAAACACGCGATGCCATTGAACATGCGCAGCGTGCACAGCTCGATTGGCGGCAAATGCTGGCTAAGGAACGTGCGCTTATTTTACGGTGTTGGTGTGATTTGATGCTAGAGAATCAGCAAGATTTGGCACTGCTGATGACACTGGAACAAGGTAAGCCGTTGGCAGAATCGCGTGCCGAGATTGCTTACTCGGCTTCATTTCTACAGTGGTTTGCGGATGAGGGGAGACGTATAAGCGGGAGCACTATACCGCAACATCAGAGCGATACACGACTGTTCGTTATCAAACAACCGATCGGTGTTTGCGTTGCTATTACACCTTGGAATTTTCCGTCTGCAATGATCACCCGTAAAGTAGCACCCGCTCTGGCTGCGGGTTGTGCTGTGGTGGTGAAACCGGCTACGCAAACGCCGCTGTCCGCTTTTGCATTATGTGAGTTGGCGCAACGAGCAGGAATTCCTCGCGGATTATTCAATGTGGTCACCGGCTCGGCAAAGGTTATCGCCGGCGAGATGACGGCCAATTCGCTGGTACGTCATTTAAGTTTTACTGGATCGACAGAAGTGGGCAGATTATTGATGAAACAGTGTTCGGATTCAATTATGAAGGTCGCTTTGGAGCTGGGTGGCAATGCACCGTTTATCGTTTTTGATGATGCCGATATTGATGCTGCAGTGCAAGGTGCAATCATTTCAAAATACAGAAACACTGGACAAACCTGTGTGTGTAGCAATCGTATTTATGTTCAAGATGGTGTGTATGATGAGTTTGCGGGAAAGTTGTCCAGAGAAGTTGAAAAAATGAAAGTGGGATCAGGACTTGATGAGGATGTTGTTCAAGGACCATTGATTGATATGAATGCGGTGGAAAAAGTGGAGGATCATATTGCAGATGCGCTCAGTCGGGGAGCAAAAATTATTGTTGGTGGTGAACGCCATGAGCTTGGAGGCACTTATTTCCAACCGACTTTATTGACCGGTGTTACCTCAGAAATGCAAGTGGCTCGAGAGGAAACCTTTGGTCCGTTGGCAGCACTTTTTCGATTTAGCGACGAAGGTGAAGTTATAAAGATGGCAAATGACACTGAACTTGGTTTGGCATCGTATTTTTATAGTGATAATCTTGCTCGGGTATGGCGCGTATCTGAAGCATTGGAATACGGTATGGTCGGTATCAATACCGGTTTGATTTCCACAGAAGTCGCTCCATTTGGTGGCATTAAGCAATCCGGTCTGGGCAGAGAAGGCGGCTCCTGTGGTATTGAGGAATACCTTGAAATGAAATATCTATGTATGGGGGGTATTACGTAGCGGGTTGTTGGATGGATGGCGTATGCCAGATAACTGCTGAATATTGCCTGAAAAGCGACTATGGATAGCTGTCATTGACGCACTAACCGATTTTACTTGTGGATATTGGTGATATTAAACGAAAATTATTTGTAATATTGCTTGCATAGAACGGCTATTTGGCGTTAAACTCTCGACAGGGCATGTTGGATTGATGTGCTCAAAATACTTATAATGTCAAGACACTGGAGACGATTTGATATGCAAAAAGCACCTAAAAAGAACCTTTCAGCACTTAAATTAAGTGCAATTTTACTGGTTGCCATTTTGGCAACGGGTTGTATAAGCGCAGGAAGTAAACCTACGGAAGTGGCAACACCCGCTACACCCGAAACGACACCAGTCGAAGCGCCGGCAGCTACGGAAGATGTGGTTGACGCTGTGGTTTGGACAGTGGTGAAGGGTGATAACCTTTGGGATATTGCCGCACATGATGAGGTTTACAACGTCCCTCAGAAGTGGCCATTAATTTATAAAGAAAACCTAGACCAAATTTTTGATCCGGATCTGATTTATCCGGGGCAGGTATTTGATATACCGACCGCTGCCAGCCAAATTGAAATAGATGCGGCAATTGAGCATGCTAAAAAACGAGGCGCATGGGAAGTGGGACAGATTGAAGCATCCGATAAAGCGTATCTGCTCAATTCAAAATAGCCCTTAACCTTTTTAGTTCTTGCCCTTGCCTTTGTTTAATTGATTGATTGCGGATTATTCGGAGTCTCTCGGTAGAGGGTTAAAATTTGACGCAGAAGCCGTTGTTTGACGACTTCTGCGTTTCTGCGTGTGCTTGATAATATGGCTTTGCAGTCAGGGTACCATTTTAAGTAATTCAAGTTCAAGGATGCCTTCTGCTCCTGCCGCTTTCAAGGGAGGTATGATTTTTCTGACATCTTTTTTACTCACCACAGTTTCAACTGCCAGCCAGTCGTCACCATAGAGTCGATTGATCGTGGGAGCATGTAAACTTGGAAGCTGCTTAACCAACTCATCAATACACTTGCTCGGGACATTCATTTTTAACAACACCTTCTCTCTGCCGATTAAGGCACTTTTCAATAACAAGGCAATTTGTTCAATTTTTTGCCTTTTCCATGTATCCTGCAATGCCGTTTTGTTGGCGGCGAAAACGGTGTGGGTTTCCAGCAAATCACAGACGATACGCAGGCCGTGCGCTTTGATTGTGCTACCCGTTTCGGTGATTTCGACTACTGCATCTGCAAGACCTTCCACCACTTTCGCTTCCGTCGCTCCCCATGAAAATTCTACGGTGGCATTGATATTACGCTCATGCAGATATTGTTTGGTGAAATTAACCAATTCCGTGGCAATTCTTTTGCCCTCCAGATCCTCTACTGACTTGATTTCAGAATTGTTTTTAACCACCAATACCCATCGGCATTTTTGATCGGAGGTTTTGGAATACACCAGATCGGCCATAACCGTAACATCAGCATTGGTTTCTGCCAGCCAATCCTGACCAGTCAAACCGGCATCCAGAACACCCTCGCTAATATAGTGTCCCATTTCCTGAGAACGTACCAATGAACAATTGATTTCCGCATCATCAATTGAGGGGAAATAGTTGCGTGATCGGGTATTGATCGACCATCCAGCATGAGCAAAGAGTGCTTTGGTAGCATCTTCCAGACTGCCTTTGGGAATACCTAGTTTTAGTATATTTGACATTGTTGTTGATAGAAAACAGGATAAAAACGGGTGGCAATTATAACAAAATTACGAATTACGCATTACGAACCTGCGAATTCAAGCTACTCGTGCAAATCTGTTTTATCCTCTGTGTCCTCTGTGTCAAAATCTTTTAACCTCGTAATTTGAGACCTTTGCACGGAAGATGATTTCGCTTTCAGGCAAGGCAAAAACGCACGGAATGAGGGAGTTTATGCTTATAAATGACCGATTGAGTACGATTTTACCAACAGTAGGCGCTTTTAGGCGACGCAGCATGCAGGTGAAATGGCTTTCGTGCAAAGGTCTCAATTTATAATTTGTAATTATTCAGTGGACAACTCGCTGACTTCAAAGTGTTGCAAGAACTTGTTCAATGCTGTCTTTGGCATCGCCAAACAGCATTCTGGTGTTTTCTTTATAAAACAGAGGGTTTTCAATACCCGCATAGCCGCTCGCCATACTGCGTTTTAAGACGATAACATGATGTGCTTTCCATACTTCTATAACCGGCATTCCCGCAATCGGACTATCCGCTGAAGTTATGGCAGAGGGATTAACAATATCGTTTGCACCGATTACCAGAACAACATTGGTGTCGGCTAATTGCGGGTTGATTTCATCCATTTCGTACACGATGTCGTAAGGGACTTTGGCTTCTGCCAACAATACGTTCATATGCCCAGGCATTCGACCTGCCACCGGATGAATGGCAAAACTTACCCTGACACCATGCCCCTCCAGTTTTTTTGTCAATTCGGACACCAAATGCTGTGCATGAGCAACCGCCATACCATAGCCCGGAACAATGACCAGTGAGTCAATATTGCCGAGCAACTCAGCGGTGTCAAGGGCATTGATTGCCACGGTGTCGCCATCCATTTCATCGGCAGTGTTGGTAGCGGCACGGGTTGTGCCAAATCCGCCCATGACGACGTTCAAGAAAGCGCGGTTCATTGCCCGACACATAATGTAACTTAAAATAGCACCGCTTGAACCGACCAGCGCGCCGGTAATAATCAGCAGGTCATTGGAAAGCATGAATCCAGTGGCCGCAGCAGCCCAACCCGAATAACTGTTGAGCATGGAGATGACTACCGGCATATCTGCACCGCCTATTGCCATGACCATGTGCATACCAAACAGACCTGCCAGCAGAGTCATAATCAGCAATACCTTTAATCCTCTATCAGCATTGCCGCTCTCAACGAATTCATAGCCCAGATAGAGACAGGCGAGGAGAATAAGTAAATTAAGCCCGTGTCGGGCTGGTAAGGTTAATGCTTTACTGCTGATTATACCTTTCAACTTGGCAAAGGCAATCACCGATCCGGTGAAGGTTACTGCGCCAATTAACACGCCTAAATAAATTTCAATATCAAGGATAACTTTGGCAACACCGATGTGGTTGGCATCGTTATCCAGATAGCTTGCGAAGCCAACAAACACCGCTGCCAGTCCGACGAAACTGTGTAACATAGCAATGAGTTCCGGCATTGCGGTCATCTGTACCCGCGCGGCTAGAATTGCGCCGATGACTGCGCCACTTGCCATGGCAATAGCAATGCTGCCGTAGTTCTGCGCCAGATCAGTAGACATATCACCCCACAGCGTTGCTATGATTGCCAGCCCCATACCAACCATGCCATACATGTTGCCGCGTTGTGAACTTTCCTGACTGCTTAATCCACCCAAACTAAGAATAAAGAAAATGCTGGCAACGATATACGCTCCAAGGGTAATACCACCGCTCATGTAATGACTCCTGATTATTTACGAAACATATTTAACATACGCTGGGTGACCAGAAACCCGCCCGCGATATTTATTGAGGCAATGAGCAGTGCTGCAATTGCCAGAATGGATGCGGTTGCCGATGCCGATCCGACTTGCAACAGTGCGCCAATAACAATAATGCCGCTAATGGCATTGGTCACGCTCATCAACGGCGTATGCAATGCTGGTGTCACATTCCAAACTACCTGCCAGCCGACAAAACACGCCAGCACAAAGACAATAAAGTGATTCATAAAGGCTTGAGGCGCTACCGCACCAACCCCAAGAATCGCCAGAGTGCCGATGACAATACCTGCCAGCGTTGCCAGCACACGGTTTTTTACGGCGACTGTTGCTGACGGTTTTTTAATCGCTTTGATGTCCTGTTCACGGCTTGTTGCCACGATGCGCGGCACCGAGGGCGGCCAGGTAATGCTGCCGTTATGTACTACGGTTGTTCCTCTGATGACCTCATCGTCCATATTAATATTAACCACTCCGTTTTTTTCAGGTGTCAGCTCGCTGAGTAAGTGTCGAATATTTGTGGCATACGATTGACTGGACTGGGTTGCCATACGACTCAGCAAATCGGTGTAACCGATAATGCTAACCCCGCTTTGTTGGATGACGCGACCGGGCTCAGTATAGGCGCAGTTACCCCCCTGTTCCGCTGCCAGATCAACAATCACACTACCCGCTTGCATGGTATCCACCATATCCCGGGTGATGAGTTTAGGCGCGGCTTTACCGGGAATCAATGCGGTCGTGATAATGATGTCAACCTTCTTTGCCTGTTCTGCAAACAATGCCATTTCGGCTTCAATAAATGCTTTGCTCATCACTTTGGCGTAACCGCCTGCGCCGCTACCGTCTTCTTTGCAGTCGAGTTCAAGAAATTCAGCGTTCATACTTTCAATTTGCTCCCTGACTTCCAAACGGGTATCAAAGGCGCGTACTATGGCACCGAGATTGACTGCCGTACCAATCGCCGATAATCCAGCGACACCCGCACCAATCACCATTATTTTGGCAGGCGGAATCTTGCCCGCCGCTGTAATTTGACCGTTGAAAAATCTGCCGAAGTGTTGAGCAGCTTCTATGACCGCTCGGTAGCCAGCAATGTGAGACATTGAGGACAGGGCATCCATTTTCTGCGCGCGGGATATTCTGGGTACCGCATCCATAGCAAGGACGGTTGTCTTGGACTGTGCAAAGCGTTGCATCAAAGCGGCATTTTGAGCCGGCCAGATAAAGCCAATTAGCGTTTTATTGGCAGTCAGCCAGTCTGCTTCATGAATAGCACATGAGGGATGTTGTTCTGGTGGGCGGACTTTGCAAATTAAATCTGCCTCTTTCCATAATTCAGGTGTATCATCGGCTATTGTAGCACCAGCAGCGCGGTAATCGCGATCAAGATGTTCCGAAGCTAATCCGGCATTTTTTTCGACTATAACATCATAGCCCAACTTAATTATTTTCTGGATTTCTGTCGGTGTAGCGGCAACCCGACACTCATCAACATGAATTTCTTTTGGAATAGCTATTTTCATATCTGTTTATGTTTTTTTTGGGTGAGGCGACAGGTAAGTATCCGTAGTGAGTAAAACGATAATATAAACTTTTAACATACTTTATGACAACCCAAGAATATATCTATTAGTTACGCTTACTGCCAGATATATTTTTCAGTGAATTGTCGTTAATGTACTACATCTAATTATGCACCATATCAACATGATGGATAGTCTGCGGACGGGAATAAGCCAGGAATGAATAAAATAACAGACAAGGAGTTGGCTAAAGCCGCTTACCGCGCGGCAGATGCCAGTGGTGTTGCCGTTGCATCGAGATTGCAAATACTTGAGTATCTGACGCAGCGCAATCAACCGGTCGCGCTTGCGCCGATTTGTCAACACTTTAATATTTTAAGTGAAGAAGGCATCAATGCCTTATCAGCACGCTTGCACAGGATGGCTAAAAATGGTTATGTATTGCTGGATCGCAAACAGCGATACGGTTTACCAGAGAAAATGGACATCGTCATTGGCAGGGTTAGCGGTCATGCAAAAGGGTTCGGCTTTGTCATTCCTGATTCAGACTCCAAAAAAAATGCCAGTCAAAAACCCAGTCAAAATCGGAGTTGGACTGATGGTGATTTGTATTTACATCACAGTCAGATGCGCAAAGTGTTGCATGGTGATCTGGTGTTGGCAAAAACTAAAAGCATTGACAAACGCGGACGCAAAGAAGGTGTGATTATTGAGGTATTGATTGAACAGGATCGTGAAATTGTCGGGTATTTCCATTTAGAAGGGGGTATTGGATTCGTTGAGCCGGTTGATACACGTTTCGCCCGAGACATCAGTATCCCGAGAAATTACTTTAATAGTGCAAAAAATGCAGATATTGTGGTTATTCGGATATTGCAGCATCCTATTGAACATCGGCATACAGTTGGGGAGATTATTGAGGTTGTCGGTCGCGATCTGGCACCGGGAATGGAAACGGATATTGCCTTGCGAAAACATGAAATACCCCATAGTTGGCCTCAAGAAGTGAAACAACAACTGGATATTATGGGTAAATTGCTCACTAAAGCGGAGCCTGCTCTGAATCGAAAAGATATTCGGGATTTAGCGTTGGTGACTATTGACGGCAGTGATGCGAAGGATTTCGATGATGCGGTTTACTGCGAGCGACTGACTGGCGCTGGGCAGCCAGGAGGATGGCGTTTGCTGGTGGCTATTGCCGATGTCAGCCACTATGTTCAGGCAGACAGTGCGCTGGATAACGAGGCGTATGTGCGTGGTAACTCGGTGTATTTCCCCAATCGGGTCATTCCTATGTTGCCGGAAAGCCTGTCGAATGGTATTTGTTCTCTTAAACCTGAACAGGACAGATACTGTCTGGTATGTGATATGCAGCTAACGAATACGGGTGAAGTGGCGCATTATCAGTTTTATTCGGGGCTGATGCACTCACAGGCAAGACTCACCTACGCGCTGGTAAATATGCTGGTTGTTGATAAAGATCCGAAGCAGCGACAGGCATGGGCATTGCTAACCCCGCATCTTGATAATCTCTATGAAATGAGCCTGTGTCTACGGAAAAACCGTATTATGCACGGGGCGATTGAGTTTGAATTTCCGCAACCTTGTATTAAATTTGATCATAAAAAACGGATTCGCCACATATCAATTCAACACAGAAATGATGCACATAGATTGATAGAAGAATGTATGTTGGCTGCCAATGTCTGTGCCGCAGAATTTCTGCAAACTCATCGAGCTAGTCATGCGATTTATCGAAATCATGCTGCTCCGGAAATGGATACGCTTGCCAATCTGAGAACCTTTTTGAACGGATTAGGCTTGACCCTGAGCGGCGGCGACAAGCCCAAAGCCACAGATTATTCCCGATTAGTCGCCGCTATTGCACATCGGGATGATATTGCTGGTGTGGTGCAATCGGCTTTATTGCGTAGTCTGAATCAGGCGGTGTATAGCACCGATCAAATAGGGCATTTTGCTCTGGCTTTTCCAATTTATTGTCATTTTACCTCGCCCATTCGCCGCTATTGTGATTTGGTAGTACACCGTCAAATCAGCCAGATTTTAAGCCAGCGTGGCGATGATGATGCCGATAATGACAATCAGGAGATTGGGGTGGCAGGAGTCAGTATGTTGCAAATTGCTGAACATTGCTCGTTTACCGAGCGCAGAGCAGACGATGCCAGCCGTGATGCGATGGATTGGCTCAAAACGGAATTTATGCAGAACAAGGTGGGCGAGGTTTTTGAGGGCGTTATTTCCGGGGTAAAAGAGTTCGGCATTTTCGTGCTGTTGAATGAGCTATTTGTCGATGGTTTGGTGCATGTTACTAATCTTGGCGATGATTATTATCATTTTGATCCGATACGTTATCAGTTGTTAGGCGAGCGCACCGCTCAGCGTTTCCGCCTTGGTGATCGACTGACAGTACGTGTGGTGCGCGTTGATCTAAGTGAGGCAAAAATTGATTTTGATTTGGTTTCGGCATCACCTTCTGCTGAGCAAAGTGGTAAGGGTAAGCATAAAAATCGCGCAACAAAATCTCGCAAATAATCGCGCACATAAAAGCATGTCAATAAAACGTCATCAGCAAAACACCAATAGGGCATACGGTTTTCATGCTGTGGAGGCAATGGTTAAGCAAAACCGTGAAAAAGTGCTTGAGGTGATTATTGATCGGCGCAGAACAAACCACCGCATGAAAGATATCGTGGTGATGCTGGAAAAAGCCAAGATTCCATTTCGATTTTCTAATCAGGAAGATCCGGAAATGAGTCGTGATGGTATCAACAATCAGGGCATTATGGCTATTTTGAAAGCGCAGTTACCCGCTAGAGGTACAAAGCTGGAAGTCGTTTTGGCGGGGCTGACTCGGGGCTTGGTATTGGTGCTTGACCATATTCAGGACCCGCACAATCTGGGAGCCTGCTTGCGCTCGGCTGAATGTGCCGGCGTTGATGCCGTCATCGTGCCTCGCGATGCTACCAGTCCGGTTAATGATACGGTGCGCAAGGTCGCATCAGGTGCGGTCGAACACGTCAACATTGTGCATGTGACTAATCTGGCTCAAACCCTGAAAAAACTACAACAATTACAATACTGGATAATCGGGGCTGCCGATCAGGGTAATATGACGCTGTATGATTGTGATTTTAGCGGTAACATTGCCATCGTTATGGGGGCAGAAGGCAAGGGACTGCGAAGATTAACGACAGAACACTGTGATTATCTGGCGAAGATTCCAATGCAGGGTGCGCTATCCAGTCTCAACGTATCTGTTGCGACTGGTGTTTTCCTGTTTGAAGCCAGGCGGCAAAGACAGCTTAAAAGCAGACAGTCGTAGAATATGAGCTTAACCCTGATTAGATGATTATTTCGAGAATAATGCCAGATAGTCGGCGTAGCCCTGTTCGTTCATCTCCTCTTTTTTGATAAATTTCAGCGCCGCCGAATTGATGCAATAACGTAGTCCGCTGGGTGCCGGGCCATCATTAAAAATATGTCCCAAGTGGGAGCCGCCATATTTGCTTTTGATTTCTGTTCTTGGTCGCAGTAACTTGTAATCGGTGCTTTCGACAATAAAATCCTTGTCAATCGGTTGCCAGAAACTGGGCCAACCAGTGCCGGAGCGGAATTTGGTGGTTGAAGAGAACAGCGGCTCACCAGAAACAATATCAACATAGATACCGTGTTCTTTATTATTCCAGTAGGTATTCTGAAAGGGGGGTTCTGTGGCTTCATGCTGAGTCACCTGATACTGTATTTCTGACAGGGTGGTTTTCAGCACGTCATCATGAGGTTTTTTATATGTCATATAGCGGTGATGCGTTGCCGCCAGCTGCGCTCTCGTGGGTTGCTTAAGTGCGGAAGTTTTTTTACTGTCTTTGCGTAATTCATCACCCCAGATTTTTTTAAGATATTGATCACGACCCGAGCCATAACGGTAACTTTTGTAGCGTAAAGGGTTTTTCTTGTAATAGTCCTGATGATAACCTTCCGCATTATAAAACTTATCGAATGCTATGATTTCTACTGATATTGGCTGGCTGTAACGGTTCGATGCTTGCAATTCATCACGGGATGCGATGGCAAGGTTTTTTTGTGTCTCATTATGATAAAAAATCGCGGGGCGGTAGTGGCTTCCGCGATCAACAAATTGACCGTTGGCATCAGTAGGGTCAATATCTTTCCAAAACCGATCCAGCAATGCTGGATAAGAGACCACGTTAGGGTCGTAGAAAACTTGCACCGCTTCGGTATGTCCGCTATTGCCAGCACCGACTTCACGGTAAGTTGGGTTGGGGGTATGACCGCCACTATAGCCAGATACCGCCTCGCTAACACCTGGCATTTTCTCAAATATGGATTCTATGCACCAGAAACAGCCGCCGGCAAAAGTCGCTACGCTTAATGTTACTGGGGTAGATGGCGTTGATGAGGCGCCATCCGCTGTTGTCGATTGACTATTTGCTTGGGTGGGCGTGTTGGGTTGAGATTGGCTGATGGCTAATTTAACCAAGCCCAGCACCACGGCAAGGCAAGCGAGGGCGATAAGAATTCGTTTCATAAATATGCAAATATACCGATTAGGTTTGAAGTAGGTAGAGCGCATTCAGGGTGAATAGTTCAATCTATCATTTCAGGAACTGTGCTTTTTCACGGCTGCGTTTTGTAATATCAAGCCTACTGCGACACCACGTCCATCACTGAGCAGGATATTATAGGTTCGGCAGGCGGCAGCGGTGTTCATGACCTCTATACCGATGTTTTGTTTCATCAGTGCCTGAGTCATCTCCGGGTCAGGAAAAATCGCATTATCTCCAGTTCCAAGAATCACAACCTCAAGCTCAAGGGTAAGATCAAGATGGGCAAAATAGTCGAAATCCGTTGTGTTCAAATCAGCAATATTAGAGATTGTCCACATTTCCAGTTTGTCTGGTGTTAAAATCAAGTTCTCTTTGTGCACCGTATTACCCACTCTGATTTGATAGCCATCGTCACCTTTTTCACAGGCACGAATCATTTGCGATGATTCGGGGTTGTTGAGAAGGAGTTGCATTCTAATAATGGACTTTAGCCTGTCAAAGTAGGAAGGCGTTGCATTCTAATAACAGGCTTTAGGTTGTCAAAGTGGGAAGGCGTTGCATTCTAATAATAGACTTTAGCTTGTCAAAGTGGGAAGGCGTTGCATTCTAATAACAGGCTTTAGCTTGTCAAAGTGGGAAGGCGTTGCATTCTAATAACAGGCTTTAGGTTGTCAAAGGACGATCCGGAAAATTATACGCCATAGTTCATCAACTATTCAATTTAATATCGTGAAAGCAGTTAATATCGGTCTGATTGGTTTAGGCACCGTAGGCAGTGGCACGTTCGCCGTGCTACAACGAAATGCCGGAGAAATCACGCGCCGCGCCGGACGACAAATCCGTGTAATCGCGGCAGCCGTACAGGATGTCTCAAAACCGCGCACGGTCGATATATCGGCACTGTCGCTGACGCAGGATCCATTTGAAATCGTTAATCATCCGGATATTGAGATCGTGGTTGAGTTGGTTGGTGGCGAGTCAATGAGTCTGGATGCGATGATGATGGCATTGGATAATGGCAAGCACATAGTCACCGCAAACAAGGCGTTAATTGCACTACACGGTAATGAGATTTTTGCGAAGGCGCAGCGTAAAGGACTGGTGGTTGCTTTTGAATCCGCCGTAGCGGGTGGAATTCCGATAATAAAATCCATTCGTGAGGGTTTGTCTGCCAATCGTATTGAATGGCTTGCCGGAATTATTAATGGCACCTCAAATTACATACTAACGCAGATGGACGAAGGTGATCGCGAGTTTAATGAGGTATTAGCGGAAGCGCAGGCACTAGGTTATGCAGAAGCGGATCCTGCCTTTGATATTGAGGGTATTGATGCCGCCCACAAACTGACCATACTGGCATCCATCGCATTCGGGATTCCCCTGCAATTTCACAATGTCTATACCGAAGGTATTACCGAAATTAGTCGCGAAGATATTACCTATGCCCGCGAGCTTGGTTACCGTATCAAACATCTGGGAGTTGCCAAACAAACAGCGGGCGGCATAGAATTGCGCGTACATCCAACTTTGATACCGAAACAACAACTGATTGCTAATGTCAACGGTGTCATGAATGCCATATTGGTGCAAGCCGATGCTGTCGGACCGACATTATATTATGGTGCGGGTGCAGGCTCAGAACCTACGGCCTCTGCGGTGGTTGCTGATCTCATAGATGTGGTACGCACGATTACTACCGATCCGGATAATCGGGTTCCACATCTTGCCTTTCATCCGAATGCGATGATTGATCTGCCTATATTAGCGATGGGTGATATTGAAACAGCGTACTACCTGCGTATGAATGTCATCAATCAGCCCGGTGTGATGGCTGCCATTGCCACGATATTTGGCAATAGCGGCATCAGTATTGATAGCATTTTGCAAAAGGGAAGCGGTCAATCGAATGAAAATGTCAGCCTCATTATGCTCACCCAGGAGACCTGTGAGCGCAATCTTGTGGCAGCATTAAGCGAACTTGAAAGCCTCAGCACAGTTGATGGCAAGGTCAAGCGTATTCGTATTGAACAATTATCCTGAGACCTTTGCACGGAAGATGATCTCGCTTTCAGGCAAGGCAAAAACGCACGGAATGAGGGAGTTTATGCTTATAAATGACCGATTGAGTACGATTTTAACGCAGCATGCAGGTGAAATGGCTTTCGTGCAAAGGTCTCATCCTGATACAGCCATATATCACAACGGCACAGCAAGCTGAACGCAATCAGGTTATTTTGTTAGCAACGTATCGTGCAACATATCAAAAAGTGCTTCAATTCGGTTGATTCTAATGAGTGGGTCGGTCAGGTCATCGGTAATTCTGAACGCATTGGCACCACATAGTTTGTAAAGATGCGGTTGCGCCTGAATGAGGGAAAATATCACGCCGGGGTCAATGGTTGGATTGTCATGGAATTCAATGACACCGCCATCATCGCCAATATCTGCTTTGCGTACATCCAATTGTTCAGCCTGTAAGCGTAATGCGGTGAGTCGGAACAGGTTTTTTCCCGCTTCAGGTAGCAGACCAAATCGATCAATGGTTTCTATTTGTAGCTCGCTCAGTTGCTCAAGGTTTGCGGTGTTGGATATTTGTTTATATAAAATCAGGCGTATGTGGGCGTTGTCCAGATAATCTTGTGGAAATAGGGCAATAATATGTAAATCAATAACGGATTTTTTCTCGTTCGCTAAAGTATGCTCTGTTGCAGGTAGGCGACCGTCCTTAATCGCGTTTACGGCAAGGTTCAGATATTCGCTATACAGTGAAAAACCGACCGCATCAATCGAGCCGCTCTGTGTTTCTCCAAGCAATTCCCCAGCACCACGAATTTCCAGATCATGTGATGCCAGTGCGAATCCAGCACCTAAATCTTCCATAGAATCAATAGCATCAAGACGTTTCTTTGCATCATTAGTAATATATTGTTTGTCAGGAATCAACAGATAGGCAAACGCCTGATGTTGCGAACGACCGACACGCCCTCTGAGTTGATGTAACTGCGCCAAGCCAAAGCGGTCTGCGCGATTGATGATAATGGTATTGGCAGTAGGAATGTCAATGCCACTTTCAATAATAGTAGAGCAAACCAGAATATTAAAACGGCGATGGTAGAAATCCTGCATAACTCGTTCAAGTTGCGCTTCACGCAGTTGCCCATGGCAAATATCAACTTTAGCTTCTGGCAATAACTCGGCAATATCGGTTGCCATACGTTCAATGGATTTAACATCGTTATGCAGGAAAAAAACTTGTCCACCACGCCTTATTTCGCGTAAGCAGGCCTCACGAATCAAGCCGCGATTCCACTGCCGTACAAAAGTCTGTATTGATAATCGGTTGGCGGGCGGGGTGGCAATAATGGAAATTGACCGTAGCCCCGCCATGGCAATGTTTAAGGTACGCGGAATCGGGGTTGCCGTCAAAGTCAGAATATCCACCTGACTGCGAATACGTTTGATGCGCTCTTTTTGGCGGACACCGAAGCGATGTTCTTCGTCAATAATCAATAATCCCAGATTATTAAAACGAATATCTGCCTGCAATAGTCGATGTGTGCCGATGATAATATCAATCTGCCCGCTAGTGATATGCGCGATCAGTTGTTCGACTTGTTTGCGCGTATTGAAGCGTGACAGCACCGCAACATTGATGGGCCAGTCGGCAAAGCGTTCGACAAAGACTCGATGATGTTGGTGCGCTAACAGCGTGGTCGGGGTTAAAATAGCGACCTGCTGTGCATTGTTGGAGACGATGAATGCCGCTCTTAATGCAACCTCGGTTTTTCCGAAGCCGACATCACCACAGACTAATCTGTCCATCGGCTCAGGAGAACTGAGATCGGCAATTACTTCACTTATGGCTTGCTGTTGATCTACCGTTTCCTCAAATGGAAATTGACTGTTAAAGCTGCGAGTCTCTGCCGTATCAACCGTAAAAGCATGACCTTTGCGTGCTGTCCGAAAGGCTTCTGTCTCCAGTAGCTCGGTGGCAACATCATAGGCTTTTTCTCGAGCACGTTTTTTTGATTTTTCCCATTGATCGCTACCGAGTCGGTGTAATGGTGCATGTTCGGCAGAGCCGCCGACAAAACGGCTAATCAGGTTCAGCGACAACACTGGAATATAAAGTTTGTCAGCATTTTGATATTCAAGTAGCAGAAATTCGCCCGACTCACCACCGATAAGCAAGGTATGTAAGCCCTGATAGCGACCTACGCCGTGTTCAATGTGTACCACAGGATCACCGATATGGAGTTCTGCCAGAGATTTTATGATGGCTTCCGGGTCCCGTGATGCCTTGCTTCGTCGTCTGCGTTGATAGACTCTTTCACCGTATAACTGGCTTTCACAGATAATTTCAATGCCATTGGCATTTGAGGTGAATCCACGTTCAAGGGTCGCAATTGCCACCCCCAGCTTGGTTTGATCATCGGCAAGGAAGTCATGCACGCCCTGAAAAGAAGTCGGTCTCAAGACATAGGCAGGGGTATGGGCATTGGCAGCATGGCTCAGCAGTACGCTCTCCAGTGCCTCCTTGCGCCCCGCAGTTTCAGCGACAATGAGAATTTTGTTATCACTGCGCTGTAAATGCGTCAGCAATTCCTGATACGGTGTTTCCTTTCCAGAGTCAACCGGAAACGATTTGTTGTGATTGACGTTAGCGCACCAGAATGCGTTATCATCATTTTCCTGAATAAGGTCTATTCCTGAGCCACTACTGATTGCGGCTACAATTTCATTTGCATCCATATAGAGTTGGTTGGGCGATATAACTTGGCGTTCTGGGTGGTAATTGGCATTGTTGTATCGGTCATTGATCTCTGCCCAATAGGTGGTGGCGGTTGCTTTGAAATTCTGCGTTTTTATGGCGATCCAATTGTCCGAAAGATAATCGAAGAAAGTGGCAGTATGATCAAAAAATAATGGGAAAAAAAACTCGATACCCGCTGGCATATATCCTTTGGAAACTTCATTGTAGATGGTTTGTTGCCTCGGATCACCTTCAAAATAGCGGCGAAACGATGAGCGAAAATATTTGATTCCAAGCTCGGTCATTGGAAATTCTCGCGCTGGCAGGAGATTGATTTGTTCGATTTGATGTTTTGATCTTTGTGTGTCCGGATCAAAAACACGAATAGTCTCTAGCTCATCGTCAAACAAATCCAGTCGAAAAGGCGTACTGGCTCCCATAGGGAAGACATCAACCAGCCCGCCACGCACCGCAAACTCCCCGGCTGAGACAACCTGATTAACCGCAATATAGTTTGAGTCAATCAGTTGGCGTTTTAAGATGTCAAGATTGATAGATTGAGATTTTTTCAATGAGAACATATGACTCAGCACATAATCCACGGGCGGAAGTCGTTGCATCAAATTGATAGTTTGTAGCAGGATAATGCCGCGGCGCAAAGTCGGTAAGGTGCCTAAAATTCGCAGTCGATCTGATATGATGTCTTGGTGTGGCGAGAGCATATCGTAGGGCAGGCATTCCCAGCTCGGAAAATGGAATAGCGGAATATCGTCTGATGGATGTAGAAAATAGCGAATTTCGCTTTCTAAAATCTGAAGTTGATGCTGATCTTCAAGTACAATAAGTAGCAGTCCATCGTATTGACGAGCCGCTTCGGTTATTGCCATACCCATAGCAGCACCGTGCAGGTTTGACCAAGAGATACATTGCCCCGACTCTGGCAAGGTTGGATTGAGTAAGCAATGAATAGCAGGTTCAGACAAAACGGATTAAACGGTTAACAAAAATAGGGGTTGGATTTTAACCTTCATTGCGTATTGAGTGGTGTGTGAATATACCGATTAGCTTTTAAGGTTCTTCCGGATTTCGTATGGGTAAAAGCCAAACAATAATCAAAAATCTGCTATCCTTTGTGTTCAGTCAAATAGGACTATCTCTTTATGCCTTACTCCTTATTTTCTTGTCAGTTAATAAGATATGAGTATACCCTTTGGCTGATTTAGGAGCGTTGCACTTAATTATGTGAATTCAACTATGATCGGTTTATATGTTGGTGGCATTTTGATCGCTGGTGGTTGCGCATTTCTGTTCTGGTTCACGGTAATAAACCACTGAAGCTCGGATTACAGCGATATTTAATGAAGGTTGTAGAAATAAATGAAGCAGAACAGTAATCCCGCACATCACCATGCACTTCAGCGGACGGCTACGCCGATGAGCTTGGGTGTTAGAGTCATATAAAGAATATCAATTAATGTTTAGTCATCAGAAAACAGAAATAAAATATAAAAACCAAACTCAACAAATTCACTGAGGGATTCAGAAGTTCTCAAAGAAACACAGCAACAAAAAAGGCGGCTTGTGAGCAAAAAAATTCGTTCATACATCATTAACAGCCTAATGGCGGTAGCGTGCTCAGCGCCACGGATTTATTCTGTGATAACATAAACACTGTAACTCTAACAAATCATTCCAGCCGACCGGCTACGCCGTCGGCTGAATTCAAACGTTATGTTTTTGAGTGACACTGACAAATTATTCCAAGAGTACAATATGAAACCAAAACTTGAGTCTACAATTACTTGCCCCGAGTGTGGGCACCATGAAACAGAGGTAATGTCTGAGGATTCGTGTCAATTTTATTATGACTGCAAGGGATGTAATGCTCTACTGAAAGCAAAACTGGGCGACTGTTGCGTTTTCTGCTCTTATGGCAATATGCCATGTCCACCAATTCAATTACAAAAGGCTTGCTGTAACCAATGAAAAAGCTTACTAAAATTGGCCTAGTTGGTAGTTTGGTAACTGCTCTTTGCTGCTTCACGCCATTGCTAGTTTGGTTGTTTGCAGCTCTGGGGTTATCGGCAATGATCGGGTATTTGGACTATGTTCTTTTTCCATTGCTCGGTATTTTTATATTGTTGTTGCTAATCAGCGCTATAAGTCGTGAAAATAAAGACAAAACATAACAAAAACATTAAGTCGTTCGCTGCGCTCTCTGGGATGCTCCGCTCGTTCCTCGCTCCGCACCCCTTATGTTGGCGTTAGGTGCGACCGCAGGGTACTCGCATCTAACGGCGTGGCAATAATAGATTATCTTGTCAGACCGCCTGCGGCATAGACATTGGAAAAACACATTTTGATGCCAGTCTTTCTTATAGAATGGCCGCTCACAACTACAAGCATGAAATGTCTCGCGGCGAAGCAATGAAACACCCAGAATTTTTGCAAAGATTTAACGAGGCAAAAGAGTATATTAGAAACTTAGATGTTGCTTACATTGAGATACGTAATGATTTGGAGCTATACCTTTTTGCAGTATACTGGAGCCTGGAATTAAATACCGCTCAATGGAACACTTTCAAAACACATTAAGAGCGGCTTATAACAATCGCATGCAGTCGGACTTCGGTGAGCTGGCGTTCCCCTCAGTCGCTGGTACGGGCGTTAGGCTACTATTATGGACGAAGAGCTAATCCCTTCCGAAACTCGTGAGGAAATCCTCGGCCGTTTACGGGAAGCCGAGACGGAGCACAATGTCCGCATCGTGTACGCGTGTGAATCCGGTAGTCGAGCCTGGGGTTTCGCTTCTCCAGATTCTGATTTTGATGTTCGCTTTTTATATGTCCGCCGCCCAGAGTGGTATCTCTCGTTCGACATTGAGCGGCGGCGGGATGTCATTGAATACCCAATCGTTGACGAGATCGATTGTAGTGGCTGGGATATTAGAAAAGCGCTTTACCTGTTCACTCGCACTAATGGAGCTCTGCTTGAGTGGCTGAATAGTCCGATCAAATACATTGAGCACGGAAGATTTGCATCCCGGCTTCGCGAGACCGCTCCGAAACACTTGAATTCGACGGCGCTTTGTTACCATTACAGCCACATGGCGCGTAGCAATGCGAGAGAATACATTTTCCGAGACCAAGTGAGGCTAAAGAAGTATTTTTATGTTCTACGGCCGCTTCTTGCGATTCGGTATATTGAAGAGCGGAAATCAGCCCCGCCAGTGGAGTTTCAGCGTCTAGTAGATGCGGTGGCACCGCAAAAAATACGACCGGATATCAGTCAGCTACTGAAACTCAAGCGTCGAACGCCTGAGCTTGGAATTGGCGACCAGATTCCGAAGATTAATGAGTTTATAAAGCAGGATATCGAGTCACATGCAAGTCGTTTCGCAGGACAAGGTAGGCCCGATCTCATGTCAAAGCCAGAGCTACTTGCAGAGCTGAATGATAGTTTTCGGCAGGCGCTACATGAAGAATCCTAAAGAATTGGCGTGGGTCAGTCTAACGTTGCACCGCAGCGGACGCTCGACATGCAGCTCCCTTCGGTGCCACTTTGGTCGTCGCATGTCAAACGCCGTTGAGCTTTGGTGTTAGATGCGACCGCAGGGTACTCGTATCTAACGGCGTGGCAATAATAGATTATCTTGTCAGACCGCCTGCGGTACTCTAACAAGCCAATTAACCCGAATTAGACATTTAAAATAGAGTAAACTCTAAATAAATTTAACTAGACGGGTTATCGCCACGCCGCTATAAGTAATTAAAGAAAAAGGAAATATTGTGGCAAACAGAGAGGATATGCAAGACTGGGTAGTCGCTTGTCTTAAGTCAAGAGGTGGTAGTGGGTGACCTCGCGAAGTTTCCAAGTATGTATGGGAAAACTATGAATCTGAGCTTAAAGCTTCAGGTGATCTTTTTTATACATGGCAATATGACATTCGTTGGGTAGCACAAAAACTTCGTAACTCTGGTGTTTTAAAACAGTTAATGGCCGCAGAGATTTACCATGGGAACTTGCGTAGTGATTAAAATTACTTATAACAAATTGCTCAAGTTTACTCCAGCCACAAAAAGCGTGGCTTCCGTGGGACGTGCCGCACGTTGTTTTGCACGCCCCTCAGCAAGGCGTTATATGTGCAAACCAACCACCGAGGAAATCCCGGGAATAATAAACAGAGTGGTAACCCATGCCATCTAAAAAAAGCTTGTCAGAGAGAGATATCTGCACCAGATACATCCAGCCTGCCTTGGAAAAAGCAGGCTGGAACCCCCAAACACAAATTCGTGAAGAGGTGCCATTTACGGATGGCCGGATATATGTAAAGGGCAACCTCACAACCCGTGGCAAACGAAAGCGAGCCGATTACATTCTTTACTACAAGCCCCACATTCCCATCGCCATTATTGAAGCAAAAAACAACAACTATTCTGTGAGTGCCGGTATTCAGCAAGGCCTGGATTACGCACGAATCTTGGATATCCCCTCTGTCTATAGTAGTAATGGCGACGGTTTCTTTGAACATGATCGTACCTGTTCGGATGGAAGTATCGAAAAAGAATTATCGCTTGATGAATTTCCGTCACCCCATGTTCTTCTGGAGCGTTATAACCACTACAAAGGCATTCAGAGCGAAGCACAAAAACAAATCACGGCACAAGATTATTTCTTCGATGGAACCAATAAATCGCCACGCTATTATCAGCAAATAGCCATCAACCGCACAGTTGAAGCCATTGCTAAAGGTCAGGATAGAATTCTGCTGACAATGGCGACTGGTACGGGTAAAACATTTGCCGCTTTTCAAATAATTCACCGGTTATGGAAGAGCAATACCAAAAAACGCATTCTATTTTTAGCGGACAGAAATGCGCTGATAGACCAAACCAGGCGTGGTGATTTTCGTCCTTTCAAAGATAAAATGACGGTCATCAAGAATAAAAAAATCGACAAATCATATGAAATCTATCTGGCCCTGTATCAAGGTCTAACCGACTACGATGAAGACAAAGATGCTTATCGCCAATTCAGTCCTGATTTTTTTGATTTAATCGTCATTGACGAATGCCACCGTGGCAGCGCCGCTGAAGACAGCGCATGGCGTGAAATACTGGATTATTTTGGCAATGCCACGCATATCGGCTTAACCGCCACACCCAAAGAAACCGAAACCATCTCCAGCACCGAATATTTTGGCGAACCCATATATACTTATTCCCTCAAGCAAGGCATACAAGATGGTTTTTTAGCACCTTACAAAGTATTGCGAATCGGTCTTAATGTGGATTTAGAGGGCTGGCGACCCGAGTCCGGTAAAATGGATAAACAAGGTTTATTGGTGGATGACCGCATCTACAACCGCAAAGACTTTGACAAAAACCTGGTCATCGATGAGCGCACAGAAGCAGTTGCCAGAAAAGTAACTGAATTTCTGAAAAAGACCAATCGCTTCGATAAAACCATTATCTTCTGCGTAGACATCGATCACGCCCAGCGTATGCGAGCCGCCATTGCCAATGAAAACAGCGATCTGATGAAAGAAAACAGCAAATATGTCATGCAGATTACCGGCGACAACCAGGAGGGCAAGAACGAACTGGATAATTTTATAAACCCCGAAGAGCGATATCCGGTAATAGCGACAACATCAAAACTGATGACAACGGGAGTGGACGCCCAAACCTGCAAGTTGATAGTACTGGACAAAAACATCAACTCCATGACCGAGTTTAAGCAGATTATCGGGCGCGGGACTCGCGTAAGAGAGGATTTTGGCAAAACCTTTTTTACCATTCTTGATTTTCGCGATGCCACAAGGATGTTTGCAGACCCCGACTTTGACGGCGACCCGGTTAGAGTCAAAGAGATAGGCGAAGATGATGAGATTGAATCACCCGAAGATGAATCAACCAGCGATGAACCTGTAATAGATGAAGATGGCGCAGAAGTAATATTTGAGCCCGGGTCAGCAGAAATTACCGATGGCGGAGAAGTTATTAACGAACCCAGAGCAAAATACTATGTCAACGGAGTCAATGTCGCCATACTCAATGAGCGTATTCAATATATGGACAGCAACGGCAAGTTGATCACCGGTAGCCTGAAAGACTACACCAAACAAAAAGTTCGTGAGCAGTATCACTCACTTGACAAGTTCCTCAATAAATGGAACCAGGCAGAAAAAAAGCAGGCCATTATCGAGGAGCTAACCGAGCAAGGCATTATCATTGAAAACCTCAAACAAGCCGTCAACAAAGAAATGGATATCTTTGACCTCATCTGCCACACCGCCTTTGACCAGCCCCCGCTGACCCGGTCCGAACGAGTCAACAATGTCAAAAAACGCGACTATTTCACCCAATATGGCGAACAAGCACGCAAAGTATTAGAAGCCCTGCTCGATAAATACGCCGATGAGGGCATAGCAAACATTGAAGATATGAAAATCCTGCAAGTCCGTCCACTGGATCAATTCGGCTCACCCGTGGAGATTGTTAACCTGTTTGGGGGCAAAGTGCGGTATTTGAAAGCACTTGCAGAATTGGAACAAGCGATTTATAGAGAGGTGGCGTGATGACACAAGAAATTAGAAAACTAAATATTCGGGAACTAGTATTATAGACTGAGAATCCTCGCGACCCAATTGATACAAATGCTACTGACCAAGAAGTGGCTGATAGAGCAACCATCATAAAACCAGCCTGAAAAGACAAACCCACCTTTAGAAAAAACTACCTGCTCCCCGCATTACAACAAAAGTTGATTAAAATGAGCCACCCCGACACGCCCAATAGTCCGAAACAAAAATATAGAGCGGCATTCAATGACAAACATTAGTGGCATCGTAAAATCCGTCCGAAACATCATGCGTCAAGACATCGGCACAGGTAGCGATGAGTTACGCATTCTGCAACTGGGCTGGATGCTGTTCTTGAAAATATTCAGCGATAAAGACAAAGAGCTGGAACTGCTTCAGGATGATTATATTTCCCCCGTTCCCGAAGCATTACACTGGGATGAATGGGCGGCAGATGACGAGGGGATGACTGGCGATAAATTGCTGGAATTTGTCGATCAAACCCTGTTCCCCACCCTGGCAAATATCAACCTGGGGGCTTACCAATCTGCCTCAACGACAGGCAGGCGTGCCTTGTTGGTGCGTGAAGTGTTTGCCAATAACTACAACTATATGAAATCAGGTATCCACCTGCGCCAGGTCATCAATAAACTCAATAAAATTGACTTTAACAACAGCAAAGACAAGCAGATTTTTGGGCAGATATACGAAACCTTTTTAAGCGAACTGCAAAGCGCAGGCACATTGGGCGAGTTTTACACTCCCCGCGCGATTACCCAACTGCTGGCAGAGCTGACCAACCCCAAAGTGGGTGAAAAAGTGCTGGACCCGGCCTGTGGTACGGGCGGCTATCTCACCGCCGCACTGGAACACCTCAAAGCCAAGGCAACAACCGTAGCCGAGCGTGAAGCCCTGCAACGCAATGTTACCGGCTGGGAATACAAGCCCCTGCCCTATTTACTCGGCAATACTAACTTGATACTGCACGACATCAATCTGCCCGATATTCAATACAGCGACTCCCTGGCAAAACCCCTCACAGAATACACACAAAAAAGTCGGGTGGATGTCATTCTTGCCAACCCGCCTTTTGGTGGCGTGGTCTCCAACAACAATGAAAACAATTTCCCGCAAACCTACCGCACCAAAGAATCCGCTGACCTGTTTTTAATTTTAATGATCCATCTGCTCAAAGATGGCGGCAGAGCGGCCATTGTCCTGCCCGATGGCTCACTCACAGGCGACGGCGTTAAACAGCGCATCCGACAAAAATTGCTGGCAGACTGTAACCTGCACACCATTATCCGCCTGCCCAACTCTGTCTTTCAGCCATCTGCCTCGGTAGCCACCAATCTGCTATTTTTCACCAAAGGCCAGCCGACCGAAAGCATTTGGTATTACCAACACAAACTGCCCGAAGGCTACAAAGCCTACTCCAAAACCAAGCCCATACAACTGGCCGAGTTTGACACCCTTAAAAAATGGTGGAATAAGCGCGAAGTCAACGATCAAGCATGGCAAGTGGATATAAACACCATCAAAGCCAACGGCTATAACCTCGATATTAAAAACCCGCATCAACCCCAAGCAGAAAAGCAATACAGCAGTGCTGAATTGCTGGATTTATTGCATCAATCTTTTGCCAAAGGCGATGAGTTGTTGGGGAAGTTGCGGAAGGAGTTGGGGTAATGGAAAAGTGGCGAAAAACTAAAATAGGGGAATTTCTCTTTGAGCGCAAAGGAAATTATAAGCCTGATGATGAGGCAATTATTGAGCTAAAACGCATAGATAAAATTGACTTTTCTGGAAATTTTCACATCGTGCAAAAATCAAGCAAAACCAATATGATTTTGATAAAAAGTGGCGATTTGGTTATTTCTGGAATTAATGTAGCGAAAGGCGCTATGGGTATTTATCGTGGTAGTAAGGATGTAACAGCAACGATTCATTATTCATCATATACTTTCGATGAAGCTAAGATAGAAGTTGAATATTTCAAGCGTTTTCTAAAAAGCGCTGAATTTACCAAGCTACTACAGGAGCAGGTCAAAGGCGGCATAAAAACAGAAATAAAATCCAAGCATATACTACCACTTGAAATTTTATTGCCATGTATTCAGGAGCAAAGGGATATTGTAGAGAATTTTAAAAGTATCGAAACAGAAGACAGCGAACTTAAACAAGAACTCACCCACCAACAAACCCTGCTCAAAAAACTCCGTCAACAAATATTGCAAGAAGCCATAGAAGGCAAACTCACCACCGATTGGCGCAAACAAAACCCTGATGCCGAACCCGCCAGCGAACTACTGGCACGCATTTGCGCTGAAAAAGCCCAACTGATTAAAGACAAAAAAATCAAAAACCAAAAACCGCTGCCACCGATTAGCAAAAAAGAAAGACCGTTTGACTTGCCGGAGGGGTGGGCGTGGTGTCGGTTGGGAGAGATAGTGCAAATAAATCCAAGAAACAAAGCCTATGATGATTTGCCTGTTTCATTTGTACCTATGAAACTAATTGAAGACGGTTTTAGAAACAAGCACAGAAGTGAAATAAAAAAGTGGTTAGATGTAAAAAGCAGTTTTACACATTTTGCTGAAAATGATATTGTTTTTGCAAAAATAACACCATGCTTCCAAAATAGAAAATCTTGTGTTGTGCGAAATCTTAAAAATAAACTTGGAGCTGGAACAACTGAACTATTTGTTTTACGAAATTATAGTGATACGTTAGCACCTGAGTTTATTTTAAACACCATAAAAACGAATGACTTTATTGAAAAGGGAGTGAAAACATATAAAGGCACTGTTGGTCAACAGCGAATTCAAAAAGAATTTTTTGAAAATTATGTAATTCTACTTCCCCCACTCTCCGAACAAAAAGCCATCGTCACTAAAGTCGAAAAACTACTCGCCCTCTGCGACCAACTGGAAACCCAAATCACCAGCAACCAAACCCACGCCGAACAACTAATGCAGACGGTGTTAAAAGAAGCATTTACCCAAAACAGCAATCCCCCGGCAAAGGCGGCAACCAATGTGTAGCCAGGCCATCAGCGCATCAATAAATGCAAATAGAACCAGACGCTACACTGGGCAGCCATTCCGCCAAGACCCATTGCCGCCAGTGAGCTTATGCGTTATATGCCATGAAACTTCGGTGTATTGAATAAATCCCAACAATCCCCATATATTGTGTTTGGACTAATTTATAGCCCTTATCTTGTATAAATAGTCTTTTATTATTAACAATCAAATACATAGGTGAAAAATGGCAACTCAAGATCAAATCAACAAAGCTTGGAATAGTGCAAAGCCAATTCGGGGAAAAGATCCGGATCAATATCGCCAAGACCCTTATGGCAATGTGATGGCGCGTTCCTCTTACGGAAAGAACACATCGCAAGGCTGGGAAGTGGATCACATCAAACCCACGGCACGGGGTGGATCTGACGCCACAAGAAATTTACAAGCGCTCAATACAGAAGTTAATCGCGAAAAGGGTGATAGCCTTGTAAAACGCAACCGTCACAATCAAACATAAATGACACATAACAATCTCGTGCAATCAGGCGCGGAAGAGTCGCGTCGCTGATGCGGAGCGTTAGGGGTCACATCGTTTTAAGGAGGAAATAAATGGGACACCCATTCATCAGAAGGAAAAGATACCATACCACTCTACCTTCTACCGAATGGTTACTTCAATTGCTTCAAAACTGGATTTTTGACTGGAAAAAAGGATTCCAGGCATACAGAAGCCTGCCACTGTCTTAACCAGGCAGCGTTTCTGACATTACGCGACTAATTTGTTCGTCTTGTGTTGGCGTTGCTCCAGAGCTGCTAATTTTTCAATCCCATGCAACATCAAGATGGAGTGTTTCTGTACATCCCTTTAGGTTATTGAATGGATGTCCTTTAAGTTTTGTTTAAGTTTTTAGGTATTTCCATCAACGATTGTAATGTGCCAAGAGAAGTGGATTTTCTATACATATTCGGTTTTTATGTATAAATAAATGGAATTTCTATATATATCCCGAGAAATAGGTATAATGCCTACATGGATTTATACAGTTTTCCGCCCGGCAATAACTTCGAATCGGTCGAAGTATTAAAAAAGCTTGCACAGGCGCATCGCTATCTTGCAGAGCTTAAAGGATTGGCGCGTTCTATTCCAAACGAAGGGATTTTGATCGATACCCTAACCCTCCAGGAAGCAAAAGACAGCTCGGAAGTCCGAGGACAATCAGGCACACCAGATGAAGATAACATTCTTGCGAATCTAAAAAGGGAAGATGGCAAATTCATCAGTGTATTAGGTGTAGATAAAAATAGCGCACAAGCAGCCTTGGTGGAGCATTTCAACCCGGCCACGGTGGAACCGCTGATGTGCCGGCATCTGTTGAGCGTGGACTGGCGGGGTTATGTGTACGACTGCGACTTCAATCAGATGCTGGACCTGCCCTTGGCCGACGGCGCGCCCAGGCAACTCTGGGACATCACCCGGGCGGATATTGAGCGCGCCCCCATCGCCCTTGGCAAGCACTGCTACGGCTGTACCGCCGGCGCCGGCAGCAGCTGCGGTGGGGCGCTGACCTGAACCCGCCGTACCGTCATATCGAAAATACCGAAAAAGATACCGAAAAAGATGCCGAAAAAGATGCCGAAAAAAATGCCGAAAAAAAACCCGCCCCCCATCGCCCCGGTCAGCGGCACCAGCATGCCCCGCTACGCCGGCCCGGCGACCTTTTGCCGCTTGCCGGAGCTGCGGGATGTGCCGTATTGCGATGTCGCCATCCTCGGCATCCCCTTTGATTCCGGCACCAGTTATCGCCCCGGCGCGCGCTTCGGCCCCCAGGGTATCCGTCAGGCATCCCGCCACCTGCGCACCAATTTCCACCCGGCCTACGACGCCGAGCCGTACCAGACCCTGCAGGTCGCCGACGCCGGCGACGTCGGCTGCAATCCGTTCAGCATTGACCAAGCCATCCGGCAAATCGAGCAAGCCGCCACGGCGTTGTTCGACCAGGCCGGGGCCATCCTCAGCCTGGGTGGCGACCACACCATCGCGGTGCCGCTCCTGCGGGCGGTGTACCAACACGTCGGGGAGCCGGTGGCGCTGGTGCATTTCGACGCTCACCTCGACACCTGGGATACCTACTTCGGCGCGCCCTACACCCACGGCACACCGTTTCGGCGCGCCGCCGAAGAAGGGCTGTTCCGGGACGACGCTTCCATGCACGTGGGCATTCGCGGGCCGTTGTACAGCCGCGAAGACCTGGTGCAGGATCGCGAGTTGGGCTTCAAGGTGATTCACTGCGACGAACTGGAAGCCTGTGGCATCGACCACGTAGTGGAGCGCATCCGCACGCGGGTCGGCGATCACCCGTTGTATCTTTCCATCGACATTGACGTCCTCGACCCGAGCCACGCGCCGGGCACCGGCACGCCGGAAATCGCCGGCCTCACCAGCCGCGAACTGCTCAACATACTGCGCGGGCTACAGGGCCTGAACCTCATCGCCGCCGACATCGTCGAAGTGGCGCCGGCCTACGACCACGCGGAAATCACCTCGCTGGCGGCGGCCACCATCGCCTTTGAGATGGTCAACCTGTTCGCCTGCCGGGGCAAAAACCGGAACCACCGCCCGCGCCAATAATCCCCGGCAATCCGTTGTCCGCGATCCTGTCTTCCCGGTCGGTCAGAGCGGCGGTGCGAGGTGATATTGAATCCTCAAGTCGCGCGGGCTGAATGTGCCGAAACTGGCGACTAGTGATGGTGCCATGGGTTTCTGGGCTGTTTTGGAAGATAGTGTTCCCGGAAACGCGTCAACAGCGCTACTGGATACACAAGGCCATGAATGTACTGAACTACCTGCCGAAGCGTCTCAGACCAAGAATTGGAGCTACTTCAGGATGATTATATCTCCCCCGTTCCCGAAGCATTGCACTGGAATGCATGGGCGGCAGATGACGAGGGGATGACCGGCGATAAATTGCTGGAATTTGTCGATCAAATCCTGTTCCCCACCCTGGAAAATATCAACCTGGGGGCGTACCAACCCGCCTCAACGGCGGGCAGGCGTGCCTTGTTGGTGCGTGAAGTGTTTGCCAATAACTACAATTATATGAAATCAGGTATCCACCTGCGCCAGGTCATCAATAAACTCAATGAAATTGACTTTAACAACAGCAAAGACAAGCAGATTTTTGGGCAAATATACGAAACCTTTTTAAGCGAACTGCAAAGCGCAGGCACATTGGGAGAGTTTTACACCCCGCGTGCGATTACTCAACTACTGGCAGTTAATGTAAGAGGGCATACGGTAAAATTATTCCCTGATTCAGCTTGATTATCAAAATACGAGGAATTATAACCTGTCTATGTATATGATATAGGGAAAGTCTATTCCTGTTAATATCAAGTTATGTGTCTGAAAGGAGATAAATAATGAAACGCATGATGAAGATTGTAGCTTTCTTGTCTGTAGTACTCTGGATTAACCCAGCATTTGCTATAGACCCTTGTAATTGTCATGGTTACGCCGGTCCAGGTGGTCCATGCTATGACGGACCGGGAGGCCCAGCCTATGATGGCCCTGGTGGCCCTGCATACGATGGCCCAGGAGGACCATGTTACTCAGGTCCTGGAGGACCAGAATACTCAGGTCCAGGTGGTCCAGCCTATGACGGTCCAGGAGGACCCAGATATTCTGGCCCTGGTGGGGATGCATACGATGGTCCAGGTGGGCCTGCTTATGATGGCCCTGGAGGTCCTTGTTATTCAGGTCCAGGTGGGCCGTGTTATTCAGGTCCAGGTGGCACAGGAGAAAATTGCCCTAGTGTTTGCAGGTAAGAATATATCAACACACAACAAGGCAAATCACCGGCAGCAAAAAGCGCCGCTCGTTCCTCGCTCTGCTTTTTGCTGCCGGTGATTTGCGACGTTATGAGTACAAGATGAATTATATTGTCGCAATTATAGTATTTTTGACATCCAGCTATGTTTCTGCAAATGACATTTGCACTGCTGTAGCTGGTGCTGGTGTCATCGCAAATAATGGTAAGTATCTTGGTGAAATTGGAAGTGAATATGAACTCTGAATCGATATTTAATGAATATGGCACATATGGGAGTGAATATAGTTTCCGACAGCATTTGGAATGAATACGGTCCGTATGGAGGAGAATACTCATCCAATTCACCATTCAACGCTTATACATCAACCCCACCTGCATTGGTGAAAAATGGTAGGGCAATTGCGCATCTTACAGTTAATAAATTCTTATAAGCACCAGTAAATCCATATTTTTTGAAATCATGCACATTTTACTAAAAAGACTCATAACAAGTAATTCCAGCCGACCGCTAACGCGGCGGCTGAATTCAAGCGTTATAACTTTGGAGATACCATGAGGTCTTTAACAACTGTGGCCTTGATTGGCTTTTTATCGTTTCTATCTATAAGCGCACAGGCGGCAGATAAAGATAGGTTCTGTAAAGTTGCGAGCTACACATTCATGGGGCTTATCGAGGATATTGCCGCTACTGATAAGAAATATGGCTTCGGAGAGTTTATCTGCAAGGCTGGTGGTGGCTCAGGCTGTTACTCCGTAAGCAATGTCGGTGAGGGCATATGTAAAGCTGGTGGTGGCTCAGGCTGTTACTCCGTAAGCAATGTCGGTGAGGGTATATGCAAAGCTGGCGGTGGCTCCGGTTGCTACTCCGTTAGCAACACTGGAGAAGGCATCTGCAAGGCTGGTGGTGGTTCAGGCTGTTACTCCGTAAGCAACATTGGCGAGGGTATATGCAAAGCTGGCGGCGGCTCAGGTTGCTACTCTGTTAGCAGCACTGGCGAGGGAATATGCAAGGCAGGAGGTGGTTCAGGTTGTTACTCCGTCAAAAAAATGGGTGAGGGTATCTGTAAAGCTGGCGGCGGCTCGAGTTGCTATTCTGTGAGTAGCCTAGAAGAAGGTATTTGCAAAGGTGCAGGTGTCAACTGTAATAATCCTTCGTTAGCGGAAGCATTGTGCAAAGCGGCAGGAATGTCTAATTGCACTAATGCATCCTTTTCAAAAATGTTAGCAATCTCAATCGAAGCGTGTGGTGTTGAAATATTTTATAACTACAAGCCATAGGTGTTGCCAGTTATAACAAGGCGCTGCACTCGGATAAATTACTCGCTGCGCTCCTAATTTACCAGTGAGCGCGGTGTTAGAACTCATAAGAATAATGATGAAGAAACTATACATATTGCAATTTCTACAAATGAGATAAACGAGACAATAAACGATCACACTATTCGCCTAGGTGTCGAACCGTGTCTATTTATTTCGAACGAATACGCATTATGGAGAACGGACTCGCTGAATGTATCGATTCGCCAAGATTCTTCTTGTACCCCTGGAGACCTTCGAGATTTAGGTTGGGAAGATGATTCCGCTGAATAATTTAGCCAAGATACTGATGTAAACGGAATTATTTGGGAACATTTTAATGCTCAACAACAAGCTGATGAAATTAACGAATTATGGTCAGAAATAAATTATCAGCCAGCCGATTGAGTTCTAACAAATCATTCCAGCCGACCGCTAACGCGGCGGCTGAATTCTAGCGTTAGAGCCATTAAAGAAATATCAATTAATGTTTAGTCCTCAGGAAACGGAAATAAAATACAAAAAACAAACTCAACAAATTCACTGAGGGATTCAGAAGTTCTCAAAGAAACACAGCAACAAAAAAGGCGACTTGTGAGCAAAAAAATTCGTTCATACATCATTAACAGCCTAATGGCGGTAGCGTGCTCAGCGCCACGGATTTATTTTGTGGTAACATAAACACTGTAACTCTAACAAATCATTCCAGCCGACCGGCTACGCCGTCGGCTGAATTCAAGCGTTATGAGCACAAGATGAAAAATTGTCGCAATGATAATATTTCTGACATCCAGATATGTTTCTGCAAATGACATTTGCACTGCTGTAGCTGGTGCTGGTGTCATCGCAAATAATGGTAAGTATCTTGGTGAAATTGGAAGTGAATATGAACTCTGAATCGATATTTAGGGTAGCCCACAAATTATTTATGGGTGTACCTCAATCAACAGCTGCTTTGGTTGGTTCAGTGGTTGGTCTCTTAGAAAAATACGCGGCTGGTTGTAGGTTAATTCGCTAACAAGCAACTGCATCGGAACAAATTTTGCTGCGCTCAATTTGCCCGCTGAGTTGGGCGTTATGTTTAAAAATAACCAGTATGGAAAAATGGGTTGCATTTCCCGCTATTGTCCCTTGTCCCGCCATTCCCATCCCCTTGCCGTCATTCCCACCGAGCGGGAATTCAGGGACGCGGTCGGCGGCGCCCGCCGTTGTCATTGCCGCACGCCGTTGTCATTTATGCGTCCGCGAGTTTGCCGATAAGGTGCGCCAGTTTGCCGCCGATGGCGGTCGCCGCCCGGTGTCGTTTGGGGTCGATCAGCGAGCCGTCTTCGGCAAATGCCTTGGACGCATTAGACAGGGCGAGTTGACCGGGCAATACGGTCACCCCGAGGTTGCTGAGCAGCATCCGCAGCATGACTAACCCGCGCAGCCCGCCCAATGCACTCGGGGAAGCCGCCATGATGCCGGCATATTTTCCCGCGTAGGCCATGAGCGGCGTCTCGCCTTCCGCTTCGGCGCGGGAAGCCCAGTCAATGGCGTTTTTCAGAAGCGGGCTCAGGGCGCTGTTGTATTCCGGGGAAGCGATCAAAAAGCCCTCGTGCGCCATCAACAGGGCTTTGAATTCTCTGGCCGGAGACGGCATACCGCTGGCTGCTTCGAGGTCCTGGTCGAAAAGCGGCATTTGGAAATCGGCGAGGTCAATCAGGGTGGTTTCGACGCCGGCGTGTTGCGCGCCAGCGGCGGCGATCTTGATGAGCTGCTTGTTGAAAGACGCCTTTCTTGCGCTACCGGCGAAAGCGAGGATGCGGGGCATGGTTGTCAGCCGCCCCATTCCCGGGATGTGCGCCGCCCGTGCCCCGCGCCGCTGAGACGGTGGGCGTCGCGCGACAGGCGAAAGCACAACGCACCGTACCAGCCCAAAGACAAAGACAAAGACAAGCACTCGTTGGCAGATGCGTCATTCATCTGAACGATGGTAGCACGCCAACCGTCAGCGGTAAAGCCGCGTGTCCGGGTTCAGTACCTGTGAGACAAATCAGGCCGCCTGTACGAGTTTCTGATAATAGCTTATTGGTGTTTCTAAACCTACCCCATCATGGGGTCGATAATGATTGTAGTATTGTTGATAGTCCGTCAACGCTTTATTCACCGCAGCAACCGTCAAACTGCCCTCGTAAAACGGATAGAGCTCATAACGTGTTGTACCGTTGGCTCGCTCAACACAGCCATTCCATTTGGGCTTTCTGGGCGGTAGCACGAACAGGGGTATGCCCAGAGCCTGACAAGCCGATTCAAACTCATCCCTGAACTCGCTGCCGCCATCCACCTGAACAGAGATCAGAGCGTAAGGTAGCTGTGCGATCAGATAGTCAAGGAAACGCCTGGCATTGCGGCTGCTGGCGCTACTGTAGGTGCGCATGATGGTGGTGCCGGTGACCGGGCAGGTGGCTTTAAACTCTTTGAGGGCAAAGCCTTCGGTAAAGCTGACACTCATAAGGTCAACCTGCATCAGCTCTCCGGGCTGTCTGGCCTTCATGCCGTAGCGCCAGCGCTTGGCGTGGTGCTTAAACTGACGACGACGTTTTGGCTTTATCCGCCCAAAGTAGAAGGCGACGGGCTTAATGCGGTTCAGTCGGAGCAGCTTTTTCAGTAGGCGGCCCACAGTACTGATGCTCAGTGTAAAACCCTGATCACGGCTCAGCACTTTCCAGATTTTGCGCTTACCCCACAAGGGAAAGCGTAACCTGAGGTGTTGAACTTGTTGCTCCTGCTGTTTTGACCATGAGGGCTTACGGACGCGTTGTGGACGACAGCTCAACACCTCCAATCCAGCAAGACCTTGCCGTTGATAGCGTGATCGCCAACGGTAATAGGTGGCTTTAGACCAGCCTATGGCTATTAAGCAGGTCGTACTTGAACAGCCTTCGGTCTTGAGCTGCTCGTAGAGTTCCAGCTTCTTTAAACGTTTGATAGCCTCTGCGCTAGAGGTATCATTAATGGGCCAACTCTTGTATGATTTGATACGCAGGCTTTTGATCTGCATCGGGTAGTCTCCTGTGTGGATTTAACAACTCACAGACTACCCGATTTTTACACTTTAAGAAGTCTCACTTCTATCTGAACCTGGACAGATGAGCAGCACAAAAAAATTGAGGAGATTGTAATGCTTCTCAAAAAGTATGAATAAGGGGTTAACTATGGCGCGAAAGCCGAGTCATATGCTAGCTCTTCGCTACCATCTATAACAAATTGAGACCTTTGCACGAAAGCCATTTCACCTGCATACTGCGTTAAAATTGTACTCACTCGGTCATTTATAAGCATAAACTCCCTCATTCCGTGCGTTTTTGCCTGGCCTGAAAGCGAACTCATCTTCCGTGCAAAGGTCTCAAACTTATTGGAAAAGAAGGCAACGTAGAATGAAGACAAAAATAATCCTGACTGTATTGGCCATTTTAGTGGTGGGGTATGGTGTTTTCCGATGGCAAACACAAGAGGATGGAGAAGACATGGCGCTTGGGGGCGATACAAAGTTAAACAGTGCGTTGGTGTCTGTGATGTTTCCTGAGCGGTTTTCAGATAACGCCATTATAGGTAAGCGCATTTTTGAAACAAACTGCGCTTCATGTCACGGTCAAAACGCTGCAGGACAAAAGGGCGTAGCTCCACCCCTGATACACAAAATCTATGAACCATCTCACCACGGAGATGAGAGCTTTCAGCGTGCGGTTGCGTCAGGCGTTCGTGCTCACCACTGGCGATTTGGCAGTATGCCACCGATTGAAGGGCTGACCCGAGCCGATGTGACCAGCATTATAAGATATGTTCGCGAGCTTCAGCGGGCAAATGGAATCAAATAACCTACAAAACGAAGAAGGAAAAAAATGAGTCGAATCTTCAATCTAATAATGATGGTCGTATTTTCTGCTGTTCTATATTCGCAAGCAGTAGCACATACTGATCTCAAAATGACCATACCCAATAACGAAGCTATATTGGATGAAGTTCCTGAAACGGTTTCTATCTACGTGGTCAAAAAAATCTGGTTGACTAAAGCCGAAATGCAACATGAAACCGATGATGTCATTGAACTCGATATTTCCAAATATAAAGGATTTGAAAAAGAGTTCAGATTGCCAATCGAACCAATGGGAACTGGAATTTATAGCATATCCTGGCGTGCTCTTGGACAGGATGGCCATCCGATTCAGGGTGAATTCATGTTCACCGTAATGGAATAGATGTGCATGGATGTTTTGAGCTTTTGGGCAATCTTCACAAAATTCGCCCTATACGCAGGCATCCTGTTTTCTGCCGGTAGCGTTTTCTATCAGCTTTTGTTTGAATCTGAGACTGTGGCGGGCCGTATTCCGGCACGTCGACTGACAGTCATTTTTACTTGTATCGGCATGGTTGCAACTCTCATGAGTTATGCGATACGCGCTGCCGCCCTCACGGGCAACGCGTCAGCAATGGTAGACCCAGAAATGTTGGGTATTCTTTGGCAAACTCCAGTTGGAACCGCATTATTTTTGCGCATTCTGGGGTTATCCCTCATATTGGTTGGGCTTTTTACTGGCAGACTGATCCAGAGCGTAGCGGCTATTGGCTGTTTGATAGCACTGGGGTCATTCACTCAAATTGGTCATGTAGCAGATGCCTCTGACTTTCTTTTGCAGGTTTTGTTACTCATCCATTTGCTTGGAATTTCCATCTGGGTTGGAATTTTGTTTCCTTTGTATCAATTGAGCTCAAATCCTTCACAGATTGTAATAATCGGAGAGATCGCGCATCGATTTGGTCGCTTGATGGTGCTTTTCGTACCCATATTGCTGATCGCAGGCGGATGGCTTGCTTATCAGTTAGTAAGTTCTTTCGAGAATTTATTCACCACAGGATACGGTCAAACTCTGCTTGTCAAAGTCGCAATTGTGATTGGCTTGCTAGGGTTGGCAGCTGCCAACAAACTACGGTTTGTTCCTGCCCTCAGAGCCGGAGATTCTGGTGCCCTGAAACATCTTAAATACTCAGTACTTCTCGAGATTTTGTTAGTAGTTTTCATACTTTCTACAACTGCGGTTCTAACCAGCGTTCTCACCTTGCCAGAGGTTCATTCATGATCACGCGTCGACATTTTATGGCTTCTAGGAATGAAGGTGTTTTACAAAAAAGCGAATAAAATTACTATTACCTTGATAGCGTTTATTCTGATTATTTGCGCTGTCGGCATCACTATTCTGATACAAGATAAGCCAACAGTATTTGTTTCAAATGATCAAATACTGACTATCGCAACTGGCGAAAAATTATACCAACAAAACTGTGCAAGTTGTCATGGGACAAATCTGGAAGGTCAGCCGAATTGGTATTCAAAAAAGGCTGATGGCACTTTTCCAGCACCACCTCATGATGAAACGGGGCACACTTGGCATCATGATGATGAGACCTTATTTAATTACACAAAACTTGGCGGCGAAGGCATGGCTAAACAGTCAGGCTACAAAAACCAAAATAGTGGCATGCCCGCATATAAAAACGGGCTTAGTGATAATGAGATTATTTCAATACTGAACCACATTAAATCAACCTGGCCGCAGGAAATACGCGATATTCAATCTGCTAGAAATGCTAAGTAAATTTAGATTTCCCTGAATCCCAAACAAATATTCGAACGCACAATTAGTACCGTACTTTTGTAGCCCTGATTTCCGTTGTGCCGAGAACGGAAATCAAATAAACATATGGCGTTGCAACATAAATCTGGCATTTTGAGAGGGATTAGGGTGAGCAAGCGCAATCACCACAATCCAGAGATGTCTTTGATTATGAGACCTTTGCACGAAAGCCATTTCACCTGCATGCTGCGTTAAAAACGTACTCAATCGGTCATTTATAAGCATAAACTCCCTCATTCCGTGCGTTTTTGCCTTACCTGAAAGCGAAATCATCTTCCGTGCAAAGGTCTCATTATAAGGGTTGGATTTGGAGTGTTTTCGGTTTGTTTTACCCCGTTGAGCGGGTGATTTTTGGATTTTGGACGGTCTCAGACTGCTACCAGCCGCCGCTTATGGAAGAGCAGGCGCTTGATTTGGCAGGTCAAATTGGCGAGCGTCATTTTTGGGGTGTCCAAGCTGGATGACGACGCCGTAGTGTTCCGCCATGTACTTTCGCGCGATGCCACCAGCGGCTACCCGCATGGTGGTCTCCCGGGCCGATGCGCGCCATCTGCCACCACCGTTCACCTCAGCGTTATCCTCCGGCATCACTGCCAACAGCGCTTTTCTGCATCACCCGCTGGGACGCCAGCATCGCGCCGAGCACGGCGCTGGCGCCGAGCCATTGCAGCGGCGTCAGGCGCTCACCGAGCACCCAGGCGCCGAGTCCCACCGAGACGATGGGTTCCAGATTCATCACCATGCTGACCTCTGCCGCCCGCGCTCGGGACAACGCGCTGAACTGGGCGAGGACGCCGCCCAGATACATCAGCGTCGCGGCGCCGAGATACCACCAGCCGGAGCCGCTGCGGGGCAGGGTGAGGGCATCGTTGACGTACACCAGCGGCGCAGTGATGGTGATTCCCACCACCGTGACCCACAACGCCATGCTACGCACCGGCACCGTGACGCTGACCCGCGCGCCGAGGAAGTAGGTTACGGCGAACAATGCCGCCGCGCCGAACGCCAATAGCAGGCCGGTGTGGTTGAATTTCGACAGGGACGGCAACAACATCACCCCAAGCCCGCCGAAGGCCGCCAGAAACACCGCCCACAACGCCACTGTGGAGCGCAGTTCCCTGGTCGCCAGGGACAGCATCAGTACGATCACCGGGAAGGTGTAGAGCACCAGCGCGGCGATGCCAACTTCGATGTAATGCACCGAACCCAGATAACAGGCTACCCCCAGGGACCACGCCGCCCCCACCGCCAACACGCCGACGAAACGACGCCCCGGTGGTGGCCGCAGCTGCCCTCTGGCCAGTATCAGCAATCCCAGGGTGGCGAAACCAAACCGGAACAACAGCATGGTGAGGACGTTGCCGCCATCCGCATAATAAAGGGTGGCGAGGGTGCTAAGCCCGCCGAAACTGAGCGCGGTCAACAGCGCGAAAAGGGCACCGGGGCGCAACAGGCGCGGGGGCATTTGGCTAGCTGGTGTCTTCACGAAATATGAGTATGAGACCTTTGCACGAAAGCCATTTCACATGCATGCTGTGTTAAAAACGTACTCAATCGGTCATTTATAAGCATAAACTCCCTCATTCCGTGCGTTTTTGCCTTGCCTGAAAGCGAAATCATCTTCCGTGCAAAGGTCTCAGTATATAGCCAGGCAGCGAGTGTGCACTGCCGCCAGAAATGAAACCGTGTTTTTTGCATAGCCTGTGCAGAATGCCTCAAAACAGAAAATACGCTTATAACTCAATCTTACTAGTATTGCTTGATTTTGTTTATAGTGTATGGCACAAAGGCGGTTTGCCTTATACTAAATGTCAGGCGTTGCAATTCGCCCCGATTCCTGACTATCTATGAATGTACTGACGGATAGCACCAAACGCTAATTTGGGGATACAATAAGAAACCTTTGCACGAAAGCCATTTCACCTGCATGCTGTGTTAAAAACGTACTCAATCGGTCATTTATAAGCATAAACTCCCTCATTCCGTGCGTTTTTGCCTGGCCTAAAAGCGAAATCATCTTCCGTGCAAAGGTCTCAATAAAAAAATACGTGCAATCAGAAATAATGCCAGCAACTGTCCTTGCACCGAAATTTAACAGGTCGAATTGCAGTGAATTATAAACACATTTATATGAAAATTATTCCTGTTGGTATGGCTCTGGCGCCTGTGGGTATTTTGTTTGGAATACTGGCTGCACAGGAAAATTGGAGTTTTATTGAAGTCTTTCTTATGAGTTTGATTGGTTTTACAGGAAGCGGTCAGTTTACTTTTTTAGGATTTGTTAATCAAGGTTTAGAGCGCGCAGGGTATATAACTGCTTTCATAGTGATATTAAGTATTAACCTAAGATATATACCTATGAGCTTATCAGCAACCAATCACTTAAATACGAGCAAGTTTAATAAAGCCTGGCTTGGTCACTGGTTAGCGGACGAGTCATATGCTGTTGAAAAAATAGAATTTAACATAACCAGCAGAATAATTACACGTCTTATAATTGTTATATTTTGGTCATTATCAACATCTTCTGGTGTATTGGTAGCAAAATATATACCAAATACAGCAAACCAACTATTAATTGGTTTGACATTTCCAGTTAGCGCAATTTTAATTTTATTAAGCATTTCGAATATCCTTGAATTTAACAAGTCACACAAGCAGGTAATTAGTTTAGTGCTATCTTTTGTCGTTTCAATCTCAATGATATTTATTATGGGCGCTAAATATTTTTGGATTCCAAGCATAATTATTTGTTATTTGTTATTGAGCTACAAGCAGGAGGCTGTGAATGAATAGTGAGTCAGTATATATAGGTATTGCTTTATTATTTGCAGTTAGTATTGTAGTAAGAATTATTCCTTCTATTGTTACGCTTAATTTGCAACAAACAGCCAAAGAAAAAATTAGATCTATATTGCCCACTGCTGTTTTTATAAATCTTGTGGTTTACTGTGCTTTCCAGGAAATAGAAAAAACACTATTGCCATCCATTGTTGGAATCGGAGTTATGCTGATAGTATTTAGAAAAGCAGGATTAATATTGTCTGTAATAACAGGCACATCTATTTATTTAATACTAGAGACCTTTGCACGAAAGCCATTTCACCTGCATGCTGCGTTAAAAACGTACTCAATCGGTCATTTATAAGCATAAACTCCCTCATTCCGTGCGTTTTTGCCTTGCCTGAAAGCGAAATCATCTTCCGTGCAAAGGTCTCTACTAGACAGAAATTTAATTGCGTTTACTTGAGCGTACCCACAAAGCGTTCCAACTGGAACGCCTGTATCGGTTTTGTTGTCTATGGTGCACTTGCCATCTTTACCAAAGACAATCCTGCATCAAGCATTTATTATAAGCGGCGGCATTCTGTAAGGAGGCGTGAAAAAAATTTGGGACGGGACTTTACTACAAAACCAAACCCGCCTGGGTTGGAATGTCCAGTGAGTTCCGGCGATCTCCATAACGGGGTTCATTTTCGGAAACACCGTGCTTGAAGCGCGGGGCTGGGGTAGCGGCACGGCGTGAACCATTTACGCCGTTGCTCATGGACACCAGCAAAATCGCGCCGTGCTACGCCTATCGCCACCGCCGGCGTGTGCCCGCTGGTGGCGGGATATTTTCAACGCATCCGCGAAATCTGCGACCGCTATACGGGGTGCTGTTGATTCTCGACGAAGTAATGTGCGGCATGAGTCGAACCGGCGCGTTGTACGCATATCAGCGGGAAGGCATTCGCGCCGACCTGGTCACCGTAGCCAAGGGCCTCGGCGGCGGCTACCAGCCCATCGGCGTAGCCCTCATGGATCAACGTATTTTTCAGGCGGCGGCTACCAGCGTCTGGCCCAGTTCAGCCGTGCGTTTAGTGGCCTTGTCCATTTCAGCAGCGGATTGACCAAGGCGAGTCTCCAATGCCTTCATGCGCTGAACGGCCTGGCCTTTACTGCCGAGGTTTTGCAGCGCCTTCTGGACATCGCTTTGTGGCTGGCCGCAGGAGCGGGTCTGGCTGTATTCATCATTGCCACCTTTATCCAAATGGCGTTTGCCATCAGCGATTAATCCCCCGCACCCCAAGCTGCCCTTTCTGGCGCAAGCGTCATTCACCTTGACCGTTCCAACGCCAACTGGTGATACTCCCGCAATTCTGTCAATCGTAATCGCTTGAGTTTTGATGGCTACCAGTGAAACACCGTATCAATATTGGTCATTACCGGCCGAAACTCGGCCGGGTCGATTACAAAACCCGCAAAGATCACCACCAACTGCCGATGAGCGCTGCACAACTGGCGGTCACCGTCACCGCTCTGCAAGCTGGCGCCGACAGCATCGACGGCGATCCCATCACCCATCTGCGCTTCTCTCCCGCGGCCCACGGCTACGCCGCCAAACGCCTGGTGGCGCTCGCCGACGAGTTCTGCAATGGCCGCATCATCGCCATGGGCGGCGGCGGATACAACCGCAACAACCTCGCGCTGGGGTGGAATGAAGTGCTAAAAGCGATGCTGGTTTGATACCCAACCCGTTACTTGGGGCGTGATGCCGGGCACTGGGCGGGTTTTCAGCAGCGGGTCATTGGCGCGCGAGATGGCGGGCTGGTGGCGCTGATGCTTGGGGATGGTGGCGCTGAGGTTGGTGGCGCTGAGGAGGCGCGGGTGCGGTTTCCGGCACCAACCTGCTGCAGGCTTCCGCCGGCAGGGGAACTCAAATCCGTAACACGACTTTGGCCGCCGCGCAGTCCCCCGCCAGCAGTTCCTTGAAAGCGCCGGCGCCGTCGGCGAGTGGGCGTTGTTCGATCCATTTCAGGTCCCCCAGGGCGCCGCAGTGGAGTTTGTTCAGGGTGACGCGCAAATCCGTGGGGGTGTAGGTGTAACAACCGATGAAGGTGATTTCCTGCAAGGTCATCTTGCGCACGTCGAGTTGGCCTTCGGCGTCCGCCAGGCCGATGTGCACGATCACCGAGCCGGGGCGCGCGCATTCCACGGCGGCGCGGCGGGTGTGGGCGTTGCCCACGGCGTCGAATACGGCGTCGAAAGCGTCGCCTTCGGGGGGCGCAGCAAGCGGATCAAAAACGCTGCCGTTCAGGCCAGCCGCGCCGGCCAGGGCTGCGGTGTCCCGGCGCAGCGCGTTGGTTTCGGCGAGATGAACTTCGCCGACGCCTTTGTCCAGCAGAATCAGCGCCGTCAGCAGGCCCACGGAACCAGCGCCGAACACCAGCGCGCGGGCTTCGCTGACCGGTCGCGCCAGGGCTTTTTCCGCAAGTCCGACCGCGTGTAGTGCGGTGGCGCCGGGCTCGGTGAGGGCGGCTTTGTGGGCGCTCAGGTTGGTCGGTACCGGGATCAGGTTGGTTTCGGGGATGGCGATCTGCTCGGCAAACGCGCCGGGGCGGCGCATGCCGATCAATTCCCGCCGCGCGCACAGGTTTTGTCGCCCGCCCAGGCACTCGGCGCATTTGCCGCAGGTAATCAGCGGGTTTAGCACCACCTGGGCACCCGCTTGCGCGCCCTCAATGACGCTGCCGACGGCTTCGTGACCGAGAATCAGGGGCGGCACCCGACGGGGGTCGTGGCCGAGGTAGGCGTGCATATCCGAGCCGCAGATGCCCACCGAATGGATGGCGACCAGCGCCTCCCCGGCGCCGGGTTGGGGCGCCGGCTCGTCCCGGTAGGTCATCTCCTCGTTGGCGGTGTAGACCAGGGCTTTCATGGCAGGTGTACCAAAATCAGGGGCGGAGGCGGAGGCAGCGGCACGCCGAAATTCCCGCACCCGCTATGCCCATTCCCGGACCGGCGGGAAACCAGTTTCAAGGGAACCCGGCGAAGTCGGACGATGGGCTTGGTGGTTAGTTTTACGGGACTCCCGCCTCCCTTCAAGGCGCGGGTATATGTGGGTATATGCGGGTATGGCGGCACGGGGCGGCCAGGGCAAAAGTGGTATGCCGAATACATAATTCCCTGATTCTCCTGATTATTTCGCCGTGTAGCCGCCGTCCACGAACAGCGTCTGGCCGGTGATGTAGCCGCTCGCCGGGGAGGCGAAGAAAACCGTGGCACCGAACAGATCGGTCAGCTCGCCGTTGCGCCCGATGGCGGTGCGCGCGGCGCGCTCGGCGGCTTTTTTGGGGTCGTCAAAAATCGCTTTGGTCAGGCGGGTCGGGAAGAAGCCGGGGGCGATGGCGTTGCAGGTGATGCGATGCCGCGACCACGCTTCAGCCATAGCCCGCGTGAGTTGGCAGACCCCGCCCTTGGCGGCGCCGTAGGCGAGGCCGTTGATGTCGGCGCGGGCGGATTGCAGGGATGCGATGTTGATGATGCGTCCGTAGCCGCGTTGTTTCATGCCGCCCACGAACTCGCGGCTGAAAAAAAACGGCGCGGACAGGTTGAGGTGCATGGTGTGATTCCAGTCCGCCACGGTGATTTCCTCCACCGGCTGGCGCAGGTTGACGCCCGTGGCATTGACCACGCCGTCCACCTTGCCGAATGCCGCCTCGCATTGCCGGGCCACATCGGCGACACCGGCGAAGTCGGTGAGGTCGGCGGCCACCACCGCGGCCTTGCCGCCGGCGGCGTGAATTGCTTCGGCGGCGCTTTGCAGTTCCGCCTCGCGCCGTGCCACCAGCACCACCGACGCCCCGGCGGCGGCGAGGAAGCCCGCCATGCCCCGGCCAATGCCGCTGCTCGCACCGGCCACCACCATGACCCGGTGGTCAAGGCCGAATTGGGATTGAATATTCACGGCGCTATCGAGCCTCGATTCTCGATCCTCAATCCGCTGAATCCGCGCGCTTCCTGATCAAGCGCCCGAATCGGCGCCGAGGTCGAATGTCTCGTCCGGGAAGTATTTGGCCAGTCGGTCGTCGCCGGTGAGGGCGTGGCCGTGCATGCCTTCGGAGCGGGAGATGCGCGCGGTTACTGCGCCCACTTCGCGGTTGGCCTGGGCGGTCATCCGCTGCCAGGTCAGCACTTTGATGAATTTGCTGACGCTCAGCCCGCCGGTGTAGCGCGCGGCGCCTTTGGTGGGCAGGATGTGGTTGGTGCCGGAGCACTTGTCGCCGTAGGCCACGGTGGTTTCCTCGCCGAGGAACAGCGAGCCGTAGTTGGTGAGGTTTTGCAGCCACCAATCGAGGTTTTGGCAATGCACTTCCAGATGCTCCGGCGCGTATTCATCGCTGACCCGCAGCGCTTCGGCGTCGCTGTCCGTCACCACCACCTCGCCGTAATCCCGCCACGCGTTTTGTGCCGCTGCGCGGTTGGGCTCGGGCAGCCGCGCGATATAACCGGGCACGCGCTCCATGACGTCCTTCGCCAGCTGCGCGGAAGTGGTTACCAGCCAGGCCGGCGAGTCCGGCCCGTGCTCGGCCTGGCCGACCAGGTCCGATGCCACCAAATCCGCATCGGCGCTCTCATCGGCGATGACCAGAATTTCCGTGGGCCCGGCGAACAGGTCGATGCCCACTCGCCCGAATAAAATGCGCTTGGCCTCGGCTACGAAGCGATTGCCGGGGCCCACCAGGATGTCGGCTTTGTGGCCGGTGAAATAGCCGAACGCCAAAGCGGCGATGCCCTGCACGCCGCCCAGGGCGAGGATGGAATCGGCGCCAGCGAGGTTGGCGGCGTACAGAATCGCCGGATGCACGCCGCGTTCCTTGCTCGCCGGGGAGCAGGCGACGATGTGCCGCACGCCGGCGACCTTGGCGGTGGTGATGCTCATGATCGCCGAAGCGATGTGCGCGTAGCGTCCGCCGGGCACGTAACAGCCGGCGGTGTTCACCGCCACCAGCCGCTGGCCGGCGAACAGCCCCGGCGACAATTCGGTTTCAAACTCGCCCATGCTGGCGAGTTGCGCCTCGGCGAACGCTTTGACGCGGGTATGGGAAAACTCGATGTCTTGTCGAATCCGCGCTGGCAGCGCCGCGCTTGCCGCGTCAATCTCCTCGCCGCTGACCACGATGTCCTTTTCCCAGCCGTCCAGTTTGCGGGCGTATTCGCGCACGCGCTGCTCGCCGTCCTGCTCTATTTCCCGCAACATTTGTTGCACGGTGTCACGAGTATGATCTTCGCCGGTGGCGGGGGATTTGCTGGCGCGTTTTATGATTTCGATAGACATTTTGCTTGCTTGGGAAGGCGGCGTGTCGCCGCTGTTTTGGTTTCAGGGGGCTATTGCCCGTACAGGTACTCCGGCAGCCACAACGCGATTTGTGGGAAGAAGATGATCAGCAGCAGGCCGATGAGCTGGATGACCATGAACTGCATCATACCGGCGTAGATGTCTTTTAAGTCCCATTCCGGCACCACGCCTTTGAGGAAGTACGCCGATAACGCCACCGGCGGCGACAGCCACGCGGTTTGCAGGTTGACCGCCACCAGGATGCCGAACCACACGAGATTGAAGCCGAGTTGCTCGACCACCGGCAACAGGATGGGGATGATGATGAGCACGATGGGCACCCATTCCAGCGGCCAGCCGAGAATGAAGATCAGCGCCATGATCATGAACAAAATCATGTACGGCGACATGTCCAGGGTCAGCAGGTAGTTGGTCAGCATGGTGGGGGTGCCGAGCCGCGAGAACACCGCGCCAAAGAAGTTGGAGGCGGCCACCAGAATCAGGATCAGCGCCGAGATTTCCAGGGTTTTGATGAGCGCGTCCTTGAAGCCCGGAAAGGTGAGTTTCCGGTAGGCGGCGGTCAGCAGGAAGGCGCCGAACGCGCCCATGCCGGCGGCTTCGGTGGGGGTGGCGAAACCCAGCAGGATGCTGCCGAGGGCAAAGCCGACCAGCGCCGCTGGGGGAACCAGCCCCAAAAAGAATTCCTTCCACACATAAATCATGGACTGCGGACGCATGTTTTCGGGCAGCGCCGGGCCGAGGTCGGGGTTGAGTTGGCAGCGGAGCAGGGCGTACAGGGTGTACAGAAAGGCCAGCAGGAAACCGGGGATGATCGCCGCGGCGAATAAATCCGTTACCGGCACTTCCAGGATCGGCCCCATGACCACCAGCATGATGCTCGGCGGGATGAGGATGCCGAGGGTGCCGCCGGCGGTGATGGTGCCGGCTGCCAGTTTAGGGTCGTAGCCGGAGCGGTTCATGGTCTTGGCGGCCATGATGCCGAGGATGGTCACCGACGCGCCGACGATGCCGGTGGCGGCGGCGAATACGGTGGACACCAACAGCACCGCCACGTACAGCGCACCTTTGACCCGTGACAAGGTCAGCAGCACGGCGTTGAACAAGCGCTCCATCAGCCCGGCCTGCTCCATGAGGATGCCCATGAAGATGAACAGCGGCACCGCCGCCAGGGCTTGCTCCAACATGACGTTGGAGAACTGGAAGGTCATCAGGTAGAACACCAGATGGCCGAAACCCCACAGGCCGAAAGCCATGCCGAGGAAGATGAGGGTGAAGGAAATCGGGAAGCCGACGAAGATGGCGAACAGCATCACCGCGATCATGATGACGCCGATGGCCTCCGGCGGCAGGTTGATCAGGCTGTTGACCAGAGCTTCCATCAAACCGGCCACCGGCCTTTGTATGCGGCGTAACCGCTTTTCAAGGTTTCCGACACGCCTTGAATTAACAGCAACACCGCGCCCACCGGCAGCGCCGACTTGATCGGCCCCATGTAGGGCATCCACGCGGTGTCCATACCGCGCTCGCTGCGCTCGATGGAAACCCAGGCGTAGTCGATGGAAGTCCACAGGAACACCAGCAGGCCGGGGAAGTAAAAGCCGAGGTACAGCAGCGTGTCCACCAGCCCCTGGGTGCGCGCCGACCAGTTGCGATACAGGAAGTCGGCGCGGATGTGCACGCCACGGGAGAGCGCGTAGCCCGCGCCGAGCATGAACAGCGCGCCGTAGAACATTCGGCTGATGTCGTAGGCCCACATGGTGGGGGCGAGAAAATACTTGCGCGCGATGACCTCGTAGACCATGGCCACGCACATCGGCACCAGCATCCAGCACACCACGCGCCCGACCCACAAACTCATGGTGTCTATGTAGGTGATGGTCGCGGCCATCCAGCTTGGCATATCCTCCGGCAGCTTGCCGGGCTCGGCGCTGCGCCGCTCGGCGATCAACTCGTCGGCGATCTCGAGGTCGGCGGGATTTATTTGTTCGGGCATTGCGCGGGATTGCCGGATGGTATTATCGTTTTCTCCGCGGGGGTAAAAAAATCGACGGGCCTCAGAAGCACCGAGGCCCGCTGATTGAGGGAGGGTGATTACTGACTATCCGCAAACGCCTTGCCCAGTTTGGCGTTGGAGGTTTGTGCGCCGGCCCAGAACGGCACGGCGATTTCAGCGAAGGCTTTTTGGGACTCCCAGACCTGTTTGAAGAACGCGTTTTCATCGGCGTTTTTCGCGATGCTGGCTTTGGCGGCGTTCATGTAGGCCGGGAAGTAATCCGCCGGGGTGTCGTGCAGAATCACGCCGTGATTTTCGGTGAGATCCTTGAGGGCTTTGCCGTTCTCGAAGATGCGGTAGGAAAGCGAGCGAATCAAGGATGCGTCGGCGGCCACTTCCATCGCTTTTTTCTGATGGTCGGTGAGTTTGTTCCACACGTCTTTGTTGATGTACATGTCGGCGTTCACTACCACCTGATGCAGTCCTTGCAGATAGTAATGCTTCAACACTTTCTGGAAGCCGAACACGCTGTCGGGTTTCGGACAGCACCACTCGGCGGCGTCAATCACGCCTTTTTCCAGCGCCGGCAGGATGTCGCCGCCACCCATAGCCACCGACGCCACGCCGATGTCCTTGTAGGTCTGACCCGGAATTCCCGGCGGTGTGCGGAAGCGGTATTGGCGGAAGTCGTCCATGCTGTTGATGGGTTCTTTGAACCAGCCGAGCGCCTCCGGGCCGACCGGTTGCAGCATCAGACCCTTGATGTTGAGGTCCATTTCATCCCACAGCTGGTTGTAGAGTTCGCGCCCGCCGCCGTTCATGTACCACGATATGAAGGCGATGTTGTCGATGCCGACACCAGCGCCGGCAACGGGTGAGCCGAACAGCATGGCGGCCGGATGTTTGCCCGACCAGTAATGGGTCCATGCGAAGCCGGCTTCCACCAGCCCTTTATCGACCGCATCCAGAATATCCCGGCCGCTGACGATGGCGCCGTCGGGCAGCACTTCAATCTGGACTTCGCCGTTGGTGAGGGCGGCCACGTTGGCGGCGAAATCTTTGACCATCACGATTTCATCGGCCTTGGTCGGCAACACCGACTGTACGCGGATTTTTACTTGGGCGAAGGTCGCGCCGCTTGCCAGCATGGACAGGCCGATGACTGCGCCTGTGAACAGGTTGATAGGTTTTAACATCGTAGTTCTCCTCGGTTGGTAAAAGTAGTAATTTGATACTCGGAATTCAGCGGCTTAGCAGATTAGCGACTCAGCCGCTGAACGTTGTTCCCCAGTTGCATCGCCGTCGGGCGGCACGAATCAAGCACTGCGGTATAACTTGGTCAGCACAAACTCCCGGTGTCCCAGCACCTCGGCCGCGCTCAGGCGGCCGTTGCAGGTTCGGATCACCATATCCAAGAGCGCATCCCCGGCTTCGTCCATGCTCATCTCGCGCCGCAAAATCGCCGATACATCCACGTCCACGTGTTCGCCCATGGTGCGGATGGTGCGCGGATTGGCGGTGATCTTGATGACCGGCTCGGTGGGATGGCCGATGATGTTGCCCTGGCCGGTGGGGAAGCAGTGCACTACAAAACCGGCGGCAGCCTTCAGGGTCACGCATTCGGCGGCGGCGGAGGAAGTGTCCATGAAGTATAGCCCCGGGCCTTTGGCCGGGGTCTCGGCGGGTTTCAGCACGTCAATGTAGCGGGCGGTTTTGCCGATTTTCTGCAGGTTGCCGAGGGCTTTCTCCTCGATGGTGGTCAGGCCGCCGGCGATGTTGCCCTTGGTGGGCTGGCTGTCGGATAAATCCGAGGTCTTGTGGGGCTCGATGACTTCGTCCATATAAGCTTTCCAGGTGGCGTACCACTTATCACCCACTTCCTGGTTGACGCCGCGCGTGCGGCAGATGTGTTCGGCGCCGGTGATCTCGGAGGTTTCGCTGAAGCAGTTGGTAAGCCCCATAGCGTCGGTCTTGTCCACGAAGTTTCCCACCGCCGGGTTGGCGGCGATGCCGGAAGTGGTGTCGGATTCGCCGCATTTATGGGACACCCAGATGGTCGATAACGGACATTCCTGGCGCTGGTGTTCCGAAGCGATGTGGACGTATTCTTTGGCGGCGCGGCTGGCCCGGGCGATGGTGTCGATGTCGCCGTGGCGCTCGATGGAAAAACCGCTCACCGGCTTGCCGGTTTTGGCGATGCCGTCGACGATCACCTGGGTCCATTCCGGCTCGATGCCGATGACCACCACCGCCGCCACGTTGGGACTGGCGCCGGTGCCGATGAGGGTACGGAAATGCAGATCCAGATCCTCGCCGAATTGCAGCCGCCCGTAAGCGTGGGGAATCGCCAGGGTTCCCTGGATGTTGTTGGCCACCGCCTCGCAGGCGGCGTTGGAAAGGTCGTCCAGCGGCAGGATGAGCACGTGATTGCGGATGCCGACGCGACCGTTTTCGCGCTTGAAGCCGAGGATGTTGGGTATCTTCCGGTTCATGGTTACCACTTTTTGGTTTTGGTATTGTGGACGTGCAGGTGACTGCCGGTGGGAATATCGGCGGCGGCGCGGCCAATGACTTCGCCGTATTTGATGACGTCGTCGCCCCCGGCGATGTCCCGCAGGGCGATCTTGTGCCCCAGGGGAATGGGCTCCAGGGTTTGGATGGCAACGCTGCGGTCGCTGTCCATTACCCAGCCGGCGACCACCTGCCCGGCCTCCACGCCTTCCACCACCACCACGCCCACGTGGTCCTGTTCATCGTGCACCAGAAAGTCCGGGGCGGTGGTTTCGGCGCGCTCGGCTCCTTCGGTTTTGCGCTTGTCGGCGACCTTATTCACTTCACTCTCCTAAAAAATTCTTGTATCTTTCTTGTATCTTATATAAGAATTCGGTAACTTTAGCAATACCGTACGCCGATGTAAAGCACTGCGCAAACCTCCACCCATCAATATATCCATCAAAACCGCTCCATGAAAACCCCCGAAAACCCCGCCAGCATTGCCGATTTCCGGCCCCTGTATACCCAGGTCAAGACTCTGATACTGGATCGGATGGCGAAAAATCAGTTCAAACCGGGGGATTTGCTGCCCAGCGAGCCGCGTCTGGCGGCCCTGTTCGGGGTTAGCCAGGGCACGGTCAGGAAGGCGCTGGATGAACTCACCGCCCAGAACCTGCTGGTGCGCCAGCAGGGCAAGGGTACCTACGTCGCGACCCATACCGTAGACCGTGCGCTGTTTCACTTTTTCCACATCGCCGACGACAACGGCCACCGCACCCTGCCGGACAGCAGCGTGGTGGCCTTCTCCAAGAACCGCGCCGCTACCCTGGAACGGCGCAAACTGCGTCTCGACAAAAACGAGCGGGTGATCCGCATCGCCCGGGTGCGCACCCTGGGCGGTGACCCGATCATCTTCGAGCGCATTTCCCTGCCCGCCAACCGCTTCGCCGATCTCGAAAACCACGCCCCCGCGGAATTGCCCAACACCTTATACCGCTACTATGAAGCCCACTTCCACCTGGCGGTCATCAACGCCATCGAGCTGCTAAAAGCGGTGCCCGCCGACCTGCACGACGCCAAACATCTGAACATCGAATTCGGCCATCCCCTGCTGGAAATAGACCGCGTCGCCATCGGCCACGACAACGTGTCGCTGGAATGGCGCCTCAGCCGGTGCAATACGGCGCATCATCATTATTTGAACAACCTGGAATAGGGGGAAGGGGGCGCATCCGGTATCCGGCTTTGCCGGAGGCGTGCAATCCGGTATCCGGCTTTGCCGGAGGCGTGCAATCCGGAACATCCCTTCATCGCCATTCCCGCGCAGGTGGGAATCCGGCGCTTTGGTGTTGGCGTATAACCCGATAGGGTGGGGTCAGCCGATGACCTCAGTCGATGACCTCAGTCGCCGACGATGGCCTCAGTAGCCGACCTTCATCTCGCCAATCCCCAGGTCTCCTTGACCATGTCTGCGCACTTCTCTCCGATCATGATGACGGGCGCGTTGGTGTTGCCTGAGGGGATGTTGGGTTATTATCGCGCAGTGGGAAGTCGGTGTATAACCCCGGTCTCAGCCGATGGGATCATTCGCCGACCTTCATCTCGCCAATCCCCAGGTCTCCTTGACCATGTCCGCGCACTTCTCTCCGATCATGATGGCGGGCGCGTTGGTGTTGCCTGAGGTGATGTTGGGCATGATGGAGGCGTCGGCGATGCGGATGCCGGCCAGGCCGTGGATTTTGAGTTGGTGATCCACCACCGCCATCGGGTCGTCGGCGGGGCCCATTTTGCAGGTGCAGGACGGGTGGTAAATGGTGGTGGCGGTGTTGCGGGCGTGTTCCAGTAACTGGTCGTCGGTGCGGATTTGCGCGCCCGGGTCGAATTCTTCGCTGATAACCGCTTTGAGGGCTGGCATGGCGGCGATTTTTCGCGACACTTTCATAGCGGCGACGGCCACCCGGCAGTCGTGTTCGGTGGAAAGATAGTTGGGTTGCAGGGAAGGGTGCTGCTCGGGGTGCGGGGAATTGATGCACACGCGACCGTTGCTGGTGGGGCGTAACTGGCACACCGACGAGGTGAACGCGGAGAACCGATGCACGCCCTCGCCGGGGCTGTCGGAACTCAGCGGCTGGAAATGGAATTGGATGTCCGGTCGGGCGCTGTCATCCCTCCCGCCTGCGCCGGAGTGGGTAAAGATCGCCACCTGGCTGGCCGCCATGGTCAGCGGGCCGGAGCGCAACAGCAGGTATTCCAGCCCCATCAGCACCTTGCGCAAAGGATGATTAATCTCATCGTTCAAGGTCCGTTGGCGGCATTTATACACCGCGCGAATTTGCAGATGATCCTGTAGATTGCGTCCCACGCCCGGCAGGTCCCGCAGCACCGGAATCTCCAGCCGCTGGCACAGCCCGCCGGGACCGATGCCGGAAAGTTGCAGGATTTGCGGCGAGCCGATGGCGCCCGCGCATAACACCGTCTCCCGTACCGCCGTCGCGGTGTGGACCCGCCCCTGTTCAAGATACTCGACCCCGCTGACGCGCCCCTTTTCGGTAATCAGTCGGGTAACGTGAACACAGGTTTTGACCGTCAGGTTGCGCCGTTTCAAGACCGGGCGCAGGTAGCCCACGGCGGTGCTGCAACGCCTGCCGCGATGGGTGGTCAGTTGAAAGTAGCCGACCCCTTCCTGAACGCTGCCGTTCACGTCGTCGTTGCGCGGAATGCCGGCCTGCACCGCGGCCTCGATGAACGCATCGGTGATTTTCCGGCGGATGCGAATGTCGGACACTTTCTGGGGCCCGCCGACGCCGTGGAATTGGTCGGCGCCCCGTTCCTGATCCTCGGATTTTTTGAAGTACGGAAGCACCTCCTCAAACCCCCACCCCGGATTGCCCGCCGCCGCCCAGCCGTCATAATCCGCCCCCTGACCGCGCACATACAACAACCCATTCAGCGAACTCGAACCCCCCAGCACCTTGCCCCGCGGCCACTTCAACCGGCGACCGTTCATACCGGGATCCGGATCGGTCACGTAGCACCAGTCAAAGCGGGGATTGTGCATGGTCTTGAAATATCCCACCGGCACGTGCAGCCACGGACTGGAATCCGGCCCCCCAGCCTCCAGCAACAACACGCGCTGATCGTGCGCCTCACTCAAGCGGTTGGCCAGCACGCATCCCGCCGAGCCGGCACCGACGATGATGAAATCAAATGAACCGTCGATTGGGGGCATCTAAAATTGGCAACCTGATGGGGAACAGGGGAACATGATTGGGCACAAATTAAGGAAGCATTGAGAGCGTTCAAGGAAGCATTGAGAGCATTCAAAGAAGCGGGAGCACTGATTTTTCCCTTGATTATACCTGAATAATGGCAGTGCTCAGTACCACGAGTTTATTTTATGATAACATGGACACTGTCACTCTAACAAATCATTCCAGCGTTTTGATTGAACGTAGCGGCGAATAATTATTCGCCCTATTATTCGCCACCGCAGTGGGTGATTTCGATGTTTCCATGCACAACTTACAACCAATAATAATTTTGATACTTTGAGACCTTTGCACGAAAGCCATTTCACCTGCATGCTGCGTTAAAATCGTACTCAATCGGTCATTTATAAGCATAAACTCCCTCATTCCGTGCGTTTTTGCCTTGCCTAAAAGCGAAATCATCTTCCGTGCAAAGGTCTCACTTTGGAAAAACAGGTGACTGAGCAACAGCAGCAACCCAAGATTTGGGCAATCATCCCCGCCGCTGGTGTCGGGGTCAGGATGTCTGCCGAAATGCCGAAACAGTATCTGCGTATTCAGGGTGTGAGCATACTTCAGCATACCTTGTCCCGCATTTGTGCCAGTTCGCTGATTAGTGGTGTGGTAATTGGGCTGAGTCGTGCGGATGTTTGGTGGGATGAGATTGCATTTACCCATCCCAAAATATTAGGCACTTGCGAGGGTGGCGAGCAACGACAGGATACTGTGCTCAATGCTTTAAGGTTTGTTGATACGTTACAACATACCACAGCAACGGATTGGGTGCTGGTACACGATGCGGTGCGCCCCTGTTTCAAAGAGCAAGACATACAGAATTTGCTGAACGAGGCGAACGACAATCAAAAAGGTGCGGTACTCGGTAAAAAGTTGACAGACACCCTGAAAATGACAGATCAAGGTCAGGCAATTCAACAGACCGTTGCTCGGAAAAATTGTTGGCGCGCTTTCACCCCGCAGATGTTTCGCTTAGGTGATTTGTTATCGGCACTTGAAGCTGCACTTGCCGATGGCATTGCGGTTACGGATGAATCTATGGCAATGGAGCGACTGGGAATCTATGCGGCGATGGTTGAAGGTCATTTCGGAAATCATAAAATAACCACAACCGATGATCTTGATTTGGCAACGTTATTGCTCACCATGAATCAGGTAAATTGAGAGATAATAATGAGAATCGGTAGCGGTTATGATATTCATGCGCTGGTGACGGGCAGGAAATTGTTGCTAGGTGGTGTTGTCATAGATTGGCATTTGGGGCTACAGGGGCATTCCGATGCCGATGTGTTATTGCACGCAATATGTGATGCCTGTTTGGGTGCGGCTGCGTTGGGCGACATCGGCAAGCATTTTCCAGCCGATGATGCGCAATATAAAGACATGGACAGCAGGGTGTTGTTACGCCATGTTGCGGCAATGTTGCGTCGGGCACAATGGAAAATCGCTAATCTCGATTGCACCATAATCGCAGAAAAGCCCCGTCTTGCGCCTTATATTCCAGCAATGCGCGCGCATATTTCGTCAGATTTATCGGTCGCCCTGAGTCGCATCAACATCAAGGCAACCACTGCCGAAGGTCTGGGGTTTATCGGTCAACAGCAGGGCATTGCGGCGCAGGCGGTGGTTTTGCTGGATGCGGCTAGCGAGAATACCTGTCTAACTTGACCACTAACCAAGTGAGACCTTTGCAGCCATTTCACCTGCATGCTACGTCGCCTAAAAGCGCCTACTGTTGGTAAAAATGGTCTCAATCGGTCATTTATAAGCATAAACTCCCTCATTCCGTGCGTTTTTGCCTTACCTGAAAGCAAAATCATCTTCCGTGCAAAGGTCTCCAAGCAGCATTCTGCCTAATCGTTTGCCGCCTAGCAAATGCATGTGCAAATGATAAACCTCCTGTTCGCCATCATCGCCACAGTTGATAATCAAGCGGTAACCGTTTGCGGACAGCCCCTCCTGCTCGGCGAGCTTTCTGGCAACAATAAACAGATAGCCGAGTACCGCTTCATCCTTCTCGGTGACTTGATTGACGCTCGGGATAGCTTTATTGGGGATGATTAGTATATGACTGGGGGCTTGCGGTTGAATGTCTCGAAATGCGGTAACGCGCTCATCCTGAAATAAAATATCGGCAGGAATTTTCCGCTGTATAATGCGGGTAAAAAGCGTTTCTTCTGTCATGATGATGTAAATGATGTGGTAGTGATAAGGGTGTCCATAATATATTGTGAGAGCTTTGCACGGAAGATGATTTTGTTTTCAGGTCAGGCAAAAACGCATGGAATGAGGAGTTTATGGGTATAAATGACCGATTGAGTACGTTTTTAACACAGCATGCAGGTGAAATGGCTACAAAGGTCTCATTGTACAATAATTTTAGTTTGAGATGCGATTAAGGGGGGGGGGGGTTGCATGAGGTATTTTTTTCTGCTACTTTCCGCCTCACTTCTTCAGCCTTTCTGATTTGTTCAGGATGGTTTATGTTTATTTTTAAGTGCGCGGATTAAAATACCATGAAAAAAAGTACGAGTGCCCATCTCAAATACATCAAATACGCATTATGTTTCATTGTAATGCTTTTCAATGCTCAAAGTTTTGCTCAACAAGATTCCCCAACGGCATCGATTACAGCTTCGGTTGGGGGCGTTGCGCTTACCGATGATGGTTTCACAGCCACAACAGAGCCCATAACATTTACAGTGACATTCGATAGAGCACCACGATCCGGATCAAAGAATGCATGTTTTACTGTTGGTCATGTGGATTTATCCGGTAGTGCCATTGGTGGTTCCGGTTTTACTCGTAGTGATATAACTGGCTTTGGTGCCTCTTCTGGTTCTACAGCTATGACGTGTACCGATGATCCTACTACTGATCTTCGCATCTACGAGTTTGTTCTGCAACGTATGGACACGATGACTGCAAACGGAACATTAAATGTAGAGATTCCACTCTTTAGCCCCCCTGGTACATTCAATGAATATACCATCACGATTGTGGACGGCACCATTGCTCTCCCAAACAACATAATGTCAGACATCACACCCAACCGCCCGATAACATCCGATCCAGCTCCAATTACTCTCGATATTACTGGAGAAACTGAAGATCAGCATCCTGATGAAGTTCATGTGTTCCACAATGGGATGCTTTTGGCAACGGTAAAGACTACTTCGCAACCCCTTGGTTTCCCTGGCACTCATACAGCCTGGTCATACTCGGGTATGTTCACGCCAGTTGAAGGAGCCAACATAATAACAGTAAGAGCGGAAGATACTACTGGCAGCGTAATCGGCCTATCTGCTGATGTTCCTGCAATTACTGTCACGCTAGATACGATGCCGCCTGACGCTCCGTCTATTAGCACAGCGGCTACAACGGTAGCGACTGATACATTCACCATTGAAGGAACGGCAGAGGATGGAGCCACGGTTGAGTTGTTCAGAGTCGAAGGGGCGGGGAGGACCTCTCTTGAAACGAAAACCATTACGGGTACTGGCTGGACATTTGATGTCATATTAATGGAAGGAGGCAACGAATTTGTAGTAGACGCTACCGATGCTACAGGCAACCGATCGGCTGTATCGACTGCAGTGACTATCACACTAGATACTACGACACCGCCTGCTGCTGCTCTTGAGCTGGCCATTACCACAGCGGCTACAACGGTAGCGACTGATACATTCACCATTGAAGGAACGGCAGGGGCTGGAGCAACAAGGGTTCGGTTATTCAGAGTCGGAGTTGCGGCCCCCTTTGCAACGCCAACCGTTACGGCTGGAAACTGGTCAGCTGATGTTGCATTAGTGGAAGGAGCCAACATCATAACAGTAATAGCGATAGATGCTGGAAGCAACCAATCTGCTCCTTCTACAATTATTATCACACGAGATACGACACCGCCTGCTGTGGCCATTAGCACAGCGGCTACAACGGTAATGGATGCTATGTTTACCATTGCAGGAACGACAGAGGCTGGAGCAACGGTTGAGGTGCTCAGAGCTGGGACACCTATTGGAATGGCAACCGTTGCGGGTACTGACTGGACATTTGATGTCACATTAGATGAAGGAGCCAACGTCATAACAGCAACAGCGACAGATGCTTTAGGCAACGAATCGGCTGCTTCTGCTCCAGTGACTATCACACTAGATTCGTTAGGGCCTGTTGAGCCGGTCATTACCACAACGGATACAATGACAATGACTGCTAGATTCACCATTGAAGGAGAGGCAGAGATCGGAGCCACGGTTGAGTTGTTCAGAGGTGGGACATCTATTGGAATGACACTACCGGTTACGAACACAACGTCTATGATGATGGGCAGCTGGTCGATTGAGGTCGAGCTAGTGGACGGAGTCAATGACATAACAGTAATAGCGACAGATGCTGGAGGCAACGAATCTCCTGCTGCTGATTTTAGGATCACGGTAAGTGGGCTACCTGCTACCCCGGTCATTACCACAACGAATAATACATTGACAATGGATCGTTTGTTTGCCATTTCAGGAACGGCAGGGGCTGGAGCAGCAGAGGTTGAGTTGTTTAGAGTCGTAGGAACTACGATAACAACTGTTGGAACGACAGCCGTTACGGGTACTGACTGGTTACGTAATATCACATTACCTGAAGGAGTCAACACCATAGTAGCACGTGCGACAGATGCTGCAGGCAACGTATCTCTTGTGTCTAATCCAATTACTGTCATACAAGATTCGACACCGCCTGTTCTGGCCATTACCACAGCGGATCCTACAAGGGTAACGACGACGGCTACATTCACCATTGCAGGAACAACAGAGGCCGGAGCCATGGTTGAGGTGATGAAAACTGGAGTCGCCGGCACTCTTGGAACGGTAACCGTTACGGGTACTAACTGGACATTTGATGTCTCACCATATTTAACTGAAGGAGACAACGAATTTTTAGTAGAAGCTATTGATGCTGCAGGCAACCGAACAACTCAGCGTACAGAGATTAATATCATACTAGATACGATGCGACCTACTGTAACAATTACACGAATTCGGCCCGCTGGGACTCCCGCTGGAGCTACTGTAACTGTTAACGTCTCAATTCCAATTCAGGTAATGTTCTCTGATCCAGTATCAGGATTCACTGAGGATGATGTGACAGTATCAGGTGGTCGTATAGTTTCCTTTTCCAACTATGCAGATAGAGAGACTTACACATTTCTTGTCAGTCCATCAGAGGCTGGTACCTTAACTGTTAGTATTGGAGCAGATGTCGTTAACGACAGGGCAGGCAATGGAAACACAGCCGCCGCTTCTCCATTGGGGATCGCAGTTATGTCAGTAGTAGCGAATGCTCCGGAGGTTGAACTGATGGACGACACCCCAATCTTCGTTAGTCGGAATAGCCCTACCTACACAGCGGTGTTTGATGGTACAGCGACGAGCACCGTCAGCGGAAACAACATCACCAGCGCAGTTACGACCACCGTTACTGACCCCAGCGGGAATCCGGTGGCGAATAACGTGATTGACACGAGTGCGGCTTCGGAGGGCGTTTACGTCATCACCCATGTGATAATGGATGGGGCGACTAGAACCACGACGATAGTCCGAACGATAACAGTCGATACCACACCACCCCAAGTGTCGGATAATACAATATCTGGCAATACCAATACATTCCCTGAGCTGTTCACGAATGCGGCTGGTAACAGAATCACCCTGCCGACCACTGAACCCGTGCTGGTACCCTCTGCTGCCGTATCGGGCTTCAGCCTCACCACTACCGTGAACGGCACGAACACAGTGACGCACACGGTTGCTAGCGTTACTGCGGGGAGTATTGTTCTGAATGGGGTGAACCCGGCTATTCGGTCGGGGGCAGTGATCAATCTAACCTATACTCCTCCTACGACTACAGGGGCGATGATTACTGACAGAGCGGGCAACCCACTGGCAACGCTCACGAGGATGGTATCGAGAAACATAGTGGCTGCGTCGTCGTCGGGTAATGTAGCTATCAGGCAGTTGAACGAAGCGATTTTGTCGAATTTGACGCAGGCAGTGATTGCCAGTACTGCTGTTTCAGTTGAGCGTCGTGTCAATGTTATGCTCTCTGATACGCCGCAGACGGCAAGCTATCAGTTAGACGGACAGACGGTGCAGTTGGATGGACGAACCAGTTTATCCGCTAGTTTTCAGGACACCTTATTGAAAAAACTGCCCAGCCATAATCGTTCGTTGCAAGACGGTACGATGGACTGGAAACGGATGCTAAGCAAGTCATCCTTTGTGTTACCGCTGGATGCGACGAGTGGCAGTAACGGTAATTTTGATCGTGCGCTGTCGATGTGGGCTAGTAGCGACTACACCAAGCTCGGTGGTGATGGTGCGACTGACTGGGATGGTAATGTCTTCGGCATACAACTGGGTTTGGATGGGCGAGTGCGCGAAGATATGTTGCTAGGAGGTATGATATCTTGGAGCGAAGGCGATGTTGACTACACTCAAGGTAATGAGAAAGGCAGATACCAGCATCAGGTGACCAGTATTCATCCGTATCTAGCGTGGGCGGAGGATGAGGTTGACCTGTGGGGTAGTGTTGGCTACGGTCAGGGTAAACTAGAAATAAAGGCGGAGGGTGAAAGCCTGCGCAGTAGCGACACCAAGCTGTTGTCGCTGGCGGCGGGCGGTAAGCAAGCGTTATCACGTGCCGGCTTTAGTCTTAAAAGCGATATTTTGCTAGCGAGTACCCGCATTGATCAATCTGCGACTATTGATGCAGATGATATTTCCAGCCAACGGTTACGGTTATTGCTGGAAATGGGTCAGGAACGCCGTTCGGCATCGGGGCTATTCACACCGCTACTGGAAGTTGGAGTGCGTTATGATGGTGGAGACGGTGATACGGGTATTGGGGCGGTACTGGGTGCCGGTTTACGTCATGTCAACCCGGTTGCGGGTGTGACCATAGAAGGCAAGTTACATACGCTGGTAGGTCGAAGCGACTATAACGAATGGGGTATTCAAGGATTGGTGCGTTTGCAGGCAGGTGCTAATGAGCGTGGGCTGGCGTTTAGCCTCAGCCCGAGCTACGGTCATAGCGGCACGAGTGATGCCAGTGCGATGTGGCAGCAGAACCTGTCTGCGAGCACCAATGATGATGATTACCATGCGCGGATGGATGCCGATATAAGCTACGGATTATTCGCTCCGGGTGGTCGGGGATTATTGACACCATACAGTGCAATAACGCTGGGTAATAGCAGCGACCGCTATCGTTTAGGATTGCGTTGGAAACGTAATGCGCGATTAGAGATGAATCTGTTTGGTGAGGAGCAAGCGGACAATCGTACAGTGCTGTTGGAAAGTCGCCTACGCTTTTAATTGAGACCTTTCTCCCTAAATCCCCCCCTTTATTTTTTGGGGGGGATTGCTATGCACGGCATTGAAGCAAGCCTCTGTATGTTCGTAATTAACAATTAAAACGTACTCAATCGGTCATTTATAAAGCATAAACTCTCATTGCGTACGTTTTTGCCTGGCCTGAAAGCGAAATCATCTTCCGTGCAAAGCTCAAGTCATAATTAACAATTCACTCCCGCTCCTGTTTCAAACGACTTAACTCACTAACCAATACCGATAGCATGGCAAAATCGGGATGGTTCTCCTCAATCAGATGTTTTATCATTTTTCCGAGGTTGTCAATGACCTGACGGTTATTATCTGCCCAAGCATCCAATCTGTTGCTGGCAGATGTTTCGCTTGCTGAAGCAACGATGTTGGCAGTAATATCGGTTTGATGACTGCGCAGATCGTTTGCCAGACTGAACTTTGATTTTTCATGCCAGTTATTGTTGACCTGCAGATTGGCTATTTCATGCTGTAACCATTCAAGCCCAAGTAGCTGTTCAATACCAAAATAGACTTCGGCGACTAGCGTTACTGATTGTTTGGAATTCAGCGCGATATTGATAATCTCCATGCCATTGGTCAGTGCTACCCTTGCGGCAAGGTTGCTGGCGAGCGATTTCGGTAATCCACCTTTCTTGAAGTTGTTGGGAAGGATGGCGGTTTTTTCAAAATCCCGCAATAATTGCTGATAGCCTTTGGAGAATCGTTTTACCGTGCTATGGATGTCAATAGGCTGGTTGGTATATCTTAATAGCCACAACATTGCAGATTCCAGTGTTGCCGCTATATCTATTAGGCAACGCATCTGTAATCTGGCATGTATTTTATTGTCCTGTAACTGAATTTTTTCAATTACCGTATTACTTTGCAGAATATCGCGAGCAGCAATATAGGCGGCGGTAATCGTCTCTACCGAATTACTCGTTAGCTCTGCCAGACGCAGATGAAAAGAGGCTCCCATGATGCCTACTAAATTATTGGTAATTTGGGTTGATATAATTTCTCTTTTCAGGCGGTGCTTATGAATTTGACGGCGATATTTTCTGCTAATCAGTTCAGGGAAATAGTGCTCAATTTCTTCTTTTAGATAACGGTTGTCAGGCAGTTCCGAGTCCAGTAGCTGCTGATACAGGTCCATCTTGCTGTAAGACAGTAGCACTGCCAATTCGGGGCGCGTTAGATAGTCGCCTGCTTCAAAACGTTGGTTAAGCGTGGCATTATCTGCAAGATATTCTAGCTCCCGATTGAGTAAGCCATTTTCTTCCAGTTGCAAAATTGCACGGCACTGTCGCGGCATTAACTCGGAGCTGTATGCCGTTTCAATGCTCAATATCTGGGTTTGCAGGTAATTATTGGCAAGCACCAGATGCCCTACTTCCCGCTCCATCTTTGCTAGCAGGGTATTTCGGTCTTTCAGTGATAATCGTCCTTTTTGCATTTCCGCATTGAGCAGAATCTTTATATTGACCTCATGATCGGAGGTATCCACACCAGCTGAATTGTCAATGGCATCGGTATAACATAATCCGCCTTTTTGAGAAAATTCAATACGGGACATCTGCGTCATACCCAGATTACCCCCTTCACCAATGACCTTGCAGTTTAATTCGCAAGCACTGACCCGCAAGCTGTCATTATTCCGATCTTGAGCGTCTTCATGCGATTCGGATGAGGATTTAACATAAGTGCCGATACCACCATTCCAAAGCAATTCGACTTCTGCTTTTAATATCACATTGATTAGATCATTCGGCGCATAGTGATCTTGTGTTGCACCAAGTGCTTTTTTAATCTGTGGTGATAGCGCAATCGACTTGGCATCGCGTGAATAAATTCCACCACCTTTAGAAATCAGTTTCGTATTATAGTCAGTCCATGCAGAACGGGGCAGGGCGAAAATACGTTTCCGTTCTTGATAGCTCACTGCAGCATCCGCATCGGGGTCAAGAAATATATGTTTATGATTAAATGCGGCAATCAGCTGTATTTGCTCAGACAATAGCATACCATTACCAAATACATCGCCTGCCATATCACCGATGCCGACAACGGTAAATGGCTCGGATTGAATATCCTTCCCCAGTTCACGAAAGTGGCGTTTTACCGATTCCCATGCACCTCGTGCGGTAATCCCCATCTTTTTATGGTCATAACCGGCAGAACCGCCAGAAGCAAAAGCATCACTCAGCCAAAAGCGGTAATGTTCTGAAATCTCGTTAGCCATGTCTGAAAATGTTGCCGTACCCTTGTCGGCGGCAACAACAAGATACGGATCATCATCATCCATCCTGACCACGTTTTGTGGTGCAATCACTTTGTTGGCGGATAAATTATCGGTAATATCCAGCAGACCGCTGATAAAAATCTTGTAACAGGCGATAACTTCCGCAAGTATGTCATCCTGCCCACTAAGCGGTAGTTGTTTGGCGACAAAACCACCTTTTGAACCAACCGGCACAATCACGGCATTTTTTACCCGTTGCGCCTTAACCAGCCCCAACACCTCAGTACGGAAATCTTCGGCTCGTTCTGACCAGCGTAAACCACCTCGTGCGACCAAACCGCCGCGCAGATGCACCCCTTCAATGCGTGGTGAATACACAAATATCTCAAATTTAGGAATCGGTTTGGGTATGTTCGGTATTGAAGCCGAATCGAGCTTAAAGGAAATATACGATTTTGGTGAGTTATCTTGCTCAGGTTGGAAATAATTCGTTCTTAGCGTGGCGCTCATAACATCAAGCAATGCGCGTAGTATGCGCTCTTCATCGAGCGTGCTCACTGCATTGAGTCGTCGTTTTATTTGCAGATTATATTTGCGGATAGCGGTATCTTTTTGCTTTTGTTTGCGCGGATCAAAGCGGGCGGAAAACAGGTTGGATATGGCGACTGCCAGTGCCGGGTTTTTGGTGATTGCCTCGATGATGTAATTCTCGCTGTACAGTAACCGAATCTGCTTCAGATAACGAAAGTAGGCGCGAAACAGATTGATACGCCGCCAGCTAATACCCGCAAGCAGGGTGAGTTCATTAAAACCATCATTTTCAATGGCATTATTTCGGCATTGAATGAAAGTAGTCTCGAAACTGCGTGCGCTGATTTCAAAGTCAAAGTGCTTTTTATCTTGACGCATAATTTCAAATTCTAATATGCGATACAGATTATTTTTTGTGGTTTTTATTTTGTAAGGTCGTCCGCCGAGAATCCGAACCCCCATATTTTCGAGAATTGGGATCGCGTCTGACAATGCGATTTTTTCGGTGCAATACAGCTTAAAACTGGCGTATATCCCCATAGCAACATTAATTCGGCTTGAGGGTTGTAAAGACGCATGAATATCAATCGCATTAAGATTTTGAAAAATCTGAATATCTGCCAGCGCATTGTCAATGGTGAAATCCTGCTGATAGGCAGCCGGGAAAGCATCACGAAAAGTGTCCAGAATCTTGCCAGCATTTTCCAGTCCGTAAGATAATTTCAGTTTTTCATGCAAATTATCATTCCAGTCTCGCGTTATTTCCTGTACTGCTGTTTCAAGGGCGACGGCATTAACGATAACTGCCGACTCCGGATCGGTGTGGATGGTGTAATGGATTCGGGTCAGGATGGAAGAGGAAAAATAAACGTCAAATTCAATTTCTTTCGCTTTGATCTCTTCTCTTAGAAAATTTTGAATTTTAATTCGTAACTGACTGTTAAATAAGTCTCTTGGAACATATACCAAACAGGAATAGTAATGCCCGCAAAGATTCTTATGTAGGTGTAAGCGCGTTTTACGCCGTTCCTGATTTAACAGCGTCATACACAGTGAATACAGATTTTTTGTATCAATCTGAAATATCTTTTCGCGTGGCAATGTTTCTAGTATGGTTCTGAGTTCTTTATAGGAATGCCCACCTTTACGCAGCATACTGGATTCCAGAATATGTGCGGTTTTACTACGCAGATACGGTATATCTGAGGTGGGTAATGTGGCAGTCGAACCGGCAAGAAAGCCGATGAAGCAACTCACGGTTTTTTTTGTGTTTTTATTGTCAAAATCATGATCAAATAATAGGCAATCCATATAATTAGGTCGATGGATATTGGCGCGTTGTCGGGTTTTGGTGAAAATCAGTGGCGCGCTTTTGCTAAATACCATGTTCGGCAGGATAGCCATGACCGATTTGGCATCATCGGCATACGCTGTTTTTAATGTCCCCAGCAACGATGATTTTCTGAGTTTGATGATCTGTTTGTTTGACGGCTTGTTGGATTTTTGTGCTGATGTGTTGGACGGTGATATTGAGCCCTTACTGGTTGATGCAAAATCGGCAGACGGTACCTCCTGTACATCAAGTTCGCAGTACCCTAGAAAGGCAAAATGATCGCGGGTCATCCATCGGAATAGTTCACCATATTCAACATCGTATTCGGAAACGGCCACATTCTTTTTCATCGCATCAAGGATGCTGACGTGTTTAAGGGCCTGCTGAATCATCGCTTTCCAATCTGCGACAACGCCATTGATTTCAGCGATGACATCCTTGCAGGCGGTTGCTATTGCCAGATGTTCCTTTTCGGGGGTATGGTCAATAACAAACTGAATATAGGACTCAATGCAGCTATTTTTAGCGGCAGTGCCAACGCTTTTTTTATCTGCCGCAGGGGCTACATGAAAGCGCTGGTAAGCGATAGCTTTGTGGTTTTTGTCACGGCTTACCCTAAATAATGGGTGCAGTGTTTGCAGAGGCGTTTTTCGTAAACTGTGTAATTTCATTAACAATGAATTTATAACGAATGGCTGGTCGTCTAAAATGATATTGATCATTGTTCTTTGCTGATAGCCACGCGCACGAGACCCTTGTGAGCGAGTGTTGCGAGGATGTTCCGAGGGAGAAAAGTTATATAATGCGACTAAGGTTTCTCCCGGCTTTCTGTTGTTTCCCAGCTTGCGATGTGCTAACGCAGCGTTTCTGAATTCCAGTGCTCGGTGAATTTCAAAATCCTGCCCCGACAGCCGATAATAATAGACCCTGAGAAAATCAATTTCCGTGGCTGATTGTTTAGTGGCAAGTTTACGTTTGAGACTGGAAATAAGTGATTCAGTAACCGTATTTTTCATTTTTCAAGCCGTGCTATTGGTGAGTTTAAGAATGTTCTGCATATAACAGCGTTCCCTAGTATAATTTAATCAATTACGAATTACGAATTACTGATGATAGTTCTGTCGGGATTGTAGGCTGGTATGTCTTGTTAATTCTCAATTATCCATTATTCATAAAATGAACAGTATGAACATATTAACATTTGACATTGAGACCATTCCGGATACGTTATCTGGTCGTCGCGTCTATGGACTGGAAGGGCTGTCGGATGATGACATTGCTAAGGCGATGTTTGCAAAACAGCTGCAAAAAGCCAGTGCTTCTGATTTTCTGCCGTTGCACTTTCACAAAATTGTTGCTATTTCCACTGTGCTTAGAACGCGAGACTCCCTTCAGGTTTGGTCGTTGGGTACGGCTGATTCGACTGAGAGCGAGTTGATTCAACGGTTTTATGATGGCATTGAAAAGTATTCCCCAACTTTAGTGAGTTGGAATGGTGGTGGGTTTGATTTGCCGGTGTTGCATTACCGCTCATTGCTTAATCATGTTGTCGCAAGTCGTTACTGGGACAATGGCGAGGGTGATCGGGAATTCAAATTTAACAATTATTTAAGCCGATATCACTGGCGTCATATTGACCTAATGGACGTTCTGGCTGGTTTCAATTTTCGGGCGGCGGCGCCATTGGATCAGATTGCCGTTATGCTTGGCTTTCCGGGCAAGATGGGATTGAGCGGGGCAGCAGTTTGGACAACCTATCAGGCGGGAGGCATCGAAGAGATTCGCCAATACTGCGAAATCGATGCGCTAAACACCTATCTGGTTTATTTGAAATGGGAATTGATTCGCGGGAATGCGACTGAACAGCAATATGCCGATGAATGTCAGCGTGTACGCGAACTACTTAAAGCCTCAAATAGTCCGCATTTTGATGCCTTTCTGAACGCCTGGTCTTAATCATTTCCATCGTTGCCTGAATGACACTTTTAGTGGCTGAAATGGCGAATCGGACACCAAACCCGAATAGCAAGCTATGAAGCGCGGGTTGCTGATTCGACGCATGACGGTTGTGCTGTGGTTAAGGTGAATGTGTCTTGCAACACCTTGATAGTGCAGCGCAGTGACCGCATAAGGGAAAAACCTTATTTGACAGTTTGAGACCTTTGCACGGAAGCCATTTCACTTACATGCTACGTCGCCTAAAAGCGCCTACTGTTGGTAAAAATGGTCTCACTCGGTCATTTATAAGCATAAACTCCCTCATTACCGTGCGTTTTTGCCTTGCCTGAAAACAAAATCATCTTCCGTGCAAAGGTCTCAGTTTAGCAAGAATCGGCAAGGTGCAAGTCGAAAATAAACGGTCTCCGATTCAAGGCGCAATGGCCGTAGTATTTCGACTCGTTCCAGCAATCAAACCGGAACTGCTGGTCTATCTCCTGTAATCCCGCGACACTGGCGCGAGATGCCGATATTATAGTCAATAGCAATGGCTATGAGTTAGCGATGTTTCTTTGGATTGATATGTTCCCTCATACCGCGTATGTCGAATCTATAGCGGTCTTCTGCCGCACTGCTGGAATAATGCAAATACCCATAATTAACAATTCATAACTCACTAAATTGATAACTCACTATAAGTGCTTAAATCTTTCTGTTGCCAATATCGTCTGGAATATCATCAGCAGGAGTCGGGATTGGTCGGACTCTCTGCGGGTTAGTACTCTGGTGAGTACGTCTGCCCTGATATTCTCCTTGAGAAGGTGCTGGAGACGGTTGTCTCGGAGAAGGTGCTTGTGATCTTGGGTTGCTTGCTGGGGTTGATTGCCAGCGTTCTCTTGATTGTGCCTGATCGGATTGTGGGTTCGAGCGCATAGCATTGCCATGGTTGTCGGGAAAATTCTGCGAGGACCGGGCTGATTCCTGATTAGATTCTCGGTAATTCCGATTATCCGGTGTTGCAGGTGGGTTGTTTCGGTTATGGTTGCTCGGGTTTCGTGTTTGCGATTTCGCGCCGCTCCTGCTGTGCGTAGCACGACTTTGCGACTGTGATTTGTTTTGTTGATTTCGACCAGAATTTGTTCTGTCATCCCGCCCGGCATGGGCTTGTCGGCTTTGATTCTCCTGACCACTCTCCCGGTTATTGTTACGCTTTCGGTTTTGCTGAACTCTGCTACGATCCTTGCCAGATTGCCCACGGGTCGATTGAGAGGCTGAGCGATTTTGCGTCTTTTTTCGTGGCTGACGAGAGGTTTTCTGTCTTTCTGCGGGTGCTGATGAGGCAGTATCACTATTTCCAAAAACCGCTTCACTAATTCGGCGTAACAATCCGACTTTTTCGGTGTTTTTAGTGGGTTTGTTTGTCGATTTTTTGGATGCTTTGCGAGCGGGGGGCGAGCGGTGATTGATCTCGTCAAGTTTAACCAATGCGGGTTCGGGTTTGTTTACGGTGGTTTTTGCCAGCGCACTGGGTTCAGGATTGTCAATGTTAACTTTCTGTTTATAGCTGGCTATGCCACTTAATTCATCAAATTCCTCGCTACGCAGACGCTTAATTTGAAAGTGTGGGCTGGACAGATCATCCGAAGGAATAATAATTATTCGCGAAACCAGTCTTGATTCAAGCTGACTTAGTTCATGGCGTTTTTCATTCAAAAGATAAGTCGCCATATCCAGCGGCAGAATAACCTGTACGGCTTCGGCATTTTCTTTCAGGGCTTCATCTTCAATTATTCGCAACAGACTCAGTGAAGATGACACGACATTACGAATTGCCCCCATGCCTTCACAACGCGGGCATGTTCGGTAGTTGGCATCGCTTATGGATGAGCGTAATCGTTGTCGCGACATTTCCAGCAAGCCAAAACGAGATATATGACCTACCTGAACACGCGCCCGATCAGCCTGTAAGGCACTTTTTAACTGCGCTTCTACGGCGCGTTGATTGCGGTTGACTGTCATGTCAATTAAATCAATGACAATTAGACCTGCCATATCACGCACTCTGAGTTGGCGCGCTATCTCATCAACCGCTTCCAGATTGGTTTGAAAAGCGGTTTCCTCAATATCGCTACCCTTTGTTGCACGGGCAGAGTTGACATCAATCGCAATCAGTGCTTCTGTGTGATCAATGGCAATAGATCCCCCGGCGGGTAGATTGACTTCACGGTTGAATGCCGATTCAATCTGGCGCTCGATCTGGTAGCGGGCAAACAAAGGAATACTGTCATTATAAAGTTTCAGCTTAAACAGGTTTTGTGGCATTACCTGATTGATGAAACGCTGCGCACGTTCATATACCTCTTCATCATCGACAATAATCTCAGCAATCTCTTCCGCAAGATGATCACGAATTGAACGAACGATAAGATTGCTTTCCTGATAAATCAGGAAGGGCGCTTTCAGTTCGCTTGAAGACTGCTCAATGGTCTGCCAGAGTTTTAACAGGAAATCCAGATCCCATTGTAGTTCGCTCTGGCTCCTACCAATACCTTCGGTGCGTGCAATCAACGAATGTTGAGAATCAACCTTCAAAGCAGACAAGGCATCTCTCAATTCCGCACGTTCATTGCCGGCAATTCGCCGAGAAATACCGCCACCTTTCGGGTTATTCGGCATTAACACCAGAAATCGTCCGGCGAGGCTGACAAAAGTGGTTAAAGCAGCCCCCTTATTGCCACGTTCATCCTTGTCCACCTGCACAATCATTTCCTGACCTTCCTTAATCACCGAATCAATTTTTATTTGACCAACCGGAGTACCGGGACTATATGCGTCAAAATAATCCCGGTATATTTCCTTCAGTGGCAGGAAGCCATGTTTTTCAGCACCATAATCAACAAAACATGCTTCAAGACTTGGTTCAACTTTAGTTACTATAGCCTTGTAAACATTGCCTTTTTTTTCGCTTCTTATGGCCGACTCTAAATCCAAATCAATGAGCTTCTGCCCATCAACGATGGCAACCCGTAGCTCTTCAGCATGAGTTGCATTAAATAATATTCTTTTCATTGTTAATTATTCCGTTTGCCAGCGCCAGTGAACCTGAAAAAATCAGCCGCATTAACGCAGGGTAATTAGTTACTGCCCTAATAATGAGCAGAAATTCAATCGGGGGCGTTTTGACAGAATAAAAACGAGAAGAGGGGTAACATTGCAACGATAATCGTACTACTTGAGACCTTTGCAGCCATTTCACCTGCATGCTGCGTCGCCTAAAAGCGCCTACTGTTGGTAAAAACGTACTCAATCGGTCATTTATAAGCATAAACTCCCTCATTCCGTGCGTTTTTGCCTTGCCTGAAAGCGAAATCATCTTCCGTGCAAAGGTCTCACTACTCAATAATCCCGTGATGACGACATCTGTAAGACTATATCCAAATCTGGCTTGCAGAGCACAGCTTTGTGTCATCGTTGCCGAAGCATTTCTGGTTATGGATATCTCTATGCAACAATCCTCATGTATGCCATACACGATGATTCTGGGTGCGGGATTTTTTTGCACTTAATGCAGGAAGCACTGGCAAAACAACGGCTTCCTGCGTTATTTGCGCTTGCGCCATTCACGGCGACCATACGCTGGTTTTGCATCGTTACGGAAGCAACTTAAATTAAGATCGCTCCTTAACATTCTATCCATCACCTGAACGTGCACATTGCCAATCGTTACAGGAAGTGTTGGTTAGGATCGCTCCTTGACATCCTGCCTATTGCAGGAACAAAAACCAACCACGAAAAATCCTAATTAAAACCCCAAATATAGAGATACCCTATATTTCCAATTCTGTGTTACTTTTCAACCTTCTTCATCAAGGTCTGTCTGGACGCCACCGCCCAAGAACTGCAATCAGTTTCTTGATCGCAGATAAATATCTTCAAAAAGTCCTCTGAATAGATTAGCCATTCAAAGCAACCGTGCGAATATACCAACCTTAAATGGTAAATGCAAATGGTTTGTGCAGGTTCAGTCAGAATAGATAGCTTAGGCAGTCCGAGTGATTTGCTGATGGCAACTCATTAGAGTGTCTAAAATAATAACCATTGCCTATTGCAATTATTATGAGACCTTTGCACGAAAGCCATTTCACCTGCATGCTGCGTTAAAATCGTACTCAATCGGTCATTTATAAGCATAAACTCCCTCATTCCGTGCGTTTTTGCCTTGCCTGAAAGCGAAATCATCTTCCGTGCAAAGGTCTCATTATGTGAATTCAAGCATGTCTAATCGCCAATTTCTGTCGAAACAGATGACTTGATCCATAGTTTTTATAGTGACATTATGTGCCTCGTGTTGGGAAAATGACGATTGAGTGCTGAAATTGGTGGTTATGACTTTACCAGACAGAAATTTGGCTATCAAACCGACTGTCCGGTAGGTTAAAATTGAGCATTAGAAAATATTATTCAATATTGGGGGTTGTATTGAGCAGAAAGAAAAGCCAGTTTAACCGTGATGATCTGCTCTGCTGTGGGCATGGAGAAATGTTTGGGCCGGGGAATGCACAGTTGCCACTTCCAGATATGTTGATGTTTGACCGGATTTCTCGTATTGATGAAGACGGAGGCGCGTTTGGTAAGGGCGTTGTTATTGCCGAGATGGATCTTTCGCCTGATCTGTGGTTTTTCCGATGTCATTTTGAAGGAGATCCGGTTATGCCCGGTTGTTTGGGGCTGGATGCGTTGTGGCAATTAGTCGGGTTTTCGCTGGGTTGGCGGGGTGGAGAAGGGCATGGTCGTGCCTTGGGCGCAGGAGAAATCAAATTTGGTGGTCAAATTACGCCAGACTGTAACAAAATAACCTACCGTATAGACTTCAAACGGGTCATAATGCGTAAACTGATAATGGGCGTTGCCGATGGCATAGTCAGTGTTGACGAGAAGCCGGTCTATAATTGTAAAGATCTTCGGGTTGGGTTGTTCAAGAATGCTGAAATCTTTGAACGGAAGCATGATTGAACATTACTGATGAGTCATAGTCTATAAATCCGTAACTGCTTGGTATTTAATATCTAATCCGTATCCATAGTGAGTTCCAAATGAAGAGAGTTGTTGTCACCGGCTTTGGTATTATATGTAGCATTGGAAATAATAAGGAGGACGTGAGGAACGCACTCCAGTCGACTCAATCAGGGATTGTGAAAGCGCCGGAATACGTTGATTTCGGTATGCGTAGCCATGTTCATGGTGCCATAAATGTTGATGCCAAGTCCTTGATTGATCGAAAGTTATATCGGTTTATGGGGGATGCCGCCGCATATAGTTATCTGGCGATGGGTGAAGCCATCGCAGACGCCAATCTGCCGGCAGATGTCATTAGCTGTGAACGTACTGGCTTGCTACTCGGTACTGGAGGAGCCTCTCCGGAGAATATTGTTATTGCTGCTGACACATTACGCGAACGTGGGGTAAAACGTGTCGGACCCTATATGGTGACTAAAACGATGTCGAGTACGATTCCGGCATGTGTGGGTACGGCATACAAGATTAGAGGGGTTTCCTATTCCATCAGTTCCGCCTGTTCAACCAGTGCCCATTGTATTGGGCATGGAGCGGAGTTGATTCAGCTTGGAAAACAGGATGTGGTTTTTGCCGGAGGTGGGGAGGAATTGCACTGGTCTTTGTCGGTATTATTCGACGGTATGGGTGCGCTTTCCTCAGACTATAACGACACACCGCAAAGGGCATCCCGTCCTTACGATAAGGATCGGGATGGGTTTGTTATCTCTGGTGGTGCGGGTGTTGTTGTCCTTGAAGATTTGGCACACGCCGAAAAACGCGGTGCAAAAATTTATGCGGAGTTGGTCGGTTATGGTGCAACTTCTGATGGTTACGATATGGTGCAGCCTTCAGGAGAAGGTGCGGAGCGTTGTATGCGTCAGGCACTGCGGCAAATGAAGGAAAGCGGAGAGAAACGACCGCTTCAATATATCAATGCTCACGGTACCAGCACGCCGGTCGGTGACACTAAGGAGCTTGAAGCGATTGCTACAGTATTTGGAAAAAATTGTCCGCCAATCAGTTCAACTAAATCCCTCAGTGGACACGCATTAGGTGCGGCAGGAGTCAATGAGTCCATTTATTCGATGTTGATGATGGAGTCCGGATTTATCGCCGCTTCAGCGAATGTCGAAAATCTGGATGAACATGCTGAGGGATTCCCTATCGTTACCGAAACCAGAAATGATATAGAACTTGACCTTGTCATGAGCAATAGTTTCGGATTCGGCGGTACTAATTGTTCATTGATTTTTCGGCGTTGGCATGGCTGATTGGGGGGCATTGAATATCCGGCGTTAGGTTCCGTTTCGTCAATGCCAAAAAGGTATAAACTACTTGGACAAGCTAAAGCTAGCTGGTTTCATCGCACGAGCATAGGGAATGTTGATGAGCAAGATGAGACCTTTGCACGGAAGATGATTTCGCTTTTAGGCAAGGCAAAAACGCACGGAATGAGGGAGTTTATGCTTATAAATGACCGATTGAGTACGATTTTAACGCAGCATGCAGGTGAAATGGCTTTCGTGCAAAGGTCTCAAGATAACATTACCTCTTTCTTGCTCGCTACGCTATCTTAACGGGTTTGCCGGGTGGGACAGCATTTTTTCGTTTTGATATGATCCATCAAACTCGTACTCTTGTCGTTGTCTGGCTTGGGCTCTGTTGTGTGCTTGTTTTTCTGATGGTGTTGCTGGGTGGTGCGGTGCGGCTCACTGGTTCGGGGTTGTCTATGGTTGATTGGCAGCCGATTATGGGTGTATTACCGCCACTGCATGAAACAGCTTGGAGAGGGGTTTTCGAGCAATACCAGCAATTTCCTGAATTCAAAATTGTGAATGCGCATATTAGTCTGGCGCAATTCAAATTTATTTATCTGATGGAATACGCCCACCGAATTTTGGGACGACTGATTGGACTGGTCTTTTTTCTGCCTTTTATTGTTTTTGTGATCTCTGGAAAACTCGGCTCGGCACTGCTGTTCAGGCTTTCTCTGCTATTTATAATGGGTGCTGTTCAGGGTGGCGTTGGTTGGTATATGGTGCAAAGTGGGTTGATTGATAATCCGCAAGTCAGTCAGTATCGATTGGTGTTGCATTTACTCATTGCCGTTATCATTTATGCCTACATGGTCAGGATATGGGCAGGATTATTGCCGATATTGCATATTGATGCGCCTCAAATTGAGAAGTTTGGCATTGTCGTAGTTGGGGTAATTTTATTGATGATAGCCAGCGGTGGATTTGTGGCAGGCACACATGCCGGATTCATTGCCAACACCTTTCCAAAAATGAATGGAGAGTGGATACCGGCGCAAATAGGGGCACTGACGCCAATATGGTTAAATTTGTTTGAAAATCCGCTTGCCATTCAATTCTTTCATCGGCTGATGGCAGTGCTGGTACTGGGTCTTGTGGTGATATATGCACTAATGTTGATAGCTCGAAAACGATCTGGTAAGCGGAGCAAGCAACGCGTATTGACAGGTGTTGGGTTACTGATTGTGATTGTCTGTCAGGTTGGTTTGGGAATTGCCACTTTGCTTTCTGGTGTTTCAGTCGTGCTTGGGATTGCTCACCAGGCGGGTGCGTTGATTTTGCTGAGCGTAGTGGTTATTGCGGTCTCATCGAAACTCTCTGTGCTTGCTGGCAATGACAGCGAGTAACTTCAGGTGGCGTATTTACGGTATTGGCGCATCAATGAGCGACATTAAAAGACCTTTGCACGGAAATGATTCCGCTTTCAGGCCAGGCAAAAACGCACGGAATGAGGGGTTTATGCTTATAAATGACCGATTGAGACCAATTTTACCAACAGTAGGTGCTTTTAGGCGACGTAGCATGCAGGTGAAATGGCTGCAAAGGTCTCATTAAAATATCAGGTCAATAGGCTAACCTGTATAATACCGCCATATATTTTATACGATCACGCAGAGTGGGTTCTGTGTTATTTGACTACTGCACTATGTTTGGGGTAGCTACGACGAAACTACCTGAATGCAACCGTTAAACATCAGTAAAAGCGGAAAATGAAATTAGTACCGGTTATCATGTGCGGTGGCTCGGGTACACGCCTGTGGCCATTGTCTCGCAAGAACTATCCCAAACAATTTGTGCCGTTGTTTGATGAAGCTGGCAAGGAAACGCTGTTTCGTTACACCATGCAACGGGTTAGCCAGCTTGATTGTCAGCACGCCATTGTCGTGTGCAATAATGCACATCGTTTTTTTGTTGCCAATGATTTGCGAGAAATGTCAATAAGCAATACCATTTTGGTTGAACCGAGTCAGCAAGGCACGGCTCCAGCAGCAACCCTGGCGGCACTGGCAGCAAGTAGCGAATTTGACGATGCATTATTGTTGATTCTGCCCTCGGATCACGTTATTGAGGATACGGATGCGTTTCGAACAGCAGTTGATACGGCAATAAAGGTGGCTCAACAAGATCATATTGTGATATTTGGCATTACCCCTGACCGAGCTGAAATCGGCTATGGTTACATCCACACCAATGACGACAACACCACCCAATCAGAGGCATCCAAGGTGCTTGAGTTTTGTGAAAAACCGGAGCAACAGACTGCCGCCGAGTGGATTGAACAAGGTCATTGCTACTGGAACAGCGGAATGTTTTTGGTCAAGGCATCGGTCTATCTTTCTGCCATCAGTCAATTTGAGCCTGCTATCCGCGCCGCCTGTGAACAGGCATGGGAGAAGCGTTACTATGATCTGAGTTTTACCCATCTGGATGCCGACAGCTTTGCAAAATGTCGCAATATCTCTATTGACTATGCGGTTATAGAGCGCGTCAATAATTTGATGTTGGTGCCAACCAATATGGGATGGAACGATGTCGGTTCGTGGGATGCGCTCAGCACAGTGTTTACAGCAGCAGACAATAACAATCGGGTCAGTGGCGATGTCATATTAAAAGAGGCGAGTGATAATATCGTTTACAGCCACGACAAATTGGTCGGCGTTTTCGGTGTTGATGAGTGTATTATAGTAGATACTGCCGATGCGGTTTTGGTAACCAGTAGGAAACATGCTCAGCATGTTAAAAATCTGGTTAGCGATATGCAGCGTGATAATCGCGCTGAGGCAGATGATCCGAACAAGGTGTTCCGTCCGTGGGGCAGTTACGAAAACCTTGCGCGAGCAGAAAACTTTCAGGTGAAACGAATCATAGTCAATCCCGGGCAAGGTCTGTCCCTGCAAATGCATCACTATCGCTACGAGCATTGGGTGGTGGTACAAGGTCGGGCACGGGTTACCCGAGGCGATCAAGTGTTTATTCTTGAAGTCAATCAATCAACCTACATTCCGGCACTGATGGAGCATCGCTTGGAAAATATAGATGAGCAATCGCTTTGTCTGATAGAAGTACAATGCGGAGATTATCTGGGAGAAGACGACATCGTCCGCTTTGATGACCGATACGGTAGAACGGAACCGGTATAAACGAATAAACGCAGGACTATACTTGCCATGTAATTCTAAATCTTGCAGTAATTATTCATAACTTGAAGTCGATTCATCCGCTCTTTCCTCGCAAGCACTCAAATCTTCTTGATCCTCACGTAACGTATAATACGGACAGCCTCATTAACATCGCAGAAATTGAGATATGGGCTGTTGCTGCTTTTATACGCAATATCTGATGTGTTTCAGGATTAAAGTAAATGGTTGATTTTTTGGGGTTATTGTCAAAAACAGACGAAGGAGCATTGCACTTATTATGTGAATTCAAGTGGGTGTCCCAAATCTGATGTGAATTTAAGTGGGTGTCCCAAATCTGCCTTCCCAAATCTGCCCTTATTATGTGAATTTAAGTGGGTGTCCCAAATCTGCCCGTCCCAAATCTGCCCGATTTAGGGTGTTTATTGTACTAGGGCGGTCAGTTCTGTCGAAGAAACGCTTTAGATGTGGCGTATCATGCTAGAATCGGCGGTCTCGCATGACACTGTGTTACATATTATGGATCCAAGCTGGTTATTGCTTCTGTTGCCTTTAGCTGCTGCAGGTGGTTGGTTGATGTCTGCCCGCGATAAGTCGGTGCGCTCCAAATCTGGAGATTTGCCGGAAGCCTATTTCAAGGGGCTGACCTTTCTACTGAATGAACAGCCTGATAAGGCGCTGCAAGTATTCCTGGAAGTTGTTGAAGTTGATCAGGAAACGGTGGAAATGCACATGGCACTGGGGAATCTGTTCAGACGGCGCGGCGAAATTGAGCGCGCAACCCGAATTCACCAAAATCTGGTGGCACGATCAGATCTTGATGACAGCCTGCGCGGCTTGGCATTATTTGAACTTGCTCAGGATTACTTTAAGGCGGGGCTGTTTGATCGGGCGGAAAATCTTTTCCATGAATTACAGCAGGTTCTGGAATATCAGGGGCAGGCGAATCGGTTTCTGTTGCAAATTTATGATCGGGAGAATGAGTGGCAAAAAGCAATTTATGTTGCCGAACAATTAGAACGATTCGCCGAGCAGCCTCTCTCTCAAACTATTGCCCATTATTATTGCGAGCTTGCAGAGAAAGCGATTGCCGAGGGCAATATTGAGGATGCGGAACAGCACATTGGATCGGCATTCCGCAAAGACGCACAATGTATCCGTGCTGTTATTCAGTCTGGGCGACTTGCCGCTATGCGTGGCAATCATACTAATGCCATCGCTATCTGGCGCGGCTTGGAGTATTGGGCACCACAGGCGATTGGTGAGGTGGTTAGTCATGTGTCAAGTAGTTATGCGGTGCTCAATGATAAACGTTCACTGCAACAATTCCTGGAAGCTGCGCTGGAAAAAAATTCCGATCCAAGAATTATTGCTATGCTGGTGGAATTGGCTAGAAACAACGAAGGCAGAGAGGTAGCACAGACTTTGATGCTGGATTTAGTGCGAAAATATCCTAGTCTGGAAAGTATATATCAACTGCTCAAGAATCACGAAGCGAAGGCTATGTTGAGCCGGCAGGATAAAGATTTGTCGTTGTTGGCCGATTTGTTGGCAGAGATTGTGGAAAGCGGACATAATTATTACTGTCAGCAGTGCGGATTTCAAAGTAACTCATTGCATTGGCAATGTCCGGGTTGCAAAGGTTGGGGCACGGCGCAAAGGCAGGGGCAGACATTAACACTTCCTCAAGCTACTCCGCCGATAACGATAGCGGGCTAATCAGGAGAATAGTTATGAAAGAGATTGTCGGCATTAATCACATTGGAATTCGTGTTGCCGAGCTTGAACGGTCGCGACAGTTCTATGAACAACTCGGGTTTGTTTTTCTGGCAGGTCCAATTGGTCCGGAACCGGTCGCCATTATGGAACATCCATCTGGTGTTAATATCAATTTTATTCTCAACGCAAACTCGGGAATAACAGGCAATGTACTTATGGATATACCCGAAAAACATCCGGGATATACGCATATTGCGCTGGATATAACCGATATTGATGCCATTGAAGTCGGGCTAAACGCATTGAAGATACGAATTGCAGAAGGACCGATGACCTTGCCAGATGGTGGGGTAATGCTATTTATTCGTGATCCGGACAGCAATGTCATTGAGTTTCATCAAAGCGCGAAGAACACATAATTAAGTCAATTCACCTCTGTCTCCACATCGGCATATCGGTCGATGTTCAACTTTAACGCTGTACACGTAGCAATAAGCTAACCCCATAAACTAACAATGAATATTACTGTTGTCGGTAGCGGATATGTTGGTTTGGTTTCTGGAGCTTGCTTGTCAGAAGTAGGCAACCATGTTGTTTGTATCGATGCCGATCAAGGCAAGATTGACAGATTGCGAGAAGGTATCATGCCGATATACGAACCCGGTTTGGAAACACTGGTACAGTCAAATATGACAGCAGGGCGTCTGAGTTTTACTCGTTCCATTGAAAAAGGGATCAAACATGGCGAAGTTATTTTTATTGCTGTGGGTACCCCACCGGATGAGGATGGCTCTGCGGATTTGCAATATGTGAAGCAGGTCGCGCAATCTATTGGTGAAGCAATCAATGACTATCGTGTTGTTGTTACCAAGTCCACAGTACCCGTTGGCACCGCCGAGATTGTCAAGGCGACCATCAATGAATCGCTCAGCAAGCGCGGGGTCAGCATTGCGTTTAGTGTGGTATCGAATCCAGAGTTTTTGCAAGAAGGGGCAGCCGTTACCGATTTTATGAAACCGGATCGAATTGTCATCGGTGTTGAGGATGAGCGGGCATTGGAGATATTGCGCAATTTATATGCCCCGTTTAATCGCAATCATGAAAGACTGATTATCATGGATGTGGCATCGGCAGAATTAACAAAATACGTAGCGAACGCTATGCTGGCGACCAAAATTTCATTGATGAATGAAATGTCTAATCTGGCAGATGGTCTGGGGGCTGATATTGAAGCGGTGCGAATTGGTATCGGCACCGATCCAAGAATCGGTTATTCATTTATCTATCCCGGTTGCGGTTATGGCGGCTCCTGCTTACCCAAGGATGTTCAGGCATTGCACAGGACAGCAAAATCCATCAACTATGATGCTAGAATACTGGCTGCCGTTGAAGCAGTCAACAACGATCAAAAACGTGTGCCGGTTGACAAGATAGTGCGGCATTTTGGCAGCAATCTTAAAGACAAAAAGTTTGCACTTTGGGGATTGTCGTTCAAACCAGACACGGATGATATGCGCGGTGCGCCGAGCAGAGTGATTATAGAAGCATTATGGGATATGGGTGCGACCGTTCAGGCGTTTGACCCTCTGGCAACTGGCGAGGCATTTAGAATATATGGTGAGCGTGACGATTTAACCTTATTCGCTGATCATCCGGACGATGCCTTGACGGATGTTGATTGCCTGATAATTACCACAGAATGGCGGGTGTTTCGGGGTTTTGATCTCAACACCATTAAAGCGCAAATGCGCGGCAATGTAATCGTTGATGGACGTAATATATTCTCTCCGGAGAGTGTCGCCGAAGCTGGATTGACTTACTATGGAATTGGTCGATAATCATTTTGGAAGTAGTTATTTCTGTGGCGATGTGGTTGCTGTTGATGTTGCCGAACATGTTGGCGCAATAGAGTGAGGGGGTTGATACTGGTTGGCGGGTCGAGACAGCTTCTTCCGGTTTACGATAAGCCAATGATTTACTACCCGCTGTCGGTATTGTTGTTGGCGGGCATCAAAGACATTTTGGTTATTTCCACAGCACGGCATACCCCACTGTTTCAGCAATTACTCGGTGATGGCAGTCAGTGGGGCATCAATTTATCCTATGCAGTGCAACCGACACCGGCAGGTTTGGCACAAGCATTCATACTCGGTGCGGAATTTATCGGCAACCAGAACAGCGCGCTGGTACTGGGTGATAACATTTTTTATGGCGATGATTTAAGTCATCAATTGCAAAAAGCAACGGCATTGAAAAAGGGTGCCCAGATTTTCGCATATCCGCTCAACAACCCTGAAAAGTATAGTGTGGTGGTGTTTGATGCGCATGGTAATGTCTGTGATTTGCAAGAAAAATCAAAGGCAACGGAATCTGGATACGCAGTAACCGGACTGTATTTTTACGACTCTACAGTGGCGCAACGTGCGCGTTCGCTGACCTTTTCGGCGCGGAGTGAACTGGAAATTACCGACCTGAATAAAACTTATCTGTATGACGGTATGTTACATGTTGAGCTGTTGACAGCAGAAACGATCTGGTTTGATAGTGGCACTTGTGGCTCCCGGCTTGAGGCTACAAGATTTGTTGAAAGCGTTGAACAACATCAGGATATAAAAGTATGCTGCCCGGAAGAAATTTGTTGGCGCATGGGCTATATTGATGACGAGCAGTTGGAGAATCTGGCTCATCAACTGCAAATGAATGATTACGGCAAATACTTGAAAGGATTAGTTGATGATGCCGATGACACATCAAAAAGCCTATATTGAGACCTTTGCACGAAAGCCATTTCACCTGTATGCTGCGTCGCCTAAAAGCGCCTACTGTTGGTAAAATCGTACTCAATCGGTCATTTATAAGCATAAACTCCCTCATTCCGTGCGTTTTTGCCTTGCCTGAAAGCGAAATCATCTTCCGTGCAAAGGTCTCATATTAAATATAATCAGCAGGTGTTGCTGAAGCGTTTCCGGAGAGATGATTTTTGTTCAACAGCGTGATTTCAGAGTATAACCGATGATGACATTAGCCATTATAGGAGGCAGCGGATTTGCGCAACTTGCCCGTGCCGTTGTTATTGAACAAAAGCAAGTCGAGACACCCTACGGTCAGCCATCAGCGCCACTATCATATTGTCAATATGGTAATGCCACGCTGGTATTTTTGCCCAGACATGGCGAAGATCATAGCATCGCACCACACCGAATCAATTACCGCGCCAATATTTACGCTTTGAAAGACGCGGGTGTTACTGATGTTATTGCATTGGCAGCGGTAGGCGGCATCAATCCTGATTTTCCGGCACGATCAATCGCTATTCCTCATCAAATTATCGACTATACCGCAGCCCGACAGCATACCTTTTACGATGGTAGCACTGCTGCAAATGATCATGTCAATGGTCGGGTCAATCACATTGATTTTACCGAACCCTATGACCGGCAACTCAGAGCGTGTCTGATACAGGCAGCACAACAGACGGTAATTGACTTTAATGGCTATGGGGTATATGCGGTTACCCAGGGCCCCAGACTTGAAACTACCGCAGAAGTTGATCAGCTAGAAAGAGCAGGTGCTGATATTGTCGGCATGACGGCGATGCCCGAAGCCGCACTCGCCCGAGAATTAAATCTGCGCTATGCCTGTCTTGCACTGGTGGTCAATGCCGCTGCCGGACGTGGCAACGAGAGCTTGACGATGGCGACCATAGACATCAATCTAGCGGCAACCAGCGATGATGCTACGGTAATATTACAGCGGTTTGTCTCCTCGTTCTGATGGCCATACGCCGATGATTACCCCGAACAGAGGGTGGTCTAAATAATGAATTTCCTTGAACTTTAGCCGCCGCTTCTCGGATATAAAGAAATGCGCCTGGAATTTTCTCCCTATCGGTGCGGCATCTGTATTGTCATCTGTACCGACACGGTTGTTGCCAGGATTGACGGTCGGGGTGCGAGTATGCGCAATAAATCCTGTTGACATTATCGGCGAATACTGCACATCAATATCAACAAAAATCAGTGCGGTCTTGTAAACCTTAATGAATCCATAAGGCAATGGGGAATCTGATACGCCGAAAGAGATCAAAGGCGCGTTCTGATAGGTTGCGGCAGGTTGAATCCAGTTTGCTGAGTGTAATATTCTGTATCCGGCAGCGACTAAATGACGGCTGATGGCAGCCAGATTATCTAATTTTGACAGAATGGTATAGCGACTATCCGGCGTATCTAAATCCGGCAGTGTTGCATAGTCAATTGCCTTGTCTGCCAGATTATGTGTTTTCTGTAATTTTCTGGCAATACGTTCAGCCGAAAAATTCCATACTTCTCCCGCTTCATTGGCATCAGTAAGACGCTCAAAAACGATAAATTCAACGGCATAGTCACGTGCGTAAGCCTGAGCAAAAGTAAGACTCGGCAACAGGATGCCGACAACAACTCTAACAACAAGCCCGAATAATTTATTTCGCATAGACAAAAATTTAGCGTAAGCGTCTGTTCATATAAAAACAGACATTATAAGGCATACCCACTAACAACACCGTATTAACATGCCGACGCCGTTACTCTGCAACAAAAACATGAGCATTAGCGACAGCTATTTTAGTCAAACGGTTTATCGTTATCGCCTTGTCTTATGGGCGATCTGTTCTTTTGAATTCAGCCAAATCAGTTTCCAGTTCATCCATTTCACCACCACCCGCCATCATAGATAGAACTTTTTCTCTGGTTATTTCGTCTTTTCTGTAACTGCCCAAACTTTTTCCACGATTGAGTAGCGTAAAACGGTTGGCTATCGGATAGGCATGATGCACATTGTGTGTAATCAAGATAATGGCCAATCCTTTCTGGCGGGCCTTCGCGACGACTTTAAGCACATTAGAGGACTGCTTCACGCCAAGCGCGGCGGTGGGTTCATCGAGAATTAACACTTTGGCACCAAAATAAATAGCTCTGGCAATGGCCAGCGATTGGCGTTCACCACCCGACATGGTGCCCACCGTCTGATCGGGGTCTCTTATATCAATCCCCATGTCCGCCAATCCGGCTATTGCGATTTCATGGGCACGATTTATATCAAAGCTTTTGAAAATTCCCCAGCCTTTGGATGCTGCCGACTCACTACCCATGAAAAAATTACGCGTAATACTCATCAAAGGCACCAGGGCAAGGTCTTGATACACCGTGGCGATGCCATGATCCAGCGCATCCCTTGGAGATGTAAATTTTGCGGGAACGCCATTTAAGTAATATTCACCTTTGCTGGGTGGCGTGATTACCCCAGCCAGCGTTTTGATCAGCGTTGATTTTCCGGCACCATTGTCACCCAGCAAACAATGCACTTCACTTTCATAGACTTTCATGTCCATATCTTGCAAAGCAACCACAGGGCCAAAAATACAACTCACCTTGCATAATTCAATAATGGGTTTCATGCTGCGCTCTTCCTTTGGACTTAACATGCGGACTCAATGTTGCGGATTCAATGTGCTTGAGTGGCGCGTTTACGAATAAAGTTATTCAGTAACACGGCAAGCAATAACATCACACCAAGAAAAACCCTGAACCAATCCGAATTCACTCCTGTAAAAAAGATACCCATCTGCACAACGCCAAAAATAAGTGCCCCGAAACAAGCACCGATTACCGTTCCGTAGCCACCTGTTAGTAAGGCGCCACCAATGACCACAGCGATAATGGCTTCGAATTCTTTCAAAACTCCGCGATCCGCAGCGGCAGAACCAAACTCCATAACCTGGGTAGTAGAATACAAAACCGCAGTAAATGCGGTAACAACAAATAGTATTATTTTTACTCGATCGGTGGGTACACCCATATTTTTAGCGGCATTTTTATCCCCTCCAGAGGCAAAAATCCAGTTTCCAAAACGAGTTCGCATTAAAACCCAGCTTGCAATTACTGCCAAAACGACCCACCACACGATAACCATGGGGATGCCACTAACTACAGGAGTGCCATCATCAAAAGTGTTTATCCAGCCAATTTGAGCTAACCCAATAAATAGCTCTTCCCCAACTTCACCGCCAAATAAGGGTGCTAACCAGTCATTTTCGGATAAATCGGTAACTCCCGACACGATGGTGCGGTTAGTAAAAAGAATGGACAAAGCGATGGTCAAGCCGCGCAAAATAAATAAAAATGCCAGAGAAACGATGAAAGAAGGTAGTTCTGTCTTGACCACAATATAACCAATCAGAGCCCCTATTGACATTGAAACTATGAAAGCAAAAATAATGGAAAACCATATTGGCCATCCCCAAAACACGGCTGGAATTGCGGTAAGCATTCCAGCAAAGCCAATCATAGAGCCAATGGACAAGTCAAACTCGCCCGCAATCATAAGCAAGCAAGCCCCGACTGCGATAATCCCCAACTGAGCTGAAACCGTAGTCCAGTTGAGGATGCCGTCAGAACTAAACATGCCGGAATCGCCGGCGGTAAATGCGAAAAATATAAACACAAATACGGCGCCAGAAAACGCCCCTAACTCAGGACGAGTTAGCAGTCGTTTCAAAAAAGTAACCTCGCGTAATCGCTCGTCAGAAGATTTTGTCGTGTCACCTGTCAATGATATTTAACTCCGGTTTCTATTGATATTGACCATCGGTTGTTCATGCTTGTCCTGCCATGTTTCTTCAATATTTCTTTCAAGCCAATAAGCAAGGCCGTATTACAAAAGCGGACAGTTAATTTGAGACCTTTGCACGAAAGCCATTTCACCTGCATACTGCGTTAAAATCGTACTCAATCGGTCATTTATAAGCATAAACTCCCTCATTCCGTGCGTTTTTGCCTTGCCTGAAAGCGAAATCATCTTCCGTGCAAAGGTCTCAATTTATCGTAACACACGCATTAAAAAATTAACACACGCATTAAAAAATGTTGCGAAAAACACGTATTTCAGCTACGATGATCCCCATATGTTTTACTTCATGCTGGAATGCACACCTTACCACACATAACCGAAGGAGGTTGAGAAACTGATGAATATTTTGAAAAATACGGTTGTAAAAAGCAAGGTTCTAAAAAGTATAGGTATTTTGTTTATGGTGCTGGCTGTCGTGATGACCAGCGCGTTGCTCCCCTCATACGCTCAAGCCGATAATGAGCGTTTTGTCTTGGTCAGTCATGCACCAGATTCTGATTCCTGGTGGAATACCATTAAAAACGCTATCAAAAAAGCCGGTAAAAATTATGGGGTGCGTGTAGATTACCGCAATCCTCCCACCGGAGATTTGGCGGATATGGCGCGCATTGTTGAGCAGACTGTGGCGAGTAATCCAGATGGAATTATCCTGACTATTGCCGATTTTGATGTGCTGAAAGGGCCGGTCAGTAAAGCAATCAAAAAAAGTATTCCAGTGATTACTATTAACTCGGGGACACATGAACAAAGTGAGGCACTCGGTGCGTTACTTCATATCGGTCAGCCCGAATATGCAGCCGGTTTTGGAGCAGGCAAAAAAGCCAAAGCAGCCGGTGTCAGCTCGTTTTTATGTGTCAACCATTACATCACCAACCCGGCTTCGGTTGAGCGTTGCCGTGGTTTTGCGGATGCTTTGGGGGTTGATTTGGGTAATCAGATGATTGATTCCGGTACCGATCCCACTGGTATCGCCAACAAGGTAGCCGCTCATCTGCGTAAAAATTTAGGCACAGATGCCATTTTGACTTTAGGCCCAACTTCCGCACACCCAACGATTCGTGCTTTGAAGCAATCTAAAAAAATAGGTAATATTTTCTTCGCTACCTTTGATTTGAGCGATGAAATTGCTGCTGCCATTAAAGCCGGTCAGATTAACTTCGCTGTCGATCAGCAACCTTACTTGCAGGGATATTTGCCGGTAACATTGCTTACCTTATATTCGCGTTACCAATTAATCCCTTCCAACCATATCAACTCAGGTCCAGGTTATATTACCAAAGACAACATTGAATTGGTCGAAAAACTGGCCGGAGAAATCCGCTGATTTTTTAGTAAATCTTGGCCCGACAAAGCGGGGTTTATACACCCCGCCTTGTCTTTATGCTTGAATTCAAGCCGTTGATTACCTCATCGGAAAATTGAGATTAAATGATTCGGATAAGTTTATTGGGTGCGGGGCGAATAGGGCGTATTCATGCAAAGAATATAAAAGCCAATTCGGATGCGGATTTGTGTTATGTCGCCGATGTCAATAAACAGGCGGCTGAAAAATTAGCTGGCGAAGTCAACGCAAAAGTGATTGATTTTCAGACCGCGATTACAACCGATGATGTCGATGCGGTGGTGATTGCCACTTCTACCCATACCCATGCACAATTAAGTCATATCGCTTTGACTGCGGGCAAAGCGGTGTTTTGCGAAAAACCGATTGATTTGGATGTGCAAAAAACTGCGCAAGTGGTGCAACAGGTGCAAGCCAGTAATTTGCCGTATTTTGTGGGCTTCAACCGACGCTTTGACCCTTCATTTCAATCTCTGCACAATCAATTAAAAGAGATCGGGAAACTTGAGCAACTGTTAATCATCAGTCGCGATCCTGCTCCTCCTCCGATTGCATATATTGAAAACTCAGGCGGTTTTTTTCATGATATGACCATTCATGATTTTGATATGGCTTTGTGGCTGATTAAGGAGCCTGTCAGAACCATTCATGCCACTGCCAGTTGTCAGGTGGACCCTGCTATTGCGAAAGCAGGAGATATAGATACCTCTACTATTATTTTAACCATGGAGAGCGAAGCTCAATGCACTATCTTGAACAGCCGCCGTGCCGTTTATGGGTATGATCAGCGCATTGAGGTTTTTGGTGCCAAGGGCATGCTCAATGCGCACAATATTAAACCTACCGCCGTGCATCAATTAAATGCTACCGGAGAGCGGAGCGATTGCTTGGAATATTCTTTTTTGCAACGCTATAAATTCGCGTTCCAAGAAGAGATGAATCAATTTGTTGATGCGCTAATCAATCATCAACCGATGCCAGTTACTGCCACAGATAGTATGGCTGCGACAAAACTGGCAAATGCGGCCTATGATTCCTTCAAAAAAGGTCGTCCGGTCGGCTTGTAACTTTGGCTTCTTTTTCTCTCGCCGCCCGGTGCGAGTCAGAGTGAGCTATAAATGAGTGAGATGCGAGCTGGTGTTTGAGGGATTGAAAGCGGCGTATCTGCTTGATTGGAAGTTGTAACAATCAAACAACCGAAGAGGTACGCCAACATGAGAAAGAATAACATTATTGAACTGTCAAGCCAATGAGTCGGATATTTGCGTTATTGAGAGACCTTTGCACGAAAGCCATTTCACCTGCATGCTGCGTTAAAAACGTACTCAATCGGTCATTTATAAGCATAAACTCCCTCATTCCGTGCGTTTTTGCCTTGCCTGAAAGCGAAATCATCTTCCGTGCAAAGGTCTCATTGAGTGTTGATTTCAAGGGAATTGTCAATTTCTAAAATAGTGTCGATGAGTTGTTGATGATATTTACCGGGGGATCCCCATAGTCCGCGTTGTTGAGCTTCGAGCAACCTTTCCGACATTTCTTTCAGTGCGTTGGGGTTGGATTTCTCCAAAAATTGTCGGTTCTGCGGATCCATTACCAGCGCATCGGTTACCATTTCATATTGGTAATCATCAATCAGATTGGTTGTTGCGTCATAGGCAAACAGGTAATCTACTGAGGCTGCCATTTCAAATGCGCCTTTGTAACCGTGTTGACGCATGGCCTTGATCCATTTGGGGTTGATGACTCTGCTGCGAATTACCCGATTTAATTCTTCTTTTAAGGTTCGTATTTTCGGGTTGGACGGGTCGGAATGATCACCGTGATAGATTTCGGGCAACTCGCCTTTAAGCACTTCAACAGCATTCGCCATGCCGCCCTGAAACTGGTAATAGTCATCAGAATCCAGTAGATCGTGTTCCCGATTATCTTGATTTTGAATAACCACTTCAAGTTGTTCAAGTCGTGATTCGAAGGCAACAAAGGCAGGCTGACCAGAATGTTCCTGAGTGTAGCTGTAACCGCCCCAATTGACATATGCTTGAGCAAGATCAGTTTTATCCTGCCAGACACCTTGCTCTATCAAGCCCTGTAAGCCAGCACCATAAGTACCTGGTTTAGAACCAAAGACACGGAAACGCGCCTGCATAGCTGCCTGTTTTGCATCCAGCCCCTGTGCGATTAGTTTTTTGTGTGTTACTTTAATATGTCGTTGTAACATATTGAATTCTCCGGGTTCATCGTAATCAGCTAAGGTCTGCACTGCGCTATCAAATAATCGTGCCACATTGCCAAAAGCATCCCGAAAAAAACCAGAAATGCGTAAAGTAACATCCACTCGAGGACGACCAAGCTGAAAAGCGGGAATGATTTCTATGTCCATCACGCGATTAGAGCCTTCAGCCCATATCGGGCGGACACCCATGAGTGCCAAAGCCTGAGCGATGTCATCACCACCGGTTCGCATGGTTGAAGTCCCCCAGACCGAAATACCGAGTTGTCGGGGATATTCGCCGTGTTCCTGTAGATGACGCATAAGCAGTTGCTCGGTGGAAAGTTGTCCCAGTTCCCAAGCACTTTGTGTTGGTATTGATCGCGCATCCACAGCATAAAAGTTACGTCCTGTGGGCAGAACATCAAGCCGTCCGCGTGTAGGCGCACCACTTGCTCCGGCTGGAACAAACTGCCCACTCAGCGCACCGACAAAGTGCTTGATTTCGTCATTTGCAGACTGAATCACGGCCGTCAGTAGTGTTTTTTCAATATATCCAAACAGGTTTGCGGTTCGGGGCAGGGTGGCTACTATCGTTTCGCGGTTCAGCATGTTGTTGATGCAGTGCTGTGCTAACAATTCCAGACGTTCCCGAGTATCGGCTTCAGTGCGCCAATCTGCCGAACTGATGTTTTTCAATAATTTTGGTTTGTTGCCTTGCCAAGGGGTAGCAGGGTCAAATTTGAGTGGGTTGAACAAGGCAGCATCACCATTGTGCAATGCCAAATCACTGCTCAAGCAATGCAAAATACCAGCATCGTTCGCTCCTTCACCTCGGGGTAATCGAGTCAGTGCAACCAGCGTTTCAGCGAGATTCTGATTATCGGGTAGTTGCCCGAAACGATGTAATCCGTGTCGAATCTGTGCTTCTTTTAACTCGCATAAATAGGTATCGACTTTTTGTAGCATATCATCGTGCAAGGTATCGTTTTGTGCGATATCATCGGTTATGCTCGGCGCACTTTTATCCGCATCAGCGGCTACAGTCAGATTAAGCTCCTGCGTTAGATTGCTCTGATAAACCAGCGCGATGATTTTTTTACGCAGGTGCTTTTCCCGCCGCTGATCCAGCTCCATCGCTTGATAATATTCATCAAGCCGTTGTTCCAGTTCCTGTAATTCGCCGTAAGTTTCAGCACGCGCCATTGGTGGCATTAAATGATCAAGAATAACTGCCTGAGCGCGCCGTTTTGCCTGTGTACCTTCGCCCGGATCATTGACTATAAATGGATAGAGATGTGGGGTTGGGCCGAAAATAATATCTGGCCAACAGCGATCCGACAGTGCCACGCTTTTGCCGGGAAGCCATTCCAGATTGCCGTGTTTGCCGATATGAGCGATGGCATCGGCGGCATAGATATGACGTAGCCAGAAATAAAAGGCCAGATAGTTATGTGGTGGTACCAGATCCGGGTCATGATAGTTAGCAACAACATCAACATCAAAGCCACGAGTCGGTTGAATGCCGACAAAGATTTCACCGAGGCGAATGCCAGCGACCATAATACCTTGTGCACTGTATTTGGGGTCATCCTCTATATTACCCCAGCGTTCTTTTATTAACCGTTGATTTTCAATAGAAATTTTTTTAAAAAAATGTTGATAATCGGATATGGACAAGTGCTGATGACACGATCTGACTGGCAAACGATCGAGATCATTGGTCACCGCAGATTGGAGCCGGAGGATAAGTGCATCACCGTGTGACGGAATATCCGTTAGCGAATAGCCGGCTTGCTTGAGTGCATTGAGTATATTGATGGCAGATGCGGGTGTATCCAAGCCGACACCATTGCCGATACGTCCATCTTTGGTCGGGTAGTTTGCCAGAATCAGGGCAATGCGTTTTTGGCTATTCACTTTTCTCCGCAACTCCGCCCAACGGCTGGCAAGGTCAACCACAAATTGTGCGCGTTCGCTTTTAAGCTGATAACGAACGACATCAATTTCTGTGGATTTTGAGCGGCGAAACAAGCTCTTAAAGCTGATTGCTCGACTGATAATCTTGCCATCGTATTCGGGCAATGCGATATTCATGGCAATATCACGCGATCTCAGTCCAGAGTCAGATTGTGACCAGTCGGATTCACTGTTGGCGGCTAGAATCGCCTGAATAACCGGAATATCCTTGTCGAATAATCGGCTTGCTTGCTGTGGTTCGGAGGATAGCGCGGCATTGCCCTGCAGATGCTGCGAAAAACTGGTGGTATTGATTAGCACATCACAATTAATGGCTTCAATGAGGTGATTCACTGTCGCCAGACAGGCAGGGTCTTTTAATGACAGCGTCGCCACGGGTAATACATTGAATTGACTCGCTAAAAGCGCGATGAATTCATCAAAAGCATGGGTATTTCCGGATTGCACATGCGAGCGATAAAATAACATAATCGCTGTGGGCAGTGCGTTATTTCGGGTTTGTTGCCACGATTCAAGGGTCAGTGGGCTCTCATTGTGGCTAAAAATCAGGCAGGGGGGAAGTATTCGTGCCGCTTCAAAGGCGTACTCGGTTTCATCCAGTTTAAGCGTCTGTCGTTCAAAGAATTGGGCGGCAATGTATTTGAATAAATTGCGGGTGTTTTTTTTGCCACCTTCACGCAGGTAACGCCAGACCTGATGGCACTGATGTGCTTCACAACTGGAATAGTTGAGCAAATCCGGGTCCGCTTGGTCATCTCCCGGAACCAGAATCAGCTTGATGTTGTTGCTACTTGTCCGAATTAGCGCATTAAGCCGTTCAATGCCGTATCGCCAGTAGCTCATCCCACCCAATAGGGAAACAATAATGACCTGGCTATGCTGGAGTACGTCGTTTTCGTATAGATCGTATGCCGCTGGTTTAATCAGGTTAATCAGGTTTGCCAGACGGACACTCGGATAGTGTTTGGGTAGCTGATCGGCAATCTCTGCCAGCAATCCCAATGAGGTGTCCTGAGTCGACAGAATAATGATGTCGCCAGGGGTTTGCTGGAGATCAACAATGCCCTGTTCATCAATAAAGCCACCCGGTTTTGCTGCAAGCAGGTGCATAGACTAATCAGCGGACAGCCGTGGACAGTCGTAGGTATGGATCGGTCACGCCAGTTTAGCAAACGACTAAGCGACTGCTGCCTGTAATGCGCTTTGCAATTCCCCGGCAACCAAATCCTTGCCAATCATAACAATTCTGCTCTGTCGGGGTTCATCGTTGCGCCACGGTCTGTCGAAATACTGCTCAATTCTTTCGCCAACACCTTGCAGTAGCTGTCGCATCGGCTTGTCTGGCAAAGCCAGAAAACCTTTTACTCGAAAAATAGTATGGGTTGCAATCAGTTGATCAATAATCTCAAGCAGTTTGTCGGCATCAACCTCACCGAGTGTGATACAGACTGCATTGTAATCCTCATGGGCATGATGATGGTTTTCATCATGCTGGTGGTGGTGATCGTGGTGGGTATGCAACGCCTCGATGTTGTTTTCCGAAGCAAATTCCAGCCCAATAATCAATTCGCTGTTAATCTCGGCATTGCTGACTTGTAGCACTTTGATCTGTGGTTTAACGTGCTGCTCTAGCCGTGTCCTGATGGTTTCCAGTTGCTGTTCATTGACCAGATCGGCTTTGCTAATGATAATCATATCCGCAGCACGCAATTGATCTTCAAACAACTCCTGAAGCGAGGTTCCATGCGTGGGCAAGGACTTGAGCGTATCATCTGTGCTACGTTGTTGCTCCAGCTGCGCCGGGTTATGGGCGATACGACCATCGGCGACTGCGGCACCATCAACGATGGTAATTACCGAATCCACAGTGCAATGTTGTTTTATCTGCGGCCAGTTAAACGCCTGTATCAGTGGTTTAGGCAGTGCCAGCCCCGATGTTTCGATAAGAATATGATCAATATCATCGCGCCGTTCCAGCAACCGCTTCATCACCGGCAAAAATTCTTCTTCAACGGTACAACAAATACAGCCATTCGCCAGCTCATAAATGCCATCGTCAGGGATAGCCGTTGCTGTTTGTTTGTCCGAAGGCGTATCCGCAACATATTCATGAGCTTGATTACCCGCCTGATCAACACAGTCCAGCGGGCAACTGCGTAGTAAATCTGCATCAATATCCAGTTCGCCAAATTCATTGACAATCACGGCGATACGTTTGCCGTTAGCTTGCTTGATAATGTTGCTCAGCAATGTAGTTTTACCACTACCGAGAAAGCCGGTAACCACGGTAGCGGGTATTTTTTTAAGGTTCATCAGCGTTTTACCTCTTGTTATCTATTGTTTTGGAACGCCACCGAGCCTTGCTTTGTTTCAACAAAGTAGCGTCGCAAGTGTTTATGTCTCCTTAAAAGTAGAAGCTTGAGTGCGGCGCACCTGTCTGCGGGTTTCGGGTTTAACTTTGGGTCGATAGATATGCGCTTTACTGTCATCGTATAAAAAGGAATCATTAAACGATTCCGCGCCGAGGACTCGCCCGACCAGTATCAAAGCGGTTCGGGTGAATTTTTTCGCCCGCACTTTGGCAACAATATCTGCCAGCATGCCAATTACATAATCCTGATCCGGCCAACTGGTGCGGTAACACACTGCCACCGGACAGTCTGCACCGTAATGCGGTATCAGTTGCTGCACAATGTTGTGAATATGACTGACCCCAAGATGAATCGCCAAAGTCGCCCCATGGCGCGCAAGCGCATCAAGATTCTCTTTTTCGGGCATCGGTGTCTTTGCGCTGTAACGGCTATAAATAACGGTCTGGGTAACACCAGAAAGCGTCAGTTCACGTTTAAGCCATGCTGCCGAAGCACTGGCGGCAGTTACTCCGGGGATGACTTGATAAGGAATAGCAAGCGCATCCAGTCGTCGCATCTGCTCACCGATGGCGCCATAAATGGAGGGGTCACCAGAATGCACACGGGCAATATCCTGTTGATTTTTATGTGCAACTTTGAGACGTTGAATAATTTCGTCAAGATTTAGTGATGCGGTGTCCTCAATCACCGCGTCTTTGGCGGCGTTTGCCAGAATTTCCACCGGTACCAGCGAACCGGCATAGAGAATGACGGGACATTGTGCGATCAGACGTTGTGCCTTGATGGTGATTAAATCCGGATCGCCCGGGCCGGCACCGATGAAGTAAACCGTCATAATGTTTTAGCCGACACGGTTTGCAGCTGGCAATTTCTCAAAATAACCGCGGGGGGTATAGACCCACTGTGTCTTATTGTTGATGATATGTTTGGATTGGCGATTGCCAACACAGACACAGGTCAACATATCCACCTCTGAAGCTGCCAGTTGCGCAAGCGTAATGATGGTTACCTTATGATCCTGTCGTGTCAGATTACGACCAAGCACAACCGGTGTTGTGCCGGGGCGATATTGCAACAGAATGTCTCGCGCCGTATCTAATTGCCAGTTGCGTTTTTTCGAGACCGGATTATAAAAAGTGACTACAAAATCACCGCTTCCAGCACTATGAATTCTATTTTCGACCGTTTGCCACGGTGTCAGCAAATCGGACAGAGAGATCGTGCAAAAATCGTGACCGAGTACTGCCCCAACGGCACTGGAATTCGCCTGCATAGCACTGATGCCCGGAATGATTTCAATATCCACATCCAGCCATTTCGGGTTGTTTTCGCTCGTGGACAGTTGATTATCAAGTAATTCAAAGACCAGCGATGCCATCCCATAGACACCGATGTCGCCACTGGAAATCAACGCGGTTGTTTTACCAGACGCTGCCAGATTAAGCGCAAGACGAGCGCGTTTTATTTCCTGCCCAAGCGGTACTTGATGGAGAGTCTTGTTATGGCTCAGTGTGCCCAGCAGTTCAAGATATAAAGCATAAGCGACAATATCGCTACACGCATCAATGGCATTTTTCGCTTTAGCTGGAATCAATTCAGGGTCGCCGGGACCGCTACTGACCAGAAATAATTGACTCATAAGATTTTTGCTGTAAAAGGAGCGCGCATGGTATCGTGGATTGCCGGACGGTACAAGAAATATCGACGACTCTTGCCAGAAATAACATCAGTCTGAAATGGGGAGAAACAGTCGTTTCTGAGCAATTCCTTCTGAAATCTTGTTTTTTATATTGAGACCTTTGCACGAAAGCCATTTCACCTGCATACTGCGTTAAAATCGTACTCAATCGGTCATTTATAAGCATAAACTCCCTCATTCCGTGCGTTTTTGCCTTGCCTGAAAGCGAAATCATCTTCCGTGCAAAGGTCTCAATTAGTAAGAGACCGAGGATTAGATTTGTTTTAACCAACAATCGTTATCTATTTTGGACTTTCAATCGCGCTTGTTTTCTTTTTTTTTAAGTTTCCTTATTTTCAGGGATATTTTTTTATTTAAGTAGTAATGGTGAAAGTACTGGCCAAACATTGGCTAATATTTTTTCTTGAGCTACTGCTGTTGGGTGAATGCCATCGGCCTGAAAATATTTTTTATCTTTGGCAAAACCATCAAATAGAAAAGGTAAAAAAGCTACTTCATTGTTGTTTGCGGCAAGCTCGAATTTTTGCTTGAATTCTTCGATGTATTTTTTTCCGTAATTCGGCGGTAACTGCATTCCTAGCAAAGCTACTTGTCCATATTGTTTGCATTGAATGATCATTTTATTCAGATTATCCAGCATATTGTTGAGCGGCATACCTCGAAGTCCGTCATTCGCTCCGAGTTCAATGATGCAGAGTTGTGGTTCGTGTTTATCTAATAGTTCTGGCAGACGACCTAATGCCCCTGCAGTTGTTTCTCCACTGATGGAGGCATTGATGATATGCCATGGTTTATCTTCGATTTGTTCTCGCTTGAGCTTGATTTGCAACAAATTGACCCAACCTTGTTCTAATTCGATACCATGAGCGGCACTTAGGCTATCACCCATCATAAGTATGGTATTTGCATTTACAGTAGATGGTGTTGTAAAGATAATGAGTGATAAAATAAAAACGCGGGATAAAATCATTTCAAATTCTCAAATAGTTAACTGTCGTCAGGTTAATAAGGTCGTTAAGTCTACAGAAGGTTCAATTTCCATTCTCGATAATATTGACCTTGAGATAAACGTTGGCGAGACCATTGCTGTCATCGGTCAATCGGGTTCTGGGAAAACAACCTTGCTCAGCTTACTCGCCGGCCTTGATGTTTCGACCTCTGGCAGTATTCAATTATTCCAGCAGGCCATAGAGTCCCTTGATGAAGATGCACGTGCAGAACTACGAAATCAGTATATCGGTTTTGTATTTCAAGCATTTCATTTATTACCAGGGTTTACCGCTCTTGAGAATGTTATGTTGCCATTAGAGATTAATGACAAGGTGGATGCGGAAACGATTGCCAAACAGTTGTTGGTGCGTGTCGGTATGGAGCATCGTTTAGGTCATTATCCTACGACTTTGTCGGGCGGTGAACAACAACGTGTGGCGATTGCTCGTGCGTTCGCAACCAATCCACCGTTGCTTCTAGCAGACGAACCGACCGGTAATCTGGACACTGAGACAGGAAAAAAGATGATCGACTTATTATTTGAACTTAACCAGGAGCATGGTACAACTTTAATTCTAGTCACGCATGATGAATCGTTAACTAAACGCTGTGATCGTTGTTTTCGGTTGACGCAAGGTAAAATCGAACAAATTTAATCATGTTTTCCTTTTATAGACGACTGATTAAGAGACAATGGCGTTTGGGAGCCATTCGATTGTTTTGTATTGCAATTGCAATTGCCTGTGCTGTGACTTTTAGTATTACCTTGTTAGGTGATCGATTAGAAAAACTGTTTGTTAATCAGTCAAAGGAAGTCTTGGCCGCTGATTTGGTGCTTGATTCCACCACCGAGTTACAAGCAGAACAATTAGATATTGTTAGTAAAACTTCATTAAAACAATCTGTCACCCAGGCCACTACTTTACGTTTTCCCACCATGGCTAATGCCAATGATGCGTTTATTTTAAGTAGTGTCAAGGCTGTTACTGATAAATATCCTTTACGTGGCGAACTGCTAGTTAGCAATACTTTATATGGTGAGTCTATCCCGATGTCGCATGGGCCAGTGGCTGGCGAAGTCTGGGTAGAAGATCGCGTGTTACATGAGTTGGGTTTGTCTCTAGGAGAAACTGTGGCGGTTGGTGCACGTGCGTTCAAGATTACGCGTGTGGTGATCTACGAACCTGATAGAGGCAGTAGTTTTTACAGTTTTACACCACGTATTCTGATGCATTGGGATGATGTCGCTTCAACTCAAGTTATACAGCCAGGCAGTCGCTTACGTTATCATTATTTATTTGCTGGCGAGACACGTGCATTAGAAGAATTGAAAAGAAATCTGGAACCTACCCTGCAACCCAACCAGAAGTTTGAGACGATTAAAGATACCAATGAAGCGATGGCCAATACGCTACAACGTGCATACCGTTTCTTACATGTTACGGCGCTGATTGCGATTTTATTAGGGGCTGTGGGTGCTGCTTTGGTCAGTTATCAATATGCCAATGAAATGACCTATCAATATGCTGTACTGCGCTGTTTTGGTCTACGTGGCAAGCGGTTACATGGCGCAATTTTGTTTCCATTCTTTTTATTTAGTTTGATTGCAATATTGATTGGTTTATCCATTGGCGGCGTTGGGCACTATTTCATTCTCAATAGTCTAGGTGACCTTATCACCTCCACTTTACCGCCGCCTGGTATTGAACCTTTTCTGCTGAGTAGCATTACTGCACTTATTGTTGTGATCAGTTTTGCCTGGCCATTTTTGAGTCATTTATTAAAGACACCCCCCAAACTTTTGTTGAATCATGCGGAAGCACAGAAACAGCCAGTTGTTTTTACTGTGACATCAATGGCTATCGGTTTAGCTATTATAGTTTATGCTGGCACACAAGATATTTTGATCAGTTTTTATATTATGGCAGGATTATGTGCGTTTATTCTTATGGCTTACGGTTTAACACAATTATTTATTCGTTGGATAATTAAGCGAAGTCAAACACAAACTGCTTCAACCCGATTGGGTGCGCGTATGCTAGGTGCTAACCGACGTATGACGAGCTTACAGATTATTGCGATTGCTATTACTTTTTTCTCTCTCGCTCTGATTCAAACCTTGCGTGATGATTTGGTATCTTCCTGGCAATCCAAAGTACCGGAGAATGCCCCTAATTTCTTTGCTATTAATCTGTTTGCAGAAGATCAACCAAATTTTCTCGCCGAGCTACAGCAAAATAATATTTCACACAGCCCTCTATATCCCATTGTGCGTGGACGTTTGAGTGCTATCAATGGTGAGCCAGTACGTGGGTATGTTAGTAAAGAAAAAGTGAAGAATGATGAGTCTCTGAACCGCGATTTATCTTTATCCTGGGGTCTGGAATTGCCGTCGGGTAATAAGATCATTACAGGGCAGTGGCATGACCCTGATGATCCGCCAGAGAAAACAACTGTGTCAGTCGAAGAAAGCATAGCAGAGAATCTAAAAATCAAGCTTGGAGATATACTCGAATTTACTGTTGAAACACACAAACTAGAAGCCAAAGTGACGAGCTTGCGCTCAGTAGAATGGGAATCGTTTACGCCTAATTTTTATATGATATTTTATCCTGGGGCGTTGGATAGCTTGCCGGTAACTTATTTGTCGAGTATGCACCTGAAACAATCACAGAGAACTTTACTGCCTGATTTTATTCAACATTATCCAAATGCGACATTTTTTGATGTTGATTTTATGTTGACGCGAATCCGGGGCATTATTCAAAAAATCAGTACGGCAGTTGAGATCATACTCTATTTTTCACTATTCGCGAGTCTTATCGTATTTATAGCGATTGAAATGATCTTGCGCCATTACCGCAGTTATAGCGTGGCGGTCTATAAAGCCGTAGGTGCAAGAAGCGAACTTATACAAAAAATATTTCGCTCTCAATTTATATTCATTGGTTTAATATCGGGTGTGATTGCATACACTTTGAATTTATCTATTGGATTTGTAATATCAACTTATTTTATTGAAGGTGATTATGTCTTTAATATGAAAACGGCAATCCTTTGTCTTGTTATTGTGCCACTATTGGTATTAACGGCTGGTTATTTTTCTATTCAACGTGTTCACCAGACACCAGCAAAGCAACTATTAACCGAAGAATAATTTAGGGGCTGTACTGGATTAGCTTGGATTTCGGCCCATTTCCTCAGTTGTTCTGAGACCTTTGCACGAAAACCATTTCACCTCCATGCTACGTTAAAAACGTACTCAATCGGTCATTTATAAGCATAAACTCCCTCATTCCGTGCGTTTTTGCCTTGCCTAAAAGCGAACTCATCTTCCGTGCAAAGGTCTCGTTCTAGTTGTTGCCTGGGTGAGCCATAGTTAAATCTAAACTCACATTCTTTTAAAAATAACGGAACACTTTCTTTGGGTATACCATTATATTTCCTCAATACTCGCTTCGCTTGATGGCAGAAATTTTCAATCCGTATGCCCACGTGCAAAGGTCTCACTATGGTTAACCCTGTGATGATGAAAATCAGTCACATCCAATGCGTTATAAGAACGATAGCTGTCCGTATAGACAACGCTATCTGGCGCTATTTTCCCTGTAATGATGGGCATTAGAGTGGTGGTCTTGGTATCAGCAACGATTTTTGTGTAGATACTGCCGCCACGCTTTAATAAACCAAAGACAACCACTTTTCCTCCCGCTCCTCGTCCTTTCTTACCTTGACATACACCACCAAAATAGCTTTCGTCTGAAGTCTGCGTACTTCGTTGATAATACCTTGTTCACAAAGCCTCTTTTTTCAGAGAGGGAGAGGCTTGTTTCAACAATAAGATGTTGGACGCTTCACCTTGCCCCTAAAATTAAGGCATATAACTACGCGCAACCGCAATGGTGGCGCGGGTGTTTTTTCGTTTGCTAATTACTAATTCCGCGGGCCTGCTGGTTAGTTTGCTGGCAGCACACAGTGCGGCGGCTTCGGCAACACCATAACAACCGACTTCTTTGAATACACTTTCCGATTTCTCGCTCAATAGATGTTCAACTTGTCGTAGTTCTGATGCGGGGAATAGCTGTAATTCAAGATCGAGGTGATGTGAGAGTTGCAGTAATCCGATTTCATCTGCCTTGAGATCAATACTGGCGAGAGCCGAGTAGCCTATCGTCTGCCCTGGATCGAGATGATTTATGTCGTGGCAGACCTGATCAAATAATGCTTGCAAAAACGTCATTGGGCAAGCGCGATCACAACCCATACCGATGGTGTAAATCGGGCGACTGTAATCTGTGGCTGAAGTAACCACGCAATGCGCTGAAATGGCTTGGGCAATATCATGGGCAAAGCTAGCTGCCCCACCTTCATGTGCCGACAGCAGGGGGATGACATATTGAGCTGATTCGTCTATGACGATGACTGCCGGGTCGTGATATTTGTCACCTAATACCGCTGCCAATGTACGGATGACGATGCCAGTAGCGCAAATAAAAATACATCGGTGACCGTTGCGAAAACTGGCTTGTGCGGTTTCGCTAAAGGGTTGTATGCGGTGGTAGTGGGTTGCGTTGGCTATCAACCCGCGCAGACGGGTCGCAATCTCACTGCCGCGATCGGTCAGGCTGAATATATCAACAGGGCGGGCAGATTCAATCATCAATTCATTTAATGCCAATACAATGTCAGTGCAATATGAGCAAGGTTTGCTGGTCTTTACGATTTTTCGGGACGATAATCGCGTGCATGATTGATTAAAAAGAGTGAGAAATAGGGCGCATCTTCTAGCTCAAGAAGGGTGATGTCATGCACAATTCTTTGATTTTTCTGTCCGACATATTCGATATAACAACAGTCTTGAGTGCGCTGTGCTTGGTCTATCAGTTGTAATAGTCTCGGTCGCCGTGTTCCCAGCTTCATAATAGCGACATTGTCAAAATGGCTTAGTGTATGCAGAATATCTTCATCCGAGCGTCTGCCTGAAATAATGGCAAGGTTTTCGGATAACAACCCCAAAGGTTTGCCTGACAAGGCTGACGATGCGTTGATTGAGGTTACGCCGGGCACTGTTTCAACCGAATACCGATGATGCAGTCGATCATATAGATAGGCAAAAGATCCAAAAAAGAATGGATCACCTAGACATAAAAACACCACATCCTGTCCGCACTCAAGCGTATCGGCAATAACCTGAGCCGCCTCATCATAAACCGCATTAGCAACATCCCGAGACTCGCACATCGGCATGATGATGGCGTATTCTTTTTGCTGGCGATGTGTTGCCGCAGAAAGGGTCGCAGTGGCAATGTCCCGCGCCATCGCGCGTGTTGTCGCATGACCGTTACTGTACAGATACGTTACCAAATCACATTGCTGGATAATACGCACCGCTTTGAGTGTTAATAGTTCAGGGTCACCAGGACCAACCCCAACACCATAGAATGTGCCGATTGTCGTTTTAGGCGCTGTCGTTATCATCTTACACAGATTTTGTGTCAGGCGTTCGTTTCGGCTTTGCTTTCAGGCGCCGTGATTAGCGCGTTTAAGACATTTTGCCAACACCACTGGCGACAGCGTTCTTTCATCGCTACTGTCGGGCAGATTTTTTGCAACCTGTATTTCAATCCATTCACGCCCATGTTTAGCCTGAATAAATGTCGCCAATGCTAATCGGCTTGATTCGGTGACTGCCGAGGCGACTAATTTTCCGCCCGGTTTCAGCCGTTGCCAAGCATATTCAAGCATCGCACTCAGACCGTTGCTGCCACCAATAAACACGCAATCAGGAGCAGGTAACGAGGCACAACAGAGTGGTGCTTGACCTTCAATCACCGTTAGATTTAACACGCTACCGAATCGCTCACTATTGCTCTGTATATGTTTGATGCGTTGCCGATCACGCTCAATCGCATAGATATGCCCGTTGTCGTTCCAGCGCGCCCATTCGATACTGACGCTGCCACATCCTGCGCCAACATCCCAAGCAATTTCAGAGTTGCCCGGTTGCATCAATGACAAAATGGTAAGACGTACTTCGCGTTTGCTGATCATACCAAATCCGGGTCGTGCGCCGGTCGAAAAAAAATGATCGGCGATACCCGGAAAAGCAGGTAGGGCAGGATGGTTGCCGTGCAACTGGATGACACAAACAGTAAGGGCGTGGAAAGGGTGTTGTCGACTCGCCAGCCCATCCACACGATATTCGGTTACGTCTTGTTGCGGGCTGCCCATCGCCTGACAAACCCAAATTGTTGATTCAGCAAAGTCCTGCTCCAATAATTCTCTGGCAATAGCAGGTGGATTGGATTGCTGGTCGGTAAACAAGGCGATGAGCTGTTGATTTTTCAGATAGCGTCTAATCACACTGATTGGTCGCCCATGCAAACTGATTATTTTCGCATTCTGCCACGCTAAACCGAGATGATGAAAACACGCTTGCACACTGGAAATGTTGGGATAGAAAAACAGATTAGCATTTCCGACAAGCTGATTCAGCCAATCACCAATGCCGTAGAGTAGCGCGTCACCAGAGGCTAAAACGACTATTGCGCTGTGCTGATGAAGCTTGAGCTGTTCGCTCAGTTTGCAAAAAGGTGAGGGAAAGATTGTTTTTTCTGCAGCAGTGGTAATATGTGCGATTTCAGCAAAATGATGTGCCGAGCCAAAAATGATTTCAGCCTGTTGCAGGGCCTGCTCAGCCTCTGGCATTAAGCGACTGTGCTGGTTGCAACCCAGACTGACAACAGCAATACGACTACCACTCCAGCGCATTGCTGTTGCTTGCAGTAGCTTGCTATCAGTCTTGCTCAGTGTTGATTCAGACATGATTAAAATAACAGCCCCTTTTTCAACCTGAGTAGCGTATTAAAAACACTCGCTGCCAACGCACTACCGCCAATACGTCCTTTTAATGTAATACATTCTATTCCTAGTTTACTATGTTGATTAAAAAGGTAATCTTTAGATTCTGTCGAGTTGACAAAACCGACCGGTATAGCAATGATCAGAGCCGGTTTAGGTGCTCCGCCTTCCAGCATCTCCATCAGTCGAAACAAGGCGCTGGGGGCATTGCCAATAATGGCAATACTGTCATTTAGGTAAGGAGTCCACAGTGCCAGTGCCGACATGGTTCGGGTTTCGCCGTTGGCGTTGGCAAGCTCGGTACTCTTGTGATGGTTGAGAAAGCACAGTGGAGCGCGATTCAGGAAGCGTTTAGTCAGACCTTGTTTAACCATTTCCACATCACATAACACATTGCAATTCCGATTTAATGCTGCAATACCGGCATCAATGGCAGCGTGGCTTATACGCACCTGTTGGGCGATGTCGGGATTGCCACAGGTATGCACCATCCGCATAACGATCTGCTGTTGCAATCGGTCGAAACCGGAAAAATCAGTTTCATCACGAATTAACTGAAACGATTTCTGCTCAATTTCATCAGGATTTTTAAGATAATTATCCAATTAGTCTCCCGTTATGGCTAATAAGTGATGTCATTTACAATAATCATTGGTGTATCTGGTTTTGTCCTGTTTGCCTATCTTGTTAAGAGAAAAGCCGCGTCGCTGATGCCTGTGTACGCCAGCGCATCGACGACTGCGTCAATTCGCTCGAAACATCGATCGGCTTCAGGCAGAGCGGGGCGGGTTTGCACGAACACAGGAATATCCAGCGCAAGGGCAGCATCTAGTTTTCTGGCAACACGAGAACAGCCACTATTTTTACTGATCAGCGCATCCACCTTGTGTTGCAGCATCAAAGCACATTCGTCTTCATAACTAAAAGGACCGATGGCGACAAGCTGAATAATGCCCTCGGTGACGGGGAATGGACGCGCACTACGAACAATCCACTGTTGATGTTGTGGGCGCTGACTAGCCAACTTCAGGGCGCTGATACCAATACTAAAAAACGGGCGATTGTAGCGAATAATTTGCGCGATCAGGTCGTCCCAATCGTGGTAGCTATGCCAATTAAGATAATTGTCGGGATTCCATCCCTGCCGATCAAGTCGCCAGCAGGGAATAGCAAGCTGCCTGGCAGCCGCTACCGCATTAGCAGAAATCTTATCCGCATAAGGATGGGTTGCATCCAGCAACAATTCGATACGCTGATGTTTACAATATGCTACCAGACCCTGCACGCCACGTTGTTCCTTGTCTGTGCTGTTGCCCTGATTGGAAACCATATTGCTAAAGCCACCAACATGAATTTTGCAGGGTAAATCTGGTTTGCGTACCAAACCAACCAAACTGTAAATAACCAAGTGTCCACGCTCAATAAGCGCTCGCGCCAGGGTTTTAGATTCGGCAACACCACCGAGTAGCAGAATTCTCATACGGCGATGCTCATGACAACACACTGCTACCGACACAGTTGCCAGCCTTGTCAATACAATAAACATCTATATCGACCTTGTTAGCGACTACTTTTAAGGCGGTATGCCGTGCCAGTTGACTGATTCTGTTGGCTAATGAAATGTCATTAGCCTGACAGTATTTGAGGGCTTGTAAGCTGGTGTTGGCGCATTTTATGTTATCGATTAACGTCTTGTTTCCGCCCAATTCATCAGCCAGTTCGGCGAGAAAACTGAAATCAATGCTCGAATCACGGCTGTGTAGCGAGTGATGTCCCGCTGCCATTTTACTGATTTTGCCGAATCCACCGCATAGTGATAATTTCTGCATCGGCACTGTTCTTAAATGCTTGAGTACGGCACCGGCAAAATCTCCCATTTCTACTAGCGCAATTTCCGGCAGGGCCAGATGTTTTTGAATGTAATCCTCACTGGTCGCACCAGTGCTTGCGGCAATATGTGAAACCCCATTGGCATGGGCAACATCAATCGACTGATGAATCGAGGCGATAAAGGCAGAGCAAGAAAACGGTCTGACAATACCCGTGGTACCGAGAATGGACAGACCACCGAGAATGCCCAGTTTTCCGTTCATGGTATTGCGCGCAATCTTGGCACCATTGACTACGCCGATATGCACTTCAAAGCCACCCGAATAAGCACTGTCATCAGCCAGCAACAGCAGGTGTTCAGTTATCATTTTACGCGGTATTGGATTGATAGCGGGCTCACCAACGGCAATCGACAAACCATCCCGGGTCACCGTACCGACCCCCTCAGCCGCATGAAAACGAACGCCGATAGTGCCTGACAATGCAACTTCGGTAAATATAGTCGCGAGATGGGTCGCATCCGGATCGTCTCCGGCATCCTTAATGGTGCTGGCAATAGCACGGCAATCGCTGATACGTTCACAGTGTTCAAGCCTGAATTCCACCTGCCTGCCTTTGGGCAGAACGATACGGGCACGCTCGTTGGATGTATTGTTGATGAGCAGGTTAGCCGCAGCCAGCGATGTCGCCGTAGCACATGCTCCAGTAGTAAATCCACTGCGAAGTTTCTGTTTTTTCTCTGTTGATTCCTCACGCATAGCGCAGAATCTTATGCAAAAAGCCAGTAGCAACCAAATGCGATGGAAGCCGATGCCACAGCCATTCGACTATACTGGAATAACTGTTGTCCAACCTCGGCAATCCATTTTTGCAGTTGCCCAACAAACAACCCAAACACCAGCATAGTACAAAGCACACCCAGCGAAAACAAAGCAACATAGCTCAAGCCAATCCAGATACTGCTTGTACTGACAAGCGGAATCAATGCCAGAACCGGTGCGCTACCAGCAAGCCCGTGGGTGATGCCGACCAGCACAGATTGATGAGTATGATGAGTTTTGCCGCTATTGGACAGATGTATATGGGTTATTTGATCGTGGCTATGTATTTGCAGAGAGAGTTTATGTTGACGCATCGTACAGAAAACCCAGATACCAAGAGCAATTAAAAAAACACCAATAACATTCTCAGCAAAAGTGGCAACAATCGCCGGCAACTCAACTTCCGCAAATATCAGCAACAGCGCAAGCGCGCACAGCACCGCACCATGACCGAACGCCCAACCGCAACAAAAACGTATCATACGCCTGACCGACCAACTACTGTCATCCTGAGCGCCAGCAGATGCCAAAGCAGACACTGCCATGATGTGATCAGCATCCAACGCATGCAACAACCCCAGACCGAAACCCAGAGTAAGTATGCTGTACAGGACGGGTACTTCCATAACGGGTTAAATAAATATCAGGTTAATTTGCGATCGCTTGTTTTTACAGCACTTATTTTATCGCAGTCTTTTGTCATTATAGTCGCCACCAGATCAAATTTTGTTATAATAGTGAGACCTTTGCACGAAAGCCATTTCACCTCCATGCTGCGTTAAAATCGTACTCAATCGGTCATTTATAAGCATAAACTCCCTCATTCCGTGCGTTTTTGCCTTACCTGAAAGCGAAATCATCTTCCGTGCAAAGGTCTCAAAGTGTCGCGATAATAGCCCGGTCAATATCCCGAACCACCCTCAACGTTAATCAGCCCGTGAATACGTATCAGTCGCAACACTTTGCCGCTGATTATTCCCACTATCAATCAGCCCATAAACATTTCGATCGATATGACCCCTATCCCGGATAACCAAAAATTGACTGCCACTGCCCGCGATTTCTTGATTAATCGGATGTCGATACAAATATTGCCGGAATTGGCGATAGTCAAGTTCACCAATTTCCGCATCCAACTGACAACACAAACCATATAAATCGGGGAGGGTAAACTGCCAGCCCACAGCGGATAAGCGCAATGATCCCCCATAGTTATTGATAACCGAAACCACCGCTTCCTCTGCCGCAATAACCCGTTTGAAAATCGTCATCAGCTTTTTATGCGGCATGGTTAGTCCATACTCATATTATGCGCTGTCCGCAGTGCGGGCAGTTTGGAGGGATTTTAATGCCGCTGGTTTCCTGTTCAATCAGGGATTGATGAATTTCGGTCAGGGCATGTTCGGGTAGCCCGAGTTTGCGACTGAGCGCATCTAAGGTGCGGCGTTCCTTGTCGGTTATTTCACCGTCTGCCAGTGCCTTGGTTAATGCCTTTGTTATGGTTCTTTGGTTGCGCTTCAGATTCTCGGAAAAACTGGAAGCGAGTATGCCAGTGGGGAGGGCAACCAGACCTACGCCGGCAATCATGATGCAGACTGCAAATAACTTGCCGGCAAAGGTCATCGGTACGACATCGCCATAACCCACCGTGGTTAAGGTGACAATTGCCCACCACATGGATTGTGGAATAGAGCTGAATTCATTGGGTTGTGTGTTGTGTTCAGCTAGATAAATACCGCTGGCAGCGATGACCATAACCAGTGTCATTACGAAAATCGCTGCCATAAACGTGCTGATTTCTTCGCGCAACACGCGCAGTATCATTGCCATCGTGCCCGAATAACGTGTCAGTTTGAGTATACGCACCAGACGCAGTACCCGCAGAAAACGCAGGTCAAAATTGCCTAACATAAGCAGGTGAAATGGCAGTATCGCGATTAAGTCGATTATTGCCATCGGGGTCATTATAAATCGCAGGCGCTTTTTGAAGTTGCTCGAATAACCATCAAATCTGCGATCTTCAACACAAGACCACACGCGCAATAGGTACTCGAAAGTGAAAACGCCAATCGAAAATATCTCAAACCGATAAAGCGCTTTCGCATATTGCATCTGAAAAGAATTTATGGTCGCCATAATGACGGCGAGGACGTTAATGGTAATTAGCGCAATAAGAAAGCAGTCCATTGCGCTGCTGATTAGCTTTCCGTCATGTGATGACGCAAGTAGTTTATAGGTTTGAATACGCAGGTTGGTTGTTTTTTCAGTACTCATTGGCAATAATTGGATTGTGCGATCGGTTATTTCAATGTGTGATTATTGGAGACGGTTGTCAATTTTATTGTTCCGAGTTTATTGTTTCGAGATTCTAAATGCCATTGAATTCACATGACAGGGCAACAATAGTGATAATATACAGGCTTGCTAATAATCCTTGTGGTTTCGTTCGTAACTTGCGACTATAGGTTAATTAAATGATATTTGTCTATTTTCTGACCGTGTATTTCCTAATCGGGCTGATCTGTGCCGTGGTCTTTTTCTTTGTCGGCTATAAAGTGGTTCTTGCTGATGCGACTGATTCGGATTTGTCGGTCAGGTTGCTCTGGTTGCCCGGGGCAGTGGCAATTTGGCCTCTGCTTGTTTTGAAATGGTGTTGCCAACGCGGTTGTCAGTGGCTATCGTGCGCAACAAAAGCGACACAAAAAAATTAAGGTTTACATCCCGAAGAGCTTCCGGAATAATATATTATGCGAAAAGGTCATCGCCGTGTTCATCATCTATTTTGGTATCTGGCTCTGCCGACACTCCTGTTATTTCTGCTGGCCAGTCTGCCTTCTAAAATAGATAAACCTGCTGTCGAAACTAATCTGCCAGCCGCCTCATCAACCGCTGTTATTCCATAAGCCATTCCAGCGTATTATTCGAAAAAACCGCTGTTGTTGTATAAGCCATCCAATCACACATTTACAAAAAACCGCTGTTGTTGTATAAGCCATCCAATCACACACTTACAAAAAACCGCTGTTGTTGTATAAGCCATCCAATCACACACTTACAAAAAACCGCTATGATTTCACAACGTAAATTCACATTATTAAGTGCAACCATATTTGAGAAAGAACCTCGGTAATGAGTCATAAATTCGTTCTGGTGAACTGGAATAAGCGAAAGCGAGTGTACGATATCTGCTTATGGATTGGCATTGTCCTTTATTTATCGTTATTTATTGTGGTTAGTTATAGCCGATTTCAGGGCGAACTCGCCATCTCGCCGCTAATCATATTGATGCGCGCTTTTTCCACTTGCGGGTTTATTATGCTTACCCTGATTCTCTGTATCGGGCCACTGGCGCGGATTGATACGAGATTTCTGCCTTTACTCTATAACAGGCGGCACTTCGGCGTATCCTTTTTTATCATCGCTTTGATTCACGGCGGGCTGGCAATTTTCTGGTATCACAGCTTTGGCGACATCAATCCGATTGTTTCCGTGGTCACTTCGGGTGGTGATTACCAGAGTTTGAGCGGGCTTCCATTTCAGTTATTCGGTCTGTTCGCTTTGCTGATATTTTTCATTATGGCGACAACCAGCCATGATTATTGGAATGCGGTGCTGGGGCCAATGTGGAAGAGCTTGCATATTCTTGTTTATCCGGGCTATGCCCTGTTAATTGTGCATATCGGTTTGGGGGCGTTGCAGGAAGACAACACCGGCTTATTACCCGTTATGGTTTTTGCGAGTGTTATTGCTGTTGGTGGATTGCATATTTACAGTGCATTATTTTGCACACGGGGAAACAACTACCTTGACAGCGACACTGACTGGGTTGAAGTCGGCAAATGGCAGGATATTGAAAATAATCGAGCGATTACAGTTAGTGTTGACCATGATGAGCGAGTGGCGATTTTTAGATATGATAACAATAAGTTATGTGCTGTTTCTAATGTCTGTCAGCATCAAAATGGACCGCTTGGTGAGGGTAAAGTGATTGATGGCTGTATTACCTGCCCTTGGCACGGTTATCAGTATCGTCCGCAGGATGGTTGCTCGCCACCACCGTTCACCGAAAAAATCGAAACCTATCAATTAAGATTGCAAGGCGATGTCATTAGCCTGAATCCGAAGCCGTTGCCTGCGGGAACGCCCAGACCGATAACCGAGATTCCCGGTTCAGGCAAGCCAACATACTGAAACCCATTATGAATAAACCCGATAAAAAACCATTTTTCGTAGGTTATCTCGAAATGCCGATGCGGTTAAAAAAGTTTTACATGCCAGTGGTTCTGCTGTTGATTGCGTTTGCGGCGTTAGCCGGCTATACCATTGCCAATCAGCAGAAAAGTACCGATCCGGCATTGTGGCAGAGTGATGCCAGAGAAACGATACATGGTTTGCTAGTAGTTGACCCTTATCCGGTTTTACATCGAATTGATCCTGAAAACCCGGATCGGCATGAGTCGATTTTATTGGTGAGTCAGGGTAAATTTTCTGCGGATGAGATCGCTCGCCCATTCCACAACAAAATGGTATCAATAAGCGGATATCCAATCCGCCGAGGTGGGTGGAGCATGTATGAACTGGCATCGGCGACGGCCGTTAAGGCGGATGAGGATGACAGCAATGCGACACTGGGCTCCAAACTTGCTAGTGCGGCTACGCCTCTGTCGTTGGGAGCGGTTACCCTGAGTGGTGAAATAACAGATTCCAAATGTTTTCTTGGAGTGATGAAGCCGGGTATTGGTTCGGTGCATAAAGCCTGCGCCGAAGTGTGTTTGCTCGGGGGTATTCCGGCGATGTTGCTGGTGCGCGGGGAGGGTAAAAAGTACGGTTATATGCTAATTCGGCCGGACGGTTCAAGCGCATCGAAATTGCTCTCAAAACGCGCTGCCGAGTATATGGAGGTTTCTGGTGAACTGCAACAACGTGGCGATTTGCTCTATATAAAAATGGCAACGAATGCAGAATGAAGATTCTGCACTACACGGACAATTTTTCATCACAATCTGAAACTTTTGTTTATGATTTAATAAACAAACTTGAATATTATGGAATGAAAAATTATGTTTTTACGCATCACAGGCAACTTGAAAATGAGCGACCTTTTTCAAAAGTAAAAATACAAAATAACGGGCCTTTTTTGAAAAGAGTTTATTACAAGTTGTTTCGACCGTGGACTATAAGAAATCAGAAAGAGGCGTTTAAATATATAAAGGCGTTGAAGCCTGATTTCATTCATGCACATTTTGGTCATGACGGAGTTCGAATCTACAAGTTGCTAAAAAAATACAATATTAACATTCCTTTAGTTGTCTCTTTTCACGGCGCGGATATAAATGTGCTTTTTTGGAGATATCCGAGTTATGCGCGCACATTGCTCAAGATGAATTTAGATGAGAGCGTTATTTTTACTGCCCCCTCTGATTTCTTAAAAAGGAGGATCGGGGAGATAGGAGGGAAGGGGAGACGGCTGAATACAAATAAAACGTATAGGATATATAACGCCTGTAACGATATATTCAATAAAGTATCAAAGACAAGATTTTGGCAGTATGGGAATCAGTTAAACCTATTGAATATAGCCAGATTTGAAGAAGAAAAAGGACATGTCTATTTGATAAACGCTTTTAAGAAAATTGTCGAGTTTTATCCAAACAGTCGGTTAACACTAATGGGTTTTGGTAGTTTAGAACGAAAATTAAAACAATTGGTAAAGAAACTACATTTACTAAATAACGTTATTTTTATTAAAAATATTGAACATAAAAAACTGCCTGATTTATTGCTAAATTATGATATTTATCTACAACCATCAATCGTTACAAGTCATGGTGCGGAAGAAAGCCTGTCCGTATCAACGATAGAAACGCAAACAGCCGGGTTGCCCGCTATCGTTAGTAATATAGGTGGGCTGAAAGAGGTGGTGGTAAACGAACAGACCGGCTATTTGATTCCTGCTAAAAGTATAGATGCCATTTTTAACTACGTTAAATATTATATTCGACATGAAAATATGTTAAGGGCGCATTCAATCAACGCATCAAAAAATGCGCAGGCGAAGTTTAATAGTCAGTCCATTCTTAAACAGTGGGTGAAATTGTACGAGGAAAGGGTTGCAAGATGATATATAAACTCAATCTATTGAATAAAATCGATATTAAATTAAAGATAACCAGAACAGAAAATCTTAATGGGATTAGTATATTTAATTATCATCAAATAGCCGCAGAGTTTAATAAAAAATATCATTCAGAATGGACTTTTACAACAATAGATTTTTTTGAACAACAGATGATTTGGTTAAAAGAAAGCTATAAAGTAATTTCTCTAGAGCAAGCAATAGAAATGGCTAATGAAAATTTAATAGATGATAAATATGCTTGTATTACACTTGACGATGGTGATAAATCTATTTTTGATGCGATGAGAATATTAGAAAAACACGAGATACCAGCTACTTTTTTTATAAATAGTGGATATTTGGGAAATAATAGTGCTTGCTGGTTTCATATATATCAATATATTAAACATTCACAAAAGCATAGCTCTCTTTTAACTGATGACATTGAAGAAAATATCAAATTTATTAGAAATACAAATGATAAAATTTTATACAACGAATACGCTCAAACTTTGGAACAGTTATTTATACCTATTAAAGATGAATTTAGAATGTTTGTCTCTTTTGAAGAGTTAAAGAGAATAAACAATACTCTGTTTGATATTGGCTTGCACGGGTATGAGCATCAGCGGTTCTCTATGATGGACACAGCGTGGCAAAAAAATAATATATTAAAAGATAGAGATGAATTGTCTTCATTAAAAGCATACACACCAATATTTGCGATCCCATTTGGAAGACCCCATGACTGGAATATAGATACGATAAAAATTTGTATGGAGTTAGGATTAGAAATAGTTTTTGCAAATGGTGGCACAAACTATGCCAGAGATATTGGGTATAAAAGAATTCCCGCAGACGGCAGAATTTTAAGAGACCTCGATGTGTGTCAGTAAATATGTATTGGGGCTGTCCTAGATAACTAGTTTAAATGAACTCCAACCCATTGTTTTAATTGAAATAATTGAGATATTGGGTCGCTGTTGTTAAAACGCCACTCGCACTCCTTCAAAAACAGCCCAAAATGCGCCTTGGGAACACCGTTGAATTTGTGCATATGACGCTTCGCCTGACTCCAAAAGTTCTCAATGCCGTTGATGTGATTCCCCTGCTCCGCGAAGCGTTGGGAATGGTTGATGCGGTGGTGCTTGAAATCGCTCACGTCCAGCACATTATAACCGCTCCAACAGTCGGAATAAACGATGCTGTCCGGAACCACTTTACGCTCAATAATTGGCATCAAGGTTGCTGAACAGGCATCCGGGATAATCTTGGTGTAAACCCTCCCGCCCCGTTTGAGTAAGCCAAACACCGAGATTTTTCTCAGCCCACTCCCCAACCTCGTTTGCCTTGACAACCACCGCCCAAATAACTTTCATCGACTTCAATCTCCCCGTCAAAAACCTCATGGCTTTCTTGTTCAAGCTCATATGCGATAATCTCGCGCAACCGGTGATAAAAATACGCCGATATGGACTTGTTGATCCCAACCAGCAATGCTGCCGTGCGGGCGGTTGAACCCGACACAAAATGCTCAATAAGACGACCTTGTTTATAACGGCTTAAACGACTCTTTCTCATTGATCCCATGATAGCACTCTTTCAGTGTTATCTAGGACAGCCCCTATGTATTTTGATAAACATTTTTCAATGTAATACCTGCGTTCACATAAGGGACTGGCATTAAAAACTCCCATCCAGTATGTTCTTGAAAGCAACAAAAAGTGCACTATGTGGTGGTGGACTCATAACAATGGGCTTGAATATGGCAAAATAAAGTGGTATCGTGTCTTGACGATGGCGTGTTCAACGAGCCGTTTTCGGGTTGTTGAGCGAGGTAACAATGAATCAATTCTGGAGAATCGAGTATGCAACGATCACTTTATATTGACCCTGAAAAATGTACCGGCTGTTTGCAATGCGAAATGGCTTGCTCATACGAAAACGAAGGTGTATTCAATCCGGCAAAATCACGCATAAAGGTTTTCACCTTTCACAACGAAGGTCGATTCGTACCCTATACCTGCACCCAGTGTGATGAGGCATGGTGTCTGCATGCCTGTCCGGTGGATGCCATTACGATGAATCGGGAAACAGGGGCGATGGAGGTTGCCGATTCGGTTTGTGTCGGTTGTAAGGTCTGTACCATCGCTTGCCCATTTGGGACCGTTAATTACAATCAAAGTACCGGGAAGGTAACCAAATGCGATCTGTGTGGTGGTGACCCACAGTGTGTTGCCGCTTGCCCCACTGAGGCGATTACTTATGTGGATGCCGATGCAACCGGGCTTGAGAGGATGCGCTCATGGGCGGCAAAAACCGATAACTCAGCTTCAGCAAGCTAGGAGGATAATGTTATGACCTGGACGAGAAAAATACTTCGAGTGGATTTAACACAAGGTACGGTTTATGAAGAAGCACTGAACATGGAATGGGCAGCACAATACATTGGACAACGCGGGCTTGGAACACGTTATCTGGTTGATGAGACCGATCCTGATTGCGATGCGCTCGGAGCAGATAACCGCTTGATTTTTGCAACCGGCCCGCTCACTGGAACTGTGGTTTCAACCGGCGGTCGTTATTCGGTGATTACCAAAAGCCCTCTGACTGGCGCGGTGGCGTGTTCCAACTCGGGCGGATTTATCGGTGCTGAGCTTAAATCTGCGGGTTGGGATATGATTATTTTTGAAGGCAAATCCAAGTCGCCAGTGATGTTGCGTGTGGCGGATGAAGTTGCCGAACTGGTGCCGGCGGATGATTTATGGGGTAAGTCGGTCTGGGAAACTGACAAATTGATTCATCAGAAATATCAGGATCCTCAGATTAAGGTTGCTGCAATCGGTCGCGCGGCCGAGGCTGGTTGTTTGTATGCCGCTATCATAAACGACTTGCATCGTGCCGCTGGTCGCTCTGGCGTAGGCACGGTGATGGCCTCAAAAAATCTGAAGGCGGTCATGGTACGCGGTACTCGTGGTGTCGGAAACATTAAAGACCCGGCGCGCTTGATGAAAAGTGCTGCTGAGCAAAAACAGGTGCTGGCGGATAATGCGGTTACTGGTCAGGGACTGCCAACACTGGGTACGCAGGTGCTGATGAATGTCATAAACGAAGTTGGCGCACTGCCGACACATAATATGCGTGATGTTCAATTTGACGGTGCGAATAACATTTCTGGGGAAGCCATGCTTGAACCCCGTGAGAGCGATGGCAAGCCTAATTTGACCACCAATGCTGCGTGTTTTGGTTGCACCATCGCCTGTGGGCGTATTTCTACTATTGATAAACAACATTTCAGCGTGGAGAACAAACCGCAGTACTGGGGTAATTCTGGTGGACTGGAATACGAAGCAGCATGGGCGATGGGAGCGGATACTGGGGTCGATGATATTGATGCGATTACCTATACCAATTTCGTTTGTAATGAAGATGGTTTTGATCCGATTTCGTTTGGTGCGACAGTGGCAGCGGCGATGGAGCTATTTGACATCGGCGCAATTACTACCAAACAGACCGATGGCATGGCATTGACCTTTGGTTCCGCTAAAGCCCTGACTTGGTGCGCCGACCAAGTGGCTACTGGTAGCGGCTTTGGTAAGGAGTTGGGGCTGGGCTCCAAGCGATTATGCGAAAAATATGGTCACCCCGAGTTTTCAATGACCGTTAAGGGGCAGGAATTCCCCGCTTATGACCCGCGCGGTATTCAGGGTATGGGGCTAACCTATGCCACCGCAAATCGGGGTGCTTGCCATTTGCGTAGTTATACTGTGGCATCAGAGGTGCTTGGTATTCCTGAAAAAACCGACCCGTTGGTTACCGAAGGTAAAGCGGGCTTGGTTAAGGCATTTCAGGATGCCACCGCCGCAGTCGATTCTATGGGAATTTGCGTATTTACTACCTTTGCCTGGACACTGGATAATATGGCACCACAAATTGATGCCGCCTGTGAGGGTGATTGGAGTGTCGAGCGATTACTTGAAGCCGGGGAGCGTATCTGGAACCTTGAAAGAGATTATAACTTAAAAGCGGGGTTAAGTGGTGCCGATGATACCTTGCCAGCACGCTTGTTGAAAGAAGCGGCGAAGACTGGACCTGCTAAAGGCAAGGTCTGCGGTTTGGATGAAATGCTACCGGAATACTATTCGTTGCGTGGCTGGACTGCGACTGGTGAATTAACCGATGATGTTCGGAACAAATTTGCATTGCCAGCATAGACTATGAGCGTTAAATCTGCCACTGAATCTGCCAGTAAATATGTAATTGTTGGTGCCGGTCCGGCGGGCGTGGTTGCCGCTGAAACCTTGCGAAAACTGGATGCGACTGCCGAGATAACTCTTATCGGTGATGAGTCGGAACCGCCTTATTCGAGGATGGCAATTCCCTATTTGCTCATCAATAACATTGATGAATCGGGGACGCACCTGCGTAAACAACAAGACCATTATGCGGCGCAGGATATTGAGGTGGTTTGCAGTACGGTTGAGTTGGTGGATGTCAAGACCAAGACGTTGTCCCTGTCAAACGGGGGTATGCGGGAATATGATAAATTGCTTGTTGCCACTGGTTCACGACCGATAACGCCACCGATTCCCGGTATTGATCATGAACGGGTCAGCAGTTGCTGGACGCTGGAAGATGCTAGAAAAATCACCACGGGTATCAGAGCAGGGGCATCCGTGGTGTTAATTGGTGCGGGTTTTATTGGTTGTATCATTTTGGAGGCACTGGTGGCTTCGGGCGCAAAGCTGACGGTTATCGAGATGGGTAATCGTATGGTGCCGAGAATGCTGGATGAAACCTGCGGCAACTTGCTCGAAAAGTGGTGCCGACAAAAAGGCGTGAATGTCTTGACCGGTTGTCAGGTTGAAGCCATTGAGGCGTGTGCAGATAACCTGCGAGTTAAAATAGCTACTCCCGCACAAACTGAAAAAGAGGGGGAAAAGGGGATTGACGCTGAACTGGTTATATCCGCTGCTGGCGTACAGGCGAATGCCGCGTTTTTAGCCGCTTCTGGTGTGCAGCTTGCGAACGGTGCAGTGGTCATTGATGACTATATGCGTTCCTCTGTCGCAGATATTTATGCTGCTGGTGATGTCGCTTGCGGCAAGGATTTTTCCAGCGGCGAATACACGGTGCAGGCGATACAGCCGACTGCTGTTGAGCATGGTCGTATTGCGGCAAATAATATGTTTAATCATGGTTCGGTGCGACATCAGGGCAGTGTGCTGATGAACGTATTGGATACCATTGGATTGATTTCAACTTCATACGGTCAATGGCAGGGTGTTAAAGGAGGAGAGAGCGCAACTTTGCTGGATCAGGATAATTTCCGTTACATCCGACTTCAATTTGATGGTGATTGCTTGGTCGGTGCCAATACTTTAGGCTTTACTCAACATATTGGTGTACTGCGTGGCTTGTTGCAAGGCAGGTTCAATTTGGGAAAATGGAAAGATCGACTCATTGACAATCCATTGTTAGTGATGGAGGCATACCTCGCCACGACTCAGGGATAGTCTAAATCAGTCCAGTCCAGATTAGTCCAGTTACGGGTAGTAAGCAGCATAGTTCAGGAATTGAATAAGCCTGTTCGGTAATCGAAATGCAAATTGAATTTAAGTTATTCGCAACATTAAGGGACTATTTGCCGAATGGTGCGGTGAAAAATGCAATCACCCTTGAAGTTGCAGAAAATACCACGCCATACCAGTTGATTGACCGCTATTTTGTGCCGCGTTCCGAAGTCCATTTAGTGTTGATTAACGGTGTGTATGCCGATGAAGCGGGTCGGGATATGCCGATGAGAGCGAATGATACGCTGGCAGTCTGGCCGCCTGTTGCCGGCGGATGATGTCCGAGAATGCAGCCGAGCAACCATTATGCCTACCGTTCTGAGCTGGGCTTTTCTCACGCCGAATTGATTAGGATATTACCATCGGCAGTTGCGCCCTATGTGCTCAGCCAACGAAACGAAAACAGTGATTCGATGTCCTTTGCTATGTCGTTTACCTTGTCCTCGGCCGGACGTGTTGCCTATTTGCATTTTGCAGCAGAGAGTACGCGGAAAATCGCATCAATGACGCTGCCGGTAACGCTGCTTACCATTGAATTTGAAAATTTCTCTGAAATTCAACATACACAATTTATTGACCGCTTCAAAAAATATCTACATCGAGGTGGAGGCTGAATGAAAATAACAATTAAATTTTTTTCACAGCTGATGGATTATCTGCCAGATACTGCGGAGGGCAATTCTCTTGAGCTAACCGTTAGCGATACCCAGACACCCAACCAGTTGCTGGATCGCTACCAAGTGCCTCATGAAGAGGCACAGATGATGATGTGTAATGGTGCATTCCTGCCTGCTGAAGATCGCGAAAAACCCTTGTGCGAGGGCGATGTTCTGTCAATATGGCCGACTATTCAAGGTGGCTAATCTTATGCTAATATCCAGCAGTAATTGCTCCCGACCAATACGCGCGTGTTTGTGGAGGCTTTACAGTAATCCTTGCGCTTACGCTCGTGTTTGTAGTGAGGTTTTTCAAGTGGTTCCTCCACTACTTTGCGCCAGTTGCGCCAGTTGCGCCTGTCAAGAAGGCGTTGTGTTGCGTTTTTTCACCGACAATTTGTTTGAGAGTATTTAAGTTGTTAAAAGACACTCATAACCGAGCGCTCCACGATTTGAGAATCTCGGTCATTGACCGATGTAATTTTCGGTGTGGCTATTGTATGCCAAAAGACGTGTTTGGCAGACATTACCCCTTTCTAAAATCCAGCGAATTACTACAATATGATGAAATTGAGACGCTGGTCAGAATTTTTGTCAGGCTCGGTGTTAGAAAAATTCGCTTGACTGGTGGTGAACCGCTGTTGCGTAAGGACTTGGAGCAGCTCATTATCAGGCTGTCTGCAATTGCCGAGATTAAAGATATTGCGCTTACCACCAATGCTTCATTGCTCAGCAAATCCCGCGCAATGGCATTAAAGGAAGCTGGAATCCGCAGAATTAACATTAGTCTGGATGCGTTGACACCCGAGATTTATCAGAAAATCAACCAAGTTTCCTACCCATTGCAAACCGTTCTGGATGGTATAGAGAATGCTTTGAACAGCGGATTTGAGTCGGTTAAAATCAATACGGTTGTTCAAAAAGGTATCAATGATAGGGACATTTTGCCCTTGGTGAAAAACTTCAGGGGCAGTGGTGCGATATTACGCTTTATCGAATTTATGGATGTCGGCAACCATAACCATTGGAGTATGGAGAAGGTGGTCAGTGCTGGAGAAATCATTGATCTAATTCACCCGATATATCCATTGCAAGCGGTTAGGGCAAATTATGACGGTGAGGTCGCAAAAAGATGGCATTTTGTCGATGGTCAAGGGGAAATCGGTGTTATATCCTCAATAACCCAACCGTTTTGCCACGACTGCACTCGCGCCAGACTATCTGCTAAAGGCGAATTATTTACCTGCTTGTTTGCAACTTCTGGTTATGACCTGAAACAACTGTTGTCTCAGCGGTTATCGGAAGTTGAAATAATGGAAAAAATATCATCTGTATGGAGCGGACGCGATGATCAATATTCGGTGCTAAGAAGTCAAACCGCAACGGCCATTCCCACAGCAAAACAAACCGGCACACAATCCCAGAAAGTCGAAATGTCCTATATCGGCGGTTAGCCACATGTCCTGCAGGCATTACTCCAGCTGGCATACTATTGGCGTATTGTACTGACAATCGCTCAAAAGAAACAACCACGGCGAACGCCTATAGAGCAAGGCAACGACCAGAGCAATACGACAGGGCCAACACCCGATAGAGCGCAAACAAACTCTATCGGTGCTTACAACTTTGTTCCGAGTTGACTCAGAAAGGCAACGGAATTTTTAATCCCGCACTTTTCCGCGTTTTAGTTATTTTTTTTTTCGAAGAGTCTTCTTTTTAGCCGTTTTTTTCTTGGTGATTTTTTTCTTAGCTGCTTTCTTTTTAGCCGTTTTTTTCTTGGTGACTTTTTTCTTAGCCGCTTTCTTTTTAGCCGTTTTTTTCTTGGTGATTTTTTTCTTAGCTGCTTTCTTTTTAGCCGTTTTTTTCTTGGTGATTTTTTTCTTAGCTGCTTTCTTTTTAGCCGTTTTTTTCTTGGTGATTTTTTTCTTAGCCACTTTCTTTTTAGCCGTTTTTTTCTTGGTGACTTTTTTCTTAGCCACTTTCTTTTTAAATGCTGCCTTTTTCTTTGTTATCTTCTTCTTTGCCATGTGTATTTACCTCTCGGTCATTAAGGGAATGATGTTACCAAAAAATCAGAGTGGTAATCGCTACAATAGTACACGGCAACCACTGATTTCTCAGATGACTTTACATAGATGATGCCAATGCAATTAATTTACGTATTATGATGATAATCTGTAATGATAAATTACCAAACCGAAACGTAAGTTATCTTTGTTCTAAAGTCAACACGTCTGTGTGAGACTACCACAATATTGCACTTTTATATTGCACTTTTATATTGCACTTTTTGTTATTTTCAAGAATGTACTGGATGAAAGTTTTTAATGCCAGTCCCTTATATGGACGCAGGGTATTATATTTGACCATACCAATCGGTTGGTTTTTCGTTGAACAAGTTCAAATCGGTTATGTACAGGATGTACGGGCAGATAACTGCTCCTGCGTTATCTGCACTTCCATCATCCATGGCGGTCGTATGCCGGTTTTGCATCGTTACAGGGTCGTATGCCGATTTTGCAGGAGCAAAAATCGGTTATGTACAGGATGTACGGGCAGATAACTGCTCCTGCGTTATCTACACTTCCACCATCCATGGCGATCGTATGCCGATTTTGCATCGTTACAGGAATGTCACTTAGTAGATAATGCAGGAGCATATTGTTGAGGAGTAAAAATCGGTTATGCACAGGATGTACGGGCAGATAACTGCTCCTGCGTTATCTGCACTTCCATCATCCATGGCGGTCGTATGCCGATTTTGCAGGAGTAAAAATCGGTAAACAATATAACTATTCATGGAAGTCGACACATTGCTCTTGTATTGCGGTTAAAGCGTTCACAAACGGCATTCATTTTAGGGGTATTCGGATAAGTCCAAAGATGAACAATCTGTGAGTCGCTAATCATCCAATCAAAATCACCCTTAAATTGGTTCTACTGGGAAACCTGTGGCTAGAGGTCGAGTTTTCCACAGCGAAACATTGGCAGAGTACCCGACCAGCAACTCGACTGAGTCGACTTTCGGCACGCTCTGGCATCGAACCGATGCGTTCCAAAGGGCTGCATCTCCCGTGACGGTATGCTTCATGTTGATGTTTATACCCAATGGGCACTTTGAGCTGGGTATGTGTGCAGAGAAAAATGGAGACGTTTACGCGGGTTTAATTGCCTGGCGAAGGTGATTACGGGAATCAAATTCAAAGATGGAATTGAGGTAACAGCTATTGATCAGGTCGCCGCTTGATTCAGGTGCCCAAACACCACTTTTTACAATAACTCGATCATGCTTTTAATCTTGTTTATCCTATTCATCCGTGCAACTATACTACTTTTGTCTATAGGATATTAAACATGCCTAAACTAAGCCAACAAATCAAGTTGATTTCACAGCGTAATGGATTGATTTTGCTGTATCATTTTATTGATTGGAAAACTCCGGATGGTTTATTGAACACGCTACATACGGTTTCGCCAACCATGCTGAAACAGCATATTGAGTGCCTATCCGCTTGCTTTGAATTTGTTTCATTACAGGAGTTTGTAGATGCGCGCTCAAAACGTGGTTTGGTAACTATTACTTTTGATGATGGTTATAAAAATGTCATTAAAAATGCCTTGCCAGTGCTGGAGTCTTTTGCTTATCCAGCAACACTTTTTCTCAACCCGATGACGTTTTCAAAACGCTGGAACTGGAGAGATAAAATTCGCTATCTAATTCACCATCAACTGACCGAAGACTTTGCCAGCCAATATGTTTTTAACCATAAATCGGGGCGATTTTATCGTTATAGCAAACATCCTCAAAATAATAGTGCCTTACTTGACCATGCCCTTGATAAGTTTCTCGGCAATCGTCAAAACGATATTCACAACTCGCTTTGTGCGCTTTATGACGGTTATCCCTATATGCAGACTGATGATGTCATCGCGCATCCGTTAATTAGTTTTGGCAACCACAGTCAAAATCATTATGTGCTTGCCTCGTTAAGCGAGCGACAACAGACAGAGGAAATCAAACAGGCTCAACAGTGTTTACAGGCGCTGCCCGGACTAACACTTTCTGAATGCTTTTCTGCCCCTTTCGGTGGCGACCACGACATTAATTCAGCTACTTTTGCATTAACTCAAGCCGCTGACTACAGCGCCTTACTGATGAGCCGACAAAGACTACAACCCGATCAATCTTCAAAGCAGAAAATACAAGTTTTAGAACGTTTTATGCCACGCTCTGACGACATCCTTAGCGAGTTGGTTCTATTGAATCATTCAACTGAATAAGCGAGATCTATTCTAACTTTGCGTTTAGTCATATAGAAACATTCAATGGCTAAAATGAGCAGGCAGATTTGAAAAATACTTTCCATCATCTCCTCCATTCGAGCATTACCAGTAATGTTATGACTAACTCTATACATCTGTCCAGCAACTAAAGTAATTATTGCAATTAACATACTTGGGATAGGCATCCTCAGCCTTCGAAACCATTTTTCAACGGTTGGAAAAACTACTAAAAGCATCGGCAGTAGAGTCAAATAAATTGCTAACAATTTGAGTGCTATATTTGACAATAGGTTATTGCTGGATTGAATGAGCCTAGAGTTATGTAAGTTAAATTCTTGCTGAAAATTAGCGGCAACAATATTATCTGACAAATCATACTTAAAGAAGTGTTGCCCCCAACTTATTTCTTCACCAGCCAGTAATAAGCACCCTAGAGCGAACAACAACATCCATAAACTAGCTAAATGCTGTTTTTGATTCCACCATACTCGAAAGCTGACCAGGTTAAGCAATCCTGCAACAAAGCAAGCGATTGCTCCTGTGGTTTCGTATAATCCACTCTCACGAAGCCAAATTTCAGGAATATAACCGTAGGCGAAATAATAACCGATGGGCAGAATCATCATCATACCTAAAGCCCCGATGACAAATAGACTTAACCACTCACGACTACTTAAATATCTTTTTACACGCATACTATGTATTTTGTAGGTCAAATCTTGTTGTAGGGATTGAATAAATGGTTTTGAGAGACCTTTGCACGAAAGCTCTTAACCCCTCATGCTGCGTCGCCTAAAAGCGCCTACTGTTGGTAAAATCGTACTCAATCGGTCATTTATAAGCATAAACTCCCTCATTACTGTGCGTTTTTGCCTGACCTGAAAGCGAACTCATCTTCCGTGCAAAGGTCTCTTTGAATTATACGAAAGCCTCAAAATAATTAACGCAACCGTTACAATCATTATTAACCATTAACCGATTGATCATACATTTCTGTAGTTCTCGTTGTCAATATTTTTGATTCATAATTATTAGCCCAAAGCAGTAATGTTCCCTTGTTTGACTTATTCAGGAGGAGGCACTGAATACGCAGTAGAAGTCTGAACAACAAAACTCGGAAACATAGCAGACACCGCGTTTACCGTTTAACTTCTCGCTTCATAATTCGTAATTGATCTAATCAAAGGCGTTGTAATCTTTCAGCTATTTGTTATCATTGGTGGATGCTTGCAATGGCGCGGGAATAATGTTCGTTCCACTATCCCTTCCACCGTTGTGACATAAGTATTGATTGATAATTTCATAAGAATTTCCAACACGTTAAACATGACAAAGCACACGGTTCGGCGTAGTATTTGTCTATCATTTTGAGACCTTTGCACGGAAGATGAGTTCGCTTTCAGGCAAGGCAAAAACGCACGGAATGAGGGAGTTTATGCTTATAAATGACCGATTGAGTACGATTTTACCAACAGTAGGCGCTTTTAGGCGACGCAGCATGCAGCTGAAATGGCTTTCGTGCAAAGATCTCTTTATATCAAAACACAAATTTAACTAACACATAGAGGCACAATATGCAGATAATAGAAGTACTCAACACCAAGCATGGATCAGCACCTGATAAAGTGGTTTCATGTGCGCCATCTGATCGGGTAAGCGATGCCTTGAAACAACTGATTGACCATAATATCGGGGCGTTGCCGATTGTTTCCGCAGAACAGGTTGTTGGTGTGTATTCTGAACGTGATGTCGTTAAAAGCTGTCAACAGCAAGGGGCCGATTTCCGCAGTCGTAAATTACAGGACATGATGAGCAGTCAGGTCATTGTTGTCCGACCCGATCAGTCTGTTGACGATGCCTTGGTGCTGATGCGGGATAACAGCATTCGGCATTTACCCGTGGTTGATGATAACAAGATGGTGGGGTTTCTCAGTGTCAGAGACCTTATGCACGCCAAATTGGATTATGCCAACAAAAAAGCGGAGTTTCTGAAAGATCAGGTGCATATTATGGATAAACCATTGCCCATGTAAGCGGCTGTGTTGCGCATTTTTCACCTCACTGATCTCGCACCTGCTCTGCCTAACGACAATCCGGAAAGCCCGGACGCCTACAAGCTGGCGCGACAGACCGATTCAGTAGCAACCCCATTATGCGGATCAGTCTGCTCTGCGATACATCGAAAAACAAATTACTGCCTTGCCACCGCTGCTCTTTGCTGCCGAAATACGCGAGTTGCGACGCCATTCAATTTACCGAAGAAGCACGTGCTACCGACTCAAAACGCATGTTACGGACGTATCATCAGTCAACCTTCTACCTTGAATCTATTGCGTGCATTCGCCAGAGGCGGACTGGCGAATTTGCAACAAGTTGGTAAGTGGAATCTCGCCTCTCTGGACGGCAACCCACTGCGTCACAATACGAGAATCTCGCCCATCGCATTAAAGAAGCACTGATCTTTATGGATGTTTGCGGTATCAATGGCGAGAATACACCAGCATTGCGTGAAACAACCCTTTATACCCCCCATGAAGCATTGCTACTCAATTATGAAGAAGCTCTGGTTCGGCACCGACCACCTTACCGAGAAATCTTATGCCTGCTCCGCACACATGCTCTGGATTGGAGAAAGAACACGCCAATTTGACGGCGCTCACGTTGAGTTTTGTCGTGGCTTGCATAATCCGATAGGAGTAAAGACAGGTGCTGCCATCAAGTATGATGAGCTCATCAAATTGATTGATTTGCTCAACCCACATTTTCGGACAGCCGGAGTGCCGGAGGAAGGGGCAAGAAAAGCAGCAGAAGCGCTATCGGCAGATAGTGGCTACTAAAGGAGATGTCCAAAAAGAACTAGCGGTTGTTAAGTGGGTGTTGGGTATTGTTATCGCCGCCCAGATCGTTACATGACTACGGTCATTAAACCTACTATGAGGTTTTACTTTGCGATTTTATCGGCGGCAAGTATTGTAAAATGGATGATTTCTTACGGAAATTTTTTGGAAGTGATTTGCTGGATATGATGTTGTCCCATAACGACCCAGCGCGGTGTGGCAGAACCTGTTCCGGCTAATTGTAAGTTGGGATGAGCCTGTATCACTCGTTTTAGCGTGGCTTCCTGATCAGGGTCAACATCAACGATAAAGACATGCTTCCCTTGTCGGAGCTGCGCTTCAAAGCGTCTAAAATCCCGATGCGGTGCCTGTATCCCGTACAATCCGCCAAGCCAAGTACAAAAGCCCAGAAGAGCAACAGCAAGAAAGATAAATGGCCACCAGCTATAGGTGTCGGTGAGCGTGCTAATTGATGTAAAAATTAATACCGATGTAGCCAGTCCTGCCCCCAGTACCGCACCAGTAATGGTGCCGTGTACCACATCCTTCTTGAACACCGATTCAATGTTGTGGAGATGGTCATGGCTGTCAACTCCAGCATCGTCCTTACTAAACACATGAATCTGTGGTTTATGCACGCCAGAAGATTCAAGTTCCTGTTCAATCCGATCAAGATCGTCAAGATCGTCGCTAACATAAAAATATCTTTTCATCGCATCCTCCTCATAAATAATGTGCATCAGATGACCGACAGCATACGCCTTTGAGTGCAATCAATCAACTGTCTGTCGGTGCAGTAGCTATGAGATAAAACAATCATACTCTTTGTATTTTTTGTGTCAAAACCTTGATAACAGGCGATAGCTAATGGATGCGTTTACACGCAACAGTAAAATTCTCCATGCTGATTTGTTTGATATAATACCGTTTCTATTTCAGAAGCTGGGGCAGTTCGGTATCGGACTCGCCGCATCAATATCTATAAAATCGAGTTCTATACATGCGAATATGATCCGGATTGATTCTGTCTCAAAGTATTTTGGTGGATTGAAGGCGGTCAATAACGCGACCCTAGAGATAAAGAAAGGAAGCATCACCGGGTTGATTGGCCCTAACGGTGCGGGTAAAACGACACTGTTTAATATTATTGCTGGTGTTTACACGCCAACCGCTGGTCATATCTACCTTGATGACGAGGACATTAGCGGCTGTCAACCGCACCAACTATTTTCCAAAGGGTTAGTCAGAACCTTTCAAATTGCGCATGAATTTTCCAGCTTGACCGTGCTTGAAAACTTTATGATGGTACCCGCCGCACAAGCGGGTGAACAGTTGCTCAGTGCTTGGTTACAGCGCGGACGGGTTGCTCAGCAGGAACAGGAAATTCGCCAACAAGCAGAATCGGTGATTGAGTTTCTGCAACTGTCCGATGTTGCCGATCAAGCGGCAGGTAATCTGTCCGGCGGACAAAAAAAATTGCTTGAACTCGGACGTACCATGATGATGGATGCGAAAGTGGTCTTGCTTGACGAGGTTGGTGCTGGTGTTAATCGAACTCTATTGAACGACATCGGTGATGCGATTATCCGCCTCAATCAGGAACGTGGTTATACCTTTTGCATGATTGAACATGATATGGACTTTATCAGTCGACTATGCGATCCGGTCATCGTCATGGCAGAGGGGTCGGTGCTGACCGAAGGCAGTGCTGCCGAAGTGAAAGCCAACGAGCTGGTGATTGAGGCGTATTTGGGTCGCGGGCTTAAAAACAAAGTGGCAGGACAACCCTCTGCCAAAGCAACAGAGGTGTCGGCATGAGTTTTCTGATGGGCAAAAATATGACTGCGGGTTATGGCGGTGCCGATATTCTTAAAGGCTGTAGCGTTGGCGTGGATAAGCATGAAATTGCGGTCATTATCGGTCCCAACGGTGCCGGCAAATCAACGGCTATGAAAGCCATGCTAGGTATGTTGAAGCTGCGTGGGGGTGTTGTCATGTTAGATGGTAACGATATTTCTTCGCTCACCCCACAGGCACGGATAGCTCGTGGCATTTCCTTTGTGCCGCAAACTGCCAATGTCTTTGTCAGTATGACGGTGCAGGAAAATCTAGAAATGGGTGCTTATCTGCGGCTGGATGATTTCAGCGGGACCATGCAACAAGTTTTCGATCTTTTTCCAATACTCAAAGAAAAACGCGGGCAAGCGGCTGGAGAATTATCGGGTGGTCAGCGACAACAGGTGGCAGTAGGGCGCGCGCTAATGACCAACCCTTCGGTGCTGATGCTGGATGAGCCCACCGCCGGCGTGTCACCCAAAGTGATGGATGAATTGTTTGACCGCATTCTGGAAGTGCGTAACACCGGTGTTGCCATCCTCATGGTTGAACAGAATGCACGTCAGGCACTCAACATTGCCGATCGCGGATATGTTCTGGTCATCGGTGAAAATCGCCATACCGACAGTGGTGTAGCATTACTCGCCAATCCCCAGGTACGCCAATCTTTTCTTGGGGGGTAGTCGGTGTTGGAATTGAGTGATGTCATGAACGCGCTGGTACTGCTGGCGAATTTTGTGTTGATTCCGGCATTGTCCTACGGCTCGCAACTGGCTCTCGGTGCTCTCGGCATCACGTTGGTGTACGGGATTCTACGATTTTCCAACTTTGCCCATGGTGAGACCATGGCGTTCGGTGCTATGGTAGCCATTCTGGTCACTTGGTGGTTACAACAACAAGGCATCGGTATCGCACCTTTGCCCACAGTATTACTCGGGCTACCTTTTGGCATCGTTACGGCTGCTGTGCTTTGTCTGCTGATGGACAAGCTGGTGTATCAGCATTATCGTCTGCAAAAAAGTCCGTCGATGGTGTTGGTCATCGCCTCAATTGGTGTGATGTTTATGATGAACGGGATTGTGCGCTTCATCATCGGTCCCAACGACCAGCAATTTGCCGATGGTGAACGCTTCATTGTCAGGGCACGAGATTTCAAGAGCATGACAGGTTTGAGCGAAGGCTTGACTATCAAAACCTCACAGGGGCTGACCATCGTTATTGCTATTTTTCTGGTCATTGCACTGTTCTGGTTCTTGCAAAAAACCCGCACTGGCAAGTCGTTACGAGCATTCTCGGATAACGAAAATCTGGCACTGTTGTCAGGCATCAATCCCGAACGGGTGGTGATGGTAACCTGGGTATTGGCGGCCGCCTTGGCGACCATTGCTGGTACGCTTTACGGACTGGACAAAAGTTTCAAACCGTTCACTTATTTCCAGTTGTTACTGCCGCTTTTCGCCGCTGCCATTGTCGGCGGCATCGGTCAGCCGATTGGTGCGATTGTGGGTGGCTTTGTCATCGCCTTTTCCGAGGTAACGATTACCTATGCCTATAAAAAATTCCTTTACTACCTGTTACCCGAGCAGTGGCAGCCGCAAGGTTTGATGCAACTCCTATCCACCGATTACAAGTTTGCGGTATCGTTCATTATTCTGGTGGTGGTGCTGTTGGTCAGACCAACCGGTATATTCCGAGGAAAAGTGTTGTGAATGTGCTTGCATCTCTGCGCCATCAGCTAACCCGTACCCGCATTGTCTTTGCAATCATGGCAGTGTTACTGATAGTGGTCGGAGTCGGGCAATCTTGGTCACTTGGGTTGACTATTGTCAACCTCTGTCTGATTTCTGCGGTCATGGCATTGGGAGTAAATATCCAATGGGGTTATGCCGGTCTGTTTAATGTCGGGACCATGGGTTTCGCCGCACTCGGTGGTGTCGCCACAGTACTGGTTTCCAAAGCACCGGTACCGGGTGCTTGGGCGGCGGGTGGGACTAATTTGATGCTGGCAGCAGGGTTCGCTCTGGTTACGCTGGTCGCTGCGATTGTATTACATCGACACATGCCAAAAGGCCGGTTACGCCTGTTTGCTATGGGCACGGTTATAGTGCTGGGTTTTTTCATCATACGCTATTTTTATGATCCGGCAGTAAGCGTAATTGAAGCGGTTAATCCGGCAAAATACGGCTATCTCGGTGGTCTCGGTCTGCCGATTATATTCTCTTGGGCAGTCGGTGGTTTGTTTGCCGCTGCAGCAGCATGGTTGGTTGGTAAAGTCGCCCTCGGACTGCGTTCCGACTATCTTGCGATTGCTACACTCGGTATAGCGGAAATCATTATCGCCGTTTTGAAAAACGAGGACTGGCTGACTCGCGGAGTCAAAAATGTGAGTGGGCTTGTGCGTCCGGTACCTTATGAAATCGACCTGCAACAAACGCTCTGGTTCATCAACTGGGTTGAAAAAATCAATGCCACTGAACTGGCATCGTTGTCGGCTGATGAGCGGATTGCTACTCTGAACAATCTGCTCATTGATTATTCCAGTCTGTTTGTCAAATTATGTTATAGTGGGTTGTTCGCCAGCGTTCTGATCATTATTTTGATACTGAGTACCACCGCGTTGAATTCCCCTTGGGGTAGAATGATGCGGGCAATACGCGATAATGAAGTGTCGGCGGGTGCCATGGGGAAAAACATCACGGCACGACATCTGCAGGTGTTTGTGTTGGGTTCGGCAGTGGTTGGCATTGGCGGTGCGATGTTGACAACGCTGGACGGACAATTCACCCCGGGCACCTACCACCCGTTACGATTCACCTTCCTGATCTGGGTCATGGTCATTGTCGGCGGCTCTGGCAATAATCTCGGTGCGGTATTGGGCGGATTCCTAATCTGGTTTATCTGGGTTGAGACAGAGCCAGCAGGGTTATGGTTGGTCGGTAACATCACCACATGGTTAGGCGAAGATAATACCGTGAGAACTCACTTGCTGGACAACGCCCAACACATGCGGTTGTTCCTGATGGGGCTGGTGCTACTCCTAGTCATGCGCTTCAGCCCCGGCGGAATATTACCAGAGGTAATCAGAGGGCGTTAACTCAGGCTTCCCATCCTGTCTGTCGGATTAACGAATACAAATCAATACCATGCTTTTGTAGAAGAAGCCTTGTTAGCTTGCTTTGTTTTCGCAAACAATTTTGCCGTTCCGAACCCATCGCTCGGACAAACCGACGTGAAAAATAGCATTCCTGCTCTGGTCAAGTTGATGCTCGGCGCTTCTCTTTAGATTCCTTGAACATTCTATCAAGCTGAGCAGTTCCTCCTTACTTTGCACGAAAGATACTCATAAATAATTGAAGAGTCACTCGGGTCTTGTGCATCAGCACCTCTCTTTGTCGTTATCAATTTATGATCCAATAAATCAGCAACAATTTTAAGTTTTAAAGAAAACCTCTTGATCAGGTCGAGATTGAATTTCTGTATCGAACCTATTCGGTCCCAACCGTTTCGAGTAACACCATATGGGCCATCGCATATAATGAGATCAACCGACTCGTCCGTCACTTCTTTCAAGAGTTGAAAGGAATCGCCACAGTAAATTTGATTTATATCCAGAGACCTTTGCATCATTCAAAATACAGGCGAAAGCAATTAAAACGGTTCCAAATTGCGACAAAAAATATCGCTTTTAATAGGCTAATGATACGTTTTCAACGAAAAGTTATGGAATTTGAACAACCGACCTGATTTATGCAAAGGTCTCATTTGGTAGGTCATTTCTCCTTTTATTCTGGCGACTGTGACCCTGTTACCAGGCTTTCGTTGCATGGTCGTTTGTCAGATACCGATTATAGTCTGATCATCGAACTCGAATAGTCTCGAATTTGCCATCTTTGACCTCCAGTTCCTTGTAGGAGCCAAACACTTCACCGACATCGTTGAATTCAATGTTGGTGGCACCAGCATAGTTTATAGTACCGCCGTTTGCCAGTATCTCAAGCCCCTTAGCCAGTTCGCCAACGACAATCTTTTCGCCCGGCGCATTGGCGACTGCCATCATGTGCGACTGAATTGCCGCACGTTCGGCAGACCCTGCCGCCTGCATCGCCAGTATCAATAATGCCGTAGCATCATAAGATTCAGCACGAAATGGACCATCGCCATCAAAATCATTGCGCTTGGCATAATCAATAAATCGGTTGCTCATTTCATCGGCACCGCCGGGCGTGGTGCCGATAGCACCGTTCAGCTCATCGCCGATGGCTTCAATCAGAGACTTACCGATCATACCGTCTGCCAAGATAAAATTACTAAACGCATCAGCATCCAGTGCGCTCTGGATGATGCTTTTACCACCCTGATCAAGATAGCCGAATACCGCCAGATGCTCCGCACCCGATGCCGATAATGCGCCGACTTCAGCCGAATAGTCCGCTTTACCGTCTTCGTGTGCGGCACTGATGGCGATGCTACCTCCCGCTGCTACAAAAGCGTTGCCGAATGATTCTGCCAGACCCTTGCCATAATCGTTGTTGGTGTATGTGATTGCAACATTTCTGATACCTCGATTCTTGAGCACATCGGCAAGCACTTGTCCCTGACGTGCGTCCGAGGGCGCAGTTCGATGGAAAAACCCCTTGTCGTCAATGCTCGAAAGTGCTGGCGAAGTAGCGGAAGGCGATACCATAACCACCCCGTTTGGAATTGCCACATTGTTAGCAACAGCAGTGGTCACTCCAGAACAATCGGCTCCCATAATGGCGACAACTCGGTCGGTAGTCACCAGACGTTCTGCCGCTGCTGTCGCCGCCGCAGAATCCACGCAAGTAGAATCGGCACGCACCGAAACGATTTTCTTGCCACCTAGAAACAGACCCGAGTCAGAAGCCTCTTTCATAGCTAGCTCGGCACTATCTGCCATGTTCGGTGTCAGGGATTCTATCGGACCGGTAAATCCCAGAATGACGCCTATCTTGACATCATCAGTTGTTGTTACAGGTAAAGTATCGTCAGGTTTGAAGCGTATTACCCACACTATTGATACCAGCACTACCACCACGACGATGGCTGTTATAATTTTTGTTAGTTTGGTGGACATATTGATAATCCTCTTGTGATAAATGCGAATTGATATGGAAAACTGCCCGGTTTAGCACCGTAGTCGAAGATCAAAGAGCTTGATTATTGAACATTGATTTCCGGACATTAGATTACGACTGATTATTTGATATTAGTCATGCCCAAATATACCAGAAAACAGAGCCGAGTCGCCGCTGTCAATTCAAACAAGCCGGATACTTTGACCGTTACGCCGTTTTTTTCATCCTTGAAGCAGTTTTACGCTCATGTTCCTTGAGATGCTTTTTACGAATACGGATATGATTCGGGGTTATTTCTACCCATTCATCGTCATCAATAACCTCAATGGCTGATTCTAGGGTCAAGCGGATTGGCGGCTCAAGCACGATGGCATCATCTTTACCCGAAGCACGAACATTGGTGAGTTGTTTGCCTTTCAGAGGGTTCACCGTCAGGTCGTTGTCGCGGGAGTGCAGACCAATAACTTGCCCCGCATAGACTTCAGTATTGGGTTTGATAAACAATCTGCCCCGTTCTTGCAGGTTATATAATGCAAAGGCTAATGCCTTACCAGTACTACTTGAAATCAGCGCGCCGTTGCGTCGTTTATTGATGCTTTTACTGGCAACTGGTGCGTATTTATCGAAGACATGGTGAAGCAGGCCACTGCCCGAAGTCAATGTCATAAAATCAGTCTGGAAACCAATCAGACCACGCGCCGGGATGCTGTAAGTCAGGCGCACCATGCCTTTTCCGTCTGCTTGCATATCCTGAAGATCACCAGAGCGATTACCCAATGCTTCCATAATCGCACCCTGATTTGCCTCATCAACATCAACACTGAGTTCTTCCCAAGGCTCACACAGCACACCATCAATCACCTGAGAGATAGCCTGCGGGCGGGATACCGCAATTTCATAACCTTCCCGCCGTATGGTCTCCAGCAATATCGCCAGATGTAGTTCACCACGACCAGAAACCGCAAATACGTCCGCATCAGCAGTCTGCTCAACCCGCAGTGCGACATTATGTAACAATTCCTGATTAAGGCGGTCAGCAATCTGGCGCGAGGTAACAAAATCTCCATCTTTTCCTGCAAAAGGCGAGCTGTTGACCTGAAAATTCATACGTACAGTCGGTTCATCAACACTCAACGAAGGCAATGCTTGCACCTGTTCAGGACTGCATAAGGTGTCCGAGATTGCCAGATTCTCCACCCCCGTCACCGCAACAATATCTCCAGCATTGGCGTGGCTAATCTCAACTTTATCAAGTCCGTAAAAGCCGAAAATTTGCAACACTCTGCCACTGCGTATAGTGCCCTCGCGATTGACAATCATCACTGGCGATTTTGCACTAATACTACCACGCACAACCCGACCCACTCCAATGCTACCCACATATCTGGAATAATCCAACGAAGACACCTGCATCTGGAAGGGCGCATCGACATCAACCTGTGGCGGATTAACATGGTTGACAATGGTTTTAAATAATGCCGACATATCGTCAGTACGAAGCGTGGCATCCATCGAAGCAAAACCTTCAATCGCAGAGGCATACACCACCGGAAAATCTAACTGCGCGTCAGTGGCTCCGAGACGGTCAAATAGATCGAAAGTCTGATCCAGCACCCAGTCTGGTCGCGCACCGTAGCGATCAATTTTATTGATTACGACAATCGGGTTGAGACCGTGACTAAAGGCTTTCTGTGTGACAAAACGAGTTTGTGGCATAGGACCTTCCACCGCATCAACCAGCAACAATACCGAATCAACCATTGACAATACCCGTTCCACCTCACCACCAAAATCGGCATGTCCCGGCGTATCGACAATGTTAATACGGTAGTCATTCCAGTTAATGGCGGTATTTTTCGAGAGAATGGTAATACCCCGTTCGCGTTCAAGCTCATTGGAATCCATAACTCGCTCTGCCGTACCAAAACGCTCACCTAGCGTACCAGACTGTTGCAAAAGCTGATCGACCAACGTGGTTTTACCATGATCAACATGAGCAATAATCGCAACATTACGAAGTTGGGTGACGCTCATGCTGTTTAATTACCCTTAGGCTATCGTCGTCCGCGTTTCGGTTTCGGTGTTTCAAAGTTTACCTTAATCAGTTTGCCGTTAAACTCCCTGCCATTGAGACCGGTAATAGCGGCGCGTGCTTCATGACCTTCCATCTCGATAAAACCAAACCCCTTACACTGACCGGAGAAAACATCCATCACCAGTTTGCAGGAACGCACAGTGCCAAATTCTGAAAACAGGGTTTGTATATCGTTTTCTTTTGTGCTTGCGGCTAAATTGCCAATAAATAATTTTTTCAATGTGATTGCCTCTTAAAATTGTGGAGATTGTGGAATATAGATGCCTCAATAATTACTCCAGCAGGTTTGCTGATGAGTAAAAACGGATTATGTGCAGGATGCACGGGCAAACAACGGCTCCGGCGTTATTTATCCAGCGTTATTTTCATTCCCGCCATACCATGGCGACCGTATGCCAGTGGTTGTACTTAGGCAATCCGTTGCAACAACATCAGGCGAGGGAGTCTATCCACAAACACATCCCGCTTGACCGCTATCGCAGACGGTTGCCCTGCGTTGCAGAAGAGGGAACCAATCCGTGCTTACAGAAAAAACCGGATACAGATGAGCAAGAATCCTTAGCGGAATCAGTTTCAGAAAAAGAACCCCATGACACAGCTAATGTTGCTAATGTCAATTTGCCAAAAACTGTAATGATAGCGACTGGCGAAGCAACGGTTAAACAGATGAGTTGTCGCTAGGCAGTAACACTCGCTGCCTGAAGACCTTTTGGACCATCTTCTACCTCAAAGGTAACTTTTTGACCCTCGCTCAAAGTTTTGAAACCAGAGCCGTTGATTGAGCGGAAATGTACGAACACATCCGGACCACCGTCATCCTGAGAGATAAAACCATATCCCTTGGATTCATTAAACCACTTGACTGTACCTGTAACCATAACACTTTTTACCTGTATTAAATATTAAAAAAATAAAAGAAATGTCGCATACAGCTAATGAAACAGGAGGTTTAGCAAGGTAACACAAAGGGAACAACCAACACTACCGATAACAAAATCTGTCGCGGGGCGGACTATAAGACAATCTGCCCGATTTTACCAGACAATAATTTAGATTTTGTATCATTATCCAGCTTCAGTATATTCATTGAAATTAACATTTTACGGAAGGCTACCCGATTTTATTAAAAATCTCTCACATTATCTTGAACTGTATAAGTTCAAAAACATATTGTACTATGACGTTACATAAATAAAGTTGGGGCTGTCCTAGATAACACTGAAAGAGTGCTATCATGGGATCAATGAGAAAGAGTCGTTTAAGCCGTTATAAACAAGGTCGTCTTATCGAGCATTTTGTGTCGGGTTCAACCGCCCGCACGGCAGCGTTGCTGGTTGGGATCAACAAGCCCACATCGGCGTATTTTTATCACCGGTTGCGCGAGATTATCGCATATGAGCTTGAACAAGAAAGCCATGAGGTTTTTGACGGGGAGATTGAAGTCGATGAAAGTTATTTTGGCGGTGGTCGCAAAGGCAAACGAGGTCGGGGAGCGGCGGAGAAAATCCCGGTGTTTGGCTTACTCAAACGGGGCGGGAGGGTTTACACCAAGATTATCCCGGATGCCTGTTCAGCAACCTTGATGCCAATTATTGAGCGTAAAGTGGTTCCGGACAGCATCGTTTATTCCGACTGTTGGAGCGGTTATAATGTGCTGGACGTGAGCGATTTCAAGCACCACCGCATCAACCATTCCCAACGCTTCGCGGAGCAGGGGAATCACATCAACGGCATTGAGAACTTTTGGAGTCAGGCGAAGCGTCATATGCACAAATTCAACGGTGTTCCCAAGGCGCATTTTGGGCTGTTTTTGAAGGAGTGCGAGTGGCGTTTTAACAACAGCGACCCAATATCTCAATTATTTCAATTAAAACAATGGGTTGGAGTTCATTTAAACTAGTTATCTAGGACAGCCCCATAAAGTTTAATATCAATATGTTAAATTATAAAATTAAAGTATTTTATCTTATCGGTAGTTATGCAATAAAACCGACTATGAATAATTCAACAAGACAACACCGATTACGCATCCTTGAGTTTTGGGGAAAGCACGGCTTACAAGCAGCGATTGATCACAGTGGAATAAGCCGCCGAACCTTGTTCAACTGGAAAAATAGTATCAAGACTTGGGAGTGGTAGGGCTCCAAACCGATTTGAACTTGTTCAACGAAAAACTCGCCGATTGCTTGGTTAAATATAATATCCTGCGTCCATATAAGGGACTGGCATTAAAAACTTTCATCCAGTACATGCTTGAAAATAACAAAAAGTGCAATATGGGGTGAACTCACGCAGACACTGAACCCGGACAGACACTTGATTTTTCCATTGAAATTGACGATACTTCAGCCCAGGCTGGTTTTGTTCACTGTGTTCCTCAGCAACCAGACCGCGACATATAATCACCATAACTACTGGGAGAAATTTAATGGATACAATCAACGATTTTATTAGTCAAGTTAATTCGTTTGTGTGGGGGCCGCCGATGCTGAGCATGCTTGGCGTGACCGGCCTATTGCTAACCTTGGGCCTGGCTTTCATGCCATGGCGCAAGGTCTGTTACGCGTTCAAACTGCTATTCGCCAAAGATCAGGATAAGGGCGAGGGCGAAGTCAAGCCGTTCAATGCGTTGATGACCGCGCTTTCGGCCACGGTCGGCACCGGTAACATCGTCGGCGTGGCCACCGCCATTTTCCTCGGCGGCCCCGGCGCCATCTTCTATATGTGGGTCATCGCGTTGCTTGGCATGGCCACCAAATACGGCGAAGCGGTGTGCGCAGTGCGATACCGCGAAACCGACGCCAACGGTAACTATGTCGGCGGGCCGATGTACTACCTGCGCAACGGAGTCGGCGAATTCGCGCCGGAGCTGGGCAAGTATCTCGGCCTCGCGTTTGCCATTTTTGGTGCGATTGCGGCCTTCGGCATCGGCAATGCGGTACAAGTGCATTCCATGGCGGCGGCGCTTAAATCTTCGTTCAGCGTACCCGTATGGACCACCGGCATCGTGGTCGCCGTATTGGTCGGTTTCGTCGTCCTCGGCGGCATTCGCCGCATCGGTGAGGTCGCTGGTAAGCTGGTGCCCACCATGATCGTATTGTATATCGGCGCCGGACTGACCGTCCTCGCCATCAACATCACCGAGATCCCGGCCGCCTTTGGCATGATTTTCTATCACGCCTTCAATCCGGCCGCCGCCGCTGGCGGGTTTGCCGGCGCCGCCGTGGCCGCAGCGATTCGCTTCGGCGTGGCGCGCGGTGTGTTCTCCAATGAATCCGGCCTGGGTTCGGCGGCTATCGCCCACGCGGCGGCGAAAACCGACAATCCGGTGCGCCAGGGTCTCATCGCCATGCTCGGCACCTTCATCGATACGCTGATCGTCTGCACGATCACCGCGTTGTGCATCATCACCTCTGGTATGTTGGGCAGTTACGGCGCCGATGGCGAGGCCTTGCGCGGCGTTGCGCTGACTTCGAGCGCGTTCAATGCGGCGTTCACCGGCGGCAACTACGTGGTCACCATCGCGCTGGTGATATTCGCCTTCACCACCATTCTGGGCTGGAGTTACTACGGCGAGCGCTGCTGGCAGTTCCTGTTCAAGGAAAAATCGGTGATGATCTATCGCATCTTGTGGGTATTGGCCGCGCTCGGATTCGCCAACGTCAAGATCGATTTCGTTTGGAACCTGGCGGATACGCTGAACGGCTTGATGGCGGTTCCCAACCTGATCGGCTTGCTGTTGCTGGCGCCGATGATCTTCAAGGTCACGCGGGAGTACTTCGACAAACAAGAGGCGTAAGACGCCGAAATCGCGTGAAACGAGGCGGCCTACGGGCCGCCTTTTTTATTTATTTAGATCTGTCAGAAGTAAATAGAACTGTTCGCTTTGGTAACGCCGATGATGGAGCATAAGGAGGTAGTCCGTAGCAGAATCACCCGCGGAAAAATTGCGAAGATTAAGTCACGCAACCTGCCTGTTTTCTTTGTTGTGCTGAATCAATTTACCCGTAGCCGTATATCGCCCTAATCAACGCGAGCCATGATAAATGGCGATTGTCCCGTCCAGGCGCTTAACTACCTTCAGTTTGGCTTTGAGGTAATGGTAGCGATGTTGATCTTGTGGTAGTTGCCAATGTAATCGTTCAAACTGAACGAGACCTTTGCACGAAAGCCATTTCACCTGCATACTGCGTTAAAATCGTACTCAATCGGTCATTTATAAGCATAAACTCCCTCATTCCGTGCGTTTTTGCCTGGCCTGAAAGCGAAATCATCTTCCGTGCAAAGGTCTCTGAACACAATTATCTTTGCCGACCATGCGTTCATAGCGCTCGCATAGATGATCATCTCAATCGATGTCCACAAGTGGCACAAAAGCACGGCCTGTTTCACGTGCCTGACGACTGAACTCGGCATTGAATGCCAGCATGTAATGTTGTTTGAGATACGCATTAGCCGCCTCTATGAGACCTTTGCAGCCATTTCACCTGCATGCTGCGTCGCCTAAAAGCGCCTACTGTTGGTAAAAATGGTCTCAATCGGTCATTTATGAGCATCAACTCCCTCATTCCGTGCGTTTTTGCCTGGCCTGAAAGCGAAATCATCTTCCGTGCAAAGGTCTCTCTATATCGGTAATGCCGTGCAGTGCCAGCTCACGGGGGAGCCGCCCCTGATGGGTAGCAAATGCGCTCTGATCGTCCCCGTGCTTGGGGTGAGTAAGCCGCAATCATTTGGATGCCAAAGTCGCTTCATCGCCTCATCAAACTGTGTTAAATTGACTTTATCCACCTTGCCACCTGCCTCCAGAGTATGCCAGTAATGACTGCCTCTATCCGAGTAAAATGAACACAATAGAGCCCGGACGTCAAGCACATCTCTTACCTCAAGGAAAATACTGCGCGTCCCTTCCTCCTCACCAAAGAACATTGAATGATGTTCGTTGGTGGCATCATCCATGGTAATGATTAAATCCCAGTATATGCCCTCAATCCGCTGGTGCATACTGCCATCTTGGTGCACCATCATCACCGCTAACGCGCTCGGCTCGCGTCTTTTGCGATGCGGACCTGATGTTTTAGATTGGCGTACCAATCTGGCTCCTTGCAGTTGATTCTTAACCCAACTATAACTGCATGAAGCTGTGTGTTCACGTTGATAGCAACCATAAAAGTGGCGCACGTTCCAGCCGGGGTAACGACTCGAATACAAGTCTTGCAAGGCCATCACTTCGTCAACCGGTGCAAGCCAATGTAAAGGTGCGTTGAACCGTTGATCTAACAGCATCCATATCTGACTCCTCGTAGCGACACATATACCTGCGAGAACTAGGATCACAAACCCCAAGTAATACAGCCACCTCACTTGGTGTCAATCGAATGCATTGATAACCGTCATAAGCTTCTTTAAATCTCATCTGTTTTAAGCTCTCGTAAAATCCTGCCTGGTTCATAAGTGCCCTCAAAATCGGGAGCATAAACCGGACAGATTACCTACTAATTATGAGACCTTTGCACGGAAGATGAGTTCGCTTTCAGGTAAGGCAAAAACGCACGGAATGAGGGAGTTTATGCTTATAAATGACCGATTGAGTACGATTTTAACGCAGCATGCAGGTGAAATGGCTTTCGTGCAAAGGTCTCTAATTAATAAAACAGATAATTTACTCGTAACACCGTCCACATAAAGGACTGGCATTAAAAACTCCCATCTAGTACATTCTTGAAAATAACAAAAAATGCAATATGGGGTGGACTCATACATTCGCTTGACTTAGCAACACCGTTTGAGTAGTATCAAAACTTCGTGAAGGTTGCCCGTTTATCTCATAGGTACTGAACCTGGCACCTGAGTTGGATGAAAAGTCAGGGACGAGGATACCAAACGCGCGTCAACGCCATTCTAATAACGTATTACAAACGCACATAGAAAAAAGCCCGAACAGTTTGATAAGAAACTGCTTGCTGGGCGACTATATTCGTCTGGTTTTACACGCCTTACCCCTTACAAAAGCACATTTATTCTACAAAAATCATTGGGCATAAATAAGGGTACTGCTTTTTTGTACGCTTACCTTATCAGGAGCAACTATGGAGTTTCTTGACCACTTTCATAACGTATTCACGCTATATCATATTGCCTTATTGGTTGGCGGGACGTTGGCGGGATTGATTCTGGGCGCATTACCGGGTCTCAGCCCGACTATGGCGGTGGCGTTAATGATTCCCTTTACCTTCCACATGCAGCCAGCCGCCGGACTGATACTGCTTGGCGCAATGTACACCGCAACCGTTGCGGGTGGCGCAATCAGTGCAATTTTGGTCAATGTGCCGGGGGCACCTGCCAATATCGCCACCGCGCTGGATGGTCACCAACTGGCCAGAAAAGGGCGCGCTGCCGAAGCCTTGCACTACTGTTTTACGAGTTCATTTATTGGCGGTATTATCGGCATATTCGTACTCATATTTTTTACCCCGCCGCTGGCAGATTTAGCATTAAAGTTTGGCCCCACCGAGCTGTTCTGGATTGCCATACTTGGTATCACCATCATCGGCACCATCGGTAGCGAATCCGTGGTCAAGGGGCTTTTCTCCGGATTATTCGGGCTTGCTCTGTCCACCATCGGTGACAACCCCATGCTCGGTGAAGACCGCTTCGTCTTTAGCGAACATCTGGAAAGTGGTATCCATATTGTTACTGCGTTGATTGGGTTGTTTGCAATACCTCAGGTGTTTAATCTGCTGGAGCAATCGATGCAAAATAATGATGCAGTGTTACATGCTCTGGGAAAGTCACGGTTGATGCAATCATTGAAGTACAACCTGGTCCGGGTACGGGCACTGGGCATCGGATCGCTGGTTGGGGTCATCGTCGGAGTTATTCCCGGTGCCGGGGGTCAGATTGCCGGACTGGTCGCCTATGATCAGACAAAGAAAACCAGCGGCAATGCCGACAAGTTCGGCACTGGTGAACCCGATGGCATCATCGCCGCAGAGTCCGCTAACAATGCCATGGTCGGCCCCTCATTGGTGCCATTGCTGACGCTGAGCATACCGGGTAGTCCAACAGCAGCCGTTTTGCTGGGCGGGCTGTTAATTCATGGTCTTTTCCCCGGACCCGATCTGTTTACCATTCACGCCGAAGTTACCTGGACATTTATTAACTCGTTGCTGGTTGCCCAAGTGTTGATGTTGATTATCGGATTGATTTTAAGCCAACACAGCGGCTGGATAATGAAGGTCCCGGGACACTATATGGCGGCGATTATCCTGTTGCTAGCGGTGTATGGGACCTATAGTATTCAGTCGAGTTACTCCGACGTGCTAATCATGTTCGCTCTGGGTTTGATCATGTTTTTCGGTAGCAAACTTGGTTTCGGACCGGCACCCCTGGTTTTGGGTATTATTCTTGGACCCATCGCCGAAGACAACTTTTTACAGGGAAAATTGATCGGGCAAAGCAGTGGTAGCGCATTTACTTACTTTACATCTGGTGCCATCAACCTGACCTTGATTTCAATTTGTATTGGGTCCATCGCCTACAGCCTTTATTCAGGCTCCAGGTCGGAATCGCAACGGCAAACCCCTCCCGGTGGAGATGCGCCATGATGATTCGTTCCACTCGGGGGTGGTCGGCTTTCTTTGCCGTATTACTCGGTATTATTTTTACCGTAGCCGCATTTTGGAACACCGATTCGGAGGTCTACCTGTTTCCACGCATCGCTACCGGATTTATGCTATTTCTGGCATTGACGCAGTGGGCTGGTGCTGTCATTACGGGGAAACAGCATCCTGCCGATGCATCCACAATTAACAGATTCTCCTGGAATGCATTACTACCCGGACTCATTACCTGCGTCCTCTATGTTTTGATTATGGAGCGACTCGGTTTTTACACCAGTTCTTTTCTCGCATTTGTGATTATTACCTCAATCTATGGTAAGCGCAGTGCCATCGATATGAAAGCCCTTGCCTATAAAGTGCTGGTCGGGCTGATTTTTATTACCATTTTATACGTGCTTTTCTGGAAACTATTAAACGTCAGAACGCCAACAGGCATATTGTTTTGAATGCCTGCAAAAGGAACGACCTGATCACTACATTGTTTCCGTAGGTGCCTATGGGAATAAGTTATTATTCCAGCATAGGAATTGCAAATAAAATCCACTCGGCTTTTGGGACATGGCTTATAATTCCGAACGGGGCTGACCCAGATAACCCAAAAAAGAAGTTATCATGGGCAGTGTGCGAAAGAGTCGTTTAAGTCATTACAAACAGGGTCGTCTAATCGAGCATTTTGTCTCGGGATCGACCGCTAGAACTGCAGCCAGTCTTTGTGGTGTGAATCGTAAAACCGCCACTTCTTTATTTCTGGCGTTTATAGCCTCAGCTCGTTTTTGTTATCGGCTGTGGCTTGTGAAATACTGTGTGTTTGTATAAAAAATAGCTATCGACTCCGAATCATAGCGAATCATGGATTGATGCATTCTGTGACATAAGCTCTTCTGTGCGACACCCGATACTCCGTAAAGATTTAATGAAAAAAATCTTAATCAATAGAAAAAAATCGTTTATACTATTGACCCTACCACTGTTTATTTCTACTATTTGGAGAACACGATGAAAGTCTTAAAATTAAAATATATACTAGCAGGTTTAACTATTGGTGCACTGATGTTCGGTGTATCCGTTGCCCAAGTCACTTATCCTGACCGCCCCATCGGGGTCATGGTGGCGTATAACCCAGGTGGCGCGACAGATTTTCAGGCGCGTATTGCCACACTATCCTCGGATAAACGCGACAAAGAACAAAAACCCCTCTCTATTGGTGCTCCAATTTATGTGACCAATAAACCGGGCGCGGGTGGACGTAAAGGCTGGAACTGGTTTGCCGAAAAAGCATCCGCAGACGGTTATATGATGGCAGCATACAATGTGCCCCATTTCATCGCCCAGTCGATTGTGTATGACACCAAATACAACATCAATAATCTCGAACCGGTCGGTAACTGGGGAGCCGATCCAGCGGTACTGATTGTTGGCAAGGACAGTAAATTTAATTCCGCCACCGAGTTGGTGGAATTTGCCAGGGCAAACCCTGGTGCAGTTACTGTCAGTGGTGCGGGTAAATACGTCGGACATCACATCGCTTACTTGCAATTTGTAAAGGCCGCGAGTGCCAAGATGACCTACGTTCCGGGTGCCGGTGGTGTGGGGGCACTCAAGCTGGTTAAAGGTGGTCAGGTCATGGCTGGATTTAACAATTTGTCTGATAGTGCGCGTACCGCTGGAGATATTAAAATTCTGGCAGTGGCTGATCTTGAAAGACACGCATTCCTGCCCGATGTCCCCACATTGCAGGAGCTGGGAATTGACGTCGATAACTCAAGCGTCAACTTTCGTGGATTGATGGTGCCCAAGGGAACCGATCAGGCAATAATTGATTATCTCGCACAGAAAGTCCCGTTGATGTTCAACGAAAATAAAACACTGGGCAAGATGAAGCAAACTAACTCACCGGTACGGATCATGAACCGTGATGAAGTGCTGGCGATGTGGCAGGAACGACAAACCGCACTCACAGACTTGCTGGCTGGGTTGAAAGAGGATTAGTCTGAAGGATTAGCCTTGCTTCTGTTTGATGTTGCCGTCAGGTAGCACCGCCAAAAAGCATCACTGGCCCGGTGATGCTTTTTCCACAGATATGCCCGACTCTGAAACCCATCAAGAAACCGACCTGTCAGTTATGGCGACAGAGATAAACGCCATCGTCGCGCGCGCACGCGCCGCACAAGCGATCTACGATGCTTATGACCAGGTTGCTGTTGACGAAGTGGTCACCGCCGCAGGGTGGGCCGTTGTCCAACCAGATAACAACCGACAACTGTCCGAATTGGCAGTGGCGGATACCGGTCTTGGTAAGGTAGCCGACAAATTCCTGAAAAATTGCAGAAAGACCATTGGTTTGCTACGCGACTTGCGAGCGGCAAAATCGGTCGGTGTTATCGCCGAATACCCGGAAAAAGGCATAATCGAAATCGCCCGACCGATCGGTGTGGTGGGAGCCATTGTGCCTTCGACCAACCCGGTTGCCACACCTATCAATAAAATAATCAACGCACTTAAAGGGCGCAATGCCATCATTCTGGCACCCTCTCCCAAAGGTGATCGAACCTGTGCGAGACTGCTTGAACTGATTCATGCCGAACTGGAGCGTATCGGTGCCCCCACCGACCTAGTGCAAAAGCTACCCGCTCCAGTGAGCAAGGCAGCCACCCAACACCTGATGCGGAGGGTAGATTTAATCGTTGCCACAGGTTCACAAAATAATGTTCGCGGGGCCTACATGAGCGGAACTCCAGCGGTGGGTGTCGGTGCTGGTAATGTTATCTCGATTATTGATGAGACGGCGAATGTAGTGCAAGCGGCGCAAAAAATTGTGATTTCCAAATCCTTTGATAATGCCACCAGTTGCTCTTCTGAAAACAACCTGATCGTGGTCGATGTGCAGTATGATGCTGCCGTGTCAGCCTTGCTCGAGGAAGGCGCGGTATTGCTTGATCAGGCGAATCAGACCCGGTTGCAACAAGCACTCTGGCAACAGGGGCGTCTCAATCAGGATTTAATTGCCCGCGAGGCGACAGAAATTGTAGCACTGGCGAAGTTGACCGTTGAAACCGATGAAAGCACCCGAATCCTGCTGGTTGAAGAAAACAGCACAGGGCCACAACACCCCGGGATTCTATCTGTCTGGGCAGGTGAAAAACTTTGCCCGGTTCTGACGCTGTATCGAACATCGGATTTCGAATCGGCAAAGCAGCTGGCGCGGGATATACTTGATTATCAGGGCAAAGGCCATTCGCTGTCCCTGCATAGCGCTGATCCCGCCCGCGCTCTGGACCTGGGTCTGAACATGCCGGTATGCCGGGTCATCGTTAATCAGATTCACTGCTATGCGACTGGAGGCAGTTTTGATAACGGATTACCATTTTCTTTGTCTATGGGCTGCGGTAGCTGGGGCAAAAATAGTATTTCCGACAACCTGAACTACCGACATTACCTAAACACGACGCGTATCGCTTATCGTATCGAAGCCAATCAGCCAACCGAACAGGATATTTTTGGGAAATACTGGGAACGCTACGGCATTAAATCTGGAACGAAGGGCTAAAACCTTGACTGATGGGTCTGTTGGGTGATGGGGACAGTGCGCGAGCTGATTGACCAACGCGCCCGGTCTTATCCCGACACAAATTTCCTGCTTTCAGCCGCAAGCGATTTGCGTATCAGCTTTAGCGCACTGCGACACCATTCCAGGCAAATCGAAAACTACCTCGATCATCGCGGCATTGAACGTGGTCAAACCGTTGCACTGATGCTTGATAATGGTTGCTGGACTGCGACGCTAATGCTCGGGATTATGTATTCGGGTCGCGTAGTGCTGCCTTTGAATGTTGTCGCCGGGCCGGATCAAATCGAATATGTGATCGGCCATTCCGATCTGAAAATAATTTTCTGCTCGGCCCGCTACCAGCAGTTATTTGGCGGGATTTTTGAAAAAATTTCAACCTCGATTGATATTGTCCAATGCAACGAAGAGACATGCCCGGCCGATCTGGTAGCAGAATCGATCGCGCCTGATAGAAAAAACTCGCCCATGACGCCCTTGCAGAACGACCAAACGGCGTTGATGATCTATACTTCCGGAACCACTGGCAGACCAAAAGGCGTCCTTTTATCCCATAAAAACGTTATTGCAGGCGGCAATAACACCGTTCAGGCACACCAGCTTAACGCACAGGATCGCAGTCTTTGTGTCTTGCCTCTGTATCATATCAACGCCGAAATGGTTTCGATCATGGCCCCTCTGGTGAGCGGCGGTAGCGTCGTCATCAGCCGCCGACTGAGTATTTCCGAATTTTGGAACTGGATTCTCGGCCATCAATGCACCTGGTACAGTGCCGTACCCACCATATTCGCCTACCTGATTGAACACCGACAAAGCCACCCGGAGCTTGCTCCGGATAAAAGCCTGTTGCGCAAACAGTTGCGTTTTGCCCGTTCCGCTTCCGCTGCCCTGTCCCCGGCAGTCCACGAGACCTTTGAATTGTTATTCGGTATTCCCATTATTGAAACCATGGGAATCAGCGAATGTGCCGCCCAGATACTGTCAAACCCGATGAATCGTAACGAATGCAGGATCGGTTCTCCCGGCATCGCCGTTGGTAACGAGATTCGTATTGTCGATTCCAACCGACACGAAGTTCCGGCGCATACTCATGGCGAAATAGCCGTGCGTGGAGATAATGTTATGCAAGGCTACTACAAGGATATCGAGGCCACGCGACAGGCTGTGGATGGGGACGGGTGGTTTTACACCGGAGACCTGGGTTTTCGCGATGATCAGGGTTTTGTCTTCGTTACCGGTCGGAGCAAGGAGTTGATTATTAAAGGTGGTGAAAACATCGCGCCCAGAGAAATTGACGACGTTCTCTACAAACATCCCTGTGTGTTGGAAGCGGCCGCCTTCGGCGTGCCGGACAAGCATTATGGTCAGGAAGTAGTGGCTGTGGTATCTTTGAAACCCAACACGACGTGTAACGAATCCACCCTTCTTGGTCACTGCGAAGAACTGCTGGGCAAAGTAAAATCGCCCAAGCACATCCACATCCTGAACGAGTTACCCAAAGGTCCGTCGGGGAAGATACAACGACTTAAACTACAACAAACGTGGGCGGCTCCATAGAAGGTATTTCAACTCGATCTCAAATGAAGCCCCGATGAGGGGTTTCACAGTGAATACACACGAATAGTTGCTATACTCCTGTCAAGCATGAACATAAGACAAAGTCATTATGCACGTCCTTGATGTTAGAAATCTAAAAGTTGATTTTCGCTTGCACGATGATGTACTTCCGGCTGTGCGCGATATTTCGCTCAAAATTCCCCACGGCAAAACAGTGGCATTGGTGGGTGAATCGGGTTCGGGAAAATCGGTAAGCGCACAGGCAATTATGCGTATTCTTCCTAAAATTGCACAAATTTCTGCCGGCGAGATTCTGTTACAAACCGAGTCGAGCCAAGCGGCGACTGATATTGCGCTTTTACACGCTGACAGCAAAGAAATGCGTCAGATTAGGGGTGCAAAAATGGCCATGATTTTCCAGGAGCCGATGGTTTCCCTTTCGCCACTGCATACCATTGGTGATCAAGTCAGCGAATCGGTGTTGTTGCACCAGCAAGTTTCCGCCACTCAAGCACGCAATTTAACTCGAGATATGCTCAATATGGTTGGCTTTGCTGACCCAGATCAGGCATTAAAAACTTTTCCATTTGAGTTGTCTGGTGGTTTGCGACAACGCGCGATGATTGCCGCCGCGCTAGTTTGCCGACCGGCATTATTGATTGCCGATGAGCCAACTACCGCATTGGATGTAACGATACAAGCGCAGATTCTTAAACTGATAAAAGATATGCAGCAGGAATTACAGATGGCAGTGCTGTTGATCACCCATGATCTGGGCGTGGTTGCCAATATCGCTGATGAAGTCGTGGTAATGTATCATGGCGAGGTTATGGAAAGTGGTGCAGTAACCGATATTTATAGCCATCCTCAACACCCCTATCTCAAGGCATTGTTGCAAGCGGTGCCACATTTCGATATGAAACCCAACCAGCGGTTAAAGTCGATACGGGAAATCACCATAAAGCACGGAGCTTTACTGGCTGGCAATAGCACAGCCAGACAGTCGAACGAGAGATGTCGGCAAGTGCATCTGAGCGTCAAAAATATTTCGCGCAGTTTTGATGTTCGTAACAAGCCACTGTTTGGCAAAGCAAAAAAACGGATAATTCGCGCCGTTGATCAGGTTAGTTTTGATGTATTACGCGGTGAATGCTTTGGATTGGTCGGGGAGAGCGGTTGTGGTAAAACCACTTTGTCAAGGATTTTAATGAAAGTCTTGCAGGCGGATAGCGGTAGCATTCATTATTTTGATCCGGATCAGGACACAGCACAGGATATTGATATCCTCGCCCTTGAAGGTGAGAAGTTGTTTAATTTTCGCCCTAAAATGCAATTTATTTTTCAGGATCCGTTCAGTTCATTAAACCCGCGTATGACGGTGTACGATATTATTCGAGAACCTTTGGTTATTCATAATATGGGCGATCCGGCATACCAAATTGAGATAGTGCAAGAGTTAATGCGATTAGTCGGGCTTGATCCGCGCTTTCTGAGCCGTTATCCACATAGTTTTTCCGGCGGTCAAAGACAGCGACTCGGCATCGCCCGTGCGCTGGCATTACGGCCGCAATTTATTATTTGCGACGAGCCGGTTTCCGCACTGGATGTTTCCATACAAGCACAGGTGCTGAATCTGCTCAAGGATTTGCAAGCTGAATTGAATCTGACCTACATATTCATATCGCATAACCTCGCTGTGGTGGATTATATCGCGGATCGCATAGCCGTTATGTGTCATGGACGACTGGTTGAACTGGCATCGAAAGAGGAATTATTCAATAATCCGATTCATCCCTATACACAAGCATTGCTATCAGCAGTGCCTTTTCCCGATCTGGATAAGCCGCTCGATTTTGATGCGGTTATGGACGGCAAATCATCACTGCCTGACGCATGGCCTATGCCATTCACCCAAACCGCGCATAGCCAAACCCAACTACACGCAGTTACGCCTGAACATTATGTGCAAACGCAAGTTGAAAATCAGCTTCAAGCTGGAACAACAACCTCCAGATAATGTAGCGCATGTGCCGACCAACTCATTCTTTCCTTCTGCTAGGAATTATTTTCTGCATCACTGTATCAAGTACGGGGGCATCAAATGCGGCCACATCCAGTGTGCAATGGCCGGAACCGGATTACTTCAATGAGCAACTGACCAGCGGCAAACTACCGGCAATGGCGCAGCGTTTACCGGAGAAGCCGTTGTTGATGGATCACACTATGAACAACCTGATGCCAGGCAAATATGGTGGTACACTGAATCTGCTGATGGGCAAGGATAAAGACATTCGGCGGATGGTGGTTTATGGTTATTGCCGAATGGTCGGTTATAACCAGAATCTGCAATTGATTGCCGACATTGCCGAATCATTTGAAGTGCATGACAATAAGGAATTTATCTTTCACCTGCGCCGGGGGCATCGCTGGTCGGACGGTGAGCCGCTCACCGCGGAGGATTTCAAATATTACTGGGAAGATGTTGCCAATAACATCGATCTCAACCCATTCGGACCACCCAAAATACTACTGATTAATGAACAGCTACCTGAAGTTGAGTTCCCCGATGCCTATACTGTTATATATCGGTGGCAGCAACCTAACCCCTATTTTCTAGCGGCATTGGCAGCACCCCGACCCTTGTTCATTTATCAGCCCAAACATTATCTGAGACAATTTCATCCCGCATATTCCGATGCGCAAAAACTCAAAGCACAAGCAAAAGCATCCGGCAAACGCAACTGGGCCGGTTATTATTTGAAAAAGGCACGGCAGTACAAACTGACCAATCCGCAGCTACCCTCCCTGCAACCTTGGGTAAATACCACCAAACCGCCGGCAGAGCGTTATGTTTTCAAACGCAATCCCTATTTTCATCGGGTTGATCTCAACGGTTTGCAGATGCCTTATATTGACGAGGTGATTATCAACATCGTTTCTAGTAGCCTCATTCCAGCCAAGTCTGGGGCAGGGGAGTCAGATTTGCAGGGACATTATTTGCGACTTGATAATTACACATTTTTGAAAGAAGGTGAAAAGCGCAATAACTACGATGTTTACCTTTGGTATAACATCAACGGCGCGCACAAGGCACTTTACCCCAACTTAAACAGCAATGATCCGGTGTGGCGGCAACTGGTTCGTAACCCCCGATTTCGCCGTGCCTTATCGCTGGGAGTGGATCGCCATGAAATCAATCAGGTGGTTTATTTTGGTCTGACCAATGAGAGCAATAACACCGTCTTGCCCGATAGCCCGTTTCACACTCGCGAGCTGCAACAACGCTGGGCGGTTTATGCTCCTGAACGTGCTAACCGCCTGCTGGATGAGATTGGATTAAGCAAACGCAATAGTCAAGGTTTGCGTCTGCGTGCTGACGGCAAGCCACTGGAAATTATTATCCATAGTGCTGGTGAAAGTACCGAAGAAACCGATATTCTTGAGCTTATTCACGATAGCTGGTTAAAACTCGGCATCAAAATTTACAGCAAACCTTCACAACGTGAGATATTGCGTAAACGGATTTTCTCCGGTGAAGCCATGATGTCAATTTGGAATGGTATCGAAAATGGCTTGCCAACGGCTGATATGAGCCCCCATGAATTAGCCCCGACCCGTCAAGATCAATATCAATGGCCGAAATGGGGGCAGTATTATGAAACCAAAGGTGCAATCGGCGAAGCTCCTGACATCAAAGAAGCTGAGGAATTATTTGCCTTGAATCAGCGCTGGCGGCACGCCACTACGCTTCCTGAACGTGAACAAATTTGGATCAAAATGCTGAACCATTTTAGTGATCAGGTTTACAGTATTGGCATTGTCAACGCTGTTCCGCAACCGATTGTGGTCAACCGACTATTAAGAAACGTGCCGAAAAAAGCGGTTTATGCCTGGTCACCGACATCCTATTTTGGCGTTTATCACCCCGATATTTTCTGGCTGGATAACCCATAAAATGTTGCACTATATTGTCAAGCGCTTGCTGTGGATGATACCGACACTGCTGATAATCAGCATTCTGGTTTTTATTATTATTCAGCTTCCCCCCGGCGATTATCTGGAAAGTTATATTGCTGAACTACAAAGCCAAGGCGAGTCGGTTGATCAGGACAAAATAAAGTTTTTGCGTCACGAATATGGTCTGGACAAACCCTTCCATGAACAATATTTGCTCTGGGCGATGGGTATGCTACAAGGAGATTTTGGCTATTCTTTTGAATACGATTTACCGGTGCGCGAAGTGGTCGGTAACCGAATATTTCTCACCATACTGATTTCGATAGTTACCATTATATTCACCTGGCTGATTGCTTTTCCAATCGGCATTTATTCGGCGACACATCAGTATAGTTGGGGCGATTATGGCTTGAGTTTTCTCGGTTTTATTGGTTTGGCAACGCCGAATTTTTTACTGGCACTGGTCATGCTGTATCTCGCCAATGTCTATTTTGGCACATCCATTGGCGGGCTAATGGATGCAGAATATATTGATCAGCCCTGGAGCTGGGGGAAAATACAATCGCTACTGGCGCATCTGTGGATACCAGTTGTGGTCATTGGTACTTCAGGAACTGCTGCTATGATACGCCGACTACGCGCTAATCTGTTGGACGAATTGGACAAGCAATATGTGATCACTGCGCGGGCAAAGGGCATGAAAGAAAGCAAGCTGGTGCGGAAATATCCGCTGCGCATGGCACTGAATTTTTTCATTGCCGATATCGGTAGTTTATTACCCAGTGTTATTTCCGGAGCAGAAATCACCGCGGTTGTTTTATCTCTGCCGACCACCGGCCCGATGTTATTAAGCGCGCTACAAAGTCAGGATATGTATCTGGCGGGGTCGTTTCTGATGTTTCTGGCAATGCTAACCGTAATCGGCGTTTTAGTCTCTGATTTATTGCTGGCTGTTCTTGACCCACGCATCCGCTTACAGGGTGAGGTTGCAAAATGATCCCACATTTTGTTTCCGATAAGCCGTTTGATCCCTATTCGGTTGAGCATTTAACAAGCGCACAAAGCCGTTATTATTTTGCCTCGCAATGGCAGTTGATGTGGTGGAAACTGAAACGCCATAAACTCGCTATTGTCTCCAGCATCGTTTTATTTTTAATTTATTTCAGTGCCTTATTATGCGAGTTTTTAAGCCCGTATAACTTGCATACCCGCAATGTCGATTTTATTTATGCACCACCACAAGCTATCCATTTTTTCCATAAAGGCGTACTCACCGCACCCTTTGTTTATGGATTGGAATATCGGCTTAATATGGAAAACCTGAGACGCGAATACACACCCAATACTCAAGATATTCAGAAGTTACGCTTTTTCTGCCGTGGTGATGCCTATAAATTCTGGGGTCTGCTGAGTACCGATCGGCATTTTATCTGCCCAGCTCAAGACGGGCAGTTTTTTCTGCTCGGCACCGACCGTCTTGGTCGGGATATGTATTCAAGAATTCTTTATGGTGCGCGCATTTCTTTGACCATCGGTCTGATTGGTATTATCGTCAGCTTTACCCTCGGCATTGTTATTGGCGGTATCGCCGGCTACTACGGTGGCATTGTTGATAATATCGTGCAACGAATGATTGAAATACTGCGTTCGTTTCCGGAACTGCCTTTGTGGATGGCATTATCTGCCGTGCTACCGGTAACTTGGAATCCACTGACCATATTCTTTGGCATCACCATCATATTGGCGATGCTTGACTGGACCGGTCTGGCGCGTGCGGTACGCTCAAAACTACTGGCACTGCGTGAAGAGGATTATTGCAGTGCCGCACAACTGATGGGTGCAAAACCAAAACGAATTATCGGCAAACATCTGCTGCCCGGTTTTATGAGCCATTTAATTGCCTCAGCCTCGTTATCAATTCCGGCAATGATACTCGGAGAAACCGCATTGAGTTTTCTCGGCTTAGGCTTGCGACCTCCGATTACAAGCTGGGGGGTATTATTAAACGAAGCACAAAACATCAATGTCGTTGCGCTTTACCCTTGGTTGATGTTACCGGTCATTCCGGTCATCCTTGTTATTCTAGGATTTAACTTCCTCGGTGATGGTTTAAGAGATGCTGCTGATCCGTATAAATAGATGATGTCTAACATCAGAAGTCGGGTTAGGTTTGCTGCTTGATAAAATTTTGACACCGAAATCACAAAGATCACAGAGGTTATGGTTTATTTCGCATCGGTCAGATTGTGATTTTCGATCTTTCCTGAACGATGCGCCGCGTTGGCGGACTTTTTAATGATGGTATGACATAAAGCAGCTATAGTCTTGTAACATGATAGGATAGGTTTAACGATATGCACAGCATGAGTTATACCTTCCGCTCGCAATAATCTTGCCCAAGCCATGAAACAGCTCTGCAATGAACACACGCCTATTGCCATAATCCGCAGAAACGAAAGGGCAGTGGCGGTGATGTCTATGGACGACTATCAGTTTCTTTGAGAAGTCCAACAATTTGCGTCGCCTTATCGCCGAGTTCGCTGAACTGGACACAGAAATGGGAGAGGGCGGAGGTGCGGAAAAGGAATTGACTGAAAGATAAACCCCTTCAGTCAGGGGGATTCAATTTTCAATAAATTTAGAGATGGATGCTAAAATCCTAAGCAAACACCGCTTTCAACAAGAAGAAAATCACGGCGGCAAAAATGCCCGCTACGGGTAGGGTGACTAGCCAAGAAACAAATATTCCGCCTACCACGCGCAGATCAATGGCGGCAATACCCCGCGCCATACCCACACCGATAACACCACCAACGGCAATTTGTGTGGTTGAAACCGGCAGACCGGTACGCGAGGCAATGACAATGGTGGTAGCAGCTGCTAGCGTGGCACAGAATCCTTTGGTCGGTGTCAGCGGCGTAATTTGCTTACCGATGGTCTGCATAACACGGTAACCCATGGTCACCAGCCCGAGTACGATGCCCGTTCCGCCCAGTAATAATATCCATACCGGAATAGCTGATTTTTGTGCCAGCTCACCACCAGACTGAATGATACTGACCACGGCAGCTAACGGACCGATGCCATTAGCGACATCATTTGAACCATGTGCAAATGCCATGGCGCTGGCAGTAAATAACATCATCGGGGCAAATACTTTTTCGACACTGGCATAATGAAAACGCCGGTCGGCATTGGTATCAATTTTTATTTTTCGGATCAGGAGCCAGCCAGTTAGTGATACCACAACACCTGCGGTAATGGAGACGATAAAGCTTTGGCTGATGGATAAGTCAATTTGTAGGTGTTTCAGACCTTTGAATACGGTAACTAGCGAGACGATAAAGCCGACCAGAAAAACATATAGTGGTGCCCATCGTTTTGCCATTTCAAATGGGTGTTCACGATTCAAAATTAGTTCGCGAATACTAATCATCAGCAAATACGCAAGCACACCACCGACCACTGGGGAGACAATCCAGCTTGCGACAATGCTGGCAATTTGACTCCATTGCACCGCATCTACGCCAATTCCGGCGATGCCGAAGCCAACAATAGCACCAACGATGGCATGAGTTGTCGAAACCGGCCAGCCTTTCCATGAAGCAACCAATAGCCAAAATGCCGCTGCCAGCAACGCTGCCAGCATACCAAATACCAGTATTTCTGGCTGTGAAGATATGGAAGATGGGTCGATAATACCTTTGCGAATAGTTTTCGTAACGTGGCTACCTGCGAGAAATGCGCCGGCAAATTCAAATATTGCCGCGATAATAATCGCTTGTTTGACGGTAATTGCTTTTGAGCCGACAGAGGTTCCCATGGCATTGGCAACATCATTCGCACCGATGCCCCATGTCATAAAAAAGCCAAATACAATGGCAATGATGATCAGCACAACACCGTATTGAGAGAGTATTTCCATAATCAGCAGATTAGAGATTAGAATAGGTGATTTAGAATAGGCGATGAGAATAGGGCAGGGGGTAAAAAAGAATATATTTGTCGCGTAATGATAATGTATCGGGATTAACGTGCCACAAACAGGCGAATGCGATCACCAACTTTTTCAGCATAATCCGCCAGATCACCGACCCATTCTATGATGCGATACCACATAATCACGGATACTGGATCAATGGTCGATTCCAAACTAAACAGCGTGCGTGCTAACGCCAGTTCCAGTGCGTCAGCGTCATTTTCAATGGCATTTAATTGATCAACCATTTCTTCAACCTGTCTGGCATCATGTCCGCGAAATCCGGTTTCCAACAGCTCATCCAGCTCCTCAATGACTTTCAAGGATTGTTCGCAGACTTTAACGCTGGTTTTTGCCAATGCCATGATGGGGGCTTGCATCGGCACTGGAATTTTCATCTGTCGTTCAAACAGAAGCTCGGCAATATCCTCGGCAGTATCGGCTATACTATCTTGAATATGTAGCACTTCAAGCAGGTCACGGCGATCAACTGGCATAAACAACGATTTTGGCAATCGGCTCCTAAGGGCGTTTTTTATGCGGTCAGCCTCGCTTTCCTTATCAAAAATGCGTTGTTTTACCCGCTGAAACGTGGCATCATCCTGTTTGCATAACGCCTCAAAAAGGACAGGAATTTCCTGAGCACATTCAACGACCGCACGCATGTGCTCCTGAATAGAGATCAGGGGAGAGCGTTTGACCAAATTGGCGAGTGGGTTAGAAATCATTAAACATACCTCCAATTATGGCAAGAATAATTAAACTTTACATAATATACATTATACGAAGCTCTATATCACATAACATCATAATCAAAGCATTTCATTATATTAAATTTATTTTATATTTATAACAGTGATTTGCCACTTTTTCTTAGTATATTGCTTGAATTTTAGTTGCCATTTTCAGTTGCGATATTATGCAGATGAGCAATTCGACTTTGCGCCTCAATAAACACTCTGGCAATTTGCGGGTATTTCGCTTTTATATTGGTTTCCAGTCGGGTTATGGCATTTTCAACATCGCCCGCGGAAATGTTGTCGTGAAAAGCCAAACTGATATTGAGCAACACATCTTCTGGTCCCATGTGCATGGTTAATATCTCATTGATGCTGAGAATGCTGGATTCTCCACCTAAAATAGTTCGAATACCGGAAATCACCTCAGCGCTGGCCGCCTCGCCAATCAGCAACCCCTTACTCTCATACGCCAACAGCATAGCAGTACCACTAAGAATAACACCTATGACAATGGATGCCAGCGCATCAAATATAGGCAAACTGAACCATTGTGTCAACCATAAACCAATAAAGGCAACCACTAAACCAAGTATAGCGGCACTGTCTTCAAATAACACGGTAAAAACAGTCGGATCCTTGCTCACTTGTATGGCTTTGAAATACCCCATTTTGCCCTTGTATCGCTGAAATTCCCGAAACGCAACAGTCCAAGCAAAACCTTCAAAAATCATAGCAACACTAAGAACAATATAGTTAATATAGGTGTTTTGAACTTCCCGTGGACTGTGAATGCGGCTAAAGCCTTCGTAAAGCGATACCCCTGCCCCGATCGCGAAGATTAATATCGCCACAACAAATGTCCAAAAATACAGCTCCATGCCATATCCGAATGGATGACGCTCATCGGCAGGTCTAGATGAACGATTCATTCCCCACAACAATAACCCCTGATTACCCGTATCAACCAAGGAATGCACAGCCTCACTCAACATCGCAGAGCTACCCGTCACGGCAGACGCAATCATTTTGGTAACGGCAATCAGTCCATTACCAATAAGGGCGGCGATGACGACCCACTTTGATCCGGATTTTGGCTTCAACTATGTGGGAACGACGGTGTGGGAGGAGTTTTCATATTATCTGCGCCCTATTTTCCAGCGAACACGGATAGAATGTCAAGAAATATGTTACGAGTAAATTACCTGTTCTATTTTACCATTACGTCAAAGCCAAGGTGAAGGTACTTAAACACCTGGACGGGACAATCTCCATTTATCATGATCCTCGTCGATTAGGGTGATATACGGCTGAGGGTAAATGGATGCAGCACAACAAGGAAAACAGGCAGGTTGCGTGACTTAATCTTCACAACTTTCCCGCGGGTGATTCTGCTACGGACTACCTCCTTATTCTCCATCATCGGCGTCACCAAAGCGGACAGTTTATGTGTTAATTATCCGGACAGTTCTATTTACTTCTAACAGAAATAACGATCCATCCGCTCAAAATAATTATCGATAAGATGAGCAGATAGCCCACAAGTTTCTTATAATATATTTATATTATAGTTATAACTTATTGTTTACAAAATAATTCTATGTATTTATATTTCTAATACTATTGTTTTTTCTAGGCACTCTAAAACCGATACCTGCCTTGACATAACCGAAGAAGTTTATACACTATGACTCTGTCAGCATTGTTTCGAAATCTCTCACTAAATCACTCAGCGTTGCCATTTTTGATACCGAAAGGTTAACTCCTAAGATGTGGGATGCGCTGCTTTTTTAAATATGCACCATGTCCAAAGTGTTGGTTGTTTCTAATTGCCCTTCTGAAAATACTAGAAAACTACAAAATGCTGTGGTTAAAGGTTGCCAGAATGATGCGCTTGAAAAAAGTACGGTACGTACTTTCATTCCATGGGATGCCGATGCGGACAGTGTTTTGTGGTGTGATGGTATAATTCTGGGTACTACCGAGAATTTTGGCAGTATGAGTGGTGCCCTCAAAGATTTCTTGGAGCGTATTTACTACCCTTGTCTGGAGCTTACTGCCGGGAAACCGGTTGCACTTTTCGTAAAAGCTGGACTAGATGGTCAGGGGGCAAAAACCAGTGTTGAACGTATTTTAGTGGGGCTAAAATGGAAATTTATACAACCACCACTGGTGATGAAAGGGGAATTTCAGCTTGCATTTTTAAGCCAATGCGAAGTTTTGGGGACAACCATGGCGGCAGGGCTGGAAGCGGGTATATATTAAAGGGGCAAATTTAGCCCATAAGTGCAACGCTTGGGTTAAAAAATAATCTTTGCCTCCATCCTATCAGCAAAAACCTCATCTCAGGAGTATATGCCAGTAATGACTGCCTCTATCCGAGTAAAATGAACAGAATAGACCCGGTAGAATCTTTATCCAGATCCGAACTTACAAAATACCACGGGTTGAGCCAAACGCCGATACGCGATGTTTTTACTCAATTAAAGCAGGAAGAATTGGTTGATATTTATCTACAATCACGCGCCCTGGTCACAAAAATTGACATGGCTCGATAAGTAGCCTCCATGAAGTATTATGCGCTACTACGGGCAACAGAATACTTTGGCAGGAATATCGGCACGTTCAGGTCATATTGACCGACTACATAAACTACACTTGCCAAATCACGACAAAGCCGCCAATATTTTGGATTACCATGATAAGATTCTGTCGGCTATTGAGTCCAGTGACAAAGTACGTACCAGAAAAATGGTGCGCCAACATCTTTCAGGACCTTGAGCATTGCCGACAATATCGTCGCAAGATATCCCGGCTTTTTTAAGTGAGACCTTTGCACGAAAGCCATTTCACCTGCATGTTGCGTTAAAATCGTACTCAATCGGTCATTTATAAGCATAAACTCCCTCATTCCGTGCGTTTTTGCCTTACCTGAAAGCGAAATCATCTTCCGTGCAAAGGTCTCTAAGTATCGTTTCTGTCCAAGATTTAGTACATTGCAGTGTCGGCAACTCTGATTTTAGTTCAAATTTCGATCCATACAGCGCATCTTAATCGCGGTGGATAGATGCGCCACCGCGATTCGCGAAGCATTTTTCATATCCGCTATGGTTCTCGACAGTTTGAGAATGCGATGATAGCCTCTCGCCGACATATTGAACTGCAACATCACTCTATCCAGAAGATCATAACCCTTGTCATCCAGTACGCAATAGTCCTCGATCTCCTTGGTTGACAACTGACTATTCAGTTTTCCCTGACGCTGATGTTGAATTGAACGCGTGATAATGACTCTTTCTCTTATCTCTGCACTACTTTCAGAACCCGTATTGTGATTGCGTAACTCGTAATGCGGCACTTTCGGAACGTACAACTGAATATCGATCCGATCCAGCAGTGGTCCCGATAATTTGGATAAATAACGTTGAATCTGATCCGGCGTACATTTACATTTTCCGGATGGATCGCCAAGATATCCGCATTTGCACGGGTTTGCGGCGGCGATAAATATGAAACGTGACAAAAATTTTAATTGTATCGCCGCCCGCGAAATATGGATATACCCGGCTTCCAGGGGTTCCCGTAACAATTCCAAAGAGCGACGATCAAATTCTGTCAGCTCATCCAGAAAAAGTACGCCATTGTGTGCCTGAGAGATTTCCCCGGGTTTGGGGATGGTGCCGCCTCCAATCAATGCCGCACCAGAAGCGCTGTGATGGGGTGAACGAAAGGGTCGGCAACGCCAATTTTCCGGCTGCCAATCCTTATCAATCAACGATTTGATTGCAGCCGTTTCCAGAGCCTCCTGCTCGCTCATTTGCGGCAATATCCCGGGTAAGCGGCTTGCGATCATGCTTTTACCAGTTCCCGGAGAACCCATCATCAGTACGCTATGGGCACCCGATGCGGCAACTTCCAAAGCTAATTTTGAAAATGTTTGCCCAGTCACCTCGGACATATCCGGATACTTCGTTTGCGCCGGAATTTCAGCAGGAATGGTTTCTGAAAACGTATCCAGACCATTAAGAATGCCTGTTAATTCCAACAAACTGCTGACACCATATACATTCACGCCCTGCACTAATGCCGCCTGCGCCGCACAATTTTTCGGTAGCACCAGCGACTTGGCAGAACCTTGTAACGAGAGTGCAGCAATCAAACTGCCACCGATGTCTCTCAAGTCACCACTAAACGCTAGCTCACCCAAAAATATTTTGTCATGCAGTGTCGCTTTCGGGATTTGCTGAGTTGCGGCTAATACCCCCAGGGCAATGGGTAAATCAAATCTACCGCCCTCCTTAGGCAGGTCGGCGGGTGCAAGATTAACCGAAACACGTTTAGACGGAAATTCAAAATTTGAATTGATAATGGCGGCCCGAACCCGGTCACGGCTTTCCTTGACCACCGTTTCGGGCAAACCAACAATGGCAAATCTTGGCAGACCACGCGCCAAGTGAACTTCAACGACAACTTCCGGGGCAACCGTACCCACCTGAGCACGACTATTAATGATGGCGAGCGACATTCCTTAATCTCCTTGATTTCTGTCAATTTAATTACATTCCAGTACCGATATCATAACACCAAGTTTATAACAACAGGTTGATAACAGAAGCTATTTATTTAATCCCACCTCCAGTTCTTTGACCTGTTTTTCAAGTTCAATAATCCGCTGTCTTGTACGTTGTAAAATTTTCTCCTGAATCTCCATTTGTTGTTGCGTTACCAGATTCATTTTTTCAAAATTATTTTTTACCACCGCATCAATGTTTTTCTTAACATCGTCTGCGAGCTCGGGCGGCAGTATCGCTTGTATAGCTTGGCGAATACTCTCCAACATATTAATTATCCGCCAGATACTCAATGTAGGTATTGTCAAGCAAGCGATCAAACCAGTTTTGGTAGAGTTCAGCTGCTTTGCGTTTGAACAGTTTTTCTCGCGCATTATTTCTTGCTATGTCCCTGCTGATGTCTTTGTTGCGCTTTCCTAATACTTCAATAAGATGATAGCCGAATTGGGAGCGCACCGGATCGCTGACTTGATTCAAGGGCAGCTTCAATGCCGCTTGTTCAAACAACGGGGCAGTATCACCCGGATTGACCCATCCGAGAGAACCGCCCGCATGTGCTGTGCTTTCATCATCTGAGATCAGTCGTGCAAATTTTCCAAAATCCTCACCGCGCCTAATTTTGTGAGCTGTCTCGGCGAGCTTTTTGACGACTTCCTGCGCCGTTAAATTATGTCGTTGTGGCTGCATCAGGATATGTCGTACCTGTAGTTGCGTAACCTTTTGGGTATGCCCTTTCTTGTCATGTAACTTAATGATATGAAAGGCATTGGCAGTCTTGATAATCTCTGTCACACCACCAACAGGCGTTTTTCGCAGTACCTCCAGAAATAGTTCGGGAAGCTGATCTTCTTTTCTCCAACCCAAATACCCGCCCTCTTCCTTGTTTTCGCCATCGGAAAAATCTTGAACCGCATTAGAAAAAGATTGCCCCTGCAACAGCCCCTGATGAATGTGATTGACATTTTCAAGCTCACTTTCAATTGCGGCGGCTGATTTTCCGGCAGTAGATATGGACAGGTAGGATATTTCATAGGTTTCGTCATCCGCATAGCGGTCTTTATGTGCTTGCAGGTAATAGTCGATTTCCTGCTCGCTGATGCTTACTCTGGAATTAACCGCAATATCCACGATACGCTGAATCAACCGCTGTTCTTCAATACTTCGTAAAAACTGGACTTCAGAAATGCCTTGCGCTTTCAACTCTGCCATTAACTGTGTGGGTGAGAGCTTGTTCTGATCCGCCATATTGGTCATGACACTGGCTACTTCAGCACGACTAACCGACAGTCCGGCCGCTTGTGCAGCCTGCGTCTGAATACGTTCGTCAATAAGTAGCTTGAGGACATTGAGATCAATTTCCGCGGGAATCTGTCCCTCGCGCCCACTTTGAAGCTGCTCGCGTTTATAGCGGGTCTGGTACTCCGAGAGGGTCAGTGCTTCGTTATTGACAACGGCAATAACTTCATCCAATGCGGTCGCGTTGACATCAACGACTGATGTCAGCAAGATCGCTAAGGCAAGTACAAATTGGGTGGGCATTAATGGTGATATCCAAGTATTCATAGGCAGTTTTATATGAGATTTCACAGCCACTTAATAATAGCAAATTTAACCCTTCAGGTCTTTGGAAATTTTATATTGTAGCACTTCAAAAATGAGTACGCATCTTTCTCAGTATACCCAGTTCAAGTGAAATGGTAACACGATTTTTAAAGTTACCCGAGTCATCCAGATAACGTTCAGCAAGCAGATTGCTTGCCCAGCAACAGCCGTTATAGGTTATTCCTATATCAAAAGAACGGGTTTTATGTTCACGAGTGGAGTAATGGTTTTGCGCATATATCTGCCATCTGTGTGCTATCGGGGCAGTGAACTCCAGATTCAATTGTGCTGATGCGTCTTTGATTCGGCTATAACTGAGTGAGCTATTTCTGCGATGACTATGATAATAGTCCGCAGAAATTTGAATGAATTTCAAATTATTGAATGAGCTATCCATTCGAGTAAATCCACGAACATTCCAGTCCTCGTTTATCTGCGCACTAACTTCGCTCATAAAATCGGATTGATGGGCAGTATCAGACGCGGTTGCTACTGTTGTCGTTGATGTCGTTGCCAGTAGGCTAATCTTACGATCTTCAAGAAAAAAAATTTGTCCAGCACTGATCTTCAACCTTTGTTTGCCGTTATCGTCAATGATCCTGCTGGTTAATCCCAGAGTAAGCTGATGGGTATCGCCGACACGATCACCACCGAAAAAGCGGTTTTCTCGAAATAAATGCGCAAAACTACTGTTGCTACCACTACCACTGTCAAAATTTGGAAACATCTGTTGTTCCAGTTTTGCCGGAATGTTGAGGTATAGCCATCTCGGCTCCAGTGTTTGAACAAAGCGACTATGCTTTCTCTCAAACGCACGTTCAAAAAACAGCCCGCTATCAATGCTGGCTATTGGCACAATGAGCGATGGAGATTCATCGCTGGGGTTGTTCAGTGTATAGTTGATGGTTTGCAATGATAGCTTGGGTATGATGTAACCATAGCTACGGCGAATCGGCAAGCTGATATAAGGATTCGCTCTAAATCGCGTGCCCGGTAGTCTCCCCGATAGTCTGTCGTCAGGATGTTGAAAACGGCTAAATTCAGAATCAATACCATAGTTGAACATCGCCAGATTTTGTGGTTTTAGATTCAGCTTGACTTGGGGCAGTCTCTTATACGGCCTGTCAGCCAGCGTCACATGGCTGTTGGCTACCTGATATGAAGCGACAGCCATGTTGAAAAACAGAGCCGGGCTGCGGTACCACAGCGTCGCACGCTGGGGCAGGTAACTTGATGATCTAACACCGAAATCCTCGCTAAAATCACTTAAATAGTGGGTGTCGGAGAGCTTTTGTAAATCAATATCCATATTCCATTTGTCATTAAAATCCTGCTGATGTGCATAACTGAAGGCATGTCGATCAGCGTTAGCGACAGCATCTGCAGACAGCACTTCCGCCTTGACCATACCGGTGGATTGTGCCGTCAGGTAACGATATTCCCCATATAACTGTACGCCACGTTTGCTTAAAAACTTCGGTATCACAGTCGCATCCTGATTGGGAGAAATATTAATATAATAGGGTAGTTCAAAAATGCTTCCTGATGCTTCTTCCTGAGCAAGACGCGGAAATAAAAAACCGGTTTTGCGCTTGTTATTGATTGGAAATGATATTCTCGGAAAATAAAAAATCGGAATATGCTTGAATTTCACTGTCATCGACTTTACTGTGCCAATCCCCGCCAGATGATCCAGTTCAATTTCCTTGGCCGCTAATAGCACATCATCATCGCCCTGCCGACAACTGGAAAATGTCGTCTTGTCTAAGCGCGTATAATCGGCGCCTGCAAATGTAATCGTTTCTGCTGTCGCCCGCGCACCCGCATAAGTATCACTGTCGGTGATTTTTTTCGTGATTTTTTTCGGTGATGTATTTGCTGCAAGCTTGTTTCTAAAGGGTGCCAGAATTGAATAATCTTCAATATAATTCTGCTGTTCTCTTTGCGTGTAGTACGGGGTTTGTTCAGCAAACTGAACACGGACGTTGTTTGCTGATCCGACAAAGGTATTGATGTCTAAATCCAGTGAGTCGGCAAGGATTTCATCACCTTTGGATGAATACAGTTTGACACTGCCCGTGGCAACCGCCCGAGCAGTCTGCCTGTCGTAGGTAATCTGGTCTGCGTATAGTGCTTGATTTTCCTGAATCACCTGTGCCTTGCCCGATAAGTTGATTTGGCTATACTCAGATTCCACCTGATCTGCTTCAAAGAAAATGGCTTGATCACTCGGATCAGCCTCATCACTAGCAGGGGCGTTTTTGAGTTCCGGTGGAACATCTATACGGTCAGGTTGGCAGACAAAAAAACCAGTAAAGCCCAATTCGGTTGCCGGAATATCGGATTGTGCATAGACATTCGCTAGCATCGTTTCAGGCATAATCATAGCCAAAGCAATCAGCATATGAGGTCTAAATTTGTGCAGAGGCATTTTTGCTTGTTTTGTTGCTAATTCACGACAAGCGGAGATTATAGGATTTTAGGCGTTTATAATCCAATGTTGGTTAATTGACAATGAGCATGACTATATTATGGAGGCTATGATTCTGGCGGCTGGACGCGGTGAAAGGTTAAGACCGATTACCGATACCCTGCCGAAACCTTTAGTAACGGTCGGTGAATATACTCTGATTGAACATCATTTAACGAAGCTGTCTGTCGCCGGTGTACGACATGTGGTCATCAATGTCGCGTATCTGGGCAACCAAATTATGGAGTTTCTGGGCGATGGCAGTTATTTTGGTTTAACAATCAGTTACTCTATAGAAACAAACGGGGCATTAGGAACCGCTGGTGGCATCATTAACGCACTCAAGCATTTCAGGGAAAAGCAATTTTTGGTCATCAATAGCGATATTTTCACCGACTATGATTTTTCACAAATACACCTACCCGATTCATCCCTTGCCCATATCGTATTAACCACCAACCCAGCGCATAACCAGACCGGGGATTATTGCTTAAGGCACAGTATGGTACAGCATGCTGATTCAGCACAAAATACGCTCACCTTTGCCGGCATCGGCTTGTATCGTAAAGCCCTGTTTGCAACAGCGACAGAAAAATCAGAGCGTACACCACGCGAATTGGCACAGTTTTTTGAACAACCGATACAACATAAGCAGATTTCTGGCGAACTGCACACAACAATGTGGATTGATGTCGGCAGTACCGAGCGACTGGCACAAGCAAGAACACTGAATGAAAACAGAAAATAGTGTTTAATTACAATATAATATATAGATATATTAAGGTTATATATAATATACCCTGCCCTACTCCGTACAAATCGGTATCCAGCATCTCGGCTAGCGGTGGCACTGTCATTCTCAGTTAGCTATCATTTCGAGCATAACGACATATCGGGCAAGATTGCGGCAAATTGCTGGCTGACCTGCTCAAATGATATATTGTTGGCGTGATGCGTTAGCTGAGTAACCTGCAAATCAGCGTAGCCGCATGGATTGATCCACTGGTACGGGGCTAAATCCATATCAATATTGAGACTCAAACCGTGGTAACAACATCCTCTGGATATTTTTAATCCGAGAGCGGCAATTTTCCTATCGGCAACATATACGCCAGGTGCCCCTGCTTTTCGGTGTGCGCTGATGGTATAGCGACCGAGAAAATCTATGATGAGCTGTTCAAGCTGATTGACCAGCGATTTTGGACCGGTTTTCAGCCGTTTTATATCTAATAATAAATACACAATCAGTTGACCGGGGGCGTGATAGGTTATTTGCCCACCACGGTCGGTGTGAATCACTGGAATTGCCTTACCCCCGACTTGCGGACGCTCATGTGAGCTTGTGCCTTGCGTATATACCGGCCAATGTTGCAACAACCAGATTTCGTCATCGCTATCTGCATGACGATGCCGAGTGAACGCCACCATTTCATACCAGATTAGCTGATAGTCACAAATTCCGCGATGACGAATTAGCAGCGACACGATGACTAAATGACCATAAGGACAGCGGGATGCGCTGACAGCCGAGTAAACAGCTCATCCATCAGGGTTTTGTTTTGTGCGTTAATGCGGCAGCTTAACGAATGATAGCGGGAATTTTTGCTCTTGTTGACCGATATTTCTTCCAAATCGGCTATTGCAATAGATTGCAATAGTAGCGCTTCGATACGTTGTACATTGTTGTCGTTAGCATGCAAAAACACCTTAATATCAATGCGACAGGGAAAGCGCATTCCGTCTGCCAACAGCTTATCGGGTACTTGACTAGACACGGCCTTGAACAGGTCTTTAAATGGAGTGATTCTCGGTTAGCGGTATTTTACCGGACAGGTTTTTGGGTCAGCTGGCGGTTTCCAGCACACTTTCGCTAGAACACGGAATACCTCTCGCCCTCGCATATGAAATGGCGAAATGGATATTCAATATATCAGCCTCTTTATAACATCCAGCATACGGCTATACCATGCTCCCTCAGCATAGCTTTCGTTGATATGCAGACTGGTCTTGTATATAGGCTGTTCACCATATTTTATTTGTATGCGCCCGACTGCTGTGCCCACTTCAAGTGGTGCTTCAAGGCTATCAGGTAGTTCCAGAGTAACCGATAGTTGAGCTGATGTGCCTTTCGGATAAATGAGGTTAATATCTTGTTGGACACTGACACTGGCAGTTGACGTTTGTCCCATCCACAGTGGCAATGTCTTTAGTTCTGCACCCGCTTGGTAAGCGGTTGCCCGTTGGTAAATAGCATATCCATATTGCAATAATGACTGCACCTGATCGGCTCGTGCGACTTTGCCACTCGCGCCAGTAACCGCTGCCAGCAGACGCATATCATCCCGCAGGGCGGTGGCAATTAAACAGTAACCGGCTTGCTCCGTATAACCAGTTTTAATACCATCCACAGTGGCATCCCGAGCCAGCAAGATATTGCGATTTTGCTGAGTAATGTTGTTATAAGTAAATTCTCGTTGCGAATAATAGCCATACAGTTTTGGAAATTTTCGGATTAACGCGATAGATAGCAAGATCATATCGGCGACAGTACTGTAATGATCGTCTGCTGGAATGCCACTGCTATTGACAAAATGTGAATTGCTCATACCCAATTCGGCTGCCATCAGATTCATCTTTGAGGCGAAGCCTGCTTCCGAACCGGCAATGTGCTCTGCGAGTGCCACGCTGGCATCGTTACCCGACTGCACAATCAAGCCTTGCAGCAAATCTAAAACACTGACCTGCGTACCCACATCAATAAACATTCTTGAGCCGCCAGTTCTCCACGCCTTCTCACTAATATAAACCTGATCCTGCATGGTTATTTCCTTCTTATGCAATGCATCAAAGACAAGATAAGTAGTCATCAGCTTGGTTAAGCTCGCCGGTTCAATTCTTTGATCTGCATTTTCACTCGCCAGCACCCAGCCAGTTTCAAAATCGACTAGCATCCAACTACTTGCCTGAATATCTGGAAGCGGAATGGCCGATTTCAGCACATCAGGAATATCTTGCAAAGTACTTTCGGTACTTTCAGCAATCAGGGGATGAAACAGCAACAAACTGATGAAACAGATTAAAAGGCGCATGATTAGGCTTTAATGATTGGATGAATATAGATTTTTGTCTGTTATTTTATGATGTTATGTGCAGAATTTATAGTCTGAGACCTTTGCACGAAAGCCATTTCACCTGCATACTGCGTTAAAATCGTACTCAATCGGTCATTTATAAGCATAAACTCCCTCATTCCGTGCGTTTTTGCCTTGCCTGAAAGCGAAATCATCTTCCGTGCAAAGGTCTCAATCTATTCCCGCAACAGTATTAGCGCCTGACCGAGCAGTTGCTCAAGACTATGTTTGACTTGCAAGGCATTGTCAATGGTCGGGAATGGACCGACTTGCACACGATATGGACGTTGCTCTTCGTACCCTAGCTCAGTCAGCGGATAAACAGCATGTCCCTGCTGATGCAAACGTTGACGCATTGATTGCGCATTGCTGATTTCCGAATACGCTCCAACCTGAATAAAATAGCTCGGAACGACCGCTGATTTCCCCAAAGTCCCGGTTACTGCTTGATTGAACTTGACCTTGTCGTTGAGCGCTCGGTTATTCGCTATACGGCTGCCATTGTCACCCGGATCAATAGCTTTCACCAGCACCTTGCCAGTTCCGCGATCGGCTATGCCCAATTTATGTGCTGCCACATAGGATAAGTCAATAATGCGATTGTGCAGGAACGGGCCACGGTCATTGACTTTAACAACAATTTTCTTGCCGCTTTCAAGATGGGTCACCTCAACGTATGTGGGTAAAGGCAATGTCGGATGTGCCGCGGTCATAGCCCACATATCGTAAGTTTCTCCACTGGATGTCCGTCTGCCGTGAAATTTTGTGCCATACCAAGATGCGATACCTGTTTTAACATAGCCTTTCGATGATTTTAATGGTGTAAAAGACTGACCTAAAGCGGTATAGGGTTTGTTGCCCGTTCGACTCAGTGGTTCATGTTTGGGTATCGCATCTGCAATGGTGTCAAAGTCATGCTTATCACTGGGCGCATTATCACCACCATAAAAACCACCGCTATCTGATACTGATGGCTTAGGCACACCCGAGCAACCGACCAAAATTAAACTACTCACGAACCAGACAACAGCCGTTCTTATTCTCATAACTTGATTTTCATGGTTGGTTGCTGTCTGCTGATTTTCTTGATACGGCAATGGACTCCGCAAGCTGTGCCGCCACCAGCGCATAATTGACACTGTGATTGTAACGTGTGATGACATAGAAATTTCTAAAACCAACGATATGACGCACACCCTGCTGTTCCTGCAGCACTAGCAGTGCCATGTTGCGACTACTGCGACTGCCATCAAATTTCACTCCTGCCGCAAGCAACTGTGCGGAAGTATAAGCAGGCTTTGCACTATTACTCACCAGCTTTGTTGCCGATTTTGATAACGCTTCGCTAACATTGGCATAGATTAACTGATCATTATTCCAGCCATGCGCTTTCAAATAATTAGCGACACTGCCAATGGCATCATCGGTTTCGTTTACCAGATCTTTCTGATTATTGTCATTGAAGTCAACGGCATAGGTTAGATAACTGGAGGGCATAAATTGTGGAATTCCTATTGCACCCGCGTATGAGCCGAGAACGGATGTCGGGTCGATTTTTTCCTTGCGGGTAATATTCAAAAATGTACGCAATTCCGCAGTAAAGAAAGGACTCCGCCGTGGGTATTTTGCCGACAGCGTAACCAGACTATCCAAGACACGGTCATTTCCCATCTGTGCTCCATAATGAGTTTCTATGCCGATCAACGCCACAATAAGTGCCGGCGGCACACCAAACTGTTCATATGCCCGCTGTAGCGTAGTTTGATTTTCATCCCAGAACCTGACACCCTGATTGATTCTGTGTTGGTTTACAAATCTTTTTCTGTAGCGATGCCAAGGCAAAGCTTCATATTGTCTGTTTATCAGGTCAATCGTTTTTTGTTTGATATTTGCCTGCTGTAAAAGCCGATTTAATTGCGCTTTTGGATAGCCGTCCTCAGCACTCATTTGCTCAACTAGTTTTAGCAACACTGGATATTTTTTGACCTCCACTGCCGCCGAAAGCGAGGGCGTGATCAATAAGGTAAGTATCAGTAGCAACCCCGCCAAGCGACTGTCCACCAGCCTATCCACTGGCCTATTCATTGGCCTGTCCCGACGTTTGTGTGGGTGAGTCCAGCAACCAAAATTCAACGTCTGCCGTGCCGGTTATTATCGCGAGCTATGCTCATCAAAATCCCGAATCCTATCATCAGTGTTACCATAGAGGTGCCTCCATAGCTCATCAATGGTAAAGGTATACCAACCACTGGCAAAATTCCAGAGACCATACCCATATTGACGAACATATAAAAAAAGAAGGTGACAGATAGCCCTCCAGCAAGCAGACGAGAATAGGTGTTTCTGGCATGAAAGGCAATCAATAACCCGCGAAACACTAAAAACAAATAAAGTAATAACAATACGATAACACCAATTAAACCAAACTCTTCCGCATACACCGCGAAGATAAAATCGGTACGGCGTTCGGGAATAAATTCGAGTTGCGACTGCGTGCCGGAAAGCCAGCCTTTACCCGGTATGCCGCCAGAACCGATAGCAATGATTGATTGAATAGTATGATAACCTGCCCCCAACGGGTCAGACCATGGATTGAACAGAGTCAGGACACGACTGCGTTGATAGTCAAGCAGAACAAAAACCCACATCACCGGAATGACGATTGCCAGCGAACACAACACTGTTACAATCAGTTTCCAGCCTATTCCAGCCAGGAAAATAACCGCACTTCCGGCTAATGCAATCAACAATCCGGTGCCTAGATCCGGTTGCAGAATGACCAGCACCACGGCAATCAGTACGACAACACCAGACAACACGATAAAAAGCGGACGCGGTGGTAAGCGTGACCGTGTCAATATCCATGCGACCATCATCGGCACCGCAATTTTCATTATCTCAGCGGGTTGAAATCGGAAAACACCCAAATCAATCCAGCGTTGTGCGCCCTTGCCAATGATGCCAACAGCCAAGACGATGAACAACATTCCCAGTCCTGCAAGATAGACATGGGGCGACCAGTGTGACAATGTTGTCGGAGAAATGCGTGTGAAAAGAAACATCAACAGCAAGGCAAAACTGACACGAATAGCATGCTTGATAATCGTATTAAGGTCTTCTCCTCCAGCGCTGTACAAAACCACCAGACTTAAAGCACAGAGCATCAAAATCACGGCGAATAGCGGCAAGTCGAGATAGGAATTATCAGTCTGGCTCATAGCACAACCGTCTCATGTTTTTTATTGATGAGGTCTCTGTCGTTGCCTGATCACAATGACTATCCTTGATTAACCTGACTAACCTGAGCTGTGGAGTCGGTCTCGAGGTTATCAAATAATTGCAGTCGATTGAGTAGGTAATAATCAATTAGCTGTCTGGCGATAGGTGCAGCGACCCGACTACCACTGCCCGCGTGTTCAACCACGACCGCGATAGCAATTTTTGGGTCGTTCAGCGGTGCAAAACCGATAAACAGGGAATGGTCTCTAAACTTCTTCTCGGTGGTTTTTTCATCGTATTCCTGATCCTGAGCAATGCTTTTAACTTGGGAAGTTCCAGTCTTTCCAGCCATTTCATACTGGATTCCCCGACTAATTGCCCTTGCCGTTCCTCGCTTACCATGCACGACATTACGCATGCTCGCTATGACTTCTCGGTAATAGCGATCACTGCGTAGTTTTTCGATACCAGTTATTTGCGCTGCAATTTCTTCGCGTAGCTGACTTTGCGGATGTTCTATGGCAGATAAAAACCTCGGGATGATTTTCTTGCCTCTATTTGCCAGCATGGCAGTGGCTTGTGCCAGTTGCAGTGGTGTGGTTAAGGTATATCCCTGACCAATTCCGCTAATGATGGTCTCTCCGGGATACCATACCTGATTGCGAACACGGTGTTTCCACTCTCTGGATGGCATTAAAGCGGATGGCTCGTCAAGCAGATCAATTCCAGTTGGTCGCCCAAATCCGAATCGGCTCATCCCTGCATACATCTTGTCAATACCCAATTTCCGCGCTAATGTGTAGAAATACACATCACAGGATTGGATTATGGCGTTGAAACCATCTATCAAACCATGCCCGGTTTTCTCCCAGCAACGATAACGATGTTGATTCCCCGGCAAGCGATACCATCCGGGGCAAGAAACAGTGACACTGTGATCAATGCCATTTTCCATAGCCACCAGAGACATAAAGCCCTTGATGGTCGATCCCGGCGCATAACGTCCATAAATCGCACGGTTCACCAACGGTTTACGATCTGAGGTGCGCAAACTGGCGTAGTCCGCTTCACTGATGCCATTGACGAACAAATTCGGATCGTATCCGGGCACACTGGCAAAAGCGAGAACATCGCCCGATTGCGGTTCAATCGCGACTATCGCTCCTTCAAATCCGGCTAATGCTTCAACGCTTTTCTGCTGTAACTGAATATCCAAACCGAGATGCAGGGTCGTGCCGGTCTGTGGATCGGTTTGTTGCAGGCTACGCACAACCCGACCATGGGCATTTGTTTCCACCTGCTTTATCCCGGACACACCCATCAGACCCGATTCGTAATAAGCCTCTATGCCGGTTTTACCGATGTAGCTCATCCCCCGATAAAGCTGATTGTCAATATTTTTCAGGTCTGCTGCGCTTATCCGCCCCACATAACCCACTACATGAGCGGTTAGCTCCTTTTTCGGGTAGTGTCGTTGCAGACGTGCTCGCAATTCTGCACCCGGGTATCGGTGCAGATTAACTGCCAATATAGCGACTTCTGCTTGGTTGAGATTAACCTTGAGTGTTTGCCGTTCAAAAGCCGCGCGTTGTTGCCGATGTTTTTTGAATTGTTTTAATTGGATATCTGTAATTTCAATGAGTTGTCCTAATTCACGCAACAGCGTATCCATATTTTTTACCTTATCCGGCAAAATCTCCAAATTGAATACCCGAATATTGTGCGCCAGAATTTCACCATTTCTGTCGTATATCAACCCTCTAACTGGTGCTAATGGGGAAAAGTCAATGCGGTTTTGTTGCGCTAATGTGATGAATTTTTGATGTTGCACGACTTGCAAATAACCCAGTCGCAACAGCAGCAACATGGCCAGTATGGCGATGATGGCAAAGACAAAAATCAGGCGGCGGCGAACCATTTTTTTCTCCATCAGGTGATCGTGAATCAGGATCATTGCTCTTTGCTTATTCCTGTTCTATGGCGTAGTAAACGCAACAGATTATAGACCAGTGGCCAGATCAGACAAGATGCCAAAGCGGATTGCCAAAATACCAGACGAATCTCGGTGCTTGCGCTTATATGATAAATCCACACGGTAAATCCAATATCTATTGAAGCGACAATAAAGAGCAGTATGCACTGCTGCCATAAATTATGCAGTCGGAGACGTTGATGTGTCGAAATAGCGATGAGTGCCACAAAGGCTTTGCCAATAGCATGTTGTCCCAATAACGAGTAATACAGTACATCCATAACCATACCCGAAAGCCATCCACAGCCGATACCGACACGATGTGGCATCGCCAAACACCAGTAAAACAAAACCAACAGAACCCAATCCGGTTTGGCATATCTCATCCAAAGCGGATAGGGCAACATATTGAGTAATAAAGCGATCACAAACGTAAGCAAAATGATCCAAAATGGTGATTTTGCAGTGTGCGCCACCTTAATCACCTACTCACCCGCATCAGTTATGTCGCTCACAGTGGCTTCGCTGGAGCTACCTGAGTGGGATGGTGTTGCCGTGCTGTCAAGACCGTTGTTCCATAGTAACAGCACTTCCTTGGTAGTAGCTGTTTGCACAGTGCGTGCGCTAATAATCATAAACGCTTGATTGGCATCTGTGACAATATCAGATATTTCAGCGACCTTATAACCAACTGGGAAACGCCCTCCCAGCCCGGACGTAACCAGGACATCTCCCAGTTGAATATCAGACGGGTTTTCGAGGAATGGAACGATGACATGATTGAGCTTTCCAGAACCTTGGATAATGGTGCGTAGTCCATTGCGTTGAATTTGCACCGACAGCCCATGACTCGGATCGGTTATCAGTGTAACCACGCTACGGCGATAACCGATCTTAGAGACCTGACCGAGTACCCCTGCGCAGTGATTGCTGGCTGACCGAGATAAACACCCGCTTCTGCACCATGATTTATAACCACTCGGTGACTGAATGGTTCCAAATCTAATGCAACAATTTCTGTGAGAAGAGCATCATGGGGAAAGCGTTTTGATACCGACAACAATTCAGACAGCCGTTGATTTTCCTGTTCCAAAGCGGTATAGCGTTGTAACCGAGCCTCTAGTATCGCTTGTTTTTGTTGCATATCAAACAAGCGTTGTTGCAGGATGTTGTCGGGATAATAGCTATCCCATACTGAGAATAGAGTGTTCGGTAACGCGATAACGAATTCAAAGGGGATGTTAATAATTGTCGCAACGCTGCGCACCGGCTTCAACAATTCACTGCGATGATCAACAATCATTGCCCCCAGGGATAATACCAAAAGCAATGAAAAACGAAATAATGGGGATGCGCGGTGGTAGCTCATACGATGAAATATCGATTGTGGCAATGAGTTTCTATTGGGGTTCGCTATTACAAATCAAGTATGAAGACCATCAACCACTGTCAATAAATGTTGTAACTTGTATTATTCCTCACTGGCAAACACATCCCCCATAGTACTCATTTCTTCCAATGCGCGACCACAACCTCGAACCACGCAGGTCAAAGGTTCTTCCGCAAGCACCACGGGTAATCCGGTATCCTGCATCAATCGGCGATCCATATCACGCAATAACGCACCACCTCCAGCAATCACCATGCCTTTGTCACCAATATCGGCGCTCAGTTCTGGCGGCGTTTTTTCTAATGCCTGACGAATAGCCTGAATAATATGCTCTAGTGAATCGCTGATTGCTTCGTAGATTTCTTCGTTGGTAATCATCAGGCTTCTCGCCATACCTTCTGCAATATCCCGCCCCTTAATTTCCATTTCCATATATTCAGTTTCTGACCACGCCGTTGCAATCGTTTGTTTTACCCGCTCCGCAGTCGCCTCTCCGATTAGTACACCATGGCGACGGCGTACATAGTTGATTATGGCATCGTCAAAAGAGTCTCCAGCCGTTCTCACTGAGTTTGAATAAACCATGCCACCCAATGACATAATACCGACTTCGGTGGTGCCACCACCGATGTCAACCACCATCGAGCCGGTAGGTTCCGCAACTGGAAGATTGGCACCGATAGCCACTGCCATCGGTTCTTCAATGAGATAAACTTCCCGGGCACCAGCACTGCTTGCCGATTCCCGAATTGCCCGCCTTTCCACCTGAGTCGATCCACAGGGGACACAGATAATAATTCTTGGACTGGCAAAAAATTTGTTTTCCTGAACTTTACGGATAAAATATTTAAGCATATCTTCGGTCACATTGAAATCGGCGATAACGCCGTCTTTCAATGGTCGGATAGCTTGAATAGAACCGGGTGTCCGCCCTAACATTTGTTTGGCATCCCGCCCCACTGCCAATATAGTTTTAGCAGCACCTGCGGTCGGGCTTTTAATTGCAACCACTGAAGGCTCGTTGAGAATTATCCCCTTATTTTTGACATAAATCAGGGTGTTCGCTGTACCGAGGTCAATGGCAAGGTCATTGGAAAAAAAACCTGTCAGATGTGTTAGCATTATTTTTAGTTTAATTTAAAAATGATTAAGGGCAGAAATACGGTGTTTTTTCCGAAAAAAACAACCTGCATAGCTTAACAATCCAGCGACCACTATTCAACCGTATAATCCTATGGTAAATTGTCGCGTTTTTAATGGTAACTATTTCTGAATTATGTCTCTAACAGCGGAAGAAACCACCCACATCGCCACACTCGCTCGTTTAAAAATCAGTGGCGAGCAAGCTGATTTTTATGCGACTCAATTATCCCGAATTATGGATTTGGTCGAACAAATGAATGCGATTGATACGCACAACATTGAGCCGATGTCCCACCCGCAAGATGCAACACTGCGCCTACGCACCGATACGGTGACAGCGACTGATTGCAAAACAATCTATCAGGCACTTGCACCCGCCACGGCAAACGGGCTTTATTTGGTTCCTAAGGTCATTGACTAAACCATCAACCAAGCCATATCATGCACTTAACGTCCCTCGCTCAACATAGCGCGGCGCTTCGCAATAAAGCGTATTCCAGCGTCGAATTGACACAACACTATCTAAAACGTATTGCCGAAAACGATCTGAATGCGTTCATCACGGTCACCACAGACCTCGCCATGGAACAGGCACAATATGCAGACCAGATGTTACACGATAATGCCGGTGGACGGTTGACTGGAATTCCCATAGCACATAAGGATTTATTTTGTAGTCAAGGCGTATTAACCAGTTGTGCCTCCAAAATACTTGACAATTTTATCGCGCCCTACGATGCCACTGTTGTGCAAAAACTAAAACAACAGGGCATGGTGATGTTAGGCAAAACCAATATGGATGAGTTTGCTATGGGTTCCTCAAATGAAACCAGTTATTACGGCGTGGTAAAAAACCCCTGGGATATTCAGCGCGTACCCGGTGGCAGTTCGGGGGGCTCCGCCGCCGCAGTGAGTGCGCGACTATCGCCGGTTGCCACTGCCACCGATACTGGCGGATCAATTCGTCAACCCGCCGCGTTTTGTGGTCTGACTGGTATCAAGCCGAGTTATGGGCGTGTTTCCCGATATGGCATGGTCGCTTTTGCCTCGTCTTTGGATCAAGGTGGCGTGCTTGCCCAAAATGCCGAGGATGCGGCAATGGTTTTACAGGCAATGTCCGGGTTTGATGCGCACGATTCGACCTCGTTGGAACAACCTGTTCCGGACTATGACAACCCACTGCAACAAGCACTACACGGAAAAGTTATCGGCTTACCCAAAGAATTCTTTAGCGACGGCGTGGATGCCGCCGTAGCACAAGCGGTGCAGCAGGCAATCCAGCAATTAGAATCGATGGGTGCGAAAACAGTGGCGGTTACACTGCCGAATAGCGAAGCGGGCATCCCCTGCTATTACGTTATTGCACCTGCGGAAGCCTCTTCTAACCTGTCTCGATTCGATGGCGTACGTTATGGCTATCGGGCAGAAGATTATACCGATCTCAATGATATGTATGAGAAGACCCGGGCACAAGGATTGGGTGCTGAAGTGCAGCGCAGAATCATGATTGGTACTTATGTATTATCTTCCGGCTATTACGATGCCTACTACATAAAGGCACAGAAACTACGTAGAATGATTGCCGATGACTTCCGCCGGGCTTTTGAAAAATGTGATTTAATCGCCGGACCAACCACACCAGCTACCGCCTTCCTCATCGGTGAAAAAAATGATGATCCGGTAGCAATGTACCTGAATGACATTTTCACCAATGCCGCCAATCTGGCAGGACTTCCGGCGATGTCAATTCCGGCAGGATTTGATGACAAAAACTTACCCATTGGCTTACAGTTAGTCGGTAAATATCTGGACGAAGCCACCCTACTTAATGTTGCCCATCAGTTTCAACAGCAAACAGATTGGCATTTGCAAGTGCCGAGCAGGTTTGAATGATGACCGAATCCTTGAATATGACAGCGCAGAAACGCGTATGGGAGACGGTCATTGGACTTGAGATTCATGTTCGACTGCTCACCAAAAGCAAACTTTTTAGTAGCGCATCCACCGCTTACGACGCACCACCGAATACACAGGCCTGCGATGTCAGCATTGCCCTGCCCGGCGTATTACCAGTTATGAATCGGCAAGCCGCATACCTAGCCGTCAAGTTTGGACTTGGCATTGGCGCACATATCAATAAACGCTCTATTTTTGCTCGCAAGAACTATTTCTATCCCGATCTGCCCAAAGGCTATCAAATAAGTCAGTTTGAAGTGCCGATAGTTGGCAAAGGCGAGATTGTCATTGAAACCAGTACGGGTAGCAAAATTATCGGCATAACCCGCGCACACCTTGAAGAAGATGCCGGAAAATCGCTACATGAAAACTTTCATGATGTCACCGCTATTGACCTCAATCGCGCCGGCACGCCGCTACTTGAAATCGTCTCTGAGCCCGACATGCGCAGTGTCGCAGAAGCGGTTGCCTACCTGCGTAAAATACATACGCTGGTGCGTTATCTGGATATTTCTGATGGCAACATGCAAGAAGGTTCGTTTCGTTGTGATGCCAATGTCTCAATACGGCCACAAGGTCAAACCAAGTTGGGAACCCGCACCGAATTGAAAAACATCAACTCCTTTCGCTTCGTAGAAAAAGCCATCACCTTTGAGATTGATCGACAAATTGACATTCTTGAACAGGGTGGCAAGATCGTTCAGGAAACACGCTTATACGATGCCGATAACAATGAAACACGTCCTATGCGTAGCAAAGAAGAAGCGCATGACTACCGTTATTTTCCGGATCCGGATTTACCGACAATGGTGCTCGAAGATGAATTCATCGAGCAGATTAGCCACACTCTCCCCGAATTACCCGATGCGCGTAAAGCCAGATTTGAGCGTGAATATCATTTATCATCCGCTGATGCTTCATATTTAAGCAATGATTGGGATAGCGCGGATTACTTTGAAAATGCCTGTGCACAAACATCAGCAAATGCCAAGACCGTTGCCAACTGGATTATCGGCGAGCTCAGTGCCGCCCTCAATAGTGCCAAACTGGACATCAAAGACTCGCCAGTCAACAGCAAGCGATTTGCCACTTTACTGGATCGTATCGCCGATCAAACCATTTCGGGTAAAATCGCCAAACAGGTCTTCGCACTCCTCTGGGAAAGCGACCATACGGTTGACCAGATTATTGCTGACAAAGAGCTCAGGCAAATCACCGACAGTGGCGAGATTGAAACGATTATTGACAAAATACTACTTGAAAATGCCGCTCAAGTTCAGCAGTATAAAGACGGCAATCAAAAAGTATTCGGTTTTTTTGTCGGTCAGGTCATGCAACAAAGTGGTGGCAAAGCGAATCCCGGACAAGTCAATAAATTATTACACAATAAACTCGACTAACGAATACAATCAAGGTAAGTAGTAGCAACGGGCCTGTAGCTCAGTCGGATAGAGTACCTGGCTTCGAACCAGGTGGTCGGGGGTTCGAATCCCTCCGGGCCCGCCATCCTACCCCAACCTCAAAGTGAACGAGGTCTGATAACCAGCAAAGTCCTGAATGTACTGGAGAATGTACGTTTGGTTCTCATCAGCCGGATTCTAATGGTGCATCAATAACAACACAACTCCCTGTGCGCCATGTAGATAGCCCCTGCAACAAAGCCAGACATGCTGATGAGAACTTCGTTTGACCGATTATCTGGAAGCGAAGGAGGTGGATTCACTGGCGGATTCAAGGCATTCCACATTACGTGGTCCAGAGATAATCAGATAGTAACTTGCCTCCATTAGTAAACCCGCTCAATATCCCCGCATACTTGTTCTTGAAGTGATCTCGGATGATAAATATCTGTTTGTTGGGATCCATGAAGTCGCGGACACTTGATATATCTTTTTTCCCCGTAAAGTTGTCATCAACAAAATGCACAGTGTCAGTCACCCATGTGGAGTGCTTACTTCCTTCGGGTTCGTGTTGAGGAATCCAGTAACTCCGTTTTTCCAGTGAGAGACGGGCACATCAACGTTAATGTTTAGGATAAACTTTATCATCAACGGTCACGGTCTCGAAGTTGTAATAGCTCAAATCCTGCAGGTCCGACTCTTGAAACTGAAACCTCATGAATCCGAGATAGTTGGTGACAGATGCTTGTATATTCCGCCAATTGTGACTCGGATCTGTCTGACTATACATAATGACTGATTCCTATTGATTTGAAGTACTCGTCAATCGTAAGATTGTGAAGTTCAATCGGTTTGCCCGACTCCATATCACGCACAACTCTACCCGGATATTCGACTTTAGGGTATGATTCAATTCTTCGGGTCCAATTATCATTATAGTAATCCTCTTTAGCAAGGTCAATTGACGACTCAAATGCCCAGACATCACCGATGAAATCATCGTAGGATTTGGACCCGCTTTCTGGAATTGTACTCATGTTAGTCATCCTGTGATATGGACTCTGTTATCGAGCCGCTTCGACAATCATAGCGGGTGCTTCCATATTGAGCGAAGCCATCCATCCGTCAAGCACACCGTCAGCTGTGACCGCAAGCGCATCAACAACAAGAAACGGTTCAACCGGTTGTTTAAGCAGACCGAGTGCCGCCGCCCGCGCTACCGTCACTCCGATATTGTAGGCTTCATCTGCCACAATAGCAGCAACATTTCCGCCCTTTACCATATCCAAAGCAACCGGCTCTGACAGGTCAAGTGTTACGATTTTGGTGTGATTATTGCCTTGCGCGCGCAACACCGAAAGCACCCCCAAAGCAGGTTCTGCCCAAGTGACGTAAATACCATCAATATCGGGGTTTTTGGTCAACATGGCGCGGGCAATGTCTTCGCCATTGGCAGGGTCAGCAATGCCCGCCTCAGCCACAATCGACATATTGGGGTAGTCGTTTTCAATGGTGTATTTGAAGGCACCATCACGCTGGTTGGTGACATAGAAATCTGCATCATGGAAGATATAGCCCACTTTGCCTTTTTTGCCCAAAGCATTTGCCATGGCGATACCTGCTTTGTTGCCCATCTGAAACAGATCGTCGGACACTACAGTGACATAATCTTTGCCCTGCACATAACCGCTTGGCGAATTATCAACAAATGCCAGCACCACTCCATCCTTGCGGGCGATATCATAAACGTTGGCTGCCGTTGTCGGATCAACTGGTAAGGAAATGATGATCGATGGAGATTTGCTCATCACGGTTTCAACATCAGATTTTTGTTTGGCCATATCAAATGCCGCATCGGTTTGAGCCACAACCCTGATGCCAAGCCGTTCAAATTCAGCTCGCGTGCCCCGATCAACCGCATTGGTATAATCCGACAGTTCGTGCCAAACGAGAGCAGCAGTATAATCTCCAGCCTTAACCCTCGCGACTTGTGCATTTGAAATAGTCAAAGATGAAGCGGGAGTTGGGGATTCTCCATTTGGTCCAACGGTTGCAGGTCGTTCAGCCAGTGCAACGCCTGAAAGCAGAGAATATATGACTAATGCTTTGATGACTGTTGATGTTGTTTTCATAATTTTCTCCTAAAGGATTATTGTTGTCATGGTCGCCCATTGCTTCTGTTGTGAATGGGGTTATGACCACACGAGTGGATATAAATAAGACAGTGGACGTGGATAAGATTTCATTGAAGCGTTAAAATTTCCGATTCATTGGTGACCAGCATTTGATGGATGTCGCCATCTGATATAGCATATTGTGATATAAGCATTGGAACAAACACGTCAATGAGATGATTATAGCCTTTTTGTCCGTGGGTCTTAGGGTTCAAGTAAACCTCGGCACCAGTAAGATCCATTGAAAGATGGATTTGTTTGATATAGCCGAGATCAATAAAATGTTGTAACGCAGCACCCCGATGATTATTGCCACGAAACATGAAATTATTTTGAAACGGACCTTCTGGTCGTGGATAGGGAGGTGGTGCTAGAAAAAACTCCCAAGTTTCCTTGCCAATAGTATCAATCCCAATGTGGGCACCTGAATCTAGTACGGCTTTAATTGTGTCATAGTGACTCTCAATCGTGGGATTGAAAGTATCCATGTGACCAATTACCACTCGGTTAAGATCAACGCCTTCCGACTTCAAGATTTCAATCTGATCCAAAGCATGAGTGCCGTGCGTAGTATGTGTTTTGAGAGCTAATCCCGTTTCGCGTGCCGCTTGCCCGCAAGCACGCAATCGATCTCTTTCACCTTGTGTCCAAGCATCACCCAGTCCGGTTGCCTGTTCACCAAAAATGCCCGCAATTACACCGGAGTTTCCGATGCCGATGGTAGCATCAGCAATAAATCGTGCGCGCATTTCATCAATTGTCGCTTCCGTGACCCATTGTGGGGAATAGGCATCTAAGTAGGTTCCTGACCCACTAACAATATGTAGTCCCTGCACGCTAGGTTGCGACGCAATCTGGCGTAGCAACACTGCATTGTCTCCGTGATCATCACGACCAACCACACCGTAAGGGCTGAGATCGCAAACTGTCCTTATCCCGGCATTTTTCAACGCAGATAGCGCATGAACAGTAATTCCTACGGTTTCATCGCCAACACCGCCTGATAGCCAAGGACCTGGTACTAAAGACATGATATGTTCGTGTCCAAGAACCATCCCTAACTCTGTTGGCTTTACCTTACCCAATACAGTCTGTACATAGGACATTATTTAGTTGCCTTTTATGAGACCTTTGCACGAAAGCCATTTCACCTGCATGCTGCGTTAAAAACGTACTCAATCGGTCATTTATAAGCATAAACTCCCTCATTCCGTGTGTTTTTGCCTTACCTGAAAGCGAAATCATCTTCCGTGCAAAGGTCTCTTTATAAAATATAAAAACTGGATCTAGAGCCACACCAACATGTTTCTGAACTTACATATTAATGGCCCAAAATCTTATTGACTCCAAAATCCAAAAGTGATTATAATGCTCAATTAGTTCTCTAACAGAACAAATTAAAAAAGTCAAGCATTATTGAATATTCCATGAGTAAAGCCTCGCTAATTTCACGTCGATTATCGCTGTGTACGGTCATGGAAGCGATCGTACATTGTGGGCCCATTTCGCGAGCCAGTATTGCCAAGCAAACAGGGTTATCGAAACAAACTATTTCAGAAATCATTCGGATTCTGGAAGTGAATGGCTGGGTGCAGGAAACTGGACGTACTCGTGGTCATGTCGGGCGTAGTGCAATAACTTATGAAGTCATACCAGATGCTGCCTGTATTGCAACGGTTGACTTAGGCGGCACCAAAGTTAGAGTCGCTATCGCTGATTTGTCATGCCAAATACTGTCTGAATTGACCGAGCCCACCGACAAACGTGGTGGTAAATATGTGGTTCATCAAATCGCCCGTATGTGTAGACAAGTGGCACAACATAATCGCATTGGCTTTGAGAGTGTGCGGTTGGCTGTGATTGGGGTTCCCGGAGTACCTGAAGCCGATAGCGGACGGGTACGCATGGCACCTAATATTGCTGATTTTGAGGCGTTTGACGTGACCGCCATGTTCGAAAGAGAGCTTGGTCTTGATGTTATTGTGGAAAACGATGTCAATCTAGCGGTTCTGGGAGAACATTGGGTTGGCAGTGGCGCAGGCACCGATGATCTTGCCTTCATCTCCCTTGGAACGGGCATTGGTGCGGGTATCATTGTCGGTGGTGAACTGGTGCGTGGTCATGCCAACGTTGCCGGAGAATTGGGTTTTCTGCCGTTTGGCGCCGATCCTTTTGAACCACTATCCCTGCGGATTGGTGCGCTTGAGCGCGTGATAGCCACTGATGGGATTAAAAGACGCTATCAGGCACTTTCCGGCACTGAACGCTGTGTTCCGGATATTTTTGATGCCGTGGAGAGCGATAAATTTGCGAAAACCCTGATTGATGAAATTTCCCGTTATCTGGCGCGTGCAGTCGTAACCATTTGTGCGGTTACCGGACCCGCTAAGGTTATTCTGGGCGGATCAATTGGCAGTCGCAAAGAGTTGTTGCAGCGCGTTCTAAACGATGTCGCACTTTGTTTCCCCTATCCACTGGAAATTGAAGTTTCGGCCTTGGGCGCACGGGCGGCCATTGCGGGTGGTGCAGCCGTTGGATTGGCGCACTTGCATACGACCTTGTTTTCAGGCGGTGTAGCGGGCGCAAAAATTGCGCTCCCACCGGCCGAGGTGGTTAAATTTGCGGATCTGGCGCAATGAGTTCTACGAGCAATCTACATCGAGTATTCGCCGACCTGATGAATCGGGAGGCGCTCTTGAATCTTTTGCAAGGCGCGGTCGCACGCGAGAGTATCACGGGCAATGAATCGAATTTCGTCGATTTTCTGCAAGGGCGTTTAACCCGTTTGAAGGTGGCATGGGAACGCGCCGATTTTTTGCCCGGGCGACCCAATATTTGGGGTGAACGCAAAGGCAGCGGTGGTGGAAAACGTCTGTTGTTTATCGGTCATACTGACACAGTGCATGTACGCGGCTGGCAGCAACGGTGGGCTGGAACCGAACGCGAAGACCCCTTTTGTGGTGCCGTGATTGATAATGAAATCTGGGGTCGTGGAACGGGCGATCTGAAAGCCGGTATCTGCTCGGCGCTGGCAGCACTTGAGTTGATTGATCGTGCCGGGATTTGTCTGCAAGGGGATGTTGCTTTTGCGTTTATTGGTGATGAAGAAAGTGGCGAAGCGGGTAGTGGAGTCAGTGCGGGGGTGAAAGATTTTACCCGACGTGTTGTCGGTGGAGAAATTAACCGAGCCGATTTTGCGATTTATGTTGAGCCAACCCAATTAGCTATTTTTCCGGCACAAATGGGATTCTTCATTGCCGATGTCAAAATCACAGGTAGAACGGCTTATTTTGGTGTCCCGGAGCAAGGCATTGATGCGTTAAAAGCTGCGCATCGTGCGCTCACCGCGCTGTGGCAGCATTCAGAACAAATCAAGCAACGGGCAGAGCATGATTTGATTGGTCGTGCTTTTGTACTGGTAACCGAAATTCAAGGTGGGGGATATATTGCGGTTCCCGAAGAATGTAGTTTCTCTTTGATTCGTAAAGTTCTTCCTGATGAAACTATGGAGCAAGCGGTTTCGCAACTGGATACGATAGTGCGTGATGCTGCTTCTGGTCAGGGTGTTGGGGAGCAGGACATTAAGATTGAAATCACCTATCCAGCGGGTCGTGATCACAAATACGGCGGTTTGCCTGCTGAAATTGATCCGGCAACCGCCGAGGTGGAGATGCTGTCTGCTGCGCTACTTGAAGCGATGCCGGGACGAGGACAAATTCAAGGTGCCCCATTTTGGTCAGAAGCCCCTTTTTTGATTAACCAGATGGGCTGTCCGACGGTCTATTGTGCGCCGGGAGATATTACTAATTGCCACACGCTCGAAGAGCGCGTAAATGTTGATGAATATATGGCTGGCATCATCGCATTTGCTATCTTTATTGCCAGTTATTGCGGCGTTGTCGAAAAATAATTTCGCATGTTATTGAGAGAGGGGATGTCATGAATTTCAGAAAATTAATCGCAGTCACACCGGTTGCCACCCTATTGTTTGGTGTCATGTTGTTCAGTGTCATGGTTAATGCACAAACCATTGGCCCCGGTGGAGAAGCCGCAACCTCGTCATCAGCCGTTATCGTGCCTGACAGTAAGCTGGACATACTTCGAGATGGAAAATACAAAGCGGCATTGCTATGGCATGATCAATCGGATTTCGTCAATGCCGTTTCTGCCGGTGCAAGCGATGAATTCAATCGTTTAGGCATTGAAATTGTTGCCATCACCAATGCCGGATTTGATGCCGCCAAGCAACGTAGTGATATCGAAACCGTGATGGCAAAAAATCCAAACATTATCTTGTCATTGCCGCTGGATCCAGTAACATCAGCCGCCGCTTTCAAAGAAGCCAAAGCAAACGGGGTGAAACTGGTTTTTCTGTCCAACTTGCCGCAGGATTACAAACATTCGCAGGATTATGTGGCCATTGTCACTGATGATTTGTTCCAGATGGGCAAACAGGCTGCGGACGCGCTGGCAAAATCAATGAGAGATAAAGGCACGGTGGGCTGGATATATCACGATGCCAGCTACTATGTGACCAACCAGCGCGACAATGCCTTTAAGACAACCATTGAAAATGATTATGCCGATATTAAAATCGTAGCCGAGCAAGGCATCAGTGATCCGGCGCGAGCAGAAGATATTGCCAATGCCATGCTCCTCAAAAACCCTGATCTGGGTGGTATCTATGTGACTTGGGCGGGTCCTGCTGAAGGGGTGCTTGCAGCACTGCGCGCCAATGGCAATAAAACCACTAAAATTGTAACACTTGATCTTTCCGAGCCGATTGCGCTCGACATGGTCAAAGGCGGCAATGTGGTGGCGATTATTGCCGATGAGGCCTATGAACTTGGTCGAACGATGGCAGCAGCTGGTGCGCGAGCACTGGTAGGAGAAAAAACTCCTCCGTTCGTGGTCGTTCCAGCGGTAACAGTCACCGCCGATAATGTTGAAGAAGGCTGGATGCGGTCACAGCATAAAAAAGCTCCGAAAAACGTTATTGAGGCGAGCAAATAGCGTATCGGATGCCGCTGTAAGCTCAAGTAGTATGGATAAACCTAATCCTGCCGTGAAAGTTTTATGATTTGGCTTAAATCAGCATGGCAACGCTTCCATTTGCAACAATATCTGATCTATATCGGTTTTTTGCTGGTTTTTCTGTTCTTTGCAATAACCCTGCACGATGATGGCTTTTTAACGACCCGCAATATATTCAACATTGTTTTGCAAACCGCACCAGCCACAATCATGGCGATTGGCTTGGTGTTCGTGTTGTCGGCGGGGGAAATAGACCTTTCATTTGGTTCAATTGTTGCCGTTTCTGCCTTGGCGGCGGCGGTTATCATGCAGGGGTATTCAATGTTTGCCGGTGTTGTTGCCGGGCTCAGTGCCGGATTTTTGATTGGCTCAATCAACGGTGTGCTGGTCGCTTATTTACGGTTACCGTCATTCTTGGTCACCTTGGCAACCATGGGGCTATTTGCCGGCATTGCTAGATCAATGACCCAACTTCGCTCCATTCCAGTTGTGAATGATACGTTCACCGGTTTTTTTGGATCAGGTTCTTTTTTAGGTGTGCCCTCGCTGATTTTGTGGACTCTCATTGCCACTCTGGTCGGGCATATCGTCTATCGCCAAATCCGATTCGGTGCTCATGTTATGGCAACTGGCGATAATCCGCGTGCTGCCCAAGTGTCTGGAATAAAAGTAGCGCGTATTCGCTTATCGGTGTTGATGATAAGCGGTTTCTGTGCAGGGCTGGCCGGTCTGTTGTATGCCGGTCGTATTCAGGCTGCCAAATATACATTAGGTGAAAGCGATTTAATGACTGTGATTGCTGCTGTTATTGTCGGTGGAACAGCACTCAATGGTGGCAAGGGTTCAATTATCGGTGCCCTGGTCGGTTCGCTGCTTATGGGTATGTTGAACAACGGTCTGATTCTGATGGGCCTGCCGGTTTCTGATCAGATGATTGTGCGTGGTCTAATTATACTCATCGCCGTCGCAATATCCTTGCGCGATGTCAGTCGCTAGCAAGATTACGGGAGGGAAGCAGTATGTTTCTTGATGTTTTGAGACGACGCAACCCACAGTTTATCGAGGCGGCCATTCAGCTTCATCAGCAGGGGAAACTGCCGCCGAATGCCTATGTGCTTGATTTGGATGCGGTAGAACATAATGCGCGTCTGTTCACAACGCAAGCTAACCACTTGGATATGAAAACTTTCGCCATGACCAAGCAGGTCGGACGCAATAGTAGTTTCTGCAAGGCGATTATGCGTGGCGGCATAGATCGCGCGGTGGCGGTGGATATGATCTGTGCCTGGGCTTGTGCTCGAGCGGGTCTGAAAATCGGTCATTTAGGGCATTTGGTGCAGATACCTCAATTTGAAGCGGCAACGGCTGCAAAGCGGTTACAGCCCGATTACTGGACTGTGTTTAGTCAGGAAAAAGCATTGCAGGCGGCGACGGCGTCATACCATGTCGGACGAACCCAGAACTTGCTTACACGCATACAAAGCGAAGGAGACATCTTCTACCGTGGTCATGAAGGTGGCTTTCGAGCCGAGGATATTGTTGCGGTTGCCAGACAGATTGACGACATGAATGGTGCTCGCTTTTCTGGAATAACCACCTTTCCAGCACTTTTGTTTGATCATAAGACTGGCAAGGTGTCGCCCACCCCCAACCTGACCACGTTGTCGCGGGCGGCTGAATTGCTGGCAAAAAGTGGCCGCTATGAGATTGAAATAAATGCGCCAGGCACCACATCTTCAATCGTTCTGGCAGCATTGGCACAAGCCGGTGCAACACAGTGTGAACCCGGTAACGGGCTACATGGAACCACGCCACTCCATGCCATTGAAGACCTTCCTGAAGAGCCTGCCGTTCTCTATCTTAGTGAAATTTCACATTGCCACGGTGGTAATGCGTATTGCTTTGGAGGTGGACTTTATATTGATCCGGTGTTCCCCGACTACGATGTGCAGGCAATCGTTTCTGATACGCCAACAGTGGCTGCTTCGGCCATGGCGAGTGTCGAAATTCCACCACCATCGGCAATTGACTACTATGGCATGATTGACCGTTCTGGTGTTGTTTCCCCCAAAACAGGCGATTCTGTCATCTTTGGTTTCCGGGGTCAGGCGTTTGTTACCCGCGCTTTCACTGCTGCAATCTCTGGTGTTAGTAGCGGTCAGCCAACGGTGGAAACGATTGAAAATAGTTTTGGTGAAACGCAGGATTGGCCGGGTGTTGTAGCATGAATCCGAGTCAGGATGGGGTCACTAACGCTGTTCCCGTATTAGCGTTAGACCGTATCCATAAAGTTTTTGGCGGTATAGTCGCCATCGAAAACTTCTCACTCAACCTTTATGCCGGCGAAATTGTCGCACTTGTTGGTGATAATGGTGCGGGCAAATCTACGTTGGTAAAAACCATCTCTGGTGTCCATATGCCGACATCTGGAAAGATGTATCTTGATGGTGAACAGGTTTCGTTTGTGAATGCCAGCAGTGCCCGAAAACGTGGCATTGAAGTGGTTTATCAAGATCTTGCGCTCGCAGACCAACAGCCTGTTTATATGAATATGTTTCTCGGTCGTGAACTGACGCATACTCCATTTAATCTGCTTGATCGAAAAGCAATGCTACAGCAAACGCAACAGCTGGTTGACCAACTGGATGTTCGAATTCCATCAGTTCGTACCACAATCCGCAACCTTTCCGGTGGGCAACGACAAGGGGTTGCCATTGCCCGTGCAACCCATTGGGCACAAAAATTAATTTTGCTGGACGAGCCAACCGCCGCACTGGGGGTCGCGGAAACGGCGCGGGTGGAGAAAACCATTGCAGCACTAAGAGAACGAAATCTCGCTATTTTGATAATCAGCCATAGTCTGGATCAGGTTTTCAGACTGGCGGACCGAATTTGTGTACTCATGCGCGGTATTCAGATTGGTGTGCGTGAAACCAGAAACACCGACAAAAATGAAATAGTAACGATGATTACCGGTGCCGATTGAATTACAAATTGGGAGTTGGGAGACTTTCCACCCCCATTCCCTCCTTGTCAGGAGGGAATGGGGGGTTGCTTTCAGGCTGGCAGAGAATCCAACCGTCAGTCTCAATTTTTAATTCCTACACTCATGACCGAGTCGCCCTCATTGATGGCACAGGAAACGGCCCAAGCACCTGCCGCTGTGCAGCGTATGTTGAGCGAAAATAACACAGCGTGTCGGCAGCTTGCGCGACGACTTAAATCCGCCCTGCCCCTCCTGATTATCACTTGTGCCAGAGGGTCATCGGATCATGCCGCAACCTATGCAAAATATCTCATAGAGACTCGATTAGGTATTCCCGTAGCATCCGCAGCACCCTCGGTCAGTGCCCTATATGCTACCCCACAGAACCTGCGTGGTGCATTGTTTTTAACCATCTCGCAATCGGGTCAAAGCCCCGATCTGATTGCCAGCGCACAATGGGCGAAGCGAGCGGGTGCCTTTATTGTGGGATTGCTCAATGTCACCGATTCACCTTTGGCAAACGTGGTCGATGTTGTTTTACCCCTTCATGCTGGAGCAGAACACAGTGTCGCGGCAACCAAATCTTTTATCAGCTCGCTCGCCAGTATCCTGCAAATCGTTACTCTGTGGCAGGGAAATGCCGACATGATAGATGCCCTGCAAGCGTTGCCAACACATTTGCAAAACGCACAACAACTGGACTGGTCAATCGCAGCACATCCACTTGCCGACACACGTAGCTTATTCGTTGTCGGTCGTGGTCTTGGTTTTGGCATTGCTCAGGAAGCCGCCCTTAAACTCAAGGAAACAGCTTGCCTTCATGCCGAAGCGTTCAGTGCGGCAGAAATTCAGCATGGACCAATGGCTTTAGTTGATCGTGATTTTCCAGTGCTGATGTTTTCTCAGGCAGATGAAACCGAAGCGAGTGTCATTAACCTTGCCAATACATTTAGCAACAGAAGCGAGCAGGTTTTTCTGACTTCCAGTACAAGTTCTGCGACATCGCTGCCGACCCTGACCGCTCTTGATCCTGCCCATGCCCCAATGACACAGATTCAAAGTTTTTATGGATTGGCAGAAAAAGTATCGCGCCTGCGCGGATTAAATCCAGACCAACCCCCGCATCTTAAAAAAGCAATCCAAACAGAATGAGACCTTTGCACGGAAGATGATTTCGCTTTCAGGCCAGGCAAAAACGCACGGAATGAGGGAGTTTATGCTTATAAATGACCGATTGAGTACGTTTTGAACGCAGCATGCAGGTGAAATGGCTTTCGTGCAAAGGTCTCAGAATGAAACTCCATCAACAACGCTAACATCACTGCTAATTTCCAAACGCAGTTCAGCTACATTTTCATCACGTCGTAGTCTAAAATTTGTACCTTTCGTATTCGGGTGATGCGATTACGAATGCTGGCTGCGGCTTCAAACTCTAGATTTTTGGCGTAGCTGTACATCTCCTTTTCAAGTTTTTTCAGTAATTTACCCAGTTCTTTAGGTGAGTGCTGGCGATATGTTTCAGCTTCTTCGGCAATGCTGTCCTGATCTGGCATATCATTCCACGATGAATCATTTGTTCGATATTCAGAGTGTGCCCCATCAATAATATCCTTAACCGGTTTGATAATAGATTTAGCTTCAATATTATTGCGCTCATTATAAATGCTTTGTTTGTGGCGGCGGCGGTTGGTTTCCTGTGTCGCCTGCCGGATCGAGTTGGTTTCCTTATCTGCATACAAAATAACGCTCCCATTTATGTTTCTGGCAGCCCGACCAATGGTTTGAATCAGCGAGCGTGTTGAGCGTAAAAATCCTTCCTTGTCGGCGTCAAGTATGGCTACCAGAGAAACCTCGGGAATGTCCAGCCCTTCCCTGAGTAAATTGATGCCGACCAATACATCAAAGACACCCTTCCTTAAATCCCGAATAATTTCGACTCGTTCTACGGTATCAATATCCGAATGCAAATACCGTACCCGAATATTATGTTCGTGATAATACTCGGTCAAATCCTCAGCCATTCGCTTGGTCAAAGTGGTTACCAAAACCCTTTCATTGACTGCCACCCGCTTATTTATTTCAGAAAGCAAGTCATCGACCTGCGATTCAACTGGTCGCATTTCCAGTTCCGGGTCGAGCAAACCGGTTGGTCGCACAACTTGTTCTACAACCGCGGCGGAATGTGTCTCTTCATAACTTCCCGGTGTTGCAGAAACGAAGATAACCTGTGGAATCAGGTTTTCAAACTCATTAAATTGTAATGGTCGGTTATCCAATGCCGACGGTAAGCGAAAGCCATATTCAATCAGGGTTTCTTTGCGCGAACGGTCGCCTCGGTACATCGCACCAAGCTGAGGAATGGTGGCATGGCTCTCATCGATGAATAGGATAGCATTATCCGGTATGTAATCCATCAGTGTCGGCGGTGGCATTCCGGCATGGCGACCTGACAGATAGCGCGAGTAATTTTCGATGCCATTACAATATCCGAGTTCGTGCATCATTTCCAGATCGTATAAAGTACGTTGTTCAAGGCGTTGTGCTTCGACCAGTTTCCCAGCATCACGCAACTGCACCAGCCGTTCCTGCAACTCCTGTTTGACATCGTCAAGAATGCCGAGAATAGTTTCCCGAGCCGTCACATAATGACTTTTTGGATAAACGGTTATTCGGTTAAGATGTTCCTCAACTCCACCAGTAAGCGGGTCAAACCTTGAAATATGTTCGACTTCATCACCAAATAATTCAATACGAATTGCCAGACGTTCCGATTCCGCCGGATAAACATCAATAACATCACCACGCACGCGAAAAGTGCTGCGCCTCAGTTCCAGATCATTACGAATATATTGTAATTCGGCGAGTCGCCGTAGTATGGCTCGTTGCTCTATATTATCGCCTTTTTTCAAATGCAAAATCATGTCATGGTAGGCAGCGGGATCGCCTAAACCATAGATTGCCGATACCGTTCCAACAATGATGACATCAGCTCTTTCCAACAATGCCTTGGTTGCGGATAGTCGCATTTGGTCAATATGATCATTGACAGACGCATCTTTTTCAATATAGGTGTCGGAGCCGGGCACATACGCTTCCGGCTGATAATAATCGTAGTACGAAACAAAGTATTCAACAGCATTTTCCGGAAAAAAATCCCGCATCTCCGAATACAGTTGCGCTGCCAGCGTTTTGTTGTGAGCAAGAATAAGTGCCGGACGACTGGTAGCGGCAATAATGTTTGCCATCGTGAAGGTCTTGCCCGATCCCGTTACCCCCAGTAAGGTCTGAAATTCTTCGCCATTTTCAATACCCGCAATCAGCGTATTGATGGCCACAGGCTGGTCTCCCGCCGGAGCAAAATTGCTGACCAGATTGTATTTTCTTAAAGCCGTCATCAGTCGATTTTAACCGAATACACGCCATAAGCAGAAGATATTGGTCGGCGTAGCCGCATCCCTATTGCATTCAAATCACCAATCCAATCAGCACAAAAGACTCAGTAATTTCGACCAATGCGCCGTAAATATCGCCGGTCGCACCCTGCACTCGTTTTATAAAGCCATAATAGATGAGCGAACATGCGATTGCACTTGCCAGCACGGAAATAACAAATGATAGCCATGAAATAAGACACAGCAAAACGGCTAACACCAAGCCGCATATTGCAATCATTTTGATTGACAGATTCGATTGTAGTGATGCACCGATACCGTCATGGCGAATGTATGGCGTTACACAAATAACGATGCTCAATGCCATACGCGCAATCACTGGCGGGAAAAGCAATAGTATCCAGTCGCCCTGTTGCAACAAGAGTGATAAGGCACTGAACTTTGCCAACAACACCAGCGACACAGCAACAATCGCACCGACACCGCAGGCAGTATCTTTCATAATTTCCAGCATCTGCTCTGCCGTATGCCCACCCATCCAAGCATCACCACAATCGGCTAATCCGTCCAGATGCAACGCGCCGGTGATGCCGCTCCAGATTGCCAGCACGATAATCGCAACTATGGCGGGTGCTAGCGCAAGCCACTGCCATAAAAACCATGCTATCGCGGCAAGCACGAGACCAATGAGCATCCCCACGGGCGCATACCCGCTCACTGCCTCGCCGGATAATCCGCTATGATATACCGAATCTTGAGCGAATGGCAGTCGGGTTAGGAATCTAACGGCAGACAGGAATGAACTCATCCACTAATCCGTTTATTAAAGGAGACTCGAATTATGAGAGTCAAGCTGAAACCAGTCTGTGGCATTGCTTTGGTGATAGGCAATGATGCGACTATGACAGGCGTGGGGGACATTAAAGCGAAAAAGTGTACTCGGATTGAGCGCGAAAATGTGGGCAAAAATGGCGCGGATAACGCCACCATGAATAATCAATAGGACACATTTACCTTGCCATTGCTGAATTAACGCGCACCATGCTTGCTCTATACGATGCAGAAATTGCCCGTATTGATCGCCACCATGTGGGGCTGGATTGGCGGGCTGTTGTAGCCAAGTTTGCCACTGCCCCGGATAGCGCCTGCTTATCTCATTAAATGACCGACCTTCCCATTCTCCAAAATCAACTTCCGAAAAGCCCTCTTCAATGACACATTCGACAGATAAACGCCGACTCATATGCTCGGCAAATTCAGCACAGCGTTGGCGTGGCGAAGTAATGCAGACCTCCCACCGCGCACCCTGATTGAGCAGATGTTCACATTGACGATGTAGCTGCTGCCAACCTGTTTCTGATAACTTCGGATCGCTAACCCCGCAAATCACATCACCAAGCACATGCTCACCATGCCGCAATAAATCAACTTCTGTGCGCTCATTCGTCCGACCATTTTCCCGGCCGTCTGTCTTAATCATTCGAGACGCCCGCTTCTGCAAAAGTGGCCATATTATTTTGCAGGGCACATGCCGCTCTTAACACATTGACCGCTACCGCTGCACCACTGCCCTCCCCTAACCGCATCCCCAACGAAAGTAGCGGTTGCGCGGATAAGGCCTGTAATATCAATTGATGACCGGGTTCGGCAGAGTTATGCGAAAAAAGCATCCATTGTCGGACACCCGTATTAATTTGGCAGGCCGCAAAGGCGGCAATGGTTGATATAAAGCCATCAACCAGAATAGTCATACCACGCTGGGCAGCACGCAGATAAAAACCGACCAGCGCGACAATCTCAAAACCACCTAATTCGGCTAATAAATCCACCGCTTGTCGGCTTTGCGGTAGTCGTGCCAAAGCTTTTTCGATGACTGCCAATTTTCGAGAAACCCCCGCCTGATCCAATCCGCTGCCGGGTCCAACCAGATTCGCTACCGTAGAGATGCCGAAAGCGGCGGCGAGTGCAGTCGCAGAAGTGGTATTGCCAATACCCATTTCGCCACCAATGACCAAATCAATGTTATCGGCATATTCATCAATAACACTTCTCCCCAATGCCAGTGCTTCAAGACATTGCTGGTGTGTCATTGCCGCCTGTTCTGTCATATTGGCAGTGCCCCGCGCAATTGGCTGATCAATAACCGGCGCACCAAAACCAGTTTCGCTGATGGTACCGGCATTAATTACCGTTAATCCGGCAGCAATCTGTTTGGCAATTACGCTAATGGCCGCCCCACCTCGAACAAAGTTTTTCACCATTTCTCCGGTAACCACTTGAGAGAAAGCACTAACAGCATCATTAGCGACACCATGATCACCTGCAAATATAGCAATTTCCACACTATCCAGCATTGGCGCAATATTCGCTTGCATTGACGACAAAGCCACTGCAATCTGCTCCAGATGACCGAGCGAGCCGGGTGGCTTTGTTAATTGCAGCTGTCGTTGTCGCGCTAATTCTGCCACATCATCATCTGTTGACGGACAAGCCTCTAAAAACCAATCATTTATATTCATGCCAATTCACTATTCAAGTCGTTATTTTGGGTCATTATTTTAAGATGCTGGGGGATACCATACATCACTGTGGTCACACGAGTGGCAATTTGTGCAAATCGCTGATGTAACCAGCCACTTTCATCAATAAACTCGCGGCTGAGGCGATTGGTCGGAGTAATACCCATCCCCACATCATTACTAACCAGCAACCAGTCTGCCAGCGACTGCTGCAACCCTTGCTGAAAACGCTGTTGCTCTTCGTACCAATGCTCAGGGGTCTCTGAACAGAGCCAGTTTGACAGCCACAACGTGAGACAGTCCACCAAGATCACATCGTTTTTACCAAATTCTTCGGTCAGCCGCGACAGGTATCGCGGTTCTTCAACTAACTGCCAGCGCGAACTGCGCTGCTGTCGATGCCGCTCAATACGACTACTCATTTCATCATCTCCAGCCTCTGCTGTAGCGATAAAATGCAGATTCGTCTTTTGCTTCAGCGCCTGTGCTTCTGCAATGGACAATGCGTAACGGCTTTTACCACTACGTGCACCGCCAATAATCAGTTCAATCATCGCCTGTCAAAACAATGCGGACAAACAACCCTAACAAATTCAAGCTCAAGTTCATGGGTTATCAAGCGATAATAGATGATCACAGAGAATCTCAACCAGCCCGTTATCCGTCCTCGCTACCACTATTTTGACATTGTGGCAGCCGAGCCAACGAGCGCGATGCCAATGCTGATTGCTTTCGCAAGCATCTCTCTTCCGCAATGACCTGTTCAGGAAACTGGCTCATAAAACAACAACAAACATTCTCATCAATCATGCTTCTTGGACCATGCGGATGCGCAATATGTCGATAACACGCATGGGTATGATGTGTCTGTGCATGAGGATGGCTATGATTATGCTCGGGCTGATATTCCGCATGGTGATGATGCACGGTCACCTCTCCCGTTGCCAGTCTGGCCTGAAAATCTTCCATCAAGCCATTATTCATTACAGGCTGGGACAGGGTTTCCTCAATTCTGAGCACAAAGGTATTGATAACATGCGTCTGATCACGCAAATAATCGCTGACCGTAAAACGAATATCAGGATTTTCTGCCGCAACCTTGTCAACATAAGCGTTAATCCGCCCAATCAACCTCCCAGAGAAAAGAAAATACGGTGCCACGACAATTTTTTTAAATCCGAGTTTGACTGCCATTTCCAGACCACGCCCGACTGAAGGGAAAGTAACCCCGGAATACACCGTTTCACACCAGCCAAACCCCATATTCTCCGCCACAATCCGAGTCAGTTTCGCAACCTCAGCATTGGCAGTCGCTACCGAGGTTCCTCGCCCAACGACCACAAGCATGGTATCATATAATGCACCCGCTTCAGGCATATCATCCGATTCCAGCGCCTGCATGATTCGATGCTGAAACGCCGCAATCATCTGCTCATGCAAACCCAACTCTTTTCCGTATTTAATAGTCAGCCCGGGATGATCCCGCATATAAGTAGTCAACACCGAAGGAATATCATTTTGAACATGGGTCGCACGAAACAACATTCCGGGCACTGCAAATATGTTTCTAACCCCTTTTTCCAACAAGCGATCCAGTGCCATATGGATATTGGGCGAGGAGTATTCCAAAAATCCATATTCAATCTGCAGTTCTGGGTATCGCGTCCGCAATCTCGAGGTAATAAAAGCAAACTCCCGTTCAGCAATTTTCGCCCGACTACCATGACCGCAAATAATTATCCCGACATTCTTGGGCAGTGCACTTAAATCAGACAGAATAGACTGTTGAGTTGAAATATTATTATGTTTCATATGGTTATCCTTTATTTGAAACAATTAACTTTAATAATGGAATTATAAAATCACTGGATTATACCCGCCAATTTCAACGCCGTGTTAAAAATACGCTGTCTGTTAGTATCCTTGACTTATAGCAAAGCATTTGATGTTATGCGATTAACGAGTTTTTGCTGGGAATAATTATGATTATTTTGTAAAAGCTGTATAAGTTCAAAAACATATTGCACTATGACGTTAGTAAATGAAGTGCAATATCAAAATGAGACCTTTGCACGGAAGATGATTTCGCTTTCAGGCAAGGCAAAAACGCACGGAATGAGGGAGTTTATGCTTATAAATGACCGATTGAGTACGATTTTAACGCAGCATGCAGGTGAAATGGCTTTCGTGCAAAGGTCTTGTAAAAGCTGTATAAGTTCAAAAACATATTGCACTATGACGTTGAGTAAATGAAGTGCAATATCAACATAAATTCGCCGGATTGAAGATTTGAAACACACTAAAAAGCGAGACAGGGACATGGAAAAAATCAAACGACTGATGACACTGCTCATCGGTGGTCGTGATTTGCCCGATAGCTCCCTAGATCACTCGCTCAAGGACGACTGGAAGGGTGTCGTGATTTGCAAACCAGATTGACTTTTAATTTATCACCTTAGATAACGATGTTTTACGATTTGAACGCACGGGCTCCCATTCGGATTTGTTTTAAGCCCAATCTCGCTTTGCGCTGAAACATAAACGTGCGGGGCTTTAACCACTATCTTTCCGGCTCCATGTTGTCGATGTGCATCAATCAGCTGTCAGCAGTCGGGAGTTTGCTCGAAATATGCTCGATCAGTATGATGTTGTGGTATTGCCCTGTGATGGATTCGGTGCATCTGCTAGCGGGTTGATCCGGATTAGTCTGCGTGTGTCCGAAAATAAATTAGCCCTGGCTTGTCAGCGAATCGTCAAATACGTCAAAACACTAAAACAAAAAGCAAACACGCCGGGAAACAGCGCTAGATAATTTTAGTCAAGCAATATCAATGGATTAAAGAATAAATTCAATAATTTTAATCAAGAATCATCAATAAGTTAAAGAAAAATCTTAACAGGTTTATGAAAACTAAAGTGCGATTCATTTTCGGCGCAACATGCTCTTTCGTGCCCTTCCACTTTCATTATAAGAGACCTTTGCACGGAAGATGGTTTCGCTTTCAGGCAAGGCAAAAACGCACGGAATGAGGGAGTTTATGCTTATAAATGACCGATTGAGTACGTTTTTAACACAGCATGCATGTGAAATGGCTTTCGTGCAAAGGTCTCAATAAGCCACTTGTCGTGTACCGGCTCATGCTGTTTTCGTTAATGACCTTATCGCTGGTAGCGCAGATTACGCCGCTCAAGCCAGCGAAAGACAACAATTATGATTCCTGAAAGACAAATATAGATGCCAGCGACCAAAAGTAGTGGCTCGTATATTCGGTACGTTTCTTGACGTACCATACTGCCGACACCGTAGACATCAATAACGGTGATGGTAGCAGCCAGTGGTGTTGCTTTCAGGGTTAAAATAAATTCCCCTGACAGCGTTGGTAATACATTTTGGATGGCACGTGGAAACCAGACCCGTCGCAACAAGGTGAAAGCACTCATACCGAATGCACGCGCCGCCTCAAGTTCGCCCTTGTTGACACTCTTGAATGCACCACGCATTATTTCTCCGGAATAACCCGCCACACTCAGTGAGAACGCACAAATGGCATAGGGGAAGGCATCCCGTAATAATGGCCAGATAACGCTTTCACGGATACCCGGGATAGCGGGAAATACCGAGCCGAGCCCATAATAAATCAACCAAAGTTGAATCAACAGTGGCGTTCCGCGTATAACCGCACAAAAGCCACGCGCCAACCAGGCTAGTACTGTGGGTCCGGTCACTTGCACCAGACCAATCGGTGTCGCCAGACTCATGCCCAAGACAATGGAAATAATCAACAATTTGATGGTTATCCATAAGCCGGCAATAAATTTCGGGGTGTACTCAGCGATCCAATACCATTCCATGCGCGTAGTCCTATGACAAATCAGGTTGACCACGCCGATAGTGGCGTTCCAGCAATCTGAAAATAAAACCGGATATAAGACTGACACACAGATAAAGAAACCCAGCCGCCAAATAAAACATCAAATACTCTTTGGTCGCCGCCGCAGCCTGCTTGGTTTCAAGGGCAAGCTCACCGAAGCCGACAACCGCTAAAAGCGCGGTATCCTTGGTAACAATCAACCACAAGTTAGCCAGTCCGGGCAGAGCAAGCGGCACCATAGCGGGGATGATGATGCGGCGGTGAGTGAGCATCCACGACATACCACAGGCTTTCGCCGCTTCTACCTGACCGGGTGGCACCGCCATAATGGCACCGCGAATCACTTCGGTACTATACGCACCTTGCACAAAGCCAAGCACATAAATACCCGCTGTCAAACCATTGATGTCAATCTGTTCAAATCCAAAGGACTCCAGCAGTTGGTTGAGCAAGTCAGTGCCAGCATAATACAGGAGCAATATAAGCACCAACTCAGGCACTGCCCGAACCAGCGTAGTATAAAGCTCAAGAGACCAGCGAAGTGTGGCACCACCGTATATTTTTCCAAGCGCACCACCAAGTCCAAGCAACAACCCAAGCGCGTAAGCACCGAATGATATTTGCAACGTCATCCCCAAACCACGCAGAAGATTGCCACCCCATCCGGGCGCTGAGAATGCCAATAATTCTAGTCCTAATGACTCAAGCACGCTGCTTTATTGCTGGACTCTCGTCGGTGGTCTGTGGATTGCACTTGCATGATAACAAGCATGTTGGGCTGGGAAAATCTATCGAAATGACGATTTAGCTTTGTAGCTGACCGGTTACTTTGCGCCGTAAATATCGAAAGTAAAGTATTTATCTGAGATTTTTTGGTAAGTACCGTCGGCACGAATTTTGGCAATAGCGGCATTAAATTTTGTTTTCAATTCGCTATCTTCCTTACGCATTCCACCGCCGACACCGGGGCCAAAGATAACAATATCATTCAGTTTACCCGCAACTTTATAGTCAGCGCCCTGAGGAGTCGCTAAAAACGATTGCATAACAAGGGAATCACCTACCACAGCATCAACACGACCTGCGACCAGATCCTGATTCTGTTCGTCTAAATTGGCATAAGTTTTAACGCTTGCGGCCGAATCTGCAAAATACTTGGCGACAAAATCTGCGTGCGTAGTGGAAACCTGAACACCAATAATTTTGTCGCTGACGCTGGCTGGGCTGCCGTCAATAGTGGATTCTTTAGATGCAACGATTATTGCCGGAGTCTGGTAGTACTTGTCGGAAAAAGCAATTGTTTTCATGCGTTTTTCTGTGATTGACATAGAAGAGATAATGACATCGAATTTTTTCGCCAGAAGTGCGGGAATGATGCCATCCCATGCCACATCCACCCATTCACATCGTTCTCCCATAGCGGCACAAATGGCATTCGCAATTTCAATCTCCCAACCGACCCATTCGCCTGAAGCATTTTTTTTAATAAAGGGTGGATAAGGTTCAGCAGCAACACCGAATTTCAGCGCGTAGGCACTGACGCTAAAAAACATGCAAACGGCAACACCTGCGCCGACGATTAAGCGAGTAAATTTAGTCATGGTTTTCCTCATTCGTTCTGGTCAAGGCGTTGCGGATTTGGCGTTTGACAAGTTACGGGCAAATATCCAAACCGACGGGTTTCGCAGAATAGCAGATTAGGCATACCAGTTCAACTTCTTGTCCGACTGCAACACATAGTGGTCGCCTTAATCCGCTTACCTTCATCTATTCGTTCAATATCCGTCCCCACCGTACCAAAAGGTTAATCGGCCACCCCTTCCCGAACGTAATACGGGACACCCATGAAAGGCTACTTATCGGTCGCCCGCTATGGATCAATGTTTTATAAATGTGGGTGTCCTGTATTTATCCTTCCTGGTTTCTATATTTATTGCTAACACTTCTTGCGAATGGTAAAGCCGCCGTCTTCGATTGATGTGAAATACTGATCAGCGCATTGAATAACATCCAGCGGCAATGGATTTTTAGCCATGGGGTTATGTATTGTAATAAAATCAGTTCCCCATTTATCTCTTGAAGGCGCATTATCGGCCTTTGCATATGAATAAATAATCGCGCTGATATGTGAATGACATTCAGTTAAAAAATAATCTATGTCGATTAACTTATCTCCTTCTTCAGTTTTTTTGTTAACTCCAGGGCGATACCTATATTCCCAAGAACCTTCTTTCGTTTGTGTGTTTACTCGAAGCGCCAATTCGCCAACGGGCAATACAGCTGACACTATATGAGGGAGTCCACCTTTAGGACGACAAAAAAGCGGTCCCTCTGTCATATCACATCCACTAATAAAAATAATAACCGGATCAGTTGGAGAAACAATTCCTTTCCGTATGTAACATTTTATTGTCTTTGATTTTTCAACAAATACTGAACTAAACCTTAAAATGACGTTATTCGCAGGGTACGTTCGCCGTTTCCCTGGACTGAGTTTTTCAACAGAATTCTGGTTATTCGGATCACCATCACCTACAGTCACCACCTCAACCCAACAACGTGATCTTTCCAATAAAAAATCGGGGCCATTATCCGATTTATGAGTCACATTAAGATCATATTTAACTATAAGAGACGCAGCGCAATACATCTCTGCATAACGAGGATAAAATTGCCGCTTTATTTCATTCTGAAAATTCTTATCCAGCACATCCTTGGTTATGGCGTATAGTTCTTCAACGTGTTCCCCTGCTTTTCTAATTCTCTCGCACTTGGATTTTTTGTATCCAATTAATCCAGCATATGTAGCGTCATATATAACGCCGTCCTCTTTTTTCTCATCTATTAAACTCATCGTGCCAATATCCACTAATACTCAAAAGCCAAATCAGCAGGGATGGCGAAGCCGATTCCTTCAACGCTTTCATCGGTTATTTTCCATGTCATAAGGCCGACCAAGTTGCTTTCGCTGTCGAACAAACCGCCGCCGGACGACCCCGGTGATATGGCCGCATCGGTTTGGATATAGCGGTTGCCATCGGTTGTTCTCAGCTGCGAAACCAGTCCTGCGGAAAGCGATAAATCCAGTCCTTTTGGCGCCCCCAAGCCATACACAGTCTCGCCCACTGTCAATGTTTCGTATTTGCGCAGTGTCGCCGGAATACCCCACAAGCCGTCAACATCCAGCAAGCAAAAATCTTTGCCTTCATCGGAATGGCGAATGGTGGCAGCGAAAGCGGTGTCGGTATCGACTCGGCGATTATCCGCTTTATAAACGTCGATGCTGCCGCCCTCATCCACCACATGACAATTAGTCGCCACCATGTTTGGGCGAATGATTACGCCACTGCCTTGGCCATCACCGTTGGTAACAACCACAACCGACCGCCATGTATTCTCGAATACTCCCTCGGCGCTATTCGCTTGCTTTGGTGCCGCGGCGATGCTTTTGCCAGGCGTGGGACTGCCAGCCGATTCTTTTTCACGGCTTTCAATGGCGTCCATTCGTCGTGCCGCCTCTTTTCGCGCTGATCGAATTTCAGATTGAGACAAAATAGCATGCCAATTCTCAGACAAAATACCACTAGCTTCTTTATCGCCGCTTGCCTTGGCAATGGAAAGCCAGATATAGGCTTCTCGATGGTCCGTGATAACACCTTCTCCCAGAAAATATGCGAGGCCTAATTTAAGTTGCGCCGCCGCATACCCCTGCTCCGCCGCCTTGCGATACCAGCGCACCGCTTCGTTTTTATCTTGGGCGATACCTTCCCCTCGAAAATATGCGAGGGCTAAGTTAAATTGCGCCTCCGTACGCCCCTGACTAGCCGCCTTGCGATACCAGCGCACCGCTTCGCGATGATCTTGGGCGATACCTTCCCCCTGCGAATATGCGAGGCCTAAGATAAGTTGCGCACCAGCAACGCCCTGCTCTGCCGCCTTGCGAGACCAGCGCACCGCTTCTTTTTTATCTTGGGCGACACCTTCTCCCAATGAATATGCGAGGCCTAATTTAAGTTGCGCCGCCGCATTCCCCTGATCAGCCGCCTTGCGATACCAGCGCACCGCTTCGTTTTTATCTTGGGCGACACCTTCTCCCTGCGAATATGCGAAGCCTAAGTTATTTTGCGCATCAGCATACCCCTGCTCCGCCGCCTTGCGAAACCAGCGCACCGCTTCGTTTTTATCTTGGGCGACACCTTCCCCCCGCGAATATGCGACGCCTAAGTTAAATTGCGCATAAGCATCCCCCTGATCAGCCGCCTTGCGATACCAGTGCACCGCTTCGTTTTTATCTTGGGCGACACCTTCCCCCCACCAATATGCGAAGCCTAAGCTAAATTGCGCCCAAGCATTCCCCTGATCAGCCGCCTTGCGATACTAGTGCACCGCTTCGTTTTTATCTTGGGCGACACCTTTCCCCCGAAAATATGCGAAGCCTAAGTTAAATTGCGCATCAGCATGCCCCTGCTCCGCCGCTACACGCCATTCCTCGATTTCTCCAGCTGTAGTTTCCGCGAAAACAACGCTACACGCCAAAGTAGTCGCCAAAACGACAGAACAAATAACACGCGCTATATGTATTTTCATATTCATATTTCCTAGTTCAAAATTTAATGACTTTCCGAGTAAACATACCATTCGTTCTTTGGTGTTTTTTAACCATACACCACCGTAATAATTTTCCTTATAATTGATCTCGATCAAGCGGTTTTTTTCTAAGTATTCGCATTTCACCTTGTTCATTTTTCTCTGTTAGGTAATCTTCAAACCCGCTCGTTTCTTGGTCAACAAAAGCATCATGTAAACAAGCTTTATCCAATGCCGCACCCCGGAGATTCGCACCTTCCAAATGGGCATTGCAGAGGTTTGCACTGTGCATGTTAGCATCCACTAAATAAGCGTTTCTAAAGTCGACACTGTGCAGTTCGGCATTTTCAAAAGCACACCCACAACTCTTATTTTTATGAGTAAAAATTTCACCCAATTGCAGATTTTCTATCTGAAAATCTTGCTGAGAGAAATTGCTTCTTGACAAATCTAGATCATCTTCACCATGTTTAATAAGCCATTTCAAAATGTGTTGTGCATAAGTTAACCGGATACCTCGTCGTGGCTGTATGGCATCAGGATCGTATTCTCTCATTTGATTATTAAAATAATCCCCGGAACTACTATAAGGATCGTTGGAATTAGCATGCGTACCATGCCTTTTTATTTCAGAATCACTCAACGGGATTTTTTTTAGGCGTTTTATGAAAGCAAATTGTATAGTGAGATTAAATTCGTTGCCACTTTTTGACAACTCAATAAGTTGAAAAACACCAATTTCAATTTTCAATGGATCCTCGCTCACTAAATTATCAAGGCCATTAAATAGCTTGCTTTGCTGAATTTGTATATTGGTCTTGGAAATTGCTTGTCGCGTATCATATGTACGAAAAACCCAAAGGAGCAAAAAGACAAAAATGCCAGAGATAACTCCCCGCCAATAATGTTCCTCTATGCCCTTTAACCACGCATTCAAAAAGCAATCAGGTGCAACAAAATTCATATATAGTCCGAACCCTGCCGCGCATAACAACAAGAAAAACCTGCACAATTTACTTTCAAAGCAATTTTTCCAATTCATAAATTTACTCTCATAAACCAAATTAACGGGTAAACTCCGGCAATTACCCTTGTGGTCGCCAAAATAAATGGGCTACGGGAACATTCTAGGAGCATCAAAAGCGTTGTCAAGCCCAGTTCTAACCATTATATGGATCCATAACCGTTGGCGTTCGGATGGATGTTGAATAAGGAATTTACTAGCGGCATCAGGGTCACCACCACCAGCAACGTAATACGGGACACCCATGAAAGGCTACTTATCGGCCGCCCGCTATGGATCAATGTTTTATAAATGTGGGTGTCCTGTATTTAGCTTTTCCTGTATTTAGCTTCCGAAGGTTACTCCATACCCCTCTGAATAAGTTAAAAGGTAACTGACACGATTGTTATGATACGAGGGGAGATTTGGACTTTGGGTTGACATGAGTCGACTTCGCATTGAATTATCGCCTGACACGTCATACACTAAACAAGTTACCAATCCGTGTCCGCATTTAGTTTCAATCCATACGTTGAGACCTTTGCACGGAAGATGGTTTCGCTTTCAGGCAAGGCAAAAACGCACGGAATGAGGGAGTTTATGCTTATAAATGACCGATTGAGTACGTTTTTAACACAGCATGCAGGTGAAACGGCTTTCGTGCAAAGGTCTCACGTTATAACATGGGATTCTCGTTGGTTGGGAGTGCGAATTTGTTTGAAAATCACATAACGATGAATTATTAACTAACGGATTGGACGAATTGACGACAACGCATGCTCTCCGGATCTTTGAACACTTTCTGCGGGGAACCCTGTTCTTCAACACGGCCATTGTGCAGAAAGATAACATGAGATGACACATTGCAGGCAAAATTCATCTCATGGGTTACCATAATCATGGTACGACCTTCTTCGGCTAAATCTTTGATCACTTTAAGCACTTCCCCCACCAACTCGGGGTCAAGGGCTGATGTAGGCTCATCGAAAAGTAACGCACTCGGCTCAATAGCGAGCGCTCTGGCAATCGCGACCCGTTGTTGCTGACCACCCGATAATACTGCCGGGTATTGGTCACGTTTTTCCCACAGTCCAACCTTGTTGAGAATAACTTCGGCGCGTTCTTTCGCCTCTGCTTTTTTCATTTTCAAGACATGTATCGGTGCTTCTATGACGTTTTGCAGTATTGTCATGTGCCCCCAAAGATTAAAACCTTGAAACACCATACCAAGCTGTGTACGTAGTCGCTCAATTTGCCGTCTATTTGCGGGTATCATATCGCCATTTTTTCCGGCTTTGAAGTCAATGGCTTCAGCATTTATTTCAATGCTACCTGCAGTCGGGTTTTCGAGCAGGTTAAGGCAGCGTAAAAAGGTACTCTTACCCGAACCGCTGGCACCGATAATTGAAACAATATCACCTTCATAGGCTGTCATCGACACCCCTTTAATCACCTCAAGCGCAGCAAATGATTTATAAAGGTTGTCGACTTTGATAGTAGGGATTGGTGTGGTCACGTCATTCATTATGAAATCCGATTATCGTTATTCGCTTGCTTGTCCTTATTGATGGCTCATAGCACAGGTAGGCATAGCTATCATAGCAGACATTTTGATAATCTGTTACCGTTTATCCGGGTGCGGTTTCTCTCTGCATCGGCTTGGTCTCGGCATTTTGTCTTGAAAGTTTCGGTAACTTTGAGCATTATTGGGTATACTGTTGCCGAAACACTTAAAATGATGACTTTATGGAACATTTAATGCTAATTGCTGTCGCTCTGGTTTTTCTGGGCTTTGCCTTGATTTCACGGAAGCTGAGTACGGCTGTGATTACACCACCGATGCTATTTGTTGGTGCAGGGTTTGTGTTGAGTGCGCCGATTCTTGGTTTTCTCCAAGTTGAAATAGAACAACAGATGTTGAAATTGTTGCTGGAGGTGACTCTGATTCTGGTGTTGTTCAGCGATGCGGCACGAATCAATCTCGATAAACTCCGAAAGAATCATATTATCCCGCAACGTATGTTGCTGATCGGTATGCCCCTGACTATGCTGGTCGGCACTGCGGTTGCGATTATTTTTCCTCTTGGGTTGACATTTTGTGAAGCGGCTTTAGTGGTTGCTATCCTTACCCCTACCGATGCCGCGCTTGGACAAGTTGTTGTCTCCAGTGATAAAGTGCCTGAAACGGTGAAAATCGGTCTGAATGTTGAAAGTGGCTTAAACGACGGTATTGCCTTGCCGATTATTTTGGTATTTGCCAGCATCGCCAGTGCGATTATGACTCACGATAATCAGGCATGGTTCAAGTTTGCCCTGCTTCAGCTTACTCTTGGACCGCTCAGTGGTCTTGTTATTGGCTATTGTGGTGCTTGGTTGCTTGCTCAGGCAAACCAACGTGACTGGGTTTCCTATAGTGGCGAAGGCATAATCGCTTTGTCTGTTGCCGGCTTGTGTTACATTGTTGCCGAGACCTTTCATGGCAACGGCTTCATTGCCGCTTTCGTTGGTGGTCTGGTGTTCGGGAACTTTCTGAAAAACCGTTGTCATTATTTATTTGAGTTTGTCGAAACTGAAGGACAGATTTTTACGCTGGGGACATTCCTTATTTTCGGCGCATTACTGTTACCTGTGGCGTTGTTGAGTTTTAATATCTGGCATTGGGGGTTTGCACTGTTTAGTCTCACGATTATGAGAATGTTGCCGGTGTATTTGTCATTGCGAGGACTACACCTAAACCTGCCGACCTCTTTATTTCTCGGCTGGTTTGGACCGCGTGGTCTGGCTTCAATACTATTTGTATTGCTGGTGATTGGTGATACCATGTTGCCACATCCGCAGATCGTGACTAATATCGTATTCATCGCCGTTTTAATCAGCGTATTTGCGCACGGCTTGTCCGCTATGCCACTGGCTTTGAGCTACGGCAGCAGCAAATACGCGATACTGTCCGACAAACCATCCCCTAAATAGCCGCATTTATATGACCGCTGTCGCGCCGCCTTGCAAACAAGATTTTTTCAAACAATAACCAATTTTTCTGCTCTGATAAGCCAAATACAATGAATAAAATAAATATCGCAGACTGGCAACAGTTAAATGATCGCGAACCCTTCGCGGCACGCGTGTCAAATGTTGATCTTGTGGTGATTCGTTATGATGATGCCGTGTCGGTTTTATACGGCAGGTGTGTCCATCGTCGGGCGTTGATGGCGGATGGATACATCAGTGGTGATAGTATCATTTGTGGCGTGCATGGTTGGGATTATCGTATTGATAGCGGCATCAGCGAATATAACAATGCGGAACATCTCGATAAATTTAACAGTTGGATTGAAGACGACAAGGTCTGGGTTGATAAAGAGCAAATACTGGCATGGGAAGCCGAACATCCTCAACCCTATAACCGCACTGCCTATCAAGGTACATTTCAAGATCCGGTCGGTACTGCCGATGAACCGCATGTCAAGTTGATTCGCAAACTGGCAAGCGAGGGTTTATCAAAGACCGGACATCACGGCCCGGTCGCTGCGATGGGGGTCTCTCACAACGATTTACCAAAATGGGATGATTTGCAGTTCGTTGTCGGGCAGCTTGCCACCCTGCCCTTGCTTGACGATGCCAAAATCAATACCGAACTGGTCATCGGTGCGAATGCGGCGAAACCATTAACCCTGAAGATGCCGTTGTTTGTCTCGGATATGAGCTTTGGAGCGTTGTCTGAAGAGGCAAAAATGGCACTGGCTCAGGGTGCCGAACTGGCTGGAACAGGTATTTGTTCTGGTGAAGGCGGTATGTTGCCCGAAGAACAACAGGCTAACCAGCGTTATTTTTATGAGCTGGCTTCAGCACGTTTCGGTTTCAGTTGGGAGAAAGTCAAGCAATGTCAGGCGTTTCATTTTAAGGGTGGTCAGGGTGCGAAAACAGGTACGGGTGGGCATCTTCCGGGTAGCAAAGTACAGGGTAAAATTGCACAAGTACGTGGGCTTGAGCCCGGGCAGGATGCGATCTCGCCAGCGCGTTTTCCAGAATGGGATCGTATTGAGCAAATTCGCGATTTCGCGGTGGAAGTGCGCCAACAAACGGGCGGCATTCCTGTTGGCTATAAATTGTCCGCCCAACATATCGAAAACGATATTGATGCCGCTCTGGAAATTGGCGTGGATTACATCATCCTTGATGGTAGAGGGGGTGGTACGGGTGCTGCTCCCCTGATATTTCGGGACAACATTTCCGTCCCCACTATCCCCGCTGTTGCCAGAGCCAGACGGCACTTGGACCGTTCAGGCGCACAACATATCACGCTGATTGCAACTGGTGGCTTACGCACACCCGCGGATTTTGCCAAAGCACTGGCATTGGGTGCCAACGGTGTAGCACTTTCAAACTCAGCCCTGCAAGCGATAGGGTGTTTGGGAATGCGTGCCTGCCACACCAATAATTGTCCGGTAGGTATTGCCACCCAGAAAAAAAATCTACGGGCAAGATTGATAGTTGATCAGGCAGCACAACGTCTCAACCGCTTCCTCAGCGCCTCGGTTACCTTGATGTCGATTCTGGCAAGAGCATGTGGACACCATAATATGCAGGATTTTAATATCAACGACCTGACCACTTTTGACCGTAATATGGCGGCTCTCAGTGGCGTTCAATACGGTGGTGTTGATGCACCCAAACAATAATTATTTTTATTTAGAAGAAAGATTATTTCATTAAAAATCAATAATATAAACTAATAATATAAAGCGATGACTAAAAAAGAAGCAGCCTATGTTTGGCATAAAGTTGCAGAGCTTAATGAGCTACCTGAAGGGCGAGTAAAAACCGTTACCGCTGAGACCAAAAGCATGGCACTGACGCATATTAACGGGCAGTATGCCGCTATGGATAACCACTGCCCGCATCAGGGTGGCCCGTTGGGCGAAGGTTCCATTGAACGTGCTGCCGATGGTCAATGCTGGCTGCGATGCCCTTGGCATGGCTGGGACTTTGATCCACTGACCGGCCGACCACCGGGTGGTCATGAAGATTCAGGACAAGCACTTTATCCGGTGGAAGTTCGCCAAGATGGTATTTATCTTGGTCTTGGACAGGAATCGGCACGCACGCACACTATTTCTGAGATCATGGTTCAGACTATGATCAACTGGGGCATCAAATCGGTATTTGGTATGGTTGGGCATTCTAACCTCGGGCTGGCAGATGCACTACGTTTACAGGAAGTGCAAGGCAATTTAAACTACTACGGCATACGTCATGAAGGGGCTGCTGCCTTTGCTTGTTCAGGCTATGCCAAGGCTTGCGGGCTACCGGCTGCCTGTTTAACCATTGCCGGACCGGGTGCGACCAACCTGTTGACCGGAATGTGGGATTGCCATGTTGATCGGGCACCAGTGTTAGCGCTGACCGGACAGGTGGATATTCAGGTGTTAGGTCCCGGTGCCTTTCAGGACATTGATCTTGCCTCTGCCTTTGATGCAGTAACCGGCTTCAGCCAAACGGTATTGCATACCAGCAAGCATAGCGAGCTTATGAGCCTTGCCTGCAAGAATACTATTATCAACCGCACTCCATCACATCTCATTTTTCCCGATGATGTACAAACTCTGCCTGCGGCACAGTCAAAAACAAGCCAGGCGGGGCATCCCGATGGGCGCATCGGCGATCAAAAAATCACGCCGGCGGCAAGTGCTGTCAAGCAGGCAATGGCGATGATTCATACCTACCAGCGACCGATTATCATTGTCGGTTACGGTGCCAAATACAGTATGCCGGAAGTCATTGCACTGGCCGACAAGCTCAATGCGCCAATATTGACCACCTTTAAGGGTAAAGGACAAATTGCGGATACTCACCCGCTGGCAGCCGGTGTGCTGGGGCGTTCCGGAACGCCAATTGCCAGTTGGTTTATGAACCAATGCGATTTGATTCTGGTATTTGGCGCATCATTTTCCAATCATACCGGAATAACGGAAAAAAGACCGATCATACAAGTTGACTTTGAGCAGATGGCACTCGGCAAATTTCATCCGGTAACCCTGCCGATATGGGGCGAAATCACCACCACAGCCGATATTTTAAGTCAGCAGCTGGACAACAATATCCAGACTGTTGATCAACGACCGGAATTAGCCGAGCGTTGGCAGATATGGCGTGAGGAAAAACGCAGTCGGCGCACTGATAACGGCACAGCGATCAATTCTGCCTGCATTTTTGATTCGCTGAGTCGTCTGCTTCCTGAAGATGCCATTATTGCTGTCGATGTCGGCAACAACACCTATTCCTTTGGACGCTATTTTGAATGCACTCAACAATCGGTCTTGATGTCTGGTTATCTGGGCTCCATCGGCTTCTCATTCCCCGCCGCTATGGGTGCCTGGGCGGCGACGCAGGATATTGAAACGCTCAAAGGGCGAGCGGTCATATCGGTCAGTGGTGATGGTGGCTTTGGACAATATCTGGCGGACTTTACCACTGCGGTTAAATACGATATGAATATCACCCATATTTTGCTCAATAACCACCAACTCGGCAAAATCACCAAAGAACAACGTGCCGCAGAATGGGATGTCTGGCAGACCTCGCTACATAATCCTGATTTTTCCCGCTACGCCCAATTATGTGGTGCCTTCGGTGAGCGTGTCGAGAAAACACAGGACCTTGATCGGGTCATCAAAGCCGCATTAGATCATCCCGGCACAGCACTGGTGGAAATCATCTCTGACCCGAATCTTATTTGAATATGGTCGACGAATCTATCAAACGATGTCAGTGAAATTGTGTGTCAGCATTTCAACTAACTGTAGTTTTTACAATCTTTTCAAATGTGTAGCAATATCTATTGAATTAGTTTCGAATTTATTTTTGAATATTAATTAGTCTGAAAAATATATCTAACGGGCGAAAAATAATATTAGTCGGCCATGAAAGACCCATCTAAACAATCAAAATCCGGCTCCAAACTATCATTCAGAAAACGTAAACCAACCGGATTAGATATTTTCATAAAAAACCAACAAAATCGCATTTTTCTAAGCCAGAAAAAAGCATAGGCAAGACAGCCACGGAAATATTTTGTGGCTGTTTCATAATCACCTTACCGTACAAACACCAAAAAATCGCCCGTCGGCGATGGCCTAGCGGGCGGGACCCGACCGACGCCCCGCACGTCCCAGCTTCACCGGTGCCAGAATCAGCGCAATCCCGCATAAAATGATCGCGCCGCCGAGGAACACCCGGGTGGTGGGGATTTCGTGCAGCCAAAACCACGCCATGACGGTGACAAACACCGGCTGCAGAAACAAAAAACTGGTGACGATGCCGGCCGGCAGTTTCGACAGCGCGTAAAACCACAGCAAAAAACCGATGCCGCTTGAAAATACGCCCATGGCGGCGATGGACAACAACGCAGTCGGCGGTGCGGCGCGCGCGGCGTCCAGCGCCTCGGGCAGCAGATACAGCAGCGGCAGAGTACCGGCGAAACTGGTGTAGGCGGTCATCGCCAACGGCGAGTAACGGGTGAAGTAGGGCTTCTGGAAGACGAAGTAGATGGAAATTGCGAACACCGCGACCACCAGCATGAGGTAACCGGCGAACTCACCCTCGGCACCTTTCCCCAGGGTGATGAGCGCAACCCCCGCGATGCTGATGCCGATGCCGCCCCAGGCCGGCTTGGAGAGGGTCTCGCCCAGAAACAGGCGCGCCAGCAGGCTGGCAAAAACCGGATTGGCGGCGATGATCAGGGACGCGGCACCCGCTGCAACCCGCCCGAGTCCGTGCACGAATAACAGCTGATAGACCGTAATCCCCAGCACGCCGAGCACGAAGATCAACGGCAGGTCGCGCCATGCGGGCACCGCAAAGCACCCCATGGCAAACAGCACCAGATAAAACCCGCAGGCCACGAGATAGCGTAGCACCACCACCTGCTCGACGCTGAAATAGGGCAACACCGCCTTGCTGGCCGGAAACGCAAAGGCCCACAACAGCACGGTGACGAGCGCAGCCAGAAAAGGCTTCTTGCGGGAGATAATCGCTGTCATCTTTTCATTGATTCATCGGTTTATCGGTTTATCGGTGCGGTGAGCGGCAGTCGGCGGTTCATCAGTGGGCGGGGAAAACCATCGCAACGGACCGATTATAGACACCCCGTGCCCCCGGCGATAGTGGTTTTCGGCACTGTACCTGAGGTGCGAGTGCCGATCAGTGGCGAAGCGCAAAGCGCGGATCGATGACGAAGCGCAAAGCGCGGATCGATGACGAAGCGTGAAGCGCGGATCGATGGCGAAGCGTGAAGCGCGGATCGATGACGAAGCGTGAAGCGCGGATCGATGGCGAAGCGCAAAATGCCGACCAGTAGCGACGCGACAAAGGTTCAAGAGGCCGGACACAGTTTTGTGTTAGCAACAAATAGAAATGTTCACTCACAAATCCCCAACAATCGCGCCTCCTCCTGGGTGAGACGCCTCCCCGTCCACCCTTCATAAGTAACCTCAAACCTCATCAGTCGGGTCTCCTGTAACCACGCTGTCGCTCATCAGCACCCCTCCTCAGGGTCATATAAAAACCGGACAGATTATGTGCTACAAGACCGGATAGGTTATGTGTTGCTAACAATCGGCTAACAAATGACTTGACCGAAACGGGCTGTACGATTAGTATTCGCACACTCTGTTCCCCAGTAGCTCAGTTGGTAGAGCAGGTGACTGTTAATCACCTTGTCGGCAGTTCGAGTCTGTCCTGGGGAGCCAGATTTTTCTGTTATTCTGCGCTACTTTATCTTCGTTGCTTTTCTTCGCAATAGCTGTCGTGCTTATACAAACAGTCGTTTTGGTAAGATCGTTCCTTTCGTGCTGACTTCTCCTAAACCCAGAAATGAATGCTCGTCAGTATAGATCCTCGCCATTCCCGGTTTCGGTAGATTTAATGCCCGAACTGCTTGACCCTGACAAAAATAGTGTGCTGTTTTTTCGGTCAAATCTATCTTAGGCAGGTGATGAAGGACATGATCAATAGGTAGCAACAGTCGTTGTCTGTGTAAGGATTCCAAAGCCACTAACTGCTCCAGCGTTACTGCCTGATCAATGCTGAATTCCCCGACCCCGACTCGTCTTAACCTACTAACATGCCCCCCACATCCCAGTGCTTCACCTAAATCCATCGCTAAACTACGAATATAAAACCCCTTGGAACACGATATCCGTAAATTCACGGTGCTTTTTTGAAAATCTATAATCGACAGCGCATAAACGGTAACTTGACGCGGCTCTCTCGCCACCACAATGCCCTGTCTGGCGAGTTTATAAAGCGGCTGGCCATTACGTTTAAGGGCAGAATACATAGGCGGAACTTGAGCAATCTGACCGCGAAATTGTCGCAGGACTTGTTCGAGTTGTGCGCGATCAGGTAGGGCGCTACCAGACTTAGGCTGGTCAATAACCGCCCCCTCGCAATCACCGCTATCTGTGTTTGCGCCGAATTGAATCTTAACCTCATAACATTTATCAGAGTTCAGAAACATCCCAGAAATCTTGGTCGCATGACCAAAACAAAGCGGAAGCAATCCGGTGGCTATTGGGTCAAGACTACCAGTATGACCGACTTTTTGGGCATTGAATAAGCGTTTTACCTTTTGCAATACCTGATTGGAAGAAAGCCCTGTCGGTTTATCAAGTAGCAATAGACCATTGACAACATCACCACGCTGCCCTCTTCTAGGAGACATTGTGGTTATTCAGTTTATCTATTAATTGGGTCAGTTCAACACCACGCCGGATGCTGTCATCGTATTTGAAGACTAATTTCGGGGTGACTCGCAAATTAATTTGCTGACTCAACAAATGTCGCAAATATTTGGAGGAATGATTCAATAATTTTTCTATTTGACTCGCTTCCAGCGTTTCATCTATGCTGGAGACATAGATTGTTGATTGTTTCAAATCCTTGCTGACGGTAACTGCGGTTACCGAAACAGCATTAATGCGGTTATCATGCAATACCCTGGCAATCAACCTCGCCAGTTCGCGTTTTATAAGCTCTGCAACCCGCCTGCTTCGATCTACTTCAAACATGGTTTAGATTAAAAAAAGCGGTTTGTGAATTAGCGGATTATGCTCAAATACGACGATTGAATGTTGCCATTTTGCTTTCCAGCCGCACGACCCACACGGCTAGCAAGACAGCTATAATTCCTGGGCAGTTTGAATAATTTCAAACACTTCAATCTGATCACCAATTTTAATATCGTTATAATCCCTAATGCCGACACCACATTCATAACCATTCTTTACTTCCGCGACATCATCTTTGAAGCGTCGTAGCGAATCAATGGCGCCGTCAAAAATGACGATATTGTCGCGCAACACACGCACCGGCAAATTGCGTTTTACAATGCCTTCCGAAACAAAACATCCGGCAATGGCACCAATTTTGGGTGCACGGAAAACATCACGCACTTCAACCAATCCAACATGCTCTTCTTTAGAAAGTAAAGACAACATCCCCGTCATCGTCAATTTTATCGCATCAACGACATCATAGATTACATTATGATAGAAAACGCCGACTCCTTCATTTTCAATTAACTTACGCGCTGTCGCATCTGCCCGAACATTAAAACCAATCATGATGGCATCTGCTGCCAGAGCAAGATTGACATCAGATTCATTGATGCCTCCCACCATACCGTGAATAACATTAACATTGACTTCATCTACTGAAAGTTTTTCTAACGAATCTCGTAACGCCTCCACCGATCCCTGAACATCTGCCTTAATCAACACATGCAAAGTCTTGATATCACCCGTCCCCATACGATTAAACATACTTTCTAGTTTTGACTTTTGCTGATGGGCGAGTTTTAGCTCTCTCGACTTGCTTTGTCGATTGAATGCAATTTCACGCGCCTTCCTTTCATTACTGACGACAATCAAATCATCGCCAACAATAGGAACACCCGCTAAACCTTGAATTTCCACTGGTGTTGATGGTCCCGCCTGAGTGGTTTTTCTGCCCTGATCATCAGCTAAAACTCTTACCCGACCCGTTTCCTGACCTGCCAGTATAATATCGCCTTGTTTAAGCATACCCTGCTGAACCAGTACTGTTGCCACCGGTCCTCTGCCCTTGTCCAACCATGCCTCAACAATCAATCCCGTTGCATTGCCACACGCACGCGCTTTTAAGTCGGCAACTTCGGCTTGTAACAACACCGATTCCAGTAACTCGGTAATACCCTGACCGGTAATCGCAGACACTTCGGTCATTAACACATCGCCACCCCATCCTTCCGAGATAATCTCGTGATGAGCCAGTTCCTGTTTTACTCGCTCCGGATCGGCTCCCTCTTTGTCAATTTTGTTAATGGCGACAATGATAGGCACTTCAGCCACCTTGGCATGATTTATCGCTTCAATAGTCTGTGGTTTTACGCCGTCATCTGCGGCGACCACCAGTATCACCAGATCGGTTGCACCAGCTCCTCTGGCGCGCATTGCCGAAAACGCCTCGTGTCCGGGAGTATCCAAAAAGCAAATTTCCTGATCGTTCACCTTAACTTTATACGCCCCGATATGCTGGGTGATGCCACCAGCTTCCCCTGCTGCCACGGTCGATTTTCGCAAATAATCTAAAAGTGAAGTTTTACCGTGGTCAACGTGCCCCATTACCGTGACCACTGGAGAACGTGGTAGCTGTTCTGCGTCATCATCATGAACAATAAAGGCTTCGGGGTCATCCGCATCTGCAACTTTGGCAATATGCCCCATTTCCTCGACCAACAATATTGCCGAATCCTGATCCAGAACCTGATTAATTGTTACCATAGAGCCCATACTCATCATGGCTTTAATCACTTCCCCTGCCTTGATTGACATAGCCTGTGCCAACTCACCTACCGTTATCGTTTCAGGAATATGTACCTCATGGATTGTCGGCTCGGTAGGCTTTTCAAAAGCGTGTTGGTCGGCTATTGATGAGGAAATATTGCCCGGTTTTCGTAGTTGACGACGAGATTTATCTTTTCTGCGTTTGGTCGCATGAAGTTCGGTACGCCCGGAGCGCTCATCCGCAGCCTGCTTGCCACGTTTGCCTTTCCTGCCTTTTTTCGCTTTATCATCTTTCTTTTTAGCTGCGCGGTCAGGTGTTGAAGGTACTGTAGCGGTTGTTTTCTCTGCGCTGGTTTTAGCCGTTTCCAGAGCGGTTTCCGCTGATTGGGAATCTGCTTCGCTAGCAATTGACGCATCCGTCTGCATTGTTGGAGCGAGTGGTTGCTGTTCTTTTTTTTGTTCCGGAGATGGCGGTGGTTGCTGAGATTGTTGCGCTTCGTGTTCAGCACGCAATCGCTCCTGTACCACCTCTTGTTCTGCCTGTTGCGCTTGTTGTTCTGCCGCTCTGATTTTTTCCTGACTCTTCTCTTTGGCTTCTTTCTCTATGCGTTGTTGCGCTTCCGCCGCCACCGCCTCAGCTTCTGCCTGTTGTGCTTCCAATACGCTACGTTTTACAAATGTGCGGCGTTTTTTAACCTCAACATGTATCGTTCGAGCCGCACCCGTCCTTGAGGTCTGCTTGATTTGATCCGTGGATTTTCGTTTTAGTGAGATACGTTCTCTGGCTTCAGGTTTCTGGCTTGCATCCCCTTTTAGATACTGCAACAGCCTTATTTTCTCGTCATCTTCGAGTAAGTCGGCATGAACTTTACCGGATATTCCTGCCTGCTCAAGCTGCGTAATCAGTTTGTCAACACTGATACCAATCTGCTTTGCAAAACCATTTATGGTAACTTGAGACATATTAGATGTTATTTATTGATATTGAAGGAATATTATTGCACTCATTACGACTGATTGTCTATTATTCAAACCACGGAGCACGCGCGGTCATGATCAAATCCTTGGCACGTTGTTCTTCAATCTCAACAATCTCCAGCACCTCATCCAGCGCACAATCTGCCAGATTTTCCATAGTGCGGACACCGCCCAATGCCAATGTGCGCGCAGTATCTTCATCCATACCCGTCATGTTAAGCAGATCCTCCGCTGGTTCTTTTTGTTCCTGACTGGCAATGGCACTAGTCAGCAGGTTATCCTGAGCACGACTGCGCAATTCATCCACCAGTGCTTCGTCAAACTCTTCAATATCCATCAACTCCTGCTTGGGAACATAGGCTATTTCTTCCAACGAGGCAAACCCTTCCTGATTCAGGATTTTGGCAAAATTTTCGTCAATATCAAGCTGACTCATAAACTTTTGAATCAACTCCCGTTGTTCGCTGTCCTGTTTTTCCAGCGCATCCTTATCGGTCATCAAATTAAGCTCCCAACCGGTCAATTCAGATGCCAATCGAACATTTTGACCACCACGCCCAATGGCGCGAGATAAATTCTCCTCAGTCACCACGACATCCATTGATTTGATGTCTTCATCAACATATATGGATTCCACCTCCGCCGGCGCAAGTGCCTGAATAACAAACTCAGCAATATTTTCTGACCAAACGATAATGTCCACCCGTTCTCCGGCGATTTCATTCGAAACACTCTGAACCCTTGATCCTCGAATACCGACACAGGCACCGACCGGATCAATATTCGGATTATTAGTACGAACAGATATTTTTGCGCGAGAACCGGGATCACGAGCCGCACCCAGAATTTCAATCAGCCCCTCCCCCGCCTCTGGCACTTCCAGCTTGAATAATTCAATCAGAAACTGTGGTGATAACCGGTTAAGAATCAATTGTGGCCCCCGTGCCTCCAGATCAATTTCTTTTAACAAGGCGCGGATGCGGTCATTCGGTCTGAGCCCTTCTCTGGGAATCATTCCGTTTTTCGGCAACAGCGCCTCGGCATCACCTAAATCAACGATAACATTACCATGTTCAAGACGTTTCACCGTTCCAGAAATCAGCGTCCCGAATTTGTCCTTGTAGCGTTCCGCAATCTGGTTTTTTTCGGCTTCCCGCACTTTTTGCATAATCACCTGCTTGGCAGCCTGAGCAGCGATTCGCCCAAACTCGACCTGTTCCATAGGTTCTTCTATAATATCTTCAACATTAAGATCCGGATCGCTTTCCCGAGCTTCGGTCAGCGGAATTTGCTGATCTGGGAACTCCACTTCGGTGTCGTCATCGACCACCTCCCAAACTCGGTAGGAATCATAATTTCCGGTATTCCGATCAATACTCACCCGCGCATCAATATCATCAGGATGCCATTTCTTGGTCGCCGTAGCCAATGCCGCCTCGATGGCATTAAAAATGATTTCTTTATCCAGATCTTTCTCTTTAGAAACCACTTCAACCATCAATAAAATTTCATTATTTGTAATCGCCATAATTTATTGACACCTACTCATTTAACATTACCAGCACATTAAAGGTACATTCAAAAAATCGGTTGCAACTGAGCCGACTCCATATCGCTATAAGACAACTCGTAACACTCACCATCCACATCTAACACAACAGCTTCATCGCCTGCTTCCACCATCTTACCCGTAAATCGCCGCCGTCCCAAAACATGGGTTGCCATGACAATTCTAGCTTTATCGCCGACAAATTGCTTAAAATGATCAGGCTTCACCAAAGGGCGATCCAATCCGGGTGAGGACACTTCTAACACATGCGCACCACTTAAAGGATCTTCGACATCCAGCAATGCGCTTATCTGCCGACTTACCAAAGCACAATCATCAACCTGAATCCTCCCCGGCGCATCAATATAAACCCGCAACACAGTTTGTTTGCCCTGGCTGGTCATCTGCAGATGCAATAACTCATAACCGAGCTTTTCCACCGCAGGTTCAAGCAACGCTCTTAATTTTCCAGTTGCATCGCGCATAATGCACTTTCACCCGCTAAAAATACAATAAAAAAACACCTCACGTAATGGGGGATTGATGAAAACAACATTACCTCGCCATCATTATTGCTCCCCCATAAAACAAAACCCCGCAAACTGCGGGGTCGTACCACACCGATCAAAACTTGTCGGTAAATAATGGTAGCGGGGGCAGGATTTGAACCTGCGACCTTCGGGTTATGAGCCCGACGAGCTGCCAGACTGCTCCACCCCGCACTAGGGACGTGGATTCTACCTTATTCATAACCTTTGTTTCAATCCATAACAAGATATTTTTATCTGTTCTGCCTTATTTGTGGCTCGTACGGATAACTCAACCCTTGCGGATAAGAGGATTAGTCAAAAGGAGTGGCAGATTTCCTCATACGTCCTGTACATAACCAATCTTTGCCCCTCGACAATATGCTCCTGCATTGTCTACTAAGTGACATCCCTGTAACGATGCAAAATCGGCATACGACCGCCATGGATGGTGGAAGTGCAGATAACACAGGAGTAGTTATCCTGTCCGTACATCCTGTACATAACCAATTTGAACTTGCTCAACGAAAAACTAGTCGATTAGTTGGTTAAATATGGTTGATTAAATATAATACCCTGCGTCCACATAAGGGACTGGTGTCTGGGTTCAGATATAGAAATGAGACTTCTTAAAGTGTAAAAGTCGGGTAGCCTGTGAGTTGTTAAATTCACACAGGAGACAACCCAATGCAGATCAAAAGCCTGCGCATCAAATCATACAAAAGTTGGGCCATTAACGATACCGCCCGTGCCGATGCGGTAGCACGGATGAAGATGCTGAAGCTTTACCGCAAACTAAAAGCCGAAGGCTGTAGCCGTACCACTTTACCGAAGGCTTTGCCCTCAAAGAGTTTAAAGCCACCTGCCCGGTCACCGGCACCACCATCATGCGCATCGACAGTAGCACCAGCAGCCGCAATGCCAGGCGTTTCCTTGACTATCTGATCGCACAGCTACCTTACGCTCTGATCTCTGTTCAGGTGGATGGCGGCAGCGAGTTCAGGGATGAGTTTGAATCGGCTTGTCAGGCACTGGGCATACCCCTGTTCGTGCTACCGCCCAGAAAGCCCAAATGGAATGGCTGTGTTGAGCGAGCCAACAGCACGACGCGTTATGAGTTCTATCCGTTTTACGAGGGCAGTTTGACGGTTGCTGCGGTGAATAAAGCGTTGGCGGACTATCAACAATACTACAATCATTATCGACCCCATGATGGGGTCGATTTGGAAACGCCAATAAGCTATTATCAGAAACTCGTACAGGCGACTTGATTTGTCTCATAGCTATTGAACCCGGACAAGGACTGGCATTAAAAACTCCCATCCAGTATACTCTTGAAGATAACAAAAAGTGCAATATGGGGTGGATTCATACAGTCGGACGGTCATTTTTGTTGGGCTGATATTGATGTTGATTTAACTGAAAAAACAATTGAATATCCAGAATGTTTTCCGTTAAAAGCGATTAGCTAACCGATGGTTTCAGCCGTCCCAGCGAACAGCTAACGCTGTTACTGCATTCAGATGTTATATTTTTGACGCGCTGTAAAATTTAAATTTCAACAAAGGAGAAACGACAATGTCTCAATACGTTATTGTTTATCTGGGCGGCAATCAGCCATCTAGCCCGAAAGAAGGTAAGCAACAGATGTCGAAATATATGGATTGGTTATCTTCATTGGGCGACTCATTGGTTAGCCCGGCTAATCCGCTTAAAAATACCAACACGGTGAACCCTGATGGCACTGTTACCACTGGAGGCACAACGACAATGTCGGGTTACACCATAATTAAAGCAGATTCTATGGATGCTGCACTGTCAATTGCAAAGACTTGCCCTTTTCTCGATATTGGCGGCTCACTTGAGGTATCCGAGTTAATGCAGATGATAAGCTAAAAGCAAACCTAACAGTGAAACCACAGATTCGTATAAATGGAAAAAAGAGCTTCGCATTGGGCTTAACGAATGCAACTATTCAACTGAAAAATCCAAGGCGCCCTGAATAAACAACCTTATGGGACAGCCATAGAGCAGTAAACGTATAAAATTATAGAAAAATAGCTGTCCAATTCCCTCCTCCAACATCCTCTCAACCACCCCTTTCACAATACAACATAAGTCGTGGATAGGTAAATTTTCAACTAGATTATTTTTAAGGATGTTTGCTATAATGCGATAGATTGAGTGAAGGTCTCTTTTAGCGGTTATTGCTTTTAGGGTTTATTGGGAAGACAGGAGATTTGTGGTCGCTTTTACTGTTGCTTACTTTGAGACCTTTGCACGGAAGATGATTTCGCTTTCAGGCAAGGCAAAAACGCACGGAATGAGGGAGTTTATGCTTATAAATGACCGATTGAGTACGTTTTTAACGCAGCATGCAGGTGAAATGGCTTTCGTGCAAAGGTCTCACTTTATAGTACAACACTTTGAGCTGTCCGACCTGCGCTGCCCCCGCAACGGTTCAAAGTGATACGAATTTGAAAAAGCCCGGAACCAGACTTTGCTTGATTGGGATGCCAGATGTTAATAATCGGTCGTAGATAACAGGCATTTTCCGCCTGGGAATCTGCCCTGAATATGTCGATTGGCATATTAGACTTGGGTAATTTTGAAGAAGCCCTAAAAGCGTCCATATCATTTAACTGACACACGGGTGTGTGTGTACCGGAGAAATCACAAATGCAACAAACTTTCAGTTCAACCGTACAAAACAATCCATCCACCACAATTCATTCCACTGCACACAGTCAGTCCGCTGTGCTTCAGGTTGTTGGCGCGATTTTACTTGGCATCGTCATGCTTTATGGTGTTGGCTTCGCACCGATGAACTTGGCGCACAATGCCGCGCATGATACACGTCACGCAGTGGCGTTTCCCTGTCACTAAAGCAGCGTACACCAGCCCATACTATTTACGCTGGCAGTATCTGCTCTGCCATCGCTTGCCGACACCCTTGCTGAGTGGGGTCGGGCAGATTGTACCACTCTTTATTCTTGGAGATTATTCGTTATGACATTTAGAAACATTGTCTTTTCCGCACTTGTAGTGGGCATCATCGCCGGTTCTTTGTATGGTCTTTTCCAGCAAATTAAAATCAATCCTATTATTTACGCAGCCGAACTCTATGAGGTCGCCGAAGCACCTGCAGTAACTCAGAATCAGGAGCTTGCAGAGGATGAGGCTTGGACACCCGCAGACGGGGTTGCCCGAATACTGTCCACTCTAGCGGCTAATATCCTCGCCGCTATAGGATTCGCCCTATTGCTGATTTCGGCAATGTCATTACATAACCTCAAATCCAGCAAGCCTAAGGTGAATTGGAAAGCGGGCATAATATGGGGGCTTGGACTGATGACAACGATGTTTATTGCGCCATCACTACTGGGTCTGTTACCTGAAATACCCGGTACCCTCGCACAAGTCTTGGAAACGCGCCAAATATGGTGGGTTTTCGCCGCACTCATTACTGCCACCGGATTATCTGTTATCTACTACGCTCGCCGATTTGTTAAACTGTTCGGTGTTGCGCTGGTGGCGTTGCCGCATGTTATTGGCGCACCCACACCAGCGCTTCACAGTTATGCCAATAATGCCCCTGTTGCGGTAGCCGCATTGAACGAATTATCTCAGCAATTTGTGCTGATGTCGTCCATTGGTGTGTTGATTTTTTGTGTTGTGCTTGGCGCATTAAGTGGTTTCGTCAGCACACGTTTTGTGCGACTCGGTTGATGGGTTAAGGTCTGGCCACCAAGATCGCTTCACACGATACACTCCGTGCAACGAATAACCGATGCAGTCGAGCTTTCCTTTCTCTGCCATTGTTGCTCAGGATCAGCTAAAGACCGCACTATTATTGGTCAGTGTTGATCCTAAAATAGGTGGATTGCTACTAAGCGGGCCGAGAGGAAGCGCAAAATCAACCATCGTGCGTGGTCTTGCCAACCTGCTCGAAAATCGGCCGTTTATCAATTTGCCGCTGGGTGCCAGCGAAGAGATGATTACCGGATCATTCGATCTGGAAAAAGCCCTGAACCTCTCTGAAGTCGCCTTTCTGCCCGGTCTGTTAGCCAAGTCCAACGGTGGCATTCTGTACGTTGATGAAGTGAATCTGCTTGCCGATAATCTGGTCGATCTATTGCTGGATGCCGCGGCATCGGGTATGAATGTTGTCGAGCGCGATGGCATCAGCCACCGACATGACTCGCAATTTTCACTGATTGGTACGATGAATCCGGATGAAGGGGAACTGCGACCGCAGCTACTTGATCGGTTTGGTATGAGCGCACAGGTTGAAACCGTGTTTTCACTGGCGCAACGAAAACGAGTTGTCCAGCAACGATTAGCCTATGATGAGGATGCCGAGAGTTTTATTCGGCATAACCAGACTGCACAAGCGCTACTTCAAGACAAACTGATGTGGGCTAAAAACCATCTATCTGCCGTGGTTATGCCGGATTCAATGAGTGACCAGATCGCTCAACGCTGTGCCGATGCGCATGTTGATGGCTTTAGAGCAGACTTGACCATGCACCGTGCTAGTTGCGCTAACGCTGCCTTGAAGCAGCAGCTTGAGGTGTCGGAATCTGATCTGGAGCAAGTGGCACCTTTGGTATTAGCGCATCGCCAGTCTCCCGCTAACAAACAACCGCCACCGCCAAATAACGGTGGCTCATCAGCTAATGTCGCGGACAAGGCGACAGGCAATCAGGGTGGTTCATCTATACAAGGTTCTTGGGGGGCAATGGATACGGTGTCAACCCCCACCGCCGCGGCGCGGACAATGCCCTTGCCCGCATCCTCGTTGACCCGCATCAAAGACAAAGCCGTATCACTCTATATCGGCAAATCCGGCAGTGGTGCGCTGTCGTCTCGTTTTAGCAGCCGCTGTGTCCATAACAGACGCAAGATAGATTGGTTCCAAACCTTGGCAACAAATAATCGTTTCACCTCACCCTCCTCAATCTTGATGTCCCCACATCAGGCATATCACGACAAGCGACAGAGCTTGAAATTTCGTTACCCCGCAACCGTTGCCATCGAGCTTGATCTGGTTTTGCTGGACACCTCAGCATCAACATTAAGTGGACAGGGGTTGAGTCATGCCAAAGGTATACTCAAAGCGTTGTCAAAACGCAGTTATCTGCAACGGCGGCACTTGAGTGTTGTGAGCTTTGGTAATAATCAGATCAACACCCTGCTCCATCCACAACGTGCCCCCAGCGATATTCAGGACAAACTAGATTCGATTCGTGCTGGTGGTGGCACACCCGCCGAGCAGGCACTAGATTATGCCGCAACCCTGCTCAATCGCCAGCGTTATCGGCATTTTAATTGTAGCATTTTTCTGATTACTGACGGCAGATTGAACAACTCGGCAATCAATCATCCCCTATTGTCGGCTTACCCGATAACCATAGTGGATATTGAATCAAGTCGTATTAGACTGGAACAGGGTAAGCAGTTGGCCACACAGTTATCGGCACAATACATTCATGTTTCCGCCTTACCGCTTGCCTGAATTTACCTGAACCTGAACTTCCCAAAATTTTTATACTACAAAAAAATCAAACCCGATAATGAATGATAGCGACAATACTGCCGACAATGACAAACATCGCATCAAGATGCTAAAGAAAAAAGCGGTCATCGACCAACGCATCGCCAACGCCAGCGAACAACGTGGTGTTTTGATTCTGATGAAAGGCAATGGCAAAGGCAAAAGCTCATCAGCATTTGGCAACATAGCACGCGCCCTCGGTCATGGTCAGCAAGTCGGTCTGCTTCAGTTTATCAAAGGCAGAAAAGAAACTGGTGAATATCTGTTTTTCAAAGATCATCCTAAAGTAGATTTTCATGTCATGGGACACGGCTTCACTTGGGAAACGCAAGATAAAAGTCAGGACATCAAGGCTGCCATGCAGGCATGGCAAATAGCGCATAAAATGTTGCAGGATGAACGCTATAACATTCTGGTATTTGATGAAATGTCCTATATGTTCAAGTATGAATATTTGGAGATTGCACCGGTGATTGCGGCATTAACGACACGCCCTAAAAATCAAAATGTGATTATTACCGGAAGAACTATGCACCGTTCGCTCATAGAGATTGCCGACACCATCAGCGAAATCACCGACATTGAACATGCTTTCCGCAAAGGGGTCAAAGCACAACCCGGCATCGAATGGTAAGCAACAGCAAAGTCAAATGTCCGGCATGGTTTCTTTGTGCCCCCGCTTCGGGACAGGGAAAAACCACCATCACTGCCGGCATCGCGCGTTACCACCGTAATCAAGGCAGAGATGTCCGCGTTTTCAAAACCGGTCCTGACTACCTCGATCCACTGATTTTGGAACGCGCCTCGGGGCAGCCGGTAACCCAACTTGATTTATGGATGGTCGGCAAAAACGAATGCAAACACATTCTCTACCAAGCCGCCCAGCAAGCCGATCTCATACTGATTGAAGGTGCAATGGGAATATTTGACGGCAATCCCAGCAGTGCCGATATGGCTGAATACTTTGGCATTCCTATCGCCATCGTCATTAACGCCCGTGCCATGGCGCAGACCTTCGCTGCCATTGTCTCAGGATTAGTCCATCATCGACCGACACTACAAATTGCTGGCGTGATTGCAAACGCGCTAGGCAGCAACCGACACCAACAATTGATTAGCGATGCCATGCCCGAGCAGACCAAATTGCTCGGTTGTGTCGGTCGCCACCCTGATATTGCGCTTCCAGAACGACATCTAGGATTGGTACATCCCCATGAAGTCGCGGACATGGATCAACGCTTGGACGCACTTGCCGAGACCATGCAACAATCCGGATTAACCCACATCCCCACCCCGACAATCTTCGCCGATGTGAATACGTCAGCACCGCAAAAACTACTCGATGACTTGAGCATTGGCATAGCCAGAGACGATGCTTTTTCTTTTATTTATGCCGCCAACATAAAGTTACTCGAACAAATGGGCGCAACCTGCGTTTACTTCTCCCCATTAAACGATTACAAAATCCCTGAAGTAGATGCGTTATGGTTACCCGGTGGTTACCCAGAATTACATCATCAAAAGCTGTCCTCCAATACGGCTATGCGACAACAGATCAACGCATTTCATCGTAGTGGCAAAAAAATACTGGCAGAGTGTGGTGGTATGCTCTATCTTATGCACTCCCTCACCGATGTCGCCGGTACGCGGGCAGAAATGATGGCGATTTTACCGGGCGATGGCACGATGCGAGAACGTGGTGGTTGCCAAGGTATGCAAATTGCTGCTTTGCCCCAAGGCGAATTCCGCGCCCACGCCCATCACCGCAGCCTCTGTGAAAACACATTAAAACCAATCTCTTTTGGCAAAAGACTACACCATCCCGCCGCCGGAGAAGCGATTTATCAAACCGACAGTGTCACTGCCAGTTATCTACATTTTTACTTCCCATCAAACCCGAAAGCACTGGCGAAATTGCTTTTGTGAGTTGTGGGGTTGGGGGTTGATGTGTAAGGGAACTGTTGAATAACCAGTTTCAGTTTAAATTCTGCCTCATGGAGGCTGACTAGAGCAAAATCGGTTTAGGGCCAGTCACGATCAAGATACGATAAGTTCGGTCCAAGACAGGAGGGTCTGTCCTTCCAGTCGGCACTGGTGCCGCTTTACATTCGAAAGACAAGATCACTGGTAGCGGCATTGCCTTGGTTGTATTTGAAGGGTATTTCCAGTGGTGAGATAGATGCTGCCTTGGTTGTATTTGAAGGGTATTTCCAGTGGTGAGATAGATGCTGCCATGGATGTGCTTGTAGGCCCGCAGGCAAAAGGTCTGTCAGCCGATATTATTTGGGAAGCATAGAGGCGATCTGATTATATTGCGGATGTTGCCAAACAAAAATTTTGGTGCCGAAGGCGGGACTCGAACCCGCACGCCGTGAAGCACTACCCCCTCAAGATAGCGTGTCTACCAGTTCCACCACTTCGGCTGTTTGATTTAGAATCCTTTGTTAATTTTCCGGTACGGTGGGAACGTCTTGCTCCTGAGGTTGTTGTGCTGTGTCGGCTGCTGGCAAATCGGGCAGAACATCGGCTTCAGGGGGCTGGGCTTGCGTTGCGTTACCCGATTGTTCCAGTACCGAGCCTGAAATTACGCTGTTTTGTTCGTTGCTTCGGGTGTACAAAAAGGCTAAAACCAGACTGGTTGTAAAAAACAACGTGACCGTTATCGAAGTCGTCCGGCTTAGAAAATTAGAAGACCCTCGCGCCCCGAATAATGACTGGGAAGATCCGCCACCAAATGCGGCTCCCATATCGGCACCTTTGCCTTGTTGCAGTAAGACAAGTATGACAATAGTAACGGCTAAAATTAGATGAACTACTAATAGTAAATTGGATAGCATGATTTAACCCTGTTGTACTTGTCAGGCAGCCTGACAAATTGCTAGAAAATCGTTCGCTTTAAGCGCAGCCCCACCGATTAGTCCGCCGTCAATATCCGATTGAGCAAGTAGTGCGCCAGCATTTTCCGGCTTCATGCTACCACCATATAAAATTCGGCAGGTATTGGCAACAGAAGCATCCAGAGATGCCAATTGCTGACGGATTGCATTATGTCTCTGCTGAGCTTGCTCTGGCGTTGCCGTCAGTCCGGTACCGATCGCCCATACCGGCTCATAGGCAATCACAATTTGATTCCATAACGCGCTGTCAACAATATCAATGACCGCTTGAATTTGCCGCTCAATGACTTGCTCGGTTATGGCGGATTCACGTTCCTGTTGGGTTTCGCCGACACATAATATAGCGGTCAAGCCACTGTTTAGCGCGACTTTGACCTTCTCGGCAACCAATGAATCGGTTTCATGGTACATCATTCGCCGCTCCGAATGCCCAAGTATAACGTAATCACAGCCACAATCTTTCAGCATTGCGGCAGATATCTGTCCGGTAAATGCGCCATTTTTATTCACATCCATGTCCTGAGCACCCAATTTGCATCGGCTATACCGGAGCGCAGAGGCCACCGTGGATAATAGGGTATAGGACGGACACAACAGCAACTCGACATTATTTAACTTTTCCGCAACCGCAACAATACCCGTGCAAAGGGCATTGGCAACAGCTTGGTCGCCATTCATTTTCCAGTTACCAGCAATTAAGGGGGTGCGCAATGGACAATCTCCGAGGCTTGATAAAATTTGACCCAGCGTCTTTATCCACCGGTTTGTATAAAACCGTAACCAAGACACTAGATTCGGGGGCGGATATTACCGTCCACCGCGTTATAAAGCAATGGCAAATATGCGCTGCAGATAGACGGTTTCGTATCAGCTGATAATCGCTGATAGCCGGTGATAGCTGTGAGTATTTCGTATTAACCGTCTAATTCAACCCATACCGGAAAATGGTCCGAACCTTGCGCTGCGGTATTGATATAACATTTTTGCAGATTTTGACGAATTGCGCTGCTGGCAAAGCAATAGTCCAATCTGGCAGGCACACTGCTAACCGTGCCAGTATGTCCGCTCATTTTGTCGTGTCCACATTGACACCAAGCATCGACAAACCCGGTGTGGCTGGTGATATGTCCACCATAAGGACTGATTGGCCCGACTATTTGATTGTATTCCTCAGAATTCGGCTCGAAATTGCAGTCGCCAAAAATCAGGGCATCGCTGGCAACATCCTGATTGGCAATGCCGTTGCTCCAGTCCATTCTGGTTAGGTCACCTGCTATCGGATATCCATGATGCAGAGCAAAATGATGGGTATGCAGTAAATGAGCAATCTGAGGCAGGCGGGTTTCTCTGGAAAGATGGGTTAAATGAACCGAATAAATCCGTAACAGCAGGCTATCCACTCTGATGGTGGCTTCAATAGCAGAACGCTGGATACTCAGGGGGCCTATGCTGCCGTACTTGGGCAATAAATGATGGCGACTGTATTCAATGGGGTAGCGACTCAAAATCATATTACCGAATTGTCGGCGTTTGTTGTCAGCGGGCATTGCACCGAGGATATGCAAATCCACGCCAGCACCATAAACACAGTAATAGTCGTGGAAGTGAGTCTGAAATATATTCACCTGATCCATGTTGCCGCTTCGTGGCCAAAACCGATCCACTTCTTGCAGGGCTATGACATCGGCTCCTGTCACTTCGTCAATTATTCGAGACGGGTCGACCTTGCCATCCCTGCCCGTGCAGTATTGGATATTGTAGGTTACGCATTTCATGGTGGCGGGCTTTGTGGTTCTAATGGCATCATTTTGAAGAGCTATGGCGTGGATTTTGTCATAATAACGGGGGAAAGTGTGGTTGAACTTGATTACGGATTACGAATTGCGATATGTTTCATGTCTATGTTCCATGCTCAATGCCTAGTCTGGATAATATCTCCTCGCGGCTGGCTTGTGGTTGCCGATGATTCAGGCTGATACCATTTTGCTTGAACCATGCGGACAGGGGCGATAAGTGCGGATTGTTGAGCCGCCTTTGTAATAGTGTCAGCACGCGGGTCAGATGAAGCTGATAGCTCGGTTTGTTGTCACGCAACCATAAACGGGTAAATATCCCGGCTACTTTGCAGTGTCGCTGGACGCTCCAGATCAGACAGTGATGCTTAAATGCTCGGCGGTTTGTTTGCGGACATTGATTAAAATAAATTTCTAAAATTTGCGCATATAAATGATCGTCAATGTCTCGGCGCGCATCTTCCATCAGGGACACAACATCATAAGCGGGCGAGCCGATAAGCGCATCCTGATAATCAAGTAATGCACAGCGCTCGTCTGCTAGCATAAGATTGTCCACATGATAGTCGCGCAATACCAGTGTCGGTTTGATTTCTGGTAAATTGTCAAAGATGGTCTTCCATGCAATTTGGTAATTTGCTTGTTGCTGCGGATCAATCGCTTCGCCGTTAACTGCGGGCAGATACCACGTCGTAAACAAATCTGCTTCAACAAGTAATTGCTCAAAATCATAGCTGGCGATGTTAATGTCAGAGGCATGCGGGTTATTATGCAAATCGGTTAGCGTATGTATCGCTTTCTCATACAGGGAAAACTCGTCCATACCCGTATTTAACAGCGCACTAAATGTTTCGCTTCCCAAATCTTCAAGGAGTATAAAGCCGTTGTGGCTATCATGGGAAAATATGTGCGGAACCCGCAGTCCGAGTCGTTGCAAGTGTTTCGTGATATGCAGAAATGACCGTATCGTCGTGTGTTCGGGAGGGTCATCCATGAGCATCACGGTTTTGTTCTGGCGGACTAACCGATAATATTGCCGAAAAGAAGCATCGGCAATCAGTGGTACGGATTCTGCGTCCCCCCACTGGTTGTTGCTGATAAATTCCCTTCTTAAAGACGCTCTATTTGTCATCGCGCGGATTAAGACGGCTTTGGTATGCTCGCATCTATAGGTTAGTTCAGATAATACTCTAATTTTTGTTGCAGACAACAGCGCTGTTCATTCGAGCTTACCGGATTGCCATCTCGGTCAACAATGAAAAATGTGTCTTCAGCTTTTTCACCGACCGTGGAAACCTTTGCCGATATTAACCGTACCTTGCATTCAAGTAAGGCAATGGAAACATGGTATAACAATCCGGGACGATCCTGAGAAACGATGTCCATGGTGGTATGTCCCAGTTCCTCATTGTCGGAAAAAGCAACGGTTGTGGGCACTTTGAATTGTTTAAATGCCCGCGGTGGATTTTTCGATAGCGGAATATAATGCGTTGGCGGAGACAACAAAAAGGTACGTATTTTTTGAGTTTGAACATCAAGCTGTTTGTTGGTTGGTGCGACATCATGACTGACGATTACAAAAACCAATAGAGACAATCCGGATTTGGTTTTATGGATGCGGGCATCCAGAATACTTAAGCCAAGACGGTCGATAGCCGCGCTACTCTGTGGCAATAAATTATCGGATTCCGGCGCGACCACCAGAATTTGTTGCGCTTTGATTTCCGGTCGATTTCGTGTTGCAACTAGTGGCAGTGCCAGTAAATTGGTAGCTTCAATCTGTTGAGCATGCCAGGCACAGGATTCAGGTCCGTTACGTAGAAAATACTCCTGATCCAATTGTTGCCAGATTTGCATTAATGTGGCTTCGGCAATGGATTTTCCCAGTAATTTCCCAATTGCACGTTTACGGTCATCAATGCGTTGGCGAATGGCTGCTGCGCCACTGATTCCAGAACGCAACCGCCGCGATGTTGCGGTATATAGGTTAATCAGTAACTGACCTTTCCATTCGTTCCAGACATTATGGCTGGTACCGCGTATATCGGCAACGGTCAACAAGTATAAATTATCAAGATGCTCCTGATCGCCAACAATCTCGGCAAATCGGTCTATAACTCTGGGGTCAGAGGTATCTTCACGTTGTGCCGTCCATGACATAATCAGGTGGTTCCTGACTAACCAAGCGACGAATTGTGCATCGTATTCCGATAACTCAAGTCGCTTGCATAGCGCCAGCGCAATTTTTTCCCCGACTAATGAATGATCACCACCACTGCCTTTACCAATGTCATGGCATAACGCCGCCAGATACAGCCGTTCGCGCCGATTTAACTGGTGTAGTATGGTGCTAAGAATCGAGAATTCTTCTGCACATTTTTCCAGCATAAAATAACGGATATTCCCGACCACAAACAGTGAATGTGCATCCACAGTAAAGATGTGGAATAAATCATGCTGCATTTGTCCGACAATTTTTCCGAATTCCGGAAAGAATGCGCCGAGTACACCGTATGCGTTCATCCGCCGTAATACGTGGGTCAGCCCTTGTTGATATTTGAAGATGTTCAGAAAAGTCGCTTTATTTGCCGGATCTTTACGATAACTGCCATCAATTATCTGGAGATGGCTACGCAGTTGGCGAATGGTGCCGGCACGAATGCCAATAAGTTGCGGATGTTGCTGCATCAAATAAAACATTTCAAGCATCGCATTAGGCTGTTGTGCAAATACACTAGCATGGGCAGTTTCGAGAAAATTACCGATCGCATTAAATCGGCTGTTGATTTTTCGGGCTCGTGGTTTTCTGGTTTGCAGGATGCTTTCCTGAAAATGCTGTAATAACAATTCATTTAACAACTGCAATTCCTGCACAGTGCGATAATATCGTTTCATCATCTGCTCAACATCGAGATGATTGCCCCGCTGCTTATACCCTAATTGCTTGGCGAGACCCCGCTGGTAATCAAATAACAACCTGTCTTCGCAACGACCAGCAAGTAGATGCAATCCATTTCTTAACTGCAAGAGAAAATTTCTGCCTTTGATGAGGGCACGATATTCCTGCTCGGTGAGAAAGTGATGTTCGACCAGTTCAGCGAAATCGCTGGTACCAAAATAGCGATTGGCAACCCAGCTAATGACATGCAAATCTCGAAGCCCCCCGGGACTTTCTTTCAAATCCGGTTCAAGATTATAAGCCGTGTCGCCAAAATGCAGATGTCGCGCCTGTTGTTCCTGTCGCTTGCCCTTAAAGTATTTGTCCATCGACCATACCCCCGGCGCTCTTAATTTTGCTTGCAGTTTTTCAAATAGTGATTGATCGCCTTCAATCAAGCGTGCATCCAGCATATTGGTTATCACGGTCAAATCTGCCGATGCCGATTTAACGCATTCGGCAACTGTGCCGACACTATGCCCGACCTTGAGCCCAATATCCCAGCAAAAGCGAATAAACGAGCCGATGGTTTCCATTTGAGATTTGTGTATTTGCTCCGGCAATAATAAAAGCAGGTCAATATCCGATTCAAAATTCAGCTCCCGTCGCCCATAACCACCAGTAGCAATCAGTGACGGGACATCACATTTAGCATCAACAGGTCGATCAGCGCAGAGTCTGTCTATAAAAAAGCAACGCCGCCAACAGCGCAGCAGAATTTGATCAATCAACCAGCTTTGTTGTCTGCCGAGGGTCGCCGCATTACCACCTTCAAGGTGATATTCAGCGAGCACGGTTTTACCGTTGTCCAGAGCCGATTGCAATAGCGACTGAAAGCTCGCAGGCGTCTTGCTATGAGCTTCATCCGCACACTCGAAATCCGCATCAAAACGAGCGACATCAAATAATTCGGTGCGAATCAAACGACTCATGAGCGGGTCAGAATCTCGTAACCACTATCGGTAACCAGCAAGGTGTGTTCCCACTGTGCAGAAAGGCTTCGATCTTTGGTAACGACGGTCCAGTTATCGTTGAGCAATCGGGTTTCTTTTTTGCCGGCATTAATCATCGGTTCAATGGTAAATGTCATGCCAGATTGTATTGCCATACCGGTTGCGGGGGTACCGTAGTGCAAAACTTGCGGGTCTTCATGGAATATCCGACCGATGCCGTGACCACAGTATTCACGAACGACCGAGAAACCATTGTTTTCCGCATGTTGCTGAATCACATAGCCAATATCACCAAGCTGTACCCCGGGTTTGACCAGCTCAATGCCTTTGTGCATACATTCAAAACTAATTTCGCTCAGCCGTTTCGCGCGGATAGAGGGTGTGCCGACATAGAACATACGACTGCTATCACCATGAAACTCATCTTTAATCACGGTAACATCAATATTAATAATATCACCGTTTTTTAGCACTTTGTCAGACGGGATGCCATGACAAATGACATGATTAACTGAGGTACAAATGGATTTAGGGAAGCCACGGTAATTGAGTGGTGCCGGAATAGCCTGCTGCTCATTGACAATAAAATCATGGCACAGGGTATTGAGTTGGTCGGTGGAAACCCCCGCCTTGACTTCATCCTCAATCATATCAAGCACCTCGGCAGCAAGCCGACCGACGACTCGCATTTTCTCTATTTCTTCGGCATTTTTAATGGTAACAGGCATTTTTTTACATGGTTATACGAAAAAGGAGGGTTATACTCCCAAATTATGCTTTTTTCTTCAACCATTTTTAGGTAAAATCCGCCGCCCTTATCCGATATACCGCTAATTGGCGTATCGGTCATTAAATTCGCACACGGCAATTATGTTCTCTCGGGTGCCAGCAAAACAGCGTTATTGCGTATATCGTAATACCTCTGTGCGCTGGTTGGTGGACAGTAACCGTGGAGGCTTAACCCACAACACACTATAGCATTGAAATATGTCAGAAATCACCATGCGCCAGCTACTGAAAGCGGGTGTACACTTCGGTCACCAGACACGTTACTGGTCCCCTTCCATGTCGCCATATATCTTTGGCCACCGCAATAAAATCCACATCATCAATCTGGATAAGACGTTGCCGATGTTGAAAGAGGCAATGAACTACATCGGTTCCATTACCGCCCAAAGCGGCAAAGTGCTGTTTGTCGGCACTAAACGTCAGGCTGGAAAAATCGTCAAAGAACATGGCATCCGTTGCGGGACACCCTATGTGGATCATCGCTGGTTAGGGGGGATGTTAACCAATTTTCAAACCGTAAAGAATTCTATTACCCGACTCAAAGAGCTTGAGCAACGTATCAACTCAAATGCGGTTGCGAAATTGAGTAAAAAAGAAGGATTATCTCTTGAAAGGGAACGCGCCAAATTAGACCGGACGCTTGCGGGCATTAAGGATATGAACACTCTGCCAGACGCTTTGTTTGTGATTGATGTTGAGCATGAATACATCGCCGTAGCTGAAGCCAATAAGCTGGGGATTCCAGTGATCGCGGTGGTTGACTCTAACTGCTCCATAAAAGGTGTGGATTATGTGATACCCGGTAATGATGACTCATCCAGAGCGATCAGCTTGTATCTGCAAGCGGCTGCGGACACGATTATTGAATCCCGTACGACTATTCAGAATGTGGAAGTCGCTACGGGTGATGACGAATACATTGAAATTGATGATTCGAATCAGGTGGTTACTAATCGCAAAGGCAAGGAGAACGCGAAGGTCGTGGTTAGAAAATCCGCATCCAAACACCGGACTGAGCCAGCATCGGCTGACGAAGAATCCGTTGCGGCGACTGATGCAGTAGCTCGTACAGCAGAAGAAAAACCAGCCGTTAAAAAAGTCATTAAGAAAAAAGTCGTTAAAAAGAAACTCGTTAAAAAGAAAGTGCTTAAAAAAGCGGCACAAGACACTGCCACCGAGGTGGTTGTTACGAAAAAAACGGCGGCTAAAAAGACCACAGCTAAAAAGACCACAGCTAAAAAGACCGTGACTAAAAAGCAAGTCGTCAAGAAAACAACCTCAAAAACCGCCTGATTCAAACTATCAGACAAAGCATTCAGCGCACAAGAGAACGATGACCCACTATAACATTTAATCAGGGGGAGAAAACCGTGGCATGTGGAGTGTCGCGGAGCTTAAAAGATCTGTCGCCCTCCCCTGACCCACCTCCTAGGGTATAAAAAAGGAGTGGCAGATCATGCCCACAGGCAACCTTGTTTTTATGACAAACATGTCCCAGAAAAAAATCAAGCACAACCATTATCTTTGATATACCCAACAACATTACCGGAGTCTGAACAAATGGCAATCACCGCAGCAATGATTAAAGAGCTTCGTCAGCGCACCGGCGCGGGCATGATGGATTGTAAAAAAGCATTGACCGAAATCAATGGCGACACGGAAAATGCTATGGAATTAGCCATAGAAAGTCTACGTAAAAAAGGGGCGGCAACCGCACAGAAAAAAGCAGGACGTATTGCTGCCGAAGGTGTCATTGTTTCGGCACAGCATCAATCTGCCTGCGTGTTGGTAGAAGTCAATAGTGAAACTGATTTTGTTGCCAAAGACACTTCCTTTCAAAGTTTTTCCAACGGTGTTGCTCAGGTCGTGCTGACCAATGCCCTTGCCGATAGTGCCGCTGACAGCGAGAAACTCGCTTCAGTCAATCTGGAAAACGGTGATTCGGTAGAAGTCGCCAGACAGAATTTGATTAGCAAAATCGGGGAAAACATTAGCGTTCGGCGATTTGCCCGACTTGAGGCAAACGGTGGTGTTATCGGATGTTACTTGCATGGCTCAAAAATTGGTGTGCTGGTCAGATTAAGTGGCAACACTGGGGAGCGCATTGAGGCATTGAGTCGTGATATTGCAATGCACATCGCCGCCAGCAGACCTTTGTGTCTTTCTGAAGACGAAATGGATTCTGCTTTACTGACTAAAGAAAAAGAAATTTTTATTGCCCAAGCTGAGGAAAGTGGCAAACCCGCAGACATTATAGAAAAAATGGTGGGTGGTCGAATAAAGAAATTCCTGAAAGAAAACACCTTGCTCGAACAAGATTTCGTCAAAAACCCCGAGCAAACTGTTGGCGATCTGCTACAAGCGGCTGACGTGACCATCACCGATATGGTGCGCTTTGAGGTCGGCGAAGGCATTGAAAAATGCAACGAGAATTTCGTCGCCGAAGTCATGGCACAGGTGGAAACATAGGATGAGTTATACGCATTGATTATGTCGGAACAGCAATCACAGCGGGGATGAACGCTCTACTCCCCTACTCTTCTCGGTAACGCAAGCAAAGAGATTGTGCAAAAAAGACAAATACCCTCCTGACGGGGCGGGATTATTTCGTTAAAAGAACCCATGCCAGACACTGCCGACAATGCTGCAAGCTACTAATTAGCTATTAGATATAGAGGTAATCATGTTAAACGAAATCAAAAAAGATGCGGAACAACGGATGAATAAAACGGTGGATGCGACTCGGGACGAAATGGCTCGAATTCGTACCGGTCGTGCTACCACCGCACTGCTAGATCACTTATCAGTCAATTATTATGGTGCGGCAACCCCAATTAATCAGGTTGCCACGGTGTCTGTTGCCGATGCGCGAACACTAAATGTACAACCGTGGGAAAAACAAATGCTGTCTGTGATTGAAAAAACGATTCTGGAATCAGATTTGGGATTGAATCCCATTACTGCCGGAGAAACTATGAAAATCCCCCTGCCACCGATGACCGAAGCGCGTCGAATTGAACTCAGTAAGGTGGTTAAACACGAGGGAGAGAATGGCAAAATTGCGATCCGAAACATTCGTCGCGATGCCATACATACGGTTAGGGAACTTCTGAAAGAAAAGGAAATTTCCGAAGATCAGGAAAAACAGTCGGAAGCTGAGATGCAGCTATTAACCGATAAGTATGTTGCGATTATTGATAGCGTGGTCGCGGAAAAAGAAAAAGAAATTATGGAAGTTTAGCTTATTCGGTAAACCCATTTCACTGTCTTCAAATTATACTGCCGTGCCTGATTCGGACACCATTGAGTCTTATGCAAAGACACCGCACCACATTGCGGTCATCATGGATGGCAATGGACGCTGGGCGAAAAAACAGGGATTACCACGGGTTGCTGGTCACCGCAAGGGTGTTGAGCGCGTAAAAAACATTGTTAGCGCCTGTGCCCAACGCCGCATCCCTTATCTGACCCTGTTTGCCTTTAGCCGTGAAAACTGGCAACGCCCGCCTGCCGAAGTAACACTTTTACTTGATCTATTAACCACAACGCTGAAAAACGAAATATACGATCTACACAAGCACCATGTCAGGTTGCGCATCATCGGTGACTTGAGTCGTTTTCCAGAACGCTTGCAATATGCCATTGCTGACGCCGATAAACTGACCGCTAATAACCAGGGCTTAAATCTGACTATCGCGGTCAACTATAGTGGCAAATGGGATTTGTTGGAGGCGTGTAAAGCCATCACCTCACAGGTTGAGAAAGGGGATATGTCTGTGGCATCCATCTCCACCGACCTAATCGAATCACGTTTATGCACCCATGAACTTCCGGAACCGGATTTTTTTATTCGCACCGGTGGTGAGCAGAGAATCAGTAATTTTCTGTTATGGCAACTCGCTTATACCGAGCTGTATTTTACCGATACCCATTGGCCCGATTTTGCTGAAGCCGATCTGGATACGGCATTGCAGACCTTCGCACAGCGACAACGACGTTTTGGTAAAACCAGCGCACAAGTTGAACGATTGAGATAATGTGGATTCGTATTGTTACTGCCCTGCTACTGGCTCCGGTGGTTATCCTGCTGACCCTATCTCTGCCAACCCACTGGCTCAGCGTGATGCTTCTGGCTGTTGCGCTGCTGGGCTTATATGAATGGAATCGCTTAACCATTAATGCTCCTGCACTATTTGCAATCACCGCTATCGGTCTGGCAACCGCAACTTGGTGGCTGGTTTATCAAGCACAATTATTGTTTTTAATATGCCTGTTCAGCGCGTTATTCTGGCTTTATCAAACTTATCGCTTGTCGCGCTTCAGGTTAGCGACAATACCCCATCCGCCAGCTCAGCCAAAATGTCGTTCGGTATTGCATTTTTTACTGGGAGCGTTTTGTTTGCTCGGAGTCTGGGCAGCATTGGTTTTGCTACATCAGCAGACTGAACAAGGTGGCATGGCAACTGTCGCTCTGTTCGTTATGGTCTGGGCAGCCGACTGTTTTGCCTATTTCACTGGCAAGACCGTTGGCAAAAACAAGCTCGCGCCAGCATTGAGTCCGAATAAAACCGTTGAAGGCGTGGTCGGTGGTCTGTTCGGGGTTGCTGTTATTGCAGCCCTGTTTGGATTGTACCTGTTCGGTTTTTCAGTTAACCGTCTATCGGTTTGGATGGTAGCGGCATTAAGTATCGCCGTTTTCAGTGTGGTCGGTGATTTATACGAAAGTCGGCTAAAACGCCTTGCCGGAGTTAAGGATAGTGGGCATTTATTACCCGGACACGGTGGTATTCTCGATCGAATTGACGGTTTAATCGCTGCCACACCTGTTTTTGTAACGCTGATTATTATATTGCAACCCGAGCAATGGCCCCAGTAACGCTGATTATTATGTTGCAACCCGAGCAATGGCTCCAGTAACGCTGATTATTATATTGCAACCCGAGAAATGGCTCCAGTAACGCCCGCCATGACCACGGCAGTTACCGTACTCGGATCAACCGGATCCATTGGCATAAACACGCTGGATGTGATCGCCAGACACCCTGATAAATACCATGTTTGTGCTTTGTCGGCGAATAGCAACGTCTCGACAATGTTTGCGCAATGCCAGCGATTTCATCCTCAACAAGTCGTTATGGCCGATCCTGATTGTGCCCGTCAGCTACAAAAAAAACTGCAACACGCCGATATGGATATTGAGCTTGACAGCGGCGAACAGGCGTTATCTGCCATTGCTGGCGGACTCGGCGAAACCATCGTATGCGCTATCGTCGGGGCAGCCGGATTGATGTCAACCATTGCCGCAGTAAAATCCGGAAAAAAGGTGCTGATTGCCAATAAGGAGCCCTTGGTGATGTTGGGCGAATATATCGTGCAGTTGGCAAAAGACCATGCCGCCTGCCTGCTACCGGTCGATAGTGAACACAATGCTATATTTCAATGTCTGCCACAACAGTTGTTAACGAATCGCAATGGCAATGCCACTGTTACCGAAGAGCAAGGCATTAAAAAAATATTATTGACCGGCTCGGGCGGTCCGTTACGACAACATCCACTAGATAAGCTGTCAGCGGTTACACCGGCGCAAGCCTGTGCCCACCCAAACTGGCAAATGGGGCGCAAAATCTCGGTCGATTCTGCCACCATGATGAACAAAGGTATGGAGTTAATTGAAGCCTGTGTCTTATTCGGAGTAGCCGCAGAGATGATCGAAATTGTGCTACATCCGCAAAGCGTGATTCACTCTATGGTGGAATACATTGACGGTTCAATTCTCGCCCAGATGAGTAGCCCCGATATGCGCGTTGCCATTGCCAGTGCTTTAGCATGGCCACACCGAATTGTATCGGGTACCAAGCCGCTGAGTTTATGCGAAGTTGCCCGTTTTGATTTTGAAGTGCCGGACCACAATCGCTTTCCGGCATTACGCTTGGCAGAAAATGCAGTACAAAGCGGCGGAACACTACCGGCAATTATGAATGCTGCCAATGAGGTTGCGGTGCAGGCATTCCTCAATGGACAGATTACATTTGACAACATTACCCGACTGGTTGAGCATACTATGGCAGCTTCAACCCGAGATAATGCAACCGATCTGGAGACGGTATTAGCCGCAGATCGAATGGCGCGAAGCGTCTGTCAGGCGCGTTTGTGTCGCTTATAACCCGACAGGTGCGGAACAACGTACCCATTACGAAGTAAACCATTCCAACTAGAGTACCCTGAAACGGGGAGGGGATGTTTGAATTATGCCATTATTTGAGACCTTTGCACGAAAGCCCTTTCACCTGCATGCTGCGTTAAAAACGTACTCAATCGGTCATTTATAAGCATAAACTCCCTCATTCCGTGCGTTTTTGCCTTACCTGAAAGCGAAATCATCTTCCGCGCAAAGGTCTCTATTTATAAATCCATTATTTATAAATCAATGAGAAAGCCGATATGGTGATTGATATGTAGGTGTATTATGAATATAATGCGCGGTCAATTTTTTATGGCGTGTCTCGGGTAATCGGAATTTTTTTCGTAACGGGTTGTGCTTCGGTGATGGACTGGATGTCTTAAAGGAATCATCCTAAATAAGTGGCATCCTTGTAACGAAGCACAACTGGCATAGGATCGCACATTAAGACAGCACGAGTAAAAAAACGATGAATAGAGATGCCCTACAAATTAACGCTTTTTCTTTGGAGAACATTCAATGATTCAAACGCTTCAAACACTGCCTGTGATTCTTGGTGTTGTCGGTCTTCTGGCAGCACTGCTGGTATATAGAATGGTCTTAAACTATCCGGCAGGAGAGGGTAAAGTTGTCGATATTGCGGGACAAATTCATCGTGGCGCAATGGTTTTTATGCGGCGGGAATATATGTATTTGCTGGCATTTGTGACTATTGTCGCGGTGCTGATATTTATTTCGGATCTGGGTGCGAGAACCACACTGGCCTTTTTGGTAGGTGCGCTATGTTCGGGAATCGCTGGCTATATCGGTATGATCGCCGCAACGCGTGCCAATGTCAGAACCACAACGGCAGCACAACAAGCAGGCGCAGAAAGTGCGTTGGCAGTTGCCTTCTTTGGTGGCTCGGTGATGGGGTTGTGTGTCGCCTCTATGGGTTTGTTGGGACTCGGTTTCCTGTATTTGCTGTATGGTGGCGATTCTGAAACGGCGCATGTCATCCACGGATTTGGTATGGGTGCTTCATCGGTTGCTCTGTTTTCTCGGGTAGGTGGCGGTATTTTCACCAAGAGTGCCGATGTCGGTGCAGACCTTGTCGGCAAGATCGAAGCTGGCATACCCGAAGATGACCCCAGAAATCCCGGGGTTATCGCCGATAATGTCGGGGACAATGTCGGTGATGTTGCCGGTATGGGGTCAGATATTTTTGAATCCTACTGTGGTTCAATGATTGCCACTATTGCCATTGCCTCAACACTGCCTGCGGCAGCCCTTGCGCTAATGGGAGCGCAATCTACCCTGATGTTTTTACCGCTTGCATTAGCGTCAGTGGGTTTGCTGTGTTCCATTCTCGGCATTGTCATTGTCAAGATGAACACCGCCAGATCACCTGAGCTTGCTCTGCGTATTGGCACCATCGGTGCAACAATAATTTTTATGGTAGCCGCTTATGCCGTGATACGATATTTTGATATTAGTCTCAATGTGTTGGGTGCTGTTGTGGTCGGGGCAGTCGGCGGTATCGGCATTGGCTTAATCACCGAATACTACACTGGTGGCAAACCGGTACGCGATATTGCGAAAAGTGGTGAAACCGGTCCGGCAACGGTCATGATTGCGGGCCTGGCAGTGGGTATGCAGTCGGTAGTCGTGCCCCTGCTCATTATCGCTACAATCATTTTGGTTTCCACCGAACTTGCTGGGCTTTATGGTGTGGGCATTGCCGCCGTGGGCATGTTAGCCACTGTCGGTATCACCATGGCGATTGATGCTTATGGTCCGGTTGCAGATAATGCCGGTGGTATCGCAGAAATGTCTGGATTGGGCGAAGAAGTGCGTGAAATTACCGACTCTTTGGATGAGCTAGGTAATACCACCGCTGCCATCGGCAAGGGTTTTGCCATCGGTGCTGCTGCATTGGCTGCTTTGGCAATCATCTCGGCTTTCATTGAAACGGTGGCGTATCTGAAACCCGATTTTTCACTGGAACTGAGCAATCCAAGAGTGCTGGCAGGTATGTTTATAGGCGGTATATTCCCGTTTCTGGTTTCCAGCATTACGATGAATGCCGTAGGTGCTGCCGCATTTGATATGATTCATGAAATTCGCCGACAGTTCCGCGAAATTCCCGGACTGATGGAAGGCACCGCACAGCCCGATTCGGATAGATGTGTTGATATTGCCACGCGAGCAGCATTAAAAAGGATGATCCTGCCCGGTGTCATTGCGGTAGCTGCCCCCCCGCTGGTTGGTTTCGGATTAGGGGCTGAATCTCTGGGTGGTATGTTAGGGGGTGCGTTGCTCGGTTGTGTCTTGATGGCATTAACGATGGCGAATGCGGGTGGTGCATGGGATAACGCTAAAAAATATGTTGAGAAAGGTAATCTGGGTGGCAAAGGCTCCGATGTCCACGCCGCAGTGGTGGTCGGCGATACTGTCGGCGATCCGTTCAAGGATACTTCCGGACCTTCAATGAACATCCTGATTAACGTCATGGCAATCGTTAGTCTGGTGATTGCTCCGCTTTTATAAACGCCCTGCTTGTGGCCCTACCTGACTAACAGCACAGCACGTTCTCAATAATCTGAAAACTCGCAGTGGAACTCGAATATAAATTCGGCTTCTACTGCAATTAGATTTATCGTAAGAAAATACTGGTAAATAATGGCTGGCTGTGATTTACCTTGCCGTTAATAGCACTGCCATGTCGCTTTTGCATCGTTACAGAGAGGCAACTTATTGACAGAGACCCAAAATCATGGCGATTGCTAATCTTTCAATATTCAGCGCATAATCAGGCATAATCCTCATCATTTTTTCAACACAGACGCGCAAGCTGATAACTGTATTTCGCCGACTTTTAACGCAGATCCACAAACTGATAACCGTATTTCGCCGACTTTCAACACAGACGCGCAAGCTGATAACTGTATTTCGCCGACTTTTAATACAGATCCACAAACTGATAACCGTATTCCCCTGCAGAAGTATGATCAAAGCCGATAAATCGTTAAGCTATAGCCAAAGTGGTGTCAGTATAGATGCCGGCAATGCCTTGGTGGAAAGCATCAAACCGGCAGTAAAAGCGACCTTGCGCCCGGGGGTGTTGCAGGGGTTGGGCGGGTTTGGTGCATTGTTTGAGATTTCGCTTGAACAGTATAAAAAACCGGTTCTGGTATCGGCTACTGATGGGGTGGGAACCAAGCTGAAACTGGCCACTATGCTGAATCACCACGATACCATTGGTATTGATCTGGTGGCGATGTGTGTTAATGACATTGTCGTTTATGGTGCGGAACCTTTATATTTTCTCGACTATTTTGCGACTGGAAAACTGCAACCACAACAAGCAGAAACCGTGATTCGTGGCATTGCTCAAGGTTGTATACAAGCGGGTTGTGCGCTCACTGGCGGGGAAACTGCCGAGATGCCGGGAATGTATAAAACAGGAGATTATGACCTCGCCGGTTTTGCCGTGGGCATTGTTGAAAAAGATAACATAATCACGCCAGAGCGGGTAGAAGCCGGCAATGTCATTCTTGGTTTGGCATCATCCGGTCTCCACTCGAATGGCTATTCGTTAGTGCGCAAAATCATTGAGATAACCGATAGCGATTTAGATCAGAGCTTTGCAGGCAGCAGTTTGGGGGAGACATTATTGACACCAACGCGGATTTATGTGAAATCGCTACTGTCACTGATTGAGTCAGTTCGAGTAACCGCAATATGCCATATTACGGGTGGCGGTATTCTGGAAAATTTGCCTCGCGGACTGCCAACAGGAGTGAGTGCGAAAATATCCAAATCCTGCTGGCAACTGCCGCCGCTGTTTCAATGGTTGCAGGAGCAAGGCAGAATCGAGGAAACAGAGATGTACCGCACCTTTAATTGTGGTATCGGTATGGTGATATGTGTTGCCGCCGAAGATGTGGAGCGGGCTATAAACCGTCTTGAAAAGTCGGGTGAACAGGTCTGTGTTATCGGTGAAATAGTGCCATATGAGCATACTGAAATTATATGGTGCAACTGACGTGATTGGTTTGATTGCTGGTAATAGTAAGAGAGCTTTGCACGGAAGATGATTTCGCTTTCAGGCCAGGCAAAAACGCACGGAATGAGGGAGTTTATGCTTATAAATGACCGATTGAGTACGTTTTTAACGCAGCATGCAGGTGAAATGGCTTTCGTGCAAAGGTCTCAGTAAAACAAATAAAGCGATGAAGCACACATACCCACTTAATCTGGTTGTCCTCATTTCTGGTGCTGGTAGCAATCTGCAGTCGCTGATTGACAGCATCCGTCAAGGCAATCTTAATGCTAAAATTGACGCGGTAATCAGTGATCGGCGAGACGCATACGGGCGGCAACGTGCCCGCGATGCTGGCATTGCCGAGAGGATCATTCAACCTGAAAGCTATCTATCGAAATCCGAATATGAAAATGCGCTGGCAGACGCCATAGCGGGTTATGCCCCGAATCTGGTGTTGCTTGCTGGATTTATGCGTATTCTGAGTAGCCGTTTTGTCAATCAATTTCAGGGGCAACTGCTCAACATTCACCCGTCTTTGTTGCCCAATTACAAAGGTCTCAATACCCATCAGCGCGTTATTGACGCTGGCGACAAACAGCACGGCGCAACGGTACATTTTGTGACTGCGGAACTTGATGGCGGTCCGATAATCATACAGGCACAGATCAAGGTTGATGCCAATGACAATGCCAGCACACTGCAACAGAAAGTATTAGATGAAGAACACAAAATTTATCCCCAAGCGATACAATGGATTGCCGAGGGCAAAGTCGATTTTACCCAACTGATAAACACGCCTGTTCTGTGATGTTCATACCGCTAACCGGAGATACCCTTGCATACAAAGCCGTTAAGTCTAAACTGGCGTTGCTTGTGTGCCTGCTACTGTTTACCTACGGATCGCCGACTCAGGCAACGGGGTTCAATGTAGCAGACCTGAAAAGTCAGACACTGCGCTATGCGGTCAAATATCAAAAATATAACGCTGGCGAATTGGAAGTTATTATTGAGAACGATAAAAAACAAATCAAAACCACGATCATCAGCCACTTATCTTTTCTTGCCAAAATATTTCTCACCGATTTGACCATCGAAAGCCAATCCAACATTGAACACCAAATCGCCTACTTGCGGCGAGGGCATGTTCTCTCCCGCGACAACAAAACGGTCGAGCGCAGCTTTATCATTGATCGTCAACAAGCACGCATCAACCTTGAACCGAGCGGAAAGCGTGTTCCGATAAATACCGCAGACATCTTTGATCTGGTTGCTTTCCCGATTGCCCTGATAACCAGCGACATTGAATCGATTGCGGGGAAAACCATGCAAGAAACCAGCGACAAAGGCATCAAAGCGTATCGCTATTTAGCGCCACAACAACAAACGCTTGAAATTAACGGTAAAAAATTTGAAACATGGCAAGTAACGCGCCAAAAAGCCGATGACATTACGCGCACCGTAACCGTATGGCTGGATAAAAATAATCAACACATTCCGTTAAAAGTAGTTAGCGCCCGAAAAAACAAAGACACGGTTATATTACTGTTGCCTGAAAACAAAACAGTTTCAAAATAACCGAGGCAAAATAACTTATGGTTGCTGCGCTTACGCTATCTAATCTAAAAAAAACCTATGATAATGGTCATGTCGCACTAAACGGCATTAGTTTGACCGTTGAACAAGGTGATTTTTTTGCTCTGTTGGGTAAAAACGGTGCTGGCAAATCCACTGCCATCGGTATTATTTCTTCACTGGTTAATAAGTCCGCAGGTTCGGTACGGGTTTTTGACGCTGATATAGATGTCGATTTTGCCAAAGCAAAATCGTATATTGGTATTGTGCCACAGGAAATTAACTTCAGTGTTTTTGAAACTGCCAGTCAAATCGTGATGAATCAAGCTGGCTACTATGGTATAGGACGCAAGATTGCCAAAGAGAGAACGGCGCATTATTTGCGGCAATTGGATCTGACGGAGAAAGAACATGTCCCGACAAAATCATTATCGGGTGGTATGAAACGTCGCTTGATGATTGCTCGGGCACTGGTCAACCAACCGAAACTGCTGATACTGGATGAACCGACTGCCGGTGTGGATGTTGAAATCAGGCGCTCAATGTGGGACTACCTCGCAACAATAAATGAGCAAGGCACAACCATTATTCTGACCACGCATTATCTGGAAGAAGCAGAAAGTCTGTGCCGCAACATCGCCATTATCGAAAATGGCGAACTGGTAGAAAACACCAGCACTAGAAACCTTATTTCACAGCTCCGGCGCGAGACCTACATACTTGACCTGATTGACCCCATAGATAAACTGCCAGACGAACTGGCACTGTCCGACACGCAAAGCTGGATATTAAAGAACAACGCGACACTGGAAGTAATTGTACCAAAATCCCTCGGCATCAATCCTTTCTTTGAAATACTGATCAAGCATAACATTCGGGTTCAAAGTATGCGTAACAAGACCAATCGACTGGAACAATTATTTTTGGAAATGACTACCCCCCAACCGAAACCTGCGGCATTGAAACCCAGCAACAAGGAATGAATACGCAAGAACAATACATCGCCTTTATGACGATTCTGAGCAAGGAGGTAACCCGCTTTCTGCGTATCTGGCAGCAGGCAATTCTGCCACCGGTCATAACCACCTCGCTATATTTCATCATTTTCGGCAACCTTATCGGCCCTCGAATTGGCGATATGGCAGGGCATCCCTATATGGAATTTATCGTTCCGGGATTGATTTTGATGTCGGTCATCACCAATTCCTATGCCAATGTGTCATCCTCTTTTTTTAGCGCAAAATTTCAACGCTCTATTGAGGAGTTACAAGTTTCTCCCGTTCCAAACAGCATCATATTACTTGGCTATGCAGGCGGTGGCGTAGCGCGTGGCATTCTGGTTGGCATAGTTGTTACCGTCGTCTCACTGTTTTTTAACGACATATCAGTACACAGCCTGCTCATTATGGTGAGCATTATCATCCTCACCGCAACACTGTTTTCTCTGGCAGGCTTTCTTAACGGCATATTCGCCCGGAAGTTTGATGACGTAACCATCATCCCCAACTTTGTCCTAACCCCACTAACCTATCTCGGCGGTGTTTTTTACTCAATCAAATTGCTCCCTGACTTCTGGCAAAGCGTTTCCCACATCAACCCCATCCTCTATATGATCAATGCTTTTCGTTACGGTTTTCTCGGTATTTCCGACATCCATCTCGGCATCTCTTTTGTCATCATTAGCGGATTTATCGTGCTTCTTTTTATTATTAACCTCAAGTTACTCAACAGCGGATTCGGCATACGGCAGTGATTTACTCGTATTGTCTGCTTCGTGTGTTTTAGCGTTTCTCCAGACTGATTTGTTGCCCGACCCAATCCGGCTTTTGTTTGCTTTCGGCTTCTTTCAACATCGCCTGCACCTGTTCAGGCATCGCAATGCTACGTCCTTGTCGACTATCATAATGCAAAACCATAAACTCGGCAGTGGCACGAAGTATTCCATCAACCCGCATAAGATGAGCAAACCAGATTTTTTTAGCCTCTGAACCTAAAATAATACTTTCAACATCAATCCGTGCCGGTTTTCGCACCTCATGTAAATACCGTATATGCGTTTCCACCGTATAAATTGCACAGCCAGTTTTGTCAAAATACTTGATGCCAATACCAAAGTGATCCTGCAGTATCCAAGTGGTATTGCTAAACGGAACGAGATAATAGGCCTCGTTCAAATGCCCGTAGGCATCGAGCCATCGGTCTTGCAGCGGTTCGGAATGGAGTTTTAGTGTGGTCATAAGTTTCATCTCAAATACTCATTTAGGCACCTCTGTATCTCATGATTTATTATCAAAAGTGGTGGTGTTTGAGCCGTACCGAAAGCATAAGTGAATTTGCCGAGATCGCTTTGCATAGCGCTACGCAGGTGTATTTGCAAAGCAACCGTTAAACCCGAGACGCTGTGTTAAACGCTTTTAGAATCCACCGTCACTTCGCAGCCCATCCCTTGTTGCGAATAAGTGTTCGTTTGCCACTAACCTAATTCGTATAACCCATAGCCTCATTATTTCTGCCGACAACCCTTGCCATTGGCACCATTATCCAACCGCTTGGCTAATAGGCTAGCTTATTCGGCGACTAGCTGGATCGGTGGCTCGGGTGTGGTGTTATCGACGACCATGCCTTCGAGTCCGATGTTTTCCTCTGACGATTCTCCTAGAAGTGCGTCAAGTTCTTGGTTTTTTCGGGTCTTCTCACTTCTGTTTCGCTTGCGCTCGTCGTGAAAAGCAAGACCGGTTCCAGCAGGAATTAAACGTCCAACTATGACGTTTTCTTTGAGTCCACGCAAACGATCCACCTTACCATTGACCGAGGCATTGGTCAGAACCCGTGTTGTTTCCTGGAATGAGGCGGCCGAGATAAACGATTCGGTGGTCAGCGAGGCTTTGGTGATGCCCAATAATACCGGTTCATAGGTCGCTGGTTTTTTACCCTCTTCTATCAATTGGTCATTTTCATCCAACAATAACGCTTTTTCTGCTTGTTCGCCCGGCAAATAGTTGCTGTCACCGACATCAATGACCTTGACCTTGCGTAACATTTGACGAACGATGACTTCAATATGTTTGTCGTTTATTTTTACACCTTGTAACTGGTAAACATCTTGCACTTCATTGACGATGTAATCCGTTAATGCTTCCACACCACGATATTTGAGAATATCGCTCGCCAGTAGCAGTCCTTCAACCACAACTTCACCTCGTTCTACGATTTCCCCTTCAAAGACACTAGCGGGTCGGGTTTTTGGAATCAAGGTGCTGTGGGTTTCACCATCCTTGCCAGTGATAACCAAACGATACTTGCTTTTGGTTTCTTTGCCGAAAGAAACAATACCACTTGCTTCTGCCATGACCGCCGGCTCTTTCGGCTTACGCGCTTCAAACAACTCGGCGACTCGCGGCAAACCTCCCGTGATATCCCGTGCTGTTGATGCTTCCTGTGGAATGCGGGCAATGACATCACCACTACTTATCTGTTGCCCGTCTGCAAGCATCACGGTCGCATCGGGTGGTAATTGGTATCGCGCATCCACATCGGTACCGGGAATCTTCACCGGCGCTCCGGAAGCGTCCACCAGACTAACGGTCGGCTTAATGCCATGGGCACTACCCCGTCGGCGTTGTGGGTCAAGTATGACGTAAGTGCTTTTACCGGTGAGGTCGTCGGTTTGCATGGTTGCCGTTACGCCATCTTCGAGATCGGTAAACACCGCCGTGCCTGCCACCTCAGTAATAATAGGATGGGTATGCGGATCCCAAGTTGCAACAATAGCGCCAACATTGACCTTGGAACCTTCAACAACCGTCAATACTGCGCCATAGGGCAGTTTATGTTTTTCACGGTTACGTCCTTGCTCATCCTGCACCATTAACTCGCTTGATCGAGTTATCACAACATGATTGCCGTCACTGTTTTTAACCAGTTTCTCGCCTTTAAGGTGAATCTTGCCCTTATTTTTCAGCTCAACATGACTCACTACCGCAGCACCCGAAACAGCACCACCAATATGGAAGGTACGCATGGTCAGTTGGGTGCCCGGCTCACCGATTGACTGTGCGGCGATAACACCAACCGCTTCGCCGCTATTGATGGTATGACCGCGTCCGAGATCACGTCCATAGCATTTCGCACAGACACCATATCGGGTCTCACAGGTTACTGCGGAGCGGACGTTGACCTCGTGGATACTCGCCTGATCGACCTTGATAACCGTCGCTTCGTCAATTATTTTATCGATTGAAATAAGCACTTCGCCAGTGGTAGGATCAGTAATGTCTTCAGCCGCATAACGTCCCAATATACGATCCCCTAAAGGCACGACAACCTCACCACCTTGCACTTGTGCTTCACGTAATATGCCTCGTTGCGTTTCGCAATCAACATCGGTAACGACTAAATCCTGACAGACATCAACCAATCGTCGGGTTAGATAACCGGAGTTCGCGGTTTTTAATGCGGTATCGGCAAGACCTTTGCGCGCACCGTGGGTCGAGATAAAGTATTGCAATACGTTTAATCCCTCGCGGAAATTAGCGGTAATCGGCGTTTCAATGATGGAACCATCTGGTTTTGCCATCAAACCGCGCATTCCGGCTAACTGTCTAATCTGGGCATGCGAGCCCCGCGCGCCCGAGTCTGCCATCATAAAAATAGAATTAAATGATGGCTGTTCTATGCTTTCACCGTCTTTATTAACAACCCGTTCCGTACCCAGTTCGGTCATCATCGTTTCCGCAACATCTTCACTGGTGCGTGTCCAAATATCAATGACCTTATTATAGCGTTCCTGATCGGTCAGTAATCCGTTGCTGTATTGCTGTTGAATTTTCACCACTTCATTTTGCGCCTGATTCAGAATCTTTGCCTTACTGCCCGGAATCGCCATATCATCAATACCGATGGAAACGCCAGAAAGGGCTGCCATCCTAAATCCGGTGTACATCAACTGATCCGCAAAAATTACCGTCTCCTTGAGTCCCACTGTCCGATAGCAAACGTTAATAAGTTCGGAAATCGTTTTCTTTTTCATCAATCGATCCACCAGCGAAAAATTCAGCCCTCTGGGTAGAATTTCAAATAGCAAGGCACGCCCAGCGGTGGTGTCAACAGTAACCATAACCCCTTTATTTGCCTGCCCCACATCACTCTCGTCGGCATCGCTATTTGCAACATCGGCATCATTTGCCGCATAGCACGACAAGCGCACTTTGACTCGTGCATGTAAATGCACCTGATGGGTTTCGTTGGCTCTGCGTAATTCATTGATATTGGAAAAATAACTACCGCTTCCTTTAGCGGCAGCATTTTCACGGGTCATATAGTACAAACCGAGTACAATATCCTGCGAGGGCACAATAATAGGCTCACCATTTGCCGGCGACAAAATGTTATTTGTGGACATCATTAAGGCACGGGCTTCCAGTTGCGCCTCGATTGAGAGTGGCACATGCACTGCCATTTGATCGCCGTCAAAGTCGGCATTGTAAGGCGTGCAGACCAACGGGTGAAGCTGAATTGCTTTGCCTTCAATGAGAATGGGTTCAAATGCCTGAATGCCTAATCGGTGCAGCGTTGGCGCACGGTTTAGCATAATCGGATGTTCGCGGATAACCTCTTCCAGAATATCCCAGACTTCCGCCCCCTCAGCGTCCACCATTTTTCTGGATTGTTTGATGGTCGAGCTCAAACCGCGAAGTTCAAGTTTGCTGAATATAAATGGCTTGAATAGTTCCAGTGCCATTTTTTTCGGCAAGCCGCATTGGTGTAATTTCAAGGTCGGTCCAACAACGATGACCGAGCGACCTGAGTAATCCACCCGTTTGCCCAACAGGTTTTGGCGAAAACGACCTTGCTTGCCTTTGATGATGTCTGAAATAGATTTCAGTTGACGCTTATTAGCACCGGTAATCGCCTTACCACGACGACCGTTATCAATCATGGCATCCACCGCTTCCTGTAGCATCCGTTTTTCATTACGGACAATCAGATCTGGTGCATTCAAATCCAGCAATCTTTTTAAGCGGTTGTTGCGGTTGATCACCCGACGGTACAAATCGTTCAAATCGGAAGTCGCGAAGCGTCCTCCTTCCAGTGGTACAAGCGGTCGTAAATCTGGTGGCAGTACCGGTAACACATCCATAATCATCCACGCTGGATTATTTCCAGAATGGATAAACGCCTCAATCACTTTCAGTCGATTAGTGAATTTTTTAATCTTGGTTTCAGATTTAGTGGATTCCAGATCTTCCCGCAATAATAAGGCTTCTTCTTCCAAATCAATTTCTTTCAATAAAGCACGAATCGACTCGGCACCCATACCCGCTTCAAATTCATCGCCGAAAGTTTCGATGGCTTCCAGATAAGATTCTTCGGTCAGCAGACTGCCGCGCTCAAAATCGGTGATACCAGGATCAATAATGACATAGGCTTCAAAATAAAGCACCCGTTCCATCTCCCGAACGGTCATATCAAGCAACAACCCTAGTCGAGATGGCAAAGACTTGAGGAACCAGATATGCGCACAGGGTGCGGCGAGTTCAATGTGTCCCATCCGCTCCCTGCGCACCTTGGACAAGGTAACTTCAACGCCGCATTTTTCGCACACCACACCACGATGTTTCAAACGTTTGTACTTACCACACAAGCATTCGTAATCTTTCACCGGACCAAACAGCTTTGCACAAAACAAGCCTTCGCGTTCCGGTCTGAATGTTCGATAATTGATGGTCTCAGGTTTCTTTACTTCACCAAACGACCAACCTCGAATTTTTTCTGGCGACGCGATACTGACACGAATGAAATCAAAGTCTTCAATGGTATCGGTTTGTTTGAACAGATTAAAAATATCTCTCATTATGTGGCCTCGGTTGCTCTGCTATCAGGTGCTACGGATTGTTGGAAGTTAGCGTCAGGGGATGCGATGGTTAGTGATGGTCTTGTTTAAGCTCAATGTTGAGTCCGAGCGCACGAATCTCCTTAACCAAAACATTAAATGATTCGGGCATACCGGTCTCCATGCCATAATCACCCCGAATGATGTTGTTATAGATTTTGGCGCGACCCGCCACGTCATCAGACTTAACCGTGAGCATTTCCTGCAAGGTATAGGATGCGCCATAGGCTTCAAGTGCCCATACTTCCATCTCACCGAATCGTTGCCCGCCGAATTGCGCCTTACCGCCTAATGGTTGTTGGGTAATCAAGCTGTATGAACCGGTCGAACGTGCGTGCATCTTGTCATCAACTAAGTGGTTCAATTTCAGGATATACATATACCCGCAAGTAATAGGTCTATCAAACTTTTCACCAGTCCGACCATCATATAATGCCGTCTGACCGCCTTCGGGAATGCCTGCCAGCTTCAGCATACCCTTGATTTCCACTTCAGTGGCACCGTCAAACACTGGTGTTGCCATAGGCACACCTTGTCGAAGGTTTTGTGCTAATCCGAGTATTTCGGTTTCGGAAAAGCTATCCAAGGATTCTTTCTTGCCGCTACTGTTATAGACTTTTTCGAGGAGCTTATGAATCTGACTTGCTTTTTTGTTTTTACGCAACATATCATCAATCTGTGCGCCAATTTTCTTAGCTGCCCAGCCCAAATGCGTTTCCAAAACCTGACCGACATTCATTCGTGAAGGCACACCCAATGGATTCAAGCACACATCTACGGCAGTACCATCCTCCATATAGGGCATATCCTCAACCGGAACAATCTTGGAAATAACCCCTTTATTACCATGACGACCTGCCATTTTATCGCCGGGTTGTAAGCGACGTTTAACCGCGACAAAGACCTTGACGATACGCAGAACACCCGGAGCAAGATCATCGCCCAGTTCTATTTTTTCGCGCTTTTCTTCAAAGCGACGATCAAACTCCTGACGTTGCACCGCTAATTGGTCACGGATGCCGTCTATCGCCTGATTGGCTTCTTCGTTGCGTAAGCGAATTTCAAACCATTGCTGATGCGACAGTGCTGCCAGATAGTCATTGGTCACCTTATCGCCCGCTTTCAGGTCGTTCGGCCCACCTTCGGCAACATGGTTATGCAACAATCTCTCGATACGCGCATAGGCGTCAGCTTCAACAATGCGTAACTGATCGTCCATATCCTTACGCACTACATCCAATTCCTCCTTATCATTTGCCAGTGCGCGCGCATCTTTACTCAAACCTTCACGGGTAAACACCTGCACATCAATGACCGTGCCTTTCATACCCGATGGCATACGCAACGATGTATCCTTGGTATCATTCGCCTTTTCGGCAAAAATTGCCCGCAACAGTTTCTCTTCCGGAGTCGTTTGCGCTTCCCCTTTTGGGGTACTCTTCGCCACCAGAATATCCCCCGGGGCCGCTTCCGCACCAATGTAGATAATTCCGGACTCATCCAGCAGGGACAGTGCCGATTCATTGACATTGGTCAAATCGCGACTGATATCTTCGGCACCCAGTTTAGTATCCCTCGCCACACAGGAAAGCTCTTCAATATGAATTGAGGTATATACTTCGTCTTTCACCAACCTTTCGGAAATCAGAATGGAATCCTCGAAGTTATAGCCATCCCAAGGCATAAAAGCGACCAATACATTCCGACCCAGCGCCAATTCGCCCATATCCGTGGCAGGGCCATCAGCCAGCACATCACCGCGCTCAATGTTATCTGCCAGACTCACCAGCGGACGCTGGTTAATGGTGGTGTTTTGGTTTGAACGCTGGTATTTGGTGAGGTTGTAAATATCCACCCCGGGTTCGCCAGCAATACTCTCATCATCATTGACACGAATAACGATGCGCGAGGCATCCACTAAATCAACAACACCACCACGTCGCGCAATCACGGTCACCCCTGAGTCAACCGCCACAGTACGTTCCATACCCGTGCCAACAAGCGGCTTTTCACTACGCACCACTGGCACTGCCTGACGCTGCATATTCGCACCCATCAACGCACGGTTCGCATCATCGTGTTCAAGGAAAGGCACTAACGATGCTGCCACAGAGACAATCTGTTGCGGTGCCACGTCAATATAATCAATTTTGTCTGATGCCGATAACGAAAACTCGTTTTTATGTCGACATGAAATCAATTGGTCAGAAAATCTGCCCTCATCATCTACCGCAGCGTTAGCCTGAGCGATGACAAATTTATGTTCTTCAATGGCTGACAGATATTCAACCTGATCGGTTGCTTTGCCATCAACCACTTTTCTGTAAGGAGTTTCAAGGAAACCGTATTCATTGGTTTTAGCAAAACACGCCAGCGAATTGATCAGACCAATATTAGGTCCTTCAGGCGTTTCAATCGGACAGACCCGTCCATAGTGCGTAGGGTGGACATCACGTACTTCAAAACCAGCACGTTCACGGGTCAAGCCGCCGGGTCCTAATGCGGAGACTCGACGTTTATGGGTGATTTCCGACAACGGATTGGTTTGATCCATAAACTGGGATAGCTGGCTTGAACCGAAAAATTCGCGTACCACCGCTGACACCGGTTTGGCGTTAATTAAATCCTGTGGCGTCAGGTTCTCACTTTCAACCAGACTCAAACGCTCTTTCACCGCACGCTCAACGCGCACCAGCCCGATACGAAATTGGTTTTCCACCAGCTCGCCAACAGAACGGACTCGTCGGTTTCCGAGGTTATCAATATCGTCAATTTCCCCTTTGCCATTTTTAAGCGCAACAATTTTACGCATCACATCAACGATGTCCTGCTTGCTCAATGTTCCGGGCCCCTCGTCAGACTCTCTGCCCAAGCGACGATTGAGCTTCATCCGCCCGACCGCAGACAAATCATAGCGTTCGTGGTTGAAAAACAGATTGCTAAATAACAAAGCGGAGGCTTCTTTGGTCGGCGGCTCACCCGGTCGCATCATACGATAAATTTCAATCTGAGCCTCCTCCTCTGATCGTGATGCGTCGCTACGCAGGGTGTCAGAAATAAACGACCCACAATCAATATCGTTGGTATAAATAGTGGTTATATCCGCAACCCCATTCTCCCGAAATGCTTGCAGAAGCTCTGTGGTAATCTCTTGATTCGCTTCTGCCAGTAACTCTCCAGTTTTGGTATCAATAATATCTTTAGCCAGCGTGCGATCCAATAAATATTCATCGGGAACCTCTGTTTCATCAACACCTGCTTTTTCCAATTCGCTAATATGACGGCTGGTAATTCTTTTACCCGCACCAACAATAACTTTGTTTTTTGATTTGCTCTTGCTGTTTTTCAAATCAAATTCCAGACGCTGACCACGCATACGTTCTGGAAGCAGTGCCAAAGTTACGCTGGAATCGGTTAATACGAAGTTGTCGCTTTCAAAAAACATCGCCAACATTTCTTCGGTGCTGTATCCCAAAGCTCGCAACATAATGGTCGCAGGAAGCTTTCGACGTCGATCAATACGGATGTAAAGCAAGTCCTTAGGATCAAACTCCATATCCAGCCACGAGCCACGATACGGGATGATGCGGGCAGAAAACAGTAATTTACCCGATACATGCGTCTTTCCACCATCATGATCAAAGATGACCCCGGGTGATCGGTGCAACTGGGAAACGACAACACGCTCGGTACCATTGATGACAAAGGTACCGTTATCCGTCATCAACGGCATATCGCCGAGATAGACTTCCTGCTCAATCGACTCTTTTGCTTTCTTACCACTTCCACCTTTATTAAAAATAACCAAACGCATGATAACCCGTAGTGGACAGGAATATATCAAACCACGTTGCTGACACTCAACCACATTAAAGCGAGGTTGCTCCAAGCGATAACTGACAAAATCCAGCATAACACTGCCGTTATAACTTTCAATCGGGAAAACCGATTTGAAAGCAGCCTGCATACCCTGATCAATGCGTTGGTCAGGTGGCGTAAACTCCTGCAGGTATTTGTAGTATGACTCTTTTTGAGTGGCTAACAAGAACGGCACCTGAAAGTCATCGGAACGTTTACTAAAATTCTTGCGAATACGTTTTTTTTCAGTAAAGGAATAGCCCATGTTTACCCTCGTTATGACAGCTCTATCAAATAAATACAAAATACTTTTATTGTGAGCAGGAAACACATTCCTGCCCACAATAAAACCAAGCGGACATCCTTAAACTCAGGATATCTGTGAATTAAAACTACTTGAGATCGACACTGCCACCGGCGTCTTCAATTTGTTTTTTAAATTCTTCTGCTTCGGCTTTTGCAACTCCTTCTTTAATCGGGGCGGGCGCACCTTCAACCAAATCTTTAGCCTCTTTGAGACCCAGACCGGTGATGCTTCGCACGGCCTTGATAACACCGACCTTTTTCTCACCGAAACCACTTAGTATGACATCAAACGCATCTTTTTCTTCAGCGACAGCCGCCACCGCATCGCCACCCGCACCCGGTACGGCGACAGCAACGGCTGCTGCGGCTGACACACCAAACTTCTCTTCCATATCCTTAATCAACTCGGACAAGTCAAGCACTGACATCTCGGCAACTGCGTCGAGAACTTCTTCTTTACTTAAAGCCATGATAATTACTCCTGATAGCTAACAAACATTAAAATTTTTGGACACAAGACAACACACACCGCTTACGCAGCGTCTTTCGCTTCTGCTACCGCAACAAGCGTTCGCACACACTTACTTGGCACATCATTGAGTGTCGATACCAACTTCTGAACGGGTGCCTGAATGGTTGCCATCAGCTTGGCAATCAACTCATTCCGACTGGGTAGTTTGGACAGACTCTGAATCGTTGTAAAATCAATAAAGGTGCCATTCATCACACCCGCAGTAATCTTCAATTTTTCATTATCTTTCGCGAACCCTGCCATTACTTTCGCCACTGAAACAGGATCTTCAGATGTCGAAAAAATGACCGGACCGGTAAAGTGATTGGTTAAACACTCAAAATCAGAACCCTTGATGACAAGTTTAGCAAGGTTGTTTTTGACAACCCTGATCCACACGCCCGCGTTCCGCGCCTCTGTTCGTAGTGCGGTTATCTGTGCAACATTGAGCCCACGATACTCAGCCACCACACCAGCCTGGGCCGAAGCAATGGCTTCGGTTACCTCGCTGATGACGGCCTTTTTCTGATCGAGACTTAAACTCATAAGTACACTCCCAATTAAATAATGGTGTCCTGCATCAGAATAATTCCTGACTTCGGGCCACCGTCTGCGCCGGCCGTTTCTAAAATATATTTCATACTGCAAACAAATCCTAAAAACACTTTAAGAACCCGTAACCCAAGAGTAACCCCCCGAGAGAAACAGGCTCACCTGCGGTCTTTGACGATCTCGCATTTGCTTCAATTTTTTCATTTAAAATCATTCAAAAACTAAACCAATCACAACATCCCAAAACTTACTTGATCGCCGAAATAGTCGCACGATCAACCTTAACGCCTGGCCCCATTGTACTGGACAATGAAAGCCGTCGAATATATTGCCCTTTGGCAGACGCGGGTTTGGCTTTAATCAAAGCGGACACCAGCGCATTCAAATTTTCTTGCAAATGATTCACTGCAAATGACGCCTTGCCAATCGCGCAATGAATCACGCCGGCTTTATCAATACGAAATTGAACCTGCCCCGACTTCGCATCCGTAACCGCTTTACCGACATCGGTAGTCACCGTGCCCACCTTGGGATTCGGCATAATTCCCCGAGGCCCCAGAATCTGTCCGAGTTGACCCACTACACGCATAGTCTCCGGGCTTGCGATACAGACATCAAAATCAATTTCACCCTGCTTAATCGTCGCCGCCAAATCCTCAAGACCAACGACATCTGCCCCGGCGGCTTTAGCTACTTGCGCATTTTCACCCTCGGCAAATACGGCAACGCGAACCGTTTTCCCGGTGCCATTAGGCAACACCGTGGCACCGCGCACGTTCTGATCAGATTTTCTGGCATTGACACCTAAAATAACGGCAACATCAATCGTTTCATCGAATTTCGCCGAACACAATGTCTTAACCAACGATAAGGCATCACTAATCGGGTATAGTTTCTGATCATCCACTTGTTCGTTTGCAGCACGAACTCGCTTACTTAACTGCACCATAATTTAGGCTCCATCAGTCTCAATACCCATACTTCGGGCACTGCCAGCAATGATGCGGACCGCCATTTCCAAATCGTGTGAACTCAAATCCGGTTGTTTCACTTTGGCAATTTCCTCTAGCTGTGTGCGACTGACTTTAGCCACTTTATCGCGGTTTGGTACGCTACTACCCTTTTCAATACCCGCCGCTTTTTTAAGAAGAACTGAAGCGGGTGGTGTTTTCTTGATATAGGTAAAACTTTTATCGGCATACACCGTAATCACCACTGGTATCGGCAAACCTTTTTCTATATCTTGCGTTTCAGCATTAAAGGTCTTGCAGAAATCCATAATGTTGACACCGTGCTGTCCCAGTGCCGGACCGACAGGTGGACTCGGTTTTGCATCCCCCGCGGGAACCTGCAATTTAATATATGCGCTTATTTTCTTCGCCATAATGACTCCTGATGGGTGCAAACGCCTGACTTTGCCCGGCTCCCCGTTATCGTGTTAAAAAATTTTTTTGATCTTTATTTTGTAGCAGATTCATAATCTGCTCGGAAATCGATTAGCCTTTTTCTACCTGCGTAAAGTTCAGCTCCACTGGGGTAGAACGCCCAAAAATCATAACCGACACTTTCAACTTCGCTTTCTCAAAGTTTGCATCTTCAACGACACCGTTAAAATCCAGGAACGGTCCATCAACAATTCTGACAATCTCACCCGGCGCAAATGTAAACTTCATGCGCGGCTTATCAACACTGTCCGAAATTTGCTGAATAATTTCGTCCGCCTCTTTATCGGTAATAGGCATCGGTCGGTTTTCAGTGCCGCCAATAAACCCGGCAACACGGGGAACATTTTTAACCAAATGCCAGCTTTCATCTGTCAGTTCCATTTCCACCAAAACATATCCGGGGAAAAATTTTCGTTCGCTGATGCGTTTCTGACCGGCTTTCATTTCCACCACTTCTTCGGTCGGAACCAGAATCCTGCCAAAGTAGTCCTGCTTGCCAGCGCGCATAATGTGGTCGAGAATGGATTGTTTAACCTTCTTTTCATATCCGGAAAATGCCTGCACCACAAACCAACGCATATTGGGATTATTGTTCTCAGGTATCCTGTCAGCTTCAGTTTGTGGGGCGGCAGTCTTCGCAGTCTGCCCGGATTGCCCGATTGGCACCGTCTCAAGGTCGGTTTTCTTGCTATCAATTAGCGTTTCATCATTCATTATGCACTCCGAACCCTGAGAATAACGTCGTAAATCGTATAAAACGATAACGCATCAAAAGCCCACATCACCAAACCAATAATAATCACCAATATGATAACGAATAACGTTACCTGCATCGCTTCTTGACGAGACGGCCAAACTACTTTTTGACGTTCAACATTCGCCCCTTTGATAAAAGACCAGCTTGATTGCCCCATCTCCGTAGTCAATATCAAGCCGACAGCCAACACCGTACCAACAATGATGATGCCGACACGCGCCAACTGCAACAGTTCACTAAACTGATAGTAAACCACAACGGTGGCTACGACTATCAGAACAGCGACTATGATCTTGACTTTATCCATTACTGACTTTGTATCGGTTATCTAATTGTGTTGCCTTGCTTTATTTGCTTATTGGCTTTATTGGCTTTATTTGTGCTGTTCGCGACGATGCTCAACAATCAAACAAATAAGCCAACAAATCACTCAGCAACTATCACCAGCAGTACGATGGCAGGCCAGGAGGGAATCGAACCCCCAACCTGCGGTTTTGGAGACCGCCGCTCTGCCAATTGAGCTACTGGCCTTCGAATCGACATGATATGTTATCTGGGTTTTATTCAAAACGGTTGTCGCATAAAACACTCGGCTTAATGTGCTCGCACGAGATGAGCGACTATTCAATCACTTTCGTTACTACACCCGCACCTACGGTACGACCACCTTCACGAATAGCAAAACGTAAACCATCTTCCATCGCTATCGGCACAATCAACTCCGCCGTCAACTTCACATTGTCTCCCGGCATTACCATCTCAATATTCTCCGGTAACTCACACGCACCCGTTACATCGGTCGTGCGAAAATAAAACTGCGGGCGATAGCCTTTGAAAAACGGCGTATGACGACCACCTTCTTCTTTCGATAAAATATAAACCTCTGCCTCAAACTTCGTATGCGGCGTTATCGTCTTAGGCTTCGCTAATACCTGTCCGCGCTCTACCTCTTCGCGTTTCGTACCACGCAACAAAATACCAACATTGTCCCCAGCCTGCCCTTCATCCAGCAACTTACGGAACATCTCAACGCCAGTACAAATTGTCGTTACTGTGTCTTTGATGCCAATAATCGCAATCTCTTCATTGACCTTGATGACACCACGCTCTATACGACCCGTTACCACCGTGCCACGACCCGAAATCGAAAATACATCCTCTACCGGCATCAGAAAATCACCGTCAACTTTACGTTCAGGTACCGGAATATAACTGTCCAGTGCCTCTGCTAACTTGAGTATCGAACCCTCTCCCAAGTCTGAACTGTCCCCTTCCAACGCCTTCAAAGCACTGCCGATAATAATCGGCGTATCATCTCCAGGAAAATCATAACTATCCAGCAGTTCGCGCACTTCCATCTCAACCAGTTCCATCAACTCCTCGTCGTCCACCATATCGGCTTTATTCAAAAACACCACGATATGGGGAACCCCAACCTGACGCGCCAATAAAATATGCTCGCGCGTTTGCGGCATCGGCCCATCTGCGGCTGAACAGACCAGTATCGCCCCATCCATCTGTGCCGCACCAGTAATCATATTCTTGACGTAATCAGCATGTCCCGGACAGTCAACGTGTGCATAATGACGCGCTGCGGTTTCATATTCAACATGTGCCGTGGCGATGGTAATACCCCGTTCTCGTTCTTCCGGCGCATTATCTATCTCATCAAACGCCTTCGCCGAGGTGCCACCATACTTCGCCGACAACACTTTAGTCATCGCCGCCGTTAGCGTCGTCTTGCCGTGGTCAACATGACCTATCGTGCCAACATTAACATGCGGCTTCGTTCTGTTAAATTTCTCTTTTGACATGGTTTTATTCCCGAAAAATTCAAATAATCAACATAAAAAACAAACTGATGCCCATATTCTCTTCGCTCAATTATCTTAACAATCACCTAAAATAACAGCGTCACCTTATAAACACGCACAACCAGACGAAACTGGAGCCCACAACCGGATTTGAACCGGTGACCTCTTCCTTACCAAGGAAGTGCTCTACCGACTGAGCTATGTGGGCACTCACAAAGACGGTAGAACCTTGACCCTTAACCGCCGTTATTATCCGGCTCCCCCATCTGACCATCCAACTGCTCCAATCCTGCCTATGTAACACTCAGTCTTATGGAGCGGGTGATGGGAATCGAACCCACATCATCAGCTTGGAAGGCTGAGGTTCTAGCCTTTGAACTACACCCGCATATCTTGAGACCTTTGCACGAAAGCCATTTCACCTGCATGCTGCGTTAAAAACGTACTCAATCGGTCATTTATAAGCATAAACTCCCTCATTCCGTGCGTTTTTGCCTTACCTGAAAGCAAAATCATCTTCCGTGCAAAGGTCTCTTCTTTAACTATCAAATCCAACAAACGACCTCAAACATGGTGGAGGGGGGAGGATTCGAACCTCCGAAGGCTGAGCCAGCAGATTTACAGTCTGCCCCCTTTGACCGCTCGGGAACCCCTCCGAAAATTCAAGCAAACGGCAGATTGTCGCTTAATATACAAATTCTGTCAATAGTTGACACGGAAAACTCCAATCTGTTCACCTTCACTCTGCTTATAAGCCAGCACCTCACAACACCACGATCTTCTCAAAATGGAGCCCGCAGAGGGATTCGAACCCACGACCTGCTGATTCTTACCTACTACCGTTTTCACGACCCCGATACTCAACCATATCGGGTTTGGGGTCTGGACTTTCTCTTCGCCCTGTTGTTATCAACATGCTATCCATATTGATGCCAATTTAGGCGGGCGGTATAAAGTCTCTACACTCCATCCTCAATCAAACATAATCAGGACGTAGCACGGGATTGCCATTTTTTATTTTGCTAGCCTCTGCCGACAGTCGCAAAACCATTCAGCACGATGCAAAATTATATTAAAGAAGGTTTCCCCGTTTTAGCCGCCTCCACTTCACAAGTTTCCCTATAAAGGTGCAATCATTTACAAATCAGCTGCTCTAGCCAACTGAGCTATGCGGGCAGTCATTCTCAATCAACTCATTGCACTCAACGCTCTGACATTCAACGCATTAAACAAGAATAGCCACCATTATTTTCTACATTGAAACAAGGTTTGACAAACCTCAAACTCAAATAAAAAAATGGGAGCGCGATTTTACTCAAATTAGGCGCGCAAATGCAATGGTCAAAAGCAGAAATTCCTGAGGTAATGATGAAAATTATTGTTTTTCCGATATTTTGCCCGTTTATCAAAAATCTGACCAGGCACGGTGGCCACAGCGTAAGGGAATGGTTAAGACGATTGTCGGGCGATTCCAGCTAATTACTGGTAGAGACCTTTGCACGGAAGATGATTTCGCTTTCAGGCAAGGCAAAAACGCACGGAATGAGGGAGTTTATGCTTATAAATGACCGATTGAGTACGATTTTAACGCAGTATGCAGGTGAAATGGCTTTCGTGCAAAGGTCTCTGGTAACAGAATCAGCAATCACTATGCGACAAGCCAACATTAGGCTCGGCCCAATCATGGCTGATAAACTGCTTGTCTTTGGTACTACCGACAGCAATAACGAGCCAGTTAAAGGGGCCTAGTTGACGATACTCGGCTTGCGATTTAGCCTGCACATCAAGCGATTGCAGATGAGCGAGAAATTTTTCTGCCAACGCCTCCTGCGTGAAATAGCCCAATGAAATTCTGACTGAATCATCTTTCGCCAGATACAGAAAATGATCAAGATTTTTACTTTTCAATAATCGCACAGTGGACTCGGCGGCCGAAGCCGACTGATACGGACCCAAATACACGCGCACCGCTCGAAATTCCCGACTTTCACTGGTAACACGCTGGAACGCTATCTTATGCTGCTTCATCCATTGGATTGCGGCTTGCCAAGAGGCTTCCTTCTTAAACGGTCCTAATCGGTAGCAGGATGACAACAGCGCCGACACGGCAGACTTTGTCGGTGCCGGCACTTTGTCTGTGTTAGAAATTGAAGCGCCGCTGTTGCCGGTAATTTGGTGGCTGTTTTGTGAACCGATCCGGTCCGAATTGTCTGCTTTTGTCGGCTTTTTCTCCAACCCGACCAACTCCGAAACAGATTGTTGAGAACCAGCAATGTTTCCAACCTGTTTTAAGTCGCCGATCTCACTCAACATCAACATCCCTTCGCGGTTGACATCGGGCTTGGCGTTAATCACCGTCTCATCCACATTGTTCTGGTATCCGCTCGCCCAAAGATAAACAACGACATTGGCAATCATCAGCAATACAGCAATCCATTTCATTGTGCCGACTCCTCGCTAATCAGTAACAATCCGATGAGAACCAAATTTGGTTGACATTTCATATCATGGATGGATAGTCTGGCGATACATTCAGCATCCCCGCCAGTAACAATTATTTTTAATTCCCCGTCTGTAGCTGACAGATGCTGTTCAACCGCCCTGTCAACACCCGCAACCACCGCCAATACCCCCCCATTTTCAACTGCCGACGCTGTGTTGGCATTGATTAATTGTATATGCTCCAATGATATTTTCCGAGCATCATTGCGACCGACATCCCCAGTGCTATCACATGAATAAGAATGTGCTGCCCGTATCTGATCAGTGGAGGTATAAAGGGATTGAACCATTGTAACCATGCCCGGCAAAATTATTCCACCTAAAAACCGACCCTCACCATTGATATAATCAATGGTCACAGCCGTTCCCGCGTCAATAACGACAAGCGGCAAGTGCCCGGCGATGTGTCTTGCCCCAATATTTGCTGCCCAGCGATCCGCCCCCAACATCGCTGGATTTTCATAACCATTTTCAACACCCAACGCATCGCCTTCAACTTCAATGCAGAGCGGCGACAGTTTCCAGATATGTTGACAGGCTTTGATAACATCATTTTTGACAGATTCTGTGGATACACAAGACATCCAAACCGACTGTGGCACGGGTAGTTTTCTAAACTGCATAGCGAGTCGTTCGAGTCGAGCTGTTGAATCTGTCATGATCATTTGATTAGTAATCACATTATCAAGAGCCGTCTGGCTGGCTATTGGCTCACCAACTACAACATTGATCTGATCGGAAGTCGCCCACTTCACCCGCCGGTTACCAACATCAACCAACAATTTCATGGTCGTTGTTTAGTGACGATTGCTATTAGCACGGACAGAAACATCTCCGCAAATAATGCGCTTGATGACTCCAGCAGATTCCACCAACAATGCCCCTTCTGCATCCACACCCAATGCCGTGCCCGACAAGCAATTACCGACAGCGCTGACATCAACAAGCTGATTCTGATAAACATGCAGCGCATTCCAGCTATCGACAAATGATGCAAAACCATCACGCTGGCATTGCAGCAAAAAGTGTTCATGGTTGAGAACGATGGCTGCGACTAATTGATCGCGATCTATTTGAAACCCCAATGACCATAAATCTGTCCACGGCTGATCAATGTAGCGGTCAAACGACGACGGCATATTAACATTTATAGCTACACCAATCACACAATCCCGAGCAGATATTTCAACCAGTATGCCACCGAGTTTTTTGCCATCGGCGATAACATCGTTAGGCCATTTTAATTTTATCCCCTCAACGCCAAACTCTTGCAAAGCGCGTATCACCGCTAAACCGGAAACCAATGACAGTGCTTGACGACCGCTTTCCGGTAACCCCCAGCCGATAGACAGCAGTACCGAACTGGAGGTATTGGCTATCCATGATTTGCCACGACGCCCTTTCCCGGCAGTCTGTTTTTCTGTCAGACAAATTTTACCATCAATTTGACTATTGCTTTGGGCATTGCTTTGGCTATTAGTTTGGCTATTAGTTTGGCTATCAAGCCGATACCGATTTCGTGCCAACAACCATGAATTGGTTGATTCAAGCTCCTCGAAATAATAAATTCCGTCACCAGAAAATTTTTTCGATATCACCAGCAATTCAGAGATTCTTTTGATGTTATGCTTCACGGCTAATTTCAACATTTAAGGATACAGGTGTAGCTACAATCGCATAGCCACATCAATCACAAAACAATATGCAGAAAAAAAGACCCTGACTGAGGCGTTGCGGTTGCATTAAATTATAATAGAAACTACTATAATTCTGCACATTTAATTAACGCATAACAGATGACCCAACACAAGCAAAGCCATCGCAACCCAACCCGACAAGTTAAAATTGGTAGCATTACTATTGGCAATGGACATCCCATTGCTGTGCAAAGTATGTGTGCCACACCAACCACAGATATTCCAGCGACATTAAAACAGCTACAATCTCTGGAGCTAGCGGGGGCGGATATTATTCGTATCGCTGCAGACAATAAAAAAGATGCACGGGCACTGATTAAACTCCGCCAGCACACACAAGTCGTGCTGAGCGTGGACTTACAGGAAAACTATCGTCTGGCAGAAATTTTAGCCCCCCATGTTGACAAAATTCGCTACAACCCCGGTCATCTTTATCACCATGAACGCAACAAACCCTGGCAGGACAAGGTGCAGTACCTCGCGGACGTAGCAGATAAACACGATTGCGCCATACGAATTGGCGTCAATGCCGGCTCCGTAGACCCGAACAAACTTGCCCATCATGCTACCGAACTATCGCTCAGTGAGTCGGTAAAACCGATGGTGGAAAGTGCGCTTGAACACAGCCAATGCTTGGATCAAATCGGCTTTACCCGTTATTGTGTCTCACTAAAAGACTCCGACCCCAAAAAATCTATTTCGGCATACCAGCAATTTGCAAAGGTCCGCGCCGATATTCCATTACACCTGGGCGTTACTGAAGCAGGGATGCCTCCACAGGGAATAGAAAAAACCAGAATCGCCTTTGAACAACTCATCGGCAAGGGTATCGGCGACACCATAAGAGTTTCACTCACCCTGCCCTATGACGACAAACATCAGGAAATCAGTGCCGGCAGACAAATACTGAAAGATATTTCAGAGGGTCGGGTCAGAACGGTGGTGTACTTTAATGAAAACAAATTGAACCTGATTAGCTGCCCAAGTTGTTCACGGGTAGAGAACGAAGCCTTCATTGAACTCGCCCAAAAAGTAAAAATACGCACCCGATATGCCGAAGATTATGCAATCACCATCGCCGTAATGGGATGTCGGGTAAACGGCCCTGGAGAAACGGATGATGCTGACCTGGGATTATGGTGTGGCCCAAACTATGTCAATCTTAAAAAGCGCGGAGAAAAACTCGGTGCCTTCAAATATAACGAAATCCTCGATAAACTTGACAGCGAACTTAAATCTTTAATTCAAGAATCGCCCCTCACTCCAACCACAATAATAGCACCACCCTCATCACGAAAAAATTCTGATGACTAATTGCCCTCAAAAACGTAGCCGACTTTGCAATAAAATACGACGATTGGCCGTGCTACTACTTTGACGGCGTTCACCTACCAACTCCATATCAAACCGTGAACTACGCTTCCAGTGTACCCCTAAACGATAGATACGGTTATCACCGAGCGTTATTTCACTATATGGAGTCAGCAATCCTCGACCACCCGGCACAAACAACCCGTAGCCTAGATAGCTCTCCATACGTACACTGTCATCCTGTTCGGTAGCACTATTATTATCGCTCAACCCCTGTTGCCATATCTCGTTTACGCGATTATTGATATTGCCGTAAGTCGGGCGTAGACTGAACGACAATCCATGTTCAATGCCACCCGACCCCAGACTAATCAGACCCTGAACACCCCATTCCTGATAGTCATCCCGCCCTAACAAACTGCGTATCTTACCCGACATAACCAAGCCACTATAAACATCCTCATAGCGCACACCCGTGTTCAGCTCAACCCCAAAACCGGTCTCGGTCTTGCCGCCGCCGTCATAGCGCACACCGACCTCTAAACTCGGCTCTACATATGCCCCGCCAGACAACATCTGCTTGCGCGACCCTTCCAGAGCCATCCGCAACATGCCGAAATCCGACTCCAGCGCCGCTATGTCATCATTACCCTCTACTTCCGACTCGGTCAGCAACGCCGAACTCTTCAGCCGGAAAATGGTCGAGCCCGGCAACTGATAATCGACGCCCCCGCCCAGTATGTACCTCTCGACATCGCTGGATGCCCGGTCTTGTCCGTCGGTGATTTCCAGGTCGCCCTGGCCGTAGCCAGCGGTGGCCCACAGGTTCAGCCCGGGTAGCGTCTCCCAACTCGCGTAGGGATGGATACTGGTGATCTCCAGCTGGTACTCACCGCGACCAGAGTCGCCTCGGTAATCAACCTCGCTCTCGCTCCAGGACACCGCCAAACCGATCAGCAGGTCGTCACGGGGTTTGCCGTCCATGCCCAGATGGGTGCTGAATAAGTCGCCATCGAAATCCACGCCATCACCAGAACCATCGAATTCACGGTAGTTTCCACCGCCCCAGAGGGTCAGGGAGGAGCCACCGATGCCGCCCTCACCATCCGTAGCATTCAAAAGTAGCTCGAAGCCGGAATTGCCCAGCATATCCTTCATGTCCAGCGTGCCATCGACTATGCCTTGCCCGTGCGCGGATGCCAACCCGGCTAAACTGGACTGCCCAGCGAAGGTGAGCGGGCGGGTAGTGCCACGCCTGAATCGACCAATGCGCTGCGTTACCTCACCCACCATCTGGTTAGCCAGGGCGTGCGTCACTCTCGGCAGAATCACTTCATTGAGATCGGTGAAGATCTGTTTTTTGCTAGTGGTGATGGTGATGGCCACGGTAGCGGGGACAGAATTGTTCACGCCATCGTTCACGGTCAAGGAGAATTCCATCACCGCATCGACCGAGAGGTTCTCGGGCGCGGTGAAAGTCGGGCTTTGTGCCCTGGCATCATTCAGGGTCACCGTTGGGGTGCCGCTGGTCTGAGTCCAGGCGTAGTTCAGGTTCGCGTTCTCGGGATCGCTACTGCCGCTGCCGTTCAGGGTGACGGTCGCGCCCTCGGCGACGGTCTGGTCAGCACCGGCATTGGCGGTGGGCCGGTCATTGACGCCAGTGATGGTGATGGTGACGGTATTAGGTTGAGAGTCGTTTGCACCATCGTTCACGACCAGCGAGAACTCCAGCACCGCATTGGCCGAGAGGTTCGTAGGGGCTGTGAAGGTCGGACTTTCTGTGCTGGCATTATTCAGGGTGACATTCTGGCCCTGGATCTGTGACCAGGTGTAATTCAGGGGTGCGCCCTCGGGATCGCTACTGCCGCTGCCGTCCAGGGTGACGCTCGCGCCCTCGGCGACGGTCTGGTCAGCACCGGCATCGGCGGTGGGCCGGTCATTGGTGCCGGCATTGATGGTGACGCTGACCATAGCGGCAAGTGAGGCGCTCCCGCCCGTGCGGTCTTCGGTGACGATCAGTTCAAACACCAGGGTCGTAGCGGTCAGTAGTTGGTCGGGTGCCATGAAGGTCGGGCTTTCAGCCGTGGTATCATTCAGGGTGACGGTCGGCCCGCTGGTTTGCTTCCAGGTGTAGGTCAAATCCTCACCCTCGGAATCGCTACTGCCGCTGCCGTCCAGGGTGACGGTCGCGCCCTCGGCGACGGTCTGGTCAGCACCGGCATTGGCGGTGGGCGGATCATTGGTGCCGGCGGTGGTGGTGATGGTGACGGTAGCGGGGTCAGAATTGTTCACACCATCGTTCACGATCAAGGAAAACACCAGCGACGTAGTGGTCAGCAGATTGGCAGGCGCGGTGAAGGTCGGACTTTCTGCGCTGGCATCATTCAGGGTCACCGTTGGGGTTCCACTGCTCTGAGTCCAGGCGTAGGTCAGGTTCGCGTTCTCGGGATCGGAACTACCACTGCCGTCCAGGGTGACAGAATCGCCCTCGGCAATGTTGTTTTGATTCGGCCCGGCATCAGCAATGGGCGCGTTATTGACGCCAGTGATGGTGATGGTGACGGTAGCGGGAACAGAATTGTTCACGCCATCGTTCACGGTCAGGGAGAAGACCAGCACCACATTGGTCAGCAGGTTGGCAGGTGCGGTGAAAGTCGGGCTTTCTGCGCTGGCATCATTCAGGGTCACCGTCGGGGTGCCGCTGGGCTGAGTCCAGGCGTAGGTCAGATTCGCGTTCTCGGGATCGATACTGGCGCTACCGTCAAGGGTGACCATGACTCCCTCGGTGGCCGGATTGGGCATCGCCGTCGCCACAGCGGTGGGCCGGTCATTGGTGCCAGCGGTGATGGTGATGGTGACGGTAGCGGCTTGAGAGTCACTCACGCCATCGTTCACGGTCAGGGAGAAGACCAGCACCGAATTGGTCAAAAGGTTCTCGGGGGCGGTGAAGGTCGGTGCGGCGGTGGTCTCGCCGGTCAGGGTCACCGTTGGGGTTCCACTGGGCTGAGTCCAGGCGTAAGTCAGGTTCGCGTTCTCGGGATCGGAACTGGCGCTGCCGTCCAGGGTGACGCTCGCGCCCTCGGCGACGGTCTGGTCAGCACCGGCATTGGCGGTGGGCGGGTCATTCTGGCCGGCGGTGGTGGTGATGGTGACGGTAGCGGGGTCAGAATTGTTCACACCATCGTTCACGATCAAGGAAAACACCAGTATCGCATTGGCCAAGAGGTTCTCGGGCGCGGTGAAGGTCGGTGCGATGGTGTCCGCGCCGTTCAGGATCACCGTCGGGGTGCCGCTGGTCTGAGTCCAGGCGTAGGTCAGATTCGCGCCCTCGGGATCGCTACTGCCGCTACCGTCCAGGGTGACCATGACTCCCTCGGTGGCCGGATTGGGCGTCGCCGTCGCCACAGCGGTGGGCCGGTCATTGACGCCAGTGATGGTGATGGTGACGGTAGCGGCTTGAGAGTCACTCACGCCATCGTTCACGGTCAGGGAGAAGACCAGCACCGCATTGGTCAAGAGGTTCTCGGGCGCGGTGAAAGTCGGTGCGATCGTGTCCGCGTCGGTGAGGGTCACCGATGGCGTGCCGACTTGAGTCCAGGCGTAAGTCAGGGGTGCGCCCTCGGGATCGATACTGGCGCTACCGTCCAGGGTGACGCTCGCGCCCTCGGCGACGGTCTGGTCAGCACCGGCATTGGCGGTGGGCCGGTCATTGGTGCCAGCGGTGATGGTGATGGTGACGGTAGCGGCTTGAGAGTCACTCACGCCATCGTTCACGGTCAGGGAGAAGACCAGCACCGCATTGGTCAAGAGGTTCTCGGGCGCGGTGAAGGTCGGTGCAATGGTGTCCGCGTCGGTGAGGGTCACCGATGGCGTGCCGACTTGAGTCCAGGCGTAGGTCAAAGCGCTGTTATCGCCATCCGGATCGTTGCCGCTGCCGTCCAGGGTGACGCTCGCGCCCTCGGCGACGGTCTGGTCAGCACCGGCATTGGCGGTGGGCCGGTCATTGGTGCCAGCGGTGATGGTGATGGTGACGGTAGCGGCTTGAGAGTCACTCACGCCATCGTTCACGGTCAGGGAGAAGACCAGCACCGCATTGGTCAAGAGGTTCTCGGGCGCGGTGAAGGTCGGTGCGATGGTGTCCGCGCCGTTCAGGATCACCGTCGGGGTGCCGCTGGTCTGAGTCCAGGCGTAGGTCAGATTCGCGCCCTCAGGATCGCTACTGCCACTGCCGTCCAGGGTGACGGTCGCGCCTTCGGCAATGTTGTTTTGATCCGGCCCGGCATCAGCAATGGGCGGGTCATTGACGCCAGTGATGGTGATGGTGACAGTATCGGGGACAGAATTGTTCACACCATCGTTCACAATCAAGGAGAACGCCAGCGACGCATCGGTCAGCAGATTGGCAGGTGCGGTGAAGGTCGGTGCAATGGTGTCCGCGCCGGTCAGGATCACCGTTGGCGTGCCGACTTGAGTCCAGGCGTAGGTCAGGCTCACGCCCTCGGAATCGCTACTGCCACTGCCGTCCAGGGTGACAGAATTGCCCTCGGCAATGTTGTTTTGATCCGGCCCAGCATCAGCAATGGGTACGTTATTGACGCCGGTGATAGTGATGGTGACGGTATCGGGGACAGAATTGTTCACGCCATCGTTCACGGTCAAGGAAAACACCAGCATCACATCGGTCAGCAGGTTGGCAGGCGCAGTGAAGGTCGGTGTGGCGGTGTTCTCACCGCTCAAGGACACCGTTGGCGTGCCGACTTGAGTCCATGCGTAGGTCAAATCCTCGCCCTCGGAATCGCTACTGCCACTACCGTCCAGGGTGACGGTCGCGCCTTCGGCGACGCTCTGGTTAGCACCAGCATCAGCAATGGGCGCGTTATTGACGCCGGTGATAGTGATGGTGACGGTATCGGGGACAGAATTGTTCGCACCATCATTCACGATCAAGGAGAACGCCAGCGACGCATCGGTCAGCAGATTGGCAGGTGCGGTGAAGGTCGGTGCGATGGTGTCCGCGTCGGTCAGGGTCACCGTTGGCGTGCCGACTTGAGTCCAGGCGTAGGTCAGGTTCGCGTTCTCGGGATCGGAACTACCACTGCCGTCCAGGGTAACAGAATCGCCCTCGGCAATGTTGTTTTGATCCGACCCGGCATCAGCAATGGGTACGTTATTGACGCCGGTGATAGTGATGGTGACGGTATCGGGAACAGAATTGTTCACGCCATCGTTCACGATCAAGGAAAACGCCAGCGACGCATCGGTCAGCAGATTGGCAGGTGCGGTGAAGATCGGTGCAATGGTGTCCGCGTCGGTCAGGGTCACCGTTGGCGTGCCGACTTGAGTCCAGGCGTAGGTCAAATCCTCGCCCTCAGGATCGCTACTGCCACTGCCGTTCAGGGTGACGGTTGCGCCTTCGGCGACGGACTGGTCAGCACCAGCATCAGCGGTGGGCGCGTTATTGATGCCAGTGATGGTGATGGTGACGGTATCCGCTACCGAGTCATTCACGCCATCGTTCACAATCAAGGAGAACGCCAGCGACGCATCGGTCAGCAGATCGGCAGGTGCGGTGAAGGTCGGTGCAATGGTGTCCGCGTCGGTCAGGGTCACCGTTGGCGTGCCGACTTGAGTCCAGGCGTAGGTCAAATCCTCGCCCTCAGGATCGCTACTGCCACTGCCGTTCAGGGTGACAGAATCGCCCTCGGCAATGTTGTTTTGATCCGGCCCGGCATTGGCGATGGGCGGCTCATTGGGTCTGACGGTGACATCCACAGTATAGGTTTGCGTCGATGTACCGTTTTCGGCGGTGACGGTGATGCTGAGGGTATTGTCGCCCTCGGTCAGGCCGGAGATGGTTGCCCCGCTGATTAGTGTCCCGCTGACTGTCAATGGGGTGGTGCCATCTGCGGCAGTGCCGCTCAGGGTTGCGCTGGCGGCGGGGCTGGTCGTGGTTGCTGTGACTGTCAGGCTGGTGACGTTGCTGGCGACAGCGGCGGTGTAGCCTGTTGTAGCGCTGGCGAAGACCGGGGTCAATGAGATCGGGGTGGTGCCGTCGGACAGACTCAGGGTACTCAGGCTGCTGTCAGCGGACGGCACTGTCAAAGAGACCGTCCGGGTGTTATTTGTGCCAAAGATCGTGTTACCACTGGCGGCAATGCGCAGTTTGTAGGTGCCGCCGCTGATAGCGGCGGTGGGATTAATGCTTAATTGCCCGTGGTCTGTGATGCTGAATTGATCATTATCGCCCTCGCCCGCAGGCAGGCTATAGACGGGGGGTTGGGTACTCAGGAAGTCATTCTGTGAGGTAAAGGTATGCAGAACAAGATTATCGCCGCCGTTGTAGGTTGAGTTGATGGGGATGGGGTCAGGCTGGATATACCAGGGGCCCAGATTTTGACTGAAATTGTTGGCTTCACGGAACATGCCAGCCATATCCGTCACTTGCGAAACATCCCAGCCGCCGATGTCCCGATTAAAGGCACTGGTGCTGGTGAACATGGACCGCATATCCGTCACTGCCGAAACATCCCAGTTGCCGATGTCCCGATCAAAGCTGCTGGCGCCACTAAACATACCGCCCATACCGGTCACTGCTGAAACATCCCAGTTGCCGATGTCTTGATTAAAGGTGCTGGCGCCACTAAACATACCGCCCATATCGGTCACTTGCGAAACATCCCAGCCGCCGATGACACCGTTAAAGGCACTGGCATTGGTGAACATGAAGCTCATATCCCTTACCCCGGAAAGATCGGGCTCGTCCGTGGCACTCATCCTCATATTCGTGGCGCCATGAAATGCGCTTGCCATGCTACTCCAAATCGCCGTGCCCCAGCGTTTGATGTCGATCAGTTTGGGGGCATCCGCATGGTTACCCAGGTTAAAGCGGGTAATGCCATTGCTGACGGTGATGGTGTAGTCGTTGGCACTGGTGTAGGTGTGATCAATCGGACCCGTCGCTCTGTCGACCGTGCCGTCTCCCCAGTCAATGATGTAGTTGCCTTGGCCGGGGAAGGTAATGGTGTCACCCGCCGATACGCGCCAAGTGGTGATGAAGTGGTTCTGGTTGCCGGGATCAATGGCTCGCCTGACGGTGAGGGTGTAGGTCGTTTCGGTGCCATCACTGGCGGTGACGGTGATGTGGAGGCTGTTGTCGCCCTCGGTCAGGCCGGAGATGGTTGCCCCGCTGGCTAGTGTCCCGCTGACTGTCAATGCGGTGGTGCCGTCCGCAGCAGTGCCGCTCAGGGTTGCGGTGGCGGCGGGGCCGGTGGTTGCTGTAACTGTCAGGCGATTGACATTGCTGGCGACAGCGGCGGTGTAGTCTGTTATGTTTCTGGCGAAGGCCGGGGTCAATGAAAGCGGGGTGCTGCCGTCGGAAAGCGTCAACGCACTCAGGCTGGCGGCCAGACCAGTGATGGATGGCACTGTCAAAGAGACCGTCCGGGTGTTATCTGTGCCAAAAATCGCGTCGTTAGTGCTGTTGGCGACAATGCGCAGGTTGTAGGTGCCGCCGCTGGCAGCGGCGGCGGGCTTAATGCTTAATTGCCCGCCTGGTATGAGGATGAATTGATCATTATCGTCCTCACCCGCAGGCAGGCTATAAATGAGGTTTTGGCCGCCCAGGAAGGCATTTTGCGGGGTAAAGGTGTGCAGAACAAGATTATTGCCACCGTCGTAGGTCGAGTTGATAGGGATGAGGTCAGGCTGGATATACCAGGGGCCGAGATTTTGCCGGAAATTGTTGGCCTCAGCGAACATGTTGGTCATATCCGTCACTTGCGCAACATTCCAATCGCCGATGTTCTGATTGAAGTCGCTGGCGAAGGCGAACATGTTGGTCATATCCGTCACTTGCGCAACATTCCAATCGCCGATATTCTGATTGAAGTCGCTGGCGAGGGCGAACATGAAGGACATATCCGTTACTTTTGAAACATTCCAGCCGCCGATGTCCTGATTAAATTTGCTGGCGCCACTAAACATCAAGTCCATCTTCTTCACATTCGAAACATTCCAGTTGCCAATGGCGCTGTTAAAGGCGATGGCATTGGTGAACATGGCGGACATATCCCCCACCGCCGAAACCACCCAGCCGCCGATATCCTGATTAAAGGCGCTGACGTTGGCGAACATGCCACTCATATTATTCACATTCGAAACATCCCAGCGACCGATGTCCTGATTAAAGGCGCTGGCGTTATTGAACATGGTGTTCATATTCGTCACTTGCGAAACATCCCAGTCACCGATGGCGCCGTTAAAGATTCCGGCACCCTCAAACATGGATGCCATACTGGTTACCTCGGAAAGATCGGGCTCGTCCGTGGCACTCATCCTCATATTCGTGGTGCCATGAAATGCGCCATCCATGCTACTCCAGCGCGTCGTGCCCCATTGTTTGATGTCAATGAGTTTGATGGCATCACTATTAGCCCGCAGGTTAAAGCGGGTAATGTTGCTGACGGCGATGTCGTAGAGGCGGGACGCGGTGTTGTTATAGGTATGGTTAGTTGCGCCAGTCACGGTTTCGGTGGTGCCGTCTCCCCAGTCAATGGTGTAGGTGCCTTCGCCGGGGAAGGTGATGGTGTCGCCCACGTCCACGCTCCAGGTGGTGATGAATCTATCCGTGACGGTGGCAGCGGCTCGCGTGACGGTGACGCTGTAGGTCTCACAGAATTCGCCGGAATCAGAGCGGGAGACGGCGATGTCGATAGTGTTGGCACCCACGGTCAGGCCGGAGATTTCTGTCTCGCTGACTATCAACACGGTGCCGTCCGCAGCGGTGCCGGAGAAGCTTCTGTTGGTGGTTCCAGGGCTGGTTAAGACTGCTGTGGGTGTCAGTCGAGTGACGTTGTTGGCGACAGCGGCGGTATACGCTGTTGTGGCGCTGGCGAAGTCCGGAGTCAATGGGAGCGGGGTAGCGCCGTCGGACAAGTTCAGGGAGGCCAGGGTGCATTCGTTCGACGCGCTGAGGACGGGAGCGGTGGCGGCACTGGTCAAGCTCTGAGCATTGCCAGCGTCGTCAGTGTAACGCATCGCCACGGTGATCCGCCTGCCCACATCGGACTGGATCAGCATGTAGGTGTCAGAGGTCGCGCCGGAAATGTCCGCACCATCCGCCTGCCATTGATATTGATAGCCTAATTCGTCCGCATCACCAAGGGCGGAGACATCCGCCATCAGGGTTCTGTTCTCGACCGGGAAGCCGGTGATAACCGGGCGGGCGGTGGGTGAGATATTGACACCAACATCAAGGATGGTCACTTGAATCAATTGCGTGTCCGTCAAGCCAGCCCTATCCGTTACCGTTAGCGTGGTGCGATACACCTGATCCGCGGCGGGGTTAATCAATCCCGATGCATCTCTCGGGTTTTCAAAATCCGGGACAAACGCGGTTTTGAATGACAAGTCACCATTCTGTGTTATCTCGAACAGGTCGGAATCGTGCCCGTCAAGTGAATAGGCTGCCGTATCGCCAGCGTCATCCCTGACGGTTACCGTTACTACGGCTTGTTGATTTTCGTCCAGGGTTAACGGATAGATTGCCGCGCTATTGTTTAAGGTGATGATGGGCGCTTCGTTCACATCGGTAACTACAATGTTCAGCCTTTGCGTGTCGCCTGTGGCACCATTGCTGGCAGCAACTTGGATACGGTATGAATTGGAGCCCCCGGGAAGGTTGGTGCCTTCAGGGGTTTCAAAATCTGGCGGGGCGTTAAATGTTAAAACCCCAGAGGTTGGATCAAGTGTAAAGAAGTCCTGGTCGTCACCGATGAGCGTGTAACGAACCATGGAACGCTCCTCGGCTATTCCAACCGTTGTTACCTCAATCTGATTTTCTTCAACATCTATTCTGGCGGTCGTTCCGCCGCCATTGGAATCAATGGTTAGCCCGCAGTATGTACCTGGATCACGATCCTCAAAAGTCCAGTTGTATTGAAAATTAATACCGGCTCGTGCTCTCTGTGCTTCTGGTGTGCAAGCGACAGCGTCGATCCTGAACGTCTGGTTATCGGGTAACGTTTGTGGCCCCCAACCTATAAGCAAATCCTCATAATTCCTGGTTGAAAGCCGCACCCCCCTAAACATATCTGTGAAATGAATGGCACCCTGCACATTCCAACCACCCAGGCTTTGGTCAAAACTGCTGGCACCATCAAAGGTCTCCTCTAAATCCAGGTTATTGGGTGTTTGCCAACGGCCTATAGGCTGATTAAAAGCACGGGCATTTTGAAAGGACTGGATAAATCCTTCTACCTTGCTAACATTCCAACCGCTTATGTCCTGATTAAAAGCTGCGGCGCCTTTAAAAATGCGACTCATCAAAATGACATTGCTTGTATCCCAGTCTCCTATATTTTGATTGAATACCTGGGCGCCGTTAAACAAACCACTCATCTTGGTCACAGTAGAAACATTCCAGCTGTTCAAGGAGGTGAATGCTCCAGTGAAACTGGAGGCATCCCGAAACATATTTATCATATCCGTCACTCGCGATAAATCAGGGCGGTCTGCGGCTACAACCTCCAGATTCTGCGCACCAAGAAAGGCATTCTTCATTGAGCGCCACTGCTGAGAACCCCATTGCTCCACGGTAAGAATTTTATCCTTGTTATTGTCGGGTGCTGTGGCATTGTTAATGTAGATTCTCGGGAAATCTCCTGAGATAACGACTGTGTGAATCCCTGGCTGTGGATAAGAACAGCGCGTATCGCCCGTTTGATTACTGTGATCAATAATGCCGTCATTGTCACAATCCACATTGTAGTTGTAGCCGTCGCCGGTGGTTTGAATGTCGATTGATTCCCCGGGCACCGTTGTCCGCCAGGTGGTAATGAAATGCGCCGGGTTGACGCTGCCAGAGATGCTGCGAACAACAATCGGAACAACCTGACTAACGCTTGAAATTCCATCGGAGGCGGTAACGGTGACCTCCGTCTTACCCGGAAGCAGGCCCAGGAGGGTCAAAGTACGGTTGGTTGCGGTGGTATCCCCTACTGTTGCTGTCACTATGGAGGTGTCGCCTGATAGCGCCGTATAGGATAGCGTATCGCCATCCGATGCGTCTTCAAACTTGTCGACAAGATCTATCACGTTTGTGAAGGAAGTTGACAGCGTTACTGCTGCGATGCTGTTTGTTATCCCTGGCGATGGGTTGACGGTAATATCGACCGTGTCGGCCATCGAGATTCCGCTGGCCGTTATAACGGTCAGTTTGAAAGTCAATACCGTATCCCTCATTACGCTCGGAGCCACAAAGGTTGGTCTGGCAGTGGCGGCATCACCAAGCATTACCTTGGGTGCGCCGATTTGCATCCAGGCATATCTCGACTGCTGATCCTCAGGCGCGGCGCCCAGGGTCACTTGTGTCCCCGGCGCCACACTTCGATCTTCCCCGGCGTTGGCGACAGGCGGCAGGGTTACCGTGGCCTCGTCGGAGACACCGAGCCCCTGTTGTACTCCGAAGAATACGAGTCGGTAGGTGTAGATCTGCCCCGATAACACCGTATCGTCGGTGTAGCCAGCGGTGCCTTCATCCGGGAACAGTGAGTTGGAGGCCGCAAGGAAATCCCGATTAGCAGGAGGAGGAGCGGTATCCTGCCGGCGTTGCAGTTGGTAAAACGATCTGCTGTCTAAACCCGGCGGCACTTCCCAGGTGAAGCTAACCTCGCCGCGTTGCAACGGTTGGGTTACAGCAAAACCCCGCAGATTGAACGGCGCCGGGGAGGCGCTGACAGCCGCTGAGTACTCACTGCGGATGGTGTTTTCATGCGACAAGGCGGCGACACGATAGTAACGGAGTGCCCCCGGTTGACCGGTAAGCTGGTGTGAGGTGGCAGTGGGTAGCACATCAACCACATCGGTGAACGTGTCAGCGGAATTAGTACTCGAACTTTGAATTCGATAGCCGGAAATGCTCAGACGATTGGTTATGCTGCGAGGCGCGATCCAGCTCAGGGTTATTTGGTCAGCATTCACAGCGGCTACCAGCCCGGTGGGAGCTGCCGGTTCCAACAGCAAGTCGAAGTCTGCGGGCAAATCGGAAAATATCCCATCAGGCAGCGTGGTGATCTGGTTGCCACGCAAATCTAGCTGTTGCAAGCTATCCAGACCGGAAAAATCGCCGTCTTTTAAACTGACAAGCGTACTGTTGCTTAGATCTAAGGAAACAATACCCGCCAGATCCGTGGCCGTGACCTCGGCGCAGTCGCTTACGCGCGCCGTTTTAAGAACAATCTCCTCGTGCACCTGCGTGGTGCGAGCACACACGCCGTCCACCCTGCTGTCATGGGCGGCGTTAGCGAACTGCGCCACAAAGAGCAGGGCCAGAAAAATCGCGGTATGACGTATGTTCATGATAATGCTGGTCTACATAAGACAGCTTCGGAGCATTGCAAGTTCATTGAGAGACCCTTGCACGAAAGCCATCACCTGCATGCCATGTCGCCTAAAAGTGCCTACTGTTGGTAAAAATGGTCTCAATCGGTCATTTATAAGCATAAACTCCCTCATTCCGTGCGTTTTTGCTTGGTCTGAAAGCGAACTCATCTTCCGTGCAAAGGTCTCATAATATAACAACATAACAGGCTATCTAATCAACCATAACAATGAAAATCACGGTGAAACCCGCAATAAAAAAACCTAAAACAACCACGCCAATAATGTGATGGCATCGCAATCTCAACACGGTTTGCTAACCCGGTTATGGCAAAAAGATCTGTCTCTGTGGAGCGCGGCACATTCGGATACGGATGCCATAGCAAATCGACTCGGTTGGCTGGATGCAGTTACGTGGATGGACGCGCATATTGACGAGCTACATAACTGGGCACAACATATTAGCGGATGCGGCAAATTCGATACCGTTATTTTATTGGGTATGGGAGGCTCCAGTCTAGCTGCCGAAGTCTTTTCCGCCGTGTTTGGCAGTCAGTCCGACCCTATGCAGTCCCGTCTGCAACTGCATCTTTTGGACACTACCTCGCCAGCGCAAATCAATGCCCTTGATGTCAATCTTGAGCGGTCGTTAATCCTCGTTGCCAGCAAGTCTGGCAACACCGTGGAAACTGCTGATTTGTTTGCTTATTTTCATGCCAGATTACGTCAATGCATCAATTGCCCTGGCGATAATCTGGTCGCCATCACCGATGCCAATTCCTGGCTACATCAGCAGGCTATTGAAATAGGTTTTACCGCTATTTTTCTTAACCCTAGCGATATAGGCGGGCGTTATTCCGCACTCAGTTATTTCGGCTTGGTACCAGCGGCATTGGTTGGTGTCAATCTGCATCGCTTATTGGCGCAAACTCGCGTCTTTAGTCAGCGTTGCCAAGCTGATGCCATCAGTCATTCAGCCGATAATTCGGTATACCAGTTAGCCCGACTGATGGGCAGTGCGGCCTTGTCGTCGAAAAATATTCTGGAATTACGGCTTGCCCCACCATTGCAATCTTTAGCGGTTTGGATTGAGCAACTGGTGGCAGAAAGTCTCGGCAAAGAGGCCAAGGGCATACTTCCTGTCTATAATGAATTGGGCGATGAAGCGAGCGTTAACGTACCTAACCCAAGCAATCGGGTCAGTGTCTATGTCGGGCTTGCTAATGAGCAGGCCGCCCCTGCTGCGGACATCACGGCGGATATGCAGTGGCATTTGGGCAATCGATACGATATTGGCGGAGAGTTTCTGCGCTGGGAAATGGCGACAGCGATGGCCGCGAGCATAATGGATGTCAACCCGTTCGACCAGCCCGATGTTGAACAGGCAAAGCAACAGACGCACGCATTTGTAAGCGGTCGGCAATCACAACCCTTCAGCACATTGTTTGACAGCCCCGACTATACGGTGTACGCTGGTACGCTGAACGCGGCGGGTCAAGAGCGTGTCATAACCACGGCACAGGCAGTATTTGACCTGTTTGCAGAGGTTTCTGCTGGCGCATTGTATTTGGCAATGCTCGCCTATTTACCCAATTTTGCCGATGTCCATGAGCGACTGCAAACACTGCGGAGTCGGCTGGCACAGCGCTTTGCCCGATGCACCACCCTGGGTTATGGTCCGCGTTATTTGCATTCCACTGGACAATTGCATAAAGGCGGCCCTGCCAGCGGCTGTTTTATCCAGATTACCGAGCCATGCCCGCAAAACATCGAAATACCCGATCGTCAATATAGTTTCTCCGATTTGCACCGTGCTCAAGCAGACGGCGATTATGCCGTGTTGCAAAAAAAAGCACGTCCGCTAATGCGCATAACCTTAAAAGGCAATAGACTCATCGCTTTGGATAAACTGACAGCGGATATTTAATAATGAGACATTTGCAGAAAGATGAGGGAAAACTATCGTCTGGCAGAAATTTTAGCCCCCCATGTTGACAAAATTCGCTACAACCCCGGTCATCTTTATCACCATGAACGCAACAAACCCTGGCAGGACAAGGTGCAGTACCTCGCGGACGTAGCAGATAAACACGATTGCGCCATACGGATTGGTGTCAATGCCGGCTCCGTAGACCCGAACAAACTTGCCCATCATGCTACCGAACTATCGCTCAGTGAGTCGGTAAAACCGATGGTGGAAAGTGCGCTTGAACACAGCCAATGCTTGGATCAAATCGGCTTTACCCGTTATTGTGTCTCACTAAAAGACTCCGACCCCAAAAAATCTATTTCGGCATACCAGCAATTTGCAAAGGCCCGCGCCGATATTCCATTACACCTGGGCGTTACTGAAGCAGGGATGCCTCCACAGGGAATAGAAAAAACCAGAATCGCCTTTGAACAACTCATCGGCAAGGGTATCGGTGACACCATAAGAGTTTCACTCACCCTGCCCTATGACGACAAACATCAGGAAATCAGTGCCGGCAGACAAATACTGAAAGATATTTCAGAGGGTCGGGTCAGAACGGTGGTGTACTTTAATGAAAACAAATTGAACCTGATTAGCTGCCCAAGTTGTTCACGGGTAGAGAACGAAGCCTTCATTGAACTCGCCCAAAAAGTAAAAATACGCACCCGATATGCCGAAGATTATGCAATCACCATCGCCGTAATGGGATGTCGGGTAAACGGCCCTGGAGAAACGGATGATGCTGACCTGGGATTATGGTGTGGCCCAAACTATGTCAATCTTAAAAAGCGCGGAGAAAAACTCGGTGCCTTCAAATATAACGAAATCCTCGATAAACTTGACAGCGAACTTAAATCTTTAATTCAAGAATCGCCCCTCACTCCAACCACAATAATAGCACCACCCTCATCACGAAAAAATTCTGATGACTAATTGCCCTCAAAAACGTAGCCGACTTTGCAATAAAATACGACGATTGGCCGTGCTACTACTTTGACGGCGTTCACCTACCAACTCCATATCAAACCGTGAACTACGCTTCCAGTGTACCCCTAAACGATAGATACGGTTATCACCGAGCGTTATTTCACTATATGGAGTCAGCAATCCTCGACCACCCGGCACAAACAACCCGTAGCCTAGATAGCTCTCCATACGTACACTGTCATCCTGTTCGGTAGCACTATTATTATCGCTCAACCCCTGTTGCCATATCTCGTTTACGCGATTATTGATATTGCCGTAAGTCGGGCGTAGACTGAACGACAATCCATGTTCAATGCCACCCGACCCCAGACTAATCAGACCCTGAACACCCCATTCCTGATAGTCATCCCGCCCTAACAAACTGCGTATCTTACCCGACATAACCAAGCCACTATAAACATCCTCATAGCGCACACCCGTGTTCAGCTCAACCCCAAAACCGGTCTCGGTCTTGCCGCCGCCGTCATAGCGCACACCGACCTCTAAACTCGGCTCTACATATGCCCCGCCAGACAACATCTGCTTGCGCGACCCTTCCAGAGCCATCCGCAACATGCCGAAATCCGACTCCAGCGCCGCTATGTCATCATTACCCTCTACTTCCGACTCGGTCAGCAACGCCGAACTCTTCAGCCGGAAAATGGTCGAGCCCGGCAACTGATAATCGACGCCCCCGCCCAGTATGTACCTCTCGACATCGCTGGATGCCCGGTCTTGTCCGTCGGTGATTTCCAGGTCGCCCTGGCCGTAGCCAGCGGTGGCCCACAGGTTCAGCCCGGGTAGCGTCTCCCAACTCGCGTAGGGATGGATACTGGTGATCTCCAGCTGGTACTCACCGCGACCAGAGTCGCCTCGGTAATCAACCTCGCTCTCGCTCCAGGACACCGCCAAACCGATCAGCAGGTCGTCACGGGGTTTGCCGTCCATGCCCAGATGGGTGCTGAATAAGTCGCCATCGAAATCCACGCCATCACCAGAACCATCGAATTCACGGTAGTTTCCACCGCCCCAGAGGGTCAGGGAGGAGCCACCGATGCCGCCCTCACCATCCGTAGCATTCAAAAGTAGCTCGAAGCCGGAATTGCCCAGCATATCCTTCATGTCCAGCGTGCCATCGACTATGCCTTGCCCGTGCGCGGATGCCAACCCGGCTAAACTGGACTGCCCAGCGAAGGTGAGCGGGCGGGTAGTGCCACGCCTGAATCGACCAATGCGCTGCGTTACCTCACCCACCATCTGGTTAGCCAGGGCGTGCGTCACTCTCGGCAGAATCACTTCATTGAGATCGGTGAAGATCTGTTTTTTGCTAGTGGTGATGGTGATGGCCACGGTAGCGGGGACAGAATTGTTCACGCCATCGTTCACGGTCAAGGAGAATTCCATCACCGCATCGACCGAGAGGTTCTCGGGCGCGGTGAAAGTCGGGCTTTGTGCCCTGGCATCATTCAGGGTCACCGTTGGGGTGCCGCTGGTCTGAGTCCAGGCGTAGTTCAGGTTCGCGTTCTCGGAATCACTACTGCCACTGCCGTCCAGGGTGACGGTCGCGCCTTCGGCGACGATCTGGTTAGCACCGGCATTGGCGGTGGGTGCGTCATTGACGCCGGTGATGGTGATGGTGACGGTAGCGGCAGCCGAGGCGTTCGTCCCATCGTTCACGACCAGGGAGAACTCCAGCGAGGTAGTGGTCAGCAGATCGGCAGGTGCGGTGAAGGTCGGTGTGGCGGTGTCCGCGTCGTTCAGGGACACCATTGGGGTGCCGACTTGAGTCCAGGCGTAGTTCAGGGGTGCGTTCTCGGGATCGCTACTGGCGCTGCCGTTTAGGGTGACCATGACGCCCTCAGTGGCCGGATTGGGCGTCGCCGTCGCCACGGCGGTAGGCGGGTCATTGGTTCCAGCGGTGGTGGTGATGGTAACTGTATCCGCTGTGGCAGAGTTGTTCACACCATCGTTCACGACCAGGGAGAAGACCAGCACCGCATTGGCCAAGAGGTTCTCCGGGGCGGTGAAGGTCGGGCTTTGTGCGCTGGTATCATTCAGGGTGACATTGGTTCCACTAGGCTGAGTCCAGGCGTAAGTCAGGGTCGCGTTCTCGGGATCGCTACTGCCGCTGCCGTTCAGGGTGACGGTCGCGCCCTCGGCGACGGTCTGGTCAGCACCGGCATTGGCGGTGGGCCGGTCATTGACGCCAGTGATGGTGATGGTGACGGTATTAGGTTGAGAGTCGTTTGCACCATCGTTCACGACCAGCGAGAACTCCAGCACCGCATTGGCCGAGAGGTTCGTAGGGGCTGTGAAGGTCGGACTTTCTGTGCTGGCATTATTCAGGGTGACATTCTGGCCCTGGATCTGTGACCAGGTGTAATTCAGGGGTGCGCCCTCGGGATCGCTACTGCCGCTGCCGTCCAGGGTGACGCTCGCGCCCTCGGCGACGGTCTGGTCAGCACCGGCATCGGCGGTGGGCCGGTCATTGGTGCCGGCATTGATGGTGACGCTGACCATAGCGGCAAGTGAGGCGCTCCCGCCCGTGCGGTCTTCGGTGACGATCAGTTCAAACACCAGGGTCGTAGCGGTCAGTAGTTGGTCGGGTGCCATGAAGGTCGGGCTTTCAGCCGTGGTATCATTCAGGGTGACGGTCGGCCCGCTGGTTTGCTTCCAGGTGTAGGTCAAATCCTCACCCTCGGAATCGCTACTGCCGCTGCCGTCCAGGGTGACGGTCGCGCCCTCGGCGACGGTCTGGTCAGCACCGGCATTGGCGGTGGGCGGATCATTGGTGCCGGCGGTGGTGGTGATGGTGACGGTAGCGGGGTCAGAATTGTTCACACCATCGTTCACGATCAAGGAAAACACCAGCGACGTAGTGGTCAGCAGATTGGCAGGCGCGGTGAAGGTCGGACTTTCTGCGCTGGCATCATTCAGGGTCACCGTTGGGGTTCCACTGCTCTGAGTCCAGGCGTAGGTCAGGTTCGCGTTCTCGGGATCGGAACTACCACTGCCGTCCAGGGTGACAGAATCGCCCTCGGCAATGTTGTTTTGATTCGGCCCGGCATCAGCAATGGGCGCGTTATTGACGCCAGTGATGGTGATGGTGACGGTAGCGGGAACAGAATTGTTCACGCCATCGTTCACGGTCAGGGAGAAGACCAGCACCACATTGGTCAGCAGGTTGGCAGGTGCGGTGAAAGTCGGGCTTTCTGCGCTGGCATCATTCAGGGTCACCGTCGGGGTGCCGCTGGGCTGAGTCCAGGCGTAGGTCAGATTCGCGTTCTCGGGATCGATACTGGCGCTACCGTCAAGGGTGACCATGACTCCCTCGGTGGCCGGATTGGGCATCGCCGTCGCCACAGCGGTGGGCCGGTCATTGGTGCCAGCGGTGATGGTGATGGTGACGGTAGCGGCTTGAGAGTCACTCACGCCATCGTTCACGGTCAGGGAGAAGACCAGCACCGAATTGGTCAAAAGGTTCTCGGGGGCGGTGAAGGTCGGTGCGGCGGTGGTCTCGCCGGTCAGGGTCACCGTTGGGGTTCCACTGGGCTGAGTCCAGGCGTAGGTCAGGTTCGCGTTCTCGGGATCGGAACTGGCGCTGCCGTCCAGGGTGACGCTCGCGCCCTCGGCGACGGTCTGGTCAGCACCGGCATTGGCGGTGGGCGGGTCATTCTGGCCGGCGGTGGTGGTGATGGTGACGGTAGCGGGGTCAGAATTGTTCACACCATCGTTCACGATCAAGGAAAACACCAGTATCGCATTGGCCAAGAGGTTCTCGGGCGCGGTGAAGGTCGGTGCGATGGTGTCCGCGCCGTTCAGGATCACCGTCGGGGTGCCGCTGGTCTGAGTCCAGGCGTAGGTCAGATTCGCGCCCTCGGGATCGCTACTGCCGCTACCGTCCAGGGTGACCATGACTCCCTCGGTGGCCGGATTGGGCGTCGCCGTCGCCACAGCGGTGGGCCGGTCATTGGTGCCAGCGGTGATGGTGATGGTGACGGTAGCGGCTTGAGAGTCACTCACGCCATCGTTCACGGTCAGGGAGAAGACCAGCACCGCATTGGTCAAGAGGTTCTCGGGCGCGGTGAAAGTCGGTGCGATGGTGTCCGCGCCGTTCAGGATCACCGTCGGGGTGCCGCTGGTCTGAGTCCAGGCGTAGGTCAGATTCGCGCCCTCGGGATCGCTACTGCCGCTACCGTCCAGGGTGACCATGACTCCCTCGGTGGCCGGATTGGGCGTCGCCGTCGCCACAGCGGTGGGCCGGTCATTGGTGCCAGCGGTGATGGTGATGGTGACGGTAGCGGCTTGAGAGTCACTCACGCCATCGTTCACAATCAAGGAGAACGCCAGCGACGCATCGGTCAGCAGATCGGCAGGTGCGGTGAAGGTCGGTGCAATGGTGTCCGCGTCGGTCAGGGTCACCGTTGGCGTGCCGACTTGAGTCCAGGCGTAGGTCAAATCCTCGCCCTCGGAATCGGAACTACCACTGCCGTTCAGGGTGACGGTCGCGCCTTCGGCGACGCTCTGGTCAGCACCAGCATCAGCAATGGGCGGGTTATTGACGCCAGTGATAGTGATGGTGACAGTATCGGGGACAGAATTGTTCACGCCATCGTTCACGATCAAGGAGAACGCCAGCGACGCATCGGTCAGCAGATTGGCAGGCGCAGTGAAGGTCGGTGTGGCGGTGTTCTCACCGCTCAAGGACACCGTTGGCGTGCCGACTTGAGTCCAGGCGTAGGTCAAATCCTCGCCCTCAGGATCGCTACTGCCACTGCCGTCCAGGGTAACAGAATCGCCTTCGGCAATGTTGTTTTGATCCGGCCCGGCATCAGCAATGGGCGGGTCATTGACCCCAGTGATAGTGATGGTGACGGTATCCGCTACCGAGTCATTCACGCCATCGTTCACAATCAAGGAGAACGCCAGCGACGCATCGGTCAGCAGATCGGCAGGTGCGGTGAAGGTCGGTGCAATGGTGTCCGCGTCGGTCAGGGTCACCGTTGGCGTGCCGACTTGAGTCCAGGCGTAGGTCAAATCCTCGCCCTCGGAATCGGAACTACCACTGCCGTTCAGGGTGACGGTCGCGCCTTCGGCGACGCTCTGGTCAGCACCAGCATCAGCAATGGGCGGGTTATTGACGCCAGTGATAGTGATGGTGACAGTATCGGGGACAGAATTGTTCACGCCATCGTTCACGATCAAGGAGAACGCCAGCGACGCATCGGTCAGCAGATTGGCAGGCGCAGTGAAGGTCGGTGTGGCGGTGTTCTCACCGCTCAAGGACACCGTTGGCGTGCCGACTTGAGTCCAGGCGTAGGTCAAATCCTCGCCCTCAGGATCGCTACTGCCACTGCCGTCCAGGGTAACAGAATCGCCTTCGGCAATGTTGTTTTGATCCGGCCCGGCATCAGCAATGGGCGGGTCATTGACCCCAGTGATAGTGATGGTGACGGTATCGGGGACAGAATTGTTCACACCATCGTCCACAATCAAGGAAAACGCCAGCGACGCATCGGTCAGCAGGTTGGCAGGTGCGGTGAAGGTCGGTGTGGCAGTGTTCTCACCGCTCAAGGACACCGTTGGCGTGCCGACTTGAGTCCAGGCGTAGGTCAGGTTCGCGTTCTCGGGATCGGAACTACCACTGCCGTCCAGGGTAACAGAATCGCCCTCGGCAATGTTGTTTTGATCCGGCCCGGCATCAGCAATGGGCGGGTTATTGACGCCAGTGATAGTGATGGTGACAGTATCGGGGACAGAATTGTTCACGCCATCGTTCACGATCAAGGAGAACGCCAGCGACGCATTGGTCAGCAGATTGGCAGGTGCGGTGAAGGTCGGTGCAATGGTGTCCGCGCCGGTCAGGGTCACCGTTGACGTGCCGACCTGCCTCCAGGCGTAGGTCAAATCCTCGCCCTCAGGATCGCTACTGCCACTGCCGTTCAGGGTGACGGTCGCGCCTTCGGCGACGCTCTGGTCAGCACCAGCATTGGCGATGGGTACGTTATTGACGCCGGTGATGGTGATGGTGACGGTATCAGTAGCCGAGGCGTTTGTCCCATCGTTCACGATCAAGGAGAACGCCAGCGACGCATCGGTCAGCAGATTGGCAGGTGCGGTGAAGGTCGGTGCGATGGTGTCCGCGCCGGTCAGGGTCACCGTTGACGTGCCGACTTGAGTCCAGGCGTAGGTCAAAGCGCTGTTATCACCATCCGAATCGTCACTTCGACTGCCGTCCAGGGTGACGCTCGCGCCCTCGGCAATGTTGTTTTGATCCGGCCCGGCATCAGCAATGGGCGCGTTATTGACGCCGGTGATGGTGATGGTGACGGTATCAGTAGCCGAGGCGTTTGTCCCATCGTTCACGATCAAGGAAAACTCCAGCGACGCATCGGTCAGCAGGTTGGCAGGTGCGGTGAAGGTCGGTGTGGCAGTGTTCTCACCGCTCAAGGACACCGTTGGCGTGCCGACTTGAGTCCAGGCGTAGGTCAGGTTCGCGTTCTCGGGATCGGAACTACCACTGCCGTCCAGGGTAACAGAATCGCCCTCGGCAATGTTGTTTTGATCCGGCCCGGCATCAGCAATGGGCGGGTTATTGACGCCAGTGATAGTGATGGTGACAGTATCGGGGACAGAATTGTTCACGCCATCGTTCACGATCAAGGAGAACGCCAGCGACGCATCGGTCAGCAGGTTGGCAGGCGCAGTGAAGGTCGGTGTGGCGGTGTTCTCACCGCTCAAGGACACCGTTGGCGTGCCGACTTGAGTCCATGCGTAGGTCAAATCCTCGCCCTCAGGATCGCTACTGCCACTACCGTTCAGGGTGACGGTCGCGCCTTCGGCGACGCTCTGGTTAGCACCAGCATCAGCAATGGGCGCGTTATTGACGCCGGTGATAGTGATGGTGACGGTATCGGGGACAGAATTGTTCACACCATCGTCCACAATCAAGGAAAACTCCAGCGACGCATCGGTCAGCAGGTTGGCAGGTGCGGTGAAGGTCGGTGTGGCAGTGTTCTCACCGCTCAAGGACACCGTTGGCGTGCCGACTTGAGTCCAGGCGTAGGTCAGGTTCGCGTTCTCGGGATCGGAACTACCACTGCCGTCCAGGGTGACGGTCGCGCCCTCGGCAATGTTGTTTTGATCCGGCCCCGCATCAGCAATGGGCGGGTTATTGACGCCAGTGATAGTGATGGTGACAGTATCGGGGACAGAATTGTTCACGCCATCGTTCACGATCAAGGAGAACGCCAGCGACGCATCGGTCAGCAGGTTGGCAGGCGCAGTGAAGGTCGGTGTGGCGGTGTTCTCACCGCTCAAGGACACCGTTGGCGTGCCGACTTGAGTCCATGCGTAGGTCAAATCCTCGCCCTCAGGATCGCTACTGCCACTACCGTTCAGGGTGACGGTCGCGCCTTCGGCGACGCTCTGGTTAGCACCAGCATCAGCAATGGGCGCGTTATTGACGCCGGTGATAGTGATGGTGACGGTATCGGGGACAGAATTGTTCGCACCATCATTCACGATCAAGGAGAACGCCAGCGACGCATCGGTCAGCAGATTGGCAGGTGCGGTGAAGGTCGGTGTGGCGGTGTCCGCGTCGGTCAGGGTCACCGTCGGGGTTCCGCTACTCTGCGTCCAGATGTAAGTCAGGCTCACGCCCTCGGAATCGCTACTGCCACTGCCGTCCAGGGTGACAGAATCGCCCTCGGCAATGTTGTTTTGATCCGGCCCGGCATCAGCAATGGGCGGGTTATTGACGCCAGTGATGGTGATGATGACGGTATCAGTAGCCGAGGCGTTTGTCCCATCGTTCACGATCAAGGAGAACGCCAGCGACGCATCGGTCAGCAGATTGGCAGGTGCGGTGAAGGTCGGTGCGATGGTGTCCGCGCCGGTCAGGGTCACCGTTGACGTGCCGACTTGAGTCCAGGCGTAGGTCAAAGCGCTGTTATCACCATCCGAATCGTCACTTCGACTGCCGTCCAGGGTGACGCTCGCGCCCTCGGCAATGTTGTTTTGATCCGGCCCGGCATCAGCAATGGGCGCGTTATTGACGCCGGTGATAGTGATGGTGACGGTATCGGGGACAGAATTGTTCACACCATCGTCCACAATCAAGGAAAACTCCAGCGACGCATCGGTCAGCAGGTTGGCAGGTGCGGTGAAGGTCGGTGTGGCAGTGTTCTCACCGCTCAAGGACACCGTTGGCGTGCCGACTTGAGTCCAGGCGTAGGTCAGGTTCGCGTTCTCGGGATCGGAACTACCACTGCCGTCCAGGGTAACAGAATCGCCCTCGGCAATGTTGTTTTGATCCGGCCCGGCATCAGCAATGGGTGCGTTATTGACACCAGTGATAGTGACGGTGACGGTATCGGCAACCGAGGCGTTTGTCCCATCGTTCACAATCAAGGAGAACGCCAGCGACGCATCGGTCAGCAGGTTGGCAGGTGCGGTGAAGGTCGGTGTGGCGGTGTTCTCACCGCTCAAGGACACCGTTGGCGTGCCGACTTGAGTCCAGGCATAGGTCAAGGCGCTGTTATCGCCATCCGAATCGTCACTTCGACTACCGTTCAGAGTGACAGAATCGCCCTCGGCAATGTTGTTTTGATCCGGCCCGGCATTGGCGGTGGGCGGGTCATTGACGCCAGTGATGGTGATGGTGACAGTATCGGGGACAGAATTGTTCACGCCATCGTTCACAATCAAGGAGAACGCCAGCGACGCATCGGTCAGCAGGTTGGCAGGTGCGGTGAAGGTCGGTGCAATGGTGTCCGCGTCGGTCAGGGTCACTGTTGGCGTGCCGACCTGCCTCCAGGCGTAGGTCAAGGCGCTGTTATCGCCATCCGAATCGTCACTTCGACTGCCGTCCAGGGTGACGGTCGCGCCTTCGGCGACGCTCTGGTCAGCACCAGCATCAGCGATGGGCGGGTCATTGGGCCTAACGGTGACCGCCACAGTATAGGTTTGCGTCGATGTGCCGTTTTCGGCGGTGACAAGGATGGCGATGCTGTTGTCGCCCTCGGTCAGGCCGGAGATGAGTGCTCCGCTGGTTAGTGTCCCGCTGATTGTCAATTCGGTGCTGCCGTCTGCGGCAGTGCCGTTCAGGGTTGCGGTGGCGGCGGCGCTGGTCGTGGTTACTGTGACCGTCAGGCTGGTGACATTGTTGGCGACAGCGGCGGTGTAGCCTGTTGTAGCGCTGGCGAAGACCGGGGTCAATGAGATCGGGGTGGTGCCGTCGGACAGACTCAGGGTACTCAGGCTGCTGTCAGCGGACGGCACTGTCAAAGAGACCGTCCGGGTGTTATTTGTGCCAAAGATCGTGTTACCACTGGCGGCAATGCGCAGTTTGTAGGTGCCGCCGCTGATAGCGGCGGTGGGATTAATGCTTAATTGCCCGCCGTCTGTGATGCTGAACTGATCATTATCGCCCCCGCCCACAGGCAGGCTATAAACGGGGTTTTGCCCGCCCAGGAAGTCATTCTGCGGGGTGAAGCTGTGCAGAACAAGATTATTGCCGCCGTTGTAGTCCGGATTGATGGGGATGGGGTCAGGCTGGATATACCAGGGACCGAGATTTTGGTTAAAGTCGTCGGCGCCAGAGAACATGTCGAGCATACTCTTCACATTTGCAACATTCCACCTGCCGATGTTCTGATTAAAGGCGCTGGCATCCAGGAACATGAGCTGCATATTCGTCACTTGCGAAACATCCCAGCCGCTGATGTCCTGATCAAAGTCGTCGGCGTCAGAGAACATGCCGTTCATATTCGTCACTTGCGAAACATCCCAGCCGCCGATATTCTGATTAAAGTCGCTGGCACCCTGGAACATGTCGCCCATATCCTCCACTTGCGAAACATCCCAGCCGCCGATGTTCTGATTAAAAGCGCTGGCAGCCTGGAACATGGAGCGCATATCCGTTACTTGCGAAACATCCCAACCGCTGATGTTGCCGTTAAAGACGCTGGCTCTGTTGAACGTATCCATCATACTGGTCACACTGGAAAGAACAGGTGTGTCCGTGGCGCTCATCCGCATATTCGTGGCGCCATGAAATGCGCCATCCATGCTGGTCCAGTTCGCCGTGCCCCAGCGTTTGATGTCGATAAGTTTGGGGGCATCCGCATGTTCATTCAGGTTAAAGTGGGTAATGCCGTTGCTGGCGGCGATGTCGTAGTTTCTGTCCGTGGTGTTGGGGTAGGTGTGGACAGGCGGGCTGGTCGAATCGGTGTTGGTTATTTGTTCGAGGGGCGTGCCGTCTCCCCAGTCAATGGTATAGGTGCCTGCGCCGGGGAAGGTGATGGTGTCACCCGCCGGTACGCGCCAGGTGGTGACGAAGAGAGTCGGGTCGATGGCTCGCGTGACGGTGACGGCGTAGGTCGTTTCGGTGCCGTCTTCGGCGGTGACGGTGATGCGGAGGCTGTTATCGCTCTCGGTCAGGCCGGAGATGGTTGCCCCGCTGGTTAGTGTCCCGCTGACTGGCAATTCGGTGGTGCCATCCGCAGCGATGACGCTCAGGGTTGCGGTGGCGGCGGGGCTGGTGGTGGTTGCTGTGACTGTCAGGTTGATGACATTGCTGGCGACAGCGGCGGTGTAGTCTGTTATGGCGCTGGCGAAGGCCGGGGTCACCGAGACCGGGGTGGCACCGTCGGACAGGCTCAGGGCACCCAGGCTGCTGTCGGTGGATGGCGGCACCACCAAAGAGACCGTCCGGACGTTCCCTGTGCCAAAGATCGTGCTACCGTCGGGGCTATTGGCGGCAATGCGCAGGCGGTAGGTGCCGCCTCTGGCATCGGCGCGCTTAATGCTTAATTGCCCGTCGTCTGTGATGCTGAACTGATCATTATCGCCCTCGCCCGCAGGCAGGCTATAAACGGGGGTTTGGGCGCCCAGGAAGGTATTCTGCGGGGTGAAAGTGTGCAAAACAAGATTATCGCCGCCGTTGTAGTCCGGATTGATGGGGATGGGATCAGGCTGGATATACCAGGGACCCAGATTTTGACTGAAATCCTCGGCCAAAGCGAACATATCAGTCATATCAGTCACTTGCGAAACATCCCAACCGCCGATGTCCTGATTGAAGGCGCTGGCAGTCTGAAACATAATGCTCATAGACTCCACTTGCGAAACATCCCAGCCGCTGATGTCCTGATCAAAGTCTTCGGTGTCAGAGAACATGCCGAACATATTCGTCACTTGCGAAACATCCCAGCCGCCGATATTCTGATTGAAGTCGCTGGCACCCTGGAACATGTCGCCCATATTCGTCACTTGCGAAACATCCCAGCCGCCGATATTCTGATTAAAGTCGCTGGCACCCTGGAACATGTCGCCCATATTCGTCACTTGCGAAACATCCCAGCCGCCGATATTCTGATTAAAGTCGCTGGCACCCTGGAACATGTCGCCCATATTCGTCACTTGCGAAACATCCCAGCCGCCGATATTCTGATTAAAGTCGCTGGCACCCTGGAACATGTCGCCCATATTCGTCACTTGCGAAACATCCCAGCCGCCAATGTTCTGATTGAAGTCGCTGGCACCCTGGAACATGTCGCCCATATTCGTCACTTGCGAAACATCCCAGCCGCCGATGCCCTGATTAAAATCGCTGGCACCGTTGAACATGTTCGCCATATCGGTTACCCCGGAAAGATCAGGTGTATCCGTGGCGCTCATTCGCATATTACTGGCACCATGAAATGCGCTTGCCATGCTACTCCAGCGCGCCGTGCCCCATTGTCGAATATCGATCAGTTTGCGGGCATCCGCATGGTTAGCCAGGTTAAAGCGGGTAATGCCATTGCTGACGATGATGGTGTAGTCGTTGGCGGTGGTGTAGGTGTGATCAATCGGACCCGTCGCGCTATCGACCCTGCCGTCTCCCCAGTCAATGGTATAGGTGCCTGCGCCGGGGAAGGTGATGGTGTCACCCGCTGGTACGCGCCAGGTAGTGACGAAGAGAGTCGGTTCGATGGCTCGCGTGACGGTGAGGGTGTAGATCGTTTCGGTGTTGTCTTCGGCGGTGACGGTGATGCGGAGGCTGTTATCGCCCTCGGTCAGGCCGGAGATGGTTGCCCCGCTGGTTAGTGTCCCGCTGACTGGCAATGCGGTGGTGCCGTCTGCGGCGATGACGCTCAGGGTTGCAGTAGCGGCGGTGTTGGTGGTGGTTGCTAACACTGTCAGGCTGGTGACGTTGCTGGCGACAGCGGCGGTGTAGTCTGCTATGTCGCTGGCGAAGGCCGGGGTCAATGGAACCGGGCTGGTGCCGTCGGACAGGGACAGGGCACTCAGGCTACTGTCAGTGGATGGCAGTGTCACAAAGACCGCCCGGGTGTTATTTGTGCCAAAGAACACGCCTCGGCTTTGGACGGCAATGCGCAGGTTGTAGTTGCCGCCGCTGATAGCGGCGGTGGGTTTAATGCTTAATTGCCCGTCAAATGTGATGATGAACTGATCATTATCGCCCTGTCTGGGGGGCAGGGTGTAGAGGGGGCCATGGAACCGTAATGGACTGTTCTGTGCGACAAAGGTGTGCAGAGTAAAATTATCGACACCGTTGTAGTCCGGGTTGATGTTGGCCGCATTGACTACGCCAGGCTGGATATACCAGGGACCGAGATTTTGGTTGAAACTGCTGGCGTCGACGAACATAGCGAACATATCCGTCACTTGTGACACATCCCAGCCGCTGATGTCCTGATTGAATTTGGAGGCGTTGTAGAACATGCTGCTCATATTCGTTACTTGCGAAACATCCCAGCCGCCAATGTTCTGATTAAATTCTTCAGCATTACTGAACATGCCGCCCATCTCCGTCACCGACGAAACATCCCAGCCGCTGATATTGCCGTTAAAGGCGCGGGCGCTCCTGAACATGCTCAGCATACTGGTCACACCGGAAAGAACAGGTGTGTCCGTGGCGCTCATCTGCATCAAGCTGGCACCCCAAAATGCGCTTGCCATGCTGGTCCAGCGCGCCGTGCCCCATTGTTGGATGTCGATCAGTTTGGGGGCATCCGCATGGTTTCCCAGGTTAAAGCGGGTAATGTCATTGCTGACGATGATGGTGTAGTCGTTGGCGGTGGTGTAGGTGTGATCAATCGGACCCGTCGCGCTATCGACCCTGCCGTCTCCCCAGTCAATGATGTAGTTGCCTTGGCCGGGGAAGGTGATGGTGTCATTCGCCTCTACGCGCCAGGTGGTGATGAAGTGGTTCTGGTTGCCGAGATCAAGGGTTCGTTTGACGATGAGGGTGTAGGTCGTTTCGGTGCCGTTTTCGGCGGTGACGGTGATGCTGAGGGTATTGTCACCCTCGGTCAGGCCAGAGATGATTGCCCCGCTGATTAGTGCCCCGCTGACTGTCAATGCGGTGGTGCCATCTGCGGTAGTGCCGCTCAGGGTTGCGCTGGCGGCGGCGCTGGTCGTGGTTACTGTGACTGTCAGGCTGGTGACATTGATGGCGACAGTAGCGGCGTAGTCTGTTGTGGCGCTGGCGAAGGACGGGGTCAATGAGACCGGGCTGGCGCCGTCGGACAGGCTCAGGGCACCCAGGCTGCTGTCAGTGGATACTGGCACTGTCAAAGAGACTGCCCGGGTGTTATTTGTGCCAAAGAGCGCGTTGTTGGCACTGTTGGCGACAATGCGCAGGTTGTAGGTGGCGCCGCTGATAGCGGCGGTGGGATTAATGCTTAATTGCCCGTAGTCTGTGATGCTGAACTGATCATTATCGTTCTCGTTCGCAGGCAGGCTATAAATGAGGTTTTGGCCGCCCAGGAAGGCATTTTGCGGGATAAAGGTGTGCAGAACAAGATTATTGCCACCGTTGTAGGTTGAGTTGATGGGGATGGGGTCAGGCTGGATATACCAGGGGCCGAGATTTTGCCGGAAATTGTTGGCATCAGTGAACATGTTGGCCATATCCGTCACTTGCGCAACATCCCAGCCGCCGATGTCCCGATTAAAGGCACTGGCGCTGGTGAACATGGATCGCATATTCGTCACTTTCGAAACATCCCAGTTGCCGATGTCCCGATCAAAGCTGCTGGCGCCACTAAACATACCGCCCATACCGGTCACTGCTGAAACATCCCAGTTGCCGATGTCTTGATTAAAGGTGCTGGTGCCACTAAACATACCGCTCATATCGGTCACTTGCGAAACATCCCAGCCGCCGATGACACCGTTAAAGGCACTGGCATTGGCGAACATGAAGCTCATATCCCTTACCCCGGAAAGATCGGGCTCGTCCGTGGCACTCATCCTCATATTCGTGGCGCCATGAAATGCGCTTGCCATGCTACTCCAAATCGCCGTGCCCCAGCGTTTGATGTCGATCAGTTTGGGGGTAGCCGCATGGTTACCCAGGTTAAAGCGGGTAATGCCATTGCTGACGACGATGGTGTAGTCGTTGGCACTGGTGTAGGTGTGATCAATCGGCCCCGTCGCGCTATCGTCCGTGCCGTCTCCCCAGTCAATGATGTAGTTGCCTTGGCCGGGGAAGGTAATGGTGTCACCCGCCGCTACGCGCCAGGTGGTGATAAAGTGGTTCTGGTTGCCGGGATCAATGGCTCGCCTGACGGTGAGGGTGTAGGTCGTTTCGGTGCCATCACTGGCGGTGACGGTGATGTGGAGGCTGTTGTCGCCCTCGGTCAGGCCGGAGATGGTTGCCCCGCTGGCTAGTGTCCCGCTGACTGTCAATGCGGTGGTGCCGTCCGCAGCAGTGCCGCTCAGGGTTGCGGTGGCGGCGGGGCTGATCGTGGTTGCTGTGACCGTCAGGTTGATGACATTGCTGGCGACAGCGGCGGTGTAGTCTGTTATGTTTCTGGCGAAGGCCGGGGTCAATGAAAGCGGGGTGCTGCCGTCGGAAAGCGTCAACGCACTCAGGCTGGCGGCCAGACCAGTGATGGATGGCACTGTCAAAGAGACCGTCCGGGTGTTATCTGTGCCAAAAATCGCGTCGTTAGTGCTGTTGGCGACAATGCGCAGGTTGTAGGTGCCGCCGCTGGCAGCGGCGGCGGGCTTAATGCTTAATTGCCCGCCTGGTATGAGGATGAATTGATCATTATCGTCCTCACCCGCAGGCAGGCTATAAATGAGGTTTTGGCCGCCCAGGAAGGCATTTTGCGGGGTAAAGGTGTGCAGAACAAGATTATTGCCACCGTCGTAGGTCGAGTTGATAGGGATGAGGTCAGGCTGGATATACCAGGGGCCGAGATTTTGCCGGAAATTGTTGGCCTCAGCGAACATGTTGGTCATATCCGTCACTTGCGCAACATTCCAACCACCGATGTTCTGATTGAAGCCGTCGGCGTCATAGAACATGTTGGACATATTCGTTACTGACGAAACATTCCAATCGCCGATGTCCTGATTGAAGTCGCTGGTGAAGGAGAACATGTCGGACATATCCGTTACTTTTGAAATATTCCAGCCGCCGATGTCCTGATTAAATTTGCTGGCGCCATAGAACATCAAGTCCATCTTCTTCACATTCGAAACATTCCAGCGACCGATGTCCTGATTAAAGGCGCTGGCACTGATGAACATGCCGGACATATCCTCCACCGCCGAAACATCCCAGCCGCCGATATCCTGATCAAAGCCACTGGCGCTGTTAAACATGCTAGCCATATCCGTCACTTGCGCAACATTCCAGCCGCCGATGTCCCGATTAAATTTGCTGGCACTGGCGAACATGAATCGCATATTCGTCACTGCCGAAACATCCCAGCCGCCGATGTTCCGATTGAAGTCGCTGGCGAAGGAGAACATGGAGGACATATCCGTTACTTTTGAAACATTCCAGCCGCCGATGTCCTGATTAAAGGCGCTGGCGTTATTGAACATGGTGTTCATATTCGTCACTTGCGAAACATCCCAGTCACCGATAGCGCCGTTAAAGATTCCGGCACCCTCAAACATGGATACCATACTGGTTACCTCGGAAAGATCGGGTGCGTCCGTGGCGCTTATTCCTCCCATACTCCTGGCGTAAGCAAAGGCGCCTGCCATGCTACTCCAGCGCGTCGTGCCCCATTGTTTGATGTCAATGAGTTTGTCGGCACTACGCCCATTAGCCAGCAGGTTAAAGCGGGGAATGTTGCTGACGGCGATGTCGTAGCTGCGGGTCGAGGTGTTGCCATAAGTGTGGTCACGCGCGCCAGTCACAATTTCGATGGTGCCGTCTCCCCAGTCAATGGTATAGGTGCCTTCGCCGGGGAAGGTGATGGTGTCGCCCGCGTCCACGCTCCAGGTGGTGATGAATCTATCCGTGACGGTGGTAGCGGCTCGCGTGACGGTGACGCTGTAGGTCTTACAGAATTCGCCGGAATCAGAGCGGGAGACGGCGATGTCGATAGTGTTGGCACCCACGGTCAGGCCGGAGATTTCTGTCTCGCTGACTATCAACACGGCGCCGTCCGCAGCGGTGCCGGAGAAGCTTCTGTTGGTGGTTCCAGGGCTGGTTAAGACTCCTGTGGGTGTCAGTCGAGTGACGTTGTTGGCGACAGCGGCGGTATACGCTGTTGTGGCGCTGGCGAAGTCCGGAGTCAATGGGACCGGGGTAGCGCCGTCGGACAAGTTCAGGGAGGCCAGGGTGCATTCGTTCGACGCGCTGAGGACGGGATCGGTGGCGGCACTGGTCATGCTCTGAGCATTGCCGGCATCGTCAGTGTAACGCACCACCACGGTGATCCGCCTGCCCGCATCGGACTGGGTCAGCATGTAGGTGTCAGAGGTCGCGCCGGAAATGTCCGCACCATCCGCCTGCCATTGATAGCCTAATTCGTCCACATCACCATCGGCAAGGGCGGAGACATCCGCCGTCAGGGTTCTGTTCTCGACTGGGAAGCCGGTGATAACCGGACGGGCAGTGGGCGAGACATTGACATCAAGGATGGTCACTTGAATCATTTGCCCGTCTATCAAACCACCCGAATCCGTTACCGCTACCGTGGTGCGATACACCTGATCCGCGGTGGGGTTAATCGATCCAGATGCATCTCTCGGGTTTTCAAAATCCGGGATAAACTCGGTTTTGAATGACAAGTCACCATTCTGTGTTATCTCGAACAGGCCGGAATCGTCTCCCTCCAGTAGTGAATAGGTTGCCGTATCGCCAGCGTCATCCCTGACGGTTACCGTTACTACGGCTTGTTGATTTTCGTCCAGGGTTAACGGATAGATTGCCGCGCTATTGTTTAAGGTGATGATGGGCGCTTCGTTCACATCGGTAACTACAATGTTCAGCGTTTGCGTGCCGCTTGTGACACCATTGCTGGCAGCAACTTGGATATGGTATGAATTGGAGCCCCCGGGAAGGCGGGTGCCTTCAGGGGTTTCAAAATCTGGCGGGGCGTTAAATGTTAAAACCCCAGAGGTTGGATCAAGTGTAAAGAAGTCCTGGTCGTCACCGCTGAGCGTGTAACGAACCATCGGATGATTCTCGGCTATTGTAACCGTTGTTACCTCAATCTGGTTTTCGTCGACATTTATTGTCGCAGTCGGGCTACCGCCATTGGAAGCAATGGTTAGCTGGCAACTTGAAGGTGTATAATTATCATTAATCGTCCAGCCGTCTTCCATAACGATACGGGATCGTGCGTTCAGTGCGGCGGTTCCGCAAGCGGTAGCGTCGATCCTGAACGTCTGGTTATTGGGTAAATTTTGCGCAGCCCAACCCCTAAGCAATGCCTCATAATTGCTGGTTGAAAGCCGCACCCCCCTAAACATATCTGTGAAATGAGTGGCACCCTGCACATTCCAACCACCCAGGCTTTGGTCAAAATTGCTGGCGCCATCAAAGGCATTTTGTAAATTCAGGCCACTGCGAGTTGTCCAACGGCCTATAGGCTGATTAAAAGCACGGGCATTTTGAAAGGACCGGAAAAATCCTTCTACCTTGCTAACATTCCAACCGCTTATGTCCTGATTAAAGGCTGTGGCATCTCTAAAAATGCTACCCATCAAACGGACACCGCTTGTATCCCAGTTTCCTATATTTTGATTGAACACCTGGGCGCCCTGAAACAACCTATTCATATCGGTCACAGCAGAAACATCCCAGTTGTTCAAGGGGGTGAATATTCCAGTGAAACTGGATGCATCCCGAAACATACCTCTCATACTGGTCAAGCGCGATAAATCAGGGCGGTCTGCGGCTACAACCTCCAGATTCTGCGCACCATAAAAGGCATTCTCCATTGAGCGCCACTGCTGAGAACCCCATTGCTCCACGGTAAGAATTTTATCCTTGTTATTGTCGGGTGCTGTGGCATTGTTAATGTAGATTCTCGGGAAATCGCCTGAGATAACGACTGTGTGAATCCCTGGCTGTTCATATCGACAGCGCGTATTACCCGTTTGATTACTGTGATCAATAATGCGGTCATTGTCACAATCCACATTGTAGTTGTAGCCGTCGCCGGTGGTTGGAATGTCGATTGATTCCCCGGGTGCCGTTGTCTGCCAGGTGGTAATGAAATGATCCCGGTTGACGTTGCCAGAGATACTGCGAACAAGAACCGGAATAACCTGACTAACGCTTGAAATTCCATCGGAGGCGGTAACGGTGACTTCCGTCTTACCCGGAAGCAGGCCCAGGAGGGTCAAAGTACGGTTGGTTGCGGTGGTATCCCCTACTGTTGCTGTCACTATGGAGGTGTCGCCTGATAGCGCCGTATAAGATAGCGTATCGCCATCCGATGCGTCTTCAAACACGTTGTAAAGCGCTTTCACTGCTGTGTTGGAAGGTAACAGCGTTACTGCTGCGATGCTGCTTTTTACCCTCGGCGATGGGTTGACGGTAATATCGACCGTGTCGGCCATCGAGATTCCGCTGGCCGTTATAACGGTCAGTTTGAAAGTCAATACCGTATCCCTCATTACGCTCGGAGCCACAAAGGTTGGCCTGGCAGTGGCGGCATCACCAAGCATTACCTTGGGTGCGCCGATTTGCATCCAGGCATATCTCGATTGCTGATCTTCAGGCGCGGCGCCCAGTGTGACTTGTGTCCCCGGCGCCACACTCCGATCTTCCCCGGCGTTGGCGACAGGCGGCAGGGTTACCGTGGCCTCGTCGGAGACACCGACCCCCTGTTGTGCTCCGAAGAATACGAGTCGGTAGGTGTAGATCTGCCCCGGTAACACCGTATCGTCGGTGTAGCCAGCGGTGCCTTCATCCGGGAACAGTGAGTTGGAGGCCGCAAGGAAATCCCTGTTAGCAGGAGGAGGAGCGGTATCCTGCCGGCGTTGCAGTTGGTAAAACGATGTGCTGTCTAAACCCGGCGGCACTTCCCAGGTGAAGCTAACCTCGCCACGCTGCAACGGTTGGGTTACGGCAAAACCCCGCAGATTGAACGGAGCCAGGGAGGCGCTGACAGCCGCTGAGTACTCACTGCGGATGGTATTTTCATGCGACAAGGCGGCGACACGATAGTAACGGAGTGTCCCCGGCAGACCGGTAAGCTGGTGTGAGGTGGCAGTGGGTAGCACATCAACCACATCGGTGAACGTGTCAGCGGAATTAGTACTCGAACTTTGAATTCGATAGCCGGAAATGCTCAGACGATTGGTTATGCTGCGAGGCGCGGTCCAGCTCAGGGTTATTTGGTCAGCATTCACAGCGGCTACCAGATCGGTGGGAGCTGCCGGTTCCAACAGCAAGTCGAAGTCTGCGGGCAAATCGGAAAATATCCCATCAGGCAACGTGGTGATCTGGTTGCCACGCAAATCCAGCTGTTGCAAGCTATCCAGACCGGAAAAATCGCCGTCTTTTAAACTGACAAGCGTGCTGTTGCTGAGGTCTAAGGAAACAATACCCGCCAGATCCGTGGCCGTGACCTCGGCGCAGTCGCTTACGCGCGCCGTTTTAAGAACAATCTCCTCGTGCACCTGCGTGGTGCGAGCACACACGCCGTCCACCCTGCTGTCATGGGCGGCGTTAGCGAACTGCGCCACAAAGAGCAGGGCGAGAAAGATCGCGGTATGACGTATATTCATAAGATGATGGTCTATGTAAGACAACCTCGGAGCATTGCAAGTTCATTATCACCCGACGGTAGGTACGCGCCGTGCTGATAAAACTGCTATCATTCTTAAAAATGTTGAGTAAATCTCTGAATATCAGTGAAAAAACATACGATGTCAAGTTGTAGCATTGGTTTATCCGAAAACAAAACGTTTCAATAAACCGTTTTGTTGAGACCTTTGCACGAAAGCCATTTCACCTGCATGCTGCGTTAAAATCGTACTCAATCGGTCATTTATAAGCATAAACTCCCTCATTCCGTGCGTTTTTGCCTGGCCTGAAAGCGAAATCATCTTCTGTGCAAAGGTCTCTTCTAAACAATACGCCGGCTATTATGCTGGAACTGATGAGCGCTATAACGTATCATTAGGGACTCATCGGGGCCGTTATGGAGACAAGTCTGATTGCTCTCATTGTTACTGAACCAGGACGGCGTTTCGTCTTGCATCTATAATTGTTATTGAGCTGAATTGTTGTTTTGAGTCATCATGTTCTAGTTACTGGGGGTGCGGGGTATATTGGTTCGCATACGGTGTTGCATCTGCTTGCAGCCGGTTATGATGTGGTGGTGCTGGATAACTTGTATTCCGGGCATCGCTGGGCGGTTGCTGATGACGCGGTGTTTGTTCAGGGGGATATCCATGATCGCGATTTGGTCAGCAACATCATTCGCAGCCATAACATTGACTCGGTGATTCACTTTGCCGGTTATGTTGTTGTCCCTGAGTCGTTGGAGAATCCTGCCAAGTATTATCAGAATAATGTCGTGGGTTCACTCAATCTTATTAATACTTGTGTTGCCAATCAGGTGAGCCAATTCGTGTTTTCATCGAGCGCAGCGGTGTATGGTATTCCGAAATGCTGTCTGGTAAGCGAAGAGGCTAAAGCACGACCGATCAACCCTTACGGTTCAACTAAATTGATTACTGAGTGGACTTTACACGATTTCTCGATCACTCGCCCGAACACGCAACCGTTTAACTATGTGGCATTGCGATATTTCAATGTTGCTGGAGCGCATGCTGGCGGTGCGCTCGGGCAAGCAACGGCTAATGCGACTCATTTGATTAAAGTAGCCTGCCAAACCGCTTGCGGTATGCGAACTGCTCTATCTGTTTTTGGCGATGATTACCCGACTGCTGATGGCTCCTGTGTCCGCGATTATATCCATGTTGATGATTTGGCAATGGCACATCTTGATGCGTTGTCGTATTTGCATAATCAAGGGGAAAGCACGGTCTTGAATTGCGGATATGGTCATGGATTTAGCGTTAAACAGGTAATTGATTGTGTCAAAACCGTTAGCGGTGTTGATTTTAAGGTCAACATAACAGCACGCCGGGCAGGAGACCCGCCCACACTGATTGCTGATAATAAAAAAATCAAGCGGCTATTAAACTGGCAACCGAGTTACGACGACTTTGCTACAATATGTCGCTCCGCCTATCTCTGGGAAAAGCGCTTATTATCGCGGAAATGAGCGAAAATAGCAGAATGAGACCTTTGCACAGAAGATGATTTCGCTTTCAGGCCAGGCAAAAACGCACGGAATGAGGGAGTTTATGCTTATAAATGACCGATTGAGACCAATTTTACCAACAGTAGGCACTTTTAGGCGACGTAGCATGGAGGTGAAATGGCTGCAAAGGTCTCAGAATATGGGACGGAATGCCTGGCTACAGTCAATGACCTAAACACCGAACACACACGACTTGATCAGTTACCCAAACAATCCGCTACCGAGCCTGTCTGCTCGCGCAAGAAAAATAAAATTATGCTTACATTTCAACAGATTATTATAACATTGCAGCAGTATTGGGCCGATCAAGGCTGCGTTATTCTGCAACCTTATGACATGCAGGTTGGTGCGGGAACTTTTCATCCAGCAACCTTTTTAGCTGCCATCGGCCCGGAACCGATGTACGCCGCTTATGTTCAACCCTCGCGTCGCCCGACTGACGGTCGCTATGGCGAAAACCCCAATCGCTTGCAACATTATTTCCAGTTTCAGGTTGTCCTGAAACCCTCGCCAAAAAATTTTCAGGAACTGTATCTCGGCTCCTTGTCCAGCCTAGACTTGGATATGCTTAAAGATGATGTACGCTTTGTTGAAGATGATTGGGAGTCACCCACGTTGGGGGCGTGGGGGCTGGGCTGGGAAATCTGGATAAACGGTATGGAGGTCTCCCAATTTACTTATTTCCAACAAGTCGGTGGATTGGATTGCCGACCGGTTACTGGTGAGATTACCTATGGTCTGGAACGTATCGCCATGTATTTACAAGGTGTGGATTCGTTGTTTGATTTGGTTTGGTCTGAGGCTGTCAATAGGGGTACACGCGAATACAGCTATGGCGACCTGTATCTGCAAAACGAAGCAGAGCAGTCCGTTTACAATTTTGAATGTTCAAATATTCCGCAACTTTTTGAGCAATTCAATGCCGCAGAAGTGATGACCCGACAATTATTGGAAAAGAAATTACCCCTGCCAGCCTATGAGCAAGTGCTGACCGCCACCCATACCTTTAATTTACTCGAAGCCCGACATGCCATCGGTGTCACCGAACGCGCCCGCTATATTAGGCGGGTGCGTAATTTGGCATGCGCTGTGGCGCAGTGTTATTACCATAGTCGGGAGCAGTTAGGGTTCCCCGGCAACCGCAAAAATAGCCGCCGCGCTCGTCGCAGGACATCATAATGGCGCAATCAACAAGGTTGGTGGGCAGGCGGAAAAACCTGTTAATTGAACTAGGTAGCGAAGAGCTACCTCCTAAAGCGTTAAAAAATCTGGCACAGTCCTTTGCACAGCATTTTTTTGATGGTCTGGTAGCAGCAGGTGTCGTCGATAATAAATCGAATCAGTATCAATATCACGCCACACCGCGCCGGCTGGCAGTATCGGTAAAAGCCGTGTTGCCCAAACAACTTGATGGCATTGAACAGCGCAAGGGTCCGACACTACAGGCGGCATTTGACAATCAAGGCAATCCAACCGCTGCTGCCCACGGCTTTGCAAAATCCTGTGGCGCGTCTGTTTCCCAATTAAAACAACAGGTTGTCAATAAAAAGCCGCGACTGGTTTTTGAGAGAAAGGTAAAAGGTAAAAACCTCAACGTACTGGTAACCCAATGTTTGAATGACAGCATAAAAGCGTTGCCTATTCCAAAACGAATGCGGTGGGCAGACAGCGAGGTAATGTTTGTTAGACCAGTGCATTGGTTACTGGCACTACACGGCCGTGATGTGATTCGCACTGAAGTGCTGGGACTCAAAGCCGACCGCTTCACTCGCGGACATCGATTCCACTGCCCCGAAATATTGAAAATAGCTTCGGCGGATCGCTATCTCAATACATTAAAGCTCAATGGCTTCGTCATCGCCGACTACGAGACTCGTCAGCACATTATCACCAGACAAATTGCCAGTTTGGCAAAAAAAGCCCATGCTCGAGTGGAAATGAATCAGGATTTACTTGATCAGGTGACGGGTCTGGTTGAATGGCCGATAGCGTCTTTGGGAGAATTTGACAGCAAGTATTTGAAATTGCCCAAAGAAGTTTTGGTGTCAACCATGATGGATCATCAAAAGTATTTTCATGTTAGCAACGAGAAGGGAAAACTGATGCCGTTATTTGTTTCGCTCAGCAACATCAAAAGTAAAACACCAAAACGGGTGCGACAGGGTAATGAGCGGGTGCTGAGTGCACGACTCGCTGATGCTGAATTCTTCTGGAATACCGATCAGAAAGTGCCACTGTCTGATCGGGTTGATGCGTTGCAGGGTGTGCTGTTTCATAACAAACTCGGCTCAATTTACCACAAAACAATCCGCACAGAACAGTTGGCGGTTGAGATTGCAGAAAAACTGAACATTGACCGCAAAAACGTACAGCGTGCTGCCAGACTATGTAAAGCCGATCTGGTCACCGATATGGTCGGTGAATTCCCGCAATTACAAGGCACTATCGGCAAATATTACGCGCTCAATCTGGGCGAAAACAAACAGGTTGCCAATGCCATTGAAGCGCATTACCAACCGAGATATGCGAATGATAAATTACCGTCAACCGCTCTGGCGCAATGTCTTGCATTGGCAGATAAAATTGATTCGCTGGTCGGTATATTTGCCACTGCCGAAATACCCAGCGGAGACAAAGACCCTTTTGCCTTACGCCGCGCCGCCTTGGGTGTATTGCGAATCATCATCGAAAAAAAGCTTGATCTTGATTTGTTTGAGCTACTTGCTCTGGGTATGATGCAGTATGTTGATACTGATTTGAAGGATATTGACACCAGCCACTCGGTCATTGAACAAGTGTTTGACTTTATCAATGAACGACTGAAAGGCTATTTCCAGTCGCAAGGCTTCAGTACCGAAGAAATCGCCGCGGTGCAGGCGTGCACACCCACCAGGCCCCTCGACTTTGCCAATCGCTTGCAGGCAGTGCGTCATTTTTTCAGCAAGCGGCGTGCTGCTGCTGAATCTTTAGCGACGGCTAATAAAAGAATCGCCAACATATTAACTCAGACTGATTTTAACGGTGATGGCAAGATGTTTAACCACAAGCTCATAAGCGACCCCGCAGAAAAACAATTAGCCGATGCAGTTACAAGCATCAGCAATGAGGTCAACGGCTATTTTAGTGCCTATAGATATGACCAAGGCTTCGAGACACTATCGACATTAAAAGTCTTGGTTGATGGTTTTTTTGATGAGGTCATGGTGATGCACGATGACTCGACAATCAGGAATAACCGCTTGCTCTTACTGATAAAAATTCGCCAATTATTCCTCGGAGTCGCCGATATTTCGCGTGTCCGCATTGACAAATGAAGCAAGATTCCTTTGCAGCAATGATGGCAGAAGTGGTCGCTTTCCACGATAAACATGCGTTCAACAAGAATGGTGGGGAAGACATGGTTTATCGGGTCTCGCTCATGGCAGAGGAGCTAGGTGAAATTTCGGCGTGTGTTAGCAAAGGCAAACCGATTTCCGAGCTGGCAGAGGAATGTGCAGATTTGCTGATTCTGATTATGGGCAATGCCATTGCCGCAGACTTTGACTTAAACGTTGCTTTTTGGAATAAAATGGATACCATTTCAAAGCGCAAAAGCCGAATAATTGATGGTCGGGTGCGCGTTTCCGACTTTGCCGACGGTCAGGGCGACTTGCCCAACCCCAAACAATCGGAAAAATAACTGGACAATGACGCACCGAGACCGCAATCGCAAACCATACCGCTATCAAGCATGCGCCCGCACTATCCGCTTCAACCATGACATAAACTATGGAGCATAGAAAACTAATTATTCTAGGGCGCGACGGCGTCATCAACCATGATGCGACGAATCCTATAACGACCCCGCAACAATGGGTTGCGATTCCAGGCAGTCTGGAAGCACTTTCCCGTCTCTATCGGGAGGACTATCGGCTGGTGGTCATCACCAATCAACCCGCCATTTCTAAAGGACTGTATTCCATCAACACTCTCAACCTCATCCATCAAAAAATGCTTGATGAATTACATCATAGTGGTGGGGAGATTGATGCCATATTTTTCTGCCCCCATAGTAGCGCCGATCAGTGCGAATGCCGAAAACCCAAACCCGGTATGTTTCTTGAGCTATCAAAACGGCTGAAATGCAATCTGAAAGATGTCCATGCGGTAGGTGATTCGGTGGCAGACTTGCAAGCCGCTGTTGCTGCTGGTGCAACACCCATACTGCTTGAAAGCGGAAAAGGGTTAGACAGTATTGCCGAGATTGCCAACAATGACTACGCAGCGGCGATTACCAGCGTACCTAAATTTAAGGATTTGAGCTGCTTTGTTGATCATTTATTAAACACAACGGTTTAATATGCTGGTTTTGCGTTCATCGCTCTATCTCATCGGTCAGGTACTCTCTGCTGTGATTGTCTGTTGCATAGCCTTTTGTTGTTTCTTTTTACCGTCGGTAACACGCGCAAAAATTATTGCGATTTGGGCACGTTTTAACATCTACACTTTACGCCTGTTATGCGGAATCCGTTTTCGAGTAAGCGGCGCAGAAAACATCCCCGACCAACCTGCTATCATCATCTCAAACCACCAATCAGCATGGGAAACACTCTGCTTCCAACTGATTTTTCCCGCTCAATCTTATCTATTAAAAAAAGAGTTGTTGTGGCTACCCTTTTTTGGATGGGGCTTGGCAATGAATCGCCCCATCGCCATCAATCGTTCAAAGAAAACCAGAGCACTGGATGATTTAATCAAACAAGGCATTATTCGCCTGAACGAAGGACGCTGGCTGGTTATTTTCCCCGAAGGCACGCGCCACTTACCCGGTAGCCCCGGCAAATTTCAGGTCGGTGGTGCGATGATTGCGGCTAAATCCGGACGTCCGCTGTCACCAGTCGCCCATAATGCTGGCTTGTTTTGGCCGAAAAACAGCATCCTTAAATATCCTGGCGTGATTGACGTGATTATTGCGCCTGCCATAACCAGCTGTGGCAAAAAAACGCGCGAAATTAACCAAGAACTTGAATCCTGTATTTATGCCAACCTACAAAAATTACCGAGCAGTCGCCATTCATCATAAATCGGCATAGTGAAAATGAAAGTCTCCCGATTGAGCCTCAGGCGACGGTGATTACTGGTGTTGCGAGTAGATGGGGCGTTTGTGTTGGAATCCCAGATGACAAGTCATCTTAAAATTTAACCGAAAAAGGATAAAAATAAGTTGATTTTCAAGACAATATCTTATCAGGGAGAGGGGATTTTTTTGCATAGTCGCTTTAGTGCTACTACATCAGCCACCAACTTGGCGAGTCTGAAGCCTCACTATCTGGTAATGATGTGAAGGGCTATTATTTGAGACCTTTGCACGAAAGCCATTTCACCTGCATGCTGCGTCGCCTAAAAGCGCCTACTGTTGGTAAAATTGGTCTCAATCGGTCATTTATAAGCATAAACTCCCTCATTCCGTGCGTTTTTGCCTGGCCTGAAAGCGAACTCATCTTCCGTGCAAAGGTCTCTATTTAGGCATTGGACAAGCGAATAAATTGATCAACCGTTAAATTTTCGACCCGCTGGGAAGCGTCAATATCAGCGTTTTTGAATTGTCTTTCTGTCACCTGTTGTTGCAATGAATTACGCAATGTTTTTCGGCGTTGGCAAAAAGCAAGTTTGACAATTTCGTTTAGTCGGCTACGGTCGTGAATCTGCCGAGTGGCGGGTTTGGGGATGAGTCGAATGACCGTGGACTCAACCTTAGGTGGTGGGGCAAACGCCTGTGGCGGAACATCAAACAGGCATTGACATTCCAGTTCCAGTGCCGCCATTACCGACAGCCGACCATAGGTTTTGCTACCGGGCAGCGCACTCAATCTTTGTGCAACCTCCTTTTGCAGCATAAATAGCATATCGTTGATATGGTCGATGGATTTAAGCAGGTGGAACAGTAGCGGTGTTGAGATGTTATAAGGTAGGTTTCCAATCACGCGCAAGGTCTTTTGCCCGTGCCCGCTTTGATTGCTAGACCACATCGACTCGATATTAAAATTCAGAATATCATCTTCAATAACGGTCAGTCGGTTGCGTGCGTATTTGCGCTTGAGCTTTGCCACCAGATCGCGATCAAGCTCGACCACGCTGATATGTGTGACGCAATCCAGCAAACGCTCGGTTAATGCACCACCACCCGAACCAATCTCAAGAATACATTGACCTTCCACCGGAGCGAAAGCATCAACAATTTTTTCCAATACATTTTCATTTGTCAAGAAATGCTGCCCAAACCGCTTCCTCGCTATCATTCTACTCAAAGCCTGCTCCACTCAAAATCTGATTGACTGCTGATTAGCGGCAAATTTAATAGCCAGATTGATGGCGGCGATTAAACTTGATGCTGTCGCTAAACCACTACCCGCCAGATTCAATGCGGTACCGTGATCAACCGATGTGCGTATTATCGGAAGTCCAAGGGTAATGTTGACCACCTCGCCAAATCCACTGTGCTTAATAACAGGAAGCCCTTGGTCGTGATACATCGCCAGCACAGCGTGAAGCTGCGCTAACTGGGTTGGAGTAAAGGCGGTATCGGCGGGCAGTGGACCGACCAGTTGCAACCCCTGTTCACGCATCTGCGCCATTGCTGGCTCAATAATTTCAATTTCTTCTTGACCAAGATGCCCACCTTCCCCAGCATGAGGGTTGAGCCCACATACGCCAATTATAGGGAGCGGAATAGCATAGAGACGGCTGATCTCGCTTGCCATAATCTTGAGAACAGATTTAATGCGATTGACGGTAATCTGTGCTGCCACTGCCTTTAAGGGTAAGTGGGTGGTAAGCAGACAAACACGGAGAGTGTCGTTAGCCAGCATCATCACCGGTTGCTCGGCTACGCTACGTTTGGCTATCCATTCGGTATGACCAGAAAAAGCAATGCCGGCATCGTTGATAACTCCTTTATGCACCGGAGCCGTCACCATGCCATCAAATACGCCCGATCGACACCAGTCCACCGCACTATCTATACACTGAATAACATAATGACTATTTCTCACATCCAGCTTACCAGCAACAACCGCGCTAGCAACAGTCTGTGGGATAAGCCGAATTTGCCCATGAACAGGTTGCGACAGACTGGCTATATCTGCCTTATCGGTTGGATCATATTCACAAATATCCAGACTGACACCGAGCAATTCGGCACGCTCTATAAGTACCTGCGGATCTGCCAGCACCACCACAGCGGCAGCAAACCGATGCTGTGCCGCTTTAATCACAATATCAGGACCAATACCCGCCGGTTCCCCACTACAAATCAGAATTTTTTGCATTAAATGTTGAGAGTTGAAAATTGAGTATTAAAAATTGAGAATCGCCCATTGTGGCTGCATGGAAAACATTGCTCGCTCGCCAATACGAGATCTTTGCACGGAAGATGAGTTCGCTTTCAGGCCAGGCAAAAACGCACGGAATGAGGGAGTTTATGCTTATATAATGACCGCATTGAGACCGTTTTTACCAACAGTAGGCGCTTTTAGGCGATGCAGTATGCAGGTGAAATGGCTTTCGTGCAAAGGTCTCAATACATCAATCAAAGCAAGCTGATGTATGATCGTTATCATCATTTTTTCTTTTTCCTTAATCAACCATCAATTTTCCATTGCTCATTATCTATTGTTGTCCAACCAAATTGTTGAAAACTAATCCGTCCTTGTTGATTGAAGACAATGCCCTCGTCCATCAGTTTCTGTCTTTGCCGTTGCTCGCCGTTGCCTTGTTTGCGCGCGCTAATCTGCCCCTTGCTGTTGATGACTCGATGCCATGGTACTGCCTGATCGTCTGGTGTGGCAGCCATCGCATAACCCACCTGCCGTGCTGTGCAATTCAGCATTCGGGCAATACGCCCATAACTGGTTACCATTCCAGCCGGAATACATTTAACCACATCATAGATACGCTGATACAGGCTCATCGTCTTAATACGCTTGTTCATAATGAATAGCAAACCGAGTAGCACTCCCCTAAATACTCTGAGCCCTTTGCACGAAAACCATTTCACCTGCATGCTGCGCTAGAATCGTACTCAATCGGTCATTTATAAGCATAAACTCCCTCATTCCGTGCGTTTTTGCCTGGCCTGAAAGCGAACTCATCTTCCGTGCAAATATCTCACTCTATGTCACATGTTGGGATAAGCATAACTTTTAACTACCATTTTGAAATGTAACTGTTTACACTGCTTTTTACTACGCTGTGTGTGGTTTCGCTATCTAGTGATGGCGCGTGTTATTCAAGATGAGGGCGATGTTATCCCTCAACGGCTTGATGCTCACTCAACAGTAACCGATTTGGCGAGATTTCTCGGCTTATCGACATCGGTACCTTTAATCAGGGCAACGTGGTATGCCAGTAGTTGCAATGGAATAGTGTAAATGATGGGCGCGATAGAGCTGTTCACTGGGGCGACATTGATAACTTGTAAGTTTGGTTGATTGGATATTTCCGCACTGGAGTCGGCGAACACAATTAACTTACCGCCTCGTGCCCGCACCTCCTCAATATTGCCTTTTAATTTCTGCAATAGCCGATCATTCGGTGCCACCGAAATGACCGGCATTTCATTATCAACCAACGCTAACGGACCATGCTTGAGTTCACCTGCCGGATAGGCTTCGGCGTGAATATAAGAAACCTCTTTGAGTTTTAATGCGCCTTCCAACGCAATCGGATAATGTGCTCCGCGTCCGAGAAAAAGCGCGTGTTGTTTATCAGCAAATTGCTCGGCAATCTCTTTAATTATCGGCTCTAATGACATCACCTGATCAATTTTTGTCGGCAATTCCCGTAATTCTGTCAACAACCGCACCTGCTCGGTTTCGGTCATAGAAAAACGCCGCCCGAGGGCGATAACCAGCAATCGCAAGGCAGTTAGCTGGGTGGTAAATGCTTTGGTGGATGCCACCCCGATTTCCGGGCCAGCGTGTGTCATCAACACCAAATCAGACTCTCGCACCAGCGAGCTTTCAGGCACATTGCAGATGCTCAAACAATGTGCATATCCTAACTGTTTAGCCACCGCCAGTGCCGACAAGGTATCTATGGTTTCGCCGGACTGAGATAGCGTTACCACCAAACAATGATCAGGTACGACATGGCTACGAGAATGGAACTCGCTAGCTATTTCCACCTGACAGGGAATTCCAAACTCTTCAAACCAGTGTCGGGCAACCAGGCCGGCATGATAGCTGGTACCACAGGCAATAATTTGCACCGCTTGGGTGTGAGAAAAAATTTCATCGGCTGTAGCAGAAAAACAGCCCTCCAGCAATCGGCTACCAGTAATCCGACCTGCCAAAGTATTGGCGATGGCAGCACTTTGTTCATATATTTCCTTAATCATATAATGGCGATGACTGCCTAATGCTGTCGCCTCGTCAGATAAACCACTTGTTTTTTTCTCTCGGCATTGCAAACGACCCGCTTGGTCAACGATGGCAATAGTGCCGCCGTTAATATCAACGATGTCGCCGTTTTCCAGAGCAAAGAAGTCTCGGGTTAGCGATATTAACGCCGACATATCAGAGGCAATAAAAAATTCACCATCACCAATACCAACAATCAGCGGTGAGCCACGCCGTGCCGCAACCAGCCGATTCGGCTCATCAGCACTAATCACACCGATGGCGTATGCACCCTCCAACACCGTCAACGTTGCCTTGATCGCTTCGAGCAAATCCAACCCATTTTGAATATGTTGCTGAATCTCATTGACAATAACCTCGGTATCCGTTTCAGAGGTAAACACAAAACCTTTTGCTTGCTGTGCCTTTCGCAATGCCTCGTGGTTTTCAATGATACCGTTACAAACCAAAGCGAGATTATTGCCACTCATCTGCGGATGCGCATTATTTTCTGTCGGTGGTCCGTGGGTTGCCCAGCGGGTATGGGCAATGCCAGTCTTTCCACACAGGCTGTCGGACAGTGAGAGTGCTTTTTGCAGTTGCGTAATTTTACCGGCACTACGAATGCGTGAAAGTTTTTGATTATCGTCAATAACCGCAATGCCAGCTGAATCATAGCCGCGATATTCGAGCCGCTTCAAACCATCCAGCAACATCGGTAACACATTGGCTTTAGCAACCGCACCTACAATTCCACACATTCGTTAATTCTCCGTTACTTCTTGGTTGTTTCGGTTTTCGGCGTTTTTTTAGTTGTTTTGGTAGGCCGTTTCCAGTTATCAATTGCGGTTTGGCGCACTCGACTGACCGCAAGGGCATTGTTGTGGATATTGTTGGTAATGGTCGAGCCTGCTCCGACTGTTGCGCCGTCACCCACTTCCACTGGCGCAATTAACTGACTGTCCGAGCCGACAAACACATCATTGCCGATTATAGTCCGATGTTTGTTAGCACCGTCATAGTTACAGGTAATCACACCAGCACCTATATTGACGTTCTTGCCAACATCACTGTCCCCCACATAACTCAAATGATTCACTTTTGAGGTGTTGGCAATATGACTCTTTTTAATCTCGACAAAATTGCCAATCCGCACGGCATCGCCAAGCACCGTTTCTGGTCGGATTCTAGCGAAAGGTCCGATATGACAATGATTGCCGATGACGGCATTGTCAATAACGCTATGCGCCTCAATAACACAGTGATCGCCGATGATGCTATTGCGAATCAAGCTATTAGAACCGAGCCGCACGCCATCACCAATGCTAACATCCCCTTCCAAAATGACATTGACATCAACAACACAATCAGAACCAAACTGACATTCTCCACGCGCATCAAAGCGATGCGGATCAAGCAGCGTAACACCGTTTTCCATCAATCGCTCGGCATTTTTTATCTGCACGACACGTTCTAATTTTGCCAGATCTGCCTTACTGTTTACGCCAGAAATTTCAGCCACACCATCACTGCTAATGCCAACAACATCAACATTATCTGCAACCGCACAGGCAATCACGTCGGTCAGATAGTATTCTTTCTGCGCATTTTTGCAATTAATTTGTGGCAACCATCGGCAAAGATAATCCGCCCTCACGCTGATGCAATTAGTATTGATTTCGCTAATCTGTTGTTGTTGTGCGCTGGCATCTTTTTGCTCAACAATAGCGATAATCTGTCCCTGCTCATTGCGAATAATACGCCCCAATCCGAATGGATCAGGCAAGGTTGCCGTCAGCAAATTGAGGTTGTCGCCCGCTTGTGCAACCCGCTTCAAGGTGGCGAGGGCAATCAGTGGCACATCACCACTGAGTATCAACACCGTTGCATCCGGAGCAACATCGGGCATGGCTTGCATCACCGCATGAGCCGTGCCCTTCTGCTCAGATTGTTCGACCCAGTTAATGATTGAAGAACACGGCTTCGCATGCTGTTGCAAGGCCGATTCAATGCGAGTCCTTACCTGCTCCTTGCCATAGCCCACAATCACATGGATACGCTGTGCTGCCAAATCACTGACTGTTTCCAGTAAATGCTGTAGCATTGGTTTACCCGCAATGCCATGCAATACTTTTGGCAAGTTGCTGTGCATACGCTTGCCGACTCCAGCAGCGAGAATCACTATTTCAAGTGCCATACCGATGCTCCGGATTGCAACAAATTCGATACCCTCATAACTTGCTCATAACTCGTTCATAATTGGATTAAGAGACCTTTGCACGAAAGCCATTTCACCTGCATGCTGCGTTAAAATCGTACTCAATCGGTCATTTATAAGCATAAACTCCCTCATTCCGTGCGTTTTTGCCTTGCCTGAAAGCGAAATCATCTTCCGTGCAAAAGTCTCATTAAAACAGATAACATCCTGCATCACCTGACTTTTATGATTCACTAAAAAATAACATCCTGCATCACCCGGACTTAAACCGCCTTAAAATTGCATGGAACCGATTTAGGCGTTACTGTCGGCTGTCATTGACTAATGCCGCCAACTAATAGCATTGATTCTATAGCGGAAAGCAACATCAATAAGCGTTTTTATTCGGAAAATTTTCAATCCTCAATTTTTTAATTTATCTGCATTATTTGATGTGTTCAAGAATACCATCCAGTTCATCCAGAGAATGATAATGGATAATCAGCCTGCCTTTTTTGGTGCCGTGCTGAATATCCACTTTTGCGCCTAAACGTGTCGAAAGATCGTCTTGCAAATGGCTAATATCTGCGTCCACTTGCTGATGTCCTGTGGGTGTAGTTGTGGTCTTTTTGCTATTAATCCATATTTTAACCAGCCGCTCGGTTTGTCTGACCGAGAGATTGTTGCTGTTCACCTTGTTAGCGACTTCAAGCTGTCGTTCTTCTGGCAATGCCAGCAGTGTACGGGCATGCCCCATATCCATGATGTTATTTTCCACCATTTTCTGAACTACAGGATGCAGTGCCAACATCCTTAACAGGTTGCTCACTGCCGTTCTTGAACAACCGACTGCTTCAGACACTTCCTGATGAGTCAGACCAAATTCTTCCAGTAAACGCTTAAAACCTCTGGCTTGCTCAATGGCATTCAAGTTTTCTCTTTGAATGTTTTCAATCAGTGCCACTGCCATGGCTGTTTGATCGGTGATGTCCCGTATCACTGCGGGCACCGTGCTCAATCCGGCAAGCTGTGCGCCACGCCAGCGGCGTTCGCCAGCGATAATTTCAAACTGATCGCGTGCGCCCTCGGTTTGGGTTAATGGTCGCACCAATAAGGGCTGTATCACGCCTTGCGATTTGATTGATTCCCCTAATTCAGCCAGCGCCTGCTTGTCCATATAGACTCGTGGCTGATACTTTCCGCGCTGTAGTTGTTCAATAGGAATTTCACGATAACCGGTGCTGCTTGCCGCATCGCTGCTACTTGCTAGCTGCGCGGACGCTCGGCTGGCTGTGGCTGGCACTGTGTCAACCAGCGTTGTGGTTTTTACGTCTCCAAGCAATGCCCCCAGACCACGCCCCAGTCGTGCTTTCTTTTTTACCATTTTATTGTTCCTGATTATCCGAGCTTATGCTCAGCAATGATTACTTCGGCGTAGCAATTCACTTGCCAACGCCAGATAAGCCTGCGAGCCGACACATTGTCTATCGTAGTCTAAAACCGGCTTGCCATAACTGGGTGCTTCGGCTAGCCGAACATTGCGCGGGACTAATGTTCTAAATAACTTGTTGGGAAAATGTTCCTGTAATTGCTCGGAGACTTCCAGCGCCAGATTATTTCTATTATCATACATCGTTCTGACCAGTCCAAGAATTTCAAGATTCGGGTTAAGCTCCTGTTTAACCCGCTCAATGGTCTCCATCAAACTGCTCAGTCCTTCCAGCGCATAGTATTCGCATTGCACCGGTATCAGCACCTCTGTGGCTGCGGTGAGGGCGTTGACGGTTAATATATTAAGCACTGGCGGGCAGTCAATCAGTATTATATCAAACATCTTGGCAACACTGCTCAATGCCTGATCAAGGCGTTGGTCGCGACCTTCAAATTGAGTCATTTCCACCTGCGCCCCAGCCAAATCGGGATGAGCTGGCAGTATATGAAATTTATATTGGGTCGGAATAATCGCCTGATCAATGTTAATCTCTCCCAGCAACACCTCATAAACCGTTGCTTCAAGATCAGGCACAACAATACCACTGCCCACCGTGGCATTAGCCTGAGGATCAATATCAATCAATAGCACACGGTTTCCGGCGTATGCCAATGACGATGCCAGATTGATGGCAGTCGTGGTTTTACCGACCCCGCCCTTTTGATTGGTTACTGCAATTATTCTCGCCAAGGTTTCTCATCCCTGTTAAAAATCAATAATTATCAGGTGCCGCTGCGCCTGTAAAAAGGGCACTTCAAGTTGCTTAACGGTTAAGCGCGACCGCACTGATTCAGGCAGTTCCGCGCTCAAGGTTGCAAGCTCTTGTGTCGGCAGTTTGCCTTTGAGTGCTAATAACCGCGTGCCTTTTCCAAGATTTTTTTTACTGAGACGAATCAATGTCGATAAAGATGAAAACGCACGTGCACTAAGCGTACTGAACTTTTCCTGCGGTCGGTAATCTTCAATACGACTTTTCACCAATGACACATTATCAAGTCCAATAACTGCCACCGCATGACGCAAAAATTCAATGCGCTTCCCCCTGCTGTCAAGCAAGGTTACTGCCAAATTCGGATTAACGATTGACAGCGGTAAGCCGGGAAATCCACCACCACTTCCAATATCCAGCAGACGACTTCCCGTAACATAACGATAGATGGCAAGCGAGTCCAGAATATGATGACTAATCATATCATTATCCGCCTTAATGGCAGTGAGATTCAAGCTGGCATTCCATTTTGCCAATAATTTAATATGAGTCAATAGGCTATTTCGCTGATTCAGATTAACAACAAGACCAAGCTGATCACACCCTGCAATCAGATTTTCGACATTAAATTGCCTCATAGAAACATTAGTTTTCAAGTAGCAACGGTCCAGCCGCCGCCAGTGCCTGACCGGCTGATGTATCTTCATACTTGCGGAAATTCTCTATAAACAAAACCGCCAGCATTTTCGCTTTTTCATGCCACTGTTGTGGCGTGGCATAGCTGTCTCTGGGATCAAGTATATTGGGATCAGTGCCTACCAAAGTCTCTGGCACCGCCAAATTAAAGTATGGAATGGTGTGAAACACCGATTGTTCAATGTCGCCACTCAAGATAGCATCAATAATCGCTCGGGTGTTTTTTATGGATATTCTGTGTCCACTACCATTCCAGCCGGTATTCACCAAATAGGCTTGTGCCTCAGACGCTTGCATCTTCCTAACCAACTGTTCACCATATTTTGTCGGATGCAAGCTCAAAAATGCGGCCCCAAAACAGGCTGAAAAAGTCGGTAGCGGTTGCTCAACACCACGCTCGGTGCCGGCGAGTTTTGCGGTAAACCCAGATAGAAAATGATATTTTGCTTGCTCTGGAGTCAGTCTTGAGACTGGCGGTAAAACAGCAAATGCATCCGCCGACAGAAAAATCACCTTGTTAGCATGTCCACCTTTGGAAATCGGTTTAACGATATTGTCAATATGGTAAATAGGATAGGAAACCCGCGTGTTTTGAGTCTTTGAACTGTCCGCATAGTCAATAATGCCAGCGGCGTTGACCACCACATTTTCCAATAACGCATCACGGCGGATTGCCCGATAAATATCCGGCTCGGATGCCTCGTCCAGATTGATAGTCTTGGCATAACAACCCCCTTCAAAGTTAAACACTCCATCATCGTCCCAGCCATGTTCATCATCACCAATCAATCTACGCTTAGGGTCGGTTGACAGGGTGGTTTTACCAGTTCCTGACAAACCGAAAAACAGTGCTGTTTCGCCCTTATCGGAAACATTCGCCGAACAGTGCATTGCTGCCATACCGCGCAAAGGCAAAAAGTAATTCATCATCGAAAACATACCCTTTTTCATCTCGCCACCGTACCAAGTACCCCCAATAAGCTGCATTTTTTCGGTCAGGTTGAAGGCAACAAAGTTTGCTGAATTCATCTGCATCGCCTGCCAGTTTGCGTTGCTCGCTTTGGCGGCATTCATCACCACAAAGTCCGGCTGAAAATCCAGCAATTCCGCATCACTCGGTCGTATAAACATATTTTTAACAAAATGCGCCTGCCACGCCACTTCCATAATAAAACGAACTGCCAAACGACTACTCGGGTTTGCACCACAAAACCCATCAACCACGAATAAACGTTTATGGGATAATTGGCGAGTAACGATCATTTTAAGTCTATCCCAGTTTTTCGGAGACAAGGCGTGATTGTCATTGTCCCCTTGATGCGACCACCAAAAGGTATCGCGTGTTATATCATCGCAGACAATATATTTATCAGCAGGTGAACGTCCGGTAAAAACACCAGTATCCACTGCCACAGCACCACTTGTGGTTAATACACCTTGCTCACAACCGCTCAAATCTTCTCTGATTTCCTCATTGAACAGCGCTTCAAATGAGGGGTTATGAATCAGCGTTGTTATGCCGTCAATACCATATTCGGCGAGGTTAATTTGCGTTGTCATAGCGGAAATGAGAATTGAGGATTGCCGTGCTAAACGAATTATCACCGAGACGAATAACTAACCCGTCAGGAACACCTATTTCTGGTCTGCACAAACCCAACGCAGACATACTCTGAAGCCATGCAAGTGTAACACATTACCCATTATAAATTACGAATTACGAATTACGAATTACGAATTACGGATTACCAAGATAGCATTAAAATCTGTGTAGGTTAGTATCGGTTGATGTTGGCATGTTATAAGCAAATAGAACGGTCCGAATGATTGGTGTCAATATTTTGGTTTGGTTTGGTGTGATACGATTTGCGGCTGAATATGATAGACAAGAAAACACACAGACAGGTTGCAGTTATTGCTCATGTAAGATATGATTTATTCATGTCCAGACACGGGTGAGATTAGTATTATGAGACCTTTGCACGGAAGATGATTTTGCTTTCAGGTAAGGCAAAAACGCACGGAATGAGGGAGTTTATGCTTATAAATGACCGATTGAGTACGATTTTACCAACAGTAGGCGCTTTTAGGCGACGTAGCATGCAGGTGAAATGGCTTTCGTGCAAAGGTCTCATTATGTCGATAAATCAGATGACCCCAGCATAGAGGAAGCATGCCATGCCAGTAAGAATAGACGCTCCTTCGTGGTTCTCGGCGATACGAGCCGACGATAAACCTGTGTATTTGAACCCAGCGTCTTTGAACAGTGAAGGAGTAATCAGAACAGGGAAAAGCCTGAAGGGTCGCCTGGTAAGTATTGCCGAGTCCCTGGGCATATTTAAGGACTATGTTAGCGATTATCGTGTGCGTGAGGTCGTGCGCAACCGTAATGCCTATGAAGCCGTATGGGACTTCGTTGCCAACAATTGTGACGCCACCGCTGAGCGTCTTACACGGGAGGGTATGGAAAAAGAGGGGTATTCTCGCGTTTCTCGTCATATTGAGCGTTTACGGGGACGTGATGCCAACGACCCGCAGCGTGCGGTTTGCGGTCGTGAGCTACGCTTAATACTTGATACGTTCCGCGGTGTAGAAGAGATGGACAGACGCCTCTTGTTCTTACCCGTGGCAGAAACCTTGACGACCGATGGTGATGGTGTAGACCGAACATGGCAGGGGAGTGGCGATGTCGCGCAGCAGGTGGCTACGCAAAACGGTACTGAGGTAATGAAGGCTGCTGCGCTATCTGGGTCCTCTGGCGATGCTTGGCAAGATGCAGTGGCTGAGGCAAATACTCTGGGAGTTCAAGATGATGCGGTCAAGCGCAAACCTGATCAAGCATCCAAGGAGCTTCGCCGGGCGATGCTGGCAAACAATAAGGAAAGCAATAGGGAACTGTTACACCAGATGCTGGGTAGCAAAGAGCAACTCATGGAGACCGCGCAAGAATTGGGTTATGACCCGAAAGCCATTGCAACCCGCCAAAGTTATATTCAGGCCAAGCTGGAAGATCGGCTCAGCACTGACCTGCGCGCTCAGTCTGGCAAGTTGTCCACGGATGAAATGCGCGCCTTGGTAGGCGCTGTCTTCGACAAAGCGCTTGAAAAGAGTACAGTGGTCGCCGGCATTCGTGGTGCGATGCTGGGCACCGCCAGCAAGATGAAACAGGTACTGGACGAGGATAGTCCGGACCTGGTGGACGTTCTGAAGCTCAGTAAGGACAAGATAAAAGCTGCCGTACGCGATGGCGATCATTTAAAAAAATTGGTTGATCGAGCAGGTATGGAGGACAAAAAAATTTCCGAAACGCACAGGAGATACATTGAGCAACGTGCAATCGATAAAGCGGCCGCTCTGGTAGAAAAGACCAAAGTTGAGTTGTCTTCCGCGCAGGTGGACGATATTCTGGTAGGCTCTCTGCCCGAGTCCCTCGGGGTTGGGAAGTCCAGAGCCCGGATGAGAGGAGTTCTTGACAAGGCGGCCCGCACAGTAAACCCGCCATCTCGCGTGTACAAGCGCAGTGTAGAAGATGTCCTTGAGGAAGCTGCCTATGAGGAACCCCCCCAAGTACTGGTCGAAACCGCTGATGAACGAGCGCAAGCACTTAACCTACTTGCTCAGGATTATAACCAGCTACTCGAAGATGCTTGGGATTCCAATGTTGTTGGGCGGTTCAGGGGGGAAGTTCCCAGTGAGGCGACACATACAACAGAAGGAGACGTTCTGGAGAAAGCTGCCGATGACCACGACCCCCAGCCCCCTCCCCCGCTGGTTGAAGCTACTGATGAACCAGCGGCTGTAGCAGCTCCTTCGCAGCTATCCACATCGGCTGTCAAACCTTCAATCATCACACCTTCTGTAGCAGCTCCTTCGCGGCTATCCTCGCCGGAACCCTACAAAGGCACGGATTACTTCGATCAGTCCGACAGCGGGGTTATCAGACTGCCAATGCGGTTCAGAAACCGCAATGCCGCCAAGCAGGTGGCGACCGATAAAGCGTATCTGGCAGCCAGCATGCCAGAGGACAGTGTGGGGAAGGAGCTGACCTCGAAACAGTGTACGTACATTAAGACGACCCTGCTTCGCCATGTAGCGGATCATGGAGTTCTCCATCCGAATGAGCGGTTAGGTGCTAAAGCCCTGTATGACATGATGCGACCGATCACCACTCGGGCACTTGAGCAAAACGACAGGACACTCGGTGCCAAGATATTGTACAAGAATGTCGCCAAACATATTGGGCGCAAGGAGGCACCTGTTCGCGGCGACATGCAGCAATTGTTGCAGAAAACACGCACTCAGGTGGATGACAAGATTGGCGGGTTTACCCAAGAGGATGGCAAGTTCAAGACTGGTGGCGGGATTTTCGCGGTGAACTTCGTACAGCGTGTAGCACAAAAGACTAATATTGCTATTCATGTGGATGCCCATGTCGTCAGGGCCATTCGTTCGGATACCAAGAAGATGGCCCAGGACCATGTGGAGAACAAACGCAGGGCTCTCACTGATTCGGATCTGGAGAACATCATAGCACAGCTCCTGCGCGAATACGCTCGATAGGCACATATAGAGACGGGTTTCGTGAGTCCTTCAACGCATATACAGCTGGGGCAGCGGGTAATCGCTGCCTTCGCGTACAAACACAACATTGCCGATTTCTCCATGAGTGATGAAGGAGAGGCAGTGCTGGACATTGCTGGTATCGAAAGCCTGCTCTACATGGACCCGCAAGCCCCCGTCCTTCACTGCAGTGCACCAGTTCGCGCCGGTGCCGATGAGGAACCGGATTTTGAAACTCTGCTGGAAGCCGCTCTGGAGTTAAACATGTTTCCCAACAAACTCAATGACGCGCGGTACGCCTACTCAAGGGATATGCAGGCTTTTGTGTTATGCAAGCGAATCGATCTGGAAATCTTGCCCAACGGTGAACTGGATGAATCCTTGGCCACTTTTCTTGAGGCATTGGATTTCGGTGTGCAGGTTCTTGCTCCCCGAGATACTGGTGTATCCGGAGAAAAGGTGTGATACCCAGGATCCACCCGTAGCGAGTCAGATATAGATATAATGATGGAAAAGGCACAGCAGCTTTTTGCCGCTTTTGGCGCGAGCGTCGGGTTCAACGAAATGGGGCAGAGTGGCAAAACCACCTACCGCCTAAATTACGATGGCGGGCTGGCCGTGAACATTGATTACATGGATGATTTGGGTCACTTCATGCTGGTAGCACCCATGCTTAATTTACCCAGCCTGCATAATACGGAGGCATACATGGATTTGCTGGAGTTGAATCTGGCGTGGGATGAACTTGCGGGCGGACGATTTGCCTTGCTTGGTCAGGAGAGGCTGGTCATGCTGGTGCGGCAACTGGAGGTGGCGGAGGCAACGGGTGACAGCTTTGTAGAGGACGTTTCCGCATTCATTGAAGTGGCGGAGGTGTGGTTCGATGCGCTTAACGGCAGGTTCGAGCACGAAGATACAAGCGCGAGCGAGAACGCCGATACCGATTTGCTCAAAGTGTAACTTCGCGGGCACTCCCCGGCCCCGAACGCGGGCTCTCTTCCTTAACTCTCTTCCCCGTCTGGTGCCGGGTTGATCCTGTATTCATAGCTGGGAGCGGTCAGCAGTTCGGCTTTGGGGTTGCCCCCGTCGATACTCTCGCGGGAGATACTGAACGTGGCTTTGAAAGCCGATATGCTGGTCGCCAGATCTGTGTTGCGTACTGGGCCATCATTCAGAACATCCATGATAAATTGCACCGGGGCAGAGTGGGATACCTGTACCCCGTAGCCCGACCCGTCGGGTTCTCGCCAGATACGGTAGTCGACGTTGGAAACCTCCTCCCGTTGATCCCGCGTGACGTTCTCCGAGAAAGGACCGTACTCGCGCACGACTGACCCCGACGACTCGGCGTACGCCATATCGGCAAAAACAGACTGGTTTGTTACTCTGGTCACGGCCTCTTTGCCCTTTTTGTCATCGCCAAAGAACTTGTTGATGAGCGCCAGGGCGACTTTGTCGCCCTTCTGTCTGCGGGCGGAGGTGTCCTCATTCTCCACTGTGCCGGGCTCGCCGATAAAAAAGTTGGCCCGGCCCAAATCCCGGTACATAGTGCTGTTAATTCCTTCTGTCAGCTCGTCTTTTTTCTTGCCTGTTGGATTGAGCTCATTGTTGAGCTCCTTCAGGAAAGCCTCACTGAAACGATCGTCATAGGTTTCTGCCTTGCTGCGGCCCATCAGCTCTGGTGGTGGCACTCTCACGCCCAGGTCGCGAAACATGCAATAGACATTGTCCGAGACATCCGCATCACTGCTGATGTTACCAGCCATGCCTTCACGCGTGAGAGGAGCATCATCGGGCACACCCAGATAGTCACCGATGTCCGCCGCCAGGGCGTGGCGCAGGTTCTGCACGGTGCGGGCGATGTCGTCTACACGGCTATTGACCCGCCGGTGCTGCTCAGCGACCCAGACAGTGCTGTCCACCCAACGGTCTCCAGCAGGCCCGGTCAGCTCCCTGTGGGCATACCCCATGCCACGATTTATGTCGGCGGCCCGAGTGGGGTCATCCCGCACCTTGTCCTGTTGCTGCGCCACCCACAAAGACAGCGCATGAACGCGGCTGGGTGCTACCTCGTCAACGGTCAGGCCCTCGTGCATCAGTGGTGCCATGGCCTGATCAAAACTCTTTTGATAGCGCACAAAGGCGGCGGCCATGGCTTCTGTCCCACCCACAGAGAGCGACTGGCAAAATGCCTCGTAGGCAGGTGCCAGCGCAATAATGGCATCAATATGCGCCGTTGTCTTGATGGATGGATCTCGCGCAATCATCCCGCACAGCGCCGCGCGCGCTGCACCCCCCGTCGGAACCTGGGCGTCCACATGATCCATCAACTGCTTTCTGTTGGCGACATAGTCGGATATCTCGCTGCTTAACCTAGCGCGTATCTCTCCCTCGGGGACGATAGCGTTGGGAAAATCCTCCTTGAGACGGGTCGAGACGCGGGCGACCATGGCCGAATCCACCCCGCTCTCCAGGGTGAAATTTCCGGCGAGCGCGTTGACACCCGCGTTCTGAGTTGCCTGGGAGAGCATCTGCGGCAGTTCGTTTCTCAGTTGGTTTATACGTCCACCGTGGAGGTAGGAAAGAATGGTTTCCCTGCCGTCGCCGAGATCGGGCTCGGCGGCCAGTCTTTGCATCAGAGACTGTTTTTCCGAATCCTCCATACCCGAGCCTTCCAATGTATCGCGCAGGGTTGCCAACTGATTGGCCAGCTTGCCGACACGCTCTATGGCAATTGTCGAGGCTTGCCTCGGGGATACCTCGTTTTTGCCGTTGTCACCAGCGGCCAAAATTCTTTGTTTGATGTCTTGCGCCGCTTTCTTTACATAGGCGGCATCCGTATTGATATCTTGTGGCGAGAGACCGCGCGCTCGGACGGCTTCATCCAGCGTGCTGGCGAAACTTCTGCCCAACGTAGTGAAAGCGAATCCCACAGGGCTACCTTGGGAAGGGGCATTCCTATCGGTGGTGCTGAGACACTCGGCGGTGCCATGGTTCATCTGGTCCCTAGCAGCGCGAAGATCTTCCAAGCCCGACAGCACCCAGGTTACCTCGCGCTCCTTCAGTGGTTTGCCTGCACTGGAGAGGTGGTGGAGCTTCTGCTGCGCCACCACTCGAAAGTTCTCACCGTAGCGCGTATCAGAACCAATGGCCTGAACAAACTGGCTGATGGCGGCCCGGTTTTCCCTGGCCACTCTGCCCCGCGACACAATGCCGGTAAACCAGGCGACCACTCGCCCACCCAGTCCCTTGCCGCCAGTCTTCCATTCTCCGCTGGCATCATCAAAGCGGGCAAACCCACCCTTCGCCGCCTGTTGTATCTGAGCAATAGTTACTGTCATCATGTGTTCCTCAAAATTATCATGATACTTTACCTTACGCCACCACCAACTTTTTCCGACATCCGTTCGCCCCACATTCGTACACTAACCCGACCACAAAGGGCGGAAACAACCGTAGTCGCACATCAACCTACCATGGTCGCTGGAGATTCTGGTGTATTTGAAAGCACCTGTCAAGATTTTGTCCGGGTTCAGCACCTTAAAGTTGAGACAAACAGGTTGCCTTCCTCACGTTTTGCCCAAATCTTGATAGCACTCAAGTTAGCGTTGCCAAATTCAATGAATCAGCGGTCGGCATTCGTGGTAACGCGACTGAAATCATCCAATCCACCGATAACTATCGTGTTTGTTAGCTGCAAACGGCAAAGGCAATCGGCTGATTACCATTGAGAAACATCTTGAATGTTGCTCAACGGTATTAGCTTTTCTGCATTCATATAATAGGTTTCATCTCCTGCCATGAACAACAGGCGCATCATTGTCCGCTTTTCAGACTCATTGAGTATTGAACCCGGACAGCGAGCTAATGCAAATTGACCCTATGAGTGTTGGTTTCAGCGAAGGCTTTCAGTTGAAGGAGTTTAAAGCCACTTGCCCGGTCACCGGCACCACCATCATGCGCACCTACAGTAGCGCCAGCAGCCGCAATACCAGGCGTTTCCCTGACTATCTGATCGCACAGCTACCTTACGCTCTGATCTCTGTTCAGGTGGATGGCGGCAGCGAGTTCAGGGATGAGTTTGAGCAGGCCTGTAAGCTGTTGAAAATACCTCTATTTGTATTGCCACCCAGAAAACCCAAATGGAACGGCTGTGTTGAGCGAGCCAACGGCACGACGCGTTATGAGTTCTATCCGTTTTACGAGGGTGCTTTGACGCTTGCTGCGGTGAATAAAGCGTTGGCGGACTATCAACAATACTACAATCATTATCGACCCCATGATGGGGTAGGTTTAGAAACACCAATAAGCTATTATCAGAAACTCGTACAGGCAACCTGATTTGTCTCACAGGTACTGAACCCGGACAGTCAAAACAGCAGGAGCAGCAAGTTCAACACCTCAGGTTACGCTTTCCCTTGTGGGGTAAGCGCAAAATCTGGAAAGTGCTGAGCCGTGATCAGGGTTTTACACTGAGCATCAGCACTGTAGGCCGCATACTGAAAAAGCTGCTCCGACTGAACCGCATTGTGCCCGTCGCCTTCTACTTTGGACAGATAAAGCCAAAACGTCGTCGTCAGTTTAAGCACCACGCCAGGCGCTGGAAATACGGCATGAAGGCCAAGCAGCCTGGCGAGCTAATGCAGGTTGACCATATGAGTGTCAGCTTTACCGAAGGCTTTGCCCTCAAAGAGTTTAAAGCCACCTGCCCAGTCACCGGCACCACCATCATGCGCACCTACAGTAGCGCCAGTAGTCGCAATGCCAGGCGTTTCCTTGACTATCTGATCGCACAGTTACCTTACGCTCTGATCTCTGTTCAGGTGGATGGCGGCAGCGAGTTCAGGGATGAGTTTGAGCAGGCCTGTAAGCTGTTGAAAATACCTCTATTTGTATTGCCACCCAGAAAACCCAAATGGAACGGCTGTGTTGAGCGAGCCAACGGCACGACGCGTTATGAGTTCTATCCGTTTTACGAGGGTGCTTTGACGCTTGCTGCGGTGAATAAAGCGTGGCGGACTATCAACAATACTACAATCATTATCGACCCCATGATGGGGTAGGTTTAGAAACACCAATAAGCTATTATCAGAAACTCGTACAGGCGGCCTGATTGGTCTCACAGGTACTGAACCCGGACAACAGTTGCTTTTGGCAGCACAAAATGTTATGTATCCATCCGGGCGGGGCTTAAAACTGTTAAGCTCCAAATGTGCCAATGATCGGATGCTAAAATCCAAAACTTAAAAATAGAGGGCAATCAGTTATGACAAGCATAGACAGCGTCAACTCCGGCACCGCTAACCGCGTGCAAAATGAGTCGGTTACTGCCGAAGTCCAAAGCAAGTCAACAACCCGGATTCCGCCCTTTGTGCCCGGGGAGTCTCTGCAGGATGCCGTGACCACGGCGGATGCGCCGTCCATTCCCGAACCCGCCAACAATATTAGTCATGCAGCGGCGGCACTCGGGCTCAGTACTATGAGCGAGAATGTCGCTTTTGATTTTTCGATGTTTTCGGCACTGCTTATCAAAGTGAACCAAGAGTCGGAAAAACTTGCGCGAGATCAAATAATTAACGACATACAGGGCGTCGCCGATGAGATGGAGCAGGCGGCCAGCGATATGGAGGCAAGTGCTGGTCTGGCCCTGGCCAGCGGTGTTATTTCGGGAGCCGCATCAATAGTATCTGGCGGTATCAGCATTGGCGGCGGCATCAAAAGCTTCAAGATCGTATCCGCTGCGAAAGGCGATGTATCGGACGCGGCCACCATGATGTTGTCGCAAAAGGCACAAAGCATTTCTCTCAGGACTCAGGGCTTGTCTCAGGGTGTCACCGGACTCGGTCAGATCACTTCCTCTGCTGGCAAGTTCGGGGCTGACTATATGCAGGCTCAAAGCAAGCGGGCTGACGCATCAACTGAGCGGCGACGTGGAGAACTGGAAAGGGCCCGTCAATATGCGGACAATATACATAAAAGTACGCAGTCAATGCAGCAGGCGTTGATTGAAGTGGAGCAAATGAGAAACCGCGCATCCTCGGAAATCATGACTGCCAAAGTGTGACGGCGGCTATCTTCCGATTATGTCAAATCCCATTGGCACGACAGGACAAGTTAACCAACACGCCAACCAGCCTCAGATACGCCCGAAGCAGTCGTTGCAGAGTGGCACTTTTCGTGGCGAGCGAATAACACGAGCCGAAAATCCGGTGGCCAAGCTGGCTGACGCGGCCGAGGAACTCAGTTTCGGTCAGAGTGAGCGAGCCGAGAGCAAGCTGACCAAACGGCGTATCAAAGCTGGTGCTGGTCATGCTGGCAAGCCGATAGAACTGGCCGAAGAAGTGGCCGAAGAGCTGGTCGAGAGCAAACTAGCCAAGCGGCACACCAAATCAGAACCCGACAAGAAGTCCCGGGCGATGGAACTGGCCGAAAAGTACCGGCAACAGGTACCGGATGTTGATGCGGACGAACTCGACAAGTTCGCCACCAAGACTCTGGAGCAAGGTGGTAGTGCTAACCCCGAATCCCTGCGCCAGAATGCCCGTGAGTCTTTTGCCGACAAAACCCACCAGTTCATCGCCCTTTCTTATGCCCATGATCAGGCACAGGCGCAGGGTCGAGATCCGGAACTGGTGATACTGCTGCAAACCGCCTGCGAGCAACTAATGGCAGAAGCAGGCTCGGTTATCCAGGCTGGTCTCAACGTTTCCGCAGTCGCACAGCGCTACGCCGATAAGGGTCTGGCTGACACCCAGGGGCTTCGAGACTTGTACCGGGACGTGGTGCTGGACTATGGCACAGTGGTGGAGGCGTATGACCGAGTAACAACACAACACCCGAACCAGCAATTTCCAGAGGCGGTCAGCTTTCTGCTACAATCGCTGTCCGTTGATTTGGGCGCTGGCAGCCAGTCCCTGTCCAAGATTCACCTCAAGCAGATCATAGATGATATGGGACAGATGAAAACCTTGTCCAGCATATATGATCAGTGTCAAGATCTGCTGACTCGGGTACGAAACAACTATGCGACAGTGCGCAATGATGTCTCCACCCACGACCTGATGAAGGAAGTTCTGATAGCCCAGGATAAGGGCTGGCAGGGTGGCAACATATTCACCGATCTGCCAGACAGACTCGGCATTCGAGCGGATGAACCGGCCATTTATTTTATGCGGGGGTTCAAGGAGGTGTTACGCCTGATGCCACTCAAAGTATTCAACAACGACACCGTCAAACGAGATCGCACCCTGCAGTCAGTGCAGCAGTCCATGGATGCCCTGATCGACAACGAAGAGTTTGCTAATGAATAGTGAGGCGGGCATTATCTGGCAGCGTGACGCACTGGCGGATTTTGCCCGTGCCCAGAACTTCCGGGAGTTTAGCGATGACGGTGCTGAGACATACAACTTTGTGGTCGGTGACAACAAGTACTTCCTAGATATCGAGTGTGTCGATGAAGGCATAGTGCTGGCGGTGTTTCGGGAATTACCGATGCGCCGGGAAATGGAAAAAATACGCTTGTTGTTACGCAGGTGTAGCTATGACCAGTACCTGCCATTTCTAGTACAAGCCGGTCTGGAGGGTGATAACACCCTAGTCTTGGCTGTGTATCTGGAGCAGAGCCAGGCGAACCAACTAAGCAGGGGTTTTGAGTTCATTTGTGAACTCTATACAGATGCAGGATTATAGTTTTATGGGTCAGGTTGTTGCGCATCAATGGGATAAATATGACGCTTGATATTGTAGCGGGAGTTAATCCCAAAGAGGCACCTTCTGCACTGTGGCGCACGGTTTATTGCCCCGCGCCCTCAAGCACTGGAGTCGAATGTTCGTCCGAATTTCGGGTTTTGCAACGTGTCACTATGAGACCTTTGCACGGAAGATGAGTTCGCTTTCAGGCAAGGCAAAAACGCACGGAATGAGGGAGTTTATGCTTATAAATGACCGATTGAGTACGATTTTAACGTAGCATGCAGGTGAAATGGCTTTCGTGCAAAGGTCTCACTATGGTACTCGCGATAACACTGCAACCTAACCGCAAGAAATTATGACAACCATTTCAATCAATACAGGCATTGAGGGCATTTCCTACCAGAGTTATGGGGTGGCACGCAAAGACGACTATCCCAGCAACAAGGTTTATCTGCCCATCAGTGCCTCCATCCCTTCTCACATTGACGATGTCTTTGACCTGCAGACCAGCGACCGTCTGCTAAGCAAGGAACTGGCACCCAAACTCATCGACAAGGACGTAACGGTACCCTGTAATTACAGCCGCTTGTTTGAGGAACTCGAAAACATCGGTGCCCAGTGCACTCCAAAGCACGAAGAAGATCAGCAGGCTGTGCAGTCTGCGCTAGTGTTGTTTTCGGCACTGAAAGTCAATTTTAAGAGTTTGGAACTGGGTCGTAGCACTCTGATCCGTGGATAACCGATAATGGTCGAAGCGACCGCAAAGCAAGACAATAGCGTTGACGCGACCTTGAGCCAGCACCATATCGGCTGGTTGCTGGCAGTCGCCCATACCTTTCAGGAACAGGATATGCCCGAACAAGCTGCCACTATATTGAACTTTCTGCGCGTGTTTGACCACGACAACGGCGAGTGCTTGAAACTGCTGGCCTTGGTGCACTTCAAACGGGGTGACATGGCACTGAGCGAGCAATACATCGAGGAGGCGCTGAACTTGTCTCTGTCCGAGCAAGAGCGCGCTGCCCTGCTGCTACTGCGGACGCGGGTGATCGACCGTAGCGGACGGGATCCACAAGCATCCTTCCAGAACTATGTCGGGCAACTGGCACGTTTGCAGGGCGCTTGATATGAACAGATTAACCCGCGCTAACTCCCAGGCCTTTCTCTACAAAATCACCCAGCGCAAAGATGTACTGCTGGCGTTCCTGCTGGTTGCCATCATTTTCATGATGATCCTGCCGCTACCGACCGTGCTGGTGGATGTACTCATTGGCACCAGCATGGGTATTGCCATTATCCTGTTGATGTTGGCTGTGTACATCTCCTCCATCGGCGAATTCTATGCTTTTCCTGCGGTTCTGCTATTGTCCACCCTGTTTCGCCTGGCCTTAGCCATCACCACCACTCGCCTGGTTCTATTGCAGGCAGATGCTGGCAAAATTGTTGACACCTTCGGTAATTTTGTTGTTGCCGGAAATCTGGTGGTGGGTCTGGTTATATTCCTGATTATCACCATCGTGCAGTTTCTGGTGATTACCAAGGGAGCTGAGCGGGTCGCCGAAGTCAGTGCTCGCTTCTCGCTTGATGCCATGCCGGGCAAGCAGATGAGCATTGACGGAGACATGCGAGCTGGCGTCATCGACATGGCCGAAGCCAAACGCCGCCGGGAGAGAGTAGAAAAAGAAAGTCAACTCTACGGCTCCATGGATGGTGCCATGAAGTTTGTCAAGGGCGATGCCATAGCCGGGCTGATTATCACCGTCATCAACCTCATCGGCGGCCTGAGCATAGGGGTGTTACAACGTGGCATGGACGTGGAAGAAGCCATGCATGTTTACTCCATTCTCACCATCGGAGACGGTCTGGTGGCACAGATTCCCGCTCTGTTGATTGCCATGACCGCTGGCATTATTGTCACCCGGGTCACTACGGACGAAACCGAGAACCTGGCCAGCGATATCGGTGGTCAGGTGAGCTCACAACCGCGCGCCCTGATAGTGGCAGCCGCTTTGATGGCTGCTTTTGCCCTGATTCCAGGTTTTCCGGTGACCACTTTTCTGGTGTTGAGTGCTGTTGTCGGCGGTAGTGGTCTGATGCTAATCGCGAAAAAGAAGCGAGAACAGAAAAACGCCGACAAGCTGGACTTCTCAGCCATGCAAGCAGCCTCGACAACCAGCAACCAACAGAGGGTGCAGAATGTGGGTTCCCAGTTATCGGGTCAGGAAGAGGTTTCTCTCAGTATGCCGCTGATGGTCGATATAGACGCGAAATTACAAGACAACAGCATCATTGACCTGCACCTTCTCAATCAGGAGGCTCTGAAGGTACGCCGTGCACTCTATCTCGATCTCGGTGTGCCTTTTCCAGGCATACACCTGCGTTTCAACGAGAACATCCAGATACCCGGTCAATACTCCATCCTCATGCAGGAAGTACCCGTGGCGACGGGCAAGCTGCGCCCCGGCTACCTGCTGTACACCGACAATAAGGAAGAACTCAGCGTCATGGGGCTGGCATACGAAGAGGAAGAACAGTTCCTCCCGAACATCGACACCTTATGGATTGAAGGGGAGCAACGACAACAGTTGGACAAACTTAATCTGTCTTATATGGAACCGCCCAGCATCCTGGCCTGCCATCTGTCCTATGTGTTAAAACGCTACTCGGACGAGTTCATCGGCATTCAGGAAACCAACTACCTGTTTGAGCAGTTGCAGCCGGTTTTCCCTGACCTGCTCAAGGAAGAACAACGGGTGCTACCGATTCACTTGACCACGGAAGTGTTTCAGCGTCTGGTCAGCGAGGACATCTCCATCCGCAATATCCGCCTGATACTGGAATCATTAGTAGAATGGGGACAGAAAGAGAAGGACCCGGTCTTGTTGACGGAGTACGTTCGCGGTAGCCTCAAGCGTTATATCAGCTATAAATACGCCAGCGAACAGAATATTCTGTCTGCTTACCTGCTAGATCAGGATTTGGAAGAAACCATTCGCGGTGGCATTCGGCAAACCTCCTCGGGTAATTACCTGGCTCTGGATCCGCAGGTTACCCGCCAGTTTATTGAAGCAAGCAAGCAAGCGGTGGGCGACATCTCCAGACGTCATCACAAACCAGTGTTGGTGACAGCTATGGACATTCGACGCTATGTGCGTAAAATGCTGGAAATTGAGATCTACGATCTGGCAGTGCTGTCCTTCCAGGAGTTGACTCAGGAGATCACCGTGCAACCTCTTGCTAAAATCACCATTTAGTGTATATTGGAGCGCGCTATACGAGCAAACCATGGTTGCGCTACTACACACAATGACAACCGAACGGGAGTATAAAAATGTCTGAACAAGATCAACCTCAAAGAGAAGCTGCCCTTGATCGTATGATGGCGGAGGGTCGGCAATTAATTGAGCAGGCCAGAGAAGCGGCGATCCGCCTTGATACAACGCTGGACGAAGTCTGTGACAAAAACGTCATCAGCGACTTTCTGGAAAGTGATGATTGTCCGCAAGAGTTGCGCCAGATGGCGCAGGAAGATATTGAGAAACTCATGCAGGAACTGGAGCAGGAAGAGCAGGCCCTGGCCTCTGAAAGTCGTACATCAGCCTCAGTTAACCAAAACAGTTGGCAAAATAGCCAGAGGAAATCAAGACATAGCATGAACAAGATTTGACTTATACTTGTCGTGATTACTACCCTGTGCTACGATGACGTTTTGTGCTGGTTGGGCGTGTCGAAGGATGTCCCAGAGTCGGAATTGTATTATGATGGTTCTTTTGGAAATTTTAGTTAATTTATTGCGTGGTTTGTTGCTGGTTTTTGTTGTTGGCTTTATTTATCATTTTTTGGTTGCTTTTTTAGCCAGTTAATAAAAAAGAGAAACACGAACTTACTAATAAACGAGTAAGTGCATACAAACAATACTGAGGAGAATTTCGTTATGAATGATATATCAGGAGTAGGCGGTACCAGCGGTATAAGCCAGATTGCTGGTACTGACGGTAGTAACATGTCGGTAGAAGATATCATGGCCATGTTGTTTCTGCGCCGGGCAGAAACACTGAGCGGATTGGCGACAGATCGCGCCCAGCAAGAGCAAGGTAAGCTGGATGAGCTCAACTCCGCCAGAGAGATGCTGGCGAGGATGACGGCGCTCAAGCAAGATGCAGGCAAACATGCATCGGAGATGCCAGCAGACATGGTGGCTTTCTGCAAAGAGCATAACATTGATTTCGACCATACTGGTAATGACAATTGGCATAACAAGGACGAATGGGGTGTCAATATCCAATACCTGAACACCTACATCGACAAGCTGTCTTCCAATAACGATACTTTCATGATCAAGCTCAAAAGTCTGGTGGGTAAGGCCACCAACGCCACTGAGGGCGCCAACAATGTCGTTACCCAAAGGAAGCAAATCATGAAAGACATCCTTACCTCCTTCGGTCGCTAAAAGCGGCCGTGGATAGCATACGCCGTCAATTAACGGAAATTCTGACCGAGGGTGTCGCCGAGGTGTTGCATGGCAAACGCACCTTGCGCGAGGCGCGTGGCATCTCATCCGAAGCTTTTGAGGGCATGTACGAACTGGCTCATGGAATGTATGGGCGGGGTAAGTATCAAGAGGCCGCTGAAGTATTCGAGTTGCTTTGTTTTTACGACCACGAGCAGGCCAGGCTCTGGTGCGGACTGGGTTATTGTCGCCAGCAACTCAAAGATTATCTGGGTGCGGCCAGCGCCCTCAGCTATGCGGATATTCACAGCGACAAACCAGATCCTGAAATGTATCTGAATCTGTCTCTATGTTTTATGTTCCTTGGTGACAAAGAGGCAGCTGGTACCTGTGTGGACGAAGTGCTTCGCATTGCGCCGGAACTCAAAGACCGGGCGGAGTTGATGCAGGTGTCGATCAGGGAATCAAATCAATCCGGCAAGCCCACATCCTCCGACTGAAGGTGTAGGCGAACCTTTATCGGGAGAGAAGCATGTCAACAAATGACCTGAACGTAGGCAGACCGAGTGTCAATGTGCCGACCACGGCACAAGCGGAAGCGGTGGCACAGAATGTACGTACAAAACAAACTGGAAAAACTACCCGCGGCACAGCCACGGATAATCTGACGGTAAAGAGAGAATCTACCGGTCCTCAATACAGTGCCAATATGGTCGCTGCTGGACCCGAGTTGCCTGCGCCAGCCCATGTAAACGCTACCGACCTGATGGCTATATTGTTTGGTATTCGGCAAAAAGAAACCGAATCCAGTATTGAAAGTGCCGAGCAGCGCATCCACGACCGCTCTGTTGACAAGGATTTGAAGAGCAAGGAAATGATCTCAAAATTGAAGAAAATTGCCCACAACAAACCCGGTATTGGTAGCATTTTCGCCAAGGTTTTCGCGTGGGTTGGCGTGGCTCTGAGCTTTATCGTCGCAGGGGTTATCGGTGTCGTGTCTGGCGGTGCCGCCGCCGCGCCTCTGCTCATAATTGCCACAATGAGTGCCGCTTTGCTGATCGCACAGCAAAGTGGCTTGATGGAAAAGACAATGGACGCCATGGGTATGGATGACAAGGCCAAGATGGGTCTTTCCCTGGGCATCACCGTACTCATGCTGGTGGTCAATATTGCTGCCGTAATTGCCAGCGGTGGTGCTTCTGTGGCCGGTGCCGCAACTCAGGTGGCAGAATCGGTGACCGAAGCGGCCGCCACAGCTGGTGAAGCGGCAGCAGAAGTGGGGGTTACCGCCGCAGAGACTGCCACAGAAGTTAGCAGTAGCGTAGCTGAGGCAACCCTGGAAGCCAGTACAAAGGCCACTGAGGCCATAGCGGATGCCGCTACTGAAGCTACTGAGGCAGCGTTGGAGACCAGCACAAAGGTTACTGAGTCGGTAGCAGATGCCGCTACCGAGACCACTGAGGCAGCAGTGGAGGCCAGCACAAAGGTTACTGAGTCGGTAGCAGATGCCGCTACCGAGACCACTGAGGCAGCAGTGGAGGCCAGCACAAAGGCCACTGAGTCGGCAGCAGATGCCGCTACCGAGGCGGCCGAGAGTACAGCAAAAACAACCGCAGATGCCGCCGAGAGCGCCGCCACCAAAGCGCCCAGCGCAGCCGTCAAGGCCATAGCAGGAAAACTGGGCACGAGTAGTTCCCGTGTCTTAAGAGTCGTGGACAAGGTAAGTAGTAGCGTTCAGGTAGCCAGAGGCGTAACTGAAGTGTCAACAGGTGGGTTATCCATCAACAGCGCGACCAAGAGCTTCCAAGCCACCGAGGCGCGTGCTGATGCCCTACGGGATAAAGCCGTACTGACGAAAATGCAGGCTCAGAACGAAGACGATTTGCGCCGGATACGGAACATGATTGAGCAGCTGGAGAGAGCCCAGAACACGGTCATGTCAACCATTTCCAAAAGTGACGAAGTGGCATTGCAGATACGCCAAAACATCTAAGCTACTGAGCTGGTGCATGAGAAAGAGACCGGAAAAATATAACACCACAAACTAGAGCAATTCGAGATCAAAACAGTGACAGAGCAACAAACAGAATATGAACTGACGGATGAGATGGCTGCCAGGGTCGAGAAAATGGCGTTGGAATGTCTGGAACAAGGCATTTCAATAGCCGATATCCGCGGTTACAGCGAGCAGGAAATTGAAGCGCTGTATCAGGTCGCCTATAATTTATACCAACAGCAAAAACACCAAGATGCGAAGACCATGTTTTTGTTCCTTTCCATGTACGAACATGCGGATGCCCGCTTCTGGCTCGGCCTTGGGGGATGCTGCCAACGGCTGAACGAATTCGAGAGTGCAATCAACGCCTATTCCTGTGCGGCACTGGCAGATGCCACCAATCCGGTTTATCCGTTCCATGCCTGCGAGTGTTATATCGCAACCAAGGATTGGGATGCTGCCAAAAAGGCCATTGAGTCAATCGAGATTCTGTGTGATATGGAGTTTGACGGTATGGATCACAGCCAGTTAATCAAACGCACTGAAGCCATGCGGCAACTGGTGACCCATAATTTGGCTTCCGCATAACCATGCCCAAGGCTACAATTTTCCGCTGATCAGTAGCCGTTACCCTTGAGGAGAAACAAATCGTGTCTGCAAATATGATAAAAAATCTGCTGCGGGAATTTGGCAAGACCGTCGGCATTGCCGAGTTACAACTAGACAATGAGAATCGTTGTAATTTGCTGTTTGACGACATTGGAATCAGTTTTGAATTAGGGCCGGACGAGGAGTCTATTTACATCTATGCCATGCTTGGTGTCGCCCCCAGTGCCGATTTAGAGTCCATGTATGCCGTTTTGCTGGACGCCAACTACATATTTAGGGGTACCAAAGGGGCGACCATTGGGGTTGAAGCTAGCAGTAAAAGCATCGTGCTGATACGAGAGGAGCGGCTTGAGAACATGCAACTTGTGCGTTTTGAGTCAATTGTCGAGGCTTTTGTGGACTTGGCGGAAAGCTGGCGTGAAAAACTGAGCGCGTTGTCCACCGAGGTGGCCGCTGGTGAGCAGTCGTGGAGCATGGCCCCTGATTCATTGAAAGTCTAATAGCTCCAGCAAATACCCATAATCTGCCGAAGAAATTATCGAAAACCAAACGACAACCACACGAAAACCACAGGGGGATAAATCATGTCAACAACGTCAGAAGAAAGAATCATTATGGATGTTGAAATTAAATTGCGGGAAGACAAGAGCGGCGCATTCAGGGATAGTTTACGGCACAAATTAACGCAGCAGTGCGCAACCATAGACAGCCAACTCAAAGCCGGAACACCACCAGATAAATACAAACACTTAGAGAAAATAAAAAATGGCTTGGAAGCCGCTGATGCAATACTGGAGAGGCTATGGTTATTCCACCATGGCACTACCTAAGTTCAAGTTCGGACAGGGTGTACAAAAACTAACACTGGTGGTGATCAGGACAGCCGTTTTCATTCTGACGCTGGTGCTTGCCACTGTGTCGCACGCCCAGTCGTCGCAGGCGGAAAAAAATCCGTGGCAGGGAAGACAATACGGACACTTCGCACATGACGAACCGCTACGGGATTTGCTATATGATTTTGCCTCTAGCGTATCTGTACCGACGATTGTCAGTCCCAATATCAGCGCCACCGTAAACGGGCATTTCCCGGCAGTCAGCGCGGATGAATATCTTGCCCGAATCGCTAAAACCTACGAACTTGCCTGGGTCTATGACGGCACCACCCTGTACATTTATAACATTAGCGAAATTGAGCGTAAAACTCTGGATTTACCCTATCCCCTGGCGGAGAAATTTCGCAGTCAGTTGAAAAGCCTTGCACTAAAAGGTGAGCCTTTGAGTTGGAATCTACTACCAGCGCAAAATACGATTCAGGTGTCTGGTCCTCCCCGCTTTGTTGAACTAATCTCGGAAACCGTGGCATGGGTACTGAAGCAACAGGCTGGTGAGGTCGGCGATGAGAGTTATACGGTGCGTGTTTTCTACATTAAATACGGCTATGTGGACGAGGCAATGAACAACATCTCTGGCAATGGGGCAAAAGTCACCAGTCTGGCGGAGAGATTGGCGCAGATTATGAACGTGTCACACATCACCAAAGTGGCGAATAATAACAACCCAAGCCGCAAATTGCTCGGTACTGGACTGGTGCCGGATGAGCAGCCGCCACAGTCATCTACAGCATCATCCACAGCGGCACAAGGTCGTAAGAGTGAGGCTTACATCGCCAGCGACTCGCGTCTGAACGCTATCATCGTACGCGATCTGGAATCGCGCATGCCCACTTATGACCAGCTGATTCGACAACTTGACGTCCCTCAGGACCAGATTCAGATACAGGTGACGATCCTCGACATCAGAGATACCGATGCCCAAAGCCTCGGTCTCAACTGGAGTGGTGACAGTGGTAACATACAGCGTGGTGATGTCAACTTTAGCCTTAACCTAGCCATGAACGCCACGGTGGTTGGGGGTATCATCGCGGAAATTGCTGCCCTGGAGGAATCAGGCAGGAGTCGCGTCGTATCGCGCCCTTCGGTGCTAACGCTGGACAACCACGAAGCATTATTCCAAAGCAATCAAACCTTCTATGTGCGTCTGGGAGCAGAGCGCTCAGATGCCGTTGATCTGGTGCCGGTTTCCTACGGCTCGGTACTCAGGGTGCGTCCGCATTTGATTTACGAACCCGAAGAACGGAAAATTTACCTGTCCGTCCACGTCGAGGATGGTACCCGCGGTAGCGGTGCAGCCGTTACGGAAGTACCTGAAGTCTCCCGTACCGTTATCCAGACTCAGGCGATCATCGGAGAACGACAAAGCCTGCTGATAGGCGGCTATAGCATCCGTGAGCGCCTTGAGCGCAAGCGGCGTGTCCCACTTTTTGGTTACATTCCCTTGCTGGGACGACTGTTTACCTGGAAGCATGAAAACGAGATGAACTTTGATCGTTACTTTGTCATTACGCCGACCATCATTGACACATCAATAGCGTATAAACTCCACACTGGTTTTGATGATATAGACAGCGGCTACAACGAATTGCTACAAGACAAAGGGCACAGTACCGAAAAGGAGAAAACCGAGAAGGAGAAAACCAAAAAGAAGGAAACCGAGAAGGAGAAAACCGAAAAGGCAGCAAACCAAAAGAAGCCTATATCGAAAGAAGAATCCGGAAATGGGAATAAAACGCGACAGGCAACTATGCTCGCCGAACCTTCAAAAAAGACCGTTGCCGACGTTGTTGTAACACAGCCCGCGCCGCGCCGTCAGCAACACTATATCCGCACCGCCACGGGGGACGCGCTCTGGACTATTGCTGTCAAGATAAGACCCTCCCGACAGGTAACCATCCAGCAGACCATGATAGCGATATTGAAAGCCAACCCGAGTGCCTTTCCTGGCAACAACATCAACCGGATGAAAACCGGGTATAAATTACGCATTCCCAGATTGTCTGAAATCCAGAGGGAGGATGTCAGGGCGGCCGAGAATCAAGTCCATGCACATCAACAAGCCCTTGGGAGCGACAATCAGGGGAAATTGCTTTCTGACCGTAAACAATAGGGGCGCGGTACTCACTGAACATGGAGCCTGCGACTAAAAACTGGATACTGAAAATACTCAGTGGTGTTCATGTGGGCGCCGAGGTTGTACTGTCCACTGAGGAACTTGTCCTGGGACAGGATGAAAGTTGCGATTTGGTGCTGAACGATGTCAGTCTATCCGATCGCCACATCAGCCTGCGCATGGAGGGCGAACAAGCTCTTTTAACACTACTGGACACCGCCAGACCCATCTATGTTGGTAAACAGAAACTGGAAAGTGGTGAACTGACACCTGAGCCCTTCCAACTCATCTCCATAGGTACTCTGTTTCTGGTAGTGGGCCCCGCGGATGCCGAATGGCCGGTGATCGACCTGCAACTCAAACAAAAAATGACGGCACTGTCCGAGAGTGGAGAAACGGTAGCCGTTGGAGAGAAAGAAGAGGAGGATGGGGGTGATAACGAGGCGGCCTCGGTAATCACCGACCGAAGTTCGCGCTTAATCTGGTTCATCGCTGTCGGAGTTCCGATACTGGTGTTGCTGATCGTGTTCACCGCATGGTTACTTACACCTGACTCAAGCGCACCTACCGCAGAGGAAATCGAGACCCGGGTGCAGCAAATTGCCACCCACTACGGTGCCGTTGTGGAGGTGGAACAGGGGCATGAAGGCGACACGCACATCACTGGCTACATTGAGACAGAGGAGAAACGCCAGGAGTTCCTGACCGAATTGGAAAACAGCGACATTATACTTGATGCCAACATTGTTGCGACGCAACAAGTGGTCAATTCGCTGACCCTGATTCTGGACAACGAGGTCAACCGCGACCGCGTCAATCAGGTTGAGGTCGTTATGGTGCCGACTTCCCCTGGCGATTTTATACTCAAGGGCTATGTGGGGGATGCGGATCTATGGCACAGCACATTGGCTAAACTACGGCGTTACACTACCTATCGTCGTCTTGACGACGAGGTGCAGACCCTGGATGACCGCATCTCCGCACTGAAGAATATGCTGGTTGTAGTCAACCTAGAAGATGTCGAGATCAAACGTGGCAACCAAGGACTACTGCTGTTGCCGGGTAAAATGGAGCCAGAGTCGAAGCAGCGCCTGACAGATGTCATAAAAACATTCAACCGAAAATTTGCCTCACGCCCGCCACTCACCACTCCCAAAGAGGGTGGACTGTCAGAGTCATCTTCCCTGAAACTGGATATTCGTGGCATCAGTTTCGGAGACAACCCCCACATTATCATGGGCAACAACCAGCGTTATGGAGAAGGTTCACGCCTGGACAACGGCTATTCCGTCAAGTCTATTACCCAAGAATATATTCTCTTGCAAAAGAGTGGCAAAAACTATTATTATTACCTGAGCGAAATACACTGATTGAAGGAGGATGAAAATGAGAGATATATCTGTCGGACATTCACCCGTCGCGCCCAATGCAGACACCAAGACAAAACAAGCTACTGAAACTGCCCAGCAGGGTCAGCTCGGTAATCGCAGGGTCAGCACCCAAAACGGCGGGTCTGTGGCCTCGGTGCGGGAGTCCGCCGACAACGCCACAGTAGCGACACCAGCCAGCGCTCGCACTGTCAGTCTTGCGGATGCTCCGGTGAAACCCCTCGACTGGTTCACTGATCAACTGTCTCCAGAGTCTTTAATCCGCCCGCAACGAGGCAGTTTTGAACTTTCCCTCGTTGGCTGGTCGACTGCGGCAGAAGCCAAGAATGACATGAAGAATGCAGTGGATTTTCTCGGGAACATTGACAAAGACATGGGGCGTGCCGCAGAACTGCTGGCAAAGGCATATGAAACTCCCCTAAACGCAGGGGATCAGGAGGAAGTCAACACCCTTTTGCGTGCCGGCAAGTACAACCTGGGGCAAGTGCAAAACTGGGCTTCGGTGGTGCGGAACGGATTACAGGAAGAGGGTATGGCTGGACCTGAGACTCATGAGTTTTTCATCAAACTACAGGAGCGGCTGGCGGATCGACACATGGATCTGGCGGATATGATGTGCCTGTTCGATATCGACCAGGCAGCACCAGAGCAGACCGTCAGTCGCGCCGACCGCATCGATTACCATCTGACCGCTGCCGATGCCGCTCTCAAGGTGGTCGGGGGGCTGAGCACCAGCGACTTGCCCGAGAATACAAAACAGAAATTGGTTAATATACTGCAAGATCACCGTGCCGAACTCGGCCAGGCGAAGGATATCGCCACTGGTAGAAGCAGTGACAGCGACAAATCACAGGTGGTGTCCGCAAGAAAGGAGGTAATGTGGGAATCCTTCAGTTTGACCAAGGGTAAAAAGGCTGGCGATGTTATTGCAGCCCTGCACAAGCACTGGGATGCCAAGGCCGAGGGCGCAACCGTCAGGTGGCTGCCGCTGGCCCATCCCGAGATCACCCAGGGACGGATGCTGCAAGAGTTTGTGGGTGATCAACTCAAACGGGCTGGCGTGGCGAAAAAAGACATGCCCGACCTCAAGTTCCAGTTCAAGGAGGCCACCAACCAGGTCAAGAACGAGCGCCCCTGGGAGCCGATAGAAAAGCAACTGAACTATGCGGTGGATGGCATATCCCACAGGGTTCAGAGCACAATCACGCCGGCCGGGGCCATGGCTGATCGCTTCGCCGAACCTTATCCCGCCAATGGCAACGGTGTCTGCTGCTCCGACCGGATGCAGTACACCCATGTGCCCAACCTGGCCCGCACCGAGCTCACCGATGCCAGCGGAACAACCCTGTTTTCCGCTCTGCGCCACGGCGTTCTGGACGCCTACGACATCTCGGTGGCCAACCTGCGCAAACTGCCGGAGCAGGAATTGACCAAAATGGTCACAGATCTGCTGGGTTCACCGGATATTCGCAAGAAGGGCGAGAATACAGCCGCACAAAATAGTGGTTTGGATGCTGCTGCACCATTGAGCGTGACAGATAGCAACGGAATTGCATATCTGGATAAACTTGACAATGTCTGCCCTGAGGAAACCGCTCTTGTGGCAGCGAATCACTTCAATCTGGAGTGCAAATTTGAGGACTATAAAGATGAAGCTGACAACAAAGGGCAAATAGATATATTCCCGCCACTAGCGCTGTCTGCTCCCACTGGTGACGCGCTCATCAGACTTCTTGATGGGAAGACTGAGGAGAACTGTCTCAGGTATCTTCAAGGTCTGGATAAAAGTAAAATGTATCTTCTGAGAACAGGCAAAAACAATCAGGCGGGGCACAATCAGATACTTTACTCAAAAGACAATGAGTGGTTTGCAAATAATGGTGGCAGAAATGAACGACCGTTAACAGCCGCAGGCGCTCTAACGGAGGGTGGCGAGGATCTGTTGGTGAAAAAATATGCTACATGGGGTATGGGCGATGGTGAGGCATCAGCCGACTGTGTTCCGATAACAGAACAGGGGGTAAAAGATTTAATCGAGTATGTAAAAGATTTCCGAAATGAAAGTGACGACATAGCAATGATAAATCTATATACCGCTCACGATGCCAGGATGAACGAGGCTAAGGACCTCGCTGAAGTTGACAAGATCTGCGGGTTGATTCGCACGGGCAAGAGCGCGGCTGCAACGTTTGCCTCCGACATGCGGACTGCCGCCAGCACCAAGATGGCCGAAGAACTGGCTGTGGCCGCATTGGTGAGCGACCCGGACAAGCTTCAGGCAGCCATTGATGGCGAGGTGGTGGACATCAACCTGAGTTCGATTTCCCTGTTGACCCCGGACAGAGTACGTACCGGCTCCAAATCGAATGAGCGCAAAATGTTGCGGCACCAGACGGAGGCCTTGCAAAACCTGAGCGGGCAGCAAAAGAATCTCCAGGTGCGCGATGCCTCGGGCGATTTGCACACCGTCACGGTCAACTGCAAGGTTCGCACCTTCAACTTCGGTGTCAACGCTGGTGCAGTAGGTAGGTTCTCCAGAGTCATTCCCTCCCATACGCTCGGCTGGGACAAACTGATGGGCTGGGGCTATGCCATGGAGCGCAACAACCCGGAACTAAAAGCCTTGCTGGGGGAACGGGAATGGGAGTTGGGAGGCGAGGTACAAGGCAAACTGAGGGCGCTTGAGCTCGAGAAAGAGATGTTGGAAAACGATTTAAATTTTCAAACTAACACCAAGATGCCAGACCCGGGATTCGCTACCTCAATCCCCAAACTCAAAACGCAACTTGCGGATACGATCCGGAACATCGACACCCTACACAAAGCTGCGGCGGACGCCAAGACTATCTGGCGTGAAGGTAGCTATAATAAGGGCGGCCAGGACCCTTACAAGATGGTGTCACGCCTGGGCATGGTTATCAATGCGATGGGCGAGACCCTGGCCTTCAACTGCAAGAGCGGTAAGGACCGAACCGGACAACTAGATGCCGAACTCAAGTATCTCACCGCCCTGAGCGACGCGGATCAGCTTCCTGCTCCAGGCGCACCAGTGACTTCCGAGTTGCGGCAGATGCGCAGCGATTTTACCCTTCATTCCGGTAATCTCGAAATGCAGCGTATGAACACCGGCCTACCCGGCTTCAAACTGGACCCCAAAGAAGTGCCCGGCCTCGCCTACTCCATTGCCGGGTCGGCAATGGAGTCCATGTACCGCGGAGGATCGAAATATATCCACTCCTGAGCTTTGCTAGCATCAAGCAATGGGCAGACAACTCGAGGTGGGCGAACTTTCGAACAGCCGATAGCAATCAATGGTTGAGTCTGGAGCCACCTTGACACAGCAGAGCTAGCTATCACATACCGCGAACCAGCCGTAGCACTTCTGCCACTGGTGCAATCAGTGTATCGGGTATATAGTTGTCCAGGTCGCACTCCTCCAGCAATGAGTGTGCCAGAGGGATGTTCTGCATGACCGGTACACCTTCCTTCTCTGCAATTTCGATCACCCGCAGAGCATGTAATCCCTGCTCTTTCAGAGTAACAATCGGCAATGGTGTTTTCTCTTGCTCATAGTAAAGCCCCACTGCCACATGGGTGGGGTTGCTGACAATCAAGCTGGAACGTTTGATGTTGGAGGTCTGCTGGGAGCTGACAATCTCCAGAAACAGTTGCCGACGGCGGCTCTTGATCTGTGGATCGCCCTCTGACTCTTTGTATTCCCGTTTAATCTCATCCTTGCTCATCTTCAGCCCTTTGATGTACTCAAATTTCTGGAAGGCATAGTCCAAGGCGGCCACGATGATAAAGGCCATGGATGCGTAAACTATCACGTCCAGCAGTGCCAACTCCAGGGTGACGAAGACGCAGTCAATACCGCAATAGGGGATACGCAATAAAGACGGCGCGTGTGTCCAGATGACATAGCCGATCAGATAGGTCATGATGCTAATCTTGACCATCGACTTGAGCAATTCTATGGCATTTTTTTTGGAGAATATATTCTTCAGGGCAGCGCCGGGATTGAGTTTTTTCAAGTCCGGTTTCACCGCCTCAGGGGCGAACAGTACCCCGACCTGAAAAAAGTTGCCGAGAATACCCGCCAGAGCGGCCAGACCAACCACTGGCAACACCATGGCCAAGCCCAGTTGGAGCACCTCTCTAACCAGATCGTTAAAAGCGCTGGCAAAGGGGACACTCTCAAGCCATATCGGCAGATTCAGCAGTTGTTCCAGCTTGTCCATATAATAATCGCTGGCGTACCACAGAAACAGCATAAGTAGTACGATCACCGCAGCGCTGGGAACATCCTTGCTCTTGGCGACCTGCCCTTTTTTACGGGCATCGCGCAGACGCTTGGCAGTTGGCTGTTCAGTTTTATCGTCGGAACCACTCACGTTCAGGCACCCTAGTTGACAATATCATCCAGCGTCTGCAGTTGATCGCCGAAGTTGTCCAGCAAATCTCCGAAGTAAAGTATCAGCACACTCCAGAACAGGATCAGCAGGAAGTTGGCGACGGCGCTCTTGATCGACATAGAAAGAAAAAAGACATTCAATTGTGGTGCAAAACGACTGATTAAGCCCAGACCAAACTCGCTCAGAAACATAGCGATGATCATGGGAGCGCCAATCAGCACCGCCAGTTTCCCCACCAGCACAAATTGTGCCAGCAAGAACTCAAGTAGTGCCGTACTGACACTCGGGAAAAAGGAAACCACCGGCCACAGATCATAGCTCTTGTAGATGCCTCCCAGGAACGCCAAGAACAAACCACTGACAAAGAACAGGGTGGTTAGGGTTTGGGTCATCAACATGCCAAAGGGCGAGGACTGACCGCCGAGCAGAGGATCCATACTGCTCGCCATGGTTGCCCCCCGCTGGTTGTCAATGAACGCGCCAACCGCCTGAATCGCCCAGAATACTGCAGTGACCAGATAACCAATCATCATGCCCACCATCAGTTCCTTCATGGCTATACCAGCAACCATCCCCGGGCTCAGTGCAACTGACTGAATCTGATGCTGCAGCATCGGATAGATGACCAGTGAGAGTGCAATGACCACTATGTTACGGGTCATCGCACCACCCATCACCTGAGGGCCCATGAATGCAAGCATAGTCACAGCCCCCATAAGCCGAGGTAACCCCAGGGATAAAGTGAGCATTATCTCTTTGAACAGATCAAGTAGTTGTTCCATGGTCGCTCAATGAGCTGTTGCCAGATCAGTGTTCTGTTATCAAGATGCACAGTGTTTATCATCCTTATTTGACAGCTAACCGAGAAAATACAAATCTTTAATGGTATCGAAAGAACGACTGGCATAGCTGATTAATTCCCCACCAATCCATCCTGATAGCAGAATCAGCACCGACATCACCGCAACCAACTTAACGGCAAAGGAAATAGTCTGCTCCTGAACCTGAGTCAGAGCTTGCACCAGACTGACCAGCGTCCCCACCAGCGCCGCTACCACTATCGGTGGCAGAGACAACAACAGCACCAGTATCAATGCCTGGGAGGCGTGGTTGATTATCTCGACTTCAGACACCTTAGCAGCTATTGGTAGGACAGAATCAGGCCGTGTACCAAGCGCGTCCAGCCATCAAGGAAAACGAACAATAGCAGTTTGAAAGGCAAGGAGATGGTCGTGGGCGACATCATCATCATCCCCATAGCCATCAGAATGTTGGAGACAACCAAGTCAATGACGATGAACGGTAGGTACACCAGAAAGCCGATCTCGAAGGCGACAGTTAATTCTCCGACAATAAATGATGGCAATAAAATGATTATATTATCCTTGTGGATGTCCTGGTGGAATTCAGTAGCCCACAGAGTTTTCGCAGTGGACAAGAAAAAGTCAAGTTCTTTGTCACTGGTGTGTTTTTTCAGAAATTGCCGATAGGGCTTGAGACCGCGCTCAAAGCCACGCTCGATCGACTGAAAATTGTCCATAGCGAGTGGCTCGCTGATAATATTGTCGTAGCTGCGCAAGCCTACCGGCGCCATGATGTACATCGTCAGGATCAGCGCCAGCGCATGCAGGGCCATGTTGGGGGGAATCTGCTGGATGCCAAGTGCGTTGCGAATCAAGGAGAAAACAATGCTGATTTTGACAAAAGAAGTGCCGATGATAACCAGAAAAGGCAACAGACTGAGCGCGCCGAGGAATAGCGTCAGCGCCAGTGGATCAATGTTTTCCAGATTCATTCAGGCACCCGCCATGCCGACAAATGGCGCCTGACTATTTACACTCATGAATGCGGACTCCAGCTCGGCCATCTATCTCCACCAGTTCACCCATACCGATAACGGCACCGTTAGCCGTGATCTCGATGTGCCGATCGGCGGTTTGTCGCAGATCAAACACATGACCTGGTTGCATCTGCCGGAGTTCAGCCACCGTTAATTGCAATCGACCGGCGATGAAGACAAGATTGACCTGGAGTTCAGCAAACTGATTCTCAATATCGGTTTGGGCATTGTCGTTGCCATCGGCTTTGCCCCCACTGTCTACTGTCCCCGGCTTTGGGTCTGCTGCAGTGCTGGAAAAAGTTAATTCGTCTATCATGTTGTTGTCTGTATTGTTGTTGAACGGGGTTTGTAGTGTCAGGCTGTTACCTTCGGTCTTTGCCATGCAGGACAACTGATCGTTGACGTTGATGCGCAAACACTTTTCCGACAGATAATAAGTATCGCACAACATTATAATATCACCAATTGCCAGAAATTCAACCTCCGCCAACGACAAACTGGTCCGCCCCACTTCAAGCGCGACCGGCAGGGGTAGCCAGGAAACATCCTTCACTACCGGCTTACCGAGCCGTTGCAGATATTCCAGCACCTCCGCGGGTGGATCATCCGCGAGGACAATGGCCAGAAACCAGATTCTCTTTGAGTCGCTACCGCCGCCAGAACGAATGCTGAAGCGTAGGCTATCAATTGGTGGTGGCGCTCCCGCTGGTCTGGCTTGTACCAGCCTCAGTGTCAACCCCAGTTGATCCCGTAACGTGTCCGCCAGCGGCATCAAAGCCGCTTCAATCAATGTCAGCCGCCAGGGTTCATCCAGAGTCTGTAAAGTTTCGGCAGCAACGACGTCGTCCAGCAAGTCGGCAAATGCATCTTCCGTTAAATAGACAGCAAAGCTACTATCACCGAGTTTGCAGTCCAGCACCATACCAACATTGTCATTGCCCCCCTTGAGCAGCGTCGCCCCAAAACTCAGCGAGCCCAGAGTCAACTTTACCCTGTCCAAGCAGTACTTGTACCAGTGATTAGCGAAATCGACTGACGCAAGGGTGTAGCGGGGGTAAGGGGTTTCCTGCCAGGTCATAGCTCAGTGCGTTCTTGACTCAGTTCGGGAGACAGCACGTATTACCGTTTCATAGCAGGTGAGTCGGCATCATCATCCGCCACATATTGCTGGCGCGAGCGTCCCTCGCCATGTTCGCCGCGTGCCTGTTCTGATTGCCTTGTTTCAACACTGATATCGACCTGTTCCCCGGGCAGACGGTTGCTCAAGGCGGTCACCATGGAATCGCGGTTACTGGCAATAAAATTGGCAGCTTCCTGATTCGACGCCACAAATACGACTTTCAATGCGCCTCCCTCACGGAAGATACGCACGTCGCTACCCTGAAGAAACGACTCCTTGAGCTGAATACGCACCTCAGGATTGCTGGCACCGGGTGGGGAGACCAGTACACGCGTAGCGATTTGCTGTGCGACCGAGTTGATGTCGTGGGCGGCTGGTGATTCCTGGGTAGCTTTCGCCACTGCCGGAGCTTCCGCCTGGAGGGTGTCGGGATTTGCAATAACAGCATCGCCATGTCCAGCTCCTGCGCTGTCAAAAGGCTTATCAAAAGGGTTGTCACCTTTTCGTCGGTCGGGTCTGGTTTTCGATTGCATCTCCTCGCTTCCAGGTTCTTTTAGCTTGGACGAAAACTTTGCTTCGGCATCCTCCAACTGCTTGCTGGAGCGCTTCGTTTGCTGTTGATGGCGAGAATCCTCCACCTGCTTCGAGACCAATCCATTTTCCTTTGATATCTTCACTGTGAGGTTCTCCGTCTTGTTTGTCTCAGGGAGCCGCCCTTGCCGGTATTCATGTCTTCCACTTCCACTTCTTCCTGCTGTTCTCGTTGCCGTTGTTCTTGGTCCGCCAGTGTCTGATTGTACTGCTCATACTTGGCGACTTCCCGATAAGCCGACAGACGCACCTGCCGCGTCGTCTCCAGTGCCTGCTCCGCCGCCGCCCGCTCCCTGCCAATCTCGGCGACCTCCTCCTGTAGTTGTAGCTCCCTGACTCGGTGAGAGGCAATCTGCTCGCGCATTTGATCCAATTCTTTAACGGCCACCGATTTGCCCTCAATATCCTTGTATAACTCCTGCTTCCGTTTTTCACGCCAACGGCTGTAGTCGGCTTCCTCCTGCCGCTTCACCTCCTCATCGGCAATGCGTTGTTCCAGCAACATCTGGGCTTCGTTGAGTGCGGCGATAGCCTTGTCTTCGCGCAACCGCTTAACTTTTATAAGCTCAGCAAACATGCCCGCCTCATAATACTGTCCGCTCATGCGTCATAATCACCGTCCTTGCAATGCCTAATATCACCGGAAAAATAAAGCGTAGTGAGGAACGAACGTAGCTTTATTTTATCCGAACGCATGTTTTTGTTAGATTGCATTTTGATTGCTGTCAGTTTGTGATTGTTCAAATACTAAAATATCTTCTTCCCCTACCTCTACATTAAATTCCACACGGTTTTGAATAACTATTTCCTCAATTACGCTCGCACCATTTCCCGCTTTTAACATTTACTCAAATATTTTTACAAGCATTGGTATGTCTATTACTTATTCAACTGATTCTATGAGACCTTTGCACGAAAGCCATTTCACTTACATGCTACGTTAAAAACGTACTCACTCGGTCATTTATAAGCATAAACTCCCTCATTCCGTGCGTTTTTGCCTTGCCTGAAAACAAAATCATTTTCCGTGCAAAGGTCTCTCTATGTATTTTTTTACCATGACTTTAATTTGGTACTTTGCTTCAGCTTGACGTGCAATTTTATCAAATATTTCCGGACTTGATTCATTGGCTTTTACGACAAATGTAATTGGATAGCGTTGCACTTTTTTTCATTGGTTGATGTTTCTCCTATGTTTGATTTTGCAACCTACCCCATTCACGCCCGCCCCTCCACCACTAATCGCATCTGCTCCAAGATTTCCTCAAGTGTGGATGTCTCCCGTAACCCCTGTTTGAGAAAATCGTTGATGGCGTCAATCCGGGCGATGGCATCGTCTGCCTCAGCGTCCGCCCCTGCCTTATATTCGCCTATTTTCAGCAACAGTTCCACTTCCTTGTACTTGGCTAAGAGTTGGCGCATTCGCCCGGCCAAGCACTTGTGTTCCTCATCAACGATGTTGTTCATCACCCGGCTGACGCTGGCCAGCACATCAATGGCAGGATAGTGGTTGCCCTGAGCAAGCTGGCGGGAAAGGATAATATGTCCATCAAGAATGGAGCGAGTTTCGTCAGCGATGGGCTCGGTCATGTCGTCGCCCTCCACCAGCACCGTGTAAAGCGCAGTAATGGAACCCTTGTCAGACTGTCCGGCACGTTCCATCAATTGTGGCAGAGCCGCAAACACCGAAGGCGGAAAGCCCCTGCGTGTCGGCGGTTCACCCGCGGCAAGCCCGATTTCGCGCTGGGCTCTGGCGAAGCGGGTGACCGAATCCATCAACAGCAACACTTTGCTGCCTTGATCTCTGAAGTACTCGGCGATGGTGGTAGCAACATAGGCCGCCTTCATCCGCTCCATCGCAGGTCGGTCGGAGGTGGCGACCACCAACACCGTATTGTGCCGCCCCTCCTCGCCAATATCATGCTCAATGAATTCCCGCACCTCCCTGCCCCGTTCACCAATCAGGGCGAGCACAACAACATCCGCAGCGGCGTTGCGAATCAACATGGAGAGCAGCGTGCTCTTGCCGCCTCCGGCGGCGGCGAAAATACCCATGCGCTGACCCTCACCACAGGTCAGCAGACCATCCAGTACCCGCAAACCCATGGACAGGGGTTCTGCAATGATTTTCCGATCCATGGGATTGGGGGGGGCGGCGTAAACCGGACGAGTCGTGTTACATGGGAGGCTGTCGCCACTGTTGAGTCGCCCCAAACCGTCCAGCACCTGACCGAGAAGTTCCGGCCCCACTGGCACTTCATGGATGCGCCCAGTAGGAATAACCGCAGTCGCATAGGAGACACCAGTGGTATTACCCATGGGCGTCAGCAACGCGTACCTACCTTCAAAACCCACCACTTCCGCCATGATCTGCTCACCGTCGGCTTGCAGGTGGCAAAGATCTCCCACTCGGGTGCCAGGAGCGGTGGCGCGGATCATCGCACCAGTAACATCTTGTACCTGCCCGTGTATTTCGACCAGTTTGATATCTCTGATCGTGCGTTCAACATTGTCGGTGATATAATCAAAAGCGGAGATCATAGCATCACTTCCAAGTTCATGGTCGGAACATCATCATGTTATCAGCGCGTACAGAGGCAATGGAGCCGTGCTGTCTCAAAAAATGCCGGTACGCTTCCAATACATTGACAAACTGCTCAATTTTTTCTTCAAATACCTGATTGCTGGTGTCCGCTACAAAGCGCTCAAACAGCAACAAGCAATTGTCTTCGCTCAGCACTGGCGTGGCGCGACTGTATTTCATCCGCATCAACGCATAGTTGAGTACCTTGTGCAAGCACACTTCTACCTCACTGTCTTGTTCTGGTAGCCACTCCAAGGGAGCAACCAAATGGATTAAATCGAAATTTTCAAAACAGCGTATTTCCAGCTCATCGTCGAAAGTCAAGGTGTAGACATGCTCGTCATCCGCTATAAGATTCTCGACTCTATAACGTTCGGCAAATGCGGCGATATGCAAGTCCAGTCCGGTCATGTCAAGCCTCCGTGTCCCGCTTGCTGATGCTCTCCCGCAGCGCTTTTTCCAGCAGGTCGATCTGCCGCTCCAAACTGGTGTCAATAGTGCCTGCGGTCGTCTCCACTCTGCAACTCCCGTCCACCATCGCCGGTGCTGCGACGACATCAACCACACCCATGTTACGGTAGTTTGCGGTTACAGCTCCAAGCCGTTCGCGGATGCCTTCGGCCTGACTGGGCGACACCTGCAGGGTAATGCGGCTTTCGTTGCGCACATGGTACAGCGCTCTGCCAACCATGCCACTCACGACCTCAATAGCATCACAATCGCCGATGATTTTTTTTACGACATCAACAACAAGAGTAGCCAGTTTCTGCTCTACTCCAAGCAGATATTCATTAATTTCTACTGTAGTTTTGAGCAGTTGCTCAGCGGCCTGCTCCTTGCCCTGACACTCCCCGACTCTGCGTGCCTGCTCGTGGGTTTTCTGGTACAGACTCTCCGCCTCCTGTTTGACGGCGGCGATGGCATCCTCACACTCAAGCATGTGTTGATAGTCCGCCGAGCGGATAACCTTAGCCACTGGCGAAATGGGTGTCTCGTCAAGTTTTCTTATGGCAAGCCGGGTCACGTTACAGCCACCTCCCGATTGAGGATGAGGAAAAAGCGCGCACTGTTGTCAGCCGCTGACAGAGACTGGTTGGTTTGCGCATCAACATCGCACCAATAGCGCTCAACATTGGTTCTGGGTAATTTTAACTGCAAACGGCGCAAGAAAGCTGTCGGCATGTCCTGCATAGCTGCCGCAAGGGCAGCGCAACCAAACCGCCAACAGTCCTCTCCCAGTGTGCTGAAACAGGTATCCTTCGCCATGTCGGCGGCAGAGGCCGCTATCGGCTCAATGCCTGCCTCTCTGAGTATTTGGGCAGCGCGCTTGAGAGAAAAGTGATAGTCTGATTCGCCCACGGCATCAGTGATGGCTTCCCGGTCCTGGCGGAGAATAGCTCGGGCAATGCGTTGTATTTGCAGGGTCAACCCCGCAATCTTGATCAGATGCAGCAGGCGAATCGGTGCTAGCAAGCCCAACTGCTTCTTTTTTATGGCAAAGTCAAAGTCAAGTTTGTTGGTCAGTTCAAACTGATGCAGGATGATTTGTGACAGACGATACTGTGCCCGCCGACTTCCATGCAGACGCGCTCGCAACTCAGCAGGCGGCCACTCGGGTTGCCACCAACTGACATCCATGTACCCGGCGGGCAGAAAATTAAACCTGAGTATTTCGGAAAACAGTTCCGGGGTTGAAACAACAGAGTTATCTGAGACCTTCGATGTGTCGGTATTATGCATGGTCACCTGCTAACTTCGCCTGTAAAAGCCAAAGTCTAACCGTTCTTTGACAAGAGCAGGTAAATATTGACTACAACGGATACGAAAACCAGTACCAGCAAACCACCCACAATCAGATAAAAGCGCGTCACCGATTTTGTGGCTAATTCAAGGGAAAACACATTTTTAGGCGGACTCCGACGACGCAGATCGCTCATTTTTGTTTCTTTCTGTGCTGGAAAGAGGGTGACACTGACATTCTCATAGGACATGTCGGCGATGCCATTGGCGACGATGGTCTTGATTTGGGGTATATGGTTATTGAAATCAAAGGTGGGATTATGCTTGACAAAGACCGCTGCTGAAGCCGATTTGGTCGACCCGCTGTCGCGTTTTTCCTCTGGTATAACCAGGTGTACTCGCACTTCAATTACCCCGTCCACATGAGATAACGTCTCGGCGACTTCCTGGGACAGACCGTAGTTGTAGCGAGTTCGGTCTTCAAAGGGTGTGTATATTAGCTTATCGGTACCAAACATGTCCTTGACGGTGGAAAATTTGTGCTTGGGAAAACCGTTGCGACGCAGGATTTCAACCGCCAATGATATCTTTTTTTCGTCTACATGCAGGCTGACCATATTGTCCTTTCCCGGAACTTTCTTGCTACTGATGCCATTGTCCAGCAACAAGGCGAGCATTTCGTTCCCCTGCTGTTCATCCAGTTGCGAATAAAGTTCAACCTTGCAAGCTGTCAACAGACTGAGCAACACACTTAGCAGCAGGGCTTTTATTATTAGCCTGGCCATCTTGCTCCTTGTAGCTGGAAGGAACATCGCTGAACGGAGCAAAAAACCAGGACTTCCTACTACACGGAAAAATAGGTGCGGATGATGCACAGTTGTTGTTTGCATGTGTTTGTCGTTTGCATGTGTTCTGCCCCGGATGAGGGAGTCTAGCAACAGTTCAGGACGATTTAAACAAGCTTTCAAAACCCTGAGACGTGCTACTGAGCGAATTAACAGCTATGCCGGAATTCAATGTAATTTCAGCCATGGCTGTCTGGGTATGTACGAGATCGTTGAGGCCTCCTCCTATGACGTTGGCGGAAGGGGTTACCTGCTGGACATCCATGCCGTATGCAGCAGGCGAAGACATATTGGCCAGAATCCTGTCGCCCGGAGTCAGCGCCTGACTCTGCACTGCTTGCAGCTTGACGGCATCGCTACCGTCTCCTGCCGCCACCGCTTGCACAGTACCCGCATTCTTTGCGCCCATGTCTGCATCTGATCTTAACTCATTCTGGAACTGGGAGACGTGCTGCGGGTCCGCTTGTTGCTGTTGTGCTGGCGAGCTAACTATTTGCTCCTGCAGTCGATCCATCAACATCCGTTGCAGACCGCTTACTTCAACTGGCATGACCGACTCCAGAATCCGCAATTATTGGCTTTTGCTGACGGCTCACAGCACTACTCAACTGCAACCTCTCAAGAGGCCAGGTGCATATTATCCAGTGTTGTCTCGGCCAGGCTGACCGCCTCGGGATTGCCACCCTCCGCCACCACACTCCGCAACACGTCTTCTCCCTCTCTAGAGCGCAACCCCAGAATCAGAAAAACCCCCAGGAAGGCACGCGCCAAAGGCTCCCCTGAGTTACTGGAGATGCCGTGTTTTAACATAAAGTTGCGTGCTTCGTCGGGGTTTTCGTCAGCACACGCATAGACCATTGCCGAACCGACAATCCATGCCGGATTATCTGGCGCAACTTCCTTGATAGCTTCGAAAACACTCAGGGAGTATTCACGCAAAGCAGACCAGCGGCTGGCGGCGAAACCAAGTTCCGAACATTGGCGCAAAATATCTTTTGAGATTAAATTGTCCATCGGCGGTTACATCTTCTGCACAATCTGGCTGAACGCATCCTTTATGTTCTTGGCCAAGGCACTTTCCAATTGAATAGTCATATAGTACTTGTTGGACTCCATTTGCAATTTGACCATATCCACCGTACTGAGCTCTTTGCCCGTGTTCATCATGGCCTTCAAGTTGGCATCTTCCTTTTTGATTTGCGGGTCTAGCACTTTGGTTATATTGTCGAGTCTGAATTCAGACATGTCGGTTCTCCTAAATTTATAATTGTTATTGTTACCCTAACTTTTTATCCCTGTGATGTCAACTCCAGAACCCCGATTATAGAAACTGATCAGTCCCTAATTTTATTCTGGTAAACTAGCCAGTCTTCGCCTATTGGCACGAAAACCTAAACCTGATATGTAATTTTATGACTACCAAACCGAACAAACCACTGATCGAGCCATTGACCAACCCAAAGCGCCGCTCTGCCTTTAAACAACTGGGCGTATTAGCTGGCGCAGGTGTTGCCGCACAATTTCCGCTTAACATAGCAAGAATTGCCCATTCGGCGAGTGCTGAACCGATCAAGATTGGCATGCAGTTACACCGTACTGGCATTGGTGCTGCCTATGGTCGTTGGTATGAGCGGGTAACGCTTGCTGCCATCAAGTTGCTCAATGAAGACGGCGGTATCAATGGGCGACCCGTCCAGTTGATTATTGAAGATGATGGCACTTCTCCGAAAAGAGGTGCGGAAATAGTGGAAAAATTTGCTTCTTTGCATAAGGTTGACGTTGCCTACGGCACGTTATTCTCACATGTCGTCATTGCTTCTTCACCCCGTGCTGGCGAATTGAAGTTACCCTATGTGGTGGTCTCGGAAGGATACCATGTTGCATCAGGACGACTGAACAGATATGTTTTTCAACCCGGCATTACCGATGTTAGATCTCAGGTTACGGCTATGGCACCCTGGGTTTCCCAAAATCTCGGAAAAAAAGTGACCATGATCTTTCCTGATTTCGCATTCGGACATAATCATCGGGATTATTTTTCCAATGCCATCAAAGCGCAAGGTGGTGAAGTCATTGAATTCATTCCGATTCCACCTACCGAATCATCATTTACCCGCTACTTTCCACGGATTCCGGCTAAAACAGAAGTGCTGTACCATGTCATGGTTGGTCCGAGTGTGCTCACTTTCGTTAAAGAACTGGGGCAGCATTTTGGCAAAAATCGACCGCGGATATTCGGCTTCATAGATTCTCTGGAAACCGTTGATCTGGCAACACCGCAACTCGAATTCCTTGAAGGCACGCATTTCTGGGAAGGTCATCCGCGATATGTCCAACCCAATCAAACGCTTCATGATAAGTTTTATCGCAATGCCATTGCTGTTGATAACAAGGGTGCTAGCATTACTGACTCCAGCGATGTTTCAGCTTATTCACATATGTTCGGTTGCTGGGAAACACTTTTTGTTATCAAACAGGCGATGGAAATGAGTGGATACAGCGGTCAAACTGCCGCAGATAAACGTGGTTTTGTCGAGGCGATGGAGTCATTGACAACCCTACCAGAAGGACGCGATCATCCGCAGGGCACGAAAATTTTTAACGGCAAACTGCATCAGAGTTTTGGTCATCAGCATATCTCCAAAGTCGAAAACGGTCGCCTTAATGTTGTGCATACCACCACCATTGAAGACGGTTTGTACGAATCAGATGTGGATTATACTCAGATGGCACTATGAGACCTTTGCACGGAAGATGATTTCGCTCAGGTAAGGCAAAAACGCACGGAATGAGGGAGTTTATGCTTATAAATGACCGATTGAGTACGATTTTACCAACAGTAGGCGCTTTTAGGCGACGCAGCATGCAGGTGAAATGGCTTTCGTGCAAAGGTCTCACTATAGTGATATGTAAGGAGCGATATGCACAACATGCTGGTTTTGCCTTTCACAAAAGCGCACACTACTGGCTTATTATTGACTATCTCGGGTCATTAAAATATCGCTCATTGGACGCAGCTCATTGGATTTCGCTCCTTTCCTTTTTCTAGCTAGTCTTGAAGGCTTGGTACAGGCGGCTGTGCTGTGCCTGACCGCGCTCGGACTTTCCCTGGTTTTCGGGGTAATGCGGGTCGTCAACGTCGCTCACGGTGAATTTTTTATGCTGGGGGCAGTATTGGCATGGTGGATTACCCAGATGATATCAGCTAGCCCAGCACTGACATTTCTCGCCGCGCTGATCATCGCCCCCATCATTATTGGAAGCATCGCATTGCTTGCGGATCGGTTGATACTGAAACGTCTGAACTATAATCCAGAAGCCACCATTGTTGCCACCATTGGCATTTTATACATCATACAACAGAGCGTGTTAATGACCTTTGGTGCCGATGCCAAAGCGGTTGATACACCTTTTTATTTCCGCGTACAGTTTCCATGGTTCGGTTATTCCGGCTATAAACTGCTGGTCATTGTCGCTGCCGTGCTGATTTTACTGGTCGTTTGGTATGTCATCACCCGCACCCGCATCGGACTAATGATGCGCGCAACCCAGCATGATCGGGACATAGCACAATCGTTTGGCATTCCGGTGCAACGTGTGTATAGCGCAGTGTTTAGCATCGGTGCCATACTCGCCGCGGTTGGTGCCATACTGATAGTACCCATACGACAAGCCCACTATCTTATGGGGCTTGAGCCCTTGCTGCTGTCATTTACCGTAGTCATTATCGGTGGTCTTGGCAGTATTCGCGGCACGCTGGTTGCGGCTATATTGATTGGCATGAGTGATGGCATCATCTCGGTATTCTTCTCCCCAACTCTGGCAAAAATGGTATCGACCACGCTGGTCGCATTTATTCTGGTACTTCGACCTGCGGGCTTGTTTGGGGACGGCTCAAAATGACCGCATTTCGATCTGTGGGCTTGTTTGAGGGCAGCTTAAAATGACCGCAACCACAACCAGCGAGAGCGAAACACACAAAAACCACCAAACCACACATCGCAAAGCCATCGCTTTGCTTCTAGTCGTGCTACTGATCTTGTTTTTATTACAGTTTATCCTGCCCGAATATCACCATCTGAGCATGACGCGGATTATGATTCTGGCAATATTCGCCATGGGCTACAACCTCCTGTTCGGCTATACCGGCTTACTCAGTCTCGGTCATGCGATGTTTTTTGCCGCTGGACTGTATGGTGCCGGTCTGACTGCCTACCATTTGGGTTGGAGTGCGCCGCTAGCCTTTGCCAGTGGCATTATTGCCGGGGCCTTGTTGTCATTGCTGGTCGGCTATATTGCCCTGCGTACCAGCGGGGTGGCCTTTATGATTGTAACGCTGATGATTTCTCAGGTTGCTTATCTGGCGAGCCTTTATTTCACAAGCTATACGCAGGGCGATGAGGGATTAGTGCTACCCGCAACAGCACGTAGTTTCGAGTTTTTCGGCAATACCATTGATCTCACCAATCCTTCAACCCGATACAATCTGTCCTTGGCATTACTGAGTATGACCATGCTCATCATCTATAAATTAGTACGCGGTAAAAGCGGACGTGTGCTTATCGCTATTCGGGAAAACGAGCCACGTACGCAAATGCTCGGATACAACACCTTTGCCATCAAACTCAAAGCCTTGCTGGTATCCGGCACGCTGTCAGCGACTGCTGGAGCAGCCTTTGCCCTATTATTTGCCTATATTGGTTCGTCCTTTGCCACCATCCAATACTCCATTGATGCGTTGTTGTTTACCCTGCTGGGCGGCTCAGCAACCGTGCTCGGTCCAGCACTCGGTGCCTTACTGATGTTTTATCTGCTTGATATCGCTAGTAATTATACGACTGCCTACCTATTGGTTACCGGACTGGTGTTGATATTTCTGATCTTGTTTTTCCCCAAAGGTCTGCTCGGCACAATCAAAGAGCGCTGGTTGCCGTGGCTACCGTAAAACCATTAGAGACCTTTGCACGGAAGATGATTTTACCTCCATGCTACGTTAAAAACGTACTCAATCGGTCATTTATAAGCATAAACTCCCTCATTCCGTGCAACGATCTCTATTAAGTACGCGCAATTTATCAAAATCTTTTGGCGGCCTGAAGGCCGTGAAAAATGTGGATTTTGATCTTGAACAAGGTGAAATACACGCCATCATTGGTCCCAATGGTGCCGGCAAAACCACCTTTGTCAGCTTGCTAGCCGGGCGAATAAGTGCCACTATCGGCACGGTCGAATTTCGTGGCGAAAATATTACCCGCTTACCGATTCATAACATAGTGCGTAAAGGCATTGCCTATACCTTTCAAATCACCAGTATTTTCCCGACTCTAACGGTACTTGACAATGTCACGATTGCCGCACAAAACCGTTGCCATACCGGATCGGACACCATATCTCCCAATCTCCACCATACTGCCAAGATATTGCAACAAGTTGGCATCACCCACCTGCAACATCAGCTCGCCGGAGAAATTGCCTATGGACACCAACGCCTGCTTGAAATAGCTATGGGACTGGCACTTAATCCACGCTTGCTGATTCTTGATGAGCCCACACAAGGATTATCCGATACTGAAATCAAGGATTTTTGCACACTGGTTAAACGCATCAATCAATCAACAACGGTATTACTGATTGAACACAATATGTCGGTGGTCATGTCATTGGCACAGCGCATAACGGTATTTGATCGTGGTCAGGTACTGGCACAAGGCAACCCCGCAGACATTCAAAAGAACAGCCGTGTGCAGGCAGCCTATCTGAGTAATAATATGGGTAATGATGTGGGTGAGTCTGCGGCGGATGACGATGTGGGCGAGTCTGCGGCGGATATGATGCTGGAAATTGAACAGCTCAATGCCTATTATGGCAGTGTACAGATATTGCGCGACTTGCATCTCAACCTCCGTGCCGGAGAAGTGCTTTGCCTATTCGGACGCAATGGCGCCGGCAAAACTACGGTACTGAAATCAATCATGGGATTGCTACAATGCAGTGGATCAATCACGCTGGATGGTGAACAGTTGCTCACGCTAGCACCACATTTAGTTCCCGGACGCGGCATCGGTTATGTTCCGCAGGGGCGGCGACTGTTTACCGAGTTGACGGTTGCCGAGAATCTGCACATTGGCTTAATGGTGCGCGGTTTAATGACGCCAGGTGATCGCAATAAATCCGCTGCAATCCGTAAAAAAGTATTGGCACTGTTCCCAGCTTTAGCACCCCGTCTGCATCAGCCTTGTGCAACCCTCAGTGGCGGTGAGCAGCAGATGCTGGCAATGGCACGTTGTCTGTGTCTTGAACCGAAAGTCATGCTGCTTGATGAACCCAGCGAAGGACTGATGCCATCAATGATAACAACCATACGCGAAGTTGTGATCGCGCTACGCAATCAGGGGGTTGCCATCCTATTGGTCGAACAACGGCTTGAAACGGTATTAGCCGTTGCCGACCGCATCGCCTTTATCGAAAATGGACGCATCCGCGACATCGTCAACGTCAAACAACTCAACCACGACCTGTTGCACAAATACGTCGGCATCGCTCAATAACCGGCACATAATCCCGCTACGGAGATATGCACCTCTTGCGTTTGGAAGTGCTAATATCAACGTATTAAACCGTGCAGCTCCTGACCACTTAAAGGAAAGACAGAAAATGAAATTTGTAGATTTAGACGCACAATTCAATGTTATCGAAAAAGACATTCGCGACTCCATCGATCGGGTATTACACCACAAACAATTTATTATGGGCGCCGAGATCGCTATTTTGGAACAGCAACTTAGCGAATACTGTGGTGCTCGGCATGTAATTAGTGCCGCCAGCGGAACCGATGCGTTGTTGATGGCATTGATGGCCTATGGGGTGGGTGCGGGCGATGCGATTATTGCGCCGTCCTTCACCTTTGTTGCCACTGCCGAAGTCATTCAACTGCTCGGTGCGAGTACGGTATTTGTCGATGTTGATGAGCGCACCTTTAATATGGATTGTGCGCGCTTGGAAGCCACTATCCAAACCGTCAAAAAAGACCGCAAACTGAACCTGAAGGGCATCATTCCAGTAGATTTATTCGGACTGCCCGCAGATCACGACACCATCCAGCATATTGCCGAGCGGCATGGATTGTTTGTTTTGAGTGATGCTGCCCAGAGTTTTGGTGCCGAATATAAAAACCAAAAAACCGGCGTATTTGGCGATGTCTCAACGACCAGCTTTTTCCCCGCGAAACCGCTTGGCTGTTATGGCGATGGTGGCGCGGTATTTACCGACAATTCGGAATTAGCAGAAATTATCGATTCCATTCGCTTTCACGGCAAAGGGGCTGGCGGTCAATATGAAAATGTGCGTATCGGCATCACCGGTCGTCTTGATACACTGCAAGCCGCTATTCTCAGTTGTAAGCTGAAAATATTCGATCAGGAACTCGATAAACGCCAGCGCATCGCCGAACGCTATACGCAGGAGCTCAATGGCGTTGTCATTACCCCGACCATCCCGCCCGCATATCGAAGCGCATGGGCAGTCTATACCATCTGCTCACATAAACGTGACCAGATCAAACAGCATTTCAACGAAAACAACATTCCCTCGGCAGTCTATTATCCATCCCCGCTACACCGACAAGCGGCATTCAGGAACGCCATTGGTAGCGCTCAAACCCTGCCGATAACCGAGAAGCTGGCAGATGAAGTCATCAGCCTGCCAATCCATCCTTATCTGCAAGCCGATGAGCAAATGAAAATCATTGAGGTGATAAAAAAGGCAGTTGGGTAGGGTGATTACGAATTATGAAATGGCATGATTTTTTATCCAAAATATTTTGCATTTATCTGAAGCCAGACACAAATGCGTGATTTGATGGCAATAGAAAATCATGGACATTTATGATGGAGCTGATGCTTTAGTTTCCAAAATGGTTGTTGGGGTGGTGGAATCTGGGGTCACGCTGCTGGCAACTCTCCTTTGCTGATATGGATTAGTCCGTGCTTTTTGGGGGTCGGCTGGTTATGGTTTTTTTGCAGTTTTCTTTTTGGCAACCTTTTTTTTGCCGCGTGCTGGTTTGGCGTTTTTGAGGAGTTCCTGACAATCTTCTAAAGACAGGGTTTTCGGTTCTGCTATATCCTTAGGGATTCTGGCATTTTTTTCGCCGTCAGTCACATAGGGACCGTAGCGTCCGTTCAAGACCTGAATGCCGACGTCTTCAAAATTCAAAATTAGGCGGTTGGCATCTTTTTCCTTTTTGTCAGCGACCAGTTGCAGTGCCGTTTCTTTTGTTACGGTGTAAGGGTCGTGTTCACCCAGCGAGACAAATTTGTCGCCGTATTTGACATACGGCCCAAAACGCCCGATAGCAACAGTGAGTTTTTCTCCTTGCTCAGTTTCACCCAGAGATCTTGGTAGCTTAAATAACTCCATCGCCTCTTCAAAGCTAACCAGTTCCAGTTTTTGCCCGGATCGCAGTCCGGCAAAAGTGGGTTTATCTTCATCCTCGCGCGTACCAATTTGTGCATAGGGACCATATCTGCCCATGCGTACCGATACGGGTTTGCCTGATTTTGGGTCAGTGCCTAAAACACGCGATTGAATCACTTCATCACGACTAACACTTTCCTCTTTTTCTCCAATCAGTTTGGAAAATTCCTTCCAGAATTCGTGCATCAACGGCAACCACGCTTTCTCTCCGCGCGAGATCTCATCCAGCGAATCTTCCATTTTTGCGGTAAACGCATAATCCACATATTGGGTAAAATGGCTGGATAAAAACTGATTGACAATTTTTCCAATCTCGGTCGCCTCAAACCGCCGATTTTCCAGCGTAACATATTCGCGGTTTTGCAAAGTACTGATAATGGAGGCATAGGTGGAGGGTCTGCCAATGCCGTGGGCTTCCAGCGTCTTGACCAACGAGGCTTCGTTATAACGTGGCGGTGGCTCAGTAAAATGTTGTTCGGGTCTGATTTTTAGCAGATTGATACTCATACCCTGCCGCATAGCGGGCAGAATGATTTCTTTATCGCCTTTATCCACTTTGTCATCGCTACCCTCCATATACACCGACATAAATCCAGCAATGCGAATGGTTGATCCGGATGCTCGAAATACCCCCGTGTCACCTGCAGTCAAATCAACGGCAACCGTGTCAATAGTAGCGTGAATCATCTGGCACGCCACGGTGCGTTTCCAGATGAGATCGTACAGTCGATATTGATCTTCACTTAATTGCGATTTAAGCATTTCGGGTGTTCGTTTTGTAGCGGTCGGTCTGATTGCTTCGTGGGCTTCCTGGGCATTTTTTGATTTATTTTTAAACACTCTGACTTGGTCAGGCAGATTGTCTGCGCCATATTTAGCGACAATCAACCCTCTGATTTCAGTAACCGCCTCGCTGGCAAGTGCCACGGAATCGGTTCGCATATAGGAAATCAATCCATCTACACCACCTTCAATTTCGACACCCTCGTACAACTGCTGAGCAGTTTGCATGGTGCGTCTGGCGCTGAAGCCCAGTTTTCGTGATGCCTCCTGTTGCAGTGTTGAAGTAATAAATGGTGGTGTCGGGTTACGTTTACGTTCTTTCTTTTCAATTTTAGCGACAATGAGTTTGCCCTGCGCCGCTGCGCTTAATGCCGCTTCGGCAGCTTTTGCTGTTTGTTCATCAGTAATTGAAAATTGTTTTAATTTTTCATGCTGATACTCAATCAACTTGCCGAAAAAACTTTTTCCCTCAGTATTCAAATCCGCTTCAATCGTCCAATATTCCTGACGGACGAATTGCTCTATTTCCTGTTCACGTTCGCATATCATTCTTAATGCCGGACTCTGAACACGTCCGGCCGATAGTCCTTGACGGATTTTCCGCCATAATAGTGGTGATAAATTAAAGCCAACCAGATAATCAAGTGCGCGTCGAGCCTGTTGAGCTTCAATCAGGTTAACCGATATTTCTCTGGGGTTGTCAACCGCTTTTTGTATTGCGATTTTGGTGAATTCACGAAAATCAACTCGATATACCGGCTTGTTGCCGATGGCATTGCGTTCTTTAAGCAGTTCGTACAGATGCCATGAAATTGCTTCACCTTCGCGATCCGGATCGGTAGCGAGGTACAAGGCATCCGCGCTCTTCATCTCTTTGACAATCAAGTCCAAATGCTTTTTATTGCGTTCAACAATTTCATAGTGCATTTCGAAATCATTATCCGGATCAACCGCACCTTTTTTCGGCAACAGGTCGCGGATATGACCATAAGACGCTAATGCTTTAAAATGACTGCCAAGATATTTTGACATGGAACGCGCCTTTGCTGGCGACTCAACAATGATTAGTGGTTTCCCCATTATTTACATGGATGTAATGTATGCCGCGGGCGCAGAATGCGAAAAGCGGCGATATGTTGAGACCTTTGCACGAAAGCCATTTCACCTCCATGCTGCGTTAAAATCGTACTCAATCGGTCATTTATAAGCATAAACTCCCTCATTCCGTGCGTTTTTGCCTGGCCTAAAAGCGAAATCATCTTCCGTGCAAAGGTCTCATGTTATTAGATTTTGTCAGACCGTCGTTAGCTTCAATGGATACAGGTATGCAACCCATCCAAAACCAGTGTCTCGGTTAATTCAGTAACCCCTTCGCCATCGGTATAGTTACTCAGTACCATCAGTATGACCCATTTTAGATGTTCAATTTCAACATGATCAACCTCTAAAGCCCTCAATTGGTCTATTACCATTTCTCTGGAGATCGCATCAAGGACACGACATTGTTCGAGGGCGAGTAACAAGCCACGAGCTTCAACATTCAGTTGTTCCAGTTCTGCGCCACAATAATGTCTGATCGCACCTTGATTGATACTGCTCGGGGTAGCATTGTTCTCACACAGGGCAGCCAGATTTTCCAGCCAGTCAAATGCCTTGTTAATCATGGTCTGATCGAAACCGGCCTGACTCAATTCCAAGATCAAGGTTTCCTGATCGGGTTCAAACTCATCGTTATCAAACATATAGTTCTCGAATAAGTAGATCAGAACATCTAGTACATTTTCTTTCATTAGCAATAATATAAACTATGATTTAGTAACATCTATCCAGGCAGGCGTTGATAACCCCCGTTCATTTCAGCGATTAACCCACGCAATTCCAAGTCTATGAGAATGGATGAAACCTGTGCTGTCGTCAATCCACTGAGCGCAATTATTTGATCTATAGAGATGGGCGCGTAGTCTATCAGGTTATACAGTAAATGTTCAGGTGAATGTTTGGCGTTGTCAGGTGGGGGTTGGGATTCGGAGTTGATTTGAGAAACAGGGGCTGTTCGCTCAAAAAAATGACCTATTTCATCGGTAATATCGGCTATGGATTCAACCAGTTTTGCCCCTTGACGAATTAAGTGATGACAGCCACGGCTAGCAGGAAGATAAATGGAACCGGGAATGGCAAAGACTTCGCGCCCTTGTTCTGCGGCAAATCGCGCCGTTATCAAACTGCCGCTACGTATTCCCGCTTCAACCACCAAGGTGCCCAGAGACAAGCCGCTGATGATACGATTTCGTTGTGGGAAATGCTGGCGATGGGGCGGTGCACCCGGGGCAAACTCAGTAACAATCAGTCCTTTGTCTAAAATCTCCTGATAGAGTGCCTGATTAGAAGGTGGGTAGATGCGGTCGATTCCAGTACCCATAACGGCAATAGTGGCATGGCTTACCGACAGGCTACCTCTGTGTGCGTGGCTATCCACCCCTGAAGCCATACCGCTGGTGATAGCAAACCCCATTGCCGTTAATTCTGTGGCAAAGGTATGCGTAGTTTTTTTGCCGCTTGGGCTGGCATTGCGGCTACCCACTATGGCAATTTGAGGTTGCTGGAGTAAATCGATATTACCCCTGACAAAAAGCCCCAGTGGCGGCGATGGAATTTCGTTGAGCAGCTTGGAAAATTTTGGATGGTTAAAGCCGATGAATTGGCTGTCAATAGACTCGAGTAATTCCACATCACTATGCAGTAAATGATTATTCGCCATTAACACCGCATTGATGCCCGCTTGACTGAGAATAGCGCTGTGCGTGAGATCATCGCGGTTCGCCATAAAAACTTCACCCGCGCCGCCAAAAAAAGTGACCAAGGCTCTTTTTTTGGCGAGCGACAGATCGCGTAGATAGTGAAGTTTAAGCCAATCCGTTAGCATGTCTTACTCCTAAAGTCCTTATAAAGTTCTGTGATTATTCCATCTCTATTAACATCGGTAACATTTTCTAGTTACGTTAGCCACAATAACGAGATGTCCAATAACTCAATGATGCTGGTCAGCCAGATATTGCTGTAATTTATACAACGTGACGATGCTCTTTGCATCATCCATTACAGCGTCATCAACCAGTTGCTTGATTTCGTTGACAGAGAGCCAGTGTATTTCTATAAATTCGTACTCTTCATGCGCTGCTTCAGCTTGGCTCAGGTCGGTAGCGAGGAATATATGTAGCCGTTCGTCACAAAATCCCGGACTGGTCAGGATTGAGCCCAAGGCATGCCAATGTCCGGCGTTGAGTCCGGTTTCTTCTTTGAGTTCCCGTTGCGCTGTTTGTTCTACAGGCTCGTGAATTTCACTGAGTCCTGCGGGAAACTCCCAAAGCCAGTCGTTTACTGCGGGTCGAAACTGTTTGATGATGCACAGTTTCTGTTGCTCATCCATCGCCACTACAACCACGCCACCAGGATGACGGACAACCTCCATGGCGATGATTTCACCATTGGGTAATTGCAAACTCTCCAATCCAAGATCAACCACACTGCCCCGATAAATTTCGTGTCGCTTAGGCTCGTCGGCGAAGGTGATCAGGGAAGGCTGATAATCAATCGGTGGGCGGTAACCGAGTAAATTAAAAACGGTGGCAGCGATGTTGGCAAGCCCGCCATCAACGACCGTATCCAACTGATAGGCATTATCATCTGCGCTATCGACAATAGCAAAGGGCACGGGATTTAGTGAATGAGAGGTTCTTACGATGTGTTTACCATCCTTTTCGACGAACATTTCATCGGCGTTGCCGTGATCGGCTGTTAATATCAATATGCCCTTGTTTCTGTTGACACATTCGAGCAAACGCGCCAGGCATTGATCAACACATTCCAGCGATTGAACGGTAGCTGGAATATCGCCAGTATGTCCGACCATATCACCGTTAGCAAAGTTGATTCTACCAAACGCATATTGCCCGGAGTCGATCAGTTCTATGGTGGCATCGGTAATTTCTACCGCCTTCATGGTCGGTGCTTGATTGAATTCGCAATCATCGGATGGAATTTCGATATAAGTTTCCAGCTCCTGATCAATATAACCGGAGCGGTTGCCATTCCAGAAATAGGTGACGTGGCCAAATTTCTGCGTCTCGCTCACCGCAAAGGTACGCATACCTTCTGCACACATAAAATCCACCATCGTCCGATCAATGACTGGCGGATTAACCAGATAGTTTTCAGGCACCTTGAGATCGCCGTCATATTGCAACATCCCGCAAAAATAGAGCTGTGGATAATTGCCACGATCAAATTGATCAAAATCAGGATCTCCCAGTGCCTGAGAAATTTCGATGGCACGGTCACCTCGAAAATTGATTAAAACCACACCATCACCCTCCATCATCCTGCCCACAGCTCCCTGATCGTCAACCACCACGAAGGGGGCAAGATACTGATCAGAGCGTTGCGGATGCTCCTGATATTGACGTTGCACTTCATCTATGGCATTGGTCACTTCCTTGCCAATACCACTAACATCGCTCAAAACATGGGTATAAAAGCCCCGTTTCACCATTTCCCAATCCGCTCCGTAACGATCCATAGTCACTGCCATACGCCCACCACCGCTGGCGATGCGATAGTTGAAATCTCCACGCGTATTAACCTGATCCAGCAGCTCCTGAAGTTGTCCGAGATACTGTTCTGCTGATCTGGGCGCAACATCACGACCATCCAGCAAGACGTGTACGCATACTGACGCAATTGCCGATTGCTGGCAGCGTTTTATGAGTTGCAATAAATGGTCAATGTGGGCATGGACATTACCATCCGATAACAGTCCGAGAAAATGAATCGTCTTACCCTGTTTGCCACGACATTCAATTTCCTGCCATGGCGCACTTTCAAACAGGCTACCACTTGCCAATGCGCTGTTGACCAGTTTGGCACCCTGTTCAAAAATACGACCGCCCCCTAAAGTATTGTGCCCGACCTCACTGTTACCCATATCCGTATCAGAGGGTAGTCCAACATGCGTGCCGTGGGCATGTAACTGGCGACTGAGACGGGATTGCAACAGCCCGTCAATGACCGGCGTGTGCGCCAGCGAAAGCGCATTAGCGGGTCCTGCCTCAGCCAGCCCCACACCATCGGCAACCACGAGTAACAAGGGACCTTGCCGTCCTTTGAATGTAAGCAGTTTCTCCAGCTTCATAACAGATATTTATTGGCAGGGATATATTTGAAAATCATTCAATAATTATAGCAGTTGTTGACGTAACTGCCGCAGAGCTTGTCCACGATGACTATGTTTATTTTTAATCGCTGCTGAAAGTTCCGCTGATGTGCAGCCCAACTCGGCAAGGTAGAAAACTGGATCATATCCAAAGCCATTGCCGCCCACGGCGGTGTCGCTAATGCGCCCTTGCCAACATCCATAAAAAAGGGCAGGATGACAATCATCAGCAGCGCTGACCATAGCAATAACACAGTGAAAACGTGCTGTGCGTTGCGCCGTAGGCACACCCTGCAATGCGCTCAATAACTTCTCTGTATTTGCCTGAGCGGTGGCGTTTTCGCCGGCATAACGTGCCGAGTGGATGCCCGGTTTGCCGCCAAGGTAATCCACCTCAAGCCCGGAATCATCGGCAATCGCAACCAGCCCAGTAAATCGACTCGCATGTCGTGCTTTTTTCAATGCGTTTTCCGCAAAACTGTTGCCATCTTCCAGCACCTCAGGCACAGCGTATTGTGATTGCATAGAGAACTGGTGCGCTGAGCCTTGCAGTAGTGAGCGAATTTCTTTTAGTTTGCCGACATTGCTGGTTGCAAGCACGATGTTCATATTTGTTGCAGACTAGCGCATTGCTTTGCGAACAATAATTGACAGGCGTGGCTTGCGTGATCAAGCATTTCATCCATAATCTCTCTGGAGAAGGGCTTGTTTTCCGCAGTGCCTTGCACCTCAATGAAACCACCACGGTCATCCATCACCACATTCATATCGGTCTCTGCGGTACTGTCTTCCGGGTAGTCAAGATCGGTGACTACCTTGCCTTGATACACACCAACAGAAACCGAAGCAATCGCCCGATGGATTGGATTGTGCTTGATTTTTCCTTTTGCGATTAAACCGTTTACCGCATCCACCAACGCCACATAAGCACCGGTTATGGATGCCGTGCGAGTACCGCCGTCAGCCTGCAAGACATCGCAATCTAGGGTAATGGTGCGCTCGCCCAGCCTAGTGGTATCAATGGCAGCGCGCAGTGAACGTCCAATCAAGCGTTGAATTTCAAGTGTCCGCCCCGACTGTTTACCGCGAGTGGATTCCCTGATGGTGCGTTCATTGGTTGAACGTGGCAGCATACTGTATTCCGCAGTCAGCCAGCCCCGTTTCGTGTTTCTCAAAAAATGCGGCACACGATGTTCAATGCTGGCGTTACAAAGCACTTTGGTATCGCCAAAACAAACCAGCACCGAGCCTTCGGCATGTTTGGTGTAATGACGGATGATAGTAACCGGACGCATTTCGTCTGGACGGCGATGGCTTGGGCGGGTCATTCAGTCAATATGTTGAAAATGTTAGGGAGGCGGATTATACCTGTGATTCGTTGTCAATCACGGATTACAACCCGCATCGGCAACTTGCTGTATCTTAAACGGCTCGCCGTCATAAGCGAGATGACAATTAGTACGCAAATGTCGGGATGCCTGACGAATTGCTTGAGCCCCATGCCAAGTCGGATAAGCGAAGAAACCCAGCAAAGCGATTACGCGCAAAAACATCAACATAGTGAGACCTTTGCACGGAAGATGATTTCGCTTTCAGGTAAGGCAAAAACGCACGGAATGAGGGAGTTTATGCTTATAAATTGACCGATTGAGTACGTTTTTAACGTAGCATGCAGGTGAAATGGCTTTCGTGCAAAGGTCTCATAGTATTCATCACGCTTGCAAACGATTAATCAAAAGTCTAGCGCATCTCTATCCCTTATCTTTTCTCGCGATTGCGGCATCAGTTCCACCTTCCATACCACTGTAACATCGTAACCATCAAAAGTTATCCGCGAAATTTAAAGGCGACAACCTAAAAGTATCACTGATAAAGGGTGGTTTTTCTCTCACCATATAGCGAAAATTCGTTGTGCCTAACATTTATCGACTGGCAGTTAGCGACTCACCTTTAGAACATCACAAACCACAACGCCTGAGTTGTGTGCGATAGCGGTTCGCCTGCGTGTTCACCCGTTTTGCCACTGACAACAACCATTTTTTTCTTTTATAGGTGGCGCGTGCGTATCCGCCCCAGCCTTCGTGGTAGGCGAGATAATTGCGATAGCCATCGCGTGGGACAATGTTTAATCGTCTGCGTGTCTGCGCGACGTACCAACCGATGAAATCTATCGCATCAGAGAAATTGTCACGTTGTGCTATGAAGTTGTGCGCACTCTTGCGATACAAATTCCAAGTGCCATCCAGTGCCTGTGCATAACCGAATGCCGACGACGGGCGTTTCAATGGAATGCCCAGAAAGCGTTTGCGTTTCGGCTTGGCATTGGCGTTAAACCCCGATTCCTGTCGCATGATGGCGAGCAACACCGACCCATCTACTTTCCACTTTTTTACCGCACGGGATGTATGCTTGTACCACTTGGATTTTTCCTTGAAAATGTGACAGGCATTATCCGGTCGCTTAGGTGGTGCCGATGTACAACCCGTGATAACAACAATAGCGAATACGGCTATTATCATCAGCCAACCAGATGGGTGGCGGGCAGATGCAGATGCGAGGTTTTTTTCGAGTGGCATGGTGATTTATGACTATGTTGGTTTCCCTAACCATAACACAACTCTCACATATCTGAACCCAAACAGACACCATACGTTATTGAGCAACAGTACCAAAAGCCAGCTCATTATTATCAACCGTAACGCCAATGACATCGCCACCCACATAATTACCATTCAAAAGTTCATGTGCTAACCGATTCTCAAGCTGTGTCTGGATTGCCCGCTTCAACGGACGCGCACCATAAACCGGATCAAAACCAATCTCTGCCAGTTTATCCAACGCTGCCATCGAAACCTCCAACTTTATATCCCGTTGTCCGAGGCGATCAGCGAGATGCTGAATCTGGATCTTGGCAATGTCCCTGATTTGTTCTCGTTGCAGAGGATGGAAGACAACCATATCATCAATGCGATTAAGAAATTCCGGACGAAAGTGCGTACCAACAATCTGCAACAGCCGGTTTTTCATTGCCGCGTAATTATCCTGATCAGCCATCTCCTGAATGGTTTGTGAACCAAGATTGGAGGTCATGACAATGACCGTATTTTTAAAGTCCACGGTACGCCCCTGACCATCGGTTAAGCGACCGTCATCCAGCACTTGTAACAAGACATTGAATACATCGGCATGCGCTTTTTCTACCTCATCGAGCAAAATCACCGAGTAAGGTCGGCGTCTTACCAATTCGGTTAAATAGCCCCCTTCTTCATAGCCAACATATCCGGGGGGTGCTCCAATCAGACGTGCCACCGCATGTTTTTCCATAAATTCCGACATATCAATTCGCAACAAAGCGTCCTCGCTGTCGAACATAAACTCTGCCAGAGCCTTGCTCAGTTCGGTTTTTCCGACTCCAGTTGGACCCAGAAACAAGAACGAGCCACAAGGTCGGTTTGGATCGGCAAGACCTGCTCGGGAACGCCGGATTGCATTGGCGACAGCATTGATGGCTTCATCCTGACCGATGACTCGTTTATGTAGGTTCTGCTCCATCTGTAACAGTTTCTGCTTTTCACCTTCCAGCATCTTCGACACGGGAATACCCGTCCATCTAGCCACCACTTCAGCGATTTCATCACCACCAACGCGACTGCGTAACAAGGTCATTTCCTGACTCTCCGTATCATCAGTCGCAATTTGTTTTTCCAGTTCGGGAATGCGACCATATTGGAGTTCCGACATACCAGCAAGATCACCCGCACGGTACGCCGCTTCAAGCTCAAGCCGTGCCCGCTCCAATGCCTCCTTGATATGCTGACTACTGTGGACAGCAGATTTTTCCGCATTCCATATTTCCTTAAAATCGGCATATTCCTTGCTCAGTTTTTCAATATCGGCTTCAAGATCAGCCAATCGTTTGGTGGATGCCTGATCGCTTTCTTTGTTCAGTGCTTCACGTTCAATTTTTAACTGGATAATTTTTCGATCAAGCCGATCCATCACTTCCGGTTTGGAGTCGATTTCCATTCTGATGCGACTGGCTGCTTCATCCACCAAATCAATCGCCTTATCTGGCAGGTTTCGATCGCTAATGTAACGATGTGATAATGTTGCCGCCGCGACAATCGCCGGATCGGTAATATCAACCCCATGATGAACCTCGTAACGTTCTTTCAAACCACGCAGAATGGCAATGGTATCTGCAACGCTGGGCTCATCAACCCGTACTTTCTGGAAACGCCGTTCAAGGGCGGCATCTTTTTCGATATATTTTCGATACTCGTCCAACGTGGTCGCGCCAACACAATGCAATTCGCCTCTGGCAAGTGCCGGTTTCAGCATATTGCCCGCATCCAGTGCCCCTTCCGCCTTGCCAGCGCCAACCATGCTGTGTAACTCGTCAATAAACAGAATAATCTGCCCTTCTTGTTTGGAAATATCCTTGAGCACGGCTTTCAATCGTTCTTCAAATTCACCGCGAAATTTCGCACCCGCCAGAAGCGCACTCAGGTCAAGGGACAGCACCCGCTTGTTTTTTACCCCATCCGGCACTTCACCATTGATAATTCTCTGTGCCAGCCCTTCAATGATTGCCGTTTTACCGACACCGGGTTCCCCAATCAATACCGGATTATTTTTTGTGCGGCGTTGCAATACCCGAATAGCACGGCGAATTTCATCATCCCGACCAATAACCGGATCAAGTTTCCCCTGCTCTGCCATTGCGCTAACGTCAATCGTGTATTTTTGCAGTGCCTGACGTTGTTGCTCGGCATTCTCGCTGTCCACCGACTGCCCGCCGCGCATGTTTTCGATAGCCTTCTCAACGATGTTTTTTGACGCTCCGGCATCACCCAGTAATTTCCCTAAATTACCTTTATCACTGATGGCTGCCAGCACAAACAGCTCACTGGCAATAAACTGATCGTTGCGCTGTTGCGCCAATTTATCAGCGACATTAAGCAGTTTGCCCAGATCATTAGAAATATGCACCTCACCCTGATTGCCTTCAACAGTGGGCAGGCGATCCAGCGCCCCCTGCAACGCCGAGCATAACGGCTTGATATTGACATTGCTTTGCATCAGCAAAGAACGCACGCTACCCCCATCTTGCTGTAACAGTGCCAGCATTAGGTGAAGCGGTTCAATAAATTGATGATTGTGCCCGACGGCCAAACTTTGCGCATCTGCCAGTGCTAACTGGAGCTTTGCGGTCAACTTCTCTATTCGCATGAATTACCTCGGTCATTTAAGAAACTAATGTCGCTTAAATGGGGGTAACTTGCTGTTATTCAATCAACCTCTAATACTCAACAATTGGTTGAGAATGACATTAGCAAAGGCGGTTAATGAACAGAAAAAATAATGCCCCAGTACGAGACGTACTAATCGAGGTATCCGCGTGATTTGTCAATCATACCGCATGGACATTTCCAATTCTACACGGTCTTGAGAGTGGAGAATGGAGAATGGAGAATGAGAATGTGAGAATAGACAACCGTGGTTTTTGCGTATTTTTGTGGTGTCCATAATTCTCCATTTTTTTGAATAGCAACTGGTTAGCGTTGATCGGAGAATTTATTCTTGGTCCATGTTATTAACCAAAAAATCAATGCCCAAAAAACACCAGAAAAAACAAGTAATCCAACACGAATGTATTTTGGTAGATCACCATACGGCTGATCAAAAATACTACTCATCACAGAAGTTGGAAACAACAGCATATTTGCTAGTGATGGGGGTCCTTGGAGGCCAACAAATACAGCGAATATAGGTAATATAACACCAAATATAAAACCGATTATTATGGATTTCATTTAATAGCCTTTGCAGATAAATATATAACGTTTGAGATCAGCAGCGCAAACGAGCGTGCAAGTTTGGTGTCCGCTGCATTGATTGATTAGGCAACATTTTGCAGTAGAGTTGCCATGTCCTGACCAGAAGTTGGGAGGTAAGTGATGCCCTTCTTTGAGACCTTTGCACGGAAGCCATTTCACCTGCATGCTGCGTTAAAATCGTACTCAATCGGTCATTTATAAGCATAAACTCCCTCATTCCGTGCGTTTTTGCCTTGCCTGAAAGCGAAATCATCTTCCGTGCAAAGGTCTCTCTTTATGATAAGTGTCGATGGTTTCTGCGACGATTTGCTGTAATTCTTCAAATACTTTTCTTTCATCGTCCCCTTGGCATCCACCCCAGAATAATCCCGGTGAACTGCCGACAAAACATTGATCTTTTTCAGACCATTCCATAATTTTTATATAACGCGCGCTATCTTTCATTGTCGATCTCCTGGATAGCGACTTGAACAGCTTTAATCTGGTAATGCTTTGCGTTACCGCTCCCATTTTACCTGATATTGTTATCGGTCGCTTAGTCATGAATGCGGATGAACAAAATTTCTGTGGTGTCCTACACCTCACGGTTCTTAAAGCCCGCTTTTCAAGTTTCGATATTAGTTCTTTGATCTTCGACGGAATCGTTTAGCTCAGTATTACATATTGCCTAACGGCAACTGATAATAACGGAATTTTTTAGCATGAGATGACCTGTAAATTCATTTAAAAATTTCTCGTTGATTGTCTTTGTGAGACGGAGCGCGAAGCGTCGTAGTCTCACAAAGACAATACTCATTGTCGGCTGCCGTTAGATCGGATCGCTCGCGAAGCGAGCGATCCGATCTAACGACCAAGCTCACCGGCGGTAATGGAGCGTAGCAGAGTTGCCGCCCGGGCGCAGCGCCTTGTTATATTTGCATTTCATTGGTTTCATTTTCCAGCCACTTTATAGCGGTCTTTTCGTCTTGCTCTATTGCTATTTCTACTGCTTTTTTTGCACATTCCAGCAGGTGTTTAGATTGTTTTCGCAGGTTAAAAGACTCGGTGACTTTTTGCTGGATTTCGAGCTGTTTTTCATCAGATAAAATAGGAATCACTGTTTGCTTTACTTGGTCAGGTCGCCAGGTCGGGTTGATTGGCCTGTTGGAGATTTGCTCCAGCATACTCTTCTATTTTCTCCAAAAATTCCAACGAAAGATCGATATTTTCAGATAAGAATGTAAGCTCGAGGCCAGCGAGCAATGCGCTCGCGTTTACATATTTAACGATTGCGCTAATGTCTTCATCGGTATAGTTTGATTCAATGTGTTTATCAGTATTTCGACGAATTACTTGATTGAAACCAGTGTGGGTAAAACTATTGAGTAAATTCCAACCTGCTTTTTTAGCAGCTGATAGCACACCCCCCGAGTAACCATCTAGTTTTTCTATGTCTGAGACTAGCGAATCAAAGGACTGTTTAAACTTGTCGTTGAGAAAGTCCTGAATCTGTTTTTCAGATGCGCAGAGACGTAACCAGACACCACGGATATAAGCTTCGTGCGTGGACCGCGCCAGTGCAAACGCTGATCCATATAACTTGTATTTTATTAGTATTGCGACTGCCCGTTGATGTTCAAGTACGATGTCGAAACATCCTGCTACGACTCGACCGCGCTCGTGGTTAGGAACGAGAATTCCATCTACATTGCTATGAAGCCAAGCTGCCAGTTCTTCGGATTTTTTAACGAAATTCATTATTAATTCCTAACGCGTAAGCTCACTGGAAGAATGGAACCTTGTAGAATTACCGTCTGGTGTAGCGTCTGATTATATTTGCATTTCATTGGTTTTATCTTCCAGCCACTTGATTGCAGTTTGTTGATCTTGCTCGATAGCAATTTCTACCGTTTTTTTAGCACATTCCAGCAGATGTTTAGATTGTTTTCGCAGGTTAAAAGATTCTGTGATTTTTTGTTGGATTTCTTGCTGTTTAGCATCAGATAAAATAGGAATGATTGTTTCTTTCACTTGATCGGGTCGCCAATGCAATATGATAGAGCCGCCTACATCGCGTTTCACCTGTTCTTGTGTCAAAACAGAATTTAATACCAAGGTGAGATATTCATTGCTTACTTTGTCTGTTTTGCTCTTGAGGCGCAGTATGCCTCCAGAAACGATCATTTTCTGAGGACTATCTTTTAGGTGGTAGGCAATTCCCGGGGAACCATCCTTGCTAAATAATATCTCTCCTTGCTGTGGCTGATGGTTCTTGGATATTTCAAAAGGTATGCCTTGTTCCTTTGGTGTTAGCTCAGCGTAGAGTTGTTCCGAGATATATTTTTCCTCAGATATTTCAAAAAGACTAATGTTGCTGACTCTGATAAAGGGGATGCCTTCATCGAGATATTCATCGCCTCCAACTTCAACACTCTTTTTAACATCAACAAGATTTCCAAGGGCATCCCAACCACCCTTATAAGCTTTGATTGCGTTTATGATGTCATTATATTTTGGCTGGAAGTATTCCGCGTCTATGCGCTCGGCTTGGATAGTATCGGAACAATTCTTGATAAAGGTTAGCTGGTGTTTGGGATTCCAGTTGGTTAGACCGAGTTCGGTGAGAACTATTTTTTCAGATTCTGAAAATAATTTTTCTGATTTTTGAATATATTTAAAAGCCTCATCAAATGCTTGTGTTATTTGTAATTGAAAATTGTTATCAACTAATGGTATTTCAACTCGTTTTAATTCTTCAGCATTAACATTTGATTGGTTAATTGAAATTCTTGCCCTTCTCTTTACATCAATAACACCATATTTTGTGTTGAGGAATGTGGTTAAGTATTCAGGTGTAATTATCTCAGGATCAGGAACTACTCGAACAAGGTATGATGCAAAAACTAAATTTTCTTCAGAGAATTTCCTAAAAATTCCTGTTCTTCCTACAAATGCTTGAGAGTTTGTACGATTAAACAATACATCTTTGTCATTGAGTTTATAACTGGCAATTTCATCAGGGTAGATAAGTGCGTATTTCATTATGTTGCGATTGCACATCATATTGCTAATTTCATTCATCCTATAGATTTTACTTCCATTCCCTTCTTCATTCATTGCTATGGATAATCCATATTGAGAAGATATAAGAGCATCACCTATTGGAATATATTTAATATTTTTATTCCTGTACGGTTCAAAACAAAGATATTCACCATCCCAGCGATAATCAGGGTGTAGCGTAGATTCTGATAAGTTTCTGATAGAAACCTGCATCCTTAGCTCTCACCCCAAAACGACAGTTTTTCACCATTAGCCCAATCAATAAATGCCTCGGCAATGCCGTCTTTTAGCATTCCATCATGGTTATGCAGGTCATGGTCAACGATTAGGTGTCCGTTTTTATCCAGCTTGTATTGACCATTGCCGTTTTTGACATAGATATAATCGCCTGAATTGTCTTTACCCCCTTTTTCAGAAACGGCAAAAAAGATAGGGTAGTCATCGACTTTGGGGCAGAGTTCATCGTGCCACTTTTGCACGAACAACACGCTGGTTTTAGTGCCGGTGTGGGGTTTGAAGGTGTTGCCGTGCAAGCCCACCACCGCCAAAATGCGACCATGTTGGGCGATAAATTCACGAATGTGTTTATCGGATGTGTTATTGAACCGACCCTGTGGTAACACAATCGCCATGCGTCCACCGGGTTTAATGAAGTCCAGATTGCGCTCAATAAACAGAATATCGCGTCCGACTTTGGTTTGTGCCTTACCATTGGTTTTAAACCCAAGTTCATACTGGTGCAGGATGCGGCTTTCTTTGATGTCTCCGGCAAACGGTGGGTTTGCCATCAACAAGTCGAAGTTAAACCTTTGATTTTCTCCTTTTTCTGCTCGTAGTTTTTCCAGACGTTCAAAGCCTCTGCCATAAGTTTTTATCCATTTTGCATCTGCTTTGATTTGCTTTTTCTCATCGCCAGTTTTATCAGTCCAGCGCTCAAAGTCTAAAGCGTTTAAGTGCAGTACATTAGTCTCACCATCACCTGCTATCAGATTAAGGGTGCGTGCCACGCGAACGGTTTTTTCGTCAAAATCGATACCAAAGACTTTGAGTATGTGCTGTTTGTCTTCATCAGGGATTTCGGCGTTGGTAAACAGATGCCCTGTGAGTTTGAAGATGGTATGCACAGGAAAACCGCAACTGCCCGAGGCGGTATCAATCATGTATTCGCCCCGCTTGGGGTTGAGCATTTGCACACACATATCAATCACATGACGCGGGGTAAAGTATTGGCCTTTTTCACCTTTGGCAGATTTATTAACTAGATACTCAAAAGCTTCATCAACAACCAACAGATTGGAGTTGAACAGTTTGACATCCTGCAAACTGGAGACACATACGGATAAGTGACTATCGGATAGCTCAAAGGCTGAGCCTTCGGGGAAAACGCCTGACCACTGGCTTTTCGCCTCATTAAATAGCGTCTGGATTTTGTTTTTAAGTTCAGTATCGGTTTGCCCGGTGTTTCTGAACTCCATCACACGGAATTTCTTGTCATTCAGATCAGTAAGGGATTCCTTGAGTCTGTCAAAGTCCCCTCTTTCATCATTGTTTAAATTCTGCTCAAGATAAAACTCTATATTGGCCTTGTCCTTTTTGCTCAAATACTCATCATAGAGCTTGGTAAAAATAAGTTTGAAAACTTCTTCAAAGACATCGACTCCTGCATTGGCTAGAACTTCATCCTCCATTTCTAAGATGATGTCTTTTAAAGATTTTCGCTCATTGGCAATTTTGTCTTTTATGATCAGGTCTTTGAGCGTAAATCGTTCGCTGAGAATATCCTTGAGGCTTTGGTTTACCTTGGGAATATCGGTGATGTCTTCAAAATAATTCGGATCTTTGCGGTGGTAATGAGATATTTTTTCGCCATTGGTCCAAACGCCAATCGGCGCGCCAGTGGCATTGCAATAGGAGCGAAGTTGGTCTTTTCCGTCTTTGAGTTTTGGTTTTTTCAGTTCAACAATGATGTAGGAAGTATCAACACGGTCTTTGTCAAAAATGACAATATCGGCTTTTTTCTTTTCCCGTCCAAAATTGACCGCATATTCAAAGGCTAAGCGCTTTTTAGGATAGCCATATTGCTCAATGAGCCTTGTTGCATATAACTGCCTGACTACCTCTTCAGGTTTGAGTTGAATTTTTTTATCTCTAACGACGCAATTTATAAAAGGAGCTTCTTTCCCTCTGGCTTCCTTGGTGAAAACCTTTTGTCGTAACGCTTCAATTTCCTCATGTGAGAACAGCGATAAATTGTAGTTGCTGTCCTTTAGAATGGACTGGAGGATGTTTGTTTGTGTCATTACTTCTTATATCTCCGTTTCATATTTTCGTTCGGCTTGCACGGTGGTTGGTTTGCAAGTAACGCCTCAATCAGCCGCCGCCGCAGGCGTCATCTGGAATTTCTTATTATGCGTTTTTTGATAGACACCCACAAAAATACAACCATAGAAATAGCTAATGTCAAAAAGCTGGCATAGACAAAAATCCATTTTAATGTAGTGGAATATGATGCGATATTACTGAATAAAGCAGTTTTGGCAGGGAATTGATACATTACAATTGATACTGAAATATTTTCCAATAAATCAAACACAACAGCAACTATAGGCAAAAGATTACAATATCTTAGTTTGCTTTGGACATTTGTTATACGGCTACAAAACCAACTGATTGACGTTACCAAAAAAAGTGTATACACAACTGGCCAAACTAAATCAAATTGAAATCTTGTCTCAATATATGCATTTCTTCCAAGCTCACCATAGCTCGAAGCCACTTCATATAACTTTTCACCACTGTAGAAAAAAAGGAGGTCTGGTGAACCCAATCCTGCAAATAATTCGGCAGCTTTTGAGGCTAAGCTTGGTAAAACGACGAACATAAAAAACAAGAACAGCAAAAATAAAAATGCTGTTAATTTTATCGAAGATATTTTCGTTAATTTCTTTGAAATTTGACTAAACATTTATATCTCTTTGATGGGTTACTCTGAACCTATAACGCCGCAATAAGCGGCTAAGTAATGCTTGCTAAAATGTGAAACGAAGTGGCACTGAGCAAAGCGTTACGTGTCCGACTTTATTGACTCGTTATGTGCCAGTTAAGCACCAAACTGCAAATTCATTGCCGCTTGGTTCGATAAAATGGAAACGTCTACCTCCAGGAAAAGAAAAAATTGGCGTAGATATTTGACCACCACAAGATTCAACTATTGATTGAGTATGCTCTAAATCGACCGTTTTTAATACGAGTAGTGCTGCACCATTTGAAGCAACTGATGTTAAATTGGATTTGTAAAAACCACCATCTAACCCCTCATCGCTAAACGCCGAATAATCCGCTCCATAATCTGTAAAAGACCAACCAAATGCATCTTCAAAAAATCGTTTGGTAGCAGGAATATCCTTAGCAGGAAATTCGACATAATTTAACTTCAAATTTAATGGCATAACTTAAATTCTTTTTGGTAGATAACGGTAGCTGGCAATATCCATTGTCGGCTGTCGTTAGGATTGCTTGTTATGTACGAACTATTTAACTGTAATCGGCTGCTCTTTGATACCAGCATAAAACACTATAATTTCTGCGGGTACGCTTCCACTGTTCTCACCAAAATGCCATTTATTGACTACTTCAACAATGGTGTCGCCTGCCGACATGAGCAGTTTCTCACCTGTTTTAGTGACTACCGTCAACTCACCTTTTGTTAATAATCCTGCATTAATGAACGGGTGCTGATGAAGTGGTAACTTGGCCCCAGCCGGGATTGTTATTTTTAATATCGTCACTTCTGGCTGACCATCTGGATATGACGGAAGCTGACTTCCATCCCAGCTATGTGTCGACTTGACTAAGGTATTGGATACAATAGCTGTTTCGACCTCTTCAGCAGAAACCAACGGCACAAACAAAGTCATCAGTATTAACCAAATTAATGCTCTCATTTTTTCATCCTCAGAAGTCTATTGCATAAAATTAGCACATAACGGCAGCCGACAATAACGGGAGTTTTTAACATGAGATTACCTGTAAGGTCATTTAAAAATTTCCCTCAGATCGCATCAGCGGCTGCCAAAGCGCGTAGCGGTTTGGCAGTCCGTTGCATGCGTTTGTTAGCATTCTTTTGCGTTTTTAATTGCCTTGTAAACTGCGTCATTTAATTCGATTCTATTACTTTCAGTTGTTGTGTTAACTGAAAGATACAATTTTCTGAATTCGCCGCCTAAGTTTTTTATTGCAAATTCGTGTAAGTGCTTTTCGAAATTTTCCGTGTGCATAATTTGAATAGTCTCCCCATACCCTAGGGCTTTCGGCGTACTTTCGCTATTTTGGTTGTATTTGCTAACAACCATTGCCTCGCTAGTGCCATCGCCGTGCCATGTTATGGAATTTACGATGGAGGGGCGCTTTCCTTTAGAAACTATTGAAAGACCTATACAGGCTTGGTTTTGATGCCCAGGAATAATAAACATGTTAAGTGTGCACTGTAATATTTCCTTATCCATGCTGAGTTGTTTTAGAGCCAACCATAGAGAAACGATGACGGCTGAAAGAGTGGCAAAAGCTCCAACCCAAATCCCAATAGTCGACAGAACTGGTAGTAGATCTGTTTTATATTCGTTGGGAGATTGAGTAAGGCCAACCTCAATACCAAGCACAAAAGACACCAAAATACAGATGACAGAAGTTATGGCTATGAAGAGATATACGAAATTATGTGTCTTCATATTGTGTAAGAATGCTAACGGCAGCCGACAATAACGGGAGTTTTTAACATGAGATTACCTGTAAGGTCATTTAAAAATTTCCCGTTATTGTCTTTGTTAGACGGAGCGCGAAGCGTCGTAGTTTCACAAAGGCAATACTCATTGTCGGCTGCCGTTAGATCGGATCGCATCAGTGGCGCAGCTTTGCTGCGTCCGACTGCATGCGTTTGTTATGAATTTTCGTCTGCATATCGGACAATCATTTCTTTGTAGACATCACCATCCCTTTTGCCCACGCTGAGTGCGGTGACAACTAAATCCGTGTCGTTAGCATGATAAGTTAAACGAAGGGGCGGTCGTTTCCTTTTGATCTTATATAAATTGTGACCACCAGAAAGCCTGGACCCTGGCAAGTGGGGATTTTCCAGACGCTGCTCCAGTTTCTTATTGAAGTAATTTTTATCTGTGCCCGAAAGGCTATTCCACTCATCTAATGCGTCGGGATGAAATTTTAGCCTATAGGTCATCCAGATTTACTTCTATGAGCTCTTTTCCATCATTCATTCGAGCATTTGCCTGCATCAGCAAAGCAAGGTCTTCCATCGCCTCAAGCATAGACTCATAAAGCTCAGGGGGAACAGCATAAAAACATGGCTCATTACTTTTCAAAACAGCGATAGCTTCCCCCTCTGACCGTTCAATGACAGCGTTAGGATTCGCTTTAAAATCAGTTATGCTGGCGGACATACTTGCCATTACTCTTGATACAGTGCCCATAATTAAGTTCCAGTAAATCTCTTGGTGGTCATTTAATATATCTAAATATAGCCCTTTTTATAGACTATTCAAGTGGTTTCTAGTTTTATTTAGCAATTTGGTGCACATTAGGCCAAATTCATAACGGCAACCGACAATAACGGGAGTTTTTAACATGAGATGACCTGTAAGGTCATTTAAAAATTTCCCGTTATTGTCTTTGTTAGACGGAGCGCGAAAGCGCGTAACGGAAAAACGTCCCTTGCAACCACTTGTTAGCAGCCCAACTGCATACTAAATTAGTGTAAAAAACTTCGGGCCAAACTCTCATCTCTGGATGTGAATTTGAATTTTTTACGAATTTCACTAGAAGATTCACCTTGGGCCAGCCATACGGCTACTTGGGCTGAAACAGTAATGTCTGCGTTTGGGTTTTGTCGAGCATGATTAGTTATGTTTCTCATTACTGTTTTAAGTGATTCAGGTGATTCTGAAATATTAAAACTTTCATTGGAACCTGGGTTGTCTTTTCCAAAGTCGGCACAATATGCCACGAAATTAATTTTAGCCTTTCTTTTAGGTTTGATGCTTATAAAAGACCGCTTGCCGTCTGATAAGTAGCTTCCATTGCTATTATAAACTTGAGACGCGATCATATTCTGACCTTCACCATTGTTCTTTAAGTAAACTGGTTTAGTTAAAAACACGTCAATGCGAACTTCCCGATTTGTTTGATTTGCCAGTATTCCATGTCCAGGTTCAGATAGAAGTGAGACTTTTTAAAGTGTAAAAATCGGGTAGTCTGTGAGTTGTTAAATCCACACAGGAGACTACCCGATGCAGATCAAAAACCTGCGAATAAAATCATACAAGAGTTGGCCCATTAATGATACCTCTAGCGCAGAGGCTATCAAACGTTTAAAGAAGCTGGAACTGTATGAACAGATCAAGACCGAAGGCTGTTCAAGTGCGACCTGCTTAATAGCCATAGTCTGGTCTAAAGCCACCTATTACCGTTGGAGATCACGCTATCAACGGCAAGGTTTTACTGGATTGGAGGCGTTGAGTTGCCGTCCACAACGCGTCCGTAATCCCTCATGGTCAAAACAGCAGGAGCAACAAGTTCAACACATCAGGTTACGCTTTCCCTTGTGGGGTAAGCGCAAAATCTGGAAAGTGCTGAGCCGTGATCAGGGTTTTACACTGAGCATCAGTACTGTAGGCCGCATACTGAAAAAGCTGCTCCGACTGAACCGCATTAAGCCCGTCGCCTTCTACTTTGGGCGGATAAAGCCAAAACGTCGTCGTCAGTTTAAGCACCACGCCAAGCACTGGCGCTATGGCATGAAGGCCAAGCAGCCTGGCGAGCTAATGCAGGTTGACCATATGAGTGTCAGCTTTACCGAAGGCTTTGCCCTCAAAGAGTTTAAAGCCACCTGCCCAGTCACCGGCACCACCATCATGCGCACCTACAGTAGCGCCAGCAGCCGCAATGCCAGGCGTTTCCTTGACTATCTGATCGCACAGCTACCTTACGCTCTGATCTCTGTTCAGGTGGATGGCGGCAGCGAGTTCAGGGATGAGTTTGAGCAGGCCTGTAAGCTGTTGAAAACACCTCTAATTTGTATTGCCACCCAGGAAGCCCAAATGGAACGGCTGTGTTGAGCGAGCCAATGGTACAGCAGGTTATGAGTTCTATCCGTTTTACGAGGGCAGTTTGACGGTTGCTGCGGTGAATAAAGTCCTGACGGGCTATCAACAATACGACAATCATTATCGACCCCATGATGGGGTAGGTTTAGAAACACCAATAAGCTATTATCAGAAACTCATGCAGGCGGCCTGATTTGTCTCACAGGTACTGAACCCGGACATTCCATTGACAGATGAACCGGATTATGATATGAGTGGCTGATGATTGATGCTAGTCATGTCAAGGTTCATCCACACGCAGCAGGTGCCAGAGGCGGCAATCAGGCGATGAATCGCACAAAAGGGGGCTCAACACAAAGATACATTTGGCCGTGGATGCGCATGGTATGCCGATCAAACTACTTATTACAGAGGGTACCATGGCAGATTGCAGCCAGGCTCTCTCATTGATTGAGGGGATTGATGCTGAACATTTGTTAGCAGACAAAGCATATGATACCGATGCCATTGTGATGCACTGCGAGACAAACCAGATAGGTGTTGTCATTCCACCCAAACGAAATCGGAAGGTGCGTCGGGGTTATGATAAAGAACTGTACCGTCTCAGGCATCTGGTTGAGAATGCCTTCTTGGTGTTAAAGTGCTGGCGGGGAATTGCCACACGCTATGCAAAAAACACGGCTTCATTTCTGGCGGCACTACACATTCGCTGCTTGGCTATATGGGCTCAAATTTCGTGACGACACTATCTAGGGGAGCCTGGGGCTGGATCACCTTCTAAACCAAAAATAGACTTCAGCATTTCGGAGCGTCCACACAATTTGCTTGGTAGGCATTAAAATCAACCTTCAGGTTTGTAGCTCAGCTGGTTAGACGCGCCTTGATAAAGGTGGGGTCGGAAATTCAAATTTTCTCATATCCATCATTTTTTTGTGCTACCCTACCCTTATCTATAGTAGTGGATGAGTGTGATACCATCCTAAAAATTTTGGAAGATCCTTTGATGACGACACAGCAAAACAGAACGGTTCACTCCGATGATCTCGATTCACTCTATCAGGACGTCTTTGACAACGACCTGTTTCCTTTCTGGGCGACGACCACGGAAATTGATCATGATGAGACTAATAAACTGATGGAGTATTCAAAAGCAACCCCACATATTTGGCGGTACGATAAGGTTCTGTTGCCACTTTTGGAACGTTCGGCGAAGCTCGTTTCTACCACTAGTTCGGAACGACGGTCGCTGATTCTTTGCAACCCGGGATTGAAACCGCGTCGCGCGACGGTCTCAACGATGTACACAGCCTATCGACTGAATGATCCCAATGAAGTTATGCCGCCGCATCGTCATTCACCCAATGCGGTTCGTTTCGGATTGACGGGAAAAATGAACTTTACCGGTGTCGAGGGAGAAGACATTACGTTTGGGCCGGGCGATCTTGTGCTAACGCCCCATGATACTTGGCACAACCACGGCAATCAAGGCAATGAGCCAGCAGTTAATCTGTCTGTCCTTGATTTGCCGATAGTTGAAACCTTGAATGCAATTTACTTTGAGCATGATTACAAGGAAAAGCAAGGTGATAAAATAGTGCCGAAAAAAATTCAATCGGCCCGGTTTCCAAATAATTATTCCACAAGAATTTACAGTGCAGGCGGGTTGTTACCACGGTTTGTCTCGCATCATCGCGGTACTGGTGCGACTTCGCCGATGTACGTTTATCGGTGGGAGCAGATGCGGGGCATTCTGGAAAAACATCAGGACTGGGATGGTAGCCCTTACGACGGACTCGTGATTGAGTATGTCAATCCAACCACCGGAAGCTCAATATTCAAGACGATGACATTTTTTGCACAGATGCTTCGCCCGGGTGAAAAAGTGCTTCCAACCAAACAGACGGCAAGCTTGCTGGTTTCGCCGTTTGAAGGTCGGGGCAACATCACTATAGATGGGAAATTGTTTGACTGGGCACCATTTGACACAATAGCAGTGCCGGGCGGCTCTTGGTTCGAATATCAAAACACATCAGAAAGTGCCCCTGCTGTTCTGTTTGTTGCTAGCGATGAGCCCATCCTCAAAGCACTGGGTTTGTTCAAACGTTTGGGGCAAGACCTTGCCGGAAACTTGGTAGATCTGGGTTGATTACGGAGCTGGTTATCATGCGATGCTCAAAAAATATTCGCTATCTCGGTCACATCGATTGCCCTGGCGGTGGCCAGGTCTGGATGGAAAATCAGATCCTGTATGTCGGACATATGCGTAACCCGAAGGGAACCTCTATCTACGACGTATCGGATCCGCGCAATCCGAAATTGCTGACTCAGATTGCTATTCCGGAAGGATGGCACTCCCACAAGGTGCGCGTTGCCGATGGCATTATGGTCGTCAACCATGAACGATTTGGCGAAGGCAATGAATGCTTCGGCGGGGGCTTGGCGATTTACGATGTTTCTAGGCCGGCCGCGCCGAGACTCATAACAAAGTGGGGGACCGCTGGCAAGGGGGTTCACAGATTTCAGTTTGACGGGCGTTATGCTTATATATCTCCGACAGTAGAAGGTTATGTCGGCAATATCTGTATGATCCTTGATCTACAGGAGCCGTCATCCCCCCAGGAAGTGGGGCGTTGGTGGATTCCGGGCCAATGGGAGGCGGGCGGGGAAACGTACCCTTGGCACGATTATGTTCCCCCGCGTTGCCATCATCCGTTACGCTACGGTAATCGACTGTACGTGAGTTGGTGGCACCATGGATTTTTTATCCTTGACATTGAAGAGTTGTCAACACCTCGTTTGATAGCCACCGTCAACACCAGCTGTGCGTTTCCTCATCCAACCCATACCTGTCTTGCCATGCCACAGCGCTATAAGAATCGCGATGTGATGATTGTGGCCGATGAAGACGTAGCCAAACTACATGATGCTGCCCCCGCTTTTGCGTGGATTTATGATATTACCGATGAAACTACGCCTATTCCGATATCGACTTATCAAGTTGACGGACTTGACTTGGATGGTCGTCCCCAGGTGCCCATGATGGGCTGTCATCAACCGTCGGAAAAGCTGACTGGTGGCAGTATCGTGCCCTTCGCCTGGTTTGCTCAGGGTCTCCGACTACTGGATATTGCCGACCCGTTTGCGCCCAAGGAAGTAGGGTATTTCCAGCCATCTCCGCCGGTGGGTTGCGAATTTGCTTCCTCCAATGATGTCACCATTGATGACCGGGGACTGATTTATCTTGTCGACCGCCAAAGAGGCGTTGACATCCTTCAAACAGATGCATTCTAAAGACGGTATAGTACGGCAATGCACATCAAACCCATCGGGGATAAGAATCCCAACCTGCCTTTTTATCCGGCGGTCAGGGCTGGAGATTTTATTTTTGTGTCGGGACAAGTTGCCAAAGATGAGAATGGCAATATGTTGTCGGGAACCATTGAGGAAGAGACCAGCGCAACACTCGAGTCGATTCGCCGGGTGCTCAAGCAGGCGGGCGCTGATCTTGGGGATGTGGTCAAGATCACAACCTATCTGGAAGACCCCCGTGATTTTGGCCGCTACAATCGAGCTTTTGCCAAATACTTTAAAGAAGGTATTGTGTCACGCACCACAGTCCAATCCTGGGCTGTAATCAATACCAAAATTGAAATGGATGCGATAGCGTTCTGCCCTCAAAAACAACCATCCAGGAGATCAACATGCTGAAACTACTTGGTCGATCAACATCCGGTAACGTGCAAAAAGTTGTGTTTTTGCTTGAAGAGTTGGAAATCAACTATCAACGCGAGGACTATGGCCGGCAATTTGGTAATACTGGCGGCAAATATTTGGAATTAAACCCAAACGGCAGTGTGCCAACATTGGTGGATGGCGATTTGGTCATTTGGGAATCGAATACTATTCTTCGTTATCTCGCGACGCGCGAGCATAGTAAATTGTTGCCTGAAGATCTGGTCGATAGAACGATGGTCGAACGCTGGATGGACTGGCTTTTAGCATCATTGAACAGTCATTATGTCGCGGTTTTCAAGGGAAGCAAACTGCCCGAGGAAGCGCGGGATGATAATTTTTCAGTGTCCGCACAAGAAGTTTCAAAGTTGCTGGTGTTGCTTGACAGCCATCTAAACAAACACAACTGGCTTGCTGGCGAGGAATTTTCGCTTGCCGATATTGCACTGGGTCCCATTGTCCATCGATGTCTCGGGTTTCCTGTTGAAAGACCGCAGTTACGGGCTTTGGAAAACTGGCACAGACAATTACAAGCAATGTCGGCGTTTGGCAAAGCGGTTGGCGGTTAGTTGCTGATATAGACGACTATGAAAGTTGCAGTTATTGGTTTAGGTACCATGGGACCGGGTATTGCGGCTACCCTTGCGCATTGCGGGATGCAGGTTCGGCTTACGGACAAATCGGAAACCGCGAGGCGTAATTCGCTAGGCCAGATCGAGGTGGCTTGGAATGTGCTTGAGCAGCTGAACAGCCCGGCCAAAGGACGGCTGGATGGTGTAACGATTCATGAGAACATCGGTGAAACCGTGGACGGTGTTGGTCTCGTCATAGAAAATGTGTCCGAGGATCTACTAACCAAGCAGAACCTCTTTTCGGAACTTGATCGTCTCACCACAAGCGATTGCATCCTGGCTTCCGATACTTCGGGTATTCCCGTTTCTCAGCTTCAACGTGGCTTGCAAAATCCGGGCAGGGTGATAGGGATGCACTGGTCAAATCCGCCTCATATCATCCCGATAATTGAGGTGATTGCGGGCATCAACACAGATGAGGCTGTGGTGAAACGTTGTATCGGAATCATACGTTCAATGAGCCTCCTGCCAGTGTTGGTTAAAAAAGATGTGCCAGGTTTTGTTGAGAATCGCATTCTCTACGCGATTATGCGCGAAGCGGTGGATCTAGTCGAAAATGGGGTTATCGAGGCCGCGACGTTGGATGATTGTGTGTCCTGGGGCATTGGCTACAAGCTGTCAGTGGTCGGCCCGATGGCGCTCCTAGATATGGCGGGTTTGGATATTTATCAGGCGGTGGCAAGCTATCTTAACAAAGATCTGTGTAATCGCAACGATGTCAGCCCTTGGATTCGTGAGCGAACCAAGCATGGTCATTTAGGCATGAAATCGGGCGCTGGCGTTTATTCGTACACCCCTAATCAGGTTGAGATACTCAGGTTGGAGCGTGTAAAAAAACTGGTGGCAGTGAGACATGCGCTGTCCGCCGGTCCGCCCATGACAAGCGAATCGAATTAATGCTAGTGTTTACACATCCCAACTGCTGAGATACAGCCCATGAAAAGCTCGGTTACCATACGCTGGAACTGGCGTGGAGCACGCTCCCGATGATAAATAGGGGCACAGCGGATTATATCATTGTTGGAGCTGGTTCTGCAGGCTGTACTCTGGCCAATCGGCTGTCCGAGGATTCTGATGCCAGTGTAATGGTGCTAGAGGCAGGTGGATGGGACCGAGACCCACTCATACACATCCCGCTAGGTTGGGGCAAGATACTCCAGAATCGTCTGCATGACTGGATGTATTTTGCCGAGCCCGAGTCCAACGTAGACAATCGCCGGGTAGAGTGCGCACGTGGCAAGGTGGTGGGTGGTTCTTCCTCGGTCAACGCCATGGCTTATGTCCGTGGGAACAGCGGAGACTTTGAACATTGGGCAAAACAATACGGGTTGGATGCGTGGTCTTATAAAAAAGTGCTGCCTTATTTTCGCAAGCAGGAAACTTGGGAGGGCGGTATGAATGCGTTCCGGGGCGGAGACGGCCCCATCAGCACCCAGTTTTGCAAGTACCAAGATCCTTTGCTGGATGCGTTTATTCAAGCTGGGCTGGATACTGGTCACGGCTGGACGGATGATTATAACGGCGAGCAACAGGAAGGGTTTGCCAGGTTGCAGATGTCCATCCGCAATGGTCGCCGATGCAGTGGTGCCACCGCCTACCTCAGGCCCGCACGTAAGCGAAAAAATTTGCATATCAAGGTCAAGGCACTTGTTACCCGGGTGCTGTTCAAAGGCCACCGTGCGATAGGGGTGGAGTATGTTGTTAACAAACAATCTAGGAAGATTTATGCCGAACGCGAGGTCATTCTTGCCGGCGGCGTAATCAACTCACCACAGTTGCTTATGCTGTCCGGCATCGGTTCCGCGGATGTGATTAGTGGCCATGCGATTAAATCCTTAGTCGATTTGCCGGCGGTCGGTCGAAACCTGCAAGATCATGTTTCGGTCATCCTGATGTATGAACGAAAGCAACCCGGTCCATTTCTGCCGATGTTAAGGGCTGACAGAATCGCACGGGAGATGACGCGTGCTTATTTCCTTGGCACCGGGTTTGCCTCGGATGTGCCCGGTGGAGTAACTGCGTTCCTTAGCAGTCGCTCCGGTCTGGAGTTGTCGGACATTCAGCTTTTGTTGACCGCGGCACCCCTTGCTGCCCATCCCTACCTGCGCCCGTTCAAAGCACCGTTCAAAGACGGTTTCGCGGTCAGGGTCGTCTTACTGCACCCGGAAAGCCGCGGGCAAATCGAACTAGGAAGCTCGAATCCCGAGCAACCGATGGTTATCCGGCAACGTCTCCTTTCTGTTGATCACGATTGGAACACACTTCGGGCGGGTGTGAATATGGCTCGCGAAGTGGTTTCCCGGAATACGCTAAAGCCGTTTCTTGGCAAGCAAGTTGGATCTTTATCTAACGCCATCACGGATAAAGATGTTAACCAGCATATTCGCGCCACTGCTATCACCATGCATCATCCTCTTGGCACCTGCCGCATGGGTCATGAATCCGATCCGTCTGCGGTGGTTAATTCGGATCTCCGGGTGCGTGGAGTTGACGGTCTGAGAGTGGTCGATGCATCAGTGATTCCGGAAATGATCAGCGGAAACATTAATGCAGCAGTAGTCATGGTCGCTGAGCGGGCTGCGGATATTATTCTACAGCGATCTGATTCAGTGGATCACGAGGAGCGGGACCAAAAATCGAGTCAACGCAAAGTTCATGTTCGGAACACATCAGCATCGCAGGCGTAGTGTAGGAAAAGGGTGGGAAAATCCGTCCCCGCTCATGTGCGCGGAATTTTTGACTTGTTGAGTTCTATACCAAAAAAAATGAAGGGGCTGTTTCTTTAATGAAGTCAAAGAGTTATGGGTGTTTCACTGGAATCGAAAAAATTCGACAGGGTCGGCGGCCAATGGATGTTGATTTCTGTTCTATGGCACACGGATACTGGACTTCTGCCCCGATTTTCGAAGGATGCAAGTCGGCTTTGCTGGCACCACAGATATATAATTTCCAAAAAAACGCTTGACATCATCGCGCGATTTGCTATGCTCACCGTGTTTGATTATCTTTATCTACGATATTCGTCATGCGCTCTAACCAGAGTCCGCATCGCCGTAAAAATTTGAACCTCCACACAGCTGGGGCGGAAGTCTCACCCCTGAGTTTACTTGCAACCCGTTGACATAGAGGATATTGCCATGAGTCAAGCAAAACCAAAATTTAGTCGAGTACTGCTCGGAATAAGTTTGTTTACTGTGGTCTTGGGCACGACATCTGTCGGTTATTCGGCGGATGTTACCAGCATCGCAGTTTTAACTCCTGAACAAGGTACAGACTTTGGTTGGAACCAACAAGGAGTGGATGCGGCAAGAGCCGTTGCCAAGCAGTATGGACTTGAGTTCATTTCGGCCGAAGGGCTGGGCTACGGCGATGTTCGTCCAACCTTGCGCGAATTATCCGAAGATGGTGTCAGTCTGCTCATTGCCCACGCCAGTGGTTACAATACAGCGGCACCTGAGATCGCAAACGAAACAGGCGTTCCGGTTGCCATTGTCGACCGCCCGGAGGATATCAAGCCTGGTTTGGTGGCGGATTATACTCTCTATGGTCACGAGGGTGCTTATCTGGCTGGCCGTATGGCCGCAACCCTCTCGCGCACGGGTACGGTGGGCATCGTAGTATCAGGTGAACCACCGTCGTGGAATGCGCAGTCCGCAGGTTTTGCGCTTGGGGTTAGATCTCAAAACGATGGAATCAAAATCATATACGCCGTTATCGGCCCCGCGGCATATGCCGATGCCGCCGGTGGTCGCCGGGTGACCGAGTCTGTGATTGCCGCGGGTGCTGACATCATCTTTGGTCAAGGGAACGGCTCCAGTTTCGGGATGATTCAGGCGGTGGAGACGACAGCGGCAACGGACGGTGGCAAGGTGTGGTTCATTGATGTTATTGGCGACAAATCTTCACTCGATAAAGGTTATCTTCTCAGCTCGGTGCTATGGAATCTTGCGCCGGTTTATGGGGCGATGGTTGAAGATTTAAAAAAAGATACTTTCGGCACCAGAAGCTATAAAATCCAGCTTGCCGACGATTCGGTAAAATTACTGAAAACGCAGCACATCCCTTCAAACATTTGGGATGCCATCCGTATTACCCGTACGCAAATCATCAAAGGTACGCTGGAAATTCCGGTTATCACCGATGCTCGGGAAGTGCGTGGATTGATGTCTTCGGTGGAAGCGAAAGTTGAATAAGTATAGGTGCGTGTTTCACTAGGACAGGGCGCCAGGTAGCTGGCGTTCTTGCCATTAATGATGTAATTGCACATGGCCCCTGTCCAAACAAGCCCCATTATTAGGCTCAAATCTATATCCAAGAGATTTCCGGGTGTGCTTGCCAATGACGCCATCTGTCTTGACTTTTACCGTGGTGAAGTGCACGCATTGCTCGGTGAAAACGGCGCTGGCAAGTCGACACTAATCAGCATGCTGGCCGGTATGCAGCAACCGGAACATGGGTTTATTGAAGTATCGGATCGGACGGTACATATTCACTCCCCGCAAGCCGCGCTTGCCCTCGGGATCGGGACAGTCTATCAGCATAATCATTTGATTCCGAGTCTCACCGTGATGGAGAATTTAATGCTTGGAGCATCCTGGTTTCAACTGAGGAAGCCAGCTAGGACATTAGCCCGATTCCAGGAACTCAGCAAGCTACTCTCGGTTGAGCTTAATCCCGAAGCAAAAATTAAACATCTGGACTTGGGGCAACAGCAACAAGTTGAAATTATCAGAGCCTTGTGGCACGGTCAGAATGTGCTGGTGCTGGATGAGCCGACCTCTATGCTGACTCCGCAAGGCGTGGTCGAGCTAACTGCGGTTGTGCGTCGATTAAGCAATCATGGTGTCGCAGTAATTTTTATTACCCACAAACTCGGTGAGGCTTGCAACCTCGCCAACCGTATTTCGGTGTTGCGCAGAGGCCGGGCAGTGGGGAGTGTGTGCCCTGAACGACTCGGAAGCCTGACACGTGCGCAAATCATCGAAGAGGTTGTCTCGATGATGTTTGGTCGTCAAAAACCGTCTGACGAGGCAGAGGATGCTATGGCGGAGAGCGCTAACCATGATGGCCCCATGCTTGGAGACCACGCGGGGCCTCCGCCCCTTTCTGAATGTCACACCTCTGACCATAATTCGGTGTGCGTCAGTTTGAGCGAGGCATCTACTACTGCGGAGGTCGGGGAATGTTCACTGCGAGGGGTAGACCTGCGGATATGGTCGGGTGAAATCGTTGGAATTGCAGGTGTTGACGGCAACGGCCAGAAACATCTAGCCGAAGTTTTGGCAGGTCAGCGAATGTTGAGACGGGGCTCGATGCTGTTGGATGGCATCGATGTCACCAATACTAGCATTCGCCAACGCCGCAAAAAAGGCGTTCGCTACATTACCGACGAACGTCTCGGCGAAGGAATAGCAAGTGACCACGCCGTCGCCACCAATCTGATTCTGAAAGAAATTGGTGAAACCCCCTACTGGACTCTGGGCTGGACCCGCTGGTGGCGAATCTTTCATCGGGCACGCCAACAAATTGACGCTCACAATGTTTTGACGTCATCGGAACGCACTCCGATCGGGAAGCTCTCTGGCGGCAACATCCAGAAGGTATTGCTGGCGAGAGAATTAGCTGCGGATGCGAGATTGGTAATATTCAACAAACCTACCCACGGGCTCGATCTGCAAAGTACTCGTCAAGCGCGTGCGTACATTCGCTCCGGTGCAGGAACCCAGGATGCTGCGCTCCTGGTTATTTCCAACGAACTGGAAGAGTTAATGCAGACCTGCCACCGGATCGTCGTGATGGGAAGCGGGCGCGTGCGTGGAATGGTGGACAATCGGCCCGGTGCAGAGACCGACATCGGTCGTTATATGACTGCCGCGGAGGATGCCTAAAATGGACGGTTGCGGTCTATCTAGAGAAAAAATGTTGGTCGGTCGACTGAAACAATTTTATTTACCAACATGGGTCGGTATCGCGTTACGGATAATGCTACCACTGATCCTAGCACTTGTTGTTGGTGGTGCTATTTTGGCAAGCTTGGGCAAAGATCCGCTAGTTTATTATAGTTATGTGGTGAAAAGAGGCGTGTTTAGTTGGACCGGGTTGCAAGCATCGGTTACCCGTACTGCACCGCTGTTGTTGATTGCTGCTGGTTTGATAGTTGCGTTTCGGGCTGGGCTTTGGAACTTGGGGGTGGATGGGCAATTTCTACTAGCGGCGGTATGTGTCGCCGCGCTGGCACCCACGGTGGCTGATAGCCTGCAACCGTGGCAGATGATTGGTGTCTGCCTACTACTGTCTGCGACTGTCGCCGCTGCCTGGTCATTGATACCCGCCTACCTCAAGGCATGCTACGGAATCAACGAAATTGTGTCGTCCCTGATGATGAGCTTTCTCGGCATCAGTCTGGCCAATGTGCTGGTGAAGATCCCTTTTAACGATCTCACGACAACAGTGCCGCAGACTGCAATTCTAGCGGTTTCCGACCGACTGCCGCGGATCGGCGACACCACCATCCACTGGGGTGTGCCAAGCGCATTGTGCGTAACTATTGCGGTCCACTATATGATCGAAAAAACTTCGCTCGGCCTTCGCCTGCAAATTGTCGGCAGTAATCCAAAGGCCGCTTTACACGCCGGCCTCGATGTTAATCGGCTTACATTTGTTGCATTCGCCATGAGTGCCGCTTTGGTCGGCATGGCCGGTGCAGTTGATGTGCTCGGCGTTCATGGTACAGTGCAGGCGAATTGGAATCCATCTTATGGTCTTCTAGTGATTCCGTTGGTTTTCCTTGCCGGCTTTAATGGCTTTGTGGTAATTGCACTGGTGTTTCTCTTCGCGGTTTTGATGATTGGAGGCGAGAGCGCGGCGCGGCGACTCGGCGTACCGCACTTTTTTGTTTTGATTCTGGTCGCCCTGTTGCTATTGTTTCTAGCCTTGACTGAATGGCTCAAAAACCGCTTTGGTGCGTTCGAGTAGGGTTGACGTTCCGTGACTGATCTTTTTACCGCTGCATTTGCCGAAGCTCTCATTTATGGTGCGGTGACAGCTGGGGTGCCTCTGTTGCTGGGTGGATTGGGAGAACAGATTTCCGAAAAAGCCGGAGTTCTCAATATCGGTTTGGAGGGCATGATGTTGCTTGGTGCCTACGGCGGCTTTGCCGCAACTTATGCCACCGGCTCCACACTCATAGGGTTCAGCATGGGTATGCTAGCCGGGTTGGCGGCGGCAGTGCTGATGGTGGTCTTGTGCGTGTGGGCGCGTGTAAACCAAATAGTCGTAGGCATTGCAATTACATTGGGCGCCGAAGGCGTTACGGCATTGCTCCACCATTTCCGCTTTAGTCGCAACTATCCACGTTTGGACAAGGCAGAAACCCTTCCTCTCGGAAGCCTCAGTGAGTTACCCATCGTGGGCAAGGCATTATTTGATCATCATGTGTTGGTATACTGCACTTTTTTGTTGATTCCCTTGGTGGCATGGATATATCGTCGCACGCATATCGGGTTGAACCTACAAGCGGCGGGAGATCGGCCTGCCGCTTTGGACGCTGTCGGTGTCAGCGTGATGGTTACGCGTACCGCTGCCGTCCTCGTAACCGGATTGCTGGGTGGCCTAGGTGGCGCTTATTTTGCGGTGGTGAGTAGCGGTCTTTTTCTGCCATTTATGACGAGCGGGGCTGGTTTTATTGGTATTGTGCTAGCCATGTTGTCACGTGGCAAGCCACTGTGGGTGGCTATCGGTGCTTTGTTGTTCGGTACCAGCTTGTCTCTGACCACGGCGCTACAGGTGGCGGGTTTCAATATTCCGACCGACATCATTCAGATGTTGCCTTATGCTATGGTGATTCTGGTGCTGATTATATTTGCCCGCGACAGCCATCTGCCCCCGGCTCTGGGCATTCCTTATTACCGAGGGGAGCGGTGATTGATTTCGTGTAAGATGTTTGATCGAAGATTATGCGTCTTGCAAATTAAAACCCGAATAATCTAATTTCATGGGAGTGATTCCAATGCCAAATACAAAAGTTTATCTGCTCGATGGTGGAACGTTAGTCATCGATGGTTTTCATGCTTTCTGGAATCGTGGCCCATCTGGCGATCTTCGTTTTCCATGTTATGCGGTGCTGATTGAGCACACAGATGGCCTCTACATTTTCGATACTGGATTTGATTTCGATCATGTGAAAAGCGTGCTGCCTTTCGAAAAGCCGATGCAGACCAAAGAGCAGACTATCCCGGGCGCGTTGGAAAAAATCGGAAAACATCCCAAGGACATCAACTATGTCATTAACTCGCATTATCATTTCGATCATTGTGGGGGCAACAAGCACCTGACCCAAGCCTGTACTATTTGTCACACGAAAGAACTTGAAGCGTGTTCCTGTCATCAGCCATTCGAACGTCTCGGTTATTCCGATCTCAGTTTTTCCCCCGAATATGCAGGCGCGATGAGAAAAAACACACAGGGCAACGTCGATCCGCCTTTGGATATTTACACCCCGCAGTTTGAAACACTGAACGGCGACCAGGAAATCGCTAAAGGACTCTGGATGTTTGAAACTCCCGGTCATACTGCTGGTCACTACAGCCTGATGGTTGAATTGGAAAACCGACGACCGATGTTATTTACCGCAGACGCTTGCTATAGCCAAAAGAACATGGATATGATGTGTATTTCCAGCTTTCATCTTGACCCGACGGCCAGTCTTAATTCAATGAAGCGATTGTTACAACTATCTGAGAAACATGACGCTGAACTGTTCTACTCGCACGATCCTGAGAGTTTTGGAAACTACCTCAAGGCGCCAAAATTTTATTCTTAATCGGGGTTATCAAGCGTATTGATTAACGAGGCAAGCATTGATGAATGATACTGATATAAAACAGGCAGTGATGAGCCTGACTGCGGGGCCTGTGCAACCCTACCCCGAAGTTTTGCAGGCACTGACGCGTCCGGTAGCGTATGATTTTGACCCTGCGTTCTTGGTATTTTACGAACGGGTTGCCCGGCTATGCGCTGATGCTATGCGTTGGCAGCACCCAGCACTGATTATTCAAGCTGAGCCCGCCGTGGCGATTGAGGCAGCGGCGGCTTCTGTGGTTTCGAAGAATGACATAGTATTAAATCTTGTTTCCGGAGTCTACGGCAAGGGGTTCGGTTATTGGTCAGCACGCTATAATAAACACCTGTTTGAAATTGAAGTACCGTATAACCAATCGATTAATGCCGGGGAAGTCAGTCAAATGCTGAGTGAACACCCTGAAATTTCAGTGGTATCAGTGGTGCATCATGACACGCCTTCCGGGACCATCAACCCGGTCCAGGAAATCGGAAAAGTAGTGCGTGAGCACGGTGCGCTGTTGATCGTTGATGCAGTGTCTTCGTTTGCCGGTATGGATATTCACCCCGGAGACTGCCAAGCCGATATTTTTATTACCGGCCCTGGCAAGTGTCTGGGAGGAACTCCGGGGGTTACCTTTCTAGCGGTGAGCGAAAAGGCATGGGCTCACATGGCCGCCAATCTGGATGTGCCTTCGGCATCTATTCTTAGTCTCACGGATTGGCAACATGCGTGGCACAAGGATGTGCCATTTCCATTCACGCCGTCGGTGGCGGAAATCAACGGCTTGGAAGCATGCGTGAGCCGGTATCTTGCGGAAGGCCCCGAACGTGTATGGAAGCGTCATGAACGAACTGCAAAAGCATGCCGTGCAGGTGTGATAGCGATGGGCGCCGAGTTATGGGCGGCAGACGAATCCATCGCATCACCGACTACCACCGCAGTTCGGGTGCCTGCCGGTATGTCCGATCAGGAGATTGTGCGACTGGCACGCGACCATTACGGTGTTATGTTCTCTGTGGGACGTGCTGACACCCTGGGCAAGCTGATTCGCATTGGTCACATGGGACCGGTGGCAGAGCCAATTTACAGCGTAGTCGCGGTGGGTGCCTTGGGTGGCGCGATGCGTGCGCTGGGCGCAAAGGTCAATGTCGAAGCAGGCATGACCACGGTTATGGAATCGATTGACGGATGATAGTTGTCCCAATTTTAAAATGTTCCGGTAATCAAAAATGGTCAGTGCTTTAAGCCCGATAGTATTTCGCCGAATGCAAACTCGAGCCAGTGTTGTGCTAAGAACATGCATGCTTGCCTGGATTGTGATAATTTCATTATTATCAGACGCTATCGGCAATGAAATTGGCAGTGATAGGAATTATCCGATCGTGCTGTCCGTTCGTGGCGATGTTGCAGACAATCTTCGTTGTTTGATTATTTTGGCGCATTTCGTGACACAGCATTTGGTGCCCGTGGACAACGGATTCGAACTTACTTTCTATCGAGAACATTCCTCCGGCACTCTTTCGGAAAGCACCAGCGGTAGCGGAATGTTGGTGGAAAATATTCTCTGTGGCGACAAAGACGATTGGCAGAACACTACAGCAGATATCCCGCTTGTACTGTTGCGTTCATCTCAATCGAATCGCTTTGTCGCACACTGCCGAATTGAATCACGTCTACGCTGTGACGTTCGCGCGAAGGTCTTTGAGCGTCAAGTAACGTTGCAATCATCTATTTTTTAACATCACGAGGAAAATTTAATGTACACTTCACGTTTTTCCAATCGAGTAGCCATCGTTACTGGTGCCGCTCAGGGGATCGGAGCCGCTACCGCTCAGAATCTCGTGGATGAGGGTGCGCAAGTCGTTTTTGCCGATATTAATGAAGCGAGAGCTACGGAAAAAGCCATCCATGCGGGGAATGGATCCGTAGGGTATGGTTGTGATATTTCGCAGCCGGAAAGCGTTGGCGATTTGCATGAATATGTTCTAAAGAAATTCGGGAAAATCGATGTTCTGATCAATGCGGCCGCTATCGTGCCTTTCGTGCCTTGGTCTGAACTTGATTTTGACGAATGGCGGCGGATTATGCGGGTCAATTTGGACGGGCTGTTTCTGATGTGCAAGGCTTCCTCAAAAGCAATGCAAATAGGAAGTTATGGCAGGATTGTATCGATTTGCTCAAACTCGATATTTGTCGGCACTCCCAATATGGCACACTATGTCGCATCCAAAGGCGGGGTGTTGACTTTCTCTCGGGCACTGGCAACCGAACTAGGGACGGATAAAATAACAGTTAATTGTGTATGTCCCGGATTGACGGACACAGAGGGTGTTCAACAAACCCCCCATAAAAATTCGTTTGAGTTTGTTGAGATGTTGCAATCTATCAAAGGCACTGGTACGCCACGAGACATTGTGCCAGCGATCTGTTTTCTTGCATCAGAGGAAGCGCATTGGATTACCGGCCAAGCTCTGAATGTTGATGCTGGTATGGTGCGTTGGTAGACGAACATGCTACCGCAATTTTCAGTTGGTGTCCCGGGGTATCAGGTTCTGGAAACTTTGGAAAGACTGTCGGTGACAAACCGGAGGAAGGTGGGGATGACGTCAAGTCATCATGGCCCTTATGGGTAGGGTTACACACGGCTAGATAGTGTCGTCATAAGATTGAGTTATAATAGTATTTTTCTGTTTTGAGGAGTTCTCCTCATATGCCAATTGCTCACAGGCGTCACGATATTTCTGATCATATTTGGTCTTTATTGGAACCGCATTTGCCAGGCCGAGTCGGTAGTTGGGGAGGTGTAGCAACGGATAATCGCCTTTTTATCAATGCCATTTTTTGGATTCTTCGCACAGGCGCACCCTGGCGAGATTTGCCACCCGATTAGGGTGACTGAAAAAATACACATCGACGTTTTTGCCGCTGGCGCGACAAGGGTATTTGGGAAGGTTTGTTGGAACAACTGGTGACTGAACCGGATGATGAGTGGCTAGTGATTGATGCTAGTCATGTCAAGGTTCATCCACACGCAGCAGGTGCCAGAGGCGGCAATCAGGCGATGAACCGCACAAAAGGGGGCTCAACACAAAGATACATCTGGCCGTGGATGCGCATGGTTAGCAGACAAAGCATAGGATACCGATGCCATTGTGATGCACTGCGAGACAAACCAGATAGGTGTTGTCATTCCACACCCAAACGAAATCGGAAGGTGCCTCGGGGTTATGATAAAGAACTGTACCGTCTCAGGCATCTGGTTGAGAATGCCTTCTTGGTGTTAAAGTGCTGGCGGGGAATTGCCACGCGCTATGCAAAAAACACAGCTTCATCTCTGGCGGCGGTACACATTCACTGCCTGGCTATATGGGCTCAAATTTCGTGACGACACTATCTAGGGCATCATTCTTCCTCAACAATTCTGGTGCGGTAATCAAATGAAAAAAGTTATAGGTCTTCTATTGTTAATGCTCATGCATGGTTCCTTCTTTCATACAGCAATAGCACAAGACGGGAAAACAGCTTTAGTGCCTTTACCTTCGGTCGACGACTTCACCAAGGGTAATGATGGCTGGGCCTTGGGGCTGGGCCTTGGGGCTGGGCCTGGGTGTTGAATACGAGTCTGCGTACGAAGGGTCGGATGAATACGGCTTCGAAGTCGATCCTGCTGGTGCGGTACAATGGCGCAGTGGTGATAATATTTTCTTCTGGGCGGGTGAGGCACTGGGGTGGCGTGGTCTTCGTTCTGAAACGTGGTTATTTGAGGCAGCCGTGGGCTTCGATGAGGGGCGTGAAGAAAGTGATTCCGATGACGGTCATTTGGATGGTCTCGCTGATGGAGATGAGGGTGTTGAACTCGTGCTGCAAGCGCGTCGTGCTTTCGATGCCGATTGGCGTTATTGGCTGGATGATCGAGTGGTAATCGGTGAAAACGGAAGTCTTGGTCTTTTTGGAGTGGGGCGCCGCTTTGGCGATCAGAACGACGGAACCGGCCATGAAATTGCTATCGCTGTGGTATTTCACGATAGCGATTATGCCAATAAAGATTTTGGTATAGATGCAGAGCAGTCAGTTACATCGGGACTGGATGAGACCAATCTGAGCGCAGGATTTCGCTCGATTGGGCTCAATTACAATTATCGTCAGTGTATATACGAGAATTGGCAGATTTTCGGCGAGGCGGTCTATGAGCGGTATTATAGTAGTGACATTCAGGATAGCCCAATCGCACGCAACAACTATGAAGCCGAAGTAGGTATCGGATTTATTTACGTATTCTAGACCGCCTAACGGTAGCCGACAATAACGGGAGTTTTTAACATGAGATTACCTGTAAGGTCATTTAAAAATTTCCCGTTGATTGTCTTTGTTAGACGGAGCGCGAAGCGTCGTAGTCTCACAAAGGCTACTCATTGTCGGTTGCCGTTAGATCGGATCGCTCGCGCTCAGCGACAGCCAAACTGCGCAGCAGTTTGGCTGTCCGTCTGCAGCGCCTTGTTATGGCGCGCCTCCTTGATTATCTCAATGGGAATGCTCATGGGGAATGCTCATGTTTGTTGCTTCCGTTTGAGTATCCTCAAAGATTGTCATACATCATTATTTGATGATGATTAAGGATCTTTTTCATTTCCAAATGTGCGTGCAGATGAGCTCCTCTTAATTTTGCTCTTGTTTCTCCAATTTTTAGAAGCAGAGAATCAAGTTCTGACGCAGCTACTTGGCCTGTCGAAAAAAGTGAATCTAATTCTTTCTCGTAATTGACAAGCTGAATTCCAAGGCTAACTGTATTCTCGCGCATGTTTTCGAATATTTGATTGGTTTGTGCAATCTGCTGATTTGAAAGTTGCAACTGGCCAGCCATATCGAGCACATGTCGGGGACCAGGATATTGATTGAGTTCTGCAGCTTTCGCGAAGCCCATACCTTCACCTTGCAATAAGCCATTTATCTCATTAGGGCTTAGAGATTTTATCTCGTTAGTTTCCTCTCCCGAGTATGGAGACTGAGTAGAAGCAACTGCTAAGCCGACTCCAACAAGTATTAGCGTGATAATTAAAAATCTCATTTGAATCTCCTAAGTGCCATAACGTCTAAATTCAGCCGCCGCGTTAGCGGTCGGCTGGAATGGTTTTTTAGAACTCAATCTGCTGGTTGATAATTTATTTCTGGCCATAATTCTTTAATTTCGTCAGCTTGTTGTTGAGCATTAAAATATTCCCAAATAATTCCGTTTACGTCAGTATCTTGGCTAAACTCTTCAGCGAAATCATCTTCCCAACCTAAATGTCGAAGGTCTCCAAGAGTACAAGAAGAATCTTAGCGAATCGATACATTCAGCGAGTCCGTTCTCCATAATGCGTATTCGTTCGGAACAAATAGACACGGTTCGACACCTAGGCGAATAGTGTAATCGTTTATTGTCTCGTTTATCTTATTTGTAGAAATTGCAATATGTAGTTTCTTCATCATTATTCTTATGAGTTCTAACGGCCTTGCTCAGCGGTGGCTTTAGCCATCCGCTGAGCTAAGCGTTATGTTTAAAACTTAGTTATAATACCAATTGCAAAACCACTAATTTCGGCTTCATCTTTATCTAAATAATTCATGTATTCAATATTTGCGCCCCAATTTTTAGAGAGCATAATATCTGTTCCTATGCCATAAGAAACGTCAGATTCAGATCCACTATCCGCAAAACCAGATACGACTACATCTAGTTTACCTCGTGTGTAACCAATTACTAAATAAGGATAAAAATATTCTCCTGCAGGGATTCCTCCACGTACATATCCTCCAAAGAAGTTGTTTAAAGACACATCAACATTTGTACCCAAAATAGACAAAGTATCATCTCCGATACCTTTCCCGAAACGTAATTCAGCTGAAAAGTTATCATGGAACTGATACCCATATCTACCATAGATAGAAGTTAAGGATGCATCATCTTGTATCAAGTCTTCAGAATAATTAACAAATGAAACATTGCCTCCTGCATAGTAGGGATCCTCAACTTCAGACAAGGCTATATTAGATATAGATATCAAACTACTTGCTAGTACCAATTTTGAAACTGAGCAAAGCGTTACGTGTCCGACTTTATTGACTTGTTATGTGCCAGTTAAGCACCAAACTGCAAATTCATTGCCGCTTGGTTCGATAAAATGGAAACGTCTACCTCCAGGAAAAGAAAAAATTGGCGTAGATATTTGACCACCACAAGATTCAACTATTGATTGAGTATGCTCTAAATCGACCGTTTTTAATACGAGTAGTGCTGCACCATTTGAAGCAACTGATGTTAAATTGGATTTGTAAAAACCACCATCTAACCCCTCATCGCTAAACGCCGAATAATCCGCTCCATAATCTGTAAAAGACCAACCAAATGCATCTTCAAAAAATCGTTTTGTAGCAGGAATATCCTGAGCAGGAAATTCGACATAATTTAACTTCAAATGTGATGTCATAACTTAAATTCTTTTGGGTAGCTAACGGCAGCTGGCAATATCCATTGTCGGCTGTCGTTAGAATTGCTTGTTATGTGCGAACTATTTAACTGTGTAATTGGCTGCCCTTTGACACCGGCATAAAACACTATAATTTCTGCGGGTACGCTTCCACTGTTCTCACCAAAATGCCATTTATTGACTACTTCAACAATGGTGTCGCCTGCCGACATGAGCAGTTTCTCACCTGTTTTAGTGACTACCGTCAACTCACCTTTTGTTAATAATCCTGCATTAATGAACGGGTGCTGATGAAGTGGTAACTTGACCCCGGCTGGGATTGTTATTTTTAATATCGTCACTTCTGGCTGACCATCTGGATATGACGGAAGCTGACTTCCATCCCAGCTATGTGTCGACTTGACTAATGTATTGGATACAATAGCTGTTTCGATCTCTTCAGCAGAAACCAACGGCACAAACAAAGTCATCAGTATTAACCAAATTAATGCTCTCATTTTTTCATCCTCAGAAGTCTATTGCATAAAATTAGCACATAACGTCTAAATTCAGTTGCGCTGTAGGCGTCATCTGGAATTTCTTATTATGCGTTTTTTGATAGACACCCACAAAAATACAACCATAGAAATAGCTAATGTCAAAAAGCTGGCATAGACAAAAATCCATTTTAATGTAGTGGAATATGATGCGATATTACTGAATAAAGCAGTTTTGGCAGGGAATTGATACATTACAATTGACACTGAAAGATTTTCCAATAAATCAAACACGACAGCAACTATAGGCAAAAGATTACAATATCTTAGTTTGCTTTGGACATTTGTTATACGGCTACAAAACCAACTGATTGACGTTACCAAAAAAAGTGTATACACAACTGGCCAAACTAAATCAAATTGAAATCTTGTCTCAATATATGCATTTCTTCCAAGCTCACCATAGCTCGAAGCCACTTCATATAACTTTTCACCACTGTAGAAAAAAAGGAGGTCTGGTGAACCCAATCCTGCAAATAACTCAGCAGCTTTTGAGGCTAAGCCTGGTAAAACGACGAACATAAAAAACAAGAACAGCAAAAATGAAAATGCTGTTAATTTTATTGAAGATATTTTCGTTAATTTCTTTGAAATTTGACTAAACATTTATATCTCTTTGATGGGTTACTCTGAACCTATAACGCCGCAATAAGCGGCTAAGTAATGCTTGCTAAAATGTGAAACGAAGTGGCACTGAGCAAAGCGTTACGTGTCCGACTTTATTGACTTGTTATGTGCCAGTTAAGCACCAAACTGCAAATTCATTGCCGCTTGGTTCGATAAAATGGAAACGTCTACCTCCAGGAAAAGAAAAAATTGGCGTAGATATTTGACCACCACAAGATTCAACTATTGATTGAGTATGCTCTAAATCGACCGTTTTTAATACGAGTAGTGCTGCACCATTTGAAGCAACTGATGTTAAATTGGATTTGTAAAAACCACCATCTAACCCCTCATCGCTAAACGCCGAATAATCCGCTCCATAATCTGTAAAAGACCAACCAAATGCATCTTCAAAAAATCGTTTGGTAGCAGGAATATCCTGAGCAGGAAATTCGACATAATTTAACTTCAAATTTAATGGCATAACTTAAATTCTTTTTGGTAGATAACGACAACCGACAGTAGCGGGATTTTAGCATGAGATTACCTGTAAGGTCATTTAAAAATTTCCCATTGATTGTCTTTGTTAGGCGGAGCGCGAAGCGTCGTAGTATCACAAAGGCAATACGCATTGTCGGCCACCGTTAGACCGGATCGCTCGCGGAGCGAGCGGTCCGATCTAACGACCAAGCTCACCGGAAATTTTGGAGCGTAGCGGAAAAATTGTCCGAGTACAGCGCCTTGTTATACGCTGTATGCTGCTTGCTCCTCTAGTAACACTAATTGCTCCTGCCTTTCCTGTTCTTGGTTTTCATAAATTGATGTATCGTAGTTTGTAATAATGGCTTCAATCATTGGGTTTCGGTTTTTTTCACTGCCACCTACGTGATAAAAATGCTCTCTTGTCAAAATATTGAACTGACTCCACAAAGATTCAATATATTCATTTTTACGAAAATCGTTGTGATGCCAAGTTGATAAAACAAATTTGCTCTCTGATTGAGATAAAATATTAAATAGGTTGTTTTCTCGCTCTTCATCCCAGCCATTAAAATACTCTACATGCCTACCTACATAAGGAGGGTCAGAATAAATAATATCCGATGACGTTGCCTGAGAAATAGTTTCTTCAAATGATTGGCACTTGAACTCAAATTCCTTTGCCCATAATAAACGGCTTACATAAGAAACCTGATTAACAATTTTGGTCACATAAGCCTGTGCAAATCTTTGAGGTTTTTTACAAAAAGGTATATTGAAACCACCTTTTCTATTAAAGCGAATCATCCCATTAAACCCTGCTCTATTTAAAAATAAAAAATCCAAAGGCTGATGCTTTTCATTAAACCTTTCTCTTATCTCGTAATAATGAGACTCTCCCACATCAAGAAGCAAAGCACCTTCTTTGTTTAGATATTCTTTAACAATCTCGGGAGTTATTTCTTTATCTGCTATTGCTTGGTAAAAATTAATCAAGTGTGGATTTGTATCGCACAATAAGGCATATTTTGGGGCAAGGTTAAATGCCACGACACCAGTGCCCATAAATGGCTCTACCCATTTACCATCAAATTCATGTGGGACAATCGTATTTATCCAGGGCACTAGCTTGGTTTTTATTCCCTGCGACTTTATCGGTGGTACATTTACTTTCATGAACTCGCCTATTTAGGTGCTTTGTTATGTTTTGGGACGATTTTAGAAACGTCCCCTTTCCTGTAAACAACAAAATCTTTTAATGAGGTGATCTTTTTGGTTCTACTTTTACCGTCAGTAATAGTGATTTTATTGTAATTCATCCAGTAATCATCAAACCAAGATTCACCAAGGTTTGAAAACATCCCATTACCGTTAATAATATCATCTATATTGTTAATGCTTCCTATATTTGCGGTATTACCACTTCCACTTTTATCACTGGCAATACTCCATTTTTCAGCCACGAAAAACTGAAACCCACTTACCACTGAAGCTATAGATTGTAAGTCTTTGATATTATGGCTCGCTGTTTCGTCTATAGATGCGCCATCAGCGCGATCATAGACAATGCCAAGACAAAAGTGCCCTGAATATTCTCCATAGGGGAACTGTATGTTTTTTGTGCTTGTGCGGTCTTCAAAATATTTACCATGCGAACCTAATGTAAACCCATTACATAAATATGGCTTCTTGGGGTTTCGATATGTGGTTTTGAAATCCACAGCAAATTTAATACTCTCATCCTCTGCTTTTACAAATGAAATATCAGGATAATAATTCTGGTGTTCTGCTAGAACTATTTTATATCCATATTTTCTTGCAAATTCCATAATTTTGGGGAATAGGTGAATTTCCAAGATCTTTGAAATAATCTTGGTATCTGAAGAAATGGTATAGATGTTTTGGAACACATCTATGAATCCTTTGACAGTCCATTGACCATCTTTGGTACTGATATGGTCTTGCAGTCCTTCGACAAACTCTTTCAGTTGTGATTCAAATTCTTCTTTCACCATGTGCTTCCTATTTTTTGCGTATAATGTCTAAATTCAGCCGCCGCGTTAGCGGTCCGCTGGAATGATTTGTTATGTATCATATGATAGGAACTCCGGCAATATAAGGATGGAGTAAAACTACTACAATAAACATTGCTAAGCCTATAGCACAGCACTTTATTTCTTGCTTCCAACTCGGAAGTTCAGGCTTTTTCCATACCCCTTCCCGTCTGTTGATAAATATCATTTCTAATATCGCCCAGCACCCCAAAGCACCAAATAAAATAACTGACCGCGAGTCACTATTAACTAATAAATGTGCTACAGACCACAGAACAACACTAAGCATCTGAGGATGCCGGATAATCCTCTTGATTCTTGTTTTACAAGGTGTAGCACCAAATAAAATAAAACCTATAAAGAGAAGTACCAATGATATAGGTTTAACAAATTCGGGAAGATGGTACAAATAAATTGGAGTTACACTGCGCCAACCCCAGACAATTAAAACTAGCGAAAGAATAATTGATAGTGAAAATATTGCTTTATATATACCTTCTCCAAAGTGACTTATCAAAGAATTTTTTAACGCGATGCCACATGAGGGTATAAGATGAATAACAGACCAAGCTAAAAGCCCAATTATTAAAAATTTCATAAGATTAAACCTCGATATATTTATAATACATAACGGCAGCCGACAATAACGGGAGTTTTTAACATGAGATTACCTGTAAGGTCATTTAAAAATTTCCCGTTGATTGTCTTTGTTAGACGGAGCGCGAAGCGTCGTAGTCTCACAAAGGCAATACTCATTGTCGGCTGCCGTTAGATCGGATCGCTCGCGGAGCGAGCGATCCGATCTAACGCTTAACATCACCGGAAAAATAAAGTTGCAGAGCGAAGCGGCGTAGCTTTATTTTGTCCGAGTGCATGTTTTTGTTAGACTTTTAATATTGACTTTGTATTACTAGGCTGTTGGCCATAAGCCGAAACAGTGGATCAAATTGAGATATTTTAGTTCTTAATTCTTCCGTTGTCTCATTTGGCATTTTCGTAACCTGACATTGCAAGAAAACCATGTAATTCTTGTATATAGCGATATACATCCTATTATACATCGTTATATTGATATCCAACCGTTGTGCATCGCCTATAAAATCAAGCACCGCTCCTGGCCAACGATCTATTACAATTCTTTTGGCATTTATACTTCGAACATTGCTCATGCCCATTCCGTCAGCCATCTCTATGAGGCTACTTTGCGAAAACACGTCCAATGCTAATTCTTTACTCCCCTCTAAAGTTTGAAGCGCATTAATCTCTTGGCGCGTTAATTCGCCTTGTGCTTCTTTTACAAGATCTCGCGTCATTATCAACGCTCCAGCAGGCCCTCTTCCATTGTTGCTACTAAAATACTTAATTACATTAGGCCTCTTTCCCTCTCGTTTCGACCAACTTCTTGGGTACTCAATTTGAAAGTCTAACCCTTTAGATTTGGAGTGCCCTTTTGTTCGGTAAATATTCTTGAAACCGCGTGAAAACTCAGTAGCAGGTCTTTCTTTAAATTGATAAATCAAAAGAGTTTCAAGCATTGGTGAAGGTATTTCTCCCGCTGCTCTTAATTTTACTTCCTCAAGAAATTGAACTGCGATGTCCTGAGTTATTTGCTGTGATTTGAGAGTGGTATCTAATTGCTTTCTCATTGTTGAGATATACCCAGGATATTTATCCTTAAATAAATCCTTCAATTCTTTTTCAATATTTTTTTCAGAAGACCCAAAAGCGCTATTAAATTCAAGCTCTGCCATTTTTATCTGAGATGACAGTGTTGGGTATTCAGCCTTTATTCGATTAAGGCTGAACCTTTGTCCCATGATAAACCCGAATGTTTTACTAAGATCAATATAAATCGGTTCTTTAGCAATAGCATTCTGTGTAAAGGAAATAATAAACCAAACAATGAAACTCAAGAAGAAAATTTGATATTTTCCATCCCTTTTATTAGGAACACTTTCTTTTAGATTTATCATGGAACCACTCATTATCAATTATTTACTTTCTGATGATTCCAGCGATTTTTTAAATAAATTCCATTTATTATCCACAGCAATGGGTTAAGGCTTATTATGGTCGCAATCAGAAATGCATATTTGTTAAATTTTAATATCATTATCATTAAGACTGTATTAACTGCAATTAACACAACTGCTAAACCTGCTAACTCACTAAGCGCACCAAGCATATACAGATTGTCTAAAGTTAACCCAAGCCACGCCCATATACTCCACCATTTAAACCCAACATCTTAGCTGTCATTTACTACATTTTCATTTTCAGTCATTACTATTCCCTCTCGCTTGTAAAGTCTAACGCCTCGCATCAGCGGCTGACAAAGCGCGTAGCGGTTTGGCAGTCCGTTGCATGCGCTTGTTAGTTGCGTTCTTATAAAACAGCAAAAAATTCATCGATTTCTTCCGTGTCTCCAATATAACAAATGCTAGTTTTATAGGTTTTGTCCAACTCTTCTTTACGAAGAAACGTTCGCCAATGTTTATCTGTTATAAATAAATCCACATAAGAAATCATCGACGCCGCGTGCTCAATGTCGTTCGGATCACCAGATTTGATTGTTTGGGGGTCTACCATGATCTTTGCAAACATTCTCGCACTTACATTAGTGTGAGGTATACATGAATTATAGGGTGATTTGTAAAAATCTATTAAGTCTGTTAATTCTTGTTGCCTTCCACTTCGAAATGACAGGTGATCAAGTTGTTTCGCTAACTCTGCTCTACTGAACATAATATTCATATGTTCATCAGGACTATAATTTCCTGACGCATAGTCTTTTAATGCAATCAATAGTGCCTCTAACTTACCCACTAATTCGTATTCGAGTTGTTGCTGATACTCAGTACCCCTCCGAACATTCTTTTCACGTTGTTCATTCAATTTAATTAGCAACTTCTCCTTCGAAGTTTTCTGATATTCAGCGCCCATGTGTACGCCGTGACGGACGGTGACATAGACTGGCTGATTTAATGTTTCAAAAAGTTCTACAACTGGATCACGATGGAACATATCCAAATAACTAAGTTTAATTTCAGGATCGCTTTTAGCGTAAGAATCCATAGCCGCATATAACTGGCTATCTTGTATAGCTTTTGGTGAAACGCATGTGATTCCGAGACCAAGATCATGAATGGTATCCAACCAGGCATCTCTATCAATCCAGATCTCAATTTCCTGGTTTGCCAAGGGGCAAATTACCTTTCCCTTTCGAGATGCCTCCCGAATATTTCGAGATAGGTTTTTGATTCTCTGTAGTTGTACATCTTCGAGCTTGCCCGGATTCTCTCTTGCTTGGGTCATATTCGAAATAACTGACGTATCAATCCAAACTATTGGGATTGGGGACTTCTGAATTGCCACCTTAGTCATAAAAAAGGAATTGGTAGATTGACTAGCAGCTAACGGCAGCCGACAATAACGGGAGTTTTTAACATGAGATTACCTGTAAGGTCATTTAAAAATTTCCCGTTGATTGTCTTTGTTAGACGGAGCGCGAAGCGTCGTAGTCTCACAAAGGCAATACTCATTGTCGGCTGCCGTCAGATCGGATCGCTCGCTCCGCGAGCGGTTTGTTTTTTCTGTATGACAATATCACCACACTGGCATCCACTGGACGGGGTCAAGCCAGCCCGACACTATCGACATCTTGTTCCAGTAATCCACGGCCCTCAGGCAGTGGCCTACTATTGGAATGACACGATAAACTTAATTAAAAATCATCGCCATCGTCACCCCCCCAGGTTGAATCTGGTGGAATAGTGTTCGAATTAGAGGGTGCTGAGGCGTAAAAATTACCTCCCCCTGCGGCAATGCAATCGATCTCATCACCATCATTAAAATTATCCACCAAGATGCTTTGAGCTAATTGAGTCCTTAGATTAGCGCGATCCTGGGCATTAAAAGCACGCTCAATATCACCGATTGACTCACCATCGCATAGCCGTTGTGTAAATTGATGGGTAAACGCACCACAATCATTGGCACCTTGTTGCTTTGGTAGGGAAAGTTCTAGCACTCCTAGCAAGGCATTCCAGCTCTGGTCTTTAGAATCAAATAACTGATGTCCAAAATTTTCTAGCGATTGGCGCATATTTCCCGAACCAGCATAGTGTTTAGTGGCTTGTTCTAGTGGCAGTGCTTTAGAATCAAGATACAGTATTTTCTTGTTATTAAAATCAATCGCCAGTTCTACTACATGATCTTCTTTTAATCCTGTAAGGATGCCTGAAGTATCTTTTAGACCAAGCGGTATTGATAAGATAGCGCGCTGACCATTCTCGGCACAGGTTTGCAAGTGTTTAATTTTAGACTGCCCTGAAGTTAATATGCTTTGCAGTCGAGTACTTAAAGGGTCTTGTAAAAAATGAACACCAATATTGGTGTATTCGAAAGCCATTTGCTGTTTTTGGGCACGGGTTTTTATCGCCTGTTGCCCACGCAAGATAGGAGCCGAGCTCATTCCATGACCTGGTTTTAAAACTTGCTCTACGGCTTTTCTTTTATCGGTGGGTATTTGAGGCTCTCGTGCTTGCTGTAACAGTTGCCGCTCTTTTTGATGCAGAGGGCGAGCATGTTCATAGAGTGTTTTTAGCCCGCGCGCCACAAACGACTGACTTTCGTTGAGCGGAGCCTGCTTCGCCTTAACGGCTGTTTTATTTTCATTTGATACGGCTTGAAAATCCGCCAGAATATTTACTGCTTTGGTTCGAGTAAGTGCCGAATGGTGACTGTACGTCGCCAATATATCATCAAGCATCTGTTGGCGATTTGTGTTATTACTTAACTGTTGATAATCAGCACTGGCAATCAGTGCATTTTTAAAACCTCTCCACTGCCTGGGATTTTCAACGAACTTATCGTAAAGGTTAAATGTCAGTGCATTCAAGACCTTGCGCGAAAAGGATTTGCCCGGACTTAATAGCACTTCAACTACCGCATTGCTTGCTGCGTTATTCTGCTGTGCTTGCTCAACAAACAGTTGTTGGTTCCCACGTTGAATGTTTTGAGATAAGAGGATTGGCATTAAGTACCCTAAACTTTGATATTGGCGGAATTGCTAGTGATATCCGAAGCACTATCTGCATCTGCTACAGGCGTCTTTAATTCGACAACTAACTTTTGCCAGTACTCTGTGTACTGGACAAATTCAAGGACAGCAACTTCAAATTGGTTATAATTCTCGAATTGGCACTGACTAAATTGCTCAGCGAAAATAATATTGCGGGAATGCGGTTCTAGGGATAGGGTTGCCCCAGCGGTATCTCTCCAAAATAAATTTGCTGAAAGCATAGCCTCAAGAAGATGGGTAGCATCCACAGGAGCCTGTCCTAGACAGCAAAATAACACATAGCTTGCTGACTCCTGTTTTATCAATAATAAAGGCGCATTTTCAAATGCACAAACGAGATAACCATCGTCATTTACTACGGTATTGAGTTGGAGTTTTACAATAAACTGTTGGAGAAAATTATTCATTTACAAGTAATAGTAATAGAAGGTGCTTTCTGCTCAGGATAGTACCCGATTGTAATCGCCACCTTCTTTTGGTGTCAATGTTAGTAACACATAAACTGTCCGGTCTTGTAGTACATGATCTGTCCAGTTCTCATAAGGCCCCGAGGAGGGAAGTTTATGAGGCTGACAGAGTGGCTACAGGAGAGACCCGACTGATGAGATTTGAGGGCGCTTATGAGGGCTGGACGGGGAGCCGTCTCACCCAGGGGGAGGCGGTGCGATTGTTGGGGGTTTGTGACCGGACATTTCGCCGCTACATTGATCGGTATGAGGACGAGGGCGTGGAGGCGCTGATGGATAAACGCTTATCGCAGATATCCCACCGCCGCGCTCCCGTGGACGAGGCCATGCGCTCGGTGGATCGGTATCGTAGCCGGCACCGGGGCCGGGTTCCGCCTTTGTGGCATGTCCGGATTTAAGCGTATTGGATAACATCCTGTGCGAGCGCTTTGAGCGGACGGTGGGAAAGGACGGTTGTGTGCACTTTGCGGGGTGGGAGCTACAGATACCAGCAGATCGTCACCGCTGTCATTATGTGAAGGCGAAGGTCAAAGCGCTGCGCTACCCCGATAACACCCTGGCAATTCACCACGGCCCCCGGGAGCTGGCAAGGTATGATGCCTTGGATCAGGTAGTATCAAATGCATCCCCGGTTGTAGCCTAATGTCCGCGGCTCAACCGGTAGTGGACAGGCCCCTCTGGGAACCTTCCAGCAATCAACGCAAAAGCGGACAACCTATGTGCTACGAAACCGGACATTTCTATTTGTTGCTAACACGTAAAAAATTGCTTGGTTTACACAAATATATCAGGTAAAATTTGTGCCTATGACAAAAGTGCTGGTATGGGTTGCAACAACAAAAATGTATCTGGGAGGAATTCTCGTCGCTTTAATGATGCTTCACATGGTCGCCGACGTATTGATGAAATATTTCTTCAACGCACCTATTACTGGCACGGTCGAGACGGTTGCCTTCTACTACATGGTGGGGGTGGTTTTTCTTCCGTTGCCGTTCATTGAGTTCAGGGGGAAACACATTGCGGTTGACCTTTTGGTTCAGCTCCTGCCCGACACAGGTCAACGAATTTGCCTCGGGATTGCTCTTCTACTCTCTTGCATTTTCTTCACGATGATGGCTTGGCAGGCCGCAATTGATGCCTGGCATGCGATGCACGTGGGAGAGATTGTAATGGGACCAACTGAACTTGTTATCTGGCCTAGTCGTTTCATCTTGCCTATTAGTTTTGGTTTTGTTGCTCTGGTCTCGGCCGTCCGTCTATTGATTGAAGTCATACTATGCCGTAGCCCAATCTATCAAACTTAAGGGCGGGTAAATGGTTTTGGATAATGTTGACATTGGTCTCATCGGAATTGGCTCTGTTTTAGCATTGATTGCTGTTCGGGTGCCTATTGGTGTGGCACTCGGGCTTGTTTCATTTGTCGGCATTTGGGCTCTAACTAATCTGACGGCTGCTTGGGGTATCGTTACAGCACTCCCGTTCAACTTTGTTGGAAATTGGTCGCTGAGTGCGATTCCGATGTTCCTGCTGATGGGGTTCATCGCTTCACATAGCGGGTTGACCAGTGGCGTGTTTGAGGCCATGCGCATCGTTATAGGGCGGGTACCGGGCGGACTGGCCTCAGCGAGTGTCGCCGCTTGTGGCATGTTCGCTGCCGCATCAGGATCAAGTGTTGCAACTGCGGCAGCGATGTCACGTATCGCAGTTCCAGAGATGCTCAAATCGGGCTATTCACCCTCTCTCGCCACTGGTGTCGTGGCGGCTTCAGGAACCCTAGGATCACTCATTCCACCTTCGATTTTGATGGTCTTATACGGTATATTTACTGAGCAATCAATCGGCAAACTGTTCATTGCAGGAATTATTCCCGGAGTGCTTTCCGCAGCGGTCTATATTGGAATGATCACATTACGTGCGATTTTTAACCCGGAAATCGCACCTCGGGGAAATACCGAATTCACTTGGCTTGAACGCCTGCTCGTACTCAGGGAAATCTGGCCATTTCCAGTACTCGTCGTAGGTGTGCTCGGAGGAATTTTTACGGGCGTGTTCACTCCGACGGAAGCTGGAGCAGTAGGTGCTGCTACTGCCTGTCTGCTTGCTTCAATACGTCGCCGTCTGACCGTGAAAGTCGCTCGTGCCGCTATCGCTGAGACCACGGACGCAACCGCGTCGATATTTATTCTGGCTGTGGGGGCGGTTATGTTTACTCGTTTCACCGCCTTATCAGGTGTTCCAGAATTTCTTGCCAACGCAATGATTGACACGGGAGGAGGCACCACAATACTTATCCTACAGATCGCTCTTATCTATGTAGTTCTTGGCATGTTCATTGACGGTATCGGTCTGATGCTACTTACATTGCCGATCATCTTGCCGGCGTTGAATATCGAAGGTGTCAACCTGATTTGGTTCGGTATCATTACCATTAAACTACTTGAGATTGGTCTTATCACGCCACCAGTAGGATTGAATGTTTACATAATGAAGAGTGCGCTTGGTGACTCGATACCACTGTCAGTGATTTTCCACGGCGTATTCTGGTTCCTAATAATGGACATTCTAACACTACTAATACTGATTATCTTTCCAACACTAACGCTATGGCTTCCAGCACTGATGTCCGCTTGACCATCCAATGTCCAAATTACAAAACCAAACCAATAGGAGAAAAACATGCTCAATAAAAAACATCGTCTAACTTGGGTCGCCTGTGCTTTCGTATTAGCTGTTCCAATGGCTGTAGAAGCCGATAACAATGCTAACGTCTTTTTCAGCCAGACGCATGTGTTGTCCGAGCAAGGATACATTGAGTGGGCCAAGAGAGTATCCGAGGCAACTGGTGGCGCAGTGACGTTTAAAGTTTTCACCGGTGGTTCGCTTCTGCCTCCAGCCGCTTCAATGCAGGGCGTGCGCGATGGTGTAGCTCAGGTCGGCTACCATGCCGGAACCTACACACCTGCGGAATTACCAATTACGAATGTAATTTCTGATCTGTCTTTCGGGAACCCAGATCCACTGGTCATGGCGTTCGCTTCGACGGAGTTTGCAATGTTCCATCCCGCAATGCAAGAAGAGTGGGCAAAAAACGGAATCGTCTATGGGGGTGGATATGCCACCACACCATATCACCTGATGTGTCGTACTGAAATTGCTTCTATTGAAGACTTCAAGGGTTTGAAACTGCGTGTACCGGGTGGTGCCTGGTCGCGTTTCGCTGAATATATCGGCGCGACTACGGTTAGTGTGCCATCAAGTGAAATGTATACCGGTCTTGATTCTGGTTCTCTGGACTGCGCGGCGAATGCAGCCGATGCGCTTGAATCTTTCAGTTTGAAGGACGTTGTGAAGTCCATCGTTACATTGCCACTGGGGGTCTACTTTGCCGGATTCGAGTGGGGCTATAACCCGTCTTTCTGGCGTAGTATTAACGATGCACAGCGAAAAATTCTATTTGACGAGATGGCAGTTGCCATGGTTCGCATTGAACTGAAATATCAGGTTGATGCTGCACATGCGACCGATAACGCAGCGCAACTTGGTGTTACCGTAGTCACACCCACCGATGACATGCAGGTATCACTTAACCGTTTCGTTGTAGCCGATCTTGCTAACGTCAAACAAATCGCTCGTGAAAAGCGTGGAATTGATAATCCAGATTTGCTCATCAATGATTTTCTCGCCGTAGTCACGAAATGGGGCAGTCTTCTTCAGGATGTTGACCGGACGGACGAGACTGCGTTGACCAAACTGGTGAAGCGCGAAATCTACGACAAGATTGACCCATCCAGCTATGGGTTTTGAGTCGCATACCTGAAATCACTTTCGACATGAAAAATCCGATGCCATCGAAAAATGAACTAATTGTATCCGCACTACAGTTCACAGCGGTTGACGGTGAAAAGGAAGATACGTTTCGCAAAGTCTCAAACTTACTTGATGTAGCGGGCGAGCGGGGGACAGATCTCGTCGTTCTTCCAGAAGTTTGGACAGGGCTAAGTTATAGTGGTCCTGATGTTTACAAAGAAACCGCCGAACCCGTTCCTGGACCAACGACAGATTTTCTGGCTGAGAAAGCGAAAAAATTTGGCATGTATGTTGTCGGATCAATCTATGAGAAAAGAGACGGACTCTATTTCAATAGCGCGCCATTCATTAGCCCAGACGGTGAAATTATCGGTCGCTACGACAAAACCCATCTCTTTGATGCCCCTAGTAGAACCGATATTCGTAGTGGCATTATAGAATCTTCCAAAATCGAGGCGGGTTCAGAATTACCGGTTTTTGAGACGCTCATCGGTCGCATAGGATTGTCAGTCTGTTCGGACCTGAGGTTTCCGGAAGTTTACCGTGTAATGGGCATCAATGGCGCACAAATAATAATCTGTGCATCCGCCTTTATTAGCCCACGCTTCGACCATTGGGAGTTTTTCCTGCGAGCGAGGGCAGCCGAAAATCAATGTTTTGTCGTGGCATCTGGTCAATATGGCATCGAGCCAAAATCGGGAATCGGATTTGTCGGACGTAGCATGGTTGTTGACCCTTGGGGCGTAATACTTGCAACGGCTCAGGACGATGAGTGTTGCGTGACTTCTCACATTGATCTTTCGTTCATCGCCGAAGTTCGCCGTCGGTATCCATTGATGGATCAACGTCGACCAGGACTCTATGCGGACATCTCGACAACTGGAGAAACATGATTCCTAACCGTAGGTATCATTTTGATACCCACCATGGTCAACGTGATAAGTATAGGGGCACGCCATTACTGCCACTCATTTTTTTGGCTATTCCCTAAATCGGGTGAGTAATTTACCCTAGCCGTCATGATTAATAGCACTGATAAGCAATAGAAAATGATGAGAGATAAAGATTTAGGGACTGATCCAGATAACTCAAAAAAGAGGTTATTATGGGTAGTGTGCGAAAGAGTCGTCTAAGTTGTTACAAACAAGACCGTCCAATTTAACATCTCATCGCCGGATCAACGGCGCGAACAACAGGTGATTTGTGTACGGTGAACCGCAAAACGGCTACGTTTTTCTTCCTGCGCCTGCACGAAATTATTGCCTATGAACTTGAGGCTGAAAACGATATCCTGTTTGAAGGCGGGATTGATGTGGATGAAAGTTATTTTGGCGGTCGGCGAAAAGGAAAACACGGGCGCGGCGGGGAAAATTCCTGTGTTTGGCTTGCCCAAACGGGGCGGGAGCTACAGATACCAGCGGATCGTCACCGCTGTCATTAATGTGAAGGCGAAGGTCAAAGTGCTACGCTACATCGATGGCACCTTGGCCATTCACCGTGGTCCCCGGGAGCTGGCAAGGTATGATGCCCAGGGTCAGGTAGTATCAAATGCATTCCCGGTTGTCGCCTAATGTCCGCGGCTCAACCGGCAGTGGGCAGGCCCCTCTGGAACCTTCCAACCATCACGCTAAAAGCGGACAACCTATTTGCTACGAAACCGGACATTTCTATTTGTTGCTAACAGCTCGGGAAACGGTATTGACTGTCAGTGAGGATGTCCCTATAATGCGCCACGTTTTTGGTAGTAGTCTTGTTTGGTAAGAAGAAAACCCTGAAGACATGCCGTGACGGTGGGTCAATGACAAATGAATAAGGGTGCCGGGAAAATTGCTAAAGAGGATATGTTGAGGCAGGGTGTTAAACGTGTTTTGGTGTTGCAAGGCGTGGTTTCATTGTTGCTGTTGCTGGGGATACTGGGGATTTATGGGTTATTGTTTTCGATGCCCTGTTCAATGAACTGGGTTTTTGCTGAAAAACTTTTCAGTGGCAGTGATGTGGAAATTGTTGCCGGACTATTTGCTAAACTTAAAGCATCAATTTATGGTTCAGCACTGGCGATTTCGGGTACAATACTAAGTGCTGGAAGTATCAGAAGCAGGCCGATTAGAAAAACTGCTGTCAATGCCGCAAGCCGTGAGGGTTCGGATGATGCGAGTGCTTTGGCTTTGTTGCCGATATATTCAGGATTATTGAATAAATTGGTCATCGTCGGTGGTGGCATTGGATTTGGTTTGATTGCGCTTGATCTTGAACCTGTGCTTGTTGTGCTGGGTTATTTTGTCGTACAGGTGGCAGTAGCCGTTCCATTGCCCTTTTTCAAAAACTGATATGCCAAAAACTGAATATAAAAATTTTAAGGTCGGATTCATAATATAATGGGAAGCTCTGGTAATTAGGACTTTTTCGTGACCGCCATGACTGGCGGAAGTGCAAGTAACGCATCTCTACATAGATGTAGCTTATTAAGAGCAATGCAGGAGAAATTACCGAGGAGCGGTTATTTGTCAGTGCTTCCTGCACATAATATTTAGAACAGAGACCTTTGCACGGAAGATGATTTCGCTTTCAGGCAAGGCAAAAACGCACGGAATGAGGGAGTTTATGCTTATAAATGACCGATTGAGTACGTTTTTAACGTAGCATGCAGGTGAAATGGCTTTCGTGCAAAGGTCTCGAACAATTAGTCACATATATTAATAGTTAGATGGCATCGTCAGAAGCGATTACCTCAACGGAGTTTATTCGTCACCACTTAACCAACCTGACCTTTGGACGGCATCTTGATGGACATTGGGGATTGGCGCAGTCTGGAGCAGAAGCCGCCGAAATGGGCTTTATGGCGGTTCATGTGGACAGTTTGTTTTGGTCCTTCACTTTGGGCGTTTTGTTCCTGATGGTTTTTCGTGGCGTAGCGAAATCGGTTACTTGCGGGGTACCGGGCATGATGCAGAACTTCGTTGAATGGATTGTTGAATTCGTAGATAGTAATGTGCGCGATTCATTTAGCGGTAAGAATGATTTGATTGCCCCTATGGCACTGACCTTGTTTTGTTGGGTATTCCTGATGAATCTGATGGATCTTGTCCCAGTGGAAGTATTGCCGAGACTGTTGGCGCTTTTCGGGATTCATTTTCAGAAAGTGGTTCCCAGCACCGATCCCAACATTACATTTGGACTGGCATTGAGTGTTTTTGTGCTGATGCTCTATTACAGCATCAAGGTCAAAGGCATCGGCGGCTTTGCGGCAGAATTGACTATGCAGCCATTTGAAGCAAAAAATCTTGTGCTGAAAGTGTTATTTATACCTGTGAATTTTTTCCTTGAATTCGTCAGTATGATTTCAAAACCCATTTCTCACTCACTGCGGTTGTTTGGTAATATGTACGCAGGGGAGATGATTTTCATTCTAATCTCATTGATGTTTGGTGCTGGCGTTACCCTGACTTTGTTCGGTGGTGTGCTCCAGTTTGTCTGGGCGGTTTTTCATATATTGATTATTACTTTGCAGGCGTTTATTTTCATGGTATTAACTATTGTTTATATGGATATGGCGCATCAACATCATTAAGATTGGAAACTGTTTTTTTATTTTATTATTTTTTTAAGCTAACTATCTACTTACTCGGAGATTAAGATGGAACAAGCACTTTTATATATCGCAGGCGGGATCATGATGGGTCTGGGCGCATTAGGCGCTGCTGTTGGCATCGGTATCCTCGGCGGTCGTTTTCTTGAGGGCGCAGCCCGTCAACCGGAACTGATTCCTATGTTGCGTACACAATTCTTCATCGTCATGGGGCTGGTTGATGCCGTGCCTATGATTGCTGTGGGTATTGCTATGTACGTTCTGTTTGCTGTGGCCTAAGCCCGAAAAGACTAACTACCACCCATGTTAACAATAAATTAGAGGCGAGTCGGGATGAATCTTAATCTCACACTAGCTTTCCAGGTACTGTTTTTTATTGGCTTTGTCTGGTTCGCCAAAAAATTCGTTTGGTCGCCGATTATCGGCGCACTGCATCAACGGAAAACTCAAATTGCCGATGGTCTTGCCGCCGCTGAAAAGGGACAAATGGCTGAGCAGGAAGGTCGTGATCAGGCACAGCAGGTTATTGCTGAAGCTAAAAATCAGGCGAATGAAATTATTGGCAAAGCCGAAAAACGGGGCACTGAACTGGTTGATGAAGCCAGAGAATATGCCCGACAAGAAGGCGAGCGGATTACCCTGGCAGCGCATGCAGAAATTGACACCGAAATTAACAAGGCAAAAGAAGTTTTGCGCGGACAAGTCGGTGAGCTTGCTGTCGCTGGTGCGCGCCAAATCCTCAAACGGGAGATGGATGGTAATGCCCACGCTGACCTGCTGAATGATCTGGCAGCGAAACTTTAGCCGCTAAAGCAAAGCCGAAAAATAAAATAACCATGTCAGCGCAAAGCAATATCGCCAGACCCTATGCACAGGCTTTGTTTGAGCTGGCACAGCAACAAGGCAAGCTCTCTGAATGGGCTGAGCAGTTACAGTTACTGGCAGCCGTTGCAAGTGATACCACTTTAAGCAATGCAAGCCGTGACCCGTCCGTTTCTTCGGCACAGTTGACACAATTAATCATTGATGTCTGTGATGATGTTTCTGGCGGTGGTCGCGCTAAATTGAACGACAGCGACAACAATTTGGTGAAACAGGGCAAGAATCTGGTGCAGTTGCTGGTACGCAATGGACGAGTCAATGCCATAGGCGATATTGCCGAAGCCTATGTGGCGCGTAAAGCCGAAGCAGAAAAAGTCATCACCGCGGCAATGGTTACCGCGACACCCATCAGCGATAATCAGCAGCAACAATTTACCGAGACACTGCAGTCAAAACTGGGGCGAAGTGTCAATCTTGAATTTACCGTTGATGAAGAACTTATCGGCGGAGCAGTCATTCGTGCTGGAGACTGGGTAGTTGATGGCTCGGTGAAAGCACAACTTGAGCAACTTGCAGGCACACTGGGCGTATAGCCAGAAACATCTACCTGACATACCTGACCAAACCATCTGACCGAACCATCTGACTAGAGGAAAACTTAAAAATGTCTATTCAATTGAATCCGTCTGAAATCAGCGAACTGATTAAGGATCGAATCAAAAACTTTGAAGCGGATGCGCAAGCGCGTACCGAAGGTACTATTGTGATACTGACCGACGGCATTGCCCGCGTTCACGGACTGAGTGAAGCGATGCAGGGAGAGATGCTTGAATTCCCCGGTACGGCCGCTAACAAAGCAACATTTGGTCTGGCATTGAATCTTGAACAAGATTCTGTCGGCGCGGTTATTCTGGGAGATTACAAACACCTATCCGAAGGCGACACGGTAAAATGTACCGGTCGCATTCTTGAAGTCCCTACCGGCGAAGGCTTGCTCGGGCGAGTGGTCAGTGCGCTCGGTCAGCCGATTGATGGCAAAGGCGCGATAGATTACACAGAAGTATCGCCTATCGAAAAAGTCGCTCCGGGTGTTATCACGCGCAAATCGGTGGATCAACCGGTGCAGATTGGATTGAAATCTATTGATTCTATGGTTCCCATTGGACGTGGTCAGCGGGAATTGATTATTGGTGATCGGCAAACCGGAAAAACCGCCGTGGCTATTGATGCCATTATTAACCAGAAGGGCACGGGTATTAAGTGTATCTATGTTGCCATTGGACAAAAAGCATCCAGCATTGCTGCGGTTGTGAAGAAGCTGGAAGAACACGGTGCTATGGAGCATACCATCGTTGTTGCCGCAGCGGCTTCAGACTCAGCGGCAGAGCAATTTATCGCGCCTTATTCGGGTTGCACGATGGGCGAGTACTTTCGTGATAAAGGTGAAGATGCGCTGATTATTTACGATGATCTGACCAAGCAAGCATGGGCCTATCGTCAAATTTCCTTGTTGTTAAGACGCCCGCCCGGTCGGGAAGCCTATCCGGGCGACGTTTTTTATTTACATTCTCGATTACTGGAACGTGCGGCGCGCATCAATGAGGCAGAAGTGGAAAAACTTACTGACGGCAAGGTTAAAGGTCAAACCGGCTCACTGACGGCATTGCCCATTATCGAAACTCAGGCGGGGGACGTGTCGGCATTCGTACCAACCAACGTCATTTCTATTACAGACGGGCAACTCTTTCTGGAAACCGATTTATTCAATGCCGGTATTCGCCCGGCGATTCACGCCGGTCTTTCGGTGTCGCGGGTCGGTGGTGCCGCACAAACACCGATCATCAAAAAACTGGGCGGTGGTATTCGTTTAGCACTCGCGCAATACCGCGAGTTGGCGGCGTTCTCGCAGTTCGCTTCGGATTTGGATGAAGCAACACGCAAACAACTACAACGCGGTGAGCGCGTTATGGAAGTGATGAAACAGCCGCAATATCAACCGATGTCTGTTGCTGAAATGGCACTCTCATTGTTTGCCGTCAATCAGGGCTATATTGATGATGTTAGTGTCGCTGATGTGGTGAATTTTGAACATGCCATGCAGGCTTATATCAATTCAAACTATAGCGATTTGATGGATGAAATCAACCACGACTGTGCGTACAGTGATGAGGTGGTGGGAAAATTGACCAGCGCCGTTGAAGATTTTAAGAAAAATGGCAGTTGGTAGCTCGGAATAGTCTAATCAGCGCAAAGAAACAACAAGACAAGATATAAAGTATGCCAAGCACAAAAGAAATTCGTACCCAGATTAAGAGTATTGGTAGTACACGAAAAATTACCAAGGCGATGGAAATGGTTGCGGCAAGCAAAATGCGACGCGCCCAGGATCGTATGCGGGCGGCGCACCCTTATGCGCAGAAAATGCGTACTGTGGTCGCCCACCTTGCTCATGCCCATCCGGAATACAAACATCCGTATGTGACCGAGCGAGAGATTAAGGCGGTTGGATATATTATCGTCTCCAGTGATCGAGGTCTGTGTGGCGGACTCAATATCAATGTATTTCGTAAGGCCGTCAATGATATGGCGCAGTGGCATGACCAGGGTGTTAAGGTTAATGTTTCGGTCATCGGCAAGAAAGCCAGCGCGTTTTTCAAACGCTTTAATGCCGAAGTCGTTAGTGAGGCAACCGGTTTGGGGGATGCGCCACAGTTGGAGGAGTTGGTCGGCGCGATCAAGGTGATGATGGATGATTATCTCGAAGGTAAAATTGACCGCCTGTTTGTGGTCAGCAATGTCTTTGTCAACACCATGACCCAAAGCGCGAATGTTGAGCAGCTTATACCGATTTTGCCGAGTGATGAAAAACAACTGGATCATTATTGGGACTATATCTACGAGCCGGATTCCAAAGCGGTGATTGATGTTTTGATGGCGCGTTATATCGAGTCATTGGTTTATCAGGTGGTGGCTGAAAATTCCGCCTGTGAGCAAGCCGCCAGAATGGTTGCGATGAAAGCGGCGACCGATAATGCTGGCAACTTGATTGATGATTTACAACTGGTTTACAACAAGGCGCGACAAGCAGCAATAACGCAGGAATTGTCGGAAATAGTGAGTGGCGCAGCGGCAGTATAGATATGGCATGGTTGAACCCTTTTTCTAAGTTTTTTAGTCATCTTGCCGTTACCGAAGCTGTATTAATCGTTTTATCTGTGTTGTGCTATCGGGGTATGGTAAAGAGTCATGAAAAACAGTTAGGTGATCGTCAACATGAAATTGATTGGTTAGCTAACAATAACCACCATAAAACCTTGATGTTTAATCCACGGAAAATGACAGTGACCGGCAGAATACTGACAACGACTTCGGTCAATACGAATAACTTTTAATACTTGGTAACTAATATGCAAGGAAATATCGTAGAAATTATCGGTGCGGTGGTGGACGTTCAATTTCCCCGTGAGACAGTCCCTAAAGTGTATGATGCGCTCAAAGTGTCAGAGCATGGTTTGACGCTGGAAGTGCAACAGCAGATGGGCGATGGTGTGGTACGATGTATCGCTATGGGATCATCGGACGGCTTGAAACGAGGGCTTGCCGTTGATAATACTGGCGCACCTATCTCGGTGCCAGTCGGCGAAGGTACGTTGGGTCGTATTATGGATGTATTGGGCGAACCCGTGGATGAGGCCGGCAAAGTTAAAGCAGAGAAGCGGATGCCAATTCACCGTGTAGCACCGACCTATGAAGAACAAGCCGCGAGTGTTGAACTGCTTGAGACTGGAATCAAAGTTATTGATTTGATTATGCCGATTGCCAAAGGCGGTAAAATTGGGTTGTTTGGCGGTGCTGGTGTCGGTAAGACCGTGACCCTGCTTGAGTTGATTAACAACATCGCAACGGCGCACAGTGGCTTGTCTGTTTTCGCCGGAGTGGGTGAACGAACCCGCGAAGGAAACGACTTCTATCACGAAATGACCGAAGCTGGGGTACTCGATAAGGTCGCAATGGTTTACGGACAGATGAATGAACCTCCCGGAAACCGGTTGCGTGTCGCTTTAACCGGTTTGACCATGGCAGAACATTTTCGTGATGAAGGCAAGGATATGTTGCTATTCGTTGATAACATTTATCGCTATACATTAGCGGGTACGGAAGTATCGGCATTGCTTGGACGGATGCCGTCTGCGGTCGGCTATCAGCCTACCCTGGCCGATGAAATGGGTGCCCTGCAAGAACGAATTACCTCAACTAAATCAGGATCAATCACCTCTTTTCAGGCGGTATATGTCCCCGCTGATGACTTGACTGATCCCTCGCCCGCGACCACTTTCGCGCATCTTGATGCGACACTGGTATTGTCCCGCCAGATCGCCGAACTGGGTATTTATCCGGCAGTGGATCCGCTGGACTCAACATCGCGTATTTTGGATCCACTGGTCATCGGTAATGAACACTACGAAACAGCACGAGCGGTACAAGGTGTTTTGCAACGCTATAAAGAATTGCAGGATATTATCGCCATTTTGGGTATGGATGAGCTTTCTGAAGACGATAAACAAGCAGTCGGTCGCGCTCGTCGCATACAACGTTTCCTGTCTCAACCATTTACCGTGGCAGAAACCTTTACCGGTTCCCCGGGTAAATATGTCTCCCTAAAAGAAACCATTAAAGGCTTTCAGGGTATCGTCAATGGTGATTATGACCACATCCCGGAACAGGCATTTTATATGGTGGGCGATGTTGAAGAAGCTATCGAAAAAGCCAAACAATTGAGCTAATCGCCCATATCAAAAACCTATCGAAGGCCCTTAACCCGAGTGATTATACAAATATGTCCACTATTCAAGTTGAAATCGTAAGTGCTGAAGCAGAAATCTGGTCTGGTGAGGGCACTATGGTTTTCGCACCGGGGGTGGCGGGTGAGCTTGGTATTGCACCAAAGCACACACCATTAATTACCGCGCTCAAGTCCGGAGATGTCCGCGTTGAACAAGAAAATGGTGAGCAACAATTTTTCTTTATTTCGGGTGGGTTGTTAGAAGTCCAGCCTCATCTGGTCACCGTTTTATCCGACACTGCAATTCGTGGTGCTGATTTGGATGAAACCGCGGCTGATGAATCCATGAAAAAGGCAGAAGAAAAACTTAAAGGTACGGCACCAGATGATCAAGACTATGCAGAGATGAAGGCCGAATTGGCTTCCTATGCCGCTCAGGTGCGCGCTATTGCTAAACTGAAAAAAATGAGATCGTGAGTCAATTATATGTATATGAGTAAATTTATAATTGAAAATTCATACTGGATACACCCTTATTTTGAAAAATTGTCATCCGCATCAAGGTCTTTTCTATACAGGCGGGTGATTAAACTGGAGGTATCGTAGCGATTCCCCCCGACTGCCTGTATCTCGGCATAATACTCATCAATGATTTTGGTAATCGGCAGTTCAGAACCATTGCGGTTAGCCTCGTGAAAACACATATCCAGGTCTTTACGCATCCAATCAACAGCAAAACCGTGTTTGAAATGATCGGCGACCATGCTTGCCGAGCGATTTTCCATTTGCCATGATTGCGCCGCACCCTTGGATATCACATCAAACACCAATTCTGGATCCAGTCCGGCATTGATAGCAAAAGCGACTCCTTCGGACAAGCCCTGAACCAATCCGGTGATGCAAATCTGATTGACCATTTTCGTAAGTTGTCCTGCACCAGAACGACCCATTAATGTTGCCACTTTCGCATAACAGTCAAGCAAAGGTTTGCTTCTTTCAAAAATTGCCGAATCGCCACCTGCCATTACCGTCAACACCCCGTTTTCAGCACCTGCCTGACCACCTGAAACCGGCGCATCAAGAAAATGAAAGCCGCTGCCTTTGGCATGGTCATATAGCTCCCGAGCCACATTCGCCGAGGCAGTCGTGTGATCAACAAACACCGAATCTGCTTTCATAGTTTGAAAAGCACCTTCAGTACCGACAGTCACACTCCTCGTATCATCATCATTGCCCACACATGCGAAGACAAAATCGGCTTGCTCTGCTGCTTGTGCCGGCGTTGCCGCTGCTGTGCCCCCATACTGTTCCACCCATTTTCGTGCTTTTTCCGCAGTGCGGTTATAAACACAAACCGAATAGCTTTTTCTGCTAGCCAGATGCCCTGCCATCGGATAGCCCATAACCCCGAGGCCGAGGAAGCAGATTTCTATATTCTTCATGTCATTCATTTTATCCACTCTCTTTTAGTTTCGCAATTGCAGCGTATTATAGAAAATTTTGGACACCCAAAACCCCCCGTAAAATCAAGCCTGCACGAGTTGGTGTCGGTTGATATTAGGTTTCCGGCTAAAGAAGGACAATGCGACAACAACTTTGTAGCTTGCAATCACATCGCGGTCATCAGTAATGACTCTACTGCGTTGTTAGCATTGATAACAATGGGCTATTAACAGAAATCGACAAGGCGAGGATGCGGTTAGTGATCTTTTTCTGTGCTTTTTTTCCGTAACATTGTCTTGTTTGATTGTCGTTGGCTAATGATTTCAGCAAAAAATGCGCTCTCCTTGCGTAATGCATCTGCCCGTGTTTGCATCTGACGGAAACCGTGCCCCTCTCCCGAATATTCTGTGTAGCTGTGTTTTATGCCTTTTTTTTTCAGGAGAGCAATCACTTCGCGGGACAAGGCGGGCGGCACCACTTTGTCTTCCTTGCCCTGAAATAAAATCAGCGGACTGGATAATTGGTTAATCTGGGAAACCGGAGAGCGTGTTACAAACCGACTATCAGCATGCGTTGCGGTTTCAGGGTTAAAGCGTTCACCAACCAGATTGTCGGTATAGCTTGATTCAAATTTATGGGTTATGTTACTTAATGTGACTAAATTACCAATGCCATAATAACACGCACCACCGGCGAATTGCTGGGGGAATCGAGTCAACGACCGTAGCACGGTGTATCCACCGGCACTGCTACCACGAATAAACACCAGATCTTTGTCGATCCATTTCTGATTGCCAACGAAATTAATCGCATCAACAATATCATCGGCATCAAACTCGCCCCAATTTCCTAACAACGATTGCCGATATTTTCTACCCAGCCCGGTGCTACCACGATGGTTAATATCCAACAAGGCGAAGCCTAGTGAGCAAAAGTATTGCTTCAGACTTGAATGTTCTGAAGTTGCCCTGCCTGTGGGACCGCCGTGAATGACAATCACAAGCGGTGGCAATGTGTTTTTCGGGGCATCATAGCGCATATTACAGGGCGGATAAAAATAGCCATAAGCCATGCTATTCGCTGTCCTTGTCTTGGCGACTGAAAACTTAATCAATCTGGGTTCGCTATGAAGCAGATTCTGCTGATCATTCGCATCTGTAGCATCACTGCCTGAAAATACAACTGACAGCGTTTTGATGCTTGCAGATGGCAGACTCAAACTGACAATTTCAGCCGGACGGTTTGAATGGTGGGCAATGAATAATAGCTCGCTGGAGTCAACACCCTGTAAATGGCTACATGCCGAGAAGCCTTGATGCAATACGCTGTAACCCCGCGTGTTGCTATCCACTTTGACAAGCACATCTCCATCCTCGCGAGTGGCAACGGCAATAATCAGCCCATCGCCGATTGACTGCCATCGGTGTTGCCCGAATAGCCAATGTGCCTCGCCAAACTCTTCCTTGCTATAGGTTAGTCGGGTAATTTTGCCACTGGCATACTGAAACATGCTCCAGTAATCGCAGCTATCGCTATCGCTGACGAATATCAGTCGGTTGTCATGTAAAAACCCGAGCTGGCAGACCGCACAATTCGGCTGATCGACAATCACTTTCGGCTTATCAAGGGAAATCAGCTTGTTATCATTGCTTTTAACTGGAGGATGGGTAAGCAGATCGGCACATAGCAGACGGCTCTGATCCCAGGGCATATTAGGATGGTTCCATTCAAACCAGGCGATTTTTGTGCCATCACTGGAAACCACCGGATTGGCATAGAAATCTGCCCCTTGCGCGAGAATGATGGGCATGGATTCAACAGCTTGGTCAATTTCGGCACCGATACCTGATGATATGGCAATCAGGCTATTGCAATGCGGTTCACCCTGACGGCTGGTTTCAATCACGCCCAATATGAATTCGCCATTGCCGACAGCAACCAAATCGACATATCCGCAACAATGTTGTGCAGTCAAATTGCCACTTAGTCGTTGTGGTGAAGCGGGTTGCGGTAATGATGGTGATGAGGAAGGCAGTAGCTCAAGCGACTGCCGATATAAATTACCGTCCTCATAATTATTAAAAATAATACTGTCACCAACGAGACAGAAACACCGCCCGCCATATTCATGCACTGCGCTTCTGATATTGAAATTAGCCGGTGTCATGCAAATCGGCTCCGCCGATGGATTTTCTCGCATCAATGCGATTCGTCCCTGTTCATGAGGCTGGGCGGTCAACCAATATAGCTTGTCCTTGTGTCTGAACGGGTAAGTCGGCGGGGCGACTTTTTTGACCAGTGATTCAATGGTGACATCACTTTTCCATAAGCCATAGGGCATTTCCTTTTTATGCGCTCTCTGCTCGTTCATAATGCGACTTTGTCAATCAACTTTAAGATGTCACTAGTCGTTTACTGAAGAAATCACTAATCGGGCTTTATCCACCGACAACTGATGTTCGCTAAAGAAGCCAACGCGGCTTTCAAGCGCATATTGAAATCGTTGCCCCGGGTGATAGAGTCGGCTATTGCCATCGTCATAAGTGTCCATGACCATTGTGCTGATTAACCTTCCTGCACTATCAAAAAAACCAATATCCAGCGCTGCTTTGACATTTTTCATATGAAATCGTCCCTTAATGGGCTGCGGAAAAACAAACAGAATATGGGTTTTATTGATCACATCCTCGCATATATGTTGATAGCCATCGGCACGCTCGTTATTGTCATCGGCAATATAAGATTGAAACTTGATAATTTTTCCAGCATCGTTGAGTAGCGATATCTGTTCAACATTCATATTCGACAGGCGTTCAACTGATGCCCGACATTGCGCAGACACTTCCCAGCCATTCGACCATAACTTAATCAACAACAAAATAGCGGTGATGCCAAACGCGCTGATAGTGACTAGAATTGCTTTTTTTCCTGTGGTTTTTCTGGCGGTTTTTTCAGCAGTTTTTCCGACAAGTTTGCTTTTGGGTTTTCTGGTGCTTTTCATTACAGATACCGGCTTGACAATAACAGCGCTTCTGCCTTGTGCTGTTGTTCGTTTGCTGTAAGATTATAGTTAATTCTCTACTCAGTGCAATTTTAATTTCTTAATAATGTCCAGCCAGCAATATCCACCTAACAATAGCAAGATAATCAAGGGTTTGAGAGAGATTGTCGGTCAACAGTATGTCATCACCGACCAACAAAAATCTACCCATTACACCGAAGAACTGCGCGGACGATACCATAGCGACTGTCTGGCAGTGGTATTGCCTGAAACCACACAATCCGTATCAGAAATCGTTAAATTCTGTGGGCAACACAAGCTAAGCGTGGTGCCCCAAGGTGGCAATACCGGCACTATGGGTGGTAGTGTCGCTAATAAAGACCAACTGATTATTAATCTCAAACGCTTGAATCGAATTATTGAGATAGATAGTGCTGACTACACGATGACGGTGCAGGCAGGCTGCATTCTGGCAAGCATTCAAGAAACCGCAAAACAACACGACAGATTATTTCCATTGAGTTTAGGCGCTCAGGGAAGTTGCCAAATTGGCGGCAATCTAGCAACCAATGCTGGCGGCATTAACGTATTGCATTATGGCAATGCTCGCGATTTAGTGCTTGGAATTGAAGTGGTGCTGGCAAACGGTAATATCTGGCATGGTCTTAACCGCTTGAGAAAAAACAATAGCGGATACGATCTAAAAAACCTGTTCATTGGCTGTGAAGGCACATTAGGTATCATTACTGCTGCCGTCTTAAAACTGTTCCCCTACCCCAAAGGACAAGTGGTTTTACTAGCCGCTCTGGACTGCATTGATGCCGCTGTCGCTTTACTGAGTCGCTTAAAATTTGCCAGTAGCAATCGCCTGACCACCTTTGAGTTGATGTCACAGCTTGCAGTGCAAACCGCGATACAATATATCCCTACTCAGATCGATCCGTTTGACAGCGTCTATCCGTGGTACATTTTAGCGGTTGTGGATAGCAGTGAAGAAGAGGCTCATCTCAAGAATCAAATAGAAGAAACGCTGGCAACGGCCTGTGTGGATGGCGTGATTAAAAATGCGGTCGTTGCCGAAAACCAAACGCAGGCGAAACGGTTAATTTTACTGCGTGAGGCGATTGTCGAAGCCCAACAATTTATCGGTGCCAGTATTAAACACGATGTATCGGTTGCCGTTGCAAAAGTATCGGCATTTATTGAGCAAGCCAGTCAAGCCGTTACCACCTTTATACCGAATGCACAACCCTATCTGTTTGGTCATCTCGGCGACGGCAATATTCATTTTAACATTTCCCAGCCAACCACTATGAGCAAACAACAATTTCTCGAAAACGGACAGGCTGTTAATAGCTTGATGCACGATATTGTCCATCAGTATCAGGGTTCTTTCAGTGCCGAACATGGCATCGGTATTTCCAGATTGGATGAAATGGACAAATATAAAGACCCGACCGAAATGATGCTTTATCGACAAATAAAACAATTACTGGATCCCGAAGGGCTACTCAACCCGGGCAAAATATTGAGAATTGAAAAGTGAAAAGTGAAAAGTGAAAAGTGAAAATTGTCTCCATTATCACTCCCTGCCGAAGCGTTACAGCAACACGGCACATTTAGCCAGAAGTAATAATCTGAGACCTTTGCACGGAAGATGATTTCGCTTTTAGGCAAGGCAAAAACGCACGGAATGAGGGAGTTTATGCTTATAAATGACCGATTGAGTACGATTTTACCAACAGTAGGCGCTTTTAGGCGACGCAGCATGCAGGTGAAATGGCTTTCGTGCAAAGGTCTCAATCTGAACAATAAGCGGCACAATAATCTGCGTCAAAATGGCCAGACCCAGACAATCATTGGAATAGACACCGCAATAACTATCATCTCCAACGGTAAGCCCATCCGCCAATAATCACCAAAACCATATCCACCGGGGCCCATAATCAGGGTATTATTTTTATGCCCAATCGGTGTCAAAAATGCACAGGAGGCGGCAACAGCGACTGCCATAAGAAAAGGATCGGCACTCACGCCCAGACGGTTTGCAATATCAATAGCGATAGGCGCAGAGATTATCGTGGTAGCCGTGTTGTTAAGCATATCAGACAGCGTCATGGTCACCACCATCAACAAGGTCAACACAATCACTGGAGCATAACCCTCGGCAAGACTGACAATGCTTTGGGCAATCAGAGCGGTTCCGCCCGATGCTTCCAGTGCCGCACCAATCGGAATTAGACAACCGAGCAAAACAATAACTGGCCATTCGATGGCGGTGTAGATTTCGCGCATCGGAACGATATTGCATCCAACCATAACGAGACACACTATCGCCAAGGCGACTGGCAAATGCAATATACCGACACTGGCAGCGGCAATGGCAAGCACAAAAGCTGCGACCGCGATTCCGGCTTTATGGCGTTGTATCACCTGCAAATCCCGTTCCTGCAAAGGCAACCCACCCAACCAAACAGCGACATCGGTTAATCGCTCGGTCGGACCAAGCAACAGTAACACATCACCCGCCTGAATAGTCAATTCCCGAACTCGATCCCGAAACGCTTTGCCATAACGCGAAACACCCAGCAAGGTAACGCCGTGGCGATAAAGCAGTTTAACACGCAAGGCGGTACGCCCTTCAATTCTTGCGCCTTGTGGAATAACAATTTCAATCAACGACAGATCTTCCCCAATCAAGGTTTGATGTTTTTCCGAGCCGACATATTCCAGACCATGAGTCCCGACAAAAGCATCAATATTAGTTGCATTCGCCTGTATCACCAGCAAATCACCCTCTCGAATCACCTCTCGTCTTGCATGCCCAGGGAATCGCTTACCACGACGCACCAGCCCAATAATGGCAACATCCGCCTCTTCACCTTCGGCATCCAGATCGCGCACTTTCTTACCCATTACCGATGACTTCTCCCCGACTCTGAGTTCCGCCACATATTTCTGAATTTGAAACAATTCTCTGCTTGCCCCCTGGTCTCGGGTTACATTGGGAATAAGCCGCCATCCAACCAATGTAACAAACAGCACCCCCACTACGGCAGCAACAATGCCCACTGGAGAGAAATCAAACATACCGAATGGCTCACCGAATGCCTGCCCCCGAAAACTGGCAATGATGATATTGGGCGGGGTGCCGATTAAGGTAATCAAACCGCCGAGAATGGATGCAAAAGACAGCGGCATCAACGTCAATCCGGGACTCCTTTTCGCCTTTGCCGCAGCCTGTATATCAATCGGCATCAGCAACACCAGCGCAGCCACATTATTCATAATCGCCGAAAGCCCAGCTGCCATAGCCGACATAATGCTGACATGAAAAAACAATGAGCGACCGGCATCAATCACATATCTGGCAATCAATTCAATCGCACCAGAATTCGACAACCCCCGACTGACAACAAGCACTAGCGCAATGATAATCGTAGCATGATGCCCGAATCCGGAAAACGCATGTTCCTCAGGCACGACACCGATGATAACCGCAATAATTAATGCCGCAAAAGCAACCAGGTCATAACGTATCCTCCCCCAAATCAACAAGGCAAAGACACCCCCAAGCAATGAAAATAACAGTATCTGGTCAGCGGTCATGACACCAAACAATAATCAGCGACAACGATTTGTCAGCCGCGCTTCCTGTTCACTTATTTGGTTTTTTATCTTTGCCACCAAATCCTCCGACTCATCTGCAAACTTACGGGCGAATAGCTTTTCACCATTACCGAACACACCGCTGGTAATAAACGGCAATGCCGAGAAAAAATATGCCAAATGCTTTTCTGCAACCATACGCCCCCCCCCCCACCGCGTATATTTCCCCGGGTATCCAGCCGTGTAGGTAATATTTTTAACAATCCTTAATCTGAAAATGGAATTACCCAGAATTGTCTGGAAAAACGATTCGTCAGGACATAATGTGTTTTTAAAGAAGTTGACCAGTTGAATTTCCTTTTCAACAAAAGTCAGGATAAAAATACATGCTTCACGTGAAAGTGCCCACCATGTGGAACCACCGTAAGGCGTAAAATCGCCAAAATAGAACTTATAATCTCGCTTGTACAGCAACGTGATAACTCGAGTCAATATTTTTCGTATAACGCTACTTATCGGGGATGCTTGGGAACGCAGCCTATAAGTGGTCAGCCTGGATATTGGTTTTCCTATCGAATCAGCTGGCATCGCAACCATGTTCATAAATTCCGTGTTTGGGTTGCGCTCAAAAAATGCCTCAATGTATGATGCCGACCTCAGGGGGTAATCAGAACCACTGAGAAGCACGAAACGGTCAAAGTTATACTTATCAGCAAGTGCGGTGCGAAGTAGAATCAGAATTGCTTCAACTTGTGAGAACTCCCCCCAGAAAACAGCAACCCGATCCGAAATAAAGTGGATATTTCTTCCGTGTATCTCGATGAAATCATCGGCATTGGATTTCTTGTCGAGATGGATAAAAAAGCTGGACGACCTGGAGGATAGTGCGTTGATCAGTCGTTGCAGGTGCTTCGGCGTATTATGAGCGAGAATAAGATAAGCAATATTCATCGGTTGTTTGTCAGATAACGCCACAATTCACTTGTAAGCGATCTCAAGAATTTCGTAAATGCGTTTTCCATTGGGCGCGGCGACTTCAACTTCGTCACCGAGATGTTTGCCAATTAACGCCTTGCCAATAGGAGAGCTGATGGATATACGTCCTTTGTTAATGTCGGCTTCGAGATTGCCCACCAATTGATAACTGACATTGCGCTCTTGCTCGGTATCGTATAAATCGACATAGGCACCAAACACAACCTTGCCATTCTGAGCAATCTTGATGGGGTCAATTATTTCTGCTATGGACAAACTAGATTCAAGTTGTGCTATGCGCCCTTCTATAAAACTTTGTTGTTCTTTGGCGGCATCATATTCTGCATTTTCTGACAGGTCACCATGCGCTCTCGCTTCTGCTATCGCGGCGATAACATTCGGGCGATCCGTGCTCTTCAGTTTGGTTAGCTCGGCGCGTAATTCATCTGCCCCATTACGGGTTAATACCACTCTATCGTTCATTTCAAAAGCCTGTTGATTGCTATCCTAATTATCATAATCATGTTTTTGCAATCAGGATACGGGGTTATTGAGTTTCTGGTGAAGCATTTGCAACTGCCTAACAGAGACTGTTGCTGATACTGTTTCGGTATGGCGATGTGCGGCCACCGCTGCCTTGGCGGCTGCTAGTGTCGTGTAGTAGGTTACTTTATGCAGTAGTGCTTCACGGCGGATTGTATAGGAATCTTTCAGACTCTGCCTGCCAGAAGTGGTATTTATAATTAAATCGAATTCACTGTTTTTTATCCTGTCAACAACATGCGGGCGACCCTCTACAACCTTGTTCACTTGTTTAACGGGTATGTCGGCATTGGCAATCACTTTTGCGGTACCTTCGGTTGCCAACAGCTCAAAACCGACATCAAAGAAATATTGCGCTATGGGCAAGGCATTCTGCTGATCCTCTTTACGCAGGCTGAACAAAATCCTGCCGGAACGTGGGATGGTATAGTTTGCCGCATTTTGTGCCTTCTCGAACGCTTCACCAAAACTGTCTCCAATCCCCATGACCTCTCCAGTGCTTTTCATTTCTGGTCCCAGCACGGTGTCAACGCCGGGAAATTTGATGAAAGGGAATACCGCCTCTTTGACCGAATAAAACTCAGGTGTTTGTTCTGTGGTAATGCCCTGCGCCATTAAAGATTGGCCGACCATACAGCGGGCTGCAATTTTCGCTAACGGTCTCGCCGTTGCCTTAGAGACAAAGGGTACTGTTCTTGAAGCACGAGGATTGACTTCAAGTACATAAATTTGATCATCTTTAACCGCAAACTGCACATTCATTAAACCAACCACACTGAGTGCCCGCGCCATGGCTTTGGTCTGCTTTCGCAATTCGTCCTGAATCGTCTCGGACAAACTGAACGGCGGTAGCGAACATGCCGAGTCACCAGAATGCACTCCCGCCTCTTCAATGTGTTCCATGATGCCGCCGATAATCACGCTTTCACCATCGCATACCGCATCCACATCAACTTCTACCGCATCATTCAAAAACCGATCCAGCAGTACTGGCGAGTCAAAAGACAGCCCCGCTGTCGAGTCTGCCAATGCCATCAAATCCTCAGCGTTATAGACAATTTCCATACCCCGCCCACCGAGAACGTATGATGGTCGCACGACCAAAGGATAGCCGAGTTCTTGTGCCAGCGTGAGTGCCTCCTCGATATTATTGGCAATTCGATTGGGCGGTTGCAACAGTGTCAAATCAGATAACAGTTTTTGAAAATACTGCCGATCTTCCGCCCTATGTATGGAGCTTGGTGAGGTGCCGATGATTGGTGTTCCTGCCTCCTGCAACGCTTGTGCCAGCTTCAATGGTGTTTGCCCGCCAAACTGTACAATCACGCCAAACGGTTTCTCTACACGGACAATTTCCAGCACATCTTCCAGGGTCAGCGGTTCAAAGTAGAGTCGGTCGGAAGTATCGTAGTCTGTGGATACAGTTTCCGGATTGCAGTTGACCATGATACTCTCAAACCCATCCTCTCGCAAAGCCATTGATGCATGAACGCAACAATAGTCAAATTCAATGCCCTGCCCAATACGATTGGGGCCACCTCCCAAGACCATAATTTTCCGGTTGTCCGTAGGTGTTGCTTCGCATTCATCTTCATAGCTTGAATACAAATAAGCAGTGGCAGTATCAAATTCAGCCGCACAGGAGTCAACGCGTTTATAGACCGGATGAATCTCGTGAGCCAATCTGAACGCTCGAATCGCCTGCTCATCGACTGCCATTAAGCGCGCTATTCGGCGATCCGAAAATCCTTTTTTTTTCCATTGCCGCATCAATTCGGTATCACACTGTGCAATCGTTAATTGGGCAATATCACTTTCTGTTACGATTAAATCCTCGATTTCCGCAAGAAACCAAGTATCTATTTTGCAAATTTCGTGTATCTGTTCTATTGACATCCCCGCCCTAAACGCTTCGGCAACATACCACGGGCGTTTTGCGCCCGGAATGCGCAATTTTGCCATGATGTATTCTCCCGCATCTTTCCTGTCTTCCCCTTCAGGCAGATACTGCCCGTCCATTCCGTCCGCACCAATCTCCAAGCTGCGTAAGGCTTTCTGAAATGACTCCTGAAAAGTACGACCGATTGCCATTACCTCCCCAACCGATTTCATCTGGGTCGTTAAGGTTGCATCCGCTTGAGCGAATTTTTCAAAATCAAATCGCGGAATTTTAGTCACCACATAATCAATACTCGGCTCAAAAGATGCCGGTGTCGCACCGCCAGTAATGTCGTTACTTAACTCATCCAGAGTAAACCCGACTGCCAGTTTGGCTGCCACTTTAGCAATAGGGAAGCCGGTCGCCTTAGACGCTAACGCTGAAGAACGTGATACGCGCGGATTCATTTCAATAATAATCAACCGCCCGTTGCGTGGATTGATTGCGAACTGAACATTTGAGCCGCCAGTATCTACGCCAATTTCTCTGAGCACCGCAATGCTGGCATCGCGCATAAGTTGATATTCCTTATCGGTCAAGGTCTGGGCGGGCGCAACGGTAATCGAGTCTCCGGTATGCACCCCCATCGGATCAAAATTTTCGATGGAACAGACGATGATACAATTATCATTCTGATCCCGCACCACCTCCATTTCATATTCTTTCCAACCGATGATACTTTCTTCGATTAACAATTCTTGGGTTGGCGATGCGTCCAACCCGCGACTGCAAATTTCATCGAATTCATCCATATTATAAGCAATTCCGCCGCCACTCCCACCCAAAGTAAATGACGGTCGAATAATGGCTGGGAAGCCCATTTTTTCCACGATGGTGCGGGCATCTTCAATGCTATGCGCCAAATCGCCGTTGACCGTATCGAGATGAATGGATTTCATTGCCACTCGAAACTGCTCCCGGTCTTCGGCTTTGTCGATAGACTTACTGGTCGCACCAATCATTTCCACATTGTATTTGTCAAGCACGCCGTGGCGATTCAAATCCAGCGCACAGTTCAAACCGGTTTGCCCGCCCATAGTCGGCAGAATAGCATCCGGTCTTTCCTGCTCAATAATTTTTTCCAGTGTCTGCCAGTTAATCGGCTCGATATAGGTCGCATCGGCGAAATTCGGGTCGGTCATAATCGTCGCCGGATTGGAATTAACCAGAATCACCCGATAGCCCTCTTCCTTCAGCGCCTTGCATGCCTGCACCCCAGAATAATCAAACTCACAGGCCTGACCGATGACAATAGGTCCGGCACCAACAATTAAAACCGACTTTATATCACTACGTTTAGGCATCAGCGGCCTCTATTAGACTGCATCTTACGGTTATCTTCCATCATGGCGATGAAGCGGTCAAATAAATAACCCATATCCCTCGGTCCGGGGCTCGCCTCGGGATGCCCCTGAAACGAAAATGCGGGTTTATCCATCCGCTCAATGCCTTGTATTGTGTTATCGAATAACGACCGATGGGTTACTCTAATGTTGTCGCGAATCTTCTCATTTAGAGAGTCCTCATCAACCGTGAAGCCATGATTTTGGCTGGTAATCAGCACCTGTCTGGTTTGCAAGTCCTGAACCGGATGGTTCGCACCGTGGTGTCCAAATTTCATTTTCATGGTTTTTGCACCGCTCGCCAACGCTAACAACTGATGACCCAGGCAGATACCAAACAGCGGTATACTGTTGTCCAGAATTTGCTGGATGGCGGTGATGGCATAGTCGCAAGGTTGCGGATCCCCGGGTCCATTGGACAGAAACACGCCATCCGGCTTGCACTCGAGTATTTGCTCTGCGCTGGCAGTGGCTGGCATCACGGTAATGTCGCATCCGCGATCCGCCAACATCCGTAATATATTGCGTTTGATCCCAAAATCGCAGGCGACAATTCGAAACTCACGTCTTGCTACGGATGCGGGGCTATATCCGGATTCCAGATTCCAGCCCCCTCCCCCGCGCCAATCATAAGGTCTGTCCACAGAAACCTGTTTTGCCAAATCCATGCCCGCCAGTCCCGGAAATGCCCTTGCCGCATCCAGAGCCATGCCAACATCGAGGTTCTCCCCAGCGAAGAGACAACCGCGCTGTGCCCCTTTGGTGCGCAATAACCGGGTCAGCTTCCGGGTATCAATATCACTGATTGCGACCATACCTTGATCGACCAGGAAATCTGTCAAAGAACGCTCAGCACGCCAATTACTATGTCGGCTCGGCAGGTTTTTCACAATCAGAGCTGCGCAGAAAACCCCTCTGGATTCAACGTCTTCACGGTTGATGCCAACATTACCAATATGGGGACAGGTCAGCGTGACCAATTGTTTTGCGTATGAAGGATCGGTCAAAATTTCCTGATAACCAGTCATTGACGTGTTAAAAATCACCTCGCCCGTACTCATTCCGTCAACACCGATTGATTTGCCATAGAAGGTACTACCATCTTCAAGGATAAGCAACGCGGGTATATTCAACAATCTCTCCGGTCAAGCAGGTAGCGGGGTGCTACCAATCACTAAATTTGTTACTCAATTTTGCTAAAAAAAGGGAGAAACCGCAGTTCCCCCCTTGTCGAAAATAGCGACATCACATTCGTATTACAACATTTTTGACGCGCGCCATTCTAACATCCCGAGCGGCTATGAATCAACGAAGATCAAGCGCATCCTGCATATTAAATAAGCTAGCGGCATCGCTTATCACTGTGACGATTTAATAAGGATAAAAATATACCTGGAGACCTTTGCACGGAAGATGATTTCGCTTTCAGGCAAGGCAAAAACGCACGGAATGAGGGAGTTTATGCTTATAAATGACCGATTGAGTACGTTTTTAACGCAGCATGCAGGTGAAATGGCTTTCGTGCAAAGGTCTCACCTGATAAGTGGTTTTAACAGAACCGTAATGGTTGTCAATTCATGATGCGGAGCTGGTTGCATTATCGAGACGAATAAGTTTCGGTTGGTATTGCCATATTCTGACACGGGGCAAAAATCTTCAATAGGCTCTAAGATACTTCGTGCAAATTTCGACAACACTTTTACCCGCCATCATTTCAGCCTCGCATCTTTTATGTATGATAAATGCTTGAATAAATGTTTTGCCAAAATAATCAATCGCCCATTGACTATTCTCAAGCCTATCAAGTGCTTTGGTGAGCGATTGACTCAATCTTTCGTAACCATGCCTTGCAAGCTCTTCTTTACCCAATTGGCTTAGGTCTATCTTCGTCTCAGGTGGTGTTGTCAGGTCGTTGTCGAGACCTGACAGACCTGCATTAATGAGCATCGCGAGAACGAGGTACGGGCTGGCAACGGCATCTGCCGCTCGGAATTCGAAGTGAAACTTTTGGGCGACTGACACTTCGCTGTTGCCAAAAACCGGACAGATGCGGACACTTGCCTCTCGATCCTGTTTCCCGAGATTGTTAAATGCTGCACTCCAACGATGCGGTTGCAGGCGGATGTAGGATGGGACCGATGCCGCCGTCATCGAAATTGCTTCGGGAAGGTGTTTAAGAATTCCTCCCACGAAAGCACCTGCTGGCGCGGAGATACCCAGCGGCTTGGACGGATCGTAAGTAACCGGGTTTCCGTCAATGTCCTGAAAGCTGAAATGCACATGAACACCGTTGCCAATCCCGTCTGGTTCAACGACTGGCGTAAAACTTGCACGACCACCGTGGCTGTGCGCTGTCGCCCGCACAAGGTCGCGTAGAATAACGGCCTCGTCTGCGGCTCGCAGTGCGGGCTTTGGATCAATTGTAACTTCACATTGACCCGGTCCAAACTCCGGCATAAATGTATCAATGCCAAGCCCCGCTTGATCAAGGATGCGCATCAAATCGTCAGGAAACGCACCGAGCCTGCGATACGCTCGCAAACTATACCCCAACCCAGCTTGCTCCTGTGTTCCGCTGTAATAAAATTCATGCTCAAAAGCAACGATCATACGCAATCCATGGTCTTTCTCAAGGCGATCAAGCGCTTTCTTGACTTGCCCGCGCAGACAACATTCCCAAGGCGATCCGTCAAGTTCCAAGATATCTGCGAGAATAAAGCTTTCTCTAATACCATCATCTTCTTCAATAATTTTAACCTCTGTGCTGAAATCTGGGCGTAACATCAAATCCCCCAATGCCCCCCAAGGACTTGGTGCGATGCTACCAAAGGAGGTAATAAAGACATTGGTCGGGGTCCAGCCGACACCGATCTCTGTGCGCTTTGAAACTGCCAATCTGGGAATCGCCTTACCACGCATCTGTCCGGAAATATCACTGATACAGACCATTAATAGATCGGTATCATGCCCTGTTCGGTTTTCGTTATTAATCATATTACTCCTCTGATTATTTCAGAGCATTGTTTAGCTTGTCAAAGGCACTCAAACGGCTGTGCGCTTGTTTTTCGTGCGCTTCCACAAAACCCGCTATAAGGGTTTCCATAAATGCGAACTGACCTACCAAACTATCCAACGGTGATACCGAAGAACTCGCCTGATGAAATTGGAGATTAGCGGGTAATTCAGATACGTCTGCCCAACTATCCGTCACCAGAATGATTTTAGCACCACGTTTACTCGCCAGTTTAGTGAACTGTTGGACAGAGTGTTGGTATCTCCGAATGTCAAACGCCACGATGGTTGATTTCTTATCAATGAATGTCAGATACCTTGCCCAACCCTCGTTCTGCCCCGTAACGAAATGAACATTGTTTCTCAACACACTCATATACTGTGAAAATATCTTGGCGACATGTGTGGAGTAGCGACCACCGATACAGTAGATGGCTTTTTGCTTTTCGGACAGAAGTTCAACTGCCTCATCAAAATCAACAGTGATCAAGTCACGAAAGCTGTGGTTAATGTTCTGTGTTAACTGTGCGGCCATTCGCGACGGTAGGTCACTGGATTTCGTCTTCGGATTGACTGAGTGGTTGATCGCCATTCGGTCCGAAGGGGATTGTAAATGACGCAACAAATCACTCTTCACAGCAGCTTGAAAATCACCATAACCATCAAAACCCAGTTTGCCGGTCAGTCGTAAAACAGTTGCCGTGCTGACACCTGATGTTTCTGCAAGTCGAGCTACTGTCTCTAATGCGGACATGGGATACGCTCTCAGCAAAACACGCGCAACAGAACGCTCTCGTTTGCCAAGGTCTTCAAAAACATGTGCAATTTGATCGGCAACCTTCACCTCCGTCTGCGTCATTTAATCCTCCAGCGTTGAAAATATTATTATACATTTCTGTAAAAATAAATTTTAATATACAAAATAATTGACTTTTCTGTGGAATGGAAGTATAACACACAACATGTTTGACTTTTTCCGTGAACTATTAGCGATAAGGTCAGCATCAATTCAATGACTAGCCGAGACAAATGATTTTGTGTTGGCCTAATTTTTAAGGAGAACCAAGTGAAAATACTCCCAAAACTAATATTCACCGCAGTTTCGGTTGCGATACTCGGCACATCTGCACTGGCACAGGCAGGTTCAATCAAAATTGCCGCATTGTATAATGTATCTGGTGGCATGTCGTCTCTTGATGGCCCCTCACTCAGAGGGGCACAACTTGCGGTCGAACAGATTAATAACGCCGACGGTCTTTTAGGACGGCAGATTGAATTAATCTCAATTGACACACGTACCGATCAGCAAGAAACCGCAAAAGCCGCTCAGCGAGCACTTTCTGAAGGCGTAGTGGCTGGTATCGGTCAGTCAGATACGACATTCGTCATGGCGGCAGCACCCTTGTTTCAACAAGCGGGCATTCCGTTTGTCACATCAGGTGCGACGCATCCGGAACTGCCCAAGTGGGTTGGCAACAATATGTTTATGACACCGTTTGGCGACGACGATCAATCTTTCGCAATTGCAGATTATGCCCTTGATACACTGGGATATACCAATTTTGCAGTATGGACTGATCAATCAATGGATTTCACCAAAGCGTTAAGCGCGTTCTTTGTTCAGCGTGTCAACGCTCGTGGTGGGAACATTTCGTTGGAAGACGCCTTTATGATTGGCGATACAGATTTCTCGGCACAGATTGCCCGTCTTAAAGCACAGGAACCTACGCCAGATGCGGTGTTTATCTCGGCAATTCCGACCGAAGCGGGTCTGACGGTCAAGCAAATTCGCGAAGCTGGTCTTGATATTACGATTATTTCCGGCGACGGTTTTGATACTGACTTGTTGGTCGGCACACCCGGGGCAGCTTTGGCTAATAATGTCTATTTCTCAACCCACACATTCCGCGAAGATGACCGCACTGAAGTAACCGATTTCATCGCAGCCTACAATGATAAATACGGCGTTGCTCCGGAGAATGCTTTTGCACCGCTCGGCTACGATGCCTTAAATCTGGTCGCCGATGCAATCAAGCGTGCGGATTCGGCTGACCCTACTGCAATTCGTGAGGCATTGAGCAAAACACGGAACTTTAAAGCGGTTACTGGTGAAATTTCATATACTCGTGATACGATGGTACCACCTAAGCCAGTTTCCATCATCTCTGTACAGGGTGGTGTGTACAAAGTCGAAGAGATTTGGCGACCATAAACAAAACCCGCTAAAGACAGTAGCCAGCCCAATATACGGGCTGGTTTTTTTATTACCTTCAGCTTCCTGCCCGCTCAATATCTTGCACTACTTCACTGACACGTTGAAGCCTGCAATACCCTGCAAATGCCTGCAATGATTGTTCATGCCGAGCATCAGTGTGTGTTGCACAGGCATCATGGGCGCAGACCATATAAAATCCGATGTCTGCACCATCACGCACCGCCATATCAACACATTGGTCGGTCAGAAGTCCGGCAACAACAACATTGGTTATTCCTATGTTCCGCAATAGATAACTTAGAATGGTCGAGTTAAAAACCCCCGAGGAGGTTTTTGGCAAAATAATATCATCGGTATGATAGCCTGCTTGTGGCAAGAGTGTTCCCAATTCAGAGCCTTTTGCAATGAATATGCCAGATAGCTTGTGGTCTAACCCAACATCACGCCCATCACTGGTAAGCGATTCAATAACCGTATAAATAATTTCACATCTGGCAGCACGTGCATGATGTACAAGCCGCTCTAAGTTTGGCAACATTCGGTTGTTCAACGCATCTTTATATTCCGGATACTGTTCCAACACCGCTGGTTGCATCGCGCTTTTCTGAACGTCCACAACCAACACTGCCGTTTTTTCAGGTGTTAGTGGCCAGTTTCGAACTTGTGTTATTGGTTTCATTAGCCCATTCCCACACACAATGTTTTCTCAATCAGATTTCAAAGTACGTAGGCTGTCGGTTATTGTGTCAGCCAATAATAAAGCCCATTGCGCCACACCGCTACAATCGGAAATCAAATCATTTCTGATTTCTATTTCAGAACACAACAATCCGCGATCTTCGCCGTGAACCGGAATGGTGAAATCTGTTTCCCGACTCATAAAATACGGCACATTCATGGCGACATCTGTTACCATGATTGGCTTCAGATATTCGTATAGCCTGCCTGAAAGTCGTCGGTCACGATCGCATAATATCCCAATCTCAATGGAACGCCGCTCCTTATGAAAAACGGGTGTGAAACTGTGGATAGAGATAACGATGCTGACGCGCCCATCCCGTTCCCGATTTGACAAAAATTCGGTGATGTAATCGTGAAACGGATTCCAAATCGCGCGTATTCTTGCGTCTCGTTCGATCTCTGATATATTGAGATTCCCGGGTATGGTAAGTTCTTCACCAAATTCAGGGATAAAGGACGGGACGGTTGGCTTACGGTTACAATCACATACCAAACGAGAATATATTTGATGGATTAATGTTGCATCTAAAATATCGGCAAGACTTTTGGCAACATCCAATGCGCCAATATCCCATGCAAAATGCCTGGTTATGTCCTGATCACTTAAACCAAGCTGACCAAGAGAGGCAGGGAATGCGTTGCCACCATGTTCACAAACCAACAAAATATCTGACTTTCCATCAGGATTTTTGATGCCAATCACTGGCGGGTCTGTGCTACTGATTAAATTCAATGCGTGAGTCTTAATTTTTAGTTACTATATGTACTATATTATACACTTTAATGTTAAATTTTGATAATACGTTAAATATAGTACGTAAAATACAATCCCGGCGAGTAAATTTTGCTGACAGTAAAGTGCATTGGTAAAAAGTTTGGCGGCATCACCGCCCTCAGCGAATTTGAGATATCTGTCGCGTCTGGCGATCTAATCGGTCTGATCGGTCCGAATGGTGCCGGGAAAACAACGGCTTTAAATGTTTTGACGGGATTACTGAAACCAGATACTGGGATTATCAGTTTTGAAAGCCAGGATATTACCAAATCGAGTCCAGAGTGCCGATCTAGACTCGGAATATGCCGAACATTCCAGAACATCAGGCTTTTTGACGAGCTCACGGTCTTACAAAACATCATGGCCGGGGCGCATGCACGATATGGAGCAACACTTTTTCCGACGATCCTGAGGCTTCCGTCACATCGGGCATCCGAGCGGAAAATTGCAGCAACGGCTACCAAAATGCTTGAGATCATTGGCATTTCTGATTTTATCGATAAGCGTGCGGATGCCTTGTCATATGGGGATCGCAGGCGCGTCGAGATTGCTCGTGCCCTCGCCTGTGCGCCTAAATTACTGTTGCTTGATGAGCCTGCGGCTGGCATGAATGAAAACGAAAAACACGCACTTTCTAAATTGATTTTATCCATGAACAACGAACTTGGACTGAGCATTATCCTGGTTGAACATAATGTGCCGATGGTGTCCAAACTTTGTCAAAAACTCGTGGTACTCAATAAAGGTGAAACCATTGCAAGTGGTGATACGATTGATGTTCTGAAACAACCCAACGTGATCGAAGTATATCTGGGCAGGCGACGTCGTGCCATGCAAGGTGGTGCATAATGCTTTGTGTATCCAATCTGAATGTCTATCGCGGCAAGACACAGGTGTTAAAAGACTTGTCCCTAGAGGTTGTGCAAGGCGAAATATTTGCCTTGGTCGGATCGAATGGAGCTGGAAAATCCAGCCTATTAATGGTGCTTTCCGGGCTATTACCGATTAAATCAGGTACAGTAGAGTTTCACTCAACAGGTGGGACAATCATCATCAACCGCTGCAAACCAGAAAAAATCGTTGCGATGGGCCTGATTCATTGTCCAGAAGGTCGGCAAGTATTTACCCAAATGACGACAGAAGAAAATCTTCGCCTCGGCGCGTATCTCAGTGATAATACAGACCATATCAACGCACAATTGGAACAGACCTACTCGCTTTTCCCGATTTTGAAAGAGCGCCGAAAGCTAAAGGCGGGCACGCTATCGGGCGGTGAGCAAATGATGCTAGCACTATCGCGGTCATTGATGTCTGAACCCGAACTCTTGTTGCTTGATGAGCCATCTCTGGGCCTGGCTCCTCAAATTACCGAACAACTGCTCAAAAAACTAGATGAACTCAACAAAAATCAAAATATCACAATCATTATTGTTGAACAAAATGCGATGATGGCACTTGAACTGGCCGACAGAGGATGCGTTCTCGCCGAAGGGAAAATCGTAACGACTGGAACCGCTGAGACATTGTTACATGACCCACAAGTGGTTTCTGCTTATTTGGGAATAAGCGAATGAACGAATATATCTTTCAACAACTGCTAAATGGAATAACCCTTGGCAGTCTTTATGCTCTTGTAGCTATTGGCTTTTCGTTAATCTACGGTGTCGTTCGATTGGTTAACTTCGCCCATGGTGATCTTCTAATGATTGGCGCATTCAGTACATTAGGAATATCCATATACGTACCGATATTGTGGTACTTAGTACCGGTTTTGGTGCTTGTCATTGGATTTGCAGCCGGCGCATTAATAGAACGTGTTGCTTTCAGATCAATCCGAGGTGCGCCGATGATTACGGGATTTGTCGTCACCTTATCGGTCTCAATAGCATTACAAAACCTAGGACAAATACTTTTGGGATCGCAACCGCGCAGTTTACATCTCCCGAGTTTTTTTAGCCTACGCATTGAAATCGGAGAGATTAGTGTCCAGTTGATTGATATCATCATAACCATAACGACAATCTTCTTGGCAATCGTGATTGTACAATTTATCAAGCGTAGCAAAATTGGCACTGCGATGCGTGCTGTTTCCGAGAATGTGTTTGCGGCTCAGCTAATGGGAATCTCGATCAACAAAGCCGTGATGATGGCGTTTGGGCTGGGCAGTGCGCTCGCCTGTATCTCGGGGTATTTCTGGGGTGGAAAATTCGGACAAATTGATCCTATTATGGGAATCGTTCCCGGACTAAAAGCCTTTATTGCAACAATTATTGGTGGTGTTGGATCAATACCGGGCGCGATTTTAGGGGGCTATATACTTGGTTTCGCCGAGGTGGCATTTGTTGGATTCGTTCCCCCTCAATTCACCGCTTTTCGTGATACGTTTGTTTTCGGAACATTGATTCTGATCTTGCTAATCCGTCCGCAAGGACTTTTAGGAAAAGACGAGGAGGAGCGTGCATAATGCGAAACTTCTATGTCTCACAAAGACAGGCCGCAATCGGCTTTGCTGGCGGGTTAGTATTGTTGGTTTTATATATGGAAATATCTGGGAACGGCTATTTGCAAACCCTCACAAAACTTCTGTTAATCAACGTCATTTTAGCTGTCAGCTTGACAGCAGCCAATGGCTTTACTGGACTTTTTAGTCTTGGACACCCTGCTTTTATGACCTTTGGAGCCTACGTTGCGATAGCCTTTACCTATCCGCTTGGCAGACGTGGGTTTGCGATGCCTGAAATGCCCGAATTAATCGCTTCAACCGAATTATCCCTTTACACGGCGTCGCTGATTGCTGCTGGCGCTGCGGGCATATTGGCTTTCGTAATCGGCCTCGTTGTCTTACGGTTAAGAACACATTATCTGGCGGTTGCATCGCTCGGACTTATCATTGTTGTGCAGAACATCGCCCTCAATCTGGATGGTTTGACAAGAGGTGGGCGTGGGATAACGGGCATTCCACGCGATGCCGATCTAGGCTTCATTGCCTGCGCTCTTTTTCTGGTTGTGGTGTTCTTTTGGCGACTTAAACACTCTTCTTTAGGACGAGCGATGCTGGCAGTCCGCGAAAACGAAATGGCGGCACGTTGCTATGGAATTCCGGCATATAAACTAAAGCTATTGGGATTTGTGCTTGGGGCAATCGTTGCTGGATTCTCGGGTTCACTGCTTCCCCATGTCATTGCCGTGATGACCCCAAAATCCTTCGGTCTTTTTCTTGCGTTCAATCTCGTTGCCATTATTGTTGTAGGTGGTCAGGGAAACATCATCGGTGCTATCGTGGTTGCCGTTGGTTTGGGTCTGATGTCTGAAGCGCTTCGCCCGGTTGAAGAAAGCCTCGGCATTTATGGTATCACCCAATTGATCATAGCGGTTCTTCTGATTCTTGTGCTGGTGTGGCGACCGACCGGACTATTTGGTTTGAAAGAACCATTGGTAAGAGAGAATTGAACTCAGGATGTCTGTTTCTCCTGCTTTATGTCTCCGTCTAAGAGTTAAATCAACGAAGATCAAGCGCATCCTGCATATTAAATAAGCCCTTTTGCTGCATTGACAACCAGTGTGCGGCGCGAATCGCACCTTGGGCAAATATCTTGCGATCTGTTGCTCGGTGGGTGATCTCAATGCGTTCGCCATCGCCGATAAACATAACTGTATGTTCGCCAGCAATGTCACCACCACGAATGGCCGAGAAGCCAATGCTTCCGGGTTTTCTTTCTCCGGTATGCCCTTCTCTAGCGAATACCCCACAACGACTCAAGTCGGTGGCTAATGTCGCCGCTACTGCCTCACCTAATAACAGTGCTGTGCCAGATGGTGCATCGACTTTGTGGCGATGGTGGGATTCAACAATTTCAATATCGCTCACTTCGCCGATGACTTTGCTTGCCATCTCAACCAATGAGACGCATAAGTTGATACCCACACTGGTGTTGGCGGCAAACAAAACCGGAATATGATTCGCCGCATCTGCAATCTGTTGATTCTGGTCAGCATTTAATCCAGTCATACCAATAACAATCGCCACATTCAGGGCTTGACATAGTTGCAGATGCTCGGATAGCCCTTCAGGCTTGGAAAAATCTATCATCACATCAAAAGCGACATCGTTGGCATCATCGGTAATCGCTATGCCCATTTTCTCCAGACCGGCGACCACGCCAACATCCTTGCGTAATGACGGACTGCCTTTGCGTTCCAGCGCAACTGCTACTTCCATATCGTTGGATTGATGCAGTTCACGAACAATAGCCCGACCCATTCTGCCTGAGGCACCAGCGATTGCAATTTTGATCATAGATTAAGTTAGGTATGAATTACGAGTGATGAATTATACTCATCTGCTTACTTCTGTGGTTTTTATTGCCACTTTTATTGCTGATTTTTATTTCTGACCACGGATTTTTGCGGGGATAGATTGATTTCATCAATTACTGAGCCTGCGGGCATGTCGAGAATGGTTTTTACTGCGCTGGCGACATCCTGCGCCTGCAGCGCATTGTCTCTGGATTCGCCCGGGCTAAAATCCAGTTCATTAAAGAATTCAGTATCCACCATGCCGGGATTAACGATGGCAACCCTCACGCCACTGGCGGCGCACTCCGCTCTTAAAGCCTGCGCAAAACCCCTTAATCCAAATTTGCTGGCACAATACACCGCACCTTTTTTAGCGCCCCTATGTGCCGACTCGGAACCGATAATAACTAAGTCGCCACGACCTTGTTTTTTCATTATCGGTGTGACCAATCGGGTAATCAAGATGATGCTGGTTAGGTTGGTATCTATTTGACGCTTGATTCTGGCAACTGAAAACTCCTCCAGTGAACCGAAGTCACCCAATCCATGACATAAAACCACGCCATCCAAACAGGCGATGTTTTTAAGTGCCTGACCGATTAAGCGTTGCAATGACGCAAAATCTGACAAATCACACTGAATAGATTGAAATTTTTTCTGTGCGCGCACGCCACATTTTTCACCACTGTTTTTTTGATGCGCAATCTTGCGACGAGAAACGGCGACAACCTCTGCGCCGCACTCCAGCAACAACCTTAACACCGCTGCCCCAATACCCGAACTCGCTCCAGTTATCAGAAATGTTTTACCTGTCACTCGCTGTTGTCCTAACTACTGTTGTTCTTGACCTTTCGCCTACCCTTGCGCTTATCAATATTTACGGATATGCAGAAATAGCCGTTGCTTGTTCTCATCAATATTTACGGATATGCAGGAATAGCCGTTGCTTGTTCTCATCAATATTTACGGGTATGCAGAAATAGCCGTTGCTTGTTCTCATCAATATTTACGGATATGCAGAAATAGCCGTTGCTTGTTCTCATCAATATTTACGGGTATGCAGAAATAGCCGTTGCTTGTTCTCATCAATATTTACGGATATGCAGAAATAGCCGTTGTTTGTTCTCATCAATATTTACGGGTATGCAGAAATAGCCGTTGCTCCTCCCATATAGGACTGTAGCACTGCGGGGATGGCAATACTGCCATCGGCATTTTGATAGTTTTCCATAACGGCTACCAAAGCACGTCCCACGGCAACACCCGAACCGTTTAATGTGTGTAGCAATTCCGCCTTGCCCGTTTCTGGGTTTCTCCAACGTGCTTTCATTCTACGCGCTTGAAAACTCTCCACATTGCTACACGATGAAATCTCCCGATATTGATTCTGGCTCGGAATCCATACTTCTAAATCAAAGGTTTTAGCTGCGGCAAACCCCATATCCCCAGTGCAAAGGGTAATGATGCGATATGGCAATGCCAGTTTTTGCAGAACTGCCTCGGCGTGGCTGGTCATGAGTTCTAGGGTATCGTAAGAATCGGCAGGCTTGACAATATGTACCAGTTCTACCTTCTCGAATTGATGTTGTCGAATTATCCCTCGGGTATCCCGACCGTAGGAACCCGCTTCCCGACGAAAGCAAGGCGTATGGGCAACAAATCTCATCGGTAATTGCGCTGCGTCAATGATGCGATTCGCTGCCAGATTAGTCAGCGGTACTTCGGCAGTGGGAATCAAATAATAGGGCGGGGTATCACTGGTGGAAAACTGATCTTCTTCAAATTTAGGTAATTGACCGGTACCGAACAGGGTCTGCTGATTCACCAACATAGGCACATTGACTTCGCTATAGCCATGCTCATTGCTATGCAGGTCAAGCATAAACTGTGCCAAAGCACGGTGCAGTCGCGCCAACGGACCTTGCATCACCACAAAGCGCGCTCCAGCAAGGCGAGTGGCGACTTCAAAATCCATCGCCTTAAAACCTGTCCGCTTGCTCTTGTTCTTGCTATCGTTCAGACTCTCCCGCAAACCCTCGCCTAAATCAACATGATCCTTGATGTCAAAATCAAATTTTCTCGGTGCACCCCAGATTTTGACTTCTGTATTATCTGCTTCATCCTCACCCACTGGAACACTTTGATGGGCAATATTGGGCATTTCACTAAACAGCGCATTCAAGTCTTGCTGAACGGCACGCAATTCAGTCTGCTTATTTTTTAACCGCTCGCCAAGCTCGGCAACCGAGTCTAAAATCCGTGACATTGCCTGTTCTTTTTCCATGCCAGCTTGTTTAGCGATGCCAATTTGTTTAGAGGTTGCATTACGCTGCGCCTGAATGGACTCGGTTTCACTTTGTAAAAGCCGCCGTGCATTCTCCAGCTTTTGATAACGCGCCGTGTCCAGCGTATAACCCCGCGTCTGTAATTTTTCTGCAACTTGTTGGATGTTCTGTTTTAATAATTGTGGGTTCAGCATTGTTGAAGTCTTACATTATGATTGATGGATGATGTCTTTTAAGTTGCTAGCCGCCCAACTGCCATACCAGCCCATACCGCAACAAGACAGACCGAGATACTGCTGATTATATTCAACAATGCCTTGTTCCAGAAACCAATTTGTAGCAGTTGCAGCGTCTCCAGAGAGAATGTAGAGAAGGTGGTAAACCCGCCCAACAGACCAATAATAATCAGCCCGCGCAAAATTTCATTACCCTGAAACCGCTGCTGAATGATGACTAGCAATAGCCCAATCAATAACGACCCGATAGCATTAACCGACAGCGTAGCCAATGGAAAATTTGTCGGCAAGCGGGTTTGTATGGCAGTGGACAAGCAGAATCGTAAAACAGAACCCACCGCACCGCCGAATGCAATCGCTATCAATTCCATCTTAAATGCTGATATGGTGGGTTACTCATTGCGCCGGTAATAGCCAGATTGACACAACTCCATTAGAAATATCGGGAGAAATACCTGACTAAATAACGAACTAAACACGCCGTTCATTGCCCTCTATAATCAATAACATCCACTCCCTCTGGCACAATAAAATCGAATGTACCTGACTGGATCGGCGAGTTTTCCCGCAAATCAATAAAAACAATTCGTGTCGTCTGACTCAGGCTGTCTTTGATCTCCATCAAGCGCAGTCGGTTATCTTCAAAGCCGATACGCACCTCTTTGAAGCCACTGTCCTCGCTTTTCGGAATCAAATTGACCCAATCATAACGACCCTGTGTGCCGATATCCTCAATGTCATAGTTGTCTTGCAGATTGCCGGTCCCTGCCAGCAAAATGGCAGGCGATTTGCCCAGTGTTTGGTTTTGGTTGCGAACGGTAACCTGTTCAAGCTCAATGTCATATATCCACACATTTTCACCATCACCGACAATCTCTTGTGCATCTGGTGAGATATAGTTCCAGCGAAATAAACCCGGTCGTTGTATCCACACCTTGCCCTGACCATCGTCAATTTCTGTCATTGACTCATCTAACACCCTCTGCCCGAATCTCGCTTCAAAGGCATGAATGTTATTAAAGAAATAATTCAACGCCTCCACGCCCGAAGCGGCGTTAGCCATCCCCATACTGACCAGCATCAAAGCCAGACACAGCACTGCACCATTAGCGGTTTTATGTCTTATTTTTTTTATCATTGGCGAATCCCCCATAATCACTCTGTCAATCCTCCGGCGGTGCTGCCACCAGCACTTCGCGCTTGCCATTATCCGGCGCAGAAACCACCCCGCTTTGCTCCATAGTCTCAATCATTCGTGCCGCACGGTTATAGCCGACCCGTAATGCGCGTTGTAGCGCAGATATGGATGCTTTGCGACTCTGGGTGACAAAATTCACCGCCTCATCATATAACGGATCACTTTCACCCTCACCTTCCGCAACGCCAGCACTGCCACCACCATCCGCATTGCCCTCAGTCACTTCATTCAGATAAATCGGTTTCGCCATTTCTTTCAATTTACTAACGATTTTTGCCACCTCCTCATCGGAAACAAACGATCCGTGAACTCTCTGGGTGAATCCAGTGCCCGGCGCCAGAAACAACATATCTCCCTGTCCCAATAATTGCTCCGCACCCATTTGATCCAATACCGTTCTTGAATCCACCCGCGAGGAAACCTGAAAAGCAATCCGTGTCGGCACATTGGCTTTAATCAATCCCGTAACCACATCAACTGAAGGTCGTTGGGTGGCTAATACCAGATGAATACCTGCCGCGCGCGCGCGCTGTGCAATACGAATAATGATCTCTTCAATTTTCTTGCCAGCAACCATCATCAAATCTGCTAGCTCGTCCACAATAACAACGATATAAGGTAACGAGCCCAAAACATCGGGCGGCATATCTACTTCGGGTTGTGGTGTCGGGTCATGCAAAGGTTGTCCAGCCTGAATGGCGGCTTCAACTTTCTTGTTGAAACCCGCGATGTTTCTAACCGTAAGTGCTGCCATCAGTCGAAAACGTCGGTCCATTTCGACAATGCACCAGCGCAACGCATTGGCCGCTTTGTTCATATCAGTTACCACTGGTGCCAGTAGATGCGGAATACCGTCATAGACCGAAAGCTCTAAAAATTTTGGATCAACCATAATCATCCGCACTTGCTCTGGCGTGGACTTGTAAATCAAGCTCATAATCAATGCATTGACGCATACCGATTTCCCCGAACCAGTGGTGCCGGCAATCAGGATATGCGGCATTTTCATCAAATCGGTAATCACCGCATTACCAGCAATGTCCTTACCCAACACCAGCGTCAACGGCGAATGACTGTTTTCATAGTCGCGTGAAGACAAACCTTCAATCAACCTCACTGTTTCACGGTGTTGGTTGGGGATCTCAATACCAATTACCGTTTTGCCGGGAATGTTTTCCACCACCCGTACACTCACCACCGATAACGATCTCGCCAAATCTCGCGACAACCCCACAATCTGGCTGGCCTTAATACCTGGCGCTGGTTCAATTTCAAAGCGGGTGATTACCGGTCCGGGTTGCACGGTCTCAACGGTAATATCAACATTGAAGTCTTTCAGTTTTTTTATCAGCAACTGCGACATAGATTCCAGATCCTGTCGGGAATAACCTTGGTTATGCTCGGCCGGAGCATCGAGTAACGACAGCTTAGGCAACGTACTGCCTGAAGTTTGCTCGGAAAACAAACTGCTCTGCCGTTCTTTTTGATTGCGCTCACCTTGTTTGGGAACACCCATTTTCGGTTCAATTTTAGGCGGCTTCTGGGTTGACAATACTGATCTAAACGCCTTAACGGATGCCTGCCGCTGCCGTTTTACCTGTGCACCTTTTTTACGATCAATCAAATTACCAATCTGCAATCTAACCCAGCCGACAAAAACAAATGCGCCATATCCAACCCGATCCATCAGACTAAACCAAGAAACATGACCGACCAAGGTGATGCCGGTAATCAGCAATCCAATAAGAATCAGGGTTGCGCCGATAATGCCAAAATTGGCGACAAAACCCTGTGCACTGAATTGCCCGATAATACCGCCAGTCTGAAACTGGAATTGGGCATTGTCAATCGCAAAATAGATTTGTTCCAGACCACAAGCACCAATCATCGCCGTGCAAAACCCAGTTATCAGCAGCACATAGTTCCAGCTCGGATTTTTCTCCGCTATATCACTGCGCGCAGATCGCCCCTTATAAGTCCGCCACACCACAACACATAACAAGGTCAAAAACAGATAAGCCATTCTGCCAAAACCGGTATATAACAAATCGGCAATCCACGCCCCGACCCTGCCGCCGATATTGACAATATCCCTGCCGCTACCGGTATGCGTGGGTCCGGGATCCGCTGGCGAATAAGTCATCAGGCAGACAAACAAATAGCCCACCACCGCAAGCAATAATATCAGACCGACTTCGCGTAACAGCGCGGTGATTTTGGCTGAGATGGAGGAGCTGAATTGAGGAGATTTTCCGGTACGCTGTCTGACTTTAGCCACTATAACTTATGATTGTAATTACAACAGTGTCCGATTCTATCACTAACCGTTCCGACCTTTAACAGCGAAATGCATAATCTGTTAGCTCGCAAGAAATTTAGGAGGAACGGAAAAAGCAACCCCATGAACAAAAATTAGGAGATTGGGGAGATACGTATCGGGAATCCATAATTCTAGTATCCGCTGAAAGATGGTAATTCCTCTCTCAGCAACAATGCCGTTATCTCAGCGACACCGTGTAGGGTTGATTGGGTTGAGTAAGCCGAACAATTCTACTCGGTGGCGACCAAGCGTATAGCAAAGAGGCCGATAATAACTTAGATTGAGACCTTTGCACGGAAGATGATTTCCGCTTTTAGGCCAGGCAAAAACGCACGGAATGAGGGAGTTTATGCTTATAAATGACCGATTGAGTACGATTTTACCAACAGTAGGCGCTTTTAGGCGACGCAGCATGCAGGTGAAATGGCTTTCGTGCAAAGGTCTTAGATTATTATCCCACGAACTCCAAAAAGGTCATCAAGGTAACCAAGACACCCAACATAAACAGCATCCGCAAACTGAGTTTCGTTTCCGTCTCCGCCACAGTAACTCGTATCTCAGCCAAGTCGGCTCTAGTGGCATCTTTCAGTGCTGCGATGTCGGATTTCGTGGCAACCTCTGGGGTTTTGATGTCAGTCTTGATAGCAACTTCGCTCAGCAGGTGGTGGGTCAGAAAATCAGCCTGTGCTATCACTCCACCCTCGCTGGTACTGATGATGCTGATGGCGTATTATTAGTCGTTCACGTCGACAATCTATGTTTGACTCATCTGTCGAACCAAAACAATCGGCCATCAATAAACACAACAAACAGGACGGAAGAATGAAAAGAATATGCGTCTATTGCGGATCAAAGGCGGGCAATCGCCCACAATATCTACAAGCTGCAAAAAATCTCGGACAGGCTTTATTGGCGCGTCATATCGGGTTGATATATGGCGGGGCAAGTGTCGGACTGATGGGGGGAATTGCGGATACCCTAATCGAAAATGGTGGCGAAGTGATTGGCGTTATTCCTGAATCTCTGTTTGAGGATGAAATCGCCCATCCCGGATTAACACAGCGGATTAACGTGAAGAATATGCACCAGCGAAAAGCAACGATGGCATCTCTGGCAGATGGATTCATTGCGCTTCCCGGTGGATTTGGCACGATGGAAGAAGTTTTAGAAGCCATCACTTGGTCACAGCTGGAAATCCACAGCGACCCGCAGATAAAACCAATCGGCTTACTCAATGTCTGTGGATACTATAATCGCTTATCTGATTTCATTGACCACGCCGTCGATCAGGGGTTCATCAAGCAAAAGCATCAATCGTTATACATTATGGATGATGAGCCTGATAATCTGCTGGATGGAATGCGGTTGAACCGGCACGCCCGACTGAGAAACTGAAATAACATCACAGCGGGTAACCGGATCATAACACCCGACACCGCTCATTAAAATAAATAGGGATATGGATTGATAAAATGACTTTAAGTGTTGTTGGTTTCTTGCTGGTATTTCATATCATCCTGCCTACCTGTCTGTTCATCTGTTTGGGCTCGTCTGTCTGTGCGCTGGTCTGTTTGTATTGCCAGAGCCGACTTAAAGCATGCCCTATAATACCCTCTTGTTTTCAATGTGCTACACTTGCGACAGTTCAGGGTCTGCCGACACAATCTGTGCCAGAATTATTCCTGTTATTCAAAGCCCGATAACCAACCCATACAATCACAATAGCCAAAATGACTTACCAACATATCAAATTTCCGCAAGGCGGCGAGAAAATCACGATACGGGACAATAAACTCGTTGTCCCCGAGCAACCTATTCTTGGCTTTGTAGAAGGCGATGGCATCGGTCATGATATAACCACAGCCTCGTTACGCGTATGGGATGCGGCGATAGAGAAAGCCTATGGCGGAAAACGTAAAGTGCATTGGTGCGAACTGTATATGGGCGAAAAAGCTGCTGGCATTTATGAGGGTGATTATTTTCCGGCTGAAACATTGGCAGCGATTAAGGAGTTGGTGGTCTCGATAAAAGGCCCTCTGACTACGCCTATTGGTGGCGGTTTTCGTTCTCTCAATGTTTCGTTACGCCAAGAGATGGATTTGTATGCCTGTGTCAGACCAGTGCGCTATTACACCGGCGTTCCTTCACCTTTGCAAAAGCCGCAGGAAGTTGACGTGGTTATTTTTAGAGAGAACACCGAAGATGTTTATGCCGGCATTGAATACGAAAGTGGCTCGGCTGATAATAAAAAACTGGCAACCTTCTTGCGCGAAGAAATGGGCGCGACTTTTTTTGAAGATGCCGGTCTCGGCATTAAACCAATCAGCCCGTTTGGTAGCAAACGCTTGGTAAGAAAAGCGATTCAGTATGCTATTGACCATAATAAGTCTAACGTTACCTTGGTACATAAAGGTAACATTATGAAATTCACCGAAGGGGCATTTCGTAACTGGGGTTATGAGGTCGCAAAAGCGGAATTTCGCGACTATATTATTACTGAAGAAGAGCTTTGGGATGAACATGATGGCACGATGCCGGAGGGGAAAATATTGGTGAAAGATCGCATCGCTGATATTATTTTCCAACTATTATTGTTACGACCTATGGAATTTGAGGTACTTGCGACCATGAATCTGAATGGCGACTACCTGTCCGATGCTGTGGCTGCGGAAGTCGGTGGTATCGGTATCGCGCCAGGCGCCAATATGGCAGACCATATCGCAGTCTTTGAAGCCACGCACGGCACTGCCCCCAAATATGCCAATCAGAACAAGGTCAATCCATCGTCATTAATGTTTTCAGGGGTTATGATGCTGGAATATATTGGCTGGAATGAGGCTGCCGATTTAATTAACCATGCTTTCATCTCGGTGATGGCAGACAAAACCGTAACCTATGACTTTGCCCGATTGCTGGATGACGCAACAACATTATCCACCAGCGCATTCGCTGATGCCTTGATTGCCAAGATGCTACCCTAAATATTTCCAGCAGCATCTCCATCCACGAATGTACGTCGTCTCGGACGTGGCTTTTTAAGTTCGGCTTTGAGCAACCCGTAGCAACCTGCCATGCAACTTTTGTCGCGTTGTGTGGTCTTAGCTAAAGCAAAATAATAACGAGTAAGTAGTTATGTCCAAAGGCAAAATAATACTCATCATTGCCATTCTTTTGCTGCTCTGCCTGATGGTTTATATTGGGCCGGAAAAATATCTGAATCTTGCATTCATCAAATCGCAACTGGCGCAGTTACGCGCCTATAAGGAAGCGAATCCGTTGCTGAGCATCTTGATATTTTCAGGAATATATATTGCTGTAACGGCCGCATCTATACCCGGCGCATTAGTGCTAACACTATGCAGTGGTGCGATATTTGGTTTTATTGTCGGTTCAATCATCGCCCTGATCTCGGCAAGCATTGGCGCAACTATTGCGTTTTTAGTCGCACGCTACTTGTTTGACGATTGGGTTCAGGCGAAGATGGGCGACCGCGTTACTAAAATTCGTGATAATTTTCGTAAAGAAGGTGCGCTATATTTATTTTCCATGCGTTTGCTACCGGTACTGCCATTCTTTGCAATCAATCTTTTGATGGGATTAACCTCCATAAAAACAACCACCTATTTCGTCGCCTCATTGCTCGGTATGGCACCGGGTAGTATGGTGTTTATCAACGCTGGAACACAACTTGCCAAACTTGACTCTCTTAAAGGGCTGTTATCCGCAGAGTTGATTGTCTCTTTGCTGTTGCTGGCGATATTTCCTTATGTGGCAAAATATGCCTTAAAATATGTGAGGAAAGTCATTAAAAAAAGGCGCAATTAGATGGGACGAAAATATGATGCTAACCTGATTGTAATCGGTGCGGGTAGCGGCGGGCTGGTTACTGCCTATATTGCCGCCGCAATTAAAGCCAAAGTGATACTGATCGAAAAAGGTGATATGGGTGGGGATTGCCTCAATAGCGGATGCGTACCTTCAAAATCACTCATCGCTTCTGCTAAATTCATCCACACATTAAAAAACGCCAAGCAACTGGGCATCAAAGACGCATCGGCAACATTCGATTTTGCCGATGTCATGAAACGGGTAAGGCAGGTCATTGATGCCATTGCACCGCACGATTCACAGCAACGCTATACCGCATTGGGTGTTGAGGTCATTAAAGGTAAAGCGGAAATCACCTCCGCCCACCGTGTTAAAGTTAATGGCATAACATTGTCAGCGAATAGTATTGTCATCGCCACGGGTGGCTACCCTTTCGTGCCAGCCATTGAAGGTATCGACAAAATCAATTATTACACGTCGGAAACGATATGGAATCTGAACGAACTTCCCCGGCGCATGGTGATATTAGGCGGCGGCCCAATCGGCTGTGAATTAGCACAGTGTTTTGCGCGCTTCGGTAGCAAGGTCAGCATCGTGGAGATGTTGCCGCAGATTATGATTCGCGAGGATCGGGAATTTTCCGATCAAATTTCAGCCGTATTCAAAAATGAAGGCATTGACATCCTAACCGCTTACCGTGCCGAAAAAATCGTGGTTGAGGGCGAGGTAAAACGACTGATTTGCCACAGCACAAACCACACCGCCAATCAATCTGATGCTCATACCAATGCTCAGGCCAAGAGCGGAATAGTCGAAATCGAGTTTGATCAGATGCTGGTCGCCGTTGGACGATCCGCCAATTTGCATGGCTATGGTTTGGAAAATTTAAATATCCCCATCAGCCAACGTAATAGTATTGAAACCAATCAATATCTACAGGCAGGCTATCCGACAATTTATGCCGTTGGTGATGTGGTTGGTCCCTATCAGTTTACTCATGCGGCAGCTCATCAGGCATGGTATGCCACTGTCAATGCCTTATTCAGACCGTTCACAAAATTTAAGATTGATTACCGTGTGCTACCTTGGGCAACCTTTACCGATCCGGAGGTGGCACGGGTCGGCTTAAACGAACTGGATGCAAACCAGCAAAATATAAAATACGAAGTTACCGAATACGATCTTAGCGAACTTGATCGTGCAAAAACTGACGGACACGCAAGTGGAATGATTAAAGTACTGACGCTACCGGGTAAAGATAAAATTCTTGGCGTCACTATAATCGGCAAACACGCCGGCGATTTGATTGCTGAATTTGTACTGGCGATGCGCCACGACTTAGGTATGAATAAAATTCTCTCCACCACACACATCTACCCAACTTGGATGGAAGCCAATAAATATGCTGCCGGAAACTGGAAGAAAAACCACGCACCGCAATGGCTACTCAAGCTACTGGAAAAATTCCATCGCTGGCGTCGTAACTAAACAAGACAATTCAACAAAACAGCGGTAGATTGCTCTGCCGAATGGTATTTAGCGGGGATGATTCCGCCCCTCCCCATGTCGCTCTCCCGCTCAAAATAAATTTTTACCCGTAAAGATGAACGAATAGCCGAACACGTTAAAGCAACTTGTTGTCATATGGAAAAAATGTCAGTAACTCATAACCTGTTTCTGTTATCAAAACCTGATTCTCAAGTTTGACACCTTCTTTTCCACCGACCTCACCGATATAGGCTTCAACACACAAGGTCATACCCGCTTTCAACACGCCATCATAGCCATTTTCCGATTCTTCGGGATACATAATTATTGGATATTCATCGCATAAACCAACACCGTGATATTTAACTCCATACTGTTGCTGACGATATTTCTGCTCAAGTTGATTACCGCCAAAGGTTAGCTCCTTAAAGGTTAATCCCGGTTTAAGCAGCTCCATATTTTCCATGATGTGTTCATAGGCAACCCGATATAGGTGTTTTTGCTCGGTTGTCGCCTTGCGCTCGCCGACAAGCCAAGTACGCGACAGATCAACGCAATAACCATAAACACCTATCAAGTCCGTATCAAGCGCTACTAAATCTCCCTCCTCAATCACTCTTGGGCCACATTCAGCCATCCATGGATTGGTTCTTGCTGCCGATGACAACATCCGGCTTTCAATCCAGTCTCCACCGCGCTTGATATTGCCAAAATGCAAGTAGGCCCAGAGTTCATTCTCGCTGATTCCCGGTTGCATGGCATTTTCAAGCTCAACCAACGTAGCATCACAAGCGGCAATCGCACACTTCACAGCGCAAATTTCATTATAGTTTTTTATTTCCCGTGCAGTTTCCATCAATGCCATTCCGTCCATAATCTCAATACCCGCATCAGCGAATGCCTGCACCCCGACTATTTCCAGTTTATCCACTGCCAAACGACGGTTACCGGCACCGTGCTGGCATAATAGGTCATTTATTTCTGCGGTAAACTTTGTAGCAAATTCCGCACATCTTGAGCCACCGAGAAAATAGAAAAAACTGGTCATATTACGCACCTCGTCAATCAACGGCAGATGCTGACTCAGATGCTGGCAATTGTGGAAATCAAACAACACAACCGCTCCCTCTGTGGCAATAAAACAACATCGTGCCTGATTATGCGTTACCCAAAGTTGCATATTGGCACTGTCTGTGGCATAGCGAATATTGATTGGATCAAATAACAAAACACCGGCATAATCACGCTCACGCAACTGCTCTTTCACTCTTGCAAAGCGATATTGACGCAGTGCTAGCATATCCGGCGGCTGTAAACCCAGTGCCGCCCATTCATCAAAGGCTAACTGACTCGGTCCCGTCTCAATACGATTATTGTCATCTGGGGTATTGTCTGGCTTCCTGTTAAAACTACGTTGCAGTGCACTATCGAATCGACTCATATCGTTTGCTCCCGAGCTCTTAAAAAATGGCAGAGTTATCCAGTGTTGAGACTGGCCTGATGGAAATATAACAGGATAAAATTAGTTTTGTCGAGATAATCTTCGGCTTCCATAACCGGTTATTTCTGAATGGTTGGAAGCAGCAACCCGATACCGGCTACATTGACATTACTACCGACATATTCCTTGAGACCTTTGCACGAAAGCCATTTCACTTACATGCTACGTTAAAAACGTACTCACTCGGTCATTTATAAGCATAAACTCCCTCATTCCGTGCGTTTTTGCCTGGCCTGAAAACAAAATCATCTTCCGTGCAAAGGTCTCTCCTTAATGTTTATAATCATCAAATAATCACCCTGCGCGCCACTGCGTTTTTCAGCCACTCAAAATCTGTCGGTTTCAGATCCGAAAAACATTAGCATATCGGTTACAAAATACCAACCCAAGAAATTCGGATAAAGATCTGCAGAAAAACCCGACTTAATTGATTGCCTGAGCGGACAATGTTGTGTTGGCATCCACCATCTCCTGCTGTTTCCCTTGCCTATATTCCTTTGGCGAATCTTACCGAAAACACGAACAAACAAGAGGATCAAATTATGGCAATACTTGCATTCATTGGTTTAGGCAATATGGTCAACCCGATGGCGACGAATTTGCTCAAGGTCGGACATAACGTAACTGTATTTGATCGGCTACCCAAGGCCTACTCGCGCTTACAGGAGGCGGGTGCCGCTGAAATCGCAGTCTGAAATCGCAGTCTGAAATCGCAACCAGCGATTAGAAATCACACGCGGACAAATGCCCCCGACAAGACAGGATAGTTCGGTCTGCTAAATTATTATATTTGATACTGTTCATCTGGTAAGCGGCAACAATATCTATATGTGCTAGTTTCGCAACCCGCTCATCTTTATAGGCTTGCAAAAGATTTCTGAGTGAAGTTTGACCGAGTTGATAATTTTCATATTCAATACGGCTACTTTGTGCTGCCGCATCAATGGCATCAAGCAACCGATCTTCATCTAATGTTAGCAAGGCAGCCAGTAGTTGTATGTCTGCTACAATATCTTGCTGTTTGTCCTGATAGCTAATTTCCAGTTTTCTAACGCCGAGCAGAGATTTCCTCAAATTCGCTTGATGAGCTATATTACCACCCAATGGATAATTAAATTCCAGACCGACCGCATAATGCATAGTATCGTCATCATAGGTGCTAGTGCGACTGTTTCTGTTGCTCTGGTTGCTTTCAAGTTTGGCAGTAACATCCAGTATCGGCAGATTTTGATTTTTGTAATAAGCAATGTCAATCTGTTTTAATTCGCTGTCCAAACTAATTCTATGCAAGGTGCGGTTATGTGCCTGCAAATAATCCGGCAACGCTTGTTCAATAAGCTGGATGCGCCTGTGTAAATCGAACTCAGCTATTTCGGTTAAAATTGTTTGGTCCGCCAATAAAACAGACAGCTTTTGCTTAATCGCCTGTAATCGGCTCTGGGTATCCAGATTATGATTTTCAATTTGATAAACGACACTTTTAAGAAGTGCCGTTTCCTGCTCATCTTTGGGTTGCAAATGTTGTAATTTATTCAGGAACTCCTGATTGATTGACACCTGTTGCTGATATAACACCCACGACAGATAATCGGTTAACCGATCGCTTAGAAAATCCTCTTTTATTTCATAAAATAATAGCTTCTGTCGTTTTAAGTCCAGAATATTTCTGTGGTAAGTTTTGAGAGATGCCGCATTGCTGTCGTGTTTAAGCAACGGATAATTAAAAACAATATACTGCCCGGTTTCGCCGCCTCCTAAATCATGATCGCTGTTATGTTGATATTTTTTATATCTCACCTCCGATGTTCTGTCTCTACGCCGACTCACGCCGATTTGCAAACTACCCGGATTGGATAAAAAGCGTTTTTCAAAGCGCAACTCAATCTTTTGCGGATAGTGTTGTGCTTTTTTAGTATAAGCGTAATTGGAATTGGTATGCCGGCCCAAATCCTGATAACGATAATCCAGTTCGGCAGACAGGCTTGCTTTCCAGTTTTGATAATTATCGCGACTGCTATCCAGTTCAATCTGCTTTATATCGAGACCAATTTGCGCCTCTTCCAGCAGTTGATCCTGAGCCAGCACCCTCTCAACAAACTGCGTTTCGGTAATGGCAAAGGCAGGTGCCGGAAGCAATAAAAAAAGCAAACAACATGGCACACAACACGACTCTTTCCTTGTTCCTAACATTTTCGCTCTCCATGCAAAAATCCCATTGTACAGTACTTTTTAAAAAAAATATGTCATCGTAATTCTTTTTTTCAAATTTTTTTGATTGTTCTTAAATTTACATAGAGACCTTTGCACGGAAGCCATTTCACCTGCACGCTACGTTGCCTAAAAGCGCCTACTGTTGGTAAAAACGGTCTCAATCGGTCATTTATAAGCATAAACCCCCTCATTCCGTGTGTTTTTGCCTGGCCTGAAAGCGAAATCATTTCCGTGCAAAGGTCGCATTCCTTCAAATACAGCCCGAATTGGGGTTTTGGAACGCCATTGAATTGGCGCATATACCGCTTGGCTTGGTTCCACAAATTCTCCATGCCGTTGATGTGCCATTGATATGATCAGGCTGATGAGCGAAGCGCTTGGAATAATTGATTCTGAAGTGGTGAAAGGCCGAAACATCCAACACATTATAGCCCTTCCAACCATCGGAATAAACGAGGCGGTCAGGGAGTTAAACGAAGGGGCGGTGTTGGATACGCTGTTGTGTCATCTGTCAGAACAATCACCTGACCTAATTGACGAGATTGATCCAGTAGATATTGCCGCCCTTGAGCAGGTGATTATGGGTTTTTTAGGCGTGACGGCAACAGACTGATGCCTTTGATGGCCACTGTTGCCACGACCTTTCACTGGTCGTTATCGGATTTGTCTGAACTGGATTGTGAGGAGCTTGAGGCGTGGGCAAGGCTGGCTGGGCAAGAATAGCGTGTGGAACCTTTTTTATGCTTTTACATCCTTTAATTGGGCGCGCCGTGCCGTCTCACGCGCTATAACTTGCCAGCGTTCCATCTTCACACGTTGTTTAGCCTCCCGACGGCGTTCAGATTTCAAGCGTCTGGTTTCCATGCGTTCTTCCAGCCATTTAGCTTCCCAGCGTTTATGTTCCAAGCGGTCAGCCTCTGCAGATTTTAGCAATGCTTCCAGTTCTTCTGCTGATACGGCAGGAAGACCGATAAGCTCTCTTTGCTCCCATTTGGTCATGGTGTTCCAATTTCTGAATTTCCATTTTCCGTACAACCACGCCAGCGGCAGAGCGATACCAAACCACAAAATCGCAAGAACAACTATTCCTGTAAGCATTAACATGGGGACATTATAACATGAAAGACCTGCAACTTTCCATTGGGATTCGGGTTAAGGATCATCTGAGTCGAGGCATGGGCAAGGCTGGCTGGGCAAGAATAGCGTGTGGAACCTTTTTTATGCTTTTACATCCTTTAATTGGGCGCGCCGTGCCGTCTCACGTGCTATGGCTTGCAAGCGTTCCATCTTCACACGTTGTTTAGCCTCCCGACGGCGTTCATGCTTATTCTCTTCGTGGACATACCATTTCAAGAGTGCGTGTTCAGCCTTCAAAGACTTCAACTGTTCTTTTTGTTCTCCTAATGATAGTGATATTGTTGGGTTATTCTCTAGCCGTTCTGCACGTTCCAATGCCGTTATTCTGTCCCAGCCTCTAAATACCCACGCCTTATACAAACACCTCAGCGGCAGGACAATGCCATACCACACAATGACAAGAATAATTGCGAGAGCGGCAATTCCCATAGTTAGTATTGTGGAGAAAGTATCAATCATGGAGATATTATAACATGAAAGACCTGCAACTTTCCATTGGGATTCGGGTTAAGGATCATCTGAGTCGAGGCATGGGCAAGATTGTGCGGGCAATCAAGTCGGGCACTAAAGAAACTAAAACGTGGTCTGATCAGTTGTCTAAGGATAAGGCAATACTCAATCAGATTGAGAAACTGACACAATTGGAGAAAACGTTTTCCAAAAACACCAAGAGGATTGTCGGTGCAAGCATTCGCCGACAACGCAATCAGAACAGGGTTAACGGAAGTGTTTTTGTAGTGCCTCCAAAGAAGATATGGCTGGCGTGCAGTGGCTACCTTGACAAACATAGGCGACAGTCGCTTCTCCGGTTTGGCGTAATGCCAGTGTCGGCGGCAGGTTTTTCTCGTCTTTCTCAATCGCAAAAATTCGGGTCAACGGTCGATAGCGGTTATTGCACACTTGTTGCCACTGTTGCTTATCCTCATTATTGCCGCAAATAATCACCGTGCTGTACTGATCGCCGAGATGTTGTAAGGCAGTGGTCATCAAACCATTGACCGAAGGGTGCTGCACCAAATCATCGGCAAACAGCGATAATGCGGTTTCAGCACTTTGCAAATATCTTGATTCTCCCAGCAAATGCCCCAGTTTCAGCATACCCAGAATAGCCGCCGCATTGCCTGAGGGAATGGCATCATCGGCACCGTATTTTGGGCGGTACAATAATTTTTCGTGATCATGCGAGGTGAAAAAGAAACCACCTTTTTCCCGATCTTCAAATCGTTCCAGCATGGCATCACAAATAGCGATAGCGAACGCAAGGTCAGCAGTCCGCCAACTTGATGCCAATAATTCAACAAGCCCGTCCAGCATAAAGGCATAATCGTCAAGGTAGCCATTCAAATGCGCCCTGCCCTGACTGCATGTGGCGAGCATTCTGCCTTTCTGCGACAACACGCCCTGCCACATGTTATTGCGTACAAAATCTACCGCCCTTTGTGCCGATTGGATAAATTCAGGCTGTTGCAAAATTCGTCCGGCTTTCGCCATCCCTTTAATCATCAAGCCATTCCATGCGGTGAGAATTTTATGGTCAAGGGCGGGGCGTATCCGTTCATTGCGAATATCAAGCAATTTCGACTTGACCGCTGATATTGTCTTGTCGGCTTCAGCGTCAGCTTCAGCATTAACCCCCTCTGCCAGTAAAGAAAATCCGTTTTCGGGGTTCAGGTTAAAATGCCAGCGCCCTTCAAAATTTTCCTCACCAAATAAAGCAAAATAATTTTCCAGCACCGCATACTCATTTTCCGTAAGAATCGTCCGTAAATCGGTCTCACTCCAAACATAGTATTTGCCTTCTTCCCCCTCAGAGTCGGCATCCAGCGTTGCGGCATAACCACCGTCGGGCTGTTGCATATCAGTGATAACCCATTGTGCGGTCGCCTTCGCCGTATTGGCATAGTGTTTGTTACCGAACAAGTGATAACCATCGCAGTACAGGCATAATAATTGTGCATTGTCATAAAGCATTTTTTCAAAATGGGGAATTTGCCATTTTCGATCTACCGAGTAACGAAAAAATCCTCCACTCAGATGATCAAAAAGTCCGCCCTGCGCCATCTGCGCCAGCGTGTTATCTGCCATTTCCATAGCCTTTTTTGATGAACCGAGATTAGTCGGGTCGGGGTTTCCTGCCGCTATTAACAGGAGTTCTATTTGAGTGGGATGAGGGAATTTTGGCGCATCACCAAAGCCACCAAACTCGCTGTCGTATTGTTTTTCTAAATGTGCTACCGCGTTATCCAGCGTACTCGAAGGCTCGGGTATCGTGCTGCTGCTAGATTGTGGGTTCAGTTTTTCCAGAACCTTGTTGAACGATAGGTGGTAGTCGTTCAAGGTCTCAGATTTTCCAGAAAAATGTGCTACAATTTTTTCCAGCAATGTGCCGAAGCCCGGCATGTTGTAGCGCGCTTCTGGTGGGAAATAAGTGCCCGCAAAAAAGGGCGCATGCCCCTGTGGTGTCAAGGCAACGGTTAAAGGCCAGCCACCCGGTCTTTGGGTTAGCATCTGATGTGCAATCTGGTAAATCTTGTCAAGATCGGGACGTTCTTCCCGATCGACTTTAATACAGACAAAATGTTTATTCATTATTGCGGCAATCACATGATTCTCAAAACTCTCACGTTCCATAACGTGACACCAATGACATGCCGCATAACCAATGGATAACAGAATCGGTTTGTTCTGGCTTCGTGCCAGCGCCAGTGCCTGCTCAGTCCATGGATACCAATTCACCGGATTGTCGGCGTGCTGAAGTAGATAAGGACTGGTTTGGTTGATTAGCTGGTTAGGCATCATTCATCACTCATTATTTGCTACAATTCTGTTGCTTGATAATCAAAAAATACCATCGCCCAACTTTGCATTACAGATAAAATTACCCTCGTGATTATACATCCTGATTTTGATCCCGTCGCGTTATCTATTGGTCCGTTATCCATTCATTGGTACGGTTTAATGTATCTGTGTGGTTTTGCGAGCGGCATCCTGCTCGGACAGTATCGCGCGGGACAGCCCGCCTCAACATGGCAAAAAAACGAGGTTATTGATCTGGTTTTTTATATCGCCTTGGGCATCATAGCCGGTGGTCGATTGGGTTATGTGTTGTTTTATAACTTGAGTTTCTATCTTACCAATCCTCTGGATATTATAGCTATTTGGGATGGCGGAATGTCATTTCATGGCGGACTTCTCGGCGTAATTGGTGCAACAGCCTGCTATGCCCGAAAAACCAAGCGCAGTTTTTTAGTGGTCGCTGATTTCTTAGCTCCGTTGGTTGCGCCCGGATTATTTTTTGGTCGGATTGGCAACTTCATTAATCAGGAATTGTGGGGCAAAACAACAGATTTACCTTGGGGCGTATTGTTCTACACCGCCCCTGCACAACCACGCCACCCGTCGCAACTGTACGAAGCCTTGCTTGAAGGGTTGCTATTATTTATCATCATCTGGTGGTATTCCTCCAAACAACGACCACCCGGCAGAGTGTGTGGCTTGTTTCTTCTCGGATATGGTCTATTTCGATTTTTTGTCGAATTTTACCGAGAACCCGACCGCCATATCGGCACAATAGCACTCGACTGGGTAAGCATGGGGCAAATATTGAGCGTGCCTATGATTTTATTCGGATTATTCCTGTTCATGCGAAAACATACCCATCGATAGCGCTACAAAATACGCTGGCAACAATGCGTTCTTATCAACAACCACTTAGATTCCCCGACTTGTCTCAAAGACTAAACACAGGAAGGCTAAATACGGATAGTTTGTATCTTATGCCAGGTAAGTGTGGTAGCATATAAAGATATATTTATATTTATTCGCATCCTGATTTACATAGGGAATTCGCATTGGGGATGTAAAGCCAATCCACCATTTTATACCGCCTGATTCAGTCCAATTTGGAGTTAAGTGGCGACTATTTGAGGTTAAAAATAATGTCAAAATCTTTTTTATTTACATCGGAATCAGTTTCCGAGGGACATCCTGACAAAGTTGCCGATCAAATTTCGGATGCGGTACTGGATGCCTTGCTTGCTCAGGATTCGAACTCTCGGGTTGCGTGTGAAACACTGGTGACTACCGGCATGGCAGTGATCGCAGGTGAGGTTACCAGCAACGCTGTGATTGACATTCCAGAGGTTGTTCGGCGTACCATCAGCGAAATTGGTTACAACTCTTCGGTTATGGGATTTGACCACAAAAGCTGTGCGGTGCTTGTTTCCCTGGACAAACAATCGGCCGATATTGCCCAGGGGGTAAACGAGGGCGAGGGGCTGGATATGGATCAAGGGGCTGGCGATCAGGGACTGATGTTTGGTTATGCCTGTAACGAAACCGATGTATTGATGCCGGCACCTATTACCTATGCACACCGACTGGTTGCCAAGCAGGCAGAAGTGCGTAAAGCCGGACGGCTGCCGTGGTTGCGACCCGATGCAAAATCTCAGGTTACGGTACGTTATCAGGACAATAATCCAGTGGCTATTGATACTGTGGTGTTATCCACTCAACACGATGATGACATTGCCCATGAGACATTGAGCGAAGCGGTCATTGAAGAAATTATCAAACCGGTACTGCCGGCGCAGATGGTTTCAGCGGAGACGCGATTTCTGGTCAACCCAACCGGTCGATTTGTCATCGGTGGACCAGTCGGTGATTGTGGCTTAACTGGTCGCAAGGTGATTGTTGATACCTATGGCGGTTCGGCACATCACGGTGGCGGGGCTTTCTCCGGCAAAGACCCTTCAAAAGTAGATCGCTCTGCTGCCTATGCGACCCGCTATGTTGCCAAGAATGTTGTCGCCGCCGGTCTGGCAGATAAATGTGAGGTGCAGGTTGCTTATGTCATCGGCGTGGCGCGACCGGTTTCTATTATGGTGGAAACATTTGGCAGCGGAAAAATTGATAACCAAACAATTGAAGCCTTGATTGAGGCACATTTCGATTTGCGCCCGAAAGCGATTATTGAGGCATTAGATTTGCTTCGACCCATCTATCGCAATACGGCCGTCTATGGCCACTTTGGTCGAAACGAATCGGAGTTTACTTGGGAGATGACCGACAAGGCGGCAGCATTGAAAGCAGCGGCAGGTATTTAGCATGCCATAAACGCACCCGTATTGTCGTTATTCAACCGATTCGAAGAAATTTCTTTAGTCACCTATTTGCTAACGTACACACATCATGTCTATACAAACTGCCGAAAACATTGCGCCTGATTTTCAGGTTGCCGATTTGAGTCTCGCCGATTGGGGGCGAAAAGAAATTCGCATTGCCGAAACCGAAATGCCCGGTCTGGTGTCGGTTAGAGATAAATATGCCGCAGAGCAACCGCTGAAAGGGGCACGTATTGCCGGTTCAATACACATGACCATCCAAACCGCCGTGCTCATTGAGTCGCTGGTATTGCTCGGTGCGGAAGTACGCTGGGCATCGTGTAATATTTTTTCTACACAGGATCATGCCGCCGCTGCAATGGCTGAGCGAGGAATTGCGGTTTTTGCCTTTAAGGGCGAGTCGCTGGATGAGTATTGGCAATTCACGCACCGTATTATGGAATGGTCAGATGGCGATGCGCCGAATATGATTCTGGACGATGGTGGAGACGCGACCCTGTTGCTGATATTGGGAAACAAGGCTGAAAAGGATATTTCTGTATTGGACAACCCCGCAAGCGAGGAGGAAAGCGCGTTATTCAACAGCATTAGCATGCGCTTGCAGGATGACGCAACCTTTTACAGCTCACGACTGGCAAACATTCAAGGCGTTACTGAAGAAACCACGACCGGTGTCCATCGCCTATATCAACTGGCAGCACAAGGCGAACTGCCCTTTCCCGCAATCAACGTCAACGACTCGGTGACTAAATCCAAGTTTGACAATCTCTATGGTTGCCGTGAATCACTGGTGGATGGTATCAAACGTGCTACCGATGTGATGATTGCCGGAAAAATTGCGCTGGTATTGGGCTATGGCGATGTTGGCAAGGGTTGCGCCCAATCCTTGCGTGGTCTTGGTGCTACGGTATGGGTTGCTGAAATTGATCCTATTTGTGCATTACAGGCGGCGATGGAAGGTTTTCGAGTGCTGCGTATGGATGATGCCTGCGCCGAAGCGGATATTTTTGTTACCGCAACGGGTAATTTTAATGTGATTACCCATGAGCATATCGTGCAAATGAAAAACCAGTCCATCGTTTGCAATATTGGTCATTTTGACAATGAGATCGATATTGCCTCACTGAAACAATATCAATGGGAAAATATCAAACCTCAGGTCGATCAAGTCATTCTGCCAAACGGCAACCGCATAACCTTGCTTGCTGAAGGCAGATTAGTCAATTTGGGATGTGCCACTGGTCATCCGAGCTTTGTCATGTCCAATAGTTTCACCAATCAGGTTCTGGCACAAATTGAACTGTGGCGCGATGCCAAAAAATACGATAACCAGGTCCATATATTACCCAAGCATCTGGACGAAGAAGTTGCTAGACTGCATCTCGAAAAACTGGGGGTCAAACTCACCCAACTCACCCAACAGCAAGCGAATTATATCGATGTCGCGGTCAATGGACCGTATAAACCGAATCATTATCGCTATTAGATTTCGCTGGGGGTTTTGCTGGCGGTTTTGCTGGATTTGACAATCGGCTTGTAGCCCCTCCAGCGAGATCGCAAAAGATAGCAGAACAAGTGTAGTTGCCATACATTTTAGCATCGCTACTGTGCGCCCTTTCCGGACATGATAATGTGCAATCATAACCTCCGCAATGACGCAGAACGCCCCATCAACCAACATAAAATGGGCAAACCAAATTTTTTTGCCCTCTGAGCCAGGAATAATACTTCTAATCTCCATTAGAGCAGGCTGTCTCATAATCTATCTGAACCTAGACAGACACCGCTTTGCAGAACACATACTACGGCACGATTGGGTGTGCTACTATTAGCCGATTTGACAATCTATGTAACGACAAATGTCTCCACAAACGCTCTATGACAAACTCTGGCAACAGCATATTGTGCATTGTCAGGAGGATGGTATCCCCCTCATTTATATTGATCGCCATCTGATTCACGAGGTAACATCCCCGCAGGCATTTGAAGGTCTGCACTTAGCTAAACGCAAGCCTTGGCGTGTTGACTCGATGATTGCGGTGCCGGATCATAATGTGCCAACCACGGTGGATAATTCTAAAATTGATGACCCAATCTCCCGCTTGCAGGTAGCGACATTGGATCAGAACTGCCAGCATTTCGGTATCACCGAATTCGCTATATCCGACCCCAGACAGGGCATCGTTCATGTGGTCGGTCCGGAACAGGGCGCGACATTGCCGGGAATGACCATCGTCTGCGGCGATTCTCATACCTCCACCCACGGTGCATTCGGGGCACTGGCCTTCGGTATTGGCACCTCCGAAGTGGAACATGTTATGGCGACTCAATGCCTCATTCTGCGTCAATCAAAAAATATGCGAATCTGGTTGGAGGGCCAGTTGCCAAGTGGCGTTACTGCCAAGGATTTGATGCTGGCAGTGATTGGTAAAATAGGCACTGCTGGAGGCAGCGGTCATGCGATTGAATTTGCCGGTCCGGTGATTGAGTCGTTGAGTATGGAAGGACGAATGACGGTCTGTAATATGGCCATTGAAGCGGGTGCCCGAGCGGGGATGATCGCAGTTGATCAGGTTACCATAGATTATTTGCACGGCAGACCTTATGCCCCGAGCGGCGTATTATGGGATCGCGCCGTGCAAGACTGGAAACAATTGCGTAGCGATGAAAATGCGGAATTTGATCTTGAGGTTACCATTGATGTCAGCGCATTCCTGCCACAGGTTACCTGGGGGACTTCTCCGCAGATGGTGGTTGGCATTGATGACGTTGTGCCAAATCCTGAGGATGAAACCGATCCAATTATACGGGAAGGGATGGTGTATGCACTGGCGTATATGGGACTCGAAGCCGGCACGGCGATTAAGGAAATCGACCTTGATTTGATATTTATTGGCTCATGTACCAACAGTCGCATTGAGGATTTACGCGATGCCGCAGCAGTCGTTCGAGGTCAGCAGGTTGCCGACAATATAAAGCAGGCACTGGTAGTTCCCGGCTCTGGCTTGGTCAAGCGACAGGCGGAATCAGAAGGCTTGCATCGGGTGTTTATTGATGCCGGTTTTGAATGGCGCAATCCCGGATGCTCGATGTGTCTTGCTATGAATGCCGACCGATTAAAACCCGGTGAACGCTGTGCATCAACATCCAACAGAAACTTTGAAGGTCGGCAAGGGCAAGGTGGACGAAGCCATTTGGTTTCTCCTGCTATGGCAGCGGCAGCGGCAATCGCTGGTCATTTTGCTGATCCACGGCAAATAATGAGATAACGAAGCGAGCAAGACTATGGACAAATTCACGATACTCGAAGGCATAGTCGCCCCATTGGATCGCGCCAATGTGGATACCGATGCAATCATTCCGAAACAATTTCTCAAATCCATTAAGCGCACCGGATTCGGGGCAAACTTATTTGATGAATGGCGTTATCTCGATCATGGCGAAATGGGAATGGATAATACAAAGCGCCCACTCAATGCGGATTTCGTTTTGAACTTTCCGCGCTACAAGAATGCCCGAATTCTGCTTGTCAGAGAAAATTTCGGCTGCGGTTCATCACGGGAGCACGCGCCCTGGGCACTGGAGGACTATGGCTTCCGTTGCCTCATTGCCCCCAGTTACGCAGATATTTTCTTCAACAACTGTTTCAAAAACGCGATATTGCCTGTTGTTCTCGATAGCAAGACGATAGATGATTTATTTATTCGGGTCAATGAACAACCCGGATATACCCTGAAGGTTGATCTTGCAAACCAGCGTATTGAGTTAGCCGATAAGAGCACGATTACTTTTGAGATTGATGCTTTCCGAAAATACGCACTGTTAAACGGTATGGACGAGATCGGATTGACCCTTGAAAAAACGGAAATGATTAAACGCTACGAGCAACAACGCAAGATTGATGCCCCTTGGCTATTTAGCTAGAAACGACCCCCTAGGAACGACCCTCTGGGGAACGACCAGTTCCTGATGCCAGCTCGGCGACAAATTCGTGCAGCTTATTGACGATTTGAGCGGGTTCTGTTTTTTTCTTTATCCCTGTTGCAATAACATCTATCAGTGCTGAACCGACCACAGCAGCATCGGCAATAGATGATATTTCACCAATCTGTTCTTTCGTCTTTATCCCGAAACCGACAGCGATGGGCAGTGCAGTCTGACTTCTGATGCGGTTAAGGGCGGTGCTGATGTCGGCTTGTTGTGCCGAGCGGGTTCCGGTTATGCCGGCGATGGAAACATGATATACGAATCCAGAGCTGTTTTTTAAGACAATGGCGAGTCTGTTCTCATCGCTGGTTGGCGTGGTTAGGCGAATCCAGTTTAATCCAGCGGTGAGACACGGATGGCAGAGTTCGTCATCTTCTTCTGGCGGGAGGTCAACAATAATCAGACCATCCACACCTGCACTCATGGCATCGTCCAGAAATCGCTGATTACCATAATGGTAAATAGGATTATAATACCCCATTAACACAATCGGCGTTTGTGTATCTGCTTGTCGAAAGTGCTCGACCATATCCAGCGTTTTAGCCAAAGTCATACCGTTTTTCAGCGCACGCAAGCTGGCTAATTGAATGGCAGGTCCATCGGCTATCGGATCAGAAAATGGCATCCCCAATTCGATAATATCTGCCCCCGCAGCCGGCAGACCGTTAAGAATTTTTTGCGCGGTATCGGCATCGGGATCCCCCGCAGTGATAAACGTGACTAGACCGATTCGTCCTTCCGCTTTCAGTTTGACGAAACACTTTTCCAATCGCCGACTTTTGTCATTCACAGGGCTACTCCCAACGCTTCTGCCACAGTGAACACATCTTTGTCGCCTCGACCACACATATTCATAATGATAATTTTATCTTTCGACATAGTCGGTGCAATTTTGACAACATGGGCGAGCGCATGAGCGGGTTCTAATGCCGGGATGATGCCTTCACTACGACAACACAATTGGAACGCATCCAGTGCCTCCTGATCGGTAACCGAAACATACTGAACACGACCTGTGTTATGTAACCAAGCATGTTCAGGGCCGATACCAGGATAATCCAGCCCGGCAGAAATAGAGTGGGCATCGTTAATCTGACCATCTTCATTTTGCAGCAGATAGGTTCTGTTGCCGTGTAATATCCCGGGCTGACCGCCACCAAGCGAAGCCGAATGTTTTCCGCTATCAATACCCATACCCGCCGCTTCCACACCGATAATGGAGACGGATGGATCATCGAGAAAGGGATGAAACAGCCCGATGGCATTTGAGCCACCGCCAATGCAGGCGAGCAACATGTCAGGCAGGCGGTTCTCCTTTTCGAAAAGTTGTTGTCTTGCTTCCCTGCCAATGACACATTGGAAATCACGCACCATTTCTGGATAGGGATGGGGACCTGCCACGGTACCGATAATATAAAAAGTATCCTCAACATTGGCGACCCAATCGCGCAAAGCATCATTCATCGCATCTTTCAAGGTTGCCGTCCCGCTGGTTACCGGTATGACCTCAGCACCCAGTAGTTTCATACGAAACACATTCGGTGCCTGCCGCTTGATATCGGTTTCCCCCATATACACCACACAGGGCAAATCAAATAAGGCACAAACTGTCGCCGTGGCAACACCATGTTGACCAGCACCAGTCTCGGCAATAATACGTTTCTTGCCCATACGCCTTGCCAGCAGAATCTGCCCAAGGGTATTGTTAATTTTATGTGCGCCGGTATGGTTCAGTTCATCCCGTTTGAAATAAATTCTGGCACCACCCAGTTGCCGAGTCAGGCGTTCAGCAAAATAAAGCGGACTGGGTCTGCCGACGTAATCACCCGCGTAGTAATCCAAATCCTCCAGAAAACTCGAATCATTTCGATATTTGTTGTAAGCTTTTTCTACTTCAAGAATCAGCGGCATCAGGGTTTCCGGAACAAATCTCCCGCCAAAAATCCCAAAGTGCCCCTGATCGTCCGCACCCGATCTAAATGATTCCGGCTGATTATCGCCCCGGTTTTTACCGACATTCTCACTGGTATTTTTACTGACGTTGGGCATCTCAAACTGTGCTTAAACCAAAAAGCAGATTATACCTCTTAAAACCGCGCGAGTAAGCAATTCGCGAGATGATTATTGCTAACCTCATTTTTAGCAATTACGAATAGCGAAGCTTAAGGATTTTGACACAGAGAACGCAGAGAATAAAATAAATTGACTTGGAACAAGAACGGTTCGTAAATTTCAATTCGCAATTCGTAATCGTTAACGTTTACACAAATACAGTGCAATAATGGCGAGGTTAACCCCTTGTTTCCGATAATCGTGTAAGTGCCCATAACGGCGGAATTATTGTCAAAAGTGGTGTTTGAGCACCTGAATCAAGCGGCGACCTGATCAAATAGCTGTTACCGCTATTCCATCTTTGAATTTGACTCCCGTAACCACTTTCATCAGGTCATCAAACCCGCGTAAGCGTCTCCATTTTTTCTCCGCGCACATCCCCAGCTCGAAGTGCCCATTGGATATAAACATCATCTGTAGCATACCCTCTCGACTGAGATAGCCCTTCGATTGCTTCGTCCGATGACGGATCGTGCCGAAAATCGACTCAATCGGGTTGCTGGTGCGGATACGTTGCCAATTTCGGGATGTTCATGCCACGCGCTGTTCAGGTGCAACAACACCTCGCGCCAACTCATGGTTGATTCACGCACACCATCTTCAATGACCAGAAATGCTTTTCAGCACCTTCATTCACGCCAATAATCACCAAATCGCAGAGTTTGTCCTGTTCAGACTTCAAACCAGAATTATATCTCATCGACCCAGATATAAACCCATTGATTTTTAGTCCACTCGTTCATCCCGCCAGTGTCGGTACTCTTGCGCCCAGACCTGCTTCAGGCGAGATACAATACCGACTGACAGACCTTTTGCTTGCGGGCCTACAAGCACCTCCAGGGCGGCACCCATCTCACCACTAAAATACCCTTCAAATACAACCAAGGCAATGCCGCTGCTGGTGATTTTGTCTTTCGAATATAAGGCAGTACCACTTAAATCAACGCATGGCTGGGGTAGAAGATCTGCTTGCTGCTCTCTAAAGAAGCACTTATTGTCCACTCTGTCGCTTAACAGATGAGTACGCCATTCGCAATTATTTGTAATTCACATCAAAAAGCTGTGGTCGCGCTTACGTCATAACCTATGGTTTTTGATGCTTTTTAACGCGCTACGCTTTCAATGATATCAAATAGTTTTCCTTTTCCAGATTTTAATTCCGCCTTGCTCAAGCCGAGAATTTCGTGCGGAAATACCAGCCATTGCTCGGTGGTATGCAAGAAATAATCTGGTTCCCGAGCGGTTTTATTGTTTGTCGGCTTGAACCACGGTGTCGCTACTCTTATTTGCGATGGGGTATTACGCCGGGTTTTCTCGCTGAGTCGCTCAATGACCGCCTGAATGCTCTGACCCGAATCGTAAACGTCATCAACAATCAGCAACGCATCTTCAGCATTCAGATTTTCAATCAAATAGTCTAAACCATGCACCCGCACCCGCTTATTGGAGGCGGTCATTCCGTTGTAAAGTGATGTTCGCACGCTGATATGGTCGGTATTAACCCCAAAATATGCCAACATTTCCTGAACGGCGATACCGACTGGTGAACCGCCTCGCCAAATTCCGACCATAAAATTCGGTCGAAATTGACTTTCCAGAATTTTCGCACCAAGCTGGTACGAATCCTCAAGCAATTCCTGCGCACTAATATAACGTTTTTCAGTCATTGCCGAATCCCGATTTCATATTCATAGAGACCTTTGCACGAAAGCCATTTCACCTGCATGCTGTGTTAAAATCGTACTCAATCGGTCATTTATAAGCATAAACTCCCTCATTCCGTGCGTTTTTGCCTTGCCTGAAAGCGAAATCATCTTCCGTGCAAAGGTCTCTCATAAACATTGGTGTCGTGGTACCCGGGGCCGGACTTGAACCGGCACGATGTTACCATCGAGGGATTTTAAGTCCCTTGCGTCTACCTATTCCGCCACCCGGGCAAATTACCTGCTTGCAGACAAATTACCAATTTTCAATAACGAACTGCGAATTCTCATATAAATCATAACCTCTGTGCTACCTGCATTAGCTGTCTCAAAATCTTGATATTTTGTTTTGGCTCACTCATATAACCGCACTAACACGGTCCCCGAAAAAACGGGTTCGGTGTTGCTCTTGGTTTGTCTGCTATGGAGGCTGAGCCCGGAATCGAACCGAGGTAAACGGCTTTGCAGGCCGCTGCATAACCACTCTGCCACTCAGCCACTCGACCATTTAATGGCTCTGGCTAGCAAATCAGTACAGGTCAATAATCAAACACCACCACAGATGGCGAAAAGATAAATAGTGCAGGCGCAATTATTGACTACACGACCAACATAAACCCATGCCCTGAATACGACAGGGATTGGATATCTGGAGCGGGAAACGAGGTTCGAACTCGCGACCCCAACCTTGGCAAGGTTGTGCTCTACCACTGAGCTATTCCCGCATATCTGCCACGCCCACCATGATCAAATCATGAGGGGTGTTGATTCTATGCAAGCACAAGACCGTGTCAATAGTATATTGAGTAATTTACACAGCATTTTACGCCTGTCTGGCCTATGCCGTCCATCCGCGCTTGCAGACGGGTCGCTTTTATGCGCCATAAGCATGGCAAAAAAATTACTCAGATGACTTCTCCAGCAAGTAAGGTAGTGCTGCTTTCAAATATACCCATATTGACCATAAAGTAAGCACGGCGGCGAAATAAAAAGCGATTTCACCGATGAGAAATGTTGGCATTCCCATTATCGGCTTGGCGTACAATAAGAATCCAATGGAGACCATCTGCAATATGGTTTTTATTTTCCCCAGCATCCCCACTGCCACTATACCCCGCTCCCCGAGTTCTGCCATCCATTCGCGTAAAGCGGAAATGGTAATTTCTCGTCCAATAATAACACATACTGCAATAGCAAACGGCATCGGATGTAAAACCCGATTCAGCACATCGGCATCTGAAACCAAAAGCACTAACGCGCTGGAGACGATTAGCTTATCGGCCACCGGATCGAGGAAGGCCCCGAGTGCCGATGTGGCATTCAACTTTCTTGCGAGAAACCCATCCAACCAGTCGGTTACGGCTGCCAGCACAAATATGCTGGTGATAACGAGTTCTCTTTTCTCCAATGACCAGAAATAAACAATGACCAATATCGGTATCAATAAAATTCTCAATAGCGTCAGAATATTCGGGATATTTAGCATTATGATTATTAGTCTGGCAAAATCATTTTGGTGTTTCGGTTGTTTTTTCGGCTACTACGACTACGGTATTGTCCGAATACTCAGGGTGATTGATTTTAATCGATTCTCGGTGGCACGGAAACAGTAAATTCCCTCATTGTTTGATTGTACGATACTAATCGTGGAATTCGTGGTAAATTCGTTGTGCCAGTGCCTGACTGATGCCGCTAACTTGGGTTAAGTCCTCAATTCCTGCGCGTTTGATTTCCGACAATCCCCCAAAATATCGTAGCAGGTTGCGTCTGCGTTTATCACCAATCCCGGCAATGTGTTGCAACGGTGATTCAGTCCTTGCTTTAGCGCGTCGCTGACGATGTCCGCTAATCGCAAATCGATGCGCCTCGTCTCGGATTCTTTGCACCAAATGAGATGCTGGTGAAGTACCTTTGGGTTGTATCACTCGGTGGCTGTTGAGCAAATGAAACCGTTCTTCTCCCGGTTTTCGCAACGCGCCTTTGGATACCCCCATTAACGTAACCGAGTCAACAATGTGCAACGCCTTAAACACTTTTTGTGCTACACCGAGTTGTCCTTTTCCGCCATCAACAATCACTAAATCCGGTAGTTTGCCATCGTTTTCAAGCACCCGCCTATATCGTCTGTTCAGTACCTGTTGCATAGCCGCATAGTCATCACCCGCTTCAATTCCAGAAATATTATAGCGCCGATAATCGGATTTCACCGCACCTTGATGGTCAAACACCACACACGAGCCAACGGTGTGTTCGCCCATGGTATGGCTAATATCAAAGCATTCAATACGGGCAGGAATTTCATCCAGCGACAGTAAATCAGTTAACGCCATGAATTGTGCGTTAATCTGGCTTTTTTCATTGAGGTGATACCGCAGGTTGTCCTGCGTATTGATACGCGCCGACTCAATCCAGCGAGCACGGTGAGCGCGGCAGTGTTGTTTGATGACGACCTTACAGCTGTTATCTATGGACAAGGCCTGTTGCAACGAGATTCTGCTGTGGATTCTCTCACTGATCAGAATTTCTGCCGGCATAGTCAGGCCGAAATACTTTTGTGGCAGAAAAGCTTCAAGTAACTGGCATGCGGTTTGCTCCAGTGGGTTGGGCTGAATATGAAATTGTGCCCCCAAATTTCTACCTTGCCTAATCGACACCACCCCGAAACAAACCAATCCTGATTCAACTGCCACGGCGACCACATCCGCATTACTCACGCCAGAAGCAACATATTGTTTTTCTCGAATTCTTTGCAATAACGCAATGCGATCGCGGTATAACGCTGCCGTTTCATAATTCAAATTCGCGGACGCTTGTTCCATTTTTTCAGCAAGCTCCTCAAGCAACGAAGCATCTTCACCCACCAGCATTGCTTTAGCTTGGCGCACATCATCCAGATAATCCTTTTGCTCAATGCGTCCGACACAGGGGGCGCTGCAACGCTTAATCTGAAACTGCAAACAGGGTCGGGAACGATTTCTAAAAAAACTATCATCACACTGCCGTAACCGAAAAATCTTATGCAAATGCCCCAGCATCTCACGTACTGCCCCGGCATTTGGATAAGGCCCGTAGTACTTTCCCGGAACGGAGCGAGGTCCTCGATAAAATGAAAAACGTGGAAACTGATTGTGCTCGGTCAGTCGTATGTAGGGAAAACTTTTGTCGTCTCGTAACGATATATTGTAGCGTGGTCGCTTATCCTTAATCAGGTTATTCTCTAACAGCAACGCCTCGCTTTCGGTGCGTGTTTGCTGAGTTTCCGCATGGGCAATTTTCGAAACCATCAGTCGGGTTTTCGCGGTCAGACCAGTACTCCTGAAATAACTCTGTAAGCGTTTTTTCAGGTTTTTCGCCTTACCGACATACAAGGTTTGTCCATCCTCATCGACAAAGATATAAACACCCGGCTTTTCTGACACCGTGCCCAGAAAAATGTCGGCATCGAAATTACTCGCCACTTCAGCCACACGCAATGTTCAGCACGATGTCACGGTCGTGAAAAATATCACATTGACACCGTTAATTGCGCTAATAAGCCAAATCGTCTATTTTGAACGTTGCTATAATCTGTCATAATCTAACCTGATTATATCCCTTAACGCATAATAATTTTTTCAAATTTTTTTCACAATGAAAATATCAGCCTTTGACGTCCGGATTGGTAACCTGATGGAACATCAAGGAAAATTATGGCGTATCCTCAAGAAAAATCATGTTAAACCCGGTAAAGGCGGTGCTTTCGTCCAACTTGAAATGAAGTGTATTAGTGATGGCACCAAACTCAATGAGCGATTTCGCTCCGAAGACAAAATGGAAAAAGCCCATGTCGAACCGCGCAATATGCAATACCTCTACCTTGACGGCGATAATTATGTATTTATGAACAATAGCAGCTATGAACAAATTTCTATGTCAAGTGATGATCTTGAGGCGGAAGCACCTTATTTATTGCCCAATACCGAGCTACAGATAAACTTCCACAACGACAACCCCATCGGCATTGAACTTCCAGCAGCAGTAACCTTGCAAGTAGTCGAAACCGACAGCGTAGTCAAAGGACAAACCGCTTCAGGTAGCGGCAAGCCCGCCGTTTTAGAAACTGGTCATAAAGTAACCGTACCGACCTTCATTAACGCAGGCGAAAGAGTAAAAATAAACACCGACACTGGGGAATACATCGAACGCGCTTAATGTGAGGGGATTAAGAACCGATGCACAAAGCTGATTTCTTTCATTTTTTGTTTACAAGAATTGAATGTTGTAGGTGACGAATTTCATTTACGCTGGTTATCGACGGAAACCAATTCGCTGATTCGTTCTTGCCAGGTATCCTCAAACATCATCCTGAAAGTGGCGGGCGTCTCATTAACGGCCATTTCGCCTCTGTCAAGGGCGGTTGCGTAAGTCTTCTCCAGCATCTCCAGCAAGCGTTTCTTGTACTGCGTATCCTCGTTGCCCTGCAAGTGCAGACCTTTGGTTTCCAAAATAAGCAGTTTCCCGTTGCCTTTTTGGCAAGCGACAAAATCGGGATACACGCGCTGGCGTCGCCAGCCTTGCAGGGAGTACGCCTGCCTCGCGGCGATGCGGTGCCACCAGTAGATGGCGTTACTCTCATCCAGATAAAGCGCAAAGTTTTTTTCCAGACGGTTAAACCCGCTTTCGTAGACGGGCTTAAACAGGCTCTGTTGTATTGGCGTCCCGTGTGCGCCTTGTAATGCCCGTTCCTGACGGGATACCAGCACTTCGAGGGACTGATTCAGTGAGTAGTCCAGTCGCTGGTCGGTCTCAAGGTGAAACCGAATTACATTCCGCCCAACCTTTTCCCGAAACACCGCTTCGGCCTTGTCGTCTATGGCCTTGTTCACGCGGCGGCTCAATTCTTCGGAAAGGTAAATTCGGTTATTCAACAATTTGCTTTCATCGTGTTTCCTGTTTTTATGTGTTTGAATAAACCCCTCCGCCATGCGCGCCGCCTGCCATGGATTGGGCACTCTGTCCATAAGCCGCCGGACAAAATAATCCACGCTCAACTGCTTTTCGCTGTCAAGGTTTTGTTTCGAAACCTTACCTTGCCCTTGAATGTCCACTGTAGTTTTGATCTCCTGAATGATGTCTCTATCATCCAGATTCACCGCTGCGCCCGCGTCAATGGTGTCCCAATCAATCGCGCTTAATATATCGCGGTCGTAATCAATGGGGCGCCAGGTGTGCCCCGCTTTGTGTAACACCTGCGGGAGAAAAATTTTCAATGGCCGGTATTTACCACGACGTTTGACGGTGGTCGGTTTCGGTGCATCGCCCTCGCCGTGCCCGTGAACAAAATCGCCAAGCCCGGTCAGCCCTTCACTCTCCAGACCGGCCTTCACGCCTTCGACCGCGATGCCCACATCCGTGTTGTAACAGTAAATGTAACACCGGTTCAGCGCATCGCCTTGTGTGATTCTGCGTGCATGGGGTTGCCGCATCACCCGACCGACCAGTTGCGTGATGGCGGTTGTCGCTTTCGTGTTATCCAGCAAGGCAAGCAGATATGCAAATGAGCAATCCCAGCCTTCTTTCAGCGCGTCTTTGGTGATAATCCAGCGTACCTCGCTTGCCTCGCTCAGCAGATCCTCGCCCGCAAGTTCCTTGCGTTCCGATGATTGAATCCTGATGTGATTCTCCGGCACGGCAAGATTTCGTATCAGGTATTCCCGCGCATCCTCCGAATGAATTTTTCCTTGCCCTCTTTGTTTTGCGCCCGTTCTTTCCACCCTGACCAAAGCGATGGGTCGGATATGGCGGTTTTCCCGATCCTGTAATTTTTGCGCCGCACTTTCAAGCTCATCCAGTTTTTCCTGCGTTTTGGCAAGCGTGTGTTTCCAGTCGGAATTGCTGAAATTGTGAATCTCTATCGGCAGTTTGATCATCTCCTCGTCCTGAAGGTCGCGACCCGATGTGTTGACCAGGATATTGCTGATGCCGATTTTCGGCGTGGCGGACAGTTCAAGCACAAAGCGGGGGTTGAGCCGGTTGACGGATTTGACAAACTCCTGGTTGTTTTGGTTATTCGGCCCATATGCTTTATGCGCCTCATCCAAAATCACCGTGGGGCGAATCAGTTTCAGCACATTGATCAGGCTTTGCTTAACCCAGTCGCCGGTTGTATTTTTCTCCAGGTCGGGATGGTGTTCCGAAAGCGTTGCATTGGCCGCCGCGTCATCCTGCTCGGGAAAAAATGACATATACCCGCTGCTGTCGCGGAATATTTTGAGAAATTCCTTGTTCTTTTGCCGGTTGGCGGAGGGCAGCATCAGCAGCATGATGCAAAGATAGTTTTCGGTATCCTGCCGGGTAAAGCGGTCGGTTTTTTGCAACAATTTGACCCTGCCGCCAGACATATGTTCGAGCATCTGCCGGTAAGGATGTTCGCGAGTGCGGAACGCCTGGCGGGTCTGCTCGTAGATCGCCCGGGTCGGCACAATCCACAACACAAAGCCGGTATCCCGCTTGATCCGCTCAAGCGCGGCCACGCCCAACAGCGTCTTGCCGCCACCAGTCGGCACCTTCAGGCAAACATGCGGGATGGGTTCGCCGGATGCCGCAGTGCGGGAGATGTAGCCGGGAACTGCCATGTCGCCGTCTTGGGAAATGCCGGGGAGGATATTTTGCTCTTTCAGCGCCTTCCAAGCTAAGAGGGGATAGTTTTGCAGTTCTTCAGGAATATCAATCCCCGACTCTTCAAGAGCTTTGCCCGCCTTTTCACTAGTCAGCCGCGCTTCCTTGAGCGCGTCCAGCCAGCGGTCTAACTGTTCAAGAGCTTGTTGCTGATAGTTTTTCAGGGAGAGCATATCACGGATTTTTTGAGTCAGTACTGTCTGAATTATTTGGCAAATTGATGATTTCAACAGGCACATTCCTTTTACCAAATGCAAGACCGACAGCATAGTCACGGATAATGAATTGAGCTAGTTCCATATCCGCATGGCCTTGTGGATAGTACGAACCCTTTAGAATTCTCAACTGTTCTACCTTAAAATCTAATACCTCGGCCATTGAGCTAAGCATCTCCGTGAGCAATTCCACTCTCTCCTTATTGAGTCGTTCATCGTACAAATCAGGATCATTTTCCTCGTTAGGCTTCTTAGCATGCGTTTCACCATAATGCTTGCGGAGTTCTGTCCATTTTTCTATAACTTTTTGATGCTTAACAAATTCTATCTCAACCAGATTAATGGCTCCGACATGATCAGATGATAAACGCGCATTTCGTGTACGCATTAACGTCCTGAATATGTCCATCTTTCGTGCTTTTTGTTCGCGCTGTCTATCAAGAATACCGTTACCCCAGATACCCACGAAAGGACCAATTAATATGACAACAATGGTGATAATAGAATTTAAATCCACGTTCATTTTATACTCCCATATGGCAATTGAACAAAAGTTATCCCCATTTCGGTCAATGCCTTCTGTCCCATGAATTTGTGGGTGGCGAACACCACGGCGGTTTTCTTTTTTGCCTTGGCCTGTTTGGCGATGCGTTCGGCGCGGGTGCTGTTCAAAGCGGAATCCGCACTGCGCAGAAAATCCAGATTGGGCTGGTAGATCAGGTAGTAGAGTTTGTCAGCCGCTTCATAAAATAAACCGTCTTTGCCACGCCTTGTTTTCGGGTTGAGTTTATGCGGCGATTGTCCGCTTGCGGTATAAACCAGATGGCGGGCAAAGGTTTCATAGCCCGGCAGGTTCCTGCCGGTGAGCATTTTTTCAATGCTGATTTCATCGCCTAGTGTGCACCAGGCAAAACTGCCGCCCAGTCCGTTTTTTAGGTTCTCATCTTTTGCTTTTGGTACGCCCTTTATCACACGGCGAACGCGTTCGGCGGTGATTTTGTCGGCGTAGTCTTCGCATTCCACGAGAATAAACTTACGGTTGCCGCCGTCTGCTTTGTTCAGCGCAAGAACTGCGTGGGCGGTAGTGCCGGAACCGGCGAAAGAGTCGAGGATAATGGCGTTTTTATTTTCGCCACAAGAAAAACGCACTAAACGCCTGATTAAATCAGTAGATTTGGGAGTTTCAAAAACTTTCTTAGTGAAAATTTTCTCAACCTGATTGCTTCCATTTGGCCTTAAATCACTCCACAAGTTACTTAAATACTTCGCATCTGATGGTGGTACATAATGCTCTGGTTTCCCGGCGGAAGATAGACGCAACAAATTTATATTAGGGTCGTCTTGTAAAACATACCAATCATCAATCGCATCTTGGCTAATTTCATTAACTGGCTTGTTAATTTCTGCAAGCATTTTCTTGTAATTATTAATGGCAGCAAAACTACGCTTTTCGCTCCACCGCCATTGTCCTATATTTGGGGTGATACCAAAAATCTCGTAACGCATCGTTGGTCTGTCTGTTCCACGCCAATGGTTATTCCAACTTCCACCCTCTATTTCGTCCAATTGTTCGATTAGATGGCGAAACCTAAAATCATCATTTTTGCTGTATACCAATACATATTCACATCCAAAATTTAATCGGTCAATTTTTTGAAATTGTCTTTGCACGTTTTTCATACCGCGTCGCACAACGATAAGATTCCGAAAATTCTCCTCCCCAAAAATCTCATCCATGGCCATCCGCAAGCGGTGTTGTTCGTTGTCGTCAATGGAGATAAAAATTACGCCATCCTCGGCCAGCAATTCTCTTAACAATTGCAATCGCGGCCACATCATGCACAGCCATTTGTCGTGCCGCTCCAGGTCTTCACCATCCACCGGGCTTTTGCCTTCCAACCACGCCTTCATCATCGGGCTGTTGACATTGTCGTTATACATCCATTTCTCATTGCCGGTGTTGTAGGGCGGGTCGATGTAAATGCAGTTGACGCGGCTGGCATAGCGCGGCAGCAACGCCTTGAGTGCGTCCAGATTGTCGCCGTGGATAATCAGATTGTCATCCAGAGAAGGGCTATTATTATTACCCCCCCCCCCCCCCCCCCCCCCCGATTTTCGCTGAAAGAGATTGTTTTGCGTCTATCTCAAGCGTTCTCGACGGAATGGTCAGGTGGTGGGCGTAGACGAGGGGTTTTCCTTTGAAATCCAGGCTTGACATGGTTTGCAAGGCGATTGAGTGGCGAAAAGATGGCTAATTATATCTGTTTTCGGATAAAACAGTTGGAGACGGAAATCTATATCATCTACGTGAATGTTAACATGCCTTAACTCAACAAAGGAAAGAAACAGAAATGCGGTTCACGCTATTTGCCCTAATCATTATCGTTTAAACCGGCTCCTGCTCCGGAAATGCGGGAAGCTTCGGTAGTCTCAACGTAAATGTTGAACGCATATTCTTCCAGTTTTTTCCAGCACTTGTCATCAACCATAACATCGCCGATTAGCATTTGCCTTTGTTCGGTGTCGCTCGCAAGTGTTATGCGCTGGCATATTAGTTGCTCGCTGACTTTGATTTCCAGATCGTCTTTGTTGCCACGCACTGCCAACTGATTCTGCTGCAATTCAAGGGTAACTCCCGACCATTTCAACTGTATCGACTGATTTTGCCCTAATAGCGACTCGGCAAGCGTATTCCCAAGCAAACTGTTGCCGAGAAAACCGGCGGTTAGCAAAGGGTAGCCAATTTTTGCGGTCTCAATAGTGCGGTGCTGCAGCAGCCCGATACAGTCGCACAAACTAACCCCGCTCAACAACGGGTTGAGTGTGCCTGTGCGAGCGCACCAGATTCCTTGTAATGACTGTGGGGCATAGTCTATTGGGGCTTGATGACGATATTGTTCAAGTACCGATAACAACCCGCTAACCCCGTCCAAGCCGAATATATGCAACCAGCGGATGGCCTTGCCGGTTTCGTCGGCAATGCCCCAGGGTAGCCCGCAACCACGTGTGGCTTTACGTGCTGTCAGCTCGATTTCATTAAGGGAACGAAACATCAGCGAATAGTATGATTGTGTGGCTGAATTATGCGGTTGGCAACGGCGGATAAATCCAGTCATCCGCATCCATAGTGTCAAATTCATCGGCAAATGGCGCATATTGATACATATTAATCCGCACCCAACGATCCGATTTAGGATCAAATTTGTTTGCTCCAAAAAATGACAGTTTACATCGTAGCAAATCAACCGGCACCATCTCTGCCGAAATCAGATTGTCCTGTATTTCTGCATAGGGCAATTTTTCGGCAATTTGAATACGGCGGATACTGTGTCGATGTTGCGGATGCGATAACAGAAATTCGGCGATGTTGTTATCATGATTTTCAGCGCCATCCACAGCCACAGCATCCGAGTATTTTTTCAATGTGGCGTATAATGTGGCAACATCCCGACCATACGACAACGGATGTTCTTTTTCCGCCCCCACCTCATCAAACCGTTCACCGACCCGAGGTTCTAACTTTTCTTCGGAGACATACCAGAATCGGGCGCACTGCGCTTTTTCGGTATAATCCAACGCCAATGCCCAAGCATAAGCGTTTTCAATATAATGAATTGCTGCCGAGATTTGTTGACTGCCATCAATCGTGAAAAATTGCGTCTCATCCATCGCCATCGTATCGGCAAGATCATCAACCAGCTCGCCATGGGGTTCAATAACCAACGACACCAGCAATTCCTGAGTCTCTGTGGATAATGCCTGATCAGACCATTTAATCACCTCATTCCAAGGGAAATCAGATTGCAACTCGGATGATTGAACATAGCGTCTCAGTTTAATCAAGTCCTGTTTCAACTGCGTAATGCGATGTTGCTGGCGCACATCCGCAGTATGCCAGTTTTCCACTCCGAGTATCATTCGCGATACCAAATTACTAAACGCATTGACGGTTTCGGTGGTACTCCTGGCGATACTGCGCACCCTTGCCAATGCGGTTTCCCGCGCCAATATCCAGCTATGGAACAACGCCGGATGTAGTACCAGAAACGGCGCCATACCTAATCCGGTAGAATTGCCCACACCCAGTCGGCGGCGCAGTTCCGGATTCATTTTCACCGCCTTGCGACCACCGCGCTGACGAGCGATGTGCTCAACAATATCCACGGTAAAGCCACGAATCAACCAGACCGTAAGCAATTCCGCACGAAAGGCGGCGTTAAATTCCGGACGCTGACAGATACGCTCACGGTCGCTAATGCCATATTTTCCATTGCCATAAACTGCGGTGGTACGCATCAAATAACCGACATCATCAATCTTTTGTGGTTGCGGCTGTTGACCCTGTGCCAGACAATCAGCGACATATTCAAATAAACGCACGCTTCGATTTGCCCGCGCCAACACCAGTTCCGATTGGCAACAATGCCCTGCCTCCTGTTTCGGCACATGAGTACTTAATCTTTCAATATCTTCGGCATCAGGCACGCCATCAAACAGGGTAAATGTCGCATCCCACTCTGTGGCAATGACCCGATCAGAGCGTTTCTCTGGTGGCAAATCGTTGGCGTAACACACCAGAGAATAAGTGTTGTTTGGGCCATGTGCCGCATACACCGCGACACCGACCCCTTTTTCATCAACCTGCCACAGCGTTCGCTGAAAATGCCATTGCTCTTTTTTTAGAAAGCGCAATAAAGCACGCATAAAACTTAATCGGGTTTGATGAAAACATCCCATACGGTGCAAGCGCATAACATAAGATGGCGAGCGCAACGTTGTCGATGTAATACTACTGGCGGCTTTCATTTTTTCAAGCTAGTGGGAATGGGAAGTGGGAGTTGGTCGATAAGCCGGGTTCTGTCAAGAACAGTTATTCATCTGGGTCGTTTGTCACCAAACGCCTCAAGCAACCTACCCGGATCCGGCGTGGGCCACGCCAAAGAATCTCTATTCGGTCTTGCTCCAGGTGGGGTTTACCTTGCCACTACTGTTACCAATAGCGCGGTGCGCTCTTACCGCACCCTTTCACCCTTACCATATAATTATCAGCACTGATTATCATCAGCCCTTTATGTGGCGGTATATTTTCTGTTGCACTTGCCGTCAGCTCACGCTGCCCAGGTGTTACCTGGCACCTTGCCCGTTGGAGCCCGGACTTTCCTCGCCATTGGTTAGCTAAATAATCAATGACGCAACTGTTTGACCAACTCCCAAGTCGAGCGTAATAGATTCACCTCTGGAAAACAATACGCAGACTCATGTTTACCAATATAAAAGTTTCTTCCCACTCCCGCACATTCTCAATTCTCAATCACCTTCTTATACGCAAGCGCAGCGTTGTAGAGTTTGTTTTTATTGACGCTAAAGGTTTTTCCGACAATTTGACACGCTGTTTTGAGTGGCATCTCGGCAATAAGTGCTTGCAGTAGTCGGATTGCATCATCCCAGTCTGAATCTGCATCAGGGAGTGTGTTTGCCGAGACAATAATCACAAATTCGCCTTTTTGATGGTCTGCGTTTTGATTGATTTGGCTAATCAGGCTATTGATACTACCCCCGTAAAAAGTTTCAAACTTTTTGCTTATCTCTCGGCCAATGCTGGCTTGCCGATGCGCGCCGAAACTCCGTGCCATATCTTGCAGAGATGCGAGGATACGGTGGCTGGATTCATAAAATATCAGTGTGCGCTTCTCTTTACTTAAGCCTTGCAGATGTTGAAGACGCGGTTGTGGCTTGGCAGGTAAAAATCCTTCAAAACAAAACCGCTCAGTCGCCAACCCTGAGACACATAAGGCAGCAGTCAGGGCACTGGCTCCCGGAATAGGCGAAACCATAATTGCATTTGTTCTTGCCGCACGAATCAGGCAAAATCCGGGGTCACTGATGAGTGGCGTTCCGGCATCGCTGATTAGGGCAATATCTTCGCCGCTTTGTAATAGACTGATAATTTTCGGGGTTTGTGTTCGTTCATTGTGTTGGTGAAATGAGCGGGTTTTGGTTGCAATGCCGAAATGGGACAACAATTTTCTGGCGTGGCGGGTATCTTCAGCTAGAATTAACTGTACCTGAGTCAAGACTGTGATCGCGCGTGTCGTTATGTCTGCGAGATTGCCGATTGGTGTTGCGACAACAAATAAATGACCTGTTTTGATGTTCATAAGGATGTTCTCGTGTTATTGTGTTACATATCACCGCTTTAATGTTTGAGCGGACAGCAATTTGAGAAGATAACAATGATGAGTGCTAAAAATCGCTTACAAAAAACGTGTGCCAAAACAAGTTCATTAAAATTAGCACATCCTGCCATCTTAAATATCGCCGTGAATATGGTCAAGTCAGCGAATATGCCAAAATTGCTGTTGATGCCGTTGCTGTGCCTGCTCATCGTCAGTTGTTCAACAACGCCCGTTATTCTGCCGACCACTCCAGCCGAACCTGAACCCGCCATTGGCATTGAAGAACCGGCTACGATTGCCCATCCTTTGCAAGAGAACAAGCAGATTATAACCATTGACAAACCCTGGGAGCTGGTTGCACGTTCGAAAGTAGTCGCCGACCGGGACGCACCAGCATTACTGATTCGCGCCATCAATGAGTTTATTCGGCGCGATCAAAATGGTACAGCGCAGTCGTTAACGGGAACGCTGGCAACGTATGCGCTGACCTTTAATGAACGGGTTTCACTGCAAATAATCCGTGCTCGTCTGGCTGCGGCAACCACAGAACATGAGCGTGTTATCGAATTATTGAGTACACTGGACTACAAGCAGATAGAGGATATTGAACTTAAAAAACAGGCATTCACGGTTTTAAGCGACTCCCAAATTGCATTGGGTCACTTGCTTGATGCGGTGGCGACTCTGCTAAATATTGAACGCTGGGTCAGCTATGCAGAACAACTTGAAAATCAGCAAACAATCGTGCGGTTGTTGCAGACGATGAATGCGCTACAACGTACCCTGTTGAGAGAGCAATCACCCAATTCAGCTATTGGGGGTTGGCTTGCGCTCGCCGACATCATAGCAACAACCACTCCGGAACGCATCCATATCAAGTTAGAGATTTGGCGACAAGTCTATCCCAATCACCCTGCTCAGCCGCAACTTATAGCGCAATATGTTGCGTTGAGCAAGCTCGATGAATACCAGCAGATCGCATTATTATTACCGCTGACCTCTGCCCATGGAGCGGCTGCTCGGGCATTTTATGACGGATTCATGCAGGCGCATCGCGATAATATCTCGTTGAAGCCACCTCGGGTTGTTCCGTATGATGTTGGCGAAGAACCTTATTTATCATCATTGTATTATCAGGCTGCAGTCAATAGCGGGGCTGATTTTGTGGTTGGTCCGCTTGGAAGAGAAGCTGCCGATGCGTTACTTTCCTCTCAGCCAATAGAAACAGCAACCCTGTTGATTGCCGAAGTGCCCGTACAACACATAGCAGATAACTTATTCGGTATCAGCCTATCCCCAGAACAAGAAGCGCGACAAACAGCCGACAAGGCTTTTGCAGATGGTCACCGTCAGGCGGCAACTTTTCACACTCGTAATCAATGGGGAGAACGCGTGGCCAATGCCTTTATTGAGCAATGGCAATCATTGGGGGCAACTATCATTAAAAATGAGTCGTTTCCCAGCGAGATTTCGGACTATAGCAGGGTGATTCAAACACTGCTTGGTCTGGACAAAAGTATTATAAGAAAGCGTTCGCTGGAGACCAAAATTAATGCCAAGTTAACATTCACGGCGAGACGAAATGATGATGTCGATATGATTTTTCTGGCGGCGAATGCCGAACAATCACGTTTGATCGTGCCACAGTTGCGTTTCTTTCAGGCGCACGACCTACCTCTATATGCCACATCGTATGTCTATAGCGGCAACCCCAATCCGATTATGGATGCTGATTTGGATGGTCTGATATTCGGCGATATGCGCTGGATGCTTGAAGATGTCGCACGCTATAAGGCGGACATCGCCGCAAAACAGGCACTTGCAGTGACCCTGCAGGCACAGCCTGAAGCAACTTCAACAGCGGCAGATGGCAATGGCTTGCTTGATGGTAGCGTAGACCCAGCCGAGCAAGTGAGTAATCAATTCGCAAATCCCGCAATAAACAATCGCGCGACCGTAGCAGAGCCGACTCATGGAGTAGCACAAGCGCCAAGGCAAGAACCCGCACAGGCACAGCATAACCCCTATGAACACTCCGCATTGAATCGGCTATATGCTCTCGGTATACAAAGTTACCAGATTATTCCGCGCTTGAATTTATTACGAAGCAAAACCCTGACGCATTTTTTCGGCAGAGCGATGACGGTCAGTATTGACCAAGCTGGCCGTGTTGTGCGCCTGCCGCTATGGGCAAAGTTTGTGTCCGGACTAGCGCAACCGCTTGACCGACCATTACAACTCGGTCGCCTGACTATTGACACTGCCGAAAATCAGCCACTACTGAAGCAAAATTGATGGCTATTCATCTGCAGCGTGGCAAAGCGATTGAGTCCGCCTCACGAGTCTATTTACAGGATCATGGACTGAAGTTTATGGAAAAAAACTATCGTTGCCGATATGGAGAAATTGATTTAATTATGATGGATAAGCAGAATCTGGTTTTTGTTGAAGTACGTTATCGAAAAAATGATTTATTTGGTGGTGCAGGACAGAGTATTGATGCCAATAAACAACAAAGACTGCAATGCACTGCCGAAACATTTCTACAGAAAAATCAATCCATGGAATTCGATGGTTGTCGATTTGATGTGGTTGCCGTGAGTGGCGAATTACCCGATTACCACATTCATTGGATACGCGATGCCTTTTAGGGCATCTTGATTAACGCGGGTATTGAAAATTATCGGCAAAAGTGCCGACAAAGCGATATACTAGCGCTCCAACTTAATCAAATAAGCATTATAAGTCCATTAACATGATCTTCTTCAAACAAAACGCAATAAAACACCTTTTCTACGGTGTTTTATTGCTACTGGTTATTGAATTGTTGACTGCCTGTATTCCAGTTGCTGTCGGTGTAGTGTCGGTAACAGCGGTTAACTTGGCGCCTGATAAGCGCACTGCGGGTCGAATTATTGACGATAATTCACTGGAATTTCAGTTGCGCGAAGTCTATTCGAAAGATGAACAACTAGGCTCTGCCGTTAATATCAGCGTAACCACTGTTAACGGTATCGTCTTACTGACTGGAGAGGTGCAAACCGACCAACAACGACAACATGCCGAAGCATTAACCGAGCAATTTGTAAGCACTCGGAAAGTGAGAAAGGTAATCAACGATCTGGCACTGTCTGGAAAAACCAATCTGACCAGCAGAATGAATGATGCCTACATTACCAGCAAGGTTAAGTTCAAACTCATTCGTGCCGATAATGTGTCTGCTAGAAGGGTAAAAATCGTTACCGAACACAGCAATGTTTACTTGTTAGGTCTGGTCACCCCGACAGAGGCTGAAGTAGCGGTCGATATAGCCAAAAGTGTGCGTGGGGTAGCGCGCATCATTAAAGTGTTTGAATATACCGAACAGCCATAATTGACTGTGCCGCTGACTATACCGAGATCACCTAATCCCGCCGCAAACGATCATTCGTAGCAATCGGGGTTGGATATTTACCGACAATCCAGTAAGCAGAAATAACAAAGCTAATCATGGTTGCCAGTTGCACCAAGTATAACGCTTGCAAGGAAATCAGAGCGTTTTGTCGGGCAACAAAAACAACCAATAGAGAGAACTCGCTCAGTTGACCGAGGCGGACACCGGTCTCCCAAGCAAGCGCATTGGATTCGGATTGTTTTACCAGCAAGAATCGGAACACCATCGGTTTAATGATGAGCAGTGCCATTGCCATCAGGGTCGCTGGAACAACGACCGTGGCGGCTGCCGAAAGGTCGAAACCTGCGCCCAGCCCAAAGAAAAACATCACCAGAAAAAAATCCCGAATAGGCTGGAAACTGCTGGCGATATGCGCTGCTATGGGACTTGAGGCAATAGCAACGCCGGCGGCAAATGCGCCTATCTCATAGGACAATCCCATCCACTCAGCAAGCTCGGCAATACCCAGACACCAGCCTATCGTTAGCAAAAACACATATTCCTGAATACGATCAAATTTAAGAAACAGTTTAAGAACAATATAGCGATGCCCAAGCCATGCGATCACCCCAAGTGCGGGTAATGCCAAAAACAGACGGGCAATCTCTATCGCTGGAAACTGTCCTTGCCCATATCCCTGAATAACCAGCATAGCAATAATAGCAATCAAATCCTGAAGTAGCAGAATGCTGATGATGACTTCGCCGGTATGGCGATGATGCAAAATCGTAGTGGGTAAAAGTTTTAACCCTATTATCGTGCTGGAAAAAGAAGCGGCGACACCAATGACAACAATATCAATCAGATTAAAGCCAAATCCCCAAGCAACAAGACTGGCAATGCTGCTGAATGCGAGTGTACAAAACACGGTGACCAACGTGGTTTCTCTGATGAGCTGGAATAGTTTTTGTGGCGATAGATTAAGCCCCAGCAAAAACAGTAAAAAGATGATTCCAATTCTGGCGATGTCCTGAATCAACTGTGCATCGGTAACCAGAGCGAAGCCCCAGGGCCCGAGCATTGCACCAAGAACAAGATAGGCAACCAGCATTGCCTGACGCATATAAAGTGCGGCAGTCGCTAACAACGCCGCACCACTGAAAATCAGAAATATTGAAAATAGGATTGAATCGCTAGACACGGTTGATTCTCATTGACCGGATATGATGGACCGTATTTTAATCTGAATTTTGACGCAACTGCCAGCCATATTGCAAATACTGCGCAATCAAGATCGCTAAAACAGTTATAATGAGACCTTTGCACGGAAGATGATTTCGCTTTCAGGTAAGGCAAAAACGCACGGAATGAGGGAGTTTATGCTTATAAATGACCGATTGAGTACGTTTTTAACGCAGCATGCAGGTGAAATGGCTTTCGTGCAAAGGTCTCATAATGTTATCCGGCTACAATACCGTATCATTGTTGTCTGCAATCTAACACAAACAGACGCTATAACACACTACCAATCAACACAACCATGAATGGACATGAAAGGCACATTAACACACTTCAATGAACAAGGCGAAGCCCGTATGGTTGATGTCGGTGAAAAACAACCGACTCAGCGCCAAGCCGTGGCAGAAGGACGCATTAGTATGGATAATAACACCCTTGCCATGATCCGAGAGGGCAGTCATCGCAAAGGCGACGTACTCGCCATTGCCCGCATAGCCGGTATTATGGCAGCGAAACGCACCGCCGAACTGATACCGCTTTGCCATCCCATCATGCTAACCAGAATCGCTATTGAGTTCGATATTGACGCAGAAAACGCCACCATTATATGTAGCGCGAGCACCGCGACCACCGAACGTACCGGTGTTGAAATGGAAGCACTGACGGCGGTTCAGATTGCCTTGTTGACGATATACGATATGTGCAAGGCAGTGGATCGTGGTATGCAGATGCAGATGATTCGACTGTTGCATAAATCAGGTGGGAAATCGGCTGACTGGAACAGGCAACCCACAAAACAGATGCCCGATACGCATCGATGACAAGCACATCAACGGTGATGACAGAGCACAATCCGATTTCATGTGATTTCGATCCTAATGCCATAACCGTGGCACAAGCAACAGCCTATATTCGTCAAACAATTATGCCGATTACTGATCAACAAACGGTCGGCGTATATTCGGCATTAGGCAGAGTAACGGCAGAGGATGTAATCAGCGCATGTGCTGTCCCCAATCATACCAATTCGGCTATGGATGGCTATGCACTCAATAGCGATGCCCTGCCACATGGCAACGCCAGTGACAACGCCAAAAACTTCAAATTAGTGGGCACTGCATTTGCCGGCGCACCCTATCATGGGCGGGTGGAAGCCGGTCAATGCGTTCGTATTATGACGGGTGCTGTGATGCCCGATGCGACCGATACAGTGGTGATTCAGGAACGAGTGAAGTGTGTTGCTGATAATGTGCTCATTCCGGCTGGTGACAAACCCGGTGCTAACGTGCGCTATGCCGGAGAGGATATTAAAGCGGGCGACATCGTCATCACCAAGGGTAGCAGATTGGCAGCATCCCAGTTGGGATTAGCCGCCTCTTTAGGTATGCAGGAAATTAACGTTTTTCGTCGCCCCAAAATCGCCTATTTCTCTAACGGCGACGAACTCAGATCGGTTGGCAGCCCGCTTAAAACAGGTGAGGTTTACGACTCCAATCGTTATACCCTGCACGCTATGTTAAGTGCGCTTAATGTAGAGCAATGTGATTTAGGCATCGTCAAAGATGACCCCGATGCGATTGCAAAGGTACTTAAAACCGCTGCCGAAGATGCCGATATGATCATTACCACTGCCGGTGCGTCAGTCGGTGATGCCGATTATATCAAACAAATTCTCGCTGATTTAGGAGAAATCAGCTTCTGGAAAATTGCGATAAAGCCAGGCCGTCCAATGTCGTTTGGCAAGTTAAACCACTGTCTGTTTTTTGGACTACCGGGCAATCCGGTATCGGTCATGGTAACGTTCCAAATTTTTGTCAAGGCAGCCATTAAGCAATTATGCGGTGAGCAGTTCAATGCCCCGCTACTACTAAAAGCCAGAACTCTCAGTGACTTAAAAAAACGCCCCGGTCGCATGGAATATCAACGCGGACTACTGTCTTTGGATGAAAACGGCGAAACCACAGTTCGCTCGACCGGCGAACAAGGTTCAGGAATTTTAAGCTCCATGAGCCGTGCTAACTGTTATATCATTTTAGCCGATGAATCAACAGGCGCAAAAGCAGGTGATTGGGTGAATGTACAGCTCATTGACTAAACGGGCTGCTTCCAGCATCCAGCAGTCGTAAGTATGACCCCAAAAGGATAAAGGACACCCTAGACAATACATTAGAATGGGGAGTAATACGCATTAGCTTTTCACTATTTCAAGTTTGTCATGTTATTTTGAGCGTTTTATACTTGGAGACCTTTGCACGGAAGATGATTTCGCTTTCAGGCAAGGCAAAAACGCACGGAATGAGGGAGTTTATGCTTATAAATGACCGATTGAGTACGATTTTAACGCAGCATGCAGGTGAAATGGCTTTCGTGCAAAGGTCTCACTTGATAGTGAAAATATTGATTGCCAGACTGCTCTGCCTTTATAAACGTCAAAAAACGAGGAAAAGCAAATGAAACTGAATCTACCCTCCGTTTCCTTGAACACTGCCAACAGCATGAAGTGATGGTAAAAATTGCCGAACCTGCCAGTGATTAACCGCGAGTGATTAACCCAGTGATTGGCAACGGTGTAGCGATATCTATGACATAGCTGTTATCGGCGCAATGGCTGTGGCATTGCCCGAGATGCCGCTGGTCGTGGGCTGAAGGTATTTTTATATGAACAAGGCGACATCAGTGGCGGCACTTCTTCAGCCAGCACAAAACTGATTCACGGTGGTTTACGTTACCTTGAACAATATGAATTCAAACTGGTACGGGAAGCCTTGCAGGAACGGGAGACGCTGTTGAAAAGCGCACCACCCCTGATTAAACCGATACGATTTATTTTGCCGTAGCATCCGAGGTTGCGATTGACGCGGTTGATTCGCATCGGGTTATTTCTGTATGATTTTATTGGTGGCAAACGTAGCTTATCGCCGAGCAAGAAAATCTGCGGGCTATTACCCGTGATTATGTCATCCATCTTGATGTAGGCGCGAATTTGTCGCCGATGATTACTATTTACGGTGGCAAGCCGACCACATTCCGCCATCTGGCTGAGGCAACGCTGGCGCAATTAACGCCCTATTTCCCCAACATTAAATCGCCATGGACTGCAACCGCGCTGCTACCCGGTGGGGCAATAGCACGCACTGAAACCGATAAAACCGCTAACGCGCTAAGCCAATCCTATCCCTTTTTACCCACATTACTATTATCGCGCTACCTATCCGCCTATGGGAGCGATGTAATGGATATGCTCAGCGCGGTCAGTAGCATTACGGATATGGGCAGGCACTTTGGTCATAATCTGTATCAGATTGAGGTAACTTATTTGATTCAGCACGAATGGGCAAGCAGTGCCGAGGATATATTATGGCGGCGTTCCAAGCTAGGACTTAAATTCACCCCCGATCAGGTGGCGATACTTGAGCACTGGCTTACTGCTGAATTCGGTGTCATCGGTATCTTGAAGTAGCATCAACCACATCGCACCACTAATCACAAAGCCTGGTTGATGGTTCTGCCTGTAGTTGTACTGGTCGTATTTAATACATCATTCCGCTATGTCTTACTCAACAGCTTGATTTCAGTCAGCTTCGCTTTACCAGCCGCTTATGCCTTTTCATGCTACCGTTTCCTTTGGTGACAAACAGCTGTTTTTCTGGTTATTGACCAATCGCATGGTACCACCAGCAGCGTTTGCCTGCCCTTTTTCCAGTTGTACTCCTCAATCGGCTTATTCGACACACCACTTGCCGTAGCGTTGGCTCATTGTTTATTCAACATCCCACTGGCAGTGTGATTCTGGGAGGATTTATGTCTGGCGTACCGAAAGAACTGGATGAAACTGCTTTTATTGACGGCTACTCGTTTCCGGTATTCTTCATCCGCATTTTTATTCCAGCCACCGTTGCAGGAATTGGTGTTGCCGCTTTTTCCGCTTCATGTTTTCCTGGGCCGAATTACTGCCAGCAAAAACGCTCACTTCGGTAGCCGCCAAACCCATCACCGCCACCATGACCCGCACCGCAAGTGCTTCTGGGTATGACCTTGAACTACTGACAGCGGCTGGCACCCTGACAATCATTCCGGGTGCCATCGTCATCTGGTTTGCACGCAATCATATTGCCAAAGGTTTTGCCCTGGGTCGAGTTTGAATATGACGGATACATCGAAAAAAATATAATGTGAGACCTTTGCACGAAAGCCATTTCACCTGCATACTGCGTTAAAATCGTACTCAATCGGTCATTTATAAACATAAACTCCCTCATTCCGTGCGTTTTTGCCTTGCCTGAAAGCGAAATCATCTTCCGTGCAAAGGTCTCAATGTTTAATTTATCCTGGATGGCGTGGACTTGGCCGGCCGCCACGTTTTTTTGTTAATCGCACTGGCACTGTAGCGATGGGAATATGGGAAAAAGTAGCCCCCGGCGGCAACCTCCACAAGGGTATTTTAGGTTTAGAGACAACCCGTGGTGACTGATTATTTATATCAATCCTCGGCGGTGCAATTATTCACCTGATATGGCTAGGATTATTCGGTCCACCGTTGTTGTTGCCACTATTAACTATCCGTATTGTTTGCCATCGGTGTTTTTCTCTGGGTATAATGCTGTAACGCAAAAATAACATGATGAAAAACCCGAAACTAATTTATATACATGACCCAATGTGTAGTTGGTGCTGGGGGTTTAGACCTGCTATGCAACAGCTTCTGGCTTTGTTGCCGACAAATATCGGGGTGTCTCACGTGCTCGGTGGGTTAGCCGTTGATACGGATGAGCCTATGCCCGAAGAGATGCGACAGCGTTTGCAACAAGCCTGGCGTACTATTCAAGAGAAAATACCCGGAACAGAGTTCAATTTTGATTTTTGGAGCAAGTGTACGCCGAAACGCTCAACCTATCCGGCGTGTCGAGGGGTGATTGCTGCGAGACAACACGGAATGGAATATGATGATGAAATGACACACGCTATTCAAAGGGCGTATTATCTGCATGCAAAAAACCCTTCGGACGATTCGACATTGATTGATTTAGCTACATCCATAGGACTTGATTCTGATACATTTGAAACGACTCTACATGCAAGCGCAACCCGACAGATTTTAGCCGATGAAATTGATTTCAGAAAAAAGCTCGGGGTGTACGAATTCCCAAGCTTAATACTGATAGTCAACAATAGTGAGCAGCGCATTAAGGTTGATTATACGGATGCTGAAGTCATGCTAAATGCGATCAATGAGCAAATTACCGTTCTTGCCGAAACCACATAATTCAAAAGCTCAACATCGGCTAACGGATAAGCCTCAGCGGGTCTGCGACCCGTGACCGAACTCAGGATAGGCTTCCAGACCCAACTCTGCTTTATCAAGACCGGTTTCTTTTGTTGCCTGATCAACCCGAATCCCCACCGTAAACTTGAGGATGAGCCAGAATATCGTGCTCATGACGAAAGTGAATACACCGATTGAGACAACACCTATCAACTGCGTGACAAAACTGGCTTCAGTGTCCGAGACTGCCACCGCCAATGTTCCCCAGATGCCAGCGAATAGGTGGGCGGAAATCGCACCGACAACATCATCAATTTTGAGTTTATCAAGGAACGGGACAGCGACAACAACAATAACGCCTCCAACCGCCCCAATCAGCGCCGCCATGCCCATAGTCGGGTCTGCTGGCTCTGCTGTGATTGAAACAAGACCGGCGATAGCTCCGTTCAATGCCATAGTCAGATCGACCTTCTTATACAGAATCTGAGTCAAAATCATAGCTGCCAGAACACCGCCAACCGCTGCCATATTTGTATTGGCAAAAACATTCGCCATCTCGATGGCACTCGCAGCCGAGCCAAGAGCGAGTACTGAACCACCATTAAAGCCGAACCAGCCGATCCATGAAATAAAGGTACCGAGCGTTGCCAGTGGCAGATTTGCACCCGGCATCGGATGCACGCCACCATCACTCATATATTTTCCGCGCCGCGCACCGAGAATCAAGGCGCCGGAAAGTGCTGCCCAGCCACCGACCGAATGCACCAGTGTTGAGCCGGCATAGTCGGAAAAACCCAGCACATCAAGCCAACCACCGCCCCAAACCCATGATCCCTGGATCGGATAGATAATCGACGTTAGCAGAACAACAAAAGCGAGGAATGACCAAAGTTTAGTCCGTTCGGCGAGAGCTCCGGAGACGATAGAAGCTGCTGTTGCCACGAAAACCATTTGGAAAAACCAGTCCGATGAGGCGGAATAGCTTCCATCCTCAAAACTTCCAGCGAGAGCTACCGCATCATCCGCACGCCAAAAAAGATTAAAAGTGCCGACATAACCTGTGACATCAAGATACATCAAGTTATAGCCAACAAGATAAAATGTCAGCCCGGCGATTGAGTATAAGGCGATATTTTTAAGACAGATGGTCGCTGTATTTTTGGCACGAACCAAACCACTTTCCAGCATAGCAAAACCGGCAGCCATCCACATTACCAAAGCACCATTGAACAGAAAGGAAAAAGTGTTCAATACAAAAGCGGTTTCACCATCGACAGCGGCAAATACCGGTATGATTGCCAACAATATATACGCCACACCTAAACCATCACCATCCCAACAATGACGCTACACGGCAAAATATGCCCGCGACATCGAAATCCTAATCAAGGCAAAGCGAGGCACTAAAAACGATCAAGCAGTACTTAACGCTGGCTATCCTGCCAGTTATCCGCCAGCGCAATGCTGGCACTGGAAGGCGCGAGCATACCTTTCCCCTTAATAATATCCGCTGTACGTTCGGCAGTCATAATAGTTGGCGAATTCAGGTTGCCGTTGGTAATAATCGGAAAAATGGACGAATCAACAACGCGCAACCGCTCTATACCATGCACTCTGGTTTCAGAATCAACAACTGCCAGCGCATCAGTGCCCATCTTGCAGGTGCAGGAAGGATGGTAAGCACTTTCCACACCTTGTCGAATATAGGCATCTATTTCATCATCACTGACCACGCTTGCGCCGGGTTGTATTTCCGTTCCCCGATAGCCATCCATCGCCGGTTGATTGATGATTTCGCGGGTCAGCTTGACACACTGACGGAAACCTTCACGGTCACTTTCCTGTTGCAGATAGTTGAATAGAATTGACGGTTTATCCAATGGCTGCGCCGATTTAATCTGAATTCTGCCACGACTTTCAGGTTTGTTATGACCTACATGAACCTGAAAGCCATGACCCTTAAATGCCACCTTGCCATCATATCGCATAGCCGCGGGTAAAAAATGGTATTGAATATCGGGTGCCTTAATCCCGGGTTTTGAACGTATAAATGCACAGGATTCAAAATGATTGGTCGCACCCAATCCGCTCTTGAATAAATGCCAGCGCATACCAATTAACAACTTATTCCACAAATCCAGCTTACCGTTCAGGGTAATATTTTGTTTGCATCGAAATTGAAAATAAAACTCAAGATGATCCTGAAGATTTTCCCCGACCCCGGCAAGATCGTGTACCACATCAACACCCGCCGCCTGTAATACCGCTGCTGGTCCGATACCAGACAGTTGCAGTAGCTGTGGTGATCCCACGGAACCAGCACAGAGAATGACTTCTCGGTCAGCTTCAATCGTATGCACCTGTCCGGCAATTTCATATTCAACCCCTCTGGCAACTTTACCGTTCATAACGATACGGCGACTTAGCGCATGGGTCAGCACTTTTAGATTCTTCCGCCGCATTGCCGGCTTCAGATAGGCATTTGCTGTTGACCAACGCACGCCATTTTTAACCGTCATCTGCATCGCAGCAAACCCTTCCTGAGCATGACCGTTATAATCCTTCGTGGACATATAACCCGCTTGCACACCCGCATCAATAAACGCCTGATACAGCGGATTTTTCATACCATTTCCATCGCTTACCGCCAAAGGACCGTCCTGTGTTCGGTAATCATCAGCCGCAAACTTCCAATCATCTGCTTTCTTGAAATAAGGCAAGCAATGCGCATAGTCCCAACCCACAGCACCACTATCTTGCCATTCCTCGTAATCCAGAGCATGACCACGCACATAGACCATACCGTTGATAGAAGAGGATCCCCCCAATACCTTACCCCGCGGGCAATGCATTAATCGGTTATTCAGGTAAGGCTCCGCCTCAGAATGAAACTGCCAGGCAAACTTTTCCGTACTCATTGGAATTGACAATGCCGTCGGCATTTGTATGAACATACTATTATCCTTGCCACCAAATTCCAGCAACAACACCGAAACATCTGGGTTCTCAGTCAGCCGATTAGCCAGCACACACCCCGCCGAACCCGCACCCACAATAATGTAATCAAAACGCTCAGCCATATTCAACCCGTATCAAAATACTCGGACAGGTATTATATCAATACTTGAGTCCTAACAGGTTGTGGCGTGCTGTTGAGAATTGAAAAGTGTGAATTACCACTTGAGAGAGTTATAACTGAATCTGGTGTTGAGGGACTGCAAAAAAGCAGCGTATCTGATTGATTGGAAGTTGTAACGATCAAACAACCGAAGAGGTACGCCAGCATGAGAAAGAATAACATTATTGAACTGTCTGCCAAAAGCGTCCGGGCCCAAGGTAAAGCGTGCTGCATTCCATCTGGCAGGCAGAGACAAAAGCGGAAGCAGAAAAGGCATTCGATTTGTTTATTGCCATCTATGATGCTTGCGTACCCGAACATGAAACAGAAATTCGTTGAATATCAACAAACAGAAAAGTTAAAACAGATTGATAAGAATAAGGTGATACGACTGAAAATGCGTTAGAGGGGTTACAATCCGATGATGGATATATTATTACGAGACCTTTGCACGAAAACCATTTCACCTCCATGCTACGTCGCCTAAAAGCGCCTACTGTTGGTAAAAACGTACTCACTCGGTCATTTATAAGCATAAACTCCCTCATTCCGTGCGTTTTGCCTTGCCTGAAAGCGAAATCATCTTCCGTGCAAAGGTCTCGTTAAATTATTGATTATAAGTGACCAGAATTTACACGAGGATTTTAAGACACGGGCGAAGGGTAAAATCTATCAGAATGAAACACACAACCGCCTACTCAAACGGGACATCTGCCCATAACACCACATAACATTTCTCCTATCAGGAGCAGTATTAACAGTAAACTTGTTTGCGGGCAAGCTGTAACGTGGGGATGTGGGGTGGTTACAACATCCGTTTCAAGGTGTTCTTTTTATCGATAAATTGATGTTTTAATGCGGCGGTGGCATGTAGCAACGCAACGGCGGCTATTGTGTAGGAAAGGTAATAGTGTAAAGTGATTGCCAAATCCCGAATTGATGTTGAAACGGGGATGATTGGCGGGATGTTGAATAGGTTGAAAAATGTAAATTCATTATCGGATGATGTGGAAATAAGATAGCCGGTTACAGGGAGGACAAACATTGACAGAAGCAGTATCCAATGCACCCCCCGTGCACCCAGTTTCTCATATCGGCTAAGTGAGGTTTGCATTGCCGGGGAAGGCGATATTATTTTCCAGAGAATAAACACGGTTGCCATAAAAAGGACGACAACTCCTATCGCCCGATGTAGCTCCAATCCCCGATAATACCACTTGTCATAGTAGCTCAATCCAACCATCCACCAGCCCAGACCGATTAGGCCGAGCATTGACACGGCGATAAACCAATGCAGCAGTTTACTGACCAGCCCATAGTGTTCGGTAGTATTGCGAAACATCATCCTCAACCGTTGCTGTTATTGCTTCTTGATGCCTTCAACGAACAAATCCAGCTCCACTTCTTCCGCTGCAGGACCAAGATCGTAGCCCATATCAAAATCCGCACGTAGCAACCTATAGTGCCCCTCAAAACCGGCGCGGTATCCGCCCCAGGGATCCTTACCTTCACCAATGCGCTTAATGTCAAAGGCAATGTTTTTAGTTACGCCATGCAGGGTGAGCGCACCGAATAAGGTGCCGCCTTGCGCATCGCCTTCATAACCACTACTGACAAAGGTTGCCGTTGGAAACTTCTCAACATCAAAGAAGTCCTGGCCCCGCAAGTGTTTATCACGTTCCGCATGATTGGTATCGAGAGCGGCGATGTCGATAGTCAGCTTAACCGACTGATTAGCAGCATTAGCAGAATCATAATTTATTGTGCCCTCAACGGCATTAAAACGACCCGCAAGCCAACTAAGACCAAGGTGCTTGGTTCGAAAGTTAATAAAAGAATGTGCCGGGTCAATGTCATATTCGCCAGCATGGGTCACAGAGAGTGAAAAAAACAGCACAAGGAGCGATACAATAAGGTTTTTCATATTTTTGTCCTATCGATTATGAGTTAGTAATCCGCTTACCAGACAGATGAAAACACGCTTTCAAATTTCAGTGCCTTCAAAGTATTCAAAAAATCAGGTGAACGGGTGGCAACAAAATCATTGTACCAGATTTCCTAACGGATACAAGGTGCTGTATGAGTTCACCCCATATTGCACTTTATCGGTGTTGTCTTGTTGGATTATTCATAGTCGGTTGTATCGCAGAACTACCGATACGATAACCCTTCAATGCCATAACCTATATGTTGATATTGCACTTCATTTACTCAGCGTCATAGTGCAATATGTTTCTGAACTTATACAATCTTGCAGGTGTAGCACCTATCCGGAGCAGATAGATGCGAGAGAAATCAAAGGGTGGAGGCGCTATAAATCCACATTTCGCGCCGTGTCAGAATTTTTCAACCCAATCTTTCAAGCCAATTTGTCAACCCAATCGTATACGGCATTGTAGCAACAAAACCAATTACGAAAATGCTCAAAAAATATCTCAGTTAACCCCACCCCCTTTATTAAGTGTTATACTGGCAACGTCATTCGCAACAAACCTATTTACGATCATGATGAAAATACTAATACAAATACTGTTGTTTTTATCACTAACCAGTAGTCTGGCATTTGGATCGGGTTCTGGTGGTGGTAGTTCTGGTGGTGGTAGTTCTGGTGGTGGTAGTTCTGGTGGTGGTAGTTCTGGCGGTGGTGGTAGTTCTGGCGGTGGTGATGGTGGCACTCATGGTTACGCTAATCACGTATCATCCTCCAGCAACTATGTGATTGGAAAGAAAATATTTTTTTCGCAACTCCACTGTGAATCATGCCCTCTGGCTGACCTTCCTCTGGAAAAGGAAGCCATTGCTGGCATCATGTCATCACTAACAGCCAAAGGTGAGCTCGGTCAATCATTAAGCTACCGCAATCGATACGCGGTGAAATATTTTCTCAAAAACCGATTTGACATCCGTTAGTGCGCAATAAGAAGTTTCAGTTCGTTTCAGTAGCTGGTTTCTTAGTTTATTGCTTAGTTTATGATGTGCATCAAGCATTCGTTAGCTGATATCGGAAAATTTCCCGCACTCCCTCAGGCTTAGCTGTTGCTGTATACAACAAACCTATTCAGACATAATTTGAATGGCTTTCTGACTCAGGCAAGACAACATAAAATCCTGCATGGGTTGCATGTTATCGCTGGGGTAAAACGCAAGCATGAGTTGATTAAACTCAAGTTGTCTGGTGGCAGGCAAGTTGATGACAGGTAACCCATTCATCAGTAAAAAACCGTTCATCATTAATCTGCCAAGGCGTTTATTGGCATCATAAAAAAACTGTATCCTCGCCATCTGTAAAAACAAACCAATAGCGTGATGGTAGGTTTGTACAATATCTGTCTGATGGGTTGCTTGCCGTTGACGCATTTGTTGTTGGGGCAAGCTAGAATGGTATTCTTCTTGCAATTTTTGCCAATAATCTGGCAATTTATCCGCATCTGGAGGAACATAATCAGCACCTGCAATGGTGATGCCACCACTTCTAAAAACGCCCCAAGTGAGGGCTTCTTTCTGAGCAAGAACTTCATGCAATTCACAGACAAAACTTTCAGAAAGAGAAAAACGATTCCGATCAACACTGTCAAACAAAAACCGCCAGGCATTAGCCTGATTAAGCGTAATCGTCTCATTCTGCAAACTATGCCCACCCACCGTTATTCCGCCCAATAAAGTCTGCACCTCTGGCAAGGTAAAGTTTATCCCTTCTAAATTTACTGCATCACAGACTAATTCGGGTAACTGTTTTCTGGCGAGAAACAGTGCTTTTTTGCGGTTACGGTTGAGAGTGGTTAAGCTCATTCGTCGGATGTACCATTTTGGCAGTTGGTTTTCAGTTCTGCATGAGTGCTCTCAACGATATAAGAAACAAGATCTTCACAGGTTAGCACGGGTAAATTCTGCACCAACTGAAGTGTAACACATTGAAAAAAATAAACATTTAAGATTTTGATGGTGATTAAACCCAGACATTGAAACCAATCCGGCGTATCTGATACTGGTAGTAGCATTTCCGAATCAACAATTACCCGCGCGGATGATGTTGCCGGTGCAATGCCTTTAATCGTGCTTGTGCGATATAAGTGTATATTTGTGTGGTTGATAAACTGGAATGCCCTAACAACATTTGTACGCTGCGTAAGTCCGCACCATGGTTTAATAAATGTGTGGCAAAGGCATGTCGTAACGTGTGTGGCGATAACCGGCTGGCAATGCCAGCAATGCGTGCATAGCGTTTCAGGTTCTGCCAAAAACCCTGGCGACTTATCGCGCTACCACGTCTGCTGACAAATAATGCCGCACTTTGTCTTGCACCGAGAATATCGGAACGGGCTTCATTGCGGTATCGAGCAATCCATTCACGGGCATCATCGCCTAGCGGCAGCAACCGCTCCTTATTGCCTTTGCCAGTAACATGACAAACCCCTACGGTTAAATCAATCTGATTTAGTGGTAATCCAACCAATTCGCTAACACGCATTCCGCTAGCATACAGTGTTTCAATCATTGCCCGATCACGCATCCCCAGAGCGGTTGTTATATCTGCCGCCCCAATCAGTTTGGTAACGTCATCTTCGGACAACGATGTTGGCAATGATTTGCCGATTGCGGGAGTAACCACATTGGCGCACGGATCATGGTCGATTTTGTTCTCCTGCAACAAATAATTGTAGAAGCGTTTTATTGAGGACAAAGAACGGGCGGCACTTCGGTTTGATAACTTCGCCGCTCTGTGACTAATAAACCGTGCGACAGCTTCCGCGCTGAGGCTGGTCGGACTCAAACCGTTGGCATCAATCCAGATAAAAAACTGTGTCAGATCATTGCGGTATGCTGACAGCGTATTTTCACTTAACCCCGATTCCATCCATATCGCATCCAGAAAAAGTTCAATCAAGCTATGCACTTTTCCTGCGCTTATGTTGCTATCGGACATATTGTTGTAATGAGCAAGAAATCATAACCTCTGTGTCAAAATCGCTATTGATGTCGTTTACTGCACCGCCTCCACTGATCGCAAACTTGATTCATGTAACCACAGTTGCTGGAGTTTTTGTTTCAGTTGTGTTTTGCGATTATCGGTCGTGGTGCGCGCTAATAAATCCTCAAAAAGTAGCCGCGAATCTGCAACCAAATTAGCGGCAAGCAGTGCTTCTGCGGCTTGATATCGTGCCGCTTCACCCCAACGGTCAAATCCATTGTCTTGCTGCAATGCCGAGAACAGGAAATACTCCGCAGCCTTAATATATTGACGTGTTGCCTGATAAGATTCTGCAATCCAATAAGCGATTTCACGTTTATGCTTGTCTGTTTGCGTTCGGCTGTTCACTTTAGCCAGTAATTTCAATGCCAATTCATGCTGGTTGGCTGTTTGCAGATCAAAAATGGGTTGTAGCACGCGATCAGTTTGTGCTGATTCAAGCTGATCAAACTCATCAAGCCACAACATCAAATCATTGAAGCCTTTGTCATAGTCTCCCGCAATAATTGCAATTCGCACAGTACGCAGTAACCAATCCACCCGTTCCATTCCCTGCGGAATATCTGTAAAGGCGCGATTGACTTGCGCTGCTAGTCGGATATTTCCCGTGCTCAATGCCACATTTGATACTTCGAGATTCACATTACCACTCAACAACAACGCTCCAAACGGTTTATCGGTACCGTAAAGTTGCGGAATGATATCAATACCTCCGGATTCAATCAAACTGCTTACGAAAGCATCATTAAGTTGCTGTCGGGAAAATGGATATTGCGCGTTCTTCGCTGAAACATCCTGCTGGTTTTGTAACAGATAACCATAGATGGCTTTTTTCTGTTCACTTGCGGTGGCAGGTAATTGGTTAACGTAGTGCAACCAAGCGACATAGCTGTCAGTTGGCAATGCCGCCTGAATGCCTTCATATAACGCTGCCGCCTTGTACGCTGCCAGCAAATCCGCCACCGTATAGTGTGGATAAACATTATCAAGCTCGGAAATGCTATTTTCGGTCGCAATCAAGTATTGTTCAAGTTCGTCAACAACCGGCAAAAACTCATAACCAGAATGCCGCGCAGAAATAATCACTGCCAGAACCTGGTATGCTTTGACTGCGTTTCCAGCAGGCAGTGATTTGAGTTCGGCAAGCAGTTTTTTCGCTGCACGAATCGCATGCGCTGGTTGCAGCGATTGGTTCTGCAAGCGTGCAAAGATACGCAATAAGCGGGCTGAAGGAAGCTTTATTGACGACAGTAAGTTCGCTGCAGAATCGGGATAATTGTGCTTCAAATAAACTTTCGCACTAAGCAGTAACCAATCCTCTTTCTCGGAACGAAAATCGGCTTGGTAATTTTTCATTGCCACTCCAGCATCCATCAACAAATCGTCCGCCAGATAGCTTTCAATTAGTAGTTTTCGAAATTCTCGCCTTTCCAATTCAAACAAATTCTTCGCTAACAAATGCTTGCGTAGCAAGGCTCGGGCTGTTTTTCCATCATGCAGTTCGATGGCGGCAAAAATCGCCTGAATATCCGCTTCCTTGTGTATTTCTTGCGGAAACGACGGGGGGATTTGTCGGCTACGTTGATAAAGTGCCTGCCAGTTTTCTCGAATCCGATAGAGTTGCCACAGTTGTCGTTCCCAGTTTAACCACGCTTTATTCGGCAAATCGGCGGGTCCTTCGCTTTCGAGAATCCGTTGTGCCAAACCCAGAACATTGGCTTTTACCAAGGTCCGCACTCTGAGTAGTTTGGGGGAGAATGATTGATTGTTGTTATCATACAACCCCGTCAATGTCTCTGGGAATGATGCTGAAGTTAGCGATTGCCCCAAGCAGGGCAAGCCGATCAAGAGCAACATCACTGCCACAACACAGCGCTTAAACAGATATGACTTAAACGGATACGGCTTAAACAAATATGTTATGGCAAATTGGGAATGAGGCATATTCACCGCAAACGGGTACAATTTAATTGGGATGTCGTCGGGCACAACAAAATTATAACGCATAAACAAGAGCAAGCGACTATATGCCACCTGCTATATAGGATGTTGTCCTTTCTCCCACCCACTATCGCAAGGCGATACCCACATCTCCACCATAGTACAATCCTAAGACTATCCGCGTACTTTTTCCTTAATGCGTGCCGCTTTTCCAGAGCGATCGCGCAGATAATACAATTTTGCACGTCTGACATCTCCTTTTCTAATCACTTTGATTTCGCCAATGAGCGGGCTGTGCGTCTGAAAAACCCGCTCTACCCCTTCCCCATTAGCTACTTTTCTAACCGTAAATGAAGAGTTCAAGCCTCTGTTTTTCTTGGCTATGACAACACCTTCATAGGCTTGTAGACGCTCGCGCGTACCCTCTTTGACCCGAACCTGAACCCTGACCTGATCACCAGGACTAAATTCAGGAATGTCATTTTTAATTTGCTCTGCTTCGAGTTGATCAATTATATTCGTCATCTTGTTGCTCCAATTGAAATTCTTTCAATAATTTAATCTGTTCGCTGTCAATCCCGTCATTTTTCAGGCATTCCAGCAAATCGGGTCTGCGTTTAGCGGTTTTCACAATGGACTGATGCAAGCGCCATTGCCTGATTTTTTCGTGGTCACCACTCAATAACACCTGTGGTACCTTCAAACCCTCAAAACACTCAGGTCGCGTGTAATGCGGGCAATCCAGCAATCCATTCGAAAATGAATCTTGTCTGGCTGACAAATCATTGCCCAATACGCCGGACAATAACCTTGCAATCGCGTCAATGACTATCATCGCAGGAATCTCTCCCCCTGCCAAGACATAGTCGCCAACCGAAACTTCTCGATCAACACGACTTTCAATTATTCTTTCATCAATACCTTCGTATCGTCCGGCAATTAGCGTCAAACCGGCATACTCCGCCCATTCTTCAAGCAACGCCTGATTGAGCAAATCACCCTGAGGCGATAAATACACCACCACATGCGGAGCAGCGGAATCATCAGTGCGCGCCGCGCTGACATCATCAAGACAACGCGCCAGCGGTTCCGCTTTCATCAGCATACCCGGTCCGCCCCCATACGGTCGGTCATCAACCGCTCTGTGCCGATCCTCGGTATAGTCACGAGGATTCCATAAATCCAGCGTCAACAAGCCCTTTTCTATCGCCTGTCGGGTAATCCCGAACCTAGCGACCGCATCAAACATACCCGAAAATATGGAAATAACATTTATTTCCATCGTTTTTGTGCCATATCCCTTCAGTAGTCTGCCGCCCAGTCCACTGTTATAACTCCGATTTCGAGATCAACCCGGATTACCACATTATCACTCCACGGTAATAATCGTTCTACGCGGGTTTTACTCTTTTCTACTGTCGCATCCTGAGACGCTTGGGCATGCACCACCAGAACATCATTCGCACCCGTCTCAAGCAGGTGATCGACTTTACCCAACATCACACCTTCCAGATTAACCACGCTCAAGCCGATTAAATCCAACCAGTAGTAATCGCCCTCTGGTAGCGGTTTAAGTCGAGATCGATCTATGCCGACATAACTGCCGATAAGCCCCTGCGCTGCCTGACGGCTGTCATAACCTGCCAACTTAACCATCAAGCCTTTGGCATTTTGTTTGAATGCCGAGACCGCAATCACCATCTGCCATGATCTATCATTCAGGCAAACCGTCCAACTGTCATATTGAAAAATCTGCTCGACTGGACGCGTATAAGACATCACCTTAACCCAACCCTTGACACCAAAATGCCCACAAATCTTACCCAATATGACGGGATTGGTTAGCAAAATCAACTTTTACTTAATGCACTTGCAATCTAACGGCTTGACCAACCCGCCAATCCCAGCCAATCCCCATCGACCCTAATACAGCCGCATCTAATCGCTCAATATGATGCCAGACAGCACAATGTTTATCAGGTGTTATTAGGCGTTATCAGACCGTTGTCGCAGATTTCGCCTGCTTATAAAGCTGTTTAACACGCTCACTCGGCGCAGCACCCAATCCAACCCAATGCTCCCATCGCTCAGTGTCAAGACGTAGTTTCTCCTCATTGCCACGCGCCACAGGATTAAAAAACCCTATTCTTTCAATAAACCTACCCTGTGTCGAACGGCGTTGATCCGCCACCAAAATTGAATAAAATGGTCGCTTCTTGGAACCACCCCGTGATAAACGAATTGTTACCATTATGTTATCTATTCCCCGCTGGAATTATTAGCTATCTAAAGGCCCGCGATTCTACCACAAATGTCAATTCATAAAACAATGTTATTTGCCTACTCTTATTTGCCTGTTAGCCCGAAAGTAATGCCCTGTCAAATTTGCTCCCCCAACAGCCCCAACAACCACAACCACAGCGTAAACAAAATAAGCCACACCACCAGACTCTTTTGAATTAACTGTATCGATCTTTTAATATCCGCAACTTTGGCTACTTCACCGATACCGAGACACGGCTTACGCTGTCGCACAGCATGGTAAATAGCCGGGCCGCCGATGATAATACCTAACGCCCCGGCTCCGGTCGCCATAACCAAACCAGCATTCGGACTTTTATGCTTGCCCATCTGCTTTTGCCACGAATGTAATGCCCGGCGCGAGGAACCGCTAATGGCATAGCAAATAGCGGTCAAACGAGCCGGCAACCAGCCCAATAGATCGTCAAAACGTGCCGCAAAATAGCCGAAATGCAAATACTGTTCATTTTTATAACCCCACATCGCATCCAGCGTATTGACCAGACGATGTAATAGTGCCCCTGCCGGCCCCAACAGTGCATACCAAAACAACGATGCAAAAACACAATCATTGCCATTTTCAAGTACCGATTCGATAGTTGAACCCACCACCTCGGCTTCATTCATAGTCGTCGTTTGTCGGCTGACAATCATTGACAGCTTGTGTCTGGCGTTCTCATGATCACCAACCCGCAGAGACTCAACAACAGTCATCGCATGTTGTTTCATGCTCTGCCAGCCAATAACAAAAGTCAGGACAAGCACATCCACCATTATTTGCATCAACAGTGATTCAGCCATTGTCTGAATCAGCCAGACCAAACCCACGGGTAGGCTGATGAGCAATAACACGGCTATGCCACCGCTAAGGCGCGATTGTTGATGGTTGTATCGTTGTTCAACCCAAATTGCGGCATTGCCAAACCAGATTAACGGATGGAATCCGGGTTCACCGATAAGCCGATCTAACAGCAAGGCGATGATGCACAACAACACCGGTAGCACTGACAATGCCCATGATAATAGCAGTGATAATGCAACATCAGACATTAGTGCTTTATGCCAATGCGGCTAATCAACTGCGAATAATCTATTTCGCTTTCCAGCATCTTTGCCACTCTGTCAATCTCACGCTGGCGATGTCTTTTATAGTCAAACCCCGTGCCGCTTTTTAGCCCGCCCCAGTTCAACAGTGCCGCGCAGGCATCATGGTGATCAAATATGCCATGTAAATAGGTACACAGAATCTGCTTATCTTTTGAAATCACCCCGTCAAAACGATCTCCGAGGTTGATTGCAGGACGTTTCAGAGCACGACCCGTGGTTGAGCCAACATGAATTTCATAACCTTCTACACGGGTTTTTTTCTCTGTGATGATTGCTCCCCGAGAGGATTTAGCCGTGCTTTCAGTACGGATATGTTCATCCAGTAACGTGCCGGACACCCTCAATAGTTTTTTTACCGGTTCAAATCTGGTTTCAAAATCCATCAACTGCAATCCCGGTCGTGATCCGGCACGGCCTTCTATACCATCAGGGTCATGTATTGCCTGTCCAATCATCTGATAACCGCCACAAATACCCATCAGTTTTCCACCATAACGCAGATGTTTTTTTATATGTTCAGCCCAATGGTTTGTCATCAACCAATGCAAATCGTTGATGGTATTTTTACTGCCGGGCAATACAATCAAATCACTCGGCGGAATCTCCTCTCGCGCGCCGATAAACCGTAGATCAACCTGCGGATGCAGTCTCAACACGTCAAAATCCGTGTGATTACTGATGCGCGGGAGGTGTGGAACGATAACCTTGAGCCGTTCTGAAACGCCGTTGTCCACGTGGTGTCTGTCCGCTCTGCAACGAGAATCCACTGCATCCTCGGCCTCAATATGCAGCCCTTCAAGATAGGGTAAAACGCCCAGAGTGCGGATACCGGTTTTAGCGGTGAGCCAGTCAATGCCTGAATCCAGTAATGTCTTGTCGCCGCGGAAGCGATTGATGAGGAAGCCGCTCACCAGTCTGCGTTCTTCCTCGGCAAGGCAGTCCATAGTGCCACGCAAATGAGCGAATACACCACCTCGATCAATATCGGCAACCAGCAACACCGCACAATTTACTGCCGTTGCAAATCCCATGTTGGCGATATCATGTTCACGCAGGTTAATCTCTGCCGGACTGCCCGCGCCTTCAACAATAATCAAATCGTATTGCGCTGCCAAACGCTGATAAGATGCCAGCGCATATTTCATCGCCTCCTTTTTGAAGGCATGGTATTCAACCGCATCCATATTCCCCATTGAATGACCGTGAATAATCACCTGTGCGCCCTTATCACTATTCGGTTTTAGCAGAATCGGATTCATATCGGTATGCGGCTCAATTCCGCAAGCCAATGCCTGCACTGCCTGAGATCGACCAATTTCACCACCATCCATAGTCACCGCACTGTTTAATGCCATATTCTGTGGTTTGAACGGTGCCACACGCAACCCCTTGCGCTGAAACAGGCGACACAATCCTGCGGCAATGACGCTCTTGCCCGCATTGGAAGTTGTTGCTTGAATCATCAACGTAAAAGTCATCGTCAGTATTTTATAGGCGGTTAGCGTGGTTTGCGTGTCATTAAAAGGGTATCTCTCGTAATAAGGTATCAACGGTATCTCAATCCTGCTTGTTATTGAGCATGACAATATCAACTATACACAATAACAATTTGCTAGCCGCTCGCTTTGTGCATACCCTACGCAAGGCTTCAATATAGTTAATTACTTTGCGATTTTACACATTTCATATCACATCCACACCACTAATCAGAGCAAGTACTATGCAATATACTTATGAACGAGAATTTACTTACACCCGCGCCTACCGTGGCCCACTACGCTGCGTCATCCTCGACTGGGCGGGAACAACCATGGACTTTGGCTGTATGGCCCCTGCCGTGGTGTTCTGCCAGGTATTCGAGAAAGCTGGCGTACCCATCAGCCTTGAAGAAGCGCGTATCCCTATGGGGGCACATAAAAGAGTCCATATCGGTTTAATCTGTGAGATTCCCAGTGTGCGTCGTCGTTGGCTCGAAACGCATGGCAGTGAACCGACAGACAACGATGTTGAACGTATGTTCACAGATTTCGTGCCGATGCAAGAAGCCTGTCTTTCTGACTATTCACAACTCATTCCGGGCACGCTTGACGTGATCAGCGAATGTCGTAAACGGAGTTATAAAATCGGCTCAACCTCCGGTTATCTTCCGGGTATGTTAGCCATCAATCAAGCCGATGCTGCAAAGCAAGGCTATGTTCCCGATGCGACTTTCGGTGCAGGTGATGTCAAACGTGGTCGCCCTTTCCCGCACATGGTACTGCGTAATATGCTTGAACTTGATATTTCGCCAGTACAATCGGTGGTCAAAATTGACGACACCTTGACTGGTATTGAAGAGGGTTTGAATGCGAGGGCATGGGCTATCGGTCTGGCAATTTCTGGCAATGAAGTCGGCGTACAGCTTGATGAATGGAATGCCTTCCCAGAAGAGCTTAAACAAAAACATCGAGATCGAATTTACCCTACCATGTATCAGCGCGGCGCACATTACGTTATTGACAGTATTGCCGATTTGATACCCTGTCTGGATGACATTGAAAGCAGATTGAGACGCGGCGAACAACCGTAAGCTGGTATTGATTCTAGCGATCTTATTCGGCACTCGCCATCACCACGTGGTGATGGCGATGTCCACAGCGCTTTAGCTTATCTGGATTAACAGGCTGGAACAGCATAATCTGATTGTTTCACGCCTTGTCCGTCAGATTAGGGTGAGGGGACAGGTTGGGGACACCCACAGATAGGCACGAATGGGGGAAATTGTGGACAACCACTAAAAACTAGGGTAGTCAGCCCTTAATGAGAAAGAATTAAGGACGAGAGGAATTAAGGACACCCACTAAAAGCGGATTTAAGGGGTTATTTTTTCGGAAAATGTACCTTACTGGCAGTGCTTCTCGACCCGACCTAATAATGTCTTGTCCCCCACACCGGTAATTTTCAGATCCCGCCAACGGCAGCTTTGCGCTATGCTGTTTTGATCGACTTTATTTTCCACTTTGTCTTTAGCCTTATCTTGAGTTCTATATTCAGCCTTATCTCCAGATTGAGCGGCCCGTGTCTCCTGAAATTTCACCGGAAAGTAATTATCAGCCCTGCCCACTATCCAGCCTGCCCCCAAATCCGCCACTGAATCCGGATGCATTGCCTTGCTGTTAGCGGACTCAACAAGAACCGTTTTATACTGACCAATCTGACGCTTGGCAACTCGCTCCCAAACCGCTTCACCAGCATCACGAATTGCCTTTGCCCGACTTTTGCGTAGTGGCATTGGAACCTGTGACGGGATTCTTGCCGCCGGGGTTCCGGGTCGTGGTGAATAGCGAAAAACATGCGGATAGGCAATTTCCAGATCATAGATAGCCAGCAGGGTGTCGGCGAAATACGCTTCGCTCTCGGTGGGAAACCCGACCAGAATATCGGCACTTAAAACCAGTTCTGGTAATGCCGACCGTAATGCACCGATGCGCTCATAGATAAGCTTTTTGGTGGCACGGCGTTTCATTCGTTTCAATATCAAGGTATTGGCGCTTTGCAGGGATAAATGCAGTTGCGGACAGATTCCGGGATTCTGCGCCAGAAGATCAATAAATTCATCGGTAATATGCGCCGGGTCTATGGAGCTCAACCGCAACCGATAAAGCATATCCGTTCTCTCATTCGTCCCATTAAGCTCAAGGAGCAACCGCAATAACTCCGTCAATCCGATTTCAGCATCCTCGAAATCGGCGCCATACGATCCAACATCGACACCACAAAGTACAATCTCACCATAGCCGTTCATAATCAGACGTTGACACTGTCGTTTAATCATTGCTGGTGAGAACGAGCGATTGCGCCCTCTGGCAGTATGAATGATACAAAATGTGCAGCCCTGATCGCAGCCCTGCTGAATTTGTACAAATGCCCGACTATGCCCCTCAAAACCCTGAAGCAACTGATCAGGCAGACTTATTTCATGGTCAATATCCTGCAACAGAATCGGGGCAAGATTACCCTGATAGAGGTCATCCAGTAATTCCGGAATAGCGAGTTTTTGGCTGTTACCCACCACCAAATCAACACCCGGAATTTCGGCACAGGTTTGTGGCGACATTTGTGCATAGCATCCACTAACCACCACCCAGGCATCCGGATTTTGTCGCACCACACGTCTGACTAATTGTCTGGCTTGGCGATCGGCTTCAGCGGTGACCGTGCAAGTGTTAATAATATAAAGGTCTGCCTGCTCGCTGGCATCTACGCGACGATATTGATTGCCAACTATTTTTTCTGCCAGCATTTCCGACTCAAAAATATTTACCTTACAACCAAGCGTCGGGAAGGCAACTCGCCGTGCAGGAATAATTTTCGGGAGCGGTTGTTGTTGTGAAAAAGATACGTTGACGGAAGCCACGAATTAGCCTGTGAATGATTGGTGTCTCTTTATCAGCGCTTCAGCGAGACAACATAGGTCAACGCTACTCTGGGAGGTATTACTACTTAGAGACCTTTGTACGAAAGCCATTTCACCTGCAGGCTACGTCGCCTAAAAGCGCCTACTGTTGGTAAAATCGTACTCAATCGGTCATTTATAAGCATAAACTCCCTCATTCCGTGCGTTTTTGCCTTACCTGAAAGCGAAATCATCTTCCGTGCAAAGGTCTCACTTAACTGTAAAGCTCTCACCGCATCCGCATTGCTCGGTAACATTAGGATTATTGAAATGAAATGCCGATGACAATCCATCCTCAATATAATCAAGCTCCAGTCCCTGTAAGAGTGCAAGATGGTCTTGCTGAACAACAACTTTCACGCCGTAACTTTCAAACACCTCGTCAATGTCGTTTATTTCGTTCGCATAATCCAATTGATAGGCATAGCCGGAACAACCGGAGTTTTTTACCGTGACCCGCAAACCAATACCCTGACCGCGGGTTTCAAGATGCGAAAGCACTCGCCGAGCCGCAGCTTGTGTTAATGCAACAGACATAATTCACCAAACGGACTATTGATAATAAATTGATAATAAAAGCGATATTGGAAACCATCAACCAACAACTAATTGTATCACAGAACGATACCCAATACTTACCCAGATTCTATACCCAATCCCGACATGGAAAACAGTAAAAGGTCAGCAGCCTTGGCCGTATAATGGTTGCCCCAACAACCCAGCACCCAATGGGCCACTTAATCGCTGGCAAGCAAGGCTTATGAGCATTTTAGCCTATAAACTCAACACCACGAAAGAACCTTGTATTGGTCCACCACATATTGCACTTATGATGTGAATTTAAGAATGTTTTGATGGCGGCTTGCACGTGGAACTTGAGAAAGTGGCTGGTTTTTTGTCACGTCGTGTATTTTTGGCTTGGAAAAGTGCGATTTTGTTGATTTTTTTATGAAACCCTTAATCCAGTTGGTTTACGTTTTCTGAACGATAGTTTGGAGCCGGATTTTGATTGCTTATATGGGTTTTTAAGGGCCAACATAATTATATTGAGACCTTTGCACGGAAGATGATTTCGCTTTCAGGCCAGGCAAAAACGCACGGAATGAGGAAGTTTATGCTTATAAATGACCGATTGAGTACGATTTTACCAACAGTAGGCGCTTTTAGGCGACGTAGCCTGCAGGTGAAATGGCTTTCGTACAAAGGTCTCTATTAAATTATTTCAGGGCATCGGGTATCACACAAACCGGAATCGGTTGCATTTTGTGTTTGTTTGCCTGATGGAGTCGCCTGTAAATATTAAGCACTTCTCGGTGGCGATGGTAGCGGGGTTCAGCACTATCCGCTTCATTATAATTCATAGCCCATTCAAGTTCACGGTAACTCGCTCCCAACTGCTCTTCATCACTTCGCTCATCCCCCCACAACCCATCTGTGGGACGGGCTCGTCTGATTTCTTCAATCACGTTCAAGGTTTTGCCAAGCGCATACACTTGGGTTTTGTTCAGATCGGAAATTGGACTCAGATCAACGCCGCCATCACCATATTTGGTATAAAAACCAACACCAAAATCTTCAACTTTATTACCCGTGCCTGCCACCAGATAGTTATTTAAGCCGGCGAAATAATATAGCGTGGTCATGCGTAATCGGGCACGGGTATTTGCCAGAGCCCGCAGTCGCCCTTCCTCGTTTACGGTTTCTGGCATAGCATTGACAAAACTGTCAAATACCGGAGTCAAGTCGCTACATACAGATGAAACATTGGAAAATTCCGCCTGCAACAGCGCAATATGTGTCCGAGCTCGTGTAACCTGCGCCGCAGCCTGATGAATGGGCATTTCAAGACACAGCAACTGACAACCGCTTTTGGCGGCAAGTACAGAGGTGACAGCAGAATCTATTCCACCCGATACGCCAACCACAAATCCATTTGTATTTGATTGCTTTGCGTAGTCGGCTAACCAGTCAACAATATGAGTAATGATGGCTTTGCTGTTCATGCTTGTCGTAGTTTCGGTATTGAGCGGATGAGTAAATAATAATAATTTCCTGCATGTTATACCACACAATAATACGGCATAATAAGTCGATGTTAAAAACCATTCAGTTTGTCGTAAGCGGTCATGTTCAGGGGGTTGGATTTCGTTACTCGGTACAACATAAAGCATTAGCACTTGGCATAAGCGGATGGGTTAAAAATCGGGCGGATGGTGATGTTGAGGGTATTGCCCAAGGCGACGACAACCAACTGGATGAGTTCGAGAAATGGTTGTGGATTGGTCCAAAATATGCCACTGTTCGCCGTGTAACCCTCGAAGTTATTCGGCGAGAATACATCGGTGACTTCCAGATAACCCAGTAACCACTCCATCATGTCATACTGCCTGCGGTGGCTGTCTGCCGAAATAAACAACGTTGCACCGCCTGATGCCACCCGCCAAGACACTGTTGTCGGGTTTGCGCTGTCATATTCGGCGTAAAGACCGCTTGTTGTTGCCATTTGTCGGCGATATCTTCCAGCGATTCAAATACACCCATCTGCAATCCTGCTAAATAGGCCACGCCCAGCGCGCTGGTTTCGGTAATGGTCGGTTTACAGATATGCACCTCAGTAATATCAGATAAAAACTGCAACAACCCGTTATTGACCGTCATACCACCGTCCACACGAATTTCGGCAAGGCTCAAGCCACTATCTTCCAGCATCGCATCAACCAGATCATAGGTTTGATAACATACCGATTCAATGGCGGCGCGTACAAGATCAGCGGGAGTGGTATCGCGGGTTAATCCACTGATAATTCCGCGCGCATTGGCATCCCAGTGCGGCGCACCCAAACCGGTAAATGCGGGTACCATGTAAACACCGTGGTTACTCTCTGTCTGTTGCAAATGTGCCTCAATTTCATCGGTATCCTTGATGATGCCGATGCCATCACGCAACCACTGGATGGCTGTTCCGGCATTGAATATAGAACCTTCAAGGGCATATGTTATCTGCTGGTTTAAGCAATATCCAATGCTACCAAGCAGTTTATTGTTTGAGCGGATTAGTTGACAACCGGTGTTCATCATCATAAAACAACCCGTGCCATAAGTGCTTTTTAGCATCCCGGGTTTGAAACAGGTTTGGCCGATTAACGCCGCTTGCTGATCACCTGCCACACCAGCTATTGCCAATTCGACACCGAGTACCGTCTTATCTGTCGTGCCGAAATCGTCCGCACAGTTTTTGACTTCCGGCAACAATGCCTCAGGCACATTGAACAACTTGAGCAAATCGGCATCCCAAGTCCCGCAATGGATATTAAACAATAACGTGCGACTTGCATTGGTGACATCGGTAAGATGATGTTTACCATTGGTTAGTCGCCAGATTAAATAGCTATCTACCGTCCCGAAAGCAAGTCGCCCGGACTCCGCTTTTTGCCGAGCACCCGCAACATTATCCAGAATCCAACTGATTTTAGTCGCCGAAAAATAGGGATCAAGCAACAATCCGGTTTTGCGAATCACCTCATCTTCAACATCAGATTGTTTCAACTGTTCACAAACCGCCGCCGTCCTGCGGTCTTGCCAAACGATAGCATTATAAACAGGTTGACCACTTTGCCGATCCCAAAGCATGGTGGTTTCACGCTGATTGGCGATACCAACACCGACAATACGACCCGCTACGGACGCATGTATCGCCTGCTGACACGAATCAACAGTGGTACGCCAAATCTCTTGTGGATCATGTTCAACCCAACCATTATTAGGATAATACTGCCGAAACGCTTGTTGCCCGATAGCCACAATTTCATTTTGCAGATTAAACACCACAGCACGCGAGCTACTGGTACCTTGGTCTATACTGAGAATCAAAGGCGAAGACGACATAATCAAATCTTAATCGGCATCATTAAAGTAGCCATTTTACAACGATCTTGCGATAAATATGCCCCAAAATGTGCGCATAGATGGATAATACCAACAACACTTGGCGTTGAATAATTGCAATGCTCTTAAAAACGCATTGCGACAAACAACTTCTTGGGAGTATTGACTTACGATTCGACGGTCGTTTGGAAAATTCGATGTGGTAATATTAAATCCATACACAAGTGAAAACCAAATTATCGGGGTCGCAACACTTGAATCTGAAATGGCTTGAAGATTTTCTGGTATTAGCGAATACGCTGAATTTTTCGCGTGCTGCGGAGCAACAAAATGTCAGTCAATCTACATTCAGTCGGCATATACAGTCACTCGAATGGTGGTTGGGGACGCGCTTAATTGACCGTAGCTGTTACCCGCCAGCATTGACCCCTGCGGGCGTTGAGTTCCGGAAACTATCCGAAGAAACAGTGACTCAGTGGCATCGGTTTCGTAACGAAATCAGGTTAGAGGTGCGGGGGCGTGGTGATGTGGTACGCTTTACTGCGGCTCATACCCTTTCCATGAGTTTTTTCCCCGAGCTTATGCTTGCCGTAGAGAAAAAAATTGGTCCGATAAAATCAAGTATGACTTCGGGCAATTTGCATGATTGCGTGCAAAGTTTCATAGAGGAAGATACCGATTTTTTGATCAGCTACTATCATCCGAGTATTGACACGTTTTTGGAGATCGCTGGTTACCCGCATGTTGATCTGGCAAAGGATGTCCTGTTACCAGTCGCCGGCGGAGCCAATCCCGCAAAACTTCCTGGTAGCACCAGAAAACCTGTTGCCACACTCAGATACAGTCCAAACTCCTTTTTGGGGAAAACCGTGCGCCACCATTTATATTCCAGGTCGGCTGTCCACATGGAAACGGTCTATGAAAACGCTTTTGCCAGTGCGTTAAAAGCAATGGCAGTAAAAGGCTATGGTATTGCCTGGTTACCACAAAGTATTGTGAAAAACGAATTGGCGCGCGGCGAATTGGTGCCAGCGGGTAAAGAAATCTGGAACGTACCCTTGCAAATACGCGCATACCGACCGCGCCACGACATCAATGAGCATACTCGACGTGTCTGGGATGCTATTGTCGCGCTGAAATCCAGCTAGCTTCTGGTTTTATTGGTTATGCAAAAAACGGATTAACGTAGCGTAAATACGAATTGCAATTGCAGAAGGGATGTAAGTAAACTGGTTACACATGGACACGCAACCCAACATATTAAACCCCCAGCGAATAAAGATGCTCGCAAAAACAATCGAAAAAATGCCACGCTTTTCCTGTGCTCATTTGCCAACCCCGCTGGAGCCGCTGAAACATCTTAGTGCCAGTCTGGGTGGCCCGAATTTATGGATTAAACGAGATGATTGTACCGGTCTTGCCAGTGGCGGTAACAAAGCCAGAAAACTTGAGTTTCTAATCGGCGATGCAATCGCGCAAAGGGCGGATACCATCATTACCCACGGTGCTGTGCAGTCGAATCATGTGCGCCAGACTGCCGCCGCCGCAGTCATGGCCAATATGGATTGCGAGGTTTTATACGAGCATCGGGTTGACAGTGCCGACCGCGATTACATGCTGTCTGGCAATGTCCTGCTCACCCAATTATTGGGCGCGAAACGAAGCGACTATCCGAATGATACCGATATGGTCGCCGCCATGGATACGCTTGCCGACACACTGCGTAGCGACGGTAAACGACCTTATATTATTCCTGGCGGTGGCTCCAATCCGATAGGCGCAATGGGTTATGCCAACTGCGCGCTGGAGCTGGCGCAGCAAGCCGAGGACATGGGGTTAACCATTGACCATGTTGTACACGCCACAGGTAGTACCGGAACACAAGCAGGTTTGGTTGCTGGTAGCCATGCAATGAATTCACCATTTCCAATATTGGGTATTGGGGTTCGATTACCGCGTGCCGAACAGGAACAAAAAGTGTTTGAACTCGCTCGCAAGACCGCTGAACATCTTGGTGTCAAATCGACGTTACCTCGTGAATCCGTTAAAGCAAACTGTGATTACGTCGGGGCAGGCTATGGCGTGCCCACCGATGGCATGATAGAAGCGGTCTCGTTGCTGGCGCATCTGGATGGCATACTGCTTGATCCGGTGTATTCGGGGAAAGGCATGGCAGGACTCATTGATTTGGTGCGAAAAAATGAATTTTCGTCCACAGATAACATCGTGTTTCTGCACACTGGCGGCTCTGCCGCGCTATTTTCTTACCGATCCGCGCTTACTGCTGGGCAGTCATAATCGACAGAACAGAAACAACAAAAGCGTGTTCATTCCATCAACTAATCAGATACCAACGAAACTCGTCACCATACCGGGCGGGTTCCTTAACTCATCACCTTTTTCAGGAGAGAATAAAATGTTCAAAAAAATAAACACATTACTCGCTTTAACCTTGTTTGCATTTGGATTTTCGCTTCCGGCTCTGTCAGCAGAAGCCGTGATCAGATTGTCTACTTATGTCAACGAAGCCGACATTCGTTATGACGGTTTTGTTCATTTTAGTAATCTGGTTGCGGAAAAGACAGCAGGTCGGGTTAAAGTTGAAATCTTTCCATCCGCCACGCTTCACGGCTGGTCGGAGGGGGTTGATGCCGTGCAAGGTGGTGTTTCGGATATTAGCTGGATTCCTGCGGATACTCGGCTACCCTGTTACCGAGTAACCTCACTTTATCCGGTTGCGGTCAGCCTTGACAATCAGAGTGATCTTGATGCAAGTTATACCACACTGCTCGATGATGAAGCTGCTGCAGTAAACCTGATTTCGGTGTTCAACTCTAACTACTCGTATGATCAGGAGTGGTGGTTTGAGGAGCGAATTAAATATCTTGGCGAGCTGGATGGCAAACTTGTTCGATCCATTGGTCCGCTGGTGAGCATGATGATCGAAACATGGGGTGGTCAACCGGTCTTTGTTGCGCCGAAGGAAGTATTCCAATCAGCCGAGCGCGGTGTCGTGGACGGAATTAATATGGGCGTTGCCACATATAGCTCGTGGCAACTTTGGGATGTTATGCCCTATATGGTCAATGCCAATTTATTTTACGGTAATATACAGTATATGATGAACCGCGAGAAATTCGATGCGCTCAGCAACGATGATCAGCTTGCCGTTCTGGCGGCGGGTCGCGAAACCGAACAATGGTTACAACCCCTGTATGAGGACTGGGTCAATCAACGGGTTGGCAACGCGGTAATGAAAGGTGGTGGTGCTGCCGTTTCCATTTCGCCGGAACAACGTACGGCACTGATCGATAGTATTCAGGGTAAATGGGATGAACAGGTTGATACCGCATGCGGTCGTGATTTGGCAAACTCAATTCGCTCCCTTTTTGCCAAACATGCACCTTAAAATCAAGCGGAACCAAGGGTTGCTCGTTTTCTTACGGGCAACCACTCCCTACTAATCATATCGCCTGATATTGTGCCGAATCGCATTCTGAACAGACTAACCACCGTCATTGACCGTGGTGTTGTTTGGATGGCTGGGGTCGGTAGCTTAATCGTTTTGATTCAAGTGCTTTGGGTAACATATGGCGTTTTTGTCCGCTATGTACTTGGCAAACCAGATCGCATGGTAACCGAGGCAACCGCCTTGCTGTTATTTCCCGTTGCTTTCGCCGGGCTGGCATATGCGATGCGCGAAGACGCTTATCCGAAAGTTACGATGTTGACCGACATCCTGCCCGTGATATTACGAAAGCTAATCGCTGTCCTCAATGGACTGCTAATGTTGGGAGTTGGTCTCTTCTTCTCACTCGCAGCAGTCAGCGCGACCATGCGTGCTTTTCATTCAGGGGTCGCTTCCGAAATTTTGCTTTGGCCCCGTTACTTGTTCTGGATACCCGGTGCATTCACGCTGATCTTGTTTTGTCTTTACGCTACGCTACGCCTGATTAAATTGATTCAGGCACTCTACCCGGAGAAATAAGCCTGTGGAATGGTACACCGTGGGACTTGGTCTGCTTGGTTTGTTGATGTTCTTCATCGCCATCGGATTGCCGATTCCGTTTGCGCTTGCCAGCGCATCCTTACCGTTCCTTTGGCAAATACAAAGTTTTGAGACCTCCATTGTTTCGGTTGAACTTAAACTCTGGGGGGTTTGGATTGACTATATCCTGTTATCCGTTCCCTTGTTTGTCTTTCTGGGCGAGTTAATCGGAAAATCGCGCATTGGACCGAACCTGTATCAATTTCTGCATCAGGGTGTACGTATCAAAGGCTCAGCCGCCTACGGATCAATCGGTGCCTGCGCTGGATTTGGTGCAGTCTGCGGGTCGTCTATGGTCGGTGCGTTAACCATCGGCGGCGTTGCGTTGCCAGAGATGTTGCGCCTTGGCTATGGAAAACGACTGTCCAGCGGCGTTTTAGCAGCAGGGGGCACACTCAGTGTTCTGATTCCGCCTAGCCTGATTTTACTGTTCTACGGTATTGTTACCGATCAGAGCATTGGTAATCTGTTCATTGCTGGTGTTATTCCGGGCATAATCCTTTCCACTGGCTTTGTGCTTGTCGTACTGGTTTGGGGAATTCTGAAACCGCAAGATATTCCTGACAGTAAAAATTTCCTCAAGATGTCAATATTGCAAATTATCGCAACGGTTGCTCCTATTATCTTGATCGGGTTGGTGATTACGGTCGCTATTTACGCCGGTATCGCAACCCCGACCGAGGCGGCGGCAGTGGCTGCCCTGCTGACCGTTGTTTTGGCTTTTACCGTTGGCGGACTTAACTGGCAAGGTTTCAAAGATGCTATTTTCGCAACTATGCGTACAATGGGCTATCTGGGACTGCTGTTATCGGCGGGGGTACTATTTGGTTTTGTATTGACCTATTACCGCATTCCACAACAATTCACCGAGCTGTTCCTGTCGTTTGAACTATCACCCTATGTGGTGTTGGGCATCGTGTTGCTTTTCTACATTATCCTTGGCATGTTTCTTGAGCCAGTGTCGATGACATTTATCACCCTACCAACAATATATCCGATGCTGAATGCTTCTGGTTTCGACCTGATTTGGTTTGGTGTGGTTTATACCATCACCATGGAGATTGCGGTTCTGACACCGCCTGTGGGACTAAATTTATATGTTATTCAAGGCATCGGTCGTGGGCAAGTAACGATTGCTGATGTCATCATGGGCTGTCTGCCATTTATCGGCGCATTGGTATTGCTCATCATTATCCTGATTATCATGCCACAAACCGCGCTTTGGTTACCACATCAGATGTGATGGGAGATTGGACGCGATGACCTCCCCTTGGAAATATCGTCGTATGGGCAACGGAGCAACGCTGCTGCTACTACACGGCTATCTTGGTGGTGCGGCGCAATGGGATGCCGAATTTTCGCATCTGCACGATCGTTTCGATGTCATCGCACCGAATTTACCAGGCTTTGCGGATGCCTCGGCTATGCGCTCTGCTGAACACATTACCGACTTTGCAACGGCTGTCCTGTCCTTCCTTGATGATCTGGGGGTCGAATCGTTTTGTTTACTTGGGCATTCTATGGGGGGTATGATTGCACAGGAAATGGCAGTGATTGATGCAGAACGCATTGATCGTCTCATTCTGTATGGCACTGGTGCAATGGGGCTGATGCCTCACCGCTTTGAGTCAATTGCGGCATCACGCGAAAGATTGCTACGTGACGGGGTGTCGGCGATGGCGCGGCGGATTGCAGCAACCTGGTTCGTTGATGGTGAGCAGGCCTATGGTTTTTCGAGCGTGGCTAAACTGGCTACGCAAGCCAGTGATCAGGCGGCACTGGCAGCACTTGAGGCGATGTCCAAATGGGAGCGGCGAAGCGCACTCGCCGACATTGACATACCCACCTTAATCATTTGGGGTGAGCATGACCGCTCCTACCCATGGTCACAAATTGAATTTTTATGGCAAAATCTGCCACATGCCAGTCTGGCAGTAATACCGGGAAGTGCACATGCCGCACATCTGGAGAAGCCCGCTTTATTTCACGCCCTTGTTGATGATTTTCTAACCCTCTGAAAATGCCGATATTTGTCGATACTTACCGACATTTGTTTTTGCAGTTGAAGCAGAGGGTTGCTTTTTTTCGCTCACCCGGTGCGAATGATACGCACCATGCAAAACACTGGCTAATGCGCCAAATTTGATCGCGCAACCTGCTGGCAGTGGTTTCTGCCTACTATTCTTGCTTAATTTGCTGTTCAAGCCAGCGATTCGCTGTCGCGGAAGCGGAGAACAGCGACGCACATTCGAAATTAAACGTGTTATGGTGATACTCGCCGTTGTTAATTCTGTGGTATTGTTGTTGGTAGAATTCCATATTATTACAAATATGCTGCACCCCATCTACCAATGCCTCCACATCAGTGCTGTCATTGTAAATGCCAAAACTGGCTCGAACCATACCACGGTGCAGTTCGGCAAGGGCTTCTAATTCTTCGTTAGTCAGTTGCTCCGCAACCTCGCTAAGTTCATCGCTAATCATTTCCCGCACATAGATATGTGCACAAAAACAGGCGTTGCGTACCGAGATATTAAAATAGTCGTTTAGAATGGCTGCCGTTAACGCATGTTCCATACCTTTGATGTTAAACGATAGTGCGCCGGTTCGTTTACTGGTATTCGGGTCGGTATCGCCATACACCACGACATCGTTTATTGCTTTGAGTCGGCTAATCGCCTGACTCACAATAGCCGATTCCCTTTGATCTATAAAATCCATACCCAGGGTTTGCAGGGTCTGCATTACCGTCGCCAAGGCAATAGCACCGACTATATTTGGCGTGCCTGCCTCTTCACGGTCAGGGAAATGATCACTGGGTAAATAGTGATTGATGTAAACATCATCAATCATTCCACCACCCACCTCGATCGGCTCTATACCGGAAAACAAATCTTTGCGTGTAACCACAACACCCGGTGATGAAGGGGCGTACATTTTGTGCCCGGACAACGCCAGCATATCAATGTTTCTTGCTGGATTTTGGTGACCGCTCATTTTTATCGGTACATGGGCAGCCATTTGAGCGGCATCAACCAATATCAAGGTATTGTATTGATGTGCCAGTTCGGCAATATCGTAAATGGGATTTTTGATGCCAGTTACATTGGACACGCCAGTTACGGCGACATAGTTCACTTTATCACCGTGTTTCTGTAGCGCATTTTCAATTTGTTTCAGATCTATACAACCGAGTTCCTCGCCATTAACCTGAGTCGGCACATGCACCACTTCATCGTAATGTCGTCGATGGGGCAAATCGTTGGAATGGTGTTCCATGATTGATGTAATCACCACCCGGCGATGCGGGCGTTTTTCCCGTAATGTGCTGGCAATCCGGTTGATACCGCTGGTAGTGCCACTACCGATAAAAAAAGCAGTATATGTTATCGGCTCCGCCTGAACAAACGACAATACCATGTTATGTGCCCAAGCAAACTCTGTGCCAGACAATTTAGCACCAAAATGGATCGTGCTATGTGTGCTTGAATAAAACGGCATATAGCGAGCGATCACATCGCTTACCAAACCCAATTGCAAGGTGCTAGCCGTGCTATCCAAGTAGATTCGACGACTCTTCCGCCCGCTTGCAATCCTGTATTCGGTGTCTATACCAACGGTGGTGTGACGAAGTCTTTTTAATAATCTGGTTTTGTCCTTTATCGACAAACTGTTCATAGTTTCAAAATTATGAGTAACCGTTCAAAATCACTGTCCCACATCGCCAAAGCTCCTATACTTGATGCGACTGATGTGTCGTCAGCAAGTTTATACATGCGTTGCCGTTAATTGCTAATTATCAGCGAAAGACAAGCCCCCGCGCAACTGGCTGACAGCGGTTTGTTCGGGACAAGTTGCGAGACTGTGACTCGTTGAGTTTCAGTCGCCAATAACCGATTTTCTATTGTTAACGGAATTTCCTAGTTTAAGGTCTTGACTAAATTGATATTGCATTTCCATTAGAAATAACGTATACATATTCGTTGCTTGAATCCTTGATCAGATTTTAGCAACACTTCTCAACATAGGAACCCCCGCCGCGTCGGGTGTCCTGCGAATACAAGACCCATGCGGAAATAAGCGGGGCGTGTTTCCTATGTTGACACATGATCAAACACCCGACACCAACTGTGGTGTTCAAATTCAACATAGGAGAAAAAAATGAAAAGTGCATTTATCGTTTTTGTATTATTCTTATCTGCATGTGCAACAAACCCCGACAAAATTGATGCTGCTTATGTATCGCCATTGAAGTATAAAGACTACGATTGCGAGCAACTGGCACTGGAAATCGACTACATTGGGCAAAGAACCACCAAACTCTATCAAAGGCTAAAAGCCGAGAACACCGCAGATTCATGGCAAATGGGACTTGGCCTGATTGTTTTTTGGCCGGCTCTTTTCTTCCTTGAAGGCGGTGATGGTCCAGAAGCCGCAGAATATGCACAAATAAAGGGGGAATTTGGCGCCCTGAGAACCAATTCAGTTCAAAAAAAATGCGGTATTGAAGCCAAGTCACCTGAACAAATAATGAAAGAAGCCGATGAAGCGGAAAAATCCAGCAAAAAGAACAGTGAGAACTAACCTGGTCATTAGTATTCATTTGGGTCATTCATTGGGAGTTCTTGCGTTTCTCCCGCCTTTGGGAAAGCGCGTTCAAGATGTCTCCTGAATACCGTCCAATTCGTTGATGCCCGCATTAAAGCAGTAACAGCAGCCAAGTGTTCTTTCCGTTTTGAATGACCTATATCTGTGGTAAACCACTGATGGTGTCGGTCTCTGCGATGCCCTTGAATAAGCGTAGGATTACGTTTTTTCAATTCATCAAGCCCCCCGGCGCAAATGGGCGTGAATATACAATGTCATTGGTATAATGACCAATGACGGAGGGACGGCGCGGAGATTCCACTCCCTGCCAGTTCTTGAGCTTATAAATTTGTTTGTAAAATTCATAGAGAAATGTTCTTGTCCATGGTTGCAACTCCTTGTCTATGAATTTTTCAAGTATTGTGGCAAGGGCGTTTTGGGTGCGGACTTCCTGATACCCTGTTGCTTCATCAACTAACGCAATAACACCAACTGTAGCGAGAGATCGAATTAGAATATCACATCTTTGTGCAACTTTTAATTGCTTCCCCGCCAACGCACCGAACCGCACAGAGGACATCCCCCCCCTGAATTTAGCGGGCGGGCAAACAGGCGCCGCAACAACGGCATGTTAATTGCGGGTCGCATGCGCTGCGATGACGTGTGTTACATCAGACTTGTGAACTTTATGTGCAGGGTCGATATTTGTCATGATTGCTTTTCTCGTTGCTTTCCCCATTAAGATTTTCTCACTAGGTCTTCTCATGGCTTCCCTCACTGCTTCCCTCATTTGGTTTCCCCGAGCTATTCGCTAAATTCAATATGAGACCTTTGCACGGAAGATGATTTCGCTTTCAGGCCAGGCAAAAACGCACGGAATGAGGGAGTTTATGCTTATAAATGACCGAGTGAGTACGATTTTAACGCAGCATGCAGGTGAAATGGCTTTCGTGCAAAGGTCTCAATATACACCTTCTAACTCGAAGAGAAGCTACTTTGCAATATCTTGTTACGAGTGGTCAATCCAAAGCTCAAATGTCACCTAAATCCCCCTTGTCATGGGGATTTTCTTTTCCATTCACTAAAAAAACCGTATTCGGCTTTTCAACAAATATAGTGTGCTTGGTCGTAGCATGCAGGTGAAATGGCTTTCGTGCAAAGGTCTCATAATATCATCCGTCCGCTATATTTAAGGACTGGCATTAAAAACACCCATGCAGTACATTCTTGAAAATAACAAAAAGTGCAATATGGGGTGGACTCATTCATTATGGTGGACTCATACACCGATAAACGCTAATATCTGCTTTCACTAATCTGCGTAGTATTGATATTGGGTATGCGCGACAACTGGAGGAACGAAATGCGTCGATTTATCAAATTTGGTTTAGTGTTTGTTCTCGTAACCCTGCCGCTGGTTTTATTCTCCTCTGTTCACGCTCAATCTCCGCCTCCCGGGGTTGTGGTAACGACCGTAAAAGAAAAAGACATCGCTCCCGAAAACACCTTTGTTGGCCGTATTGAAGCTATTGAGACAGTCGATATTCGGGCGCGAGTCGAAGGCTTTCTTGAACAACGTCTGTTTCAGGAGGGAGCGGAAGTTAAAAAAGGCGATTTGCTCTATGTGCTGGAAAAAGCATCTTATCAGATTGCCGTTGCTCAAAGCAAAGCTGATCTTGCTGGAGCAGAAGCAACCTTAAAAAATGCACGTTCCGACAGCCGCCGCCAAAAAAGTCTGAGCAAAAAGAAACTAATATCAGCGGCGGCTTTGGATTCTGCGGAAGCAAGAGAAGCCTCTGCACTCGCAAATGTTATGCAGGCTAAAGCGAGATTGCAAAAAACTGAACTGGATTTAAGTTATACCTCCATCCACAGCCCGATTGACGGGCGGATTGGTCGATCACAATACAGTGTTGGCAATCTGGTCAATACCAATAGTGGCATCCTTGCGACTATCTCAAGTAGCAACCCCATTTATGTCAGTGTGCCGATCAGTGATAAGATTATTCTGCAAGAACGTCGCAAGGGGCTGTCAAGCGAAGCACCTGTTACACCCTCGCTGATTCTTTCTGATGGAAAACCATATGAATTTGAAGGACGCTTTGACTTTATCAATACCGAAGTAAACCAGAACACGGACTCTGTTCTGACTCGTGCGATCTTTGCTAATCCTAACCGGCTGCTGACTCCGGGTCAATTTGTCAGCGTTGTCGTCCGTAGAAAGCAAGTCCAAAAAGCACTGGTAATCCCGCAGGCATCGGTTCAAAAAGATCAGCAGGGCTATTTCACCTTAATCGTCAATCGGGCCAACAAAGTCGAAATCCGCCGCATACAAGTGGGTGACCAAATTAACACCGAATGGATTGTGACAGACGGTCTGCTCAAGGGGCAACGTGTTATCGTTGAGGGCGTACAGAAGGTGAGACCGGATATGCTGGTTAATCCCTTCGAAGACGGAGCCTGATTATGCTTTCAGGGTTCTTTATCAGCCACCCCAAATTTGCGCTGGTTATATCCATTGTTATATCGCTGACGGGGGCACTTGCGCTTAACGCTCTGCCTGTTGCCGAATATCCTGACATTGCCCCTCCTCAGGTCACGGTTACTGCCTACTATCCCGGAGCCAATGCCGCTATTGTCGAGCAATCGGTTGCGGGCCCCATAGAGGCTAAAGTCAACGGCGTGGATAATATGCTTTATATGTCCTCAACAAGTGGTAATGATGGCAGCTACCAACTGACTATTACCTTTGCCACAGGAACCAATCCAGACATCGCTGCGGTGAATGTCCAGAACCGCGTTTCGACCGCCAATGCTTCTCTGCCTCAAGACGTTATCAGACAAGGTGTGATTACCCAAAAACAATCCACCTCTATGTTGCTTATCATCAATCTGGTTTCTCCCGATAACAGTCAGGATTCATTGTTTTTGAGCAACTACGCCTCAATCAGCGTTCAGGATGCGCTTTCCCGCATCAATGGTGTTGGTAGCGTCTCTCAATTTGGGGCGCTTGATTATGGTATGCGAATCTGGATTGCTCCGGACAAACTGACCGCTTTGGGGTTGACCATAAAAGACCTGTCCAGTGCCATTCAAAACCAGAATGTTCAGGCAACCGCCGGACAACTCGGTGCCCCACCCTTTGCAGGCACACCTCAATTCCAATATACCTTGCAAGCGAAAGGTCGCCTGACCTCTGTTGCTGAGTTTGAACAAATTATCGTACGCGCCAATCAGGATGGATCTTTTGTCAGGCTCAAAGATGTTGCCCGTATTGAGCTTGGCTCCCAGAGTTATGCTGCGGTCTCCAAATTAAATAATAATCCGGCTGCCACCATCGCCGTTTATCAGTCTCCCGGGGCCAACGCTCTGGATGTCGCCGATACTATCTATGCTGAACTCGAACGCCTGTCTGATAGTTTTCCACAGGGTGTGGAATATAAAATTCTCTATGACACCACTCAATCGGTTCGCTCCTCAATCAAGGAGGTTAGTGAAACCCTGCTGATTACTTTCCTGCTGGTGGTTGCGGTAACTTTTTTTTTCCTGAGTGATTGGCGTTCAACCCTGATACCCGCACTCGCCATTCCGATCTCCCTGATTGGCGCATTTTCAGCACTCTATCTGGTGGGTTTCAGTATCAACATGATTACCCTCTTTGCCATTATCCTTGCCATTGGCATTGTTGTTGATGACAGTATCGTGGTTGTCGAAAACGTTCAGCGCATTATGAAAGAAACGGGTCAGAATGCGGTGGATTCCACACGGCAGGCGATGCAAGAAGTGACCGGCCCGGTCATTGCCACAACGCTGGTGCTACTCGCTGTGTTTGTCCCTGTCGCCTTTATGCCCGGGATAACCGGAGAACTTTACCGACAATTCTCTTTGACCATCTGTAGCGCAGTCGTCCTGTCTTCAATCAATGCGCTGACACTTTCTCCCGCTCTGTGCGCTTTGCTGTTGAAGCCCACTTCATCCGAGCCACGCGGACCCCTTAAATTCTTTGCCAAAATGGTCGAGAAAACCGGCATGGCTTATTCGCGGGTAGTCACCTTGATGATTCGGCGCATCTTTTTATCTATGACCATTCTCGGTTTATTTATCGCGGTGACCGGCTATATGTTCCAGATTGTGCCCAGCGGATTTATTCCAATGGAAGATAAAGGAGTGTTCTTTGTCAACCTCCAACTCCCTGATGGTGCCTCACTGGAACGTACCAATAAAGTAACTTCACAAGTGACTAATCTGCTTCTGCAAGAAAAAGCTGTTACCGATGTCATCTCGGTCGCTGGAATAAGCCTGTTGTCTGGAGTTGCCTCCAATTCTGCCCTGCTCATCCCGGTACTTAGTGATTGGGATGAACGCACCAGCCGAGAGATGCAGTGGTACCGGATACTACACAGACTCAATGGTCAACTTGCCGGACTAATCTCTGCACAAGCCTTTGCGTTCCCGCTTCCTCCCATAAACGGACTAGGTGCGGGTGGCAGTATTGAAGTGCAGGTACAGGATTATCTCGGACGCACCCCACAAGAATTAGCCGCAGCAGTACGCAGTCTTGTCTTTGCTGCCAACCAACAACCTGAACTCGCCCAAATCTTTAGCACCTATTCTGCCAATATCCCGCAACTGTTTCTGGAGGTGGATCGGGAAAAAGCACAGGTGCTTGGCGTGAAAATTACGGATATTTTCTCTACCCTGCAAGCCAGTCTGGGTGCTGCCTACATCAATGACTTCAATCTTTTCGGCAAGGTTTACCGCGTGCAAATTCAAGCCGAAGCAAAATACCGCAACGACATAAAAGATATTGGTCAGCTACACGTCCGCAATCATTATGGCGATATGATACCGTTGCACACTTTGCTCGAAATCCAACCGATTCTGGGCCCACTCGCCGTCATTCGCTACAATCAGTTCAACTCGGCATCAATAACTGGCTCCCCTGCCTCAGGCTTTAGTAGCGGCGATGCCATCATCGCACTGGAACGCGCCGCAGCACAAGCATTACCACAAGGCTATGGCATTGAATGGACAGGCACATCCAAACAGGAACAACAAGCCAGTGGCTATATTGTAATCATATTCGCTTTGGCACTGATTTTTGCCTATCTCTTTCTGGTCGCCCAGTATGAAAGCTGGAGCATCCCCTTGTCGGTCATCGTCTCAGTTAGCATCGCCGCATTTGGGGCACTGTTGCCGATGACATTACTCCCTTTTCTCAACAACAACCTCTATGCCCAGATCGGTATGGTTATGCTGATTGGACTCGCCAGTAAAAACGCAATTCTTATTGTCGAGTTTGCCAAGTCACGCCGAGAACAAGGCAGTAGCATCAAAGATGCGGCAATGACGGCAGCCACGCTGAGATTCCGCGCCGTGATGATGACTGCCCTGTCTTTCATACTTGGCGTTTTACCACTGGTTTTTGCCTCTGGTGCCGGTGCGGCCAGTCGCGTCTCTGTTGGTTATGTTGTGTTTGCGGGTATGGTCGCGGCGACATCAATCGGGATTCTTTTCATCCCGGCACTCTATGTCGCATTCCAATCCATGCGCGAGACATTAAGCCATAGACTCTGGAAAACGCGCAGCAACGAATCAGGGGATTGAATGTGTGACAGAGCGATTTTGACACAAGCTGTAAAGAGGCGCGTAATCAACGTGACATCGTAACAAAACAACATATTACAACTTGCATTTTGAGCAAATGAGAAACTATCCAAGAAGTAGAATCAGCAGAGATTATTATATCAACACCTCAAGATTATAAAATTTTAGAGAGAGATCTTTGCACGGAAGATGATTTCGCTTTCAGGCAAGGCAAAAACGCACGGAATGAGGGAGTTTATGCTTATAAATGACCGATTGAGTACGTTTTTAACGCAGCATACAGGTGAAATGGCTTTCGTGCAAAGGTCTCAGAGAATGTCTTTAAGGTTATAAATCAAATCATGTGCATGAAGAGCCTACGGTACGAGTAACCAATGCCTTTGCTATGAGATCATTATATAACGCAGATGTTAGCTAAAATCATTGACCTAGGCGAGGCAAGGCTTTTTATCTCATCGCAGGTTCTCTTAATTAAGAACATTTATGGCGGCATCCCTATTAGCCGTAAGTAACCGCATTTGCCGGTGCCATCACTGTTCAAACTGAGCATCCAATGATTGATGCTATTTTATTCCCAGTAAGTTTTTACATGATGTACTTAAAGAATGCTCGAAAAATGCTATATTTACGGCGAGTTTAATGAAATAAACATCTGTCAATATCAAAGCACCCACTAAACGGACAGCAAACAAACATTAAAAACACCTTATGGATTACGAAACTGCCCGCACCAATATGATTGAACAACAAATCCGTCCATGGAATGTATTACAGATGCAGACCTTGAACGCTTTGGGTCAGGTACGCCGCGAAGACTTTGTACCCGCCCAATACAAGTCGCTGTCGTTTGCTGATGTTGCCATTCCTGTTGGCGGTGCTTCTGATGATGATGCCGACAAGGTCATGCTGGAACCCAAAGTCGCTGCTCGAATGATTGAGTCGATGCAACTGCAACCGACTCATCGGATTCTGGAAATTGGCACGGGTACGGGTTATCTGACCGCTTTGCTAGCGACTATTTGTGAGCACGTTACCAGCATCGAAATCGACTCGCAATTAACCCGTCAGGCGGCCGTCAATCTGGCGATGGCAGGCATCAGCAATGTGCAACTGATTGAGGGCGATTGTTTCGCATTTTGCCATGCCCCAAATCAATATGTTGATCAATATACCGATCAAAATGCCAACGAAAATGGCTGGAAATTTGATCGGGTGCTGATCACTGGTTCCGTACCCGAAATCGGCAACACCTTCCTCAATATGATTAATGCCGAGGGTTGCGTGGTGGGTATTGAGGGTTATAATCCGGCGATGCAAGTTGTGATTTATCGCGCTACTGCGGCTGATGAAGCGGAACATCGATCGGCGCATAAACCTGAGCAGTGCCGCCGACAATCACTGTTTGAAACCAGCGCACCCCGCTTGCTTAATGTTGACGAAAAACCGTCTTTCATCTTCTAGTCTCTGACTATTACAATGACGAAAAACCATCTTTCACCTGCTGGTCCCCGGCTACTAAAATAATGTATCAATCCCAAGCCCTGTTTTATACTTTATCGGCAGTATTGTGGGCAATCATTGCCTGTGTTACACCGGAAAAATCGTATGCTGCAGATTTGTGGGATATTTATAAGCTGGCACTAGCTGATGACCCGCAATATAACGCTGCCGTACTTGACCACGAATCAGCCCGTATCAATCTGCCTCTGGCTCAAGCTGCTTTTAGACCATCCATTATTGCCACTGCTCATGCTGGTCGTAAAACATCTGATCAATCAGCAACCCTAAAAACCAGCGATGACCATGCCATCAGCCTGAATCTCAATCTGCCCCTGTACGATAAATCAAAACGACTGGGCATCACCCAGAGCCGACATCAGCTCAGCATCTCCAGCTTGCGCTTGCTTGATGCTAAACAACAGTTGATGCTGCGTGTTGCCAATCGTTATTTCGACCTGCTGGCAGCACAAGATACTCGGCGAGTAGCCCATCTTGAAAAAATAGCGATTAAACGACAAATGGATCTTGCTCAAGAGCGACTGGACGTTGGATTAGGGACACAGACCGATTTATTTGATGCCCGAGCACGATTTAAGTTAGCTGAAGCCAATGAAATTCAGACCCAAAACCAGATTAACAATGATATTGCCTCACTCAAACAAATCATCGGTGTTACCCCAGAGGCGTTGTCCATTCTCAATGATTCCATACCACTGCAATTACCTGTTCCCAATGATATTGATGGCTGGATCAAGCAAGCGATTGCTCACAACATCAGCTTGGCGATGGAAACACTGAATCTGGAAATCGCATTACAGGAAATAAACAAGCAACGTGCCGACCGAATACCCACAGTCAGTCTGGATGCGAGTACCGCTTCCTCATCCAACCCCATCGCATCCTCGGCAATCAACACTTCCGCACTCTCATTGATTATGAAACTGCCGCTTTATCTCGGCGGCACCATCAATCTAAAAACCCAACAAGCTGGTTTCGACTATAACCACAAAGAACAATTACTGAAACAAGCACGCAGACGGGTGTCAAGCGCAACCACTTCGGCATTTTTAGCCGTAACCAGTGGCTTCAGTCGGGTTGAAGCACTGCTTGATGCCGTTACTGCCGGTGAAAGTGCCTTGCAAGCGAAAGAAGAGGGTTTTAGTGCTGGTCTGACCACAAACCTTGATGTTCTGGATGCCCAACGAGATTTATCACGTTCCCGAACCGACGCTTTACGTGCAAGATATGACTACATTCTCGCCGTGCTTGAATTGGAAATGTCTGCCGGACAATTGGACGAGGAAGACATCCAACACGTCAACGGTTGGCTGTCGCAATAATCTCGGGGAAATCACCCACAACAATCCGAGTTTATTCGCCGCTTACGCTCAACCCAACTCAATACCTCCCCCCAATACCTCTCCAAAATCTATATCTTTGTTGTTGCCCATTCTGGCAGGGAGAACCTCTATCTGCATAATCATACAACCCTTGCTAACTGTCGTTTACGACAGCTTCTGAATATTGATATTTAGAGACCTTTGCACGGAAGATGATTTCGCTTTTAGGCAAGGCAAAAACGCACGCAATGAGGGAGTTTATGCTTATAAATGACCGAGTGAGTACGTTTTTAACGTAGCATGGAGGTGAAATGGCTTTCGTGCAAAGGTCTCATTTAATTTAGTGCTGTATAAGTTCAGAAACATTGCACTATGGTGATGAGTAAATGAAGTGCAATATCAACATATAGATTATGGCATTAAAGGGTTATCGTATCGGTAGTTCTGCGATAAAACCGACTATGAATAATCCAACAAGACAACACCGATTACGCATCCCTGAGTTTTGAGGGAAGCGCGGCTCTCGCCGTGCCAATCAGCCTTTCCAAAACACTGGTGAAAACAGCACTAACAATGCAAACAACTCCAGCCTGCCAAGCAACATCGCAAAGGTCAGCACGATTTTTCCGGTATCGGTGATGGTGGTGTAGTTTTGCGATACCTCGCCCAGTCCGGGCCCGAGATTATTCAAACAAGCGGCAACCGCTGAAAATGCCGTTACCAAATCCACGCCCGTAGCCAGCATGATGATAAGCAAGATGGTATAGCTAAAAATGTATAGGGAAAGGAATCCCCATACCGCATTCACCACATTATCAGATACCGGTTTGCCGCCCAGCTTAATGGAAATCAGTGCGCTGGGATGAACTAATTTTGAAATTTCCCTCGCGCCTTGTTTGAACAACAGCATCACCCGAATCACTTTCATACCGCCAGCAGTCGAGCCGGCACACCCCCCCACGCTACTCAATAAAATAAGCAATATCGGCACAAACACCGGCCAGATTGAAAAATTCGTAGTGGTGAATCCGGTGGTGGTTACAATGGAAACGACCTGAACAATGCTCTGAATAATGTTATCGCTCAACTGCCAATAAAGCTGATGATAATGCAACATTGTAACGACAAGAACAGTGGTTAATAATATCAATCCAAAATAGGTTTTTGCTTCGGGGTCTTGTAGGTATATGGCGATGCGCCGGTATCTGAATGCGGAAAAATGCAGGGCAAAATTCAGCCCTGCTAACAACATAAAAACCGTTGCCACTAAATTGACCGCATTGCTCTGAAAATAACCCAGACTGGCATCGTGGGTCGAGAAACCACCGATGGCAACGGTTGAGAAGGCATGCCCTATGGCATCAAAAACAGTCATTCCTGCCAAATAATATGCCAATCCACAAACAACCGTCAAACCGAGATAAATACGCCATATCGCCTTAGCCGTTTCGGTGATTCGCGGAGTAAGCTTATTGTCTTTCATGGGACCCGGAGTTTCAGCGCGATAAAGCTGCATACCACCGACCCCAAGTGCTGGCATAACGGCAACAGCAAGCACAATAATTCCCATACCACCCAGCCATTGCAATTGTTGGCGATAGAACAAAACTGACTGCGGTAGCTCATCAATAGCCGACAAAATAGTGGCGCCGGTCGTGGTCAGCGCAGAGGCAGATTCAAACATCGCATCAATAACCCGTAAATCGGGATTATTGATCAATAACAATGGAATACCTGCCATGACTGACAATACCACCCAGATTAACACCACAATGAGAAAACCATCCCGCAACCGCAGAGTTCCGCGATAATGTCGGGCAGGAAACCAACACATCACACCAGCGACTGAAATAATCACCAACGACCCAATAAAGGCTTGCTCGGCTTGATCGACATACCACAGCGACACCGCAATCGGTGCCATCAAGGTGCTACCGAATAATCCAATCAGTATGCCGAGTATTTTCATAATGCCGAGGATTTGCATCATCAAATACCCTAGAAAAACGCCGCCGACACCTGAAATAATTTTTCCACATCTGGAATTTTACGTTTATCAATAACGAATATGATAACGTGATCACCCTCCTTGATGATGGCATCATCCTCCAGACAGAGCAATTCATCATTACGCATAATTGCGCCGATTGTTGCACCGTCCGGAAGTTTGATGTCGGTCAATTTTTTGCCGACAATCTTTGAAGTTTTGCGATCACCGTGAACTACGGCTTCAATCGCTTCAGCAACCCCCCGTCGCAGAGAATGCGCCGCCACCACATCACCCCTTCTGACATGGGACAGCAGTGCGCTCACCGTTGAAAGTCGCGGAGATATGGCAATGTCCAAAACACTGCTTTCAATCAGATCAATATAGGCAGCACGATTTACAATCGCCATGGCGCGCCGCGCACCGAGACGCTTTGCCAGCATTGCAGACAAAATATTTGCCTCATCCTCGTTAGTCAGCGAACAGAATAACTCCATATTATTAATGTTCTCCTGTCGTAACAATTCTTCATCAGCCGCATCACCCTGCAAAACAACAGTATCTTGCAACTGTTCCGATACCCGACGCGCACGCCCCGCATCACGTTCAATCAGCTTGACCTGATAACCGTTATGTTCCAGCGATTGCGCCAATCGCAAGCCAATGTTACCCGCACCCGCAATAATCACCTTTTTGCCGGCTTCTTCTATGCTGCGCAGTTCCTGCATCACGGTTTTGATGTCTTCATGGGTGGCAATAAAAAACACCTCATCATCCGCTTCAATAACGGTCTTTCCAGTCGGTATAATGGCACGATTTTGTCGGTATATTGCGGCAACCCGAGTCGTTACCGTAGGCAGGTGATCTTTAAGATCCTTCAACTCATGACCTACCAACGCGCCACCATAGTACGCCTTCAGCGCGACCAAGCGGATTTTTCCATTAGCAAAATCAATAACCTGTAACGCCCCCGGATATTCAATCAATCGTTGAATCTGATTATTAAGAATTTGTTCCGGACTGATAATGACATCAATCGGAATAGATTCCTTACAAAATAATTGCGGATACGCCAAATAACTGGCAGAGCGTACCCGCGCAATTTTCACTGGCGTATGAAACAGGGTATGAGCGACCTGACAGGCGACCATATTAACTTCATCGGAATTGGTAACTGCCAACATCAAGTCAACATCGTCCACCCCCGCCTGTTTCAGCACTTCCGGAGAAGAAGCGTCACCGTGTACGGTGCGGATGTCCATTCGCTCCTGCATGGGTTCCAGAATTGCGCGGTTGCGATCAACCACCGTAATATCGTTTTCTTCTTTTGAAAGAATTTCGGCAATGGACGCACCGACCTGCCCACCACCGAGAATGGTTATTTTCATAAATGTATTTGTGAAATTTTGCTATCCATTATTGGAGGCATCATTGCGCCCATTATTGTGTTTTATGCAAGCCACAATAATAGAAGCCATCGCCTGAATGCACACCGGGTAATCGTTGTCGCCCAAATACCGATGCCATACCAAATTTCTCGTTGAGGCATTGTAATTCAAAATCCGCTCGCTCTTGTATAAATCTCGCAATGACATCGTCATTTTCTGTCCGAAAAATCGAACAGGTAACATACAGCATCTTCCCTCCAGGCTTGAGTAGTGGCCACACCGAATTGAGCATCGCTAGTTGTTGATCAGCAAATTTTTCAATATCGGACAAGCGTCTTCGATGTTTAATGTCCGGGTGTCGGCGTATTATACCGCTACCCGAACAGGGCGCATCCAGCAAAATCCGATCAAACTGTTGACCATCCCACCATGCCGAGGGGTTCAGCAAATCTGCCGCAATCAGCGTGGTCTGCGGATTGCGTTGATGCAGTTTTAAGCGTTCAAGATTGTGTTGAATTGCGCTGATACGGTCGGGCAAATCAACCGCCAGCAAAACAGCCAAATCGGCTTGAGACTCTAACATCAGACAGGTCTTTCCTCCGGGTGCTGCACAGCCATCAAGTAGCCGCTGCCCGGGCGATAAGCTCATTGCTTCGACAATGATTTGTGCCGACTCATCCTGTACTGACAACAGACCTTGCGCAAATCCGGGTATCTGATTGACCGCAATCGGATTACTGAGGATTATGCCCAGATCATTGTCGGTTAATCGGTAATCCATACCTTTTTTTTGAAATTCAGCTTCCACGTCAGAACGGCTGGTAAGCTGCTGATTGATACGTAGGGTCAACGGCGGTTTTTCGTTGGATGCGCTAATAATTGCCGGATAATCTTTTGCCCAATCCCGTTTTATACGATCATACAGATGTTGTGGAAACGCCTGAATAATATGCTCATGCTGGCTATGCTGCTGCTTGATGCTCTGAATGATGCGCGCTTTTTTTCTGATGAAATTTCTAAGCACCGCATTCGTTAGGCTCTTCGCCCAAGATTGTCGGGTATTCTCCAACGAGTCCACGCTTTCATTGACCACAGCATAATCGGGAACACGCATAAATTCGATTTGATAAAGCGCGCACACCAACAGAAAATGCACGATACGATCGCGTTCTTTAATAGGTTTTTGCAACAAGGCAGAAACGATACGCTCCAGATAAATGTAAAAACGACATCCCCCAAATGTGATTTCTTTGAGTTCAGAAAGGTTGCCGTTAAAATCCGCTACCAGCTCTTCCACAGCACGGTCGAGCGCAAGCCCCTGATCAATCACTCCGCGCAATACCCGCGCGGCTGCCATCGTTAGTTGCATCATCGTCTCGGTGGCATCAGCTAAATACGCTGCCGACAGTAATCGGCAATCCATTCAAAAAATCGGCAACTGCCAGCACCTTACCACCGGGTTTTTGCAACACTTGCAGATTAAGCTGCCCGTGTCCGCTCTGCACCACCACACCGCTATTATCAGCACGCACAACCTGCCCTATCTTGCCACTGTTTGGGCTGACAATATGGCTGGCCTGTATAATTCTGAGCGTCATATCACCCAGTGTTGCGGTACACATCGGCAAGGGATTAAAAGCCCGTACCTTGCGTTCCAGACTCAATGCGCTTTGCCGCCAGTCCAATGCAGATTCGCACTTGCTCAATTTGCTCGCATAAGTGACTAATCGCTCATCCTGCTCGACCGCTTCGAGTGATTGCGCACCAATCTGCCTCAAGCTACGGCTAATCATTTCACCTCCCAACAGGGATAACTTGTCGTGCAGCGATCCGCCGCTTTCCTGATCAGTAATTGCGATTGCTGACTGCACCAAAATAGCACCACTGTCTAAGCGCGGTTGCATTTGCATCAGCGTTATTCCGCTCGTTTGATCACCAGCCGCAATCGCCCGCTGAATCGGCGCGGCACCGCGCCAACGTGGTAACAATGATGCATGCACATTCACGCAACCGAGACGAGGAAGCTGTAATACCGACGCAGGCAACAACAGACCATAAGCCACCACCAACATCAGATCGGCATTAAATTCGCCAAGCTGTTCAATCACTGCCGGGTCATTAAACGATTGCGGTTGGCAAACCATTAAACCCTGTTCGAGTGCCAGACACTTAATCGGGCTTGCACGCCGTTTTTGACCGCGCCCCGCCGCCCGATCTGGTTGCGTATAAACGGCCACCAGTTCAACGAATGACAACGCCATCAATGCCTCAAGACTGGGCACCGAAAAGTCAGGGGTTCCCGCAAAAACCACTCGCATCAGCTAATTTCGGTTAAGCGTATTACGCCGCCTCGCTATTGGACGATCGTGTTTCTTTGCTGAGTTTCTTACGAACTCGATCCTGTTTTAAGCGGGAAAGATAATCGACAAATACCTTACCATTAAGATGATCAACTTCATGCTGAATACAAACCGACAACAGTTCGTCCGCTTCCAACTCAAAGGGCTGACCGTTAATGTCCTGCGCCCGTATCCTCACCTTTGCCACACGCTGCACCGCAGCCACCACCCCGGGCACCGACAAACAACCCTCCTCGGTTTCGACCAGCCCTTCAATGTCGGTAATTTCAGGATTGATGAACAGCTGCAGCGCATCTTTAGTTTCAGATAAATCCATAACCACAATCCGTTTCGGCACACCAATCTGAATAGCTGCCAAACCGACACCCGCCGCACTATACATCGTTTCCGCCATATCCTTGACCTGTTTTTCCAGATCTTTGCCAAACTCGGTAACCGGACCAGACTTGATTCTAAGTCGCGCATCCGGATAGATTAAAATTTCTCGTACTGCCATAATGTCTACTGATAGTTACCAATGATCGTTGCCAAAGTCGCATTGTATTCCCAACCGCAAAAAACGTCCATAGATTTACCTTTATGAGGGAGCTTCCAAACATCAGATTCGTCTGTTTCTGGGGTGTGTTCGCCCCGCTTTTTCTGCTCAATCATATCACCTGCTCCTCAAACTTGCTTCTCAAAATTACTCCTCGAACTTAATCCTCAAAAACTCATCCGCTACATCACTGTTTCCAACACGGACAGACGTAGCCGTCGAAAAAACATCCACATTTCTCATTTCAATAATTTATCTGTTCGCTGTCTGGCTCGCTCAAGGTCGGCTTGCGTATCTATGCCGACCCCCGGCGTGGCTATCGCCTCAACACAACGAATTTTATCACCATACCATAGCCCGCGAAGCTGCTCCAGTTTTTCCAGATTCTCCAGCTCACAACTTGCTCTGGATGCGAATAATCGGATATAGCCTGCACGATAAGCATAAATCCCGAGATGCCGCCACGCATGTTGCCAGACATGTTGCTGTGCCGGGTCGGCAAGCGATGAGGTGTTGTCGAAACGCAGCCACGGAATAGCCGCGCGGCTAAAATAAAGGGCATAACCGTAGCGGTCAGTGACCACCTTCACCACAGACGCATCGCTCAACTGCGAGATATCCTCTAAGCGGACACAAGCGGTTGCCATCGCCGCAGTGACATCATCAGCCAGCACCTGTGCAATTTGATTGATTAACGCCGCTGGCATATCCGGTTCATCGCCTTGCACATTGATGATAATGCTATGCGCCGGTAAATCCAGCACGGTGGATACTTCGGCAATACGGTCGCTGCCTGAACGGTGCTGCGAAGAGGTCATCACTGTTTCTCCACCAAATCCACTAACGACATCAACAATGCGCACATCATCGGTTGCCACAATAACACGTTGAGCGGCACTTTGCCGACAGTTTTCGACCACATGCTGAATCATCGGTTTGCCGCCAATCTCCAGCAATGGTTTTCCCGGCAGTCTGCTTGAAGCATAACGCGCCGGTATGATAACGTGGAAAGGGTGCATATCTAAAGTGTTTGAGCGTTGCGCTGCACAAGCAACTCTTGCAGACGTTGACAGAGTGTTTCGTCAACGCACAAATGTGCTGAAATCACCCATATTTTTTTCGCCCATGTCTCGGTTTGCAACGCCAACGCACGGCATTTTATGCCATCTTTTTCGGTCATCAGTATATCGTTGTTATCTGCGAAAGATAAATCATCTTTGCCAAAGTCGTGGTGATCCGGAAAAACATGCCGGATAATATCAATGCCTGCTTGCTCAAGCTGTAAAAAAAACCGCTCAGGGTTACCAATACCTGCCACCGCATGTACCGGATGCCTTAAAAATTCTGACAACTTTCGACGACGGTTATCCATAAGATTACGGGCATCCTGTAATTTCATGGTCACGGAATAACAGGGTATGTTACCCAACCATTTTGCGGTTGATTGGTCGGTTGATTCACCGTTGAGTACGACAATATCAGCGCGCCGGAGTGCAGATTTTGGCTCTCGTAACGGTCCCGCTGGCAAACACCAGCCATTGCCAAAACCATATTGTGCATCAATAACGACAATATCAACAGTGCGTTTTAGTGCAAAATGCTGGTAGCCGTCATCGCTGATTAGGATATTACAATTCAGTTTATCAATCAAATAATATCCGTTTTGCACTCGATCAGGACCGGCGACTACGGCAACATCACATTGTTCAAAAATGAGTTGTGGTTCATCACCAACCAATTTTGCCGATGTCGTATGATTAACTTGCCGCGGCCAAAACGCCGACTTACCCGCATAGCCGCGACAGATAACCCCTGGCTTGAAACCTTTTGCTTTAAGGTGATTGACCAGCAGCATCACTAACGGCGATTTACCGCTACCACCCACGCTGATATTACCCACAACAATCACCGGCACGGAGAGCACAGTGGATTGACATATTCCCATCTGGTAACAACCCTGCCGCAACTTCATCAGTAGCCCATAACACCACGCAATCGGTAACAGCACATAGTTCAAGAAGTGCGCTCGTCGCCAGCCCTGTTGTAGTTTATCCAACAGCATTCAATGCGACTTCCCACCCCTGATTGGGGGCCGTTTCCTAATAGACATCCCAATTAGCTTAATTGCCGATTTTTCTTTCATCTCGCGGCGGAATGCCAAAATGCTCGCGATAACACTTACTGAAATGCGGGGTCGAAATAAAACCACTAGCGAAAGCAATATCGACAATGGGCATACCGGTTTGTAGCAGTAATTGTCTGGCATGCATCAAGCGCAGACGCATATAATAGCGCGTTGGCACACAGTGCAGATATTTCTGAAACAAACGTTCCAACTGGCGACGCGACAACCCCAGATGATGAGTAATTTCGTCAAGACTAATCGGCTCTTCAATATTGGCTTCCATAAATGAGACCGCATCAGCAAGTTTCGGCTGGCTCGCACCTAACTGCAAGCGTAAGGGCAAGCGTTGCCGATCATTACGTCCGCGAATGCGTTCCACCAGAAACTCTTCTGCTATATCCGTGGCAAGCTCCCAACCATGCTTCCGGGCAATCAGAAACACCATCATATCCATAGAGGAACTACCGCCAGCGCAGGTGTATCGCTCGCCATCCACCTCAAATAAATCAGGGCTAATAATCAAATCAGGAAAGCGCTCACGTAACCCAGCCATATTTTCCCAGTGAATCGTACAACGACATCCCGCTAACAATCCTGCATCTGCTAAAATATAGGTTCCGGTACAAATTGCGCCAAGGTGAACACCTTTTTTCGCTTGCTCTTGGAGCCAAACCGAAATCGCTTTGTTTGACTTGCTCTCAATATGGGTACCACCACAAACAAACACCGCATCCAGTTTACCACTACTTTTCATCGCCATACTATCAACCGACATATCGGTACTGGCATAAACAGGCTGTTCGCTCTCCGAGAGAATCTCCCATTCATAAAGCGTCTTACCCGATAGTCGGTTTGCCATACGTAACTGATCAATAGCACCCGTGAATGCCATTATCGAGTATTCTGGCACAAGTAAAAACCCATACCGTGTCAACGGTGGGCAAGGCACCGATGTCGTGGATAATGGTTTGATCTTTTTATCGGACATTTATCTGATCCCCAAGACATTGTTGATTATACATATATCCAGTGGCGCAAACGACTATACTTTGGTCGCGTCATGACCTGTGTTGTTTGCCGTGTCGCTTCATACTAGCAACTATTTCAAAATAAATTGCAACCTTGATTAACTTTATTATGGCACCACAAACAAAAAAGCGAGGCGGTCGGCGCGGCCGACAAGATGCTAAAACAACCGTTACCGCGGCAATTACCCCCTTCATCACCCGCAAGATTCCCGAATATGAATTACTGAGCGAGGAAGGATTATCGTTAATCGAGAAAAATGCAGACACAATACTGCAAGAGGTCGGCATTGATTTCAGATATGAACCCGCCTTAAAACTGTTTCGCCAAGCCGGCGCAGATATAGACGGTGAGCGCGTTCGCTTTCCTGCCGGTATGTGCCGAAAAATTATTCAAGATTCTGCGCCTGCAGTGTTTGAGCAAAAAGCACGCAACCCGGATCGCAATGTCACCATCGGCGGCAAAAATACGGTGTTTGCGCCGGTTTATGGCCCTCCCTTTGTCCGCGATCTGGATAATGGGCGGCGCTATGCCACGATTGAAGATTTTCGCAATTTTGTCAAACTGGCGTATATGTTTCCTTCGTTGCACCATTCCGGCGGCACGGTTTGTGAGCCGACAGATTTGCCGGTCAACAAACGTCATTTTGATATGGTGTATAGCCATATCAAATACAGCGACAAACCCTTTATGGGTTCCGTCACCCAGCCAGAACGCGCACAGGATACCGTGGATATGTGCAAAATCCTGTTTGGCGAACAGTTTGTGGAAAAAAACACCGTGCTGGTGAACCTAATCAATGCCAATTCACCAATGACATTCGATGAAACCATGCTCGGCGCATCTGAAATCTATGCCAGACATAATCAAGCCAGCATCATCTCCCCGTTTATACTGGCGGGTGCGATGTCGCCGGTTACTGCCGCTGGCACGATGTCGCAAATCCTCGCAGAGGCAATGGCAGGCATCACCTTCACCCAGCTGGTGCGTCCCGGCTCTCCGGTTATATTCGGCACCTTTGCCAGCTCCATTTCCATGCAATCAGGCGCACCGACATTTGGCACGCCGGAACCTTCTTTGGTACTTAACGGTTGTGCCTCTTTGGCGCGTCGATTAGGCGTGCCCTACCGCAGTGGTGGCTCGCTATGCGGCTCTAAAACGGCGGATGCACAAGCCGCCTATGAAAGTGCAAACACCATCCTGCCCGCCGTCACCGCCGGAGTGAATTTCGTACTACACGCGGCCGGCTGGCTTGAAGGAGGATTGGTTTCGGGTTATGAAAAACTGGTCATGGATGCCGATCAGTTAGGCATGATGCAAGTCTTTGCCCAAGGCGTTGATCTGTCGGAAAATGCACAGGCACTCGGCGCCATCCGCGAAGTTGGACCGGGCGCACATTTTCTCGGCTGCGAACACACCCAAGATAATTTCAAAACCGCTTTCTACCGCTCCAATATCGCCGACAACAACAGTTTTGAGCAATGGCAATCGGAAGGTTCACAGGACGCAGTCATGCGCGCAAACACGCTCTGGAAACAAATGCTGAACGATTACGTTGCCCCGGAACTGGATTCGGCTATTGATGAAGCGTTACTGGAATTTATCGAAAAACGCAAGAACGCCTTTGCAGATGCCAATTATTAGCTTGTCGGCAAAACAGAAATAATATCTGCAATGCAATCAGCATTGTCTTGCAAACAGATTTAAACTCCGTTTTTTGTTTGACGACTAATATAGACCTTTGCATATCAGATTGACGGTGTAAGGGTATAGTTAGTTTTGAGACCTTTGCACGAAAGCCATTTCATCTGCATACTGCGTTAAAATCGTACTCAATCGGTCATTTATAAGCATAAACTCCCTCATTCCGTGCGTTTTTGCCTGGCCTAAAAGCGAAATCATTTTCCGTGCAAAGATATCAGTTTTACAAATGTATAAATCTCGACTAAATGCTCGAAGTGCCCACAGTTATTAGGTTTGAGGCGATATTTGGATTTTGTCGTTTCGAGTTCATTTTGCAAATAAATAATTAGTTTTGGGTCTGGGGAACTTTATATGGGATAGTTTCTTAAACTTCTTGAGAAGTATGACATATAAATCATCATTACGATGAGGGCTTTGCGTAATAACCCATGCGGTACATGCGGTAAGTATGCGTTTTAATGGGTTGGTCTTGTTTATTGGTCTGGTCCTGTTTATTGCCGCCGTGATGATTGGAAGCTGCCAATCCGCTTCGTTAGCGAGTCAATTTGTGATCTAATCATCTTGCTCATTTTAGCTCGGATGGCATAACGGATCGCTTTTCATGACAGTATGGGATGATTTTTTCTTGATAACCCGCCGCATCAATGCGCAATGAACAAAACACTCGTTAGGTCTGTTGATGTCCGCCTTTTTAGGCTCGATTGCTCTCACGAATCAAGTACTTCTAATACCCCGTTACCCTCGCCCGACAGAACTACGATGGCTAACGGTGTTTTCGGCGGCGTGTTCTGCTACCAGCTTTATCTGCGCTGGCTGGTGCAGGTAGCGGCAAATCAACGGCTTTTTTTAGGTTGACAAAATTAGCAGTTTTGTGCGGAATTGCCAGCGCTTCAACAAAATGCTCTTGAAATCTCGGTTCAACCGCTGTTTCCACTTTCTGGATGCGTTTTACCACGTCTTCTATTTCGGTGCGCGCATCGGTGTCAAGCAGGGTAATGGTCGCACCAGTGCCAGCAGCATTGCCCGCAGAGGTAACATGTTGCAGATCACAATCGGGAATCATGCCCAGCACCATCGCGTATTTCACGTCAATATGTGCGCCAAAAGCACCCGCTAATCGAATTCTGTCAACCTTCTCTACATTCAGTTTATCCATCAACAATCGCGCACCCGCATACAAGGCGGATTTGGCAAGTTGTATGGCACGCACATCGGTTTGAGTGATGATAACTTTGACTTTGCCGGCATCGTAAAGGTTGTAACTCCAAGTTTTTTCCTCGGCAATTACGCGATTAGAACGGCTCGCCATTGTGCCGTCAATAACCCCATCGGCTTTGATAAGCCCTGCCAAAAACATTTCGGCAATGACCTCAATGATGCCGGAGCCACAAATTCCGGTAACACCGGTTTCCTCAATCTCCTGTTTGAAGCCGGATTCATCCGACCACAGTTCACTACCGACGACCCGGAATTTGGGTTCCAGCGTTTCCTTGTCAATACGCACGCGCTCAATCGCACCCGGGGCAGCACGTTGACCACCGCTGATTTGTGCGCCCTCAAATGCCGGTCCGGTCGGGCTGGAGGCTGCCACCATCCTTTTGTTGTTGCCAAGCACAATTTCGGCATTGGTGCCGACATCAACCAACAAAGTCAGTTGCTCGCGTTCATAGGGTGCTTCAGACAAGGTCGCCGCCGCCGCGTCGGCACCAACATGTCCGGCTATGCAGGGCAAGATGTATGCCCTCGCACCCGCATTGAGCATTAAATTCAAATCGCTAGTTTTGATATTTAACGCCTGATCAGTCGCCAGCGCAAAGGGTGCGCCACCTAATTCTATCGGGTTAATGCCGAGCAAGAGATGGTGCATGACCGGATTACCGACCAGCGTTATATCCAGCACATCGTTAATATCAACATCTACCGCGACCACCAGCTCCTTGATTAACTGCTGCAATGCCTCCTGAATCGCACCGGTCATATCGGCTTCGCCACCAGGATTCATCATAACGTATGAAACCCGACTCATCAGGTCTTCACCAAAGCGAATTTGCGGGTTCATCCGCCCACAGGAATTGATCGCTTGACCACCAATCAGATCACACAGATGGGCGGCGATTGTGGTCGATCCTACGTCTATTGCTACGCCATATATTTTATTTTTTATTCCTGGCCAAATGGCGATAACCTGTTTTTCATTGTGAATGGCAAGGGTTACTTTCCAGTCGCCCTGCCGCAATATCGCCTGCAAGGTCCCGAGCAGGTGGAAATCAACAGCGAGATCGGTTAATCCCCAGTCAAATTCCAGCGCATCCAGCATACGCTGCAAATCGCCGGTCGGGTCGTGCATATTCGGTTCAGGGACTTCAACATAATACAAACGCACCGCTGGATTAACCGTGATGTTGTGGACATCAAGGCGTTTGCGCACAACCTGACGGTGTGCCTGACTCTCTGGCGGCACATCAATAACCACATCACCAAGTAGTTTTGCCTGACAACCCAGACGACGTGTTGTTGCCGTACCGTCAGGGAAAAATGCCTGCTCACTGGCACTCATTAGCGACAAGTGTTCGGTGTTGGAGTGGATTTTGAACTTAGCGAACTCGCCGATACTGTGATCTATCTGACAACGGTCGCAAATCCCGCGTCCACCGCATACCGTATCCAGATCAACGCCAAGCTGTTGTGCCGCTTCAAGGACAGATTTTCCAGTAGCAATCGTGCCACGCTTTCCAGACGGCGTAAAAACCACATGGACGCTACCCTGCTCGTTCATTGCACAATCGGAAGCTCGTGATAGTCGCTCTTGTCTTCGACGAAAATATTCTTGGTTGTTTTAAGGTGTGTCGGTTTATCCAGTGTACCCGCGGTGATGCTGATGGTTTGCGTTCCCTTTCTTTGCCAAAACAAGCTACTGCCACAACGATTACAAAAACCACGTTTCGCCGTGTCTGAAGATTCATACCAACGGAGGGTGGCATTGTTGACTAATTCAAATTGACTGAGGTCTGCCTTAGTCGCGGCAAAATGATGGCCCGAGGTTTTTTGACACTGGCTGCAAAAACAGTTGATAATGTCTCGCAATTCGCCTACCGTCTTATAGCGAACGCCCCCACATAAGCAACCACCGGTTCTGATGCGATCCATTTCGGTCATTGTTCGGGGGATCGTGCGATTAAGGATTTACGCCCGACGACGGCGTCTGTTTGCACGCGCTCCACCCGCGCCGGCATTTTCATCCAGCGGTTGTCGATATTTGTTTAACCATTTGGCACAGTTGTTATCATGCCCCATCACCACATCCGCACTCATAACCCCTTGCATAACTTCCTCGTGCAACGGATTGGTTATCGCAGAAGTCATCCCGGCAGCAATCGCCATACTCAGGAAATGTCCGTCCATGCCTTTGCGATTGGGGATACCAAAACTAAAATTCGATGCACCGCAAGTGGTGTTGACCTTTAATTCTTCACGCAAGCGCTTGACCAGATGTAAAACCTGCCGCCCCGCACTATTAACCGCCCCGACTGGCATCACCAATGGATCAACAATGATGTCACTATAATGAATACCATGGTCAGCAGCACGTTCAATAATCTTCTTTGCCACATCAAAACGCTCATCAGGGTTTTCGGAAATACCGGCTTCGTCATTGGATATTGCCACAACCGCACAATTATACTTTTTCACCAAAGGCAGGACGGCTTCCAACCGCTCATTTTCTCCGGTGACTGAATTGAGTAATGGCTTACCCTGATATACTGCTAAACCGGCTTCCAGTGCCGCAATAATGGATGAATCAATGGACAACGGCACATCGGTAATCGACTGCACTAATTGAATCGCTTCGGCAAGAATCCGTGGTTCGTCCGCCAGGGGAATGCCGGCATTAACATCAAGCATTTTTGCGCCCGCCACTATCTGTGCCAGCGCATCACTCTCAACCCGACTGTAGTCACCATTCTTCATTTCCTCAGCGAGAATCTTACGCCCGGTGGGGTTGATTCTCTCACCGATAATCACGAAGGGTTGTTCATAGCCGATTTTTAATTCCTTGGTGGCTGAACTGATCATTGTATCTGTCATACTTATTTACTCTGTCAAAATTGTTAGATAAATAGTCACTGGAAATGCTTTCCAGAATCACATTAACAGGCGTTGGCCGTTAGATATTGTCGTGCCTGTTTATCGCTGCAACACCGCTCAACAAAACCTGAACCAATCAGGATTGAGTGGTATCTTCAAGCTCACTACCTTGATTACGAATCAGTGCCATTAGCCGCTCTTTGTCATAGGCGGCTTCCAAGCGGGCGGCCGCTGCTTGCACTTCAGCACACAAATCATCACCACAGTTTTCGGTTTCTCTTCTCCATGCTTGAAGATACGCATCCGAACCAATCAATCCGGCACGCATCGCCGCTCGATCAATGGCATCAGCAAAGCGTTCGCTTAACTCAATCTTTTCAGATTGACGACGCTCCTTCGCCATCACTTGAGCGGGAATATCCCGCCAATAAACGGTTATCAGTTTAGCCATTATCAGTCCTCAATAAACCCTCAAATTGGTTCATGAAGCCGCTGATGTGGGTTGGACACGGCCAATTTGCACCGACAAAGCAGATTCAAGCTGTTGATCATGAGTCAAAACTCGTTGGTATTCCAGCCCCAGATAATTTGCCGCACTACGGGCTTTTTTATCTATTTCCATGTCATCGAGTTGGGCGAGATAGATCATTTTTCGATAATTGCCGAAAAATTGAATTTTTAGCTGTGGAAATCTATCCAGCCCCAGACCCTTGATAATCAGGCGGTCGAAATGTATGGCGAGAAAATCGGTTAGATAAAAGGTGCCTATTTCTGCCTCATGCAATTGCTTAAACTTAGCTTTGCCGGAAAACATTTCATAGCAATGCGCTCCGGGCAATCGTTCAACTCCATAGCGTTGTAATACTGCATCCAACAACCCGCCCGTGCCACAATCCGAATATGCAACAAAAATATTTTTATACTTATGTTGATTTTCTATGATTTTGCTTTCCACTGCGGCAGGAATTTTATGCGGATAGTTGTGCAATTCTGCTGGCAGGCACTGAATGTCCATCTGTTGCCATTGATTGAGTTGTTTTACACGAACCAGATCGTGTGCCAATGCACCACAGGCAAGTACCAGCACCTGTTGACGCGCAACATCGTTCTCGCCGACACTGCCTGAGGAATGCCGATGAGCGGAAGCGACAGCCTGCAATTCAATTCGAGCGGGCATCGGTATCAGGTGATGTCTTGGCAATCCATCAGGCAGCGCGTTTTTCTGACATTTTTGCCTGAGCCGTTTCTACTGCCACCGCCGCATCCCGACAATATGCGTCAGCACCTATCGCCGCACTAAATTCCTCGTTCAGTGGTGCGCCACCAACCAACACAATATAGTCATCACGCATGCCCTTTTCGACTAGGGTGTCTATAACCACCTTCATATAAGGCATGGTCGTCGTCAACAATGCCGACATACCAATAATATCGGGCTTGTGTTCTTCGATGGCTACAAGATAATTTTCCACTGGATTATCTATGCCGAGATTGATCACTTCAAAACCTGCGCCCTCCATCATCATCGCAACCAGATTTTTGCCGATGTCATGAATATCGCCTTTCACCGTGCCAATAATCATTTTGCCAATCGGTTCCGCACCCGTTTCGGCCAGCAAGGGTCGGAGAATTTCCATGCCGCCTTTCATGGCATTCGCCGACATCAACACTTCGGGGACAAATAGAATGCCGTCACGAAAATCGATGCCGACAATACGCATGCCTTCTACCAGTGCATTGTCAAGAACTTTGGTCGCTGCCCAGCCACGTTCAAGCAGGATATTAGTGCCTTCTATAATTTCATCACGTAACCCGTCATAAAGATCATCGTGCATTTGTTCGACAAGCTCGTCGTCAGGTAACGTCGCTAAATCCAGATCATCGTCGTGTTCATCTACCATTGTCAAATCTCGCTAAAGCTAAAGTTAAAAAACAATATCCCATGCATCAATATCTTAAACATTCCAATATCTAATGCCTGCACCGTTCCTCCCGATCATGCCCAGCGTCGAGCTACCCAGACCGACACAATCAAAATATATAAGCAAAACCAAAGCAGTGTCAATCCTGACAACACACTATTCCAGCACATCTTTGGTATTCCGTATGATAGTCGTCTATTTTAGGGCAATTTTTTCCTGAAAATACGTTCTACCTGCGACAAAAAATGACTTATTTATTCGTTCAGGTATAAAAGCTATGATAACATCATTGCCTCTATACTCTGATATCTCATCAACGTTTCCCCCGTCTGACTGCCCCTAGATGAAGAGAATATTCTGTCGTGCAAAGCAATCAAAATCATTTTACCGACAGTTGTTTGGATGTGGGTTACTTTGACGCAGGTGATCTTGTGGCGGTATTGAAGCAGTTTCATGCCCAGTATTGATATTGACAGTGCAGCAGCAATGCTGCATTTGGGGCGATCATGGGGTAGCCGCCTGATTAGTCATTCTGAATCTGGTAGCGTCTTGTTTTTGTCAGGGCCGCTTGGTGCCGGTAAAACCACCCTGATTCGGGGGATATTATCTGGGCTCGGCTTTGATGGCATCGTCTCCAGCCCGACTTACACTTTAGTTGAACCTTATCTTGTCAACCAACGATATATTTATCATTTCGATTTGTATCGACTAAAATGCCACGAAGATTTAGAGATGATCGGAATTCGAGATATGATGACCCCTGAGACAATTAGCCTGATTGAATGGCCGGATCGTGGCGATGGTATTTTACCTGCTCCGGACTATGACATTATTATTCGCTATACACAAACGGGTCGCGAAGTTACCATAACCAACCACAACAGTCATTCTCTGAATGACTAAACTCTATCAACTACTGATTATCAGTCTGTTACTGGGTCATGGCGAGCTTGTCCAGGCAGCAGTGGTCAATGATATTCGTATGTGGCATGCCCCGCAACGATCACGAATTGTTTTTGATATGGACAAGCAGGTCGCCTTTAATGTTTTCACGCTGAGAAATCCTGATCGAGTGGTGATTGATTTACCGCATACCCAATTAAAAGCACATGTTCCGGCACCCGGGACTACCGGACAATTCATCAAACAACTGCGTCTCGGCCACCCGAAACCAGACGTTATGCGACTGGTTTTTGATCTCGACAAACCGGTGCGTTATTTCATTCAGTTGCTCACCCCAATCGCCAAATACAAATACCGCTTGGTTGTCGATTATTATCATCAGGATAGCATAGTTGAAGCCGATCAATCGGCGCAACTGCCAACACCATCCATTCCGAAACGTTCTCGAAAGCAAAAAAGCACCTTGTTGGTACTCATTGATCCGGGTCATGGTGGTGAAGATCCGGGTGCGCTTGGACGCAGATCGCAGGAAAAAAATGTCGTGCTGGCAATTGCTAAAAAACTAAAAGCACAAATTGATAAACAACCCGGACTCAGAGCCGAACTCACTCGAAAAGGGGACTATTACATCGGCTTGCGAAAACGCACTCGAATTGCACGGCAGCTTGAAGCCGACTTTTTCATCTCGATTCATGCTGATGCGTTCAAAAATAAAGAAGCAAAAGGAGCCTCCGTATATGCCTTGTCACGGCGTGGCGCATCCAGCGAAGTGGCAAGATGGTTGGCTGATCAGGAGAATTCATCTGACTTGGTTGGCGGGGTTAGTTTGGCGAATAAAGACCCTTTGCTAGCGCAGGTCTTGATGGATCTTTCGATGACAAAAACAGTAAGCGACAGCATTCGTTTTGGTCGGGAGGTTTTGAGTGAGCTGAAAAAGATTGGCCCGGTACATAGCGAGCGTGTTGAACAAGCAGGTTTTGTCGTATTGAAATCCCCCGATATTCCTTCAATTTTAATCGAGACCGCTTACATTACCAATCCCAGAGAAGAAAAGTTACTACAAAGCGCGAAACATCAGTACCGAATAGTCAACAGCGTAGTAGCAGGAATAAAACACTATCTCACCAAAAATGGAAATTGATTACCCTAATCCCTGCCCCGCTTCTTCGTTGTGTTAATCAGCTACTTTTCAGCTTGGCGACCATACAAATTAGAGCCACCGACAATGTCGCTTTTCGCAGTCTGCCGGATACCTTAATCAATCATCAGGTTTTTCTTGCCAAAATAATCTTGTCTGCTCAAAATAATCAATTCTGTCAGTTATTTTTGATATTTCTTTTGGATAAAACGTTGCTATTACATCGCATAACTCCAGCATCCACTTTTTTCGTGCATAAGGTCTCATCGTATACGCGGTACACGCGCGGTTTGCAGTTATACTGTCGGATAGTGGAAACAGCAAATGATGCTCAATAGCTCAATGGTAGGAAATAGGTGACTATTAATCACCGGGTTCTTGGTTCCTGGTTCGAATCCAGGTTGGTAACCAGGCCTCTCTTTTCAGATATAGCGATTGATCGTATCTTTGGAGATAAGCTATGCGAAGGACAATACTTTGATACTATTAGCCATTCCCTGCTTTTAATCACTAATTTTTCCCATAAAGAAAGCAGCTCATTTCCGGAAAAAATATGGAACAACTCACCGACCTGAAAGCCATCCTGCATTCAAAACGCGCCAACATCTACTACCTGGAAAAATGCCGGGTGATGCAGAAGGATGGGCGTGTGCTGTATCTCACGGAAGCCAAAAATGAAAACCAGTATTGGAATATTCCCATAGCCAATACGACCTGTTTGCTATTGGGAACCGGCACCTCCATCACCCAGGCCGCCATGCGTATGCTGGCTCAAGCCGGTGTACTGGTGGGCTTCTGCGGCGGTGGCGGTACGCCCCTGCTCATGGCCACCGAGATCGAATGGCTGTCACCGCAAAGCGAATATCGCCCCACCGAATATGTCCAGGGTTGGATGAACTTCTGGTTTGATGAACAAAAACGTCTGGCCGTGGCCAGGCAATTTCAAACGGCACGCATCCAGTTTATGCAAACGGTATGGGCCAAAGACCGGGATTTAATAACCGCAGGCTTTAACAGTCACGATGAAGCTATAACGGTTTTGCTAAACAATACCCGCGCCAAAATCGAACAGGCGCAAAAAGTCAGCAAACTATTTCAAATAGAAGCCGACCTCACCAAACAGCTTTACAAAATAGCCGCCAGCAGAACCAAACATGGCGATTTTGTGCGTGAAAGAGAATCGGTTGATATTGCCAATGCCTTTTTGAACCACGGCAACTATCTGGCATATGGCTTGGCCGCCACCACGCTATGGGTGCTGGGCATTCCCCACGGCTTTGCCGTCATGCACGGCAAAACCCGCCGCGGTGCATTGGTGTTCGACGTGGCGGATTTGATAAAAGACACGCTGGTGTTGCCCTGGTCATTTATCTGCGCCAAAGAAGGCGCCACCGAACAGGAGTTCCGCCAGCAATGCCTGCAAGCGTTTACCGATCACAGAGCATTGGACGTTATGTTTGACCAGGTAAAAGCCATCGCCTTGCAGCACCATGAAAATAAAGGTGAAGCCAGATGATGGTCACCTTCGTGTCACAGTGCGAGAAAAAAGCCCACAACCGAACCCGGCGGGTACTGGACAGCTTTGCCAACCGCATCGGCGATAACACCTGGCAAACCGTGATTACCAAGGAAGGATTGAACGCGGTAAAAAAACTACTGAGAAAAACCGCCAGCAAAAATACCGCCGTTGCCTGTCACTGGATTAGAAGCCGTAGCCGCTCGCAGTTTCTTTGGGTGGTTGGGAATAGGGGTAAGTTTGGTAGCGATGGTGTTGTGCCAGTGAATCGGACACAAAAAAATATTATAAATAGCGACTGGGAAAATAACTGGCAACACGCAGCCAGTATCCAGATCGTTTCTGTACTGGCCGCCCTCCTCCACGACATTGGCAAAGCGACCTTGGGTTTCCAAAACAAACTTAATCCAGGCGCGAAAAAAAATTACGGTGACCCCTATCGTCACGAATGGATTTCGTTGCGTTTATTTCAGGCGATGATTGATGGTTGCATAGATGATGAATCCTGGCTCAAGCGTTTGGCCAATTTTTCTGAGTTTATGCAAGAGAACCCGAGTTGGCTAGAGGTGTTAGGTAATGACAGTACCACCAAGGAAAACCTGCCAGATTTTGCGAAGCTGCCCCCCTTGGCGCAACTCATTGGCTGGTTGATTGTGACCCACCATCGCTTGCCATTTTATAAAGGAGTGAATTACTCTGATTCGTCTTCACGCAACCAGGAGAAAAAATACTCATTTTACCTGGGCAGAAAAATCGACGATTTCTACCGGGATTTGCTGCCGGTTGATGGCTGGGTGAGAAACAGCAGAAGTTGCGAAGAACGTGAAGATAGAGCTAACTTCTGGTCATTTAAAGCCCTGCCAATGTATAGCAAAAGCTGGCAATCAGAGCTAACACGCTGGACCGGCAAAGCCCTAAAGCACGCACCACTTATGGCACTTGCAACGCAGCCTATCGGCGACCCGTTTATCATGCATTTAGCACGATCGTGTATGATGGTTGGTGACCATAATTATTCCAGCCTTGACCAAGCGGACAAACGGCGAGTTAAAGGCGACCCCAAATTTATTGATGAATTGGCGGCTAATACCGATAGAAAAACCGGCAAAAAGAAACAGGCGCTGGATGAGCATCTTTTAGGGGTTGGTCAGCTTACGGCGCGCTTTGCCCGGCTTTTACCGCAATTTGCGCTAAAATTGCCAGCCCTTGAACAACACAAGCTCTTTACCCAGCGCACTGCCGATAGGCATTTTAGTTGGCAAAACCGTGCTTATGATCTTGCCAGGGTGGTTAACACAGCGTCTCAGGAACGCGGTTTTTTTGGCATTAACCTGGCTTCAACCGGATGCGGAAAGACACTGGGTAATGCCCGCATCATGTATGCGTTAGCCAATGAGAAAACCGGCGCACGTTTCACTATCGCGCTTGGCTTAAGAATACTCACCTTGCAAACGGGCAAAGCCCTGCGCCATAGAATGACCCTTGATGAGGCTAGTTTGGCTATTCTTGTTGGCGGGAGTGCCAGCCGCACCTTATTTGAACTCAATCAAGACGATACCGCCGACAATTCACCACTCGACGAATTCGAATTGACGGGAAGCGAATCACTGGCCGAATTGGTGGAAGGCATGGTGCACGGCCAGGGTGGTGGTGTTGATAGTGAATTGGGGACTGTTATTGAGGATAAAAAGGCCCGCGATTTGCTGTACGCGCCTGTCGTCACTTGCACCGTTGACCATCTTATATACGCCAGTGAAAACACCCGAGGCGGTAAGCATATCGCTCCGATATTGCGTTTATTAACCAGTGATTTAGTACTGGATGAGCCGGATGATTTTGACCAAACCGATTTACCGGCATTGTCTCGTCTGGTTCATTTTGCTGGTCTGTTTGGCAGTAAAATTCTGCTATCTTCAGCCACCCTCACGCCAGATTTGATTGTGGGGTTATTCAATGCTTATCAGGCTGGTCGAAAGCTTTGGAACCATCATCATAACATTGCCCAGAACGGTGTTGTTTGCGCCTGGTTTGATGAAAATATGCAATCGTATGACCACTGTACAGATGCTCACCATTTCACTCAGTTGCATCAGAGTTTCGTTACCAGGCGTGTTGCCAAACTAAATAAGCAACCAGTCCGACGCCAAGCCAATATCCTGTCCACCGATTTACCGCCTGCTCCGGAAGGTCAGAAATTGCATTTCAAGGCATTGGCCGATAGCCTGTTGAGGGCCGCTCAATCCTCACACCAGCAACATCACGAATGTTGCCCTGAAACTGGCAAAACAGTAAGTATCGGTCTGATAAGACTGGCCAATATCCGCCCACTGATTCAATTGAATCAGGCGATATACGCCAGTAGAAGCATTGCCAACGATATACACATTCACTTGTGTTGCTATCACGCTCGTCAACTTCTGCTATTGCGCAACAGGTTGGAAGCCCGACTCGACCGTATTTTACAACGCAGTGAAAATGGCGCGATTTTTAAACACCAGGAAATCAAAGAAGTTCTGACCAGTCATCCCGCTCAGCACCATATTTTTATTGTTCTGGCCACACCGGTTGCCGAAGTGGGGCGAGACCACGATTATGACTGGGCTATTGTTGAGCCGTCTTCAATGCGTTCAATCATTCAGCTCGCTGGCCGCGTATGGCGACACCGACCGGATAAAATTGCCGAACAGGCTAATGTGATGATCATGGATAGCAATATCAGGGCACTGGCAAAGGGCAACGGGCTCGGCGTGGGTGAAGCGGTTTTCAACCGCCCCGGTTTTGAAGGGACGCCTAACTTTTTGCTTAACACCCACAAAGTGAGCGAACTTGTTACTGGCGATCAATTAAGCCGAATCGACTCAATCACTCGCATCATTAAACCCAGTCAACCGCAGCCAAATTTGTATCTGGCTGATCTGGAACATGCAGTCATGGCCGATTTGCTCAACCCGCCAAAGCCCAATTTTGTCAGTGACTATTGGCAGGACAACAGTGCAGCCCGCGCCTGCGTACACCTGCAACGCCTCAGCCCTTTTCGCCTGCAAACGCGCAAACAGGATAATTACATTTATCTGCCTGACAAGAATTCACAACGTGGCTACAGCTTCAAATTCTCCGAGAAGGCATGGAAAGATCCGTCAAACAGTGGCACAGTCAATCAGCACATCCGTTATACTGAATACAATCCAGATAATCCAACAATAACCCCCTGGTTGACCGCCGATATGAACGAAGCTCTGGGGTTACTGGCAGAACAGCTTAAGGAACACGATTTAACCAAAGTGGCACTACGGTATGCTACGGTACAACTTGAAGAAAACCAAAGCGGCTGGCAGTTTCACCCGTGGTTAGGGTTTTGGAACAGTTGAATCAACAGGAGGCAGAAATGCAGAGTATCGACCAAGCTATGGTACGGCAGGCCATTGACGGCCACCTCGCCGAGCTACTCAATAAAAAACTGGAGCCCGAACAAAAGAAGCTGGAAAAAGCCGAGGATGCCAACGATGAGAAAAAGATATCCGCCATAAGGGATGAAATTGAAAATTTACAGCAAAAATATCACTTCGATAACTGGTTGGCTGAGGCTGCCAATAAGCAGTTGAAATTTGGTACCCATATTTCCAAAGGTGTTCACCCGAGTTCCAAAGGCGATACCATTAATTTCACTGGTGCAGCTAATCTCCCCGATGGTTTTGTGGGTTCGCAAACGCTTGTGGCTTTGGCTCTGGATGCTAGCGGCAATTCTGCTACACTTCCACTTGCCACATTCCTTGGTACGCCAGTGGGCGAGCATGGGGAAATAAGGCTCCGTGATCTGATTCTATCTGACCACCCCGCGCTGTCGGGAGTATTCGCCAGCGATCCCTTAAAATCAGCTGAATATCAAGCCTCGTTCAAGGCGGCCTTATCTAAACCGCCAACGAACCCTGCTACAGACGAGCGCAACAAGCAACTGTTGTGGCCGACTGATAAGAATATCGGTGCAGAGAACTATATCTGCCTTGTGCCTCTGTTTCCTTCGGCCTTAACACATGCACTTTACAGCCGGATCAAGGAAGCATGTAATAGTGAGGAAAATAAACTGGCTCGCGACAACCGAAAAAAGAAAAATGTCGAGCAAAAACCTTATATTTCGATAAGCGATTTGGCGTTCACTATATTAGGTGATCCATTAGGTAATCCATTAACAGGTAAACCTAGCCCTCTAAAATTAGGTAACGTTGGCAGGCTAAATCTTGAACAAAAAGGCCGCAACTACCTGTTGCCCTCTTTGCCACCACAAATCAGTCGGCAGAGTGAGTTCTCGATCTCAAAACGACAATCTACTATTTTCAACAATAGCCTTCGCTATCACTGTGACTCTGGCCTGCAAGAACTGTACTCTGTCATAGCATCACCTAGGAATACCGTAGATGAGCGCCAGCAACGTAAGGATGCACTGGACATGATTTTGACTAGAATTTTAGGCATTACCGCCAGTATTCAAAAGCTCAATCAGGCTGGTTGGAGCAAAGATTACCAACTGGATATGGCAGAAAAATACTGGCTGGACCCGAAACGTGTTGACCTGGAGGGCGAAAGCGCCTTCGCCGAACAACAAGCCAGTGGCGATTGGGTTAATGAAATTGAACGCAGTTTTTCGTTGTGGCTTAACCACATCCTGAGAGAAAAATTCAAAGAGCAGCACCATGATTTTGATGATGCCGAGCACCTTGAGTGGTTAAAAGCAATGCGTACTGCCATTAAAGCCAGTCAACGTGCTGGAGAAGGAGTATTTGCATGAAGCAAGTCGGTTATTATCTACTGCTTGACCGGATTGAAGTTCAGGCAGCCAATGCTCTTTCCAGCCCAATAACCTATGGCTTTCCCGCTATTACCGGCTTCGTAGGTGCTGTTCATGCCTTGGGCCGCAAGATACCGACCGACCAGGAAATTAGCCTGGATGGCGTGTTAATTGCCAGCCACAACTGCCAAGTGCAGAGGTTTCGCCCACATCCATATGCCAACTATCGCTTTAATCAAAGCCGTAATCCAATCAAGAAAGATGGTCAGCCGGCCTCTGTTATCGAAGAAGGCAAAGTCAATCTGACGGTTAGCTTGCTCGTTGAAGTTAAGGTGTCAGACCAGTCTTTCCGGCAACTTCGGGATAACCCTGAAAGCTTTACTGATGACATCAAACAACAGATGCTGCAACAGCGTATCGCAGGGGGCAGCGTGCAAAATATTCAACAGGTACACTTGTTTGCACGGAATGATGTCGATGACATAAAAATCGCCCTGTTGCCCGCCTTTGTACTCATGGATGCCGGTAAGGAGTTGCTAGCCATAACTCGGGAGTTACAACAGAAAAATCCACAAGCCACCGCATGGGACGCTTTGATAGAAGTTGTCACCTTGCGCCATGTGCCAGAAACTGATGGCAAAAAAAACACCAACTGGACAACCCAAAGCGTCAAAACCGGTCGCGGTTGGCTGGTGCCAATACCGGTCGGTTTTCAAGGTATAGCCGAACCCTTTGCACCAGGTCAGCTAAAAAACTGCCGCAACCCCGAGTATCCCAGTTGCTATACCGAATGTATTTACAGCCTTGGCAAATGGTTGTTTCCCTATCGACTCGGAGAGCTGTCCAGCAGCTTTTGGCGATATGACAACACCCATCCAAACCTTTATTTAATGACACAAACAGCACACTAAACATCCGAGAGGAACTATGATGAATAAACTAAAAACCCCAAGTGTATTGGCCTTTGAGCGTAGACTGGATATTTCCGATGGATTTTTCTGGCAACTCAATAGTGACATCGCAAACGCCGAGCCCAGCCCTGTGGCGATTCGTGAAAAACCTGTTCGCGGAACAATTTCCAACCGTCTCAAAAAGGCCCTTGCCGAGGCCGTTGCCAAGGATCCTACCAAACTAGATGCAGAAATAAAAAAACCCAACCCTCAAACTGTTGACGTGGCTACGCTGGATGACGACAAAAATACCCTGCTCGTCCAATGGAACTGTAAGGTGTTACCCTTTACTGGTGAGCCCAATGTTTGTAATGATAGGGATTACCGAGATAAATTGCTGAGCGTTGTAGATTCCTATCTGCAAGAGCATGGTGTTAGCGAATTGGCCAGCCGGTATGCGATAAACATCGCTAATGCCCGTTGGCTGTGGCGCAACCGCCTTGGCGCGGAAAGCATCAGTGTCAAGGTAGCTTGTAAAACCAATAACTCAGAGACCAATCTGGTTTTTGATAACGCAAAATCCTACGGTCTAAATGACTTTACATGTCATGATGAGAAAATCAAAAAACTTGCCAAACTAATCGAACAAGGACTGACAGGTGAGCAGTTTATTATTTTAAATGTCGAAGGCCGTGCCAATGTAGGATACGGGCAGGAGGTGTACCCTTCTCAGGAACTGGTGCTGGATGATAACAAAAAATCTAAATTCAAAAAGTCCAGGGTACTTTATAAAGTCAACGACAAAGCCGGAATGCACTCGCAGAAAATAGGCAATGCCATTCGTACCATTGATACCTGGTATAGCGACGAAGTAAAGTTTCCAATCGCCATTGAGCCTTACGGGGCTGTCACGACTTTGGGCACTGCTTTCCGGCATCCCAAACAAAAATCGGATTTCTACAATCTGTTTGACGGCTGGATTCTAAAAGACAAACTACCTGATCCGGAACAGCAGCATTATGTAATGGCAGTCTTGATCAGAGGCGGTGTTTTCGGTGAGAGTGGTAAGGAATGACTGTGGACAATTACATTGACATCAAAGCCATGCCTAACCCGGAGATCATCCAGTCAGCAGTGGTAGCGCACTTGATGCAGGCCTTGCATGGCCTGTTGCCTGTCTACAAAGGGAAAATAGGTCTTGATTTTCCGATGTATGGGCAGCGACGCACATTAGGCAGCATTATTCGCGTGCTCGGTAACAAAGCCGACATTCAAAATTTATATCAGCGAATAAGAACATGTGCGGTGTTTTCAGATTACGCTTTCACAACTGAAATATCAAAAATACCCGGACAAGTTAGCAAGTATGCGAAATACCAACGTTACCACGCAAAAGGTAGCAGTCGCTTCAATCGTCTGAAGAAACGCCATGAAGCTCGCGGCACATGGACAGAGGAATTGGCCAAAGAGGCAAGTAGTAAATTTAGTACTCAGACAAAACTGCCACATATCAGTATGCAAAGTACCAGCACAGGCCAAAACTTCATTCTCTTTGTAAAACAGAGGATTTACTCCGAGCCTCATCAAGGAGAATTTAACGCTTATGGTTTAAGTTTAGGTAATGCCACAGTACCCAAGTTTTAACCATTATTTTTGAGCCTATAATAATTGCCTTGAAATCAATTAGTTACAGTACGATTGTCTTTATTGGTTTTGCAACCAATTGAACTGTAAGTGCCTGTTGTAACTATCTTTTTACACGTTATATTAGTGTTCACTGCCGCACAGGCAGCTTAGAAAAATCCTTTACAAACCAGCGCGGCAACCAAGCAGTTCACTGCCGCACAGGCAGCTTAGAAAGCTTGCGGTCAATAGCCCGCGCGCTCATAGCCGTTCACTGCCGCACAGGCAGCTTAGAAAATTTCTCCGAAATAGTAGAAGTAACCCCCGCAGTTCACTGCCGCACAGGCAGCTTAGAAAATTCATTGCGGCAATTTTCATTCCCTGCCAATGTTCACTGCCGCACAGGCAGCTTAGAAATTCCGAACACTAACGACTTGCCAAACTGCCCGGTTCACTGCCGCACAGGCAGCTTAGAAATTTTGCGATGACCTGGATGAGTTACTCAAAGCGTTCACTGCCGCACAGGCAGCTTAGAAAGGGGTCAAGCGACCGCTACCCGATGTCGACTAGTTCACTGCCGCACAGGCAGCTTAGAAAAAACGAGAAAAAGAGCTGCGCAGCGAAATGGCGTTCACTGCCGCACAGGCAGCTTAGAAAAATGTCCAGATCAAGCCCGTTGCGAATAGGAAGTTCACTGCCGCACAGGCAGCTTAGAAATTTTTTTCAAAAAACGGGGGGCAACGGTACACGTTCACTGCCGCACAGGCAGCTTAGAAAGTTACTAGCCGCGCTCGGTGGTTGGTTCGGCTGTTCACTGCCGCACAGGCAGCTTAGAAAGGGTCAATTTTTTGTCGGCGGCGCGACGGTAAGTTCACTGCCGCACAGGCAGCTTAGAAACGTATAGAGAAGGGGAGGAGGAGGCTGCCACTGTTCACTGCCGCACAGGCAGCTTAGAAAAGTCGTTTTATAGAATATCTTGAGCACGCTGGGTTCACTGCCGCACAGGCAGCTTAGAAACAACCAAATATTCCCGTACCAGGCACCGTTATTGTTCACTGCCGCACAGGCAGCTTAGAAACAGGGAATATATTTCTTCGTTCCAGTGGGGATGTTCACTGCCGCACAGGCAGCTTAGAAAGTCGGCAATTTTCCATTATTTCCCGCAATTTGTTCACTGCCGCACAGGCAGCTTAGAAATCCCATCGTCGTTGTCAAAAGAATTGTATCTAGTTCACTGCCGCACAGGCAGCTTAGAAAGCACTCGGCTCACTCATGAGCAAGGTAGCCATGTTCACTGCCGCACAGGCAGCTTAGAAATATGAGAAAAACTATTCATGACCAATAGAGCTGTTCACTGCCGCACAGGCAGCTTAGAAACCAACGACGACGGCACAGCATGATCGTATTGCGTTCACTGCCGCACAGGCAGCTTAGAAATGTTGAGTTCCGCGAATCGAAATGTATCGCGCGTTCACTGCCGCACAGGCAGCTTAGAAATGCGCCGTGGCGCTGTTGGTTATCGTTCACAAGTTCACTGCCGCACAGGCAGCTTAGAAAAATGGACTACGCGCGCGGCGCGGCATTAGAAAGTTCACTGCCGCACAGGCAGCTTAGAAATACCCGCTCGCGGGCTGTTATTTATCGTTCATGTTCACTGCCGCACAGGCAGCTTAGAAAAGGTCTGCGTCACAAGTTTCGAATATTTTGCGGTTCACTGCCGCACAGGCAGCTTAGAAAAATGGACTACGCGATCGGCGCGTCATTAGAAAGTTCACTGCCGCACAGGCAGCTTAGAAACAGCAATGATGGCAAGTATTGCAAAAATTCATGTTCACTGCCGCACAGGCAGCTTAGAAAAGTCTGCTTCGAAGTTTTCGGTTTCAACCAGGGTTCACTGCCGCACAGGCAGCTTAGAAATGCCCGCGCTGCGGGCTGTTATTTATCGTTCAGTTCACTGCCGCACAGGCAGCTTAGAAATGATCTAGCTGCACCATGAACTCATATTCTTTGTTCACTGCCGCACAGGCAGCTTAGAAATGTGCGCAACGATCGCAACATTCTTGTAATATGTTCACTGCCGCACAGGCAGCTTAGAAAATCTCCGATTTCCTCATTTTCCCATTCCACATGTTCACTGCCGCACAGGCAGCTTAGAAATGTATTTTGAAGCAAAAAACTATGGCACGCAAGTTCACTGCCGCACAGGCAGCTTAGAAACGATAGCGATAGCGTTCATTTTTTTTCTCAAGGTTCACTGCCGCACAGGCAGCTTAGAAATGCGCCGTGGCGCTGTTATTTATCGTTCATAAGTTCACTGCCGCACAGGCAGCTTAGAAAAGGAATTGGAAAAAAATTATATTTATGCAAGAGTTCACTGCCGCACAGGCAGCTTAGAAAGAGTGCGGATATGATTGATCTGTCATTTCATCGTTCACTGCCGCACAGGCAGCTTAGAAATAGTGAGTTCCGCGAATCGAAATATATCGCGCGTTCACTGCCGCACAGGCAGCTTAGAAATGCCCGCCGCGCGGGCTGTTATTTATCGTTCAGTTCACTGCCGCACAGGCAGCTTAGAAACGGCGTTGTTATTTTGCACGGAACAAACTCTAGTTCACTGCCGCACAGGCAGCTTAGAAAAGCTGGGGATTTACCGTCTCGGCGCGCGGGTTGTTCACTGCCGCACAGGCAGCTTAGAAAGCAATGCGCGTCCAGTCACGATATTCGGGGTGGTTCACTGCCGCACAGGCAGCTTAGAAACTGTATTCTTTGCGATATTAGGTCTGATTCCAGTTCACTGCCGCACAGGCAGCTTAGAAACTGCCCGCAAAGCGGTCGGTTTAGTGTTTTCAGTTCACTGCCGCACAGGCAGCTTAGAAAGTAAAAAAGTGGGTATTAAGGAACAAAAAAAAGTTCACTGCCGCACAGGCAGCTTAGAAAAGACAAGGCAGAAGCAGCGAAAGCAAAAGCAGGTTCACTGCCGCACAGGCAGCTTAGAAATCCACTCTATTGATCCACTATTAACATTTTCCGTTCACTGCCGCACAGGCAGCTTAGAAAGCCAGGGGGTGTGCCACATGCCATCGCTATAAGTTCACTGCCGCACAGGCAGCTTAGAAAAGCATCCAGTGTGGCTTCTAAATTCTCCGTCTGTTCACTGCCGCACAGGCAGCTTAGAAATCATTTTTGGTAGATGATAGTTTAACCCTGTAGTTCACTGCCGCACAGGCAGCTTAGAAACATGTTTTCTGCTTCTAAATATGTATCGAGTTGTTCACTGCCGCACAGGCAGCTTAGAAATGGCAGGTGCCAGGGCTTAACAACAGAGGGCAGTTCACTGCCGCACAGGCAGCTTAGAAAGCTACTCTGACTGGCTCTTTCTCTATTGTTATGTTCACTGCCGCACAGGCAGCTTAGAAAATCTACTTTTATTTCTGATATGCAAGCATCTAGTTCACTGCCGCACAGGCAGCTTAGAAACACGTAATTTTTGTAGTGAACAAATTCTTTTCGTTCACTGCCGCACAGGCAGCTTAGAAAGTAAAAAAGTGGGTATTAAGGAACAAAAAAAAGTTCACTGCCGCACAGGCAGCTTAGAAAATTATAAAAAAAAATACAATAACTGTGTAACTGTTCACTGCCGCACAGGCAGCTTAGAAAATATCGTATAAACCAGAAACCCGCTACTCTGAGTTCACTGCCGCACAGGCAGCTTAGAAATTTGATTTTTGCCATTTATTTTGCCTCTGTTTGTTCACTGCCGCACAGGCAGCTTAGAAAGCAACCAAAATGGCGCGTCAATTATCGTCGGGGTTCACTGCCGCACAGGCAGCTTAGAAAATTCAAAACACCGCCGACCTCATAGCGGTGTGCGTTCACTGCCGCACAGGCAGCTTAGAAACGCAAGCGGGGGTGGGTGCGATGAGGACGCAAGTTCACTGCCGCACAGGCAGCTTAGAAAACCCATCGCCAGCCACCCAGCAATGGTAGCATGTTCACTGCCGCACAGGCAGCTTAGAAAATCGTTTTAATCCTCGTCTATTATTAATGTCTGTTCACTGCCGCACAGGCAGCTTAGAAACGCTACGCGGGCAGGAGATTTGAAAATGAACAGTTCACTGCCGCACAGGCAGCTTAGAAACATCCCTCGCCTATTTCCTCATTTTCCCATTCGTTCACTGCCGCACAGGCAGCTTAGAAAGCCGGGAGATGGACGGCAGCGGTAACCTGATTGTTCACTGCCGCACAGGCAGCTTAGAAAATCTGACTACTCGTTCGCGCACCGCATAATGCGTTCACTGCCGCACAGGCAGCTTAGAAATTGTTCATCGCAGAGAACTGGTACAGCAAGTGGTTCACTGCCGCACAGGCAGCTTAGAAAGACCGCATTACGCGAGGCGTATTCGGCAGCAAGTTCACTGCCGCACAGGCAGCTTAGAAAACAGCCAGATCAACATAGGTTCCCGATATAGCGTTCACTGCCGCACAGGCAGCTTAGAAACACCTTGCCACTGTTTTTCTGGGTCGCCTGAAGTTCACTGCCGCACAGGCAGCTTAGAAAAGCCTGCCCAGCGGTTGAAACGCAGTTTAGTCCATTCACTGCCGCACAGGCAGCTTAGAAACGCGATGCCCAGCTACACGCGTATCGCCGAAAGTTCACTGCCGCACAGGCAGCTTAGAAAGGTCTCCTTTCTCCGCCCGCGCTCCACAATGCGTTCACTGCCGCACAGGCAGCTTAGAAAATCAGCCCGAATAGCACAGAATTCGAAAGGTTGTTCACTGCCGCACAGGCAGCTTAGAAAAGTGCATGTGCCCAAGCTGATGATCCCAGCACGTTCACTGCCGCACAGGCAGCTTAGAAACAGTGAACCGGCTGGACCCATTGAGTTTCATGCGTTCACTGCCGCACAGGCAGCTTAGAAAGACACGATGGCTTGATTGCGGCTGTATTTGTCGTTCACTGCCGCACAGGCAGCTTAGAAACTCAATGGAAAGAAATAAGCGCGTACATACGCGTTCACTGCCGCACAGGCAGCTTAGAAAAACTTTAACGCTCGCCTATACGGCGGCAGGTGGTTCACTGCCGCACAGGCAGCTTAGAAAAAATCGCACGCCACTAGACGTACCCGCTATTGGTTCACTGCCGCACAGGCAGCTTAGAAATCCAGACGTAGCGCGGAAATCACCTGCATCTCGTTCACTGCCGCACAGGCAGCTTAGAAAAAGATTGGCCCGGTACATAGCGAGCGTGTTGAACAAGCAGGTTTTGTCGTATTGAAATCCCCCGATATTCCTTCAATTTTAATCGAGACCGCTTACATTACCAATCCCAGAGAAGAAAAGTTACTACAAAGCGCGAAACATCAGTACCGAATAGTCAACAGCGTAGTAGCAGGAATAAAACACTATCTCACCAAAAATGGAAATTGATTACCCTAATCCCTGCCCCGCTTCTTCGTTGTGTTAATCAGCTACTTTTCAGCTTGGCGACCATACAAATTAGAGCCACCGACAATGTCGCTTTTCGCAGTCTGCCGGATACCTTAATCAATCATCAGGTTTTTCTTGCCAAAATAATCTTGTCTGCTCAAAATAATCAATTCTGTCAGTTATTTTTGATATTTCTTTTGGATAAAACGTTGCTATTACATCGCATAACTCCAGCATCCACTTTTTTCGTGAATAGCCCTCATTTATGTGTATATTATTTGAGTCTGCAATCTGTATTTGCCCCCATCCTAATGCACCAATTGTTAAACAACTCCACCCCACAAACTCAATTGGCACAAAATAAACATCAGATATTTGTGCCGTTGTTTCCAACAAAGAATATTTGGCCATCAACAGAGAAAAATAATTGCTGTCATCTTCGTACAATCTAGCTAATCGTCGTACTGATGTTAAATTTGGCATATTAAAATCGGTTTCTGCTCGATGCGTCTTAACATCAACAATATAATAGAAACCATCATTATCTTTGAACGCTAAATCTGCCATTGCTCTACGAGCAAAATCGGATTGATAATCGGCACATCTGTCACCGAGGATACCTTCAAAATTATCAGATAATATTCCCTCAACTGCATCACCGACGGCTCTTGTACTTTGTGCTGTTTGTGACGACAGAAATGTACCCTGACTATTCAAGAGTTTTTTGACACCTTGCTCAACATGCTTACGGTAATCCGAATAAAATATGTCGCTTTTCATACCGTAACCTCATCAAAAAATGTTTTTTGTTGCGAAGCGATGTCTTTTTTCTTGGCATTGTCTGTTGATTTTATCTGTTCAGCGAGCGTATTACGTTCCCAGAAATACCCCCCAGAGTATCCTTGAATACAATTATCATTTTCGATCATTGATAATCTTTTTTCGGTTAGGCAACAGTAATCTTTATCAATTTCAATACCAAAATATTGGCGCTTAAGTTTCTTGGCAACGACCGATGTTGTGCCGCTACCCAGGAAAGGATCAAAAACAACATCCCCTTTGTTTGATGAAGCCAGGATCAATTTAGCTATCAATTTCTCGGGTTTTTGGGTTGGGTGGTCCGTATTTTCCGGCATAGACCAAAAGGGGATTGATATATCTGTCCATAAATTTGAAGGGTGCGTTATCCTAAACTTTCCAGCATCGGAATCACTCCAATCTTTAGGCTTTCCTGTATTATCTTTATATGGTGCCATCACTCTTCGTTTCATCTTGACAGAATCAACATTGAATGTATATTCGTTTGACATAGTGCAAAACCAAATATCTTCAGAACAATTTTTCCAATTTGTTTTTGCACCACGCCCTTTTTCCCTTTCCCATGTGATTCTATTTCGCACATTAAAATAATTCTGTACAACTCTATGAATTGCAGTTGATGATTGCCAGTCCCCGCAGATATAGATTGATGCTGTTTTCTTTAGCATATGTATAAGGCCATCAATCCATACGTCTAACCATTTCTCATACTCATCAAGTGATTTTTTTATAAATTGACGACCATTAAACACTTTGTTCATATTGTACGGTGGATCAACAATAAGTAAATCAACACATTCATTGGGTAGCATAACCACTGCATCATGTATATTTTGGTTTATAGTCTTCCCAACCACTTCCTTGGTTGATACTTTTTTTTGAATAACCATCAGGTTTTTAGAATAAACTTCCTTATCAGCATCGGTTAACAGGGTTGTTCTGTTACTTGGTGCTCTCACTTTGGTCTTATTCATATTTTCCTATTTCCTCCGTATCCCCGCCGTGCTCTCTGTGTCAACATTTTTTAGCGTAGCCCGCCGAAGCAAGTAAAATTCGGGTTTTTTGCCCGTTGTGAGACCTTTGCACGGAAGATGGTTTCGCGCTTTCAGGCCAGGCAAAAACGCACGGAATGAGGGAGTTTATGCTTATAAATGACCGATTGAGTACGTTTTTAACACAGCATGCAGGTGAAATGGCTTTCGTGCAAAGGTCTCATTGTATATAGTACATTATTAGCAATAATTGCGTTATTATATTAGAAAAATTAACAATGTCACCAAAAACTATATTGGCTCCGCTGAAAAATTAACAGAACAGTCACAAGATTGCTAACGGTGGAAAATAAGGCTTGTCTGGCATTGCTGTCCAAATATCATTCTGTTGGTGGCTTTGTGCTGTTGATACACTGAAATACTGCGAGGATAAATTGTGAAGAAGATATTGGTTATGAATCCGAAAGGGGGTTGTGGTAAAACAACACTGGCAACAAATCTCGCCAGTTATTATGCCCTTTGGGAAGTGCCCGTGGCAATTATTGATTATGATCTGCAAAGATCCTCTCTTGAATGGGTCAGTCAACGTACCAAATCATTAAATCCAATTCGTGCCATAGACGGTACGTGTGGTAAAGTTAGTATTGGCAAAGGCATAAAGCGGGTGCTGATGGATGCGCCGGCGAGCACCAGAATGTCGCAGCTCAAAAAACTTGTCGGTCTCGCTGATGTGGTTATTATTCCCGTTTCACCATCACCCATTGATATTCGTGCTGCCGGTCATTTTATCGGTGAAATGATTGCCGAAGGCTTACTCAAACAGGATCGGGTCGGGCAAGCGAGCATTGGGTTGGTTGGTAACCGGGTGCGGGAAAACACCTTGATATTCAATAATTTAACCCGATTTCTGAAAAGGCTGAAAATTCCGCTGATTTCAAATCTGCGCGACACCCAAAACTATATTCGCTCCGCCGAAGGTGGTTACGGAATTTTTGAAATGCCACCTTATCTGGTCGAGAAAGATATTGAGCAGTGGCGTCCGGTGATAAACTGGATTGAAGCTAAATGAACATCATCACAATAAATACCAGAATGCGACTCGACCCTGCGCGCTATTTTGTGGTTTGAAAGCGTAATTTGTCATGTCATTATAAGCCCCTGATAAGTTAATCAGGACACGAAACATAAAATCTTTTAGGAGCGGATTAGATGGAATCACGAGCGGCAGTTGCCTGTGAGGCGGGGAAACCCCTGCAAATTGAAACGGTTCAACTTGACGGCCCTAAAGCGGGCGAGGTGTTGATAGAAATCAAGGCCACGGGAATTTGTCATACCGATGAATTCACACGCTCTGGTGCCGATCCTGAGGGCTTGTTTCCTGCGATTCTGGGGCATGAAGGTGCGGGGGTTGTTGTTGACATTGGTGCTGGAGTTAGCAGCGTCAAGCCGGGCGATCATGTGATACCGCTATACACGCCGGAATGTCGGCAATGCGACTATTGTACCAGCGGCAAAACCAACCTTTGTCAGGCAATTCGTGTTACTCAGGGACGGGGGCTGATGCCCGATGGAAGCAGCCGCTTCTCCATCGGCAAACAACGACTTTTCCACTACATGGGAACTTCAACATTTTCTAATTACACGGTGTTGCCGGAAATTGCCGTGGCAAAAATTCGTAAAGATGCGCCGTTTGATAAAGTTTGTTACATTGGTTGTGGTGTAACAACCGGTATTGGTGCTGTCATCAATACCGCAAAGGTGCAGCCGGGAGACAATGTCATTGTCTTTGGTCTTGGCGGTATCGGCTTAAATGTTATACAGGGCGCGCGACTTGCTGGTGCGGATAAAATTGTTGGTGTTGATATTAATTCAAAACGTGAAGTGCTTGCCGAAAAATTTGGTATGACTCATTTCGTCAACCCTGCTGAAGTCGAGGCAGATTTGGTTGGTTATCTGGTTGATTTGACTGGGGGCGGTGCGGATTATAGTTTTGAATGCGTTGGCAATACCGATTTAATGCGTCAGGCACTGGAATGTTGCCACAAAGGCTGGGGCGAGAGCGTCATCATCGGTGTCGCTGGAGCAGGTGAAGAAATCAGTACCCGCCCTTTTCAGTTGGTTACCGGCAGAGTCTGGCGGGGAACCGCGTTTGGGGGCGCGCGTGGCAGAACCGATGTACCGAAAATTGTTGACTGGTATATGGATGGAAAAATCAATATTGATGATTTGATTACCCATACCCTACCACTGGATAGGATTAATGATGCCTTTGATTTGATGCACTCTGGTGAATCTATCCGTAGTGTCGTGTTGTTTGATGGGTAACACCTGACCGCTAAAAACCGCTAATGGACATCATCAGTGAACAGCATTGCTTCGGCGGTGTACAAGGGATTTATCGCCACCAATCCAGCGAGACTGGCACGCCGATGCAATTTGCCGTGTTTCAGCCTGCTGACCCGCAACGGCAAAAACAGTCACAGAAAAAACGACCAGTACTGTGGTTTTTATCAGGACTCACTTGCAACGAAGAGAACTTTGTCATAAAAGCAGGCGCACAACGCTATGCTGCGGAATTTGGCATAATGCTTATTGCTCCAGACACCAGCCCACGCGGAGCCGACATTGTCGGCGAACAGGATGATTATGATTTCGGTAGCGGCGCGGGTTTCTACGTTGATGCAACCCGTCCACCGTGGCATAAAAACTATCGCATGTACAGCTATATTAGCGAGGAATTACCGCAACTGATTTTTGCAAATTTTGCGGCAGATTGTCAACGTCAGGGTATAACAGGGCATTCAATGGGCGGACATGGTGCCCTGACCATCGGGCTAAAAAACCCCGACACCTACCAATCCATTTCCGCCTTCTCTCCGATCTGTGCCCCCATGCAATGCGCTTGGGGTCGCAAGGCCCTGAGCGGTTATCTGGGTGATAATCAATCAAACTGGGCACAATACGATGCAACGGCTTTAATCAAACAGGGCGCAGGCAGAGATCGCCATGGTCGTCGTGGCGAAATTCTTATTGATCAGGGTACTGCCGACAATTTCCTTGATGACCAGCTCAAACCGGAGCTATTAAAAACCGCCTGTCAGCAATCAGGACAACCATTAACATTACGATTACAAGCGGGCTACGATCACAGCTATTTTTTTATTGCCACATTTATCAAAGACCATATTGCCTTTCATGCCGATAGATTAGCAATCTAATCCGGCAGTAGCTCTTGTAATATCTCATCAATAAACAAATAGCCCTGTTCACTACAGCGAATATATTGATCATTTATCTCCAGCCATTTTTGCTTAATGCTGTGTTGCAAAGCAGCGACGGCGACCTTGCTGGTAATACCGGTTGTTTGTTGTAAGGTGGCTGGTTTTATACCCTTTTTGAGACGCAGGGCGTTGATCATAAATTCAAACAGCAGTTCTTTTTGAGGTATCGGAGTTTCTGTTTTATAGGCGGTGTTGTTTTTAATATGCGTCATATAGGTGCGCGGATGTTTTTGTTTCCAGCTTCGTATAACAGCATCATTGCCGGTTATTTTCGAATGTGCGCCAGCACCGATACCGAGATAGTCGCCAAACTGCCAGTAGTTCAGATTATGTCGGCATTCACGCGCGGGTAGTGCATAGGCTGAGACTTCGTATTGCTGGTAGCCACATTGGTGTAATACATTTTGCAATGCCATTTGTATTTCCAGTTGCTGATCGTCGTCGGCGATAGCTGGCGGGAATCGATGGAATCGGGTATTGGGTTCAATGGTGAGTTGATAAAAAGACAAATGCGCAGGCGAAAAGCTAATCGCATGCCTGCAATCCTCGACTGCCATTGCCACAGATTGATGCGGCAAGCCATACATCATATCCAGATTAACATTCTCAAACCCCGCAGTCGTGGCAGAGCGTATCGCATTTTCGGCAGAGCGGGCATCATGCACCCTGCCAAGGGTTTTTAATTGTCGGTCATCAAAACTCTGAATCCCTAACGAGAGTCGATTGATACCCGCACCGAGATAACCCTGAAATTGATCGTGTTCCAGTGTGCCGGGATTGGCTTCCAACGTGATTTCAATGTCAGAGTCGAAGGCAATGCGTTGAGCTAGTGCGCTCAAAAGCATGGCAAACGATTGCGCGGAAAACAAACTCGGCGTACCGCCTCCCAAAAAAATAGAAACTAATTTTCTGCCTGCGATGGCTGATCCCAAATCGGAATTAAGATCAGAATCAAGGTCAGTGATTAAGGCATTAATATATTCATTCTCCTGTTCTTCCCCGATGAGTTCGCCTTTCAGTGCATGAGAATTGAAATCACAATAGGGGCATTTTTTTATGCACCACGGAAAATGAATATACAGCGACAGTGGCGGAGCGCGCATCAGCTAACTACATTTATGGGATGACCACTTAACCATTGATTCAGATTCTCTGTTAATTGGTCAAGCAAACGCTGGCGGGATTCCTGAGTTGCCCAAGCGTTGTGAGGGGTAACAATCAGATTCGGTATGTCCTGCAATATGGCGCGCCCTGCCGATTGCCTGCTTGATTGCAAAGCGATGGCTTGTAATAATGGCTCGGAAGCTGCAGGCGGTTCCTTAGCTAAAACATCAATTCCGGCACCCGCAATCTGACCTTTTTTCAAAGCCTGCACTAATGCCATAGAATCTATAATCGCTCCACGAGCGGTGTTGATAATAATGGCACTCGGTTTCATTTGATTAAATTCATTTTCACCTAACAAATTCAGCGTATCGGCAGTAAGCGGGCAATGCAGTGTTAGCACATCGGCATCAGCAAGCAGTCGCTCCAATGAAACCCTGCCCACGTCTTTTTTGCCACCCGGTCTTTGGCATATCAGAACAGACATCCCAAACGCTCTGGCTATTTCAGCGACTTTTTTACCCAAACTACCATAACCAATTATACCGAGAATTTTATGCTGGATTTCGACAATCGGATAGTCAAGCAGACAAAATACATGACTGTTGCTCCAAACACCGCCTGCCACAGCCTGATAATATCGAAATTGATTGGTCAGTAAATTCAGCATCAGCGCAAAAGTATGCTGAACGACTGCCGCAGTGGCATAATGTCGAACATTGCAAACACAGATACCGTGTCGCCGACAGTAATCGAGGTCAACATTGTCGGTACCAGTCGCCGCTATCAATATCAGTTTCAAACAAGCTGTTGATTGCAATACGGCTGTGTCCAAAACAACCTTGTTGGTGATTATTATTTGACATTGCCGTATCCGCTGTTCAATTTGAGCCGGAGCGGTGCTTGCATAATCAACCCATTCAAGTGGAGAGCGCAGCAGTTTTTGCAAATCGACATCACCTCTGTCGAATGAATCTCGGTCAAGAATCACCCCCTTCACCCGCGTTTCCTCAGCCTATTTCTAACCCTATGCCTCATAATATTTGTTATCTCATTGTCCGGCTAATGCAATGCCGATAATTATTGCTTCCCTATGCGGCGGTAGTCTCATTCATCGGCTTGGTTGCGTCCGTAATGTAGCGTCCGCTCTGATTATTTTTGAGCGGGATCATGTCTTCCCTGTGAAGCAAAAGCGCTTACATCAGTCTGAGGTCGCTCACCAGCATCCAAATACTGTTGAAGTAACAGGGCTTTTTCGGTAGTGTATGGTTTTGAGATTGTTATCAATAATGCCGCAAAACAATACCATGATTGCGTTAAAAAATGCCAATATCAACCCACATCATCCGCACCAATCCAACAACAACCATGACTGATCATAATAGCAATCAATATGAAACATTTCTACGGCTATTAACAAAAGTGGATCGCAAAGAGTTGATAGAGAAATCTGTCAGCAAGAAATTCACTAAAGGCGAGTATATCGTTCGTGTGAAGGATAACGATACCAATGTCTATCTGATCCATGGTGGCAGTGTCAGAGCCACCCTTTTTTCTGATGAAGGCAGAGAAGTCAGTTTTGTTGACATTGAAGCGGGAGGTAACTTCGGAGAGTTTTCAGCGATTGATGGAAAACCGAGATTGGCTAACGTCATCGCACTATCAGACACGGAAATAACCATCGTCTCGCTGCAAGATTTTCTCAATATACTGCAAAAATATCCGACTGTCTGCATTTATTTTCTTCGGCAACTGGTCGAAACAGTACGACAGCTAAGCAATCGGGTTTTTGAGCATTCTACTTTTGCTGTTAACAGACGAATTCATGCCCAGTTACTGCGTATTGCAACAGAAAATCTGGACTTTGACGGCATTGCCAGAATCAATAACCCACCCACGCAGATCGCACTTGCCAGTCAGGTCAGTTGCGCCCGCGAAGCCATAAGCCGCGAGCTAAAAAGGCTGGAAAAGCTGGACATAATTGAACGGCGGCGAAAACAACTCATTGTCAAGGATTATAAACGGTTGCGTGAACTGCTCAACGGTGCTTTCTGAGCGGCTATTGCTTTATGCTAAAGAATGAGACAATAGTAACTGGGGCCGGATTGATTACATCAAGACTACGGCAATATCATCCCTGTTTGATTAAAATCGGCAACAACAAATCGGCTGCAGTTGCACTGATATTGCGTAATCTGAACACCGATCCGGAAATGTTCTTCATAGAAAGAGCAGAAAATGAAAATGACCCGTGGTCAGGACAACTGGCTTTCCCGGGTGGAAACAGTAGTCGGCTGGATCAGGACATTGCCGCAACCGCACGGCGCGAGACCGATGAGGAGGTTGGGATACAATTACCCGCCGGTTCACAGCTTGCACGTCTGGATGACCAAACAGGCAGGCATAATAGTCGGGATATTTCGTTAATTATCAGTTGTTTCGTATTTAATCTTGATACCCCACAAACGGTCAACCATAACCCAGAGGTCGGCGATAGTTTCTGGATCAAAGTGGATCACCTATTACACCCGAACAATCAGACCCAATACCAAAGCCGTTATGCAACAAACCCCTACCCCGCAATTCGCTTTCCATCAGGAAAGCTGCTATGGGGACTGACTTACCGATTCGTAGCGCACTTTCTAGCAGCGATTGATTGTTGATAGCGTTGTTGGGAGATGCTGATGACAAAGCAGGTGTGAGTGGTCGGTATTGTGCGATTCAGCATTGCTGACACCTATCAGAGCATTATGAAATATGGTGGGCCCGGTAGGACTTGAACCTACGACCAATGGATTATGAGTCCACTGCTCTAACCAACTGAGCTACAGGCCCGAAAGGGTTGCTTTATTCTAATGGCGGATTGATTTAAGTACCGTCCAGAAAACTTCTTAAATGATCCGAGCGACTCGGATGTTTGAGTTTTCTGAGTGCTTTGGCTTCTATTTGCCGAATGCGTTCGCGAGTAACGTCAAATTGTTTGCCAACTTCTTCCAGCGTATGATCGGTATTCATACCGATACCAAAGCGCATTTGCAAAACCTTGGCTTCACGATCACTTAGTGATTCGAGAACGGCATTGGTTGCATTTTTTAAACCCGTGGCAGTTGCGATATCAACTGGCGCCTTGGCGTTTTTGTCTTCAATAAAATCACCCAAGTGAGAATCGTCATCGTCGCCTACCGGCAGTTCCATCGAAATCGGTTCTTTGGCAATTTTTAACACTTTTCTGACCTTGTCTTCTGGCAAGTCCATCTCTTTTGCCAATTCTTCGGGTAACGCCTCACGCCCTTTTTCCTGAAGCACCTGTCTGGATATACGGTTCAGTTTGTTTATGGTTTCAATCATGTGTACCGGAATACGGATGGTTCTTGCCTGATCCGCAATAGAGCGGGTAATCGCTTGCCTGATCCACCAAGTTGCATAGGTCGAAAACTTGTAACCACGGCGATATTCAAATTTATCTACCGCCTTCATCAGTCCGATGTTGCCTTCCTGAATTAAATCCAGAAATTGTAACCCGCGATTGGTATATTTTTTGGCTATGGATATGACCAATCTGAGATTGGCTTCTACCATTTCCTTTTTAGCACGGCGTGCTTTCGCTTCACCCATGGACAATCGCCGACTCAGGTCTTTAAGCTCATCCAGCTCAAGCCCTGCTTTGCCCTGTGTTTTGACCAGTTGTTTGGTGTATTCAGCTATCGTACCCTGATGTTTTTGCAGACGCGGGGCATTGTGACCACAATCTGTTACCAATTTATGGAACCATTCCATATTGGTTTCATTATTTTTGAAATACGCAAAGAATTGTTTTCGTGACACTTTGCCGTATTTGGTACAATAGCGCGCAATATTGCGCTCGCAGTTTTTAACTTCGGTCATACAATTACGCAATGTTGCCGATAAGGCTTCGACTTTGGCAGGCGTAAATTTAATTTGTAACAGTTCGTCCCTGAGCCTGCAACGGTTGCGTAATGCTTGCTTGCTACCAATGCCGTGGGTGTCAATGGCTTTGGTCAAAGCATTCCATGTGCGTCGCATCCGCCTGAAACGTATAATCGCATCATCGTAATCTGGACTACTGGGGGATTCTTCCTCGTCGGCAGCATTTTGTCCAGGTTTTCCCGGAATCGCCACAGTCTGGTCGTCCAGCGCATTCAATTCCATAAAAGCAACCACAACCTCAGACAGTTTCATTTCACCCGCTTTAATCGCTTCCGCATAGTCCAGAAGCTGAGCAATGGCGATTGGGGCTATGGCGAAAGCATCCGCACTCTGTCTATTTCCCGCCTCAATGCGTTTTGCCAGCGCAATTTCATCCTCTCGGGTCAACAGCGGAACCGTTCCCATCTCACGCATATACATCCGCACCGGATCGGTAGTCCGACCAAATTCACTTTCCACAGCGGTTTTAAGCGCGGCACTGACTTCCTCTGCCACTTCCTGATCTTCCGGGTTATCACGCTTCAGGATCATACTGTCGGAATCGGGTATTTTGTCCACCACCTCAATACCCATATCAATAATCATATTGACCACAACTTCAATCTGGTCGGTATCGTGCATATTCTCTGGCAGGTGGTCGTTGATTTCGGGGTAGGTCAGAAAGCCCTGATCCTTGCCCTTGAGGATGAGTTTTTTGAGATCAGAGGGTGAACGTTTTTCCACCTTTGAATTGCCATCAGCCTTGACGCTGATTAGCGCATCAATATCCAGTTCATCCTTAGTCACATCGTCCTTAGTCACATCGTCCGTTATTGGATTATCAAGCATTACATCATCGACTTTAGCGTCGGGAGTTTGGGGTTTTTTGTTACTCATAACAGCCAGCTACCTTATGAAATTGGAGCGAAAATCGGACATTCAATGTGCGCACAGATACCGTGAAAAATGCGACCGCAGATTATACATTAAAAAATAGTGCTTTAATCCATTATTTCAACGTGCCTGATACTGAAACTGACACCGTACCTAAACAATGGGCGTGGGCAATGAACATAAAATGAGACCTTTGCACGGAAACCATTTCACCTCCATGCTACGTTAAAAACGTACTCACTCGGTCATTTATAAGCATAAACTCCCTCATTCCGTGCGTTTTTGCCTTGCCTGAAAGCGAAATCATCTTCCGTGCAAAGGTCTCAAAATGATTGATTTTGGTATCATTGACAATAACCTGCCTTGCTTACCCCCGCCAGGCTTCAGAATTCCTAATTTTTGGCATTGAACGAGGCACACCAGTCGATTTTGTCATCCTCATCCAGATCTTTGATGTTTTTTTGGCGATATTTTTCAATCATAGCATGTCGATCCTGCTTTTTCTGGTCTTTCAATAAGTGCTGGATGGTATCTTTGAATTGGGCTTCAAGCGCATTATCGTCTATGTAAGTAGGACGTGTTGCCAGTTCTTCCAGATAGCCGTGATAGAGCGAATCACGGAATAACTCCAACAACCTTGCCGTCGTCTGCTGCGGCTGCTTTTGAACCATTTCAATCATTTCAATCAAAACCTCCGAGCCCCGAAGTTGCAATGGTTGCAGTGTGCTCAAATCATCAATTGACATTGCCAGTTGCGGGTTTTGCAGTAACAGACTAATGGCAGATGCCAGCGGTGAAATCTGCCCCGACTCGGCGACTTTGTGTTTGCGGTAGCGCAGACGTGACTGCGGTTTTAGAGTGTTTTGTTTGCCTAATTGTGTATTGCTCAGCCCACTCAGGAAGGATAATCTGGAAAGCATCATATCTCGAAGTGCGCCGGCAGGCAGTTCGGCTATCAATGGTTCTGCCAGACTAACCAGACGGGTTTTGCCATCCATACGCGCCATGTCAACCTGCGCAAGCAAATGCTCAAATAGAAACTCTGGCAACGAGATGGCTCGTTGTATGCGCGCACTAAATGCGCTGCCACCCTCCGTTCGAACTATCGTGTCCGGATCTTCACCATCAGGAAGAAACAAGAATCCAAGCTGGCGGCCATCCTGCATTTCCGGCAAAGAAACCTGTAACGCTTTCCATGCAGCCGTTTTGCCGGCATGATCGCCGTCAAAACAAAATACCACCTCGGGTGCGAGACGAAACAGTCTTTGCAGATGTGTGCGGGTGGTGGCAGTACCGAGCGTTGCCACGGCATTATCCACACCAAACTGCGCCAGACTGATTACGTCCATATAGCCCTCCACCACCACACTTTTATTTGCCTCAGCAATAGCGCGTCGAGCGCGGTCCAGACCATATAGCTCAGCACCTTTATGGAATAACGGCGTTTCTGGTGAATTCAGGTATTTGGGTTCGCCATCACCGAGAATCCGCCCGCCAAATGCCACTACTCTGCCACGGTGGTCTTCAATGGGAAAAATGATTCGACAGCGAAACCGATCATAGTATCTGCTTTTAGCCTTGTGTTTATGCTCAGCATCAGCTTGGCTGGTGTTGTCTTTTTTAGTAATCAGTCCGGCCTTGACGAGTTTTTGTTTTGCCAGCGTCGTGGTTGCCAATGCCCGCGTTAAAGCATCCCAGCTATCAGGCGCAAAACCGATGCCAAAACGAGCGACTATTTTGCCATCTAACCCGCGCTCCTTTAGATAGGTGATAGCGCGGCGGGAATCACTATGCTTACGTAATTGCTGTTGGAACCAGTGATTGGCTTGTTCGACTATGCCAAGCAAGTTTCCGCTACTTTCAGCGGCTGCGACTGCTGTTGCTGAAGTCTGTTGCGGCATCGGCAAACCGATACCCTCTGCCAATTCTTCGACCGCTTCAACAAATTGCAGGTTAGCATACTCCATCAGGAAGCCAATGGCAGTGCCGTGCGCACCACAACCAAAACAATGATAGAACTGCTTGCTTGGACTGACGGTAAAGGACGGTGTTTTTTCCTCGTGGAAAGGGCAACATGCCTGAAACTCCTTGCCCTTTCGAGTCAACGGCAAACGGCGATCAATAATATCAACAATATCAATCCGAGCAACCAGTTGGTCAATAAAATCGCTTGGAATTTTACCTGACATAGAAGTTATTGGGTGTTTTCAATGTTCAATTATGAAGTTAAAAGATTAGTGCTAATCGGTTAGAATCGCGTATTTTATCACACGACCGAATTACCCCTATGAGCAACGAGTATCAAGCTGCGGAAATCGAGGCTGCCGCTCAGAAATACTGGGAGAAAAACCAGTGTTTTGCAGTACGACAAGACCCTAATCGTGAAAAGTACTATTGTTTATCCATGTTGCCTTACCCGTCCGGGCAACTGCACATGGGACATGTCAGAAATTACACCCTAGGTGATGTTATCAGTCGTTATCAACGGATGCTGGGAAAGAATGTTTTGCAACCTATGGGCTGGGACGCTTTTGGCTTGCCTGCGGAAAATGCCGCCATTGACAACAACATGCCCGCCTCTAAATGGACTTATGCGAATATAGATTATATGCGATGCCAGCTCAAGCGACTGGGTTTTGCCTATGACTGGACGCGGGAACTTGCTACCTGCCGCCCTGAGTATTACCGCTGGGAGCAGTGGTTTTTTAATCAGCTTTTGGCAAAGAATCTGGCGTATAAAAAAATGGCAGTAGTGAATTGGGATCCGGTTGAACAAACGGTACTTGCCAATGAGCAGGTGGAAAATGGTCGTGGCTGGCGTTCTGGTGCATTGGTCGAACGGCGTGAAATTTCGCAATGGTTTATCCGCATTACTGCCTATGCTGAAGAGCTACTGACAGAAATTGACAATTTGCACGGCTGGCCAGATGCGGTACGCGCCATGCAGCGAAACTGGATTGGTCGTTCAGAGGGGGTCGAATTTTCATTTGCGGTGGCAGGCGAACCACCGCTTAAAGTCTATACCACCCGACCCGACACCATTATGGGAATTACCTTTATTTCTGTGGCAGCAGAACATCCGTTGGCACTCAAAGCGGCGAAAAACAATCACAAAATTGCAGCATTTATTGCGCAATGTAAGACCACCCATACTGCAGAGGAAGAGCTGGAAACGATGGAAAAAAAGGGCATTCCTTTGGGTATTCACGGCATCCATCCGCTCAGCGGTGAAAAGATCGCTATCTGGGCGGCCAACTTCGTTCTATTGGGATATGGAACCGGTGCGGTGATGGCAGTGCCTGCTCACGATCAACGAGATTGGGAATTTGCCAAAAAACAAGGGCTGGAAATTCGACCAGTAATTCGGCAGATTAGCAATACTGAACAGGCTGAACATGACCATGACTATGACAAGGCCGCATTTATCAGCAAACAGGGCGTGGTGTTTAATTCCGGGCAGTTTGATGGTTTGAATTTCAGTGCCGCCTTTGCTGCGGTTGCCGAGCGTCTGGAACATAAAGGCGTGGGCAAGCGCATAGTTAATTATCGACTGCGTGACTGGGGGATTTCGCGCCAGCGATATTGGGGCTGCCCGATTCCAATAGTCTATGATGAGCGCGATGCTGCCAAAGATTACCCTATCGCCGTGCCAGAGCAAGAGTTACCTGTGCTGCTACCCGAAGATGTGGTGTTTTCTGGCATTAAATCGCCACTCAAGAGCAACCCGAGTTTTTATCAAACCACGCTTCCAGATGGGCACTCCCCAGCCACTCGGGAAACAGATACTTTTGATACTTTCTTCGAATCATCGTGGTATTTTGCCCGCTATTGTTGCCCAGATCAGGACAATGCTATGCTCGATGAACAGGCTAATTACTGGTTGCCGGTTGATCAGTATGTCGGTGGCATTGAGCATGCGGTTTTGCATTTGTTGTATGCACGCTTCTTCTACAAACTAATGCGCGATGTCGGATTGATTGCCAGCGATGAACCGTTTACCCGTTTACTGTGTCAAGGTATGGTGTTGAAAGACGGCGTCAAGATGTCCAAGTCTAAGGGCAACACCGTTGACCCACAAGCCATGATTGATCTTTATGGTGCCGACACGGTGCGTTTGTTTATGATGTTTGCCGCACCGGCAGAAAAAACTCTGGAGTGGAATGATGCTGCTGTGGCAGGTGCCGAACGCTTTTTGAGACGTTGCTGGTCATTAGTGCAACGTTGCAAACGAGCACTTGCCGCGGCACAGCAAACGCTGACCGACCCCAACTGGAGCCAGCATATCATTGACTTACAAGCAAAGGAGATGCGCCGACTGACACACCAAATACTGGATAAAATTGATCGCGACTATGAAAAAATTCATTACAACACCGTCGTCGCAGGGGTAATGGAACTACTTAATGCACTGGACAAATTCGACCCCGAAAAGAACGCAGATTGTGCGGCAGTCTTGCGCGAAAGCGTCGTGATATTGGCTAAAGTGCTGGCACCAATTACCCCACACATCGCCCATCAGCTATGGCGTGAGATTGCTGAACCTGGAGACATTATTGACGCAACCTGGCCGGATGTGGACCATGACGCGCTCAAGAGCAACACCCTGAAACTGATGATTCAAGTCAACGGCAAATTGCGTAGCGAAATGGAAGTTTCTATCTCCAGTAGCAAGCAGGAGATAGAAACGCTCGCCACTGCCGATGAAAAAATACAAAAATATACTGACGGAAAAACTATCAGAAAAGTCATCGTGGTGCCGGGAAAACTGGTCAATATCGTGCTTTAGTGAAGCCGCTGTCCAATCACCGAGACTCACTATTTGCGCTTGCGGGTAAGCGTGTTTAGCTAAACGGCGTGTCAGTGTGCGCTACAATTAAGCGGGCTGGTCATGTCGGCGCATATACCGCTCTAGCAGGACGGACAAAATGCGAACAAAGCGTTGTTATTACAAGAGACCTTTGCACGGAAGATGATTTCGCTTTTAGGCAAGGCAAAAACGCACGGAATGAGGGAGTTTATGCTTATAAATGACCGATTGAGTACGATTTTAACGCAGCATGCAGGTGAAATGGCTTTCGTGCAAAGGTCTCTACAAGATAGTCAGATTCCATTTCCTTGACCATCTCACATCGCTCCCATATGATTGAGCCTAGGCGCGCAACCGTGCATTCGTGGCATCCCAAACAGGCTCACTTAAAACCGTTGCTTTTCTTGGCTGCCCTAATAAGTCAATATCCAATTCGCTACCCGCTGTTGCATATTCGGCTGCAACATAGGCAAAACCCAGATGGCGTTGTATCGTATGACCGTATCCGCCTGAGGTGGTGACACCAATCACCTTGTCGCCATCTAAAACAGCTTCACCACCCACCACATCGTTGTCACCCGCTTCCACTTCAAAATAGGCCAGTTTAATCGCCAGCTTGCTCCCGGCTATATCCAAAGTCGCCTGTCTGCCGACAAAGTGTTCTTTTTTGTTTGAGAAGAATCTCATCAGATCTGCCTCAACCATCGAAATTTCATTGCTCAATTCAGCACCCCAACCCTTATAGGCTTTTTCGATTCTCAAGGAGTTCATCGCATAGGTTCCAAAATGTGCCATACCGTGGGCTTGACCTGCCGCCCAAACGGCTTCATAGACGCCAAGCATATTTGCCATCGGGCAATGTAATTCCCAGCCGAGTTCACCGACATAGTTGACCCGCAACGCCCGAACCGAATATCCTGCTATTTCGATTTCTTTCCCACTCAACCAAGGAAATGATTCGTTACTTAAATCGGATTCCGTCAACCCCGATAACAGTTGCCGTGATTTCGGGCCAGCAACTATAATGACTCCCCAGTCGTCGGTGATATTGGTGACGGCAACCTCTTCCCCATCCACTATACCCTGCCTCAGAATAGCCAAATCGCGTTCCTCGCTGGTCGCTCCCGAAAGCACATAGTATCGCCCTTGTCCCAACCGAGTAATGGTTGACTCTCCGTTTATACGTCCTGTTTCAGACAAATAGTGGGTCAGGATAATACCCCCTTCCCGAGTCGGCATGTTGTTGGCACTAATTCGATTTAGCAATTGCTCCGCGTCTTTGCCAACAACGTCGTATTTCGCAAAAGAAGAAAGCTCCAGCACGCCCACTCTTTCCCGAACCGCTCGGCATTCCTGTGCGACTACTTCAAAGGTATTATTGTGGCGGAATCCGAGTTCTTCGATTCGACCGTCAAGGGAAAACCATTTCGGTCTTTCCCAGCCATTCGCCTCCGTGTACACGGCGCCGCGAGATGCCAGCACATCGTATAAGGGTGTGATACGCGCTTTGCGCGAAGCATCCCGTTCCTCTCCGGGAAGCAACAGTTTATACATACACTCATAATCTTCATGGGATTTTCCTTTGCTATAATCTCCCGGCGCATAGGCACTGAACCTACGCGGATCAACCCCTGCCATATTGATTTCGGCATCACCATAAATCATCCACTGCGAGAGATATTTACCCGCGCCGGCACCGGCTGCTATACCGATTGATGCACCGTTACAATGCCAGAAATTTCGCAAGCCTGTGGCAGGCCCGAGGAAAGGATTACCGTCCGGAGTATGTGGTATCGCGCCACATACCACGCGCTTGATACCTAATTCACGCCACATTGGAACACGCTGCATCACCCTTTCAACATAGGGCATAATGTTTTCAAAATCAGCATCAAATAATTCATTCTCCGCATCCCATTCGGGCCAACCACCACGATGTGTCCAACACTCCGCGGAATTTTCCATTTCATAAATGCCAATCAGTCCGGATTTTTGCTCCTGACGATAGTATGAGGATGGATAGGGATCACGAATCACCGGCATTTCATCGTCCCTATCCAAAAACGTCTGCACCGTATCGGTAACCAGATAGGTATGCTTCATATTGGTTAGCGGCACATCCGTACCAACCATTTGGCTAACCTGACGGGCATAACACCCTGCCGCATTCACCACATGCTCGGCGATGACATTACCACACTCAGTAAACACCTGCCAATCACCGGATTGACGTTGCTTAATATCGGTAACACGGTTGCCAGTAACGATGGTTGCGCCCATTTTTCGTGCCCCTTTTGCCATAGCATTGCAGACCCCAGCAGGATCAACATGCCCATCGGTAAAGGTCTGCGCACCAGCAAGCACACCGTCAATATTGACATAAGGAATGAGTTGTTTAATTTTTTCCGGATCAATAATTTCACAATCAAAACCAATCATTTTGCCAACACCCTTGACCCGCTGAAACCACTCCACCTCGGCAGGTTTTAATGCGAATCGAATGCCACCACAGCCATGCCAACTGACATATTGACCCGTTAACCGTTCCAGTTTCGGATACAACTGCAACCCGTAATCATGAATTTTTGCCATATTGAAGTCGGCGATAAAACTCGGACACTGACCGGCAGCATGCCAGGTTGAGCCCGATGTCAGCTCGCCTTTTTCAATCAACAAGCAATCACTCCAACCTTCTTCCGCAAGATGATACGCCAGACTCGCGCCCATCACACCCCCACCAATAATCACGACCTTTGCCTGCGCGGGTAGCTTTTTTTCATTCATTGGTGTTTTTCCTCTTGACTAGGTTGTTAGAAATATCGGGGTGATATTATTGACACCCCATTACGGCGATGTCAACCACAGAGATGCGCGTTTTGATTCCCCCTTTTTCCAGCGTGTTATACTTCAAATTACTGACTTTGAGCGTTAAATAATGATCGGAATTCCGGTGTCATCTACCGTACGCTGAGCAACGAGGTCAGGGACATAATCATCCGCCTTGAGAATAACTTTCAACAAAAGGCGCATTATGTTGAAAGTGCACGCCTCCAGCACGAAACAAACCCTTTATTTATACTGCTTTTTAAGCGCGTTATTCCCCTCGCCAATAGGCGTAATGTTCAGAGTTTGGCTTGCTACGAACAAATTTATAACATATAGTCGCCATGTCTAGTCGGCAATGTCCCTTTGAGGATACACTCCGAACGCGCGCTTGGCGCGCCACGGGCAAAAACATCCAAATTGTATTGCACATGATGTCCCGACCAGGCACTTTATTTTAACTAGATGGGGGAGGATATGAACAGACAAGCAGTCAGCATAAAGGCAACCGCTGAAACAGTACCAATCACTGTTAGATTGTCGATAGATGATATGAATAGGTTAGGTGTTTTGTCCGATAGAACCGGAAAGCCAAAGGAACGCCTTATTCAGAAATTTGTTTCTGAGGGAGCGGAGGATATGGTTGATGTGATTATTGCAAAGGACGCACAGGAGGAACTAAGGGCAGGAAAATGCCGAGTTTATACACAAACAGAGGCAGACACTGAGCTTGAGTTGGACAGTTGAGTACCATCCTCGCGCTATTAAGTCGCTTAAAAAGATGGCAAAGCCAGAAAGAGCGAAAGTAAGGAGAGAACTTGTTGAACGGTTAGCGGTATGTGGCAATCCTTGCACACACCCTAAGGTTAGGAAAATCGAAGGGACAGATAACCTTTTTCGTTACCGGGTAAGCGATTATCGTGTGTTATTTGAAGTATATCAAAATAAAGTTGTGATTTTTGTTGTTAATGTGGGGCACCGGTCAAAAATTTACAGGGAAATAGTTAGAAAAAGACAAGGCGGGTATCAAGGATTGGAGTTTTAGCAGTGCCTTTGATAAAGAGTAAAACTCAAAAGTTGTTGGGTACAGTCGATGATCACGAAAGAACTCGTGATTACATTACAGAAATTGAATTTACTCGGTTATTTGATGCCGCTCGAAAAACCCGCAACACAACGCGTAATCAGGCGTTGCTTATGATGATGTTCCGTCATGGCCTGCGGTGTTCAGAGGCTTGTTATTTACAGGTGACCGACCTGTCGCTGGAAACCAGTCATCTGTGGGTGAGGCGATTAAAGCATGGCTTGAGCACCCAACATCCGATTGCCGGGGATGAATTGAGAGTAATTCGGCGATACATTAGGGATCGGTCTTCATCGCTTCCGTGGCTATTTGTTAGTGAGCACGGTGGCCAACTAACTAGAAGCACTGTTTATGCGTTGGTGCGCTCTATCGCGTCTCGTGCTTCTATATCGCGTAGCGTGCGAATTGCGATGAGGTTGTTTTTGAATTTCTCTTTTTTCCCGCCGCTACCGAGTTCAATATCGGCTAGGCGCGCCCCTCCTCTTCCGCTATCGTCTCGTCCCTGCCCTGTTGTAATATAGCCATCGTTTCCTGAAACGGGCAATAGCCCTCCTCCTCCACTTCCTCCTCCTCCTTCAACAGAATCCAGTCTTCTCGCATCATCTCCCACGCCTGATCTTCCGTATATCCCGCTGTCATCAGTTGTTCCATTCCAACGAGGGTCCTTTTCGCTGCTTTCCGAGCGTCCTCTTGCGCCGTTCCCCCTTTCGCCATTCTCGCCCACATTTTCGGGCAAAACTCTTTCCAGTGCGTCTCCGCTATGTATGTTAGTTTGTCTTCGCTGTATTGCATCGTCATTGCTCCTGCCAGTCGGCACTGTTGGTCGGGTTTCGTTTATCTCTTGGTTGTAAGCAAATATATCGGTTTGTGTTGCCATTTATGATTCTACGCCTTATTTTAGTATGTTTTAGTAACTTATTGGTATATTTCTGTCTGGTTATGTCTGCAATATGTCCTAAACCGTCCTAATACACCTTATTCCGTCTTTATTTGACGAGTTTATAGCCGTTTTGATTCCCCCCTTTTCCAGCGTGTTATACTCATCTGATCAAAAGCGTTTTCTCCCTTGGAGTTTTGATTCCCCCCCTTTTTCCAGCGTGTTATACTAGTACGATTTATCGGGTGATGTTCCTGGATAGTTTTGATTCCCCCCCTTTTTCCAGCGTGTTATACTGCAATATATGATTCTGATGATATATATTCGTTTTGATTCCCCCCCTTTTTCCAGCGTGTTATACTAAATACGCGAGACAGAAACTCTTCATCATTGTTTTGATTCCCCCCCTTTTTCCAGCGTGTTATACTGATGAACTCATAATTTTTGTTTAGAAACTCGTTTTGATTCCCCCCCTTTTTCCAGCGTGTTATACTGATGAACTCATAATTTTTGTTTAGAAACTCGTTTTGATTCCCCCCCTTTTTCCAGCGTGTTATACTTTTGCCAATCGGCAATTTTCCGCTGCTTCCGTTTTGATTCCCCCCCTTTTTCCAGCGTGTTATACTCAGAGAACTAACAGAGAAAGTAAACAAGCTGTTTTGATTCCCCCCCTTTTTCCAGCGTGTTATACTGAGATGACAAACGTCTATTCAGACTCCAATGTTTTGATTCCCCCCCTTTTTCCAGCGTGTTATACTATTCGGGTTCGGTTCGACGAGAACGCAAATGTTTTGATTCCCCCCCTTTTTCCAGCGTGTTATACTGGACTTGGTGATTCCCTTCAATAGCAGAGTGTTTTGATTCCCCCCCTTTTTCCAGCGTGTTATACTGGAGATATGAAAAATAATGAAAGAGCTTTAGTTTTGATTCCCCCCCTTTTTCCAGCGTGTTATACTGTGAAATTCGCGCTTATTATTGAATATACTGTTTTGATTCCCCCCCTTTTTCCAGCGTGTTATACTCTGAAACTTAAAATCAAGCGTATCAACAGCGTTTTGATTCCCCCCCTTTTTCCAGCGTGTTATACTACGTGGAGAGTGGGACGAATACTGAATATAATTGATTTTGCACCCTGAGAAGCCGACTACAACAGCGATGCTGGAGATTGGGGAATCTTAACTATCGTAGCGGCTTCTCAGGCACTGCCCTCCCGGGCTACCAGTTCTCGAACATGCTCAACTGTTGCATTTCGCTTGTTTTCTTTGTTTTTCGATAGTGTTCGCTGATAATGGCGATGGATCTGACCCATTGTTTCTCGGTCATTTGTATAGCCCGAATATTGCCTCCCTCGGGTGCGAAAATCCGCAATCTGCGGGCGTGTTTGCGCATGCGTTCCCAGGAATTGCAGGAGCGCATATACACGGAAAATTGGAGCATGCTGTAGCCATCATCCAGCAGGTGTTGGCGGAATTGGGTGGCTTGTTTCCGCTCCCGTTTCGTGCCAACCGGCAAATCGAACAACACCAGCATCCAGCCCATTTTCAGCGTACTGGGAGTTTCGGCAACCATAGATGCCCGATGTCCTTGTCGCCGAATGACTTTGCAACCGAGTTCACAAATACATCGACACCATCGATCAGTTTCAACTGATTATTGTTGCGCATTACTTCAATGGTGCTCCAAATACCCTGGGCAAACCGCGCCCATTCTCCGGCGGTTTTTTCCTTGTTCGGCGCGTGGGTCAAATAGGAATGCAGTTGACAATCGATGAATGGGCGCAGAGGTTCAATCAAATCATAAACCAAGGGATGATTGTGAAAATTTGCCCGATGGTGTACGCCGAATAGGGGACTCAGGCCGTGGGCAACAATGGAACGATGACAAATCGCGCCAATAATAACGCGCGCAGGCGGATTCGTTGAGCGAGGGATTTGTCAGGCGCTCGTCCAGATAGGCGTGGCGCGCACCGATATTTTTCAGCAACCGGCGTTGGTTGTCGATTTTGGCGCGCAGCAGGCAGTGCCAGATTGCGGCTTGCAGTTTTTGGCTGCAACGCGCCTGATGATATGCGACATCGCGCTTGATGATTTTAGGCAACGGCTCGGTCAAGCCGACGGGGCGGTATTTTTGATCGCAGTGCAGGATGAACGCGCCGTTTTCCAGCAAAGCTGCGATCAGGCGATCGGTAAGGGTCACATTTTTCGTAACGATAATGACGCCGCGAATATCCTCCAGCGGCAACTGCCGGCGCTCATCGCCATGCGCATAACGCAACAGCCCCCGCTCCTTGCGTAGATGGATGTCGGGAGTGAACAGGTGCAGCAGGTAGTAACTCAATGTGATGAATCCGCTGCATAATCCAGAATTTTGCTGTTCACGTTATAACGTGTGCCATTCTGACTAATCAAGTCAATTCTTTCCCCGCTAAACTCCTGTATCAAATAACGTCCCGCAGGAAGGTGCTGTTTGGGTAATTCGTCCGCTTCTACGGCATTGATATAATTTTTATGATTTCCATTAATCATCACGGTGGCACCTTGGCAAATCAACCCGGTCGATTTTTGCTGATGCAGATAATTGACCAAACGCTTGAAAGGATCGGACTCGATAAGTATCTTCTCGCCACTCTGGAGGTCAATAACAGTATAATATCGACCATCAGATGGGTCAGAATCAACTTTATAGCAGCCATTCAACGATTCACCTTTCTTAATAAAAAATTTGGTCAATTCAAATGACTCGCCCGCCATCAGCTCATTGGTTAGCATAATTTTTTGTAGCATGGCGAGGCTTATTCGGTAACGACATACTGACTCATTTTTCTGTTTTGGCATGTATTCAATAACCGACTTCTTTTGTTTATTGATCTTTACGATACGATAATTACCAAAACCCAACCTGGTATCCCTGCCCAGTTGCGTTGCGGTGATGGCCTTCTGGTCGGGCAAGTCGATGCTCTTTCCCGAGTAAAACAACCCCAGTATTTCGCTGGCTTTTCTTGCCACTTCTTTTTCAACTGCAAATGGAGAGCGGAAACTATGAATAGTTTTTGAATCAATTTTTCCTCGCTTGTCCTTATAGAAAAGGTATCCGTGTTGAGACGTACCTTTCCCTGTTTCTGACTTGTTGGTATACCACTGCCCCCGCTCATCGCGGTCTTTGCTGATGTTTTTGTATTCCTTTACATTCATTTTATGCTTACCGGACTCTCTGTTTCGCTTTGGCTGTTCAGCCAACGCTGCTGGTATGCGAGTCACATAGTGCGGATATACCTCCTTCAGCTTTTCAGAAAAATACGCCGCATTGATGCCATCAGGTAATTTGAAAAAGGTTGTTTTTTCCTTATCTCTTGCCCATTCGTACAAATAACTGATGACCATCGCGTCCAGCGCATGATGTCGGTGGTCAGAACGGTCTTTTTGGTAGCGCTTCGAGCCATCCCCAAGCGCTTGATAAAGGTCATGTTTTTTGGCGACCTTGCTGGTCAACCCGCCGCTGAACACAAATACACGCTGTTGTTTGCCTTTCTCCCCAGGCTGCCAGCCAAACCGCAAACAAACAATGTCTCTTGCGATGCGGGCAATGTGGGCGGTGCCGGACAAACCCGTGTATTTTTCTACCAGACCGGCCGCTTCTTCGCGCGTGCTTGCCAAAAGCAGCCGCTTTTTATTCTTGCCTAGCGACAATGAATTCAGGCGGGTTTTGTATGCCGCCCAGTTGATAAAATCGCACTCGCATGGCAGGCGGTTGCCCTTTTGTACCACGTTGACATCTGCGCTGGTTAACATCTTGTTGTAGTAGGCATCCGGGCCACCACCTGCCTCTGGAAAGATGTGGTCAATCTGATAACTGTCCAATCTGGATCGGTCGATGGGTTCTCCCGTGTATAAACACTGTTTGTTTTGTTCCGCACATAAACGGTAGCGCAGTATGTTGTCGTCGGTAACCGATATGTTCAGATCCTTGAGGGCGGCCCTTGCCGCTTGATTGGCTTGTTTGCCGGCATCCGCCTGTGCGGTATAGTTTTTCTTTTTCTTTTCACCGAGAAAGTCCTCCCGAATAAACTCCAGATGGACGGCATCCGGCTTGCCGAACTCAATCGTCAGATTATCCAATTCGCGCCGAAATACATTCAGCCGATGCCGCAATTCCGGCCAGTTGCAGGAACTGATGGCTTTCTGAATGGCGGAATCCACATCCCCATCATCGCTAATATAGCGCTCTACCAAGCTGATATCGGGAATATGGATGCTGTCTCGAGTGCTCCCCATTTTATCGAGAAAAGCAAAATCACCGAGAAGGTATTTATAGGGCACATCGGGAAATAGCCGGTATCCAAAGGTTGCATCCGGGTTTTCTTTTTCCAAGGCTGCCAGGGATTGTGACAGTTCCGCATAAAAATCCTGTGGCGTTTTTTCAGAAAGAATCAATGACTTCATGAGGTGCAACGCCGGCTGGCTGAAGCGACTTCTGCCGGTGTGTTTGCTGGCCGGAATTTCTGTATGCCCCTCCTTTACCAACCCATCTAAACTTTCCGCGAATTTAGTAACCTGCTTTTTGGATAACTTAAAGTACTTCGCGTAGGCTTCCGCGTCATTTGCATTTTTCAGGAGGCGCTGTGCCGCCTTCTTATGCCAATTTGCCTGGCATTCCTGGAATTTGGCTCTCATCTCTGTTCCCGTTAGCGAGGCCACCAACCTATTGCCTTCTTCATCCTCCTTTTCATAACGCCAGTTGACCAAACGCAACAAAAACCCCACATCAATGGCCAACTGTTTTTCCGCCTTGCATACATTCAAACGGGGTATCAAGGCGCATTTGGAAACGATACGGTTTTCAAAGCGTGGATATTTTTGCCCCAAAATTCCACTGATGGTGGCGGCGGATGGATACTGCTTGTGTATGGCATTGCGTTGTTCACCATAGAGCAACGCATCCAATTTTTGTTCGGTTAGATGTTCTTTGAGTGGCGGAATTTGCTCGGCGGCTTGCTTTAGCAAGGTGCTGACTTCGCGTATAACCAAATCTCTGGAGGGGTTTTGCTTTCGCGCTCGCTGAGGATTATATTGTTGTCGTATATTCGTTATTTTCCCTGTCTGGTTGCTCCATAACCCCATCTTCCAGGCATCGTAATAGCAGGGCAGTTGATAGCGTTCATCGGGCGTCATTTTCCGCAGTTCAGTATCGAATTCTTCAACCTGATTTGCCGGGTTTTCACTTTTAGCGGGTTTTTCCAGGCGCTTTTCGCCGGTCTTCCACGGCACATTGCTGTCGTAGCCGCGCCGTTGAATGCTGGCGTGCAACGCCTTGTAGATTTGCCACTCTTCCATCGGCTCTCCTTCCAGCAGCATGATGCGCAACAAGCAGGAGGCATAGACCGTCTCATCTCCCTTGCGGGGAAACTCTCTCTCCAGCCGTTCATCCGCCTGGGTTTTTATGAATTCCCAGCGACCTTTTGCATTTTTTATTTTCCTGAATCGTTTGCGTCCCAGGGGTTCTTTTCCGATGTCCCGCCATAGCGACTCCAATGTCGCTTCGCGCGCTTTATGCGCCTCACGAGTTCTATATTGTCGCCGGCGTTCGGCTTGCGCTTTGATTGATCCGGCGTCTTCGTGCATCAGCAGCACATCAGCATGGACAATCTCATCGTTTTCATTGATGGCCACGCCCAGGGATTTCATGCCCACATCGAAAGCAAAGGTTCTAAAATTCTTCATTGGAATATTTTGATTTGTTGATATTCGGCTCAATTATACAAGGATCATGCCGGGCGGGGTTAAACTGGGCCAGTGGCAACCCGCTCGCCTTGAAATCACACTCCGGCACCCCGAATCGCCGCCGTCCTCAAATCTCATCAGTCGGGTCTCCTGTAGCCACTCTGTCCGCCTCATAAACCTCCCTCCTCGGGGCAGTATGAGAACCGGACAGTTTTTATGTGTTACTAAAGAGGGCAACGGCATGGGGCTGGATTTTCGACGGTAATTAAATTACTATGACGAGTTGTATATTCGCGTTTCCTTAATCCATAACCACTTTAACTGGAGAAATTCCCCATGAATACCAAAATGAACATTGACGAGAAAGATTTTGAGAGAAATCAACAGGCGTTTTCCGATGTCCTGGCCAGATACTACGGCGACCCAGATTTCCGCGCTAAACTTGAGGCCAACCCAACCGAGGTTCTGAAGGGCGCGGGAGTGGATATTCCGGCGAATTCCAAAGTGGAATTGTTGTTTAATACCGACAAACTGGTTCACATCGTTTTGCCCTATCTTGAAGGGGAAAATGTCTAAGTTTTTCCGATGCGCAGGATTTCCCGAAAAATCGTTGCAGTGATTGCATTTGTTGCACCGGCTGTCAATGCCGATACCATGGATTTATGGCAGGCTGTGCAATTCGGGCAAATGCATGACGAATCCGTGCAAATTGCGCTGAAAGGGGTGGAGGAGAGGCGTTTGCAAAAGCGTCGCTCTCTTTCTCCATTGTTGCCTCAGATCAGCCTTCAAGGCTCCGCAAATCATAGTGAAGACGCCTTTCTTCGATCAAGAAAATCCAGTGTTAACTTAACGCAAACTATTTGGAATGCCGAGCAACATTCGTTTTACGCGGTGTCTAAAAAGAACTTGGAGCTGGCCGGCATTGAAAATTTAAAGGCAATCGCGGCTAACATTGCCAATGTGACGGAATCTTATTTGAACGTGCTCTCTTCGGCCTCGAGCGTGAAGATTACCCGTGGTAACGTGGCCGGAGTCGAAGCGCATAAAAAAGTGGTTGAAACGCTCTTTAGTATTCACGAATCAACCATTCTTGATCTAACCGAGACCGCTGCCGATCTTGATTTGGCAAAAGTTTCCGTCATCACCGCTGAAAATGAACTGGCCAATAGCCGCGAAAGGCTCATTGTATTGGTTGGCGACAAACCATATGAACTGACGCCGGTCATACCCGACTTGGACATAACTCAGGAAGCGCCCGATCGCCCGTTGAACGAATGGCTGGAAATCGCCCGGCAAAAAAATTACGACCTGCGAATTTCCCGTGTGCGCCTGGATATAGCCGAAATCAATATCAAGCAGGCAAAACAGAATTTTTTTCCCAGCGTAGCTCTCAGCGCGTCTTGGAGTAATACTCACGCATCTGGCGGCGCCGTCAGCGGTAGCGACAGGCAAGCGACCTTGTCAGTGGACATTCCCATCACCCAGGGTGGCGGGAAATTGGCGAAGTTGCAAGAAACCCATATCGCCCATGAGCGGCAAAAATTGCGCATAACGCGGCAAAGCAAACAGTTGCGTCAGCAAGTGACCAATTTGTATCGCAACCGGCAGAGTTTTCGCGAACGTATTCATGCCCTGCGATCTCTGGTGGCGTCCCATCGCAAGCGACTCAATGCGACTCAAGACGGGTTTTCCAGAGGCGACCGTACCAGCAACGAGGTTCTGGATGCCAAAAATATTCTGGTTCAATCGGCCATTGACCTCATCAACGCTATTCACGACTACATTCTTTCGGGACTGCAATTAGGGCAACTCGCCGGCACGTTGTCTTTGGATGATATCAAGACCGTTAATCAGTTGTATTTTACTTCCAGTTAATTTGCTTGGCCAATGCGTGCGCAGATCCAAATGCCGCAGGTTGTGTGGCATATGCCTGGTTCATCCGCGAATAAACTAACGTTTTGATTCTGACTCTGACAAAATCTATTTTTAAGGAAAGTGGAAATCGATAACAAAGAGAGTGGCGGCCAAGAATGGTTTGATTTTGTGCGCGTCACAGGATGGCTGTTGCTGTTAACCGTGCCGTTGCCGCTCTACTATGGCGTTAACTGGGTTGCGTTGTCGATCGCCGCCCCGGTCAGTCAATGTATCACCATATTGCTGTGCGCGGTGATCATGTGGGTCTTCCGTTTGCTCCCCGATTTCGTTCCCAGCGTTTTTCTACTGGTGGGGGTATTGTTGTTGGGAACGGCCCCTCCTGATGTTGTGTTTTCAGGATATAGCTCCAAAGCCTTCTTTTTTGCGCTAAGCGTGGTCAGTTTAAGTAGCGTAATCGTGAACTCGGGGCTGAACCAGCGGATGCTATCCTACGCTATCTATAAATGGCGGCCAAAGAATAAATTCATGTTCTCCTCTATTGTGTTTCTTTTCGGATTGCTGGCGACGCCGTTCGTCCCCAGTGCCAACGGGCGCATCGCGCTGATTGCGCCCTTTCTGGATGACGCTCTAACGCAAATTTCGGAAAATTCAAAAGAACATCAACGACTTGCGGCTGCCTTGTTGAGTGGAACCAGTCTGCTTTCACCGATGTTTCTCAGCGCAAAATCCATTAATCTGCTATTATGGGGCATGTTCTCCATTCAGGATCAGGACAGTTTCAATCACTTGTTCTGGATGGTTGCCGCCCTGGCGCCAGGGCTTATTTTAATCGTCCTGTTTTTAATTATCCAAGCATTGATTTTTGTTAATAGAGAACGAGTTTCCATTGACGAGAAGTCCATCGAAATTCTGCGCCGAGACATGCCCAGAATGAACCGGCAAGAAATAATTGGGGTCATCGCCTTGGCGCTATTTGTGCTGTTGATCATATCCTATCCATATCACCATATCGAAATTCATTTGATCTCCCTCACCATATTCTTCGCCCTGCTGTTTTTCAATGCCATTGATCGAAAACAATTTTCCAACAACATCGACTGGGGCTTTCTGATTTTTCTCGGAGCGATGGTTGGTTTTACCAATGTTCTTCAGTACATGGAGTTAACCGTCTTGATTGCGAATCAACTTTCGTGGTTGACCCAATATCTGGACAGCAATATCTACCTGTTCATATTGTTATTGTCGGCATTGGTTTTTGTGTTTCGATTATTTGTTTCGATTAATACGACTGTCATTTTGCTGGCTGGCGCGCTGATACCTGTGACCATAGTGCAGGAAAGCTATGCGTGGGTGGTGGGTTTTATTATTTTGATGATGTCAGAATCCTATATCTGGCCCTATCAGGCGTCTTACTATATGCAGGGCGTTTCCACTTTAGGCAAACGCCACGCCAAAGTATTCCACTCAAACCGAGTCTACGCCATTAACGGTTTGACATTTTTAATGAAATTGGCCGCAATTTACTTGTCCATACCCTACTGGAAGTTGCTGGGGGTTTTGTGATGCGCAGATTGAAACGTATTTTCGCGCCCGACGTTCTCATAACGATTTTTGCCGTGCTGTTTTTTGTGCAAATGGGGGTGTTCTTTGTTCTTGTCAGGGATGAAGTCAAGGTTTTGATATTGCACAGTTATACCCCCGAGTATTCATGGACCAGGGGTATTGACCAGGGAATCGCTGGCGTGTTCTTTGACCAGCGGCGGATCAACAGCAGCTATCACTACATGGCGACCAAAGGCGCGGACGATAATCAAAAACGGCGCGCGCAAAAAAGAGCTCATCGCCGAATTCATGATTTTAATCCGGATATAATTCTTGCCATAGACGATAACGCCAATGCCCTGGTCGCCAAGGATTATGTCGGCCACGAATCCATCAACATCATTTTCGCTGGGGTAAATGGCAGCGTGGCACCATATGGATACGAAGAGGCACCCAATGTAACTGGCATCTATGAACGCAAACCGCTCGCGGCGATAGTTGAGTTGATCAACATAATCAATCGGTATGACGGCAAACCAACCGCAACGGTTTTCGTATCTGACGATAGTCTATCGGCAAAAAAAGACGCCGCGTATATGCAAGCGTTCGACTGGCGAGAGAACATCTCCTACAGAGGACAACTCTCGGCTACTTTTTTTGCCGAGTGGAAAGATATCATCCTCAACCTGCCCGACGATGTCAGGTATATCCTGGTGGGCGGCTATCGCGAATTGAAAGTCGCGAGTGGTTCGAATCAGACCGTTCCCCCGGCGCGGGTCGCCCAGTGGACAGTTCAAAATTCCAATAAAATAGTGATTGGTCTGAATGTGTTTAACTCTCAAGATGGCGTACTCCTGTCCGTCGGCGCGTCTCCATTTGAGCAGGGGGAAGCGGCTGGCAATGCGGTGTTGAATCTGGTGAAAACAGGGAAACCCGCTGGCAGTTTCGCTCGTGTATATCCACGGCAATATCTGGTTTCCATGAACGCAGCCGCCACGGACAGTAAGATGTATGGGCAGATACCCGCTTTACTGGAGGCTTTTGCCAAATCAACCGGCAACTACACCACAGCCGGCAACTATACTACGAAGTCAACGCACGAATAATGTTGAGACCAGAATCATGATTCGCAGAACGTTAGTGGAAAAGTTGATTATCCTGGAGCGCGCGAGAAAAACAGGAAACGTAACCAAAACTTGCCAGGATTTTGGCATCAGTCGAATTTCCTATTATCATATAAAAAAGACCGTGGCGAATTTTGTTTCACGAAATAAATCGCCGCGTTCGGACGTTTCCGCAAATCATGAAATAACCATCATGGATATGGTGTTGACCAATCCGAGCATATCCACTTGCGGAATCAGCGAGAAACTTCTCAGCGAGCATAACATTCGACTTTCTCACACAACCGTCCATGTGGTGTTGAAAAAACTCGACCTAAACAGACACCAGCAACGATGGTTGCACCTTGAGTCGCAGTTGAAATACGCATACTTCGCGAAGGAATTGAGTGTGCGACAGCGCCTGTTTATGCAAAATCACAATCCTTGTTTCAGCGCGTATCATCGCGACCTCATCAGACCGTTTGAACAATTAAATCTGGATGTCGTTAAAACCGGAAACCATCGAATCTGCATTGCCATTGATCCCAGCATTAATTACGCCTTCGTGTTGCTTTTGCCCAAAATGGACAGAAAAAAAATCCTCCACTGGCTTGATACGCAGGTGTTTCCCAAGGCTATGGAATTCGGATTACCGGTAAAAACGGTGGCGACCAGCGACCTTAAACTGTTTGATCGAAATATCGATGGAACATCGGATTACGATTCGTTCGATAGCTTACTGCAAAAACATGATCTAAAACAGATTAGCCAATACTCGGTCAAGCCGGTGTTGGACGGCTCGATTCAGTATTTTTACCAGTTGCTATCGGTGCCGGTGGAAAATTTCTCGACAAAACAGCCCGACCCGAAAATAATTGCGAAAGAATTGGCGGCGTGGCTGAAAAATTATAACCATCATCATCAATACCCTTATTACCCGACATATGGATTAAGCCCCGTGGCCATGATGAATTATTACCTGAAGCATGGCGAAAATTGGCGTGGCCCGAAATCATTGACTGCTCGGCTTGGCGGCTACATCAGCCCGTTGCGCGCTTTGGGTGTTGCCAAAGGCCATGCAACGTTGGATAACGGACAAGCAAATTCGATATATTCGTCATGGGTATCGTCTCTTTTCAAATAATCAGGATAGTGGGCAATGTTTCGTTATAACGCGCTGAAAAAAATGTCATCGCCGGATGACCTCGATACCAATATCCAGATAACTTCCTATCGGCATTGGTTGTTTCTATTAATCGCATGGGTATTTTTGGTCGTGTTGATCATTTGGGCATGCGTCGCCGATATATCCACGCGGGTCAGTGGGAATGGCATATTTCTGCCCTACGGCGGCCGCGTGGTGGACGCTTCCGCGCCCTTTTCCGACACGCTCGATAAGATTTTCCACACGATTGGAGATTATGTAGAAAAAGAAGAAGTGATTGCCCAGTTCAGTTCATCCAGCAGAAAAAAGGAACTGGTGGTCGCCGAGCGGGATTTACGGCAAGCGGAGCAACTGTATGAACAAAACAAGCAGATTATCTCGACCGACCGTGAGCTGAGAAATCACAACCTGGCAAAACAAACCAAAAATATCCAAGCGGAGATCGAGTCGGCTCGTTTGGCGACTGAAGAATCCGAAAAAGCCCACCAAGACAGCATCCGATTGTTCAACGACAATCTCATCACTCAGACAACCTTGTCCAACAAACGTCTGGCCTATACCAAGGCACGCAGTGAACTGCATGCGCTACAAACGCAACTGGACCGTTTGAGCCAAACTGATTTTGAGAAAAAATACCAGGAAGATCTCCGTTTAACCGAATTGCAACAGACCGTTACGCGTCAGGCGGACCGCCGCCAGACCGCGCTCCGCAACCTTGAGGAATTGCAAGTGCTGGCGCCGGTGGCAGGTGAAGTGTTGGAGATCAAGGCGCCTGAAGGCACTCTATTACAGGCGGGAACTTCCTTCATGAGCATCATGACTAATACCACCAAACGTAATTTCACTTCCATTATTATGGTTGAAGGATCGACTAGCGATGACAAAGTCGGGTTATTGAATCTGGTTCAAACCAATCAGCGAGCAGGCCTCGAATTTATCGCATATGTCAACGCCGCTGACGGCAAGCGAATAACGCGCGGGACCGAACTACAGATTGAAGTGGACTATCTCAACCGTAATGAGTATGGCATGGTGGAAGGCATTGTTGTCAGCGTTTCAGAACTGCCGATTACCGCTGCCGGCATTGCATCAAAATTGGCCAACCAGGCGCTGGTGGATCAATTTACCCGGGCAGGCGCGCTGTATGAAGTCAGAATTGAACTGAAAAGTGACCCCGCTTCCAAAAACGGTTTGTCGTGGACATCGCCGCGCGGAGCTGAGGAAAATTCCATTAATATAGGTAGCCTGGGGACGGTCGAGTTTATTTTAGAAAAACGCAAACCCATCACCATGTTGATTCCTTTATTGCGTTCCTTTTTTGCTTAATCAGGAATGGCATTGATAAATACTCATCAAGTATATGTTTGCTTCGTTGCTTAAGCGCACCAAAAAAAGCAAAGTCATTCGCCGCAAAACACCGGTCTTCATGCAGATGGAGGCGACTGAGTGCGGCGCGGCGTCTTTGGGTGCTATATTGGCTTACCACGGTGTGCATCAAAGTCTGGAGCAGCTCAGAAAATCCTGTGACGTATCGCGTGACGGTAGCAATGCCTTGGCGTTGGTGAAGGTTGCCAAGAGTTTTAATCTCGTTGCCCAGGGGGTGCGAGCGGATTTGGATAATCTGGTTGATCGAGTCGTTTTTCCGGCGATTATTTTTTGGAAATTCAATCACTTCTTAGTGCTGGAAGGATTGGATACCAAAAAAGGGATATACTATCTCAATGATCCGGGCGAAGGCCGCAAGACGGTCACCCGTCAAGAGTTTGACGATAATTTCACTGGCGTCGCTATCAATTTCACCAAAACAAAAGATTTCAGGCCGGTCGGTTCTCCGCAAAAAATTCATAGCAGTCTGGCCAGGCGTCTGTCCGGCGAAACAAAAAACCTGCTCTACTTGACGCTGGTCACGCTGATGCTGTCCATCATCGGACTGGTGGTTCCGGTGTTCAGTAAAATTTTTATTGATGACGTGTTGATTCGCGGGCTGGATTCGCTAATGCGCCCGCTGGTTTTGGCTATGGTCATCACTTTTATAGCGCAAACCGTGATGCTCAGCATTCAGTATCGAATGTTAACGCTGCTGAATCTGAAAATGGGAATAACGTCCGCAGCAAAATTCATGAAGCATATCTTTGAGTTGCCTTTGTTGTTCTTTGCTCAGCGGTATATCGGCGACATAGCCGATCGCGTGGCATCCAATGACCGGGTTGCTCAAACGCTTGCAAACAATGTGGCCATCAATGTAATCAATGTGATGACTTCGGTTATTTACGGCGCAATTCTCATCCTTTATAACAATATATTGGGGTTGGTCGCTATTGTTATGGTGTCGCTGAATTTTCTTGTTCTGGCTATTCTTAATGAAAAACGGAGCACCGTCAATAAGGTTTTTCTCAAAGAAAAAAGCAACCTTCTCGGGGTGTCAATGAGTGGCCTTAACGCGATCGGAACGTTGAAAGCCAATGGTATCGAAAGCGTATTTTTCAGACGCTGGACGGGCATTCAGGCGCGCATGGTCAGGGCCAAGAAAACCCTCAATATTTATTCCTGCATCCTAGTGCTGACCCCAAATTTTCTGACCGGTCTCGCTGTATGTATCATTATTCTGGTGGGTAGTCGCCTGATTATAGATGGCGTGATGACAGTAGGCGGTCTGATTGCGTTTCAAGGATTAGCGCAACAATTTATGCGGCCCATTTCCAGCTTGGTCAGTTTTGGTGCCGAACTACAACAACTAAAAGGCGATCTGGACCGTTTGGACGATGTGCTGAGCTATCAGCCCGAAAAGCGTGCCCAGCCCGCGAAACTGGCCGGGCCGCCAAGACTCTATGGCAAGTTGGGAGTGTCAAACCTTGCATTCAGCTATACAAAGAACGGTGCGCCCGCATTGAAAGACATTGATTTCACCGTTGAACCAGGTAATTCAATCGCCATAGTCGGTTCTTCGGGCAGCGGTAAATCAACATTGCTCAAATTATTATCGCGGCTTTATGAACCATCGCAAGGAGAAATTCTGTATGACGAACAGCATCTGGACGCTATTGACACTTTTACTTTCGGTCGTTCCGTGTCCATGGTAAGTCAAGAAATTATATTGTTCGAAGGGTCGGTGCGAGACAACCTGACGCTGTGGGACAAAACCATTATGGACATTAGAATTGGCGAAGCGCTGGAGGATGTCGGTTTGCTGGAAACCATCAATAAACTGCCCGGCAACTATAGCCATCAAATTCTAGAGGGTGGTAGAAATTTCAGTGGCGGGCAACGCCAATGCCTTGAAATCGCCCGCGCGCTGGTTACCAATCCCAGCCTGATTATCCTGGACGAAGCGACATCGGCGCTCGATACGATTGTCGAAAAAAAGGTGATGGATGGTATCAAGCGCCGTTGTTGCAGCCTGGTGATTGTAGCGCATCGTCTCAGCACTATTCGCGATGCTGATCAAATTCTGGTGCTCGACAAAGGTCGAATTGTTCAGCGTGGCGACCATATGAGACTTGCTGCGGATAAAGACGGCGTTTACGCTAAATTAATTGCACACCAATAATGCCTGATCTCCCACAATTTACCCAGCAACATTCGGAGTTGCTTAATATTCGACCGTTGGAAAACTCCAATCGAATCGTTCCATTGGATAATCCCAGTCACTGCTATCGAGTTGAAGAAGGCGAAGTCTCCGTCTATGTCGCGCGAACTTGCGACGGCGTGCCCTTATACAACAGAAAAAAAATACACGCATTTGGGGCGGGTGAGTATATTTTCCCTGGCTCCCCCCCTTCCTCCCTTGATGGCCTGCCCATAAAACCTGAAATTCTGGAGCGTGAAAAATCGCAACATCTCTATCTCGGTTTTTTCATGATAGTGGGCGAGAACGATAAACTGTCAGTGGTGGATCGGCATGCGTTGTTACATCACGATAAACTGACCGATCATGCTCTATTCGGCGTGGCTAACTGGGTGGAGAAAATCACCAGTGCGCTACCAAACAACACTGACTTGCCCGCTTTTCGGTTGTTGCGGTTTTCCGGCACTGACCAACAACAAATCATCGAAGAAAATATCTGCGCGCAAAGCGGCGCTAAAGACGAAATCCTATGGCTGCAATTCGCCCGCTCGGAAGAAATCAGCGATGCCGCTTCAACCATTCTGGCTAATTATAGAGGGCTGGAAATTCGCGCCAGTAGCCGAATCAATCAATTCCAATTTCCGCTGTTTAGTCGGGATACGGTGGTTGTTTCCGAAAACGTTGTTGTCGATATCTTCACCACCCGGCAACTGCTCCAACAAGGTCTCGGCAATAAAACGGTTGATGATTTTCACCACCTGATCAGCGTCTTGCTGTATCTGCAGGCATTGGGATTCGAGCGGCAACAGCAGAACGATATAGTTCGCTCCAAGGAAATCGAACAACAAAATATGCAGACCATGAATTTCAATTTCGTGAACGCTTTTCACGGAAAAGAAGATATTGTTCCATACACCACGGTGATAGATCGCACTTCAGCCAACAGCAATTTGTTGCTGGAGTTGTGCAAAATCAGCAAAAGCGAAGTCAAATCGATTGCCACTGAAATTTTAGAAGCCGCCGATCCCACCACATTTGGAGGGTTGGAGCATCTGCTCGCATTGGGAGGATTCGATAAGCGCAAAGTAACGCTCACTGGAAAATGGTATAAAAAAGATGATTGGACGCTGGTAGCATTTCTGGAAGGCCATACATTTCCAGTGTTGCTTTACTATGAAGTAACACGATATAAATATTATGATCCGAAAACCGATGAATGGAAATATCTTTCGGATTCGATTGCAGAAAAAATTACTCCTGAAGCGTTGTTAATATACCGACGACTGAGTGAGAGCGTTACCAGCATTAAAGGGTTTTTATTGCAAGCACTTCAGCTTGCCCATATCGATGTTAAACGTATTTTGCTGACTGCTGTCATTCTGGGGGCAATCACTCTGGTTCACCCCATTATTCTCGGAAAGTTACTTTCAAGTGCGCTGCCAAGTTTTAATTTTGCGCTTCTGAACAGTTATTTATTGGCGCTGTTTGCGGCAATTATTGGAATGCTGGTTGCTAATTTTTTCAATAGCATAGCCGTGCTGCGCATCGAATATTTTCTCTCGCTGGATATACATGCTGCCATCTGGAGTCGTTTGCTGCGGTTGCCTATGACCTTTTTTAATCGCCACGCTGTGGGAGATCTGTCCAGCAGGGCGAATATCTTTGACGATATACAGGCAGTCTGGACATCATCCACCGCCAACGTCATTAGTTCTTCGATCTCGGTGCTGTTCAATCTGTCCCTGCTGTTTTATTACAGTTGGCGGCTGGCCTTCATTATCATGGCGGCATTCTCGCTGTTCTTCATTCTGACCTGGATAATATGCCGCAGAGTATTGCCAATTCTTGCCAATATATTTGAATATAAAGGCAAGGTTGACGGACTGATATTTCAACTACTGAATGGCATTTCCAAACTAAGAGTGGCGGCCAAGGAAAATACCGCGTTGGCGTTGTGGTCAAACGTACATAACAGGGTGGTCGTGGAAAACCGACAATATATGCTTTCGAACAATGTATTGCAGGTGGCGGCAAGCATTATTCCGCTTATCGGCAGTATTATTATCTTCGGTTTTATCTATTTCGGTTTGCTGGAAGCGGGTTATCAAACAGACTTCAGCCTGGGCGACTTCATCTTGTTCAATACGGCTTTTGGGCAATTATCCAGCACCATGATCTCACTGGCGCTGGTGTTGCTGTCAGTGATGAGCACCATTCCCATGGTTAAGCGCATGGATCCCATACTCCAGGAACCCGTGGAAGTGGGCGTACAAAAGCCCCAGCTGCCGTCTTTGCGCGGCGATGTTCGTTTCAATTCGGTCGACTTTCAGTACCAGCCGGGGATTCCCATTCTCAAAAATATAACCCTGGAAATCAAGGAAGGTGAATATGCCGCTATCGTCGGGCGTTCCGGATCGGGCAAGTCCACTTTGTTCAACCTGTTGCTGGGGTTCGAGCAACCGCACAAGGGGGCGGTTTTTGTCGATGATACGAATGTGAATGACATTGACCTCTCCGATTTGCGAAGACGGATTGGCGTCGTTTTGCAAAACGGCGATCTTTTGCCGGGTAGCATTTATGAAAATATCGCCTGCGAAGACACCAACGTTACCCTGGAAGCGGCCTGGGAAGCCGCCGAAAAAGCAGGCATGGAAAAGGATATCAAGGATTTGCCCATGGGCATGCATACCCTGCTGTCGTCGTTTGGCGGTGGCGGCCTGTCGGGCGGGCAATTGCAGCGCGTGATGATCGCTCGCGCCATTTCGCACCACCCCGCCATTTTGTTGCTGGACGAAGCAACCAGCGCACTCGACAACATCACCCAAAAGGTTGTGCAGGACAGCCTGCTACAAATGAACATCACCCGCATAGTCATCGCCCATCGCTTGACCACCATCAGCAATGCCGACCGGATATATGTTATGGACCAGGGAGAAATTGTCGAGCAAGGCAGTTATGAAGAGTTGCTGGCGAAACGAGGATTGTTTTACGAATTAGCCATTAGACAAATGCAGGTGGAGTGAACCCCGCACGGGTTGCCCGGCTTTATCGCCGGGGCAGGTCCCCGTCGCGGTTTATAGAAGCGGCGCGCCGCCGCAAAATCACCGCCTTGAATGCCTTGGTCGGGCATCCATGTCAGGCCCACACCCAGTAAGCACGCCCCTGGAGATTTTTGCCGAAGACCGCGAAAGTGTATACAACCACTTGCTGTTAAGTGGAAAAAAGAGGTTGCAGGCAAAACCGCCATGCTTTAAGTTCCCGTGTGCAACATGAGCAACCCCCAACCACACGACATGAATGAGGTAACCGACTATGAATAAGCAACAAATCCAAGACACTATTTCAATGATGGCCGACCCGGTTGTGCGGCAGAAGTATCTTGACGACCCCAAAGCGGCTTATGCCGAGATGCAATCCCAAGGCCACCCGTTGTCCGAGTTAAGTGGCAATGAGGAATTCAAGGTGGTAACCAACACCGCTGACACGATGTATATTGTTTTTCCGGAAATCAGCAACGCGCATGCGTTGGATGAAAATCATCTGGCCCAGATACAAGCGGCGGGTAGCGGGGCCAGTACCATAGCGTGCGCTGGCAGCGCCAGCACGGTGGGTACAGCCAATACCACATTGTCAACAGGTGGTTCCGCTGGTTCCGCAAGCACTGCTGGTTCCGCCTAGTCAACTTTAACCCTGATAGGAGATAGTCATGAATACTTTAACAGATTCTTCATTAACACAATCCATGCTTGATCCGGATACGCGTCGAGACATTCGCAACGATCCCAGACAGTATGCCATTGACAACGAGATTATTGCCGCGGATTCGGAGATTGAAGTCAAACTGGTGATCAATGGTCCCGACACGATGTATGTCCCGCTTGCACAGGTTGAGCACCTTTCCACGATCAGCTCCGAGGAATTACTTTCCATTCAAGCGGCGGGCAACACCAACGGTAGCGTTGGTACTGCGACGACAGCAAGCAGTATCAGCACCCTCACTTCAACCGTGGGTAGCGCGGGTTCCGCAAGCACCGCCGGCACCGCCGGCTCGGCGTAACTTGTTCAAGAACGTTCCAGAGTTAATCCAAACCAATCAAACGAGGTCTGACAATGAATACGAAAACTGATATGAGTCCCGATGCCGGACTGCAATTGATGCACGATCCTGAGTTTCGCCAACAGTTACGAGAGCATGATACGAATGCGTTGGCGCAGATCGGTTATGACAACCTCTTCGGGGGAGGCGATGCGCCGGAGATCAGAGTGATAACCTCAACCCAAGATACAACCTACGTGCAAATGCCGCCGCATCTTCCGGCAGATCACCAGCTCTCCGCGAGTGATTTGAACCAGATTCAAGCCGCCGGAAAAACCGGCTCCGCGGGGACCGTCGGCACCGCTGGCTCCGCGTCAACACTTGGCACATTCACATCAACCGCTTCATCCGGTGGCTGTGTGGGTAGCGTGGGCAGTGCGGGAACTGCCGGCAGTAGCTAAATCATTATGCCGTCGGCCCAACCATGATGGTTGCATGATGGTTGCAGGAAAATATCTTCGCAGTCAAAGCCGCCCGACTTGAGGTCGGGCGGTGTTGCTGTCGGCCCCCGTACAATCTGGGCAATTCACCATCCTGCGGGGATATGGCTAAGGACGTTGAAGAATTAGAATGACATTTATCACGGATTTAATGAAACAGCCGCTGGCAACCGCCAGACTGGACAGTCACTGTCAAATCACATCCTGCCCCGATGCCAATGAAGTTGAAATCAAACGTGGCGACTTTCACAACAAAATACCGGTCGCAAAATCCCTGAATAAAGCGCTGAGCTGGTTGGCGCAGCAGCGCCGCCAAGTGCCCGTTAGCGCCGTGCGTCAGCAGTTGGATACCGAAAACGATTGTCATTTCGGCCTGTTGCAGACCGCGGATTTTATCGTAAAAAATCTAATCGTGATTGGCGTGGCGTGTCCGCGCAATAGATTGCTGGCGGAAATTGAGTATTGCAATGTTGGTAAGTTGTTGCCGGATATGTCGAAGCCGAACAATCTACCGGAAAACGGAAAAATCACGATCTCGCGTTTTTGTTATCTGCATCGGGATGATGACCAGTTGTTGTTGTCGATGCCACTCAGAGACAAGCGCTTTGTCATCCGGGAAAAAGCCGTGCAAAAACTCTTGTTCGAGTTGGCTTTTGGAACGGATTTGCAGCAAATTCAATCTGCCTGTGGCAACGATAATGATTTGTTTGAAGGTTTTCGCTGTCTGGTCAATGTACTGTATCACGAACAATTCGTTATTTCGGTGAACAAGAATTCGACTCACCTGCCAACTCGGCTGGAGGAGGGCGACAACGCCATTCAGCAATGGGATTTCCATGATTTGCTAACCCATGCGAACAGCCGACTCAGCTACAACTACGGTTTTAATTTTGGCGGCGCCTTTCCTTTTGTTAATTTGATTGACCCACAGCCCGCGGTCAAGCCAGTGCCGGACGGCGAACGAATCGCGCTATACAAGCCCGAATTACAGTACCTGGCGGCAAATGATAAAAGTTTAACCAGTCTGGTTATCCAACGCGCCAGTCTTCGCGCCTACAACGAAGAATCGCCCGTTTCTTTGAAACAGTTGGGTGAATTCTTTTTCCGCACTGGGCGCCTTCTCTATGAATGCGACACGCGCGTGGCCAGCGCGAAGAATCCCGACCAGCAGACTGACATGGGTTTGGCCTGGCGCCCCTATCCAACTGGAGGGGCCAGTTATGAATTGGAATTTTATCTCACTGTGGATCGGGCGCATGGCATCAACCCTGGTATCTATTATTACTCGCCGTCAACCCATGAGCTGGTCAAATTGAGCGACAAGAATGACTACACGGAGGGGCTGATACAATCGGCATTTGTGAGTTGTGCTCAAATCGTCCGGCCGCAAACAGTCGTACATATCGCGTCTCGTTTTCAAAGAGTCAGTTGGAAATACCACAATATCGCATACAGCACGATGTTGCGAAATACCGGCGTTGTCTACCAGACATTTTATTTGAATGCCACGGCGATGGGGCTGGCAGGCTGCGGGTTGGGGTCAGGCAATACCGAACTATTCTGTCAAGCAACTGGCAACGCCCCTCATATAGAATGCAACATCGGCGAGTTTATGTTGGGTAGCCGGCCAGAAAATTTCAATTTTGACGATATCGACTTACCGGCCAGCGCGGCTATTCATGGCGCTGCATTATCGCCCACAGCATTGTAAATAATTATTAATGACAAGTAGCGCGAGCCGACAGGACGCATCGCGCCTGTATCAATGGATTGCCCGGGCAAGTTTCCCCGAGGAACGCATCAAGTCCGGGGCATTTACATTCAGCGCCGAGCAAGATGCGGTTGTTTTACAAAACCGATGCGATAGTTGGAGCGCCTTGTTCCGACCCGCGCCGGAGGGGGGGGAAATTTTACGACGCCGTGGGCTGGATCAACAGCAGTGGTATCAATCCATGCGCGATGTGGATGTATCCGCCCCGGAGTATTTGCCCGACTGGGCAAAAACATTCATTGATTTATATGAACGTTGGCGGCAACACGATGAAAGAATTAAACCGGAGTACGCTGAAAAAAAACCCCACTTGACGCTGGCTGTCGCCTGGGCGGAATTGTGTCGCCCGTGGCTCAACGCTCAACAACATCAGTTGGCATCAGCCGGGATTCAGCTGACCGAAGCCAGCGTGAACGATTTGCTTGAAAACCTTATGTCGCGGCTTGCGCCGCCACTGTTTGGCGTATTGAATGCGTATCCCGGCAGTTTTCCCGAGGGCGAAGACGATTATCGACAACAATTATTTGAAACATTGGGGTTTTGGCAAGCGGCTTTTGAACGCCAACCGATTCTGGTCAAAATTATTGGCAATCTGGTGTTTCGCTGGCAGATAGCCACGGAGGAAATGCTGCACAGATTTACCGCTGACCTATCTCAACTCACAGTTCAGATGTTGCGCCCGCAAGCGCAAACCGATGACGGTATTGTCGTTTCACGGCTACGCTGCGGTTTGGGGGACCCGCACCGCGGCGGGCGTTCAGTGGCTATTTTCGAGACCAGCCGCGGCGATGTTGTCTACAAGCCAAAAAACCTGATAGGCACTTGGGCAATCGGATTATTACTGCAAGACCTGCATCCATCGCACAGTGAGTTTGTGCCGTTGACGCCCGCGTTTATGTATTGCCAGGGGTATGGCTGGGAGCAACGGGTTCGCTGGCAAGCGTGCGGTCAGCTGTCGGAAGTGGAGACTTTTTACCGGCGCTTGGGGGGATGGTTGTTTGTGCTACAGTTATTGAATGGCAATGATTTCTGGTATGACAACCTAATCGCTTGTGCCGACATGCCCTATTTTATTGATTATGAAACAATTGTCGGCAACAGTTTCGAAGATCTCTGGAACACCGACGAGCAAGATGAACACGTCGTGCAATTTAGAAAAATGCAGATGGTGGGCATGTTGCCACTGCTCATGCCGGGGTCGGTGAGCTTTAAGTTGGCGGATGGGATTGATATCAGCGTAACAACACCTCCGGGAAAGCAACAGGTTCCGTTTTCGAAAAAAGATAATTTATATGACGATTTCGAGGCCAGCGATTATGCGCCTTTTTATCAAGGTGAGTTCCAGGACATGAACGACTTTCTGGAAATTTTTATCGATGGCTACAGGCGCATGGGAAAGTTGTTGGAATCGGATATTGGGCGTGAAGCACTACAGCAGTTCTATCAACGTATCGACCAAGCTCGTTTTCGTCATATCGTCGTCGATACCTGGCAATGCTATTCGCTGATAGCCAGGTTTTTCGGTGATTGCGGGAATGACGGCGTACGCGCAAGTATTGCGCTGGACAGGTTTTTCTCGATATTTAAAGGCTTTCCGATCACCATTATCGACGGCATAAGAAATGATATATGGAACAATGATGTCCCGTTGTTTGAATTACAAACCAACAGCCTGCTGCTTTTCAATACTGCGAATGTTGCCACCGAAGAAAATTTTTTCAAAAAAACCACGCTTTCCAAGATAGCCCGAAATTACGCTTACTCGCTGAATGAGACTGATCGCCAGATAAGCTACATCAAAGCATTGTTTTCGACGCGACCCGACAACCCCCGGCGCCCGTGGCGGCGGAGCAACGATGTAAGCAACGCATCACAGTCGGTAACGGATGGAGAGTTCGTGGCCCTGGCTCAGGAAATAGGCAACCAACTGGCATCCAATATCAATCAAACAGAAAATTTGAAGGATTACCTCGCCATCGGCAGACTACAGTTAAACAACATCCGCATCCCGCAACGTTTGCTACTGAATTTTGACGGTTGCAGTGGCATTATTGTTTTCCTCGCAACGCTACAGCAATATGCCGCCCCAAAAAACGACAACATCAAGGCGTTGCGCAAGTGCTATGAATACATGACTGGAGACGCTATTGAAGGGTTTGAATATGAAACAGCCAAAACATATGGCGTAATCAGTTTGCACGGATCAAAGCTGGCCGCGTTGTGCAGTCTGGCGCGGGTTAAACCAGCAATGAATAACAACCTGACTGCAAATGTAGAACATCTGACGGTAGATTTGCTGAAAGAGATGCGCGATACGGATAGCCTTTTTGTGGATTATCGGCATGGCATCAGTGGCCTTTTATACCGTTTTACTGAGTTGGAATTGCTTTTTAACAACGAAATATTGACTCCATGGATTGAACAAATACTGGAATTGATCGAGACCAAATCCTTGCAGGCAAGTCCGGAACAAACCGACACCTATCGCAAATATGCGAATGCGTTTCTGCCGAATGCCACTTCTGGCATGTACCTGGTCAACCAATACATGCAAGACAACTGGCCGTTATTCGTGGAGCATCCGGGCTACTTGAAACTACGGAATTTTATAGCGGATTTGCAGGAAGAGAAGGCGCGCAATGCTTCCGGCGAACATCATACCGGGGGAATGCCGGAACAGCAGGCGCATGAATACACGGCCAAACAGTTGTTGACCAAGTCTGGAGAATTTCTGATGGATCATCTTTACCAGTTATTGGCCGTACCAGGCGTTAATTCTCCTCGGGAGGCCGTGGATAACTTAGTCAATGAGATTGTTCAGCGCAAGCGTAGCAGTCAGTGCTGGTTTCCCGATTGCTGGGCGGACGATAATTTTCGGGTGGGCGCCATTCATGGACAGGCGGATATGGGGCTGTTGTTGTTGAGTGTTCACGCGCGTAAAAACCTGAATCCGTTTCGTGCGCCCTTGATCCCCTCAGCCGATATGGCATGAAGCGGAATGACGGCGCCAGTCAGGCGTTGGCGTTAAAATTCCAGGCCGATTGCACAGAAAATTGAATTCGTTTAGCATTGCAACAATGCGGGGGACATTCCTTGAAATTTACTAACAGTATCAGCAGTACCAACTATGGATGCCAATGATGCAGTTCAAATAAAGAGGTGGGCTTTATGGTAATTAAAAAAACATATGTAGCAACGCTGGTTGTGTGCGGCATGTTACTGGGATCTTTGTATGTCAGCATAGTCAGTGAAACTCCGCGTATTATGGTATTGCACAGTTATGGAAAAGATTATGTGTGGACAAATCTGATCGATCAAAGTTTGCTGTCTGCTTTCAAACAATTGAAATATAATGTAAAAATACGTTATTTTTATATGAATACGCGTAATTTGGATTACCCAAAAAACAAACAACGAGTCGAACAAGACTTTGTTACATATGTGGAAGCATTTGATCCGCAGGTCATTATCGCTGTGGATGATTCCGCTCAAAACATCATTTCCAAACATTATCTGAACCACCCAGATATCGATGTTGTATTTTCCGGGGTAAATTCCTCGGTTGAAAAATATGGGTATTCAGGGGCCGATAACATAACAGGCATTTTTGAACACAAACCACTGACATCCTTGAAGCTGGTTATTGCCGAATTGAACAGACTGCAAGAAATTGAGGCGCCCGTATCCGTGTTATTTTTGGCGGATACTTCCACCTCGAGTCACAAAAATTCTGATTTTCTAGCCGCGCAGGACTGGGGAAACATCGATTATCGTGGGGGAGAGTTCGTGGCTGATTACGCTCAGTGGCAAAAATTTATCCTGGAAAATTCTGGTGACTACGACTATATTCTGGTTTCCGGATACCGTCAGCTGTTGGATGAGAACGGTAGCCGTGTTGATTCTGAAGAAGTCGGTGCCTGGACTCAGGTCAATAGCAATGCGGCGGTGATTGGAATGAATGTCTTCAATTCGGAAGACGGCATTTTGCTCTCAGTTGGTGTATCTCCATATGAACAAGGTGCCGGGGCGCTGAAACTGGCAGTGCGAATTATCAGAGGAGATTCCCCAGACGAAATCCCTTATCGTTATCCTGAGCGCTATATGCTTGCTCTCAGTGAAAATGCGTTCCTTAACCCCGAAGTGCAACAAAATTACAAAAAGGCGTTGTTTCGTCTTAGCGCCAGCGGTCTCTAACTTCTCGTTTTTTCAGCCATGAATACGATCGATGCGATTGTTAAGCGTAAATCCATACGATCCTTCACGGACAAACCTGTTCTTGTTGATGTGGTTGATAAAATTATAGGCATTGCCAAAGAAGCGCCTACCGGGGGCAATATGCAGCCCTGGCAGGTTGCGGTTGTTCAGGGGGAGACCAAGAAAAAACTTACCGATGCTTACATTAAAGCCTCGGAGGCACAGCAGAAACCCAGTCCGGAGATCGCCTATTATCCTGAATCAATGCCACTGAAATATAATCTGCGCCGGCATTTGATGGGGACTCGGCTTTATCAAGCCAAAGGGATTCAATTTACTCAAGAGTATATTGACTGGCCGGCGGTTATCGCCCTTCAAAAGCAGAACTATTATTTTTTCGGGGCTGATGTCGGATTGTTGTTTTTTATCGAAAGCGGACTCGCCCAGGGCTCCTTGCTGGATATTGGCATGTTTATGCAAAATATCATGCTGGCGGCCCAGGAATACGGCCTCGCAACCTGTTCGCAGGCGTCTTGGGGAAACTACCCGAAAATTGCCAAGTATATTTTAGGCATTGAAGACGATATGAAGTTACTTTGCGGAATGTCGCTGGGCTACCCGGGTGATGTCAGCGATGACGCTGATCTGGAGCGTGTTCGTGAGAATAACCAAGAGTTCGTTCGCTGGTATTCATAATTTCCGGCAATCCATGTGCGGTCGAAAAAATCGTGGCCGTTGGATTTCACCGCATCAAATAAAAATATCAATCTCGTTCATTTCCTCTTCGATTTTTGCGCACTTGAGCAGCCCCATTTCTACCGGAACATCATATAGCCTGCCAGGACCAAGCCTCCGGTGCATACTACGCAACTCAGGAATCATCACCCGAATGACCGACAACCCTATGCTGGGGCGGGTGAAGTCGGCCAGGTACAGTTGCCAGCCATTTTCTTCCACCATCTTCAGGCAAGCCTGGCGTTGTTGTAGCAGGTTAAATTCTAAATTCAACGGATAATCACACCACTGCTTTTTACCCGCAGGCAACAAATACTTGAGTGATTTCGCCATAGTTGTGGCATTTTGTAGCCAAGCTGAGAAGGCTGGCGATAACTTCTTAAAAAAGGTTTTTTCGCGCCGATTTTCAATCATTGTCCAGAGTTGGCTGTGTTCGCATATGGCTCGGGTCAGGGCGATCTCCGGATCAAAATGAGCGGCGCACCCCAGACAAATTTCTTCGCCCTTGGTGGCGGAAGAATTTTTACGGCTCAGGAACACAAAAATATTAACCCCCAGATCAAAGGTGATATCCAATACCCAACAGCGCCTATTTTTCTTTTCGTATTGATCGACAACCCGGCGGATGAAGGGAATATCAATCGAATCCAGATCAAGTTCTCTACATTGCAGTTGGTTATACCACCAAATACTGACGGCATCGCGCTCCAGAACCTCTAGAAATGCCTGTACAAATGCCTCTGTTCGGGTGTTGCCAGCGGCGACTCCGTTGGTATCCGGAATGGCGATCCAGCGATTTTTATATGGATAGCCGAAATACAGCGATTGGGTCGGCGTCCAGATGGTTTGTTGTTGCGTAAAAGACCAAACAGGCGACCACTCGCAGTATTCATATTCAGTTAGTCGGGCAGGAATGTTGACAAATGGATTGCCACTGGCATCTTGGTTGCCCTGCTGATTCTGCACAAATTGTTTATCGCTGAAATTCATAAAGCAGTTTGGCATCAATGCTTGCCCTGCGGGAAAATCTTGATAGCGGGCGCGTCTACGGATTTCAGCGCCGTGCAAGCTGGTGCTATAGCGCTCGATGGATTCGCACAAGGCGCCGGTGCGTGCCGAAGCAGGTGTGATTCCTTTCCCCGCATTGCGCATCCTGACGCTCATCAAGGGAAAGAATATGGCGTTGCTTTTTGTCGAGATGTTATTGCTTGATTCAGAGACAAAGCAGAAATCATCGACTGGGTTTTGAATATCCTCAAACAGGTCGATAACACCCGTATAGGCATTGTTGAGGTGGCGATAGTTCTCAAAAGTTTGTTCGATAGGCACGATGCGCCAGCCACTGCTTACATAACGCTCTCCGATCTCAACATCATCGAGATGTATCGGATCAATGTCGTCGGTTGATGGTTGCTCGCAAACCACGCAGGCGGGATTTTTATTGACAATGTGCCAGTCGGATCGATTACTTATCTGATCCCACACCCACGATGATGAGCAGAATGGGTGAACATCGAATTCTGTTTCTTGATCAGCGTGCAACAGGTATTTGATTATCTCCAGCGTGATGTTGTAGGCGCTCGCTTGCAGGGCCGGAGTATACATTTTCGAAGCAGGGCGGGGCTTGAGGTCGGTTTGTCGATATTTCGCCTGCTCTATTTGACGACCGTTTTCTATTCGCTCCGCCAGGCAATACCAGCAGAAATCTTTCGCCATGTACGGTTTTTCCAAAACAAGTTCGGAATCAGTTTTAACGCGGTTCGGCTGATTGAATACGGGGCCGGCCCAATGAACATTACCGCTTAATTTAACCGGCAACCATCGGATCTTTTTTTTCAGATAATCTCGATTTATTTTATTCAACGATTTATGCAAATAATCATCAACCACCACGACTGTCAAATCGCTGTCCAAGACATCTCCATCGCTCGTGTTCACGCCAAGACTGCGCAGCATCGTTCCCAACTCTTGTTGGTAGGCGGGAGACTCCGCCTTATCGACAATCGCAACCCGCAACCGACTCGTTGTGTTTTCCACAAGGGCAGGGGTAAATCCCATATTTAGCCACAACGCAGCTTGTCCGTCAGGCATGTCGTATCGCCCCGAAATGATGATGTCGGCGTTGGAAAGCAGCGACAGCATAGCGGCAACCTCCAGATGGCTATAGCGTGACGAGGAGGTGATTCTTTGAATCAGCTGCGTTGCACTTGCATCGCCATCAATCGCGGCCAAAAGCATTTCGCCTAATTCTGCTATCGGATAAATCTGGTAATAGTTCTTATCGTATTCCGAGGTTATCAACATTGACTTATCAGGGCCGGCGCCAGAGGGGTCGATCTCAACAATATCGATATGCAGATGAGGCGCAATTTTTGGCAACTGCACAATGCCGGCGTCACTGCCGTGTTTGCGCATGTCGCGAGTGGATTGAGGAGTCATCAACTGTTCGCTCGGCGCAATTTTTAGATGAATACGGGGGTGGGATTCAAATCCTGTTCAGGGGTGGGTTTGCTCAGTTTTCCCATCTCCACAGGCACATCGTAGAGTCGTCCCGGGGCAAAACGGGCCCAGAAATGGCGCATCCCTGGCACCAGTATCTTGATCACTGGCAACCCGATATCGGGTTTGGTCTGGTCCATCACCAGAATCTCCATGCCTTTGGTATGGACTGCATCAATGCAGGCCTGTGATTCTTCAGCCTGGGTGCGTGCGATGACAGGATAATCCGCCTTGGTGGTTTTGGCCGCCTTGCTGTCGGGCAAAAGATACGGATTGTTTTGTAAGGTGGCGTTGTGCCACCAGTCAAGGCATTCTTGATCGAAATAAGTATAACTGGACACATCATCGGTGGAACGCAATACCACCGATGCGTATTGATTGAGTTCACAAATCGCGCGCAACAATGCAATATGCGGATCAAAATGGGCGCCAGCGGACACGCAGATATCACGTTTTTTCTTGTCAAAGCGCTCGGACACGGCGACAAAAACCGGAATGCCAAAGTCATGAGTAATATCAAGCACCCATACATTTCGATTGTATTCGGTGCGGTAGTGTTCCACCAATTGAGTCAAGAATGGGTCCATGAAACTGGCGATATCGACTTCCGGATAGGATAAACGGTTATACCACCAGATGGCGAAGGCATCGCGCTCCACTAATTCCATAAAACCTTGCACGAATGCCTCGGCAATGGTGTTTCCCGATGCGGCACCATTGGAATCCGGATTCCCCATGAATTTGTTGAGTTCCATATTGCTTGAATAGTAAGAGAAATAAGCCTGAGCAGACAGCATCCAGACATGCTGCTTGCGGCTTACCGACCAGAATGGTGTCCATTCGACTTCCACGTTCTCGTCGAAATCCAACTCCGGAAGTCGGTAGAAACGAAATTTCTTTGACGCCACCTGGTCGCGCATCTTATATTGATTATCGCTGAATAGCATGATGTCGTTAGGCCGCAGAGCTTCGCCCTCGTCAAAATCGATAAATCGCGCGCGGCGATGAATTTCAGTGCCGTCATAGACCCCGCTATTGCGTTCCAGGGCTTCGCACAAGGCACTGACCTTGGCCTGGGAGTCCGACCGCCCCTTGCCTGCGCTCTTGGTTCGCAGGCTGGTGCTGAGAGAGTGGAAAAGTTTATTAACGATAGCCAAATTGCTGCCTGCCCAATAAACGTGAAGCCACGAATCGTCCGGCGGAGAAGATCGAACAACGCCTGTTACAACACCGGTTAGCGGAGAAATCAAGTGTTGATATTTGTTCCAGGTCTGTAGCGGCGACCGAGCTTTCATGCCGCCGCTGGTGAACATAGATTCTTTTGACCCTTGAGATAAATCCACCGGATTAGGCGGGCGTTCATTGTTGATCGTTTGCGGGTCGCCGCAACAGGCGCACTGTGGCCTTTTATTCACATAGTGCCAGGATTGGGTGTTGATAACCGTGTTACTCGACAAGACGTAATGTTCAATGCTTTGAAAATGTCCTTCGGTATTGACATCGATATACTGATCAGCGTCGGCCAGCAGGGATTTAATCATCTGCAACAGAGCTTCAACCGCGCGGCCACGGGCAAGCGATGATTCAAAGATTCTCTCTTTGGCGATGTCAGCGCCGTCGCGGTTGTGCCCAAAAAAACTGCGAAGTTCGCGATTGTTGCGCAAGTTAGTCTGCAAACACGTCATGCAAAATCCATTTTTCCGCAAATTAAACAGCGGGCCGACCAGGCCTTCAGTGCCGCTCAATTTCAGTGGCAACCATTTTTTCCGGTTTTTGAGAAAGCGCTGGTTGATGGTTTCCAGTTCTGTTTGCAGGTAGTCATCAACCAACACGATAACGACATCGGCGCTATCTTCGGCATCGACAATGGCGCGGTTTCCGCAACCTAGATTGGACAATGCTTCGGTTACAATGCCCGCGCCATCGCGGTGCGCGCTGATGCTGTGAATAAAAATTTTCAATTCGGCCATGCACTCTTCCGCGCAGCGCGGCGTGATGCCCAGTGCAGAAAACAACGCCGCTTGTTCGGGCTGGAGTGAATGCTCCGCTGACACCAGCAAAAACCGGTAAGCCAGACTGGCTAGCATGGTATTCGTATCCATAGCATCGTGGCCGATTTTCTGGAGCGCCTCGACGATTTCCATGCGAGTGCGGGAACCATCCACCAGGCACATGATATCTCTATGCAACGGCCCCAGTAGCCCATACCCAGCGCCCTGTGCGTCGACACAAAAGCATAGATTCATATTACGTAGTTCCTCTTCGGGAAAATCATCGCCGATATTCATTTCGGCGTTGTCGAAAGTGATGACCTCGACGTGAGGGGTGACCGCAGGAACTTGAATCAGGCCTTCATCATTTTTTGATTTATAAAACATGGTGGTTATATGCGCGCGCCAATAGGGTGCGACGGCGCGGTTAATTTCATGAGACCTTTGCACGGAAGATGATTTCGCTTTCAGGCCAGGCAAAAACGCACGGAATGAGGGAGTTTATGCTTATAAATGACCGATTGAGTACGATTTTAACACAGCATGCAGGTGAAATGGCTTTCGTGCAAAGGTCTCTCATAATAGTTAGCCAGACTATGATAATACCATGTATCCCAGCCAAAATTGCGACCACAAATTGCGCGGATGCTCCGAGGAATTCTGGGAATTCCCAAGAATCTTCCTAAAATCCCGCACACTAGCGACTGAATCCGTCAAGATATGCCCTGACAATTCTGAAAAACTCGCTCCAGCGCTAAACTACCACCCGATTTGTCCCATAATGGGATGGCATCAAACATGGCCTGCATAAGCTCAGAAACATCTGGCACTCCCCGGGCTCGGAGGAGATGCTGTAAAAACCCACCACATCGGCCACCTCATCAAGGAGTTTTATCGCGTTGCCCGCATCGGGTATCGTGGGCAGATGAACCCACAAGCCCAACACCGAATCACCATTCTGCGCTTTTGGCAGACCCACGGCACCGCCGCTGCTTGCGAGGCCTTTTCGGTCAGCCGCCGCACCCTGTACCGCTGTCGCGCTGGGGCTGGGTCTTTCAACGCTGGCGTTCAGCGACTGGTCGCCGAAAAAGCCCATTGAACTCATCATCATGGCCGGCGCTGGCGGCGGCGCGGATCAGATCGCGCGCCTGTTGCAGGGGCTGATCGAGAAGAAAAACCTCTCGCCGCGGCCATTTATTCCGATCAACAAACCCGGCGGGTCGGGCGCTGAAGCGCTACGCTATTTGCAGGACAAAGCTGGCGATGACCACGTTGTGCTGGTGACCCTGAACAGTTTCTATACCACGCCCATCATTCAGAAAGGCATCGGTGTTGATGTCGGGAATTTCACGCCCATTGGCCGCATGGCGCTGGACAATTTCCTGCTGTGGGTTAATCAGGATCGCGCCGACATCACCGACCTGGACAGTTACGTGGGCGCGGTCAAAGCCGCCGGCAAAAGCTGGAAAGTGGGTGGCACCGGCTCCGGCCAGGAAGATTCCATCCTGACCGCGATGATGGGGGACTACTTTGATTATGAGGTTACCTACATTCCTTTCCCCGGCGGCGGCACCGTGGCCAAAAACCTGGTGGGCAACCACATTGACTCAACCGTGAACAATCCGGCGGAGCAAAACGAGTTTTACCGCGCCGGCAACACCAAACCCCTGGTGCAATTCACCGCCGAGCGGCTTCCGGCCTATCCCGACATCCCCACCGCCAAGGAGCTCGGCCATGATCTGCAATACTACATGCAGCGCTCCATCAACGGGCCGCCGGACATGTCCGAAGATGCGCAACAGTGGTACATAGATTTGTTCGCGACGCTGTTTAATTCCGACGAGTGGCAAAAGTTCTGCGTTGATGACGGGCTTGCCTGTGAGGAATGGCTGTCGGGCGACGCCCTGAGCCGCTACCACCAGACCGAGATCGCCAAGCACAAGGCGTTGATCTCGGCGGTGGGTGCAAAAGCCCTCACCGGCGAATAACCTGGTCGCCGGTCGCCGGTCGACAGTCGCCTCTGACGCCGCCCAGGTAAGAATCCGCGGGGCAGGGCAGCTCGCCCGCTCCGCGGAAAGTACCCGGTGAACACCGGGAATCCGCGGCGGCGCCGCAACTGCCGTTCACGCCGGGCCTTGAAGGGGCGGGGGTGGTGGAAAAGGTCGGCGCCAGTGTGAGCGATTTCAGCGTCGGTGAGCGGGTCGCCTACGCTTCGCCGCCCCTCGGCGCCTATTGCGAAGCGCGCAACCTGCCGGCGGCGCGGGCGGTAAAAATTCCCGACGGCATTGACGACCGCAGCGCCTACCGGGTCAAGGCCGGGGAGACGATTTTGTTCCACGCCGCCGCCGGCGGAGTCGGATTGCTCGCCTGCCAGTGGGCCAAACACCTCGGCGTCACCGTGATCGGCACCGCCGGCTCCGAAGAAAAAACCGCCCTCGCCCAGGCCAACGGCTGCCAATATGTCATCAACTACAGCCGCGAAAACTTCGTCGAGGGCGTGCAAGAAATCACCGGCGGCACGGGCGTGCCGGTGGTGTACGATTCGGTGGGACAGGCGACCTTCACGCCGTCCCTGGACTGCCTCAAAACCCGCGGCACCCTGGTCTCTTTCGGCCAATCCTCCGGCAAGGTCGAGCCCCTGGACATCGGCATCCTGAACACCAAAGGCGGACTCTACCTGACCCGCCCCTCACTGTTTCACTACGAGACCTTTGCACGAAAGCCATTTCACCTCCATGCTGCGTTAAAATCGTACTCAATCGGTCATTTATAAGCATAAACTCCCTCATTCCGTGCGTTTTTGCCTGGCCTAAAAGCGAAATCATCTTCCGTGCAAAGGTCTCACTACACCGCCGGCCGCGACGAATTAATCTACCGCGCAGGCGAAGTATTCGACGCGGTACTCTCCGGCGCACTCAGCATCCGCATCAACCAAACCTACCCACTGTCCGAAGCGGTAACCGCCCACAAAGATTTAGAAAACCGCCGCACCACGGGGACGACGGTGCTGCTACCTTAACGCACACAGTCAAAGGGTTTGCCCTTTGCTATGCCCGATAAACGCCGATCGGCTCGCCCCACACCTTCCAATCAGGAACAACCCCCAACCCCGGCTGGCGTGACGCCATCATTGTTCCACCGACGCGAGGTGGCGTACCTTCGGCATTGGCAACCGTCACATAGTCATTGAAGTCGGTGGAGCTAAATCGACATCGTTGCGGGGTGGAGTGTGCCAGATGTGCGATGGTGGCGGTGGTAATGTCCCCGCCCCAGGTATCCTCTATGGTCATCGGAATATCCAGCTCCACACAGACATCCCGGAGAATGCGTGTTTTCAACAAGCCACCGAGTTTTGATATTTTGAGATTTACCGCGTCCATTGCACCGTCTTGGTAAGCGCGTAACAACGATGTCAGGCCATCGATGGACTCGTCCAGTATGAAAGGAAGATTAGTGTGCCGTCGTATGGCGAGGGAGTCCTTGTATGATCGACAGGGTTGCTCAATATACACATCCAGATCGGCGACAGCACTCACCACACGCAATGCGTTATGCGCCTGCCAACCACGGTTGGCGTCAGCGACCAAAATCTCATCTTCATGCAAAACTGATCTCACAGCGTGAATGCGCTGAATATCCGCTTTCGCCTGCGCACCGACTTTCAACTGGAATTTTCGATAGCCTGCCTCGCGGTATGAAGCGACATTGGCGGCCATTTCATCGGCGGGCAACTGACTGATGGCACGATAAAGTGCGACCGCCTCACCCTGCTCGCCCCCCAGCAGATGGCATACCGGGACGCTCAGTGACTTGCCCAGAATATCCCAGCACGCAATATCGATAGGCGACTTGGCGTAAGGATGTCTCGACAATGCCGTGTCCATGGTGTCATTCACCCGCGTGAGATTGGTGGGGTCAAGTCCAATCAAGTGTGGTGCCATTTCGCCGGCGCCGGCGCGCACGCCCGCCGCAAAAGCAGGCAAGTAGACCGGCCCCAACGGGCATACTTCGCCATAACCCTCGATGCCCGCATCAGTTTCGACCACCACCAACGTACTGTCAAAAACTTCGACAAACTTCCCATCTCCCCAACTATATCGCCCCTCCTTGAGTGGCAAGTCCATGCGATGCATTCGTAATCCAGTGATTTTCATTGCGTCATGCGCCACCTCGCGGTTATCGAACATTGTGTAGAAATTTTTTGGTGTTTTCGGATTGAGGATCGGTGAAAAGTTGCGCGGGTGGTCCAATCTCTTCAATGATTCCTTCATGAAAATATGCAATCCGATCGGATACATCCCGCGCGAAACCCATCTCATGGGTTACACAAATCATGGTTATACCCTCTTCAGCAAGCAGGCGCATAGTGTCGAGAACTTCACCAACCAGTTCGGGATCAAGTGCCGAAGTCGCTTCGTCGAACAACATGTAATTCGGCTCCATCGCCAACGCACGCGCAATCGCAAGCCGTTGCTGCTGGCCACCGGAAAGCGCTGAAGGGTACGCATTAAGCTTGTCACCGAGACCCACGTGCTGAAGTTGTTTGCGGGAAATTTCGCGCGCCTCCGCTCCTGACTTCTTCTTGACGATGCGCGGTGCAAGCGCAACATTTTCCAGAGCGGTAAGATGCGGGAAAGAGTTCCACTGCTGAAAAACCATGCCGAGATTCTGTCGCAATTTATTAATATCGGTTCTGCGAGCATGTACCGACACGCCATCTACAACCACCTCGCCTCGCTGGATCGGCTCAAGCGCATTGATACAATAAAGAAAGGTGGATTTTCCTGATCCGGAAGCGCCGATTATGCTCAGCACTTCACCTTTTTCGACGGTCACATTAATGCCTTTGAGAACATGCAGTTCACCAAAATATTTGTGTAAATCCTGCACTTCGATCATGACCGCCACTTCGCCTCCAAACGCATCCCGAACCTGGAAACAGGGAACGAAAGCGCGAAATAAAATGCGCCGGCGACAGCCAGAATGAGAAAAGGTTCCTGGGTTCGTGTAATCAAAATCTGCGAGGCGCGAAGTAGCTCCACATAACCGAGTACCGAAACCAGGGCACTGTCTTTGAGTATACCAAGCGCCACACCGATCCAGGCCGGAAACACCGCGCGCACCCCAATCGGCGCCACCACGTGAAACATATCCTGCCAGTAACTCATGCCCAGAGACCTGGCCGCGCGTCGCATGGGTTGTCCAACAGATTCGATACCGCCACGCACAACATTAGCGACCAACGCTGATGTGTAGAATGTTAAAACGAAAATTCCTGCGGCGAAAGGATCAAAGTGGACGCCGATCAATGGAAACAAGTTATAAAACAAAATCAACTGAATAATCAACGGTACGCTGCGGAATATGTCAAGAACAAAATTAAGGGCGATACTGCCGACTAGCTTGAGTGAATGCACCATCCACCCGAAGATGCAACCGAAAACCGTACCGAAACTGATCGAAATGGCCGAAATTAACACCGTCCGACCGGCGGCTTCGGCCATAAATCGCAGGTCGCTTGCCTGGAAACTGGTGAAAAAAACCACCGCCTGGCTTGTTTCTTCCGTCATCTTCAGCCCTCAATAACGAAAGATGCGCCATGCGACGAGGCGAGAGGCACCCAAGATCAATTTGACGATCACGTAGTAAATGACCGCAGTCACGGCGAAGTATTCGAAGATGCGAAACGTCCGCGAAGCGAAAAATTGAGTCTCGCCGGATAATTCACGAAATCCCACCAGCATGCCAAGCGAACTCATCAATACCGCCCATACCATTTGATTGGTCATCGGGTAGTAAACGATACGGAATAATTGTGGAATGACTATGCGCACATATGCCTGGGTTGCCGACATACCGAGCGAGCGGGCAGCGTGAATCTGCACCGTCGGTATCGCCTTGAATCCGCCGCGAAAATTTTCGGCGAGGTAGCCGGCGTTATTAAAAGAAAGTCCCATCAGGACAATCGTATACGGGGCGAGGTGAATGCCGAAGGCGCCGATGCCAAAAGCAAAAAAGAATAGCTGAAAAATAGCCGGAGTATTGCGCGCAAGTTCAATCCAGGAGATGGCCATCCATCGTAAAATCCGCGGGCCGTTCATACGGCAAAGCGCGAGCGCAAGGCCGATGAATGTGCCGGCAATCATAGACAAGATGGCGACCTCCATGGTGAGAAGGCCCGCGCCCAACAACTCCGGCAATTCTCGAAAAACCGGGCGCCAATGGAAAGTGTAATCCACGAACGATACGCTAGGCTGTGTTCGGGGCGGCGATGTCCGCCCCGTCCAATTTCACTTGCCCGATAGCCTAGTACATTACTCCCGGAACGCGCAATTCCGGGCCCTCACTACCGACAAACCGCGACCACAGTTCCTGATACCGCCCGGAACGCACTTGGTGGGTGATAAACAGATTGAGGTAATTAAGCCAGGCAACATCCTTACGTGGTCCCACTACCGAGGTATAGTCGGTGGTCCACGGCATCCGTGGGCCAGCGATCACCGTCTCATAGCGCTCAGCAATCGGTTTGACCGCCGTGTTGGTGGTGATTCCAGCATCCGCTTTGCCTTGGGCAACCGCAAGGAAAACTTCGTTTTCGCTTTGATAGCCCTGGTAAAGGTTTTCGGTTCCCCAGCGCTTGGCGTATTTCAAAAACTCCTGCTCCGGGACGGTTCCAACGGCAGCAGCGATACGCTTGCCTTTCATGTCCTCAAAGCGGGTGATTCCGGTATCTTTACCGACTACAGCCTGGGCATAGTAGATAGCATATGGAATGGTGAAACCGACTGTTTTGGCTCGTTCAAGCGAGTCAGAGGTACCGCCAAAAACAACGTCAGCGCGATTAGTCACAATCACTGGCAGGCGTTCCGCCCAGGTAACCGGCAGAATTTTATATTCAACATCGAGTGCCTTGGCCAGATCCTTGCAGTATTCAACATCGAATCCAGCGGGCTCATTGTTGGCGTCACGATAGCCGATGGGCGGAAAGTCAAGCACAACACCACAACGTACGACGCCGGCGTTAATAACATCATCTACTTTGTCGGCACGGCTCACGCCGGTCGCCAGTAACGAAACTGAAAAAGCGATGAGCACTGGTGTAACAATCTTGGACAGAATCATGATTTCCTCCTGCACATGGTCAATTTATATTCGCGTTTGTACATTACCCAAAGACGTTGGCCGAGAGAACGTACCAGCGCCATTATGGCCCGGCGGCAAATGCCGCCCCCTATACATAGCACAAATACTTATTGTCGACAACAAGTATTTACAAAAAATTGCTGTAAAATACCGAAATCACGGACCAACTTGAGGGGAATTGGGGGTTCCTGCCAATGAGGTGGCGTAAAACACTAACCATGATTGAAGCCCATGCCGAAGGTGAGGTTGGGCGCGTAATCACCGGCGGGGTGGTGGATGTACCCGGATCGACCATGGCCGAAAAAATGGATTACCTCAACAACACAAGTGACTCGCTTCGTCGGTTTTGCGTGTTTGAGCCTCGCGGTCAGGCACAGATGAGCACCAACCTTGTCTTCGCGCCGACGCGCGCCGACGCGGATGTCGGGTTCATCATTCTGCAAAGCGACAAGGCGCACGCAATGTCGGGCTCCAATGCAATTTGTGTGGTGACCGTCCTTCTTGAAACCGGGATGGTCGAAATGAAGGAGCCCGAAACCATCGTCCGCCTTGACACCGCCGCCGGGTTAGTCACTGCGCGTGCGCAATGTCAGGGCGGGAAATGCGTCCGCGTGCTCCTTGATATGCCCCCCGCTTTCGTCGAAGCATTGGATGTCGAAGTGAATGTGCCGGGATTGGGGGAAATTTCGGTGGACATCGCTTTCGGCGGCGTTTATTACGCCTTCATCAACCCACGTAACTTAAAACTGAAGATCGTCCCGGAACAGGCACGCGCTTTGGTCGATGCCGGTTGTCGCATCCATCGGGCGTTACGAAATACCGTCACTATTTGCCATCCCGAAATTCCCTCCATCAATTCGCTTGCTTACATGATGTTCGTTGACACCACTGAGGATGGCGAACTGACCGGCGCAACCATTCTGCCACCCGGTCGCATTGATCGTTCACCGTGTGGCACCGGAAATGCCGCACGAATGGCGGTGCGTCATGCTTACAGGGAGGCTAAGGTTGGCGATAAAATCGTAGCGAATTCCATCACCGGCGGGCAGTTTGATGTCGAACTGTACGGGGAGAGCACTGTCGGTGGGAAAACCGCCGTCCTCACGCGCATCAGTGGGCGTGGGTGGATCTATGGGATTCACCAAATCGGCGTTGACCCCACCGATCCGTATCCGCAAGGCTATCTTCTTTCCGACTGCTGGGGCGATGCGTTCGACCTGCTACAGTAGATATCCATGAACAATCACGGGACTAATGTCGGCATCGTCGGTGCGGGTATCGTCGGCGTATCCACCGCCTGTTTCCTCGTGGAAAATGGCTTTACCGTCACTCTTTTTGACCCCCATTCGCCCGGCCAGGGCGGGGCTTCCAGGGGTAATGCGGCACAAATATTTCCGGCGCTCGTCCATCCCCTCGCCTCGCCGGCAACCCTGAAAAACACGCCAGCGTTGCTGACAAACCCCATGGGGCCGCTCTTTATCCCTCTGCACTATCTACCCAGGATGTTACCGTGGCTGGGCGGTTTTGTTTACGCCGCCCGCCGTAAAAATTTTCGACGCGCAACCTCGGCCCTGGTGCAAATGAACCGCCATTGCCACACCGACTTTACCGAACTCCTACACCGCGCCGGATGCGCTAGGCTACTGAAAGACGCTGGGGCTATTCAACTCTATGAGAGCACCCAAACCCTTCGCGCTGGCTTTAAACTTTGGAGTGGTGTTGATGTTGCGCTCACTGGCGGGGTGGAGCAGGTGGAGCGTGCGCGCTTGCAGCAGATGGAACCCGCCCTTGGAGCCGGCATTAAAGGCGGGGTTTTGATACACCGCACTGGCATCCTCGCGGACCCGGGGGGGGTGGTGTCATCATTATTCGACTACGCAAGCCGCACCGGGAGAATTTCTCATATCCGCGACCGGGTGCGGAAGATTTCGGCGAAGCGCGAACCTATACGGATCCACAGTGAGGGCAATGGTGATTTTACCGTTGACCGGTTGGTGGTCACCGCTGGTGCATGGTCAAGGCCGCTATTGCGCCAACTCAACGAACCCCACAATATACAAGCCGAGCGCGGATACAACCTCACGCTTGCCACCGATGGCGCAGCCATCCATCACAATCTTGTTTTTGCCGAACGCGGAGTGGTGGCAACGCCGTTACAATCCGGAGACCGCTATCGATTACGCATCGGTGGCTGGGACGAATTTGCCGGCATCGAGGCGCCGCCCAACCCGCTCATATTCACAAAAATGGAACAACTCGCGCACACGCTTCTCCCCGGTTTCGACTGGCATTTGGGTGAACGCTGGATGGGGCATCGTGCCTCGTTGCCCGACACCCTGCCGGTCATCGGTCAATCTCGCAAGCATCTGGCTGTGTACTACGGCCTGGCACACGGCCATCTCGGAATGACGCAGGGCCCGACCACCGGTAAGGCGCTTGCCGCATTGATTTCCGGTACATCTCCGGCATTCGACCTGTCCCCGTTTGCGCCGCGCTGAGGTACTACCGTTGTACTATCGTTCGGGTGGAGCGAGATTAAAATCCAGCGTTTGGCGCGCGCTCAGATAATCGGTGAAACGCTTGCCAACCTGGATTACATGGTCGTGGGCGCACTTTTCCGCCAAATCTTCGTCCTGTAACTCAATCGCTTTGATAATTAAATCGTGATCACGGCGAATCGAATACGGTACGTGTTCGCCGAAAGAATGAAAATACAAATGCAACATGCGTCGTCCGTCATCAAGCAGGCGGGCGTGCAGGAAATTAAAATAGCGATTGCGACCAGCTTCGCAGATGGCGGCATGAAAATCGTGATTGGTTTCTATCATGCCGGAAATATCCCCGGCATCGAGGTTTTTTAGAAATTCCGATTGGCTGGCATTTATGATGCGCAAATCCTCCTCGTTTCGTAAGCGCGCCGCCAGGCGTGCCGTCACGCGCTGTAACAAGTCGAGGGCATCAATGTAGGCCGGATAATTCTCAATATTGAGCGGCATGACAATGGTGCTTTTATTCGGCAGGGTCGCCACCAGTCCTTCCGCCGACAACCGGATGAGCGCCTCGCGCACCGGTGAGCGCGACATACCGAAGCGCTCGCCCAACACCACCTCATCCAACATCTCTCCGGGAGGCAATTCAAGGCAGAGAATATCGTGGCGTAACGACTTGTAGACGATTTGCGCACCACTGCCACGGCGACGAATATCTGCGCCCTTGTCATTACACTGTTTTTGCCTGGTATCGATTGGGTTTTTCATTGTCACCATCCCCTTATTATAAGCCATCGGTGGCGTGCATTTGACAACACGGGCTTGGAGGGTCGTAAATCACCCCTTGACCGACCCCCCGCAGTATAGTATACAGGTTGTCGACTTGAGAGCCGACACGAATCACCCGAGGATACTTCTATGTTCAAAGGAATCATTCCGCCGATCATCACACCGTTTAACGACGATTATAGCGTTGATGAATCGGGGTATGCCGAAATCATTGAATATATGATTGCCGGCAAGGTGCATTCGATTATCGTCGGTGGAACGACCGGCGAGAGTTATGCCCTCTCCACTGAGGAGCGCGTGCGCCAATTTCATTTCGCCAAGTCAGTTATCAACGGACGCGTACCCATACTATGTGGTGTCAATGACATGACCACCCCACTTGCCTGTGCGCTTGCCGAGGCCGCACGCGAAGCCGGAGCTGATGGATTGCTCGTGGCTGCACCGCCTTATTCACTACCGACTCAACACGAGCTTGCCGCTCACTGCCTGTCGATTGACCGCGCCGCCGGCCTTCCCATCATGCTGTATAACTATCCGGGACGCACCGGCGTCAACATGGAGGCGGAGTTTCTCGCCCTCGTCGGGCAACATGATCACTTTCGTTCCATCAAGGAAGCGAGTGGTGATGTCAACCGCATTCACTTGATTGCACATGAATTTCCGCGTTTGGAGTTAAGTTGCGGTGCGGAGGATCAAGCGCTTGAGTTTTTCGTCTGGGGCGCCACCAGCTGGATCACGCCGATGGGGAATTTCTTGATCGAAGAAGTCGTCGATTTCTACCACACGTGCGTGCGCGACAAAGATTTCGACAAAGCACGACTAATGATGAACGCGCTGTTGCCGCTGACTTCGGTGTTGGAACAAGGCGGCCAACTTGCCCAATCGGTGAAGTACGCCTGTGCACTGAAAAAACTCCCGTCCGGCACGGTGCGCCCGCCATTGCGCGCAATGAATGCGGCGTTAAAACATGATCTGCGCAAAGCGCTCAAAAGCGCTCAAACCGCCCTGCACGCCATTATCCGGTCGGACACGACAAACGCCCGCCTTGCCACTCAGGGGCGAGGTGACATTCGGTGATGGAATCCAACGATCGGGAAAGCGGGCATGCGTGGAAGGCTTGAGGGAAAGCGGGCACTTATCACCGCAGCGGCGCAAGGCATGGGACGAGCAAGCGCAATCGCCATGTCGCACGAAGGTGCGGAAGTATACGCAACCGATGTTGACGAAGCAGGCCTGAAGCGTTTGCAAGATGATGTACCGGCAATTCATATATTCCTCCTTGACGTAACCGATGCCGGGGAAATATCCGCCGCCCCGCAAAAAACCGGTGCCCTCGACATATTGTTCAATTGCGCGGGTATGGTGCACAACGGAACGGTGCTGGATGTAACCGAAGAAGATTGGGAGCTCGCCTTTACCCTGAATCTGCGTTCGCAATTCCGACTCATTCGCGCCTACCTTCCCGCCATGCTGGAACATCAGTGCGGGTCGATTATCAATATGGCATCGGTTGCCTCGTCAATAAAGGGTGTATCCAACCGTTGTCTCTACAGCGCAACCAAAGCCGCAATTCTGGGTTTGACCAAAACCGTTGCCCGGGATTTCGTGGACCAGGGTATCCGTTGTAATGCGATATGTCCGGGAACGATTCGCACTCCCTCGTTGGAACAGCGGATGCGCGATACCGGGGATTACGACCGCGCAATGGCGGAATTTCTCGCCCGTCAGCCCATCGGGCGATTCGCCGGGGCGGATGAAGTTACCGGCATCATCATCCATCTGGCAAGTGATGAATCAAAGTTCACCACCGGCACTGTGAATATTGTCGATGGCGGGTGGTCGCTCTAATCCGGGACCTGGGATGCGAACAGGATTTGTCGGCGCCGGTATTATGGGGCGGGGAATGGCGAAAAATCTTTTGCGTAGTGGTCATGCACTTACCGTCATAGCCCATAATAATCGTGCGCCCATCGAAGAATTGGTCGCGTCTGGCGCACAGGAAGCATCGTCGCACGAGGCCTTGGCAAACGCCTCTGATACGATCGTTCTGTGCGTAACCGGCAACGTGGCGGCAAGTGAAGTCATCGGGGCGTTGCGCCCTTTTTTGCGCCCCTCAATGATGGTGATCGACACCAGCACCAACCCTCCCGATGCCACCATAGCCTTCGCCGCACTTCTTTCCGGGAACGGTGTGTCCTACGTCGAATCACCGGTGAGCGGTGGCGTGAAACAAGCAGATGATGGGACTCTTGGTGGGATGGTTGGTTGTGCGGAGAACGATTTTGAGCGCGCACGGGCGGTGTTGTCGTGTTTTTGCAAGCGGGTGGAACGTTTCGGCGAAGTCGGGGCGGGAAGTCGCGCAAAACTCGTTAGCAACTTCCTCGCACTGGGAACTGCCACCTTGGTGGTGGAGGCTTTCAACTACGCCCGCGCATTAGATACGGATTGGGAAAAATTATATGGTTTGGCGCGCTTGGGGTCGGGGCGCTCCTCGGCCTTGGAGCGTATACTTAATCACGCGCTGTTGGGAGACTATTGCGGTTATGTGTTCTCCATCGAAAACACCCTGAAAGATTTTTCTTATATTTGCGATATGTTGGATCAAATTAAAACAGGATCAAATCAACATCCGCATCTCGCTCCGCTCATGCGAGCGATTTACCAGGAGGCCGCTAAAAACGGACATGGAAAACGAATGTTGAGTGAATTACTTGACCCGGAATTAACGGAATAACGCTGGCGGCGGACAGCCAGATGGGGTTTATCAGCCCAAAGCTCAAGCGTCCCCTTTAGAAAAATTTCTGCATAAGCTCAGAAACATATGGCACTCCACGGGTTCGGAGGAGATGCTGTGAAAATCCACCACATCGGCCACTGCATCAAGGGGTTTTATCGCGTTGCCCGTATCGGGTATCGTGGGCAGATGAACCCACAAGCCCAACACCGGATCACCATTCTGCGCTTTTGGCAGACCCACGGCACCGCCGCTGCCTGCGAGGCCTTTTCGGTCAGCCGCCGCACCCTGTACCGCTGGCGCCAAACCCTCAAAGCGCATGCCGATAATCCAGAGGCCTTGACGCCCCGCTCCACAGCGCCCAAGCGCCGACGACGCCCGACCTGGTCGCCAGCATTGGTAGCCGAGGTGCGACGCTGGCGCCGGCAACATCCCAACCTCGGTAAACTCCCCCTGTCGGTGCTGCTTTTGCCATGGTGCCAATCACACGGCATCACCCCGCCAAGCGTCTCCACCATCGGTCGCATCATCCAATTCGCACCGGATAAAATGCGCCACGCTCCGCTACGCCTGAATGCCCGCGGGCAGCGCAAACCCGTGCGCCAGCGCTACAAAACACGCCGCCCCAGGGGGTACGTCGGCACGCCGATGGAACTGTTCGCCTGCGACACCGTGGAGCGCGTACGCGATGGCATCCGCCGCTATATATTCACCTTCATCGACCCATGCTCGCGCTTCGCCTTTGCCTGGGCTTCCACCACCCGCAGTAGTCGCCGGGCAGCGGCGGCGATACGCGCGCTGGATGACCTGACCCCGGTGCCGATCCGTTATGTGCTGTCCGATAATGGCTCGGAGTTCATGAAAGATTTCGAAGCAGAACTCCAACGCCGTCACATCACCCATTGGTGGACCTACCCCAAATCGCCGAAAATGAACGCCCATTGCGAACGCTTCAACCGCACGTTGCAGGAATCCTTCGTGGATTTCCACGAGGATTTACTATTCACCGATCTCGGCGCCTTCAACCGCGCAATGGCCGATTGGCTGGTGTTCTACCATACCCAACGACCCCACCAGGCCCTGGCCTTACAATCTCCCATACAAGCCCTTATCAATAACCAGCCAGAGTGCCATATGTTATGGACCTATACAAGGGGGTTACATGTTGTATGATGCGTTAAATTACAAGCTACAAGGCGGTTTCAGGGGGAGTGCTAATTTGAAACGGAGAAGCTGGAAAACGTCAAGCTTAATGAAATTGATGTGATTTACCATAATGGTATGGATGAAAATCCAAATGTCCAAGCAAAAGATAACTATAGAATAACAAAACAAAGACTGGAAAAACTTAGGGTTTAAAGGAAAAGTAATGTATTCATTGCCGCGTAAAAAAGAAACGGGAAGTTGTTTAGATAACAGCGACTATAATTTATACTTTGAGCAGGTAAAAAATTCAATGTGTGTCTTTCAAAGTGTGTTTTTGAAGCAACTTAATGGGGGACATCATGGGTAATGTGATGGGCCCATTTTTGATATTAATTGCAGCACTTTCCTGGAGTACGGCAGGGCTTTTTACGCGGGTAGTGACAACAGATATTCCCACTACATTGCTATGGAGGTCGATGATTGGAGGGCTTTGTGTTCTTTTTATTTATTACATGATGAATAAAAAGAAATCAGCTAAAGATTTGTTTGTTTTTTCGTTCGGGGAGTTTTGTATTGCAGGCTTGTCTGCGGCAGGCATGATTTGCTTTATATCAGCGTTTTTTTTCACGACCATTGCAAACGTATCATTCGTATATGGCACAATGCCTTTGGTTACTTATCTTCTATCGCTTATTTTTTTGAGGGAGCGAATTTCTGCATTTTCAATTTCTTGCAGTGTAATGTCTGCGTCAGGCATGATCATCATGACTTTTGGTAATGCGGCATTGAACGATTATTTGGGAATAGCCCTTGCCCTTGGAATGACATTTTTCATGGCAGCATTGACCGTCGCCACAAAATTTTTTCCAAAAGCGAATACCACAAAAGCGACCTATCTATCCGCTTTTCTGGGTGCGCTCGCCGTGCTGCCTTTTGTGACCCACACGCTGCTTCAGATGTCAGATTATATTTGGTTGGGATTGTATGGATTTGTAAATGTGGGATTCGGATTCGGTATCTACCTTCTGGGAGTGACGCGAGTTTCTGTATTAGCGGCTGCTTTGATAGGGTTAATCGAGATTCCTTTAGCACCTGTTTGGGCCTGGATATTGTTTGCCGAGCAGACCAGTGGATTAGTGCTTATTGGCGGAATCCTAATCACAGGTACCGCTATCGTATATATCATCTGGACCCATAACGGAGGAAAAAATGAGACCACTTCTTAGTGTGATTACCTTATAGTATGATTACCTTGGTATAATTACAGTGGTTCTTTTGCTGACGAGTAATTTAGCGCACCCAGCGGTTAAATCCGTGGAAGTTTAAGGTCTCAGGAAACTATTATGAATACGCATTGTCGATTATCCGGTGATCTTGTTGCGGCGCGTACCTGCTACCGTCATTTGGCGGGAGCGCTTGGTATATCCATTGTCGCTGCACTAGAAAAACGTGGCTACCTGAAAATTAGCAGAAAACCTGAAAGCGTCAAGTATATGCTTACTGACTGTGGGAAGGAATGGTCGCAAAAACTGGGAATAGGGTCGCGAGACCGAGTACAAATCAATGCTTGTATGGACTATTCTCATCAAATCCCACATATATCTGGTGCCTGGTCTATAGATTTCTGCAAGTTTCTTTTCAGTCAAAAATATATAATACGTGGCGATATAGACCGATCTGCCATTGTTACTCCAAGCGGAAATTCCTTTTTTCAAGCTGAGCTGGCAATGGAGTGGATGCCATGAAAGCAAACGGTGTAGCATAAATGGCGTTAGAAATTTACAAGACAGATGAATATTTTCTGCAATCAGAATAGGTTGTGAATATACAAGTTCCACTTAAAGCCGTCGATGAGTTTGCAAAAATACTTGGAGAAAAACTTCCATTAATACAAGGAAATTATTCTCACTGTATGTATATTCGCGATTGTGGTCGTTGTCGATTCAAAGGAAATGAAGGAACATATGGAGGAGCTGAAGAAACGATTCAGGAAGTGCCATCATCGGAGATCATTATCTCAATACCTAAAAAACACGAAGTATTGAAGCGAACTTTAGCAGTTATAAATCAATACCATGTTCATGAAGAACCAACGGTAAGCGTTACTGCAGCATTTGGATTGAGATCATTGTATAAATCGGATGCTGAAAATCCGAATAAATATTGGAATCGTGATGACAGTGAGGAAATTCACGGCGTGTCATTGACCTGATTTAGTGGATTATAATGGTCTATATTTCTCCAAAATAAAAAAATTCCGAAATATCCGTGACCAGCCAAATCCAATGAACCGCGAACCAGCATTGCAGCAACACCTCATCGAAGACGAGCCCTACTACGCGCCGCAGCGAGACGAGATTGCGTTGTTCGAGGCGGCCTACCGGAACCGCATTCCGGTATTGCTCAAAGGCCCTACCGGGTGCGGGAAAACCCGCTTTGTGGAGCATCTTGCGTGGCGGCTTTCGCGGCCACTGGTTACAGTGTCGTGCCACGATGACCTGACCGCGGCGGATCTGGTGGGGCGTTATCTGATCGTCGGTGGCGAGACCCGCTGGGTGGACGGCCCGCTGAGCCGCGCGGTGCGCGCCGGTGGTATCTGCTATCTCGATGAAATCGTCGAAGCGCGCAAGGACACCACGGTGGTGATTCATCCGCTGGCCGACGACCGGCGCGCGCTGCCCATCGACAAGACCGGTGAACTGCTGCACGCCCCGACCGAATTCTGCCTCGTCATCTCCTACAATCCCGGCTATCAGAGCGTGCTCAAGGACTTGAAGCAAAGCACCCGACAGCACTTTGTCTCCATCGAATTCAACTACCCCGGTGCCGATCTGGAAGCCGACATCATCGTCCGCGAATCCGGGCTGGACGCCGTCACCGCCGACAAACTGGTCAAGTACGCCAGCATGACCCGCAACCTCAAGGGCAGCGGCCTCGAGGAAGGCGCTAGCACCCGCCTGCTGGTGCACGCGGCGAAACTCATGGTAACCGGCGGGGATGCGGCCCGTCATTTTATCCCAACCGCCGCTCCGTCTACAGGGTGCATCGCTCCGGCTGTGTAGGGCGCGTCGCTCCGTCTACAGGGCGCATTGCCCCGCCTACAGGCAGTGGTTCAGGGGATGATTTCCCCACCGCCCCACAGGTGGGAATATGCCTTGCAGTGAATCAGCACGGAGCGGTAATCGGCGAGATCGAGGTGCGCCGGGATTACGTATTCCTGGGCGCCGCGGGCCGACTTCAGGGGGGCGATTTCCACCGAATTTTCCGCCACCGTGCGGTCGCTCACCGCAGCCACCGAAAGGGTGGACAGGTACACCTTGAGATCCGGGCCGCGGCGGGTTTGGAAGTCCTCATCAAAGACGAGGTAGCGTTCGCCGTCCCGGGCGGTGATTTCCCAGTTGCCGTGGATGTCGTAGCTTTTATTGATCCAGCCACCGCCGGCCAACGGTTGCGCTACGGCATCGGGCAACGAGGTGGCGAGCAGGCACAGGCCGAGCAGGGCGGTGCGCAGCAGGTGGTTGGGGATATTCATCGTCATGTCGTTTGGTAAGGTTGATGGGAATTGCAACCGCAGGGGGTGCCGCGTCCTGCAACGGCGCGGCGGGTGGTACCATGTAGTGACTTCGCGAATGAAATTTAGTTCCGCCTGGCGCAGCCATTTTTCTTCCCTCGCCGCCGCCCAGCATGGATGGCAAGGCTCAGCACCGCTTCGCAACGGCTGGCGTCGCGGTCGTGCAGGGCGCGCAAGCCGTCGCTGGTGCCGGGGAGTTGCAGCTCAGGTAATCTTGCAGTTCGGTGTCGTCGCTGGTGTGGCCAATCGTTTCGGATGGTATGGTTATGCGCGGCGCTTGGAGCAGTCTGGGAAATGGCAACCCACCCTGGCGGCCCGGCGAGATCGGGCGACCGCAAACACTGCTGTTAGCAACAAATAGAAATGTCCGGTTTCGTAGCACATAGGTTGTCCGCTTTTAGCGTGATGGTTGAAAGGTTCCCAAGAGGGGCCTGTCCACTACCGGTTGAGCCGCGGACATTAGGCGACAACCGGGAATGCATTTGATACTACCTGATACAAGGCATCATACCTTGCCAGCTCCCGGGGGCCGTGGTGAATGGCCAGGGTGTTATCGGGGTAGCGTAGCACTTTGACCTTCGCCTTGACATAATGACAGCGGTGACGATCCGCTGGTATCTGTAGCTCCCGCCCCGCAAAGTGCACACAATTGTCCTTCCCCACCGTCCGCTCAAAGCGCTCACACAGGGTGTTATCCAATACGCTCAAATCCGGACACGCCACAAAGGCGGAACCCGGCTCTGGTGACGGCTGGGTAAACTCGGCGTTGTAAGCCGGCAGGTAGGTCTCTGTTTTGTCGATGAGACCATCCAGGCCCTCATCCTCATACCGATCAATGTAGCGTCGAAATGTCCGGGCACAAACCCCCAGCAATCGCGCTTCCTTCTGGGTGAAACAGCTCCCCGTCCTTCTCATATGCTTCCTCAAATCTCGTCAGTCGGGTCTCCTGCAGCCACTCTGTCCACCTCATAAACTTCCCTCCTCGGGGCAGTATGAAAACCAGACAGATCATGTGCTACAAGACCGGACAGGTTATGTGTTACTAACAATAACAATCCCCAGCAGTAGTCAATTTGTCCAGTTATGTAGTACCACCAAACATACAATACACTCTGGAGTGTATGTAAGTTATTTAGAGACCTTTGCACGAAAGCCATTTCACCTGCATACTGCGTTAAAAACGTACTCAATCGGTCATTTATAAGCATAAACTCCCTCATTCCGTGCGTTTTTGTCTGGCCTGAAAGCGAAATCATCTTCCGTGCAAAGGTCTCATTTAATATTTAAATGCACGATTGTTATTCTTGTCCACCCAGATTAACCAAACACAAAAAATTAGATGGATTCGCCTTTGTGCCACGAGCTCGGTCTGATAACTCGAACTGTAATAATATCATCTCCAACCGTTGCCAGCTTTGTTAAACATTGTAATGCTTGCATTAAGGTCTCAGTGGATAAGGTGAACGATCAGAAATATGGAACCGCTATTAACCTATAATGTTTATTGTATAAAATGGGATTTATTTCTACATTAAAGTATAATTGTTGTGTTCGGTCTTATTTGCTTCTTAATTGATTGTCTAAAAAAAAGGAGATTCCTAATGATTCACTTACCGAAATCATGCTCCATCCGTGTAGTCGCACAGGCATTTTCTGTGGTCGCTACGCTTTCCATAATCACAATTGCACAAGCTGCCGACCCCAAGTTCCTTAACATTGGTGGCGGTCCTAGTGGCGGCACATTCAATGTTGTTGCAACAGGTCTTGGTGATTTAATGCGCACGGCGTTTCCAGACAGCATTGTCGGGGTTCAGCCAGGTGGCTCTGGTCCAAACCTACTTCGCGTATCATCAGGTGAAGCAGATCTCGGTATCACATCAGCAAGTAACGCTTCAGACGCTTGGGCTGGCAGAGATCCCGCAACTCCGGAAAAGCCTATCAAAAACATTAAAGGTCTAATGACTTTTTTCCCAAGCGCTATTCAGATTTGGGTAGATGCCAGCTCTGATATCAACTCAATTGAAGATCTTGTTGGCAAGCAAATTAGTGCTGGCCAGCCTGGTCAAACATCATGGAATGCATTCAACAACCTGCTCTCTGTGTACGGAATGAAGATCGAAGATCTGGGAGCTAATGGTGGTAAAGTACATCACTTGAGTTGGAAAGAATCACAAAACGGTCTGCGCAACGGTCAGCTAGATGCTGTAATGTGGCTTGCCTTGTATCCGCACTCAACTGTTATTGCGACAGAAGCTGCCCGTAAAATTCGTGTTCTTTCGCTTGATGAAGCAAAGGTTGATAAGTATTTGGAAAAATACGGAAGTGGATTTGAAAAAGTGACGCTGCCGGTTGGTCTTTATCAGGGGCAAGTCGCAACCGCGATCTCTGTAGGCACCAAAACATTCCTGTTTGCCTCCGACAAGATGTCTTATGATACTGCATATAAAGTGACATCAACTATCTGGAACAACCTTGAAAAATTCCAGAAAACCCATGCTCTTCTACGGTATATCTCCAAAGATACCACTGGTCGTGGCATGCTGGCACCTATTCACCCAGGTGCCGCAAAGTTCTATAAAGAGCAAAGAATCCAGACGGATGCAGCCGCTCTGAATTAATTATAACGGCTCTCCCAGCCCGAAGTGGGTCTGTGAAAGTTTATGTTTCTTGTGCTTTAGATTTAGCGTTAGATGCATTGTGCGTGTGAGTTAATACAGTGTACGCTTTCATTGAAAAAGCCTGTTCATGACCCTAAAGCTCGAAAAAATAATCGCCGTTCTTGCAGTAACGATGGCGTTGTTCCATCTATTGACAGCTTCACCATTTACCTTATTTCCCGACCTGATAGTGCGGGCCACACATCTTTTGTTCTCTCTGGTAATCGGATATCTGACCTACAGGTTGACTGGTAACCGAATGCACAGCGTATTGGATGCTGTACTCATTGGCTTATCAATTCTGTGCGTCGGGTATATGATTGTTTTTCATGCCTCGATTGTTATTCGCCCACCTTGGACACAAACGGCAACGCTGGTTGAACTTTTTGTCGCACTCGGAACGGTGCTGGTCGTGCTGGAATTAACGCGCAGATGCCTAGGGAATGCGATTACGGGACTTTGTTTGATCTTCGTTGTTTATGGGTTTGCCGGGCCTTACATGCGTCATGTCGAAATTCTGCGGCCTCTTGCCCACAAGGGCGTCGGTATCAACGAATTTGTTGACCAAATGTATTTCAGTTTTGAAGGTATTTTCGGTGTAGCCCTTGGGGTTTCCACAGACTTTATTTTCTTGTTTGTTGTCTTTGGTGCACTGCTTCAAGTGATTGGTGGCGGAGACTTCTTTGTAAACGTGACAAAATCTGCAACCGGGTCAACGCGCGGTGGACCTGCCAAAATGGCAGTTGTTGCAAGCGCGTTGATGGGAACAATGTCTGGCAGTTCGGTCGCCAATGTGGCAACCACTGGTGCCGTCACCATCCCGATGATGAAAAAACTGGGTTATCCAAAAGCCTTCGCTGGTGCAGTTGAAGCGGTCGCCTCTACAGGTGGACAGATTACTCCACCGATCATGGGAGCGGCGGCCTTTCTAATGGCCGCGATATTGGGAATCAGCTATCAAGAAGTCATCACGGCGGCGGCCCTGCCAGCTTTCCTTTTCTTTTCATCACTATTTGTGGCTGTGCATTGGGAAGCGTTGAAACATGGCTTACAGCCCTTGGAGCGTAGCGAAAAGGGGGCCACCTGGTGCGAATTTAAGGCTGGGTGGACATTCTTGTTGCCCTTGATTGTGATTATGATTTTCCTGATTATCGGCTACACTCCAAGTGTTTGCGCCTTTTACGGGGTGGTGGTCACTTTGATCACTCCTTTCCTCAGGCGCTCTACGTGGGTGTCGCCATCAATCCTGGCAAAAGGGTTGGAACTCGGTGCCCGCACAGCTGTTACCGTGGCTATTGCTTGTGCTTCTGCCGGTATTATTGTTGGGATTGTTCAAATTTCGGGCCTCGGCTTCCGATTCAGCAGTCTGGTCCTAGCATTTGCTGACGGCAATCTCTACGCCGCCTTATTTTTGGCGATGATTGCGGCCTTTATTTTTGGTATGGGAATGCCGACCACACCCGCCTATATTATTCAGGCAACATTGGTGGCCCCAGCCCTGGTCAATCTTGGTGCTAATCCATTGGCCGCACATCTGTTTGTTTTTTACTATGCCGTACTTGGGCAAATTACCCCACCAGTTGCAGTGGCAGCGTTTGCCGCAGCACCAATCGCAGGAGCAAGTTCCACTGCTGTGGGGTGGCGGGCATTTGCGTTGGGTATGCCTGCATATGTCATCCCGTTTCTATTTGTCGCCAATCCCGAGCTATTGGGGAAAGGGGAATGGGGAAGTTTATTTGTTGTACTGCTACGCTCGGCCATAGCAATTGTATGTCTTTCAATCACTATGACCGGATGGCTTGGTAGCCGTCCATTGGGATGGCTTGGGCGTGTCCTTCTTCTATCTGCCGCGGTAATTTTGATCGTTCCCAACGTTGTTCTCAACTGTTTTGCCGCAGTTGCAATCGCCGGTATCTGGTGGCTACAAAGAATCAGGTCCAACTCTACGAATCCGAATGTTGCTAAATAATGCCGGGAATTCAAATTTCTATGGAAGAACTCAAAGGTAAGCTCAATCCAGACATATCGGAAATTGCCCGCAATCTACCGGTTCCAGAAGGGACCAAATATCCGTATGATATTTTAGCCATCGATGGTTTAACCGTCCGTCTCGCCGGTCAAATTCCCAAACAAAGAGGTGAACTCGCTTATGTTGGGAAAGTAGGAAATGAAATCAGCCTTGAAAACGCCAAAGATGCCGCAAAAATTTGTTCCCAACAAGCGTTAGCATGGCTCAATCACTCTGCGGGGGGGCTGGAAAACCTTAATCGCATCCTGAGGCTCACATGCTATGTCGCTCATGATGACGCTTTTGAAGACATATCAGAAGTGGCCAATGGTGCCTCACAGTATTTGATAGAAACACTCGCCGACAAAGGCCGCCATGCCAGAACAGTAGTCGGAGTAAAGAGCTTACCCCGTAATTCGCCTGTTTTAATCGAATATACGGTAGCATTGAATAAGCCTGTCTAATCATTTCTTCAAAAAAGTTACCTCGAGGATGTCAGCTCGCCTTTTTCAATCAACAAGCAATCACTCCAACCTTTTTCCGCAAGATGATACGCCAGACTCGCGTCCATCACACTCACAATCACTATTTTTGCCTGAGTCGGCAGTTTTTTGACACTCATTACTTTTTCTCTTGACGGAATTTGGTGTTCTAAATTAACCCCTTTTATCTGGGTGTCCTAACTTAAAACGCCTCTAAATTAACGCCTATTTTTTATTTGTTTATCATGTGAATTAACCTTTCGATTGCATCTGCTCACGCGGCAAACGAATATCAAATTTACCTCGAATACGCGCATCCAACTCAGCCGATATATGTGCAGGAAAATGGCTGTCCAGTATTTCGCGGGTTTTTTCTCTGGCAACCTCATTAACCGTTTTAGAACCCAGCTCCTGCCATTCTGCCGGGGTCAATCGGTTACCCACATCTGGATAGACGTAATCGCTTTCCATTCTTGATAAAGTCGCCTGATGTCCCAGAAAATGTTCCGGCCCATGGGTACAAACATCTTCGATGGTCTCCAGCGCCAGCGTCTCGGTATCTATTTCGATGCCTCGCACGCTACGATTGATTGCGCCCAGCATGTCATTATCTATGGTCGTGCCTTCAAAGCTAAAGCCCAGCAAACTTGCCTGCATACCGACCGATTCATACACCAAATTGGTGCCGCTATGACCGGCAAGTGCTAACGTATAGCCCTTTTCAAAGCCGGACTGGGCATCAGGAATTTTGGAATCCGCCATGCCTGCGGCAATGCCGGTCGGCAGGTTCAAATAGCGTCCGACCTGACCACAGGCGGCCATCAACACCGCCTGCTCGCCACTACCGCCACTCATGGCACCGGTGCGCAAATCAGAAACGAAAGGCCATGGCGCATAAACACAGGGATGCCCCGGTACAATCAGATTCGCATACGCCAATGCGGCCAAAGATTCTGCACATTCCTGCACCACCGCACCCGCCAAAGATGCCGGACTGGTCGCGCCTGCCTGTCCGGCGGCGAGCAGTAATACCGGCATGCCGCCACGAATACAGACCTCCATCACCTTGCAGGCATCTTCGGCAAAACGCAATGGCGGCACGACGAAACAACACGACACACTGACAAACGGTCGGGCACGCCATTTATCTTCACCACCGGCAATTTCATGCAATAGTTTCAGTCCTTCCTCGGCATGACTCGGATCCACATAACTGACCCCACAGTGTTTACGCGTACCGGCAACCGAGGCATAGGTGGTATTCAAATCCATCGCCGCCGGCTGCTCAACATCACGGGCAACCAGACAACGTTGGAAGAAATGAATATGCTCATGCTTATCCACCAAGCGCGCCGCATCATATAAATCCTGAAGCGTAGATTCCCGATAACTGCCACCCTTGGGGTATTTATCATGATGTTTCCACTCATCAACAACGTGAACCGCCGCCCCTGCCGTACCAAAATGCACTTTGTTTCCGCTCAGGTGCATATCGTGTTCAGGAGACTGCCCATAAAGGGTGATGTCGCGGGCGCAGGTTGCCATGGTCCATTCAATGAGTTCTCTTGGAAACAATAAGCGTCCTTCAGCTGTTAAGCGTCCTCCCGCTTTAGTAACCATTTCCGCACAAGACGGAATAAAGCGGGTAAACCCCACATTTTCAAGCAGATCAAGCATGGCCTCGTGAATCCGCTGCAACTGATTCGCTGTCAAAGGCATATATCGCCCACCATGCTGACCGGGTTTAATCGGTTTATTCTTTTCAGCCAACGGTGCGGCTCTTAACGCTTTTCTCGCTTCTCTTCCACCTGCTCTTCTAGTCATAAGTTTATGTCTAATGCTTGAGGACACCCCTATTCACCGCGACTCTGCCTGTAAAACTTGCTTTGCAATCACGGCAAAAGCCTGACAATCAAGATACCCTTGAGGCAAAAACGCCAAGTATTATTGAATCTGAGCTTAATGATGTAACATTTAACGACTGGAAATTCAATTTCCGCGCCTTTTCAGGTTGCCGCTTGATAATTATCAGGTGATAATTTCATACCCGATACAGATAGCGATACCGACAAGCCGATCAACAATCCGTAACAACTCGGTTAATAATCATTTTTTACGCGTAGCTCGGGGCGTTACGCCGTAGCTGGAAACATAGCGACTGCTAAAATGTCCGGCAGACTTAAAACCACACGCTATCGCCACATCAATAATTCTCATGCTACTCGTCTCCAGCATTTTTCGCGCCACATCCAGCCGAATGCCCAAATAATAGCGTGCCGGAGTGATATTCAAATGGCAGCGGAACAACCTTTCCAACTGCCGTTTTGACACCCCAACCAGATGCGCTAGATCGTGGGGAGAAAGGGGTTGTTCGATATTGGCTTCAATCAGCTCAATACACTCCAGCAACACCGGATGATTAACACCAGTGCGTGCCTGAATATTCATCCGTTGTGGTTCACTGGCATGGCGAATATCAGGATGAATCATCGTGTCGGCAACCGAGGCGGCCAACTCGTGACCATGCTGTTGCTCAATGATATATAGCATCATATCCATAGAAACCGCTCCTCCAGAACAGGTTACCCGCTTACCATCAATCTCATAGACATCGGATGAGACCTTATGTCCGGGAAATTTCTCAACAAACTCTGCCATATTCTCCCAGTGCGTCGTGCATTGCACCCCATCCAAAAGACCCGATTCGGCAAGAATATGGCAGCCTGTTTCAATGCCACCAATAACAATACCGCGCTTACTCTGCGCCACCAACCAATCGAGCGTAGGTGGGTGATTGAAATTTTTAGGTGCATAAGGACCACAGACAAATAGCATACAGAAATCCGGCGCATTTTTAACCGCATAACTGGCAGTCAATGCCATGCCATTCGTTGCCAAAGCACGGTCACCATCTGCAGTCACAATCGACCACTGATACAGTGGCTTGTGTGACATACGATTGGCGATACGCAAAGGCTCCACCGCCGCAATCAATGGCAACATACTAAAATCATTGGAGATGTAGAAGCCAATATGCCGCTCCGCACCTTCGATTATCTCGCCGTATTGGGTTCTGTCCATCAACATACGAAAGTATTAAAAATAGTCTGCTATTATCAGGCAAATAGCGTGATCTGACAATTAGCGACCACGCTATTGTAAGGATGGAATCATCATAAATGGCTCTAAAATGAACTTATTTTTTAAGCGGCAGTCAGATACGATCAAGACTTCTTAAAAATTATAATGGTTACTGTCATGTACAAAATTCACAAGAAAATCGTTATCGCCGTCAGCCTTTTTGTCCTTGCAACTTGCGCTTATGCAGCTAAGGATCCCATTTATACTTCGTATTTCAGTCGTGCTGGTGCTGGCGGCTATGATGTCGTTTCCTACTTCACTGACGGCAAAGCAATAGAGGGGAAAAAGCGTATCGCTACCGAATATAAAGAAGCTGACTGGTATTTCTCCAACAAGGAAAATCTTGCAAAATTCAAAGAAAATCCGCAAAAGTATGTGCCCCAATACGGAGGATATTGTGCCTGGGCGGTTGCCCATGGCAACACAGCATCAGGAGATCCGTTACTGTGGAGCATAGTGAACGACAAACTTTATTTGAACTATGATGAGAATATACAGGCCAAGTGGGCGTCTGACAGAGATAACCTGATTGTTCTTGGCGATGTAAATTGGCCAAAAGTACTTGATTGAGCGTTGCCGTTTGTCGTTGCCAGAATAACTGGCAGATAGCCGCTTCATACCCTCACCACCATTCATTACCTCCTCCTTTGCCCGTCTCTGGCGGGCTTTTTTTTGAACACAAACTCACTGAAGAATATCCCAAAAGCCGTTATCATGCACCGTTTCCATGACGGGTTACGGGCTTTCTTTTGTGAGCACCAACTGCACTGAGAAACATCGCAAAAACCGTTATCATGTGCCGTTTCCATAACAGGTTACCAACATGAGTAGTTACGAAAATTATTCCGAAACATCGCAGTGCTATGATACCACGCGCATCCCTGTTGGGGTGGAAATAATCAGCGGCTGTCTGGCGCAGAGTCAGACTCCTCTGGCGCAACAACACTTACTGGATGCAGGCTGTGGCACTGGAAATTACACAATGGCGCTGCTGCTTCAGGTCGGAAAAATTAGTGCCGTGGATATTAACTTGGGTATGCTTAATCGCGCCCGCGAGAAACTTGTAGCCAACGACAAGCGCATAACCTTCCATCATGCGCCTATTGACGCGCTACCCTTTGAGGACGCGCTCTTTGACGGCATCATGATCAATCAAGTATTACATCACCTGCCACTCGCCGCCGATGCCGACTATCCAAGCTATCGCCAAGTGTTCGCTGAATTGGCACGGGTCTTAAAACCCGCTGGCAACCTCATCATCAACACTTGCTCACAACAACAATTACGTCATGGATTCTGGTATTACCAACTGATTCCCGAAGAAACAGCACAGATGTGCAAACGCCACGCCACGCTTGATGTTTTACGACAGCTTATGAATGATGCGGGTATCGCCTACCAGCAATGTTTCGTGCCGATAGATGCCCTGATGCAAGGTGACGCCTATTTCGACCCACGCGGCCCGCTGGACAAGTCTTGGCGTGATGGTGATTCGATGTGGAGTACGGTCTCCGACAAAACCATTGAAGCCATCGGCATGCAATTACAGCAATTGCAGCAATCAGGCGAGCTGGAAAATTACCTCCGCAACAACGACAACAAACGCAAACACATCGGCCAGTTTTCTTTTTTACACGGACGACGCACCCTATAGCCCAATCACAGCACCCCTATCACAGCAGGGACAAACAAATAGTAGCCAAGGAATATGCCTTTGGACTTCAAGACATTTGCCTAATACTATTGAAAAGGCCATTTGTATAAGGAATCAATGCAAGTGAAATAATCAATCAAACCCTCTTGACAAATTACTTAATATATTGAGTAATACTACTCATGGTATTGAGTAAAAATATATTCACTAGAACACAGGCGACAGTGTTGTTGGGGCGACTGAAAGAACCTCGACGGTTTATTCAGGTGCTCTCAGGGGCAAGGCAGGTGGGTAAAACTACGCTAGTCTTGCAAGTGGCAGAGCGTGGCAAACTGCCGTACCACTTTGCCAGCGCAGACCAACCGACATTACGCGGTAGTGGGTGGGTTGAAACACAATGGGAGCAGGCGCGATTGCTGGCGGACAAACCGAGAAGGAAAACTGCCCTGCTGATATTGGATGAGGTGCAGAAGGTGCCACACTGGGCGGAAACGGTAAAGCGTCTTTGGGATGAAGACACGCGCAAGCAAAGAAGGGTTAAGATGGTGTTATTGGGTTCCGCACCGTTATTGATTGGGCAGGGCTTGACAGAAAGCCTTGCCGGTCGTTTTGAAATGTTACATATGCCACATTGGAGTTTCCTTGAAATGCGTCAGGCTTTCGGATGGAATCTGGAACAATACCTTTTTTACGGTGCCTATCCGGGAGCAGCCCTCTTAATAAAACAACCCGTCCGCTGGTCGCGCTATATTATGGACTCGCTCATTGAAACCACCGTTGCACGTGATGTTCTGTTGCTTTCCCGTGTTGATAAACCGGCATTGTTACGGCGACTGTTTGAACTGGGGTGCAGCTATTCGGGACAAATCCTTTCTTATACAAAAATGCTCGGGCAGCTTCAGGATGCAGGCAACACCACCACGTTAGCACACTATCTTAGCCTGCTCGCTGGTGCCGGGATACTCACTGGATTAGATAAATATGCCGGTCAGGCAGTACGGCGACGTGGCTCCAGCCCGAAACTTCAGGTAACCAATACCGCACTAATAACGGCTCAATCCGGTATGTCCTATACCGAGGCATTTGCAGACAAGGCATATTGGGGACGATTGACAGAGTCCGCAGTGGGTGCCCATCTGGTCAACGCCGCCGCTAGTGGAGATTGTCAATTATTCTATTGGCGGGGTCGTAATCATGAAGTGGATTTCGTGTTGCAACGATGCAGGAAACTTGTAGCAATAGAAGTAAAAAGCGGTCGAATTTCTCATACATTTTCGGGCATGGATGTTTTCGATAAACTGTACAAGCCAACGCGGAAATTAATAATCGGCACGGGCGGAATCTCGCTTGAGAAGTTTCTGTCAACACCCGCACAACACTGGTTATCCTAATGTCCACATTCAATATAGACGAAAAACATACTTATTAGCGTTACCGAGGACAACCCCAAGCATTTATAACTTACGCGGCGGTGTTATCTGGAACAGCCCCAAGCATTTTATAACTTGCTCCGCGGTGTTATCTGGAACAGCCCCAAGCATTTTATAACTTACTCCGCGGTGTTATCTGGAACAGCCCCAAGCATTTTATAACTTACTCCGCGGTGTTGTCTGGAACAGCCCCAAGCATTTTATAACTTGCTCGGCAATTCGCTCCCCGATTGGGTAAAACGAAAACACCAACTGGAAAAAATCATATCCTGAAACGATGGTGTGCATCTATTTATTGATATATTTTATCCCTCGTGGCGGATTGCAATAATACCGTTAAGATGTCCTATAATAGACAGTCAAAATCACTCATATCCCATAATGGCAATAGCAGTGGAAGGTCAAATCACGATACGGCGAGCCATCTTGTCCGATGCGCTACAAATTGCTGCATTTAATGAGAAAATGGCACAGGAAACTGAAGGGATTACGCTTATTCCTGAAGTGATATTATCTGGGGTGCGCAAACTCATTGCTGATGATGCGCTTGGTTTTTACCTGGTTGCCGAAACAAATGATGAATCTGACCGTGAAATCGCAGGCTCCCTTATGGTGACTACCGAGTGGAGTGACTGGAGAAACGGACAGTTTTGGTGGATTCAGAGTGTTTATGTCACTTCCAAATGGAGAAGAAAAGGTGTTTATCGTCGGCTTTACGCACAGGTAAAACATCTCGCGCAACAAAACCGCACTGTTTGTGGCTATCGGTTGTATGTGGAGAATGAAAATACAATCGCACAATCAACCTACCGCAAGCTCGGCATGCAACAAACCCACTATAAACTGTATGAAGAACTGACCACAGGCGTTGTCTTTACCCAGTAGCATTCGTCCCTTCTTCAAATAAGGACAAGATAAACCAGATAAACCCGAGATCAGCCAGACCAACTAGATAAACGCCGCCTCTGTTGGTTTCTGACTGCCCACCGCTACCGCATCTTCAATGGACACTTGTTCATTAAACAATGCCCAACCTATCACCACGCCGTCAATGTTCGGCAGATTCGACAGCATAGAAACATCATCCAGATTGCGAATCGTTCCACTGGAGATAACCGGACAACTTAATTCAGTGCCCATCTGTGTCGTATTCGCCATACTGCTTTCCGGCAATTCATTATAGCGATCAATATCCGTATATATAATCGCCGCAACTCCTGATTGCTCGAATCGTTTTGCCAATTCCATTGCGCTAAAAGTCGAGATATTTTTCCAGCCATGTGAAACCACTTTACCATCCCTAGCATCAATACTGACCACGATTTTTTGCGGATATTTTACGCATACATCATCAATCAGTCTCGGATCAGCAACCGCCGCAGTCCCCATGACTACGCGGGACGCACCATTGTCCAGCCACCAATCCACCGAACTGAGCGAGCGTATTCCCCCGCCTACCTGTACCGGAATACTAGAATTAGCAATAATCTCCTTGATGATTTCCGAGTTTTCTCCATGATATTCAAACACCCCGTCTAAATCAACCACATGCAACCATTGTGCACCACCCTGTTCAAATTTTTTTGCCGCATCCAGAGGCTTAATTCCAAATACTTTCGGGTCATCAATACTACCATGCCTTAGATTCACACATTGACCATTGTGCAATTCAATATCAGGATAAATAATCATCGGCTCATTCCTAAAATTCGGTTAACGCAAGTCGGCTATAACAAGCTATTATACCATAATAAGCGACACATTTGACAACGTGTGTCTGGCTTCAATAGTGCTTATTTCTTCGCAATCACAAGTTAAAAACAGGCAACAATCGGGACTCCGCTTCTGCCAAAAAACCCTGGAAAAGCGGACTTTATTCACCACCTCTGTAGCCGCTGTATCAAAATTTTTTATAGCGCATCATATTCACCCAGATTCGCTATAAAACCTTCTGTATGGTCGCGCCGAATTCAGCGGGCGACGGTACGATGTGGATGCCACATTGCTTGAGAACCTCCACTTTTTCTACTGCACTCTCACCTGATGAGCTAACAATGGCACCAGCATGTCCCATTCTGCGTCCTTTGGGCGCGGTTAAACCAGCAATGTAGGCGATCACTGGTTTCGACATATGCGCCTTAAAATATTCTGCCGCTTCAATTTCTTGTGGCCCACCAATTTCACCAATCATAATAATAGCATCGGTTTCAGGGTCTTGTTCAAATCGAATTAAATGATCCTTGAATGAACTACCATTGATCGTATCACCGCCGATGCCCACGCTGGTAGAAACCCCTATCCCTACCGACTTGATTTGAGAGGCCGCCTCATAGCCTAATGTACCGGAACGCCCTATGATGCCGACCCGACCTTCCTGATAGATATGTCCGGGCATAATACCCAACATCGCCTTGCCCGGACTGATTGTTCCCGCACAATTCGGTCCTGCCAGACACATACGTTGTTCTTTCTTGAAACGCCGCATATACCGCTTGACCCGCAACATATCCTGTGCCGGAATCCCATCGGTGATGGAGACGCAGTAACGTAAATTGGCTTCGGCAGCTTCCATTATGCTGTCGGCAGCAAATGCTGGTGGCACAAATACAATACTGGCTTCAGCGCCTGTTTCCCGCACCGCTTCTTTCACTGAATTAAATACTGGTTTACCAAGATGGTTTTCCCCTCCTTTCCCTGGAGTCACTCCGCCGACAACATTAGTGCCATAAGCAATCATTTCCTGAGCATGGAATGTGCCCATTTGTCCAGTGAAACCCTGAATCAGGATTTTGGTTTTTTCATCAATTAAAATAGCCATGAGTTCTTTATTTTTGAATGGAATTAACGACCACTTCGGCAGCCTGGTCTAATGTATCCGCAGAGAGAATGCCAAGATCAGAATTATTGATTATCGCCTGCCCCGCTTCGACATTGGTACCCGACAAGCGCACCACCACGGGCACGCTGGGCTTGAGTTTCTGCACCGCCTGAATCACACCTTCAGCAACCCAGTCACAGCGATTGATACCGGCAAAAATATTGACTAATATGGCATCCACTTTCGCATCCGACAAAACCAGCCGAAACGCCTTAGCCACTCGTTCCGGAGAAGCACCACCACCAATATCCAGAAAGTTCGCAGGCTCACCACCTTTCATTTTGATAATATCCATGGTCGCCATAGCAAGCCCCGCACCATTGATGATACAACCGATATTGCCCTCCAGACCAACGTAACTCAATCCGCGATCTGCTGCTTCCATTTCCCTCGGATCTTCCTGCGACTTATCGCGATACTCAGAAATATTTGTTCGACGGAATAATGCGTTGTCGTCAAATGACATCTTCGCATCAAGCGCAACCACCGTATCTGCTTGGGTGATGGTCAGCGGGTTGATTTCCAGCATCGTTGCATCAAGGTCACGGAATGCCCTATACGACTTCAAAAATACACTCACCGCCTGCTGAACCTGCTGCCCCTCAAGCCCTAACTGGAAAGCCATTTGCCGCGCCTGAAAAGCCTGCATACCCACCGCTGGCTCAACATTGATTCTTATCAATGACTCGGGATTTTTGCTCGATACTTCCTCAATATCCATGCCTCCCTGAGAGGAACCCACTGCCACAACACACTCGTGGCTACGGTCAAGCACCAACCCAAAATACAATTCACTCTTGATTTCGGTAGCCGGCTCAACATATAAACGGTACACCATCTTGCCTTCCACACCAGTTTGATGGGTCACCAATTTCCTACCTAGCAGGGATTCCGCTGCATCCCACACTTCCTGCGTGTTGCTACAAAACTTTATGCCACCCGCTTTACCACGGGCACCGGAATGAATTTGGGCTTTAACCACCCATTTTTCACCACCGATTTCATTGGCACGATATACTGCTTGTTCCGGACTATAAGCCAGTCCGCCAACCGGTATTGAGACGCCAAACTGTTTGAGTAATTGTTTGGCCTGATATTCGTGAACTTCCACTGATTGACTCCGCCTGTGTTAATTAAAATGATGTTATTGAGTAATGACGCTAATTGACGAAATTAGTCGATTTAGAGGACGCTGTTAAACAAGGGAATACCAAACACTGATGCCCGCACCCGCATAAAGGAAACAGCGACAATCACATCGGCAACAAACAGCACAACAAGTAAAACAGCGGCTTCCATTAGCTTCTATCAATAAGTTTGGCTTGCTTGACGATGTTTTCTGCCATTCGTGCTGAAGCTGCATCAATCAATTTTCCATTCAGAGACGCGGCACCCTTACCTGCCTTCGCCGCTTCATCCAAAGATTGCAGGACACGCTTAGCCCGATCAACCTCTTCCGCTGGTGGCGACATCACCTTATTTGCCAATTCAATTTGCGAAGGGTGTATTGCCCACTTACCTTCAAAGCCCATAGTAGCGACCCGTTTGGCAGCGTCAGTAAAACCGTCAGGATCGTTGAAATCACCAAACGGCCCATCAATCGCCCGCAATCCGTATGCCCGACAAGCAACCAACATACGCTGTAAACTGGCATGCCATTGATCGCCGGGATAATCAGGATTCAGCCCACCAATAACGACCGTCCGTGCCCGACAACTCGCCGCATAATCGGCAACCCCAAAATGCAATGCCTCCAGTCGTTTACTGCTCTGCGCGATAGTTTCAACATTAGCCATACCCAACGTGGTTTCGATCAACGCTTCCAGACCGATACGGTGCTTAATACCCATCGCCGTTTCAATCTGACTAACCAAACAATCAACCGTATAAATATCTGCAGCCGTGCCCGCCTTGGGAATTAAAATGGTATCCAGTTTATTGCCCGCCTGCTCGACAATATCCACCACATCACGATACATATAATGGGTATCCAAACCATTGATACGCACCGAAACGGTTTTACCCTTGCCACGCCAATCAATATCGTTCAGGGCTTCAATGATATTTTTTCTTGCCTGCTCCTTATCATCTGGTGCTACCGCATCTTCGCAATCCAGAAACACAAAATCCGCCGCACTGTTAGCCGCCTTCTCAAACATCCCGAGATTAGAACCCGGAACTGCCAATTCACTTCGCTGCAAGCGGACTTGCGCGGGAATCACTTCGTAGAAACTCATAATATTATTGTCGTCGTAATCAGGATTAAAGGGTATAATTAATTATGCGCGGATAATGATATAAACAGTGCAAATATAAAAATTTATAATTCTTATATACAAGATAATGATTATTGATTGTTTGCCGCCTGTTTTCAATGAATATGGGGCTGTGCGGATCAGTCCAGCTTCATTCTGCCATTTAAATGAAAGGCTTAACCTTATAATTAGATTTTCTTATCCGCTTTTTTATCCGCTGCCTTATCCCATAGCCTGAGCTGCGCCAGCTTTTCTTTTATCTTAATCTCTAATCCGCGCTCCACTGGCTGATAAAAAACAGTGGCTTTTAATTTATCCGGGAAGTAGTTCTCGCCGGCAGCGTAAGCCTCCGGCTCATTATGTGCATAACGATATTGATCGCCATATTCAAGATCTTTCATCAGCTTGGTCGGTGCGTTTCGCAAATGCAATGGCACCTCCAGAGAACCCGATTTTCTGGCGACAGACATCGCTTGATTAAACGCCGAATAAACCGCATTACTTTTTGCCGCCACGCTCAGATAAATGATTGCTTGTGCCAATGCCAACTCCCCTTCAGGACTGCCCAATCGCTCATGAGTCTGCCATGCGTCTAAGGCAATTTGCAATGCCCTGGGGTCGGCATTACCGATGTCTTCGGAAGCCATTCTAACAATTCTGCGCGCAATATACAGCGCATCACAACCGCCATCAATCATCCGACAAAACCAATACAGTGCGGCATCCGGAGCAGAGCCACGCACTGACTTATGTAGCGCAGAAATTTGATCGTAAAAAGCTTCACCGCCTTTATCAAAGCGCCGCAACGCCCCTCCAGCCATCACTTCGCTAATCAATTCACGGCTAATACAGCCTTGCTCTGCCAAATCTGCCGCAATTTCCAGCAGTGTTAATGCGCGACGTGCATCGCCATCTGCCATTTCAGCAAGTTGCCGAATAGCCTCAGGCTGCATAGTCAACCTTAATTGCCCCAGCCCTTTTTCTCTGTCTTGCAAGGCGCGCTCAATCAATTTAACGATGTCCTCAACCGATAACGCTTGCAGCACATAAACTCGCAAGCGCGACAACAGTGCATTGTTCAATTCAAATGACGGGTTTTCTGTGGTTGCACCAACAAAAATGATCGTGCCATTTTCAATATGTGGCAGAAACGCATCTTGCTGTGATTTGTTAAACCGATGCACCTCATCAACAAATAAAACGGTCTTACCCTGATCAAGCTGTAAGCGTAACTTTGCCGCTGTGACTGCTGTACGAATATCCTTGACTCCACACAACACCGCAGACAACGAAACAAATTCTGCCTCACAATGTGCGGCAAGCAATTTGGCTAATGTCGTCTTGCCCGTGCCGGGTGGGCCCCAGAACACCATAGAATGCAATTGACCGCTCGCAATCGCACTATACAAGGGTTTCTGTTCAGCAAGAATATGTTGCTGACCAACCACCTCCTGTAATCGGGCGGGTCTAAGTCGGTCTGCAAGGGGTTGATATTGATTCAGAATAGACTCCTGACGGTTAAGTGTTGTTCAATAACCCGACACAATCAAGGGACTGTGAAAGCGCGAAGCGCGTTGTTTTGTCTCGCCCACCTTTATCCGACAATACCCGCCAGGCACACGCACTATGGCGATAAGCGTATAATTTCCCATTGGTTATCGTTCTCTGCGCTATTTGTCTTTATGTAAAGAATTCGATCATGCAATCGGTGGGCGCGTCCTTGCCAAAATTCAAAACGGGTGGGCTTGATACGGTAACCACCCCAAAATTTTGGCAATGGTATTTGTTGGTTGGCGAACCCTTGTTCTATTTCCTGTTGTTGCTGTTCGAGCATTTGTCGTGAGGCAATTGTCTCGCTTTGACGAGAGGCGTGTGCGCTAATCTGACTTTCCCGGGGTCTGGAATGAAAATAGTCGCGTGATAATTGATCGCTGACCCGACTCACTGTGCCTTCAATAATTATCTGACGATGCAGTTCATACCATGGGAACAATGCCGAAACCTGATTATTCTGCATAAGTTGCTGGGCTTTGCGGCTATGGTGGTTGCTGTAAAATACCAGACCATCACGGTCATAAGACTTCATTAGCACGGTGCGTTGGGAAGGTTTTCCTTCTGTCGATACCGTGGACAAACAAAACCCATCAGCTTCGGCAATACCCGAATCAAGCGCCTGATCAAACCACAACCTGAATTGATCAAGTGGGTCACGACAGACGCTGTCCTGACGGATTCCCGCATCAGCATATTGTTGTTTAAGTTTCTTTAAATTTTTCATCGGCGGACAGGCTATCCGGGTTGTTAGCAAACGAGATGACTGTCATCGCTCGCCAATCACCGCAGGCGGAAATTATACCGCCTTTATCATGTTGTGTTGCCATCTATCTTTGCGCCGCGCTACCCATCCGCTTTCGGCTTGCTTACGATTATCCGTTTTGCCACAAAAAAGCCCAGACCGGTTTACAGTCTGGGCTCTACCCCGGTGTTATGCAAAGAAGCTCCTTGGTAATATCAGCTCGCGTTAATAATGAAATCAATTACTATCGCATCCTGATAGCGCTCAACATTCTATCCCTAATCCTTATGAGCTTACCTCTTTTTGTCCAATCCATTGGCTATACATTTCCTTGGGCAAGAGGAATTGTCCACTATTAACAACAATAGGTCTGTGCGCTTTGTCACATTTTGCCCATTATCTACACGCCAATCAGCAAAAACACCCTTAAAAGGGAATATCGTCATCAAAATCTTCGGTAGCAACGGCTTTGCTTGCTGGTTTTGCGGATGCCGTACCCGAAGATGCCGACTGGTCAAAATTCATATCGTCCATTGAGCCACCCTCATTAGGCTGAAAACCACCGCCCTTGCTTCCCAGCATTTGCATTTCACTGGCAACCACTTCGGTGGTATAACGATCCTGTCCACTTTTATCCTGCCACTTTCTGGTTTGTATTCGCCCTTCAACGTAAACCTGCGCGCCTTTTTTAAGATATTCGCCCACCACTTCTGCCAGACGATTAAAAAACACCACTCGATGCCATTCGGTACGCTCCTGCGAGTCGCCGGTTTGTTTGTCTTTCCATGTATCACTGGTCGCCAGCGTGATATTGGCTACTGCCGCACCACTGGATGTGTAGCGTATTTCCGGGTCTCGCCCCAAATTTCCAACCAGTATAACCTTGTTAATGCCTCTTGCCATTATGGACCTCCTTCGGTCTTAAATATCGTTCAACATCGGCGTGACTACGGACATTTTCGTCCGCTTCCAAAGTAATCATCGTTCCGCCGCAAACAATGCCCACATGCTCAATTCCATTGAGTTGCCTCATTCTACCAATCAGCCCGCCTTTTTGCGAGTCATTTATTGCGCCCGTTTATTGTCAAATATTGGGTTTTCAATTTCGGCGGCTTTCGGGTTTCGTCAGCTCAAAATAGGGGGTAAAGCAGGACAGCAGTAGCCATCCAATAACAATAACACTACAAAACACAAAAACCCCCACTACTCCTTGTCTCCCCAATATCCAACCTCCTGCCACTCCACCGAAAAAGATGCCGGAAAATTGAAAGGTATTGTAAATTCCAATCGCCGTGCCCTTGTTATTCGCCGTAGCTAACTGCGACACCAGAGAAGGTAACAGCGACTCTAGCGCATTAAATGCACTAAAGAAAACTGCCATTGACAGCAGCAACCAGAGCAGCGAATGATTGAGTGCAAATGCTAGCATCAGCAGAGCAAACAGAAGCAGAGAAATCGCCAGTTGATAGGCGATTTTGACGAATTTCGGTTTTGCACCGGCAACCACAAATGGTGCCATCCCCAATACCGATGCCAGCAAGATTGGCGCATATAGTTTCCAGTGTCCAGATAGCGGTAACCCGCTTTGCGTTATCAATATATTGGGTAATACTAAAAACAAGGCGGTTAACACGAGATGCAACACCAAAATACCCAGATTGAGTTGCATCAATTGCGGGTTTTTCAGGGCATCGCTAATCTGCCCCCGAAGCGGCACATATTTCTGACTCTCGGCACTCGGAGACGCACTCGGAACTACTTTGTACAACACCAGAATCGCCATCAGTGCCAACAGCGCAATTAACCAAAACAACCCATCAATACCGATAATAGCGTGCAGAATCGGCGCAAAGATCAAAGACATCAGAAAAGTGAAGCCGATGCTGATGCCGATGATTGCCATAGACTTGGTACGCTGTTCGTTGCGGGTTAAATCCGCATTTAATGCCAGAACCGCTGCCGATATTGCGCCTGCACCCTGCACTGCCCTGCCCACTATCAGCCACTGAATGGAGTCCGATAACGCGGCTATGATACTGCCCGCTGCAAATATGATTAAGCCGCAGGCGATTACTTTTTTGCGCTCTATGCGATCTGATAGCATACCAAACGGTATTTGAAAAATAGCTTGCGTTAAACCGTATATGCCCAGTGCCAGCCCAAGCAATAGCGGTGTCGTTCCGCTCAAATGCTCTGCATAAACAGCCAGTACCGGCAACAACATAAATAACCCGAACATACGCAACGAGAAAATACTCGCCAAAGAGAACACCGCTCTGCGCTCGCTCGGCAACATCGGATTGATTATTGTTTTCATTTTCATGCGGATGCCATTTCGTAATTTGCAATTAGTGGTTGTCTGCAATAGCAAAGGGCGCGTATAGTATCAGGTTTGTTTTGAAAAATCGGATTTGTTGTGACCATAGAAAAAATTCAAATTCGCGGAGCCAGAACCCATAACCTAAAATCAGTCGATCTCGACCTGCCAAGAGATGAGCTGATTGTCATTACCGGATTGTCGGGGTCGGGGAAGTCTTCTCTTGCGTTCGACACTATCTACGCCGAAGGACAACGGCGTTATGTGGAGTCTCTGTCCACTTATGCCCGACAATTTCTGTCGATGATGGAAAAACCCGATGTCGATATGATTGAAGGATTGTCTCCGGCAATCAGCATAGAACAAAAATCCTCTTCTCACAATCCACGCTCCACAGTCGGCACGGTAACCGAAATATACGACTATCTGCGTTTATTGTTCGCCAGAATTGGTGACCCTAAATGCCCGGATCACGATGTTACTCTGGAAGCACAAACCATCAGCCAGATGGTTGATTCCATCATGGTGCAACCTCAAGGTAGCCGATTGATGCTACTGGCACCCATTGTAAATAATCGTAAAGGAGAATTCCATAAGTTAATCGGTGAGCTTCATTCTCAAGGTTACATACGCGCCATCATTGATGGTGAAACCGTCGAGCTGGATGACCCACCCAAACTGGACAAGCGTTATAAACATGATATTGAGGTAATTATTGATCGTCTGCTGATCAAGGAAGGGAATCGACAACGGCTTGCAGAATCTCTTGAAACCGCGTTGAACCTTACCGACGGAACCGCAAAAGTTGCACTACTGGACGAACAGAAAAATATTCAGCACACCCTCCTGTTTTCAAGCAAGTTTGCCTGTCCCCACTGTGGATACAGTCTTGATGAGCTGGAGCCCCGATTGTTCTCGTTTAACAATCCGGCGGGGGCCTGTGAGGACTGCGACGGTTTAGGCGTGCGCCAATTCTTCGATCCCGAACGGGTTGTGCATAATCCGGAATTAGCCTTGACCGCCGGGGCCATTCCGGGCTGGGATCGGCGCAATGGCTACTACCATACGCAACTTACCTGTCTGGCCAAGCACTATGGATTTGATGTCGACGCACCCTTTCACACGCTATCAAAAAAACATCAGGAAATCATATTTTATGGTAGCGGCAATGCGCTGATTAATTTTGTTTACATAAGACCTGGCAAAAAATTTGAGAAATGCCATACCTTTGAAGGAGTGATAAATAATTATCATCGTCGGTATCACGAAACCGAATCATCTTCTGTGCGGGAAGAGTTGGCGAAGTACATGAGTACCAAAATGTGTGCTAGCTGTGATGGTAGCCGTTTGAGAACTGCGGCGCGTCATGTGTTTATCGAAGGGCAGACTATTCAGGGACTGACAAAATTGCCGGTGGAAAAAACTCTTAAATTTTTCACGAACCTTGATTTACAGGGCAGACGAGCCGAAATTTCCCGAAAAATTGCCCAGGAAATCAAATCCCGACTGGAGTTTTTAATCAATGTCGGTCTCAATTATTTATCGTTATCCCGAGCCGCAGAAACTTTGTCGGGTGGTGAAGCACAACGCATCCGACTAGCATCACAAATCGGCTCTGGTCTGGTCGGTGTCATGTATGTTCTGGATGAACCGTCAATCGGGTTGCACCAACGAGACAATGCCCGATTATTGAAAACCTTGTTTCATCTCAGAGATTTAGGCAATACGGTTATTGTTGTTGAACACGACGAGGAAGCCATTCGTAGCGCAGATTATGTGGTTGATATAGGACCGGGGTCGGGTAAACATGGTGGCACTATTGTCGCTCAGGGCAAACCCAATACGGTGATTAACGCAAAAAATTCCATTACCGGGCAGTTCCTAATCGGCAAGGAGCGAATTGAAGTACCACGGTCGCGTACCGTCCCTGATCCAGAGCGAATGCTTGAAATTGTGGGTGCCACGGGGAATAATTTGAAGAATGTGTCTGCACGAATCCCGGTCGGCTTGTTTACCTGCATAACCGGTGTATCTGGCTCCGGAAAATCCACTCTGATCAACGGCACGCTGTACCCTGCCGTCGCCCAGCAATTAAATCTGATGCGGGCACAGCCCCTGCCTTATTCTGCCATATCCGGGCTCACTCATTTCGACAAGATTATTTCAATTAATCAGAGTCCCATCGGCAGAACACCGCGTTCTAATCCGGCGACTTACACCGGGTTATTCACCCATATTCGTGATTTATTTTCCAATACACAGGAATCCAGAGTGCGGGGTTATAAACCCGGACGGTTTTCATTTAACGTCAAAGGTGGTCGCTGTGAAGCCTGTCAGGGCGATGGACTGATTCGTGTCGAGATGCATTTTCTGCCTGATATTTATGTCTCCTGTGATATGTGTCAAGGTGAACGATATAATCGCGAGACTCTTGATGTGCGCTATAAAGGCAAGAATATCAGCGAGATTCTACAAATGACTGTTGAAAATGCTGCACCCTTCTTTTCAGCCATTCCGTCAATTAAACGAAAACTGGATACCTTGCTTGATGTCGGATTGGGCTATATTACCCTTGGACAAAGCGCAATCACGCTTTCTGGTGGTGAAGCACAAAGGGTGAAACTCTCTCGGGAACTGTCGAAACGCGACACCGGCAGAACCCTCTATGTGCTTGATGAACCGACCACTGGCCTGCATTTTCACGACATACGCCAATTACTAAGCGTCCTCCACCGCTTAAAAGAGCATGGCAACACCATCCTCGTCATTGAGCATAATCTGGACGTAATAAAGACGGCAGACTGGATTTTAGACCTGGGACCGGAAGGCGGGGATGGCGGCGGAGAAATTGTTGCCTGCGGCACACCTGAACAAGTTGCAGAAGTACAAACATCTCATACCGGCACCTACTTAAAACCATTGCTTCAGCAACCATAATGCAACCGTCTTTAGAGACTCGCTATCTTTAGATGTACCCTTTAGTCTCTCCTCACCTCAAATACATTTTGGATTGAAGATAATCGGCTAATCAATTGTTCGGGGCGCATGGTGCCAGTTATTTCAAGGCGAAACTGTAATCGGGTAACATGCTCCTGATTGGTCTCCATATTAACGCTGATGACGTCTGCATTCGCCGCTTTTAGTTTCTCGGTGATTTCATGCAACAAGCCGCTGCGGTGGTAGGCAGTAACCTGTAATTCCAGATTATATACGGATCGGGATTGTTCTCCCCAATCCACATCAATCAGCCGATTGCTCAGGCTTTCATCGAGGTTAAGAATGTTACTGCACTGCCGTCTATGAATAGAAACACCCCGACCAGAAGCAATAAAACCAATAATTTGATCACCCGGAAGTGGTCGACAACATTTCGCCATCCGCGTCAGCAAATTACCCACGCCATGCACTCTAAAACTATCCTTATTGGGTGCTGTTGTGGACGGTTTCGATTTACTGACTATGGATTCCAAGTCCTCATCCAACGCCGGTTTGAACGGATACAAGGCTTTAGATAACTTGAAATCTTTGGCACCGATTGCGGCTAATAAATCCTCTACTTTTTGAAAATGGGTATGCTGATTTATTTTTTCATAACTCAGATCCTCCAGCCCCAGACGATGTAATTCTCTCTCCAGCATAGCTCTTCCTTCGGACACATTTTGATCGTAGTCGGCATGTTTGAACCATTGCAAAATCCGGCTACGCGCTCTGTTTGTGCGCACACCACCAAGATCATTACGCAGCCAATCCCTACTCGGAGCACCCGATTTAACGGTCTGGATATGCACCTGCTCGGTGGTCTGCAAGGTGTAGTTTAGCGGTACCATCTTGCCGTTGACTTGCGCACCACGAGTTCGATGACCGACCTCGGAATGAATCGCATAAGCAAAATCTATCGGTGTCGAACCTGCGGGTAAATCGACAATGCTTCCTTTAGGTGTGAACACATAGATTCTTTGGTCGGGTCGGCTCTGATCTGTGTGGCGCTGTTGCTGATACTGATGCTCGTGGCGGGCATTTGCATCGTCATTTTCGCCTACCGCTTCATCTGCTGTGGCAGTCGCTTCCATAACCTCATTTTTCCAGTCCAGCAATCTGCGTAAGCGCACGACTTTGCTATCGATATCATTGTCCTGCCCGAGTTTTTCTTTATAACGCCAATGTGCGGCAACACCCAGCTCGCTTTCTTCGTGCATCGCATAAGTGCGTATTTGAACTTCAACACTCTTATTTTGCGGACCGATTACCACACTATGAATGGATTGATAGCCATTGATCTTGGGCACTGAAATATAATCGCTAAATTGATCCGGAATGTGCTGCCACATTGAATGAATTACGCTCAATGCCGAATAACAATCTTCTACATTATGCACAAGGATGCGTACTCCCCGAATATCCCATAACTGCTTGAATTGCAAATCCTTGCGCTGCATTTTTTTCCAGATGCTATAAATATGCTTGGGTCGCCCTTGCAGTTCAGCATCAATGCCAGCATCGCGAAAATGCGTTTGTATCTCCGCCAGCAATCGCACAATATAGTGTTCGCGCACCTGCCTTTTTTCTTCCAGCTCGCTGGCAAGCGCATGATAGGCATGCGGACGTAAATAACGAAACGCAAAATCTTCCAATTCCCATTTGAGCTGTCCGATGCCCAGTCGATTGGCCAGTGGCGCGTAAATATCCTCGGTCAAGCGTGCCTGAATTTTTTGGAAGGCAACCGTTTTTGTTTTTGACGCTCTAAGTAAAACCAATTGGTTAGCCAGACAAATTTGCACCACCCGCACATCATCGACCATAGTAATCAACATTTTGCGAAGGTTTTCTTCATCCGTTTCCGCACGGCTACGCTTCGAAACAGCAACACTTAATCGGTCAGACAACTGCCGTATCCGATTGATACTGTGATACAAAGTGATGACTCCAGCACCAAAATGCCTATCAACATGCGCCGATTCTGATTCGGAAAGCGGCGTTAAGCCATTGAGCAAACTCTGTAGCAAACCCGCAATCAAGCCAACCCGATCCATCTTCAACCCCTGCAAAACAGCCACCATTTGCCTGCCCGATGCCACATTCTCCTCCATCTCCCGCGGGCAAGCAGACTCCAGCCAAGACACCACTTGATCAATGCTGCAATCGTCTTGGGAGTTTTGTAATAATGACACTATACTTTCAATCCTGGATTAAGCATTCCAACCAACATTTGGATTAAAATCATTAATCCTATTGTACAGCCCCTCTATGCCTGATAACCACACTCACAAACGATGATTTTTTCCGATCAGTTGTCCCTCCCTGTGGATTATTCTCACCAAAATTTATCAACCATCATTTAGGGCAACCAAGCGCGTGTTGCAAGAGACAAATCATCTCAAAAGAACCCCCTTGAGCCAGAAATATACCCTTTTCTCGGCAATCATTCTGTGTCATTGCGCTATCGCTTCCAATGTCTTTAGGATGTGTGACAGACCAGATATAGGAATGCAGAAAAAGATTTTTATGTTTCTGCTGAATCTTTTTCTCGGTGTCTTTTATCCGCTCATGCAGGTTCACTTTGGAGATAACACGACTGTTAAAATTCACAAGCCCTTTAGGGTCGATAAACAGAATGTCTTGTCTGTCGGAGCCTTTGACCCAAAGAATGAAGTCAGGATAAAAAGAATAATCATCAAAAAAAGAAACCCCTTTTCCACGACTCATGTTACGCATCAGGTAGATATGCTTTTCTTTTAGAAAAGAAATATTCGCACTTTCCACAATCTTTTTCAGGTCTTTAATAAACTGGGCTTCACCATCATTTAAGACAAGCGGAGAAATTTGAACGGATTTTTCCGAACCGGTTGAAGCATGAAACAACGGCACATAAGCGTGAAAACATGAAGTCAATATATTCACATCACCTAAACCTAATTGCTCTTCGTATTGACCATTTCCCACATCTTCAACCAACTGCTTAATGTTTTTTATCAGGTTTTCTTCCCCGGCATCAACAGAAATTTGATATTCATCAAAATAATTCGCGTTATCATCCAGTGGCACGGCTTCAATGTATTTATGTTCCCAGATATTTCTCTCTCTGCGCCAATATTGGTTTGCATATTCACAAATCAAATCAACCGCAAGGGCTTCCCATTCTCGCACTCTGCCGTAGCGTGATGGTTGAAGTTTTTCAGATGGAATATAAAGTGCGTACCAATCTTGATTTTCAAGTAACGTATCCACTGTCTCTTGGGAAACGGCGATGTTATGCCATGAATACCGGTGTTTTCGTTCTAGTACTTGATGATAGACTTCTCTTTTGTTGATCAAATCCAGATGCCTTTTCTTAATTTTTCCTTCTGTTTTAGCGCGTGTTGTGCTTCCTGTTTGGTATTCTTCTGATGCAATAACTTGCAAGTGCTTGTAACGATCAAGCGTTACCCTGATTCGTTTGTCGGGTTGGGCTGGCAAATCAAGGCGTGCCTTTGAGTATTGAAACTCGCCGATGTCCTGTTTTTTAAGAATTTTAAGGTGTTTTATATTTGTGAGCTGTTTTTTTACTGGCAATACAAGGGTAACTCGATCAACATTAACGCCCTCTTTTTGTAAATACTGTTTGAATTTGTCCATATAGTTGGCTTTAAGACCAAAGATATTAAGCGTTTCAAGAAATTTGAGTTGATTGCTATCCAGTGGACGTTCACCCTCAAGTGCGGTATGCCGTTTGAGCGACATGCCATATCCCTTGAGACGGACACCACGACCAAACATCTGAATAATTTGTGGTCCTTCCCCCGTTCCGACATGCATAAGCCCCATTGTGCTAACGCGCCATGAATTCCATCCAGCAACAAATTTGCGCGCACCGATAACGATATTCAGCGGGGAGTTGCTGTTATCCACATCGCCGAAAAGGGGGCGGGTAAACAGGTTCTTTGAAAGCGAAAATAACGGTTCTTCAACGGCTTCAAGTTTTGTGTACAGCCCCGATGCGTCTCCAACATTGATGACTCCGAATGGGTGTTCGTTTCCGGTGTTAAGTTGAAGCTCATCCATGCCGGTCAGATGAGATATATGTAGCTGTCCTTTGCCGTGAAAAACAGTCGAGCATAAATCATCGTAAATATCACTCGCTGGACTTTCCGGAATATAGGGAAAAGATTTGCTGAATATGTCCATGCCATTTTCATCAACAAGGCCAGTATGACCGCTTGTGAGCTTATCAATGTCCTTTATCGCTTGTTCCTTTTGGCTTTGTACCCAAGCCAGAAAGCTGATAATCCGAATAACATCGGTTTCTGTTGCTTTCTTTCCAGCAGACTTACCGCCCGTAACCGTCTTTCCAAGAAAGACCCACAGTGGATGGGCGATATTAAAATTCTGCCATTGTCCGTTTTTGTTTTTGTAAATCAGGCACTGCTGATAAAATATCAACAGGCAAGCGAGCAAATAAAAGTTGTTCACTTCGCTATCTTTGGTATCCTGCAAGTTGGATATTTGATAGTCCTTCCCATAACCATCTTCATAGAAAAACTTGTATGAATAATCAAACAAAATGGATTTCCCATATTCATCGCGTAGTTTTTTTATCTCTTCCCCATTGCCAGAAACCGCCTGATTAAAGGTTGCCGAATATTCAAAGGTGAAACCATTTCTAGCAAGTTGCTTACGACGGTTTCGCCACACCGTTCCACCCGTTCCTAAATGTCCTTCATCGACCATAACCAGATTGTTTTCTTCAAACGACTCCAGAGCAACCCGTTTGATGCCTTTCTTTTCATCCAATTTATGCAGGTCGATAATATCAACCAGACCACCATGAGAAAAAATCTCTGTTGCGGCATTGTCAGAAAAAAGTTGTGCCGCAATACCGCTTGATTGCAGTTCGCGCAGATGCTGGCGGGAGAGTCCTTCATCGGGTGTTACCAATATTATTTTGTTAAGTTTATGTAATTGTTTGTATTCCTTCAGGTAGTGCTTATATTGCAGAATATTCGCGTGTAAAAGAAGGGTTTTTCCCGACCCTGTTGCACTCTGAAAAGCAAGCGTTCGTAAGTCATCAATCGTATAGTCGGAGACATCGGTTGCACCATTTGCCTGTTGCATCCAATGATTTTTTTTCCAACCGTTTAAGGTTTCAACCAATTGCTCCGAATCTTCAAAATACAAGTCAAGATAGCGTTCGGTAAAGAGTAAAGCAAGATATTGAAAGGATTTCCACGATCTGCCCCTATCTGCCATCATGCTCAACATCTGGCTATAAGTAGCAATGTTGTTATCGTAACGAGCAACCTCTTCGGGTGTTACGGGATTATCAGAATGGAGACGCAACAAGATTGCCTGAGCAAATGGGCTACTTTCATTGCCCGCTAACTGTTGCGTTATCTTATCGATTTGATCCAACATATCGCGTAGGTCCTTGTAACCGAACTGGGCACACATAAACCGATGCAGAACCATGCGTTTTTCAAGCGGGGTCATGGTGTTTTCATCTGTGTTTTCTTGCTGGCAAGATAATCAATGAATGACACACATGCGCCGTACATAAAGATGGCTTCGGCAAGTCCAACATTCGCCGTATCAGTATCAATTAGAGCATGGCGAATGCCTTGCTCATTACTGGTATAGCCATAGAGTTTATTAAACGCTTCTTTCAATGCTTTGTGTTTGAGCATTCCACTTTTTTCAAGCGAATTCAATGCGTCCTTAAAATTTTCTGATTTTTTAGGGTCAATTTGTCGAGTAACCGATTCAACGGCATATATGCTTTCTCGAATAGACGCGGCGAAATTATTATTGTTTAGTTCTTGCGTAGCATTTCCCAGGTGCTGCTTTACTCCGGTTAATTCTGATGGGTTAATGTTAGCTAATGCTCTTTTAATATTTTCTTTCATTTCCTCGCTTGTGGCGGGGATAATGTAGATCGGTCTACTTGATCGGTCTATCAAGTAAGGAGCTAATGCAAAACATGCTACTATATCATTAGCTAGTTTTTTTGGAATGGTAGAAAGACGCAACATATATTCCAATAAAGTAATTAATTCATGTGATTCTCCTTGAGAAGTCAGATCTTTTAACCATGTCTTTAGCTCTTTTGGGCCTTTGTTTTCAATTTCATCATGGGGGGTTTCTAAAATATTAAAGCAGTATAGAGGATAAAATTTTTGCCAAAAAATTCCTGCTTTTAATTCATTAAAACCCCAATAACTAGGCTCTACTCCTATCTCTATATACTCACACTTTTCCAGCCCCTCGTATTCTCTTGAACATTCATGCTCTTCGATATTATTTGCAATAACATACCAAACCCGATTCCTGAATTTTGTTGTTAGTTTCCCTGTCTGCAAAGCCTCTGGCAAGGGTGCTTTGCCTTCGCGCTGTGAAAAGGTAAGGTTGCGCTGTTTTTTATCGTCCTCACCAACCATCATTCCGTTCCAGCAAACATCAATTCACAGAACACCGGTTCCGTTGTAATAGCCTCCCACTGATTATTTGCTTGCCTAAGCGCGTTCAGAGTATGGTCGCCATTGACATAAATTAGGTTTACATCATCACCAAAAGTGGTGCGATGTTTGCTAAACCATTTATCCAGTTTGGATGCGTTCATTTTTTCCAAATTGCGCCAGAGAATCAGACAATTTTCGCCTTTTTCGGTAATCCCTGTCACTGTCAAAACACCCGCTATCTGTCGGCGACTAGCCAGTCGCAAGCCGAGCAAATAGTTAAATGTTTCCACCAGATCAACATTCACATCACGGCGAATGCCGTCACGCACCACTGACAAGGTGTAATTAAACGGGTCAATAAAATCTTTTCCCAGCAATGAAGCACTTTGTGCTGTTTCTTCGCCAAGCGCATAGCGCAGTTGGTAATCTTCGAGCATTTTCTTGCTTTCCGTTGCCGCAACAAGATCGTGTCGGGACTGAACGGTTAAACTGTCCAATGTGTCTTCATAGGATTCAAGACGGATATATTTGAATAACTGACTGATCCCGTTTCGGTCTATTGGTTTGCCGTCTTTCCAGTCTTTGGAATAAATGACTTTTTTAATGCGTGGCAGGAGTACGGTTTCAAAATGATGCCCGACTTCCACGAGAATATATTTACGGTCTCCGCCGTCCTCACGATTGAGATTGATTACCGCATGACCCGTAGTGCCAGAACCGGCAAAATAGTCAAGAACAACATCTACGGCGTATCCCGAGATTTGTAAGATTCCCCGAATTAATTCCGTAGGTTTAGGGTTGTTGAATGTATTTTGATTCCCTAACAAATCAAACAAAGCAGATGTTGCGCCAGCATTGTGTCCAAAATATGCATGCTCCCACCAATTAGTAGCGCATTGTCCTTCTTCTTCTCTCTCAAACTTAAAATATTTTTTTCTGGGAAGTCCACATCCATTCTTAGGAAATATTATACGATTGTCTCGGAAAAGGTTTTGATATGTTGATTCATCTCCCATCCATTCCTCATCAAGATGCTCACCAGTTGGAGTTACGATTGTATAGCGAGTCCCGCTTTGTCCCACTCCAACTTTCCATGGTTTTGATGACCAGTCGCCGCGTGAATCAGCGTCAGGATTTGAAAATTTCCCCGTCAAATCAATTTTACCAACACCGATTTTTTTCAACGCAATGGAGTCTTTTGCGTAAGCCAGGATGTATTCAGAAACCAACCCAATCATTTTAGTACGGTCATTAGGTTGATTATGGCGTCTTCTCCAACTAATCAAACCTTCCAAGTTTCCCGAAAAAAGGGAATCCATACAGGGCTTCAATGTAAAAAGTTCATTGTGGTCAATGCTTGAAAAAAACGTTCCATCAGTTTGCAATAAATATTTCGATAGACCAACTCTTTCATTGATCATTGTAAGCCATGAAGAATGTTTGAGATTATCTTTATAAATAAACTCATCCTCGCCAGTATTATACGGCGGATCAATATAGATACATTTCACCTGCTCCCGATACCTTGCCTGCAACAAATTCAACGCTTGAAAATTTTCTCCATGCACAAGCAAGCCATTCATCTGTTCTTCAAGGGGTGCAATGTCTGATAAGCTGGATAGCAATGTCTCCACAAACTTCCGGTCAAAATGTCTTGTGTCCAACACCAAATACGGATTTTGTTTCAGAAATTCAGGGGTCAGTGGTTTGCTATAAGCCACAGCGACAATATCGCCTGTTATTTCATCAATGGCAAATAGTTTTATCCATTCATCCCGCTGTGTTTTGTTTTTGATAATCGTGGCATATAAGGATTCCGGCACCTTATCCAAGGTAACGCAATACTGGGTTTCCAGCACAAATTTCTTTTTCAACCAGAGTTGTTTTTGAAAATCTTCCAGTTGGGCGAGAAAATCTATGATTTTGCCACCGACCCGTTTAATTGTCTTGATTTGTGCCAAGTTTCGGATAAAAACGGTGGGATCATCGTTTAATTCCAGATTATCAATTGATATGACTTCGCTTTTCAGATAGAAATCTAATTCTCGGCGTAAAAACCCGCCCAAGTCTTTGTGAATGAAATAATCAAAACTATTCTTTGATGTATAAGCGGTGATATGTTTGCCTAGCAAGGTGCGAGTCTCATCGGCTTCAGTTGGGCAGGGAGCAAAAATGAGAGCTTGCCAGCCACCTTTGAGGCGTTTAAGTATTCTCTGCTCGGTATCTTTGTTGATTGTCGCTTGTTGTTTGCTGCCGTTTTGAGGGTATTTTGTTTTTTCTCCCGCGCTCAAAGGGCGGTGGTCAAAGCGGATAATCAGCGTGTTTCCTTCATCGACAAGAAAGTCTTTTGCCAGAACAAAGAGACGTTTTTTTCCGTTTACTGCTTGGATATTGTCCTTTTCGTTATCGGCTTCGGCAATCTGAAAGCGGACATGGCGTTGCTGATTGTTTTTGCCAACGGTGAAAACGTAAGAAGAATAGTTCTCTGTTGTTTTGATGTAATACTGGTCAGAATTTGCCCAATGCAATTTGACTTCTTCACCGTTGTAGGGGATTGCATAGGCTTCCTTGCCCGCGCTTTTGTAGCGGCGTAGCGACATGAAGTCGCCTTCGTCATAGTAGCGTGAGAAGAAATTGTAAAGGTGGTTGTAGGTATCCGCTTCCGTTTGCTGGTCGCGTTTAGCGGCTTTTATCTGTGCGTTTAATTCCTGAACCTTTGGGGTTGTCTCGGGGTCAACACCAAGTCCTCTAGCAGATTTGGTATCTGCGTCAAGAATCTTTTCCAGTAATGATGTATCAGAGTCAGCAATGCTCCCTAATACTTCGGTAACCTGCGGTAGCAGATGATGCTCAAGAAACGCATCAACCTCGACACTTTTTAGTGCCATAACCCGATACAAACCGAAATCCAGATCGCCACGGTCGAGTTGAAAAAGCTCGCGTAGCTTCGCTTTTAGTTTGAATATGTTGTCTTCAATATCTTTGTTTTTTATTTTAGGAGTGTCGCTCATTTCTGAATTCTAACATTTACCTTGTGGATGATGGTATTTTGCATCATCTTTTAATCGCTCTTGTCGAATTATGGATGTATGATCTCTGCATATATCAATGACCGCCTGATTTATGAGTAAGCATTTGAAATAATTAGAGACCTTTGCACGAAAGCCATTTCACCTGCATGCTACGTCGCCTAAAAGCGCCTACTGTTGGTAAAATTGGTCTCAATCGGTCATTTATAAGCATAAACTCCCTCATTCCGTGCGTTTTTGCCTGGCCTGAAAGCGAAATCATCTTCTGTGCAAAGGTCTCAATTAGACTATTTTTAAGTCCTTTTGAGTATTTTCAATCCACCTTGATAGCGTATCCCATGCTAAATGACTCGGAATTTAATGCAAAAAAATCAAATCAACAATCGTATTACCGACTACGTTTTTTTGCGACATTATTGAGGATAACCTCTCACTATTACGCATCAAAATCTAGCGGCTGACCTTGATGATATACTGGGCAAGGCGCAAAACAGCGGGTTCAGCATCGGCGTGGCTGTAATGCAGCTCTACATTAGCCCCGGGTAAGCGAGGAAGTCGGGTAGTATAAACGTGGGTTTGTAATTCAGCTGGCACTGTTGTTTCTGCAAGCACGGTAACCCCCAGCCCAGCAATAACCGCAGCGCAAATGCCTCCGTAGCTGGTGCCGGTATAGATGATTCGCCAGGGGATGGATTCACGGTCGAGGGTGTTGAGCATACGATGTCGGTAAACACATCCATGAGGCGCAACGACCAGCGGGATTTTCTCGTATTCCGTTTTGCGATGCTTCTTATCGGTTACCCAAACCAGCTTTTCATGCCAACCTTCTGTTGTTGGCTCAATATCAAGTTCTTTGTGAATAGCAATCACTAAATCCAGCTCACCTCTCGTTTGTCTTGCCAACAAATTGCTGGACAGTTCACTGATGACCTCCAACTCAATGCCCGGGTAAGTTTCAGAAAAATCGGTGAGGAAATCCGGCAAATAAGAGACAGCGAATTCATGCGGAATACCCAGTCGAACCTTACCGATTAGATTCGTTCTGGAAAGCCTGAGTAGTACCTCATCATTTAACTGCAAAATTCTCTGGGCATAATCGAGCAACACTTCGCCATCTTCTGTCAGCTGAAACGAGCGTCCATTTCGCATCATAATCGCTCGATCAACCAGTTCCTCCAAACGGTTCATTTGTAAACTCACTGCCGGCTGAGAACGCCCCAATTTATTCCCGGCACTACTGAAGCCATTTTCTTTGACGATGGTAACAAAGGTACGCAGCAGATCGGTGGGTATATTTTTCAAGCCAACTTCCCTACGCTTTACAAGAAGGAGTTTGACACTTCTTTCAGATGTTGCAGTTTGTCCAATGCTTTGCCATTATCAAGAATTTCATTGGCGAGATGTATGCCGTCTGCAATTGAAGCTACCAAGTTGCCCGCATAAAGAGTCGCTCCGGCATTGAGTGCCAGCATATCACGTGCCGCACCCGTTTCACCTGCCAATGCCTGCTTAATCATAGCGAGACTGTCGCTGGCATCGGCAACAACGATAGCTTTGAGATCAGACCTGAGCATGCCAAATTGCTCAGGAGCAATCCGGTATTCAGAGAATGTGCCGTTATTATATTCCACAACCCGCGTATCCGCAGCGATGGAAATTTCATCCAGCCCGTCATCGGAACACACCACCACAGTATGTTCACTACCCAACTCGGCAAGCACTTCGGCAATCGGTCGAAGCCACTGCGCACTGAACACCCCGACCAACTGAAACCGAGCATCCGCCGGATTGGTTAATGGTCCGAGAAGATTAAATACCGTGCGTATGCCGATTTCTTTTCTTGCAGCGATAGCATAGCGCATTGCCGCATGATGGTTCGGTGCGAACATAAAACCGATACCACATTGGTCAATACACTGCCCCACTTGTTGCGGAGTGATAGCAATATTGACACCCGCAGCCTCCAGCACATCGGCACTGCCCGAGTTACCAGTTGCTGCCCGATTACCATGTTTGCCGACACACGCACCCGCTGCCGATGCAACCAAAGCACTGGCGGTTGATACATTAAACAGTTTGGCAGCATCACCACCAGTCCCCACGCTATCCACTATCTTGTCCGCTTTGGTGATGACTTTCACTGACAACTCACGCATTATCGTTGCCGCACCGACAATTTCGTCCACCGATTCACCTTTGATGCTAAGTGCACTCAGGAATGCGCCAATCTGTGCATCGGTGGCGCCTCCAGACATAATCAACCTCATCACCGATTGCATGGCTTGCCGACTCAAATTTTTCGCGGCAACTAGCTGGCGAATAGCTGTGGGTAAATCAATATCAGGCAGTGCCATATTATTCTCCAATTAGGGGTGGTTCATCAATTAGAATGTGGTCACTTTAAATACTTCAATGGGTCAACTGATTTACCGTCTTCCCGAATTTCAAAATGTAACATAGTTACTTGCGTACCGCTGCTGCCCATACGCGCAATTTGTTGACCGGATTTTATGGATTGCCCTTCCTTGACCAGAATATCCTGATTATGTGCATAAGCACTTAAAAATCGAATTGAATGCTTAACAATAATCAGCTTACCGTAGCCCCTCAACCCCTCACCTGCATACACCACATTGCCAGCTGCGGTCGCTTTTATGGGGCTTCCCGCTACGCCAGCGATTTGTATGCCATTACTGCCTTTTACTGGCGCATACTTACCAGCCAACTTGCCCTCTGCTGGCCAATTCCATTTAGCAGGTGATTTTGAAAACACCACTGCCGGCGCATTGGCAGTATTCCTTTTCGGCGAGGGTGCCAGTCGCTTTGCCGGTAATGTCGTGGCAACGGCGGCTTGCTTCGTTGCGGATGCACGTGCATTCAACGGTCGCGTTTTAGCGGTTTTCCCAGTGGCTTCCTTGCGTAACACAATGACCTGTCCGAATTTAACTGCATATGGTTTCTTCAAGCCATTCCACTTGGCAATGTCCTGAAAATTCAGACCAAATCCCCAAGAGATGTTATAAATGGAATCACCGCGCTTGACCACATAGGCATCAGGAATATGCCGTGCTGGTGACTTATTGATAACTGGCGGTATACTGTGTGGCGCACAGCCACCGATAAGGGCAACCACGATAATGCCCATAACAAATTTTATGCTAAATTTTATATACGGTTTCTTCATAAGCCAATCAAATACACCCAACCAAATAAGCCAGACTAAATAAGCCAGAGCAAATAAACTAATTCTTAAAATAAGCCCAGTATAAAATACCCTGCCACGACTAGCAGCAGTAGCGTCCAACCCAGCCACTCCATCCACTGGCGTAGCACCTGTTCTATTTTTTCACCACCCCACCACAATACACCGGCAACCAGAAAAAATTGTATGGCACGCCCCACTGTTGAAGCCAGTATAAACGGCATAAGTGCCATTCCCAACACACCCGATGTAATCGTGAATAACTTGTAAGGAATCGGTGTTATTCCAGCAAACAGTACCCACCAAACACCGTATTGGTCAAACCAATTTTTCATATCTATGAATTTGGCTTGTAAATCATAGAACACCAATATCGGTCTGCCCAGTTGTTCAAACAAAAAATAGCCAATGAAGTAACCAAATACCCCGCCCATTACTGAGGTGACTGTGGCGACAGATGCCAGCCACCATGCCCGATTTCTTCTTGCCAGCACCATCGGCGCAAGCATGATGGATGTCGGAATCGGAAAAAACGAGGATTCGATAAAACTGACACCTGCGAGCAATTTCACGGCATGGCGGTGGGCACTCCATTGCATCACTTTGTCATAAAGAGAACTAAAAATTTTCATTGGTTCACCTTATCATTTAACCTGACCGTCTAACATTGGCACAAAGCGCACCGCCTCGCGCTGTTGTTCATCAAATCCCCTTGCACTTCGGGTAATAACCCGTAATCGCTGACTGTCGCCATCACCCACCGGAATGACCAACCTGCCCCCTTGAGACAACTGCTCAAGTAACGGTCGCGGCACGATTTCAGGCGCGGCAGTAACGATAATACCATCAAACGGTTGATTGCTTTCCCAGCCCAGAAAGCCGTCACCATTGAGATAACTGATATTGCGGTACCCTAGATTGGGGAGCCGCTGTTTTGCCTCGACTTGCAAGGAAGCAATTCGTTCGATCGTAAATACCCAAGTGGCAAGCTGCGACAGGATCGCCGTTTGATAACCACAACCGGTGCCAATTTCTAGCACCTTCTTGACCACGATATGGCTTTCAAGAATAAGCTCGGTCATCAGGGCGACAATAAATGGCTGGGAAATGGTTTGACACTGACCAATCGGTAAGGCGATGTCCTCATACGCCTTATGCGCCAAACCCTCATCAATAAAAAGATGTCTCGGGGTATCCCGCATCGCCTCCAAAACAGGCCCATTGGCAATACCTTGATCGCACAACCGCTCAATCAACCTGAGTCGGGTGCGCATAGAGGTCATACCGATGCCTTGGTGTTGTTTCAATGTTCGCTCAACCATACTGGAAAAGTAATGCCTAAAATAATCTCCACTCTAAACCACTCTCGAAAAATAATGCCTAAAATAATCTCCACTCTAAACCACTCTCGAAAAATAATGCCTAAAATAATCTCCACTCTAAACCACTCTCGAAAAATAATGCCTAAAATAATCTCCACTTTGTCATTGATGCCCACGGGGGTTGCCGTTGAGCCAGTCTGCTATTGCGGGCATGCGTTTATGATGTGTCATATCAATGGTTAGTGGTGTTACCGACACCTTACCTTGATTAATAGCGTAAAAATCCGTGCCCACCCCGACATCGTAGCCCACTCCCTGCTGTCCGATTTGATAGCGATTATCACCATTACGCGGATTTTCAGCAATAATCGGTTCGGACTGATTACGCTGACCCAATCGGGTTACTGCCATGCCATCAATTTGTTCATAAGGCACATCAGGCACATTGAGATTCAACAAGCCCGCCCCAGATAATGGCAAGCTCTCCATCTTCCCGAGTAAATTCACAACAACCCGTGCCGCCGTATCAAAGTGAAGCGGAAGCACCCCCGCCATAGAAACGGCCATAGCAGGCAGACGCAGAAATCGACCTTCAATTGCCGCTGCCACGGTTCCGGAGTATAAAACATCATCACCGAGATTCGCACCGTGGTTAATACCCGAAATCACCATATCCGGCTGATAATCCAGCATTCCGGTAATAGCCAGATGCACACAGTCTGCTGGTGTACCCCGTACCACATAGCCGTTTTTATGGCTACGGACGCGGATAGATTGACGCAAACTCAGTGAGCTACTACTGCCACTGCAATCCGTTTCTGGCGCAACCACAATAACATCAGCCATTGCCGAAACCGCCTCAAACAGTGTCAGCAACCCCTGTGCCTCATAACCATCGTCGTTACTGAGCAAAATTTTCATGGCGGGTTTATACAGGGTTTCTGAACAAAAGTCATATAGATTCGGCAATTCAATACACTGAGACCTTTGCACGAAAGCCATTTCACCTGCATGCTGCGTTAAAATCGTACTCAATCGGTCATTTATAAGCATAAACTCCCTCATTCCGTGCGTTTTTGCCTTGCCTGAAAGCGAAATCATCTTCCGTGCAAAGGTCTCACACTAACATCTAATTTGTTGCTTGTGCCCTTTGAGGAATGATTTCCACAGACCATTGGCGTTTGCGCCGACGTTTAGGTGCGGTGGATTTGGCTTGGAGTCCTACCACTCCCAAGTCTTGATACTGTTTTTTCCAGTTGAACAAGGTTCGGCAGCTCATTCCACTGTAATCAATCGCTGCTTGTAAGCCGTACTTTCCCCAAAACTCAAGGACCCTTAATCGGTGTTGTGTTATTGAAACAAAATTCAAACGTGAGGTGCTTGTTTTGGAAACATTTTTCCCAAAATGTGTTGATACAGCATCTGAACCACTTGCCTTTTGCGATGCTATCGCCAATAGTATTAAGCACTTTATTCAGAAAAAAGTAACACGGCACAAAAACAGTTAAATTATCCGTAAGCAAACACGACAAACAAACGAGACCGACATTGATTAACGCTATTTTTACTTGGTTTGAGAAGTACAACGATGCTTTTCCTGATGAGTTGCCTGCAAAACCACCGTCCTCTTTATTCGGTTTTGTGCTGTACTATGCCAAACCATTTTGGCATTTGATTGCCATAGCAATGGTGCTGTCAACCGTCATTGCGTTAACGGAAGTCTATCTGTTCTCTTTCGTCGGCAATCTGGTTGATTGGCTGGTTGAAACTGAGCGTGAATCTTTTTGGCAGACTCACCAAACTAAACTTATTGGCATAAGCATTCTGACCGTGCTGATATTACCGCTGTTAAAATTCTTTCACGAAACCTCGATTCATCAAGGTCTGCTCGGTAATTTTGCGATGCGTACACGCTGGCAGGCACACCGCTATCTATTACGTCAAAGTGTCGAATTTTTCCAGAATGATTTCGCTGGAAGAGTGGCTACAAAGATGATGCAAACTTCTCTTGGCGTGCGTGATACCATTATCAAAGCGACCGAAGTCCTGCTCTATGTCATTATCTATTTTTCCAGTGCACTCGTTATTTTCGCGGCAAGCGATATTCGTTTAACCTTCCCGATGATTGGCTGGTTGGTCGGCTACATCATCATACTGTGTATTTTCATACCCAAACTTCGTCAAGTTTCGGAGGCGCAAGCAGAGGCCCGATCACTGGTTACGGGTCGGGTCGTGGACAGCTATACCAACATCACCACGGTCAAAATGTTCGCACACACTAACCACGAGGATAGCTATGCGCAGCAAGGAATGCAGTTATTCCTTGACACCGCTTACAAGCAAATGCGTCTGGCGACGAAATTGTCGATCTGCTTAACCATTATGAACGCATTACTGCTGTTTAGTGTGGCAACCAGTTCGGTTTGGCTATGGCATAGCCATGCCATAAGCGTAGGTGCAATTGCCTTTGCGATGGGCTTGACCATGCGCCTGCAGGGAATGTCGCAATGGATTCTTTGGGAAATTTCCGATATGTTTGAAAACATTGGTGTCGTTCAGGATGGTATTGCCACCATTGCTAATGATATTTCTATCGTTGATACCACGCAAGCCCCTCCGCTCAAAATCGGCAATGGCCGCATTGAATACCGAAACATCTCGTTTAACTATGGCAAGGATGATGGCAACAGCGGTGTTATTGAAAACCTATGTCTGTCTATCAATGGTGGAGAAAAAATAGGGATTGTCGGTCGATCGGGGGCAGGAAAATCGACATTAGTCAATATGTTATTACGATTCTACGATCTCGGCAAAGGGGAAATTTTGATTGATGGACAAGACATCAAATCGGTAACACAAGATAGTTTACGCTCGCAAATCGGCATGGTAACGCAAGACACCTCATTACTGCACCGTTCCGTATTTGATAACATCCGCTATGGCAATGCCGATGCCACTCTGGAAACAACAATAGCCGCAGCAAATCAGGCAAAAGCGCATGACTTTATTAAAGAACTGGAAGATTCATGGGGACAACGCGGCTACCAGGCATATGTCGGTGAACGTGGTGTTAAACTGTCGGGTGGTCAGCGACAACGGATTGCCATTGCCAGAGTGCTGTTAAAGAATGCGCCAATACTGATACTTGATGAAGCAACCAGCGCCCTCGACTCTGAGGTTGAAGCGGCGATTCAGGATAACCTGTATAAGTTGATGGCAGGTAAAACGGTTATTGCTATTGCCCACCGACTATCCACCATTGCCCAGATGGATCGATTGATTATTATGGATGAAGGCAGAATCGTCGAACAGGGCACGCATAATGCGCTACTGGAAAATGATGGCTTGTACAGCGAATTATGGGCCCGACAATCCGGTGGATTCCTTGCTTACGATCTAAAACAAAACAAGGTTGCGTAAAGCGCGGGCATTTTGAATCCGTCAAAACCAAAAGTCGGGTAGAGCGCGGTATCTGGACAACAATATCTTTGTCGGGTTAGTCCGAGTGGCTGTTTGAGACCTTTGCACGGAAGATGATTTCGCTTTCAGGCAAGGCAAAAACGCACGGAAGATGAGTTCGCTTTTAGGCAAGGCAAAAACGCACGGAATGAGGGAGTTTATGCTTATAAATGACCGATTGAGTACGTTTTTAACGTAGCATGGAGGTGAAATGGTTTTCGTGCAAAGGTCTCAAATAATTGAAACTATGCACAACAACAATACTCAGTACTTTCAGTAGTAGAAAATAATTCGTTGCCACCCATTCATTGCCAATAGAGTAAGCCGCTCCGTTATTGCGTCTATGGTTTAAGGTGCGGGGCGGAACAATCCGGTTAAGCTCACTGCAGCTAAAACCCTGCTCAACCAGCTTTTCCATAACCACCGAGGGCAAGCCCTGGCGCGTAATTTCGTCCAAAGCTAATGCACTGTCAATAGAAGTTTCAAGTATTCCTGAAAGCTCAGACCAGATACAGGGAATGGCCGTTATGGAGTCCTGCGCACTGAGGGGAATATGGGTAGATTAGACACTTGCCTTGTTGTATATGGCAGTTTGTCGTTTTGCAACATTTTATTGGTTTCATTACTCATTATTTCACTTTTGGTATCATGACAATAGCCCGTCAATAGCCAGAACAATAGTCGGCTAACTCGGTTTTTAACTGCTGCTTACGCGCTGCCCCGATAAACGCCGCATTGATGGCGTTACTTGAAAGTTGTAATAAGTGGTTGTGGGAAAGATTTAACGCTTCGCTAACTGCCACCAGATTTTCGTTCATATAGCCACCGAAATAAGCCGGATCATCAGAGTTGACGGTAACGCACAGTCCCTTGTCCAACATCAATTTGAGCGGATGTTTAGTCATGTCATCTACGACACACAATCGGGCATTGGACAAGGGGCAAATAGTCAACGGCATTTCCTTTGCAACCAGATGTGCGACCAAATTCATATCCTGCAAGCAGCTATTACCATGATCAATACGATTAACCCGTAACCGTTTCAGCGCACTGTCAATATATTCTGGCGGCCCTTCTTCCCCGGCATGGGCTACGCACAAATAACCCTGTTTTCTTGCTTCTGCAAACACCTGCTCAAACTTTTCGGGAGGATTATCGCGCTCACTGGAATCGAGACCGACACCGATAATTTTGTGTCGATAGGGTCGGGCAAGCTGTAGAGTGCTAAACGCATCGTCCTGATCTAAATGACGCAGGAAACACATGATGACACCAGAGCTGATAGCATACTCCCGCTCAGCCTTCGCCAAGGCACGACTAATGCCATCAATCACCACATCAAAGGAGAGTCCCCGGGAAAGATGTCCCTGGGGATCGAAAAATATTTCCGTGTGTCGCACATTTTGCACCTGAATGCGGGTGATATATGCCCAGGTCAAATCGAAAAAATCCTGTTCGCTCTGCAACACATTCATACCTTGATAGTAGATGTCCAGAAAGTCCTCAAGATTAGTGAAGGCGTACGCCTGCCGCAGTTCAACTACGCTCGAATACGGCACTCTAATGCCGTTGCGTTTGGCAAGTTCAAACATCAATTCCGGCTCAAGCGTGCCTTCGATATGACAATGTAATTCGACCTTGGGCAGTCCTTGAATAAATTTACTCATGCTTTTGTGCATCTGTCAACAGGGGACAGGACAATGATCGTGAACACTAAAACAAATATCCAACCACATCAGTATAGCGGGATACAAAATGCGCTTTAATACCCTTGGCAATATAATCAGGTAACTGTTCGAAATCACCACGGTTGGTTTCGGGCAATATAAGATTCCTTATTTTCATTCTCCTGGCAGCAATTACTTTTTCTTTTATGCCGCCTACCGGCAACACCTGACCGGTCAGTGATATTTCGCCGGTCATAGCGATGGATTTTTTGATGGCGCGACCTTTGGCCAACGAAATCAGTGCCGAGGCAATGGTAACCCCGGCACTGGGTCCATCTTTTGGGGTTGCGCCAGCGGGGACATGCAGATGAATCATGGCATTTTTGAAAAACTTTTGCTCTATGCCAAATTCTGCCGCGTTGCCAAGGACATAGCTATAAGCGATCTCTGCCGATTCCCTCATCACGTCGCCAAGCTGGCCAGTTAACTTAAATCCGCGACTAAAACCATGACTGCGAGTGGCTTCAACGTCCAAAATAGCACCACCCATTGCAGTCCACGCCAATCCGGTTGCCACACCGACCCCAGTGATTCGATCTTCGTCATTGAAAATGGGCTTACCCAGATATTGTTCGAGATTTTTGGTGGTAATATGAATCGGTGCTTTGTTCCTTTTAAGCAGTTTCATCACCGCTTTTCTGGCAATCGTGCCCAACATTTTTTCTAATCTGCGCACCCCCGCTTCACGTGCGTATCGCTCAACAATTTTTCGCATCGCCAGGCTATCGATGCGAAGTTGACCGCGCTTCTTAAGCCCAACCCGCTGCAATTGCCTGGGCAACAAATGTTTGCGGGCAATCGCAATTTTTTCTGCCGCCAGATAGCCTGACAATCGAATCGATTCCATCCGGTCAAGCAATGGCCCGGAAATAGTGTCGAGTTGGTTCGTGGTACAAATAAACAAGATATTGGATAAATCGACCCGCACATCGAGATAATGATCGAGAAAATCTTTGTTTTGCTCGGGATCGAGAACTTCGAGCAAAGCCGACGCAGGGTCGCCGCGAAAAGAAGCCCCAATCTTGTCGATTTCATCCAGCATGATTACCGGATTGGCAGTTTTGCATTCCCGCAAAGCCTGAATAAACTTGCCCGGCATTGCTCCGATATAGGTGCGACGATGACCTTTAATTTCTGCTTCATCGCGCATGCCACCCAATGAAAATCGGAAAAACTCTCGGTTTAATGCACTGGCGACAGATCGTCCCAGAGAAGTTTTACCGACACCCGGCGGTCCCACCAGCAACATAATTGAGCCTGCCACCTCGCCTTTCATTATGCCGACACCAATAAATTCGAGGATGCGTTGTTTGACTTCATCCAGGCCTTCATGATCACGGTCCAAAATAACGGCCGCATGCTTCAGGTTGAGGGAATCTTTGCTGTGCTTACCCCAAGGGACGCTGGTCAACCAATCCAGGTAATTTCGGGTTACCCCATATTCCGGTGACCCGCGTTCCAGCATGGACATCTTGTTCAGCTCTTCGTTAATGCGATTTTGCGCCTGCTTTGGCACCACACAACCTTCCAATCGACTACGGAAAGTTTCGACTTCCGTTTCGCGGTCATCTTTGGAAATACCCAACTCTTTCTGAATGAATTTCAATTGCTCGCGCAAAAACATTTCGCGCTGGTGTTGAGTGATTTCACCTTCAATATGTGCGCGAATCTCTGTTTGCGCCCTGGCAACTTCCACTTCTTTCTGTAACAGCACCAGGGTCTTTTCCATCCTCGGCAGTAACTCGATGGTCTCGAGTATTTCTTGCATTTCTTTTGCCTCCGCCGTCGTCAAACTGGCACCAAAATCTGCCAGCCTCGACGGTTCGCCGGTACCGAAATAGTTTAGAAACATCTTCAGCTCTTCACCATACATCGGATTAAACTGCAATAACTCCTTAATGATGTTGACGATAGCCGTGGTATAAGCCTTGATTTCCGTAGAAATGACCGGACTCAGTTCAGGGAAATAACGTACCTGAGCAGTAAATGGCCGTTTTTCAGAAACCCAGTCGGTGATTTCAAAACGCTGCAATCCTGCCAAAACAACATGATATTGATTTTCATGTTGCTCAATCTGGTGAATTTTACAGACCGTCCCGACCGGCCTGAAGTCTTTGGACTCCACCGCTCCAGCACTCGCCCTATCGGCGAAAACCACCCCTACCGCAGCCTGACCGGTTTTGTGTATTGCTTTTAATGTTTTACCCCATTGCCGCGCATCAAGCACCAGTGGCAGTACCTGCCCCGGGAAAAAAGGTTTTTTCTCCAGCGGCAACAAATATAATACCCCGGGCAAGACATCTTCCGCTCTGGCAATTTCATTAACCACGTTATTGTTCATCATTCCCCATATAATTGCTAATAAATCATTGAGACCTTTGCACGAAAGCCATTTCACCTGCATGCTGCGTTAAAATCGTACTCAATCGGTCATTTATAAGCATAAACTCCTCATTCCGTGCGTTTTTGCCTTGCCTGAAAGCGAAATCATCTTCCGTGCAAAGGTCTCTCATTATTTCTATGTCAAACTCTTTTAGCGCGAATGCGTATTCGCCCCGCCCTACGGTTCGTAATTGGTAATTTATAACGATTTCGCACTCAAAATCCCGTCCTCAATACCGACAATCCGCCCCATCCTGCTTGCCAATGCCTGATCATGCGTTACCACAATCAAACTGGTCTGATTTTCCTGATTTAATTCTACCAATAGTTGATGAATGGCATCCGCAGTATGAGAGTCCAGATTTCCGCTCGGCTCATCCGCCATAATACATTTTGGTTTTGTTACCATAGCCCGTGCAATGGCAGCACGTTGACGCTCGCCACCAGATAATTCCCCGGGCTTGTGTTCAATACGCCGCCCCAAACCCACGCGCTGCAAAACATCTCGCGCCATAGTTAATGCTTGCTCGGGTGCGGTTTGTCGTATCAACAAGGGCATTGCCACATTTTCAAGAGCAGTAAATTCTTGCAGTAAATGGTGGAATTGATAAACGAATCCTAGCGCAACATTACGCAATATACTGCGTTGCTTGTGTGATAACTTGATTATATCCTGATTGTCGATAAAAACTTTTCCGCTGCTAGGCCCGGACAAACCACCGAGGATATGCAACAAGGTACTTTTGCCCGAACCCGAGGCGCCGACAATGGCAACTTGCTCACCTCTGCCCACCTGAAAATTAATGCCATTTAATACCTCCACATTAAGCGTTCCCTGCTCAAATATTTTCGACACATTCTGACAATCAATCACCAGATTGTCGACACCGCCCGGATTGTCATTCATTCGTATCGCAAAGCCTCTGCTGGTTGTACTCTGGATGCTCGCCATGCCGGATAAATGGTCGCAAGAAAACTCATCAACAATGCCGCAAAAATAATGCGAAACACATCAAGCCACCGCATCTCTGCCGGAAAATCATTGATCAAATACACATCCAGCGGAAACAACTCCGTATTAAAGATGTTTTCAATAGCAGGAATGATGGTTTCTATATGCAACGCCGTGATTACGCCAAACACACCACCGAGCAATATACCGACAACTCCAATTATTGACCCCTGCACCATAAACACTTGCATAATACTTGCCGATCTCATCCCCAGAGTCATCAAAATAGCGATGTCAGATTGCTTGTCGGTAACAATCATAACCAAAGTGGAAACGATATTAAATGCGGCAACGGCAATAATCAACAACAGCACAATGAACACCACCCGCTTTTCGATTTCCAATGCGCGGAAGAAATTAGCATGTTCCATAGTCCAATCGCGCACCCGAAATTCACCATTCAGTTCTTGAAAAATCTCTCTTCCGAATCTCCGCGCCTGTTCAACATCATCAAGTTTAAGTCGCAGAGCGGTCACTTTATCGCTGAGGCTAAACAATTTTGCCGCATCATCAATATGAATCAATGCAATACCGCTGTCGTATTCATACATATTGATCTTAAATAATCCAACCACGGTAAAACGCTTTAATCGTGGTAACAGACCGGCGGGCGTTACCTTGCCGTTTGCTGCCACCACCGTTACTTTCCCACCAAGACCAACCCCCAGCGAACGCGCCAGATTCTCACCCAGAATAATCCCAAAAAATCCCGACTTCAAATCAGCAGAATCACCTTTAACAATATGGTCAAGCACCTCCGACACGTCTCGCTCCTTGTTGGCATCAATGCCACGAATTAACGCTCCCGTCACCACCGCACCTTTAGTAATCATCCCCTGTCCCAACACAAAGGGAGCCTGAGCCTTAACCTGCGGATGACTGGAAAGCCGATTGGCAAGAGCTTGCCAATTATCCAAATCGCCATCAAAATCACTGATAGTAACGTGTGAAACCACAAAAAGAATTCGATCCCGAAGATCCTTATGAAATCCATTCATAATTGACATAACCGTAATCAACGCCCACACCCCAAGCACAATACCCACCATAGATGTCATAGAAATAAACGAAATAAAATGATTACGTCGTTTCGCCCGCGTATAGCGCAAACCAATCATCAATTCCAGTGGTTTAATCATGCTTTCAACTATCCGTAACTCTGTAACTAGGTTTCCTGATCTTCATGGCGCATATGCGGAAATAACACGACATCCCGAATTGATGGACTGTCGGTTAGCACCATGACCAAGCGGTCGATGCCGATACCTTGTCCAGCGGTTGGTGGCATACCGTATTCCAGTGCGCGAATATAATCCGCATCATAGTGCATCGCTTCATCATCTCCGGCATCTTTATCCTTCACTTGTTGTCGGAATCTTTCAGCTTGATCCTCAGCATCATTTAATTCCGAGAAACCATTAGCAATCTCTTTGCCGTCAACAAAAAACTCAAAACGATCACTAATATCAGGTTGCTCGTCATTGCGTCGAGACAAGGGCGATACTTCAACCGGATAGGCAGTAATAAAAGTCGGCGCAATCAGTTTTTCTTCAACTCGTTTTTCAAACACTTCGGTCTGAATTTTTCCAATGCCATAACCCGGCAGCACATCAATGCCAAGTCCAATAGCCAATTGCGTAATCGCTTCTAAATCGGTCAGTTGTGATTCCTCTATGTCGGCGTTAAAGTGGCAGATTGACTCCAGCATAGTGAAGCGTTGAAACGGTTCTGAAAAGTCAAGCACCTGACCCTGACTGTCCACTTTGCTATCACCCAGCACCGACAGGCATAAACCGCGTATCATCTCTTCGGTCAAGACGATGAGGTCATGGTAATCTGCATAGGCCCAATAGAATTCAAGCATGGTGAATTCCGGATTGTGCCGCGCACTCACCCCCTCATTTCTGAAGTTACGGTTTATTTCAAAGACGCGCTCGAATCCACCAACCACCAACCGCTTCAGATACAATTCTGGAGCAACGCGCAGAAACAAAGCCATATCCATAACATTGTGATGGGTACTAAACGGACGTGCCACAGCACCGCCGGGAATCGGATGCATCATCGGTGTTTCGACCTCAAGAAACAGGCGTTCGCTCATAAACTCCCGAATATATTGAATCACCTTAGCGCGTGTTTTGAAAACCGAGCGGGTCTGCTCATTCATTATTAAATCAACATAGCGTTGTCGATAGCGCGTTTCGGTATCGGTTAAGCCATGAAATTTTTCGGGCAGCGGTCGCAATGCTTTAGTCAGCAATCTGATCTGCTCTGCCCGAACGCTCAACTCGCCGGTTTTGGTATGAAACAACGTCCCTTCGACAGCGATGATGTCGCCAATATCGTATTTCTTAAATTCTTCGTTATAAACATTATCAGGCAGATTATCCCGTTGCAAAAACAACTGCATTTTACCACTCATATCCTGAATGTGAGCAAAGCTGGCTTTACCCATAATTCTTCGAGACATTAACCGTCCGGCAACTTTCACGCGCAGGATTTGTTGCTCAACTCCGTTAACATCGTCAGCATATTTTTCCATCAAATCACCGACAAAGGCATCGCGTCTAAAATCATTTGGAAATGGATTACCCTGCTCGCGTAACGCTTCTAACTTATCGCGTCTTTGCTGAGCCTGATCGTTTGCTTCATTCATGCTTATTTTTGTTGTGTCTGATGGTTACAAACCAGCCTTGAGACTGGCTTCAATAAATGGATTCAAAGCACCATCCAAAACCGCCTGCGTATTGCCGGTCTCAACATGAGTTCTTAAATCTTTTATGCGCGATTGATCTAATACATAGGAGCGAATCTGACTACCCCAGCCAATATCAGACTTGCTATCTTCCTCTGCCTGTTGTTGCTGGCGGCGTTTTTGTAATTCTGCCTCGTACAATCTGGATTTCAACATCGCCATCGCTTCGGCACGGTTGCGATGCTGGGAGCGATCATTCTGGCACTGTACCACGATTCCGCTCGGATTATGGGTTATACGCACTGCCGAGTCAGTGCGGTTGACATGCTGCCCCCCAGCACCACTGGCGCGATAGGTGTCCACCCGCAAATCTGCCGGATTGATATCAATTTCAAAACTATCATCTATTTCCGGATAGGCATAAACCGAAGCGAAAGAAGTATGACGCCGATTACCCGAATCGAAAGGACTTTTACGAACCAACCGATGAATTCCACTTTCGCTACGCAGATACCCGTAGGCATACTCACCAGACACCTTAATGGTCGCACTTTTAATCCCTGCCACATCCCCTGCTGAGCGTTCAACCAACTCCAGCTTAAAGCCTTGATTTTCAGCCCATCGGCTATACATACGTAATAGCATTTCTGCCCAATCCTGTGCTTCTGTCCCGCCAGACCCCGACTGAATATCGACAAAGGCATTAAAAACATCCGCATCCCCTCTGAACATACGCCGAAATTCCAATTTATCCAGTTTCGATTCAATGATTGCGACATCACCACCTACTTCTTTGACGGTTTCGGCATCCCCCTCCATTGTTGCCAATTCTAGCAATTCCAAAGCATCCTCAATATCCCGTTGCAACTGCGCCAGACCATCAACTAGCTGTTGTAGATTCGCCCGTTCCTGCCCCAACTTCTGCGCCGTTTCTGGATTATCCCATATCTTCGGGTCTTCCAGAATCAGCTCTACTTCCTGCAGTCGATCTCGCTTACCCGCACAGTCAAAGATACCCCCTTAACGCCACCATGCGCTCGTTTGAATAGGCTAATAAATCGGCAAGCTCGTTTGCAGCAGACATAATAATATAGGGGAGACATTTTCAGATTGGCGAGGATACCCAATTTCCAATCCGAATAACATAGTAAAACACTAATTTTAGTAAAGCCACGGATGATTAGCGCACAACCTCGTTGTAATGAATGGCGTTTTAGTCGTAAGAGTTCAAAAATCGCATCCACACGATATTTGTGGTGACATTCGCTCAAAGGCTTTTACCCGCGAATCGCTTTTAATATCTGTTGCTTTGCATCTGACCAATCCAGTGGTTTTTTGTTTTCCTACTACACGTTGCTTTTGTCTTGACGTTAAAACAAACTCATACCAATCAGCTGATTCAAAGTTGCTATGGTTACGTAAATCTCGCCACCGTATTTCCATTGATAAAAATTTTTTCTATCGCCATTTTTTCTGGTGATATTGTTGTCATTTTCTATTGCTTCTGTCTGCCATCATTACTGCATTTCTTCCGCCTTTACCCCAAAATGCCCATATCAGCCCACACCAATCCGCACAGCCCCTTAAAAATTGACATCGGCTGGCACAGTAGGTACAGTTCACTGCTTTTCTACGCCGAGGTGGCGGAATTGGTAGACGCGCTAGCTTCAGGTGCTAGTGGGCAATAGCCCGTGAAGGTTCAAGTCCTTTCCTCGGTACCATATCAGCTAACAACCGCCCCCGATAGTCAGTAATATCCCAGCAGGTTGCATTTGCTGGGCTTAAGAAAAGCAACTTTCACATCAGTGCGTATTGGTGATGCAGGGAATGCTCTGGAAGCAATAACAAAGCTGTTCATTCACAGCATGAGACCTTTGCACGAAAGCCATTTCACCTGCATGCTACGTTAAAATCGTACTCAATCGGTCATTTATAAGCATAAACTCCCTCATTCCGTGCGTTTTTGCCTGGCCTGAAAGCGAAATCATCTTCCGTGCAAAGGTCTCAGCATCTTACTCGATTGCTTTCAACCCCGTGTTAGCAACCTGCTAAACAATTTGATGAAACAACTTGCGAACCACAGAAAACCCGAAACCGAACTGAATCAGTTTATCTTGACCCGATTGATTAAACAGGACAGCCTTCGTGGTGTAACAACCAGTTTTTTCGATACTCTCCGCCAGCGTAGCCGCGCAACGAGCCATCTTTGCCAATAACCCGATGGCAGGGAATGATGATTGCCAGAGGGTTATTTGCATTTGCGTTTGCCACTGCCCGCACCGCCGTTGGTCGTTTAATGGCACTTGATAATTGCGAGTAAGACAGTGTCTTACCCACGGCAATTGTTTTCAGTGCATCCCAAACCCGTTCCTGAAAATCACTCCCACCAGTAGCTAGCTGTTCAGCTGTTAATCCCTCAAATGCCTGCCAGTCACCATCAAAATAACGCTGCATCCGGCTCTGCATATTCAACACATTAGCTTGTCGGCTGATTCTGAATGCTCCGTATCTCCGCCCAAGCAACCTCTCAATACGTTCGGCATTATCTTTGAAATCAAGAAAACACAACCGCTCACCATCAGCAATAATTCGGATCTCACCAATATGACTTTTATAAATGTCTTCGCTGAGTTGTTTCATTTTTTCGAATCAATCTTCTTAATGTAACCAAGTAGGCGGTAACGATCACGACCAGCGATTTTTAATGCCGTCGGCAATTATCGGAATCAGTGGCAACAAAATGGCAATAATCAACAGCAATAAAATCATCGGCCGTTCCCATAAAAATTCTATACCACCAGCTTTACGGATAGCGCGCCCTAAATTATCCGGCGGGTTCAACTCATAAGTGCAACACCAGGGTTTATATTATGATCTTTTCCCACACACTGGTGGTGTCTGTTCTTCTGCTCAAATACTCGCAAAAGTCTCTAAAAGATATTAATAATCCAATGGTTTTCTTTTGAAGCTGGTTTCAGATAATCCGTAGTTTTTAATCAGATAGTTTAGAATAACTGCCTCATGATCACCTAGCTCCCAAAGCCCTTGCTCTTGCTGCATCCATCTAATGGTATCCAGCCAGGCAACGTCAGATAGGTTGCTTTGAATGACCAGTTTGGAAGAATGACAGACCGTACAATTAGCTTTCACTAATTCCCATCCCTTATCAATTATAAAACCTGTACTTTCATCTTTTTCGGGTGCCGCCCAGGCGATATTAATAAGAAGTGAAACGGCAATGCACACCGTTGTCCAGTTGACCGTTCTGTTCAAACTACAGTAACCGCAATTCTATGTGTCGAATTATTCAGATAGCCTTTCGGATTCCAGCCCGGCAATACTAGCGGTTGAGAAATTCCATTGCTATCCACGGCTCTGGCCCAAACTTCGTAATATCCTTTTTGAGGAAAACTCAATTCAGCACTCCAGTGTTGCCACGCTAACCGGTTTCTAGGACTCGCCAGTGTCGCCCTCTGCCATGTTTGTCCAAAATCTATTGAAACATACATCTTCGACACTTCGTTATCACCTGCCCAACTATGCCCATTGATCTTAAAGACCGTATTTAAGTTATGCTGGAGACCAGACTTCGGGTAGGTAATTAAAGATTTAACAGGCATAGAATGGATAATGCACATATCTTTATTATCCACTTTAGTACCCGGCGCCACTGGAAAACACGGGGTTCTGTAAGCTGTGCCTGTCATTTTCGGACCATCATGGACTTGGTTACGGATAGCAATTCTTTCTAACCATTTGCCTGAGGTCGAACCGGGCCAGCCACCAAACACTAAGCGAAGCGGATAGCCGTTCATGGGATGCAGAGGCTCGCCGTTCATCCCCCAGACAACCATTGATTCCTTTTCAATCGCTTTGTCTATGGGTACGCCACGAGAGATAGGTAATTTGTCTGGTTGACCACTTAAATGTGTATCAACGCCAAAATAAGCGATGTAAACGGCATCTTTTTTAATGCCTGAGGCTTCCAGCAAATCCCCTAATTTTACACCATTCCAAACAGGAGCACCAATCGCCCCTAATGTCCATTGATTACCTTTGGCGGGTGGATAAAATTCGGCTCTTCCATTACCGCCGCATTCCAGAGCAAGCTGTAAATCAATATTTTCAAAATTATTTTTCAGCTCTTTAATGCTATAAGTTTTAGATGTTTCAGCCGATTCTCCATCAATAGTCAGTGTCCAGTCCTCCGCTTTTACCCGTTCTGGAGGAATGCCGTTATTGCGTATAAAAAGCCGATTTGCTGGAGTCACCTTATCGTTTAACAGATGCGGTGGAGTTTCTGCATTCAACGGTCGGTCGTTTAAGAGGGTAAGTCCGTCTTTTCCAACTATTTGAAAATCATCTGAAGATGCAGCAAAAGCAGCGGGAATCAATCCTGCGGGCATAAATTGATGAAAAACAACATAGCCTCCCAGTAACGAAGACATTTTCCCCAACCCACTTAAGAAACCACGACGAGTTACCGGGTCAGTCTCTCTGCCAAAAACTTCCCAATCTGCTTGACGAGAATCTTTAAGGAACATCTCATGGATACCCCTCTCTTTAGATGTTTTCATAATCAATACCTCACAATGTGACTTAAAAAGCCAGTATATACGCTTATTTCAATGATAACAATACCTTGTCCGGGTTCAGTACCTGTGAGACAAATCAGGTTGCCTGTATGAGTTTCTGATAATAGCTTATTGGCGTTTCCAAATCGACCCCATCATGGGGTCGATAATGATTGTAGTATTGTTGATAGTCCGCCAACGCTTTATTCACCGCAGCAACCGTCAAACTGCCCTCGTAAAACGGATAGAACTCATAACGCGTTGTGCCGTTGGCTCGCTCAACACAACCATTTCCATTTGGGCTTTCTGGGAGGCAATACAAATAGAGGTATTTTCAACAGCTTACAGGCCTGCTCAAACTCATCCCTGAACTCACTGCCGCCATCCACCTGAACAGAGATCAGAGCGTAAGGTAGCTGTGCGATCAGATAGTCAAGGAAACGCCTGGCATTGCGGCTGCTGGCGCTACTGTCGATGCGCATGATGGTGGTGCCGGTGACCGGGCAGGTGGCTTTAAACTCTTTGAGAGCAAAGCCTTCGGTAAAGCTGACACTCATATGATCAACCTGTATTAGCTCGCCAGGCTGCTTAGCTTTCATACCGTATTTCCAGCGCCTGGCGTGGTGCTTAAACTGACGACGACGTTTTGGCTTTATCTGTCCAAAGTAGAAGGCGACGGGCACAATGCGGTTCAGTCGGAGCAGCTTTTTCAGTATGCGGCCCACAGTACTGATGCTCAGCGTAAACCCGTGATCACAGCTCAGCACTTTCCAGATTTTGCGCTTACCCCACAAGGGAAAGCGTAACCTGAGGTGTTGAACTTGCTGCTCCTGCTGTTTTGACCATGAGGGCTTACGGACGCGTTGTGGACGACAACGCAACGCCTCCAATCCAGTAAGACCTTGCTGTTGATAGCGTGATCGCCAACGGTAATAGGTGGCCTTAGACCAGTCTATGGCTATTAAGCAGGTCGCACTTGAACAGCCTTCGGTCTTGAGCTGCTCGTAGAGTTCCAGCTTCTTTAAACGTTTGATAGCCTCTGCGCTAGAGGTATCATTAATGGGCCAACTCTTGTATGATTTTATTCGCAGGCTTTTGATCTGCATCGGGTAGTCTCCTGTATGGATTTAACAACTCACAGACTACCCGATTTTTACACTTTAAGAAGTCTCACTTCTATCTGAACCCAGACAGACAGACATGCCCTGGATCAGGTAGTGAGACCTTTGCACGAAAGCCATTTCACCTGCATGCTGCGTTAAAATCGTACTCAATCGGTCATTTATAAGCATAAACTCCCTCATTCCGTGCGTTTTTGTCTTGCCTAAAAGCGAAATCATCTTCCGTGCAAAGGTCTCGTAGTATCAAATGCATCCCCGGTTGTCGCCTAATGTCCGCGGCTCAACCGGTAGTGGACAGACCCCTCTGGGAACCTCCCAACCATCACGCTAAAAGCGGACAACCTATTTGTTACGAAACCGGACATTTCTATTTGTTGCTGACATCTCGGTTTGTTGCTAACAGAAGAGGAAAAAAATGAGACACAAAATCACCCGGTGGGTTTCTGGTAATACACCACAGACATCATTTCTTGACCGGTAGCGGGTTTTCTTTATCTGGGTGGGGCTTGTTTATGCTGTTTTTCTAACCACAGCACACTTACCCCAACCGAAATCAAACACCTTTATTTTCTATAGACAGGAAATCGGCTACACAAGGCAAGCACTTTTTCTTTTACGCTTTGAATGACCGCTTCGTCTTCCATGTTTCCCAAAACATCACATATCCAATCGGTCAGTTCTTTGGTCTCGCTCACCCCAAATCCACGGGTGGTCATGGCAGGGGTGCCGAACCTCAGACCACTGGTAACAAATGGAGAGCGGGGATCATTAGGGACAGAATTCTTGTTCACTGTAATATTCACCCGACCCAATGCCGCATCGGCATCTTTTCCGGTGATGTCTTTATCAATCAAATCCAACAGAAACAGGTGATTATCGGTTCCGCCGGAAACAATGCGGTAACCACGCTGCTGGAATACCGAGACCATGGCTTTGGCATTGTTTATGACTTGCTGTTGATAGTCTTTGAAAGCGGGGTGCATAGCCTCTTTGAAGGCAATCGCCTTGCCGGCAATAACGTGCATCAATGGACCACCTTGCGTACCCGGGAAAACCAATGAATCGAGTTTTTTGGTTATCGCTTCATTCTCGCGGGCAAGAATCATACCACCTCTAGGGCCGCGCAGGGTTTTATGGGTGGTCGTGGTGGTCACATCGGCAATCGGTACCGGATTAGGATACAAGGCTGTTGCAACTAACCCGGCAACATGCGCCATATCCACAAACAGGTACGCACCCACCCGGTCGGCAATTTCCCGAAACCGCTGCCAATCCATAATTCTTGAATAAGCAGAAAACCCAGCCACGATCATCTTGGGCTTGTGCTGTTTCGCCAATACCTCCACTTCATCGTAATCAATCTCACCGGTTTTGCTATCCAACCCGTACTGAACCGCATTATAGATTTTTCCGGAAAAACTGACCGAGGCACCGTGCGTCAAATGCCCGCCATGCGCGAGACTCATCCCCAAAATGGTATCACCCGGCTCAACCAATGCCATATACACAGCCAGATTCGCTGAAGATCCGGAATGTGGTTGAACATTGGCATAATCCGCATCAAACAATTTTTTCGCACGTTCAATGGCAAGAGACTCTGCAACATCAACGAATTCGCAACCGCCATAATAGCGTTTACCCGGATACCCTTCCGCATACTTATTGGTAAGCACCGATCCTTGCGCTGCCAACACGCGAGGACTGGTAAAGTTCTCTGAAGCGATGAGTTCTATGTGTTCTTCCTGACGTTGCTCCTCTTTGGAGATAGCTGCCCATAATTCAGGATCAAAATCAGCAATCGTTTCATTTTTCTTAAACATATTTTAGGTCCCGGATATAGGGTTAAACTTCAAAATCAAGGCGTTTTCGACTCGCCGATTGTATAGAGAGAAGCCCTGCAATTGCACATTAAATTTATTTACCAGTAACATAATATTAACAGTATGAATAAACAGAGCGACACATTTTATCAGATATTCTCTGTTGTTTTAGTATGAAATCTCAGTTTGAAATTTCGGGCAAATTCATCATATTGATTCGAGCTAATACGTTCGCGAATGCGCTTCATCAAATTCTGATAGTAGTATGTATTGTGCAGGGAACATAACCGTGTGCCAAGTGTTTCATTGATTTTATGCAGGTGCTTTAAGTACGAGCGCGAGTAGTTTTGACAGGTGTAACACAGGCAGGTGCGATCCACTGGCGCCGTATCCAAGCGGTATTGACTGTTGCGGATTTTGACCACGCCGTCATCGGTATATAACCATCCGTTTCGTGCATTTCGAGTGGGCAGAACACAATCAAACATATCGACTCCCTCTGCCACACAGTCCAGTAGATCCTCCGGCGTACCCACACCCATCAGATAACGCGGTTTGTTTTCCGGCATCTGTGGCACGATGTGACTGATTATTCGTAGCATTTCATGCTTGGGTTCACCCACTGATAAGCCGCCGATAGCATAGCCATCAAATTCGCTATCCGTCAGGTACGCTAGAGATTGCAGACGCAAAGCCTCGTACATGCCTCCCTGTATAATGCCGAAAAGTGCGCCCTGCCCACTATAACTTTGTTTGCATCGCCTTGCCCATCTGGCGGATAGTTCCATAGATTCAGCGGCTTCTTGTTCAGTAGCAGGCCAGTGTGTACATTCATCAAAGACCATGACAATATCTGAACCCAGCGCCTTTTGGATGTCCATAGATTGCTCGGGACCAAGAAACACTTTACTGCCATCCACTGGCGAACGAAAGGTTACGCCACATTCCTCCAGCTTTCTGTGTGCCTGCAAGCTCCACACTTGAAAGCCGCCTGAATCGGTCAAAATCGGTCGCTGCCAATTCATAAAATCATGCAATGACCCATGTGCCTTAATCACCTCTGTTCCGGGTCGCAACAGCAAATGAAAGGTATTACCCAAAATGATTTGTGCCCCTGCGGATTCAACTTCCTCGGGTGACAAAGATTTTACCGCCGCACGGGTACCAACCGGCATAAATGCCGGAGTGCTGATATTGCCACGTGCAAACGACAGTTCGCCACGCCTTGCTTTACCCTGTGTGGCATGAATTTTGAATTTCATGGCTGTTTAAGTTAATTGCTGTTGCGTTTTATGATTATTATCCTATGCCTGTCGCTGTAAAAACATCGCATCCCCATAACTGTAAAAACGGTAATGATGCGCAATCGCATAACGATACGCTGCCATTATTCTCTCATAACCTGCAAACGCACTCACCATCATCAACAAGGTCGATTTGGGCAAGTGAAAATTGGTAATCAGGGCATCAACCACATTAAACTGATACCCCGGATAAATAAACAAGTTGGTATCCATTGCGGCGGCTATTAAGCCACCGGATTGTGCCGCACTTTCAAGGGCTCTGACCACGGTCGTACCCACGGCAATGACTCTGCCACCGCGCATTCGGGTCAATGCGATTTTCTCACAAACTTCTGCGCTCACTTCAACACGCTCATGGTGCATCTGATGGCGACGAATATCCTGACAACGCACTGGTTGAAAAGTCCCTGCCCCGACATGCAAAGTAATGCTCCCCCAATCCACGCCATACTGTTGGAGACGCTTGATTAACGGTCGGTCAAAGTGTAATCCCGCTGTGGGTGCGGCAACCGCTCCCGGGGTTTTCGAGTACACCGTTTGGTAACGCTCACGGTCGAGGGCACGGGTATGACGCGTGATATAAGGCGGTAGCGGTATTGACCCCAAGTGCTGAAAAACCTCCCCGACATGACAATCCTGCGGAAACAGTAATTCAAAAAACGGCCGCTGGCGACCTGCAACCACTACTGTCCAATCACCGACCAATAGCACCTGCCCTTTCCGAATCGGTTTGTTTGAACCCAACATAACTAACGCACAGTGATTATCAACAATCCGCTCCAGCATAATTTCGACTTTCCCTCCGCTCGGCTTTTTTGCGATAATTCGGGCAGGCAGCACCCGAGTATCGTTTGCGACCAGCAAATCACCCGGATGTAACACATCACTGATGTTTGTGAATTGCGTATTTCGATAACTGCCGTCAGATTCGGCAATAAGCAAGCGACTGGCCGAGCGTTTTTCTGCGGGAAATTGTGCGATTAGCGATGTCGGCAAAGGGTAGTCGTATTGACTGATATTCATATTGTCAATGGTAAAAAATAATGGCCAGAAATAGCCAGAGGATGCAGAATCTTTTGATTTTTCTATCACCAGCAGGTTAGCGCAATGGCTTATTTTACCCCTTGACCGCGTACCGACACAAACCGACATGATATGATTCTGCCTGTTCTATCTATCTATCCACTCATCCATATAAAAATAAGCTGAAATGTTGCATCGCGGACAAAAACAGATTATGTTCTGACTGCGTGCCGGGGTGGCGAAATTGGTAGACGCGCCAGATTCAAAATCTGGTTGGGGCAACTCAGTGTCGGTTCGAGTCCGACCCTCGGTACCATTGCTTTTTGAACGGTTATGGGCAGTAAATATTTTGACAATAAACTCGTGGAAACACCTAAAAATATCCGACCAAGAAACAAAACGGTAATCTCACCTTTGCTAAAAAAAGGTCATGCCCATCACTCTAAAAGGGATTACGTCAGACAACAAGAAAAACAAAAGGTGCGGAAAGAAATTCGACAACACGACGAAGAACAATCAGAAAACAACCAGAATAAATAACCCGATTGACAAGCTATTGAATGGGGCTGGAGAATCAGCCAAGGAAGCGTTAGACTACGCATAACAAATCAAACATAAGCGTATAAAACAAACAAAATGACAGAAGAAAATCACCCTTCACCGGGCACTCAATCCAGCATCGGCGAGTCCGTAGTCATTGTCGGTGAGATCAAAGGCAAAGAAGATATTGTTATTGATGGTAGTATTGATGGCGATGTCAATTTCCGTGAACACGATATTACCATTGGCAAAAGCGGGCATATCAAAGCCAACGTGACTGCAAAAAATATTATTATTGCCGGAGATGTCACGGGTGAACTGCGAGCAAGCGAGCAGATAACGATAAAACATTCGGGGAAAGTTTCCGGCGATATTCATGCGCCGCGTGTTGCCTTAAATGACGGCTGTCAGTTCAAAGGCGCTGTGGATATGGAAGAGTTGAATGTCGCTGCAGATAACAGAACATCAAAACTGCGATTACCCGGATCACCGCTTTCACGCGAGCATCCGCTTAAAACAGCTAAAAAACTGGGGAAGCCATAAGTTTCAATCAGCTTCATCAAAACCGTAATCACCTGCAATTATGGGAACATAGTGCTTAGTACGCCGACGGCTTGATTAAACTTCAGCGATTTGCGCTATCGTTGTGGCAATTTGTTGGGTCAGACTTTGCACTTGCTGCAAGTCAGTGCCTTCAATCATTACCCGAAATACCGGTTCTGTTCCTGAAGGACGTAATATCACCCTTCCAGTTCGCCCTAAAGTGTCCTCAACATCGGCAACCGCATCAACAACTTGTTGATGATTCGCCAGTTTTTTAGCCTTTGCATTACCGATAGGCACATTAATCATATATTGCGGGTACATTGCCATTCCCGCAACCAGTGCTTCGAGCGGCTGTCCGCTCTCCAACATCGCTTCCAGCACTTCCAGAGCAACAACAATGCCGTCACCAGTCGTGGTTTTATCGAGGCAGATAATATGACCAGATGCTTCACCGCCTAAAGTCCATTGATTTTTTGTCAGTTCATCGTGAACATAGCTATCACCGACTCTGCTGCGTTGAAACGGAACCGACATTTTTTCGAGAGCCTGTTGCAATCCAAGGTTGCTCATTACCGTACCAACAACTCCGCCATTGAGTCGGTTGCGAGACATTCGGTAGCAGGCAAGTATGTAGAGTATCTGATCGCCGTTAATTTCGTTACCTTGCCGATCAACAAGCAAAACCCGATCCGCATCACCATCCAACGCAATACCAATATCGGCTTCGGTTTCTTTGATCTTCTGCTTCAGGGCAGTCAAATCAGTGGAGCCGCATTGTGCATTTATATTAAATCCATCGGGTCGATTGGCAATGCTGGTAACATCTGCACCCAACTCGGCAAACACCTTGGGGGCCACGTTATACGCAGCACCATTGGCACAGTCGATAACGAGTTTTATAGCGGATAGTGTTTTGGTTTCATCGCTGTCACTGAAGGTGCTTTTACAATGCTCAATATAACGTCCATAGGCATCAGAAAATCGTTTCGCCTTGCCCATATTCGCGGAATCGACACAACGCAATGGTTGCTGCATCATCGCATCAATTTCGTTAACCATCTGCGTGTGCAGCTTGGTGCCTGCCGATGAAAATATTTTAATGCCATTATCATCGTATGGATTGTGTGATGCACTGATGACCACCCCCGCACAAGCTCTGGCAGTGCGCGTAAGATAGGCAATGCCGGGTGACGGCATAGGACCGATCAGGGAAACATTCACACCAGCAGCCGAGAAGCCGGCTTCCAACGCCGATTCCAGCATATAGCCGGAAACCCGGGTATCCTTTCCAATCAATACCGTATCACCATGTCCTGCTTTGGAGAAAACACGGCCGGCTGCCCAACCCAGCTTGAGTACAGTCTGCGGAGTAATCGGCTGTTCGCCAACTTTGCCCCTTATCCCATCGGTACCAAATAGTGAATCTGCCATCCAACCAATATGATCCACTCGGATAATAATCTATGGTTAACGACTAATTCAGCTTGGAGGGATCGGGCAAATCCAGATCAGATTCGTCAAGTATGGGCGCATCATTCGTTGCTACCGATGCACTGGGCTTGTTACGCTTGCCCGACTTCGGCTTGCTCTCTGTCTCTTTTGGTTTTGGTGGAGGCGTTGGCTGTTTTCCGGACATAATTTCATCAACCTGATTGGCATCCAGAGTTTCCCACTCAAGCAAGGCTTTTGCCATGACTTCAATTTTATCACGGTTTTCTTCAATTATATTTCTCGCCCGATCATATTGCTGCTTAATGATTCGACTCACTTCGTTTTCCAGTTTTTCCGCAGTATCCGGGCTGATATTGCGGTGGTTGGATAGTTCTCGTCCGAGAAAAACCTCATTTTGGTTATCACCATAAACACGCGGGCCTAATAAATCACTCATACCCCATCGCGCCACCATATTTTGTGATAATTCCGTAGCATGTTCAAAATCATTAGATGCGCCAGTCGTCATTTGCCCCATAAATACTTCCTCTGCAATCCGCCCGCCCATCAACACCGCAATCCTTGCCAACAAATAATCGCGGTTATGACTGTAACGATCATCTTCGGGCAACTGCATCGTTACCCCCAAGGCTCTGCCACGAGGAATAATGGTCACCTTGTGTACCGGATCGGTCAAATCGGATAACACTTTGGCAACCACGGTATGTCCTGACTCGTGGTACGCCGTATTTTTTCGCTCCTGTTCAGGCATGACGATAGAACGCCTTTCGACCCCCATCAACACCTTGTCCTTGGCCTTTTCAAAATGCGTCATACTGACCACTTTCTTATTCTCCCGCGCCGCAAACAAGGCTGCCTCGTTAATCAGATTCGCAATATCCGCACCAGAAAACCCGGGGGTGCCGCGGGCAATAATTGCCAAATCAATATCATCATCCATCGGCACTTTTTTTATGTGTACTTCTAATATCCCCTCCCGTCCACGAATATCAGGCAATGGCACTACGACCTGACGGTCAAAGCGACCGGGACGCAATAATGCCGGGTCCAGAATATCCGGACGGTTGGTAGCTGCAACAACAATAACACCATCAGTGGCATCAAACCCATCCATCTCTACCAACAACTGATTCAACGTCTGTTCGCGTTCATCATGCCCCCCGCCCAGCCCCGCGCCACGATGTCGTCCCACCGCATCAATTTCGTCAATAAAGATAATGCAAGGCGCATTCTTTTTTGCCTGATCAAACATATCTCGTACCCGCGATGCGCCAACCCCAACAAACATTTCAACAAAATCGGAGCCGGAAATCGTAAAGAACGGTACTTTAGCTTCCCCGGCAATAGCTTTTGCCAAAAGCGTTTTACCGGTTCCCGGACTACCTGTCATCAACACTCCTCTTGGAATGCGCCCGCCCAGTTTTCGGAAGCGTGAAGGGTCTTTTAGAAACTCGACTAATTCTTCAACTTCCTCTCGCGCTTCATCAACACCTGCCACATCGGCAAAGGTAATCTGGTTTTTGTCTTCGGTGAGCATTCGTGCCTTGCTCTTGCCGAAACTTAGCGCACCGCCACGACCGCCACCCTGCATCTGTCGCATAAAGAGCACCCATAAACCTATTAACAACAGTATCGGAAATGAGCTGATTAACAGGTGTACCAGTAGCGAGGTTTCTTCTTTTGGTTTCCTTTTTATCTCAACCTGATTACTCACCAGATCGTCTATCAATTTCGGGTCATTAGGCGCGTAGGTAACAAACGCCACGCCACTATGGGTAACGCCACGAATGACATCATCATCAATTTCCACTGCCGCAATACTACCTTTTCGCAATTGATCAAGGAATGTTGAATAATTGATTTCATTATTCGCCCCATCAGCGGAATCGGTGAAGTTATTAAACACCGACATGAGTACCATGGCAATGACAACCCAGAGTAAGATATTTTTGGTCAAAGTAGACAAATTAAACGCTCCATAATGAACTATTAAAAACTGCGTAAGAATTATTAAAAAATTCAGTACTGATTATACAGCATCTGTCGAAAAAGCTTCTGTCGCAACATCAATTCCGGAAAACGGCAATAATCAATCCGCTTTCCTGAAGCCACGCGCCAGCAGATAAACTTCTCTTGATTCGGATCGAGAGGCTTCTGGTTTAATCATTTGTATTCGATCAAAATGTGCGACAAACCTTTTTCGGACATCACCGACAGACTCGCCTTCAAACAGTTTAGTCAGTAAATTACCATGTAAATTCAATGCTTTCAGGCAAAAAGTCAATATCGAATCCTGTAGCTGTGTGGCATTCGCCTGATCGGTGATACTTATACCTGTGATATTGGGGGCCATATCCGATAAAACAAGGTCAATTTTACCTACCTTGAAACAATCAAGAACCTGTCCGTGGATGTCGGCATTAGAAAAATTACCCTGAATAAACTGCACTTTGGCAATTTCTTTCATTGATAACAGATCAACAGCAACAATTTGTGCATTGCCGATGACTCTGGAAGCCGCATACTGTGACCAGCTTCCTGGTGCTGAACCGAGATCAACTATTTTTGAGTCGGGCTTAATCAATCTATACTTTTGATCAATTTGCTCAAGTTTGAAAACAGCACGCGCTCTTAACCCTTGACTACGCGCCTGCCTGACAAACTGATCACGATTTTGCTTGGCCAGCCAATTTCTGGATTTTTTATTCTTGGGTTTTTTGTTCTTTATAGCGACACCTTCAGATATTTTCAGCAACATCAGACATTGAAGTTATCCCTGCAAATTGTGTTGACAGAATTAACCCTAAAAGACACGAACATTCGTGTTGCAATTTTTGGTGTTTTTGTGCCCTTACTGACTCCAAAACGTAATCAGATTGGTGGACTGGTAAATTGGTCATCCAGCGACAAGGAAAGTCATCTTTTTGCTGCCGAGCGACAGCTATCCGCTAATCCTGTTTAGCGATTGTTGGCATCAGGTTGTAACTGTGGGCAGCAGATTAGTGAATTGACCCTAATCTTCTTCGCTATCCGTTTCATCCGGCGTGTGATCGACTAATTGCACATACGCCATCGGTGCATTATCGCCGGCTCGGAATCCGTATTTCAAAATGCGCAAGTAGCCGCCAGAACGATCTTTGAAACGGGGGCCCAGCTCATCGAATAATTTCCCAACCACATCACGATCACGCAGCTTTGCAAACGCCCGACGACGATTGGCAAGACTGGTTATTTTAGATAAGGTAATCATCGGTTCAGCAAATCTTCTAAGCTCTTTAGCTTTGGCTAATGTGGTCTTGATTTGTTCATGCAAAAACAATGAATTAGTCATATTACGAAACATGGCTTTTCGATGAGAGGATGTGCGGCTCAGGCTACGTCCGGCTTTTTTATGTCGCATCTTTGAAATTCCAGAATATTCTTTAATTGGTTCTGCGGGGTAGCCCCAGAGGCGAGTTTTCATCTTCTTTAACCAATGAAGCAGGTGGCCAGTTTTCAACCGTAACCCCTAATATCAGGTTTCGTTGTGCCAGCACGTCCTTGATCTCGGTCAGAGATTTTTTACCCAAGTTAGGTGTTTTCAATAATTCAGTCTCGGTGTATTGAACCAAATCACCAATGTAATAAATATTTTCAGCTTTCAGACAATTTGCAGATCGAACTGTCAGCTCAAGATCGTCAACAGGCTTCAACAACGGTGGATCAATTTCAGGTTCCTCAACAATCTGGCTTTGCACCATCGAATCTTCAAGATTCACAAATACTGAAATCTGATCGTGCAATATCGTTGCTGCCCGCCTGACTGCCACGTCAGGATCAATCGAGCCATTTGACTCAATTTCCAGCACCAACCGATCGAGATCAGTTAATTGCTCAACCCGAGCATCTTCAACCAGATAGGCAATTTTGTTGATTGGGCTAAATGAGGCATCCAGATGAATAACCCCGACAGATCGGGTTTCATCAGTATCTTTTAATCGAGTTTCAGCCGTTTCATAACCTCGTCCCCTGCGAATAGTAAGCTCCATATCAAGGTTACCGTCTTTGGAAAGCGTGGCAATATGATGGCTCGGATCAACTAATTCAACATCATCAGTCAATTCAATATCATCCGCAGTCACCACACCAGCACCTTTTTTGGACAAGGTGACCACCGCTTCGTCTCGATTGTGTATGATGAGCGGTAGGGATTTCAGGTTCATCAGAATGTCTATGACATCCTCCTGTACGCCTGCAAGCGTGGAGTATTCATGCAATACCCCTTCAATACGAACTTCAGTAACCGCACAGCCCGGCATTGAAGATAGCATGATACGGCGCAACGCATTGCCGAGAGTATGACCAAATCCCCGCTCCAGTGGCTCAATGGTAATTTTTGAATGATATTTGTCGATAGTTTTAGCTTCCACTAAACGTGGTCTAAGAAATTCGACAGTGGGATCCTGCATCTGTTTTCCTCGCAATTTTGAGACGAAGTTAAAAATAAAAAAAATCGGTCAGATAAACTTGCCGACTAAAAATACCTGCTTATTTGGAGTACAGCGCAACCACCAAGGCTTCATTGATATCGGGTGATAATTCAGCGCGCTCTGGGAGTGATCTATAACCGCCCTTAACAGCTTTAACATCAACTTCAACCCAGGGGACGAATCCGATCTGTTGCGCAATTTCTAATGCCGATGTTATGCGTAGCTGTTTCTTACACTTTTCTATGACTTCAATTTCGTCGCCGGGTTGCACTTGGTAAGACGCAATATTGACTTTCTTGCCATTGACCATAATACTTTTATGGCTAACTAACTGACGCGCCTCCGCACGAGTAACACCGAAACCCAGTCGATAAACGACATTATCCAATCGGCTCTCCAATAACTGCAATAAGTTAAGTCCAGTAGAACCCGGAACACGCGCCGCCTCTTTGTAGTAGTTACCAAATTGTTTTTCAAACACGCCATACATTCGGCGTAATTTTTGTTTCTCACGTAATTGTGTCCCGTAAACCGTGTTTCGAGGACGTCGCCCTGCGGTTTTCATACCCGGAGGACGATCAAACTTACACTTGGAGTCAATGGTGCGAGCTGGACTTTTTAGAAATAAGTCAGTGCCTTCACGTCGAGCCAGTTTACAAGTTGGACCTGTATATCTTGCCATATAAGTATTACCTGCGGTTATCTGAATGCTGTTGTGGTTAATAGCGGCTAAACACGTCGCCGTTTAGGCGGACGACAGCCATTGTGTGGAATGGGTGTAATATCAGAAATTGAATGAATTTCCAGCCCAAGCCCATTTAGTGCGCGAACTGCGGATTCTCGTCCTGGACCTGGCCCTTTGATTCTCACCTCAAGTTGTTTGACACCCATTTCCTGTGCGCGTCTGCCACAAGTCTCCGCAGCCGTTTGGGCGGCAAACGGTGTACTCTTTCGCGAACCCTTAAATCCTGAATTACCTGCCGATGCCCAACACAATGTGTCGCCATGACGGTCTGAAATGGTAACGATAGTGTTGTTGAATGTGGCATGAATATGCGCGACACCCTCAGTCACATTCTTTCTGACTTTCGCTTTGCTCTTGCTGCTTGTACTTGATTTTGCCATAAATATTATTTCTTTATGCTGGTTAGCTCGTGCGTATCAGATCGCTTATCTTTTGATAGGACGAATCGGCCCTTTACGAGTGCGTGCATTTGTTTTAGTGCGCTGACCATTAACAGGCAGCCCTCTTCGATGTCGCAGACCTCGATAACAACCCAGATCCATCAGACGTTTAATATTCATTGAGATCTCCCTTCTGAGGTCCCCTTCAATTTCATATTTAGCGATTTCGCTACGCAGTTTTTCTGCTTGAGATTCATCAATATCTTGAACCTTAATGGAGCGTTTGATGCCAGTCGCATCACAAATTTTCTGTGCAGTATGGCGACCGATACCGTATATCGTGGTCAGTCCCAGCTCAATATGTTTATGGTTTGGAATATTGATTCCAGCGATACGTGCCATATTTTAGTCTCTAATTAAATGCGCCCCTAACACAAAGAGGCAATACCAAAGTCAATAAACGCTTGCGCACCCGAATAAGAAGGGCGAACATTCTATCAGAATAAACCCTGCTCATCAATCCAATTATCATAGGGAAAGTGTCATTGAGAGATTATCATCGAGGCTTCCATAGACATACCCCTTTCTAACCGTTATCAACCTTGACGTTGTTTATGTCTTGGGTCAGTGCAAATCACACGAACCACCCGATTCCGCCGAACAATCTTACAGTTTCTACAAATTTTTTTAACCGATGCGCGTACTTTCATCTTTCAAATCTCTTTAATGGTTTACCCCTGTTCTACTCTGCTCCGGCTCAACTAACGTATACCCTGCTGTTTGGAGAACGGTGATTTCTTCATAATACTCTCATACTGCCGTGACATCATGTGGGATTGCACCTGCGAAATCAGATCCATAGTCACCACCACAATAATCAACAATGAAGTCCCCCCAAAATAAAATGGCACACTCCATTTAACAATCAGAAATTCTGGAATCAAACAAACAAATGTAATATAAATCGCACCCACCATAGTGAGTTTAGAAACCACGTTATCAATATATTTGGCACTCTGTGCACCGGGTCGAATTCCCGGAATAAACGCCCCTGATTTTTTCAAGTTATCTGCAATTTCACTGGGATTAAATACCAGTGCCGTGTAAAAAAAGCAGAAGAAAACAATCATTCCACCATAAAACATCGTATATATCGGCTCACCCGGTTGCAGTTTAGTTGAAATATCGGTCAACCAACCCATGCCCTCAGCCTGCCCAAACCAGCTACCAATACTTGCCGGAAACAGAATCAGACTGGAGGCGAAAATCGGTGGTATTACCCCCGCCATATTCAACTTAAACGGTAAATGACTGCTTTGACCCGCCATCATTTTTCGTCCCTGTTGTCTTTTTGCATAATTCACGGTAATTCTACGCTGCCCGCGTTCAACGAATACCACAAAAAAAGTTACGGCGATGGCACCGATAAACAGCAGTAAAACAATGCCACCAGACAGTGCCCCGGTTCGGGCAAGCTCTAACGTGCCAGCTACTGCCGAAGGCAATCCAGAAACGATTGATGCGAAAATCAATAGTGAAATACCGTTACCGATCCCACGTTCAGTAATTTGCTCGCCCAGCCAAACCAAAAACATAGTGCCGGCACACAGGGTTGCCGCGGTAACAATCTTAAACCCTACGCCGGGAATCAAAATAACCGGACTACCTGCCACTTGCTGACTTTCGATTGCAACAGAAATACCCATACCCTGAAATAACGCCAGCACCACGGTGAAGTATCGGGTATATTGGGTAATTTTTCGCCGTCCTGCTTCACCCTCTTTTTTCAATTGCTCCAGTTGTGGAACGACCACTGTCATCATTTGCATAATGATAGACGCGGATATGTAGGGCATAACACCTAACGCAAAAATAGATAAGCGACTCAATGCGCCGCCAGAAAACATATTGAATATATCAACAATAGAGCCTTTGGTTTGTTCAAACAGTGCTGCAATAGCAGCAGGATCAACGCCTGGCACTGGAACATGCGTACCCAAACGGAAAACCAGCAACGCCCCCGCTAAAAACAAGATGCGCTGTTTAAGTTCGGACAAGTTGCCGAACATACCCGACTCGGAAAATCCGGGATTAGCCATGATGTTGTCCCTGTTGTCTAATTATTTGATTCATCGACTTATTCCGCAACACTGCCACCCGCTTTTTCGATAGCCGCTCGCGCACCCTTAGTCGCACCAATTCCCTTCAAGGTGACTGCACGGACAATCTCGCCAGACAGTATCGCTTTGGCACGGTTGATGTGCAGTCCGATAACACCCGCTTTTTGCAAAGCGGATATATCCACCACATCACCTTCCACTTTGGCTAATTCGTTTAAGCGAATTTCAGCGGCATGAACATTCACTCGGGAACGAAAACCACGTTTCGGCAAGCGCCGTTGCAAGGGCATTTGACCACCTTCAAACCCAACCTTGTGGTAACCACCAGAGCGAGATTTCTGTCCTTTAGTGCCTCTGCCAGCGGTTTTTCCAGTCCCGGAACCGGGTCCACGACCAACCCGTTTGACAGCAGTTTTGGAAGCCGATGCCGGCTTGATGTTATTTAATCTAAGTGATGACATAATCTAAAATACGGTTTTGAACAGGCTATTAGTGCCACTATTGTTATCTCTCTTGTTATCTTTCTGGGTTGTCTTTGCCGGTTTTCGGTCTGCTTTTCTATATGGCAATGTTTAATTAACTTCTTCACACTTAACCATATAACTGACTTTATTGATCATACCGCGATTCTGCGGCGTATCAATCACTTCAACAGTATGGTGCATACGACGCAATCCCAAACCACGCACACAGGCCTGATGTTTTTTAAGACGACCATGAATACTGCGCGTCAGGGTTACTTTCAAGGTTTTCTCCGCCATTGCCTTTCTATATTGCTTTTTGATTGATCGGGATTACTCAGGATTACTCGGGCTTATTGATTGAATATGCTAGCGCAGGTTTTTTAAGTCTTTGCCACGTTTTGCCGCGATATAACTAGCACTACGCATGCCCTTGAGGGCAGAAATAGTGGCGCGGGTGACATTAACCGCATTCGTGGTGCCGATAACTTTGGTCAGCACATTTTGTATGCCCACCACTTCAAAAACTGCGCGCATAGTGCCGCCGGCAATTATGCCCGTACCCTCAGTGGCAGGCCGTAATACAACACGCGCCGAACCGTGTCGTCCAATCATCGGATACTGCAAGGTATCGCCTTTCATCTGCACCTTGAACATATTTCGACGGGCATCATCCATCGCTTTCTGTACCGCGATAGGTACTTCACGCGCCTTGCCTCTTCCCATTCCAACACGACCCTCTCCGTCACCGACTACAGTCAGCGCAGAAAAACCAAATATTCGGCCCCCTTTTACAACCTTTGAAACACGCCTGATACCTATCAGTTGTTCCTGATAATTATCTTTGCGGGCGTTATCGCGTTCTCTTACTTTAGCCATTTAGAATCTTCTATAATTAAAATTTGAGCCCGTACTCACGCGCAGCATCTGCAAACGCCTGAAGCCGACCGTGGTACAAATATCCAGAGCGGTCAAATGCAACTTTCTCTATTCCCGCAGCACTTGCCTTTTTCGCTATCATTTCACCAACCGCTATTGCGGCATCACGGTTACCGCTACTCTTTAATTGTTTACGCAATTCCGTATCCAGCGTAGAAGCCGATGCTAAAACCTTCTCACCAGTCTGATCGAAAATTTGCGCATAAAAATGACGCGGTGTACGATGCACCGACAATCGTATGGCCCCCAGTCGGGCAATTTTGCCCCTGCTTTTTCTTGCCCGCCTCAGTCTCGCGTTATTTTTATTTAGCATGTTCCCAATCTTGTTAATGTCTCTTTATTGTTGCTTGAAAATTATTTCTTCTTCGCCTGTTTTCTGACGATATGCTCATCAAAGTAACGTATTCCCTTGCCTTTATAAGGTTCAGGTGGACGATAACTTCTTATTTCTGCAGCGGCCTGTCCGAGCACCTGTTTGTCAATACCGCGTAATATAATTTCAGTTTGGGTTGGAGTCTCTGCGGTTATTCCCTCTGGCAATTGATAGACAACTGGATGAGAAAAACCTAAACTCAAATTAAGTTTATTAGCCTGCGCCTGCGCCCGATAACCGACACCAGTTATGGCTAGTTTTAGCTCAAAGCCGACAGAGACCCCGGCAACCAGATTATTAAGGATAGCTCGGGTTGTGCCCGACATCGAGCGTGTATGCTTGCTGGCTTTTTCCTTGCATTCAGCAACTTGCACGGTTAGCAACGCATCGTTCTGTCGCAACTCTATGCCGTGCGGCAGTATAAAGCTCAACTCGCCTTTGGAGCCCTTTGCCGTTACTGTCCGGTTGTTGATTTTGACTTCAACGCCAGACGGCACAGTAATCGGTGTTTTTGCAATTCGTGACATTTTGGTTATCTTGTTCTTTAATTATCGAGCTGTGTCGTTATCAAAATACGGTGCAAATAACTTCTCCACCGACACCTTGCTGGCGAGCAGAAAGATCCGTCAATATGCCTTTGGAAGTGGATATCAGGGCGACTCCCAACCCGCTTTTTATGGTAGGTAGGTTATCTTTACTGGCATACACGCGACAGCTCGGCATACTAATTCGTTTTATTTCTTCAATGACCGGATCACCCTGAAAATACTTTAACTGAATTTCCAGACTCTTTTTGACAGCTTCACTGCCAACCGAATAATCGCTAATGTAACCTTCTTTCTTCAACACTTCAGCAATCGCTACTTTGCTTTTCGATGACGGCATTGCCACGGCTGACTTATGCGCCTGTAAACCATTTCGTATTCGCGTCAACATATCAGCGATGGGATCGGACATACTCATTTGTAATTTCTCGTATTTACATTCTTTGAATAAAAAAATTATTTTTTTCGGTAAAAAGCCGTGTCGGTACAATTATTCGGTCAGAATTATTAACTGCAATGCTAACTAAATTACCAACTGGATTTAACCACGCCGGGGGCTTCGCCACGCATAATGACTTCTCGCAATTTATTTCTGCACAACCCAAATTTTCGGTAATTGCCTCTTGGACGACCGGTCAGCGCACAACGGTTACGTTTCCGTATCGGGCTGGAATCCCGTGGCAATTTCTGTAAATCCAGCATCGCCTGAAATTGATCTACGGAACTGGTTTCAGAGTTTGAAATTTTACTTACCAAATCCTTTCTTTTTTCAGCATACAGGGTGATTAGCCTTTGGCGCCGAATTTCACGGGCTATCATTGATTTTTTAGCCATAATCTAACTCTTGATTGGAAAATTAAAGGCACGCAATAATGCCATCGCCTGTTCATCATTTTTTGCAGAAGTCGTAATACAAACATCCATACCACGTAAAGCATCGACATGGTCATAGTCAATCTCTGGAAATACGATTTGCTCCTTGAGACCAAACGAGTAGTTGCCACGTCCATCAAATGACTTATTAGACAACCCTCGAAAATCCCGAATTCTCGGGATAGCGATTGAGATTAAACGATCCAGAAATTCATACATACGTTGCCGACGCAAGGTAACTTTTGCACCTATCGGCCAACCCTCACGAATTTTGAAAACCGCTTCGGATTTTTTCGCTTTGGTAATAACTGGTTTTTGACCAGTAATTTTCTCAAGATCATTGGTTGCGCTTTGCAACACATTTTTATTGGCGACCGCTTCACCCAGCCCCATATTCAAGGTGATTTTCGTAATTCGTGGGACTTCCATCGCACTTTTCAACGAAAACGCCTGCTGTAGCTGCGGTGCAACTTCGGTTTTATACTTTTCCTGTAATCGAGTCATCTCTGTAAAAATCTGCTTCTAAAAATACGAACAATAAAATTAACAATTATGAAATTACTGCCGGTTATTCGCCGACAAAATCAAGCTAGGTCAATCACTTCATTATTTGATTTGAAATAGCGAACCTTGCGCCCATCTTCCAATGTTTTAAAGCCAATCCGCTCACCCTTTTTAGTCGCCGGATTGTATAGAGCAAGATTGGAAAGCTGAATCGGTGCTTCTTTTTCGATAATCCCGCCACTCTCACCAGTATTCGGGTTTGCCTTGGTGTGGCGTTTAACCAAATTCACATTATCCACCACGGCACGACCATCCACAGTAAGCTTCAACACATTACCCCGCTTGCCTTTATCGCGACCAGCGATAACAATTACATCGTCATTTCTCCTGATTCTTTGCATCATTCTAATCTGCTTTGCTCTAAATTTCTGCTCTAAACTATCTAATCTTGATGGCTTTGCTTTTTATCGACGAACAATACTTACAAAACTTCTGGTGCCAAAGAAATAATGCGCATAAATTTATCGGAACGCAACTCTCGGGTTACCGGACCGAAAATTCGTGTGCCAATAGGCTGATGTGCTGCATTCAATAACACGGCTGAGTTTTTATCAAAGCGAATCAATGAACCATCAGGTCGTCTCACACCCGATCGGGTTCTAACCACTACCGCATCATAAACATCGCCCTTTTTCACCCGACTATTTGGTAAGGCTTCCTTGATGGTAATTTTTATAATGTCTCCAATACCGGCGTAGCGGCGTTTAGAGCCACCAAGTACCTTGATGCACATCACTCTCTTCGCACCACTGTTGTCGGCAACAGACATCATTGATTGCATTTGAATCATAACTATTCTCCTGATCGTCCTAAATCTAAACCGCTCGGCTAACCACTTCAACCAAACGCCAACATTTGGTTTTTGAAATAGGGCGACACGCTTCAATACGAACGGTATCTCCGGTTTTACATTCATTTTTTTCATCATGAGCATGTAGTTTTGTGGAGCGGCGTATGTATTTTTTATACAACGGATGTTTAACCTGACGCTCCACCAATACCATGATACTTTTATCACTCGCCGCACCAACCACACTGCCTTGAATCAGCCGTTTGGTGGTGCTCTCTTTGCTCGTGCTCTCTTTTGTCAATGCTGTGGTCATTACTATAATATTGATGCTGTCATATTGATGCGGTACTTAACTTATGCGTCTGTCTTATCCGGCGACTCAGCGAGCGCGGTTGCCGACGCAGTCGCCATTTTTTTCGCCATCTCTTTCAAAATGGTTTTAATTCTTGCAATGTCTTTTTGCACAAACTTGAAGCGTGACGGATTAGTGAGCTGTCCCGCCCCACGTTGCATACGAAGACTGAATTGCTCTTTTCTAAGACCTAGCAGTTCTGTTTGCAGGTCTTGTGCGCTTTTTGTTCTGAGTTCAGCCGCTTTCATCAACCCACCTGTCGCATTGCAAAATTAGTTTGTATTGGCAATTTAGCACCAGCAAGCTGGAACGCTTGCCGTGCCAAATCTTCAGAGACTCCTTCAATTTCATACAGCATGGTTCCGGGCTGAATCAGTGCCACCCAAAATTCAGGGTTACCTTTACCCTTTCCCATACGAACTTCTAGCGGTTTCTTGGATATCGGTTTGTCCGGAAAGACACGAATCCACATTCGTCCACCCCGTTTGACATGACGGGTAATGGCACGGCGAGCCGCCTCAATCTGCCGAGCGGTCAAACGACCGCGACCTGCTGATTGCAAGCCAAATTCACCGAAACTGACGCGGTTGCCACGGCTTGCCAGACCGCGGTTGCGGCCCTTGTGCATTTTGCGAAATTTTGTTCTTCTTGGTTGTAGCATAATAATTAACTCGCGTCCGCTAACTGTTTATCAGCCGATTGTGCAAGCGTGAACTGTTTCTGCGTCTCGGCTTTTTCTTGTTTGAAAATTTCCCCTTTGAATATCCAAACCTTGACACCGATAATGCCGTAGGTGGTATGGGCTTCGTGAACCCCATAATCAATATCCGCGCGCAAGGTATGCAACGGCACACGACCCTCCCGATACCACTCGGTGCGGGCAATTTCTACACCATTGAGACGTCCGGCGAGCATCACTTTGACCCCTTGGGCACCCAACCGCATCGAGTTTTGAACGGCGCGTTTCATTGCCCGTCTAAACATAATTCGTTTTTCAAGCTGCTGGCATATATTCTCGGCAACCAATTTTGCGTCAAGCTCTGGTTTACGGATTTCTTCCACTGCTACCTGCACCGGATTGCCGTTGATCTTGCTCAGTTCGAATCGAATATGCTCAATATCCTCGCCTTTTTTACCGATGATGATACCGGGTCTGGCAGTGTGAATGGTTACGTTCATATTTTGCGCTGGACGATCAATAGTAATTTTACTGACCGCGGCATTAGCTAATCGTTTGCGTAAAAACTCACGAACTTTCAAATCACATGTCAGCATATCCGCATAGCTCTCGCTGGACGCATACCACTTGGCATTCCAATCTTTAACAATGCCGAGTCGAATGCCGTTTGGCTGTACTTTTTGACCCATTACTTATAATTCCACTCTTGTGTGTTTGTTGATACGGTTACTGTTAGGTTGTTTTGCTGATCCACTTTCAAGTAGCGCGTGGATCATCACTCACACTAATGGTGATATGACAATTCCGTTTCAGAATTCGACTGCCACGGCCTTTGGCGCGCGCTCGAAATCGTTTAATCGTTGGTGCTTGATCAACCATCACCTGACTGACCCATAACTCATCAATATCAGCATCCGCATTATGTTCAGCATTGGCGATCGCAGAATTCAATACTTTCTTCATCGGCACCGCCCCTTTTTTCGGGCTGAATGCCAAAATCTCCAACGCTCGCTCAACCGGCAGCAAGCGAATTTGGTTAGCCACCAGACGACCTTTTTGCGCTGATAATCTAACGTATTTTGCAACTGATCTGACTTGCATTACTTTTCTCTTATTATGGACTTGGCTTGTTTGTTTGCTTTTTTGTCAAACAGGTTTGTCGGATTACTTGACTTTTTTGCTGGCAACATGACCACGATAGGTACGGGTTGGCGAAAACTCACCCAGTTTGTGCCCAACCATATTCTCGTTAATCAGTACCGGTACATGCTGTCTACCATTATGGACCGCGATAGTCACCCCGACAAATTCAGGCATAATCATTGAACGTCTTGACCATGTTTTAATCGGTTTGCGAGAATTTTCGGCTTTAGCTTTCTCCACCTTCGCCCACAAATGGTGGTCAACGAAAGGTCCTTTTTTAATTGATCTTGGCATGGTTATTTTTTCCTTCTGCGAATAATCATTGATGATGTTCGTTTATTAGAACGGGTACGGTATCCTTTGCTCGGAACCCCCCAAGGCGATACCGGATGCCGACCACCTGAAGTACGCCCTTCACCACCACCGTGCGGGTGATCAACTGGGTTCATTGCCACGCCACGCACTGTCGGACGAATGCCTTTCCAACGATTTGCACCGGCTTTACCCATCTTGCGTAAACTGTTTTCGGCATTACCCACTTGACCGATGCTTGCCCGACAATCCAGATGTACTTTTCTGACCTCACCAGAACGTAAGCGCAACTGCGCATAGGCACCTTCCTTGCCGAGAAATTGCACACCCGCGCCAGCGGTGCGTGCAATTTGTGCTCCTTTCCCGGGCTTGAGTTCGATACAATGCAACACAGTTCCCACCGGAATGTTACGCAACGGCATACAATTGCCAACGCTATAACCACTACCAACACCCGAACTAACAACATCACCGGCAGCCAAACCGCGTGGTGCAATAATGTAACGATGCTCGCCATCTTTATAAACCAGCAAGGCAATATGCGCGCTACGATTAGGATCGTATTCGATACGTTTAATAGTTGCGGGTATGCCATCTTTATTACGCTTGAAATCGACAATTCGATAATGACGTTTGTGTCCGCCACCACGATGTCGCACGGTGATACGCCCTTCATTATTTCTGCCGCTGATTGCTGTTTTAGCTTCCAGTAACGGTCCATAGGGTTTGCCTTTATGCAAATCTGGCGTTACCACCTTGACCATGCCTCTACGGCCGGGTGTAGTCGGTTTTTGTTTTACTAATGCCATAACAATTAACGATGTCTTTATTAGCGATTTATGCTGCAGTCATGCCGCCAATCAAGTCCATGTCCTGACCTTCATGCAAACAAACATAGGCTTTTTTCCAGCTACTACGCATTCCCGAAACACGACCAAAATTTTTCATTTTCCCGCGCACATTGGCAATCTGAACGCTTTTCACCTTCACCTCAAACAGTTTTTCTACCGCTTGGCGAACTTCATCTTTACTGGCATCGGTTCTGACCTGAAAAACCGCCTGACTATATTTATCGGAAAGCAACGTGGATTTTTCGGAAACCACTGGCTTGAGGATGATCTGATACAAGCGTTCTTCATCCGGCAAGGTGTGTTTATGCAGTCGTCTGTGCATCGATTTTGCCTTCACCTGCGAGCGTGATTGATTAGTCGTACTCATTGCAATGCCTCGTCAATATTTTTCACAGCGTCTGCGGTAATCACCACTTTTTCATAGCGAAGCAAACTCAGTGGATCAATTTGTCTGCTGTTACAAACTGCAACCGATTTCAAATTACGCGCCGAAAGTTCAACATTATCATTATCTTCAGCCAGAATGATTAACGATTTCGACGCATCCAATTTGTGCAAGGTAGCAAACAATGATTTAGTCTTGGGCGCATCCATAACCAACTCATCCAGCACAACCAACCGCTGCTGACGTATCAATTCAGAAAGTATGGAGCGCATTGCCGAACGATACATTTTCTTATTGACCTTTTGTGAAAAATCCTGTGTTGATGCGGGGAAAGCACGCCCTCCACCGGTGAATATCGGACTACGAATAGTACCGGCACGTGCGCGTCCAGTGCCTTTTTGTTTCCAAGGCTTAGCCCCTCCACCACGCACTGCCGCACGATTTTTCTGTGCGCGAGTACCGCTGCGACCGCCAGCTTGATACGCGGTTACCACCTGATGCACCAACGCCTCGTTAAACTCTACGCCAAAGTTAATTTCGGACAAACCCACTTCACCACCTTTACCACCGCTGAGTCGATTTACTGTTAATTGAATAGTCATTTGTTTTCTTGTTAACTTGCAACCTGCTCTTCTGATACATCCGCTGATGCGGTTGCAGTCGCTTCAGCATTACCTGCTTCAGACTCACTTGATGCAGATACCGTTTCCTCAACAATAGTGGCATTATCGGGTATTGACAGCAACACATCAGATTTAACCGCGGGTCGAATGATCACATCGCTACCCTTAGCACCCGGGATAGAGCCGGAAATCAAAATAAGATTTCGTTCACTATCCACCCGTATCACCAGCAGATTCTGCTGCACGACCTGAGTCGCTCCCATTTGCCCTGCCATTTTTTTGCCTTTGAAGACTCTGCCCGGATCCTGCGCATTACCAATCGAGCCACCCAGTCGGTGTGCTTTAGAGTTACCATGGGAAGCACGACCACCGGCAAAACCATGACGTTTCATAACGCCAGCAAAACCTTTACCGATACTCTGTCCGGTCACATCAACCCTTTGACCCTCACTAAACAAAGCGACCGTCAACTCACTACCTGCCCTATCAGCAGGTGAATCAAGCGGCGTGTTCAGGCGAAATTCCCATACCCCCCGACCCGGCTGCACACCTGCTTTAGCAAAATGACCCTTCATGCCTTTGCTCACTCTGCTAGCCCGACGTTCGCCAGTGGTTAGTTGTAAACCATTATAACCATCTACCGCCTCTGTTTTAACCTGTGTAATTTTATTCGGTAAAATTTCAATAACGGTAACTGGCTGGGATTTACCTTGTTCGGTAAACACCCTGGTCATGCCGATTTTCTTTCCAACGAGTCCCAATGACATTTTCTTGACCTGTATATTGTTAATCTGTCTAAATAATTTAGTTCAGTTTGATTTCAACATCAACACCAGCTGCTAAATCCAGCTTCATAAGTGCGTCAACCGTTTTATCTGTTGGTTGAACAATATCCAGAATTCTTTTATGCGTCCTGATTTCAAATTGATCACGCGCCTTTTTGTTGACGTGCGGTGAACGTAACAGTGTATATTTCTCTATTCGGGTCGGCAATGGAATCGGCCCCATAACCAATGCGCCAGTTCGCCGAGCCGTGTCCACAATCTCCAATGCTGAACGATCAATAGACTTATGATCAAATGCCTTCAGGCTTATGCGAATTTTTTGATTCTCAACCATTAAAATTTTCCAGATTTAGGGTGGCAAGTTTGCAAAATGAGTGACTATTCAATCACTTTCGTTACTACACCCGCACCTACGGTACGACCACCTTCACGAATAGCAAAACGTAAACCATCTTCCATCGCTATCGGCGCAATCAACTCCGCCGTCAACTTCACATTGTCTCCCGGCATTACCATCTCAATATTCTCCGGTAACTCACACGCACCCGTTACATCGGTCGTGCGAAAATAAAACTGCGGGCGATAGCCTTTGAAAAACGGCGTATGACGACCGCCTTCTTCTTTCGATAAAATATAAACCTCTGCCTCAAACTTCGTATGCGGCGTTATCGTCTTAGGCTTCGCCAATACCTGTCCGCGCTCTACCTCTTCACGTTTCGTACCACGCAACAAAATACCAACATTGTCCCCAGCCTGCCCTTCATCCAGCAACTTACGGAACATCTCAACGCCAGTACAAATTGTCGTTACTGTGTCTTTGATGCCAATAATCGCAATCTCTTCATTGACCTTGATGACTCCACGCTCTATACGACCCGTTACCACCGTGCCACGACCCGAAATCGAAAATACATCCTCTACCGGCATCAGAAAATCACCGTCAACTTTACGTTCAGGTACCGGAATATAACTGTCCAGTGCATCTGCTAACTTGAATATCGAACCCTCTCCCAAGTCTGAACTATCCCCTTCCAACGCCTTCAAAGCACTGCCGATAATAATCGGCGTATCATCTCCAGGAAAATCATAACTATCCAGCAGTTCGCGCACTTCCATTTCAACCAGTTCCATCAACTCCTCGTCGTCCACCATATCCGCTTTATTCAAAAACACCACAATATGGGGAACACCAACCTGACGCGCCAATAAAATATGCTCGCGCGTTTGCGGCATCGGCCCATCTGCGGCTGAACAGACCAGTATCGCCCCATCCATCTGTGCCGCACCAGTAATCATATTCTTGACGTAATCAGCATGTCCCGGACAGTCAACGTGTGCATAATGACGCGCTGCGGTTTCATATTCAACATGTGCCGTGGCGATGGTAATACCCCGTTCTCGTTCTTCCGGCGCATTATCTATCTCATCAAACGCCTTCGCCGAGGTGCCACCATACTTCGCCGACAACACTTTAGTCATCGCCGCCGTTAGCGTCGTCTTGCCGTGGTCAACATGACCTATCGTGCCAACATTAACATGCGGCTTCGTTCTGTTAAATTTCTCTTTTGACATAGCTATCTCCTAACAATTTAATCTTTAGCCTTTAATTTGAATTGAATTTGCATTGACATATAAAAGCCAGACAGCATCTAACCTATCCAATCAGGCACTTCTGACAGCGGCAGTTACGCTCGCAGGAACCGCCGCATACTTTTTGAATGCCATGGTATAGTTGGCTCGCCCTTGCGTTGCCGAACGCAACGAGGTCGCATAACCAAACATCTCGGACAGTGGTACTTCCGCTTTAACCACTTTTCCACTTGGCGAACTTTCCATCTCGTGGATAAGACCGCGCCGTGAACTCAAATCACCATTGACGCTACCCATATATTCTTCCGGAGTCACCACTTCAACCTCCATCATCGGCTCAAGCAACTGCGGCCCTGCCTGCTTTGCCCCCGCTCTAAAAGCCATAGAAGCGGCAGCTTTGAAAGCATGTTCTGACGAATCTACGTCGTGGTAGGAACCAAAAAACAAGGTCGCTTGCACGTCAATCACCGGATAACCCGCAACCACACCCGCCTGCATCGCATCTTGAATGCCCTTATCTACCGCCGGAATAAACTCACGCGGAATCACTCCGCCTTTAATGTCGTCAACAAATTCATAGCCGCCACCCTTTTGCAAAGGTTGCAGGCGAATATGAACATGACCGTATTGACCACGACCACCGCTCTGCTTGGCGTATTTATGTTCGGTCTCAATGGTTTTGGTAATGGTTTCACGGTAAGCCACTTGCGGTTTACCAATATTGGCATCAACACTGAACTCTCTTTTTAAGCGATCAATAATAATTTCCAGATGTAATTCACCCATTCCCGAAATAATGGTTTGTCCTGATTCTGCGTCAGAGCGGACTCTGAAAGAAGGGTCTTCCTGTGCCAATTTTCCCAGCGCAATACCCAGCTTTTCCTGATCGGTTGTGGTTTTAGGCTCCACCGCCTGCGAAATAACCGGATCTGGAAATTCCATACGTTCCAACACCACATCACTATCACTGCCACATAAGGTATCACCAGTAATCACGCTTTTAAGTCCAACCGCAGCGGCTATATCGCCAGTACGCACTTCCTTAATATCTTTACGGTCGTTGGAATGCATCTGCAAAATTCGACCGATACGTTCTTTTTTACCCTTAGCCGAATTGAAGACCATGTCTCCGCTTTTCATCACTCCTGAGTAAACCCGGAAGAACACCAGTTGCCCGAAAAAGAATCCGACATAATCTTAAAAGCCAATGCGGAAAACGCCGCTTTGTCATCGGCTTCGCGCACCACTTCGGTTGCTCCATCTGCCGCAACCCCTTTGATAGCAGGCACATCCAGCGGGCTTGGCATAAAATCAACAACACCGTCAAGCATTGCCTGCACCCCCTTGTTTTTGAATGCGGAACCACAGAAAACCGGAATAACCTGATTGTTCAGTGTGCGTATGCGGATGCCGTTTTTAATCTCCTGCTCGCTTAACACGCCCTGTTCAATATATTTCTCCATCATCGCATCGTTTACCTCAGCGGCAACTTCCACAAGTTTGGCACGATATTCATGGCATATCGCAAGCATCTCTTCGGGAATATCTTGGTATTCAAACTCAACGCCCATATTGTCTTCTTGCCAATATACCGCTTTCATTTTGAGCAGATCAACAACCCCAGCAAACTGCTCTTCGCTACCGATATTGAGCTGCATAATTACCGGCTTGGCGGCCAGTCGCGTTTCCATTTGTTCAACCACACGTAAGAAATCAGCACCGACACGATCCATTTTGTTGATAAAGGCCATGCGCGGCACGCCATATTTATTGGCTTGTCGCCATACCGTTTCAGATTGTGGCTCAACACCACCGACAGCACAAAAAACCGCTACGGCACCATCCAACACCCGTAACGATCGCTCAACCTCAATGGTGAAATCAACGTGACCGGGTGTATCTATGATATTAATGCGATATTCCGGCAGGTCTTTCTCCATCCCCGTCCAGAAACAGGTGGTCGCGGCTGAAGTAATGGTAATACCTCTTTCCTGTTCCTGTTCCATCCAATCCATAACCGCGTTACCGTCATGCACCTCGCCTATTTTATGCGACAAACCGGTATAGAAAAGCACGCGCTCAGTGGTCGTCGTCTTACCCGCATCAATGTGTGCCATAATGCCAATATTGCGATAACGATGTAAAGGAGTTTTGCGTGCCATTGTTTTGTACAATCTAAATCAACAGAATAAACTAAAACGACTAAAAACGGTAATGCGAAAACGCCTTGTTGGCTTCTGCCATCTTCAGCGTATCCTCCCGCTTCTTAACCGCACTACCACGATCATCAGAAGCATCCATCAACTCACCAGCAAGACGTGCGGTCATGGATTTCTCATTTCTTTTTCGAGCCGCATCCACCAACCAACGCATCGCCAATGCCATCTGCCGATTAGGTCGCACCTCAACGGGAACCTGATAGGTCGCCCCACCGACCCGACGACTCTTGACCTCAACGCTAGGGCTTACCTTTTCCAGTGCGTTATTAAAAACGTCAACCGGATCGTCCTTGCCACGCTGTTTAATAATATCAAGGGCACCGTACATAATTTTTTCGGCAATAGATTTCTTGCCATCAAGCATCATAATGTTAATAAATTTCGCAACTGTCTGATCCTTAAACTTAGGGTCAGGTAATATTTTACGCTTAGGTACTTCTCTTCGTCTTGGCATCGCTTAATGTCTCGTGCTTAATATCGTTGGTCGCTAATCTCGTTGACTTAATCTAACTCACTTAATCCAGCTCCATGCGGATCTACTCAAAAATCAATTTTGCTCATCCCATAAAAATACGCTCTCCTGATTGTTCAGAAGAGCCAACCCCCTTCTGGGAAGAACCCAAAAGGCTCGGGAGTTTAGGGTTTGGCAGGAAAACTCACCTTCACTGCTCGGGGCTTAAACTCAGCCCATATCCCATAAGTCTGGGTATTGTTTTACAGACTGATTTAACAGCCTATTGGTAGGTTTGCTTACAAAAATCTATGACTTAGGTCGCTTAGCACCATATTTTGAACGTCCCTGACGGCGATCAGAAACACCCGAAGTATCCAATGCCCCACGCACCGTATGGTAGCGCACACCTGGCAAATCTTTTACCCGACCACCCCTGAGCAACACCACCGAGTGCTCTTGGAGATTATGACCTTCACCACCAATATAAGTGGTCACTTCATAGCCATTGGTCAATCGCACCCGCGCAACTTTACGCAACGCTGAATTTGGTTTCTTTGGTGTCGTGGTATAAACCCGTGTACAAACCCCACGTTTCTGCGGACAAGCCTGCAATGCCGGAATATTGGACTTTTTGGCCTGCTTCTGACGCGGTTTTCTAACCAATTGATTTAATGTTGGCATACGCTTAACTTACTCAAAATTTATTCCTTTTTGCAAAAGCATGACAAAACGTCACAAAACTATTTGCAAAACAATGCAAAACCAGCGTTCCAAAACGCCATAATCCCCAAAAAATCTGAAAATTCACTGATCAGACCTCCAGCGAGGGCGGCGATTCTATGCTGATGAGTAATCACTGTCAAGAGAAAAACCGCCTTTGTTAGTAAATTTCTGCCCTGCTTCGGTCCGCTTTAGGGTCTGCCTGTTTGCCGACGCGAATAGGCAGGTCGCGGAGACGAATGGCTAAAACTGTCTGCAACAGGCAGGAATGACATCAACGACTCATTATAGAACTTCGCAATATAACCGCAGAGCCGATATGATTAGATTATTTGAGACCTTTGCACGGAATGATTTCCCTTTCAGGCCAGGCAAAAACGCACGGAATGAGGGAGTTTATGCTTATAAATGACCGATTGAGTACGATTTTACCAACAGTAGGCGCTTTTAGGCGACGCAGCATGCAGGTGAAATGGCTTTCGTGCAAAGGCCTCTATTTCTTTATGATCTCTCCTCTCCCCTATAACAAAGGGGGCACTTTGAACACGGCAGTGGCTTCCAAAACTGGCAATGATTCGCAGCCCGCAATATTGTTATTTCTCATCATCAACAATCTTGTCATCGGGCGTGGTTGGAACCGGCTGTGACACTTTGAGGTTCACGGCATCATTGCAATTATCATAACTGGAAGTCTTTTCGTTAAAGCAACAGCTATCACTGTTTACGATGGAGCCGCTCATAACCTTTGATAGTTGAAATTTGTGCCGGCAATCTCCGGTAGTCCATCTCGACTATCAGGAAATGACAGTGTCGCTACTAAAGAGATTGTGCAAGAAATCCGCTTCCGCGACTAGGTGGGGAAATTTGGATTGGAAAAAAATCTCACCCTTTAAGCGTAGCTTGGTAGTGTGTGATTTAGACCGTGTGCTACACTCCCTTTTTTTCCAATCTATGTTAATCAATATGCGAAAAGCATTATTTCAATCTGAACTCAGTCATTTGGAACTGCGACAGCGTGGCAAAGTACGCGACATCTATACGGTTGATGACGCGCATTTGCTGATTGTAACCAGCGATCGACTCTCGGCATTTGATGTCATACTGCCGCAGCCCATTCCCGGCAAAGGCGAGGTGCTGACCCGAGTTGCCAACTTCTGGTTTGATCGCACCCGCACGCTGTTGCCAAACCATCTAAGCAATCGCTCTTTGGCAGAAATCATTCCCGACCAAACGCAGCGTACCCTGTTGGGAGAGCGTGCCATCGTAGTTAAAAAGCTGACCCCTTTGCCCATCGAGGCCATTGTTCGAGGCTATTTAATCGGCTCGGGCTGGAAAGAATATCAGCGCACAGGTAGCATATGTGCCATACCTTTACCCGCAAATCTGCAACAGGCGGCACAATTACCCGAAGCGATTTTTACGCCTTCAACCAAAGCCGAAGTCGGCGATCACGATGAGAACATCAGTTATCAGCAAGCCGTTGATCTGCTAGGTCAATCCATGGCTGATCAGGTAAGAAATTTCAGTCTGAAAATTTATACCGAAGCCGCCGCCTATGCAAAAGATCGCGGTATCATCATCGCCGACACCAAGTTTGAATTCGGGGTCGATGAGAACAAGACCTTGCATCTGATAGACGAAGTGTTGACACCGGATTCCTCAAGATTCTGGCCAGTCAGCCAATATCAAACAGGCACCAGCCCACCCAGTTATGACAAACAATTTGTGCGCGATTACCTTGAGACTCTGGATTGGGATAAAACACCCCCTGCCCCCAATTTACCCGATGAAGTCGTGTTCAAAACAGCAGAAAAATATGCCGAAGCGGAGCAAGTGCTTACCCAATAAGAGACCTTTGCACGGAAGATGATTTCGCTTTCAGGCCAGGCAAAAACGCACGGAATGAGGGAGTTTATGCTTATAAATGACCGATTGAGTACGATTTTAACGCAGCATGCAGGTGAAATGGCTTTCGTGCAAAGGTCTCAATAAGTATGCTCACTGAACGCCCAAGAAGCACAGCCTGATAAGGAGCGCAATCAGTCAGCAGGTTTCTTGTCGGTCTTTGAGCGATTAAAACCAGGAAGAAAACCATGATTTTTTCTTGTTATTAGGTTTGTTGGCATCCGGACTGTATTTATTGAAAAATTTAACGGTATCAATAGTTTCATTAAGGTATCCGCTGTGTGGGAAATTTAACGCCAAAATCCTGCGCGTATCGCTGGCTAAATCGGTTAGTCCCATATTTTCGTAGCTAAATGTTAACAGTGCCAGAGCCTGTTCCATCGCCGGCGTGGTTGGATAGTTTTCGATGACACCTTTTGCCCGATTCGCCACGGCGACATACGCCCTTTGAGTATAATAATAATTAGCGATGACAATTTCATGCTGGGACAGCGCATTGAGCAATTTCCGCGCCCGTATTCTGGAATCCAAAGCATATTGGCTGTCGGGAAACAGCGTATAGACTTCCTCAAATGCAATCAGGGCATTTCGTACAACAGAGACATCACGGTCGCTCCAATCATCATCGCCCATGAGCCTGTTGAGCAGCGATGTATTCTCGGAAAAACTCGCCAGCCCTTTTAAGTAATACGCATAGTCAACAGTACGGTGGGTGGGATGCAGTTTTATAAATCGGTCTGCCGCGGCAATAGCGAATCCACTTTGTTCACTTCGATAATAAGCGTAGATGGTGTCAAGCTGTGCCTGCTCGGCATGGACCCCGTAGGGATATTTTGCTTCCAGTGTTTTAAGTGCCTCCAATGCCGTTTTCCAATTCTTTTTGGACATCTGCTCGCTAGCAACCGCATATAACTCTTCTGCAGAGCGCGTGTCCTCTTCCTTTTTCGATGGCGAGCAAGCGGATACCAGCGACCCTGCAATCAACAACATCATCAGGCAATGCAGGATATGTTTATGGGCAGAGCGCAAACTATAGCGACTTAATGAGACCTTTGCACGGAAGATGATTTCGCTTTCAGGTAAGGCAAAAACGCACGGAATGAGGGAGTTTATGCTTATAAATGACCGATTGAGTACGATTTTAACGCAGCATGCAGGTGAAATGGCTTTCGTGCAAAGGTCTCTTAATATATTTGACATAGCATTATTGATATCACATAAAATAGAATTAGAAATAGCATAAATAGCACGGAAAAGTAACATGGGACAGCCACTGCTTGTTGCCTATCCGACACAAATTTCCGAACCGATCATTTTGCCACAATATCATTCATCATGTCAGATTTTGAATCACATTTTTCTCTTCAAATTCCAGCGGCAATGCAAGGAATGCGGCTTGATAAAGCACTAACAGAATTACTTTCAGCACATTCACGAGCAACAATACAACGCTGGATAAAGCAGGAATTGGTGTTCATTGACGGCGAAATTGCAACACAAAAACTAAAACTCTGCGGTGGCGAAACACTCGAATTCACGATAGCACCGGCACAACCCAGTCAATGCCCGGCTCAGGATATGGCTATCGACATTATTGATGAAGATGCCCATTTAATGGTCATCAACAAACCTGCCGGACTGGTGGTTCATCCGGGGGCCGGAAATCAGGACAAGACCCTGCTTAACGGGCTTTTATATCATTACGCCGATGCGACACACTTGCCCAGAGCAGGTATTGTCCATCGTCTGGATAAAGATACCACAGGACTGATGGTGGTTGCCAAAACCGAACAAGCAAGACAACATCTTATCGAGCAGCTCAACACGCGACAGATACAACGTCAGTATCTGGCATTGGTTAATGGCATTATGATTGCCGGAGAAACTATTGATCAACCAATTGGACGGCATCGCAATGACCGCTTGCGTATGGCAGTAACGGCAGCCGGCAAACCGGCGATAACACATACTCAAGTATTAAGAAAATTCCGCAACCATTGTCTGATACAAGCAAACCTGAAAACCGGACGCACTCATCAAATTCGCGTGCATATGAGTTGGCGCGGCTATCCCATTGTCGGCGATAAACTCTATGGCAACCACTACCGCCCACCATCGACCGCATCAGAAAATCTGCTTCAATCACTACAAGGATTTCAACGCCAAGCACTGCACGCACAAAAACTATCCCTTATTCACCCCAGTAGCGGCGAACAAAAAACCTGGCAACAAAATCCGCCAGAAGATATGCTAACGTTGCTGAAACTACTCCAAGAGGATGCCGAAACCCATTGTGGGTAGTCCGATGAAAAATCGTTTGACCCATCACAAGAGTCCTGATTTTGGTTTGATGACGGCATTGACGGATGCCATTAACGCTATTGAAAATAATCGTTTTCCCGCACGTATAGCGGATATACTTTTGCAATCCACAAGCGCAGAGTCACAGTGTTGAAACAAAACTTTTTGGTGATAAACATTAAACACCAAGGTATTGGGTAGCCACGTCTTTTGTAAGCATATCGGGTGTGCCTGTCCAACATGTTTCTCCCTTTTCAACTATTACGCATTCGGAAGATATTCGCAGTATTTCTCTAATTGATTTGTCAACCAATAATATCGATAGCCCATGCCCCCTCAGTGTTTGAATTGCAGCCCAAATCTCTTGTCTAACTACTGGTGCCAACCCTTCGGTTGCTTCATCTAAAATCAGAAGACTCGGATTTGTCATCAACGTTCTTCCAATTGCCAGCATTTGCTGCTCGCCGCCAGACAATGTGTCGGCACGCTGACTTCTACGCTCAATCAACCTGGGGAATAGCTCTGAAACTTTATTAAAATTCCAATGACCAGGACGTGCCGCTACGATCAAGTTTTCGTGGACGGTGAGCTCTGCGAAGCAACGTCGTCCTTCAGGAACCAATCCGATTCCTGCCTGTGCGATTTTATAGGAAGGCAAACGCAAAATAGTTTTCCCTTTGAAACGAATCTCACCTTCACAGCGTGAGATCATTCCCATGATAGATTTGATGGTTGTGGTTTTTCCCATACCATTTCGACCGAGCAAAGCGACGACTTCACCGGCTGATATTTTTAGATCCATCCTAAATAGTGCCTGGGTGGTACCATACCAGGATTTAAGCTCGTTAACTTCTAACAGCACGCTCATAGCTCCTCTCCAAGATAAGCCTCTTTGACGAGCTTGTTGTTACGGATTTCATCCACACTGCCACTAGCAACAATTTCACCGTAAACGAGAACAGAAATACGGTCTGCCAAAGAAAAGACGACATCCATGTCATGCTCGATGAGTAGTATCGGTGCTTGATGCCGTAATTCCGCTAAAAACCCTACTGAATCTTTAGAACCTGCATACCCCATTCCCGCCATTGGCTCATCTAGTAAAAAAACTTTGGGTTTCATACAAAGGGCCATTGCAATTTCAAGTTTGCGTCGCTCACCATGTGATAGTTCTGAAACAATAGTATTCGCTCGCTCAACCAGACCGATATTTTCCAAGTGTTCAATCGCTGATTGAATCAAAAATTTATTATTCCAAATTGATTTGAAGAAGCTAAACGTCTCTTTTCTTTTTCCTACGCACGCAACCATGGTGTTTTGTAGCGCAGTAAACTCGTGAATTAAACTGGACACCTGAAAGCTACGCGCTAAACCTTGTCTAACTCTTGCAGCTTCACCCAGCTCGCCAATGCTTTTACCGCAGAGTTCAATATCGCCAGCATCATGCGCTATTTCACCGACAATCTGTTTTACCAGGGTGGATTTCCCAGCACCATTCGGCCCGATCAGAGCATGAATCTCCCCTTTTATTACATCAATTGATATATTCTTGCTGGCAGTAACAGCACCGAATGATTTTGTCAGATTTCTAACACTTAAAATGCTATCGCTCATTGGTTTTCCCTGCCCGCAATCAGTCCAATTACACCACCGTTCGCAAACAAGACAACTGTTAACAACAGTAATCCCAGAAAAAATTGCCAATGCTCGGTAACACCACCCAATAGATTTTCCAGGATAATAAATAGTGCAGCACCAACCAGTGGTCCAAACAAACGACCAACACCCCCTAGAATAACAAAGATCATAATCTCACCCGATGTATGCCAGGAAAACATTGTTGGGCTAACGAACCGATTTAGGTCAGCATACAGCGCACCAGCAAACCCGGTCATCATTGCTGATATCATGAAAGCAACTAATTTAACCTTATAGGGTTCTATTCCTGAACTCGAAAGGCGTTGTTCATTTTGCCTAACGCCACGCAATATCAGTCCATAGTTAGAACTTCTAATCATGCTTGAAACAAACATTCCTAACAGGAGCGCACTTGCGGCAATGGAGTAAAAACTCAATGGGTTCAGGGTATTTAATCCTGGAAAGCTATTTCTGACGTAAATCGATAATCCGTCTTCTCCACCATAGGCGGGCCAAGATACCGAAAAGTAATACATCATTTGTGCAAATGCCAAAGTGATCATGATGAAATAAACACCGCTCGTTCTTAGGCACAGACTTCCAATCAGTAACGCGGCTAATCCACTGACAACTACTGCCGTTGCCCAAATAATCAGCATTTGCGTACTGCCGACTATTTCAAATGGCGAAGTCATTAATAACTCATGATTTAATGCATGACTAGCAAGAATACCGGTCACATATCCACCTATCCCAAAAAACGCCGAGTGTCCTAATGAAATCAAACCGCCGTAGCCCAGTGCGAAGTTCAACCCAACACCTGCCAAAGCAAGTATTGCGATTTTTGTACAAAGCGCAATAACGTACGGTTCATCGAGCAACATTGCCGTAAGCGGAACAGCAACCAGGCAAACACAAAGAATGATGTTAATGAATAATTCTCGATTCATGCTTGGTTTCCAAACAAACCTTTAGGCTTAAAAATAAGTACTGCTGCCATAAATACATAGATCAACATTGACGCAAATGATGATCCTACAGATGTGGCATCGGGCGGATTCATAAAGAGTCCGAAAAAAGTTGGCAATAAGAATCGACCTAAGGTATCAGTCAATCCGACCAGAATTGCTCCGACCAGCGCACCTTTAATAGACCCGATACCTCCAATGACAATAACAACGAACGCTAAGATAAGAACAGGTTCGCCCATACCCACCTGTACAGATTGAATGGTACCTACCATTGCTCCGGCAAAACCAGCTAAAGCTGCACCAATGGCAAACACAATGGTATAGAGGCTCACGATATTAACGCCCAAGGCAGCGACCATCTCTCTATCGGCTTTCCCAGCTCGAATCTGAATTCCAAGACGCGTTCTATTGATACCAACAAACAGAATTGCGGCAACAATCAGCCCGCTGATAATGATCACCATTCGGAAAATTGGATAGCGAATACCACCTGGCAGGCTAATGACGCCAGATAGATACTCAGGAACATCAAGGTACAAGGGGAAAGAACCAAATATCCATCTAACACCTTCTGAAAACACCAATATCAGGGCGAATGTTGCAAGAACCTGATCGAGATGATTACGTGTATAGAGACGTCGCAGAATAACCATCTCAATAATTGCTCCTGTGATGGCTGTAGCCATAATGCCAGCGGCCAAGCCAATCAGGAAAGATCCTGTCAATTGAGTAGCAATCGCGCAGGCAAATGCCCCAATCATATAGAGAGATCCGTGGGCAAGATTAATCAACCCCATCACACCAAAAACAAGTGTTAGCCCTGCTGAGATTAAAAACAGCATTATGCCGAATTGAAGCCCGTTAAGCACTTGCTCTGCAAATAAGGAAAAGGTCATGAAATCGGTAATTTTGATTAAAATGGCGGGCAAATAATGCCCGTCACGTTAGATACGAATGAGACCTTTGCACGGAAGATGATTTCGCTTTTAGGCCAGGCAAAAACGCACGGAATGAGGGAGTTTATGCTTATAAATGACCGATTGAGTACGTTTTTAACGTAGCATGGAGGTGAAATGGCTTTCGTGCAAAGGTCTCGCAATAAGATACTAGAGGTTACACTGAGCACTGTAGGCGTCTGCATGATTGACTAGGGCTGTGCCAACAATTTTGTTGGTTAAAACGTCACCTTCTTTAATAACTTCACGGACATAGATGTTCTGAATGGGATGCTGGTTCGAACCAAAACTAAAAGAACCTCTTGTTGATCTAAAGTCCGCTTTTTTTAGTGCTACACGAAATGCATCTGCATCAGCAACATCGGCAATCTTTGCTGCAGAAATTAATAAATTTGCGGTGTCGAAACCTTGACTTGCATACAGTGATGGCAGACGGCCATATTTCGCAGAAAAAGATTTAACAAAAGCCTTGTTGGTTGCATTATCAATATCTTTAGACCATTGCGAGGTATTCTTAACGCCCAATGCAGCATCTCCAACTGCCTTCAATATGCCTTGGTCGAAGGAAAATGCCGGACCAATCAACGGGATATCAATACCTGCTTGTGCATATTGCTTCATAAATGAGATACCCATACCACCTGGTAGGAAAAAGAAAATACTATCCGCATCAGAAGCGCGTATCTGCGCAATTTCCGCCGCATAGTCTTTTTGACCTAACTTGGTATATAACTCATTTGAAACAGCACCTTTGAAGAAACGCTTGTATCCTGTCAAGGAATCTTTTCCGGCAGGGTAGTTTGGCGCAAGGATAAAGCTATTCTTGTAGCCCGCATCATTTGCGTAGGCACCAGCAGCTTCATGTAGGTTATCATTTTGCCATGCCACGTTGAAGTAATTCTTATTACAGCCCTTTCCCGCTAAGGCAGAAGGCCCCGCGTTTGGCGATAAGTAAAACTTGCCTTGCTGTACTACGGTAGGTACTACAGCCATTGCCAGGTTCGACCAAATAATGCCTGTGAGCACGTCAACTTTCTTGCTTTGGATCATTTTATCTGCCAGTTGTACTGCAATATCTGGCTTACGCTGGTCGTTTTCGATTACGACAGTAATATCCTTATTGCCAGACTGCTCAACAGCCAACATAAAGCCATCACGAACATCGATTCCAAGACCAGCACCACCGCCAGTTAGGGTGGTTATCATACCGACCTTTATTGGTCCTGCGTACGATACGACAGTAAGTCCTGTGAATATGCAGGCACTGATTAGTTTATTGATTGATTTCATTTTGATTATCCTCGTTTGATTAATATTGCTGGAGTTTTAGAAACACTGTTTGGAGAGACGCCAGGTCTGTCCAAGGCGAAACCGTTGAATTTTTCCCGTTTGAGTTTTCGGAAGCGAATCAACAAATACGATTGATCTTGGATATTTATAGGGAGCGATAATGGACTTTCCGCGATGTTGTAGTTGTTTGATCGTTTGATCGTCGCTTTTGACATCATCATTAAGAGAGACCTTTGCACGGAAGATGATTTCGCTTTTAGGCCAGGCAAAAACGCACGGAATGAGGGAGTTTATGCTTATAAATGACCGATTGAGTACGATTTTAACGCAGCATGGAGGTGAAATGGCTTTCGTGCAAAGGTCTCTAAGAACTATGTGCGCTTGCACAAGCTCGCCCATCTCTGGGTTTGCTGTGCCAATACCATCGATCATTGGCTTGCTGGTTTTTACCATCCAATCGTAGATCGGTGCCGACAATGTTTCTCCGGCAGAGACAGCCGCACGAAGCGAAGACAAATCAGCACCTTCATCCAGCGCGGTCAACATGACGCTATATGCCGTTGGTGCAGTAAAACAAATCGTCGCCTTATATTTTTGAATAATCTCAATCATATTTGATGGCGAAGCGTGTTCAAGCAATACTACCGATGCACCAAACCGTAACGGAAAAACAGCCAAGCCACCCAGTCCAACACGACTAAATAGAAATACTGTCTTTGTAGAAGGAGTAGCAACTCAAAGGTCAGCGGCCATTGCGATAATGGCATCGGCACCCACACATATTCGAAAGCATACTTAAAGTATTGTGGTTTATAGTTGTCAGCATTAAGCATTATTTTTCTCGGTTCCAACCTTTGTGTCAGGGCGCAACATGTCGAGTTGTTCAATAAGGTCTTCGGCATCACCCACTGAAATGCCCGGCATCATTTCGTTGACCCAGCCCTCGTGTTTTTCTGCTATATCAGCAAACTGCTCCCGACCTTTTTTGGTTAATTTTATTAACTGCGCGCGCCTATCTCCTTTGACCGGTACGCGTACCAAAGTCCCCTCCTCCACAAGGCGATCAACAATCCCAGTTACATTGCCATTTGAGACTTTCAACACACCAGATATTTCACTCATTTTCAGGCCTTTTTCAAAGCGATACAACGCAGCCATCACGTCAAATCGAGGTAATGTTGTATTGAATTTCAGTCGTAACCGTTCCTTCAGTTCGTTCTCGATTAATTTCGATGCTTTAAGTAAATGCAGCCACACTCTTAGTCTCGTTTTAGACTTTTTGTTTTTGCTTTTTAAATGCGCTATAGATAGATTTACTTCTTGTACTGACGACTTACTCATATTTCTCTTCCGGAAACAGAAATAGTTTAACTGGTAGCAGACAGCGAATGGTTGTCGCATAACCATAAAACGACCGACGCAACCTCGGTGGATTGAATAAATCGCTTTTGCGGATTTGTTTTTTTCAAAGCACCCTCTGCCTGCTCTTTTGAACAGCTTGTTTTTCCCATTCCAAATTTATTAATGTTTCGTCAGATAAAACAACGCCCCAGCCAAAAATATCATCCGATCGATTACGCTCAATTACACACATCATGATCAGGGTTTCGAAATTTCATGGAAATTGCGAAGTACAGACCTTATATGTCCGGTTCCCACACAAGCTATTTTTAATTGGGCTTTCTTTTTCACAGAGACCTTTGCACGGAAGATGATTTCGCTTTTAGGCAAGGCAAAAACGCACGGAATGAGGGAGTTTATGCTTATAAATGACCGATTGAGTACGTTTTTAACGCAGCATACAGGTGAAATGGCTTTCGTGCAAAGGTCTCTCACAGTTTAATCTAATCCGACGGTTATTCAATGCTTACTGTACTTGATCGGCATATTTATTTCAAGCTCATATATTTTAGCCTTGAAATATAATTAGACTACATGTATAGTTTAGGTTTGATAAATATCACTCAAGCTAATGCGTCAATTATGGAATCTATTGAAGAACCCCACACGCTTTTCAATTCTCCCAAGAAAGCACGCAGACAGCTCCAGACCCCACGTTGGGAGGACTTGTTTCAACTTGATGATCAATTAACTAATACCGAGAAAATGATTCAGGCAACAGCTCGAAACTACGCTCGAGATAAATTGAGCAGTCGGGTAATTGGGGCGAATCGCAATGAAGTATTTGATCGCGATATTCTTTCCGAAATGGGTGAGTTGGGTTTGCTGGGCAGCACTATCGAAGAAGAATTTGGTGGTGTTATTCGGCATGTGATGAATCTCGAAGCAGTAAATACATACGAGGGGACACATGATATTCACGCCCTTATCCTTGGCAGATGCCAAACTAACATTCAAGCCTTCAGCTAGGTATGGCTGTTTTAACTGTCGAGAACCGAGACACTACTGAAGAGGAAAACAAAGAGAGACCTTTGCACGGAAGATGATTTCGCTTTCAGGCAAGGCAAAAACGCACGGAATGAGGGAGTTTATGCTTATAAATGACCGATTGAGTACGATTTTACCAACAGTAGGCGCTTTTAGGCGACGTAGCATGCAGGTGAAATGGCTTTCGTGCAAAGGTCTCAAAGAAAATTAAAACAACATCGTAATACAAATATAAGTCATAATTGACTTTACAGACGAGTCAGTTTTATATGCAACTTAACATCAGGATTAAATTATGCCCATTTCAGCCACAATATTGATTAATGTAGAGCGTGGTTCATCTAGCCAAGTAGCGCAAGCTATTTTAGGTTTAGATGGCGTAGAAAAAGTATTTAGTGTGGCTGGTCGATTTGACTTGGTCGTATTGGTGAAAGTCAAAGGGATGGAGGAATTATCCGATATTTCTAACAAACACTTTGATAAAATCTCCAAGATACGATCTGTCGAAACATTAATTTCAATGAAAATTTTTTCTGACAAAGACTTAGAAGAAAATTGGAACATAGGTATATGATGAGTTTGCTACTTGTTGAGACCTTTGCACGAAAGCCATTTCACCTGCATGCTGCGTCGCCTAAAAGCGCCTACTGTTGGTAAAATCGTACTCAATCGGTCATTTATAAGCATAAACTCCCTCATTCCGTGCGTTTTTGCCTTGCCTAAAAGCGAAATCATCTTCCGTGCAAAGGTCTCAAGCTAAAGAATGCTACTGAATTTTTGAATTTAGACTCAAGGGTTAGCCAGACTGCTACAATTACTGGTCTTGCTTAAAAAATAGGTGGGTTATGCACAAGCAACTAACCCTTGAAATAAATCAAATTTTGTAAAAATCTGAACGATATCATTGCGTAAAGCCACTCTGTGGCAATTTTTTCCCATAGAAACGTAGTCAGTACATCGACCTTAACGCAACACAAAACGTTGAAGCATGTATATAAATTTATACAAAGGGATGGACGCAGATACCCTTGAAGCGGAATACAACTTAATAGCCCGCCGAGGTTTGGATTTTCCAGATTTGGTACAACGCTGGCTTGAGCGAAGCGCAGCACACCGAGACGCATCAGGTGCCCGAGTTAATCTCGCATATGGTGAGGGTGAGCGTGAAAAAGTCGACTTCTTTTTCGGAGGCGACAAAAATGGTCCCTTGATTATTTATATCCATGGTGGCTATTGGCAGCGCGGCGATAAAAATATGTATAGTTTTATCACCGAAGCATTCATCAATCATGGTGTGTCCGTTGCCATTTTGAATTACAACCTCACACCTTCCGTGCGTATGGGGCAGATCCCACATCAAATCAGAAAAGCGGTGGCGTGGAATTGGCACAATGCAGACGATCTGGGGTTTTATCGAGAAAAAATGTACGTTATGGGCCATTCTGCTGGAGGGCATTTAACCGCAATGATGATGGCAACAGATTGGTCTGATTTCGATAGCACTCTGCCAATTGATCTGGTTCGTGGCGGCATTCCAGTATCCGGGATATTCGAGCTCGAACCTTTGCTTCATACCTCATTGAACGAAGCGCTACAAATGGATATTGATGAAGCCAATACTGAAAGTCCGATTTTTATTTCCCCAGCAACCAATGCGCCTCAGCTAGTTGTTGCAGGTGGTGGCGAAACATCAGAATTTTTACGTCAATCTGACGACTATGCTGACAAGTTCCGAACGACCGAACGAACAATAGAACGATACGATGTTCCAGAAATGGATCACTTCGATGAGCTTGAAAAATTGGCCGAAGATGATAGCATTTTGTTTGAAAAATGCATAAACATGGTTTCCGATTAGTTTGAGACTTTTGCACGGAAGATGATTTCGCTTTCAGGCAAGGCAAAAACGCACGGAATGAGGGAGTTTATGCTTATAAATGACCGATTGAGTACGTTTTTACCAACAGTAGGCGCTTTTAGGCGACGCAGCATGCAGGTGAAATGGCTTTCGTGCAAAGGTCTCAGTTTATTTTTGGGTCTATGAAAAATACAGTGGGTAATTGAATGTTAGCTTCCCACAAACGGAAGTACCCTTGTGCCACATTTTTGATCATTGTTTGGCTTTTACCCATACGAAATTCGGAAGAACCCTGTTTTTTATGTAGAGATTGGGGCGAAATATATTTCTTGTGGATGTGATACTGGATGATAAAATCTCGCTTTTATGAAATAAGAAATTCCATTGAAATATATTAGCACTCGGGGACAAGCCCCTGATTTGGATTTTGAGAAGGTAACGCTTGCTGGTCTTGCCAGTGATGGTGGGCTGTACCTTCCAGTTAAGTGGCCGGCTTTAAGTGCGGACGATATTCGTCGGTTGCAAAATAAAGATTACCCGCAACTCGCCTGCGCTATTATCGGTTTGTTCACGGGTAATTCGATTGCCACCGATGAGCTTGAGCGGTTGGTGTCTCATGCTTATGGGAACTTTTATCACGATGCGATTGCACCCTTGAAGCAACTCGACGATAAACTGTTTTTTATGGAGCTGTTTCATGGCCCTACTCTGGCATTCAAAGATTATGCGTTGCAAATACTGGGACAATTCTTTCAATATTTTCTTAACAAAAATGAGGCTTTCTGCACAATTGTCGGGGCGACCTCGGGGGATACGGGCTCTGCAGCTATCGCTGGGGTCAGGGGATTGCAGGCAGTGAAACTATTTATGCTACACCCGCGTGGTCGCGTGTCCGAAGTACAGCGAAAACAAATGACCACCATTGACGATGAGAATATTCATAATCTTGCCGTCGATGGCACCTTTGATGACTGTCAGAATCTGGTAAAAACATTATTCCATGATGCTGAATTTCGGCAACAGCATACATTAAGCACGGTCAATTCAATTAACTGGGCGCGAATTGCCGCTCAAGTTGTGTATTACTTCCGTGCAGCGTTGTTGCTCGGTGCGCCGGATCGGGAAATAAATTTTTCAGTGCCAACTGGTAACTTTGGTAATGTGCTTGCCGGACATATTGCCAAACAGATGGGATTACCTATTCGCAGATTGATTATTGCTTCAAATCAGAATGACATACTGACGCAATTTTTTGAAACTGGTGTTATGCAGAAAACCAGCGTAACGCCTACCTTGTCGCCAAGTATGGATATTCAAGTATCCAGTAATTTTGAGCGATATTTGTTTGAACTACTGGCGCATGACAGCGATCAGCTCAACCAAATGATGGCATCTTTTAATGAATCGGGAAGATTTTCCATTGACAAACCTCTGCTACAAAGGGCACAGCAAGATTTTGGCGCATACCGAATGAATGACCAGCAAATCAAGGCAGAGATTAAGCGCATCTACAAGTCCACTGGGGAGATTATTGACCCCCATTCCATCATCGGCATTACTGCTGCCAAAAACACGCTTGACTCATCCATTCCGACAGTAGCACTCGGCACCGCACATCCAGCGAAATTTCCGCAAGCCATAAAACTGGCAACCAATGTTGATGTCGCGCTACCCACACGTTTGGGGGATTTAATGCGGCGACAAGAAAAATTTGTTGAGCTTGATAATGATATTACTGCCTTACGAGCAACCATTGAAAAACAGGCTCTGCCAATGCCTTAATCTGTTCATACTCGGCACTCCAATGCGAGGTAATCTCATGCAACCGCTCGCCACGGTGAGAATGGTCGGGCTGATTTGCTCGCGAATGCCGGAAAACATTTGCCAGGGGATGGTGTGCTGTTTTTGTCACTGCCGACAAATAACATCACAACAAGCTCATCAAAAGAAGTGATGAAAGCGAATAATACGCCGGTAATCACCCCGGGCAGTATCAAGGGTATTATGATTTTGAAAAATGCCCGTTGTGGTGATGCCTCCAACCTGCTGACGCACGAACAAGACTGTGGTGTTCAATCCCGCACGCAATTATCAATATGAAAAAACCGCTATAATTTTCAACTACATTGTGAGTGTCTTATTCTTCGTCCTCCTATTCTTCGTTCGCAGGAGTCGCCAGTTATTCGCTGTTTTTCTGGCCAAAACGCTCGTTGGTGTTTTGTAAATAATTCCGTTCATCGGCACTGGAAGTGCGCCCTAACAGAACATTGCGATGTGGAAAACGGCCAAATCGGTAAATAAGATCATGGTGTTTGACGGCATATTGAAAAGCACCCTCAAGTTTATTCTGGTGCGCCGGAAATTGCTTACGCAAAGCGGTGTATAAGGTCACGCTTCGTTTCTGGTCGGAATGATTTTCACTGTGCTCCAGGGGCAGATAAAAAAACATGCGTTGCGCCGCCGCTAATTCCCGGTCAAAAGCAACAGCTAAACCTTTTTTACATGCAGTTAAAGCCAGTGCATCTCCGGCAAATGCCGCCGCCGTGCCACGATTGACGGCACGGGTCATCTGATCTAACAGCAGAATATAAGCCAGCAAGTCGGTCGGACTATGTGTCCAATGTTCCAAATCGCCTGCCAGCGCGCGGTCAATCATCCCGCCAAAACGGGTTTGTAAATCGCGGTCGTCTGCGGCGTTACCAGCAAACCACAGACGTTCGTGTTTTTCTTGCGGCCAGCCATCAAGTATAGTTCGCCAAACCAGTAAGTTAAAATGAGACCTTTGCACGAAAGCCCTTTCACCTGCATGCTGCGTTAAAAACGTACTCAATCGGTCATTTATAAGCATAAACTCCCTCATTCCGTGCGTTTTTGCCTGGCCTGAAAGCGAAATCATCTTCCGTGCAAAGGTCTCAAAATATGTTGAGGTTGTACGGTGTTCATGGTTATGTTTTTTGGGGGGTCGAGTAATCGCTACAAACACTTGCCGAATTTTTACGCGCTATGGTATTCGGGGTGCTAACCTTCGCGGATATAACCTGCCCGATATTTACGCGCCAACCAGCGATAGAAATGCAGGGTAAGCGTGTCTTGTACGGGTGAAAATGTGCCACCGCTGTAAGCAGGGGAATATCGTCCCCGTTGCATCCCTTCCACTGAGGTAACATCTTCTTTAAACACTTTCTCCCAAGCAGCGAGATTAGCGATTCTGGAGGCTTCAAACTCATCACCATTCGCCGCTTTATCATTCACATAAATGAGTCGCAGATGTTCATCAGTGCTGTCGATGTCAAGCGGATTCACAATCAATATAAACAAATAGTTTTCCTGAAAACCCAGTAGCAGGTTGGGGTAAAAACTCGGATATTCTGCACATCCTAGCTGCTCCTGTGGCCAATCATCAAATCTCGGAAAACTTTCGCATTCGGGAATGATGGAATCAAAGCGGGTTGTACGCTGTCCAGCAAAATTTTCGTTAATCACCAGATTATCATGATCTTGTAATGATGAGTATGTATTCAAGCTCGGATGAATCCAGGGCAGATGATAGGCCTCGCAAAAATTTTCTATAGCAAGCTTCCAGTTACATTTGACCGAGAGGGATAATCTGCCATTGTTCTCGGCGTATGTAATCTGCTCAAAGCCACGTTCACCGATAAATCCACGATACCGCTCCAGCATAGGTCTTGCGTAATCGTCAAATTCGGCAGCATCACCTGACAGGTTAATAAACAAAACCCCTAACCAAATATGCGATCGAACCTCTTTCAGACCATTATTCTGCGGGCAAAATCCTACCGCATGATGACTATTAACTCCGCCAATATGTGGTGTTGCACAGAGTTTACCGGCAAGGTCGTAAGTCCAGCTATGGTATGGACAAACCAGCATGCCATTGGTTTTCTTTTGCTCGGTAATCAATATTCTGCCACGGTGGCTACAGACATTATGAAAAACCTTAATCGAGGCTTGCTTATCTTTGGCAATAATCAATGGCAATCCCATAAACTCAATCGGGGTAACCATGTTGTTTTCTTTATAATCAACAGAAAATGCCAATGCCACCCAGCCTGTCCCCAAGACATGATCGCGCTCAAAGGTAAAAAATTCCGGATCGGTGTATGCTGCATTAGGCATACCCGTTGCTGACTCAATACTCTGATCAATGATGGCCAACTGTTGCAAGGTAATTTTACGAGATAATGATGTATTCATTTCGGTAAGACTCCAATAGACAAAGTGTTGTGGATACACTGTAGTACGATTACCCGATATTAAAACGAGACCTTTGCACGAAAGCCATTTCACCTCCATGCTGCGTTAAAATCGTACTCAATCGGTCATTTATAAGCATAAACTCCCTCATTCCGTGCGTTTTTGCCTGGCCTAAAAGCGAAATCATCTTCCGTGCAAAGGTCTCAAAACGCATATATTCGCCGCGTCTATAACCCACCAAATAATCAGACACAAATTAATTCCCCCAAAAGCCTCTGTATCATCCTTGCTCCCTCGTCAGCAAGACTTGTTTTTTCATCCCCTTTTTTTCAGAGGGACTTGCGCTGACTACATCCCTGCCCTTGCTCCTTTGTTAGGAGATTCGCTCACGGCGCTGTTAAAATCTTTTGCATTCATAATTCAATAAACGCCTGCCAACCCTTGGCGGGTTTGAATCGGTCGCCGTGGCTGTCATGTAACTGCTTTAATCGGTCTAGCATGATTGGCGGTGACTGCTTGGTCATGTGATTGATTGGACCCCCTCGAAACGGTGCGAATCCGGTTGCAAATATCAGGGCGGCATCCAACTGCTCACGGTCATTAACGATGCCTTCATGCAGGCAGGCAATACATTCATTCAAATATCGAAAAATCAAACGATCTTCAACTTCGGTTGACCGAACCGATAAGTGTCGACTCTTTTGTAATGTGTCTTTTTTAGGATGACCATTTTTCCAAGTGTAGAATCCATGCCCGCTTTTTCGACCAATATATCCGTTACTGACTTTTTGTTGTAGTAATTCAGGCAACTCTCCACCAAAACTCTGAATCAGGTTTTCACCAACCTGACAGCAAATATCCAGACCCACGATATCCGCCAGCGTAATCGGTCCCATAGGCATACCAAAGTCTGTGGCAACCTGATCAATTAGCGGTGCCGGAACACCATCTTTGAGTAACTCCACCGCTTCCAGAATATAGGGCATCAACACACGGTTGACCAAAAATCCCGGGCTACTTTTAACAACAACAGGTAGCCGTCCAATGCGGTTGGCAAAAGCACTGGCACGGTTCGTAACTTTAGCGTGGGTATTTTCACCACGAACAATTTCGATGAGCTGCATCTTTGCCACCGGATTAAAAAAGTGTAACCCAACCAAACGTCCGCGCTGGCTCGAATTGGTGTCCAAAGCGGCATTTATCGTTTCCAGCGGAATACTTGATGTATTGGTTGCAAGGATGGCATCGGCTTTAGCGGTTTTAACAAGCTCCGAAAATAATTTGATTTTCGCCTCTACATTTTCAAATATGGCCTCAATAATGACATCGGCACTTTGTGCGCCACTACCCGAGCTATCCTGTTGAAACCGATCCATAGCACGTTCAACCAATCGCGGTTGTTTCAGTTTTTTTGAAAACAACCGATGGGCGCGTTTTGTTGCTCGGGCAAGGGCCTCGCTACTGTGATCATGGAGTGTTACTGCCAAACCACGCAAGGCACACCATGCGGCAATATCGCCACCCATCACTCCGCCACCAATAATATGCACATGCTGAAATTTCTCACTGTGTCCGACTTTGGACTTACCGGCTTTCTTTAGTTGTTGTTGAAGAAAGAAAACCTTGACCAGATTCTTCGAGGTGGTTGAGGTAAATAATTTTGCTATGGATTTCTGTTCCGCCTTGAACATTGCATGACGATTGTCGCCATGTTCTTTCCACAATTCAATAACCGCATAGGGTGCAGGATAATGCGCTTGTTTGATTTTAGCCGCCACCTGTTTTGTCAGGTACTTCGCCACCAAGTGCCGAATCGGAGCAAAAGTGATCAGCTTATTGATGACACCAGCACGTTTTAGCGGTGCTTTTTTATTGATGATAAATGCTGCCGCTCGTTGCAGTTGTCGTTCGGGAACGCAAAGATCAACCATCCCTTTTTTGTAAGCCATATATGGCATAACTGCGCGTCCAGCCAGTATAAGATTCATCGCTGACAACACCCCAATGGTTTCAATAAGTCTGACAGTACCACCGAAGCCGGGATGAATGCCCAGTTTCACCTCAGGCAACCCCAACCGAATTGTCGTCTCGTCCGCTACTACCCGATAATCGCAGGCAAGCGCAAGCTCTAATCCACCGCCCAGACAAACCCCGTTTATCATTGCCACAGACGGCATAGCTAATGCTTCAATGCGGTTTATAACTTTGTTGGCAAAATGTATGTATTCCGTAGCCTGTTGTCTGGTTTGAAAATTCTGAAACTCGCCAATATCAGCACCCACTATAAAACCAGTCGCCTTTGCGGATTTCACAATCAACCCTTTGACTGCCAGTTTCTCAATGTAATCCAGCGCCTGATCAAGTTCCGTAATCACGGCGGAAGAGAGTATATTCTGAGGCTTTTTTGGCACATCAAGCGTCAGAATACACAGCTCATCCTGCTCCTCAATAATCCAGTTTTTTAATGTTGTCATAATCAGTTTCAAATAATATCAATCAACCCGTTACCTAATTCAAGCTCATCCGCCAGTCTCTGTTCTACTCGGTTCAAGCCGCGCTTACGGCAATTATGCAAAGCTTTCTTTTTTTATACCCGCCACTTTCATTATGCGCTTGCCTGATGACGCTCAATCAACATCGCACCGCCCTGCCCGCCACCAATACATAAGGTCGCAATCGCCTGTTGCCACTGATTGCGTTCAAGCACATGCAAGGCATGCAGAACAATTCGGGCACCGCTTGCCCCAACCGGATGTCCGATACTGATGCCGCCACCATCAAGATTCAGGCGATCCTGATTTAATTCGCCCATTTTACACTCAAGGCCCAGCTCATTTTTGCAATAGTCTTCTGAATTCCAAGCTGCCAGACAACCCAAAACCTGCCCGGCAAAAGCTTCGTTGATTTCCCAGTAATCAATATCATTGATGCTTAAATGATGCCGTTGCAAAATCGGAGTACTGGCATGAACCGGCCCCAATCCCATCTGCGTCTGATCGACTCCAGCCCATTGGCTATCCGTTATTTGTCCACGCGGTGTCAGCCCATACTTATCGACAGCGACCTCGCTCGCCAGTATTAACCAAGCACAACCATCGCTGATTTGTGCGCTATTCGCTGCGCTGACAAGACCGGTCGGCTTATCAAATACCGCACTTAATGTAGCCAATTTCTCCATGCTGGAATCTGCGCGCAAGCCCTCATCCTCATTGTAACTATTGCCCGCATAGTCGTAAATAGTCTCTAGTTGCCCGACAAAATTTCCTGCCTCAACAGCCGCTGCCAGACGTTCGTGACTGCGCACTGCAAACACATCCATAGCCGCACGAGTGATACCAAAATTATAGGCAATTTTCTCCGTAGTCTGCCCCATAGACATACCACATAGCGGATCGGTTAGCCCTCGCAATAATCCGATTACTGGCACAAGGCTGGCGAGTTTGAGCGTACTCAGGGTCTTTAATTTATCAACAATGCCATTTGTCTGACTCCAGCGACTCAGCCAGCTAACAAATTCGGTTGAAAACAACACCGGAGAATGACTCATCGACTCAGTACCACCCGCCAGCACCAGATCAGATCGACCCAACGCAATATTGGTCGCAGCACAATCCAACGCTTGCATACCACTTGCACAATTTCTAGCGACCGTCCATGCCGGTATAGATTGTCCGCATCCCAGTCGCAAAGAAACAATACGCCCGATATTAGCCTCATCCGGCGTGGCTGCAACACAACCCAAAATAACCTCATCAAAAGCGGTCGCCGCAAAAGGCTGGCGCGTAATCAGCGGACGACCCGCAGCGACCGCTAAATCAGCCGCCTTAAATTTTCCTGGCGTGCCAGTCGCTTTAAGAAACGGAGTACGGTTTCCATCAACCACATACACCTTTCTGCCATTATACATATAACCTCCAAAACAAATTAACCAGTACAGGACATTTTAATTGGACAGGATAACGTTTTCTAAGTGTTTTATCCATCAGTTTTTCTGGTTTCAGGTTAGCGCTGTGATTTGATATGATAGCGTAGTCCAATTTTCTCCAAGCAATCGCCCAAAGCAGTAGCATGACCCAAATCCACCGCTCCCTGTCCACCAGATCAATAAGAAGTTTCAGCATTCGCAACGGCAAACTTACCACAGGTCAGCAGCGTGCGTTGCAGGAGTTATGGTCGGTTTATGGATTATCCCTTGAAGCGCTGGCGGGTAAACGGGCAGATTTTCAACAAATATTCGGGCGATCAGCACCGACCATATTGGAAATCGGCTTTGGTGACGGCAAGGCTTTGTTTGATGTGGCACAACACAACCCACAGCAGAATTTCATCGGTGTGGAAGTGCATCGCCCCGGAATAGGACAATTACTGATGCAAATACATCGCCATAACCTGAGCAACGTGAAATTATTCTGTACTGATGCGATTGATGTCCTGAATCAGGGGATTAGCGACCGTTCATTGGCAAAAATATGTTTGTTTTTTCCGGATCCATGGGCAAAGAAAAAACATCATAAACGCAGAATAATCCAACCCGCTTTTATCGATCTAGTGGCAAAAAAACTGCAAGCTGACGGTATTTTTCACTATGCAACAGACTGCCAGAATTATGCCGATGAAGCCATGAACAAACTGGAATCATCCGCTACGCTGGTAAATATCGCTGGCCGCGGCAATTTCTCAACCCGTCCACAACAACGACCTGAAACCAAATTTGAAAAACGAGGACAACGACTGGGACACACTGTTTTTGATATTATTATGTTAAAGCCAGCCTAATTCAAGCATAGCAATCCCCCCCCAAAATAAAAAGGGGGGATTAGGGAAGTTGTTCCAACATACGGAAGATGATTTCGCTTTCAGGCAAGACAAACCGCAAGGTCTCAATTACAAGGTCTCAATTACAAGGTCTCAATTACAAGGTCTCAACTAAAAGCGTAGGCGACCTTCCAACAGCACTTTATGATTGTCCGCTTGCTCCTCACCAAACAGATTCATCTCTAATCGCGCATTACGTTTCCAGCGCAATCCTAAACGATAGCGGTCGCTACTATTACCCAGCGTTATTGCACTGTATGGTGTCAATAATCCCCGACCACCCGGAGCCAATAATCCGTAGCTTATGTCGGCATCCATCCGCACATGGTAATCATCATCATTGGTGCTCGCAGACAGGTTCTGCTGCCACATCGCACTGGCATCACTCGTGCCGCTATGACCGTAGCTCGGGCTGAGGCTGAACGACAGCCCACGTTGCTCATTAGCACCTGCCTGCAAACGCACCAATCCTTGAATACCCCATTCGTTATAGTCGCTTCGACCTAGCAGCGTATGTAACCTGCCTTCTAGGGTCACACCCGCAACTGGGTTGACATGACGTAACCCGGCACCCAGTACCACCCCCATACCCGTCGCACCGTCTCCACCATCATAACGCACCCCAACTTCCAGTAGCGGTGTGAATAGCCCCGATGCCGAACGGCGTTCCTGACCTATTTCCAACAATAACCGTAACCGTTGGCTGGCAATATTATCTGCATCAATAGTCGTAGATTGACCAATGCGGGTAGTCGCCAGCAAAATATCGCTTTTAAGACTCGAGCCTGCACGTGATAACGCTTGCTTACCGCCCGCCGCCAGCGACAACAGCTTGGTGTCGCTACTGCGCAAGCTTTCACCCTCCGCCTTTATTTCTAGTTTACCCTGACCATAGCCAACACTACCCCACAGGTCAACCTCATCCTCCGCCCACGCTAGATACGGATGAATACTGGTCACCTGATGCTGGTATCTGCCTTTCTCATTACCTTGAGTGTAGTCAACATCGCCTTCGCTCCAAGATATCATACCTCCTAGCAACATATCTTCGCGCACTCGCCCATCCAAACCCAGTTGTACGCCGAAAACACTGCCATCCCAGTCAGTCGCACCATCACCACCGAGCTTGGTGTAGTCGCTACTAGCCCACATCGACAGCGCACGATCAAAATTAACGTTACTGCCACTCGTTGCATCCAGCGGTAACACAAAGGATGACTTGCTTAGCATCCGTTTCCAGTCCATCGTACCGTCTTGCAACGAACGATTATGGCTGGGCAGTTTTTTCAATAAGGTGTCCTGGAAGCTAGCGGATAGGCTGGTTCGTCCATCCAACTGCACCGTCTGTCCGTCTAACTGATAGCTTGCCGTCTGCGGCGTATCAGAGGAGAGCATAACATTGACACGACGCTCAACTGAAACAGCCGTACTGGCAATCACAGCCTGCGTCAAATCCGACAAAATCGCTTCGTTCAACTGCTTGATAGCTGCATTACTCGACGACGCAGCCACTATGCGTATCACTGTACGCGTGAGCGTTGCCAGTGGGTTGCCCGCTCTGTCAGTAATCATCATCGCCGGCGGAGGAGTATATCCTACAGTGACCATTGCTCCCGGCCGAATAGGCGGGCTCACCCCATTCAGAACAATACTCCCCGCAGTGACGCTAGCAACCGTGTGCGTCACTGTGTTCGTGCCGTTCACGGTAGTGGTGATGCTGAAGGCCATTGGGTCAATTCCCAAGGGTACCAGCACGGGTTCGTCGGTCGGCAGGGTGATGGTGTTACCAGCCGCATTCGTGGACGGCAGACGGAATGTCTCGCTAGCCGTTGTAGTATCCGACACTTGGGGTTCTGTGTTATCGACTACTACCTCTTGGGTTGCTAGCGGCGTGCTGCCTGCCGTATAGGTGATAAAGTAAGAACCTTCCTGATTCTGGTCAATACTCGACACCGCGTTCCCCATGGAGTCAGTAATGGTGGTGGTAACTGCGATAGTGCCTCCGCTGGAGTCCATTGCTGTACTTCCAGTCATATTGTAGACAGAGACATCCCGAATGAAAACTGTCTCGTTTGCGTCCACTTCCTCCCCCGCGCTATCCATCAGGGTGATGGTCGGAGCATCAACTGGTGCTGACATAACTGGGATTTCCAATGGAGTAGTGGCTCCGTTTCCATTGCCTGCCCTGTCGTTAACGACATCTGCTCCAATATTAACCGTGAGGGTACCAGCCTCTGATGGCCTGACAAGAAATGTGTAAGTACCTCTATCTGCATAGTTGGAAAAGGAAACTATACTACCACCTGCACCTGATACTGTCACATCCTCCTCAGTGAACCCTGATACTCGCTCAGAGAACACTACCTGAATTGGAATTGAGACGTTAACAGTTACAGTAGCTCCAGCTCCAGCGGGCCGAATTCGTGTAAGCATTACAGTAGGCGGCACCGAATCTAGTGTGATAGTCACTGCAGTCGAAGCAACCGATTCGTTGCCTGTAGCATCTGTCGCTGTTGCTGTTATGTCATTGGCTCTTTCCACTAATGTGACATCAATTGTCCAGTCAGTACCCGTAACGGTTGTCGTTCCAAGAGAGTCTATACCAGCTCTGAACACCTCAACCGTTGCGGTATCGCTCCCTGCCGTTCCTGCAATGGTGAATGTAGCATCCATTACCGTTGTAGCCGCTGTGGTAATGACCGGAACAGCAGGCGCTGTCGTATCTCGTGTGATAGTCACTTCACTAGAAGGAGGAGATTCGTTGCCTGCAGCATCTGTCGCTGTTGCTGTTATGTCATTGGCTCCTTCATCTAATGTGACATCAAATGTCCAGTCAGTACCCATAAAGGTTGTCGTTCCAAGAGATGTCATCGTAGTTCCTACGACTCTGAACAACTCAACCGTTGCTCCGGCCTCTGCCTCTCCTTCAATGGTAAACATAGCATCCATTACCGTTGTAGCCGTTGTGGTAATGACCGGGGCAGCAATTGGATCACTTACCGTGATAGTAATTTCACCAGAAGCAGTCGATTCGTTGCCTGCAGCATCTGTCGCTGTTGCTGTTATGATGTTGGCTCCTCCCTCTAATGTGACCTCGAGTGACCAGGTCGTACCCGTAACGGTTGTCGTTCCAAGAGATGCCCCACTTCTGAACAACTCAACCGTTGCTCCGGCCTCTGCCTCTCCTGCAATGGTGAATCTACTAGTCCTTGTCATTGTATCCGTTGTGGTAATGACCGGAACAGCAGGCACTGTCGAATCTAGTGTGATAGTCACTGCATTAGAAGCAGCCGATTCGTTGCCTACAGCATCGCTAGCTCTTGCTGTTATGGCATTGGTTCCTTCATCTAATGTGACATCAAATGTCCAGTCAGTACCCGTAAAGGTTGTCGTTCCAAGAGAGATCGCACTCCCCGAACTTCCCATGTTGAACACCTCAACCGTTGCTCCAGCCTCTGCCGTTCCTGCAATGGTGAATGTAGCATCCATTACCGTTGTAGCCGCTGTGGTAATGACCGGAACAGCAGGCGCTGTTGAATCTAGTGTGATAGTCACTGGAGCAGAAGCAGCCGATCGGTTGCCTCCAGCATCTATCCCTATTGCTGTTATGATGTTGGGTCCTTCCACTAATGTAACAGCAGCTGACCAGTTTCCACCCGTAACGGTTGGCGTTGCAAGGGGGTCCGCAGTTCCGACTCTGAACAACTCAACCTCTGTTGCTCCGGCCCCTGCCGTTCCTGCAATGGTGAATGTAGCATCCATTACCGTTGTAGCCGCTGTGGTAATGATCGGGCCAGGAGCACTTAGTGTGATAGTCACTGGAGCAGAAGCAGCTGATCGGTTGCCTGCAGCATCTGTCGCTCTTGCTGTTATCTCATTGGCTCCATTCACTAATGTGACATCACGTGTCCAGCTTGTACCCGTAACGGTTGTCGTTCCAATAGATGTCCCACTTCTGAACACCTCAACCGTTGCTCCAGCCTCTGCCGTTCCTGCAATGGTGAATGTAGAATCACTTACCGTTGTAGCCGCTGTGGTAATGACCGGAACAGCAGGCGGTGTCGTATCTAGTGTGATAGTAACTGCAGTCGAAGCAGCCGATCGGTTGCCTGCAACATCAGTAGCTCTTGCTGTTATCTCATTGGCTCCATTCACTAATGTGACCTCACGTGACCAGCTTGTACCCGTAACGGTTGCCGTTCCAAGAGAGTTCCCACCTCTGAACAACTGAACCGTTGCTCCGGCCTCTGCCGTTCCTGCAATGGTGAATGTAGCATCCATTACCGTTGTAGCCGCTGTGGTAATGGACGGAGCGTCAGGCGCTGTTGAATCTAGTGTGATAGTCACTGCAGTCGAAGCAGCCGATCGGTTGCCTGCAACATCAGTAGCTCTTGCTGTTATCTCATTGGCTCCATTCACTAATGTGACCTCAAGTGACCAGCTTGTACCCGTAACGGTTGTCATTCCAAGAGAGCTCCCACTTCTGAACAACTCAACCGTTGCTCCGGCCTCTGCCGTTCCTGCAATGGTGAATGTAGCATCCATTACCGTTGTAGCCGTTGTGCTAATGACCGGAACAGCAGGCGCTGTTGAATCTAGTGTGATAGTCACTGCACTAGAAAGAGCCGATACGTTGCCTACAGCATCAGTAGCTGTTGCTGTCAATATGTTGCTTCCTTCATTTAATGTGACATCAAATGTCCAGTCAGTACCCGTAACGGTTGTCGTTCCAAGAGAGCTCCCACTTCTGAACACCTCAACCGTTGCTCCGGCCCCTGACCTTCCTGCAATGGTGAATCTAGCAGTCGCTGTCGTTGTATCCATTGTGGTAACGGCCAGAGCAGGCGGTGTCGTATCTAGTGTGATAAAAACTGAATTAGAAAAAACAGCTGTGCCGCCTCCAGCTGTCGCTCTTGCTGTTATGATGTTGGCTCCTTCCACTAATGTGACCTCCAATGACCAGTCAGTACCCGTAATGGTTTCCATTGCAATAGGGTCCATAGCTCCGACTCTGAACAACTCAACCGTGGCTCCAGCCTCTGCCGTTCCTCTAATGATGAATGTAGAATCACTTACCGTTGTAGCCGCTGTGGTAATGATCGGAACAGCAGGCGCTGTTGAATCTAGTGTGATAGTCACTGCAGTCGAAGCAGCCGATCGGTTGCCTGCAACATCAGTAGCTCTTGCTGTTATCTCATTGGCTCCATTCACTAATGTGACATCAAGTGACCAGGTTGTACCCGTAACGGTTGTCGTTCCAAGAGAGTTCCCACCTCTGAACAACTCAACCGTGGCTCCGGCCTCTGCCGTTCCTGCAATGGTGAATGTAGCATCCGTTACCGTTGTAGCCGCTGTGGTAATGGACGGAGCGTCAGGCGCTGTCGTGTCTAGTGTGATAGTCACTGCAGTCGAAGCAGCCGATCGGTTGCCTGCAACATCAGTAGCTCTTGCTGTTATCTCATTGGCTCCATTTACTAATGTGACCTCACGTGACCAGCTTGTACCCGTAACGGTTGTCGTTCCAAGAGAGTTCCCACCTCTGAACAACTCAACCGTGGCTCCAGCCTCTGCCGTTCCTCTAATGATGAATGTAGAATCACTTACCGTTGTAGCCGCTGTGGTAATGATCGGAACAGCAGGCGCTGTTGAATCTAGTGTGATAGTCACTGCAGTCGAAGCAGCCGATCGGTTGCCTGCAACATCAGTAGCTCTTGCTGTTATCTCATTGGCTCCATTCACTAATGTGACATCAAGTGACCAGCTTGTACCCGTAACGGTTGTCGTTCCAAGAGAGCTCCCACCTCTGAACAACTCAACCGTTGCTCCGGCCTCTGCCGTTCCTGCAATGGTGAATGTAGCATCCATTACCGTTGTAGCCGCTGTGGTAATGGACGGAGCGTCAGGCGCTGTTGAATCTAGTGTGATAGTCACTGCAGTCGAAGCAGCCGATCGGTTGCCTGCAACATCAGTAGCTCTTGCTGTTATCTCATTGGCTCCATTTACTAATGTGACCTCACGTGACCAGCTTGTACCCGTAACGGTTGTCGTTCCAAGAGAGTTCCCACCTCTGAACAACTCAACCGTGGCTCCAGCCTCTGCCGTTCCTGCAATGGTAAACATAGCATCCATTACCGTTGTAGCCGCTGTGGTAATGGACGGAGCGTCAGGCGCTGTCGTATCTAGTGTGATAGTCACTGCAGTCGAAGCAGCCGATCGGTTGCCTGCAACATCAGTAGCTCTTGCTGTTATCTCATTGGCTCCATTCACTAATGTGACCTCACGTGACCAGCTTGTACCCGTAACGGTTGTCGTTCCAAGAGAGTTCCCACCTCTGAACAACTGAACCGTGGCTCCGGCCTCTGCCGTTCCTGCAATGGTAAACATAGCATCCATTACCGTTGTAGCCGCTGTGGTAATGGACGGAGCGTCAGGCGCTGTTGAATCTAGTGTGATAGTCACTGCAGTCGAAGCAGCCGATCGGTTGCCTGCAACATCAGTAGCTCTTGCTGTTATCTCATTGGCTCCATTCACTAATGTGACCTCACGTGACCAGCTTGTACCCGTAACGGTTGTCGTTCCAAGAGAGTTCCCACCTCTGAACAACTGAACCGTGGCTCCGGCCTCTGCCGTTCCTGCAATGGTGAATGTAGAATTACTTACCGTTGTAGCCGCTGTGCTAATGACCGGAACAGCAGGCGCTGTTGAATCTAGCGTGATAGTCACTTGAGCAGAAGCAGCCGATCGGTTGCCTGCAACATCAGTAGCTGTTGCTGTCAATATGTTGCTTCCTTCATTTAATGTAACATTAAATGTCCAGTCAGTACCCGTAATGGTTGCCATTGCAATAGATGTCCCATCTCTGAACAACTCCACCGTGGCTCCAGCCTCTGCCGTTCCTTCAATGGTGAATGTAGAATCACTTACCGTTTCAGCCGTTGTGGTAATGATCGGAACAGCAGGCGCTGTCGTATCTAGTGTGATAGTCACTGCAGTCGAAGCAACCGATCGGTTGCCTGCAACATCGCTAGCTGTTGCTGTTATCTCATTGGCTCCTTCCACTAATGTGACCTCCAATGACCAGTCAGTACCCGTACCCGTGTTTGTCATTCCAACAGAGGCCATCCCCGTCCCTTCGACTCTGAACAACTCAACCGTTGCTCCAGCCTCTGCCGTTCCTGCAATGGTGAATGTAGTATCCATTACCGTTGTAGCCGTTGTGCTAATGACCGGAACAGCAGGTGCCATCGAATCTAGTGTGATAGTCACTGGAGTCGAAGCAGCCGATGTTCCTCCAGCATCTGTCGCTGTTGCTGTTATGTCATTGTTTCCTTCATCTAATGTGACCTCCAATGACCAGGTGTCTGAAGGCGTAGCGGTTATCGTTCCAAGAGAGTCCGTACCTCTGAACAACTCCACCGTGGCTCCAGCCTCTGCCTCTCCTTTAATGGTGAATGCAGCATCCATTACCGTTATAGCCGTTGTGGTAATTCGCGGGGCATCAGGCGGAAGATCCACTGTGATAGTAATTGGAAGCGATTCGTTCGATTCTCCTACAACATTTTGAGCTATTGCTGTGAATACGTGGTTTCCTTCAGTTAATGTGACATTAAATGACCAGATTTCTGAAGACGTAAGGGTTACCCTATCCTCCTCTGTCCCATTTCTGAGCAACTGAATGGTTGCTCCAGCCGTTGCCGTGCCTGCAATGGTGAATGTATCAGTCGCTATCGTTGCAGACGATGTGCTAATGACCGGGGCAGGTGGCACCTCTAGTGTGATAACAACTTCAACAGGAGTAGATGTGTTGTTGAAAACATCGTTAGCGTTTACTGAAAACCGGTTGCTTCCTGCATTTAATATGACATCAAATGTCCAGTTTCCTGTCATCGTAGCGACTGTCGTAAGAGAAGTACCAAAAGGGACACGTCCCAGAAAAACCGTTGCTCCGGCCTCTGTCGTGCCTGCAATGGTGAATGCAGCAGTCGCTGTCGTTGTAGCCGTTGTGGTAATGACCACAGTGGGCGGCACCACATCTCGTGTGATAGTCACTGCAGTCGAAGCAGCCGATCGGTTGCCTGCAACATCGCTAGCTCTTGCTGTTATGGTGTTTATTCCGGTATTTAATTCGACCTCAAGTGACCAGTCAGTACCCGTAACGGTTGTCGTTCCAATAGATGTCCCACCTCTGAACAACTCAACCGTTGCTCCGTCCTCTGCCGTTCCTGCAATGGTGAATGTAACAATCCCTACCGTTGTAGCCGTTGTGGTAATGATCGGAACAGCAGGCGCTGTCGTGTCTAGCGTGATAGTCACTTGAGCAGAAGCAGCCGATGTTCCTCCAGCATCGCTGGCTGTTGCTGTCAATATGTTGCTTCCTTCATTTAATGTGACCTCCAATGACCAGTCAGTACCCGTAACGATTGCCATTCCAATAGATGTCCCAGCTCTGAACACCTCAACCGTTGCTCCAGCCTCTACCGTTCCTTCAATGGTAAACATAGCCTCCGTTACCGTTGTAGCCGCTGTGCTAATGACCGGAGGTGGGGGAGGCGTGTCAGGGGAGCTTTGATCAATAACCGATAGATTGAACGTCAGGGTGTCAGTGTCGGCATCGCTGTCGGTAACCGTATAGGTCAGTATGTTTGTCCCCGCCGTGGTCGGCGTGCCGCTAATGGTGCGACTGTCCGCATCAAAGTTTAACCCTGTTGCCGTTGTTAAATTGGGTGTCAGGCTATAAGTCAGGGGGCCGTCACCACCGAAGGCTTCAGGCAATTCCAGGGGGGTGATTTCCGTCCCCACGGTGTACTCCTGATCACTAACGCTTGCCCCTGTGGCGAAATGCGGGACGCTGTCAAAGCTACTATCGTTGAATAACCTGATCTGCGGCACCCTAAATGTCGAACTGTTATTCCCTGCTCGATCACGGACTGATGAAATAGTGATTGTAACATTCACGCCAGTAGGCACAATCGTAACACTGTTGGTTAAAATAAAGCGGTATTGCGTCGCTGATACCCGGACAAAATCAGTAGCTCCTCTGCTGGCATTCAAGAAGCCTATGTCGCTGGCGTCAAAATCGACAGGTTCAGTAAAGGCTATCTCAACCAGAGAGCCTACAGGGACTCTGACTTTTTCAGAGCCCGCAACCACCACTTGCCCACCTATTGTCACACTATCTACGCTCGGCGGAGTGGTGTCGCCAGTCGGGACAGTGGTTGAATCCAGAGTTATAGTTCGTCCAGTCGCCAGATTCATGAGGTTCATAGTCACTCTATGGGTATCGTCAAAAACATCCTTGAAGCTGACTATGACTTGCGCAGTGTACTCAGTTGCCGCGTCTGCGGGTCTTCTAGTATAAGTCAGCTGTGGCACCACTCTGCCATTCGTAAGAGTAATGTCCTGAACTATTACTGTGCCTCGGTTAGCAGTGAGTGGCATAGTAATCTCTACTGATCCCGGTAGATAGTCTATGGAGTCTACCTCTGCTAGTCGCTCCAGTATGAAAACCAGATCTAGTATTCTATCATCATGCTGCGGTCTAACAGATTGATCAACGGTATATTCAGTCACATAAGACGGCGCAGACTGCGCGTGAACTGCTGTCGAAAGCCCGACACCAAACACCACCAACATACACCATAAAACCTTGCGGGTTTGATGTTGAGACCTTTGCAGCCATTTCACCTGCATGCTGTGTCGCCTAAAAGCGCCTACTGTTGGTAAAATTGGTCTCAATCGGTCATTTATAAGCATAAACTCCCTCATTCCGTGCGTTTTTGCCTGGCCTAAAAGCGAAATCATCTTCCGGGCAAAGGTCTCATGTTGTATCACTTGATGTATGCTGTACTGATTACGCCACACGAAACAGTGTCGACTAAAAAACGCGGCAATAACTGGGACTAAATCATGATAACCCATAATCTACAAACCTCCACTATTTTCTTAATATGTAAGATACGACTGCAACCATTATCAACTGGTGAACACATTCTCAAATCGACCGAATGTGCCAACAAGATATGATACAACCACGGTCACACCACCAGCCGTCGGGTGCGGGTGCGGGTGCGGGTGCGGGTGCGGGTGCGGGTGCGATTCTATCACAGATTTCGCATAAATTGTCAAGTGTGTCCAGGTTCAGTACCCGTGAGACAAATCAGGCTACCTGCATGAGTTTCTGATAGAGACTTTTGCAGCCATTTCACCTGCATGCTACGTCGCCTAAAAGCGCCTACTGTTGGTAAAATTGGTCTCAATCGGTCATTTATAAGCATAAACTCCCTCATTCCGTGCGTTTTTGCCTGGCCTGAAAGCGAAATCATCTTCCGTGCAAAGGTCTCTTATTGGTGTTTCCAAATCGACCCCATCATGGGGTAGTTATACTTGCAGGAGATTATTATTGGTCGGGGTGAGAGGATTTGAACCTCCGACCACCGCAACCCCATTGCGGTGCGCTACCAGGCTGCGCTACACCCCGAAATGAATTCCGAAATAATATTGTGAGACCTTTGCAGCCATTTCATCTGCATGCTGCGTCGCCTAAAAGCGCCTACTGTTGGTAAAAACGTACTCACTCGGTCATTTATAAGCATAAACTCCCTCATTCCGTGCGTTTTTGCCTGGCCTGAAAGCGAAATCATCTTCCGTGCAAAAGTCTCATTGTAGCTTAGCTCAAAATTTCCTGAACTTCGGTCAATTCGGTGATCAGCAAGGATACCATCTTACGCATATCCTGATTAGTGGCAAGTTCGCTGGAGTGCGTTTCATCGTTTTCTGCAGCAATTTGTTGCAGACGGACTCGCGCACCGTTTATAGTAAAGCCTTCAACATGAAGCAATTTTCGGATATGACGGATAAGTTTCACTTCGTGGCGTTGATAATATCGGCGATTGCCTCTGCGTTTGACGGGTTTTAGTTGTGGAAATTCCTGCTCCCAATAACGTAATACATGTGGCTTGACCTCACATAATTCACTGACCTCGCCAATGGCAAAATAGCGTTTGGTCGGAATGGGTGGTAACTCAAAACCACCCGGATCAAGCATGGTCATTACTAACGCCCCAGTTTTTGCGTTAGTTCAAAGGAGTTGTTGACGACAGCATTCTTTAGTTTTTGACTGGCGCGAAAAATGACTACTCTTCTGGCAGAAATGGCCGCAGCTTCTCCGGTTTTGGGATTGCGTCCCGGTCTGGAGGTTTTGTCTCTGATCATAAAACTACCAAACCCAGACAGCTTAACAGCATAGCCACTCTCTAAAGATAGTCGAATTTTTTCAAAAAATAATTCAACAAAATCCTTCGCCTCGCGCTTGTTCAATCCGACCTCATCAAACAAGGTGTTTCCTAATTCTGATTTTGTTACTGTCATTGTGGTTTTACTCGTTGGTGTTGGTGTTTATCGGTTCGGGTTCAAGTTCTATCCATATCGTATGCGGACAAAATTTTCTGCACTCACACTATGAGACCTTTGCACGAAAGCCATTTCACCTGCATACTGCGTCGCTTAAAAGCGCTCACTGTTGGTAAAATCGGTCTCAATTTCTAATTTATTTCCGCAAACGGGCATCCCACTTCTCTGTCAGTGTCTGAATGATTTTTTCCATCCTCGCTTCTGCTTCCGAGGATGTAAGATTGCCTGATTTTGACTGGAAGGTCAAACTGAAAGCAAAACTTTTCTTGTTTTTTTCCAGATTATCGCCTCTATAAACGTCAAATAATTGCAGACTCTTTAATAATTCCCCCGCAGATGAGCGAATCAATTCCAGAATTTCTTGCACACTCACCGTCTCATCCACTAACACTGCCAGATCTCTTTGTATTGACGGAAATTTGGAAATGTCCGAAAACGTCGGTAACAACGAGCAAGCCAAGGGCGCAAGATTTATTTCAAATAGATATACTGCCTGATCAATATCGTAAAACTTTTGATGCACCGGATGCAACTTGCCGACAAAACCAACACGCTTTTTGCCGATGAAAATTTGTGCACACTGTCGCGGATGTAGTGCGGGATGTGTCGCCTGCTGTAACCTGAAATCAGTGCTGCGCCCGCATCGACTCATCAACGCTTCGAGATCGCCTTTGATGTCGAAAAAATCAACTGCAATGGACTGACTACCCCATTGTCGGGGCAGAGCCAGACCACTGATTAAGCCACTAAGATATGATTTTTCCTCGCTTTTTCGAGCATTTTTTGCCTTTGCATAGAGATGACCGCTCTCAAATAAGCGCACGCGCTCTTGCTGACGATTCAGATTAGATTTCAGCGTTTCCAGCAGTCCGGGCCATAAGCTTTGGCGCATGACCGACATATTATCAGCGATTGGGTTGAGCAACCGAATTGCCCCGCCTTTGCCCAGTAATTGTTTTTGAAATTTGGCATCCACAAAGCTATAAGTGATGGCTTCGTGATAACCACGATGCAGTAGCGTTTGTTTTATGTCATATAAAGATAGTCTGTTTTCAGGATGCCCGCCGATTCTGGACTCGGTATTCGGCATACGCGGCAACACTTTTTCAAAACCAAAACAACGACCCACTTCCTCGACCAGATCGTGTTGACCTTGAATATCAAATCGCCAACTTGGTGGCTTGACCCGCCAACCAGTTTGTGCAGGCTTGACCGACATACCCAGATTTTTCATTATTGATGTCACTTTATTGCCCGGAATAGTTATTCCCAACAGCCGACGAATCTCATATTTATGTAAGGCAATACTGCCCCTCTTTGGCAGTGATGTTTTTTCCAGCGCATGAGTTATTGGTCCAGCTTGTCCGCCAGCAATAGCTATAATCAATGCGGTCGCCCGCTCCATTGCCTTGAGTTGAAGCTCGCTGTCAACACCGCGCTCGAATCGGTGCGAGGCATCGCTGTGCATGCCAAGTTGTCTTGCTCTACCAGCAATTACAGCACAAGAAAAGAAGGCGGCTTCAAGATAGATGTCTGTGGTTTTGTCAGTAATAGCAGAATCCGCCCCACCCATAATGCCCGCCAAGGCAATGGCTTTACTGTGATCGGCAATCACCAGATTATGTTTAGTCAGTTGTACCTGACTGCCATCCAGCAATTTCAGTTTCTCGCCTTTTTTTGCCATTCGTACAACGATACCACCGTGAATTTTTTGCAGGTCAAAAGCGTGCATAGGCTGGCCGAGTTCGTGCATAACATAATTGCTCACATCCACTATGGGGTTGATGCTACGCATTCCAGAACGGCGTAACCGCTCTGCCATCCAGTCAGGCGTTTTTGCCTGCATATCCACATTGGTTATCGCACGACCGACATAACGCGGGCATCCTGCGGGTGCCTGTAGACGCACGTTAAGTGCCTGCTGACAAGCGACTCTGGATTTAGAGATCAATGGCGTTTTTAGTTTTGCCGTGGTCAGTGTTGCCACTTCTCTTGCCACACCGACAATGCCCAGACAATCGCCACGATTCGGGGTGAGTTCCAGTTTCAATACCCTATCGTGCAAATCAAGATAATCCCCGACCGCACTGCCGACAACAGCATCGGCATCAAATTCACAGATGCCGTCAGAGGAATTCTCAAGACCCAGTTCCGCCGCCGAGCACAGCATCCCCATTGATGTAACCCCACGTATTTCACGCTGCAACACCTGCAATCCAGCGCCCTGCATACCCGGTAATTTGGCTTGGGTCAATGCCAGCGCAGTTTTCATACCAACCTTAACATTCGTAGCAGCACAGACTATGGAATAACGACGCTGCTTGCCGACATCAACCTCACAGATTTGCAATCGACTGGCATCAGTATGCGCTGTAGTTTTGACAATCTGCCCCACCAGTACCCGCCGCCGATCCAGTGCAGGTCCGGCCGCTTCCACCGCATCCACTTCTAGCCCTGCCAGTGTCAACTTTTCTACCAGTTCATCGAAAGCGATGCCGGGTGATACCCATTCTCTGAGCCAGGATTCGCTAATTAACATATCCGCCCATACCGATACCGATTACGCAAATGCGTCATTAAAACTGCCTCAAAAACGCCAGATCATTGCTAAAGAATAAGCGCAGGTCATTCACGCCATAACGTAACATCGTCAGTCGCTCAATCCCCATTCCAAAAGCATATCCACTATATTTCCTGCTGTCTATTGCACCGTATTTAAGCACCTGCGGATGCACCATACCGCAACCGAGTATTTCCAACCAGCCGGTTTGTTTGCAAATGCGGCAACCTTTACTTTCACAAAACACACAGCCCATATCGACTTCCGCCGAAGGTTCGGTGAACGGGAAATAGGAGGATCGAAACCGTACCTGCAAATCCTGTTCAAAAAACTCGCGGATAAAATGAATCAGTATGCCTTTGAGATCGGCAAACGTAATATCGGTGTCAATAGCAAGACCTTCAAGTTGATGAAACATCGGCGTATGCGTTACGTCGGAATCGCAGCGAAAAACCCGTCCTGGGGCAATAATCCGAAGCGGCGGTTTGTTCGTGCCCATATAGCGGATTTGTACTGGTGAAGTATGGGTACGCAACACCAGATGCTCGTCAATATAAAAGGTATCGTGCATCGCCCGAGCGGGATGGTTGTCAGGAATATTTAATGCCTCGAAGTTATGGTAGTCGTCTTCAATTTCCGGACCGGTTGCCACATCAAAACCCAGCCGATCAAAAATTTCTTCCATACGTTTTAAGGTGCGTGTAATCGGGTGCAGTGTGCCGATAACCTGCCCTCTTCCCGGCTGGGTAACGTCAATACTTTCATTTTCAAATTGGCTGAACATGGCCAATTCTTGCAGTTGCTGATGTCTGGACTCCAGCAGTTCAAGAATTTGCAGTTTTATTTGGTTGACTGCCTGTCCAACGCTCTTGCGCTGCGCCGCCGGCAGTGCGCCTATCTGTTTAAGTTGTTCGGTGATAACCCCTTTTTTACCGAGATAGCGGACCCGCAGATTATCCAGTTCCGACAACGACTCGACCTGATGAATCGCTGACTGAGCGGCGGCATATACGCTGTTCAGCGATTCATTGCACGGGGATTGGGCTGCGGGCACTATATGAAGATTGAAAATTGAAGTCCCCATGATAAGGGACGAAGACGATATGAGGGTTTCTTTGCACGCACTGATATAGCCTCTGTGATTGGGCGGTAGCTTCGATCGTCTTTCGGAATAACTCTGCTAGTTCCTGAAATACCCCCTAGCCCCTTTATCAGGGGGATTGGTCTTTTTTGCACAGCCTCTAAAACCGCATTTGCAACAAAGATACAAAGGTCTCAATATGAGAAGTGAGTATCCAACATGATCTTTCGACCGACCCGATCAACTATCTAGCGCATGTTTTGCTTGCTCCGCTAATTGACTAAATGCAAATTTATCGTGCACTGCCATATCGGCAAGCACTTTTCGATCAAGCGTAATCGCTGCTTTATTCAAACCAGCTATAAACCGACTGTAACTGAGGCCGTTATCGCGGGCCGCCGCATTGATACGGACAATCCACAACGCACGAAACTGGCGTTTTCTCTGTCGTCGATCACGATAGGCGTATTGCCCTGCTTTATCAACGGCTTGTTTAGCGACTTTATATAAACGACTTCTAGCACCACGATAACCCTTCGCTTGTTTCAGGACTTTGCGATGTCGGGCCTTTGCAGTAACCCCTCTTTTCACTCTTGGCATATTCTGTTCTCCTAAATATATGTTCTAGTATGGAAGCATCTGCTTGACGGAGGCTTGATCTGCGGCATTAACCAATGCACCGATGCGAAGATGACGCTTCCGCTTGGTCGATTTCTTGGTCAGAATATGACGTAAGTGAGATTGTGATCGCTTAAACTTTCCAGTCGCCGTGCGCTTGAAACGCTTAGCAGCACCTCGATTTGTTTTAAGTTTTGGCATGTTGAACTCCAGTATTTTGGTGGCAATATTAACACCACAATGGTTAAATGAGGCCTTTGCACGAAAGTCATTTCACCTGCATGCTACGTCGCCTAAAAGCGCCTACTGTTGGTAAAAACGGTCTCAATCGGTCATTTATAAGCATAAACTCCCTCATTCCGTGCGTTTTTGCCTTGCCTGAAAGCGAACTCATCTTCCGTGCAAAGGCCTCTAAATAATAAACGATGGTAGTTCTGGAATAGACTACTTCTCGTTACGCTTAATCGTTAGTTCTTGATCGTTATTGACACCGACTCGTTTTCCCCGCATTACTAAAACGGTGTGAGTAACGCCGACATCCCGTTATTGTCGCGCCGATGACGATAATATCGGACATCTCTTGACAGCTCGGCAGGTAGTCTCGTCAAACAGAGTGGCCAGCCACTTCAATAACACGCCGATTACCCTCTTTTAGGTGCCAGCACCATCACCATCTGCCGACCTTCCAGCTCAGCCGCCTGTTCTACTTCTGCAATATCCACTAAATCTTCCTCGACCCGATTCAATAGCTCTAAGCCAAGTTCCTTATGTGCCATCTCCCTGCCACGAAAACGCATGGTTACTTTGGTTTTGTTTCCAACTTCCAGAAACTCGGTCAGTTTTCTAATTTTTATATCGTAGTCGCCGACATCCGTTCCCGGACGAAATTTAATTTCTTTAACGACAACCTGTTTTTGCTTCTTCTTGGCATCGTGGCGTTTTTTACTTTCGCTATACAGATGCTTACCGTAATCCATCACCCGACAAACCGGAGGACTCGCATTGGGCGAAATTTCTACTAAATCCAGATTGGCTTCTTCCGCTATAGAAAAGGCCGCTTTCAGCGAAACAATGCCTAACTGCTCCCTCTCCAATCCGACAACCCGCACTGGATCGCTTTTAATTTGCTCGTTGACGCTTAGCTGTTTTTGTTTTGCTATGTTTTCTTCCTCATTATGGACACCTCTGCACGGATAGCTGTCTCAGCTTTTCCGTTATCAATTTGTTCAAACACCATTATCACATCATATTAGCGATATGACTTAAATTGGCTTCAACTATTGCCACACAAATAATCGGCAATAAATTGTGCCACCGGCATCACCCCAAGATCTTCTCCACCCTGCGTGCGCACGGCGACGGACTTTGTTTCAAGCTCCCGATCACCGACCACAAGCAGGTATGGAATCCGCTGTAAAGTATGCGTGCGGATTTTAAGACCGATCTTTTCGTTTCTCAAGTCTGATTCCACTCTGAAACCCTGTTTTTTCAATATATTTTCAATTTCTCGGGCATATTCACACTGATTATCGGTGATATTCATAACTACAGCCTGCACTGGAGCGAGCCAAACCGGAAATTTACCTTCCCAGTGTTCAATCAATATGCCAATAAAACGCTCAAAGGTACCGAGTAACGCACGATGCAACATCACTGGCGTTTGCCGCACACCTTGCTCGTCAACATACTGTGCATCGAGTCTGCCGGGCATGGAAAAATCCACCTGCATAGTACCGCATTGCCACAGCCTGCCAATGCTGTCTTTCAGTGAAAATTCAATTTTCGGCCCATAAAATGCGCCCTCACCTTCGCATAATTCCCAAGGCAAATTCTTATCGTCAAGTGCCTGTGCCAATGCCGCTTCTGCTTTATCCCAAATTTCATCGCTACCAACCCGACTCGCCGGGCGGGTTGCCAACCGATAAAGAATTTCAGTGAATCCCAACGTCTGATAAACATCATGCAAAAAGTCGATAAATTCGGCAACTTCATTTTGTATTTGCTGTTCGGTACAAAAAATATGACCATCATCCTGCACGAATCCACGCACTCGCATCAAGCCGTGCAAGGCACCGGATAATTCATTACGATGACACGAGCCAAATTCAGCCAATCTCAAAGGTAAATCACGATAGCTTTTCAGCCCCTGATTGAACACCTGAACATGGCATGGACAACTCATCGGCTTGAGCGCAAATGCCCGCCCCTCCGATTCCACCGAAAACATATCATCGCCAAATTTATCGGCATGACCGGATCGTTTCCACAAGGAGAAATCCACCACTTCTGGGGTATTAATTTCCCGATAGTTACGTTGGCGTTGTTGGTCACGCATATATTGTTGCAACAGCTGATATAATGTCCAGCCCTTTGGATGCCAGAACACCATTCCCGGCGCTTCTTCTTGCATGTGAAACAAATTTAATTGTTTGCCGAGCTTGCGGTGATCGCGTTTCTCGGCTTCTTCAATCTGTCGAATGTAATCCTTCAGTTGTTTTTTATCGGCCCATGCCGTGCCGTAAATACGTTGCAACACTTCATTATTTGAATCACCACGCCAATACGCGCCAGCCACTTTCGTCAGCTTGAAGGCTTGCAGATGACCGGTACTTGGCACATGCGGCCCACGACACAAGTCAATAAAATCATCCTGTCGATAAAACGAAACCGCATCGGCTTGCGCTATATCGGCTATAATTTTCGCCTTAAAATTTTCACCTTGTTGTTCAAAAAAGGCAACCGCCTGATCGCGCTCCATCACCGATCGCTCAACCGTATAATCCGCTTTCGCCAATTCCACCATACGCTTTTCAATGGTGGTCAAATCGGCTTCCGAAAATCCCGGCGCATAGGAAAAATCGTAGTAAAAACCATTTTCAATAACCGGGCCAATGGTAACCTGCGCCTCGGGAAACAGTTGCTTAACCGCCTGAGCCAACAAATGTGCGGTCGAATGCCGAATCACCTGCAAACCCGCATCGTCTTTTGCGGTAACGATGGCCAATTCGCAATTCTCAACCAACAACGTGCTGGTATCAACAAGTTCACCATTGACTTTACCAGCAATAGCCGCTTTAGCGAGTCCCGCACCAATATCTTTAGCGACATCGGCAATGGTTAATGCGTTATCGTAAGAACGAACTGATCCGTCCGGAAGAGAAATTTGAGGCATTGCTTACAATTAGTATATGGCGATATGGGTACGCCATATCAGGACACTCACTACCAAAGAGCGCGTGTTAATTAAGCCTTTATCAGACCTGCGCCGGCAAGGCATCAACACTGGAAACGGCAACAGCGTCCAATCAACCAAACAGGCAATTTTGGTAGGCACGAGTGGATTCGAACCACCGACCCCCACCATGTCAAGGTGGTACTCTAACCAACTGAGCTACGCGCCTGCCGAAGCCGCTGGAGTGTACACATTGTCAACCCTGAATTCAATCACCTTGTGCGGATTGTTCGGATTGTTCGAGCAAAGCAGTCATGCCCATTCTAATTTGGGACACCCATGGAAATTCTAATTTGGGACACCCATGGAATAGATTCTAATTTGGGACACCCATCATTCTAATTTGGGACACCCATGGAATGGGATTGATATCGAAGGTGAAATCGGGGACTAATTTGGGAGGACTAATTTGGGACACCCATGGCATTCTAATTTGGGACACCCATGGAATGGGATTGATATCGAAGGTGAAATCGGGGACGCTCAGAAAATAGATATGATCCAACTACCAGAACTAGCGGTTCAGTATCCGGCAAAAGTCTCGTTCCAAATAGCTTTAATCGCATCGCGTTCAGCCAATAACGCACTTTGTTGAAGCAATAGCGGTCGTTCCATCAGCTTTGAATTCAGAGAATGACGCAGGTAAATTTGATAACAAGTTAGTAGTTGCCCGCCCGTGTCTGCATCAATTATCGAATGTGCGATTAAACCATTAATACAGTCGGCAGTGCTGCGTGGAATAATCAAATCGCTATGCGCATTGGCATATCGCAAAATCCAGTACTGGATTAAAAACTCAATGTCAATAATGCCTCCTTCATCCAGTTTAATATCACAGATTTGATCGGTTGATTGACAGTTTTCAGTAATCATCTTTCGACGCATATTGAGTACGTCATGTTTTAATTGCTGGTGGTCACGTTTCAGGCATAGTATGTCTTTCCGAGTCGCTTCAAATTTTCTTTGAAACGCGACATCGCCTACCACCACCCGCGACCTGACCAGCGCCTGATGCTCCCAAGTCCAGGCACTATTGAGCTGGTAATCGACAAACCCCGAAAGCGAAGTGACTAATGTCCCGCTGCGCCCACTAGGTCGCAGTCGCATATCAAGTTGATAGAGAATGCCCGCTTGAGTGCGTGTGGTCAGCAAGTGAATAAAGCGCCGCCCCACGCGACTATAAAAGTGTTCCGCTTCACTGTGTCCGGTGAATGCGGCATTTTCAGCTCTTTCGTAACAGACCACCAAATCCAAATCAGAGTTGTAACCGAGTTCAGCACTGGCTAATTTGCCATAGGCTATGATACCGATACCAGCGGGTGTTTTGATGCTTTGGCTGGCGTGTTTGTTGGCGTGTTTGCTGACGTGTTTTTGTTGCCGATCAAGTTTTTTCTCGACGAATTTGAACGCATCACAGAATACGGTTTGTAGCAATACTTCGGCGAGTTGCGTGAGCGCGTGATGCACATCATCCACCTTCAGCACCTCCGAAACATCGGCTGCGGCAACGCGCAATATCTGGGCATGATGATACTCTCGCAGTGTATCAACACGTCTTTCCTGATCATACCAATCAACCTGCGCCAAACGGCGATTCAACTCCTCGGACAATGCTTGTACACCGTGCTTGCGAATATCTACTAAGGGATTAAGTAACTCATCCAGTATGGTTGGGTGTTTACCAATATGTGAAGAAATCCAGGGGCTGGCGGCACACAGACGCAGCAACTGCTTCAAAGCAATGGGGTTTTCAATTAGCAAACTGAGATAAACGGAACGCCGACCGATGGCTTCAACAACCGCAATAAAAGACGCGATAGCGCGTTCTGCCTCGGTGTGTTGTGCGGCTTGCTGCAATGCTAGTGGCATCAGCCGATCAATGCGGTCGCGCTCAATGCCGGAAAATGCCTGATAGAGCCGCCCTGCCCGAAATTCCCGCAACAGCAGTGGCGTAGATGTTGCCCGTGCGAAGCCTGCGGCTTGCAATATATTGACAGCCTCTTGTTGTTCCAACCTCCCCGCCCAGACATCAATTAACTGCGCCCGCATCGCATGAGTTGGATGACCTTGACCGACATCCGCATCCACTATCATTTTGAATTGAGCATCAATATGAATGCGATGTTGATTGAGCTTTTTGACATAGGCAGACCAGCTCGCAAAGCCCATACTCCAGGCGAGACGGCATTGTTCAAGTTCTGTTTCGGGTAATTGTTGAGTTTGTCGGTCTGCCACCATTTGCAATCGGTGTTCCGTGTTGCGTAAAAACCGATAACCCGCCAACAGTTGTTGTTTCGCCAAATCGTCAATAACCCCAAGCTCTGCCAGCGAGGCAATGGCATGATACAACGATTGGGTTTGCAGGTTTTTTTCCCTGCCACCACGAATCAACTGATGGCTTTGTACTAAAAACTCTATTTCACGAATACCACCCCAGCCCAGTTTGATATTTTGCTTAATCCCTTTATTTTTTAACTCCCGCTCAATCATGCTTTTCATCTCACGAATCGCGTCAAAGGCACTGAAGTCAAGGTATTTTCGATAGATGAACGGTTTTAATATAGTCAACAATTCAGCACCCGTCTCTTTATCTCCTGCCACCACCCGCGCTTTTATCAAAGCATAACGCTCCCAATTTCTGCCGTGCGTTTGGTAATAATGTTCCATTGCCGGAAATGACAACACCAAAGGACCACTATCACCATTCGGGCGCAAGCGCATATCAGTACGAAAAACAAAACCCTCTTCGCTGATACGATCCAGCGCGGTAACTATTTTTTGACCGAGCTTAATGAAATAAGTCTGATTGTCTATACCCGCCTGATCCGAGTCAGAATGATGATCACCAGGTACGGTTTTTCCGGCTCGACTATAGGCAAAAATCAAATCGACATCGGATGAATAATTAAGCTCGCCACCACCCAGTTTACCCAATCCCAAAACCACCAGTTTAACCGCCTGCCCTTGCTCATCCTGAGGTTGACCGTAACGCTGAGACAACCAGTTATTGTGGTGCATTAACGCCTGCTCTATGCAACTCGCCGCAAGTTCCGAAACACACTGCATGGTTTCTTCAAGCTCTGCCATACCACAAAGATCGCGCCACGCCATTCGCAACATTTCCCGTTGTCGAATTTGTCTAAGCATGCTATGTAGCGTAGCCTCGTTTTCGTAACTCTTGAGACTGCTCTCAATTCGCCTGCCCAGAGATTCGCTTGCATAGGGTTTATCTAAATCACCGCTACCAATCAGATCGTATATCAGCAAAGGTTTAGTGATACAGGTCGTCGCCACAAAATCACTTGCTGCCCATACTGCACGCAACTCAGAACGAGCTCGACAACGGTTAAGTATGTCCGCTGCCTGAACATGGTGCTGATTATTGTCCTGTATCTGTTCGGGCAAAGCCTCTACTGCAGCCGTAAAACGAGTCCAGTAATTGTCCACAACGTCAGCAAACTGAGCGGGAATGCTTGCCGCAAGATGATTAAAATTCATAGATGAAAAATAACATAAAACAACCGCGGTTGATAATCGCAGCGACTCTTTGAGACCTTTGCACGGAAGATGATTTCGCTTTCAGGCAAGGCAAAAACGCACGGAATGAGGGAGTTTATGCTTATAAATGACCGATTGAGTACGATTTTAACGCAGCAATGCAGGTGAAAGGGCTTTCGTGCAAAGGTCTCTCTTTAAGATTTCACGCTATCACCGCTTTACATTATCATTCAAAACCTATCTAAGATTTTTAATCTTCATCCCCTATTTGCTACTGGGTATAATCCATTATATGTGCGCTACTCACAATACCACGAATATTGCTGTCCATACGAGTATGGCGGCTATTCCTGTTGCCGAGTGGAATGCGTTAATTCGGGGGTGCTATCCTTTTTTGCAACATGCTTTTTTGACGGCTTTGGAACATTGTGGTTGTGTCGGCGAGCATGTTGGCTGGCTTCCTCGACATCTGCTATATTCTAAAAATGGTCGGATACGAGGTGCGATGCCGCTTTATGAAAAACATAATTCGTGGGGGGAATTCGTGTTTGATCATGCTTGGGCAACTGCCTATCAACGCTATGGTGTCGAATACTACCCAAAATTGGTTAATGCCATTCCTTTTACACCCGCCCGTGGTCAGCGAATATTACTGGACGGTGAAAATGATCAGGAAACGGCAGGGTTGCTGGTGGCTGCGCTGCATACGCTGGTGGCAGAGGGAAAATATAGTGGTCTGCACTGTCTGTTTCCTGATGCTGAGGACTTGAGAATTTTGAATCAGCAACAGGCGATTTCGAGAAATGATTGTCAGTTTCACTGGTATAACCACGACTATACTTGCTTTGAGGATTTCCTCAATACGCTAAAATCTAAAAAGCGTAAGAACATTAAACAGGAACGCCGTAAAGTTGCCGATGCTGGGGTCAATATTCGCCGACTGGATGGTCATACCGCAAGTGAGGATGACTGGCATAATTTCACGGCGTTATATCAAAACATCTATGCGCGAAAATACGGTATGGCGGCGTTCAACCAACCGTTTTTTATGGCTATTGCACAAGCCATGCCCGAACAGATTCAACTGATACTGGCATCGCGTGAACAACATTGTGTAGCAGCGGCACTGCTGTACTGTGATGAGACGACGCTTTATGGTCGGCATTGGGGTTGTCAACATTACATCGACAGCCTGCACTTTGAGGTCTGCTATTATCAGGGTATTGAGTTTTGTATTGAACGCGGTTTGCAGCGTTTTGACCCTGGCGCACAGGGCGAGCATAAAATCCCGCGTGGCTTTATCCCGACACGGACACAGTCTCTACACTGGATGGCACAAAGCCCGTTTAATCAGTCGATTGCGCAATTTGTTGCGCACGAGCAGTGTGGAGTGCAACACTATATTGATACGGTGAACGCGCACTCTCCTTATCACAACCTGAGACCTTTGCACGGAAGATGAGTTCGCTTTCAGGCCAGGCAAAAACGCACGGAATGAGGGAGTTTATGCTTATAAATGACCGATTGAGTACGATTTTAACGCAGCATGCAGGTGAAATGGCTTTCGTGCAAAGGTCTCAACCTATAATTTATACACGGTGTAGCACGATGCACTTACCTTCATACGCCTACTGTCCACCTGTCAATCCAACTGTCAACCATAACAGCTCAACCCTATTGCTATGTTCGCTTCCTTAAAATTAAAACTCGGGGAAAAGCTGGCAAGCTATTTAAGCCATCCTATTGCAAACTACCAACCTTTTTCCACTTATGAAATTCCTTTGCTGGAAGATATTATACAGCCCGCAGATATTCTGCTGGTTGAGGGCAACACCCGCATTAGTACAGCAATCAAATATCTGACGCAGTCCACTTGGTCACACGCCGCTTTCTATGGCGGTGCTGCCACTAACCGTTTCACCGCATCAGGCGAAGCATTGCCACTGATTGAAGCCGAGCTGAATCACGGCGTTATTGCCTCATCATTGTCCAAGTACAGCAACTTCAACATCCGTATTTGCCGACCGGTCGGTTTATCGGAACACGACCGCGAAAGGGTCGTGAGTTTCATGGTCAACAGTCTGGGATTGCAATATGATCTTAAACATGTTTTTGACCTTGCCCGCTATCTCATCAGCACCCCGCCAGTGCCGACCGCATATCGCCGTGGCATGATTGCTCTCGGTAGCGGCGAACCGTCACGAGCAATCTGCTCAAGTCTGATTGCCGAGTCCTTTCAATCCATTCCCTATCCGATTCTGCCGGAAATCGAAAACAGAGCCGAAGTGGCCCGTTATCACTACCGTATCAAGGAAATTTACCATATTCGCGACCATAGTTTGTTCACGCCCCGCGACTTTGATGTCTCGCCTTTTTTCAAGATAATCAAACCCACCATTGAGAAAGGGTTTGATTATCGCCGTCTGACTTTTCTCGATCTGACGAACGAAAACAATGATTCAAAGCCATCGTACACGCCCTGATGGGGCTTTTGATTATCGCCACCTAACTTTTTGCGATCTGGCGAGCAAAAACAACGACTCAAAACCATCGTGCGCAACCTGATGGCAGGTCATTTGCAACCGTCAACAAACCCGATTACCCATTATGACATCACCCGGAATATTGATTCTTTCCGCACCCTCTGGTGGCGGTAAAACCAGTCTGGCTCGAGCGTTGGCGGCGGCGCGGCATGACGTTGAAATTACCGTCTCACACACCACGCGTCAGCAACGCCAAGGCGAAGAACAGGGACTTCACTACCACTTTGTTGACAAAAGTAGATTTGAGGAGATGATTGTCGAAGATAAATTTGTTGAATATGCAACCGTTTTCGATCACTACTATGGCACATCCATTGAGTCCATCGAAAAACCGCTTGTCAATGGCAAACATACTATTTTGGACATTGACTGGCAGGGTGCCCGCAATGTTCGGAAAAAGTATCCGACTGCCACTTCCGTTTTCATTATGCCACCGTCAACGGCAGCACTTGAGCGACGCCTGCAACAACGCCAGCAGGACAGCGTTGCAACAATCGCCCACCGCATGCGAGAAGCACAAAATGAGATGAGCCATAAAGATGAATTTGACATCATTATTGTCAATGACCATTTTGACCGGACCTTTGCTGAACTGGAAGCGGTCTTGAATGCGCTTTAAGGGGACGGCATCGACAACCGATTCGAGTATGCCAAAACCGATAATCACAGTGTATAATACGCAGATTCGCATATCGGCGGCGATGACCTATCTGCGCTTCGTGCTATCATCGCGAACAGATGGCATTATGGTTGTTGTCTGTGGTCTGAATGGATAGATCCTGGCATTATTGCCAAAACGGTTTTGGCCGTGCTGAATCATTGTTAGGGTGGTGGCACTTAAAGTCCTCATTATCGACATGAATGATGCAAAGGTCACACATTAACAATTTGACTATGAGGTTTAAGAAATGGCGCGTATAACTGTTACCGATTGCCTGAATAACGTTGACAATCGGTTTGAGCTGGTTTTAGTCGCAACCAAACGGACACGACAACTTATTCTCGGGGCAACGCCTCTGCTTGAAACAGAAAATGACAAACCCACTGTCATTGCTCTGCGTGAAATAGCCGAAGGCTTGATTGATGCGTCTATTCTCAATGAGGAAGTTACCCTGCCCGGTCTGGAATTTACCGATGATGATGACATAATCGAGATGGATGATGCGGCGGTGGAGGAAGCAATCAAACAGGCCATGTGGAAAAACAACGACAGTGAGCAAGATAGCCCTGACCAAAAAGTGGCAGAGAAATCTGATTGAACTGCTGGAGCTACCGGCAAAAGCAGCGCCCAATCATAAAATCCTGCTTAGCGAGCTGGGCCGGATTTTAGAAGGCTATCTGAACGAAACCGAAGTCGCAGACATATACAACGCCACTTTATATGGTGCTGAAGCCCATCAGGGGCAGAAACGTGCCAGCGGAGAAGACTATATTTGCCACCCCATTGCAGTCGCCTGTATCCTCGGCGAGATGCGTATGGACAGTCGCACCATCATCGCCGCAATCCTACATGATGTTGTTGAAGATACTGACATTACCCTGAACCAACTTGCCGAGAAATTCGGTGATGATGTCGCCGCTATGGTTGATGGTGTCAGTAAAGTCAGCCAGATGTTATCTCGTGAACATACCGAAGCAGAATCGTTTCGGAAAATGTTTATCGCTATGGCGAAGGATACACGAGTCATTATCATCAAACTCTCCGACCGTTTACACAATATGCGGACACTGGAATCCCTTGACGATATACGCAAACACAGGATCGCCCGTCAAACGCTGGAAATATATGCGCCCATCGCCAACCGACTGGGAATGCGTGAACTCTGTCAAGACCTTGAAGACCTTGCTCTCCTTAATCTGTACCCGACCCGCTACCGCGCCATCGCCAAGGCAGTGGCAGCTTCAAAACGTGGTCGTAAACCGATAGTGAGTCAGGCGTGCGAACATATTCAAAATAAACTGCAATTGAGTGGCTTAACCGCAGAAGTGTATGGCAGGGGGAAAAATATCTATAACATCTACCGCAAAATGCAACGCAAGAAACTCGCGCTCAGAGACGTAAAAGACATTAACGCAATCAGAATCATTACCGAAAAACGCCTGCATTGTTATCATGCCCTTGGCATTATTCACCAGCTCTACAAACCGCGACCGGCAAGTTTTAAGGACTACATCGCCATTCCAAAAATTAACGGCTATCAATCATTGCATAGCGTTGTGGTTGGGCCACACGGTCAGCCTGTTGAAATTCAAATACGTAGCCAATCGATGCACCGTACTGCGGAAAAAGGCGTGGCATCCCACTGGCTATATAAAACCGGAACCACTGATGAGCACGCACCCCAGCAATTTGTCCGCAAATGGTTGAATAGTAGTTTGGAATCGCAGCACATATCCCGAGATTCAGGCGATTATATTGAACATCTGAAAGCCGACCTGTTCCCTGACGATGTTTTTGTATTCACGCCCAAAGGCGATATAAAAAGATTGCCGCGCGGTGCCACAGCACTGGATTTCGCCTATTCGGTACATTCTGATATAGGCGATTATTGTATCGGTGCGCTCATCAATCAGCTCGGCGTACCGTTGCATGAGCAATTATCAAATGGTGATTATGTCGAAATAAAAACATCCAGAAAGGCCCGACCGATCCCGCAATGGCTCGATTATGCAGTCACCTCAAAAGCGCGTGCATCAATCCGACACTATCTTAGACAACAAAAAGACAAGGAATCCCTGCGCTTGGGCAAAAAACTTTTGCGTAGCGCATTAACCGCTCAGGGATACAGTCGAGTACGAATCTCCAGCACCGACAAGGTCAACCTGCTTAAACAGCTTAAACTGAACGACTGGGAACAGTTATTGACCGACATTGGATTCGGCAACCGCTTACCGACTTTGGTCGCCAAACAATTGATTGCCGAATCCACAACACAACAGCACAATCACTCCGCACCCAAAGAGCAAAAACGCTCCACCATCACCATTGAGGGTACCGAACGTTTGCTGACGACTTACGCACATTGTTGTCATCCTATTCCCGGGGACAATATCATCGGCACCATGACCAGTGGCAGAGGTTTGGTGGCGCACCGCTCCAACTGTCAATATTGTAAAATAATTATGCGCCAACCGGATAATTACTTTTACCTGAACTGGTCGAAAACCACAAAAGGCTCTTTTCAGGTGCTTATCAATGTCAATGCCCGCAATGAAACCGGCGTGCTGGCAACAATCAGTAACATCATTGCTGGACATCATTCTAATATCAATAACCTCACTGTTGCACAGGAACTTCAGCATACCTCTAATATGTTATTCACTATTGAAGTGAGCGACCGCAAACATCTTGCCGATATTATGCGCCAGATTCATGCCGAACCTTCGGTCATAAAACTGGCACGGGGATGAGACATGGCGACACACCGAATACTGTTCGTTTGTATGGGAAATATCTGCCGCTCGCCGACCGCACAAGGCGTTTTCAAAAAACTCGTTGAACAGCGCGGGGTTGCCAATCTGTTTGAAGTTGATTCTGCCGGAACGGGTGACTGGCATAGTGGTCGCCCGGCAGATCAACGCGCACAGCAAGCGGCCAGTAAGCGCGATATTGATCTTTCCAGCCATCGGGCGCGGCAGGTCTGCGCTGCGGATATGTTGTATTACCACAGCATCATTGCTATGGACAATGACAACCAACGACGACTGTTAGAATGGGCTGATAACGCACATTGCCATAAGGTTCGGCTATTGCTGGAATACGTGGACTGTGCCGATTGCCTTGAAGTGCCCGACCCCTATTATGACGAGGAAAATGGATTTAATCGGGTGTTGGATCTGATTGAATATGCCTGCGAGCAACTGCTTGCCCAGTTACTCGCACAGTTATCGGCAAAGCCGTAACAGCTCAGCAATGGATAACGGCATCAGCCTGCGCATTGATATCACCAGTCAGACGCTCTGCGTCATCAAGGCAACGGTTGTAGGAACCAGCACAACGGATGACACCGAAATCATATATCCAGTTTCCACGGCAGCGAAGGGTGCCGGCGAAATCAATGGCAGTGGCTGTACGCCGCGCGGACAACACATCATTCGCGCTAAAATTGGGGATAACCAACCCGTAAACAGCATATTCATTGGTCGCCGACCATGCGGAGAAATTTACCACCCGCACATGCAACAGCGTTACCCTCATCGAGATTGGATACTGACCCGAATTCTCTGGTTAAGTGGTTGCCAGCCGGGATTTAACCGACTTGGAAAGGTCGATACAATGCGCCGATATATCTATATTCATGGCACCCCGGATGAAGTGATACTGGGGAAGCCCAGTTCGGCAGGATGTATCAGAATGCGTAATCAAGATTTGCTGGCACTGTATGACCGCGTGACGGTCGGTAGCAACGTAACCATCCATACTTGAGCTGTCTTATGTCCGCTTTGCATTATGAGACCTTTGCACGGAAGATGATTTTGCTTTCAGGTAAGGCAAAAACGCACGGAATGAGGGAGTTTATGCTTATAAATGACCGATTGAGTACGTTTTTAACACAGCATGCAGGTGAAATGGCTTTCGTGCAAAGGTCTCATAATGTTTGACCCAACTCATGAGCTACCGTTGGGGCCTCTGATGGTGGATGTTAGTGGCTTGCAACTGCGTGCCGATGAAACGCTGTTCTTATCGCAGCCGGCAATCGGTGGGGTGATTTTATTCGCGCGCAACTTTTATTCCCGTGAGCAGGTTAGCGCGCTCATCAGCAACATAAAATCTATTCGCAAACCATCTCTGCTTATTGCCGTCGATCAGGAAGGTGGTCGGGTACAACGATTCAAAAACGAATTTTTTGCCCTGCCAGCGGCTTACCAATTCGGTAAACTCTATGAGCAAGATGCAAAATCAGCCCGCTCTCTTTGCCGTGCTGCCGGCCGTTTGATGGCAACCGAGTTATTGCAGGTTGGGGTAGATTTTAGTTTCGCACCGGTATTAGACTGTGTCAATTTGGACAGCTGCGTCATTGGTGATCGCGGCTTCCATGAACAAGCCGAGGTAATCGTGGCTCTGGCAGGCGCGTTCATAGACGGCATCAAAGAAGCCGGCATGGTGGCTAGCGCAAAGCATTTTCCGGGTCATGGCGGGGTAACCACAGACTCGCATTTTATGTTACCGGTTGATGAGCGCTCACTTGAGCAACTCGTGCATCGTGATTTAATCCCCTACAAAAAACTGGCAACCGCATTCAGTGCGGTGATGACCGCGCACATTCAATTTCCAAATATAGATAACGATTTACCGACTTTCTCAGCGTTCTGGTTGAACGAAATCCTACGTCAAGAAATGGGTTTTAGCGGACTCATATTCAGCGATGACTTGTCAATGAAAGGTGCCCATGTCGGTGGCAATGTGATACACCGAACGAAACGAGCATTACAGGCAGGTTGCGATATGGCATTGCTATGCAACGACCCAAAGGGCGCGACCCGCGTGGCAGATGAACTCGGCACGTCATTCAAGGCAAGCCAACCGCGTTTACTGGAGATGCATGCAAAACCGACCAAGCGAATCACTAACACCGAGATTACAATGCTGAAAAATCAACTCTCTTCGGCATTGTCTTCAATATGACCGTGTGTAACACGCCCAAACAGCAAATACAATTCGGATTATTTGCTATAATCAAGCGCAATTACCATACCCTTTAAGCGAACTTGGGTCAGCACAACAAAGCAACAACCCTATTCCAGACCGACACACAAACGAAACATTGACAATGGCAAAAACCACCCAAAAAAAATCCGGAAATAGCCGTGTTTCAATGGAAAAAACCGCTCAAAAAAAATCCGGAAATAGCCGTGTTTCAATGGAAAAAACCGCCTCCAAACAGCCCATCAATATCCATGTTTTCATAGTTATATTTATTGCACTTGGTACGGTGGGCACCATGCCGGCAATTGGCATCAATTACTCTGATATGTATCGAGAGGTAATTGCCGAAACTGGCTTTATCGGCTTGTTACTGTACTGGATAATACGCAATCGCCATGCCCAAAGCATAACACTGACACTCAGTGCACCACGCCTGTGGCTTAGCGGTTTGTTGTTATTGGCAACGGGCTCTGTTTTCTGGGCAGTGGATATCGATTTCTTTATTAGCAAATATTTGTTATGGCTCGCAACGGCGGCAGTTTTCATATTGACATTGGGACTGTCGGCTAATACCAAAACGCATATTTCTCTATCCAGAGCCATCGTTTTTGTCGGTGTCTATATTTCAACGATTGGACTCCTTCAAACCTTCTTCTCAATCAATCTATTTGATCAAGCGGTACCTCCAGCAGCCAATCTGGTGAATAAAAACATGGCATCCCAGATCATTGTGCTGATTTTTCCGCTCAATTTATTTTTATTGTTGACCGATAAAAATAAACATCTGTCGTCACTCTATCCTTTTGCCATAACGCTCATGCTGACTTATATTTTTCATGCCGAAACCCGAGCAGCATGGGTTAGTATGGGTGTGGAAATGGTATTACTGGCAATCATTTTTCCTATCTATAAAAACAAACTCAAACAAGCCTTTGCAAAAAAAACGCTACGCTGGAATCGTGAAAAAACAGTAAGCACAATCGGAGCTTTTGTTTTATTGTTATTGCTTTTCAATCTGTCGGCTGACGGCTGGAGCTCCGCCTTGGATTCCATTAAACAAGAAGGTGGTAGTATTGCCAGATCGGCTCAGACTAGCTCCAGCAACCGCTATGTAATCTGGCACGCTGCATTATCAATAGTTGAGAACAGCCCGCTATTCGGTAGTGGTATGGGTAGCTTTTACTATAAAGGACTCACTGAAATTGCCACTCTTCCGGGCAATATTAGCGGCGTGATGCGGGTTCATAATGACGTATTAGAACTCGTGGTGGAGTTGGGAATTATGGGTTTGATTATATTTTTAGGAGTGGTGATTAGTCTGCTCATTAATTTATTCAGACTGATTCGTCAAGATGATACCCGACAGCAACTATTTTATTTGGTGATAGCCGCCGCATTGGCAGGGGGGTTCGTCAATATGCAGTTTAGCTTTCCCTATCAAATGCCAGTACCGTTGATACTTTTTGGAATTTATAGTGCATTGATTACCCGATCCGGGGACGCTTTTGCCAGCATAAAAACCATAACGATACCACTACATTCAAAAATACGCTCAAAAATACGGTTGGTTGGAATCACTTTCGCAGGTCTGGTTTTTATCAGCGTATTGACCATGAATACACTATGGTTGGTTTCGTTTTATAAAATAAACGACAACATAAGACATCACCGTTTCTGGAGCGACCCTATGGCTATAAATATGCCAATCTGTAGCAAACTCGTGACCAAGATTTTACAACTTAGCGCGTCTCTCTTCAACGAAAACAAACAGTATAAACTCGCCTTATCCGCACTGAATTCGTTCAACCATTGTGCGCCAGATAACTGGATTTATTACACACTCACGTCGGACTCTCTAAAAGAGCTCGGGCACTACCAAAGAGCAATAGAGATTCTTGAAAAGAAGGCCATAAAGATCCACCCCAAAGGTGCATTTGTTGATTATACAAAGCTCTATCTTCTCTATATGAAGACCAATAATTTTCCCAAAGCATTGGCAATCTATCAAAAGCTCAGCGAGAAGCCGCAAGAACTATTAGTCAAAGACGCCTGGACATTACACAACTTGGTCACTATGTCGATGCAGACTAAAAATCCGCAACAGGCGAAAAAATTTTACGACCTGCGCATCAAACACCTCGGCCAAAACGCCATACTGGAAAGGTCATATAGGAGTTTTATCAATCAGAGTACTTCAACAGGTGAAAATGTCGAATCACAAATAAACACGATTCACCAGCAAAAGCATCTCCTTCCAAAAAAATATCGAAAGAAATATCGAGTTAAAAAAGAAATATCGAGCCAAAACTGAACAAGATTAGCCAACAAAAACATTTCCTGTCAAAGAAGCTGGCAAGAACGAAAGATCATAAACGATAAGAGACCTTTGCACGGAATATGATTTCGCTTTTAGGCAAGGCAAAAACGCACGGAATGAGGGAGTTTATGCTTATAAATGACCGATTGAGTACGATTTTACCAACAGTAGGTGCTTTTAGGCGACGCAGCATGCAGGTGAAATGGCTTTCGTGCAAAGGTCTCGATAATTCTTTCATCTTTGTATCAACACTTATCCCGTAACCCGTAATTCGCATTAAAATCCTGTCGCGCGGTGGCCGCAGACACTAATCAATTAAATGGCTGTCAGGTTCAATACCTTGTTCTCGATAATAACGAAATCGACTTCGGGCGGATGCTTTCTCGCTAGCCTCACTGCTTACTAAATCCGCTATACGTCTGAAACGGGTATGCGCTTGAGGAATATCACGGGTCAGACAAATCAGGAGATCTGCGCTATTGTCATCATCGCCTTCGTTAACAACCGGGTCAAGGATGTCGCCGAGCTGTACCGGAAAATGTTGCCAGTTTTCGGTCGCATTATTGGCTATGGTATGAGGCACAAAACTGCCTTGCGAGAAAGTCCATAACAACTTATCAAGCTGTTCACTTTGTGCCGGGTTCTCGGTGTGCAAATAAACTCTCATACCATGAGAATAGGCTTTTTCGGCAATTCTGCAGGCATATTTCAGTTTAGCGACACCATCCGCTGCCCCGAGAATGTAAAAATCGACTTGGTCGGTCATTCGCTAACGCTCCCGTCTGTGCTTCAGATTCTGCCCATCAGAAATTCAACCAACAACGCAACTGGTCGTCCGGTTGCGCCTTTGGGTGCACTGGATTTCCAAGCAGTGCCGGCAATGTCAAGGTGCGCCCAATGGTATTTCTCGGTAAACTGTTTCAGGAAACAGGCTGCGGTTATCGATCCGGCACTACGTCCTCCGATATTCGCAAGGTCGGCAAAATTGCTTTTTAACTGTTTGCTGTAGTCATCCCATAGCGGTAGTTGCCAAACCCGGTCTCCCGCTGCCTCACCGGCCGCCAGTAACGCTTTGGCTAGTTTTTCATCATTGCTAAATAACCCGCTCGCATGGTGTCCGAGCGCGATGACACAGGCACCGGTTAGCGTTGCAATATCAACGACCGCTGCCGGATTAAAGCGTTCGGCATAGGTCAGCGCATCACATAAAATGAGTCTGCCTTCGGCATCGGTGTTTAGTATTTCTATGGTTTTCCCAGCCATGCTGGTTACAATATCCCCGGGTTTATTGGCAGCACCGTCCGGTAGATTCTCGCTGCTGGGTATGATTCCAACCAAATTGATTTCGAGTTGCATTTCCGCAACAGCACGCATCGCACCGAAGACGCTGGCACCGCCACACATATCGTATTTCATCTCATCCATCGCCGCAGCGGGTTTGATTGAAATTCCACCCGCATCAAAAGTCAGCCCCTTACCCACCAGAACGACCGGCTTATCACCGCGCTTTCCACCTTTATATTGCATCACAATCAGCTTTGCTGGTTCACGGCTACCGCGCGAGACCGACAGCAATGAACCCATTTTCTTACGCTTCATCTCGGCTTCATCGAGTACCGTTGTTTTGATGTTATGGGTTTTTTGCAATGCCTTTGCCTGTTTGGCAAGATAGCTGGGTGTACACAGGTTACCGGGCAGATTAGCGATAGTTCTGGTGTAGCTAACGCCGTTAGCAATGGCAACGCCTTGTTTGATACCTTCTCGGGCATCGGCTAATTGATTGCGTGCCACAATCAGGGATACTCTTTTTAGAGATTTAGGTTTTTTCCTCGTGCTTTTTGTTTGTTCATAAGTATAGAGCGACTCTTCAATGGCTTCGACAAGATTACGCGCCTGACGAGTAATTTTTGACGGCGCACTGAATACATCCAGCAGGGTAAAATCCGCTACTCGAATATGATATTGTTGCAAACACTTTGCCGCACAACTCGCGACTTGGCGAAATGAAGCATCAGAAAGTGCCTGTTTTTTCCCCAAACCCAGTAACAGTATTCTACTGGCGGCAACACCATTGGGGTTATACAGCATCACTGTTGAGCCGACATTACCACGCAAGTCGCCTTGCGCGAGCAACTTGCTGATTTGTTTACGGGTCGCCTTATCCAGAATTTTAGCGGATTCTGTTAGTATGGGCTTTGCCCCCTGAAATATCCCGACCACCAGACAAGGTGAGTTTAATTTAAGCAGATTAGCTGATTTCGTTGAAAAGTCCATGTTAATTCTCTCTTTAGATTATGTAGCGTAATGCCTGCTCTGATTGAACCTGTCTCTGCATTGCAACAGGCAGAGCAGTATCGGCAAGAGACCTTTGCACGAAAGCCATTTCACCTGCATGCTACGTCGCCTAAAAGCGCCTACTGTTGGTAAAATCGTACTCAATCGGTCATTTATAAGCATAAACTCCCTCATTCCGTGCGTTTTTGCCTGGCCTGAAAGCGAAATCATCTTCCATGCAAAGGTCTCGGCAAGACGGTTCGCCGACTATTATTGCGTAGCGACTCCAACCAACCACTCTATCACATTATCGCAAATTCTCTACAAAATCAGTACTGTTTTTCAATATAATTGTAAGAATAAACAGACTTGCTCTTATACCCTGATGATAATCCACCGTGCCTTTATCCGCGAAGTATTGCAAACCTGCGTAGCCGTAGCTGCCATCCTGTTTTCAATATTCTTGGTCACACGATTGGTGGAGTTTTTAAGCAGAGCGGCACAGGGAGATGTCCCGATTGACAGCGTGTTTTTATTATTGACCTTGAAAATGGTGGCTAATCTTGACATCATCTTGCCATTGGTTATTTACATATCCATACTGTTGGTGATGGGGCGTTGGATACGCGACAACGAACTGACCGTTATCAGTGCCAGCGGTATCAGCATGACCGCATTCATCAAACCGATGCTGGTTTTATTTGCCGTCACTGGCACGATGGTTGCCACCTTTTCGTTATACATTTCCCCTCTGTCTGAAGAGGCTTTTCAGTCGATTCAGCAGCAGCACCGTAATCGCTCGGAGGTCGCGGGCATCGTTAGCGGTGTCTTCACCGAAACCCGAGGCGGTACTGGTGTCTATTTTGTTGAAAGCTATGATCGCCAAACCAACACCTACCATGATATTTTTGTTTACACTGCCTCAGCGGGAGACGATGGCGTGATGCTCGCGGCCCGTGGCTATAAAACCACCGACGCGAAAACCGCGGATGATTTTCTGATTCTGAATAAAGGCATCCAATATCGGGGAAACGCCGGTTCCGCCGAATATACTGTGGTGGATTTTGCAACCTATGCGCTGCGATTGACACAACCTGCGCTGACAAATTCGATACTGCCGCTTGACGCAAGATCGACACAATCACTGCTTGCCAATGCCAATATCAGTAGCATCAGCGAGTTGCACTGGCGCTTTTCAAAAATTATGATGCTACCCGTTCTCATGCTCTTCGCACTCTCTTTTTCATCTGTTGGTTATCGGAAAAACAGATTCCCGGGCATGTTGGTCGCGCTACTGATTTACTTTGCTTACTCCCATGCGCTCGGGTTTGTCATGGCTATGATTCGCAAGGGTCTGGTGCATCCACATTTTTCTTTGTGGGTGGTACATATTATTTTTCTTTGCCTCGCGTTTTATCTTTTTCAGCGGCGCACTCGTAATTTAAGATTGATTCCCGAACTGCCCTCATAATGCAAATTCTCGACCGCTATCTTGGGCGTATCATACTGCAGTACACCCTGATTACGATGTTAATCCTGATTGGCTTGTTTACCTTTGTCAATTTTCTTGACCAGCTCAACAGTCTCGGTCACGGAAACTACAATATAACAGGGGTCATCTGCTATGTCATACTGATTATTCCGAGCACGATTTACGAGATATTTCCAATGGCGGCCTTGCTCGGAACCATTATCGGACTCTCCATGCTCGCCAGTGATTCCGAACTTATCGCGATGCGCTCCAGTGGTATATCAATGTTTCAAATCACCTTATCGGCATTGAAAGTGGGCGGTTTGTTTGTCATATCAGCGATTTTGATTGGTGAATTTGTCGCCCCTCATAGCGAAACCATGGCACAACGTAATCGCGCCGAAGCGTTGCATCACAACATCACTCAACATACTAATTCTGGGTTGTGGATGCGTGACGGGCAAACCTTTGTCAACATCGGTGAGGTGTTGCCGGATCTGACATTATTAAGAGTTAAGGTCTTCAAATTTGATAACGATAGAAAGTTGCGCTCGCTGGTGGCAGCAGAACATGGCACCTTCAAAGGCGACTATTGGTTAATCAATCAGGTTAAACAAACCCGCTTTGATCAACAGGGCAATACCGAAATTGCCACCCTTGAAAACAGCAAATGGATCTCACAGGTGACGCCACAAATACTGTCTGTATTTCTAATCAATCCTGATCAGTTATCGTTCTTGCAGTTAAATCGCTACATCAATCATTTGCATAAAAATCAACAGCAGGCCAACCCATATGAACTGGCTTTCTGGACGAAACTGATGCAGCCCCTTTCCACCGCAGTCATGGTGATGCTGGCAATTCCGTTTGCCTTTACCAACATCCGTAGCGGCACACTGGGTCGGCACTTATTCATTGGCATTATGCTTGGGATAGGATTTTATGTCGCCAACAAGGGCTTTGGCTATATCGTCCTGGTCTATGCGTTTTCACCCTTGCTCGGCGCAACCGCGCCGGTCATTGCGTTTTTGTTGCTGGCAACAATAATGATACGCCAGATTAAAAATTGACCATTGACATTATGAGACCTTTGCACGGAAGATGATTTCGCTTTTAGGCAAGGCAAAAACGCACGGAATGAGGGAGTTTATGCTTATAAATGACCGATTGAGTACGATTTTAACGCAGCATGCAGGTGAAATGGCTTTCGTGCAAAGGTCTCATTATCGCAATGACGCAGACACCACAACCTGACGCCGTTCCTTCAAAAACATTTTGTTCACCCCTGTTGCCTTGCGTAAAGACATCCAGAAAACGGTCTCTTTTGAGACTGTGCAAGAAACCCGCTTGACTCTATTTTATGTCTTCTTTGCGCACTCACTGGTTATGTGAAAATGAAAGTCCCTGACGATGTTATATAAGCTGAGACCTTTGCACGGAAGATGATTTCGCTTTCAGGTAAGGCAAAAACGCACGGAATGAGGGAGTTTATGCTTATAAATGACCGATTGAGTACGATTTTAACGCAGCATGCAGGTGAAATGGCTTTCGTGCAAAGGTCTCAAGCTGTAACAAAATTTAAATATCTCTTCCTTGAGTCCAAGGTTTAATACGCATTGTTGTATAAAAATGTACTAATTTGGTCAATCTGTCCGGGTTCAGCACCTATGAAACAAACGGGCAACCTTCAGCAAGTTTTGATCATACTCCAACGGCATTGCGTGATGCCATTGCCCAAAAACTGTACCGAACAAGCGGTGTAGAAATTGATAGTAAGAGACCTTTGCACGGAAGATGATTTCGCTTTTAGGCAAGGCAAAAACGCACGGAATGAGGGAGTTTATGCTTATAAGTGACCGATTGAGTACGATTTTAACGCAGCATGCAGGTGAAAGGGCTTTCGTGCAAAGGTCTCAGTAAAACGGAAATTATCATCGCCAGCGACAAGATGCCACTCTGAAACGGGCGGCGGAAATTTTAAGCCCAGTTTAAGCCGGATTTAAGCCGCGCGATATATTGACCGGCAGACAGCCAATTTGCACGGAAAAATTGTTATATTACTGCGGCAAAATCATCGCCAAAATCATATCTAATAGAATGTCTGCAAGATTCTTAATCGCAACCGATAAAACAGGTAATTGGCGTGTCGCCAGACGTTTGTTACCATACCTTTGGAAGTATCGCTACCGCACCAGTATCGCCCTGCTGTTTCTGGTACTCGCCCGCATTGCCAATGTGTCGGTGCCCATCGTGCTTAAAAACATTGTCGATTATTTCGGCGAGCGCGACCACTTGATTGTGATTGTGCCAGTGGCGTTGATAATCGCTTATGGTAGCTTGCGCTTTAGCGCAATCCTGTTTAATGAGCTACGTAATATCGCCTTTTCCAGAGCCGGAATCGCCATCATTCAACATATTTCCATACAGGTATTTGAACACCTGCACAATCTTTCTTTAGCTTTTCATCTGGATCGTAAAACTGGCGGATTATCTCGTGATCTGGAGCGCGGCAATCTGGCAATCACCAGTTTTCTAAGAATTATCGTCTTTAACATTGTTCCCGTCATCATCGAAATTGTCATGGTGTTGTCCATTCTTTGGCGACAACTGGATATCCGTTTCGTCTTGGTAACGATACTGGTGATTGTTATTTATTGCCTATTCACTTTTATGATAACGCGATGGCGCACGCGCTTTCGGGTGCAGATGAACCTGTCAGATTCAGCGGCGAATACCCGCGTGCTTGACTCCTTGCTAAACTACGAAACGGTCAAGGTTTTCGGCAATCAACCTCTGGAAATAGAACGCTATCGTGATGCCCTTAAAGGCTGGGTAAGTGCGTCATTAAAAAGCAACTTATCGCTTTCCTATCTGAATGCTGGACAGGGTTTGATTATTGCTGTCGGTTTGATTGTGCTGATGATTATGGCGGCCGATGGTGTGCTTAACCAAACCTTGAGTCTCGGTGATTTTGTTATGATTAACGCCTTTTTAATCCAACTCTACATCCCCTTGAACTTTCTCGGCTCGGTATATCGAGACTTGAATCATTCGCTGGTGGACATGGAAAAAATGTTTGATTTGCTGGATGAACGACCAAAAATTATTGAGCAGCATGATGCTACAACATTCAAATTTCAAAGCGGGGAAATCCGCTTTAAAAATATAAACTTTGCCTACCAGACCGAACATCCGATCCTCAAAAATATCAATTTTAAGATTGCCGGTGGCAGAGTGCTCGCTCTGGTTGGTCCATCTGGTTCTGGAAAATCAACTCTGTCGCGGTTGTTACTACGCTTTTACGACCCTGATTCTGGTGCGATTTATATTGACAATCAGGACATCAAATCACTGACCATTGACAGTCTGCGCCAGAGCATGGCAGTCGTCCCTCAAGACACGGTTTTGTTCAATGAGAGCATTGGCTACAACATTGCCTATGGCAAACCGCAAGTCAGCACCACGAAAATTATCGAAGCCGCCAAAATAGCTCAAATTCACGACTTCATCAGCCAACACCCGCAAGGATACGATATTCTGGTCGGGGAACGTGGCTTGAAATTATCAGGTGGTGAAAAACAGCGGGTAGCGATTGCCCGTGTTGTGCTAAAAAGTGCGCGGATTCTGATATTTGATGAAGCCACTTCTTCTCTGGACAGTCGTTCAGAAAAAGCCATACAACAGACATTAGAAAATGTATCCCGCAACAATACCACGCTGATAATCGCCCACCGTTTATCCACCATAATCAACGCCGATACCATAATCGTTCTCGACAAAGGCGAAATAACAGAACGCGGCACACACCAGTCATTGATTGCCAGCAACGGCCTGTATGCCCAAATGTGGGCACTTCAGCAAAATGGATAATGGCGCACACCTGTACCAGAATCTTCGCGCGCTACTGACGTTTTACTGTTTTTTGAGACCTTTGCACGGAAGATGATTTCGCTTTTAGGCAAGGCAAAAACGCACGGAATGAGGGAGTTTATGCTTATAAATGACCGATTGAGTACGATTTTAACGCAGCATGGAGGTGAAATGGCTTTCGTGCAAAGGTCTCTTTCTATATGTGCGGATTGGGTAGACTGTCTGGGCTCATATAGAAGTGAGACTTCTTAAAGTGTAAACATCGGGTAGCCTGTGAGTTGTTAAATCCGCACAGGAGACTACCCGATGCAGATCAGAAGCCTGCGTATCAAATCATAGACAGTAATCGGTAACGTGTTGTATAATGTGCCGATGGAACCTATTGATTTAGCACTCACTTTTGACGATGTTTTGCTGGTGCCTGCGAAATCAGAAATTCTGCCTCGGGACGCAAATCTGCGAACCCGCTTTACCCGCAATTTGACGATAAACATTCCGCTACTTTCTGCGGCGATGGATACCGTAACCGCTGCCAATGCGGCAATCTGCCTCGCTCAACAAGGTGGTGTTGGGGTGATTCATCGAAATTTAACGCCGCAATTACAGGCGCAAGAAGTTAATCGGGTGAAGAAATTTGAAAGTGGCGTGATTGCTGATCCGATAACGGTGGAAAAAACTGCTCGGGTTAAAGATGTTATCCAACTCATGCAGAAGTATTCAATATCAGGTGTGCCGGTGGTTGATGGCAACAAAGTGATTGGCATTGTTACCAATCGTGATCTGCGCTTTGAGAAGAATATGGCTACGCCGGTTGCTAAGGTAATGACTACCCAAGCGCATCTGGTTACGGTGGGGAAGGGAACCTCTTCTGATGAAATCGAACGCTTATTGCATCAGCATCGTATCGAAAAAGTACTGGTGGTCGGTAAGGATAATGAGCTTGAAGGCTTGGTCACGGTCAAGGATATTCAAAAATCCAGCGATTATCCCAATGCTTGCAAGGATGAACAAGGGCGATTGCTGGTGGCAGCGGCAGTGGGCGTTGGTGCGGATACCGATGAAAGGGTGGCGTGTTTGGTTAATGCTGGGGTTGATGCCATTGTCGTTGATACCGCGCATGGGCACTCGCGTGGCGTGCTTGAGCGGGTGGCAATGATTAAACAAAACTATGCAGATGTACAGGTGATTGGGGGCAATATTGCTACTGCCGAAGCTGCCAGCGATTTGGTTGCCGCGGGTGCTGATGCGGTTAAAGTCGGCATTGGACCGGGTTCAATTTGTACCACCCGCATTGTTGCTGGCGTGGGTGTGCCGCAGATTCATGCGATTCAGCAGGTTGCCCAAGTTCTTGAGGGTACAGGGGTTACGCTGATAGCGGATGGTGGCATTCGCTTTTCGGGTGATATCGCCAAGTGTATCGCCTGTGGTGCAAATGCGGTGATGGTGGGGGGTATTTTAGCGGGTACTGATGAATCTCCGGGTGAAATCGAGATATTTCAGGGACGTTCTTATAAATCTTATCGGGGTATGGGTTCCCTCGCTGCCATGCAAAAGGGTTCCAGAGATCGCTATTTTCAGGAGGGCGTGGATAGTACGGAGAAATTAGTGCCGGAAGGCATTGAAGGGCGCGTACCCTATAAGGGACCGATGGTGAATATTGTCCACCAACTGATGGGTGGTTTACGCGCCAGTATGGGATATACCGGTAATGCCACCATAGAAGAGATGCGTCATAAAGCACAATTTGTTCGTATCACCCATGCCGGTATGACAGAAAGCCATGTGCATGATGTCTCCATTGTCAAGGAAGCACCCAATTATCAGACCCGTTAGCTATATGAGACCTTTGCACGGAAGATGATTTCGCTTTTAGGCCAGGCAAAAACGCACGGAATGAGGGAGTTTATGCTTATAAATGACCGAGTGAGTACGTTTTTAACGTAGCATGGAGGTGAAATGGCTTTCGTGCAAAGGTCTCTATATATGGTGGATATTGTATGTCTCGCGCTACCAACCTTATGTGCTTGCGGCGGTTAAGGCAACCTAATAGTGCTGATTTTTATTCCCTCCTGATAAGGGGGCTAGGGGTTATTTTCCAGACAACAAAATCCTCGCCCAAAAAGTATCTGAAAACAGAAAAATTCTTTTTGCATACCTTCCTAAATCCCCCTTGTCAGGGGGACTTGTTTTTTGCTGCTTATCGGGTGTTAGCCTTGGGCGAAAAGTGAGACGATTAGCCGTCTTTGACGAACATTGAAATGATAGGCGGCGTTATCAGCCCTGCCGAATGATCGAATCCTTGTCCGTGTCTGCAAACAAAGTATGAAACCATTTCACAATCCTCATCAACATAAAATACTGATACTGGATTTCGGTGCGCAATATACCCAGCTCATCGGACGTTGTGTTCGTGAACTTGGCGTGTATTGCGAAATCTTTCCATATGATGTCGATGTTGCCCGCATTGCCGAATTTGCCCCCAATGGCTTCATTCTTTCTGGTAGCCATGCGTCCACTTATCAGGATCACCAAACCAACGCCCCCGACATTATTTTTGACCTGGGATTGCCGATTCTAGGCATTTGTTACGGGATGCAAACATTGGTGTCGCAGCTTGGCGGAGAGGTTGAAAAAGCAACCGCACAGGGAGCGGGACAAGCTGAATATGGGCATGCTGTGGTCAATACCTGCGCCGACAGTATCTTGTCTGGGCAAGCCGGTCAGGCGCTTGAAGTATGGATGAGTCATGGTGACCGCGTGAGCAAACTACCGCCGGGATTTGGGGTTATTGGTGCTACCAGCGGCTGTCCTTTTGCCATGATCGCCGATGAACAACGCCATTATTATGGGGTTCAGTTCCACCCCGAAGTAACGCATACCGCACAGGGTAAAACAATGCTGTCGCGTTTTGTGCACGAAATTTGTGGTTGTCGAGCAGAGTGGGTTGCAGAGAACATTATTGAAAGTCAGTTACAGTGGATTAAAAATCAAGTAGGTAGCGATCATATATTGCTGGGACTTTCCGGAGGAGTTGACTCCTCCGTTGTTGCGGCTTTGTTGCAACGTGCTATCGGGACGCAGTTAACTTGTATTTTTGTTGATACTGGTTTGTTGCGTTTGAATGAAGGCGATCAGGTTATGGAAACTTTTTCCGAACATCTTGGAGTGCGTGTTATACGGGTTAATGCGGCACAGGCGTTTTTTGTTGCGCTGAAAGGGGTAGTTGATCCTGAACAAAAACGAAAAATTATCGGTGCTCTTTTTATCGAGATATTTGAAAGAGAATCACGAAAAATTAAAAATGTGAAATGGTTAGCTCAGGGAACAATTTACCCAGATGTTATCGAGTCAGCAGGCAATAAACACGGTAAAGCCAAAGTCATAAAATCCCACCATAATGTCGGTGGGTTGCCTGACGATATGAATCTGCAATTATTGGAGCCCTTGCGTGAGCTGTTTAAGGATGAAGTGAGGCGCATTGGTATGACATTAGGGTTACCGAAACAAATGCTCAATCGACATCCATTTCCCGGTCCCGGGTTGGGGGTGAGGATTCTTGGAGAGGTTAAACAACAGTATGCGGAAATTCTGCGACAGGCAGATGCGATTTTTCTTGAAGAACTTCATACTCATAATTTATATGATGAAACCAGTCAGGCGTTTGCCGTATTTTTGCCGGTTAAATCCGTAGGCGTGGTCGGAGATAATCGTGCCTATGACTATGTTATTGCCTTACGGGCTGTTGAAACCGTAGATTTTATGACCGCCAACTGGAAACAAATTCCTTATGATGTGCTGGGCATTATTTCTAACCGTATCATCAATGAAGTGCGCGGAATTAGTCGGGTAACTTATGATATATCGGGAAAACCACCGGCAACCATTGAGTGGGAATGATGTAAGCGCGGTTGCATAAGGCAGGATACGCAGGTGAAATCAACCCAATACCAGCGCGATCATCAGTTTATGGCGCGAGCTTTTGAGCTGGCACTAATGGCTAAGGACTGCAATGAAATTCCGGTCGGTGCTGTGGTTGTTAAAAACGATAATGTCATCGGCGAAGGTTTTAACTGTGCCATCGAAAAGCATGATCCCAGCAGTCATGCAGAAATTGTGGCATTGCGTGATGCGGGTAAAAATCTCGAAAACTATCGCCTTAATAAATGTAGTCTGTATGTTACATTGGAACCGTGTATTATGTGTGCTGGCGCGATTTTACAGGGGCGCATTGAGCGACTGATTTTTGCGACCCACGACCTAAAATTTGGCGCTGCGGGCAGCCAACTGAACCTGTTGCAATCCCGATTCCTGAATCACCAATGCGCCGTCACCGCTGGAATTATGCAGCATCAGTGTCAGGAGTTATTGCGACAGTTTTTTCAACAAAAACGCGCTCGGTTGTTTTTTTGAATCTTGTCGTTTTTCTGAATAGACGCTTGTGGTGGATGAGTGCTACGCCTAAGTAGATGTTTAGCGCGATGGCTCCGCAAAGGAGGAATAGTATGTTGAAGTATTGATAGAGTTCTTTTATTGGGGTGATGTTCGTCATTATTTGTATCGTCACATAAAGTAGAATCGGAAATAACGCTATAAAAATCAATAGAATCAGTTGCCAACGCTGATGCGAAATAACATCTTTCACCGCGACTAACAGAGCAAATAAAAGGATGATATGTGCGTGATCATTCACTTTTAGTGGCATCAGTAATATACATGTAATAATCATCCCGCATTCCAGCATACATATCTGTTTTGAATACAAGCCAAACGGTCGCCAAACAAGCAATCGTGAATATCAAAGATACGACTGCAATGAATATTGCCCATGTTCTGTGGTGAACGGTTACTTCTGACAATAGGTAATCTAATGATGCGCCCCCCGCCGCAAATATTTGTTTCCCTGAATGAATTGTTTTACCTGACAACACTTCCAGATAATACTGCTCATAAATAAACCAGTCTATTGCCCATAAAGTGGCTAGAGTCAATGCCACAATCCAAATCAAAGTACAGAGCAATGCCCGCTGGTAACCACGCCAAAGTAACCAGCAGATTAAAGGGAGTGGCATCAATTTTATGACTGCCCCTACAGCTAACGCACCCGAGGCGACAATGATGTTACCCCACCGCTGTTCACGAGCAAACAGGAAATACAAGCCGAGAGCAACCGAGAAAAACACCAGAGCCTGCGCTTGTCCATGATACAACAAGCTCTCAAATAGAGGTAATTGCATACAAACAAGCCCCAATGTTAGATACAATAGGTCGCCTTGCCCGACTGTTCGCGCCATAAGCCATACTCCCGAAAAAATGGCAATCAAACAAGTTGTTATCCAGAACCATTCTAGTGACGCACCTGCAAAAGAATAAAATAGACTCATCGCTACCGCAGTATGTGGTGAATAAAAATAAGGGCCGAAACTTTCGATTATTATTTTCTCTGCGAGAAGACGCTTACGATATTCACGATAAATTTCGCGTTTATAAGGCGATTTGCCATCGCGTACTATTGCCCCAGCAGTAAGATATACCCCATAGTCGCCCATACGCAGTCGCCTGATGTCACCATCTTCAACGATTTTGATAGCACCCGCAAAATAAATCAACACCAGCACAAACAGTACGCACAAGATGACTGGAGAGCGCAGTATTCGTAAAATACGCGGGGCAGGGATGTTACCAGAGGGAATACTCTTTTCTTGCGTCACTGATTCATGCGGATTATCCTTGTTAATCATTTCCGTTTTGGTATGTGGGATGTGAATTCGAGACCTTTGCACGGAAGATGATTTCGCTTTTAGGCAAGGCAAAAACGCACGGAATGAGGGAGTTTATGCTTATAAATGACCGATTGAGACCAATTTTACCAACAGTAGGCGCTTTTAGGCGACGCAGCATGCAGGTGAAATGGCTTTCGTGCAAAGGTCTCAATTCAAGAGTTGCGAAAGGGTCTAAATGCGAAGCTAACAGCGTATAATAGAGACAGTTGCATCATTCGGGCTTTATCGGGAGCGAGATTTTATTTATTGTGTGACCAGTAACAAAATTTTCAATCATTGCGGACGCGCAAACAATAGCGATGTTATGAATAAGCCATACGGATAAGAACAATATTTGCCTATGTCTAAACCAATACGAGTTGCGGTGGTTGGGGTCGGCCATCTTGGCTCTATTCATTCCAAAATTTATCATTTGATGGATAATGTGGAGCTGGTTGCGGTTGTTGATAGCGATCAATCCACAGCGATTAAGGTTGCTAATCAATATCACTGTCAGGCGTTGACCGATACGAACGGGCTTGAGAAACAAATTGAGGCGGTCAGTATCGTGGTACCGACCAGTGCTCATTTGGCAGTTGTGCGACCCTTTCTTGAGGCGGGGGTACACACCTTACTGGAGAAACCAGTCGCGCCGAGTGTTGCGGAAAGCACTGAAATTGTTGAGCTTGCCAGAAAAAATCAGGTCATCTTGCAAGTCGGTCATTTAGAACGCTTCAATGCTGGGGTGATAAAACTGGCTGAACTGGCGGGCAATCCGAGATTTGTTGAGGTGCACCGATTGGGTAAATTTGTGGAAAGGGCGACTGATGTTGATGTGGTAACCGATTTAATGATTCACGATATTGACATTGTGCTGTCATTGATTAACGCAAAACTGACGCATATATCTGCCACAGGCACGCAGGTTATTACCGATTATGTTGATATTGCCAATGCCCGTCTGGAATTTGATAATGGTGCGGTTGCCAGTGTGACTGCGAGCAGGGTTTCACGTAATCAGTTTCGGCGTATCAGAGTGTTTTCGCATGATATGTATTTGGGCTTGAATTTTAGCGACCAACAACTTGAGGAAGTGCGACCGAGTAAAGTTAAATCGGGCAACAAGTTTCCTGAATTGATTCACCGCGATATTGCGGTAACACCACAACTGCCACTCAATGCGGAGCTGGCACACTTTATTGATTGTGTTACCCATAACAAGCCGCCTTTGGTGTCAGGAGAGGATGGGCTGCTTGCGGTAGAAGTGGCAGAATTGGTGCGGGAGAAGATTGCCAAATCCATCGCTTCAGAATTAAGAGATGTAGCGCAATGACAAAAGAACTATTTAGAGACCTTTGCACGGAAGATGATTTCGCTTTCAGGCAAGGCAAAAACGCACGGAATGAGGGAGTTTATGCTTATAAGTGACCGATTGAGTACGATTTTACCAACAGTAGGCGCTTTTAGGCGACGCAGCATGCAGGTGAAATGGCTTTCGTGCAAAGGTCTCATTTAGAGAGATGGTTATCTGCAATCCTATCAGGCAGCAGTAACCGCAGTTTATCCGAATGCTTTTTGTGTTAATCAGAGTGTGTTTCATCCTCTTGGCGACGGTCGATCGGATTTTGTTTTGCCCAATCCGCCTGATGAAGATGAGCTTGAACAACGACTAAACCAGATTGTTCAGGGCAACCATCCGATGACATTAAGCTGGATTACCGATCAGGAAATGACGCAACAACCTGAACGAATACGCACCATGTCGGTATTGCCACCAATGGGCAGTGGCCGGGTCAGATTGGTGAAATTTGAACAAGCAGATTGGCAACCCTGGTGGTACGCATGTTACCAATAATGGAGAAATTGGTATGGTTTGGGTGAAAAGCATCAAAAACAAGGGCAAACAAAATCGGCGCATTACTATTGAATGGGTAAACTAGCGGTGCGCTTCAGGAGCCTGTTCCAAAGCCTGTAATTGCTCTGGCGTATTGATATTTTCAAACATCTGCGGGGTCTCGGAGAAATCCACAAAGGTATGCTTATGTTGGGCGTACCAGCCATCAATTTTGCGCTGGTCGCTATCAAGAAAGACTTCCAAACTGCTTATGAGTGAGCGGTTGAGCATTATATAGACCGGCTGTGATCGGTTATGACAGAATGCAATCGCAATGTCGCTATGATTTTCAGTGACTGCCTGTTGCATTTTTTGTACATAGTTGGTTGCCATAAAAGGTCCGTCGCAGGGTGCTGTAATCATCCACTGAGTTGAAATGTAACTCAGTCCAGCCAGCATTCCGGCAAGCGCTCCTTGAAAACCGGTGCGTTGATCCGGAATGACCGGATAACCGAGTTTTTCATATTCAGGCAGGTTGCGATTAGCGTTAATTAACAGGTGATGACATTGCGGGGACAGGGCTTTTGCGATGCGTTCGACCATAGTGTTACCCCGAAACAAAACCAATCCCTTATCCTGCCCCTGCATTCTGCGAGCCAGACCACCCGCCAGAATCAATCCGCTTACGTCTCCGGCTCGCTGCGCCATCACCGTTACCCCATCACTTTATTGCCAGCGTTATCTCTGGATTCGTCGCGATTGATGTGGGCGACATTGCCGGTATAGGCAACCGTTTCGGTAGCAATCAGTCGATGATCGGTTAACTCAACATGCTGATCAATCAGACTATCGAAAATCTGGTGATGATGGCTGCAAATCAAAATAGCAGTATTCGCCTCCTTTAGCTGGTGCAACAATTTAATCGTGCGGATACTGGAATAGGTGTCCATATTTGCAATAGGTTCATCCAGCAACATAATGGGAGATTGACGCAACCACGCTCGTGCTAACGCCACGCGCTGCTGTTGTCCGCCAGATAATGTTTTAGCATTGGCGAGCGCATGTTGGGACAACATTCCCCACTCCAACGCTTGCTTGACGCGCATCTTTTTCTGCCCGCGCATTGCGCCGGGAACTGCCAGTGCCAGATTGCGCGAGACGCTACCAGCAAACATATAGGGTCGTTGATGGAGATACATCACATTGGCAAGGAGACGTTGACGCGCACGTTGCCAATGTTCCTCCACAGGATCAAAATGCGTATAGCCGAAATTGACATAACCCAAATCCGGTTTTAACAGACCAGCCAGTATCCTCAGTAACGTGGTTTTTCCGGTTCCATTCTCACCAGTTAATAATATGACTTTTCCGCCACACAGCGTGATATTGATATTGTTGAGCAAGCTCATCGCACAGAACGACTTCGATATTTTGCTAAAGGTTATTTGCTTGCAGATACTCATAGCGACAGTTTACCTCGTCCTTGTACATATTGAAGCAGGATATTTAATACAAACGCCAAAAGCAACAGCACCATGCCCAAAGCGATACCTTGGGAAAAATTACCTTTACTGGTTTCCAGCGCGATAGCGGTAGGTATATTGCGGGTATAGTGCAGAATGTTGCCACCGACCATCATTGATGCGCCGACCTCGGCAATGATGCGACCAAAGCCGGCAAGAATGGCCGCGAAAAGTCCGAACTTGACCTCATACAGGATTAAAACAAAGGCTTTGATTCTGGAGATTCCTAAGGTTCTCGCCGTCTCCCAAGCATGATGATCGGCAAACTGGAAAGCGACATGGCTCATTGAAATCAGAATCGGCAGACATAGAATGATTTGCGCGATAACCATTGCGGTTTGGGAAAACAATAAATTCCAGTCGCCTAGCACCCCTTGGTTGGATAAGGTGATGTAAACCACTAAGCCGACTACAACAGCCGGAAAAGCCAGCAGGGTGCTAAATATTGAAATCAGCAGTCGCCGACCGATGAAATCGAAATAGGCGAGTATAAATCCAATACTAATCGCAAATGGAGCGGCAATCAGTATGGCGGTACACGAAACCCTGAAAGAGATACCAATTATTTCCCACAACTCAACATCCCCGCTAATTAGCAGGCTCAGGGCATCGACAGTGGTTGCGGTCAGAGAAGGCAAGTCATTATCAGTTTTCAGTAACTTCCCGCTGACAACTGCCCACTATCCGGTGTTACGCATGCCGGCAGCAATGCCGTTAATGGTGACTAATAGCGCGTTCAGTACCGTATCATCCTCTTGTTCGCGCATCCTTGCCAGCAATTCAACCTGTAACAGATTGAGCGGCACAACATAGGTATTTCTGACCGCAATCGACTGATGCACAACCGGTTCGTTTTCGAGTGGTATCTGGTGTTCTGTAATATCCAGTAGCAAGCTGACCGTCCGGTGATATTTTTCTCTCAGGGTTTGACCGAAATACTGAAGCTCTTCACGCACCAGACGTTCATCATAAATCGCTGAAATATTGGCATTAGACTTTGAAAACACCATTTCAATGGCATTCAATGTCGCCTTGAAAAAGGGCCAGTTTTGTTCCATATCCAGTAAGATCGCTTTTTTATCATTATCCACAGCATGTTGCAAGGCATGCCCCACCCCCAACCATGCGGGCAACAGCAAGCGGGTTTGAGTCCAGGCAAATATCCAGGGAATAGCACGTAAGTATTGTATTCCACTACCTTTGCGCCGACGTGCCGGACGGCTGCCGATTTTCAGATTACCAATTTCCTGTTCTGGGGTCGCTTGCTGAAAGTACTCGACAAAATCGTCATGATGCCTGACCACATCGTGAAATTCATTCACTGCCTGACGCGACAATTCAGTCATTTGTTGTCGCCATTGCGCTTTCGGCTTGGGTGGTGGGGTTAGTGTCGCTTCCAGTACCGCACCCAGATAAACCTGCAAGGTTTCCGTTGCCATGCCGGGCAAACCGTATTTTGCCTGAATCACCTCCCCTTGTTCGGTAATGCGAATTGAACCATTTACGGAGCCCGGCGGTTGCGACAATATCGCTTTATGAGCAGGCCCACCACCACGCGCCACAGTACCACCACGACCGTGAAACAACGTTAGTTCAATGTCGTGTTTTGCAAAGACTTCAACCAGTTCTTCCTGTGCCTGATACAGCCCCCATGAGGCGGACAGAATTCCGGCATCTTTGGCAGAATCCGAATAACCAATCATCACTTCGTGTTGACCGTTTATGTATTGTTTGTACCAAGGATTGCTGAACAGCGTGTCCATACATTGACGGGCACCTTCAAGGTCATTTAATCGTTCAAAAAGCGGTACGACGCGCAACGGTTGTTTAATCCGACATTCCTTCTGCAATAAGGTTACCGCGAGAATATCGGAAGGGCTGGTTGCCATTGATATGACATAAGCACCAAAAGATTCGCGATTTTCAGCGGCAATCATTCGAAATGTAGTCAGCACTTCCTTGACCTCTTCGCTGGCATCACCCGCTTCGGGAAAGGCGGAGGTAATCAACGGGCGGTTGCTTTGAAGTTCCGCTAACAGAAAATCCTGACGCCGTTGCTCGTCCCACTCTAAGTAACTGCCAAGCCCCAAAAATCGGGTAATCGCATCCAGTGTTTCGGTATGACGCACCGCTTCCTGACGTATATCCAACCTGAACATAGTCAAACCGAAGGTGCGGAGTCTCCTCATAATATCGGTTAACCGACCATCCGCAATCATACCATCACCACAATCAATGAGCGATTGGTAACACAACATTAACGGCTGCTGCAGTTGTTCACGCCGTTGATAAATACCGACTTTAGGTATCGATACCTGGTGCGGCTGTTTTGCTGAGGCGTAACTATCGAGAACACGGCCATGATATTTGATAGTCGCATTCAATTTGCTGAGGACGCTTTCAAGCAACGCCCGATACGGCTCCAAAACGCCATCTCCGACTGTCTGCGACAATGCTGGATTAGCCTTAGACATGGACAGATCGCGACGTAGTTCATTAATCTCCGTCCAAAACATTTCGGCAGTTTTTAGGCGCGACAAGGCACAAACCTGAGCGGTTACTTTAGGTGTGGTATTCGGGTTACCATCGCGGTCGCCACCCATCCACGAACCAAAGCGAATAGGCACGCTTTCCAGAGGCAGTCGTTTTCCCGTTACCGTAAATACTGCATGGTCAAGTTCGCGCAAAATTCCGGGCACAACATCCCAAAGCGAATTTTCCATAGTCAGCAGTCCGGTTTTTGCTTCATCCACAGGCGTTGGGCGTAACCGTCTTATTTCATCGGTTTCCCAGACTTCGGTGATAGCACGATGCAATCCCAGTTTAATTTCAAATCTTTCAGTATCCGACAGATCCTGTCGATCTTGCTCCGCCAACAGACCGACAATCCGTTGAAATTTAGAAGACACACTACGCCGTAAAATTTCGGTGGGGTGGGCGGTCAGAATGAGTTCAATGTTAAGGTTACAAACCTGCTGATGCAAATCTTCAGGTTTTATATTCGCCGCAATTAAATTCTGCAATTCCGATTCAAGGAAGCCACCGGGATGGGTTTTTGTCGCTTCTTTGTCGGCAGAATCAGCATCAGCAGAGGGGTTGGTAAAGGTATATCGCCGCACCGCAAGAGCACGTCGTTGACGTATCTGGTGGTGTTGCTCGGCGATATTTGCCAGATTCAAAAATAACGTAAATGCACGGGCAAGATTAAGAAGATGTGCCGGTTTCAAGCAAGACAAAATCGCAATAAGTTTCCGTGTTTGATCGGTATCCCCCTTACGCGCTTGTTTAGCAATACCACGCACTTCTTCAACCAGATCAAACAACTTATCCCCATGTTGTTTTTTAATCGTCTCTCCCAACAGATTCCCCAGCAAGCGCACATCGGCGCGCAAGGCATCATGCTGACTTTGATTTGACGTGGCAGGGCGAGATTCGAGCGAATTCAATTTAAGCTGTTCCAAAGGTAATTGACCATGTTGACAAAGAAGATGCCGTATTTTATACGAGTAGTGTTGGCAATACCGCTATTCATCTGTTTGATTGATAAATTCTGTGGTTGATAATAATTAGTTCAGCTTATCTAATCGCGGAAGGATGGAGAATAAGCAAATTCCTCCCCTAGCAAAGGTAGCAGAAGGGTAATATAAAATGAGACCTTTGCACGAAAGCCATTTCACCTGCATGCTGCGTCGCCTAAAAGCGCCTACTGTTGGTAAAATCGTACTCAATCGGTCATTTATAAGCATAAACTCCCTCATTCCGTGCGTTTTTGCCTTACCTGAAAGCGAAATCATCTTCCGTGCAAAGGTCTCGATGAAATACCAACCCTCTCGTATCACAACAATCGTGTTAATTATCGCCACCCAGTGGTTTTTAATAGATACTATCCAACGACCTGTTGAACCCGCATAGAGATATATTCTTTCCGATTAAGCGGTGTTAGAATTAAATCCCCAAACAGGACAGCACTTGAGCTTATATAAACACTTTCAATATCCGCAATAATGACATCATCACAACCCTATAATTCTTCTGCGCTGATTCGTCTTGAGAGCATGGATCTGGAGTCGATTGTCGCGGGTAGCTCGGCACACAATCATCTAATTGATCTTTCCCATCTCGATCTGATTCAGGTTAGCGGCGATGACGCGCAGTCTTTTCTACAAAGGCAGTTCAGTAATGATCTCAAGACGCTGGGCAGACAGCACTGCCAACTGCATAGCTATTGTAATCGCAAGGGCAGGAGTCTGGCGGTTGTCCGCCTCATCGCTAATGACCAAACTAATAAGCAGGCCAATAATGAGAACGAGGGCAAGCGTAAAGAGTTCTGGATGATAGTCCCTAAGGATATAAGCAATTCACTAATCAGACGCTTAAAAATGTTTGTCATGCGCTCGAAAGTGACCATTGAGCCGGATAGCGGTTATGTATTGTTGGGGATGACAGGGGCAATGAGCGGGGAGAAAGTGCAAGAGATAATCGGACAAAGCAGACAAGATTCTGGTTGTTTTTGTTATCGGGTTGATGCAATCGTGCCCAGGCATCTGATTATTGCCGACTCCAACCACAGCATAATCAAGAGCATACCACGATTGCATTGCGATTTTTGGCGGTGGCTGGATATTCGATCTGGCATCCCTCAAATCTATGCGAAAACCGTTGAAACCTTTATCCCGCAGTCGATAAATCTGGAATTGGTGGATGGCATCAGCTTCAGGAAAGGCTGTTTTCCAGGGCAGGAAATTATTGCCAGAATAAAACATTTGGGCCACCCTAAACAACGTCTGATTATTGCCACTGTAGCATCAAACCATAACATTGCGCCCGGTGATGCTATTTATAGTCGAGTCAGTCAGAGTCAAGCCGTGCAAAGCCAAGCCGTGCAGAAATCGGGTATGGTGGTTGATGCCGTTAAAACCGCAGATAATCAGTTTCAATTATCCGCCATGGTTCCGGCGGGCATGGTTGAAGCGGGTGATTTGATGATCGGTTCGGTAACGGGCGCAAAGCTGAAACGCATTGCCCTGCCTTATGAAATTCCGTAATAGACCCTAACAACCCGGATAAAAACATTACCTTGAGACCTTTGCACGAAAGCCATTTCACCTGCATGCTGCGTTAAAATCGTACTCAATCGGTCATTTATAAGCATAAACTCCCTCATTCCGTGCGTTTTTGCCTTGCCTGAAAGCGAAATCATCTTCCGTGCAAAGGTCTCACCTTGAATAGACAGAATGAACGGAATTGCTTGTCTGATCCGTTGTGCGCTTCATATTACTTACTTTTTTACAATGCTTTTTTGTGAAACCAAAAACACACCAGTCATAATAAACATCAGTGCCATTATTATCCTTTCATTGATTAACTCGGATAGGAAAATGTAGCCCCAGAATAAAGCGAAAATGGGAATAAGATAGTTGGTGTTTGTCGTATAGACAGCACCGACATCAGCAATGAGTTTGCACAGAACAACAAACGCCAGAGCAGTCGGAAATACACCCAGTAATACGATAGCAAGGATAGCTTCGTTTGCGGGGGTTATATTGGTTATATCCTCGAAATATAAGACAAATGGAAGCATCACTACTACCCCACATAACAATACGCCTGTGCTGATAACGACCGGATTGATATTTGCCAGCTTTTTGATCTTGATTCCCGAATACGCATAAAAGACAGCGGCGATCAGGCAAGCAATTTGCGCTATTAAATTGAATGTCATATCTCCAGCTTCTTGCCATAGTAGAATAACCACCCCAAAGAAAGCGACACAGACGCCGATAGATTTTTTGACGGATATTTTCTCGTCATCGGTTAGGCAATGCGCCATTATCAAAGTAAAGATAGGAATGGTTGCCATATATATGGCTGCCAGATTGCTGTCTATTGTTTGTTCTGCCCAAGTAATGAGTGAAAATGGAATAATATTCGCGCTAAAACCAAGCACAACCGCTGTTTTCCAAAACCCTTTTTCCCGAAATGAGGGTAACGCAAAATGTTTGAGTCGCATAAAAGCATATAAAATAAGGAATGCGACTAACAATCTGAAAAACACGATATATAATATTGGCACGCTACCCACAGCGACTTTCATCAGTAAAAAACTGCTACCAAGCAAACCCGCCAGCAATACCAGCAACAGGTAATCGAAAAAAACGGGGGAGCGTAACGTGTTCATTTAAGCTAACCGCCCACCATTTGTAACCGACCGGTCTGGTGTGACTAAAACCGTACCGGTGTATCGCAGATTGCCGGAACAGGCACTGCGGACTTAATTCCAGCCACCCTCATAACGGGGGAAAATTGATTACTCCGCAAACCTGCCTGCCAACAAGATCGTCAATGGCATAGTTTTCTGTCAACTGCGCCGAGCTTGTTTTTATACCAAATTCATCGCCAAAATCTATTTCCATAACATACACTGGTTGTCGCGCTTTTGGATTTAGCGAGGCAGATAATACGGTGCCGACACGAATATCAACACTTAGAGACCTTTGCACGAAAGCCATTTCACCTGCATGCTGCGTCGCCTAAAAGCGCCTACTGTTGGTAAAATCGTACTCAATCGGTCATTTATAAGCATAAACTCCCTCATTCCGTGCGTTTTTGCCTGGCCTAAAAGCGAAATCATCTTCCGTGCAAAGGTCTCACTTAAAAAATCAGCAAAACAGATTTGCTTCATGGCAAATCAATAACCCGCGTTAATTATTGCTCAATAATCTGGTAAAAGGTTTCCTGTTTTTTTATTAAACCAAGCTCCGATCGGGCAATAGTTTCTACGGTTTCGCCACCTTCCTTGAGATCAATAACCTCGGCAACAAGACGCTGGTTTCTTTGTGCCATTTCGATATTTTGCAATCGGGTTTGCTGCGCTGTCTGATGCAGACGATATAAGTCAAATACATTCTTGTCCCCGAACCACAACGCATATTGGACAGCGATAAATGTTATCAGCAATAGCAGGTTAATCGGTTTCGCAATGCGCATTTTGTTGATTTTCTGAGATTGATCGTATCGGGTTACTTCAGATTGGAAAAGGCAGCTCGTCCCACATAGACGGCATTGTCGCCTAATAGCTGTTCAATTTTCAATAGTCTGTTGTATTTCGCGACACGCTCAGATCGACATAATGATCCGGTTTTTATTTGTCCGGCAGCGGTCGCTACTGCCAGATCAGCAATGGTGGTATCTTCGGTTTCACCAGAACGGTGGGAAATGGTAGCACAATAACCCGCCTGTTGTGCCATGCTAATCGCGTCAAAGGTTTCGGATAAGGTGCCGATTTGATTAAATTTTATCAAAATTGAGTTGGCGACGCCTTGATCAATACCTTTTTTCAGTATTTCGGTATTGGTCACAAATAAATCATCGCCAGTGAGCTGCACTTGATGTCCTGATTGTTTGGTCAGTATTGCCCAACCATCCCAATCCTGTTCATCCATACCATCTTCAATGCTGATAATGGGGTATCGGCCAATCCACCGCTGCAAATAGTCGGCAAATTCACTGGCATCCAGTGCCAGCCCTTCCGCTTTTAATCGGTATTTGCCTTCGCTGTAAAATTCCGAGCTGGCAGCATCTAGCCCAATCATGACCTGCTCGCCGGGGCGGTAGCCTGCTTTTTCGATGGCTTGCATAATCAAACTCAAGCCTTCTTCATTGGATGCACACTGTGGTGCAAACCCACCTTCATCACCGACACTGGTGCTAAGATTGTTTGCCAGTAAAACCGCTTTCAGGGAATGAAAAATTTCAACACCACAACGCAATGCCTCAGCATAAATGGGGAAGTCCACAGGTAAAATCATAAATTCCTGAAAATCAATAGCATTATCCGCATGCGCACCGCCATTGATGATATTCATTTGTGGCACAGGCAATGAAAACTTATCATTGCCATACAAGCTGCCGAGATGTTGATATAACGGCAGACCCTGTGCATTGGCGGCAGCGTGGGCGGTTGCCAGAGAAACCGCCAGTAGCGCATTCGCACCCAGATTCTCTTTATTCTTGGTGCCATCCAGTTCCAGCATAATCTTGTCTATATGTCTTTGCTCGAGAGCATCCTGACCACAAATAGCATTTTTCAGGGTGGTGTTGACATTATGGGTGGCATTCAACACCCCTTTACCCCAATAGCGTTGTTTGTCGCCATCGCGCAACTCCAACGCTTCAAGGGAGCCGGTTGATGCCCCTGATGGAACGGCAGCACTGCCACAAAAGCCGTTATTCAAAATCAGTTCCACGGCAATGGTCGGATTGCCCCGAGAATCAAGTATTTCCCGAGCAGTGATATCTTTAATGTGTGTTGATGATTGTGCCATATCTAATAAGCCATATTTAATGTTGTAATCTGAGGTGATGTGAGGTTACGACGACAGTCAAATCTCTGGGCGGAGAGGATAACCCAAAAGCAATGACTGATTTATCAGCATTGCCAAGGTCGCATATCAGTTATCTTGATTGAGCTGCTATGATCACTTGTTGGGATTATCTGCCACATCATCTCAAGCATCGTCACAGGCATTGCTATTGAGGCGATTTAAGCGACTCAGGCGATCTATTTCAAGCAGTTGCTTGAGCAATTTTTCCATTTGATCAAGTGGCCAGGCGTTCGGACCATCGCTAAACGCCTTATCAGGTTGAGGATGGGTTTCCATGAATAATCCATCGACCCCGACAGCGACTGCCGCTTTCGATAACACCGGAACAAATTCTCGTTGACCACTGGATTTCCCCTTGAGTTTTCCCTGACCAGCACCGGGCAACTGTACCGAGTGGGTGGCATCAAACACGACTGCACATTGTGTCGATTTCATAATTTCCAGACTACGCATATCCACCACTAGATTGTTGTAGCCGAAACTCGAGCCACGTTCGCAGACCATAATCGTGGCATCACGATTAGCAGCGCGCGCTTTATCAACAACATGCTGCATTTCATGGGGCGACAGAAACTGTCCCTTTTTGATGTTGACCGGCTTCCCGGATAACGCTGCTGCTTGAATCAGATCTGTTTGGCGACATAGAAATGCGGGGGTTTGCAGAACATCAACAACTTCAGAGGCATCGGTAACATCAGCAACACTATGGACATCAGTTAATATGGCGACCTCGATTTGTTGCCGGACTTTGTTGAGGATGGCTAATCCGGCATCCCGTCCCGGACCGCGCGGTGAATCGGCAGAAGTACGATTGGCTTTGTCGAATGAAGATTTATAAACAAACTCAATGCCGAGTCGGCCGGTGATTTCTTTTAATGTTGCGGCAGTCAATAGCGCCAATTCTTCTGATTCAATGACGCAAGGTCCGGCAATCAAAAAGAAAGGCTTGTCTCGGTTTGTCTCAAATAGCGGTATCATCAGTTAGTTATCAATGGGGTATCAGGGGGTATAGGGGACATCAGTCAGATTGTGTCCGTAACTGCTGGTGTTTCAAACCGGCATTGACATAATCGGTGAACATCTTGTGTCCGTCTCTGGGATTGGAGGTAAATTCAGGATGAAACTGGCAGGCGACGAACCACGGATGATCTGCAATCTCGATTATCTCAACTAGATCGTCGCCTGACAATCCTGAAAAAATCAACCCGCAATTCTCGAATTGCTGCATATAGTTATTGTTGAACTCGAAACGATGCCGATGTCGTTCTCTGATTACTGCCCGATCGTAAATCGCATGGTAGCGGGAACCCGCCTGAAGATGAATTTCCTGCGCCCCCAAACGCATAGTGCCACCCAGATCGGCATTTTTATCTCGCAATTCGCGCTGCCCTCTGTCGTCAATCCATTCGGTGATCAACGCGATGACCGGATGCGGTGTTGCTTGATCAAATTCGGTGCTGTGTGCATTTTCCAGCCCGACCACATTGCGCGCAAATTCAATGGTTGCGACCTGCATACCCAAACAGATACCCAGATAGGGAATCTTGTTGAGTCGCGCATACTGTGCGGCGGTGATCATGCCCCCAACGCCTCTTTCGCCAAATCCACCCGGCACTAGAATAGCGTCAGCCCGGTCCAGCATTGCCGTGCCATTTTTTTCGATCTCGGTTGAATCAACGTAAAATATTTCAATTTTCGTGCGGGTTTGAATGCCGGCATGAAACAGGGCTTCCGACAGCGATTTATAGGACTCGGTCAGGCTGACGTATTTACCGATCATGGCAATGGTAATTTTATTTTCGGTGTGAATACTGTTTTCCAGCACCCGCTCCCATTCCGACATGTTCGGCGCATCAGCATTGATGTTGAATTGTCGGGTAACGATTTGGTCGATTTTTTGCGCCACATATAACTGTGGAATTTTATAGACATTATCAACATCAACACCTGAAATAACCGCTTCTTCATCAACGTTAGTAAACAAGGCAATTTTTTTGCGTGCGCTATCGGGAAGGGTCTCGCGTACACGACACAACAGTATATCCGGCTGAATACCAATCGAGCGCATCTCTTTGACCGAGTGCTGGGTCGGTTTGGTTTTGATTTCGCCAGCAACCTGAATTTCCGGCACCAAGGTAAGATGCAAAAACAAGGTGTTTTCCTTGCCAAATTCGATACGCATCTGGCGAATGGTCTCAAGAAATGGCAATGACTCAATATCACCCACAGTGCCACCAATTTCCACCAACGCCACCGCTGCATCCTTTGTTCCGGCGATTATTGATGCCTTGATTTCATCGGTGATATGCGGAATCACCTGCACCGTGCCACCCAGATAATCTCCGCGCCGCTCTTTGCGAATCACCATTTCATAAATTTGACCCGTGGTGAAATTATTCGCCTTACCCATAGTGGTACGCACAAAGCGTTCGTAATGCCCCAAATCCAGATCGGTCTCCGCACCATCTTCGGTAACAAACACCTCGCCATGTTGGAACGGACTCATTGTGCCGGGATCGACATTGATATAGGGATCAAGCTTGAGCAGGGTTACCTCAATCCCTCTGGCTTCGAGAACACTGCCTAAGGATGCCGATGCGATACCTTTGCCCAGTGAAGACACAACCCCGCCAGTGATAAATACAAATTTGGTCATTATCGAATAGTTATCAGTAAAGCAGTCGCTAACAGGCTCAAACTGCCATAGAAATCATCAAGCCTGAAAAACAACCCTCCTCACCAAATTGAAGCGCAAAAAAGCAAAATGAGGAGATAGCACAGATACTGTTTCCCTGACAGGAAAACAGACTACCAAATACAGGCACAACTCTCAATCATTTATCAACGAAAATTGCAGATGGAGTCCGATATTATTCAACGTTGTCATATATTCTCCCAACCCACCGATACCATGAACCCAGGCAATTTCATCATTGATGGTCAGAAAAGGTAGGCAATCCCGTTCCCAAGGCAGCACATCATTCGCCTGAAATAATTTCTTCAACGAAGAATGGTGCTGTCGATTATGTAGACGCACTCGCTCACCTCCCTTACGCCAGCACAAATGGATTTCCCCCTGTGGCAAGGTATGTCGCATTGTCTGTGCCGATGTCGTGCCGACTATTTTCACTGTGATACCATATTGCGGAATGTGAATTATCTGCATATCCCAGGGATTAGCACAATAAATTCGGGGCATTCGGGACGTTCGGAGCGGCATCAATTTGGTCAGATATAAATGGCGATTATAATAGCGTACTACTAGACCATTAAAATTGAGGGTTGCCTGTGTGGTCCGTTGCGCGACAATTTGTTGACACAGTGTCGCCAACTGCCCCTGTGAAGGCGAGGCATAACCGGCACGGTGAATCCAGTAACGAATCAATCCGATCAACACAGTATTGTCATCCAGCAGCCGCAGATTAAGGTGTTGCAGGTTCAATGGCATGGTCAGACAAAAAACCCCTGCGGATTTCGGGCAACAGAAGTTTTCATAGCATGCCGATAATGTGGCACGGTCGCGTTCGTCAATTCGGCGACAGCAAGCGGCTGCCCGATTTAGTGCGCCCACTATACCAGGCGATCGCTGAGCAAGCACAGGCATTAACCTATGACGAATATAATTCCGATAAAAGCGTAAATCACGATTCATCGGATCCTCAATCCATTGCAGTTTTTTGAGTCGGGCATAATCCAGTAATTGCGCTCTGCTAAATGGCAGCAATGGACGAATCAATACGGTTTTCGAGCCGTGAACCAATGACCTTGCCGGTGCGACTCCGGCAAGTTGTGCAAGCTCTTTTCCCTGAAACAAATGCAATAAAAACGTTTCCGCCTGATCATCCGCATGATGTGCACTGACCACTACCTGTCGTGACTGGGAAATTTCATCAAGCCAAAGGTATCGGGCATTCCGCGCATTAGCCTCTATGCTTTGCCCGCGCTCGCTAACAACAAGCCGACGAACAGCCACAAACTCTACCTCAAGCTCACTGCACCAATGTTTACATTGCCGCGCCCATAGTCTCGATTGCACCTGCAATCCATGATCAAAGTGCGCCGCAACCACATCAATGTTCGTTTGCTTGCGCAACAATGCCAGCCCATGCAACAAAACTTGCGAATCGCAACCACCACTATAAGCAACGACAAATCGGGTATTTTTTGCCAAGCCAAAGTGTTCAAATAAAATTCCCGCTAGTGCCTGAACGGAAAATTCAGTAGCGGGAAATGCGGCGGTAGGCGACTTAATTTTTAATTTCAAATCTCCCCAGATTCATAAGTCGCGTATAGCGGTTTTCAAGTAGTTGTTCATTATTGATATTCTCAAACTCGCGCAACGTGTCAATAATGCGGTCTTTGACCGATAGTGCTGTTTCATCATAATCGCGATGTGCGCCACCCGCAGGCTCGCTAATAACGCCATCCACCAAGCCCACTTTTGCAATTTCCGGCGTAGTAACACGCATCGCTGTAGCCGCCTCGACAGCCTTCTCCGCGCTCTTCCACAAAATAGAGGCACAGCCTTCAGGCGAGATTACCGAATAGGTGGAATATTCCAACATCAGCAATTTATCGCAAACCCCGATTGCAAGCGCACCGCCAGATCCCCCCTCACCGATGACCACAGAAATGATAGGTGTTTTCAGAGTGGTCATCACTTCAATAGATTGTGCAATCGCCTGACTTTGCCCCCTTTCCTCAGCACCTACTCCGGGATAAGCACCCGGAGTGTCAATAAAGGTGACAAGCGCAAGATGAAAGCGCTCTGCCAGTCGCATTATCCGCTGCGCTTTACGGTAGCCCTCTGGTCTTGACATACCAAAATTGCGGTGGGTACGTTCTTTGGTATCTCTACCTTTCTGATGCCCAATAATGGCAACTCGATGACCACCAATCCACCCCAATCCAGTTACTATGGCAGGATCATCCGCATACATTCTGTCACCATGCAACTCTTGAAAATTGGTCACAATTCGGTTGATATAATCCAGTGTGTAGGGTCGCAAGGGATGGCGAGCGATCTGGGTAATCTGCCAGGCATCAAGTTTCGAGAATATCTCTTTCGTCAGTCGGCGACTCTTGACACGAAGCCGGTTGATTTCCGCATCCAGATTGACTGCACCTCCCGAACTGACTCTCTGTAACTCGGTAATTTTCTCCTGTAACTCAGCGATAGGTTTCTCAAATTCGAGATAATCAATACTCATAATAATTTCAGTGATTTATATAAATTTGGATTTTAAACCATTCTGTCAGATTTTTTCAGTCTGTGATTCATTGGCGTTGATATTAGCATTTTTGCCCGAAAATGAACGGCGATCCACCCTGACAAGCATGGCTTCCTGTGCGAAAATCCAACTTATCAATCAGCCGATGTAAGCAATATATTGTGCCTATTTATTCGGTTGTTTTGTTGATTGACCATGCTTTTGAAGTGTAGAGTATGACCGTCGCTGAACGTAGATGTAAAAGGATAAGATCGTGGAGACGGATATATTTTTGATCCTATCGGCATTATTTGATTGGTGTATTTCTGTAAAAAATCATGAAGATAGCTGCCACCTATCATCCTCTTTGTATGGCTACTTCCTCTTGCTAAGGGCAGGACATTACCGGCATTGACGACACTGACGCAGACAGGTAATGGATGAATTCTGGAGTTGCCAGATATGGTTACCGAGTGGGTTTGCGGGTGTGTCGCTGCTACTGAATGCCAGCAACCAGGTATTGTGCGGTGATGCTTGGGGTAGCGTGAAATGGGTTGTTGATGCGGATGCGTTCAGCATAATGGCGATGGATTGGGTTTGATCTGGCGGGGTTTTGTGGTTGTTGAGATGGCTGATGATGACGGTTAGGGTTTGTGTCTGTTGCCAATCCGCTGGCATCATTTGCTTGCTATCCGCTGTGAGCCAGCTTATGACCGACTGTCCTTTTACATCTGATGACTGACTGTGCAGGTACTGTTGCTGTCTTAGTAAAGTGGTGTCGAGTCGTAGCGCAATCAGTTTGCGTACCTGTGTTTGAAAATCGGCATCGGTTAGCAGCCCGCTCCAGTCGAGCCAACCAATCTCGTTATCTTGTGCGTAAGCATTGTTATTGCCACGTTGTGAGTTGCCAAATTCATCACCTGCCAGTAACATCGGTGTGCCTTGTGATAGCAGTAAGGTGGCGAGCATATTCAATCGTTGTCGGCGACGTAGCTGGTTGATGGTGTGGTTGCTGGTTTCGCCCTCAATTCCGTAGTTGCGACTGAGATTAAGTGTATGACCATCACGGTTGTCCTCGCCATTGTCCAGATTGTGTCTGGATTCATAGCTCACCACATCGGTCAGGCTGAAGCCATCATGGCTAGTAATCAAGTTGATGCTGGCGTTTGCGCTACGTCCACCCGCTTCAAACAGGTCGGCGGAGCCGTGCAAACGTCTGGCAAGCTCGCCGCTTTCCCCGAAATCACCACGCCAGAAGCGCCGCACACTGTCCCGATAGCGATCATTCCATTCTGCCCATGCGCGCGGGAACTGCCCCAGTTGATAGCCGTCTGCAGCAAGGTCCCAGGGTTCGGCAATTAACTTGATGCCCTTGAGAAGGTCATCGTTGCTGATGCTCTTGAGCAAGGGATGGTCGGAGTCAAAACACGCGTTGTTTCTGCCCAGCACTGGTGCGAGGTCGAAACGGAAGCCATCCACCCCCATTTGCTGATGCCAATACCTGAGACTGTCAAGTATCAGCTCTTGAACGCGCGGATGCTCAACATTCAGGGTATTCCCGCAACCGCTGTGGTTGAGGTAATGCCCCGGATTATGCGGCCGTGTTTGGTAATAAGTGAGATTGTCAATGCCCCGAAAACTCAGTGTCGGACCATGCTGGTCGCTTTCAGCGGTGTGGTTGTAAACCACGTCAAGAATCACTTCAATGCCAGCATCGTGAATGGCATTGATCATTTCTCGGAATTCGTAAATAGCGTTGCCATCCGCATAACGCGCTTCGGGGGTGAAAAAATTGATACTGTTGTAGCCCCAGAAATTCCGCAGTTGCCGTTTCACCAGACAACCCTCGTCAATAAAAGCATGCACCGGCATCAGCTCAATGGTGGTAATGCCCAATGCTTTGAGATAGTCCAGTATCTCGGCATGACACATAGCGCGGAATTTTCCCCGATCAGATTCTGAAACTGCCGGGTGGCGCATAGTGAAACCACGTACGTTGGTCTCATAAATAATGGTTTTTGACCAGGGAATGCGCGGTCGTGAAAGCGACTGGTCATTTTGTGTGGCAGTTACCACGCATTTCGGCACACAAGATGCGCTGTCCAGAGTACTGGTCTGCATCTCCTCGGCAGGACTGTTCGGGTCAAAATCAAACACAGCGGGTGACCAGGACATCCCCCCCTTCAAAGCACGTGCATAAGGATCAATCAGCAACTTGTTGGCGTTGCAGCGAAGACCTTGTGTCGGCGTATATTGTCCGTGGACGCGATAACCATAACACTGACCCGGTTTGCAGTCCGGCAAGTAACCGTGCCAGATATCATCATCCTGAGCGGGTAAAACGAAGCGTGCTGTCTCAAGCCCCGCTTTATCAAACAGACACAACTCAACCCGCTCGGCAAGCGATGAATACAACGCAAAATTCACCCCCTCACCATCCCAGCACGCCCCCAGCGGGGCGGGGCAACCACGTTCTATCATGAGCGAAAAATTATAGGGGCTGTCCTAGATAACTAGTTTAAATGAACTCCAACCCATTGTTTTAATTGAAATAATTGAGATATTGGGTCGCTGTTGTTAAAACGCCACTCGCACTCCTTCAAAAACAGCCCAAAATGCGCCTTGGGAACACCGTTGAATTTGTGCATATGACGCTTCGCCTGACTCCAAAAGTTCTCAATGCCGTTGATGTGATTCCCCTGCTCCGCGAAGCGTTGGGAATGGTTGATGCGGTGGTGCTTGAAATCGCTCACGTCCAGCACATTATAACCGCTCCAACAGTCGGAATAAACGATGCTGTCCGGAACCACTTTACGCTCAATAATTGGCATCAAGGTTGCTGAACAAGCATCCGGGATAATCTTGGCGTAAACCTTCCCGCCCCGTTTGAGTAAGCCAAACACCGGGATTTTCCCCGCCGCTCCCCGACCTCGTTTGCCTTTGCGACCACCGCCAAAATAACTTTCATCGACTTCAATCTCCCCGTCAAAAACCTCATGGCTTTCTTGTTCAAGCTCATATGCGATAATCTCGCGCAACTGGTGATAAAAATACGCCGATGTGGACTTGTTGATCCCAACCAGCAATGCTGCCGTGCGGGCGGTTGAACCCGACACAAAATGCTCAATAAGACGACCTTGTTTATAACGGCTTAAACGACTCTTTCTCATTGATCCCATGATAGCACTCTTTCAGTGTTATCTAGGACAGCCCCAAATTATATTATGAGACCTTTGCGCCGAGAATGACACCTCCAAGTACATAACAATCATTTCCAATCACGGCGGTATCACCAATAACCGTTCCGTAGCCGTGATCAAGAACGAATCTGCGACTTATTCTAGCCCCGAAGTGTATTTCTGCACCAGATTTCAATTTACCTCGTTGTGAAATGATGTGCGCATATAACTCAGCATCTTTAGAAGATCAATCCGAGTCTTCAGAAATTATCGCATGAGCTAATCTATCAATGCAAGACAGCCGCATACGATATGCTTAAAGCACTGACTATATCCAAATTTTCGTTAGCAGCAGGATCTTTTTAGCAAAAACGGTGAGATCTCCAATACAGTGCATTTTCAAATATACTTGACTCACTTATCGCTTCTATGTGTTTTGGACAACAGCACTCATATAGTGAGGCCTTTGCACGAAAGCCATTTCACCTACATGCTGCGTTAAAATCGTACTCAATCGGTCATTTATAAGCATAAACTCCCTCATTCCGTGCGTTTTTGCCTGGCCTGAAAGCGAAATCATCTTCCGTGCAAAGGTCTCATAGTGCTGCTTTCAGAAGATTCATTACACTCTTCATAAAGTTATCTCTTGAATTAAATGAGCACCACCCCATGAAGAGGAAGGCAGACACTAAAACTTCTTATAGGCATTCATCAAATCAACCATCGGATGGGTTTTTGACATCTGGAATTTGATCAGCAATTCCCGCGCAATCATATCCCGATCCTGTTGGTTATCCGGCAGTTTCAGGTCTTCGGGAACCTGTACCCAACCATTGATGTTGCGGTCAAATACAGCCGGTCGGCCTTCTTCATAACCCATGTGGACATCTTCAAGCCAGTTCAAATCATCCCAGCCCATCATTTCCATATATTTTTTAAGAAATTCAGGGCAGCGATCCATATCCGGCACTAAATTCACATCATAACGATAACCGATGTGCTGACCGATATCTTTTTCCCGACCGCTGTCCAGGCCATCTGATTCGATAAATTTATCGACGTTTGCATTGGTGTTTTCACTCATTTTTCTACCTCCTAGAATCGAGTCAAATCAGGTCGCCCAACGGTATGCTGGGTACCTGCCAGAGGAACTTGTGCCAATGCAGAAGCCTCCATCGTTAATGCGGATAAATCTTCCGGCTCAAGAGAATGGATATTGGTCTTGCCACAAGCCCGCGCCAAAAGTTGTGCTTCAATGGTCAGCGTGTGTAGAAAGTTATAGACCCTTTCTGCTGCTGCATCAGGATTCAGACGTTTGCGTAAAGTCGGATCCTGCGTGGCCACCCCCACTGGACAGCGACCAGTATGGCAATGATAACAATGACCAGCCTCAACCCCCATTTCTTTCTCGAAATCCGCTTCCGGAATGTCTTTGTTGCAGTTCAATGCCATCAATGCCGAGTGCCCAATAGCGACCGCATCCGCGCCCAGTGCCAAGGCTTTAGCCAGATCACCACCATTACGGATACCACCGGCATAAACCAGAGATATTTCCCCAGATTTACCGACATCTTCAATCGCTCTACGTGCTTGTCGGATTGCGGCAATACCCGGCACACCGGTTTCTTCGGTCGCCAGGTGCGGACCGGCACCAGTACCGCCTTCCATGCCATCAATATAGATGGAGTCGGGACCGGTTTTCGCTGCCATCCGCACATCATCATAAACTCGCGCCGCGCCCAGCTTCAACTGAATCGGAATTTCGCCGTTGGTCGCTTCACGAATTTCGTTGATTTTCAAAGCCAGATCATCAGGCCCTAACCAGTCCGGGTGACGCGCCGGAGAACGCTGATCAATTCCGGCCGGCAAGGAACGCATTTCAGCAACCTGATCGGTTACTTTTTGTCCCATCAAGTGTCCACCCAACCCGACCTTACAGCCCTGACCGATAAAAAATTCCACGCAATCGGCAAGGCGTAAATGATTCGGATTGAAGCCGTAGCGGGATTGAATACATTGATACATCCACTTTTCGGAGTAGCGGCGTTCATCGGGAATCATACCGCCTTCACCCGAACAGGTCGCTGTGCCTGCCATGGTGGCACCCCGCGCCAATGCCGTTTTAGCCTCATAAGATAATGCCCCAAAACTCATACCGGTTATGTAAACCGGAATATCCAATACCATCGGGCGTTTTGCTTTTGGGCCAATGACCGTTTCGGTTAAACATTTTTCCCGATACCCTTCAATAACAAAACGGGTCAGGGTGCCGGGCATAAAAGTCAGATCATCCCAGGTCGGGATTTTTTTGAATAATGAGAAGCCACGCATACGGTAACGTCCCAATTCCGCTTTGATATGAATATCATCCATCACCTCCGGCGGGAACATAAAACTTTGTCCCAGGTGACTGGTATCTCTTGTTGTTTTTGACATAATTGTTTTTCCTCTTGTTCTTGGAATACTCATTTAGAGTATCAATTTTTTCTCGGTGGGTTCCAGGTTATCATAGTTCCACAACTGCTTACCCGCGACAAATTTCTTCAGGTTTTCGATGCCACAAGCGGGTTTAATGCCATACGTTCCCAGCTTGGTGTTCAGCCATTTCAGATCAACCTCATTGAGTTCACTGGGCACGCAATCGACACCTAAATCCTCGACTTCACCACCCACATAGATGGTGCCGTCATACATGGAATCACCCAGATTCTTGCCCGCATCACCACAAATAATCATGCGCCCACGTTGCATCATAAATCCGGAGAACGCGCCGGTACGACCGCCAACGATGATAGTGCCGCCCTTTTGGTCAATACCGGTTCGAGAACCAACATCGCCACGACAAACCAAATCACCACCGCGAATCGCCGCACCGAATGTTGAACCGGCATTCTTGTCAATGACCACCTTGCCGGACATCATGTTCTCTGCACACGACCAGCCGACCCGACCGCTGATATGAATGTTCGGTCCATCCACTAAGCCACAGCCGAAATAGCCCAGACTCCCTTCAAATTTCAGGTTCAAACGATTAAGAATACCGACCCCGACACCATGTTTGGCGCGTGGGTTTTTGACGGTAACGGTACCGTGCCCTGATTGCATCAGTTCCCGAATTTTCAGGTTAATCGCCGAGCTGTCCATGTGTTCAGCATCAAATTCTGCGGTTTTATTGAAATCAACCTCATGCGCCCAAGGATAGGTAAAATTCTCTTCCTCGCTGGCATTAAAAAAACGCTGCTGCGTTCTGCCGGTTAACTGCTCGGCATGCAGACCCATGTCATGGGATTTGTGTTCTACGCCTGCCATACTCTTACCTCCCCGTGATATGGATCCCAAGTTTCAATTTCATTCGGAAATATGCTGCGGATAGCGACTTCCTCGGAAGCCAAGCCAACGAATTCATCGCTTTCATATAACACCATCGGCTTAGCCGCCATAACATCTTTTGCCATTCCCAGTTTGTCGCTGGTTGCGACCAGATAGGTAAAAACACCATCCAGTTCATCGACAGATCGGAGCATGGCTTCTTCAAGATCATCACCTTCGGCCATGCGGTCGGCGATATAAACGGCTATTAATTCCGAATCACAATTCGACATAAAACGATGACCACGGCGTTCCATCTGGCGACGAAAACCCCAGTAGTTGGTAAGCTGGCCATTATGTACGACCGAAACGTCGTTAAACGGATAAGCCCAGTAAGGGTGAGCAGAGCGAATATCCACATCAGATTCGGTCGCCATACGCGTATGACCGATGCCGTGAGTGCCTGTGAAATCTGCTAAACCATATTGATCAGATACCACCGTTGCGTCGCCAAGGTCTTTAATCAATTCCAGACCCTCACCAATGGACAGAATTTCCACGCCTTCAATGTCCTCAAGATAATCGGCGAGTTTTTTCATGTCACCATCAAATGAAAACGTATAACGACTAGAGTATTCGGTCGGTCGGTCACGAGATATTACCTTCACCCCCAGTTTCTCCAGTCGTTCGTCAACCACTTTTTGACGTTCAACCACATGTCGATGTATGTCAAAACCCTTGTTCATGTCTTCCTGCTCGGCAACATTGAAGCGTATTACATGCTGATTGTTAGTCGGTTTCCCGTAGAGCGCGAAACCGGTAGAATCCGGTCCCCGATGCTTCAAAGATTGAAGCATCGATGTCATCTCCGCCCCTACGTCGGAACTTTTCCCCCGATGTATAAGTCCTGCGATACCACACATTTTGCAAGTTCTCCGTATATTAAGGTTAATTAAAAAATAGGATTAAAACTGAACGCCTCGGGGGTTAGCGCCCCGAGATTTTGCCGTTCAGGTTAATTTTTCAGGTAACTCACTCGAGTTGCCACCAGTCTTAAGGCAAGCAATCAAGATAATTTTCCAGGTCCCAATCAGAAACGGAATGATTAAATCGCTCCCATTCATCATTTTTATAGTGGTGATACACGGTGTACATTTCGCCGGGCATCGACGTGCGCACCACATCATCTTTTTCCAGTTCTTTTAAGGCATCTCCCAGCGTCATCGGCAATTTTTTCACCTGCTTGCCAGCTTCCATAGCCGCATAGATATTGCGCTCTTCAGGCTCACCCGGATCAAGATTACGGGATATACCATCGTCGAATACCTTGAGTAATGCGCCACCCATCAGATACGGGTTGACCATAGAATCTACCGAACGATATTCAAAACGACCGGGTGCGGAAACGCGCAACGCACAGGTTCTGTTTTGAAATCCCCAGTCGGCAAAAACGGGTGCCCAGAAGCCGGTATCCCATAAACGGCGATAGGAATTAACCGTGGATGAGCCAATGGATGTCAATGCGCCAAGATGTTCGATAACACCGCCGATTGATTTGAGACCAATCGGATTGGGTTTGACCGCATCAATTTTCGGATCCGGCATAAAATGGTTAGTACCGCCTTCACGATAGGAAAACACATCATCCATAGCGGCAATAGATTTTTGATGCAGTTTATTCACCACATCTTTGCCACCCGACCACAACGACACATTATGGTGACAACCCGATGCAGAAACATTCATAAAAGGCTTAGACATAAAACAGGCATGCAAACCTTTTTCCCGAGCAACCTGCGCACAAATTTGGCGATAGGTGGTCAGTCGATCAGCATTTCTCAGCACATCATCGTACATCCAGTTCAGTTCAAGCTGACCGGGCGCATCTTCGTGATCGCCCTGAATCATATCGAATCCCATTTTTTCACCATATTCAATGACCTGCATAAACGCTGGACGTAGCTCTTCAAATTGATCGATGTGATAGCAGTTCGGTTTAGTCACCCCCCCTTGCAACTGTTTATTCTCATCCAGTTTGAGCCACATCATTTCCGGTTCGGTACCAACCCGCATGTGCATTTTGTGTTTTTTCTCAAAATCCTTGTGGATAATCTCCAGATTGCCACGACAGTCGGAGGTCAGGTGCGCGCCCGGATTAACACGCTCTTCACGGTTACGATAACAGGTACAAAATACGCGCGCGATACGTTTATCCCAAGGCAGTTGCACAAAGGTTTCAGGATCTGGAATGCCGACCAGTTCTGAGGCTTCCGGACCATAACCAATATAGTCACCATGCCGATCAATAAACAGGTTTGCAGTAGAACCATAAACCAGTTGGAAACCTTTTTCTGCAACCCGTTCCCAATGGTCGGCAGGAATACCCTTTCCAACAATTCGACCGGTAACAGAAACAAACTGGAAGTAAACATAGGTAACACCCGTTTCTTTAATTTTCGCCCGTACCTGCCTAATCAGTTGCGCTCGACCCGGGGCATTGACCCGCCGCTCTAAATCAGTTGACGTTTGCACTTTGCTGGTGGATCGTTTTGTCGTTGTTGTCTTTTTTGCTACTTTCTTTTTAGCCATTGCTATCTCCAATAATAATATCGTTTTAGTTAGTGGTTAAAATCCCAGGCATTTCTATTAACCATTTTTTTCCGATCTGGTTAATATATGCCCTTTATAATTAAGTTGACCTGATAACCCAAAAAACAGACTAGCTCCAGGGAAACGGGCTGTTGGATACCGGGTGTAACCTGCCTTCAATATAACGCGAAAAGCGAAAAGGTTCCAATAGTTTGCTTTTGGAACCGACCAGTTCTTCGGCAACCAGCTTGCCAACCCCAAGCATCTTGTAGCCATGATTGGAATCGGCAATGAAATAACAGTTGTCTCTGAAGCTATCGAAAACCGGAAAACTGTCTGGCGTAAACGAGCCTATTCCACCAGACGGTTCACTATTGTATTTATCAATTTGTCCCTGAAAACGTTTCTGACAATGTGCTAACGCCGACACCCACATGTGTGAAAATTCATCACCAACGATAAAATCGGGTGAATCCACGCCATAAGGGTCCACGGCAACCTGATCCGGATCGGTTTCCACCTTAAATGGTGCCGCACCGCCTTGTATACCCTTGAAATGAAAATCGGGTTTATAATAAATACCCCATAGTTCATCAGTAATCAGGGAACCATCCTCATCAGAATATAAGGGGGCATTAGAATCAACATGAATAACCGGTGGCGCTTTGCCATCATTGGTTTTTTGTATCTCCGGATCAACCCCCAAAGTACCTTCCTGCAATGACCAGTAAACCCACATCGGCACATCTTTATGTATCTCGCCGTCGGATTTAATATCCACTGACTTGGGCAGTTCCAGCATATCCCAAATCGTTTTTGCCCAAGGTCCCGGCGCAACCACCAATTGATCGCAAGAGATATTTCCTTTATCGGTTATTACCGCTTTAATCGCACTACTGGCATCATCACTTTCAAAACCAGTAACCTGTACACCAGTTAATATCCGCACGCCCTGTGCTTCAACTTTACTGGCGAGTCCATACAACGATTTTGTGTTATTGGCAAAGCCACCTTTCTTCTCGTGCAATACCGAAGTGATGCCTTGCGCTTGCCAATCATGGAACAAACCCTTCATATAATTGGTGGAGGCCTGCTCGCCTTCGATGAAAACAGATTCGTAGCCGATTTCTTTTTGTTGTTCGGCGATGGAAGCGACATCTTCAGACATCGAATCAGGACTTATCTGCATATAGCCGACCGGGTGATAACTATAAGCCGTCGTATCGCTTTCCCATACCTCAACACATTGTGCCATAAGTTCGCGCATCGCCGGTTGGAAATAGTTATTTCTGACAACGCCACAAGCGATGCCTGAAGCACCCGCGCCAATAGAGGCTTTATCGACGACTAATATATCGCCTCCATCACCTTTTCCTTTCGCTTTGAGTTCTAACGCTAAATGATATGCCGTACTCAATCCGTGGATGCCGGCGCCAATAATAAGATAGTTACTGTGCTGAGGAAATGCCATGGTTTATTTCTATTTTGTGATTGTTAATATAATGTTGCTTATGATTGTTAAATTATGGTATAGTTTTAGTACATTTAATTATGGAATGTAATTTATACCATTTTAAGGTAATTTGCAACCAGTGCTATTTAACCACTAACTCTGTACGATTTACAATACCTATATTGTTATTAATTGCTATTATTGTATATACCATTTATAAACCATTTATAAGGCCATCAGCCCATAAGCAACTTACTACCAACGACTATGCAAGATCACTTAAAAGTTACAACAGGTGCTACCGGATTATTCAATCATATCCGTGCAGCCATCATCAATGGCGACTACACCTACAACGAACGCTTACCTTCCGAGCGCAGTCTGGCAGATCAGCATTCGGTAGCGCGAGGCACGGTAAGATCCGCCCTCAATCAACTGGAACGCGCAAATTTTGTCAGGAAAAAATTTGGTAGTGGCACCTTTGTAAATTACGACATCAAATTCGATCAGGAAGATATATCCGAAGAAACCAGCCCGCTGGATTTGATTGAAACTCGTCTGGCAATAGAACCCCATATTGTCAGGTTAGTTGTCGCAAACGCCAACAACCGTGAACTGAGAAAGTTGCAAGAGATGTTAGAGGATACGGTAAATGCACAACAAGATGCCAATTCTTTTTCATCCGCAGACGAAGCGTTCCATTTGATGCTAGCAAACTACTCTCAGAACCCTTTACTGATCTGGATATATCAGCGCATCAATGATATTCGCAACCATACTCAGTGGAGCCACCGCAAGCTCGGTATATTAACCTCGGGAAAGATCGCCCAATACAACCAACAACATCACGCACTGCTAAAAACCATAATCCGGCGAGATATGGAAGGCGCATCAACATTAATGATTCAACACCTAAATCAGGCAAAACGGGATTTAGGCGGAACTTGATTGAATACACAAACCGTGCAGAGGCACTGTGCATTCGCCTGACAGCGTTATATTCTGCCCATTCCATAAAAAGTAGCCCGAGACTCGCAACTCTTGCTGACCATCAAGGTAGCAAAGAAAGCTGGTATGCCTGAACAACATCCGGCACACGTTGCACCCTGAACAAGGCGGTTTCCGGGGTTAAGATTTTTCCGAAATCATCTATTTTAATTCGATCGCTTTGAAACTCGATGTAATTTGCAATCGAACCTTCGTGGATAAATATGATCACCGATAACTGACCGGCATCAATAATGTTCTGACGTTCCTGACTTGACCAATCCCACTTAAAAGGACAGCTTCTACTTTGCTGTTGCGGTCTAAAAGCCCTAAAGCCTTTGACCTGTTGCCAAGCAAATGAGGTTATATCCGCCAACCGTAACAGACTGCCCGTATCAGCTGCTTGCTGAACGTGCTGCCTGAAATACTCGCGCTGACTAACCTGATCAGTACACTGATTTTTCAGATCCCAATAATAAAACACCAACACCGACACCATCACCAGTGGTGCGATGTACAGTACCGGTCGGGCGGGAATGGAATTTAATATCCCGCGAATCAAAACCGTTCATTCAACCTGCGTAGCGAACACATCTGTCCGGAACATAGAAAAGCCCCTTCACGGCGGGCCGTGAAGGGGCACAAATAAAGTTAGAGAGCTTTGCACGAAAGCCATTTCACCTGCATGCTGCGTCGCCTAAAAGCGCCTACTGTTGGTAAAATCGTACTCAATCGGTCATTTATAAGCATAAACTCCCTCATTCCGTGCGTTTTTGCCTTGCCTGAAAGCGAAATCATCTTCCGTGCAAAAGTCTCAGTTAGTCACAAAAATTAAAAATAATCACCTGCCCGCCAAATCACTAATCTCGCGCTCGCCTTCATTATCCAGCACTTTAGCGACACCACCGTGCCGTTCGATTTTCTCAATATCCATTTTGAACTCGGTCGATTCCGACTTTATTTGCCAAACATGCCAAAGTAGCCAGAAAGCCAAACCAATCAGCACTAATGTACTTTCAGAGCCTACGAAAGGATAAATAGGACCCAGTGTATCGACATTGATCCAGTTGTTCACCATACCTGTTGCCATAATAATCTCCAGTGTTAAGGTTTATGGGTATCGCTGTTAATTATCTTGTTTCGCGATTGCGCCGTCAGTCCCGCGCTGGCTATCTTGATGCGCACGGGACTTTCTTACGCTCACAAAAACATCGTTAATGAGCAGAGACACCCTTGTATAAAAAGTCAATAATTCTAAATCAAGCTCAGGCTTCGTTGCGAATGGTTTCTCTAACAGCCTGTGCATCTACCTGCCGTTGCGCTTCGGAACTCATATCCAGACCAACCAATTCGAGTTCACGCGGAATACGAAGCAAACCCATAGCGCTTAAAATTTTAGACGCAACCCAAGCTGGAATAAATCCCAGAACAAAGAACATAATTATTGCACCGGCGAATTGTCCCCACGGGGTAATTACCGCATACCCTTCAAAGGGAGATGATGGATAGCCCCAGAGCATAAAGCCTGCAATAACCACGCCCAGAAAACCGGCATAACCATGCACCGCAACAGCACCAACCGCATCATCAATTTTGAATACACGCTCAACCCAATGGTGCATCTTGTAGATAATGACCACGACAACAGCCGCAATCAGCATCGCCTGAATCGGGTGGTACAGATCGTTCCCCGCTGAGGCGGCGATTACGCCCGCCAATCCGCCGGAATAAGTCCAGAACGCATCACCTTTGGAAACCATATAAGCAGCCATCAATCCACCTGACAATGACATCAGGAAGTTAAAAGTAATGGCAGACAGCGTGGTCGGTTGCAGATAGATATTGGTGGCACTGAAATAGCTTTTATCAGCAACATCCAGCATCGCCCCGCCATAAACATCAATGATAGGAATGTTACAGGCAACATAGAAGCCCCAGAATCCGGTGTATATCAGGAACAGCCCGATAGTCACCAACCAGGGATTATGCGGGTTAATATTTCTTGGCGAACCATCACTGGCAAATTTGCCAATTCGCGGTCCTAAAACCACCAATATACCCAGCGCAAAGCCACCCGCTACAGCGTGGATAACACCCGAGGCATAAGCATCATGATAGCCCAGCAACTGCACCATCCAGCCATTCCATGACCATCCCCATGAAGCGTCAATAATCCATGTAAACGAGCCAATCAGCACAGCCAGTATCCAGAATGCACTGGGGCGGATACGTTCGATAACCGAGCCGGAAACGATTGATGCAGCAGTCCAGGAAAACAGCAAAAAGGCTGCCCAGAATACGCCATTGATACGCGCCCAGTAACTGGTGTCATCAACGCTCAGCGTATTTTGTATGGCTGCCCCGCCCAGATGTGCGCCCATCAATTCACTCCAAGGAGTGGCATTGGAGGCGGTTACCAGACCGCCATTGATACCCGGACCATTAACCAGTGCGAAATAAAGCCACCAACCGAAAAAGAAAAATGTCACGGTCACCAAAGGGATCAGCATGGTATTTTTCATCAGGGTGTGCATGTGGTTCTTGTAGCGCGATGCACCGACTTCATACATGCAGAAGCCGACATGAATCAGAAACATCAGGGGCACCGTAATCCAGTAATAAAACTCGGTAAATATAACAACTAGCGATGAAAGCTCATTAGTCATAGTTCAAATCCTCATCTAATTTTAGTGATTGTTGATTGTAACAGTTTAATCAGATTCCCGAATCAGGCAAAAAACCAACCCGTAGAAACCGTCATCTGTTACGCCATCAATGCGCTGGTGTTCAATGTATATTATCGGTACGCTAGCACTTCCTGCGCACTCATTTTATCTGTCCAACTATCTACCCAGGCCTTCTAGCCAGCCACTGCGACTACCTCGTATTGAACGACAATGACACCAATGCGCATTACTGTAACTGAAAAACAGATTGGAAATAAATTGTTTTTCCTTAATGTGGTACATAAATGGCACAATAAATCACAAAAATAATTTATCAATAAAATCAATTTATTTTATGAGCAGACCGCATCAACCACATTGCGCATTCACAACATTGATAAAACAGCATTAGTAAGACAACGCTATGCCAAAAAAATATATCCATAAAAATCATTTGAAAAATGCTAGAATTCGCCTTGAACTTGTTCAAACAACCCGTCTCCCGACAACATAAACAACATAATTAGCCATGAAATTTTTTAGTATAAGCATGCGTGGCATCGTCGCCATGTTTTCCTCACTATTATTCGCAACGTCTTTCTCCTCTGCACTTGCCATCCATAACTCACCCGCGTCTCTAAAAGCCAGAGTATCCGCAGTCGGAAAACTGCAGATAGACAAAGTGCGAACGGATGATGCAGACGATGCAGGCGACAGCGATACTGGCGAAGATGGTGAAACGATTTACAACCGCACCTGTGCTGTCTGCCACAACAGCGGTGTTGCCGGCTCACCTGTTTTAGGAAAAGCCAGCGATTGGAGCGAACGCATTGAACAAGGCATCGACACCCTGACGGCACATGCCATCCAAGGTTTTAGCGGCGCAACTGGTGTCATGCCAGCCAAAGGTGGCAATGTCTCTCTCAGCGATAATGCCGTTACCGCAGCAGTACAGTATATGGTTGATCAGGCTGAGTAAGCCACCGAATAGTGTTGCTCGGGAAGGAGCGTGAGGGAGTAGCCTGAGGAAAGAGCCCGAGTAATTATCCCATAAACTTAAAAAAGGTCATCAAGGTAGCCAGCGCACCCACCATAAACAGCATCCGCAAACTGAGTTTGGTTTCCATCCCCGCCAGAGCAACTCGCATATCAGCCAAATCGGCTCTAGTGGCGTCTTTCAGTGCCGTGATGTCAGCTTTAGTGGCAATCTCCAGTGCTTTGATATCGGCTTTCAGGGCTTTGAGATCGGTCTTGGTGGCAACCTCCAATGCTTTAAGATCGGTCTTGGTGGCGACCTCCAATGCTTTGAGATCGGTCTTAGTGGCGACCTCCAATGCTTTAAGATCGATCTTTGTGGCGACTTCGCTCAGCAGGTGGTGGGTTAGAAAATCCGCTTGTGCAATCGCATGCGCCTCCGCCTGCACAGCCGGAACCCCTGCTTCCTGCAAGCGTTTGGCAAAGGCGAGCGTGTCAAAAGCAACCGTATTCATAGCGGAGAGTGTACTACATTCAATACCCAGACGACAGGCCATTTTGTTTGCGCAGCTTATTGTGAAAACGCCTGAACGTCAACGTAACAACTTCTTTAATCCGCTTATTTATCTGGTTGTCTGTTTAGTCTTCAGGCGTTCAGCTTCCCAGCGTTCATGTTCAGCCTTTCAGCCTCCAAAGACTTCAGTAGCTCCTTCCTTTCTTCTAAAATTACAAATGCACATCCTGTACGCATACAATCGACAATAATGGTGGCTACATCACCACGGTTAAATTAGCCAACAAGAAGTAATTAAAAGCCGCTTAAAGCTCAGTCGCAAATGATCCCCAAAAAATATTTGTAAAATGAACTTAAAATTTTTGTAAAACAAGGCGCGGCTTACAGCCGCACACCCATCCACCAGCCCTCACAAGTACAATTGAAAAGTCGACAGTTCAGGATTATGGCTGATGGCGACCGACCCTGCCCGATTGCATTCAGAGACGGCATTTTCAGCTTCGTTTGCTGGCATGGTGTTTTCGGTATTTTCTGCATACATCAGCGATGCGACACCGCAAACAGGTAAGGCCAGTTGAACCCCCTGTAATTGTTGTATAGGTTGTTTCAGGGGACGCAGCGACTGTGGCGGCAATAGTTGCGGAAACAATTCTGAGCAGGCTGCTTCGTTATCGAATAAACCAGAAACAGTGCTACACCATCGCGCCTGTTGCAAATCGGTAAACAAATTGACTTGATTCATATTGTATCGGATACCGACACCTAGCACCTTGCCATAAGCTTCTTTCCTAGTCCAACATGCCAGCATAGCGTGATGCCGTTGTGCTTGATCAACGCTGTGCCAAGCACCTTGTTCGCGCTCGGTTAATATACGTTTTGCCAAACGATCAGTGGAAATCGTGCGCGGAAAAATTTCCAGATCAACACCCAATTCCATATCCCAGCCAAATGCGTACAAGGCATAGCCTCTGGATAAGCTGTAATTAAATGCCAGCTTCCGTTTAGAAACCGTATTCAATAAGCGTGGCTTGCCACGACTTCCATAACCAAACTCAAGCTCAGCATTGCTGATTCCAGTATAAGCAGATAACAAAGTTCGCAACCCTACTCTGCCACCAAGATAGTCCTTGCGGCGGGCGTTATTGACGATGCGGCTGGCTCGCTTATTTTCCGCTTGGGTTAATATCTCCGCGTCAGGCGGCACCGACAAGTCGGACATAGCCGCTGTTGTGGAACAGCCGTTTTTAGATGAACAGGCGTAGCGTGTCGCAAACCCATTCAGAGACACCATCCATAAGTGTATTTGATTTTTCTGAAGAGACTGTTTTGAACAGGCTCCTGTAGCAGTGTCGTTCCAGAAAAAGGGGCATTCGGCAACCGCCTTATCATCGGTTAGCATAAATCAAACACAGGTTCGAAATTATTGATTTGTGTCAGTGCCATTTCTTCGACCGTACTAGCGTAACCTTTTTGTTTTTTTTCAATAATCCGGTATTGCAATCCCTGCTTATCAAAAAGGTAAGCGGCATCCAATATTTTCAGCTCAACCACAAAGCCTTCCCCGGGAATATTATAAATTCCACCCAGTTCCACTTCTGCGCTGATGTCTATTTTGCTCATTTTGTTGTGGACTGTCGGCTAACGTAAAAATAACGTATAGACCGGATTATCACTCTCCTCGCGATAAGCGTAACCCAAACTCTTCAGGAAACCATTGAACGCCTTACGGCTATCATTGGGCACCTGAATACCGCATAACACCCGCCCAAAATCCGAGCCGTGGTTACGGTAATGAAATAACGTGATATTCCAAGTTGTTCCAATTCGATTCACAAAATCACCCAAAGCACCCGGGCGTTCCGGAAACTCAAAACTAAATAGTCGCTCATTACTAAGTTCAGGCACCCTGCCACCAACCATATAGCGCGCATGTATTTTAGCAAGCTCATTTTCGGTTAAATCAAGACTGGGAAAACCTTTTGCCACCAATCTCTTTATCAATTTATCACTTTCATTACGATGTTTAATCTGCACCCCGACAAAAATATGTGCTTGTGTCTCGCTAGCATATCTATAGTTGAATTCGGAAACGCTACGTTGTCCCAGAGTTCGATAAAATCGCCGAAAACTCCCCCGTTGCTCAGGAATGGTCACGGCAATAATCGCTTCACGTCGCTCTCCGATTTCGGCGCGTTCGGCAACATGCCGCAACCGATCAAAATTCATATTCGCCCCAGACACCACTGCTACCAGATTCATTTTTTTATGCCTTTTGCCTTTTGCCCTGTCCTGCTCCCGTTGGTCTTTCAACCAGCACTTAATACCAGCGACACTCAGTGCGCCAGCAGGCTCAACGATAGTGCGCGTATCCTCGCAGATATCTTTGATTGCCGCACAAATTTCATCTGTACTCACCCTAACCACTTCATCAACAAAATCCCGACACAATTTAAAATTTTCTTTTCCAACCTGCTTGACCGCAACACCATCAGCAAAAATACCGACCCGTTTTAATTTGACTCGTCTGCCTGCCTGTAATGACTGATACAACACATCAGATTCAAAAGGCTCAACCCCGATGATTTTAATTTCTGGTCGTAATTGCTTAATGCAGATGGCAACACCGGCGATCAAACCACCACCACCAACTGGCACAAATACCGCATCCGGCGGCGTAGCGCTTTGCTTAATGAGTTCAAGCCCAACAGTACCCTGACCAGCAATGACCAACGGGTCATCAAATGGGCTAATAAATTTTCGCCGCTGTTTTTTACAAACAGACTGCGCGTATTCAAAAGCATCGTCAAAGCTGTCTCCAATCAATTTAACTTCCGCACCCCAGCGACGAACCGCTTCAATCTTAATGGAAGGCGTAGTAAGCGGCATCACAATCAATGCCTCACAACCCAGCCGTTTGGCACTCATAGCAACACCTTGTGCATGATTGCCTGCCGATGCCACAACCACACCACGGCGCAATTCGGTAGTCGTTAAACTGACCATCTTGTTGTATGCGCCACGAATTTTGTAGCAGAAAGTCAGTTGCATATCTTCCCGCTTCAACCAGACATGGCTTTTAAGACGGTCAGACAATCGCGCCGACAACGCCAACGGCGTCTCTTTTGCCACATCATAAACACGGGAATTGAGAATCGCTTTAAGATAATTTACGGGGTAATCTTTAGTCATAATTTTATGCTAACTGAGACTTTTACATCGAGACCTTTGCACGAAAGCCCTTTCACCTGCATGCTACGTTAAAAACGTACTCAATCGGTCATTTATAAGCATAAACTCCCTCATTCCGTGCGTTTTTGCCTTACCTGAAAGCGAAATCATCTTCCGTGCAAAGGTCTCACATCATTCAAAATTCACTCAATCCAGCGCCATCGGGGCTTTAATTGCACCATCCCAACAATACCCAGCATATAACCCAACAATAAATCCGGCACGGCTAACATTGCGCTTCTGACAACAATGCAAAGGTCTATTAATAACTATATGGCATCGCTTTGCACAACAGATTGAGGCCTTTGCACGAAAGCCATTTCACCTACATGCTACGTCGCCTAAAAGCGCCTACTGTTGGTAAAATCGTACTCAATCGGTCATTTATAAGCATAAACTCCCTCATTCCGTGCGTTTTTGCCTTGCCTGAAAGCGAAATCATCTTCCGTGCAAAGGTCTCAGATTATAAACCAACCTTCAAAGAAATTCGGTTAATTTCGCAGCAGATGATTAACTGCCCCTGATATTGGTGAATTGTCTATGCTTCATAACGCGCGCATCAATCACAATCAGGCGCAAGTGCATAGTCAACAATGAATGACACAGACAACACAAATCACAGTCGCTAAGCGGGGACCGCCAACCCAAATAGAGAGGTACTCTCCTATCTATCTGAAACCGCTGATGGCAAAAATCAAACAGGCAAAAAAAAGGACGTTCGGAAGAACGTCCTCAAGGGAGATCCCTTAATGGAGGATAAAACTTTACGCGGCACGGCGCGCCTTGACGGATACGCTGGGTTGGTCAGAGCGCTTTTCAAGCATTTGTGTCAATGTGTTGCGGCTATGCAGTGAAGCGCGAATATGAGCGCGTTCGATACCAATATCAAGTAACATTCTGTCGGACAGCATGTTTAATTGACGGAGTGTGTTTCTGCGTTCAATCAAAGCCTCGACCTTGTCAAAAATCCGCATCAAAATCCCCCGCCGAAACACACCATGCACCACATTTGCGTTTTCTTTCGTATTTACAGTATTATTCATGTTAGCCTCCTAGTTGATCAAAATCATGATGGTTAATAATGTGAGAGTACCGACATACGCGACACCCACTCTAATAAATAATTGGCTTGCCATTTTTCTGACCCTCAAAGTTTACCGTTTAAGTTTGCTGCTTAAATTTGTTGTTTAAGCGTTAGCTATGTATTAGCTGATGACGAGAATATAGTGCTAAAATGCCTTGCAGACAAACGAAAGTTTTTCATACAATACATGAGTAATTACTCATATATTAAATTCGTATAACCATGTCCATTCGCTTCCCACCGATGGCAGCCTTACGTGCTTTGGAGGCTGCTGCCCGACATTCAAGCTATACCCACGCTGCTGAGGAACTGTTTGTTACCCAAAGTGCTATCAGCCACCAAATCAAGCATATTGAAGCCTTGTGGGGAGTCAAATTATTTGAGCGGCGCGGGCGACGCATTATCCCGACCCAAGCCGGACACGCTCTGGCACCAGTGGTGCGGGATTTTATCCGCCGCATAAGCGCGACACTAGAGGAGATTACCGAGAAAAATGAAGGCCCGTCAGCCCTACGCGTCACCTTGCTGCAATCTTTTGCCTTCAAATGGCTGGTGCCGAGGCTGGGGCACTTCAACCGTGAACATCCTGATATTGATATATGGATATCCACCTCCGATGAACTGGTCGTTTTCGACTCGAAAACAGCCGATGTCGGTATCCGTCTCGGTTATGGAAATTGGGGAAATCTCTATGAAGAACCCTTGCTGAGCGAATATATTTTTCCGGTATGTAGCCCACATTTTCTTGAAGAATATGGCACACCGAAAAATCCTGAAGATTTATTAAATCTACCGCTGTTGCGGCGTAATGCCGTAGACATTTTACAAAGGTGGCGCGATTGGTTCAAGGATGCGGAGGTGCTGGTTAAAAAAATGCCCAAAGGCACACAATTCCCGCAAACCAGTCTGGCGCTTCAGGCGGCTATTGACGATCAGGGGGTGGCACTGGCGCGTAGCGCACATGTCCTTGACGATGTTAAAGCCGGCCGCTTGGTGCGGTTATTTCCAGAGATTAAAAGCAAATCCAATGTGTCGTATTTTTTCGTGTGCGTTCTGGGGCGCGAAACCGAGCCACAAATTGCCGCCTTTCGTGATTGGCTCAAGCGCGAGGCCGCGATATCAGAGAAAGAGTTTGAGACAATGTTAAGCTAGACATGGCGTGAAGCTACAAGTACGGACTTGGTTTCCCACCTTGCTGAGTTCGAAACCAGCGAAAAGTCCACATATATTGCTCCGGCGCATTCAGGATGAGTTGCTCCATAGCCTGATGTATCGCTGTCGCATCGGCAACATAATCACCAGAGGGGAAATTTTCCAGTGGCGGACACACTATGATCTGGTATCTACCGGTCTCTGGTATCAACCTGCAGATACTCAGAATGACCGCGGCATCGGTAATTTTGGCTAATCGACTCACGGTATTCAAAGTCGAGCGTGGTTGTCCAAAAAATGGGGCAAAGACACTATGTTTTCCATCGCCAAAATCTTCGTCCGGAATCAAATAGCATAACCTGCCCTGCTTCATAGCCGCTATAATGCCACGCAAGCCCTCATCACGCATCAAAATAAGTGCTTTTTTGTAGCGTATTCGCGCACGATGCAGGAACCAGTTAAGCAACGGATTATTGTCACGTTTCATCATTGTCACCGCCTCGATTTCGGACAACGCTGACAGTCCGAGCATGTCCAAAGTAGTCGTGTGATAGGTCACAAAAATTATCTTGCGGGTTTTCAACAATGCCTGCAACGCTTCAACACCACTGATATCCGAATATTTTTCAATTCTGCGACGCGATCCCATCATCACCAAACCCATATCTACCAAACTTCTGCCGTAACAACGGAAATGCGCTTTAAGCCGTTGTTGCTGCTGAACCTCAGAGAGATTGGGGAAACACAAGCGAATATTTATTTCAGCAATGCGGCGACGCTTGGCGTGACGCAGACGCATTTGATCGCCAACAAATGCACCGATGGCCATAATCCACTTTCTCGGCAACCACATAATGAGCCATAAAAACAGTAGCATCAACCATATACCCCAGTATGCCGGTTTCAGAAACAACGCCTGAAATCGGAGTGCCGCAATGTCAGCATGAACCGATTTAGTGGACATGAACGGCACGAGCGATATGGATGATATGAACAGGACTCAACATGTCTCGATTTGCGCAATGATATAGACTCAAAACAGCATGATCAGCAAGCATATCCGCTGACAAACTCCTGATAGCTTGAATCCTGCGACCCAAGCCAACATAAATCATCCCAGTTATCAATATCCCGTAATTCGCTACAAAGTGATAAGCCGATACCCAGACCCTGAAAATTTTGGCATAGCCGCGTCATGACCCGTTCACTACCCCAGTCAACACCCTCAAACATAGCGTTCGCCATCTTGTTAAGTCCTAACAAATAAAATCCACCATCGCGCGTCGGGCCGATGACATTATTTTTTTGTGTGACTAAACGATGCACCTCAATCAATATCTCATCGGTTATATGCGGAACATCACTGCCCATCACCACCGCACTGCCAAATTGCGCAATACCTTTGCGAAGCACATACAACATCTTCTCGCCCAAATCACCAGCCATCTGAATCTCTAAATCCAGATTATTGTTGCGTGCAAGATCTTGAAATAGCGGATAATCGCTAGTGGGTGAAACGGTTAGAATCAATTTCCCGCGCCAGAATTGGCACACTTTTTCCACCGATTGCCTGAGCATCTGAGTTGCCAACCGTGCCGACTGAACTGCGGTTAATTGTGGTTGCATACGTGTTTTCACCTGCCCCGGCACCGGCGCCTTGGCAAACAGATACAATGGAATGCCGGCATCAGCGTTCATCACGATACAGGCTGGCAAGGTGTGTCGAATCAACACCAAGCCAGAATAACAAGCGCAACTTCCACATCAAAAAAATAGTCTCTAAAACACCCTGATTTTGCCAGCGGCGGGCAGAAGTAACCACCGCTTTTTTTATCAGCCCGGGTCGCCCATGTCGATTCAGCTTTTTACACATAGCAATATCTTCCATTAACGCAATCTCCGGATAACCTTCACATTGCTTGAACACATCGGCAGTAACAAACATCGCCTGATCACCTGTGCCAATTCGGCGTAGCCGCGAGCGCAGGTTGACCATTCGTTCTATTAACCGATAAACCCACCCTTTGCACGCCAGTGATATATCAAATCGCCCCCACGCATAGCCGTTTTCAACAACCTGCCGAATCAACCGCATCGCCTCATCGGGCAAGCGAGTATCGCAATGCAGAAAAACCAGAATATCCCCAGTGGCAGACTTTGCCCCCAGATTCATCTGCAAGGCACGACCTGATTGGTTGCTGATAACCAAATCAATCCTAGAAGCGATATGCGTTTTCGGCAGCGCCTGCAAATGCCCGGACACTGTCGCCCTGGACTGCGGGTGATCGCTGGCATCCACCAGAATCACCTCATCAACCCCCGCTAACCCGCACAGATGTTCAAGCAACTGTGCAACATGATTAGTCTCGTTATAAATCGGAACAATGATTGAAATGAGTAACCTGGCGCTCATAATATGCTAACAAAATACCACGTACAACAGCGTAAACTCCTGAAAGCCGATATTATCGCTTGCGGTTAGCAATACGAAGACGTAACGCATTCAGCCGAATAAAGCCGGTGGCATCCGCTTGATCATATGCACCCGCATCGTCCTCAAACGTGACAATATCTTGATCAAACAATGAATCCGACAGCGATTGACGACCCAGAATATCCACATTACCCTTGTACAAACGCGCCTTAACCTCACCGTTGACAGGCTGCTGAGACGCATCAATCATCTTCTGCATCATCACGCGCTCCGGGCTGAACCAATAACCATTGTAAATTAATTTCGCATATCGCGGCATAAGCTCATCTTTCAAGTGTGCCACCTCTCTATCCACAGTAAGCGACTCCATAGCACGATGTGTTTTCAAGATGATCGTGCCGCCGGGGGTTTCGTAACACCCCCGGTTTTTCATGCCTACATAGCGATTCTCGACAATATCGGCACGCCCGATACCATGCTTCGCCCCCAAGTCATTAAGCGCGCTCAAAACACCCGCTGGTGTCAACGCCTCACCATTAACGGCAATGATGTCGCCACGGCTAAATTCAAGCAGCAATTCCTCCGCCTCATCCGGCGCATCCATAGGCGAATTTGTCCAGCTCCACGCCTCATCATCTGGCGTCTGCCAAGGGTCTTCCAACTCCCCGCCTTCATGCGAAATATGTAGCAAATTAGCATCAATGGAGTAAGGTGAACCGCCATCTCTTTTCTTTTCAACCTCAATACCATGCGTTTGTGCATACGCCATCAACTTTTCGCGGGAAGTCAGGTCCCATTCCCGCCACGGTGCAATAATACGAATATCGGCATTTAATGCGTAAGCTGATAATTCAAAACGCACCTGATCATTACCCTTCCCGGTTGCTCCGTGAGAAATCGCATCGGCAGCAGTTTTATATGCTATATCAACCAGATACTTTGCAATCAAAGGACGAGCGATAGCGGTTCCCAACATATACTCGCCTTCATAAAGCGCATTTGCTCGCATCATTGGAAACACATAATCCCGTGCAAATTCCTCTTTCAAGTCCTCGACAAAAATTTCCTGAATACCCGATTTCGCCGCTTTTATCCGAGCAGGCTCAAGGTCTTCCCCCTGACCAATATCCGCTGTAAATGTTACCACCTCGCAGTGATATTCATCCTGCAACCATTGCATAATAATTGAAGTATCCAGCCCACCCGAATAGGCCAGTACCGTTTTATTTATTTCAGGCATTATAAATATGTATTATTGATTAGGATTAAAGAAGCGCATTATACCTAAATCCCGGCCACAAATTTTTTCCCCGCATCTTCCACCAAATAATTATGATTAAAGATATTTGCATGGAAGATGATTTCGCTTTCAGGCCAGGCAAAAACGCATGGAATGAGGGAGTTTATGCTTATAAATGACCGATTGAGACCAATTTTACCAACAGTAGGCACTTTTAGGCGACGCAGCATGCAGGTGAAATAGCTTTCGTGCAAAGGTCTCACTTCATTTGCTGATGCTTCGCAGGCGTAACAATGAGTCGGCAGCAGCGGACAATCCGACACGGGTCAAATCAATCTTGTTACTTGTTGTTTTTTTGAAAATTATATACTTATTCATCCATGCCACCTGCGTTCGCCAAACGTGCTGGCCGAGTGCCTGGTTCACGGAACGTGGTAGAATGCCAACACGATAAAATCCTGTCAGGCTGGCGCCGTCAAAACCCGCTTTGCCGGGCAATATCCAAGAGGAGATTCAGATATGCGTAAAATGATCCAAGTAACGGCGATCATCCTGATCCTGCTCCCATCTGCAATGTTGGCTCAGGATTTGGAGGCAGGGTGGGAAGCGTCCCGGGTCGGAGATTATGAAACCGCCCTAAAACATTGGCGACCACTTGCTGAACAAGGAGACGCCAAAGCGCAGTTCAACCTTGGTTTGATGTACTCCAACGGCGAGGGCGTCCCGCAGAATGATGCCGAAGCCGTCAAGTGGTACCGGTTGGCGGCCAAACAGGGAGTCGCCAGGGCACAGCATAACCTTGGTGTGATGTACCTCAACGGCAAGGGCGTCGCGCAGAATTATGCCGAAGCCGTCAAGTGGTTCCGATTGGCGGCCAAACAGGGATTCGCCGATGCGCAGTACAACCTTGGTGTGATGTACGAGGCTGGCAAGGGCGTCCCGCAGAATTATGCCGAAGCCGTCAAGTGGTTCCGATTGGCGGCCAAACGGGGTTACGCCAAGGCGCAGTTCAACCTTGGTTTGATGTACCAGGCTGGCAAAGGCGTCCCGCAGGATTACGCCGAAGCCGTCAAGTGTTACCGATCGGCGGCCAAACAGGGAGACGCCGATGCGCAGTACAACCTTGGTGTGATGTACGAGGCTGGCAAAGGCGTCGCGCAGGATGATGCCGAGGCCATCAAGTGGTACAAGCTGGCCGCTACGCAGGGGATCGCCGAAGCGCAGTACAACCTTGGTGTGATGTACCTCAACGGCAAGGGCGTCCCGCAGAATTATGCCGAAGCCGTCAAGTGGTATCGGTTGGCGGCCAAACAGGGAGTCGCCAGGGCGCAGTTCATCCTCGGTTTGATGTACCTCAACGGCGAGGGCGTCCCGCAGGATGATGCCGAGGCCCTCAAGTGGTTCAGGCTGGCCGCCGAGCAGGGGTTTGCCGAAGCGCAGTACAACCTTGGTGTGATGTACCTCAACGGCAAGGGCGTCGCGCAGAATGATGCCGAAGCCGTCAAGTGGTACCGGTTGGCGGCCAAACAGGGTTACGCCACTGCGCAGTTCAACCTTGGTGTGATGTACCTCAGCGGCAAGGGCGTCCCGCAGGATGATGCCGAAGCCGTCAAGTGGTTCCGGTTGGCGGCTAAACAGGGATTCGCCGCGGCGCAGTTCATCCTTGGTGTGATGTACGAGGCTGGCGAGGGCGTCGCGCAGGATTATGCCGAAGCCGTCAAGTGGTACCGGTTGGCGGCCAAACAGGGATTCGCCGATGCGCAGTTCAACCTTGCTTTGATGTATGACCACGGCGAGGGCGTCCCGCAGGATGATGTCGAAGCCGTCAAGTGGTACCGGTTGGTGGCTGAACAGGGAAATGCCACTGCGCAGTACAATCTTGGCTTGATGTACGACATCGGCGAGGGTGTCCCGCAGGATTATTTGCGCGCACATTTATGGCTCAACCTTGCAGCCGCAAACGGAGAGGAATCTGCTCCATCAAGCAGGGAAAAAGTTGCTAAAAAAATGAACACGGCTGACATACTCAAAGCCCAGGAAATAGCATGCTACGTCGCCTAAAAGCGCCTACTGTTGGTAAAAACGTACTCAATCGGTCATTTATAAGCATAAACTCCCTCATTCCGTGCGTTTTTGCCTGGCCTGAAAGCGAAATCATCTTTCGTGCAAAGGTCTCAATATCATTATCAACCTCAACAAATTGTTCTTGTCGCTGCATTAAATCTCCCAAACCTGCGGGTCGCGACATCAACATCGGTTGCCAGTTTTATGGCTTGCGGAAATTTCGCTGGATGTACGCTGCCGAGTGCTACTGTCGGAATGGATGAGTCGAGCGTGTTTTTGGTAGCAGCAATGCCGATGATGGCGGGTAAGTAACGTAGCCTGACCAGGTTTTCTTTATACCGTTCTGGTTGTTTGACAGGGTGATGTTTTCTTTAGATACACCAGTAGTAACGATATGGCAGCCGGTGTTACGCCCGGAATTCTGGCTGCTTGACCGATGGTTTGGGGGCGAATTGTACTCAATTTTTGTTGCACTTCACTGGACAATCCACGCGCCTGGGTATAGTCAGTGTCGCTCGGAATAGTCAGATTTTCACTGTTTTTCTGGCGTTTGATTTCGGCAACCTGTCGCTCAATATAACCGCTATATCTTGCCTGTATTTCAAGTTGCCGAATACTTTGTTGATTCTGTAACGGCGCCTTCAACCCGATTAACTCAACCAGTTTCTGGTAACTCACTTGCGGTCGCCGTAACAAATCCATTAAATTACTCTCTCTCTGTAACGGCTGACCCAGTATTTTTTCAACGCTTGCAGCATCCACGCCGGGACGAATCCAAGTTGTTTGCAGACGGCTTCTTTCTTTATCAATATCATCGCGCTTGCTGTTGAATGCGGTCATGCGCTGCTCATCAACCAGCCCCAGCGTATAACCTTTGTCGGTCAAGCGCAAATCGGCGTTGTCTTCTCGAAGCTGCAAACGATATTCGGCACGGGATGTAAACATCCGGTAAGGTTCTGCCGTGCCTCGGGTAATCAGATCATCAATCATCACGCCGATATACGCTTCGTTTCTCGCCGGACACCAGGCTACTGCCTGTTTGATTTTCAGTGCTGCATTTAATCCGGCAATCAGCCCCTGACCCGCCGCTTCTTCGTAACCTGTGGTGCCATTAATCTGTCCGGCAAAAAATAACCCGTCTATACATTTGGTTTCCAACGAGCTTTTTAATCCCCGCGGATCAAAAAAGTCATATTCAATGGCGTAACCCGGTCGGGTTATCATGGCATTTTCAAACCCCCTGATAGAGCGCACAAATTGCAGTTGCACATCAAATGGCAGGCTTGTGGAAATGCCATTGGGATAAACTTCAGTGGTATTCAAGCCCTCAGGTTCGATAAAAATTTGATGGCTGTTTTGGTCGGCAAAGCGCACTATTTTGTCTTCAATTGAAGGACAATAACGCGGGCCAACACTGTCGATGACACCACCATAGAGCGGTGAACGATCAAGGGCGTTGGCTATGATGTCATGGGTTTGGTTATTGGTATGTGTGATATGACAGCAAACCTGACGCGGGTGTTGAGACACCGCTCCAAGGAATGAAAATGCTGGAAGCGGGTCGTCGCCGGGTTGTTTGTCGAGACATGTATAGTCGATGGTTTTGCCATCTATACGTGGCGGCGTGCCGGTTTTCAGTTGCCCAACAGCAAGCGGTAATTCTCGCAATCGATGGGCAAGCGCTAACGAGGGTGGGTCGCCCGCCCGCCCGCCTTGTGTCTGCGCCATACCGATATGGATTTTTCCATTTAGAAATGTTCCGGTCGTCAGGATTACCGCAGCGGCTCTGAACTCGATACCCGATTGGGTGCGTAAGCCTTTAATTTGATCGCCTTCAATGATCAAATCATCAACCGACTGTTGGAACAGGGTTAAATGTTGTTGATGCTCGACTGCCCGACGAATCGCTATTTTATATAATGCCCGATCTGCCTGCGCCCGAGTCGCCTGTACCGCGGCACCCTTACGGCGATTCAGTATTCTGAAATGGATGCCCGCTTCATCAATGGCGCGTGCCATAATGCCACCGAGCGCATCAATTTCCTTGACAATATGCCCTTTACCGATTCCACCGATAGCCGGGTTACAGGACATTTGCCCGACCGTTTCAATGTTATGAGTTACTAGCAATGTCTGGCATTGCATGCGCGCCGAAGCAAGCGCCGCTTCCACACCAGCGTGACCGCCACCTATGACAATAACCTCAAAGTTTTCCGGATATTTCATCAAAAAATATGCCCATTAAGACGGCATCAAGACTGTCGATTAACATGTTGAGTTTGCGTTCCACTTTAGCATAACAAACAGATGGCTAGAAGCGGCTATTTCGAACCCCTATTGCGAATAATAGTCATATTTTTGTAGAATGTCCTGCGTGGCACTCGCGGCTTCTTCATACAATAATCCACTTTCTTTCGGAATCACCACTTTGACATACAGCAGATTACCGAATTGCGCTTTTAACGCTTGTAAGGTGCGATGCAGTTGTTGCGGATTAACGATATGTGGTTCTGATTGATGCGGCTGTTTCATTTTATACTGCAACCCGACAGCGGCTTTTTCTATCCAGACCGTTACAACCTGCTTCCCCGCGGTACTCCTTGCTGGTCTGATTAGCTTTCGATATTTGGCATCCAGTGCTTCGTACTCCTCTTGTAACGACCTAAATTGCCGCCCCGAAGTGGTCGCCTGTGCCTGTAATGCCGTGTTCTCTGCCGTGCGCTGCTCAATCAATGCCATCAGGGCTAATATTTCCCGATCCAGCAATTGCTTGTCGCTGGTCAGGCCGGCAATCTGTTCGCTGAATTGTAATTTCAAGGTTGATAATTGTCGCAACAAGTTTTCGATTTGCCGACTCAATGCCTGCTCATTTTTAGTCAATGTGCTGATTTGCAACTGGTCGGCTTGTTGTTGTTGCTCAAGCAGTTGCTTAGCTTGCGCTAATTGTTGCTGTTCACTTGTTACCGCTTCAAGGTCTGTTTTTAATGCTTGCTGCTGCAAAAGCAATGCGGAAAGGCGTTTCAAGGCCACGCTTAAATTGGCCTCCAGAACATCCTTTTCAGTTTTTGAATCGTCCAGCGTATGTTCGATCTGTATTAAACGCCGCACTAAATCCTGATTTGCCAGCGCCACTGCATCCTTTGCCGTGGTCGTGGAGATTAACTCGCGGTCAAGTTCAAAATTGCGCACCATGATGACCACTAATGCCATCAGGAAAATCATCACGATCACCGTCATAATGTCGGTAAAAGACGGCCATACGCTATCGTCACCCACACCACCCGTACCGGAACCGACTCGAAGATCAATAAAACCGCGGGTTTCTGACATGGGCTTATTCGTGTTACAGGTTCTCGGTGCGTAACCGAAAACCACGTTGCAGAAGATTGACAACCTCTCTCATCGTTTCATTATTGTCGTTGTTGGTTTGTTGTTGCTGTTCCATAACTTCGCGAATCAACGTCATAAATTCCTGACCTTCGCTGGATCGCTCACTCAGATCCAATGGGGTGATTTTATTCACCAACCCTTGAGTCGCCAGCTCCAGAGATTCTGCGGAATCTGCATATTTTTGTTGGGATCGATCAAGCTTTTTAATCAATTCATTGGCAGAGCGAATGCTCTCAGCATAATCCATAGCCACGGCATCCTGATTGATCTGTAAATGTGGCAACAGTGTCGTGGCAGTCACTTCTTCAATTTTGCTAATCAAAAAAGTCTGGGTATCGGTCAACTTGATATAGAAATAACCGAAGAACAAGTAAGCAATAATCGCTGTCATAGTGGTTGAAAGTGCCGTGGACATCCCATAGATCATGGTATTCAACCCGCTTGTCTGAGCAACTGCCCGACCCCCACTTTGCAAGATATCCGAAGCGCCTAACAGTGAAATTGAAAGTGAAATAATGGTGCCGAATACGCCAGTAAGTATCAGAATATTGTGTACAAATTTTAGAAAACTATTGCGGCTTGATTCGCTAGCAAGTAGCGTTGCCGCAAGGGCGTTCTGATTGACATTGGCACGACGGCGATGCAACGATGTCAGGGTCAGGAATCGTTCTGCCACCATATATTCCTGCCGTATCCCGCTCAGGGGTTCGGCATTGAGTTTTATATTATTGTTGAATTTATTGATGGCTTGTTCCTGACTGCGATACTCAAAGAACCGCTTAATCAGCCCAATCAAGCCGCAACCAAACAATAACATGATACTACCATTCACGGCCCAGCCTACGCTATTTACCTGATTAGCAATATAAATATTGTAAACAGTCTGGCGTTGCCAGATGATGATTCCCGCGAGCAATAAAAATACGACGCCCATTTGCAGGAGAATAGTCCGTGTGTAGTTATGCGTTGAAATTTGTGTCGTCATTTTGCTTCTTACCCGGTATAGAATTAGGACAGATATGAATTACAGGCGGATACTAGCAGTATCTACTTAATTTTTATAGATGCGTCCATGTCATTACCCAAGGGTATTTCGGGGGTATCTCGGCTCACCATCCCGCTAACCAGGGTGCTTACGCTCGGCTTTGCATCATTAACATGGATGTTACCTGGCATGAGGAGTTCCATCATCGTCTGCTACTATTGCTCAAGCTCTCGTCATCAACACAGCCCCAACGTCAATGCCCGCTCTTTTGTCCAGGAGATAAATCGAGGCGGCTGCTTGCATTTTTTACAAATCATCCCGCTATTGCGCCGCTTTCTGGCATATACAAAACAGCCATTCGGGCATTGCATAATCCAGCGCGGTGGACTGAAGTCAATATCATGACAACGTGCTGCGCTACATCCTATCCCTCGGGCAATCCTGCGCCAAACCGCATCATGATGATGCGCCATACCCGCCAGTGCATGAGCAATTTCATGCAAAATCGTATCCCGTATTGCCGATTCAGAGGCCTTTCTCAGGAAAAGTCGGGCAAGCAGGATTTGCTTGCTTTTGTAGTTGCATGCCCCCGCTCGACTGCTTGCATCATCAAGAGCGACCGACCAATCGCTCAAACCATGTTTACGCAGGAGCCTGCGAGCGTTCTTCAGTACGCCCTGCTCTTGATTGGCATAGTTTTTCGTCTCTCCCAACGGTTGAATAAGTGGATACGGAACCCGATAGCACTCTCCACTTGAGAGCGTGATGCCGACACGCTTGGGTCCGAGCGCAACGACAGTGCCATTCAGTCTCTGCCCACGAAATGCAAAACAAACTGAGTCGCCCGGTGATATGCGGGCTTTTAGCTTATCTAAGTTGGACATGGCTAGGATGGCTAGGGTATATCTGTTGTTGGGAGTTGGCAGTATAACGTGTCAAGACTAAAAACGAGCGGACAATACCTATATTGAGACCTTTGCACGGAAGATGATTTCGCTTTCAGGCAAGGCAAAAACGCACGGAATGAGGGAGTTTATGCTTATAAATGACCGATTGAGTACGTTTTTAACGCAGCATGCAGGTGAAATGGCTTTCGTGCAAAGGTCTCATATTCTCTATGTCAATCCCTTTTAAGATGAAGGGTTGAGGTATAATTATTACCCGGCGTTCATTATGCTCAATCAAGCTGAAGCGGTTGCAGTCGCCAGATATGCTGATTATAGTCACGGATGGTGCGGTCAGTGGAGAACCTGCCGGATGCGGCGGTATTGCGAATGCTCATCTGTGTCCAGTGTCGCACCTCTTTGAAGGCTTGACCTACCCGTGTCTGGGCGTTAATAAAGCCGCGAAAATCTGCCGTCGTCATCCACGGATCAGCCGGATTTTTCAGCGCATGGATAACCGCATCAAATACCCCCGACTCATCCGTATTGAAGTGTCCGCTTTCCAGCAAATGCAAAACACGCGACAAATCCGGGTCGCCGTCAATAATGGATTGTGGTACATAATCACAAGCCATTTTCTCAATCTCTTCAACAGTGAGTCCAAAACGGAAAAAGTTCTGCTCGCCAACCGCTTCGAGAATCTCAACATTGGCACCGTCCAGCGTGCCTATGGTCAGTGCGCCGTTCATCATAAACTTCATATTGCCAGTACCAGAAGCCTCTTTGCCTGCCGTTGAAATCTGTTCGGACAGGTCGGTTGCTGGGCAAATCAGCTCCATCGCCGAGACATTGTAATCAGGATAGAACAACAGTTGCAACCGCCCTTGCATCGCCGCATCCGCATTAATAACCTGAGCGACATCATTGATACACTTGATTATGTTCTTTGCCATCACATAGCCCGGAGCCGCCTTACCACCCACCACAACCAGTCGCGGCACCAGCCCATCATCACCACGCCTGATACGGTCGTACAGGTAAATCACATGCAACAGATTAAGCAGTTGTCGCTTATATTCATGGATACGCTTGACCTGCACGTCAAACAGCATAGTGGCATCAATGGGCATTGCGGTACGGGCTTCAATGGCATCTGCCAGACGCATTTTATTGGCTTTCCTGACTGCTCGCCAATCTTCATTGAAGGTGGGGTCGTCAACAAAATCCTGCAATCGTGCTAGTTGCTCAAGATCAGTAATCCAGCCACAGCCGATGTTATCGCTAATCAGTTCACTCAGTGCCGGATTGCAGCTTAGCAACCAGCGGCGTTGTGTTACGCCATTGGTCTTATTGTTAAATTTCTCCGGCCAATACTCGGCGAAGTCCTTGAGCATGCCCTGACGCAGTAATCTGGAATGCAGTTCGGCGACACCGTTGACCGAATAACTGCCGACAATGGCAAGATACGCCATACGCACCATAGGCGATTGCCCGGGCCGCCCGGACTGAATGAGCGACATACGCCGCAAGCGTCGCCAGTCGCCGGGCCAGTGTTCGCTGACCTCAATCATAAAACGTCTGTTGATCTCGTTAATGATTTCCATAATGCGCGGCAACAGCCTCTCCAGCATAGCTTGTGGCCATAACTCCAAGGCTTCGGGCAACAGCGTGTGGTTGGTGTACGCCATCGTTGTTCGGGTAATATCCCAAGCGACGCTCCAGCGCATACCGTGTTCATCCATTAACAGACGCATCAGTTCCGGAATTGAGATTGCCGGATGGGTGTCGTTCAGTTGAAAACAGTTGTTTGCGGAAAAATCGGTAAAATCATCGCCATGATGTGCCTGCCAGTCGGACAACACGTCTTGCAGGCTGGCTGAGGCAAGAAAATACTGTTGCCGCAACCTCAACACCTGACCATTTTCGGATTCATTATTCGGGTACAGCACCATGGTGATGTTTTCGGCTGCATTTTTCAGTGCCACGGCATCGGCATAGCTACCCGCATTAAACTCATCAAGATCAAACTCATGCGTGGCGGTTGCCGACCACAATCTCAGCGTATTGACTATATCGTTCCGATAGCCGGGAATCGGTACATCAAAGGGTATCGCCAGCACATCGTGGGTATCAACCCAACGATGCCGTGTCCGCCCATCTTCATCAACATCGCTGACACACCTACCATCGAATTTGACTGTCTGACTCAATTCAATGCGCTTAACCTCCCAAGGAAAACCGCCATGCAACCAAGTATCAGGCTCTTCAACCTGACGACCCTGTTGGAAATGCTGACGGAACATACCGTAGTGATAGCGGATGCCATAACCGATAACTGGCAGTTGTAAGGTCGCACAACTGTCAAGCAAGCAGGCTGCCAGCCGTCCAAGCCCGCCATTGCCGAGCCCGGCATCCTGTTCCTGATCGTAAAGGTCTTCCAGTTCAACGCCAATCCGCCGCAACGCATCGCTGGCATGATCCTCAATATCCAGATTCAACAATGTATTGCGTAACAGACGGCCAATCAGAAATTCCAGCGAAATATAGTATGCACGGCGATTCTGCCTGCGTTGCAATGCCTGATTGGTGCGACTCCAACGCTCCATCAAACGGGCGCGAGCCGCATAGACCAACGCATCAAACAAATACGGTTGCCGAGGGACATGACAACCCAGTAGCCGATCAAAGTAATGGGCAAAATCCTCCAGCAACGCATCGGCATTCATTGACAATGCGGGTGCCGACAATAATGCGGTGTGGTCGAGGTTTTGGTGGCTCTGGTGGTTTTGGTGGCTCTGGTGGTTTTGATGGTTTGTGTGAGTGTCCACTCTCATCAGGCGCTCCTTAATCAAGTGACTCAAAAAAATCCAGAGAATCAGCAACACCCATATAATTGGTTTTGCTTACTGCTCTGGATTGTGTATGGGGCATATTATACTGCACTTATGAGTTGAATTCGCCAGATTTTATTTTCTCGCCAAACATAAAAAATCAAAGCACGACACCCATGCAATATCCGCATAATCGGCTGTCGTGGAATAGACAGCACTGTCCGAATGATAGGTCCTCAAATTATATGAGACCTTTGCACGAAAGCCCTTTCACCTGCATGCTGCGTTAAAAACGTACTCAATCGGTCATTTATAAGCATAAACTCCCTCATTCCGTGCGTTTTTGCCTGGCCTGAAAGCGAAATCATCTTCCGTGCAAAGGTCTCTATATACCCAATAGGCATTGAAACCCCGATCGTAATTCCCAAATCAGTCTTCCAGTTGCAAAATCAGCGTTGCCAGTGGCGCTAAAGTCAGCAATAACGAATCTCGACGACCATGGCATGGGCTGGCTTGCGATGTTAGTCTCTTTGAATGCACCTTGCCACTGCCACCATATTGATGGGCATCGGTATTGAGCCGTTCACGGTAATTGCCAGCAGTTGGCACGCCGATACGGTAGTGCTTGAGAAGCTGTGGGGTGAAGTTGGAAAGACAGACCACGAAATCACCATTGTCGGCATAGCGTATCCATGCGAGTACGCTGTTATCGTTATCCTGCCAGTCAATCCATTCAAAACCTACACTTTTGAAATCCTGTTGATAGAGTGCTGGCGTGGTGCGGTAAACACAGTTCAGATCGCGTACCAGTGTTTGCATACCGCGATGACGTGGCTGCTCAAGCAAATGCCAGTCCAGCGATTGATCGTGATCCCATTCCTTATGCTGGGCAAGCTCGGCACCCATAAACAACAGTTTTTTGCCCGGATGGGCATACATAAAACCGAAATAGGCACGCAGGTTGGCAAAGCGTTGCCAATCGTCCCCGGGCATCCGTCCGAGCAACGATCCTTTGCCGTGCACGACCTCGTCATGCGATAGTGGCAACACAAAATTTTCATTGAAAGCATAGACCAGCCCGAAGCTCATTTTGTCATGGTGATGCTTGCGGTGGATAGGTTGTTTACGCATATATGCCAGCGTATCGTTCATCCAGCCCATGTTCCACTTGTAGGTAAAACCCAGCCCACCGCTGTCGGTCGGATGCGAGACCCCTGCCCAGTCAGTTGATTCCTCGGCGAAACAACATGCTCCACGCGCGTGAATGGCAATATTCAGACGGCGAATAAAATCAATCGCTTCAAGGTTTTCATTGCCACCATATTGGTTGGCAAGCCATTCACCTGGTGCGCGTGAATAATCGAGATACAGCATGGATGCCACAGCATCGACACGCAATGCGTCAATGTGGAATTCGTCAATCCAATACAGAGCATTGTTAATCAAGTAGTTAATGACTTCATGCCGCCCATAGTTAAAAATCAGCGTACCCCAGTCGCTATGCTCACCTTTACGTGGGTCTTGGTGTTCATACAATGCGCTACCGTCAAAACGACCGAGACCATGGGTATCACGCGGAAAATGCGCGGGAACCCAATCCAGAATGACCGCGATGTTGGCGCGATGACAACAATCAATAAAGTAACGAAAGTCATCCGGATTGCCGAAACGCTGAGTCGGCGCATACATACCGATGGGCTGATAACCCCAGGAACCATCAAAAGGATGCTCAGTAATCGGTAACAGCTCAACATGGGTAAATCCCATCTCCACCACATAAGCGACCAGCTCGTCTGCCAGCTCACGATAGCGCAAAGGACGGTTTCCTTGATCAGGGTTGCGCCGCCAAGAACCGAGGTGAACCTCATAAATACTGAGCGGCTGATTGAGCTGTGGCACACTGGGGCGTTGCTTCATCCATATCGCATCACGCCAGCGATGCTGACTGCGATAAACGATTGACGCATTTCCCGGCGGTGGCTCAAAAAAATATGCCTGCGGGTCGCTCTTCAGCGGCAGTAACTTGCCCTGCTGATCAAGTAGTTCATATTTGTAGTAGCTACCAACAGCAACGGCGGGTATAAAAATTTCCCAGATACCACTATGCGGATGCAAACGCATAACGTGTCGCCGCCCATCCCAATCATTAAAATCTCCAATCACGCTGACGCGCAGTGCATTGGGTGCCCAGACTGAAAAACAGGTGCCACTCAGACCCAGCAGACGAGTCGGTTGTGCGCCGAGTTTATTGAAAATTTGCGGATGCCCTTCTTCTGCTGTCTGGGACAAGTCCGCCAACATTGACGGCAACCGATAGGCATCCTCAATATCAAAAACGGTAGCGGATTTTGTTGTGATACGCAATTTATAGTGCCGTTTCCTTGCCGTCATCGGCGCTTCAAAGATACCACCGCTATGCACCAGACGCATTGGCAGCAGTTCATTACCAAGACCATCGAGCAGGGTTACTGATTGGGCATGCGGTTGCAAGGTTCTGACTACACGGACACCTTTTTCCATATGGATGCCAAGCAGTGCAAATGGATTGCTATGCCGACCCTCTGCCAACGCCTGCCATATAGCTGCCGAATCAGACTGATGAGCAAGTGACTGATTGGGCTGATTATGCGGTCGTGGATTCATACAGCTCCGAGACATAGGCGGCGGCGGCCACTTCCCAGCTAAAACGCATGGCTTTCGCATTATTACGAATCTGTTGCCAGCGCTGTTTGTCGGTGGCTTTTATACGCAGTGCCCGATTGACTGATAACACAAAATTCTCTGCCTGCTCGTTTGGATTCGCACCGACAAAGACAAAGCCGTCGACCTCATCAGTCACGCTATCCTGCAAACCACCCACCGCATGCACAACACAAGGCTGTCCCATGCGCATCGCCAACATCTGGCTAATGCCACAAGGCTCAAAACTGCTCGGCATCAGGAAAAGATCACCCACATCATACAACCACTCGGACAAAGTTTCGGAATAGCCGGACAGGAACAGAAAGTTCCGCCGTGCCGAAGCGATTCGGCGCAGTCGTTTTTCCAGTGCTTTGTCGCCACTGCCGAGCATAATGAAACACAGCGTGTTACCGTGCTGCTCGAGTATCATCTCAAGTGCGGAATCATAGTTTTGAGTCGGTGCCAGCAACAGCGAAACTTTTTGTACGCTGATGCGACCGATGCTAACCAACAGTTTTGCAGGTCTTCTGCGTGGCAGTCGCTGTAGTGTCTGCTGCGCCAGTAGATTATTTTGCAACAGATGCTTTTCCTTAGCAATCGCTTGCAACAATCGTGACCAACCCGGTCGCCGTCCACCACCGCGATGGCGACTGCCGCCACCGTAGCAACAACCATTGAGAATACCGGTCAAGCGATTTTCTGCGGCAGCCACCCGTAGCTCAGTTTCCAATCCCTCGCCACCGCTGAATCCCCGCTCCGGCTCATTCGCCTGCAAAATCTCACTGGCATAAGTCGGAGAGACCGTATTCAACTTATCGGCGAGGCGGATCGCCGCCGCCATAGGATTGACGCAATCGTGGTAGCGTGGATCAGCGATTTCTGCTCGCTGATAGCGCAGTTGCGGGAACCAGCTTGCAAAGGACGATTCGTGCTGCTGCAACGGGCGAATGCCCTGAAAGGCGAGATTATGAATAGTGAATACAGTACGCACAGTGCGCACCTTGTGCAAAGTCTCATCATACTGACGCAACGCCAGCACCAGCCCTAAATGCCAGTCGTGCAAGTGCAAAACATCCGGCGGGTTGTTGGATTGCTCGACATAAGCCACCGTAGCCGCACAAAAAAAAGCGAAACGACTGGCATCAACGGCATACGGGGAGACAGCGCCGTCATCATGGTAAATGACACCGGCCCCCTTAGGCGACAACAGTGGATGCTCAATAGCAATAGCTTCGACCGATGATGCTGCGCCTGCTGGCTGGACTTGCCAGATTTGTGTCATATGTTGTGTGCCAGCGAAGGCGACCCACAAATTGCCAATATGGCGGGCTTGTGGCAGCTTGTTGAAGATACCGTAGGCGGGAGTAATGACTGTAACCTGATGACCGAGGGCAGTCAGTGCCTGCGGCAGGTCACGGATAACATCGGCAATACCACCAACTTTACCCCCCTTGAGTGCGCCATTTTCTGCCGCAACCAGCCAAATTCTCAGCATGGTAATGGCTATCTCGTATAGTGCAAAGTCTGCCCCAACATATCCGGCGTTACCAGTGTGCGTCCACCAGCCGTCACCCGAAATCCACGCTCACGATCCGCCTCAAGATCAACACCCACTTCCATAGCTTGCGGAATAATCGTGCCACGATCAATGATGGCGTTCTTAATGCGGCAATGCCGATTGATTTCACAATCTGGCAGTATCACGGCATCTTCTATGGAAGCATATGAGCGGACACGGCAATTTGAAAACAACACGGAACGTTTGACACTTGCGCCGGAAATAATACAGCCTGCTGATACTATAGAGGCTATCGCTTCACCACGACGACTGGGTTCATCAAAGACAAACTTTGCCGGCGGTGATTGTGTCTGATATGAAAAAATCGGCCAGTTACTGTCATACAGGTCAAGTGCCGGCTCAATACCGATGAGTTCCATATTCGCCTCCCAGAACGCATCCAGTGTACCGACATCGCGCCAGTAAGGTTGTCGCAAGGTATTATCCTGAAACGGGAACGCATAAATTTGACAGCTATCAATGATGGACGGAATAATGTTCTTACCAAAATCATGTGCAGAATGGCGGGTATCGGCATCTTTGATGACCTGCTCAAACAGAAAAGCCGTGTTAAACACATAGTTTCCCATTGATGCCAGACACAGCTCGTTTTGCCCGGGTATGGGTTGCGGGTTTTCAGGCTTTTCGTCAAAGGCAATGACACGGCCATGCTCATTAACCGTCATTACCCCAAGTGTGCCGGCAGCTTCTGCCAGCGGCACTTTGACACAGCATACTGTCATATCCGCCTGTTTTTCCGAATGCCATGCCAGCAGAGAACCATAATCCATCTTGTACACATGATCACCGGCGAGTATCAGCACATAACCCGGATCATGCGTGCGAATAATATCAAGATTCTGATAGACTGCATCCGCAGTGCCAAGATACCATTCCTGACCAGTACGTTGTGAAGCTGGCAAAATTTCGATAAAGCTGCTCCGATCGTGCTGGAAACCAGTCCAGCCATGCACCAGATGGCGGATCAGGGAATGCGCCTTATACTGAGTCAACACACCAATCCGCCGTATCCCTGAATTGATACAGTTGGACAACGGAAAATCAATGATGCGCAACTTACCACCAAAATACACCGCCGGCTTAGCACGCCATTCGGTCAATTCATACAAGCGGGAACCCTGACCGCCGGCAAGGATTAGCACCAGCGTATCGCGTGTCAGCAAACTGACATAACGACCCTGCTCGCTGTTATTATTGGCCATCAATTCACTCCGTTTTTCATAGTTGCAACCCCGCAAGTGTACCTGAAATATCAGCCACAGGATGATATATACTGAGACCTTTGCACGAAAGCCATTTCATCTGCATGCTACGTCGCCTAAAAGCGCCTACTGTTGGTAAAATCGTACTCAATCGGTCATTTATAAGCATAAACTCCCTCATTCCGTGCGTTTTTGCCTTGCCTACAAGCGAAATCATCTTCCGTGCAAAGGTCTCATACTGTTTTTATCATGACTTCACAAAAAGCGATAGCCCGAACTTGGTTGCAACGATGCGTAATATACAACCACAACATACCCAACCTGTCCGTTGTCGGCTAAGCCAATTTGCGCTTCTCATATTCGCCTAATAATACAACCTTTAATAGGCACAATTCGGATGTATTTTAGTTTGAGAGCTTTGCACGAAAGCCATTTCATCTGCATGCTACGTCGCCTAAAAGCGCCTACTGTTGGTAAAAACGGTCTCAATCGGTCATTTATAAGCATAAACTCCCTCATTCCGTGCGTTTTTGCCTTGCCTAAAAGCGAAATCATCTTCCGTGCAAAGGTCACAAAATTATTGACAGTGTCCTCAACGGCTTTTCTTTTACAACGAAAAGTTCGCTACTTTAAGCACTTGCGTATTATCAAAATCCAACCACATTTGTTTGAAGCTGACACCACTTATCGGGTGTGTTAGCGTCGGGTATAAGTCTGATAATGGTTTCAAAACATAAGCGTATTTCTCAATCTCATCCCTGGGGATATTAAAGTCGTCAGCACGCAAACTTTTATTGCCGAACAGGATAATGTCAATATCCAGGAGTCGATTATCGAATGACTTTTTAGCACGAATACGTCCTGCTGTCGCTTCAATATCCCGTAATTGATCTCTTATATCAATCAACGGGGTTGATGTCTTAAAGCTAATCACTAAATTAAAAAATGCCGCTCCGGTAAATCCTATTGAGGCGGTTTCATAGACGGGTGAAATCTCAATGTCGCCGTACAGATTGTTAATTTGCTTAACCGCAAAGCGAATATTTTTTTCACGGTTGATATTGCTGCCCAGACTCAAGACAGTACGAATCACCCCATTTTGCCTCTTTCTATAATCACTCCAACATCCCCTGCTGCCCGAACGGCACCGAATTTATTGACTTTTACCCGACACCACTTAATCGGAAATTCGGTGAGTAGAATGGTGGCGATTTCCTCTGTCAGTTTTTCTACCAGAGCAAATGTGGATTTCTGGGCAAAAGATTGCACGCGCTTAGCGACCTGCTTATAACTTAATGTGTCATGCAAATCATCGCTGTTTGCCGCAACAGAAATATCGAAGCCCATATCAAGATCAATAGTAATAACCTGGGTAATTTCTCTTTCCCATTTCCAAACGCCAATAACGCAATCGACTTTTAGTCCGTGCAGATAAATAATATCCATCGTTAATTCTTTTATGCTAAGGCTGATTATAATACAGCAAATGTAATTCAAATTCAGATCAACATCCAATGTTAAATTCCATGCTATCCGGACTCCTGCCGATATTTGCCTATTGTTTTGGTTCAATCTCCAGCGCGATTCTCGTCTGTCGTATCATGCGCCTGCCCGATCCGCGCAACAGTGGCTCAAATAATCCGGGCGCAACCAATGTCCTGCGTATTGGCGGTAAAAAAGCTGCGCTGATCACCTTAATAGGCGATGTTCTCAAAGGCTTGTTGCCCATGCTCATCGCAAAGATGTTGAGCAATAATGCGACAATTATTGCGCTGGTCGGTGCGGCGGCATTTCTCGGGCATTTGTATCCGCTTTTTTTTAGCTTCAAGGGTGGAAAAGGAGTTGCCACTGCCAGCGGTGTCTTTATGGGGTTGAGCGGATCACTCAGCTTGATATTGTTGGCGATTTGGTTGGGTATGGTGGCCTTGTTTCGCTATTCATCACTGGCGGCGCTCAGCGCAGCGGCAGCGGCTCCCTTTTTGGTGTTATGGCTGTTGCCCGGTCTGCCCTTTTTTCTACTCACTCTGGTTATTGCCATCTGCTTGTTTTGGCGTCATAAGCAAAACATTGCACGACTGTTATCCGGAGAGGAAAGTAAAATCACCAGGTGAGGCCATTTCACCTGCATACTGCGTCGCCTAAAAGCACCTACTGTTGGTAAAATTGGTCTCAATCGGTCATTTATAAGCATAAACTCCCTCATTTCATGCGCTTTTTCTTTACTAAGAGACCTTTGCACGAAAGCCATTTCACCTGCATGCTGCGTCGCCTAAAAGCGCCTACTGTTGGTAAAATTGGTCTCAATCGGTCATTTATAAGCATAAACTCCCTCATTCCGTGCGTTTTTGCCTGGCCTGAAAGCGAAATCATCTTCCGTGCAAAGGTCTCACTAACAAATAAAATTCCGGCTCGTGCAAAGGTCTTTGAGTCACATTATGACCGCTAAATGTCTTCCAGACTCCAGCGCGGATGCACGTCAAACGCATAGTCGTTGACAACAGGTTGCTCGCTTGCTAAGCGAAAGTGTCCAGCATAGGCAATCATGGCGCCGTTATCGGTGCAAAACTCAGGGCGCGGATAGAATAATTCAAACCCTTTCTGCTCTGCCAACGCATGTAATGTTGAACGCAGACGCTGGTTTGCGCCAACGCCACCCGCCACCACCAATCGTTTCCGCTGGCTTTGCAATAACGCTCGGCAACACTTAATCTTGAGTACTCCGACGACAGCCAGCTCAAAGGCTAAAGCAATATCCGCAATAGTTTGCTGATCGGACGGCTGCTTCTGCACGGTGGTCAGGGTATGTGTTTTTAATCCGCTGAAACTGAAATCCAGACCGGGGCGATTGCACATGGGTTGCGGAAAAGTAAATCGATCAGGATTGCCATTAACAGCGATCTTTGCGATAGCCGCTCCTCCAGGATAGCCCAAGCCCAGCAGTTTGGCCGTTTTATCAAACGCCTCACCAGCAGCATCATCCAGCGACTGTCCGAGGATGTTGTAGTTGCCGGCTGATTCAACATCCACCAAAAGGGTGTGTCCGCCGGAAACTAACAGTGCTAAAAATGGAAATTGTGGGGGATTATCTTCCAGCATGGGTGCCAGCAAATGCCCTTCCAGATGATGTATACCGATGGCGGGAACCTGCCAGGATTGAGCCAAACTTTTACCCAACGAAGCCCCCACAAGTAGCGCACCAGCCAAACCCGGTCCAGCGGTATAAGCGACCGCATCTGGTTTTTTTGCATCATTCAAGCGATCATTAACCACGCTGTCAATCAGTGGCAACAACGTCCGAATATGATCGCGCGCCGCCAGTTCCGGAACAACGCCACCGTATTGTTGATGCAAGTCAATCTGGGATGCCAGTCTGTGTACAATTAAGCCCTGATAGCTGTCATAAATGGCCACGCCAGTATCATCGCATGAAGTTTCAATGCCTAAAATTCTCATCAATGGATTTTACAACGGCTAGATAGTATAGTGCCAGACTAAACGACCTGATTGTGGCCACAACAAGTGCAGTGAAATTGAGAGACCTTTGCACGGAAGATGATTTCGCTTTCAGGCCAGGCAAAAACGCACGGAATGAGGGAGTTGATGCTTATAAATGACCGATTGAGACCATTTTTACCAACAGTAGGTGCTTTTAGGCGACGCAGCATGCAGGTGAAATGGCTGCAAAGGTCTCATTGAGTAATGAATTTGATGATGAATAGCACAGAAGATTTTCCCGATGTTAGATACGCTTCAGAACAGGGGTTGTTGGCTATTGGCGGTGATTTAAGTGTGAAACGTCTGCTGGCGGCTTATCGAAAAGGAATCTTCCCCTGGTATAATGCTGGCGAGCCCATCCTGTGGTGGTCTCCCGACCCCAGATGCGTATTATTGCCCGACCAGTATAAAGCACAGCGAAGCCTGAAAAAAACAATTAAAAAACAGCACTTTGTTTTTTCTTTTGATGATGCCTTTGCAGCGGTCATCAATCACTGCGCCGCACCGCGTACCAAGAATTCGGATTCTGACACATGGCTTAGCAAAGATATGCGTGATGCTTATATACGTCTGCATCAATCTGGCTATGCGCATTCCGTAGAAACCCGCATAAGTGACGAATTGGTTGGCGGTTTATACGGCATTGCTTTGGGCGGCATATTTTTTGGTGAGAGTATGTTTAGTCAAGTTAGCGATGCCTCGAAAGCGGCATTGAATTTTTTAATTTCCCATTTAACCCTATGGAATTTTCAGCTTATTGATTGCCAAATAACATCCCCGCATTTATTGCGTCTGGGTGCCGTAGAAATGGCACGCACAGAATTCCTTGAGCGGTTGGAATATGCGTTGATGCAACCCGGCAAACCCGGAAACTGGAAAAACATGCCGTTAGCATCGTGTTATCGGCAATCAGGGGAAAAACAGTAAGAGACCTTTGCACGGAAGATGATTTCGCTTTTAGGCAAGGCAAAAACGCACGGAATGAGGGAGTTTATGCTTATAAATGACCGATTGAGTACGATTTTACCAACAGTAGGCGCTTTTAGGCGACGCAGCATGCAGGTGAAATGGCTTTCGTGCAAAGGTCTCAGTAAATGCGATGGGATAAACAGCGATGAGCATTCAATCAAACCCGCCGAAACTTTATGTTTCTGCCCCGCACGCCTGTCCATACATTAAACCTCAGACAGCGACCACAGTTCTGCTGGACACACATCACAAAGTTGATAACGCGCTATTTAGCCTGTTGTTAAAGTCGGGGTTTCGCCGTAGCGGAGCAATCATTTACAGACCCCATTGTCGAAACTGCACTGCCTGTGTATCGGTGAGGATTCCAGTCAGTGAGTATGTGGCTAATCGCGCGCAAAGTCGGTGCTACAAAAAAAATCAGGATGTCCACAGCAGCATGATACCCGCCCATTTTCAACAAGAACATTTTGACTTATATTGTCGTTATCAGTCGTGGCGACACACTGGTGATATTATGGATCACGACGACCCAGATCGCTACAAGGAGTTTATGATCAAATCGGTCGTTGAAACGGTATTTCTGGAATATCGGCTGGCGGGAAAGCTAATTGGGCTGTCTGTCTGTGACTTGCCGGATGATGGTATGTCGGCGGTTTATACTTTTTTCGATCCCGATTTATCAAAACGCAGTCTGGGAACATTCGCCATTATGAAACAGATTGAGTATGTTCGTAACATGCAATTAGACTGGTTATACCTCGGCTACTGGATCGAAGATTGCAAAAAAATGAGCTATAAAACCCGCTTCAGACCGACATTTGGTTTCATCAACAAGGAATGGCAGTTGCTTACGCTTTAGCAACCGCGATGACACCGATTGGCCGATTGGGTTGAGTAAGCTAAATTGGATGGGTCTCCATCCTGCAAAGGTCTCCTAACCTTAAAAACACTATGGTCTGTCAACCTTGTGGGAAGGGCTGGAGAGAGGAGCAAAAAAAAGGGCGTTCCGAAGAACGCCCTCACTTTGTAACGAATCAAAAAAACATTAGAAATCGTATTTGAGAGCCAGAACCAGGGTTTTATCTGTCTCACTAGAACCCGCTGGATCAACGGTCACATGCTCGGCGAGGAATGTAATACCTTCGCCGAAGTTACGGGAATAACCAAGCAGAGTAGATTTTATATCATCATCAACATCGTTAGTATCAGCTGCTTCGTACTCAAGATACACCTTGTCCGCAGCACTGAAACCGTAGGACAAGAATAAACCAGTTATACTGGTATCCGCAGCAGCGGGGTTGGCAGTAGCGTCATCACCAGCATTGCCACTGCTTGTCTCGTGAGCAAGATACCAATCTAATCCAGCATTCGAACCATTGACGCTGATGACTACGCTGTTGTAGCTCGGCACAGCTTTCACCGCCTCAGTTATAGTCACTGTCCGTGTACCTGAACCACCACCAAGTAGAGTGTGAGTTGCAGTACCCAGTACTTCAGTAACTGCCACAACCGGGGGCAAATTATTCGCGTTATAACCCACATTAACAGTCGCTAAACCAAAGTCATAATGAGCGTTTGCGATTAGACGATCTATGCTTTCGTCGTTACTCTGATCGCCAGTAACCATAACATCAAAACTGAAAGGGCCGGCAACGTTACTGGAGTATTTCAGACCTTCAATACGACTACCGCCATCATTATGTCTGACTTGTCCACCTACAATCCAGGCTTGATCCCAGTTGGCAGAAGCGCGGTATGGGTTATCTTGCTGACCTAAAGTCAGTTTGCCCCATTCGCCAGCAAGCCAGAGATTGCTGAGGCGTACACTCAGTTCGTTTGTGACGTTAATTTCAACGTTTCCGCCAGCAGTTTGACCACTGCCCAGGTCGGTAGCACCTCTGACACCGATACGGGTGAAAAGATCAGCCGTACCGTCATGACCCGTTGCGCCAAGATTGTTAGAATCATCAGCGTCCTCCTTCGTAATACCTGCTCGGATACTACCGTACCAATCAACTTCAGCAGCGATTGCCACCGAGGTAAGCCCAAGTAAACCGACCATGCCGACTGCCATGAGCGATTTTGTGAGCGATTTTATGAATGATTTTTTCATTTTATTTCTCTGTAATAGATTGTGATTAAAGAACATTCCATTACGGAAGATGTTCCATAGATCAAGTTAAAAAAAAGATCGAGTTAAAAAAACTAAATTAAGAACTGCAACCCAAACGGCATCAAACCACCATCTAGCATGACAATTCAGTAATGTGAATAACCTGCATTCACACCACTTGCGCACGGACTATACCTACATTTTTTATTATTGCAACCGCTTTTACCCCTTTTTTCGCATAATTATTAAAAAAAATTAATGTTTTTCCAAAAAACCGCACTTGCCTCTGGTTATGAGAGACCTTTGCACGGAAGATGATTTCGCTTTCAGGCAAGGCAAAAACGCACGGAATGAGGGAGTTTATGCTTATAAATGACCGATTGAGTACGATTTTAACGCAGCATGCAGGTGAAATGGCTTTCGTGCAAAGGTCTCTATGAAACAGGTGCTTTCGGGTTAATGGTGGTGTGAACGCAGATGTCGGTTGTTTGGACGCGACTCTTTTGGCTTAAGCAACAGCTTGTTTAAGCAACGGCGCGGATAACGATAGATTCTTTAAGTCCGGTAACCAATCCCTCCACACCAGCCATGCGCTCGTTGAGACCGTTCATACGTTCGTTGAGGCTGTTCTGAGCATCGCGCAGACCGTGGATTTCTTCTTTCATCTCACTTCGCAAATCTTGGATTGCTACTTTCATCTCACTTCGCAAATCTTGGATTTCTTCCTTCAGTTCACTTCGCAAATCTTGGATTCCTTCCTTCAGTTCACTTCGTAAACCCTGGATTTCCTCCTTTAACTCGCTACGAATACCTTTTATCTCTGCCTGTAACTCCGAGCGCAAGCTACGGTTCATCGTCCAAGTGGCGATGAGAATAGTGGCAGTCATGCCGATAATGGTAAGAATTTCAGGGGACATTATGTATTTAAGTTTGGTAGATGCCATAGTTTAACGCATTTCTTTGCGTTCAGGGGCTGTTTTTTTGCTAATTACGGTGCTAATACGGGAGACGGTGCTAATATGGGACATCCAAGTTTATATCCAACATTTGGATATGCTCTTTGAGACCTTTGCAGCCATTTCACCTGCATGCTACGTCGCCTAAAAGCGCCTACTGTTGGTAAAATTGGTCTCAATCGGTCATTTATAAGCATAAACTCCCTCATTCCGTGCGTTTTTGCCTGGCCTGAAAGCGAAATCATCTTCCGTGCAAAGGTCTCTTAGAAACATATTGCACGCTATTATCGGAGCGCGATAATGGAATCCTTAAACAGAATCCTTTACCATCGCGGGAATTAAAATTTTTCAGTACGGAATATAAAATAATGAAGGCAATGATTTTGGCAGCGGGGAAAGGGACGCGCGTGCAACCACTTACTTATGAGATGCCCAAGCCAATGATTCCGATTCTCGGTAAACCAGTGATGGAATATCTGATTGAACAGTTGGCGAATCACGGTTTTTATGATGTTATGGTCAATGTCAGCCATTTACCTGAACCGATTGAGACTTATTTTGGAGACGGGCGGCGTTGGGGGGTTAATATCGGCTATTCTTTTGAGGGACATATCGAAAACGGGGAATTGTTTGGTGAGCCTTTGGGGTCGGCTGGAGGGATAAAACGTATTCAGGAATTTGGCGGGTTTTTTGACGATACCTTTATCGTGGTCTGTGGCGATGCCATTATTGATCTAAATTTAACCGATGTGATGCGGAAACACTGGCAGTCTGGTGCAAAAGCCAGCATCGTCGTTAAGCGGGTAGCAAAAGCAAGGGTCGCCGATTATGGGGTGGTGGTTGCGGATGAAAGCGGGGCAATTATTTCGTTTCAGGAAAAGCCCACTGTGCAAGAGGCTAAATCGACACTGGTCAATACCGGTATTTATATTTTTGAACCGGAAATTATTGATTTGATCCCGAGTGAAGTCGTCTATGATATCGGTGCTGATTTGTTGCCGGATTTGCTGGTCAAGGGGTTGTCCTTTGCTGCCATTGAGTTGCCTTTCAGATGGGTTGATATTGGGAGGTTGAGCGATTATTGGCAGGTTAACCAACAATTAATGCGTGGTGTCGTTCGCGGTATCAATATGCCGGGGACTGAAGTTATGCCACGGATATGGAGCGGTCTGAACGTGGATGTTGACTGGGATGATGTGTTTATTGAAGGCCCGGTCTATATCGGTTCAAATTCAAGAATTGAGGCCGGATGTGAAATTCAAGGTCCAACATGGATTTCTCATGGTTGTTATCTGGAAGGTGGTGCTAGAGTGCATAGAAGTCTGTTATTCGAGCATACCTTGATGCGTAAACACGGTGTGCTCTCGGAAGCGGTGGTGTTTGGTCGATATTGTGTTGATAGAGAGGGGCGTTCGGTTGAAAGCAAGGGCTCGGGACTGGACTGGGTCGGTGATGCGCGAGATAAAGCAATAAAGTCAAGGAAATTAAGAAGATAGGATGTTTCCGAATGTGGGTGAAAGGGAGCGGTACTGTTTTGAGACCTTTGCACGAAAGCTATTTCACCTGCATGCTGCGTCGCCTACAAGCGCCTACTGTTGCTAAAATCACTCAATCGGTCATTTATAAGCATAAACTCCCTCATTCCGTGCGTTTTTGCCTTACCTGAAAGCGAAATCATCTTCCGTGCACAAGGTCTCGATTTAACAAATCTCAAATTTAAGTGGAAAAATTGCAAACAAACTCATACAATCGCATAAGCGACCGTTCTGGTTTTCTGGTTTGCGGTTATGGTTCGAGTATGACAGATGAAATTCACGCCATTCTTAAATAGCGCAAGAAAAAAAAGCACTGGAGTAACGCCAACAGCTTTCTTTGTGCTCAACGTCATGGCAATAGCGGTGCTGATGGCAACGCTCATCGGCTTACCAACGAATGCCGATGCGAATGACGCTGTTGACCGTGAGGTTAGTCGTGGAGCGGATCATGGATTTGATGCCACCACCAGCCGTAATTTATCGTCTGGTTTGCAGATGTCGGGCAATGGTCATTCCGTGCACATTGAAACTACTCTGATCGCGGAGCCTGCTAATCAAGCCGAAAACGCGTTACATTCCTTTTCTGCACTTCCTACCCTGGCTGGTTCTGCCGAGAATCTGGATACGATAGCTTCGTCTTACCAGTCGCGTGGTTTTAAGGTCAGCAGAATAAGCGCATCATGGAAAACCAAAGCGGGGGCGCTAACGGTGGGCAATGATTGGGCAAATTTTCAGGATATTTTAAGTTTTAATAAGCAGTTTGCGCCCGCTGACAGCCATACCCAAAAGCGTAACATGGCAAGCCAGATAAAATGGCTCTCTGCCAATGGTTTTTCCATATCGCTGGAGGATTCTCATCTAGCATCGTTGTCTGCAGGCGAGGATGCTACAAGCGACAATCAAAATGCCACTTCACCCAGTTTGATTTTATCCTGGCAAGCTGGTGCTGTGGAGGGGGCGGGTCAATACAGAATTACCGCTATGGGCAGAGAATTGGATGGCACTGCGAAGGGGCAAGATTTCGACAGCAAGGATTTCACAAGTTGGGGGTTGAATCTGGAAGGAGGTTGGCAGATGGACGATTTGTTTGCGACGCTTGCGGTTACTTACGGCAAGGGAATTGATAGTTACATACTGCAAAGAGATGGCAATGATCTTGTGGTTACCCCCAATTATCTTGAGCAGTCAGAGACAGGCGACCCGCCAGGAGAGCCTGGAAATACGTTTGCTGTTCGTCCGAGTTTGTATTATATCCTGAACAGCGATTCAAAATTCCATGTTTCTCTCGGGCACTACACGACAGAAAATTCGTTTAATAATTCAGGCATTGATACGCTTGACACCATCAATATGGGTTATAGCTGGAGTCCGTGGCCGGACACAAAACTGGGTCTTGAATTAGTGGGTCAAAACGCAGGCGATCGGGATGGATTATCCAAAGATTCGACCCAAATCACATTTGATGCCAAAAAGCGCTTCTAGGCCGTCTGCAATCGCTCCATTCCTGCGACCGTACCTCCTGCATCCATAGCCGTCGTCTGTGTTAAAGAGGCCTTTGCACGGAAGATGAGTTCGCTTTTAGGCAAGGCAAAAACGCACGGAATGAGGGAGTTTTTGCTTATAAATGACCGATTGAGACCATTTTTACCAACAGTAGGCGCTTTTAGGCGACGTAGCATGCAGGTGAAATGGCTTTCGTGCAAAGGTCTCTTAAAATTTTTCAGAACGGATAATGTGCCGTTCCTTAGGTTAGCGGGAGATTTGGCTGGTCGTTACTGCTATCCTCTTGCGTCTTTTGCGGCATGCCGTTTAACTTTCGTTATGCGCGACATTGACCCATTCGCGTGTACCCTGATCTTTATCGTAAATATGGAAACCGCTCATTGCGCGCCCATAAAGATGTAGCGATATCACTGGTGTTTTTGGATCAGCATTGCCGGTGATATGTATATGATCCGGGTTCGGTACAAAACTGGTTGTCGATCCCGGGGCAAGCCGTATTGAGCCGCCTCGGGCGAGTTGGATGCCTTGCTGAATACGGTTGCTGGTATGCGCATTTGCATCTGTGCGGACAAAGTTTTTTTCTTCCAGCCTGCCTTGCACAATGCCAACCACACCCCAAGTACCGTGGTCGTGAATAGGTGTCCATTGAGCAGGTAACCACACCAGCGCATAGAGACTTAAACTATCGTCATCGGCAATATAAATCGCATTACGGGCATAGTGTTCTTTGTTGCTGGTAAGATGTTGCGGTTTTAGAAAAGCGCAATCGCCAGTCAGTAGCTCCGACATCAGCGGGGTTATTGCTTCCACACAATCAGCGGCACAGTCGGCATGCTCTATCCTGATTTTACATTCTGTTATAAAGCGCGCAAGGGGTTTAGTGGTCATCGTATTCTTTAAGGTTTTGTTTGCATGTTATCATGCGTAATGAGACCTTTGCAGCCATTTCACCTGCATGTTACGTCGCCTAAAAGCGCCTACTGTTGGTAAAAATGGTCTCAATCGGTCATTTATAAGCATAAACTCCCTCATTCCGTGCGTTTTCGCCTGGCCTGAAAGCGAAATCATCTTCCGTGCAAAAGTCTCATAATATATCACGACAACGGGATGCTGTTTTTTTAGTAATAGGCGGCATTTATGCGGTACATTTGCGTACTCTTGTTGTCGACTTCAATAATCCATGTCTGAATCATACAAAATACCCGATGCCACCGATGTGGTGGTGATTGGTGGCGGTATTGTCGGTAGTAGCACTGCTTATTATCTCGCGCGTCAGGGGGTTCGTGTCATACTTTGTGAAAAAGGTGAGATTGCCGGTGAGCAGTCTAGCCGAAACTGGGGGTTTATACGTCAACAAGGTCGGCACCCTGCTGAATTACCATTAATGATTCATTCCTTGGCGTTGTGGCATAAGTTGGTCGGCGAGCTTGATGAGGATATTGGTTTTCATGTGGGTGGAACTTTATATCTATCTGAGACCGAGCAACGCTATCAGAGTAATCTGGCATGGTTGGAACACGCCAAAACCTTTGAGCTTGATAGTCGTTTTATCAGTCTGAGCGATTTGAAAACTCTGATACCGAGTATTCAGGGGCAATCCCGAGGCGCGTTATTGACAGCGAGTGATGCACGTGCCGAGCCTGCATTGGCAACCCGAGCGATTGCCAAAAGCGCACAACAGCATGGTGTGATCATCCTCAACCCATGTGCTGTGCGTGGCATTGATATTGAGACAGGACGTGTTGCCGGAGTCGTTACCGAGCAAGGCCGAATTCGATCAACTGTGGTCGTTTGTGCCGCAGGGACATGGTCTTCGTATTTTTGTCGGCATCTGGGCTTGTTGTTCCCGCAACTTAAAGTTACTGGTTCGGTGATGGCAACGGCACCGTCCAGTTGGATAATGCAACAGGCTATCTGGAGAAGAGGGCTAGGGTTACGGCGGCGGATGGATGGTGGCTATAATGTCGCGCATGGTGGCAGTTCTACTTGTGATTTAACACCGGATTATCTGCGGTTTTTTCGGGATTTTTTTCACACTTACAGAAATTCAAAAGAACAGGTGTCGCTCAAAATCGGCAACCGCTTTTTTAGCGAATTACGTTGGCGCTCGCAATGGTCTTTTGATGAGGTGACACCTTTTGAAAAAGAACGTGTCCTTAATCCCGATCCAGACATCAAACTGCTTAATCAGGCCTACGAGATGCTTGGCAAAACTTTTCCGCCATTAAAGGGCATTGCAATCAGGCAACGATGGGCGGGTATGATTGATGTTACGCCAGATGAATTGCCGATAATTTCGACTGTTGATGATATTCCGGGATTGATACTATCAACCGGATACAGCGGTCACGGATTCGGTATCGGCTTGGCAGCTGGCAATGTGACGGCACAATTAGCAAGCGGTAACACACCTGGCGTGAATCTGTCCGCATTTTCGCTAGACAGGCTGATGAAGTAGCAAGGTTGCCGTCCGCTCAGATTGCTGGTTTGCGAAATGCCGCTATTCGGTTTTAGAGCAGGGACAAAGGAGCAGGGTCAAGTTACGCGCATTCCGGGAAGAGCACCGCTATCGGGGTTAAGCAGATACAAGTCATCACCACCTGTTCCAGCGCACAGCACCATCCCTTCAGACACGCCAAACTTCATTTTCCGTGGTGCCAGATTGGCAACCATCACCGTCAGCCTGCCGTTTAACTGTTGCGGTTGGTATGCCGATTTAATGCCAGCGAACACATTGCGGGTTTCTCCACCAAGATCGAGAGTCAGTTGCAACAATTTATCGGCACCCTCGACCTGCTGTGCTTTCACAATTTTGGCAATGCGTAAATCCAGCTTGGAAAAATCCTCAATATTGATTTGTGTAGCGATAGGCTGGTCAGCCAGCGCATCTTTCGTCTTAGCCGTGTTACCCCCTTTACCGCTTTCCGAATTGCTAGTTTCTTCCTGATCGGTTTTAGTTTCCGCTATCATTTTTTCGATGGATGCGTTTTCGATTCGGGTTAATAGCGGTTTGAAGCGATTGATGGGATGATCCAGTAATGGTGTCAGGCGACTCGCCCAGGTTAATGGCGCGATATTCAAAAACTGTTCAGAACTTGCGGCAGTACGCGGTAAAACCGCTTTCAAATAGATTATCAATAATCGAAACAAGTTAAGTCCCTGTGTACAAATTGCTTGCACCTGTGCCCGGGTTTCATCATTCTTGACCAGAATCCAGGGCTTTTGCTGGTCAATATACTGGTTCGCTCGGTCGGCTAATGCCATCACCTCCCGCATTGCCCGACTATATCGACGGGATTCAAAAGCATCGGCGATATTGTCTGCTGCAGCGACAAACTCATCAAACATAGACTGCTCTGGCAGGGAGTTGCTCAGCCTGCCGTCAAAATTTTTGGCAATAAAACCAGCGCAACGACTGGCGATATTAACCAGTTTACCGACCAGATCAGAATTCACTCGAGTTTGAAAATCGTCCAGATTGAGATCAAGATCAGCAATCGAATTATCCAGTTTTCCGGCAAAGTAATAGCGCAAATATTCGGGGTTGAGATGGTTCAGGTAAGTGCTTGCCATAATGAAAGTGCCTCTGGATTTAGACATTTTCTGACCATTGACGGTCAAAAACCCATGTGCCCAGACACCATCGGGGGTGCGAAAATCAGCACCATACAACTGTGCCGGCCAAAACAGGGTATGGAATCGGGCAATATCCTTGCCAATGAAATGATATAACTCGCAATCACTTCCGACCTTAAAGTATTCATCAAAATCCAGATTTTCGCGCTCGCACAGGTTTTTGAAACTGGCCAGATAACCGATTGGAGCATCCATCCACACATAAAAGTATTTGTCTTTCTCACCGGGTATTTCAAACCCCCAATAGGGGGCATTTCGGGAAATATCCCACTCAAGTATATCTCCAGTAAGTACTTCCCGTTGTTTGTTGGCAATTTCTTTTTGGGTATGCCCCTGATTTAACCACGTTGTCAGATAGTCCCTGAAATCACCGATTTTGAAAAATAATTGCTCCGATTCCCGTTCTTGAGGACGCGCTCCTGAGAGTGCCGATTGGGGATCAATCAGGTCGGTCGGTGAGTATGTGCTGCCACAAATTTCGCAATTATCACCATATTGATTCGCAGATTTGCATTTCGGGCAGGTACCTTTAACAAAGCGATCCGGCAGAAACATCTGCTTTTCAGGGTCGAAAAGCTGTTTTATAGTTCGTCGGCTTATATATCCCTTGTCATTCAAGCGCTGATAAAATAGTTCCGAATAGTATTTATTTTCGGGTGAATGGGTACTGTAATAGTTGTCAAAAGAAATCAGAAATTCATCGAAGTCATGTTTATGTTCGACAGCGACTCGATCAATGAGCTGCTGTGGACTAATGCCCTCTTGTTGCGCTTTTAGCATAATCGGCGTGCCATGCGCATCATCGGCACATACCAGATAACATTCATGTCCGCATAATCTTTGGAATCGAACCCATATATCTGTTTGAATGTACTCCAGCAAATGTCCCAGATGTATCTGACCATTGGCATAGGGCAAGGCACTGGTGACCAGAATTTTTCTTGTTGGCATAGAGTTTGTGGTGAACTGGGTCATGGAACGTGTTTTGCGGACAGAAAAAATTATTTATGGCACTGATTCGGATACAATACAAGTATCCATATTATAGTTTGAACCATTCTTTAAGTGGGCAAATATAATGGGAGACCTTTGCACGAAAGCCATTTCACCTGCATGCTGTCATCGCCTAAAAGCGCCTACTGTTGGTAAAATTGGTCTCAATCGGTCATTTTATAAGCATAAACTCCCTCATTTTAAATAGGAAAAAACTATGGATTTAAAAAATAAAAAGCTTGTATTAGTTGGTGGTGCAGGTTTAATTGGTTCTCATACAGCAGATTTGTTGCTAAAAGAAGATGTAAAGGAAATCGTTATTTATGATAATTTTGTTCGTGGCAGTGAAGAAAACTTACAAAATGCCCTTAAAGATTCACGAGTGAGTATTTATGATATAGGCGGAGATATTATGCAGACAGATATTTTACAGTCTTCTTTTGATGGTGCTGATGGTGTTTTTCATTTTGCAGCACTTTGGCTTTTGCAGTGTCATGATTATCCTAGAACGGCTTTTGATGTCAATGTGCGAGGTACATTTAATGTTATGGAGGCTTGTGTTGCTAAGGGGATTAAAAGATTGGTATCGTCATCATCCGCTTCAGTATATGGTGATGCTGTTAGAGAGCCTATGGATGAAGAACACCCATACAATAATAAAAACTTTTATGGAGCGACAAAAATTGCTGGAGAAGCTTTGTTAAGGTCATTTCATCATCGTTACGGCTTGGATTATGTTGGTTTGCGTTATATGAACGTTTACGGTCCACGTCAAGATTATCATGGTGCATATATTGCAGTAATAATGAAAATGCTTGACGCAATTGACCGTGGGGAAAGCCCAACGATTATGGGTGACGGTTCTGAAGCGTTTGATTTTGTGGCAGTTGAAGATTGTGCCTTGGCTAATGTTTGTGCAATGAAATCAAATGCAACCGACAGCAACTATAATGTTGGCACGGGGGTTAGAACATCACTTAAAAAATTAGCAGAAACAATACTTGAAATTACTGGTTGTGATGAACCAATTAATTACGCGCCCAGCAACCAAGCAACTTTGGTGAAAAATAGAGTTGGTGATCCAGTGAAAGCAAGTAGAGAAATTAACTTTACAGCTACAATTGACTTAAAAGAAGGATTGCAAAAATTAATTGATTGGAGAACCGATCATAAAGCAGAAGTGACATGCCGTCGTAAAGAGGTAGGATTAGTATAATGACTAAACGAATAATTCAAATAGCACTACCAGTGACAGGTGAAGATGAATGGCATGCAATTAAAGAATCAATACTATCTGGATGGTTAACTCAAGGGAACAAGGTGTCAAAATTTGAAAATAAATTTGCTCAGCGTCATCAATCAGAATATGCATTAGCTGTCACTTCATGCACAACAGGATTACATCTTGCTTTGGTTGCCATGGGTGTTGGTGCAGGAGATGAAGTTATTGTGCCGGCTTTTACTTGGGTGGCAACAGCGAATGTTGTCTTACACTGTGGCGCAACACCAGTTTTTGTAGATGTTTCCAGCAAAACTTTTAATATAGACCCTGAACAAATTGCAGATAAATTAACGGATAAAACCAAAGCAATTATTCCAGTGCATTTGTTTGGACTTTGTGCAGATATAGATGCAATTAAAGCAGTGATTCCTAAACATATTAAAATATTGGAAGACGCAGCCTGCGCTGCTGGTGCGAATTATAAAGGGAAGAATGCAGGCACGTTAGGTGATGTTGCTTCATTTTCTTTTCACCCTAGGAAATCCATTACGACAGGTGAAGGTGGTATGGTAACAACCCAAGATGAGTCATTATTTGCGATTATGGATCAAATGAGAAATCATGGTGCCACAATATCGGAAGAGCAAAGACACCATGGACCTAAACCTTATATACTGCCAGATTTTAATTTGCTTGGTTTTAACTATAGAATGACGGATTTACAAGGCTCTATTGGTTTGGTGCAATTAGAAAAACTAGATGTATTTATTGACGAGCGTGCAAAATGGGCAAATTGGTATAAAGAGCAATTATCAGAAATTTGTTGGCTGGAGTTGCCACAAGAACCAAAAGAAGGCAGGCACGGTTGGCAATCTTTTGTAACCTATGTTAATCCGGAAACCGCACCATTCCCTCGCAATACTATTATGGAAAAATTACAAGAAAAAGGCATATCAACTCGCCCTGGAACGCATGCAGTTCATATGCTTTCTCTGTATCGTCAAAGATTTAATTTCGATTCAAATGATTTTCCATCAGCTAAAAATTGTGATGAGAACACAATGGCAATACCTCTTCATAATAGGATGACAAAAGAAGACTATGAATATGTTGTGTATGCTTTAAAACATATCGCACAAACAAAATAACAACGAACAATGAAGTCTTATAAAGTACGGATATTTGTTGGTTTTTTGATTTTTAGTCTTGAGCTAAATCTTGTCGTTTTAGAAAGATACGATGTGATTCGTAAACTTAAATATAAAACTATGCATTATTTTGATACGGTAACGGCTCAATCTCTGAGCGCACATCATTCGCAAGAGAATAATAAGCCAATTTTTTTTATTTAAACAGCAATGTAATAAATAAAGCTTCTGTGCTTAAAACAGCAGATAAAATACCAAACAAACTTATAATTGAGACCTTTGCACGGAAGATGATTTCGCTTTCAGGCAAGGCAAAAACGCACGGAATGAGGGAGTTTATGCTTATAAATGACCGATTGAGTACGATTTTAACGCAGTATGCAGGTGAAATGGCTTTCGTGCAAAGGTCTCTAATTAGCACAGGAACTTATGATTTTTCTGGTAATAGCTATTTATTGGAAAACGAAGGGTTATATAGATTTCTCTTGCCCGGCAAAGTAAATGCTCAAAGAATAGTATATAAAAATGATTTAGACAGTTTATTGTCATCAATTAGTTGAATTGTTACTCATGGTAATTCGGATAATAAGAAATCAAATTTAGAATTGTCTAATAAATCATTATATTCAAAATTGTTTTTAACTTGTGGGAATGTTTCACTTTGGACCCAAAGTTTAGTTTATTATCGAACTTAAATATTAAGCCTCGCTTGGTAGCTTCATTAACCATGAATGATTGGAATACCTATGACAATGAACACACTTTAATAGAAATTTGGAGAGATAAATACAATAAATGGGTTGTCTATGATATCGATAATAATTCCTATTTTACTTCCAGCGGGAGGGTGTTAAATTTACTTGAATTTTCTCAAGCTGTTATTACAAATAATTATAAAATTATTCATTTATCATTAGACACTAATTTAGATATTTCCAATTTCACTAAAAAAACTATAACTATGGTTTTATTTCTGAAAATTTAAATGTAAACATCAGGGATTGGTATCGTAGAGTAATGCAAGTACCAATGATTAATAATGATGACAAATATTATTTTTTGGATAAAAATAATAAAAACAAAATTAAATCATATTCAGAATCATATAAATACATGGATAAAAATTCTTTTTTAAGCAAGTTTTATCCTAAAAAATTAAATGATAAAAAAGGATAAATTATGTGCGGAATAACAGGAGTTCTATCCTTAAACAAACCTTCTATAAGTGTAGATTATATTAAATCTATGGCAGATAAAATATCTCATCGTGGACCAGACGATGCGGGTTATCTGTGTTTTCATACGGGTTTAAAATCTCAAGATGGTGTTTCTTTTTATCAAAACTTAACTGACATGCAACATAAAAATGTAGGCACTTTATTGCCAGCAATAGAATCAAGCTCTGTTCAAAGAGAACTACACAATCATAATTATGATTTATATATGGGGCATAGAAGATTATCTATTTTAGATATGTCTTATGCAGGACATCAACCAATGAGTGATTTATCTAATAACATTTGGATTGCTTATAACGGGGAAATATATAATTTTAAAGCATTACGAACAGAGCTTGAAAAATTAGGACATAGATTCAAAAGTAGCACAGATACTGAAGTAATCATCTATGCATATATTGAATGGGGTATTAAATGCGTTGAGCGATTTAACGGTATGTTTGCTTTTTCTTTATACGATAATTTTAAAAAGAAATTTTATTTAGTTCGTGATAGATGCGGGATTAAACCTGCTTATTATCATATTAGCAATGAAAACACTCTCATCTTCGCAAGCGAAATAAAGTCTATCTTAGAGTATAAAGACTATAAAAGTGAAGTGGATAAAGAAGCCTTATTGGAATATTTCACATTTCAGAACATTTTCACTAATAAAACATTACATAAGAATATTCAAATTTTAGAGGCAGGGCATTATTTTGAAATTGATTTAATATCAAAACAAATAGAAAAAACGCAATATTGGGATTTTGATTTTAGTGAACCTGATTCCATAAAAGATGAAAGAGAATATGTTGAGGAATTAGACAGGTTGTTCACGCAAGTGGTCGAACGACAGCTTGTGTCTGACGTGCCTATTGGTAGTTATCTAAGTGGTGGAATGGATAGTGGATCAATTACCGCGATTGCATCGAAGCATCTCCAACAATCTAACAATTATCTTCAAACCTTTACTGTCGGATTTGATTTAACCAGCGCCAGTGGCATGGAGCTTAGTTTTGACGAAAGAGCTAAAGCAGAATATATGTCTTACAAGTTTCAAACCGAGCATTATGAAATGGTGCTTAAGTCTGGTGATATGGAAAGATGTATGGGCGATTTTTCTTATCATCTGGAAGAGCCTAGAGTAGGACAGAGTTATCCTAATTATTATGCTGCTAAACTAGCCTCAAAATTTGTAAAAGTCGTTCTAAGTGGTGCGGGCGGGGATGAGTTATTTGCTGGGTATCCTTGGCGGTATTATAGGGTAGTTAATAATAATACTTTTGATGACTATATTGATAAATATTATAATTTTTGGCAAAGATTGATTCCAAATAATGAAATTAGAAATGTGTTTAGCCCAATAATGAGTGATGTGAAAAATGTTTGGACTAAAGATATATTTTCCGATGTATTTAAAAATAAGGACATCTCACAAACACCAGAGGAATATATAAACCACTCATTATATTTTGAAGCAAAAACCTTTTTGCATGGTCTTTTAGTTGTAGAGGATAAATTGTCAATGGCACATAGTTTAGAGACTCGGGTGCCATTTCTTGATAATAACATAGTCGATTTTTCACAAAAAGTGCCCGCTAAGTTTAAATTGGGCAATCTGTGCAATGTTTTAAAAATGGATGAAAATGAAATAGGGAAACTACAAAAAATTAGTGATGGAAAAGTTATTTTAAGAAAGACAATGAATAAATATATCCCCCAAGATATAAATGAATCCATTAAGCAAGGATTTAGTTCGCCAGATCAAAGTTGGTTCAAAGGTGATAGTATTGAATTTGTTAAAGAAAAGCTCTTAAATCAAAATGCACAAATCTATAAATATATGAATAAAACAGCCACACAAAAACTAATTAATGAGCATTTAAATGGAGTCCAAAACAGAAGATTGTTTGTTTGGTCTTTGTTGAATTTTGAGGAGTGGATTAATATTTATGGATAGCATATTGATTACAGGGATTAATAGTAAACTCGCAGGGCCAATTTTAGAAAATCTTAAAAACAAATATAAGGTTTATGGTTTATGTAGAGATAAGAATAACATAAAAAATATTGTTAATAACGTTGTATATCTTGAATGTGATTTATTAAATGAAATAAAAATAGATTTTGAAATTGATTACATTATGCATCTTGCAGCATATATTCCATATAATAAAAAAATAGATAATTTTAAATATTCGTGTTTGAATAATATTTATATGATGAATAATTTATTAAAGTTGGCAATAGAACAAAAAATAAAAAAGATTATTTTTGCATCAAGCATAGATGTATATGGAAAAACATATTCTAACAACATAACCGAAGAAACAAATTGTATGCCTTCTAATTATTATGGATTGGGTAAAAGGGCTTGTGAAGATTTGTTAAATGTTTTCTACAACTGTTATAAATTAAATTTTTCTGCATTTCGTATATCGTATGTTTTGGGTTTAGACATAGATAAAGACAGATTTCTAAAAAAAATGTTAACCAGCATTAAATCTCATCAAGAAATTGATTTATATAACCCTTCAAATATCTTGAATATGATTCATGTTGAGGAAATAGCAAAGGTATTTAGCAAAGCACTAGAAGGTCCCAATGGAGTATATAATTTATCAAAATCAGTTAAGTTATCAAGTATGGTTGAGTGTGCAAAGTCTGTTTATCGCTCTAATTCAAAAATATCCTATACTTATAAAGAAGAATTATTAGAGAAAAAAGAGTACAACAATCAAAAATTAATTAATTTTTTTGGTTCGGATTATTTTTTTGATTTAGACAATACTGTTTTGGGAACTGTGAAAAAATAACATGAATATCATGGTTATTGGTGGTAGTGGTTTTGTAGGGAAAAATTTAATAAAATTTTTACGTATAAATACAAAACATACAATTTATTCATATGATTTAATCAAATCAAACAACGATGTTATTTCTATTGTCGGGAATATATTAGATAAAAAATTATTAATTAATTCTTTGAAAGACATAGATGTTGTTTTTTTGAAAGCAGCTCTATTAGGGAATCCAAACACTTCAATGAACGTTAAATATCTTGATGAATATTTAAATGCAAATATTTTGGGAGTTTACAATGTATTGAAAGCGTGTAAGAAAAACAAAGTCAAAAAAATAATTTTTGATTCTTCGATATCAATTTATGGAGAACAAAAAGATTCGTTTTTTGCAAAAGAACAAAATTTTCCAAACCCAAGAAATTTATATGGTTTTTCTAAAGTTAATGCAGAAAGGTTGTTAAGAATGTATTGTGAAAAATATCAAATAAACTTGATAATATGCGCTTTGGTCAATTTAATATAACTTCAGGCGAGCCAATTTCTATAAAAAATATTTTAGATTTGTGTGCAATGGAAATAAATAAAGAATATAGCTATGAACTATTGAATGATAATATCATAATAGAACCAGAACATACCCTATTAGATACAAAGGATGCTAAAGAAATACTAGGCTTTATACCAAGTGTTTCATTAGTGACAATGATAAATAAAACAGCAATGGCATTAATGAAACATCATGAATAATTTTTTTTCTAAAGACACCTCCTGGGAAATACGCCAACAAATACTTAGATATAATGCAACATATTCCATGAGTGATGTTGAAAGGGCGCAATTTTTAGGATTGCCAAACGGTTGTAGAATGCGAGAAAATGCAAAAATAATTTCACAAGAAAATTTTATATTGGGAGAGTTTTGTTGGATTGGTGAGGGGGCTATTTTAGATGCATCTGGCGGATTAACAATAGGGAGCCATACTTCTATTGGTTTAAATGTTATGGTATGGACGCATGATAGTTATAAATTAAACATTAAGGGAAGCAATGATGCGGTTTCAAAAAAATCAATTGTTAGAAAACCCACGATTATTGGAAGTGGTTGTTTTATAGGTGGTCCATCTGTAATTATGCCGGGTGTAGCAATAGGGGATAAATGTATCATTGCTCCAATGAGTGTTGTGTATGAAGATTTGCCTAATAAAACGATATATAATCCATACCACGACATGTATCAGCAAATGAAAGTTAAAAATAAAAGAATATGTTCTTTAGAGGAAAGGTTAAATAAAATAGAAAAACTAATAAATTTAAAATAAAGCATAAAAAATGAGCATCAAAAATGTATGGGATAAGCAATATTCGGAACATGATGACACTGCATTAAAGGATAGAAACTTATTTGAGTTAGAAAGTAAGGCAATTAAAGATGAAATCAGATTATTTCTTTCAGAAGAAAACAAAAATAATATATCAATTTTAGAGTTAGGATCGGGCACCGGTTTTTTAGCTAAATTAATATTGGATGAATTTCCTCAAACAAAAATTGATTACACTGGTGTTGATTTTTCAGCAATAGCGACTCAAAATGCAAATAAAAGAAGGTTGAGAGGTGTTAGTTTTATAGAAAATGATTTTATAAGTTTTTTGCAAGAAGATGGCAATAAGCAATATGATGTTATTTTAACGCAAAGATCCATAATGGCTGTTATGGAAGAATATGAACAAAATTTAATACTAGAATTAGTTGCAAATAAGATAAACGGGATGGGTCTATTTTCAGAATGTACAGCGGATGGGTTTAAGAATATTAATAATTTGAGAAAAAAACTTGATGTTGGAAAATTGGAAAAAGTTTGGCATAGCAAATACTTGGAGAATCAACAATTAGATAAGTATTTTCCGAACTATAAAATTAAAGACTTTTCATCTATGTATTATTTAATTACAAGAGTGTTATATCCTATGTTTGAAGAACCTAAACATAATACATCATTGGCTGACTTTGCAGCATCATTAAAACAAGATAGTGATTATAGCTTTTTAAAATTAATAATAGTTAAAATGGGGCAGTCTTAGATCACACTCTTTATGTGTTACCTATATTTAGGAAGGGATTATTGTAGTGGAATATTGTATTGAAGACTTTACTGAACAGAACTATAGAAAATTAATAGCTATAGCAAAACAAAATTATAACTTCAAACATTATGTGGATGACATAAATACACATAAAACATTATTATGGCGTCATGATGTTGACTTTTCTGTTCATAGGGCTCTGCAACTCTCTATAATTGAACAAAAATATGGTGTTAAAGCAACATATTTCTTTCAATTAAATAGTGAGTTTTATAATATATTTGAAAAAGGAATAAAAGAAAAAATGCAACAAATTATCTCTCTGGGGCATTCCATAGCTTTGCATTTTGATCCAACAGCCTATGAAATTTTTAGTAAATCAGACCTGGAATATTATCTGTCTTTTGAAAAAAAATTGTTAGAGCAACTCTTTAAAATCAATATTCGAGTATTTTCATTTCATAATCCAACGGCAGAAATATTAAGATTTGATGATTATAAATTAGCAAATATGATTAATGCCTATGCGAAATTATTTAAAGAAGAGTTTTATTATTGTAGTGATAGTAATGGTTATTGGAGGTATGACCGTTTAGAACATGTGCTTAGGAATGCAAAAGTAGATAAATTGCAAATTTTGACTCACCCAGGGTGGTGGCAACAAACAGCTATGAAACCCTTTGATAGGGTGAAGAGATGCGTTGAAGGTAGAGCTGAAATGACATTAAATTTGTATAAAGATACTCTACGTACACATGGCAGAAAAAATGTCAAATAGAAAAACAGTTTCAACAATAGCCAATTTTATCGGAAAACATTTTATTGGCAAAGATACAGAAATTGATGCAGTGTGCAGTGTTTTTTATTTGAATGATGGTGGTCTAAGTTTTGTAAGTAAAAAGAAATGTAAAATTGATCAATCAAAACGAGCTCTAGTTATAGCTCCGGAAGGTTTTGAAGTTATAAAAAACGCAAAGTGTGCTTTTATTTTTAGCTTAAATCCAAGATTGGATTTTATAAAAATTGCAAATGAATTTTTCAAAAAATCAGAAACCACAAAAATAGCAAAAACTGCAATAATCGGCAAAAATTGCTTAATAGGAAAAAACGTATCTATTGGAGAATATGGAGTTATAAAAGATAATGTTTCTGTTGGGGATGGCACAACTATTAATAATCATGTTGTTATAGAAGAAAACACAAAAATTGGCAAAAACTGTTATATAAAATCTGGTGCTATTATAGGCGAAGATGGGTTTGGTTTTGCTAGAGATGAAAATAATGTGCCATTGAGGTTTCCTCATATTGGAACTGTTAAGATTGGTAATAATGTTGAAGTCGGAACTAAAACAATAATCGCTAAAGGAGCGCTTGGAGCAACAATTGTTGAAGATGGTGTCAAAATTGATGACCAAGTGTTTATTGCGCATAATTGCGTTATAGGTCAAAACACGTTGATTACAGCATGTGTTGAAATAAGTGGCGGTGTCAAAATTGGTAAGAACTGCTGGTTAGGACCCAATAGCACTATTAGAGATGGGTTGAATATTGGGGATAATGTGTTTTTAGGTATAGGGTGTAGCATTTCAAAAGATATAGAATCATATACGAAATTTGGCACTATTACTAATTTGGGTTTTAAGGATATTATAAAAATAAACAAGTTTTTAAAAGAATAAATGGTTTAGAACAGGACAAACTCTGCTATTTGGTGATTATTGGCGTGAATGAACGTGCTGAACTATCTGCCGAAATCAATCCAGTCCAAGGCAAAGCGTGCCCTACATTCAATCTAGCAGGCAGAAACAAAAACGGAAAAGGCGTTTGATTTGTTTATTGCCATCTATGATGCTTGCGTACCCAAAGGCAACACGCTGTTTGCAGAAAGACCAGGAGGAACTGCTGACCATCTACGATTTCCCGACAAAACATTGGCAAAGCATCCGCACCAGCAACCCGATTGAGTCGACCTTCGGCACGATCCGTCATCGGACGAAGCAATCGAAGGGCTGTTTCAGTCGAGAGGGTATGCTACAGATGATGTTTATCCCAATGGGCACTTCGAGTTGGGTATGTGTGCAGAGAAAAAATGGAGACGCTTACGCGGGTTTGATGACCTGACGAAGGTGATGACGGGAGTCAAATTCAAAGATGGAATCGAAGTAACAACTATTGACTAGATCGCCGCTTGAATCAGGATCAAACACCACTTTTGACAATAACTCTAGGAGGTTATAAATGCGCAGTAAAATAGAATATTTATTAAAGTGCTTACAAATGGCATTACTTTATCTATCGTATTTTCTTTTTAGTTTAATCAATAAACAACCAACTAAAACACATTGGGTTATAGGAGTTGATGAAATTGCGAAAAATATATTTTATATAGGTCGGTTATTAAAGCAATCTACCAGTATTTCATTTAGAAAAAATAAATTTTATGATTTAAAGTACAATTATTCAATTAATGTAAAAAATATTTATATTAATCATATGCTTCGTATATTTTATGGACCTATATTGCTTGGATTTTTAGCAAACAAATCAACCCATTTTTTATATATTTGGAGTACTGGATTTTTATTTGATAGAGACTTTGAGTTTAAATTTTTAAAATCAAAAAATAAAAAAATTGTATGCTTGTTCGTAGGCAACGATATAAGGTCGCTAAAATTAATGACTGATTATGCCAATCAACATAATATTGATACATTTGCAAATTATCATGAAAATGCCGAGAGCATAATCTATGATAATAAAAAACAAAAATTAGCATCCTCGGCAGATAAATATGCAGATTTGATATTTAATGCACCCGTTGATCAAATATCTTATTTAGAATCTCAACAATTCGCATGGCCATACATATATAACAAAAATGACTTTTCTAAAAATAATAGTAAATTTGAAAATATTAAAAAAATTAAAATCACCCATGCCCCATCCGATCCTATTGCAAAGGGAACCCCTTTAGTTAAAGCAGCTATTAAAAAGTTACAAATAGAAGGGTACGAGTTTGAATATGTAGAAATACAAAATATGTCAAATAAAGTTGTTCTGGAACATCTAAAAACAACGCATATCGTGTTAAATCAATTTTATAGTTTTATGCCGGGATTATGCGGTATTGAGGCAATGGCAAATTATTGCGCGGTATTAATGTCGGCAGATTACGGTATTGAAAAAACGCTACCACAAGACAGCAAAGATGCATGGTTAATTACAAAATATTGGCAGGTATATGATAATTTAAAACATCTTTTAGATAATCCGGAAAAAATAAAATTTTATGCTGATAATGGATATGAGTTTGCTTACAAACATTATACTTATGAAGCAGCAAAAGATTCTCTCTATAAAACACTAAAAAAAAATGGTGTAATAGATTGATAAAATCATTTTTTAAAAATAGTATGGTATATACCATATCTATAGTTTTAACTCGTGGGATATATATATTTTTAGTTCCTATTTATACTCGATACTTAACACCTACTGAATATGGAACGATTGATTACTTTACAATTCTAGCATCTATCATTAATCTTACTATTGCATTAGAAATCACACAAGCCGTAGCAAGATTTTATCAAGATGCTACTGATTCCCATAAAAAAGAATATGCATCAACCGCCTTTTTATTTTCATTATTTATATATAGTTTATATTTTATTGTTAGTTATATATTTTCAACTGAGTTTTCAAAGCTCTTTTTAGATGACCCAAACTTTTCTGTATTGTTTATTATTGCAAGCGGTGCAATAGCAACTAATGGAATATTTTACTTTCTTCAAAATCAATTAAAATGGCAGATACAGCCAAAAGATTTCGCTATTGTGAGCGTTGTAAATGTCGCTATTCTTGCAGTTATAACAACTTATTTATTGGTTGTTGCGAGCTTAAAAATTGAGAGTATATTTATAGGACAAATTATCGCCAATATTGTGGCATCACTATTAAGCATCTATATGGCGAAAGAAAGTTATGGCTTAATATTCCACTATCATAAATTTAAAGAAATGATTTCTTTTTCAGCACCTTTGGTTTTGTCTGGAATTTCTGTGTTTATTGCTTTGTATATAGATAGAATCGCCATAAAAGACCTATTAGGGCTGGAAGCGTTAGGTATATATGGATTAGCATTTCGATTTGCCTCTGTTACGACTATTGTTATGATTGGCTTTGAAAGCGCATTAATGCCGCTGGTGTATAAACACTATAAGGAAAAGAGAACATCTATTGATATCGCCAATATATTTTCTATATTTTCTATCTTTGCTTTAGTTGTGGTGGCTGGGAGTATTGTTTTCTCAAAAGAATTGGTTATGTTTCTTACTACTAAAGCCTTTTATTCCGCCTCAAACCTAATACCTATTTTAGTTTTAACAAGTTTTTTTAGTAAAATGTATATATTTTCACCAGGATTAGCAATAGCAAAAAAAACAAAGATAATAGCAATAATTACAACCACTAGTGCGATATTAAATACGACATTAAATTATGCATTAATACCGCACTTTGATTTATATGGTGCTGCATACGCTACATTTATAACAGTGTTCATCGTTTTCTTATTGTATGTTAAGTTATCAGTTAAATATTATCAAATACCTTATCAAATAAAAAAATTATTAATAAGTTTGATTTTTGTTTTGGTTACTGGTTATTTTTTAAATTATATTTTAGATGATATTACTTTGTTGATGATCTTTATCAAATTATTTTTTGTTATAACAATTTTTATTACGCTTGTATTTATCTTGGTTGAACAAGGAAAAAGAGCACAAATGTATAGAATAATTAAGGATAAGTATAGTGTGTGGAATAAGCGGAATAATCAATAAGACTCAAAAACAAATAAAGCTTGATGAGATAAAAAATAGGGGCTGTCCTAGATAACTAGTTTAAATGAACTCCAACCCATTGTTTTAATTGAAATAATTAAGATATTGGGTCGCTGTTGTTAAAACGCCACTCGCACTCCTTCAAAAACAGCCCAAAATGCGCCTTGGGAACACCGTTGAATTTGTGCATATGACGCTTCGCCTGACTCCAAAAGTTCTCAATGCCGTTGATGTGATTCCCCTGCTCCGCGAAGCGTTGGGAATGGTTGATGCGGTGGTGCTTGAAATCGCTCACGTCCAGCACATTATAACCGCTCCAACAGTCGGAATAAACGATGCTGTCCGGAACCACTTTACGCTCAATAATTGGCATCAAGGTTGCTGAACAGGCATCCGGGATAATCTTGGTGTAAACCCTCCCGCCCCGTTTGAGTAAGCCAAACACCGGGATTTTCCCCGCCGCTCCCCGACCTCGTTTGCCTTTGCGACCACCGCCAAAATAACTTTCATCGACTCCAATCTCCCCGTCAAAAACCTCATGGCTTTCTTGTTCAAGCTCATATGCGATAATCTCGCGCAACCGGTGATAAAAATACGCCGATGTGGACTTGTTGATCCCAACCAGCAACGCTGCCGTGCGGGCGGTTGAACCCGACACAAAATGCTCGATAAGACGACCTTGTTTATAACGGCTTAAACGACTCTTTCTCATCGATCCCATGATAGCACTCTTTCAGTGTTATCTAGGACAGCCCCAAAATTATTTATGGCACTGATTCGGATACAATACAAGTATCCATATTATAGTTTGAACCATTCTTTAAGTGGGCAAATATAAATGTCAGGTGCTTGCCCTAAGTACGGCACTTTTATACATAGAGAACTTTGCACGGAAGATGATTTCGCTTTCAGGCAAGGCAAAAACGCACGGAATGAGGGAGTTTATGCTTATAAATGACCGATTGAGTACGATTTTACCAACAGTAGGCGCTTTTAGGCGACGCAGCATAGAGGTAAAATGGCTTTCGTGCCAAGGTCTCACATAAAGGGTTCTATCAAGTAACGTAATAGAGGTATAAACAACATATATGAGAAAGGATATGAAAAAAGATGGGTTATTGTCAAATCTGGTGTTTGAGCCGGATTCAAGCGCTGACCTAATCAATGGCTGTTATCTCGATTCCATCTTTAGAATTTGATTCCCGTAACCACTTTCTTTTAAATTATGATTGATAGCCTTAAGCCAAAATCAGAATTTGGTCGTAATGTTTTAACTCTAATGACAGGCACAACCATTGCCCAAGCGATACCGGTTGCCATTAGTCCAATTTTAACTCGGCTTTACACCCCTGAGGATTTTGGTCTGTTTGCTTTATTTGTTGCCATTATTTCAATTGTTGGTTCGGTTGCTAATGGTCGTTATGAGTTAGCAATTATGCTACCTAATAATGATGAAGATGCGATTAATATTTTTGCGTTAGGATTTGTCATTACTTGCATCTTGTCATTATCATTATTGCTTTTAGTTATTATTTTTAATGATTATTTAGTACAGTTATTGGGCAACCAAGAAATTGCGCCTTGGCTGTATTTAACCCCTGTTTCAGTATTTTTAATTGGCACTTTTAATATACTCAATTATTTTAATAATAGAAAAAAATATTATAGAGATATGGCTAATGCTACTATTTTAAGATCAATAGCGTTGTCAATCACACAAGTTTCTGTAGGCTTTGTAAAAGCTGGTGTTGTGGGCTTAATTAGTGGTCAAGTATTATCGCAATTTATTGGTAACTTAAAACTATTAAGAAACATTATTAAAGACAAAATGTTGCTTACTCATATATCAAAAACAAAAATAATCAAATTGGCTAAAAAATATAAATATTTTCCAAAATTTAGTCTATGGGCAGGATTAGCAAATGTAATGTCTATTCATTTGACCAATATTTTGGTTTCTTCTTTGTATTCTATTACTACTCTGGGGTTTTATTCATTAACAAAAAGAATGTTATCCGTACCGTCAGCCTTCATTAGTGCTCCTATTGGGCAGGTTTTTTTTCAAGAAGCAGCGAAAGAAAAACAAGAAACAGGTTTTGCTAAAAAAACTTTTAATCAAACACTAAAAAAATTATTTGTTATAGGGCTACCAATTTTTACTGTATTGTTTTTTATAGTGGAAGACTTATTTGCTTTTGTATTTGGTGAATCATGGCGTATTGCTGGTGTTTATGCACAAGTTTTGATACCGCTTTATTTGGCACAATTTATAATTTCACCCCTTTCAACTATGAATCAAGTGTATTTGAAAAATAAACTGGGAATGTATTGGCAATTTGGATTATTGGTATTGCAAGTTGTTATATTGTATGTATGCTATTGGATTGGTGTAAATTTTATGATAGCAATACACGCAATTTCTGTTATTGTAGGTATATATTATGTATGTCTCTTATATATTATAAATTCGTATTTAACAAAAGGATAAATTTATGAAAACAGAAGTTTCAAAAATAGAAAAAATGAATGGAATAGAATATAAATATTCATCTAATTGGATTAAAGAGATTGAGACGGAAGATCATTGGAGACTTTATTGGCAACAGCAAAAAATAATGCAGGAGTATTTAAAACCTAAAGATAAAGTTTTAGAGATTGGGGTAGGGTCAGGTTTTACAGCCAATTATTTAAGATCAAAAGGCTTCGAAGTTACCACGTTTGATATTGACGAGGATAAAAATCCAGATATAGTTGGTAATATTGTGGCATATGATTGGAGTACAATAAATGCCAGTCATATTCTGGCTTTTGAAGTTTTTGAGCACATTCCTTTTAATGAGTTTAAAACAACATTGAAAAAATTAAAGAGAAGTTGTAAATATATATTCATGAGTGTGCCGCTAAATGAAAGAGTGCCATTCGAATTTTCATGTAAATTACCCAAATGCAACAAAAAAACTTTGCGCTTACCAATAAGGAAAAATAAAATAACTGAACCACACCATTTTGGGGAGGTGGGTTATGGTAATTATTCAGAACCCTTTGTGGATAATACAATAAATGAACAGGGCTATAAAATTATTAATAAATTGAAAAAGTTAAGCGCTATTTTCTATACATTAGAAACTATTTAATTTTTGGCGTAATGAAACATCCTAATCCAATGAAATATTTTTGTCACAGTGCAAAATTATTGAAAAAAATAGATAGCTATAAAAAGTACAATGAAAATATTAATAGTTAACTCTATCGGAATACAAGTGGTTAGTGCAATTAGATCACTTGGGAAAGCAGGACATCAAGTCTATATTGCAATTCCGACTTCTAGAAAAAAGAGAATGGTAAGAAAAGTAGGTGGTTTTCTTTATCCAAGAGATTTGAAAGGTGTTTTTCACATATCTTTAGCCACCAGTAAAGATTTTGAACATGATTTAATTAAGTTGTTAAAAGACTCCGAATATAACGTAATTTTGCCTTTCGGATTCGAAACCACGGTTGCGATATCTACAATTAAAGATAAAGTTTTGAGATACACGAATACATCGGTTGCAGATTTTGATTTAATGCAAAGAGTTCATAATAAAGAGGCATTAAATTTATTTTTAGATAACAACTCTTTTGTAGTGCCAAAAATATATAAGGTTGACAATCTTGCCAATCAAAAAATTAATTATCCTGTTGTCGTTAAAGCTAGAAAAGGGTGTGGCATTGCTAAAGGTGTAAGATATGCCAGTAATAGCGTTGAGTTAAAAGAGGCATACAAAGAAATATCTGGGCAGGAGTCATCTAATACTGATATATCAGATTATTCGAGACCAATGATTCAAGAATATATTCCTGGAAAAATATATGACGGATGTTTCGTTTGCAATCATGGAGATGTAGTTGCTTCTTTATTACAAATAAGAGAAACGACTTATCCATTAAGCGGTGGCGTGGGTGCTATCGTTATCACTATTAAAGACGATGTATTGATGAAGTATTGTTCTCAAATATTGCATTCCCTTAAATGGCATGGACCTTGCCAAGTTGAGGTAAAAAAAGATAGCAGAACTGGAGAATACAAGTTGTTAGAAATTAATCCAAAATTATGGGGGACATTGGGGGCTTCTATTCATGCAGGTGTTGATTTTTCTTTAAAAGCTTGTGAGGTTGCTATGAACCAGATAAATATACATAAGAAATATGAAATAGGGTTGATATATAAAATTTTGTTCCCATTAGAAATTTATACAATCTACCAAGACAAAGGAAATAGGTTTAAGAGAATAATAAAACTATTTCAAATATTTCAGTCTAATGTCAAAACTGAGTTCTGTTTTAGAGATTTGGGACCTAATGTCCTAAATATTATTGCCACTATGCACACACTTGTTTTTAGAAGAAAAGAAATTTTGCCAAAAGGTAAAAATTTTTACAATGAAAGTTAATATAGTCAGAGGCGTAAAAAATTTAGGATTTAGCGATGTAAACATAGTTGTTGATGTTCTTAGGGCATTTACAGTTTCTTATTGTGCATTCACAAATGGAGTGATAAAAATTTGGGGCTGTCCTAGATAACACTGAAAGAGTGCTATCATGGGATCAATGAGAAAGAGTCGTTTAAGCCGTTATAAACAAGGTCGTCTTATTGAGCATTTTGTGTCGGGTTCAACCGCCCGCACGGCAGCATTGCTGGTTGGGATCAACAAGTCCACATCGGCGTATTTTTATCACCGGTTGCGCGAGATTATCGCATATGAGCTTGAACAAGAAAGCCATGAGGTTTTTGACGGGGAGATTGAAGTCGATGAAAGTTATTTTGGCGGTGGTCGCAAAGGCAAACGAGGTCGGGGAGCGGCGGGGAAAATCCCGGTGTTTGGCTTACTCAAACGGGGCGGGAGGGTTTACACCAAGATTATCCCGGATGCCTGTTCAGCAACCTTGATGCCAATTATTGAGCGTAAAGTGGTTCCGGACAGCATCGTTTATTCCGACTGTTGGAGCGGTTATAATGTGCTGGACGTGAGCGATTTCAAGCACCACCGCATCAACCATTCCCAACGCTTCGCGGAGCAGGGGAATCACATCAACGGCATTGAGAACTTTTGGAGTCAGGCGAAGCGTCATATGCACAAATTCAACGGTGTTCCCAAGGCGCATTTTGGGCTGTTTTTGAAGGAGTGCGAGTGGCGTTTTAACAACAGCGACCCAATATCTCAATTATTTCAATTAAAACAATGGGTTGGAGTTCATTTAAACTAGTTATCTAGGACAGCCCCTAACTTTTTATGATGAGCAAGATTTCTTTGATTTGATTAAATTGGCAGATAGTCGTAATTTAGAGTTTTATAAAAAGCCATTTGTTAGGTTTAAAGGGCTTTCAGAATAGCATATGGCGTTTCTTCTGATAGACCCTTCCAAATAATCTTTTAGAATTTAAATATTATCTGGATCATAAAATGATGTATTAGAATTTAGGGTTTTAAGTTAAGGCCTTAAGTTCATTGTTTAAAAATGATAAAAATTTCAATTCCAAACAATAATCAAACCGAACGAAAATATATTATTGATATTATTTTCAATGAGCTTTTGGGTATTGAATGTGCATTAGAGCTTGGCTCAGAAAATTATGAAATAGTTTTAGAGAATGACAGTAGGCTTATTTTCAAAGATAGTTTTTTTAGTCAATTCCCTAATAAACTAGATTATCTAGAGTTTGACAATATTCCTAAGAAAGTACAATTTATTAAAAATCAATTCACCGCGGAAGATGATATCCCGGTAATTTTTGGTGATTCAGAATTAGAAATTCAAGAAAACAGTATATTTTGCGGTATTGATATATTTGCATCCATTTTTTTTATGCTCACTCGTTGGGAAGAGTATGTCAATAAAAATCGTGATAATCATAACCGTTTTCCTGCCACTGAAAGCATCGCATTTAAGCATAATTTTTTAGATCGCCCTGTGGTGAATGAGTATGTTGAAATGCTTAAAAATATGTTTTTATTTTTAGACGATAACCTGAAATTTAAAATACAAAATCCGCAGCTATTCCTGACACATGATGTTGATAACTTATATATGTGGAAAGGTTGGGGGCATGTATTTAGAGTTGTAGCAGGGGATTTATTAAAAAGAAGAAATATCAGTTTAGCTGTATCTAGGATGATCGAATATAAAAATATCAAGCAAGGTAAGATTAAAGATCCATTTGATACCTTCGATTGGCTTATAGAGAAAAGTGAGTCTGTCGGGGCTCAAAGCCGATTTTATTTTATGAGTGGTGGCGTAACAGAATTTGATAATCATTATAGAATTGATGAGCCAAAGTGTTTGTCGTTGATAGAAAAAATCAAGGCAAGAGGGCACATTATTGGTTTTCATCCATCGTATAACGCTTATGACGATAGTCAGCAATTCAAACAAGAAAAAGAATTATTAGAAAAGACAGTGGGGCAAAAAACAACCGAAGGTAGAGAGCATTATTTACGCTTTGAAGTGCCGACCACTTGGCAAATATGGGAAGACAACGGAATGCAAGTGGATAGTACCTGTGGATACTCAGATAAGGAAGGGTTTAGATGTGGAACAGGTGATGAGTTTAGTGTGTTTAATATTTTAACAAGGCGGCACTTGGGTTTAAAAGAAAGACCATTAATTGTAATGGAAGGTAGTTTTTTAGCCCGTCAATCTATTGAACCGAAAGAAATGGAACGCAGAATAAACAAACTAATCAGCCAAGCCAAAAAATACAATAGTGGCCTTGTATTGCTTTGGCATAATAGTAGTTTTAATACAAGGAAGTGGTGCAAGTATCAATATATCTATGAAAAAATGACTGTAATATGAATTGGAATGTAAAAACAAATCACAAGGAGTCGTTATGAGCAAAGTATTACATATATCACACACAGATATAAATTATGACTCTCGCATTTTGAAAGAAATGGAGTCACTATCTGTTGCAGGTTATGATGTTGCAGGGATTGGTGTTCTTGGTAATGAGAACGTTAAATCAACAGACACAGTATTGACCATTTCAACCATTAAGTTATTTAGTAAACAACTAACTTTTTTTTTTCGAGGCATTAAGCATTTTTTCTCATTGATCGAGTTGACAATTAAACTAGTATTTAGAGCCGTTAGATTTAAGCCCAATGTTGTGCATTGTCACGATATCTTAGTACTACCATTAGGCGCAATTGTTAAATTATTTACAGGAGCGAAATTAGTTTATGATGCGCATGAGTTAGAATCAAATAAGAACGGTTTATCAAAAACGTTGAGTAAACTAACATTGTTAGTTGAGAAAACATTATGGGGGTTTGTTGATAGACTAATTGTGGTCAGCCCCTCAATTGACAAATGGTACCAACTTAATGTTGGTGAGAAAGAAACTACTATTATATTAAATTCTCCTGTTATTAAAGATGATAAAGTGTTTAACCATTCAAACTATTTCCGGGATAAGTTTGCTATTGCAACAGATTCAAAAATATTTTTATATGTAGGAGGGCTAGGCAAAGGTAGGGGTATAGACTTAATCATAAAGGCGTTTAAAGGCACAAATTTAAAAGCAAGTTTGATTTTTTTAGGGCATGGCGGATGGAGTGATAGATTGAAAAAATTGGCGAAACGCCACCCTAATATTTATGATCATGATGCTGTGCCTCATGATCAGGTTGTATCAATAACACGGAGTGCTGATATTGGCTTGTGCTTAATTCAAAATGTCTCATTGAGTGATTATTATTGTTTGCCTAATAAATTATTTGAGTATTGTTTTGCCAGCCTGCCAGTATTAGCATCTAACTTTCCAGATATTTCTAAGACGGTTAAAAAGTATGGTCTTGGAAAATGTTGTAACCTAGATGTTGATAGTATTTTCAATGCCATTCAAGAATTTGAAGCAATGGATGAGTTGCCCATGGTTTCTGTTGAAAATTTATATGAGTTGAGTTGGACAGCACAAGAACAAAAATTAATTGGTTTGTATAGAAACCTATTAAAGGAAAAATAAATATGTGCGGTATTTTTGGACAAATTTCGGTGAAGGCGGTCAATCGAGATAGTTTAAGTAAACTAGTGAGACATTCCCAGCAAAGAGGTATGGATTCAAGCGGATTGATTTTTGACGAAGGTTCTACTTACAGAATTAATCGTGCGGATTACAAAATCGAGAAGCTTCTAAAAAAAGTCAAACCGTTTAAATCCAAAATAGTTTTAGGTCATAGCCGACTGATAACAAATGGACTAACTGATAATCAACCTGTAATAAGGGGTGATGTTTTAGCTGTTCATAATGGCATTATTGTTAATGAAAAAGAGATTTGGAACAAGATAGGGTCAAAAAAAGACTAAAGATTGATTCAGAGGTTATTGTTGCCATTGCAAGCAGGCACTTAAATGAAGGCGGTGATCTTTTATGTTTGCATCAAGCAATACTCTCTCATTGCAGAGGTGTGGTCGCTTGTGCATTAGTTATCCCAAAGTTAGGGAAGCTGGTGCTTTTTTCTAATAATGGTAGCTTGTATGTAGGGGAAAATAATCAAGATTTATATTTTGCCTCAGAAAAATACCCTTTGGAGCAGATTGGTTGTATAGAGATACAGCAAATTCGGGAAAACGCATTTTTTATAGATATACCTTTTTCAGATAAGACTTTTAATATTCATGACGAGTCGAGCAGAACTGAAAATTTGATACCTGGATTTAGTGTCAATAAGGCACAAGAGAAATTGCTAGAATACCCAATGCCGGACTTAAAACGTTGTACACGATGTGTGTTGCCTGAGACGATGCCTTATATAAACTTTGACTCAGATGGTGTATGTAATTATTGCCATGACTATAAACCGAGAAACAATCCCAAGCCGAAAGAAGATTTATTTAAACTTGTTGAGACATATCGTCGCAAAAATGGAGAGGATTGTATTGTGCCATTTTCTGGAGGACGGGATAGCTGTTACGGCTTGCATTTGATTATAAAGGAACTTGAAATGAAGCCGGTAACCTATACCTATGATTGGGGTATGGTTACCGATCTTGGTCGCCGTAATATTAGCCAAATGTGCGGGAATCTAGGCGTTGAAAATATAATAGTTGCCGCCAATATCTCTCAAAAAAGAAGGAATATTACGATAAACTTAAAAGCATGGCTAAAATCCCCTCACTTGGGTATGATGGCGTTGCTCACAGCAGGCGACAAACACTTCTTTAGACATGTAGAGACTATTAAGAAACAAACGGGTATTAGACTAAACCTGTGGGGTGTGAATCCACTTGAAGTAACTCACTTTAAAACGGGCTTTCTGGGGATTAAGCCTGATTTCGAATAAGAAAAGGTTTATACACATGGCATCATTAAACAGTTAAGATACCATCGGCATAGATTTAAGGCTATGTGCAAGAGCCGAGGCTACTTTAATAGTTCTCTTTGGGATACGCTTTCGGGGGAGTATTACCGTAGTTTTACTGAGAAGAAAGATTACCACCATATTTTTGATTATTGGCGTTGGGATGAAAAAATAATTAATGACACGCTTGATACTTATGATTGGGAGCGGGCAATAGATACCAGCACCACTTGGCGAATCGGTGATGGTACAGCAGGTTTTTATAACTATGTTTATTATACGGTTGCGGGTTTTACCGAGCATGATACATTTAGAAGCAATCAAATTCGTGAAGGGGATATGATACGTCAAAAAGCATTAGAATTAGTAAAAGAGGAAAATAGACCAAGATACCAAAATATTCGCTGGTATCTTGATACGTTGGGCATGAACTTTGAAGAAGTTATTAACACAGTAAATTCTATTCCAAAGCTTTATCAAGTTGATTAGATAAATATTTGGTGTATATCAAAATACGCAAGCCCTCCAAAATACGGAACACCTGCTAGATTATATTTTTTAGCTGAAGAGTTTATTAAGCTGGGGAATAAGTCTGTATTGATTACATCTGATTCGAATCATTTAGCAAAATTTCCTGAAACAAAAAACAGCTATAACTACGAAGAAATTGATAGTGTACCTGTTTACTGAATAAAGACTAAAAAATATACTAAGAGACCTTTGCACGGAAGATGATTTCGCTTTCAGGCCAGGCAAAAACGCACGGAATGAGGGAGTTTATGCTTATAAATGACCGATTGAGTACGATTTTACCAACAGTAGGCGCTTTTAGGCGACGCAACATGCAGGTGAAATGGCTTTCGTGCAAAGGTCTCTAAAAATATATATGACCAGCTCAACCTGTAGGTGTGACACTGCTTCACCGAAGAATCAAGATCAATTATGAAAATCGTTACAATTTTAGGTGCACGTCCTCAATTTATCAAAGCAAGTTCTGTCAGCCGTGAAATTAATCTCCAACTGAAAAACGGTGCGGATATTACTGAAGTAATAATCCATACTGACCAACACTACGATACCAACATGAGCGATGTGTTTTTTAGGGAAATGCAAATTCCTAAACCTGATTATTCTTTGGGAGTCGGTGGAAAAACACATGGTGCAATGACCGGACAGATGATTGAGAAAATAGAACAAATATTGCTACACGAAAAACCTGATTGGGTAATGGTGTATGGCGATACAAACTCTACGCTGGCAGGTGCACTTGCCGCCTCCAAGCTACATATTAAAATTGCCCATGTAGAGGCAGGTTTGCGTAGTTTTAACATGCAAATGCCAGAAGAGATCAATCGAATTCTTACTGATAGGATTAGCTCGTTACTTTTTTGCCCTACACAACTAGCGGTTAACAATCTTACTAATGAGGGTATTGATGTTTGGAAAACTGGAGTTGAAGTGGTTTTATCTGGTGATGTCATGTACGATGGTGCGATGTTTTATAAAGGTTTTTCGCAGAAACTGCCAAATCTAAATGTTGCAGATGATTTTGTTTTATGTACGATCCACCGCGCTGAGAATACAGATAACGCTAACAGGTTAAGCAGTATTGTATCTGCGTTGAATGCAATCGCTCAAGAAAAACAAATAGTATTACCGTTACATCCGCGCACTAAAAAAATTTTGCAACAAGGCAATTACAATACAAGCAATATAACAATTATTGACCCTGTTGGCTATTTGAATATGGTATGGCTAATTGATAACTGTTCATTAGTGATGACCGATAGTGGTGGCTTGCAAAAAGAGGCTTTTTTCTTCGTAAAGCCGTGTATTACCCTGCGCGATGAAACAGAATGGGTTGAATTAGTGGAAAATGGTTTTAATACGATTGTTGGTGCGGATAAGAATAAAATTTTACACGCCTATCATAATCTAAAGTCGTCAGACATTGATAAACTGGACGTTGCTCTTTATGGCGACGGTGTAGCTAGCAAGCATATCGTATCAGAGTTGTTCAATGTCTAAACAAATGAAAACTTATTGGTTGATTAACCAGTATGCTTCAACACCTGAAACAGGTATGGGCGGACGACATTATTATTTAGCCAAAGAATTGGCCAAGCAAGGGTGCAATATTTATCTCATTGCTGCCAGCTATACCCATTTGTTGTATCAACCTCCACGTTTAGAAGGAAGTTTTAAGATTGAATCAGTAGATGGATTTCAGTTTATTTGGATTAAGATGCCAAAATATTCTGATGCACACGACAAAAAACGGGTGCTAAATTGGTTTATATTCTCATGGAAATTGCTAAACCTTCCAAAAATTATTCAAGATAAACCTGATGCTATTTTAGTATCTTCCCCTTCTCTTGTTAGTTTTTTAGGGGCGCAAAGATTGGCTAAAAAATTTAAGAAAAAACTAGTATTTGAAGTGCGTGACATTTGGCCTCTAAGTTTAATTAATTTGGGTGGTTATTCGCCAAGACATCCTCTGATAAAACTGATGCAGTGGATTGAGGATAAAGCCTATCAAGATGCTGATGTTGTGTTATCTAATTTGCCTTATGCAGTTGATCATATGGTGATGCGTGGGATGGACGCTAGTAAATTTAACTGGATACCTAATGGTTTTGACCGGACAGAGGTTTCTAGGTTGGAGCCATTACCAGAAACTGTGCTAATGCGAATACCAAAAAATAAATTTATTATCGGCTACACAGGAACACTCGGTGTGGCAAATGCCATGGATAGTTTGCTTGATGCGGCAAAGTTATTAAAAAATCAAACTGATATTGTTTTTATTGTGGTGGGTAATGGCAAAGAGAAAGCGCGTTTAATAAAAAAATCCAGTACCTTGTCAAATGTGATATTTATCGATTCTGTTAAGAAAACTAAAATACCAGCTTTGCTTGCAGAAATGGATGTGCTATATGTGGGGGTGAAAGATGCAAAATTGTACCAATTTGGCATTGCATCTAATAAGTTATTTGAATATCTATATTCAGCCAAGCCTATTGTGTATGCGATTGATTCTGGAAAATATTTACCAGTTTCTGATGCTAAGGCAGGTATTTGTATTCCACCTGAAAATCCTGTGGCAATTGTAAATGCCATTTTAGAACTCAAAGATTTATCAGCAGAGGCGCGCCGTAAAATGGAAGAAAGTGGTCGTGAATACGCCTTGAAAAACCATGATTACGCGAAGATCGCTGAGAAACTAGCCGATATTTTGTTAGAAAAAAAAGCGAGCACAGGCGAGACTATTTGATATTGACGATGTGCTTGCAAGGCATTTGCGTCTATACGACGAATTGAGCGGGAGGGGCAAGATTTGCAACGTGTTTTGGTGACCAGTGGCACAGGTTTTCAGAGTTATTGTCTGGGCTCAGATAGAAGTGAGACTTTTTAAAGTGTAAAAATCGGGTAGCCTGTGAGTTGTTAAATCCATACAGGAGACTACCCGATGCAGATCAAAAGCCTGCGTATCAAATCATACCGAAGCTGGCCTGATTTGTCTCACAGGTACTGAACCCGGACATTTCTCGACTTGACAGTTCAATAATGTTATTCTTGCTCATGGTGACGTACCTCTTTGGTTGTTTGATTGTTTGATAACTTCCAATCAACCAGATACGCTGCTTTCTTTCAACCCCTAAACACCAGATTCGGTTATCACTCTTGAAAAATTTGAATCGAGATGCTGTTGAAAAAATTTTGAGTGCCGTTATCGACCCCCATACCGGTCAAGATTTGGTGTCGGGTAAATCGGTAAGGGAAATCAGTGTCGCAGAAGACAAAATCAACATCGACATCGTATTGGGGTATCCGGCAAAAAGCTGGGAAGCAGTATTGATCGGAATAGTTGAAAGTGCAGTGCCAGAAGCGACGGTTACGGTGTCCTCCAATACCGTCTCTCACGAAGTGCAGGAAGGAGTGAAACCGATGAAGGGGGTGAAAAATATTATTGCCATCGCATCGGGTAAAGGCGGTGTTGGCAAATCCACGTTATCCGTCAATCTGGCATTGGCGTTATCAGCAGAAGGTGCCCGAGTCGGTATCCTTGATGCGGATATTTATGGGCCAAGCCAACCGCGAATGCTGGGCATAAGTGGTCAACCACAATCCAAAGATGGCAAGACGTTGGAGCCGATGAACAGTTATCATATTCAGGCAATGTCCATAGGCTTTTTAGTGGATGAGGAATCGCCAATGATTTGGCGAGGCCCGATGGTGACGCAGGCACTGGAACAACTGTTAAACGACACCCAATGGGATGATCTGGATTACCTGATTGTGGATATGCCGCCGGGAACGGGCGACACACAATTAACGCTAGCGCAGAAAGTACCGGTTTCTGGTTCGGTGATTGTAACTACGCCTCAAGATATTGCCCTGCTTGATGCGCGTAAGGCTTACAAGATGTTTGAGAAGGTCGATATTCCGGTACTCGGTGTGGTAGAAAATATGAGCACCTATATTTGTTCTCACTGCGGGCATGAGGAGCCTATCTTTGGCCAGGGTGGTGGTAAAAGTATGGCGCAGCAATATGGCGCAGATTTTCTCGGCGATGTTCCTCTTGACCGATTCATTCGAGAAAGCGTTGATGGTGGCCGTCCGACATTGATTTCTGATCCAGATGGTGAGATTGCGAACAATTATAAATTGATTGCCCGCAAGGCGACAGCAAAACTGGCTATGCGTAAAAAAGATTTCAGTTCAAAATTTCCCAACATCGTGATTCAGCAAAACTAAATTGTGTCAGCGCATAATTCAACTTATATTAAGCAATGACAATTAGACCTGATCAATGGATTCGGCACATGGCTGAAACCGAAAGAATGATCGAACCCTTTGAGCCCAAACAGATTCGTGGGTCTGAAAACGACAAGGTAATTTCCTATGGGACATCAAGCTACGGATATGATGTTCGCTGTTCCACAGAGTTTAAGATTTTTACTAATATCAATTCGGCAATTGTTGATCCAAAGCAATTCGATGAAAATAGTTTTGTCGATTTTGTTGGTGATTTTTGTATTATCCCACCGAACTCATTTGCTTTGGCGAGAACGATTGAGTATTTTCGTATTCCGCGAAATGTTTTAACGATTTGTTTGGGAAAAAGCACTTATGCACGTTGTGGAATTATTGTCAACGTTACCCCGTTTGAACCGGAATGGGAGGGTTATGTTACTCTGGAGTTTTCTAATACCACGCCGTTGCCAGCCAAGATTTATGCCAATGAAGGCATTGCTCAGGTGCTGTTTTTTGAGTCTGATGAACCCTGCGAGACTTCATATCGGGAGCGACATGGTAAGTATCAGGGGCAAACTGGAGTCACTTTGCCGAAACCCTGAGAGCCTGTGCTACGGGATGAATTACGAATTACAAATCACGAAGTAAGTTTGAATTGTGTCAAAAAAATCTCAATCCATAAAAAAGTCCTTAAATAGAAGTTTTGTGATCACCAAGCGGGGCAGATATGTCTGATTTGACAACACCGCAACTTGAAGATGATAAGCACGGTTTTGCACGACAGCGCGTTGAGCGGTTGTTGACAGGCTCTGGCATTTCATTGAATGGTGCTAACCCTTGGGATATACAGGTTTATAATCCCGCTTTTTACCGGCGTGTGCTGATTAACGGCTCTTTGGGATTAGGGGAAAGCTATATGGATGGATGGTGGGACTGTCAACAAATTGATGAAACCATAAATCGCATCCTGCGTACTTCTTTTGGGCAAAGACAGAAGTTTCTGAGTAATTTTATAACTTGGGGGCAGGCGAAATTATTCAATCTGCAAACGAGTTCTCGTGCCTTCCATGTGGCTGAAAAACATTACAATATTGGTAATGAATTGTATGAGGCGATGCTGGATAAACGCATGGTATATACTTGTGGTTATTGGGCGCGGGCTGACAACCTTGAGGATGCACAAACACATAAACTTGACCTGATATGTAGAAAGCTTGGTTTGAGAAAAGGTATGAAGGTACTGGATATTGGGTGTGGCTGGGGTAGTTTTGCACAATTCGCCGCACAACAGTATGGCGTAACCGTTGTTGGAATTACTATCTCTCAGGCGCAAGTCGAGCTGGCAAACGCGCGTTGTCGGGGGTTACCGGTCGAAATACGTCTACAGGATTATCGTGATATGGAGGGGCAGTTTGATGCCATCGTTTCGCTAGGGATGTTTGAACACGTTGGTCACAAAAATTATCGATCTTATATGAAGATTGTGAGAAAGTGCCTGAAAAATCAAGCTCGATTTTTACTGCATACCATCGGCAAAAATAATTCTCGGTCGGGTGTCGATCCATGGATAGCCAAATACATATTTCCCAATGGGGAAACCCCATCGTTGCGTCAAATCTCGACTGCCCTTGAGCCGGCTATGATAGTTGAAGATATCCACAATTTTGGGGTGGATTACGACCGCACCCTGATGGCGTGGTTTAAGAATTTTGATAACGCTTGGAGCAAGCTAAAACAAAACTACCCTGAACAGTTTTATCGTATGTGGAAATACTATCTGCATGCTTGCGCCGGGGGGTTCAGGGCGCGACACATGCAGTTATGGCAAATTGTTATTTCCGGCAATGCCAATCACGAGGTCTATCGCAGACCGGAATAACCATTGTCGAATAACCATATTGAGACCTTTGCACGGAAGATGATTTCGCTTTCAGGCCAGGCAAAAACGCACGGAATGAGGGAGTTTATGCTTATAAATGACCGATTGAGTACGATTTTACCAACAGTAGGCGCTTTTAGGCGACGCAGCATGCAGGTGAAATGGCTGCAAAGGTCTCATATTGTCATAGAGCAACAAGATCAAGCGAGCGCAGACAAAACTGGAGCAACGTGGCTACTCAACATTGTCCGCGCTTACTCGGTTGCCGAATCAGTTCAGATCAGTCGTCGCTACCAAATATACCTAAAATGCTCAGCAAACTCAGGAACAGATTATATATGGCAACGTACAGCGTTACTGTTGCAGAAATGTAGTTGGTTTCACCACCATGTAGGATTCGGCTGGTTTGAAACAGAATCAATCCCGACATTAACAGAATGAACATCGCAGACACTGCCAGACTCAGTGCTGGCATAGGGAAAAACAGCGTTGCCAGTCCAGCGAGGAAAGCAACCATGATGCCAGCCATGAGCATTCCCCCCATAAAACTGAAATCTTTTTTGGTGACCAATACATAAGTGGAGAGGGCAATAAAAATCGTACCCGTCCCACCCAGTGCGGTCATCACGATCTGATCGCCGTTAGATAGCGCATGTATGTAGAAATTCAGAATCGGTCCTAGGGTCAACCCCATAAATCCGGTCAATGCAAATACAAATAATATGCCGAGCGAGGAGTTCTGAAACTTACCGGTTAAAAATAATAAGCCGAAATATCCCACCAGAGTAATTACCATACCCATCGGCGGGAAGTTCATCGCCATAGACACGCCAGCTGTTATGGCACTAAACAATAACGTCAGTGAGAGCAGCAAATAGGTATTTTTCAGTACCCGGTTAAACGCTATGCCTCTGGGAATCGGTCTGACAACTGTCGTTTCAAATCTAGCCATTTTAATACCTCTTAAATTAAATCAGTTACAGGGAATCAATATATTTGGTGTTTACGCCAGACAATTTCAAGGCAACTTCAACTTGTTTTATTGAATAACGTAGAATGCCAGTATTGTATCTTAAATATCAGTACAAAATTCAAATAATTTGTCGTGTAGATTGCCAAAATAGGGTAAATGTGGGTGTTTTTAGCACGATTGCCTCCAAATTCAATGCCAAAATGCTAAACACCACTGAAGTTCATACAACAATGGGCTTAAATTCTGCCAACACTGACGGTAATAGAAAGCGTATAATCTGTTTTCACCCCAACCTTTTTCAGGAATCCAAATTGGCTGATCAACAACTTCAAGTGTTTGCCACTGTTGCCCGTTTGCTTAGTTTTACCCAGACGGCGGGGACATTGCACATGACCCAGCCTACAGTCACATTCCAAAAATGATAATTGAAAGAATACCTGAACACCTTATGGATTAGAAAATCATAGAGCAGAAAATCGTGGACAGCTATTTTTCAGGTTAACACCCGAGTAACGATGACTACTTAACATCGCTCATCAATCACACACTAGCGATTTCGGGGTCAACATCTTTGTAGGACGAATGATTACGACCCTGCCCGTCAAAATCGTAATTCGTAATTCGCAAAAGCTAAGACCCTGACCCCGCACCCGTGTTATATTGCGCTCATAACCGTGATTCGGGGATCAAGCAGTAATGATGGGTGTAAAATGCTTGCTTGCCACATTGAAAAGGGTAAGCGTGTTGATGTGCTTGATTGACAACCAGTAAATGACGGATAAAAAAGCAATGAGAGAATCACTGAAAGCGGGCATTAAATTTGAACATTCGTTTACTCTGACCGATATGAAAATGGTGCCCGCATTGTATCCTGAAGCGATCGAATTTCTGCAAATGCCAGAGGTTTTTGCTACCGGGTTTATGGTCGGTTTTTTGGAGTGGGCGTGTTTGAAGTCAGTTATTCCTTACTTGGATTGGCCCGAAGAGCAAACTGTCGGTACGCATGTTAATGTCAGTCATGTTGCGGCGACTCCATCTGGATTTACGGTGACGGCGAAAACAGAGTTAGTGGAGATTGATGGACGGCGGCTGAAATTTAATGTAGAAGGGCACGATGGCACAGAGATAATCTCTGTCGGAACTCATGAAAGGTTTGTCATCAATAAACAAAAATTTGATGCTATGGTGGAACAAAAGCGTAAAATAAATGCTTAATTTTAATATTTATTGAATATACGGTATGAAGGTCGGGTTAAAAATTATACTGAAATTATTCTCAGCCGTTGCTGTTTTTGTTATGACAATGGGGGTTGGGTTGGCTATATATGCGATGACATTGTTACCCAGCCTCCCTACCGTTGAGGAAATCCAACACATCCCGCTGAACATTCCGCTTAGAATATATAGCGCAGATAAAAAACTGATTGGAGAATACGGCGATGAACGGCGTTTACCGCTGACGCTGGATCAAACGCCACCCTTATTGATAGCGGCAATCCTTGCCACTGAAGATGATCGTTTTTATTATCATACCGGCGTGGACTTCCCCGGCTTGGTTAGGGCAGCAATCAGTAACTTTTTGAGTCGCTCAAAGGGACAGGGCGCAAGCACGATCACCATGCAGGTCGCTCGAAATGTCTTCCTCAATCCCGAAAAAACATATACCCGAAAACTAAAGGAGATTCTGCTTGCGTTTAATATGGAGCGGGCATTGACCAAGGACGAGATTCTTGAACTCTATCTGAATAAAATATTCCTCGGCCATCACGCATATGGTTTTGCCGCAGCCGCACAGGTTTACTATGGTGAAGATCTGTTAAATTTGAGCTTCCCTGAAATTGCTATGCTCGCTGGATTGCCGAAAGCACCGTCTCGTGATAACCCGATTTCCAATCCTGAACGTGCCGTGGCAAGGCGGGCACATGTTCTTGAACGCTTATATGAGCTGGGCAAGATTGATACCTTGAGTTTGGAGACGGCGCGTGTTGCGCCAGTAACGGCCAGACGGCACAACGCTGGCACTGATATTCAGGCACTCTATGTGTCCGAGATGGCGCGTCAAATAATGTATGCGCGATTTGGTGAGGCAATTTATCAACGCGGTTTCAACGTCACGCTGACGGTCAACAGCACGTATCAGAAAAAGGCGAATCAGGCCCTGCGAAAGGGACTGCTCGATTACGATGTGCGGCATGGCTATAGGGGAGCGATAGATAACATCGTGTTGGATGATTATCTTGGGACAGGCTTTGACAACAAGATTATCAAAGCACTTAAAGCGTTCCCTGTCAGCCAAGAAATTATTCCAGCAGTCGTTACCCAACTGGATAATCAGTCTTTTCAGGCTTTCAGTCAACGCGGTGAAACCGTTACCGTACTCTGGGAAAACATGACTTGGGCGAGACAATACTTAACTGCCAATGCGCTCGGACCTAAATTGACTTCGGCGAATGAGGTGGTCAAGGTCGGCGATGTTATTTATATTCGGGAAGTTGATGCGGGGGAGTGGATGTTATCGCAATTACCCGAAGTTTCTGGCGCATTGGTCAGCCTGGATCCGAAAAGCGGTGCGATATTGGCACTTAGTGGCGGATTTGACTTTACTTTGAGCAAATTCAACCGTGCAACTCAGGCGAAACGGCAACCCGGATCAAATATAAAGCCCTTTATTTATTCAGCCGCTCTGGATAAAGGATTCACGGCAAACAGTCTGGTTAGTGCCGCCCCGGTTGTTATTGAAGATTCTCTGGAAGGTGTTTGGCGACCGCAGAATTATAGTAAAAAGTTTTTCGGACCAACCCCGTTGCGTAAAGCACTGAGCCTGTCGTTAAATTTAGTATCGGTGCGTTTAGTGCGAGCGATGGGCATTGATAACACGATTGACCATCTGGTGAAGTTTGGATTTGAGCTCTCCGAGTTGCCAAAAAGTCTCTCTCTGGCATTGGGAAGCGTCTCGGTTACACCGCTGGAGATGGTCTCCTACTTTGCGGTATTGGCAAATGGTGGTGAGAGAATCACTCCGTTCCTGATTGAAAAAATCGAAGATGCCGACGGCAAGCTCATTAATTTATCAGCGGTATCCTGTGAAAATTGCGAGGAAACAGGAGTCGTCAATGATGAGGATGATAGCGGTGATGAGTCAGAAATAGTTCTATCAATGAAGGGAGTAATCCCGCAAAATGCGAAAGCAGAGACCCACACCGATGAGTCTGGAAAAGAGGACGAATCTAGTAAACCTGCTGATCGTGTTGCCGAAGTCGCCGATTCTAGTCGAGCCGTTTCACCACAAAATGCGTTTTTAATGAAAAATTTGCTCAAGCAAGTGATTCTAACAGGCACTGGCAGACGCGCATTGGCACTCAAGCGCAAAGATCTGGCAGGAAAAACCGGCACCACCAATAATTTTCGAGATGCCTGGTTTTCCGGCTTCAATCCCGATGTCGTGACCACGGTATTTGTTGGATTCGATGAACCTGCACATCTGGGCAGGCGTGAATCTGGTGCGTCTTCGGCATTACCGATCTGGATTGATTTTATGCGCCGTGTATTACAGGATTTTCCGGAAAAGCCTGAGTTCATACCAGAAAATATCACGACGCGCTTTATCAACAGGAATACTGGAAAATTGGCTTCCGCAGAGGATCCTGACGGTTATTCCGAGTATTTTTTGGTGGGTACTGAGCCAAATAAGTCGAGCGAAACGCTTGGCAGTGGAGGTGCGGCTGATAAGAAGCAATCTATCTCTGAATCATTGTTTTAACCGGAATGATAAAAGCCTTAAAATCGTCCCGAATATTGCGTTTTCTCAAGCAAAGAGTTTATTATTTTATTTTTAAGTATAATTCACCATTACTAAGGATACCCTTGTGTGGCGTTACCCGCCGACACCAAGAAATTCTGGATCGTGTTTTTCAGAGAGAACTACCCCTTCCTCTCTCTCATAAACTACAAGGTGAGGCCTTTGCACGGAAGATGATTTCGCTTTTAGGCAAGGCAAAAACGCACGGAATGAGGGAGTTTATGCTTATAAATGACCGATTGAGTACGTTTTTAACGCAGCATGCAGGTGAAATGGCTTTCGTGCAAAGGTCTCAAGGTAGCACTTACCTGTTTTATTATGAGAATACCAGAGCGGGGATCGATCATTTAAAAAGCAATCTGCAATTCTACTTGTTGGAAGCAGGAGAATTGAACAGAACTTGCGTTCTTACTCGTCCTGGATTGCATCCGTTTCACAATAACGGTGTAGATATATCCGAATCGTGGAGCAAGTATATTGAGTTTGGGAAATCAATTTTCCCTAAAAAAATTGATTTCATATTCTATCGCGAATTTCTGAAAAAAAATTTTTCAAAAAACGAGATTTTGGTTGTGCGAAGAGGTCATAAAATAAAGCCCGCAGAGAATAAAAAGTATAAGGTGATTATTAGGGATATAGGAGCTTTCCGTAGAGTATATAAAAGTTTGCAACTTGTTTCAGAATTACCAGTGTCATTCTATCCATCTAAAAGGATTATTGATGAGGCTAAAATAGTTTTAGATCAAATTCCAGAAACGTTTTTTGCCGTTGCGATAAGGAGAGGAGATTTATTAAATTCCATTGATTCCCTTGCGGAAAAGATATCACCACAGAATGTGATGAAAAAATTACAAGAATACAATCATCAGAAACTTCCTATCTTCATTATGACAAACGAACCCAATAGAAATTATTATGATAATTTAAGTGACGAATTTGAAGTTTACCGTTACCATGATTTTGATAACCTTGCTCAAATTGCAGAGGAAGGAGATAATTATTTGCTTTATGAAATAGAAAAACTTATTTTTTTACAAGCGAAAACTCAAATTCATACCTTCAAAAATACATGGAACAAAGATAGCCTTTCAGGTATTAATAGAAATGCTAAGATGTGGCAACGACATGCTCCCGCCAACCGGTTAAAATCTGTTTGGTGAATTGACAAACCGGATGAATTAAGTTTGGGGAATTATATACTTATTGCTCAAAAAGCTCTATGTATCCTACCGTCTGACCAGCTTCCATTCTTGCTTTAGCTGTTCTGCTGATGGGGCCTTTTCAGGCTTGCTTGGCCCGTTGATCTGATTTGAAGCTGGCGGTCTGCTTGACAGCACTCTTCAAGTCTTGTAACTGTTTGCGTTTCATTGTTGGATGCCCCTAACCTGGTTCTGCGGTTTTAGTGCGGCATTGAGACACTTGCACCACTCATCCAGATCATACCAACCACAACCTACCCACCCTTTCGGGTCAAGTTGGTTCAATGATGGCCACTGAACACCGCCCGCGTAGAAGAAAGATATGCCGAAAGGTGTGCCTCTTTTCCCTTTCCGATAAGACTTTTCACAGGCACGGCTTTTAAGCAGGTTATGGCTGATACTGCCGTTTAACTTCTTTGAGACCTTTGCACGAAAGCCATTTCACCTGCATGCTACGTCGCCTAAAAGCGCCTACTGTTGGTAAAATTGGTCTCAATCGGTCATTTATAAGCATAAACTCCCTCATTCCGTGCGTTTTTGCCTGGCCTAAAAGCGAAATCATCTTCCGTGCAAAGGTCTTTCTTTAAGAAGCTGAAAATTCTCACGAATATCTGCATCCGTCATATTGCCGTAATCGTTTTGCTCCTTCGACACTTTGGAAGTACAGCACAGGTTAGGACAATAAGTATATAATTCCCTCATAAGATATGAAAAAATGGCAATCCATATTCAAAATACGATATGGACTGCCATTTTAACTATATCTTTAGCGATAGGAATGATTACATCATACCAACATCAATCCCGCTATGCTGAATATTACTTCAAAAACGAGGTGTCAATAGCAACCCCATAATCCTTCAACGCTGGATTCTCAGGTGTTGCGAAAGTATTGCCCACAATATCAATGGCAACGTTGGCTAGTCCACCCTTATTGAAGTATTCGTTTAACTGTTGTGCGGCGGTTGGAAAAATAAAATCCGCCATCTGCGCTTTGGTCTTTTTAACGGTTAACCCCGCATCTTTTGCAATAGTGGCAATGTTGGATTTGCCAGCAGCAAAAGTGGCATTTGCATCATGGGTAACTTCCAGAAAAGTACGCAGTGCTTCTGGGTTTTCTTGTGCAAACTTTTCGGTTACGGAAACAACGTCAAAACTGATGATTCCAGCAGCTTCTTTGTCCGCAGAAGACATTAAAACCGTACCAGCTTCATACATTTTTGCCATTGAATCAGCACCAAATCCACATGCCATTGCAACCGCACCATCAGTCAGAGAAACCGCAGCGTCTGCAGGAACTTGATCAACAACATTGACTTTACTGATGTCAACATCAAGCGCACGCATCATCATACGAAAACTGTAATCCGCCATCGTTGCCAAAGGCACTGCAACCGATTTACCTTCCAGCTCCGAAGCATTGGACTTATCAATACCTTCACCGTTTCTAACAACACAGTCATTGGCAGGATATTGAACAGCAATCGCAACCAGTTTTATCGGCGCATTGGCATTGATCGCATTGATGAAAGGGGCAAGACCATGACTATAAGAAATATCAATATCACCCGCCAACATTGCCTCTGTCATTTGGGTGCCCGCATCAAAATTAGTCCAGTTTACCTTTTCACCGATAGCGTCATCATAGGCTTTTTCGACCTTTGCTTGCTGATTTGGCGTTGCCCACTCCAAAAAAAAAGCGACATTAACTTCCGCAAAAACCACCTCAGTAGAAACCGCAGTTACCATCAAAGAACTTGTAGCAAGTAGCGCAGTTGTGCAAACTCCGCCAAGTATAGATTTAATTGCTCTCATGGATTTTCCTCATTACATTATATTGTTTGATTAGACCTGTTCATCCATCAAATTCGCTACCCGATTAGCGGTCAAAGTTCTCTGAATTTTCGGCAAACCCTGCATGCACAGGCTAGAAACTGTTTTTTTGTCCCGTTGCCTCAATACGGAGAAAAATAACCCTTATTCTGCCAGCAGAAGAATTGAATGGTATAAAAGCCCTACGAAGTGTTGAGTATGACAGGTTTAATTTGTTCGTGCAAACACAAAATGAGACCTTTGCACGGAAGATGAGTTCGCTTTCAGGCCAGGCAAAAACTGCACGGAATGAGGGAGTTTATGCTTATAAATGACCGATTGAGACCAATTTTACCAACAGTAGGCACTTTTAGGCGACGTAGCATGCAGGTGAAATGGCTTTCGTGCAAAGGTCTCAAAATATTTATTATTAGGAAGTTAGGTATGGTATCTTTCTGTTTTAGTTGGTTTTAGAGACCTTATGATCTTCAAGTATGTTGTTGATATGTCTCGCTATCTTATCGGTATCCCCCCCAATGCCGACAACCCATCGCCGCAAGATGATTACCCTCGGCAGTGGTGATCCGTCAAAAGCAATATGTTCCAGCCTGATTGCCGAGTCTTTTCAATCCATTCCCTATCCCATCCTGCCCGAAGTCGAAAACACTACTGAAGTTTCCCTGTATCATTATAGTGTCAAGGAGATTTATCATATTCGCGACCACAGTTTGTTCACGCCTCGCGACTTTGATGTCTCACCTTTTTTCCAGATCATTAAACCCACCATTGAGCAAGGATTTGATTATCGCCACCTGACTTGTGTCAATCCGACTAGCGAAAGCGATTGTTGAAACCCGTCACACTCCACCTAATGGAAATCTCTGGGAAAGGGTCTTGGGCAATATCTTTGCCGCTCAACCTTTGCCGCGCCACGGAATGGTTTTGGTGATAATCCAACGCATAACCAAATCAAAGCACAATCCCAATATGCCCAGAATTATAATGGTAGTCCAGATTATTTCGTAGTCGGATTGTTTTCGAGCAACATTCTCAACAAAGCCTATGCCAGTGGTTCCTGCTAACATTTCTGCTGCTACCAGAGTGCCCCAGCATACCCCAATGGCAATACGAATTCCGGTGAGTATTTCCGGAAGCGAGTTTGGTAATATAACCTTACGCAAAATTTGTCGGTTGGTCGCCCCCAATGAATGCGCCGCATGTATTTTTGACAACTGTGTGCCAGTAGCACCAGTTCTTGCTGATATAACCATAATCGCAAACGCTACCATAAACAACAGAAAGATTTTTCCATCATCTTGAATACCGAATATGGTCAGCACCAGCGGTGCCCATGCTAAAGGTGGAATGGGGCGGTATAATTCAATGAGCGGATCGAAAAAACCTTTGGCAAACCGCGACAGTCCCATAAACAATCCAAGCGGTACACCCAATATGATGCCCAGAAACAATCCTGACAATACTCTCAATATGGAATCCCAAATATGCCCAGTAGGCACTGGAATTGAAAACGAGTCGTAATTACCGGTAACCAAATCATAGGTGCTGGACTTAAAGTTACTAGCAACTTCACCATCATCAGTATGACGAGGGTATTCACCCGGAACCAGATTCGCAATCCAGTCTGGTAAAACGAAGCCAATCATTTCTGACACAGGCTTCATTTTGTACCATAAAAGCGGCACCCCTTTATAGCCAATATCAGGATCGGCGAGTCGGAAAAATGTCCTTAAAGTATCCGAAGGTTTGGGTAGCCAACGCCCCGAACCCTGTTCAGAACAAGCGTTATTTCCAGCGAGTATATTGCCACCCGGCATAGCAATAGCATTGATGAAACGTAAACTACCTTGAATTTGCTTTTGATTATTGTCAAATGTAATCAATGCGTCTTCTACTACACGCGTTACCGCGACCGGAAAAATACGACCATCATCTATGCGCTTGTATATTCTGCCGATTTTCTTGAGCAGTGCTTTGCGTTCTCCAACCACAACACTGTCGCCCGCATTATCAATTCTAAATTGGCTATACCTTGACTCTAAAGTTGCCAGTCTCCGTGTAATTTCCGCACCATTGTTTTTTATACGAGAAAAATCTTTGGCAATTTTCTCCATCACTTTGCTGGCGGCATCAAATTTTCGTCCTCGTTCAGTAATCGGTAGTGGCGGTATCTCAACAGAGGTCGTGCCCCAAGCAGGCTGTGCCATTGCTTCAGCGTGGGCAGGTTCATCTACAATGCCCGGATAGTCGTTACTGACAATCTGGTCAGCAAGGACATTTATTCTGTTGGCGATGTCGTCAAATTGTGTTGCTATTGATGGATCAACAAAATTCGGATTGGCTTGTGCCATAAGAACAGCGCGCATTTCGCTGATAATCTCCGCAAGTTCGGCGCGATCTACATCATTAAATTCGGTGTCTGCTAACTGCTTTTTCAGCAAATCAATCTGAACATAATCCCGTTGCAATAGTCTGGTACCGCTCAATAATCTTTCATCAAGCGGAAACACCGAGCGAATAGGATTCAGCGCGCGATTTAGTTTTGCCACCTGACAAAGTTCATTGCCAGCATCAGGAAAATAGGAACGACCAGCATCCCATGAAAAATAAATCCAAACAATCAATATGCTGGATACGCCAGCAATAACCCAGTGCCAACCGCCTAATGCTTTGCTCGGGTTGCCAAATACCAGATCGGTTTTTTCGGTTTTAATTAACTTTCGCCCGTGAAAAACCGACCAAACGACTGCTACGATTAAGGCTATAAATAAAATTCCGATAATCATTATTAGTTCACTGCTCTGTTGACAAACATCCTATGCCATTTGTGTCTTGCCCATGATTTCTTCTTCCATGTTCCATATCATCGTTAAAATTTCTTCACGGGTTTTGATGAAATCATTATCGTTCTTAATATCGCGGGCATTCTCAACCAATCCTCGTTTTGCAAATTCCAAGTGATATTCCTTATGTAGCCGACCGGGTCTCGGTGCCATAACAAACAGTCGCTCACCGAGCAACAAAGCTTCCTCTACCGAGTGTGTTATTAACATAATGGTCTTTCCTGTCTCTTTCCAGATTTTAAGCACCAGTGCCTGCATTTTTTCCCGAGTTAACGCATCCAGTGCCCCCAACGGCTCATCCATCAGAATGAGATCGGGGTTGTTAATCAAACATCGTGCCAAGGCGATGCGCTGTTGCATTCCGCCCGACATCTGATAGGTTGGGGTTTCACCGAATCCTTGTAGCCCAACAATTTCAAGCCACTCCTCAACTTTTCTAGCGATCTCAAGCGGATATACACCCTTCATTCGCAGACCAAAGTTTACATTTTCGGAAACCGTCAACCATTCAAATAACGCTCCTTGCTGAAATACCATACCCCGATCAACCCCCGGACCATCAATCTCATTTCCAGCAAGGGTGAGTTCGCCAGCAGTGGGACGTAAAAAACCAGCAACGATATTTAATAGTGTGGTTTTACCGCAACCTGATGGACCAAGAACAGAAAGCAGTTCACCTTTTTTTAGGGTAAAACTAACATCTTTGAGTGCATGAACACCCTCACCATTAGGCGCACCGAAAAACATACTAACATTATCAGCAACTAGATTAGCCATATCGTTGTCCCGTTATGAGTGGAGCCATTTTTGAATATGCTGTGCATACATTAACATAAATTTTTGGATAATTGCCGAAAGCACAAGTATGCGGATGCACTTGAATGATGAGGTGCTTATAAAAGGGAATTATATGAGACCTTTGCACGGAAGATGATTTCGCTTTCAGGCAAGGCAAAAACGCACGGAATGAGGGAGTTTATGCTTATAAATGACCGATTGAGTACGATTTTAACGCAGTATGCAGGTGAAATGGCTTTCGTGCAAAGGTCTCTATATAACTTCCCAAGTTTGCTTGAAATTTGTAGCCAAAGTCGGTTTTCGGGCACATTGAGTACAACCCGAAACGGCCTACACCAGCATTGAAATTCTTTTTTTCATTGTTTCCAGTGCGCGTTTTTCAATCTGGCGAATTCTTTCAGCGGAAATGCCATACTCATCAGCTAATTCATGCAAGGTCGGTTTGTCATCGCTTAGCCAGCGTCTGCTAACGATATCTTTGCTACGTGCGTCTAACTGGGTCAGTGCCGAGGTCAACTGCTGATCGCGTACTTTGTTTTGCTGATTATTGCTTATCAGCATCTCAGGATCATAGCGGTTGTCGCCTAAATGTTGTGCGGGTGCTAAATAAGGTTCGTCATCGTCTTGATCAACGGTTGGATCAAATGCAATGTCGGTACCGCTTAACCGTGATTCCATTTCCCGCACGGTTTTGGTCTTAACATCAAGGTTTTTCGCAATCTGGTTGATTTCTGCGTTGTTCATCCAGCCTGATCGGGTCTTGTTTTTTCTCAGGTTAAAGAACAATTTACGTTGCGCTTTTGTTGTCGCCACCTTGACCATACGCCAGTTGCGTAGCACATAATCGTAAATTTCGGCACGAATCCAATGTACTGCAAACGATACCAGACGAACATCCCGACTGGGGTCATATCGTTTGACCGCCTTCATCAGCCCGATACTGCCCTCTTGGATTAAATCAGGCAGTGGTAATCCATAGCCCATAAATCCTTTTGCCACTTTGACAACATAACGAAGATGCGACAGCACCAGTTCGCGGGCGGCGTCTAAATCACCGTTATCGTGGTATCGCAATGTCAGTTCACGTTCTCTTTGTGCCGATAAAATGGGCGCGGCATTAACGGCACGCATATAGGCTAGCAGACTGTCTCTGCTCGATAAATCAACGGTGACGGGTAAGGTTTGGGTCATAGTCAACATTCTTTATAATTTGGTTGTCAATTCTAGCACTCGTTTCAGTAGAGTGCTACTATTTTGGAAAGTTCCAGCAAGGGGTCTGGTGTGCGCACATTTGTTGTTGTGTGTGTGTTTGTGTGTGTTTGTGTGCGTATGCTGCGACCCTGTTATCGCTTGCTTTACGTTTTTAGTGTTTAGCATGATTGCTAGGTTTTAGGCAATTTTAATGTCAATTTATCGTTATTTCCCTGATTTTGACCGAGTTTTGTTTGTTTTAATTGGCGTTTTTCGGTGGCTTACAAAATATATCGGGATAAATCCTGGTTATCTGCCAAATCCTGTAAATGGAGATTGACATAATCGACATCAACATTAACCGACTGTCCCGACTTATCCGCCGCCTCAAAGGAAATGCTTTCCAGTAGTCGCTCCATAACGGTATGTAAGCGTCTGGCTCCAATGTTTTCTGTTTGTTCATTGACCTGCCAGGCTACTTCGGCAATGCGCTTTATGCCGTCAGCGCTAAACTCAAGTTGTACGCCTTCGGTATTCATCAAGGCGTGGTATTGATCGGTCAGAGACGCATCGGGCTCAGTGAGGATTCTTGCAAAGTCGTTTGATGTCAGTGCTTTTAGTTCTACCCGAATAGGTAAGCGACCTTGTAATTCTGGAATCAAATCTGACGGTTTTGCCAGATGAAATGCACCCGATGCAATGAATAAAATATGATCGGTTTTTACCATGCCATATTTGGTGGAAATAGTAGAACCTTCAACCAACGGCAGTAAATCACGTTGTACGCCTTCGCGGGAGATGTCTGCGCCACTATGCCCCTGCGCAGAACGACCGACAATTTTGTCTATTTCATCGAGAAACACGATGCCATTTTGCTCAACATTTTCCAATGCCTGCATTTTAATTTCTTCTTCATTGATGAGCTTGGAGGCTTCTTCTTCGGTCATCAGTTTAAGTGCTTCTTTGACTCGGGCTTTGCGTTGACGCTTCTTTTGATTGCCTAGATTTTGAAACATACCTTGTAGCTGGTTGGTCATCTCCTCCATACCGGGCGGAGCCATAATTTCCACACCAATAGACGGATTACTGACTTCAATTTCAACTTCCTTGTCATCTAACTTGCCTTCGCGGAGCAATTTGCGAAATCGTTGGCGACCCGCACTGTCGCCATCGCTCTCTTCACTACGTGCAGGCGGCAATAGCACATTGAGAATGCGTTCTTCTGCAGCATCTTCGGCACGAAGTTTTACTTGTACAACAGCGTCTTCTCGGGTCATTTTCACTGATATATCCATCAGATCACGAATAATGGTATCGACTTCTCGACCGACATAGCCAACCTCGGTGAATTTGGTGGCTTCGACCTTGATAAAGGGAGCTTTGGCAAGTCGGGCAAGGCGGCGGGCGATTTCAGTTTTACCTACACCGGTCGGTCCAATCATTAGAATATTTTTCGGGGTTATTTCAACACGCAAATCTTGGGTAACCTGCATTCTGCGCCAACGATTTCGCAAGGCGATGGCAACAGCACGTTTAGCCGCTTTTTGTCCAATAATATGATTATCGAGTTCTTCAACAATTTCCCGTGGTGTCATTTCAGTCATTTATGTTCCTCAAAGCTAGTAATCAAGACTGTCAACAGTCAGATAATCGTTGGTATAAATACATATTTTCCCGGCAATGCCTAAACTTTTTTCAACGATTTCCTTTGCCGATAATTCGGTATTTTCCATCAAGGCGAGGGCAGCAGATTTTGCGAAATCACCACCAGAACCGATAGCCATTACCCCTTGTTCCGGTTCAATGACATCACCATTACCAGATATAATCAAAGAGGCTTCCTTGTCGGCAACGGCGAGCAAGGCTTCCAATCGCCGCAGTATTCGGTCGGTACGCCAGTCTTTTGCCAGCTCCACCGCCGCACGCACTAATTGTCCCTGATGTTTTTCCAGTTTGCCTTCAAAGCGTTCAAACAAGGTAAAAGCGTCAGCAGTCCCGCCAGCAAAGCCGGCAATCACCTGTTCATGGTATAAGCGTCTGACTTTTCGGGCATTGCCTTTCATCATGGTATTACCAATAGAAACCTGTCCATCACCACCGATAACCACTTGATTATCTTTGCGGACAGACAGTATTGTGGTACCTCTAAATTGTTTCATGTTGTGGACATCAAAAGTGGCTGAACGAGATATTGCAATGCGGTCAAACTCTTAAAATTCAAGCACTGCGGCTGTGTTTGGGCGACTGTGTTTAAATCAGGCAAGTTTTTTGGCGAAGTTGGGTAAGGCGTGGGTAGCGGGTGTTCAGACACAGCCTGCCTGATGGTTAGGTCGGAGAGTCCTCACTACTCCACCAGTTTCAAGTGGGAAGGCGGGCTTGGCTTGGAAGCAGGGGAATCAGGCGGGAGCACAATTTCCTCATGGTCATCCTGAAAAACAATGCCTTGACCATTTTCCCGCACATAAATGGCCAATATCGCAGCAACCGGTACAGTAATTTCCATCGCTTTGCCGGAAAATCGAGCCGAAAGCCATACATATTCGTTACCGAGGTCCAGCCCCGTAACCGATTGCGGGTGGATATTCAAAACGATTTTGCTGTCTTTTATATATTGCCTGGGAACCAGCACATCTTCTTGATCGGTGGCGACTAATATCTGTGGCGTATAGCCGTTGTCCAGTGCCCACTGATAGATGGCCCGAATCAGGTAAGGCTTGGTGGATAAAGAGGCTTGTTCGCCACTGCCGTTTTGTGTTGATTGTGCCATTATGTTGCCCGCAAATAAATCGCCCCAATCAACTTGACGCAGTAAAGCGACCGAAAAGCGATCAGACAGAGAATAGTAGCAGGTGCGACAAAAAGCATTTCAGTTTTTTTAGCGTAGCTCAATTTCCTGATCGCTCATGCTACGCTGAAATGTCGGTCGTTTGAACAGACGCTCACTGTATTCGATGAGGTGTGCGGCTTGTTTTGGCAGTTCAATACCCAATGCCGGTAAACGCCAAAGCAGAGGCGTAAAATAAGCATCAATTAAAGAGTATTCGACACCAAAAAAATAGGGCTTGGTGGCGAAAATAGGCGATAACGCCAGTAGCCCGTCATGTAAACTTTTTTGTAATTTCGCAGACGGTTTGGGCGTGTTGGTTTCGCCCAAATCACATATCGGTTGCAACCAATCCCGCGTCAGCCGAGAAACGACCAAGCGCGTTTTAGCACGGCTAATCGGATCTGCTGGCATCAATGGCGGGTGTGGAAATCGCTCATCAAGATATTCAATGATGACCCACATACCATACAGTGCGACATCACGATCGACCAGTGTTGGTGTTTCACCGTAGGGATTGTGTTCGCCGACTTTCGCAGGGTCATCGGTTACCGAAATATATTTCACTTCAGATTCAACGCCTTTTTCCAGCAAAACAATCCGACAACAGTGACTAAACACATCCAGCGGACTGGACAGTAACGTCATAATCGGATGGCGGTCAGATAAAGGAATGTTATTATTCATGCTGAGTGCTAAATTCAATCATATTGCTGTATTGAGACCTTTGCACGAAAGCCATTTCACCTGCATGCTGCGTCGCCTAAAAGCGCCTACTGTTGGTAAAATCGTACTCAATCGGTCATTTATAAGCATAAACTCCCTCATTCCGTGCGTTTTTGCCTGGCCTAAAAGCGAAATCATCTTCCGTGCAAAGGTCTCGTATTGTCTGGACACAAACGGTAGGTGGTTCGGTTTGACAACATCAATGAACGTCTCGCCAGTATTCTTTCTTGAGCATAAATGCCAGCGCACCCAAGACCGCCAGAAACAACATTGTCCACAAGCCATATTTAATGCGTACCATGCGCGCAGGTTCGCCCATATAGAACAGGAAGTTAGTTAGGTCTCGCATAGCATGATCATATTCTTTGGCACTCATCGTGCCAGATGTCAGCGGCACAAATTTTTGGAAAACCTTATGCTGTCTGCCGTTACTATCGGTCTCGAAAGTGAAAACCGCTTTCTGGATGCCCTGCAATTCATACAGCGCATGTGGCATAGCGACATTGGGGAAAATCAGATTGTTCCAACCGCTTTCGGTGCTGTCATCAATATAGAATGATCGAAGATAACCGTATAACCAGTCCGGATCACGTAGTTTGCCAATCAACGACAAATCGGGTGGTGCAACACCAAACCACTGCTCACCCGCTTGTTTAGACATCGTAGTGGTCATGGCATCGCCAATCTTTCCGCCAGTGAAAATCATATTATCTTCGACCAATTGTTCAGGAATCTCCAGATCCTGCGCCATGCGTTTATAACGCATAAATTTGGCACTGTGGCAGGACATACAATAGTTGATAAACAGCTTGGCACCATTTTGTAAGGAGAGTTTATCCTGCAAGGAAATTTCGATATGCGCCAGTCGGTCGTTGGCTGCGGTTGCGGCAAAAACGACCATCGAGTTGGCAGCTAACACCACAACAAGCAACGATTTTATTAGCGGAGTCATTGTAATCCTCATTTTCCAACCCTCTCAGGCACTGGCTTGGTCTTATCCATTTTGCTGTAAATCGGCATCAGCAGGAAAAAGGCAAAATACAATAGCGTGAAAATTTGCGCGACTACAGTTCGAGAACCGCCGGGCGGTTGTGTCCCCAGATAGCCGAGTATGACAAAGGAGATGACGAATAGTGCAAGACAGGACTTGAATATCCAGCCTTTGTAGCGAATAGATTTAACCGGACTGCGATCGAGCCAGGGTAGGAAGAAAAACACAGCGATGGAAGCGAACATCGCTAAAACGCCCCATACCTGCGTGCCAAACGCACTGGGTATGGCACGCAAGATGGCATAGTACGGCGTGAAGTACCAGACCGGCGCAATATGTTCGGGTGTTTTTAGCGGATTGGCTGGTTCATAATTGGGCTGCTCAAGAAAATACCCACCCATTTCAGGAAAAAAGAAGACAATCCCCATAAAAACGGCCATAAACACGACCGTCCCCAGAATATCTTTTACCGTGTAGTAAGGATGAAACGGAATGCCGTCCGCAGGCGCATCCGCACTCCAGTTATTGCCTTTGGCACCTTGTTTTATTTCAATGCCATCAGGATTATTTGAGCCGACTTTGTGTAAGGCAACAATGTGCAGAAAAACCAGCCCGACCAAAATAAACGGAATCAAATAATGGAAAGCATAAAATCGGTTCAGGGTAATATCCGATATGACATAGTCACCACGAATCCACTCCGACAACGCGCCGCCGATGAAAGGCAGGGTTTCAAACAGGTTGACGATGACCTGCGCACCCCAAAACGACATTTGTCCCCAAGGTAACAGGTAACCGAAAAACGCGGTTGCCATCATGGCCAAAAAAATAACCATGCCGAATATCCAGACTAACTCCCTGGGGTTTCGGTAAGAGCCGTATAGCAAGCCGCGAAACATATGTAGATAAATCACCACGAAAAACAGAGAAGCCCCGGTTGAGTGCATATAACGCACAAACCAGCCTCCCCAGACATCCCGCATAATATATTCCACAGACGCAAATGCCAGTTCGGCATCGGGTTTGTAGTTCATCGCCAGCAATATGCCAGTGATAATCTGCAACACCAGAACCATCAGTGCCAGACTGCCGAAAAAATACCAGAAATTAAAGTTTTTGGGCGCGTAGTATTCGGTTAAATGTTCACGCATCGTTTTTGAAGCCGGAAATCTGTGATCCAACCAGTTCATAAAGCGCATTAGCTGATTCCTCCATCTTCACCAATGAGCAAGACATCATCGGATAGATATTGATGGGGCGGCACGACCAAATTGGATGGGGCGGGCACGCCCTTATACACGCGCCCTGCCAGATCAAATTTTGAGCCATGACAGGCGCACAAAAAGCCCCCTTTCCAGTCATCATCAAACGACACAAAACCGACTTGTGGCTGGTATTTCGGTGAGCAACCGAGGTGAGTGCATATCCCAACTAAAACCAATATCTCTTGCTTGATGGAGCGATAGAGGTTTTGTGCATAGTCAGGTTGTTGATGATTTTTGGAATCAGGATCAAGCAACACGTTATTCAAGCTGTCAAGCATTGCCAACGATTCCTGAGGACGACGAATCACCCATACCGGTTTGCCGCGCCATTTAACGATAAGCTGTTGTCCAGACTCCAGTTTGCTGATGTCAACTTCCACTGGTGCACCAGCCGCCTTGGCTTTTTCACTGGGATTCAGACTGCCGACAAACGGAACTGCCATACCCACAGCCCCCATCAGACCCACTCCAGACGTTGCTATGGTCAACAAGCGCCGCCGCTTGTGATCCACATGATTGTCAGTCATGTTCTACCTCTTACAAATAGAAAAATTTATTGGAAATGCCCTTATACGGTCTAAATAGGGTTTACTCAATCTGATTAAAGCCGATTCAGCCGGCATATTGGAAGAACGGAGCATTATACCAGAACACGAAAGTTTAGGGGCAAAAACGCAGGACACAAAAAATATTATTGCCGATATGTCTAGCTACTGTTTAATTATGTTCTAATTGCCAGCCGATGCCTATAAAAACAAAGGTGATCGGTGTCGCTTATGAGCATCTTATTGACAAAGTATTAACGAGGTATTAACCATGAAACAAATATGTTTGGATGCTGCGGAATGCGCTACGCAATTGCATCATCTCAATTTGGAACTGGAGCAACCGTGGCAGATTGCGGAGCAGAAACTGCACAAGACCTTCGTGTTAAAGCATTTTATTCAGGCTTTTGGGTTTATGACCCAGTGTGCGATAGCGGCGGAGAAGATGAATCACCACCCAGAGTGGTGTAATGTCTATAAGACGGTAACAATCAATCTCACCACGCACCAGAGCGGGGGTATTACTATGCTGGATTTCCAGCTTGCACAAATCATCGAGCAACTTTCAGCCGATTTTGCCTGAGGGTAGTATCTTGGCGGTGGTTTTCGGATGAATAAATCCAAACTCTTCAGCGATGACGTGGCACAGCAATTATGCGATGCTGCTACGTTGGTGACTGCCACGAAACGTCTCGCCCGAGAAACGCATCAACAATTTAATCAATATCAGCTTGCTCAGGGCAAGCAGGTCTGGGAGACCGCAGACATCCTGCCTTTTGAGACTTGGATTTTTCGCCTGTGGCAAGTGCTTCAGGATGGTGCTGATATGGGAGATGCAAGTGGCGAGGGGCAACAGCGGTTGGTGGGAAAAGCCAACACCGAGCCGCAAGTGCATGCCGTGTCGAGCAGCGCTATTGTACTCAACATCCTGCAAAGCAGAGCGGTGTGGACGCAGGTTATCGCGGATGATATCCATAAACATCAGCGCGACTCTCAGCCATTATGGAATATTGCAGCGACCGTCAAGGCGGCTATGCAGGCGTGGCGTATTTGCTGTCAATGGGATATTGCGATAGACGAATGCAGCGCATCTGATCTTGACGATCATCGCAGTTTTGCGCGCTGGGCGGAGTCATTTAGGCAACAGTGTCAGAAAAATAACTGGATAGATAAGCATCAGTTGATTGACGTGCTGATAGATGAGTGGAGCCATGTGGGTCGATTAGAAAATAGTCTGACAGATGGATTGACAGGGCGCAGGGCGCTACTGTGGATGGGGTTTGATGGTGTTAACGCCCAGCAACAACGTCTTATAGACACCCTGCGGCAGCATAATGTTGATTTGTCCCTGCATGCTGTTACGGATAGTGCGGGCAGTGATTCGGATTCGGCTACGCATTGTCAGTTTCGGCACTATCAGAGCGAGTCTGAACAATGGTTGGCGATGGCACACTGGATTATGGAGAAGATGGCGCGCAACCCCAAGCAAAGGCTTGCCGTGGTGGCACCGAATATGCAGCAATCACGACAGGCCATTGATTACGCACTCAAGCAAATACTTAGCCCGCATCATCTGCTTGATACGGGTAGCCATCGCGCCAAACCATTCCATATTTCATTGGGCATAAAACTGCTTGATGCGCCTGTTGTTGATGCTGCTTTACTGTTGTTATCGCTGGCGACAACGGCAGAGTTGACCCATTTGGCTATCAGCAAAGTCATACTAAGTCCCTTTGTCGGCGGTGCAGACAGCGAATGCTATGCCCGCAATGAATTCGAGTTTTACTGTCGGAAACATTTGCCGTATCAATTACGCTTTGCAGATTTTCTGAAAATAGTGAAACAGTGGCAGGAACAACGGCAATCGGTTCCGCCTATTTTTCTTGAAAAAATCAATGCCAATAATGCGTTGATGACATCCGTCCAACAAACACATTCATTTTCGCAATGGGCGGAATTATTTTTACTGTGGTTAGACAATCTCGGCTGGCCCGGAGAGTCTGCATTAAACAGCGAGCAATACCAGACGGTTGAGGCATTTAAGCGAGAGATCTGTTGCTTGGGGTCATTGAATCTGGTCGCGAACAAGTTGAGCAGAGAGTCAGCGACAATGATCACAATGGCAAGCGCACTCGCGGTGTTGAGCCAACGCCTAAATGAACAACCCTTCGAGCCGGAATCACCTCAGGTCAGTGTCGATGTGCTCGGTATTATGGAAACTTCCAGCATTGAATTTGACGCAATCTGGTTTGGTAATTTAACCGAAAGAGACTGGCCACCGCCAGTGCAAGCGAGTCCATTTATTCTCGGTAAGCGACAAGAAGATGCCGGCTATCATCGCGCCTCGCTAAAACTCAATGAACAGTATGCCAAAGCGCAACAAGCCCGTTTAATCAATCAGTGTGATGAAATGGTGTTGAGTCGCTACTGTTTTGAACAAGATGTTGCGCTGTTGCCGAGTGCCTTGTTGGCGGAACCGACTAAGCTCGAATTTGCCCGCTCTGGTCTGATTGCGCAGTTGCAAGAAAACCAAACAAAACTCGAAACCTTTGTCGGCACACAGGGACTGGGCAAAGCCGATGCGAAAACTCGAGGCGGCACCGCGGTTATTCGTGATCAGGCAGCCTGTCCTTTTCGTGCCTATGCCAGACATCGGCTCGGAGCGCGCGATATTGATGTGCGCAAGCCCGGACTGAGCGCGCTGGAGCGGGGTAGTTGGGTGCACCGTGTGCTGGAGCAGATATGGCAGGCATTGCAATCATCACAGCGACTGGCGGCGATGTCCGAGCATGATCTCAAACACATTATTGACGACAATATCGCGATTTGTGGCCAACGATTTTTTCACAAAAGCGGCAGGGGGAAGCAATTCTTTCGGGTACAAGCGCAATGGCTCAGGGCGTTGTTACTAGAATGGTTTGAAGCGGAAAAAAATCGGGGGCAGACACAGGCATTTCGCGTCGTCGAATGTGAAACACAGCGGCAACTGATGCTGGGCAAGCTGATATTGAAGGTCAAAATTGATCGCATAGACCGGCTTGCCGACAATACGCGACTTTTGATTGACTACAAAACCGGTAAGGTCGGGTCACTGATGGATTGGTTTGGTGATCGCCCCAAGCAGCCCCAATTACCACTGTATGCTTTAGCGCAACATACCAATACCAACGACTATGAGAATAATCCCCCGGTCATGCTTTCCGCCTTGCTATTCGGGCAGGTTCGTACTGGCGAATGTACTTATAAAGGTATAGATCAGAAGGAACTAGAAAAAACTGCCCAGCGTGTTGCCAGAAAAATATCAGAATCAGAAAATACCCGATTAGAAGCATTGAAAATTTATCAGGATATTGTTGAAGCGCGTGTTGAATATTTGTGGCCAGTTTTTATTAAATACTGGAATGAACAATTAAGCAGACTGGCCGATCAGTATTATACCGGTCATGCCGAGGTCAATCCGCTGGATAAAACAACCTGTCGCTCCTGTGATTTACATGGGCTATGCCGCATTGGTGACACCGATTATTTATGATTTGTGGCAATGTCCAAAACAGCGACTCAACCCATCGACCATCAACAACGCCTTAGCGCACTGGATCCAAGTCGATCCTTCATTGTGCAAGCACCGGCAGGTTCGGGTAAAACCGATTTGCTGGTCAGACGATATTTAACCCTGCTTGCTCGGGTTGCTCATCCAGAGGAAATTCTGGCGATTACTTTTACCCGAAAGGCTACTGCGGAAATGCGTGCAAGAATTTTGTCGGCACTGTCAGGGACAGATGCAGCTATGGATGCCGATATGAAGCAACTGGCAGCAAACGCATTGGCGAGTGATCGACGTTTGGATTGGAATATCCTCGCTAATCCGCGTCGCCTACGCATTCAAACCATTGACGCATTTTGCTATGAACTGGTGGGACGTATGCCCTGGTCTGCGCGCTTTGGTGTTGCCCCCAATATGCTGGATGATCAAAATACCGAGCTTATCTATCGACAAGCTGCGCAACGCACTTTGGATCATCTTGAAGCAGATAATGACTGGTCAATACATTGTGCCAACCTGATTAAGCTGGTGGATGCGGATTTTGACAAAGCACAATCGGTTTTGGCTCTGATGTTAAGGAAACGAGATCGGTGGATGCGTGGGCTGGAAGTCAATACGCGGGCAGAGTATGAAAGGATGTGGCGTGAGCTGATTGAGCAACAGCTTGTTGCCGCAAGTCGGAGTATCCCTACCCCGATCAAAACTGAAATTGTGGCGCTAGCACAATTTGCCGCTACAAACCCCTATAAAAAAAACCCCAATGTTGATTTGAGGGGTTGTTTGCAAATGACGTGTTTTCCAGAGCCATTAACAGAAAATATCGGCTATTGGCGTGGTATTGCCGCACTGATTTTGACTCAAAAAAGGCGAGTTCGCAAAACGGTTGATGTGCGGCTTGGCTTTCCATCTCATTATAAATTGGAAAAAGCGCAGATGGCATCGTTGCTGGAAAGTATGGCGGATAATGACAGTGCGGTTCAGGCATTGAACACAATCCCGATGTTGCCTGATGATGTCTTCACCGACAAACAGTGGCAGGCATTGCAGTCTTTGCTGGCATTATTGCCGCTAGCCGCCGCAGAGTTGCGCTTACTCTTTAAGGAGAACAATCAAGCAGATTATGTCGAAGTAACGCAACGCGCCGAAATGGCCCTAATCAATGACCAAAGCGATAACAAGGGTAATGACCAAGGCAATGCCGAGTCGCCCAGCGATCTTGCCCTTGCCTTTGATTACCAGCTTAAACACCTGTTAATGGATGAGGTTCAGGATACCTCGCGCGCGCAGATTGCGTTACTGACGAGGCTCAGCAGTGGTTGGCAACAGGGTGATGGACGCACCCTGTTCTTTGTTGGTGACCCGATGCAATCCATTTACCGATTCCGTGAAGCTGAAGTCGCTAACTTTTTAGAAATTCAAGAAAACGGCATCGGTGAAATCAAGCCACAAATGCTGACGCTACAAACTAATTTCCGTTCAAGCGCGTGCTTAGTTGATTGGTATAACGAGGTTTTATCCGCCATTTTTCCACCAGAGGATGACATTATCAATAGTGCGGTTAGTTATTCCCCGAGCATTGCCCGAGCTGATGACGTGGGCATTGAAAATAATAATGCGGTATTTATTCATTCGCAAGTGCAAACCGAGGCTACGGGTGGGTGCGAAAGCGAAGCTGCCCGTATGTGTGCCCAGATACAGTTAGAACTTGAACAAGAGCCACAGTCGAGAATTGGTGTTTTGGGACGAACTCGCAACCATCTGCTCGCCATCACCCGCGCATTGCGGGAACATAACATTCCGTTTCAGGCGATAGAACTGGAATCGCTGATCCAGCGTCCCGCTATTCAGGATCTGATGGCACTGACTCGTGGATTGATTCGGCTCAGTGATCGCATCGCCTGGCTCGCCATATTACGCGCACCGTGGTGTGGTATGACGCTGGAAGATATGTCGCTGCTGGCAATGGATAATCACGACAGCACAATTATGGCGTTGTGCGAAGACGATAACATGATGGTGCGTCTCAGTCAGGATGGTCGCCGACGCATCAGCCGATTACGCGAAGCACTGGCGATAGCCCTGTGCCAGCGTGGACGAGTCAGTCTGCGACAAAATGTAGAAGCGGCATGGTTGAGTTTGTCCGGACCCGCTTGCATAAATCAATCAGGCAATCAGTTAGGTGGGCAGTCTGATAATGCTGACTGCGCAAGCTATTTTGATTTGCTAAACAAACTGGAAAACGACTATACCTTCATTACCGCTGATTTATTGTCCGATGCGGTTGCTGGATTATGGTCGCAAGCCGACAGCGAGGCACAAGTTCAGCTTCTCACCATTCATAAGGCGAAAGGGCTGGAATTTGATGTGGTTTTATTGCCGCAGCTTCACCGTCGGCCGCGTGCTGCCGAACGGGAACTGATACGATGGACACGATTGCCGCATCAATTATTGATCGCCGTGCTGCCACACAGCGATAGCCATAATGATAAGTTCTATGATTATCTGGGTCATCTGGAGCAATTTCGACAACACAATGAGCTGTGTCGCTTACTCTATGTGGCGTGTACCCGAGCGCGTAAAAAATTGCACTTGTATATGGATTTATTCATGGAGTTGTCGGATGATAAGTCGGGTGGCAAGTCGGATAAGAGGCGTGAACAAGAGGGACAGCCCCGAGTGCCACCCGAACACTCCTTGCTTTATTTGTTATGGCCATCCTTGCACGCTGAGATGAAAGAGCGGGTGCAAGCGGGTTACAATGCCCGACAGGAGTCGGCGTTACCTCTGAACGAATTCAGGCGGCTACCGTTGCAAGGTCTCCCTACTGTTCCAGCCGGATTGCCGTCTCCAAAACAAACCGATACAACCTCCGCACAATCCAATCAGATTGAATTTTCATGGGCAGGCGAAACGGTGCGTATCACCGGTATTGCCATCCATAAAATGCTACAACACATTGATCAAGAAAATTGGCAGCAATGGAAGGCTGGGGATGCTGAGATATTGTTGTCAAGGAATCGAAACCTGTTAATGGATAATGGTCTTTACGGTGAGCAACTTGAAATCGGTATGGCAAGTATGCGTATTGCCATAGAAAACCTGAAATCAGATGCAACAGCGGATTGGATTTTTTCATCTTCCCACACCGAGGTTAAACGAGAGTGGCCATTAACCGCAGCAATCAATAACGCATTTGCAAGCGTAATCATCGACCGCAGTTTTATTGATCAGCACGGTGTCCGCTGGATTATTGATTTCAAATCAAGCCACCACAAGGGCAATATCGACAAGTTCGTGGCAGATGAGCAAAGCCGCTACCAGCAACAACTTGAACACTATGCCAACATTGTCAATATGCTGGAAGCCGAGATGGCAGAAGTCAGGGAAATCAAACTAGGTTTGTATTTCCCGTTGTTAAAAGGATGGTGCGAATGGTCACCGACACTGCCAGCATTATGAGACCTTTGCACGGAAGATGATTTCGCTTTCAGGCAAGGCAAAAACGCACGGAATGAGGGAGTTTATGCTTATAAATGACCGATTGAGTACGTTTTTAACGCAGCATGCAGGTGAAATGGCTTTCGTGCAAAGGTCTCATTATAGGTAATGCTTTGTGTTGTCTGACGCCACAATATAGCAGTGTTGGCCGAAAATCACTGATTCTCTCAATTTCAGGATTTTCATTTCCAGTGCACGTATCCGTCCTTGAAAAGAGAGTTAAAGGTGATTTTTTATTTGTGCTACAATTACCGCGGGGGCGTGGATATGTAAATCAAATATATGAGGATTTGTTTTTCTGCGTATCAATAAAAGTGCTGTTGTTGGCGTAAAATTCATTCATTAAAACATTTAATCAGGAGTAGCAAATTATGAAAAAAATCACCTTTAGAAAAGTCGTGACCATACTGGCAACTGCCACCATGTTGTGCGCTACCACACTGACCGGCGCACAAGACCTGCCGGTCGGGTTTGTTTATGTCGGACCAATTGGCGATCATGGTTGGACTTATCGCCATGATATAGGTCGTCAGGCAGTCGAAAATGAGCTTGGTGTTAAAACAACTTTTGTTGAAAGTGTGCCAGAAGGCGCTGATGCAGAGCGGGTTATCCGAAAATTGGCTAGCAGTGGTCACTCAATTATATTTACCACCTCATTTGGATATATGAATCCCACCGCCAAAGTGGCTAAACAGTTTCCCAAGGTTAAATTTGAACATGCGACCGGTTACAAACGGGCCGATAATGTAAGCACCTATTCGGGGAGATTTTATGAAGGTCGGGCGGTGTTAGGAACGGTTGCAGGGCACATGAGTAAATCTGGCATTGTTGGCTATGTTGCTTCGTTTCCAATTCCTGAAGTGGTGCGTGGCATCAACGCTTTTATTTTGGCAATGCGAAAAGTAAATCCCGAGGCTATTGTTAAAGTGGTTTGGGTAAACTCATGGTACGATCCCGGCAAAGAAGGTGATGCGGCAAAAGCATTGATTGACCAAGGTGCCGATATCATTACGCAGCATACCGATTCACCTGCTCCGCTTCAGGTTGCCGAACAACGTGGTGTTTATGCGTTTGGTCAGGCATCCGATATGAGTGCTTTTGCGCCGAAAGCGCAATTAACTGCGATTATAGATGACTGGAATGGCTACTATGTTTCCCGCGTCAAGGCAGTTATGGACGGAACGTGGCAATCTACGGATACTTGGGGCGGCATAAAAGACGGTCTAGTCGGTATTGCACCTTACGGAGATGTGGTATCTGCTCAGGTACGTGCTGCTGCCGATGCTGTAAAACAATCCATTGTTGATGGTTCATTTCACCCATTCCAAGGTCCAATCAATAATCAGAAAGGTGAGCAAGTTGTTGCTTCTGGACAACGCCTTGACGATGGTGTTTTGCTGGGGATGGACTGGTATGTCGAAGGGGTTCAGGGTAAATTGGGTCAGTAATTTTACCCAATGTTTGCTGAAGTCAGGATAGTTGCCCCTCAGTGATGAGGGGCATTTTCCGAAAATATAACCGTGTGGAGACTGATAATGAAGGACATTTCCGGAAATGCAAGTGGGTGGGTAAAGCGATAGAACAGGCTAGCCAATTTTCAACAATCAGAGTAGAAAAACAGCGAGCTATCCTGAAAGCTGCCGAACAGGAGTTTAAAAAATACGATTATGATGGCACGGATGCAAAGAATTGCTGATAAGGCGGGTATGCCAAAGGCAAATGTGCATTACTACTTCCGTAGCAAGCTGATTTTATACAATGCGGTTTTACAAGAAGTGGTTACGCTCCGGAGTCGGGCGTTTGACATATTGAGACCTTTGCACGGAAGATGATTTCGCTTTCAGGCCAGGCAAAAACGCACGGAATGAGGGAGTTTATGCTTATAAATGACCGATTGAGTACGATTTTAACGCAGCATGCAGGTAATGGCTTTCGTGCAAAGGTCTCATATTAAATGCCTATGATGACCCGAAACAGGTGCTTACGGAATTTGTGCAAAAAAAGTTGAGTTTGCCCGACTCTACCCCGAAGCAACTCGAATATTTGCCAATGTGGATTAGAACGTGGGTTAGAGTAATGAAGTTAAACCAAAATGATTGAAAGTTTCATCCATGAATGGGCCAATTTGATAATTCGCTGGATTCACTTCATTGTTGGCGTAGCCTGGATTGGTGCTTCGTTTTATTTCAATTGGCTGGAGAATAATTTAGATCGCAGGTTATCTCAGAATAAGGATAAGGGCATTGCTGGCAATCTCTGGGCAATTCACGGTGGCGGATTTTATCACCTGAAAAAATTCAAAACAGGTCCGCAACAATTGCCGAAGCAGTTGCATTGGTTTAAGTGGGAGGCCTATACCACTTGGTTAAGTGGTATGACGCTGTTGATTGTTGTCTATTATTTTAATGCCCGTTTATTCCTGATTGATGCAACGGTAATGGCGATAACTCCGGCAAAGGCGATTGTCATTGCCATTATTTCGGTTATCGGTTCGTGGTTTGTTTATGATGGTCTTTGTCGTTCAGCATTACGCAAGACCCCGCTGTTGCTGGCAATCGCGCTGGTATTATATCTATCGCTGCTGGCATATCTTTTAAGCGAAGTGTTTAGTGGGCGTGGTGCTTATATTCATATCGGTGCGGCCATCGGCACGATGATGGTAGGCAATGTTTTCTTTGTCATTATTCCTGCCCAAAAAGCAATGGTAGCGGCATTAAAGCAACAGCGGCCGATTGACCCTGCAATCGGAAAAAATGGTTTGCTACGCTCAACCCATAATAATTATCTGACGTTGCCGGTGCTTTTTTTGATGATTAGTAATCATTTTCCGAGTACCTACGGCCATACTTGGAATTGGCTGGTGTTGATTTTTATTTCGTTAATCTCTGTGGCTGTCCGCCATTATTTTAATGTCCGCCATGTTATAAAATCACTATGGTGGATACTACCCGTTGCTTTTCTTGCTATGCTGTTGGTGATGTGGTTTAGCGTTCCGAGCATGCCCACAGCAACTGCCGTGTCGCCATCAACAGTAGCGACTCAGGAAAAAGTGGATACGGATTCAATGGTTCAGGAGATTATTCGGGCGCGCTGTAGCGGTTGTCATTCCGCATCACCGACCCAAGCGGGATTTGTTGCACCGCCAGCTGGTTTGGCCATGGATGATGCTGAGCAAGTGCGCACAAATGCCGCGCGTATTTATCGTTCCGCCGTGCTGACTAAAACCATGCCACTCGGAAATCTGACCAAAATCACTCAGCAGGAGCGGGATTTAATCGGGCAATGGTATTCATCATTAACCACGCCCGCGCAGCTTTCTGAATAAACCTGAATAAGTGCAGCGATTATGAGCTACTCCAGAGATATGATTGGCTATGGTCAACAACCGCCCAACCCCAGATGGAAAAACGGTGCCAGAATTGCGCTGCAATTTGTGCTCAACTATGAGGAAGGTGGAGAAAGCAATATCATTCATGGTGATTCCCATTCAGAGGCATTTCTGTCAGAGATTGTTGGTGCCCAGCCTTATGAAAATATGCGCCATATCAATATGGAGTCGATCTATGAATTCGGTTCCCGAACGGGATTCTGGAGATTGTATCGGTTGTTTACCGAGCGAGAAATTCCACTTACCGTATTCGCCGTGGCTATGGCGATACAAAGAAACCCATTGGCGGTTGGTGCCATGTTGAAAAGTAATTGGGAAATTGCCAGTCACGGATACCGCTGGATTGATTATCAATTTGTACCCGAACAAATTGAAATAGAACATCTGCAAAAGGCAATCGAAATACATAGCGAAGTAACCGGTACTCGCCCGCAGGGGTTTTATTTGGGTCGGAGCAGCCCTGCAACGCATCGTATTACCGCTGATTTGGGTGGATTCGTTTACAGTGCAGATAGCTATGCCGATGAATTACCCTACTGGATTAGCCACTACCAAAAGCCTTTGTTGATGGTGCCTTATACGCTGGATGCCAACGATATGCGGTTTGCTACTGCTCAGGGATTTAATTGCGGTGAGCAATTTTTTAACTACCTCAAAGATACCTTTGACTGCCTGTACGATGAAGCCGATCAGGCACCGAAAATGATGTCAGTCGGACTGCATTGTCGTTTGGCAGGTCGCCCAGGCAGAGCGGTAGCTTTGGCCCGATTTTTGGACTATGTGCTGGCAAAAGATCAGGTTTGGCTGGCACGCAGAGTTGATATTGCTAACCATTGGAGGATAAACTTCCCGTATGAATAACTTTACCCCGAATCGGTTTACCCGACGTTGGGTTAATTTGGCATCTGCAAAATTAGGGGCTGTTGCGCTCTCTTGTAGCGATGATTTTTTCGCGGCAATGGGGCGTATGTTGCAAGAGCAGCCACCGATTTTTGTCGAAAACAAATATGATGACAATGGTAAATGGATGGATGGATGGGAATCGAGAAGAAAACGGGCGACCGGGCATGATTGGTGCATCGTCAAATTAGCAAGACCCGGAATAATTCACGGCATTGAGATTGACACCACCCACTTTACCGGCAATTACGCTCCCGCAGCATCCATAGATGTCTGTATGCTGGAAGATGCTGACCCGAATGCAACCACTGAATGGAAAGAACTCATCCCGCACAGCGTGCTTGAGGGCGATAGTCAGCATCAATATGAGGTCAACGATGCCGACAGCTATACCCATGTTCGTATCAACATTTATCCTGACGGAGGTATTGCCAGATTACGGGTTTATGCACAACCTAAGGTAAACTGGAACAAGATTCCGCAAGGTGAGCTGGTGGATATTGCCGCGGCATTGAACGGTGGCGTGGCACTCGCTTGTAACAATGAACATTTCGGCACTATGCGCAATTTACTCGCGCCGGGTCGCGGTGTGAACATGGGCGATGGCTGGGAAACACGTCGCCGTCGGCACTTGGGTAGCGACTGGGTGGTGATTGCTTTAGCGCGCGCGGGAACGGTCAAACGCGTTGAGGTGGACACCGCTTTTTTTAAGGGCAATTATCCAGACCGATGCAGTATTCAGGGCGCTCATCTTGATCGTCTCAATCTTGATTCTGTTGATTGCGACAGCCAGACTTGGCAGGATTTACTACCGCAGGTAAAACTGGAAGCCGATAAAGAACATGAATTTATTGGGCAGATAATCAACACCAGTGCGGTTACCCACATTCGTTTTAATATCTATCCAGATGGTGGGGTCAGCCGCTTGCGCGTGTGGGCTGAACTATAGCTGAACTATAAATGCCGCAACCGATTCTAAAACCTATTCCGCTGACTGCGCAAGGCTTCAAAGCATTCGGGCAGGTGATTGAATTAGACAAAGCAAAACAACTATCCATCAATCAGGGACTGACAACACGATTCCATGACTTGCTCGATATAGATACGAATGTCCATGACGGTCGCCCGATTATCAGTCTGTTTCGCACCTCGCCGATACCGTTACCACATAAAGTCGAAGTGATGGAGCGGCATCCTTTAGGCAGTCAGGGCTTTATGCCGATGACTGATCAGCCGTTTTTAGTTCTGGTTGGACGAGAAGTTGAGCGAAAACGACATGGATTGCAATTTGACGATTTGACGTTATTTATAAGCAATGGTAGTCAGGGCATAAACCTCAATAAAAACACCTGGCATCATTTTCAGATTGTGCTTAACCACACGCAGGATTTTATCGTTATCGACCGTGCTGGAGCAGGGAACAACCTGGAAGAAATTGCCGTAGAGGGCGAGGTCTGGATCGGTGATGGTTAGACAGTTTGAAGGCTGTCAACAACCGCAATAAGGCGATTGCAAAATATCATGTTCTGGTGGCAATTATATCGCCGAACGATTTTCATTGGCTCGGTATGGATCGCTAGCAATCGCTATTTCCCGATATGAGCATCACCGTATTTGCAAAAGGATTCGGCGTCAGCTTTGCTTTGATAGTTGCGATTGGCGCACAAAATGCTTATGTCTTGACGCGCGGAATATGCCGCAACCATCATTGGGTTATCGCTTTAATCGGGGGAGTGATTGACGCTGTGCTGATTGTTGCAGGGATTATGGGCATGGGCAAATTCATTCAACAATTTCCAAATTTGCTCACCGCGACCACCATCGGCGGCGCATTGTTTTTGTTTGTTTATGGTGGTTTGTCTTTCAAGAAGATGTTGGCTCCGGGGCATTTACGCGGCGCGGCGGCGGACAAGGTCAGTTTGAAAACCGCAATTTGCTCAATGCTGGCACTTAGTTTACTTAATCCGCATGTTTATCTGGATACCATGATATTGTTGGGAAGTATTGCGATTCAGGAAGTGCCGAGTAACCGGATTGTTTTCGGGGCAGGCGCAATCAGCGCATCTTCCATCTGGTTTTTCATTCTGGCACTGGGAGGACAATGGTTACAGCCCTACTTCCAAAATCCGACAACTTGGCGCATACTTGATTTTATAATCGGCGTAATAATGTGGAGCATTGCATTGACGCTGGCGATGAGTTTACTATAGCGTGTAATTATGACGGGGTGACTGGGCACATCTATCTGAACCCAAACATATTAGATACCAATATGACAAACCAAATTGAAATAAATGCTCTGTGTATAGATCCGTTACTGTATGACTTGATCGAAACCGACATCCTGCCGGGAACGGGTGTTGATAGTGCGCAGTTTTGGGGTGGGCTTGAACATATCGTTAAACAGCTTGCTGGCAAGAACAAGACGCTGTTGCAACAGCGTCATACCTTCCAGAAAAAATTGGATGACTGGCATAAAAACAACCGGCAATCTGCGGGGGGTGAAGCCTATATTGGGCAGTACAAGGCTTTTCTTGAGGAGATAGGTTATCTGTTGCCGAGCGGGCAGCCTTTTGCCATTGCGACTGAAAATGTTGATGAGGAAATAGCCACTATCGCCGCACCACAGTTAGTGGTTCCGGCTGACAACGCAAGATATGTCTTGAATGCGGCAAATGCGCGATGGGGTAGTTTATATGATGCACTGTATGGCACCGATATTATTTTGGAAGTGCAAGGCTGCAAGAAAACCACCAAATACAATCCGGTGCGCGGTGCTCAGGTCATTCGCTATGTTCGAGAATTTCTGGATCGTGCTGTGCCGCTGGCTATGGGTAGCCACGCCTATGCGGTGCAGTATAAAGTGAAGTCGGGAAATTTGGTTGTAGTGATGGGGGATAACAGTGAGGTTGGGCTGGGTTGGAAAGAACGTTTTGTCGGCTATCGCGGCGATCCGCAATCCCCGTCCAACATTTTGTTAAAGCATAATGACCTGCATATCAATATCTGTATTGGCGAAGGCTTTTTTATTGGGCGTGGCGATCTGGCTAATGTTTATGATGTAAAAATTGAAGCGGCACTGACCACCATCATAGATTGCGAGGATTCGGTTGCTGTTGTTGATGCTGAGGATAAGGTGCGTGCTTACCGAAACTGGGCGGGACTAATGCGAGGCAATCTTAAAGCGAAAATTCGCAAATCCGGAGAGACGCTGGAGCGGGAATTGGAGCCGGATCAGGAATATATCGCACCTGACGGCAAACCCTTCACCTTGCATGGTCGTAGCGTGATGTTCATGCGTAATGTCGGTACCCATATGTACACCGATGCGGTTACCTGTAACGGCAAGGAAATCCCCGAAACATTTTTAGATGCGATGGTTACTGCCACTGCTGCTATGCTGGATTTGCGCGGCAAGGGGCGATACCGTAATAGTCGTGCTGGTAGTGTTTATATCGTCAAACCTAAGATGCACGGTGTCGAGGAAACTGCTGCCGCAGTAGAATTATTTTCGCTGGTAGAGGATGCACTCGCACTTACGAGAAATACCATCAAGATCGGTATTATGGATGAGGAACGCCGTACCACGGTCAATTTGAAAGAATGTATCCGTGTCGCCAGTGAGCGGGTGGTATTTATCAATACCGGTTTTCTGGATCGAACGGGTGATGAGATTCATAGTTGTCTGGAAGCCGGCGCGGTCATTCTGAAAAATGACATGAAAATGTCGCCTTGGCTACTCGCTTATGAGGACTGGAATGTGGACGTGGGCTTGGAAAGCGGAATGCCGGGACACGGACAGATCGGCAAAGGTATGTGGGCAGCACCCGATGATATGATGGCAATGATGGAACAAAAAATTGCCCACCCCCGCGCTGGTGCCAATACCGCTTGGGTGCCGTCACCTATAGCAGCGACATTACATGCGATGCATTACCATCAGGTGAGTGTTGGCACGCGCCAGCATGAGCTTAAAAGCTGTCTGCGGGCAAATATAAATGACATTCTGACCATCCCGCTACTCGGCTCACGTCATCTCCACCATAGTGATCTGGTAAAAGAACTGGAAAACAACGCGCAGAGTATTCTTGGCTATGTGGTGAAATGGATTGATCAGGGTATCGGTTGCTCCAAAGTCGCTGATATAAACAATGTGGCACTCATGGAAGATCGGGCAACATTGAGAATATCGAGTCAGCATCTTGCCAATTGGTTGCATCACGGATTAACCACCGAAAAACAAGTGCGAAAGGTATTTGAAAAGATGGCAGGTGTGGTGGATTGGCAGAATTTGACCGACCCAATGTATCAGGCAATGACGGATGACTTGGATAACAATATTGCCTTTCAGGCAGCATTAGAGCTGGTATTTACTGGTCGGGAAGCGGCGAACGGTTACACAGAGCCGGTTTTGCACCGCCACCGAAAACGGGTCAAAGCACTGAAGCAGTAATCACGGGCGGGTCGGTTTACTATCTGGCTGCGATCGTGTGCGGATTTTGGGCGCGATCCCGCAAAGCGTGGTCAATCAACAGCAATGCTAGCATGGCTTCAGCAATCGGTACAGCACGAATACCGACACAGGGATCGTGCCGCCCGGTAGTCACCACATCAACCACTTCATTGTCGATATTGACCGTATCAGCAACAACCTGAATACTTGATGTCGGTTTAAAAGCGACCTTGACGCGGATATCCTGTCCGCTGGAAATGCCACCAAGTACGCCACCAGCATTATTGGACTTAAACCCATCTGGGCTTATTTCATCTCGATGTTCTGATCCGCGCTGAGTGATGGCATCAAATCCAGCCCCAATTTCAACGCCCTTGGCGGCATTGATGCTCATCATCGCCTTGGCAATATCGGCATCTAGTCGATCAAATACCGGCTCTCCCCAGCCAACCGGTAATCCTGATGCCTCAACCAATATGCCTGCACCAATAGAATCTCCGGCTTTCCTGACTTGCGTGATTAACTTCTCCAGTTTGTCCACAGCCGCTTTGTCGGCGACGAAAAACGGGTTTTGATTGACCTCATTCCAGTCTTTAAGATCAATTTTTATATCACCAATTTGATAAACACAACCACGAATCTCCACACCATAGTGGCTATGCAAATACTTTCTTGCAATCCCGCCTGCCGCGACTCGCATCGTGGTCTCGCGTGCCGAAGAACGGCCACCGCCACGATAGTCGCGAAATCCATATTTTTTGGTATAGGTAAAATCCGCATGACCGGGGCGAAATCTATCCTTGATTTTATCGTAATCACGGGACCGTTGATCCTGATTGCGGATAAGCAAGCCAATCGGTGTGCCAGTCGTTTTGCCGTCGAAAACCCCGGAAAGAATCTCCACTTGATCAGCTTCTTTGCGCTGGCTGGTATATTTTGATTTACCCGGTTTTCTGCGATCCAGATCAACCTGTAGATATGCTTCAGACAACGCCAATCCCGGCGGGCAACCATCAACAATACCACCCAGAGCAGCACCATGACTTTCACCAAAAGTCGTTAGTGTAAATAATTTTCCGAAACTGTTACCAGACACGATGAAATTCAAAAATTAAAAATCCGATTGTAACCTCAATTCCCATTATAAAACACAGCAGAAAATCGGAAACACCCACAAGGACAATCAAGGAGGACAATCTAATGACACTCATGGAAAATCAGGAGCAGATAGCAGAAGGTGCGAAAATTAAGGTAATCAGCAGTAAGAGAAAAGAGGACATTTGAGCTTTGGGTTGACACCTTATTCTTTGTAGGCTATGAGAACGGTCCGGATAGTTTCTCCAGATCACGTTGTATCGTGCAAATATCAACATCAAATTCAATGTCTTGTTTAAGCAACTCTTGGCGTATTGCCTCCGTACTCAAGCTATTTGGTTCAACTGGCAGCATTTGCAATAATGCTAAATAACGGAACGTGGTATCAGTGGCTTTACGCATTTTTTCACTCCGTTTTCCAACCCTGCACTTTATTTTGTTTAGCAGTGGACAGAAATCTCGTCAGCACAACCAACGCTTCAGTATCACGTTTGCAATACTCAAGTAAGTCAGCAGTCAGCGACTGCTTGCGCTGTGGACGGTGTCGGAATAAATGCACCCCTGATAAGCGGTTTCTGCCGCACCGCCATCCTGAATTTCGCCAAGATCACTATAATCAAAATGAGGGACAATGCTCGGAAGGACTGCTTTAAGCGACCATGATCCACACATATCGGAATGATAATAAGAGACCTTTGCACGGAAGATGATTTCGCTTGTAGGCAAGGCAAAAACGCACGGAATGAGGGAGTTTATGCTTATAAATGACCGATTGAGTACGATTTTAACGCAGCATGCAGATGAAATGGCTTTCGTGCAAAGGTCTCAATAATACCGTTTTGTTAATGGCAATAAATCAACAATCAATCAACGACTTTTCTCAAAGGCACTGTAAACGAATATCGGACTATTTTTACCAGCTGTCTGTAACAACGATTCAATAAATCCTCGCATAGGCGGGATGCCGCTGGTATCGAAAAATTCCCGATGTAGCAATTCGCCGGTCTCCGATTCGATATGACACGACCATTGAAACGGCAACATTTGGTACGGACGGGTATTCTTTCAAATCGGTACCGCCAATCTCATCTGTGGTTGAAGCCAGTTCAAGGGCTATAATCCAGAGATACGACAAAATACATCGCTATTCAGGTCGTTTGCAAATAAAAATGCCTCGTTGTGGTGCTGGATAGCCTTCAATGGTTTTCGATTGATTATCTGAATCGAGAAAATCGGACAATGATTCAAAAGTCATCCATTTGGTTTGCCGTTGCTCGTCTGTGTTGGTTGCGCTGAGGTCAATAGTCGTTATTTTCTCAAACCCTGCTACGTGTAACATCGCCTGTAATTTTAATGCCGAAGGAATATGCCAGACATTAGGCATTTTCGCATAACGGCTTTTCGGCACCAGCACATCCTCTACACCACCACTGATAATCAGGGTTTCCATAACCAACTCTCCCCCCGCTTTCAAACAGCGTGCCAATTCTGCTAAATGCGCCCGCGGTTGTTTACGGTGCGACAAAATCCCCATAGAAAACACCGTATCAAAAGTGATGCCCTGTTCTGCGAGCGCGTCAAATGGAATTTCTTGACAACGCAACGGTAACATTGTGCCTGCTACTTCGGGCAAGTATTTTCTCAGGGCATGATATTGTGCGATAAATAATTGAGAGGGTTCAACACCGAGTACATATTTCGCTCCCGCGCCGAGCATTCGCAACATATAATAGCCATTGCCACAACCGACATCCAACACCAGCCGATCTTGCAGTGGACAGATTGCCTGTTCCAGCCGACTCCACTTGACATTCGATTGCCATTCACTGTCAATGAAGACACCAAACATATTAAACGGTCCTTTACGCCAGGGATGAAGTGCCAGCAATAACTGTTTGAGTCGCAGTAGCGCATTCGCATCCATATCTTCGCACCGACCAATTTTAACAATAGCCTGATCGAGTTCAACAACCGATGGATGGGCTTCAGGTAGCGCATCAATAATATCCAGCCATTTATCATGATCACCGTGGCGACGCTGTTTAACCGCCGATATGGTTGCCTTGATTAATGCATCAGTAACGGCCTCAAGAGGCGAGTTGCGTAATTGTACACTTAGTATTTCTTGCAACATATTTTCCTATTTAATACCGATAAAGGAAGCGAAATTAAAACTTTGAAACCACTGCACGGCGTGGTTGAATCCAGCTTGCCTAATACGCTTCAGCTGTTGTTCCCGGTCATCAAGCACCATCACATTCTCCAGCGCAGCACGTTTTTGACTAATTTCCAATTCGCTGTAACCGTTGGACATCTTGAATTGCTCATGCAGTTGTTGTTGCAATACAGATTCCTCGCGGTCGCTAAAAGTAGTTTTTTCGGAAACGATAAATACCCCGTCAGGAAGTAGCCCTTGGTAGATACGCGCAACCAGTTGGTCGCGTATTGTCGGCTCAATGAATTGCAAGGTAAAATTCATCGCCACAACACAGGCATTGTCAATCGCTATATCTTCCACTTTTCCCTCAATCAATTGGAATTGATGACGGGGAATAATTGGTTGCAAATTCTGTCGGCATTTCTCCAACATTGCCGCAGAATTATCAACACCAATAAACCGTATAGATTGTCGATTTATTCTGGAATACATGGACAACATTGACGCTCCATGCGAGCATCCTAAATCATAAATGTGGGTAGCAGGCTGGGCATGTTTTTCTGCGATTACCGCGGTCAGTTCAATAATGCTTTCATAACCGGGTACCGAACGGCGAATCATATCAGAGAAAACTTGAGACACTGGTTCATCAAACTTAAAATCAACAACATAAGGCAGTGCCCGTGCAAACAGTTGATCTTTATCTGTCACCCACACCCCCCAAAATCAAACGACCCAGACTATAACGACCTTTAATAGCGACATGCTATGTCTGTTCAAGTTCGATTAACGTCCCCATAACATCTTTAGGATGAAGGAAAATCACCGGTCTATTATGAGCGCCAATTGTCGGCTTTCCATTCCCTAAAATTCGCATCCCTTGTTCCTGTAACTTTTGCACCGCCTCCTCTATATTGGTAACTTCATAACACAGGTGATGCATCCCACCATCTGGATTATTATCAAGGAAGCGACTTATCGGCGAGTCAGTCCCCAGCGGGTGCAGCAATTCAATTTTCGTGTTTGACAAATCAACAAAAACGCTAGTCACTCCATGTGCAGGCAAATCCACCTTCTCCGAAACCTGTGCTCCAAACTGTTGCCGATACAACGCACTGGCAGCATCAAGGTCAGGCACGACAATTGCAATATGGTTTAATTTGCTGATCATGAGTGTCTTGTCGGGTCAACACGGAAACATGGGGTTATATGCAACATATTAAATATATTTACTTAACACTAAGTCTATACTTTCTTTCCCTGTTCCAAATTTATTTTCCCAATCTTTTATTAAAAGATTCTTTTTTTCTTCAAGTTCTTTTGAAAATATAAACCGTGAACTTTTTGTAATTTCATCAATTAAATCGAGCATCTTGACACAATATCCTTTTTCATTTGCAACAAAATCCCATAGTTCTTTACCTACCTTTGTCGATTTCGAATAATCAGTTAAAGTGGACTGAATTTGACCACTAATTTGTTCTCGAGTACCGTATGTCATTCCTAAAACAGGTCTATTTTTAATTTTATCTTTGATATTATCCATATGAGTATTTAATTGCCTTACTTGTTCTATACTCATCGTGTTCGGACTTGATTTTATTTGTAATTGAAATACTTTATTGCCTCTTTCAACTTTCATATCAAAACCTGACAAATCTGTTTTTTCTGCACCACTACACAATAATAAACCTTCAACAGTAAACCCCCAAGAAGTTACAACAGAGCGCGTTATTTTTTGATAAAAATAAAAAGAAACAACTTCTCTGTGGTCATCAAAACCGAAAGATTTGACAAGAAACGGGTTTATCAATAACTTTTCTAATGTTGTGTTTTTAAGTTCACTCATACTATTTTTAACAAAGTCTCTTATTAAAACAGCAATCCAGATATTATGGATATTCTCTTTTGGATTTAAAATATATTCATTTGTTTTTTCTTTTATTTCCGTTATGTGCTTGTCTTTTACAACTCTTGTGCCTTTTGCCGTCACGAAACTTGATAATTTATTTGCATTCTCATAAAAGCTCAAAACATCTTCCATAAAGCCAGCAATTCTATCGGCGGTTTTTACACCAATGCCATCCACTTTTTCGCAAATATATTTTATCAATCCTTCTTCTGTGTATTCCATTAATTTTTATCGCTCAATGTGTTGCATTCAATTTTTTACTCAAAAAGCATATATTCTTTTTCTTGAACTTTTGATTTTATAATTTCGATATATTCAGGAACAATATCGATTCCAATTGAATTTCTTTGCATTTTGCTCGCAACTTCAAGTGTCGTTCCAGAGCCTACAAAAGGGTCTAAAACCCAGTCATTTTCTTTTGTAAATAATTTTATAAACCACTCGGGCAAAGAACTCGGAAATGTGGCACTATGCTGTTTATTATTACACTCTGTTGCAAGATGTAAAACATTTGTCGGATAGACAGTTTCTCTACCTATCCAATTCGATACATTTTTTCCAAATCCGCTTCCGTTTTTTGCATTATCTCTTTTTTTATCTGTATTACTCAAATTATTTAGTCTATTTTTAGTCCAATCTCCAACAGGAATTTTTACCGCGTTTTGATACATATCAAAATTTTTTTCTTTATTGAATTGTAGCAAACGTTCCCAACTATCTCTAAATCTGTTAGGCCATTTTCCGGGATATGAATTGCGTTTATGCCATATAAATTCTTCTGTCCAAAGCCACCCTTGTTTTCTTAAAGCTAAAATTAATTCGATAACATAAGTATGTCGCTCTCCTTTTTCTGCTTTTTCTTTTATATTTAAAATAAAAGTCCCAGTTGGTTTTAAGACGCGCAACAATTCCGCACTTATTGGTAAAAACCAATCTAAATATTCCTCAGGTTTCACACCACCGTAAGTTTGTTTTCTTCTGTCTGCATAGGGCGGTGAGGTTACAATTAAACCAATAGAATTATCTTTTAATTCTTGTTTTAAGACTTCTTTACTGTCTCCAAGTAATATTTTTGTTTCAATTGTCTCCATTTCTAAATTTCCTTTCATCGTTATAAATCTGAGTTGCACCCCAAAACAAAGTGTATCATAGGACAATGTTCCATATTAAAATCTCTGCGAAACATTGTGGAAAATAAAATATTTTGTTTATACAATATCACTGCCCACTCAAAAACTTCGCAACCAATCTTCTAGCGGCGATGGTCGGAAGGGTTTCTCCGTTGGCAACGCTTGTTTGAAGACCGGATAATAACTGACTAACCTCTTGGTTGTTTTTGAGTGCGGATAGCAGAAGATCGTGGGTTTCCGCCCATAGTCCATTTTTTGCCTGATGTTGGCGATGTAGCATGAATCTGTCATCACCAACCAATAGCGCGCGGAAATCACTAATTGCGTTCCAGATTGTTTCAATGTTTTTGTTCTCCAATGCCGAGCTGGTGATAACCGGCACCTGCCAACCTGAATGGCGTGCTTTAATCAACCTGAGTGCTTGCTGAATATCTGCCACTGCGCGAGTTGCTTTCGATTGCAATTCACTATCTGCCTTGTTGACAATAATCATATCTGCCAATTCCATAATACCGCGCTTAATGCCTTGCAGTTCATCACCACCACCGGGTAGCAACATCAATACGAATATGTCGGTCATGTCGCTGACCTGTGTCTCCGACTGCCCGACCCCAACAGTTTCAACAATAATGACATCAAACCCAGCCGCCTCGCATAACACAATGCTCTCTCTGGTTCTTCGTGCAACACCACCCGTGCGCGCTCCCGCGGGAGTCGGTCGAATAAATGCGTTTTCATTATTAGCCAGCGTTGGCATACGAGTTTTGTCACCGAGTATCGAACCACCGCTTAATGTTGAGCTTGGATCGACTGCAAGCACTGCAATTTTATGTCCTCGGCTAATCACATAATTGCCCAGTGTTTCTATCAGGGTTGATTTACCCACCCCCGGCACACCCGTTAAGCCAATTCTAATCGAGTTCCCACTATAAGGCATTACCGCTTGAATCAACGCCTCCGCCTGTTGCCGATGATCTTCTCGGGTTGATTCCAACAGAGTAATCCCGCGCGCCAGAGTACGGCGATCAGCGCAACACAAGTCTTCAATGTTTATCACTTGCCGCACATCACGACTCAATTACTGCTCAAATTCAAGAATAGCCTGATCCACTTCCACAGTCGCCCCCGCTTCAACTAACACTTTTGCAACAACACCATCATGATCTGCACACAGGGAATTTTCCATCTTCATCGCCTCTATGACTGCAAGCTCCTGCCCGACCTTAACAACCTGCCCCGAGTTAACCGCCAGCGATGCCAACAAACCCGGCATAGGCGACAGCAGAAAACGCGATTGATCAGCGTGTTGTTTCAATGGCATCATTTTATTTAACTCGGCAATCCGTTGGGTAAAAACATGGATGGTTTGCAAATTTCCAGACTGAGTTACATCATACCCATAACCGCTCTTTTCGATTTGCAGACAAATATGTTGTCCGTTGACCCGACCTGAATAAATGGGTTGAACCGGCTGCCAGTCATCTTCTACACAATAAGATCGTCCATCAAAATTTATACGGCTAAAGTTTATATTCCCCGCTCCGTCTTGTGCATTCGTTTCATTTTGTCCGGCATACTCAACACGGGCTGGATGACTATTTTGCCCAATGATAACCACCCAATTACTTTCCACGTTTCGGTTATAACCAAACATGTGACTGGAAATGGTTGCGGCACGATTGGTCAAACGGTAATGCAATGATGTCATAACGCATATCAAATCGACCAACTTTTGTTGATCAGGCGCAACCGCTGAAAAACCATCGGCATATTCCTCGTCTATAAAATTGATGGTCAGCTCACCAGAGCGAAATCGTGGATGCGCCATAATGGATGAAATAAACGACAGGTTGGTTTCGACACCACGAATATAGTATTGATCCAAGCCGACTTGCATATTGGTAATCGCCTGCTCACGACTTTCCCCCCAACTGATTAACTTGGCAATCATCGGATCATAAAACATCGAGATTTCGGAACCTTCTTCAACACCGCTATCAACACGCAGATATTTACTTTCGGTGGGTGGCTGATATTTCAACAACCGTCCAATGGAAGGCAGAAAATCCCGTACCGGGTTCTCGGCATAGATGCGTGATTCCATTGACCAGCCATTGATCCCGACGTCTTGTTGTTTAATCGGCAGCACCTCCCCACAAGCAGCTCGAATCATCAATTCAACCAAGTCCAATCCGGTTATCAATTCCGTTACCGGATGCTCAACCTGAAGACGGGTGTTCATTTCCAGAAAATAAAAATCACGGTTAGCATCAACAATAAACTCAACCGTTCCTGCCGACTGATAATCGACAGCTTTAGCCAGCGCAACGGCCTGTTCACTCATCACCTTGCGGGTTGGTGCGTCAATAAAAGCAGATGGCGCTTCTTCAATCACCTTCTGATGCCGCCGCTGAATCGAGCATTCGCGCTCGTTAAGCGCAACGACATTACCATGAGCATCCGCAATAACCTGTATCTCAATATGGCGCGCCTGTTCGACATATTTTTCAATGAAAATCCGCCCATCGGCAAAACTGGATTCAGCCTCGCTGGTTGCACGCTCAAAGCCTTGCAAGCATTCCTGATCATCATAGGCAACACGCATACCCTTACCACCGCCTCCAGCACTGGCTTTAAGCATAACCGGATAACCCATCTTTCCAGCAATTTGTGCCGCAGTTTCGGCGTTAAGCACCACCTCGGTATATCCGGGAATAGTATTGACCCCGGCTTTATCGGCAAGCAACTTAGAAGTAATTTTATCCCCCATGGCCCGAATCGCAGCGGCTGGTGGACCAATAAATACCACCCCAGCCGCTGTCAGTGCCTCAGCAAATTCAGCATTCTCGGACAGAAAACCATATCCCGGATGCAACGCATCGGCAGCAGTTTGTCGGCAAGCGTCAATGATTTTATTGCCATCCAAATAACTTTTCGCCGCCACCGCATCACCAATATACACCGCCTCATCAGCTTCAACGACATGGCGGGCATTGCGATCAGCATCTGAATAAACCGCCACCGTAGCAATACCCATCGCCCGTGCAGAACGAATCACACGACAGGCGATTTCAGCACGATTTGCTATGAGAATTTTTTTGAACATAAGGGAACAGCTATTCAAATCGACAATTTTTTTGCATAATGATACGCTACCCTATCGCCTTATCTCGATAAACCCATGCCTAGATAAAATCACGCAAATCTTTTTATCTGACAGCATCCGAAGTTTAGCCATACGCCACTTCAATGGATGAAACATATATTTCCCCGCTCAACCGTTCCTTAATTTCCTCTGCGGAGGCACATTCAAAAAACAACGCCAATGCCTCTTTCAGATTCTTGCGCGTCTCATCAACGGTATCACCCTGACTTGCCACATCTATCTCAGGATACAGCGCAACATCGCCATCTGTTTCTTTCTCAATAATTGCGGTCAATGTCGTTTTCATTTTTTAATACTTACTAGGGTTTTGATGTTGGTAGAATCTTACGAATCAGTTCGTGAAACTTTGTCTTATGCCAATGCAAGGGGAAGGGCACTTTAACACCATTGTTCAAAACATTAAATCCATCCTTTTGAAGTTTCTCCTCTAATATCATCGGTATTTCCTTGTCAGGGTTGATGTTTTTTAAATCCTCAATCCAGCCGAGTCCCCGCGACCAACGATTGCCTGGCTATAAAGGAATATTCCCATGTTTCTTCCAAGGGTTTTCCAATGACTTTTCCTGCAACATCGCTAATGAACGGCAGATACGTTTTCGGGTGTCTCGGGGGAAAATGACATCGTCAATATAACCGCGTCTGCCCGCAACAAACGGGTTGGCAAATTTGCGGCGGTATTGTTCGGTTTTTTGTTCAATCTTGCTTGCCTCTTTGGCATCTTCACGAAAAATAATTTCCACCGCACCCTTGGGACCCATAACAGCAATTTCGGCACTCGGCCAGGCAAGATTGACGTCTCCGCGCAAATGCTTGGATGCCATCACATCATAGGCTCCACCATAGGCTTTTCGGGTTATCACCGTTACTTTAGGGACGGTGCATTCGGCGTAGGCATAAAGTAATTTCGCACCGTGTTTGATGATGCCACCATATTCCTGAGCGGTTCCGGGCATGAATCCGGGTACGTCCACAAAGGTGATAATGGGAATGTTAAAAGCATCGCAAAATCGAACAAAGCGTGCCGCTTTTATGGAGGCATTGATGTCCAGACATCCTGCCAATACCATAGGTTGATTCGCGACTACGCCGACCGTACTGCCTTGCATTCTGGCAAAACCGATAATGATGTTTTTGGCGTAACTGGGTTGTAGCTCAAAGAAATCGCCTTCATCAACAACCTTAACAAGCAACTCTTTCATATCATAAGCCAGGCCCGGGTTATCAGGTATCAAGTTATCCAGTGAAATTTCTGGGCGCGTTTGACTGTCTGCAGTTTGGCGGTATGGTGGTTTTTGTTTATTATTTGCGGGTAAAAAGTTGAAAAATTGCCGCGTCATTAACAGCGCTTGCACATCATTTTCAAACGCCAGATCGGCAACGCCCGAGCGACCAGTGTGGGTTGTCGCACCGCCTAAATCTTCTGCTGAGACTTCCTCATGAGTCACCGTTTTCACCACATCCGGCCCGGTCACAAACATATATGAACTGTCTTCCACCATAAAGATAAAATCGGTAATCGCCGGCGAATAGACTGCCCCTCCTGCACAAGGGCCCATTATCAAAGAAATTTGCGGGATAACGCCAGAGGCGCAAACATTGCGCTGAAATACCTCCGCGTAACCACCCAGAGAAGCCACACCTTCCTGAATACGCGCACCCCCTGAATCACTAATGCCGATAACCGGCGCACCGACATTCATCGCATGATCCATAACCTTACAAATTTTTTCCGCATTGGCTTCGGATAAAGAGCCACCGAACACGGTGAAGTCCTGACTGTAAACGAAGACAACCCGACTGTTGATGGTGCCGTAACCAATAACCACACCATCGCCGGGAATCGCTTTACCCTGCATATCAAAATCAGCGCAGCGATGCTCAACAAAGATGTCCCATTCTTCAAAGCTGTCTTGGTCAAGCAACACTTCAATGCGTTCGCGGGCAGTAAGTTTGCCTTTGGCGTGTTGCGCCTGAATGCGTTTTTCGCCGCCGCCGAGTTTGGCAAGTTCGCGCTTTTTCTCCAACTCTTCGATTATTTCATACATCGGTATTTAATGATTTTTTAGCGCAAGCTGTTGCCGTTTATTGGCTAACCACGTTCAGATCGGCACAGCTCGACGTGTTGTTGAGATCGTTATCCATTGTTTTCGAGTAAATCCAGTATCTCGCTGGCAGCATCCGGAATATTCGTCCCCGGACCAAAAATGGCAACAACACCGCATTGCGATAACATATCATAGTCGCCCGCTGGAATGACACCACCACAAATGACCATAATGTCATCACATTTCCCCGCCCGTAATGCCGCCATCACGGCTGGAACCAGTGTTCTGTGTCCGCCGGCCTGAGAAGAAATACCGAGAATATGCACATCATTTTCAATCGCCTGATTGACCGCTTCCTGAGGCGTTTGAAATAACGGCCCGATGTCAACATCAAACCCCATATCGGCAAATGCGGTGGCAATGGTTTTCGCTCCTCGATCATGGCCATCCTGACCGAGCTTGACAACCAAAATACGCGGACGACGACCTTCTTTTAATGCAAACGCTTCGATTTTATCTTTTAACATGGTAAATTTTTCATCACCTTCGCAGGCAGCACTATAGACACCGCCTACTGCACGGGTTTGTGCATGATGGCGATTATATACGCCCTCCAATGTATCAGAAATCTCCCCCACACTGGCGCGTACTCCAGCAGCCTTGATGGCCGCTTTCAGCAGGTTGCCCTGCCCGGATTCTGCAACATTGCGCAACGCCTCCAGCGTAGCATTAACACGGTCGGCATCGCGAGATTGCCTGAGCGTTTGCAGTCGTTGAATCTGCGCCTCTCTCACCGCATCATTATCAACCACCAAAATATCTATCTCTGCTTCTTCGTGCAACTGATACTTATTGACCCCGACAATCACTTCTTCACCCCGATCGATTCGCGCCTGCCTCTTGACCGATGCTTCTTCAATGCGTAATTTTGGTAGCCCGGCTTCAACCGCTTTTGTCATCCCCCCCATTTCCTCGACTTCGTCAATCAATTTACGCGCCTCAACCATCAAACTATGGGTCAGGCTTTCAACATAATAGGACCCGCCCAGAGGATCAATCACTTTCGTTACACCACTTTCATGTTGCAACACCAATTGGGTGTTACGGGCGATACGTGCCGAGTTTACCGTTGGCAATGCCAGCGCCTCGTCGAAGGAATTGGTATGCAGGGACTGCGTGCCGCCGAGAACAGCAGCCAACGCTTCAAGGGTGGTGCGGATAACATTATTATAGGGATCGCGGCTGGTCAGGCTCACCCCAGATGTCTGGCAATGGGTACGCAGTATTTTTGATCTTGGATCTTGGGGTGAAAAATGCGCTTCCATCAATTCCGACCACAATGTCCTCGCCGCCCGCAACTTGGCAATTTCCATAAAGAAATTCATACCCATCGCAAAGAAAAAGGACAGTCTCGGGGCAAATTTATCGACTGCCATACCGCTATTGATAGCGGTGCGTACATATTCGATGCCATCAGCCAGGGTATATGCCAATTCCTGCACGATAGTAGCACCGGCTTCTTGCATGTGATAGCCCGAAATAGAGATGGGATTAAAGCGCGGCATATTGTCCGCCGTATAGGCAATGATATCAGCGACAATTTTCATTGACGGTTTTGGCGGGTAAATGTAGGTATTACGCACCATAAACTCCTTGAGAATATCATTTTGCAAAGTCCCCGACAGAGCCGACTGCGCCACGCCCTGCTCTTCTGCGGCGACAATAAACATCGCCATAATCGGCAGCACGGCGCCATTCATGGTCATCGACACCGATATTTTGTCGAGCGGAATCTGATCGAATAACATTTTCATATCTTCGACCGAATCAATGGCAACACCCGCCTTGCCGACATCACCCTGCACACGCGGATGATCCGAGTCATAACCACGATGGGTGGCAAGGTCGAAAGCAACCGACAAACCACTCTGCCCGCCTTTGAGATTGGCGCGATAAAACGCATTGGATTCCTGCGCAGTGGAAAATCCAGCATACTGACGAATAGTCCACGGGCGACCGGTATACATGGTCGCCCTAGCACCTCGCGTATAAGGCGGCAGACCGGGCAGACCATCAACAAAGGTTAATTGTTCCAGATCGGCAGCACGGTATAACGGCTTAACCTCAATACCTTCTGCTGTCTGCCAGTGCATATCTTCAACAGACTTGCCCTCAATAGACGTGCCCTCAATCGATTTGGATTGCACAGACTTGTCTTGCAGTTCGGCTTCAGCACGCCTCCGCCATTCTCCCGAATTTGCAGATAACCGTGTATTTTTCAATCCCCCCACATCAGAGGATTTGTCAGAGAAATCAACCATATATTCAAATTATTCACATTTCGTTCAATTAAGTGTAACCTAAATTCAAGCCCAGTACTTTTCAATAAATTAGGGTAATTTGACACTAAAAATCACAAGGTTATCACCCATATCACTCTGCTCGGTGTAGGCTGTTTTTGTACACGCTTGTGCACCATTGCGGATTATTTGCGATTAAGCGCAAACATTGTCAATAACCGTGTTCCCGACTGATTTCATGGCACAGCGGTGTTCCCTCAATGAGCGCATTGTAGTTATCTACAAGCGTCTGCAGATTATCCAGATGCCAACCGGAAACATGCGGCGTTATCGTGATTTTCGGATGTTGCCATAGCGGGCTGTCTATGGATAACGGTTCCTGCCGAACTACATCCAATATCGCATGCGCCAGACAATCATGCTCCAGCGCATCCAGCAAATCCTGCTCAACAATCAAGCTACCACGCCCGACGTTAATGAGTGTGGAGTCAGACTTCATGACATTGAAGCGACTACGATCAAACAGGTTTATGGTTTCTGCGGTTGCAGGTAACAGACCGATAACATAATCAGCTTCTGCGAGAACGCTGTTTATCGTTTCCAAACCCCATCGACAATCTACGCCGGTGATGGATTTTTCAGTTCGGCTCCAGCCGATAACATGAAACGCCAGCGACTGAAACAGTTTTGCCGTTGTACCGCCAATATGCCCCAATCCAAGCACAGCAATGCAAATATCGGGCGGTTGCATTGGTTCTTTCGGCATCCATTGGTTTTTTAATTGATGCATCTTGTGAAACTTGAAATGGTAAACGTCCTGCAACACACAGGTCAGACAAAACTGTGCCATTTCCATAGCCACCACCGCTGGTCTTAACCGCGCTATCCTGACCTTTGCGGATATATCAGGGTCATAAACTATGGTTTCGACCCCTGCACCCAGCTTCTGAATGAGCGCAAGATTGGATAATTGCTTCGCCAGTCCGGCACGTAACCTGTCGCAAACCAGCATAACAATATCTTCAGTCGCGCCGATCTCCGGATAAAATCGAATTTGGCTCTCATCAATACCACCATCCAGTAACCGCATAAACATCTGTTGATCCATCCAGTAGTGATCAGCAATATCAACAAGCACTGTCATCGTTATCCCTTACCTCCTTAACTTAAAAAACGCTGCCGTCAGCAACCAGATTTAACGGCGCTGTCGCCTGCGGACGCAATCGCGTAGCCAGATCTCTTCCTGCCAACCAAGTTCCTCCCTGCAACACGGCATACAACGGCAGCTGCTTTTCTGAAAGTTTCAGCATGGTGCGTAACTCAACAGCCAGTTGATCAAGCAGATATACCGTCAACGCCCGCCATTCCACGACCGCCTCGGAATCTACGGTTAGCTTGGAAGACAACAGGTCCTGATCCAGTGGCTGCAATGAACCGGTATCTATAAACAATCCACCATTGCGATATTCTGACAAGCCGGTCAACCCATCCAGATTAACGACATTGATACCCGCCCATTGTAGTGGTTCGATTAAAGAATAGGTCAGCCACTGCGACAATTTATGAAAGGGAATAATTCCTTCGGTTTCATCGTCAGTGGTCAGTTGTGAATGATAACCACAATCGCCCAAATTCAAAGCTTCGCAATCATTGCCTTGCACATAATAACCCTTCGGCCACATCGCACCAAAGCGCTTTAAGACGATAGCTAGCACTGCCGCCGCATCAATAGAAGCCTTCCTGCCAAAAGATTTTTTGGACATCTCCAAACATTCATCAATCAAATTGCTCGGACGATTGTACAGTTGCTGTTCAGTCCGGTAACTTTCTAAAATGGTGGCTAACCCCTGAAGCAGGGCAGACCGTCCATCAATGTCGGACAACGAATTTTTATACGAATGCTGAAAGGTACTGGCGAGTTTTTGTGGTGTTACCAATTGCAAACTATCAACATCCATAATCCAGCCTTTGATATGTTCAAATCTGGCGATATGATTGAAGAACAAATCAATACTGGCGGCTGCCAAGCCCTCTGATCGGGATAGTGATTTAGCCGTTACCGGATCCTTAAACACCCAGCGCGCTCCCGCACCCGCATCAAGCAACACACTTAAAAATATAAGATCAACGGCTGAACGGGCGAGCTCACTACGCTTGCCCTTAAACGCGTGCGTGTAATGTTGCCACAGATTAGTTTCTCCGACATCAAAATGACGCCATCGGCTGTGGTAGGGAATATTCAAATCAGGATAGTTTTGTAAACAGGTATTTTCGACCAGTTTCACACATCGCTGAAAGTTGGTTTGATTGATAGAAAACCAATTAGCCTGCCCAACCAGAGCGAGTTCACCAATTCGCCGACAGCGTTTGCGGACGGTATCGGCACAAAGCAAAGATTCAAATACACCAAAGTCTTGCGTGGACAATGCTTACCTACTCAATAGTCTTCCAGGCTTCTGCCGTGAGTTTCTTTAAGGTCATCTGCTGAAAGCACCTCGCCATCAGTGAAATAACCTGCCGCTTTCTTTGCATCCATTTCAACTTTTACATCTGAGGGAATAGCTATCCTATGCACGATTTCAATACCCTGACCCACAATAGCATCATACTTCATATTGCTCATAGAGATAAAGCGGTCAATACGGGTTAGCTCGATCCAGCTTAACACATCTGGCATCAATTCCTGAAAACGCATATCCTCAACGCCAGCAACACACTCGGTACGCTCAAAATAATGTTCCACAGTATCTCCGCCGCGCTGACGCTTACATGGATTATAAACCAGAAACCTGGTCACTTCACCCAGTGCTCTGTCCTCTTTTCGATTATAGACAACCAAGCCGGCAGGCCCCGCTGGGCGCATAATTGGATGAAGTGCGCGCCCTTCTGGGCGGATTCGGAAAACAGGATGCCGTTGTTGGCGACGATGCCGACCGGATAGCCGTGCAGGCGGGCGAATCCGCATACCAGCATGGCTCCGTAGAGGGCTTTGAACAGATCGAATTCGCTGCCATCCACCAAGCGGGTGATAATCTGGCGCACATCAAACGGTTTGCACGAATCCGCTGGAACGATACAGCGCAAATACTTTTCAATATTTCCGCTCTTTTTTCTTCACACATTTTCGGAAAATCTGCTCATTGACCAAGCACAACCTTTTGACGTTGCACACCCAGTCCGGAAATACCCAGCTCCATCTCATCGCCCGCTTGCAGATAGACTTCGGGCTTTTGCCCCAGCCCGACCCCTGGCGGGGTGCCGGTCGAAATAATATCACCCGCTTGCAGACTCATAAATTGCGACAAATAGGCAATCAGATAAGCCACGCCGAAATGCATGGTTTTAGTCGAACCCTGCTGATAACGATGACCGTTCACTTGCAAATACATCAACAGGTCTTGCGGATCGCTCACCTGATCACGAGTTACCAACCACGGACCAACCGGCCCAAAGGTATCGGCAGACTTGCCTTTAATCCATTGACCACAACGATGTATCTGAAAATTGCGCTCGGATATATCGTTAATCGCACAGTAGCCGGCAACATGCTGTAGCGCATCAGCTTCGGCAACGTATTTAGTCTGCTTGCCGATAACCACCCCCAATTCAACCTCCCAGTCGGTTTTCACCGCACCACGCGGAATTTCCAGATTATCATTCGCGCCACAAATGGACGAAGTCGCCTTGCAAAAGACCACTGGTTCTGCGGGTAGTTTCAGACCACTTTCAGCAGCATGGTCAGCGTAGTTGAGACCGATACAAATAAATTTCCCGACATTGCCGACACAAGCACCAATGCGGGGATTACCGCTCACAATCGGCAAATCTGCTAGATCAATTGCCCGCAATCTATCCAGCACCTGATCGCTCAGTGCCTCCCCCGCAACATCGGCAATCTCTGCCGAAAGATCACGAATATTTCCATCGGCATCAACAATAGCGGGTTTCTCGGCACCCAAAGCACCATATCTTAAAAGTTTCATTATTATAATTTCCTGATAGTTTTAGACAGTCCGGCCGCCATCAATTATATGTGTTTGTCCGGTAGTAAAAGCACTTTCATCACTCGCCAGATACACTGCCAACGCAACAATTTATTCGGCTTTGCCTATACGCCCCAAGGGCTGACGGGTAATAAATGCCTCCAGCGCAACCCTGTAGTCGCCGGTAGCCCGCAGACGATCATGCAGTGAAGGGCTGTCCACGGTGCCCGGACAGATCGCATTACAACGGATACCTTGGGTAATATAATCCGCCGCAACCGCCTTGCTCATACCGATTACGGCAGACTTGGAAGCACAATAGACAAAGCGGTTCGGCACCCCTTTCAGCGAAGAGGCGGCCGAAGACATATTGATAATTGAGCCACCGCCATTGTCCAGCATCGTCGGCAAAACGGCAAGCGTCATCCGATACATTAGTTTGGCATTGAGATTAAAAAAGTCCCAATCAGCCTCATCACATTGCAAAATGTGTCCCATTATGCACCGTGCCAGCACAGTTGAACAACACATCCAGCGTACCAATTTCAGCCAGCAACGCCACAATGGCAGTGTCGCCGGTTACATCCAGCTTGAACACGGTCATGCCTTCATCCTCCAGTTCCGCTAGCATTTCATCATTATTGATATCCGTGGCAAAAACCTGTGCGTCTTCAGCGGCAAAGGCATACGCAGTTGCGCGACCGATACCTTGAGTGGCGGCAGTAATCAGTGCGGTTTTACCGATTAGACGTGCTTTTTTATCAGCCATATTATTACTCCGTATGAAAAATTTCCTACATTGGCGGCTACTGTTCCCCGACTATTCGACTGGCTAAAGGAGATTGGCATTGGCCGGTGAGGTTCCTCACATTCTTGAGTTACGGGATGTTCGGACATTGTTGCCATATCAGCAGCAAAATCATCACCATAATACTCCAGATAGCCGAACAGCAAGTTTTCTGGTTCTCACAGATGGATGGAGTAATTACGGATGTTGCTACGTTCAATTTGTACCAGCACTTCGGGCCAGATCGCCGTATGCAGACGCTTGTACTGTTCTATCTTCTCGGATTTGATACCTGTCAGCATTGCCATCCGCCGCATCACCTGTCTGCGCTAATTTTTCAGACAACCATGCCGTCTTATTGATGATATCCCAGTCCCGATCAATGCCAATGCCCAGCACATCTGATGGGTAGGCATAGCCCTATTCAATCCGTATCACTTGGGTCGTGATTATATCCAGTTGAGGAATATATTCCAGCCATTTCGCATTCGGAATAGCACACACCAACGACAGATGTAGCTCCATCAAGAAATACGGGTATGTGAGTCAACCACATCGGCAACCAAACACGCTGTGTCCAGATGCAGACAACCTCTCTCATTCGTGTAAAGCGCAACACGGTCACGCACCCCTCCTGCCAACCTCCACAACGGCTACCCAACTTTTACATCCCATACCCATCAATCCGCATGTCGCGCGCCTGCGCAACCTGCGAGACTATCATTTCGACTTACATAGCAAGACGCTTTCGGACAAACTGCTGGCGCAGCAAGATTTGGTAATTATTTGCACCGATCACGATGCTTTCGACTACGATTTAATCGCCAAAAGAAGCGCGCTGTTACTCGATACGCGCGGCGCGCTTCGCCATCTTGTCTAGTCTCGTTTTATTTTCGGATGAGAAACAGGAATTCTTTGTTCGGCTCGCTGGATTCCCGCAACCACTCATTTGTCCATTTCATGGCGGCCATCACATTTTTTTTATACTCGATTTTTGCGCTATCCACAATTTCTCCGTTACGCGTTATCACCTCGTTTAATTCCTCCGCGGTTGCTCGTCCACCGGAACTGTAAGAGAGCAAGATCCATCGGCAAGGAGTTTCCTTCAGCAAACGCTCTATGGCTTCCACCACAACCAATCGTCCTGATTTGCTTCTACGAAATTCCTCGAACACTGAAGCCGCCACTTTATCGGATGTGTCTTTTCTGCGGAGGGACTTGCCAAATAGCACGGGATGATCATTTTTACATATGGTCGTCCACAAATGATAATACGAAGCGTACCGAACCCTTGAAGGTGGCATTTTTTCATTGTTTGACCCATACGGAGGATCAAAATAAGCAAGATCGGCGTCGGCTTCGGGTAGTACCTTAAAAACATCACCACACAGCACCGTGTTTTCGATTTCATTTTTCCACAACCGCGGCACTTTCAATTGTAAATTTTTGAATGAACGCGGCGACCAATCTTTTGAGACCTTTGCACGGAAGATGATTTCGCTTTCAGGCAAGGCAAAAACGCACGGAATGAGGGAGTTTATGCTTATAAATGACCGATTGAGTACGTTTTTAACGCAGCATACAGGTGAAATGGCTTTCGTGCAAAGGTCTCCTTTTAAATAAGAAACAAAATGACCAAGAGTACTGTCTATCTCATTCAACCCTAAAATCAGGCTTGTCAATGCCACACTTTTGGAAACGTCATCAAGCATCAAGGCATCGATCTCTCTCCTGATTGCATCAAGTTTCCTTGTATTTTTTTTCTGCCAAGGCTTTTTGGTTCCATCCTTCTGAATAGCATTGTGGCAAGTTCCAGAGCGAACATCACCACCGTAATTCTCAGTAAACCATCCGTCTTCCGGAGGAAGCGAATTTAAATGATCAATAAGAGGTTGGTATATTTTCGGGTTTTTTAAGTTTTTCAAATAGCACGTGGCAAAAATTCTTGACCATTCGGAAATATCATTTGATACCACGCGATATCCTGCTTGTGCAAAAGATTGACTTACTCTGGTGGATCCTGAAAAACCGTCAAAAATGCTTTTTGCTCCGGTCTGTTTTGACAGATTAAAAATATGTGGAAGCAGTTTCAGTTTTGAGCCTGCGTAATTGATGCCTTCGGTTTTTGGAACATCAATCCAATCACGAAAAATTTGAACTTGCCCTTGCATTATGTGACTTTAAAGCGGGAAGCCTGCTTGAGTCTAACAATATCATCTTTCACTTTTGCAAGAGCCTCATTATGGCCGAAATCAGAAGAAACAAGCGCGTGAGAAAATAGTTGGACCAGGATAGGATTGTGAGAATAATCAACCCATCCATTGGTTATGCTATCAAAATAATTTAAACCGCTTTTTGTATGAGTCCAAAGCCCTCGCTGGAGGGCATTAGCGGTTGCGCTTCCATAACGCACCTCGCAAATATAAGAATCGCTTGCATCGTAGAAACGATATTGAGATGATTCGGTAGCGTCATCGAGAATTCATGTGTATCAATTGCTGTTCAAGTTTAACCCGCTTTGCCTGTAAATCATCCAGTCTGGATTGTTCTTTTTCGACCACGGACTTCGGCGCTTTTTTGACGAAGCTGATCAACTTCTATTTGTTCCTGCCGCATCATTTCGGGTGTTTCCAGCGTGAATCTACCTAACCTGCCCTCGCGCACATCTGCCAGAAATAATTTCGCCGCACAATCGCTATCAACCTTGCCCCCTTTAATCAGGCATCCCCTTCTCCTACCTACTTGCTCAAGCAGTATCTGGCTTTGCTCGGGTAAGGTCTGCAGACGATAACGTACCATCAGCCTTTGCGGGTGCATTTGCATAAAATAATCTGCGGCAAAAACGGCAACATCTTCATGAGTAATTGCGGTATCGCGAATAGCACCCGTTATCGCTAACCGGTAACCACTATTTCGGTTCTCCACTTTTGGCCACATTAGACCCGGCGTATCCAGCAGCATAAACCCCGTTTCAATTTCAATAAGCTGCTGGACTTTTGTGATTGCCGGTTGGTCACCAGTTTTGGCGACGGCCCTGCCAACAAGCTGGTTTATCAGGGTTGACTTGCCGACATTGGGGATGCCCATCACCATCACGGTAAGGGTTGATTTTGAAGCGGCATTTCTATGGTAAAGTTGTCGGCACAGTGCTGGAATTCGGGCAATAGCCGATGATTTTCGCATATCCGCAACCAGCACTTTGCTCTGTCGGTCAGATTCATAATGCTGCTGCCACAGGGTAGTCCGTTGCGGATCCGCCAAATCGCTTTTCGACAGCACCTTCAGGCACGGTTTCTGCTGGCGAAACAATGCTAACATCGGGTTTTCGCTACTAAAAGGAATCCGCGCATCAAGTAACTCAATACAGACATCCACTTTTCTAAGCATTGCCATTATTTCCTTGCTGGCTTTATACATATGCCCCGGATACCACTGAATTTGATTGTTTGTCATCTTTAAGGATACCCTTAAATTAAATCGCATGCCTGTTCAGCGACACTGTACACTATTTTACCCGACCCATTACTGCTTATGTGTATACTTTTTCTCGCCATCAACCAACATCCGCATTATCCGCTCATTGTTGCTGCCAATCGAGATGAGAGTTTTACCCGCCCGTCTCAGCCGATGCACCAGTGGCAGGATAACCCGCGTATTCTGGCAGGACGTGATTCGTTGAAAGGAGGGAGCTGGCTCGGCGTTAATCTGGATGGACAATTTTGTGCGGTAACTAACTTTCGCACTGGCAAACCCGCCAATAAGGATACAAAAAGTCGCGGTCAACTGGTGCAACACTATTTGAGCCATGAAAAAACCGATGAGGATTTTATTGCTTATCTTCAAAACACACGCCAGCAATACAGCCCGTTTAACCTGGTATTCGGCACACCCGAAAATGTCCGTGTATTTTGTAGCACAGATTCGTCCCTGCTTCACTTAAAAAACGGCTTTCACAGTCTGTCGAATGGAAAAACCGACCAACACTGGCCGAAAATGTCCCATGGCGTGCAACAGCTCAGCACGCTGATTACTGAAAATTCGACCATTAACATAGACCGACTCAATGCCGTGATGCGCGATGAGACCCAAGCCAATGACCATGAGCTACCCAACACCGGGGTCAGTCGGCACATAGAAAAACAGCTTTCATCCATATTTATTCGCGCCACCGACCACATCCTCGGCTACGCAGACAGCTACGGCACACGCACGACCTCTTATTTACTGTACTCCAGCAAGCATATCCAGCTAATTGAGTTCAACTATAACCGCGCCGCCGCAGTCATTGACCAGCAGCGTTTTACTCTAATCTGCCCATAACCTCGGTTCTTTGTGATCGCCACATCATAATGAGGAACAATAAAAAGTGAAATGGTCAGTCTATATCATCAAAGCGAATGATAATTCATACTATACTGGCATCAGCACCGATGTTGAACGGCGCTTTGCAGCGCATATTTCGGGTAAACAAGGTGCCAAGTATTTTAACGGCAGAACACCCGTCAAAGTGGTGTATCGGGAAGATGGACATAACCGTAGCAGTGCCAGCAAACGGGAAGCCGAAATTAAAAAATTATCCCATCGCCAAAAAGAAACGCTGATAACAGTCTATCCGCACAGCTAGCCGTGGCTACACTTTTATCTTTATGGCTCACCTTTCTACCCGAACAACGGATGAGTTTTGCTGTTGCCTGTTTTCCATTCTCAATTCTCCATTTTTAATTCACAACATATCATTCTCTCAAAATTTCTTCGCGACTTTTTTCATTCCGTCAACAATCAGATTAAAAATATCGTCAGGGAACGCTGCTGAAAGACGCGAATAAACATCATTGACGATGTTATCAAGACGGCCTAGTGTCTGGGCATAATGTCATGCCAATGATAATGTTTAGGGTCCGAGGAACTTTAGCTAATTTATGTTAGGCTAAAGTATTATCGCCATTCCCATATTTCAGAGGCTAAATTCAGACAGATTCTGAAGTGTTTTTCAATGGACCTGAATGCCTGTGAAGTCCACCAGTTGACGGTTTTCCGCTCCTGCCCAGAGAGAAATACACTTGAAAAATTCGCGGCGGGGACTATATTGGCTGTTTAGAAAAACAATCCTTGACTGGATTTGAATATGCCGAAAATACGCCGCTCAATCCTTATTTTTGTCACCAGACTGATGCCGGTTAGCGAGCTGATTTTCAGACGGATGTTCAGTCTGGTTTTCAGTTTGGTTCTTGTGTCAGGTATGATCAGTGCCAGCAACGCACAACAAGTCGCACAGGACATCACACAAAATATCGTGACTAAAAGTCCGCTCGATCAGAAACAATATCGTTATTTAGAGTTAGACAATCGCCTCAAGGTATTACTAATCTCTGATAGCGAAACCGATCAGTCAGCAGCGGCTCTTGATGTTTATGTTGGTAGTGGCTCTGATCCCGAAGGTTGGCAGGGGTTGGCACATTTTCTTGAACACATGCTGTTTCTTGGCACGAAAAAGTATCCAAATGCCGGAGAATATCAGGCGTTCATAAAAAACAATGGTGGCAGTAATAATGCTTTTACCTCGTTTGCTCATACCAATTACTATTTTAGTATTGCTGCCAATCATCTCGAACCCGCACTGCATCGGTTTTCGCGATTCTTTATTGATCCGACCTTTGATGAGGTCTATGTTGATCGAGAGCGCTCAATCGTGGATTCGGAGTATCAGGCGCGGAAAAAAGACGAGCACCGCAGATTATGGGCAGTGCAAAAACAATGGTTGAATACGGCACATCCATTTTCCAGATTCTTTGTCGGCTCGCTGGAGTCGTTACGTGATCGTGATGATGCCGCTGCCAGAGAAACATTAATCGCATTTTACAATCGGTATTATTCGGCGAATATAATGACGCTGGTCGTGCTGGGTAAGGAACCGCTTGAGCAACTGCAACAAATGGTGTCTGAACAGTTTTCGCAAATCCCGAATCGGAATGTGGCAGCACAGTTATTTACCCAGCCATATCAGGACAGCCGGTTAATACCCGCGCGCCTGCATTCAATACCCGAAAAAGAACTGAATGTGCTACGTTTTGTGTTTTTCGTTCCCTCGGTTTATGCCCAATACAGGTCAAAACCGCTCGGTTATATTGCCAATTTACTCGGTCACGAAGGCAGTGGCTCCTTGTATGCACTTTTGAAGGAGCGCGGTTGGGCTGAAGGTTTGACTGCTGGAGCAGATTATATGGATCAGGTGCAGGGAGAGTTCAGCATCCGCATAAATCTGACAAAACAGGGACTCAATCATATTGAGGACATCGGTGAGCTGGTTTTTCAGGCGATTAACCTGATTAAACAACACGGCATTAATGAATGGCGTTTTCAGGAACAAAGCAAGCTGTCAAACATGGCTTTTCGATTTGAGTCGGAACATCATCCCGCTCAATTAGCCCGGTCGCTGGCATCCAGACTGCAGCGTTATCCGCCACAAGATGTCTTACAGGGGGCGTATCGGGTAACTGAGTTTGCGCCCGAACGCATCAAAACACTTTTAGATTATTTGAATGCCGACAAGGTTAATGTACACATTACCTCGCAGTCTCTACAAACCGACAAGATTTCCAGCTATTACGATGTACCGTATTCGCTGACAGCGATTAAAGCTGAGACTTTGCAACGCTGGAAAACCCCAACAATTCACCCTGGTCTGAAATTACCCGTAGCCAATCCGTTTATCCCTGAGCGACTGGAGGTGCTGGCGATTGCCGCCGAGCAAGACATACCGCAACAACTTCCAGCAACGCCAATTTCAGTACCCGCTTTTGCAAAGACGACTTCAGCAAATTCAGCTTCCACTGCATCGGTTTTCACTGCACCAGAAGCGACCATCTGGTATCAACCCGATAATGAATTTAACACCCCCAGAGCTAATTTTTATTTCAATATCCAATCTCCGCTCGCCAATAACAATGTGGAAAATTCGCTACTGACCGAACTGTACGTTCAACTGCTCAACAGCCAGTTAAGCGAAACGATTTATCCCGCCTATCTGGCAGACCTGAACTATACCTTATACCGCCATGCGCGTGGTATTTCGGTGCGTATCAGTGGCTTTGAGGATCGACAATCACAACTGCTAAAACTAATTATTGATGCATTAGCCGATCCCGAATATGACGCGACTCGCTTCAACATCATAAAAGAGCGAATGCTTCTCAATCTGCATAATGTGGAAAAAAGTTCCCCTGCCGATCAGGTGGTACACGAAATATATCGACTGTTACTGCAACCCTATTGGACTGAGCAAGAAAAAATAGCGGTCATTGATTCGCTAACGATTGATGATCTGGCAAAATTCGTGCCCAAATTCTTTCAGATCGTTAATGTTACGGTATTATCGCATGGTGATGTCAGTCTGGAAAACACTGTAGCGCGTAGCCAAATGCTTGAGCGATTACTGAAAAAAAGTCAGTTTATTGACCATGTCGAGAAGCCGACAATACGCAAGCTCGATCGGACAAAACGATACCTGCGTAGTCTCGAAGTGGCGCATACCGACTCGGCATTGGTTGCCTATTTTCAAGGGAACGACAATAGCCGAATTGAACGGGCGAAAATGGCATTGCTTACCCACTTGCTCGAACCTGACTTTTATAACCAGCTTCGCACAGTTAATCGTGTCGGCTACATCGTTTATGCCAACATGCTCACCATAGATCAGACCCCAGGACTACTGCTGACCGCCCAGAGTCCAAGCTATTCGCCTGTGGAAATCAATACGTTGTACGATATGTTCATCAGTGAATTCAGCAATACGCTGGAGGCAATGAGCGAACAACAATTCAACGCATTACAATCCGGCTTGGTAACCCGAATACGAAATAAAGACAAGAATTTAAGCGAAAGAACACAACGCTATTGGCGTGAAATTGATCATCAGCACTATCAATTTGACAGCCAACAGCAGTTTGCCGATAGCGTCAGTCGATTAACCCTACAAGAATTACGACAATACTACAAAAACAACATCGTCAATCATGCCGCCGAGTTGTTGGTGCAATCCGCGGGCACACATATTGATGGACACAGCGGCAACATTCCATCTCAAGGTTATGTGGAAACGACAGATGCAACCCGATTCAGACAGCGGTGAGACTGATACTGAAATTTATGCTGGGCTTCTTGCATCATCCTATCTATCCTGCCAACCTGTCCACTCTATGTCATAACGCGCCAGAAAACGCATGTTATTGACAGCTGCTAATTACCCTGCAAAGCCTGCAATACTTTGGCGGGATGGGCAGCAGCATTCGGGACCTTGCGCCAATGCTTTTTCACCTTGCCATCGCTACCAATCCATACTGTTGAACGAATGATACCGATCATTTTTTTGCCATACATCATTTTCTCCCCATAGGCCGCATATTCAGTCATCATCGTTTTATCGGGATCGGACAACAGGGTAAATGGTAGCGCATATTTGTCAATAAATTGCGTATGAGATTGTGCATCGTCAGGAGAAACGCCCAATACGATTACGCCGCTTGCTTTAATGTCTGCCCACAGATCACGGAACCCACAAGCCTGTTTGGTACAGCCTGGCGTATCATCTTTCGGATAAAAATAAACGATTACATTGTTGCCCTTGAAATCACTTAACGCCACACTATCGCCGTTTTGATTTTTAAGTGTAAACGCTGGTGCGTACTTGCCTTCTTCGATTGCCATAGATACCCTCGTGAGTTATTGAATGATATTGATTGCCGATGTCAATCATTTTAACACAGCGTTCGCTGGCTGGCTTATTTTGGAGTCTGTTTTGAGCGCTTTCGCGCCCGCGGATGTGCTTGATCATAGATTTTGGCAAGATGTTGAAAATCCAGATGGGTGTATATCTGTGTGGTTGCGATATCGGAGTGTCCCAACATTTCCTGCACGGCGCGCAGGTCTCCACTGGATTCGAGAACATGGCTGGCGAATGAATGGCGCAATATATGAGGATGCAATCTGCGCCCCAGCCCTTTTTCTTTGGCCCATTGGTTGAGTCGATATTGAATGCCTCGAACACTCAACCTTGTGCCCTTTTGATTGACAAACAAGGCGGCTTCCGAGCGGGCTGTCTCCGATAACCTTGTTGTCGCTTGTCCATGTGGCGACATAACCAGCTCGTGTCGCCTTGCTAACCATGCCGTTAGTGCGGCAACAGCTTTGCGACCTAACGGAAGCAGTCTTTGCTTATTACCCTTGCCGACAACCATAATCTGGCTTTGTTGAAAATCGATGGCATTGACATCAAGAGAAGCCAGTTCCGACAAGCGCAACCCTGACGAATAAAACAGCTCAAGCATGGCATGATCACGCAAGGACAAAATGCGGTTATCGTGTTGTGCAAGCAAGCCACTGAGTTCATCAACGCTTAAAGTTTGTGGCAACTTTTTCGGCGATTTTGGTGCCGTTATTCCTGCAAATGGATTCATAACCACGCCACCGCGCTTTAATAAAAACCGATAGAACGCGCGACATGCGCACAGCATACGCTGTATGCTGTGTCCCGACAATCCGCGCTGATGCAGTGTTGCTGGAAAAGATCGGGCTTGCCGAATTGATAATAACGACCAGTCCGAAACGTGCTTGTCATTGGCAAATTCAAGTAATTGCTGCAAATCACGCTGGTAGGCATGGATTGTGTTTGTCGATAGCCTTCTTTCCTGTTCTAAGGCATTGAGGAATTGCCGAATTGGATCTTGCAGGGAAGGCATAGAATTATTTATTGGGCTATTTGCTGGGTTATTGTATTGGGTTATTTGTTGTCCTGAAAATATCCACCTAGCAAAAGACCTAACCGATCAAGAAAAACAACCCCAACCCCCAGTTGGAATCGTGTCTTTGAGCTTGAGCCTAACACCATCACGCCGTTGATTTCATCTGCAAAAATCAAAGGCACAAAAGCACAGGACTGAATGGACTTAATCGCCTTATCATCACCGCTAAACAAGGCTGCAAGCAAATGGCTCGAAACCCGATCATCACAGATACTGCTGTGATGGGCGACCCGCTGCCGCACATCATCGTATCGGCTATGACGGTGGGCATCGTTATCCAACAGGACAACCACATCGTCCATATCAAACTGTCGCTTTACCAATGCGCTGACTGTTGCGGTCGCTTCTTTTTTATGTTCTCGGTGGCCCAAAAGATGCACGGCCATATTCAGCAAATCAGACTCCAATCGCTGATTATTTTTTGCGCTATCAACAATCGCATCAATCGTGGTTTTCCGTTGATTTTCCCGCTCCTTCAAAGCCTTAATCTGTCTTTCGTAAAAGGGTATCGCGTGTTCATCGCCCAGTCCCCCCCAATCCAAATCGCACAATAACGCCTCGTTTTCTCTAAAGAAGGACGGGTGCTGCTTCAAATAGTCAATAACTTGCTGCGTTGTGGTCGTTATCAGCGTTTTCGGCATTACATTTGACATAATCTTTATTTAGGTCTTTATTTGACGGATATATTGAAGGACTAATTATACCTTGTAACATGCCTCATTTAGACATTGACATAATGGCCAGAGCGCACCATTAGAGACTATGCAAAAACCTCACTTGACGCTGTTTTATCATTGCTGTTTGTGCTCGCTATTGTATAGAATTAATGAAAAATTGAAACAAGTCCTTTCTGAAAAAAGGGATAAAAAAAGCAGTCCTCCTGACAAAGAGCAAGAATGATATGAGAGGGGTTGCTTTAGGAGGGAATAAAAAAGAAGTCCCCCTTGATTTAAGGATATATCAATTATCATCGAAATAAACCAGATGATCTATTTCCAGTTTTATACCGAGATTTTCGCCGATGGCGTGGTTGTGATGAGAGGGCACTAACGACAAAATTTCATTGCCGCTGGGCAGGACCAGCGTGTATAGATAACTTTCACCACGAAATATTTTTTTCTTGATTCGCGCAGTCATTTTACTGTCATCGTCATGGATGATGTCATCGGGTCGAATCAGTAAGCGGATACGTTGTCCGCGGTGGGCATTCTCGGCAAGCTCACCGCTCAGTACCGCCAGTTCAGACTCGATGTTGTTTTTATCCAGGATAGTCGCATCCAGAAACACACCGTCACCGATAAAATCGGCAACAAACCGCGTGGCCGGTTTGTGATATAGGTTATAAGGCGTATCCCATTGCTCAATTTTGCCCGCTTTCATCACCCCGACCTCATCGCTGAAGGTAAACGCATCCTGTTGGTCGTGGGTGACCAAAATACAGGTCGTGCCGATATTTTTTAATAAATCCCGCACTTCCTGCCCCAGACTTTCGCGTAATTCCAGATCAAGACTGGAAAAGGGTTCGTCCATCAACAACAATCGCGGTTTCGGTGCCAGCGCACGCGCCAAGGCAACCCGTTGTTGCTGTCCGCCAGATAGTTCGTGGGGATAGCGTTTGCCGAATCCGCTTAACCGCACATAGCCGAGCATTTCTGCGACCGTGTTGTCAATGCTGTTTTTGGTATGACCATATAATCCGGCAGCAATATTTTTTTCCACAGTCAGGTGAGGAAACAAGGCGCAGTCCTGAAATACCATGCTGATATTACGCCGCTCAGGAGGGATATGGCCTTGTGCGCTGGAAAAGCAGCGGTTGTTGAGTGTGATAGTACCGCTAAGCAGCTTTTGAAAACCAGCAATCGCACGCAATACCGTGGTTTTACCACAGCCACTGGGGCCGAGCAAACAGACGAGGCTGCTCTCGTCAAGCGCAAATGAAACCGACTCAACTGCACTTTGACAGGCGTAGTAACAGCGAATGTTATCGACTTTAAGTAGGCTCATCAGCACGTTGTGGCGGTGTGGGATGGGGTGTGGCGGCAGCTAAATCAGACTGGCATGCTAAAGTCTGAGAATACGAAATTGTCTGGCTTAACACAATCACTGGAATCAATCCAGCAAGCACAATCAATAAGGCGGCGAGAGCACTTTGCTCAATCATCTCGTCAGAGGCAAACAGGTAAACATGGGTCGCCAGCGTTTCAAAATTAAACGGGCGCAACAACAACGTTGCTGGCAACTCTTTCATACAATCAACAAAAACGATTAAGGTAGCAGTGAAAATACCGCTTTTAATCAGCGGCAAATGATAAAGCCGCAAGGTTCTGAACGGGGGATGCCCCAGTGTACGAGCTGCCATATCGATGGAGTTGGAGATTTTGGAAAAACTGGATTCGATACTGCCGATTGATATTGCCAGAAAGCGGATCACATAGGTTAATATGAGCGCGAAAGTGGTGCCACTGAGTAATAAGCCGCTGGAGAACGCAAAATGCGTTCGAAAAAAACCATCCACGGCATTGTCAAATGCGGCGAGCGGAATGATAACACCAACCGCAAGGACTGCCCCGGGCACGGCATAACCCATAGCAGCGAGTTTGGATGCCATACCAGACCAGAGCGTGCCTTCAATGCGTTTTGCATAGCTCACCAACAGTGCGGTAACGACACAACACAGCGCTGCAATGCCAGAAACGGACAGACTATTTAATGCGTATCCCCGAAACTGATCACTCCATGATTGTTCAAAATAGCTTATCCCATAGTTAACCAGCATAGCGGTTGGAATAAAAAACCCAGCGAGAACCGGAACAAAACAAACACTGAATGCCAACCATTTTGTCAGCCCGTTGAGCTGAATTTTTTCGCTGTGCGTGAATCTGCCCATACTCTGGTAAAAACCGGTGCGTTTGCGTCCGATGTATTCAAGAGCGATGAGCAACAAAACAAAACTGAGCATGACAATGGCAATCTGCGCCGCACCACCCAGATTATTCATATTTAGCCAAACATCAAATATACCGACAGTTAATGTCTGTATTGCAAAATAATCTACGGTGCCAAAATCGTTAAGCGTCTCCATCAGTGCCAAAGCGATACCAATGGCAATACCCGGTCTGGCAATGGGTAATGACACAAACAGAAAGGTGTTGAAGCGAGAGCGCCCCATCAGCCGACTGACATCAAGCAGATGGGGTGATTGCTCCAGAAATGAAGCACGTGCCATCAGATAGACATAAGGATATAACACCAATGCCATCAACATAATTGCGCCTCCCATACTACGGACATTTGGAAACCAATAGTCACCGGTGCGCCAACCAAAGAAACTGCGCAGCATCGTCTGTAGCGGACCGGAAAAGTCCAGCAGGTCGGTATAAAGATAAGCGATGACGTAGGCAGGAACGGCAAGTGGCAGGATTAAAAGCCATTCAAAACAAGTGCGTAAGGGAAACGCATAGGTGCTGACCAGATAAGCACTGGACACCCCGATCAGGAACACTGAGATACTCACACCCACCATCAAAATGGCAGTGTTGAAAAGATAGCGTGGTAAAACAGTATCGGCTAAATGCGGCCAGATATTTTCGGCAGGGGAAAACGCCAGCCAAAAAATAGCAAGCACTGGCAGTGTCGCCACAACGGCGATAACAGTCGTGCCAATTCGCCAAGGATTGACACGACTGCAGGGGCTTAAATTGGTATCGCTCAAAGAGGAATCATCGGTTAGTCATCGTAGTCAATACGACCCGCCATCCTTGAGGCTTACCGGGTTAGTCATCGTAGCCAACACGATCTGCCATCTTTGAGGCTTCCCGCCGATAGGAAGCGACATCAGTGAGGCTGACACCATCACGCTTAAAATCGCCCCAAGCGGATACCTGCTCCGCCAGTGCGATGTCGTGCTTGACCGCATATTCACCATTTAATTGGGCATACATTTTCTGGGCTTTTTCGCCTGCAAGAAACTCCATGAGTTTTAAGGCGTTATCCCGATTAGGCGCGTGTCGGGTCATTGCCATACCGCTGATATTCATGTGCGTGCCATGATTGTTTTGATTGGGAAAGATAACATTAACGGCATCTGCCCAGGCTTTTTGTTGCGGATCATTAAGCATTTTATACATATAATAGTGATTGATTACCGCAATGTCGCATACGCCTTGCTGGATTGCCTTGACCTGAGCGCGATCATTGCCTGCAGGCCGACGAGCCAGATTGGATTTTAATCCGGCAAGCCAACGCTGTGCATCGGCACTGCCGTGATGGGCAATCATAGCAGCAGTTAATGCGACCATATAGGGGTGTTTGCCCGAGCGTGTGCAAATCAGCCCGTTCAACTTTGGCGCACCGAGATCTTCGTATGTGGCCACCATACCCTCAGCAACGCGCGTTTTTGAGGTAACGATAATACGCGCTCTTGAAGTTAATCCAAACCAGTGATTTTCATCATCACGCATATTGGACGGGATATTCTGCGCCAATACGGTTGATTGCACCGCCTGTGTTAAGTCGGCATTCTTGACATCCGATAACCGCCCGATGTCAACGGTAAATACCAGATCAGCCGGACTGTTAATGCCTTCGCTTTGCAGTTTTTCCAGCATGCCTTTTTTGGCAAATACAACATTGACCGCTATGCCGCTGGAGGCGGTAAATTCATCAAACATCGGCTGGATGAGCTGAGGTTTGCGGTAGGAGTAAACATTAACTTCTTCGGCGGCTTGCGCCAGATTGTGAGCAGATACAGTCGCTGCCAATAAGGTGATAGTGAGAATAGCGTGTTTGAATCGGGTAATATATTTTTGCATAGTACTTGAATAATAAGTGAGCGTAATAAGGTAATAAGTGGAGACCTTTGCACGAAAGCCATTTCACCTCCATGCTACGTTAAAATCGTACTCAATCGGTCATTTATAAGCATAAACTCCCTCATTCCGTGCGTTTTTGCCTGGCCTAAAAGCGAAATCATCTTCCGTGCAAAGGTCTCAAGTGGTAATAAATAAAGAATGTTGAAAATGACAACGTATTTTAATGAAAGTGAGAATGATTCGCAATAGCATTTAAGAATATTTTCTAGCCACCGTAAAATATGTATAAGTTCAGAAACATATTGCACTAAATGTTGAGTAAATGAAGTGCAATATGGGGTGGACTCATACAATGAATTGACACGGCTACGCGATACTGGCAACATTTTCCGAACATACGCTGGTGCTTGACAGGCATCCCTAATCCACCACTAACAGAGAAAATACTATGCAACATTGTCGTCTGCTGGCAGTCCGAAGATATGATTGCGCTGGCAGAATAATCACCGCTAAAAACATTAGTCTTTCTGCCGATAAGGACATGTCTTAAAGCGCGACGCGGGGCTACTTTGTTATTGTGAGACCTTTGCACGGAAGATGATTTCGCTTTCAGGTAAGGCAAAAACGCACGGAATGAGGGAGTTTATGCTTATAAATGACCGATTGAGTACGTTTTTAACGCAGCATGCAGGTGAAAGGGCTTTCGTGCAAAGGTCTCATTGTGTTATTTCGTGTCAGTATGTTGTGCCAGTGCCCAAGCAACGTGTTCACGCAACATGCTGGAAGGGTGGTTGAGGCGCTTGCGTAAGGCAGATATGACGGCCGCGCTCGTGGGTGCATTACCCAACGCAATGGCGATATTGCGCAACCATCTGCTACACCCGAGTCGTCGAATCGCCGAGCCTTCGGTGTGTCGCGCAAAGCTTTTCTCGTCCCACTCAAACAGCGCGGTCAGCGCAGTTGCATCGAGGTGGTGGCGAATGGTGAAATCAGGTTGTGTGCTGATTTTGGCATAGCGGTTCCACGGACAAACCAGTTGGCAGTCATCGCAACCAAAAATCCGGTTGCCGATGGCTTTTCTGAACTCGACAGGAATGCTGCCTTGAAGCTCAATGGTGAGATAGGAGATACATCGCCGCGCATCAAGTTGATAAGGTGCGACAATGGCAGCAGTCGGACAAATATCAATGCAGGCAGTACAACTGCCGCAATGGGCACGGGCCGAGACATCAACAGGTAGTGGCATGTCGGTATAGATTTCACCGAGAAAAAACCAAGAACCACTTTCGCGATTGAGAATGTTGGTATGTTTGCCAATCCAGCCTTGACCGGATTTTTGTGCCAGCGCTTTCTCCATAACTGGTGCGCTGTCGCACAAGACACGATAACCAAAGCTACCTGCTTTAGCACTAATTCGATGCGCCAGTTGCTGTAGTTTGCGACGCATCACCTTGTGATAATCGCGTCCCAGCGCGTAGCGGGCAATATAGCCGATGCTCGGATTTGACAGTGCCATTTGTGCCTGTTGCATGGTTTGTGGCAGGTAATCCATGCGCACGGTAATGACGCTGATGGTGCCTGCTACTAATTCGTCAGGGCGGGTGCGTTTAGTGCCATGGCGGGACATATAAGCCATCTCACCGTGAAAACCCTGCTTGAGCCAGTCGCCAAGACGCTGCTCTGCCTCACCCAAATCAACATCACTGATGGCAGTATGCGAGAAGCCCAGCTGCATTCCCCAGATTTTAATCAACCTGACCAGGCTATGGAAATCATCAACATTATTTGGCGGAGGTGACATCAGGGTATAGCGAATATGGCTATCAACGACACCAAAATCGGCAATGACAGAAAATAACAACGCTGGATTTTCAGGATTTGATTTGACATTATGGCAGACGCTTTTATTGAGACCTTTGCACGGAAGATGATTTCGCTTTTAGACCAGGCAAAAACGCACGGAATGAGGGAGTTTATGCTTATAAATGACCGATTGAGTACGTTTTTAACGCAGCATGCAGGTGAAATGGCTTTCGTGCAAAGGTCTCAATACATAATGTTGCGATACAAGCGGCGATTGGATGTATTTTATTTGCCATATTTATTTTCTCAGGTTTTTTAACACTGATGATTTTAGCCACAGTAGCAAAACCCACTTTGCACTTTACCCAGCCTAACACGTTTCTTTGCTTGTGCGTGTATCATGGTTTGGATTACAGCGGGACTGTGGCCGCAATACCGATATGCCCTGATTGTTAATCTGCTGGTAGTTTACGCATTCAAGTAGTCGGTCAACTGTTTTCTAGCTTCATCTACGCCTTGTTTATGCGGAGCAGAAAATAGCTGTATGGTGGTTTGTGGCTGGGATTTTAGCTCCTTGTTTATGGCTTGCAAGATATTTAAGGCTTTACCACGCTTGAATTTGTCCGCTTTGGTGAGCAGGATATGTACGGCTAACCCAATCTCCCAGCAATACTCAAGCATGGTGATATCCAGTTCGGTCAGTGGTCTGCGGATATCCATTGGGATGACTAAGGCGCGTAAGCACTGGCGAGATAGCAGATATTCAGAAATAAGATCCTGCCAATGTTGTCGAAGATTTCTAGGGGCTTTGGCATAACCATAACCAGGCAAATCCGCTAATCGCAACGATTCATCTAATTCAAAAAACACAATTTGCTGGGTTCTGCCCGGAGTTTTGCTGGTTTTTGCCAGACGATTTTGATTGGTAATGGCATTGATGGCACTGGATTTTCCGACATTGGAGCGACCGGAAAAGGCGACTTCGGCACCCTTGTCTGCGGGCCACTGCTGTGGATGGTGTGCTGCCAACGTGTACTGCGCTTTGGTGAAGTCAATGCTATCCAATTTTTTAGTCCGGTTTTTAGCGATAATTGTTGATATAATGCACGATTGATTCTACGTTTTCTCCTCAAATCAAGGTGAAATAATTTATTTTCAGATCTGGAACGACATTTCGGGTCAAATCAATAATCGGGTTTTTACAATGATGCGCATGTCTAAATTTTTGATGATTTCTCTGCTGTTCGCCTTGGCGGTTAATAACAACAGCATGGCACAATCTGGTGATGCGGAAGCTGGCAAGCAAAAATCGCTGACCTGTGCCGCCTGCCACAGTGCCGATGGCAATAGTCAAGTTGCCCAGTTTCCTAAAATTGCAGGACAAGTGCGCGGATATATTTCCCGTCAACTGATGAGCTTCAAATCTGGAGAGCGGGTAGATCCGATTATGGGCGGGATTGTCAACGCATTGTCTGAGCAAGATATGGCTGATCTGGATGCCTATTACTCATCGCAAAAAGCGACCAGCGGGTCAATAAGCGCCGATCAGGAAGCCGATGCACGCGCTGGGGAAGCAATTTTTCGTGGCGGTATTGCCGAATTCAAGGTGCCTGCCTGTCTAGGATGTCACGGTCCGTCAGGTAGCGGTATCCCCCCCAGTTTTCCGCGACTGGCGGGGCAACACGCCAATTACATTGAAAAGCAATTGCTGGCGTTCAAAAGCGGTGAGAGAAACAACCCGATAATGAACCCTATCGCCTTTCCGCTCAGTGATCAACAAATCAAACAACTGGCATTGTTCATCTCGGCGTTGCAGTGATATTTGCTGGAAGCACGAAAAGCACACTCATCAGGCTATTGCCATGTCTATAGCCCGGCTTATTGTTGGGCTATGACCGAAGGAATGGCGATGCCGTTTTGTTGGCATGCGGCAGTCGCGGTGTTGCGTAGCAAACAGGCGATGGTCATTGGTCCTACGCCACCTGGTACGGGTGTTACGCCATCGGCAACGGCCAGGGCGGCTTGATAATCGACATCCCCGACCAGTTTGGCTTTGCCGTTTTCGTCTTCCACTCGGTTAATGCCGACATCAATAACAACCGCACCCGGCTTAATCCAGTCGCCTTTTACCAGCTCGGCAACACCGACTGCCGCAACCACAATATCTGCCTGACGACAAACGGCTGGCAAGTCGCGGGTGCGGGAATGAGCAATCGTCACGGTACAGCTTTCTCGCAACAACAGCATAGAAACAGGCTTGCCGACAATGTTGGAACGACCAACAATGACCGCATTCTTGCCGCTCAGATCGCCAATATGATCTTTTAACAACATCAGGCAACCGGCTGGCGTACAAGGCAGCAGAGAATTTTCGCCGATGGCAAGTTTTCCAACATTTTCGATATGGAAACCATCGACATCCTTATCTACGTTGATGGAGTTGATGACTTTGGATTCATCAATCTGTTTTGGCAATGGTAACTGTACCAATATCCCGTTTACCTTCGGGTCATTATTCAGTTGCTCGACCAGCTTCAATAAGTCCTGCTCGGAAGTATCCGCAGGCAATTTATGTTCAAAAGAATCCATACCGGCTGCTATGGTTTGCTTGCCCTTGTTGCGGACATAAACCTGACTGGCCGGATCTTCGCCAACCAAAACAACAGCCAGCCCCGGTTTGATGCCGCTCCGAGTGTTAATTATTTTCACTGCTTGCGCGACACGCTCACGCAAACCTGCCGCGAACGCTTTACCATCAATTACTGTTGACATTGTCTATATTTTTAATGAGGTTGTGATTGGAGTTAGAGGTTAAGAAACGCCGTATTGTACCTATTTTGACTCAACCATACATCAACCAAAGCGATTGCAGCGGTATTTCTTATGCGCAGTAAGATATAATCCGCTACATCGTCGGCATCGCCAAAGTGGGCATTAAAATGAATACCTTTATCATTGTGTTCAGTTTGCCCTTATTGCCTTCGATCAATAGTCTTGATTTTCACATCAGCATGACATCAGTATGACATCAGCAAACATGGCCTGCCTGTTTCCCGGACAAGGCTCCCAATATCGTGGTATCGGTAAAGATCTGTTCGAAGAATTTCAAATAGTGCGGGATACCTATGACGAAGCGAGCGAGGTGCTTGGTTATGATATTGCTGGCTTATCTTTCGATGATGCCAGTGATCAAATCAACCTGACACGCTTTACCCAACCGGTATTGCTGACCCATTCTATCGCTTGTTACCGTCTGTTTTGTGAATATACTGATCAGGTGATTTCGCCCAAGCTGACTGCCGGCCACAGTCTGGGGGAATACGCTGCCTTGGTCTGTGCAAACTCGTTAAGCTTTGCCCTCGCCTTACAACTGGTAAAAACGCGCGGGCAGTTAATGGGCGAATACGGAGAAGGTGAAATGCAGGCGTTGATGATGGATGTTGAATCCGCCACGTTGCTGGCTGAACAACATTATTGCGCGGTAGCCGCTTGCAATTTGCCCGATCAGAATGTGGTTGGTGGGCGTGCTGAAGATTTAGATGCACTGGTCTTAACTATGGCAGAGCGCTTTCCCGGTAAGCGTAGTGCCCGCTTAAAAACCGAAGGGGCATTCCACACCTATTATATGGTTGAAGCAGCACGTCAATTCCGGAAAGTGCTTGATCAAGCCGATTTCAAAGCACCAGAGGTTGATGTGCTGTCCAATTTCACGGGCGAGGTGCATGATGCCGATAGCGATGCCATCAAGTCGCGTTTGTTTCTGCAATTATTTAACCCGGTGCTATGGAACAGAAATCTGCTTGCTGTCGGCAATGCCGGTGCGACATTACTGATCGAATTCGGTGGTGGGCTTGGAAAAGGTAAAAGCGCGGCAGAAAAGCGTCCTAATCTTGAAGGCATCGTCAAACAGACTTTTCGGGGTGCAGATTCGCCACCGCGCTATCTGTCAGTCATCAATCTCGCAACATTTCAAGCGACACTCGCGGCTGTTAGCAAAGGTGGTTACGACTGACTCAGGGTTTTAATATGCAGGCTAACCGATTCTGCCAATGCGCTGAGATCGTAGCCCCCTTCCAGCACAGAAATCAATCGTCCTTCACAACATTGATCTGCCAGTTCCATCATCATCTGCGTCATCCAGACATAGCTCTGACTGTTGAGGTTGATGTTACCCAGCGGGTCAGCACAATGGGCATCGAATCCGGCAGAGATTAACAGCGCATCGGCGGCGAAATTTTTTGCTTTGGGCAGTATTATTTGCTTGAACGCCTGATAGTAATGCTCATCGCCCAAGCCGGCACTCATCGGGCAATTCAGCGTTGTGCCCGCACCCTCGCCGATGCCGGTTTCAGCCAGTGCGCCGCTACCGGGATAGTGGGGGAATTGGTGCAGGCTGATATAAAAGACCGAGCTGTCTTGCTCGAAAATATGCTGGGTACCATTGCCGTGGTGCACGTCCCAGTCGAGAATCAATATCCGCTGCAGTTGATGTTTTTGCTGCAAATATCGGGCAGCAATGGCAATGTTGTTGAACAGGCAAAATCCCATGGCGAGATTCGCTTCGGCATGGTGTCCGGGCGGTCTGATCATAGCAAAACCATTATCGACAGTTCCTGCCATAACTTGATCGGCGATTTTCAGTACACTGCCAGTCGCGGTTAATGCGACCTCGTAAGAGGCAGTGCAAATCGTAACATCGGGCGAGTCAACATGACGTTGTTGCAGATTGCACGCCTGTTCAACGCGGTCAATATAGCGTTCATGATGCACCGTGCCAAGCCATTGTAAATCCGCTTTAGCCGTTTTCAATCGGTGCAAATTATTGAACCACGGTTGTCTGCTCAGTACGTTATAGGTTTGGTTGACACGTTCACCACATTCAGGATGTCGCCTGCCAGTATCGTGTTGCAGAAATATCGGGTCATAGACCAGTGCGGTATTCAACAATCCAGATCCGGGTTGCGTCGTCGTTTTCTGGTTTTGTGTTCACCACGGTTACTGCGCGCACCGGCGGCTATGCTCAATTCCCCGCGCAGTTGTGCCTTAGCACCCGATGACACTTCCCCGAGTTTGTTCTCAATGGTTTCCAGAGCAGGAGACGCTTTTTTTTGATGGCAATCGAGCGCATCACGCATCGCTTTGACATGCGCCGGTGTGGTGCCACAACAACCACCAATTATTCTTGCCCCAGCATCCACCGCCAGACCAACATATTTTGCCATTATTTCTTGGCTACCGTTGTACACGATTTTACCGTCAATATATTGCGGAATGCCACAGTTGGCTTTAGCGATAATAATCGGTTCAACTTTGCCCAGCGTTGCCGCTTGCTGCCGCAAAGCCCGTTGCATATTGACCACGGCGGCAACCAATTCAGACGCACCGACACCACAGTTGACACCGATGGCAAAAGGGGTGTTTTCCATATTCAGACAGATCTCAACAATATCCGCAGGGGCGAGTCCCATCATGGTTCTGCCGTTGGTATCTATGCTGAAAGTGGCAACAATTGGCAGATCGACTCGGGAGGCACCGAGTACAGCCGCTTCAGCTTCTTCTTTGGACGACATCGTTTCAATCCAAAACACATCAACACCACCTTCTTTTAAGGCGAGTGCCTGTTCCTCAAACGCATCTGCCGCATCGGCTATAGACAAATTTCCTAACGGCTGTAAAATTTCACCGGTCGGCCCGATAGAGCCACCAATGACAACTTCCCGCCCGGCTTGTGCCACCCGTTGACAGGCAAGCTGCGCCCCTTTGATGTTCAGTTCGCTCACGCGAGCTGCCGCATGATGTAGTTTCAAGCGGTAGCGGTTGCCGCCGAAGGTGTTGGTTAAGACAATATCTGCGCCAGCATCAATGAAGGATTTATACTGTTTGGCAATACGCCGTGGATGGATGTCATTCCACAGTTCGGGCGAGTCGCCGGTTTGCAATCCAGCATCGAATAAATTTGAGCCAGTGGCACCGTCAGCTAACAGCATACCGCGCTGGTCCAGTAATTTAGCGAGTAATTCAGACATTGCTCATTGGTTAGATTTATTGCAAAAGGGATAGGGCAGATGATATAGCGGTCATACCTATTAACCATGCCAGAAGCGCAAGTGGACATCAAAGCCATCCGAGCCCATCAGCCCAAGTCTATCAGAAAGGCAACACCGTCAAGCAACAGCATGAGAGCCGATGCAAAGCTACAGCACGACAATGCGACCACGAATAAGTTACGTCCATGTAGCGACCCGCGATATCAGTCAGAACCAGAATGGAGAATTAGTTATCCACAAACAAGACGGTACAATACAAAATAGAGATGACCACGGCAATGACCCTTTTCCGCCTAAAAATTAGGTTGTGAATGTGGCAAATTTCAATATAATGGTAACAGCAATACCCACAACCGCTGCGGAAACCCCAATTCCCCACTTCATTACATTCATCAAAGAAGCCTCACTGTCCACTTTGGTGACAAGTGTTGGAAGTGCGCCTCCAGCACCGCCAGACGCTGTTCCGTTCCCACCTCCACCAGACGCTACTGAAACGAGAAGGGCTTTTTCTAATTTTAAGAGACCTTTGCACGAAAGCCATTTCACTTACATGCTATGTTAAAAACGTACTCACTCGGTCATTTATAAGCATAAACTCCCTCATTCCGTGCGTTTTTGCCTTGCCTGAAAACAAAATCATCTTCCGTGCAAAGGTCTCTTTAGGACATTCGTGTTTGACTTATTCATATCAGTTCCGTTATATCAAACGATCTCGGCTTGACTCCTGCCATTTTTGCCTTTGGTGTTGTCGAATACGGGAGAATTATCCGAAAAACAACCCCCAGCGACTATTAACCCCAAGATAACACCTTTCCGTGTTATCTTGGGCAGCTCTTATTTTATTTTCCCTTCTTTATAGATAACGTGTTTTCGCACGACCGGATCATACTTCTTGATTTCCAGCTTTTCGGTCATGGTGCGTTTGTTTTTAGTGGTGGTGTAGTAATGTCCAGTGTCGGCGCTGGATACTAATTTAATTTTATCTCGCATAGTCTGTCTCACCTTTTATATTGCGTTATATTGCGTTCGGGATAACCCGGGTTTATACCTTCTCTCCGCGTGAACGCATATCGCAGAGTACCGCATCAATGCCTTTTTTGTCGATCAGGCGTATTCCCGCAGTGGAAATACGCAGTTTTACCCAGCGATTTTCATTTTCGACCCAGAAGCGGCGATGATGCAAATTCGGTAGAAACTTACGTTTGGTTTTATTGTGCGCGTGGGAAACATTATGACCAGTGATGGTGTGTTTTCCGGTGACTTGACATATTCTTGTCATTGGCTTGCCTTGAAAATTGAGTGATTGGCGAAAGGGTTGCGATTTATAGCAGAAATCGTAGCAAATAGAAAGTGTCAATCGGCAAATTACTGGAATCTGCTTGCTCGATTAGGTTTCTCGGTCTGCTTTCTCAATTAGGCGTTAGCGGTTTGTTTATCGGCGACAGCGCGTGGCAACGCTTGCTCGTTTATCGGCAGGTGAATCAAGGCTGCCAGCACACCGACTACCACGCCGGCCCACCACATGCCATCGTAAGAGCCGGTTTGGTCATAAATACGACCGCCTAACCACACCCCCATAAAGCTGCCAAGCTGGTGACTCAGGAAAACAATGCCAAACAAGGTTCCCATATATTTGATGCCGAATACCTGTGCGACAATGCCGGTGGTTAGCGGCACGGTGGATAGCCAGAATAGTCCCATCGTCGCCGCGAATAACAGTATGACTAACGGTGTTTTCGGTAGTAGCAACAGTGCCGTGATGGCGATTGCTCGGCTGAAATAAATGACGCTCAAACCACATTTTTTGCTCCATTTCTGTCCGGCTATGCCAGAGACAATGGCACCGATGATATTCATCACCCCAATCAGTGCCAGCGCATAAGCCGCAAGTGCCGGATGCAGTCCGAGGTCTTTGATATAAGCGGGGAAATGCACCGTTATGAAGGCAACATGAAAGCCGCAGACAAAGAAGCCAGTGGTCAATAAAATATAGCCACGGTGACGCAGTGCTTCATAAATGGCTGCCGACAGAGATTGCTCGCGAAGGTGCCGTTCCGGTGTATCTGTGGCGGGTGAGTCGGGCAGACATAACGCCAGCGGCACTATCAACAGAATGATTGAAGCGAGGATGACAAGCGCGGTATTCCAGCCGAAGGCAGCAATAAACCCCTGACTCAATGGTGAAAACAATACCTGCCCGAAGGAACCAGCAGCCGTGCCCACGCCTAAAACGAAAGACCTTTTCTGTTCCCCGACAACCCGTACCATGACCGCTAAAACCAGAGTGAACGCGGAAAAGGCAATGCCGAGTCCAGTGAGAACGCCTCCAGTTATTTGCAGCACAAAGCCATTTTCAGCAACGGACATTCCCCAGATGCCAATGCTGTAAACGATGGCACCCGCGATAATGACCTTGACTGCACCGAATTTATCGGCGATAGCCCCGGCAAACGGTAAGCCGATGCCCCACATCAGGTTTTGTAATGCCATAGCTAGCGCAAAAGTTTCCCTTGACCAGTTCAGTTCTACCGTCATCGGCTGCAAAAACAAGCCGAACGCCGAGCGTATGCCGAAACCAATCGTGGAAATCAGGCAACCGGCGATGATGACCAGCAGCGGTGTGCGCCAATTTTGCAAATTTAATGCCATGAGTAAGGGACTGTTTATTGCGCGTGTGGCACATCATTATTCTGTCCGCATCTGCGCTGGACAGTTATTTGCAGTGCCTTCAATTATTTCGTGAACGTAGTCGGGCATTATAGTACACTACGTTCAGTGATGTTCGTGTGTGGATGTCCAAGTGGGTGGTTTGTTGCGGCTATTGGATTGTTGGCAAAGGCGAGAAGTAAAAAAATGACGTTTGACGAAATTTACCATAAATCATGCGAAAACCCGCAAGCCTTTTGGGGGGAAGTGGCAGAAGATATTTTCTGGTATAAAAAATGGGACAAGGTGCTTGATGATACGGATGCGCCGTTTTATCAGTGGTTCACGGGTGCTGAAACCAACGCTTGTTACAACGCCGTCGATTTGCAGGTTACTCAAGGGCGAGGGCAACAAGCGGCAATAATTTATGACAGTCCGATTACCGATAGTCAGCAGATCATTAGCTTCCATGAATTGCAAGCCAGCGTTGCGCGATTTGCCGGTGCACTGCGTGATCAGGGTGTGCAACAGGGAGATCGCGTCATACTCTATCTGCCGATGATTCCCGAAGCGGTTATCGCTATGTTGGCGTGCGCACGTATCGGTGCCGTGCATTGTGTTGTGTTTGGCGGGTTTGCCGCTAGTGAACTGGCAGTGCGTATTGATGACTGCAAACCGAAAGTGATTGTTTCTGCGTCCTGTGGCATTGAACCTAATCGTGTGATCAAATACAAACCGTTGCTTGATAAAGCCATTGAGCTGGCGCATCACAAGCCCAATCGTTGTATCGTCTATCAAAGACCACAGGCGTATGCCGATTTGATTGATGGTCGTGATCTGGATTGGCAAGCAGTGATAAACACGGCTTCAGATGCCGACTGCGTGGCAGTCGCTGCCACCGACCCGCTCTATATTCTCTATACCTCGGGAACCACTGGTCAGCCAAAAGGCGTGGTGCGGGATACTGGCGGTGGCATTGTCTCGCTCAAATGGAGCATGAAAAACATCTACAACGTGCAGCCCGGCGAGGTATATTGGGCGGCCTCAGATGTGGGTTGGGTGGTCGGTCATTCCTATATCGTTTATGCACCACTGTTTAATGGCAGTACCAGCGTATTATTTGAAGGCAAACCTGTGGGTACGCCAGATTGCGGGGTGTTTTGGCGCATCATTGCCGAGCATAATGTTAAAGTACTGTTCACCGCACCGACTGCCTTTCGGGCGATTAAAAGAGAAGACCCGGCGGGTGAACAGATAAAAAAATATGACCTCTCCTGTTTGCAATCGCTGTTCCTCGCTGGAGAACGCACCGATCCCGACACCTTGAATTGGGCTAAAGACAAGCTCGGCATTCCGGTTATTGACCACTGGTGGCAGACCGAAACCGGCTGGCCAATCTGTGCCAATTGTCTGGGCATAGCAACGCCATTGCCGATTAAACAGGGCTCGGTTGCCCGTCCGCTTCCAGGATGGCAGTTGCGGGCATTGGACGAGTCTGGCAATGTGGTTAAGGTCGGGGATATTGGCGCATTGGTGGTGAAGTTGCCGTTACCTCCGGGTAGCTTTAGCGGATTATGGAATGCGCGGCAACGTCATTCTGACAATTATCTGAAATCATTTGCGGGTTATTATGAAACGGGAGATGCCGGTTATATTGATGACGATGGCTATGTTTTTGTGATGTCGCGTACTGACGATGTTATCAATGTTGCTGGACATCGGTTATCGACCGGCGCGATAGAAGAAGTGCTGACAGCGCATCCCGATGTGGCAGAATGCGCGGTGATGGGCGTGAAGGATGATTTGAAAGGCGAGTTGCCTCTGGGTTGTCTGGTATTAAACGCCGGGGTTGGGCGCGATTCTGAAAGCATCGTTAAAGAATCTATTCAACGGGTCAGAGAAGAAATTGGTGCAGTGGTGGCGTTTAAGCGGGCAGTCGTGGTCAAGCGACTACCCAAAACACGTTCTGGAAAAATCCTGCGCGGCACTATGAAAAAAATTGCCGACAATGATGAATGGAAAATGCCAGCGACTATCGACGATCCCGAAATTCTCAACGAGATTACCGCAGCCTTGCAATCTCTGGGGTATGCAGAAGGTTGCACTGTTAAAACATAAAGTGAATTCATTATGAAACATGCGTTCATTATGAATTCACTGGAAACCATCAAGGTGTGGAAAGACACCACTTATTTTTTGATGCGCGCCTGTGTTGAGCGTGGGCATCAGGTTTGTTATCTGGATCAATGTGATTTATGGTTGGCGCATAATCATCTTCATGCCCGCGTGTCGTGGTTGGATGTACACGATGATGTTGATACGCCATTAACGATACGCGTATCAACCGCCATCAATCTCGGCGATGTTGATGTGGTCTGGATTAGAACCGACCCGCCGTTTGACCGCCGCTATTTTTATACGACATTGTTGCTGGACTATTTGCCAGCGCATACCCGCGTGCTCAACAGACCGTCAGCGATTCGTAATTGGAATGAAAAACTGGCGGCACTTTTCTACCCTGAATTAACCCCGCCAACGATGGTGAGCAATGATGTTGATGACATCAGGGCGATGGCTCAGCGCCATGAACGAATCATTATCAAGCCGATTGATGGTTATGGTGGCAAAGGCATTGTTTTTTATCAGGCTGGAGACCGCGAGCAAGTCATTGTGCAGGCAACCCATCGGGGTAGCCATTGGGTCATCGTGCAGGCGTATTTGTCGGCAGCGTCGGCCGGCGATAAAAGGATTTTACTGCTAAATGGCGAACCCCTCGGCGCGATACTCAGAGTCCATGCAGAAGGTGTAGAATTAAATAATCTGGATGCCGGTGCTTCAGCAAATCCCTCTGAACTTGATGCCCGCGATCTTGAGATTTGTCAGGCAATGAAAGCAGGCTTCATTGAACAGGGGGTATTTTTTGCTGGCATAGATGTTATTGGTGGTATGCTTATTGAAGTCAACGTAACCAGCCCGACCGGATTGCAGGAGTTGAGTCGCTTTAATCAGCGGGACTACCATCATCAGATTGTGGCGACTTTGGAAACCGCGTGAATTTGTTGCGCTAAAAGTGGCCTGTTTTTACGAAAGTTAAGTGAATGAATAAATCTGATACCAAACCGAATTTCATAATCTGCAAGACCAAAGTGGTATGGTCAGTTTACGGCTGGAATATGAAGCCAAGCCAGCCGTGTTGCTCGGAGCATACATAAATTCCCATCATGGTAGTGGCATGGATGAATTTCGACTGCGTAGCAACAAGCGAAGTGGTGTTCCATGTCACCGTTTACCTGTGAGTCACCAACACAACAACGCATCCGCCGCTATGAATAAATGGGAATTCTGGATTGATCGGGGCGGGACGTTTACCGATGTGGTTGCGCGTCAACCGAGTGGTGAGGTGATAACACACAAATTGCTTTCGGAAAATCCCGAGCAATACCGTGATGCAGCCATTCAGGGCATCAAAAATATACTGGCTGTGGGTAAAGATGAAAGCCTGCCTGCGGAAAAAATTGCAGCCGTTAAAATGGGTACGACCATTGCCACCAATGCGCTGCTCGAAAGACAGGGAGAGCCGACTTTGTTAGCGATTACCAAGGGCTTTAAGGATCAGTTGAGAATTGGCTATCAAACCCGCCCCGATCTGTTCGCATTGCATATTCAACTGCCACAAATGCTGTATTGCGAGGTGCTGGAGATTGATGAACGAATAGACGCACAGGGACATATTCTGAGACCGTTGGATGAGTGTGCAGCGAGAAGCGGATTGCAACACCATTATGATAATGGCTTGCGTTGTCTTGCCATTGTGTTGATGCACGGTTACCGACATCACCAGCATGAAGCACGATTGCAACATATCGCCAAACAGATTGGCTTTAGCCAAATTTCAATTAGCCATCAGGTCAGTCCGCTGATGAAACTGGTGTCGCGTGGCGATACCACCGTTGTTGATGCCTATTTGTCGCCGATATTACGGCGTTATGTCAATCAGATGGCGGCACAACTCACAGGCATGGAGCAACATGGCGGTAAGTTGATGTTTATGCGTTCCAATGGCGGTTTGACCGATGCCCGCTTCTTTCAGGGTAAAGATGCCATTTTGTCCGGGCCAGCCGGTGGCGTGGTCGGTATGGCACGAGTTTGTGAAGCGGCTGGATTTAATCGCATCATTGGTTTTGATATGGGCGGCACATCTACCGATGTCAGCCATTATAACGGTGAATTTGAGCGGACGTTTGAAACGCAGATCGCCGGTGTGCGATTGCGTGCGCCGATGATGTTGATTCATACGGTTGCTGCTGGTGGGGGTTCGATATTGCATTTTGATGGCTCGCGTTTTCGTGTCGGTCCGGATTCCGCTGCTGCCAACCCGGGACCCTGTTGTTATCGAAATGGCGGGCCATTGGCAATTACGGATTGCAATGTCATGCTCGGAAAATTGCAACCGCAGTTATTTCCCAAGGTGTTTGGAGAGAATGCCGATCAGGCGTTGGACAAAGACACGGTGGTAACAAATTTTAATGAACTTGCCGAACACATTGAGCGGGTGAGCGGCGAGCGGCGTACCGCAGAAGCGGTGGCCGCCGGGTTTTTGAGCATTGCTGTGGAAAATATGGCGAATGCAATCAAGAAAATTTCGGTGCAGCGTGGTTATGATGTTTCTGAATATACGTTGTGTTGCTTCGGTGGAGCAGGTGGTCAGCATGCCTGTTTGGTGGCAGATGCATTGGCGATGAAGCGCATTATTGTCCATCCATTTGCTGGGGTATTGTCCGCCTATGGTATGGGGTTGGCGGATACGGTGGTCGATCGCCAACAGGCGGTCGAATCGCCATTGAGTGAAGTAGGGCTTGTCGATTTAGCGGAAAAACTGGGTAGGTTGCAGGAGCAAGGCAGACAGGCATTGCGACGACAGGGGGATGACGGTACCGATGTATCGTGCAAACGCCTGTTACACATTCGTTATCAGGGTTCGGATACTGCTTTGGTTGTGCCGTATGGCGAATTCAAAGACATTATCACTCAATTTGAGAGCTTGCATCAAATGCGTTTTGGATTTATTTGTGCGGACAAGGCAATGATTGTCGAATCTATTGCGGTTGAGGTTGTTTCTGCCGCCAAATTTTCGACCACCGCCAATAACACGACTCAGCAGGTTGGCAGACCCTTGACAACGGGGAATCCGCTAACACCACCCACTGGCAGAGGCGAGTCTATCCAAGCTGATGCCATCCAGCCATGTTATATGGAAGAGGTGTGGCAGGATACGCCATTTTTCTATCGACAATCGTTAGCGGTCAATCAAGCAGTCAACGGTCCGGCGGTGGTGCTTGACCCGACCGCGACTATCGTGGTTGAGCCGGGTTGGCGTGCGACACTAACAAAAGACAACAATCTTGTGCTGGAGCGTTATCAGCAACGCAAGCAGGTTAAGACGATTGGCACTGAAGTCGATCCGGTGATGCTGGAAATATTTAATAATTTATTTATGTCCATCGCCGAACAGATGGGATCGGTACTGGAGAACACGGCGGCATCGGTAAACATCAAGGAAAGATTGGATTTTTCCTGTGCGATTTTCGATCCATCGGCTGCACTGGTCGCCAATGCACCCCACATGCCGGTGCATCTCGGCTCGATGGGAGAAAGCATTAAGACGGTAATACGAGAACGTAGCGATATTGCGCCGGGTGATGCGTATATCCTCAATGCACCCTATAACGGTGGCACCCACTTACCCGATATCACCATCATCAAACCGGTCTTTGCGGCGGATCGCAGTATTTTGTTTTATGTGGCTGCCCGTGGACATCATGCCGATATTGGTGGTACGACCCCGGGTTCGGCGCCGGCTGATTCGAGCAGCATTGAGGAAGAAGGCGTGGTCATTGATAACATCAAACTGGTTGAAAATGATCATTTTCGTGAACAGGAGATATATCAACTGCTAACTCGTGGTGACTGGCCTGCCCGCAATCCTGAAATGAACATTGCTGACTTCAAAGCACAATTGGCAGCGTGCGAAAAAGGCGCCAGGGAACTGATTAAATTGACCAATCATTATGGTGTGGCAACGGTTCATGCTTATATGAAACACGTTCAAGACAATGCTGAAGAATCGGTGCGGCGGGTGTTGGGGGTATTAGATGACGGTGCGTTTACCTACAAAATGGATGATGGTCACCAGATTGTAGTCTCCATAAAAGTCGATCAAAGCAAGCGCAAAGCCATCGTTGATTTCAGTGGCACCAGTGCCCAACATCCGGGCAACTTCAATGCTCCGACCGCGGTGGTGCGAGCTGCGGTATTGTATGTTTTTCGGTGTCTGGTGAAGGACAATATCCCGTTGAATGAGGGCTGCTTGAAGCCGATGGATATTATCATTCCAGCGCATTCCATGATCAGCCCGCAGTACCCGGCAGCCGTCATTGCTGGTAATGTTGAAACCTCGCAATATCTGGTGGATACTTTATTTGGTGCGCTCAAAGCGGTTGCCGCTTCTCAAGGCACCATGAATAATTTTATCTGGGGCAATGACCAGCATCAGTATTACGAAACAATATGTGGAGGAACCGGAGCGACCAGCCAACAACCCGGCACCGATGCCGTGCATTCACACATGACCAATTCACGTTTGACCGATCCGGAAGTTCTGGAATGGCGATTCCCCATCATTTTAGATTCATTTGAGATTCGCAAACATTCAGGCGGCGCAGGCGAGCATCGCGGTGGTGATGGTGTTATTCGGAAAGTCAGGTTTCTTGAACCCATGCTGGCGAATATCATTTCAGGACATCGAAAAGTACCGCCTTATGGTTTGAATGGAGGGGGTAACGGTAAAGTCGGCAATAACTATGTGGAGCATGCAGACCAAAGCATAACACAATTATGCGGCACCGATCAGATTGCGCTAAAAGCCGGTGATGTGGTGGTGATTGAAACACCGGGAGGTGGAGGATTCGGGCAGGACAAAAAATTGGCATAGCGTTAAACGATAACGCGATGTTTTCGGTGTCACAATTCCCCAACATCGTAATTCGTAATTTTATTTTCAAACCATGACAATCCCCCACCCCTGAGTCATAACCGAATCTGATGTTTAGAGGTTGAAAGAAAGCGGCGTATCTGGTTGATTGGAAGTTATCAAACAACCAAAGAGGTGCGCCACTATTGAGAAAGAATCACATTATTGAACTGTCAAGTCGAGAAACAAGCATTAATCTATTGAGCGAATTACTACAAACCGGTGCGCAGAAATTGATCCACTAGGTTGTTGAGGTCGAGTTGTGATTTGCAGATAGACCTTGGTCGGTTATACTCTGGCAAATAACGAGCAAAACACATGATACGTTGTGATTTGCAGATAGACCTTGGTCGGTTATACTAAAAATCGCAACGTGCATCGTCTTCGCTGTGTTGTGATTTGCAGATAGACCTTGGTCGGTTATACTAAAAATCGCAACGTGCATCGTCTTCGCTGTGTTGTGATTTGCAGATAGACCTTGGTCGGTTATACTATCATGTATCAAGAAAGTCCCTGTGTCGCAGTTGTGATTTGCAGATAGACCTTGGTCGGTTATACTCAATCACCCGGCGTTTTTTATCCTCCGTCCGTTGTGATTTGCAGATAGACCTTGGTCGGTTATACTCAAACAACAAAAAAACCCAACCAGCCTCATGTTGTGATTTGCAGATAGACCTTGGTCGGTTATACTTACCCTTGCCTTTGCTATTAGTTGTTATGAGTTGTGATTTGCAGATAGACCTTGGTCGGTTATACTCCCCGCCAAACGATTTGACCGATAACGGCAGTTGTGATTTGCAGATAGACCTTGGTCGGTTATACTGGTGGCCACTGCATGGCTACCACTTCGTGGGTTGTGATTTGCAGATAGACCTTGGTCGGTTATACTAACAACGCGGGCGTGGCCCGAGGAGATACCGTTGTGATTTGCAGATAGACCTTGGTCGGTTATACTTATTAGGAGAGCACAATGCTTAAACTGGCGTTGTGATTTGCAGATAGACCTTGGTCGGTTATACTAAAACCGCCGCCGTCCATTTGAGTGCGGCAGTTGTGATTTGCAGATAGACCTTGGTCGGTTATACTGTGTACCGACAAACAAGCACATCGGCGTACGTTGTGATTTGCAGATAGACCTTGGTCGGTTATACTCGGAAGGCGGCGCGGGCAAAACGTCGTACGGTTGTGATTTGCAGATAGACCTTGGTCGGTTATACTATAGCAGTGTATGGTATAATAGCAGAGATGGTTGTGATTTGCAGATAGACCTTGGTCGGTTATACTCGATAGATCAGACGAGCCAATGAATTTCTGGTTGTGATTTGCAGATAGACCTTGGTCGGTTATACTCAAATCGGTTTCGTTGAAACCAGCGTCTATGTTGTGATTTGCAGATAGACCTTGGTCGGTTATACTATTGATGAATCGCGTTGCATTGGCTGCAAGGTTGTGATTTGCAGATAGACCTTGGTCGGTTATACTACACTGGAGATCGGTGCCAATCAAATACCGGTTGTGATTTGCAGATAGACCTTGGTCGGTTATACTTTAATCGGCGGAGGAGGAATAGGCCTCATATGTTGTGATTTGCAGATAGACCTTGGTCGGTTATACTCGCGATGAAATCATTAGTCGCATGATGGGGTTGTGATTTGCAGATAGACCTTGGTCGGTTATACTCACTTGTCCTTGATTTCGTTCGTCGTCGCCGTTGTGATTTGCAGATAGACCTTGGTCGGTTATACTACAATATTCTGGGAAAGCAGCCGGCGACATGTTGTGATTTGCAGATAGACCTTGGTCGGTTATACTCACGAACACAACCGCGTCCATGATTCCTTCGTTGTGATTTGCAGATAGACCTTGGTCGGTTATACTTGTTCATTACCAGCCCACCCACCGATCAGTGTTGTGATTTGCAGATAGACCTTGGTCGGTTATACTCAGGGAAAGCTATGAGTACTACGCCAAAAGTGTTGTGATTTGCAGATAGACCTTGGTCGGTTATACTTATTGAGCGGCAGGAGGATCGAAAAAATCTGTTGTGATTTGCAGATAGACCTTGGTCGGTTATACTCGTCGTCGTCAGTTTAAGCACCACGCCAGGGTTGTGATTTGCAGATAGACCTTGGTCGGTTATACTGGAACCGATACTTTCGCGTACCGAATTACGTTGTGATTTGCAGATAGACCTTGGTCGGTTATACTACTGGCCAATAGAGCCAGTGCGCCAATCCTGTTGTGATTTGCAGATAGACCTTGGTCGGTTATACTCTTTCGCCTGCAACAAGTCGCTAGCATTGCGTTGTGATTTGCAGATAGACCTTGGTCGGTTATACTCCTCGCCAGCATCGCCATCTTCGTCCACTGGTTGTGATTTGCAGATAGACCTTGGTCGGTTATACTTCAACAACGCTTGGCTGTGGGCACGGTGGTGTTGTGATTTGCAGATAGACCTTGGTCGGTTATACTTTAATAGTAGTGGGTTGGGTAGGGGTATTCGTTGTGATTTGCAGATAGACCTTGGTCGGTTATACTGGTATTGGCCCGCCGCCAGCCTTTGCTGGGGTTGTGATTTGCAGATAGACCTTGGTCGGTTATACTTCACAAGCTGTGTTTCAGGCAAATACAACAGTTGTGATTTGCAGATAGACCTTGGTCGGTTATACTAATGAGCGAGACAAGCCCGAGACCGAGACGTTGTGATTTGCAGATAGACCTTGGTCGGTTATACTGTCTGCGATGTAACTGTTTGAATTATCTGGGTATATTGGAACTTTTCTTTCAGAAAAGTTCCAATTGTACTGGAGCTCTTTCGGTTGGCTTGCGCTTTTTTCCATAGTAAACCTCAATTTTGCCAAATTGTTTGTCGGTTATTTTAATGATTTGTACTTCTCCTTCTGGTGGCAAGACTGATTTTACTCGTTTTGCATGAACGTGTGCATTCTCGTTGCTGGCACAATGCCGATAGTACACCGAGTATTGCATCATTCCAAAACCATCATTCAGGAGCTTTTTCCTAAACAGAGTGTACTGTCTGCGGGCTTGTTTGGTGTCTGTTGGCAAATCAAACAACACAATAACCCACATGCTTTTTAAGCCTCCAAAGCTCACTTTTAAGCTCTGCTTATCAATGCCGGGTATTTGATGCTTTCTAATGTTCCGTCCAAACAGCGTTTGAAATCAGCAACAAGATAGTGACAAGCCACCATCATTGGCATTCTTTTCTTGTTCATCTGTACGGGATCGCCTAACAGTGCCAATATGTTGCGCTTCGTATCCTTGTCAATTTGCACTTTTTGATTTTCCGTCCAGATTTGATAGACCAGCCAATCCATCCAGGGGCGAAACGGCTCCATTAAATCATCCGCAAGACATAGCGCATTGTATTGATTGTGATGATGGATGCCGATCGCGGGATGGAGTCCACCCGCAACGACAGCGCGGGCAACTAATGCCCGTACAACCGCATATCCATAGTTAAGTAGTGCATTCACCCCGGCCGCTTCGTAGTCCCTTCTAAATGACTTTCCAAATAAACGAGGCCAGTAATGTTGTGCCGCTTGTGCTTCGTGATTTGCCACATCTCCAGATTTAACTTTTGCGGCCAATCGACCAAGTACGGCGGTGTCCGTGCCCGCCAGAGATAGCGTCTTTTGTTGTTCTATAATTTTCTGTTGTACGACTTGTTTCCAAATTCGTTTTGTTACAGGCTGCTTTACACTTACCTGCGAACGCATTACTTTTTGATGTAAAGTATGTCCATCGCTAACTGGGAGAATTACCGAATAGGGTAAATGTCTTTCATCGCAGAATACAACCGCAACATTATTCTGCTGACAAGCAATAATGACTCTTTGGGTGATGATAATAGCGGGATGTTGTAAAATCAGCACCCCCAAATCCTCAATGGAAATTTGTCCTACGGTCTCCCCCTGTTTGTCAATCAATAACTGCTGATGCTTGGTGTGGAGATAGGCTTGATCGGATATATCCACAATGCGCTTAATCATTGATAAAGTGCCCGATGGCATTGACACGATGCAATTGAATTTCGTGTTTTTTGAAATTATCCTTGTTAATGCTAATATGAATCTCTTCCTCTTTTTTGGTTAAAGTAGCTGCGGTGGCAAGTCTTAACATTAAGGTTGGATTTAATTTTTGCACCCGATAAAACGCCCGTTTCCCATCACTTTTTTCAACACTCACCATATCGTTAATATGCAATGCCATAATAAACTCCCAACCTTCACCATGGTCGGTTTTTATGATGGGTTGTTTGGGTATATTGATGCCTTTTGCGCGATGGGAAGCGGCCATCATGGTTACAAATTCACCTTTGGTTTTGCCAGTTTCATTATTTTTAATAATCTCCACATGGTGGATATTACCATACGACATGTACTTAAACACTTTTCCAGATTTGTCTTTCACAGCGAATTTCTTTTGTGCCAGGATATCTTGCGCTGTTTTGTTTTTTGTGGTTTTAATATCAGACTGCGAAACGCGCACGCGCTTAATCGGTGTTTTGCCGTCCTTGTGATAAACAACTATCCCCGCAGCAAAGGCTTCTTTGGCGGTGTTATATTTTGAAATGTGTTCTAAAATAATCTTTTTGACGGATTCATCAACAATTTTTGAAGGATTCAATTTCGGGTCATTAAGAGATTTTCTGTAAACCAATCCCCTATGTTTTTCAATATAATTTGCTCCTGTCTCCTCATGCAAACTGCCGGAGAGTTTTCGTTGTGGCGTATGCGAAACAATGATGTCTTTTAGTTTTTCCTCCAAGTCATCTCTGATGCGCGCGTAGGGCGGATTAATTTTAAGTTTGTTTTGTTGAATCTGTGTAACCGCTTTGGTGTATAAACTACGCGATGTGCTGGCAATTACTACCGCATCAATGGCATGGTGACGATGGTCGGTACGTTCTTTTTTGTCGGTCTCACCTAACAAACTGTTAAAACCCCATTGGTGGCGAATTTGACTAACCACAGCACCTTTGGTCACATTAACATCGCAACCTAATTGACACACATAATCGCGTGCCAGTTTGGAGATATAACGGGTGTCTGTCAGCTGACTACCAGCAAAGTCGGCATCATTCCAATTAGTATCGGATTCCTTTTGGTAAAAACGATCAATTTTGGACTGTAACGATTTGTCCCAACGATCAACTGCCTGGGTGATTTGATTCCATTTCTCTTTATTGCCACTCCAAGCATCAAATGGGGTTCTATCAGATTTATCTCGGTTTTCTGATGTAAAACAAAGCACTTTGTTCATATAGGAATCATCAAGCGATTTTGCAAATGGCAGAATATGATCTATTTCGGTGTCGGCACTAAATACCTGTACCTGCGGTATATTTCTATTACTATACGCACAGCACTCTTTTTGTTCCTTCCATAGTCTATATTTTATTTTGTCGTCATAACTTGGATATTTCCCCAGGTTTTGCTCTTGATATTTTGTCACCGCATCTTCATTTTCTTTTTTATTTTTAGCTTGTCGCTTCTCGTTTTCCTTGTAACGCGTGGTATTCATTTCCAAATCACGCGCCATTTCAATGCGGACAATATCAGGCTTGCCGTATTGTTTGATAATGGCATTGACCACGCGTCTCAACTCATGCAATCCTTTGTTGACGATGGGATTCGCAGTTTCAGGCGGCGCGGATAGTTTGTTTTGCACTTCGATTCCCTCTACTTCATAATCATAACCCGCCGCCTGCCTGGCATCGGAGTACACCATGCCTTGCTCTAAAAAAGGCAATAGTTTGTTAATCGCTTTTAAGGAATGGTTAGAATGCGATGGTTCAAATTCCAGCAAGCACAGTTTAATTGCTGTTTGTATGTCAAAACCCCAATGGGTAATGAGGCGTTTTTTGAGGGCAGATTTTTTCTTGATGGTAAATAAATCCTCAAACAAGGATTTCTGCTTGTCATCACTCATTTCGTCCCACTGACTTTCAATGACAGCGCGAATTTCACAGGCGGTGATGTTGCCTTTCAGATTTTTAGTTTCTAAATTTATTTTTGTAGGTTTATCCAAATCCAACTTTTGTTTAAGATTGGTAACGGTGATTTTTGCATTATGCTCAAAATAGATTCTTAAGTGATCTTTTTGATCCTCGCATAAATCTAGCCATTGTTCACTATGCCTTTCAAAATATTTCAGATTATTAATATCTTGCAAATACCGAAATTTTTGCACTTCTAAGCGCGCCATATTGGCGCGATAACTTTTAGGTTCCAATGAACATTTTTCCACACGATCTTTTTTGAGTTTGAGTGGGCGTTGATAAAATATAATCTCTTTAACGCCTTTGTTGTCCGCCATAAAATCATCGGGCAGGTGGCTGAAATAACATTTTTGCTTTTGCCAGATTTGTTCTAACTCATTCTGATACATCGCACGCTCTGTACGCAGATGTCCACCTGCATGCGAGCGATTGCGCTTAACTTCTCCGTTATCTTTTTTGTATAAATATTCGCCCAAAGTTCGGCATTTATTACCTTTAATGGCTTTATAAACACCGCCAATATCGGCTTTAAACGCTTCCTCGCTTTGGTCACCTTTGGCGGGTTTTTGTGTTTTTCCCTGTACCAGTAATTTTGCTTCCTTGTCTTCTCGTTTTTGTTTTTCTTTTTTTTCTAATTCTTTTAAAAATTCCATTGTGTCCGGATCATCAACTAAATCACCCGCAATTTGTTTCTTGTTACTCAAGAAGCCACGCCGCGCCACAAAGTGCAATAAAACTCGTCCAAATTCGTGTGGCGATAACGCTTCGTCCAAACCCCTGGTACGCAGTTCATATGGATTGCCTAATTCATTAAGTAATTTTTCTTGACCAAAATTATTATTTAATTCTTGAGGAAGTAATTCAAGCGATAGTAGATAGTTAAGCATTTTTTGCTTGCGTCTTGCGCGCCTTTGGAGTACACGCCGGCCCAAACGCATGTCACGGCGTTTTTTGTTTTTCGGGGTTGGGACTGTTTCTTCTCCTACTGCCTTGTTAAAAATACGGCTACCGATGTCAATGATTTTATTGACTTGTCCATCTTTTTGCTCAAGTAATGCCCAACCAACCGAATTACTACCCAAATCCAGTCCTAATATTTTCTTGCTCATTTTTTAATTCCAGTGTAGTATCAGCATATCAGTATAACCGATCAAGGTCTATCGATTTGCTTTTCATACCAATGAAATGAATTTTTCGTAGGCTCCGCTTCCAAGCGACCGATGCCCTCCCAGTGGGGGCTTCACTTTTTTGCTCGATCTAATATGACAACAGGAAGTAAAATCAACCCCACCATAGAAAATCGAAAAACCGCATTATAGGGGAAATGTGTCAGGAGAAAATGTTGTTAAAATTGTGTCTCTCTGTCTGATTCGCCCATTATGTAAAATGCCCGTTAAATTTCCCCCTGAACACTCCACCACAGCTAAATAAATTATTGTAGAATTTGCCTTTACAAATTTTTTTCTACGGTCATGCTATTAGCGTCCGAGTTTACTGATTCCGAGTTGCATAACATTCGTGAGATGCTGACGCAAAGGTATAAGAAAGATGTGGAAATTGAGCTTGCCGATTGCGAATTTGTTTTAGATAAAAATAGCGATCAAACCACAAGTTGTCCGACTGTTTTTTGGTATGCGCGGGGAGCCAATTTTGTGGTGTTCAAAGTTGGGTTGTTTCAGTACAGGACGCAATTTTTTTACACCCCTCACGATCAATATGGAACCGATATTGAACAATATACTGATCTGGAGGAGTGTGTTGCGACGGTATTGCGAACCCAGTCCGATCATGAGCGAGAGCGGAAAGCAGAGAATTCCGGCAACACCAGCGACCAGTCCGTAGTCGGCTTCAAAAGTTCGGTTATCAAAAAATGATGAAATTATGAATATAAAAAAGAACGCTTTGTATGCCCAATCAGGCGGTGTTACTGCGGTCATCAACGCATCAGCGGCGGGGGTTATCGAATCCGCCCGAAAGGCTGGAAACAAAATAGGTAAAGTCTATGCCGGGCGCAATGGCATCATCGGCGCATTAACGGAAGATCTTATCGACACATCCAAAGAGTCTGCCACTGCCATCGCAAAACTCAGGCATACCCCTTCCGGGGCATTCGGATCATGTCGTTATAAACTCAAAAGCGTTGACGAAAATCGCCGCGAATTCGAAAGGTTGATCGCAGTATTTGCAGCGCACAATATCGGTTATTTTTTCTATAACGGTGGTGGCGATTCTGCGGATACCTGCCTAAAAATTTCACGGCTTTCAAAAACCCTGAAGTATCCCGTTCAGGCAATACACATTCCTAAAACCGTGGATAACGATTTGCCGATAACCGACAACTGCCCGGGTTTTGGCTCGGTTGCCAAATACATTGCCATATCCACCCGTGAAGCCAGTTTCGATGTGGCTTCCATGGCAAAAACATCGACCAAGGTATTTGTTTTAGAAGTCATGGGTCGGCACGCTGGCTGGATTGCGGCGGCAGGGGCTATGGCTTCGGATAACAAAACGGAAACCCCGATAATCGTGCTGTTTCCTGAAATACCGTTTAATCGCAAAAAGTTTATGGCTGTTGTTAAACAAAAAGTGGCTGAATTTGGTTATGTTTCGGTGGTCGTTTCAGAAGGCGTTTGCGACCGCAAAGGAAATTTCCTTTCCGACCAGGGCTTGGTTGATGCTTTCGGCCACGCTCAGTTAGGCGGTGTCGCACCAGTGGTTGCCAATATGGTTAAACAGGATTTGGGCTACAAATTTCATTGGGCAGTGGCGGATTATATGCAACGCTCGGCACGGCACATCGCTTCAAAAACCGATGTGAATCAAGCCTATGCTCTCGGTAAAGCAGCCGTTGATTTGGCATTAAAGGGTGAAAATTCGGTAATGCCTACGATTGTTCGGGTCAGCAACAACCCCTATCGCTGGAAAATTGGCAAAACCACTCTCGCTCGTATTGCCAATGTGGAAAAAATGATGCCACGCAGCTTTATCACTAAAGACGGGTTTGGAATTACACAGAAATGCCGCAATTATCTGCAGCCACTCATAATCGGGGAAGATTATCCGCCGTACAAGAATGGGCTGCCCGACTATGTTCGATTGAAAAATATATCGGTAGCGAAAAAGCTCAAGACTCATTTTGAAATATGACCCCGGGTGAACGATGACACTGGATAAAGTCAGACAATTAATGAAAGTACAGGTAATGAAAGTACAGGCTGATTTTGGTGGCGCATACAACCGCCATTCCGCCCAGCTTATATTGAGCGAAGTCGCCCGCGAACATGGCAAAAAGCGGTTGACCAAATGATTGTCGAATTCGAGCTCAATGAGGTATTTGATTTCACCCTCGGACAGAATTTCTCCTGACCGTTGTTCAGCTTCAAACCGATATTTATTGGCTTGCTTTTATGGCCTAACCATTAAGCGCGAGGATTTGCTCGTTAATTCGATCAACTGGAAACCATTCAGTAATGCCCATAATCGGTGCTGTGCCATCTATTATTTGGTAAACACGATAAACAAATTGATATTGCGGGTCCAGTTTTAGTCGTTTTGCCGCTGCGGTATGGGTGGCAATACCACAATCAATAAGATGCCGATGGCTGTCGGGGACGTATTCACTCAGTATCGCACCTATCGGGATTTTTTTTTCAATTAACATCAATTGCACAGTCGCATTCAGCGATTCATGTAAGATGACAGATTCCGCGTAGAGCCAATCCATATTGGTTTTGCTGCCGCGCAGAGTGATGATACGCTGTAAACACGCCGTGTCTTGGTGCTGCATTTCCGGAAAAAGTGCCGTGTGGTCAATGTTATCTATGTGGTCAATCGACTGTTTTTTATAGCCTAATTTTATCGGTTCCCTGAGCATCGCCTCCAGTAACTCGGTAACCGTGCCATCGGTGACTAACAACAATCGGGCAGCAAGCAATAAATCAAAGTATTGATAATTTTTGACCTGTAAAATGGTTTCGACTTGATTGCGCATCTGACTATCCGAGTAAAAACTAATGCGCTTCTTTCCAGTTCGCACCGACACCGATATCAACAATAAGCGGCACGGTCAATTTTGCCACCGAACACATTAAGTCGCGGGAAACTTGCTGCATTTGCTTGAGATTTTTCTGCTCCACTTCCAACACCAGCTCGTCGTGAACTTGTAAAATGATTCGGCTGCTTGAGTGATTATCTAAAATCCATTTATCCACGGCCAGCATCGCCAGCTTAATCAAATCAGCCGCAGTACCCTGCATCGGCGCATTGATTGCGGTACGTTCGGCGTATTGACGGCGCATGGTGTTTTTGGAATTGATTTCGGGCAGATTTAACCTTCTGCCAAATAGGGTTTCAACAAAGCCCTTGTCGCGCGCACTTTGTCTGGTTTTTTCCATATACTCTTTTACTCCGGGATAGCGCTCAAAATAAGTCTGCATATAGTAACCGGCTTGTTTTCGAGTGATTTTTAATTGACCTGCCAAACCAAATGCAGACATCCCGTAAATCAAGCCGAAATTGATTGCCTTGGCACGCCGGCGTTGTTCTGCATCGACTTGATCAGGTTCAATAGCAAACACTTCAGCTGCGGTAGCACAGTGTACATCAATGCCATTATTAAAGGCGTTAATCAGACCCTTATCAGCCGATAAATGCGCCATAATTCGTAGCTCAATTTGTGAGTAATCCGCCGCAATCAAGACATTACCCGACTCGGCAACAAAGGCCTCTCGTATTCTGCGACCCTCTTCAGAACGAATCGGGATATTTTGTAAATTCGGTGCGGACGAGGACAGTCTGCCGGTGGCAGCAACCGCCTGATGGTAAGAGGTATGAATGCGACCGCTTTTGGGGTTAATCAATTCGGGTAATTTGTCGGTATAAGTACTCTTTAATTTTGCCAACCGCCGGTGCTCCAGAATCAACCGTGGTAGCGCATATTCTTGCGCCAGTTCCTGCAGCACATTTTCTGCTGTCGAGGGTTGCCCTTTAGGTGTTTTACGTTTTACCGGAATACCTTGTTTGCCGTACAAAATATCCTGTATTTGTTTGGGTGAGCCGATATTAAATGGTTCACCAGCAACCGTATAGGCGCGTTGCTCAATTTCAACGAGCCTTGTTGCTAGTTCTGCGCTTTGCTGGTTAAGTTGTAGCCCATCAATTTTCACACCATTGCTTTCGGTGCGCACCAACGCACTCATCAGCGGCATTTCTATGTTGTGAAACAGCTTGTGCAGGGTGTGATTTTTTTCAAGTTCCGACAACAGCGTGTAGTGCAGTTGCAAAGTAATATCGGCATCTTCTGCGGCATAGGCGGCGGCAACGGTAATATCAACCTGATCAAAAGTAAGCTGCTTCTTTCCGCTACCTGCTACATCGGAAAATTTAATGGTTTGCTTGCCCAGATGTTTTAATGCCAATGTATCCATATCATGCCGTGAGTTACCCGCATCCAGTATGTAGGAAATAAGCATGGTGTCATGGGTTACTCCCTGCAAATGAATACCATAATTCTGTAACACCTCAGTATCATATTTTAGATTCTGACCGGTTTTTGACTGATCGGGATCCTCAAGAATCGGGCGCAATTTTTCCAGCGTTTGTTTGAGTGGAAGTTGCTGTGGTACGCCCGTATAATTGTGTCGCAACGGCAAATAAGCCGCCTCACCTTGGGCAACAGAAAAAGACATCCCGACCAGTGTCGCCTGATGTGCATCAATAGAAGTGGTCTCGGTATCCAGAGCAAAAATTTTCGCTTGCCTGAGCTTTGTCATCCATTTATCCAGAGTCGCTTGATCCTGAATAATCTGGTAATCCACCTCATCCGAATGTGAACTACCTACATCACCCGACTCTTTATACGCTGCATCGGCATCACCGTAATCCCCAACAGCTTCAATCTCTTTCAGCCATGATCGAAATTCCAGATCGCTGTAATAAATGTGTAACAATTCATAATCCGGAGTGCCGATAGTTAAATCATTCGGAGAACGCTCCAATTCGACATCACATTTTATTGTCGTGAGTTTTTTGGATAATTCAAGCTGTTGCAAATTGCCGCGCAGATACTCACCCACCTTGCCCGAAATGTCATCGGCATGTTTGACTATTTCATCAAGCGTGCCATATTGCTCAAACCATTTCACGGCGGTTTTCGGACCGACTTTGGGAATACCCGGGATATTGTCCGAGCTGTCTCCAATTAACGCTAAATATTCAATAATTCGTTGCGGCGGCACCCCAAATTTTTCTTTGACCGCGGATGAGTCGAGACGCACATTTTTCATGGTATCCACCATTTCCACTTTATCATTTATCAATTGCGTCAGATCTTTATCGCTACTCACAATCAAACTACGAAAGCCTTGCGCTGTCGCCCGGGTTGACAGTGTGCCAATGACATCATCTGCCTCTATCCCCGATATAGAAATTAACGGTAGCCCCAGTGCCGGAATAATTTTCTTGATGTATTCAAGTTGTTGCCGAAGATCATCCGGCATCGGTGGACGGTTTGCTTTATATGCCTGATAAAGATCGTGCCGAAAGGTCTTTCCTTTGGCATCCATGACCACGGCAATATGTGTCGGTTGACACTCTTTGAGCAAACCCTTTAACATATTGACCATACCAAAAATGGCCTGCGTGGTTCTGCCATCAGAGGTGGTCAGTGGGTTTTTCCCCAAAGCATGGTAGGCACGAAACAAAAAGGACGTGCCGTCAACAAGAATAATTTCCTTATCGGGAGACATAAAATTTGAATGTATTAGGGCAAAACAACAGTCTGTCGGGGTTGTATGGTGATGTTTTGCATCTTCATGAACGCTCGGCAATCCCTTTCACAGGAATAGAAACAGTTACCGCAACACCTTGATTATGTGGTCTATTTTCTGCCCATGCTATACCCTGATGATACTCTGCAATCAGCCGTACCACAAACAGCCCCAGCCCTAAATGTGAATGTTTGGCATTGGTCTTGCCGTAAGACACCATCGGATCAAACAAGCGATCCATAATTTTTTCAGGTAGTTTCGGTCCCTCATTAAACACCGTGATTTCTGCATGATATTTATTTTTTGTAATGGTAACCATTATCGGTGTAGTCGGTTGACTAAATTGCACGGCATTGTCTATCAGCTTGTCCAGCATCTGTGCCAGATGGTCAGGACTGCAATCGACTATTAGTGGTGATGTCCCAGCTTGCAATAAAAATGTATGCTTGGGATGGCTGCTACGGTAGCCGTCCACAAATTCTGCAATCAAGCTGGGCAAATCTACCGGCTCTTTTTTCTCATTACGCATCGCTTCTTCAAGATTTGCGGCTTCCGTGAGACTGGTCAAGATAATGCGTAATCGATTGACACCATTGCGTGCGCGTTGCATATATTTATTCTGCTCAATACTCGGCACATTCGTTTCCAAAATTTCAAGCGACGAGCTCACCACATTCAGTGGATTGTTCAACTCATGCGCCAGAGTATCGGGCATACCTTCAAGATATCGAGTATAGCCAGACAACCGTTTTAACATACGGGTAATGCTACGACCGAGATTACCAAGCTCGTCCGCAGGATAAACCTGATTCGGAATTTGCTCTTCAAGCACACGACCTTCGGCAGTAATCGCCCGCTCCGTGGTGTTGTATAAACGACGAATGCGGACGGTCAAGCGCCAAGCAAAAACAAATAATGATAAAAGCACGAACAGGAAAACCACTATAGTCACCAGTGTCAAATTCCTCAGTAGCAGATACTGCGATGCCAATAGCGCATGATTGCTTTGTTCTACGATGACTGCGCCAAGAATTTCCTGCCCAGACTTAATCGGATATCCGGCAACAATAATCTGTGCCTTTTTGTCCAGAGAAGGACGTTCTTCCACCTTAGGAGTGCCCTTGAGTATGGTCGCAAAAATTTTATCCGGTCGGTGGGTGACTGTCGTTGAAATATCTGAAAACTGCACTGGCGGGCGATTAAGCAGCGCATCAATGTATCGTTGCGATAGCCGCATTAGCCAATTCCTTTGTTTATAGACCGGGTCGCCAACGGTCGGCGATGCAGGTGCAACAGATAACCCACCAACCACAGCGCGTACCCGCTGAAATTTATCGAGAATCCATATTCTGGACTGCGGTCGGTCCAGACCTTTAAGAATTTTAGTCAATACCGGAGAGGCAATTAATATCTGGGAAGGTTCTTCTCCAGATAGCTGTGGTGAAATGGACAGGGTACTGCTAATTTCACGGCTTTCTTCGTTATCCACATCCACCGCAAAAAACCCTACCCGAGATCGATAACCGATGACATCACGCGGAATTCGCAACTCAATCTGATAACCCCATACGGTTTCTGCCCACTCTGCGGTAAATGCCGTAACATCATCGCCCTGCACAGGCAGTTTCCATTCAGGGTCAACCCAAAAAACACTCATCCGTCCGGGCTCGCTGGCAAGCAACAGATAATGTTGCAATGTGCCATCGGGTAACTGAACCAGCATCCTGATTTGATCGCTGCTATCCAGAGAACGCCTTGCCAAATCCCGATACACTAATTGGTCGTCATTAATTTCAAATAGCGCATACAAATATTTCTGGTAATACCCAATAATATTTTTAAGGGAAAATGAATCTGGGTCGTATTGGCTATCGCAAATAAATAATTCATCGCCCGTATAAAAATTAGCAAATTGCTGAACCGACTCCCAGTCACCCAGTTTCCCATCCAACTGAATCAGATTATCCAACGCATGCGCATATAAATTATTTTCGTTGCCCAGCAATTCGGCAACACCCGTTTCAGGGTTAAATAACTCCGAACGATCATTAAGCACTGTGGCAATGCCGTTAGCCGTCAACAGCAAGGCATCTTTTTGCCCCTGCACCAGAAACCGCTTCATCTCCAAGGTGTAGTAGTAACCCATCCATGGGATAATTGATAGCGCCAGCACAATCCACAGTAGTTTAGTACGGATACTGAGGGTGCGAAATACCATCAGCATACTATTTCACCTATCAGGTATGACTCAGGCTGTTTGTTCTGGTCGTCTTGTTCCGGTCGTCTTGTTCTAGTCACCGTGTTCAGGTCGCTTTACTGCGCTCGTCTTGTTCTGGTTGCCACCGATAGCCAACACCGAATACGGTTTGAATCATTGAAAATGATTGGTCAACCTCCTTGAACTTCTTACGAATACGGCGCATATAACCGTTGATGGTATTTTTTTCGACATAGCTTTGTCGGGTCGTTTGCATCAACACCTCGTAGGTCTTGACATGCCCGGGATTGCGCGCCAACGCCTCAATAAGCCAAAACTCAGTAAGCGTTAAGTTCAACTGATAACCTTCCCAGCTAATAGACATACTGTTTTGATCAACTTCAAGCGCACCCAACACCAAAACAGCGGGTTGCTCCAGATTGCTTTGTACCGAAGAAGCGATACGAAACAAAGAGGAAACTCTTACTGCGAGAAATTGCAAATTGACCGGTTTCGTGATGTAGTCCCAAGCGTCAAGCCGAAGCCCAGAAACCCGATCTATATCACTGTCTCTGGCAGTAAGAAAAATAATGGGCATCTTAGGACTTTTATGGCGCAGTTCCCGACAAATATCAAATCCCCCATCAATTTCATCTTCCAGCATAATATCCAAAATCACAAGATCCGGCAGTGCTTTATTAAACCCATCCAACGCTTCACGCTTGTTGGCATAGGTTTGAACCGCATAACCCTGACCCATCAACGCATCAGCATAGTTTTCACGCTGGTCAGCATCATCTTCAACAATAGCAATATTTCTGGACATGAGTAACACCCTGAATCAAATTTCTTTAAGATGGACAGTATAACGGATTACAATAGCCAGTGAATGCCGCGCTTTCTCACGGTTATGAATTGATAACCACCATAAAATCACCACTGCTTCCCCAAGCATATACCATATGGAAAGTGTGTAATTAGGTCGGAGAACCGTTCAACCTAGGCAATCAATGAGGGCAGAGTATGAAACACAAAGTGTTCATTCCGATTACCGATGAAATGCTGTATGACTACCCGCAGCTCATCACCGCACCGTTACAACCTTATCACATTGACAACCCTTGTTATCACTGGATGGCAACCATTGAGTCATCCGAGCAAAATAGGCAACATTCGCTTGAACCTGTCAGATACTTTAATCATCGAATGTTCAACCATCAAGTACTTTGATTAACGTTTGCTGATCAGATGTTCTGGATATTCAGTATTGCTTGGCGTTTGTTGATGGGGTGTTTCGGATATTCACAGTGAGGCCTTTGCACGGAAGATGATTTCGCTTTCAGGCCAGGCAAAAACGCACGGAATGAGGGAGTTTATGCTTATAAATGACCGATTGAGTACGTTTTTAACGCAGTATGCAGGTGAAATGGCTTTCGTGCAAAGGTCTCACAGTATCCGCTCACCCAATGCCACTTCATACAGGCTCAAGATTCGTATAACAGCAGACCAGCCACTTAGAACCAACAGTTGCAAAATTAACCTCTACTTTGGCGTGGTTGCCTTGCCCCTCAAGGCGGGTAACTATACCTTCGCCAAATTTTTTATGCCGAACCTGTCGCCCCGGTTTAAGTCCATTAAAGGTCGCCGTTGCCGTATGTGCGCTGGTACTGGTCGGGCTACTATCAGGCGCTCTGCTGAAACGAAAAGAACTTATTTCTTTTAGATACTGCACTGGTATTTCGCTCAAGAATCGAGAAGCCCGGGTATAGTTTACCCGACCATAAAGTCGCCGCACTTCGACATAACATAAAACAAGCTGTTGCATCGCTCTGGTCATGCCCACATAACACAGTCGCCGCTCTTCTTCAAGCCGTCCATCCTCGGTGACGGAACGCTGGTGGGGGAACAATCCTTCTTCCATGCCACACAGAAACACCAGTGGAAACTCCAGCCCTTTGGCGGAGTGTAAGCTCATTAGTTGCACGCAGTCTTCCCATTCTTCGCTCTGCCCTTCTCCAGCTTCCAATGCCGCATGCGAGAGAAACAGCGTGAGTTCATCCATTGCACCGAGATCTTCTTCACTCGCGCTAAAGTTGCGGGTAGCGTTGACTAGCTCTTCCAGATTTTCAACTCGACTCTGCGCCTGTTCGCCTTTTTCGGTTTTGTAGTGATCCAAAAGACCGCTGTGTTTAAGCACATGATCGGTTGTTTCCGTTAGTCCAAGTGCTGCCGTATCCACAAGCAATCGACTGATTAAATCCTGAAAAAGACTTAATACAGACAATGCACGCGGTGGCAAGCTTCGCGCACTAATGATGTCCGTGGTTGCCTGCCACATAGAAATCTGTTTTGAACGCGCATAATCGCGAATCAACTCTAGGGTTTTATTGCCAATACCACGGGCAGGGAAATTGACAATCCTTTCGAATGCGGAATCGGAATAATGATTTGAAACCAATCTTAAATACGCCAGCGCATTTTTTATTTCCGCACGCTCAAAAAACCGCAATCCGCCATAGACCCGATAAGGCACACCACTGGAAATTAACCGTTCTTCAAAAACGCGCGACTGGGCATTGGAGCGGTATAAAATTGCAGATTGATCTCTTCGATTACCCTGTTCTACCCAACTTTGGATTTGCTCAACAACAAAGCGTGCTTCATCAATCTCATTGCTAGCGACATACAATTGAATCGGCGTACCTTCAGCTTCATCAGTCCATAACTCCTTCCCCAAACGCCCAGCATTATTGGCAATTACCGCGTTGGCAGCGTTAAGAATATTGCCAGTTGAACGATAGTTCTGCTCCAAACGAAATACTTTCGCCTGCTCAAAATCCTTTTCAAAACTTAATACATTCTCAACCCGAGCACCACGCCAGCCATAGATAGATTGATCATCGTCACCAACTGCAAACAGGTTTTTATGTCCACCTGAAAGCATTTTTACCCACTGATACTGAATGGAATTGGTATCCTGAAACTCATCAACCAATACATGCTGGAAACGCTGCTGATAGTTTTCACGAAGCGTCTGATTATTACGAAAAAGCTCCAGCGTTCGCAGTAAAATCTCAGCAAAATCGACCAAATTAAATTGCTGGCAAAGTGCTTGGTAAGTGCTATACACCCGATGCAGGGTTTGTTGCTGTTTGTCGTTGCCGACAGGCAAATTTTGTGGGCGGCGCGCCTCATCTTTATGACTGTTAATCATCCATTGCATCTGTCGAGGCGGCCAGTAATTTTCATCCAGATCAAGCTCCCGTAATACCCGCCGAATCAAACGATACTGGTCATCACTATCCAGAATTTCAAAACTCTGTAACAACCCAGCCTCTTCATAGTGCATCCGCAACAAACGGTGGCAAAGACTATGAAATGTGCCCATCCACATACCATTAAAAGGTATGTGTAGCAATTCCTCAATGCGCCCTCGCATTTCTCTGGATGCTTTGTTGGTAAAAGTAACCGCCAGAATAGCCAGGGGAGAAACCTGATGCACCTGAATTAACCAGGCAATGCGGTGGGTAAGCACCCGGGTCTTACCGCTACCCGCGCCAGCAAGCACCAATAACGGACCGGGAGGCGCTGCCACAGCCTCTCTTTGGGCATCGTTTAGGGGATCAAGTATATGCGAAACATCCATGCGTGGATTGTACTCGGGAACGCCGCGTGAACAAAGATTTATCTTGAGACAGGACGGATAGAATTGGCGATGTGGTCTGTTTGATTGTCTAAAATTGGCTCTATGGTAGCGTTAAAGGTAAATAGTATGGTTAGATAGTGTACAATCAATTGCCCGATAGGGGTGTCTCAATACTAATTAGGTGATCCAAAATGAATAGAGCATTCAATGAATTTGACAGTACAGCCATTGTCAGCAGTGATAAATCCCACGTTTGGCACCACTTGGTTCAGCACAAGTCTATGCTGGCTAATGAGCCGATGATTATTGTTGAAGGCAAAGGGCTTCGGGTCAAAGACATTCATGGGAAGGAATATCTGGATGCGGTATCGGGTGGTCTATGGACGGTTAATGTTGGCTATGGTCGGGCATCCATCGCCAAAGCCGTTCACGATCAACTGCTCACCCTCTGTTATTTCGCAAATTTTGCAGGGACTATTCCTGGCACGCAGTTTGCCGAACGTTTGATTGATAAAATGCCCGGAATGAGTCGGGTTTACTATTCAAATTCCGGCTCCGAAGCCAATGAAAAAGGTTTCAAACTGGTTCGACAACTCGCCGCACTTAACAATGAGGGCAAGAAGCATAAAATTATTTACCGAGATCGCGATTACCACGGCACTACCATCACCGCATTGAGCGCGTCCGGCCAGATTCAGCGCAAAGATCAATACGGCCCATTTACGCCGGGCTTCGTGGAAATGCCGCACTGCATGGCCTATCGGGCTGCCAATGGTGACCATCCGGATTATGGGATTCAGGCTGCCAGAGAATTGGAACGTGTCGTTCTCGAACAGGGCCCTGATACGGTAGGCTCAGTCATTCTTGAACCGATTACCGCAGGTGGTGGTGTTATTACACCGCCTGAAGGCTATTTTGAAACCATTCAGGAAATTTGCACGAAATACGGCGTACTGATTCATATTGATGAAGTGGTATGTGGTATGGGCAGAACTGGAAAATGGTTTGGCTATCAGCACTATGGTGTTAAACCCGACATTGTTACCATGGCAAAAGGTGTTGCCAGTGGCTATGCGGCTATTTCCGTGACTGTAACCACCGAAGATTTGTTTAATGCTTTTCTGGCAGAGCCGAGCGAAAAATTACAATACTTCCGCGACATTAGCACTTTTGGCGGATGCGCTGGAGGAGCAGCCGCCGCGCTGGAAAATATGTGTATCATTGAGCGGGAAAATCTGCTCGATAACGCCAATAAAATGGGCGATTATCTGCTAGACGGGTTGTATAAACTGCAAGAAAAACATCCACTCATTGGCGATGTGCGTGGCAAGGGACTGTTTGTCGGTGCAGAACTGGTTACAGATCGCGTCTCCAAACACCCCGTTGATGAGGCGGTTATTGCCGGCGTAGTTGCTGATTGCTTACAACAAGGTGTCATGATTGGTCGCACCAACCGCAGTTTCACCGAATACAACAATACTTTGTGCCTGAGTCCGGCTTTAACCTGCACCAAAGATGATTTGGATGAAATTGTTAGTGCGATAGATAATGCGTTGGCAAAGGTGAAATTGTAATCTGTGATTTAGGGCAAGCTAATTGGTGGCTACGCCCTGATTCGAACAGGGGACTCCATCATTATGAGTGATGTGCTCTAACCAACTGAGCTACGTAGCCATTTATGCCTATTTATACCTTGGTATGTATCACGCGGGAGTGCGGAGGGTATCGTAATCCATATCCTCACGCAATAGCTTTTTGTGTCGCTTGGGTATCAATCAAACCCATCAAGATATTGAGAAGGCAAAAATTCTCGCCCCTATTGTCGGTCATGTTGGTGACGGTAATTTTCATTTAGTGCTGTTGGTTGATCATAACGGCCAAGATGAAGTTGCCGCAGCAGAAGTACTGCATCGCAAAATGGTGATACGGGCGTTGACAATGGATGGAACGTGTCCTGGTGAGCATGATATCGGATATGGCAAGATCGAATTTTTGCAGCTCAAGCATAGTGATGCCGTTCAACCTATGCGCTTAATCAAGCAGGCGTCAGATTCTGATAACATTCTCAACCCGGAAAAAATATTTGCCTAACATAGGTAATGTCTATGCAAGTGATTACTGTTGTACCAAACCAATGCGTATTGGTGAATGACTTTATTGATCACGCCAGTAGCGACCGTCTCTTTAACGACATTGGCAGAAAAGCAAAGTGGCATCAACATACTATAAAAATGTTTGCTAAATCAGTCGTTTCCCCGAGATTGTCGGCTTGGTATGGTGATAAACAAGCACACTATCGTTACTCTGGAATCGTCAATGTACCGCTACCGTGGTTTGATGCGTTGCTGGAAATTGCTGACCTTGTCGAGACCTATACCCAACAATCTTTCAACAGCGTATTACTCAATCTTTATCGTGACGGTAATGACAGTATGGGTAGCCACAGTGATAATGAAGCCGAACTGGGTGCTTCGCCAACCATCGCTTCAATCAGTTTCGGGGCGACACGCCGCTTTATACTTCATCCCGATTGCAACAACCCGCAACCTAGCATCAAAATCGATCTGAAGCATGGGTCGTTGTTGGTGATGTTCGGGAAGTCGCAACAAAACTGGCAACATTCGTTACCGAAAAGCAGACGAGTAACAGTACCTCGAATAAACCTGACCTACAGACAGGTATCTGCCCTGCAATTGTAGGGGATGACCCGACATGACATATTTGGCAAATGAAGTCGGAATTGATCGCGTTCAAACAGACGGGTATCCGCCCTGCAATTTATAAAGGGAGACCTTTGCACGGAAGATGATTTCGCTTTTAGGCCAGGCAAAAACGCACGGAATGAGGGAGTTTATGCTTATAAATGACCGAGTGAGTACGTTTTTAACGTAGCATGGAGGTGAAATGGCTTTCGTGCAAAGGTCTCAAAGGAGCATGGATATGGATGGACAAGATGTGCGAAGAACAACCGCAAGCCATGGCGGGTGCGATGAATTATCACCTTTTCAACAAGACATACACCGCTCCAGTGCCGCCGTCTTGCGGGCGGGCAGAACAAAAAGCCGTGACCGCTGCCGATTTCTTCAACCAATTGATGGTGAAGGGCTTGAGAATACCTTTATTGTTTGCTGAGTGGTAGCCCTTACCGTGAATAATCAAAACACATGACTGCTCTTGCTGAATCGCTGCGGATAAGAACTGACTTAAAAGCGTCTCTGCCTCATAAACCCGCCTCCCATGCAAATCCAATACTGAATGACAGGGGTATTCGCCACGCTTCAATCGTTTAATGCCTTTACGTTGCAAGCCACCACGAACAAAAAGCACAGATTCACCCTGATCGGTTTGATCTATGGCGACAGCGGTCGGAATGGCAGTCGAAACATATTTAGAGGCAGGCTTATTTAGCGGTGGTTTTTCGCGCTGCCGGTAACGGTCGAAGCGAGACTTACCACGGTCATAGCTGGCGACACTGGTCTGTGCCATCACTTTTTGAAAAAGCGACAGTTCATCGGCTTGGTCATCGGTTTCTTTGTCTGCGGACACTATTGTATAAAGTCTTTGTTTTTCAGATATTTGTCGGCATCAAGTGCTGCCATACAACCGCTTCCAGCAGACGTGACTGCTTGTCGATAGACATGATCGGTTACATCACCCGCTGCAAAAACACCGTCAATACTGGTGAGCGTAGCATTACCTGATGCGCCACCGCGCGTTACAATGTAATTATCTTGCATTGCCAGCTGACCCGCAAACAAACCCGTATTGGGGGCATGTCCGATGGCAATAAATACTCCCATGAGGTCAATGTCGGTGTTTTGCTGTGTCTTGACGTTTTTAATTCTCATACCGCTAACACCGTTATCATCGCCAAGCACTTCATCCAGCACACTATCCCAAGCAATTGTTATATTACCGCCATTATCCCGGGTTTTGGCGATTAAATGATCGACCAATATAGCTTCTGCACGCAACTCATCACGGCGGTGAACCAGCGTCACTGACGATGCCAGATTAGATAAATATAAGGCTTCCTCAACGGCGGTATTGCCGCCACCAATGACCGCAACATCTTGATTTTTATAGAAAAACCCATCGCATGTGGCACAAGCAGATACGCCCTTACCCCTGAAGGCGGTCTCGGAGGGTAAACCGAGATACATAGCTGACGCACCCGTAGCAATAATCAAGGCATCACTGGTATAGATACCTGAATCACCCAATAAGCGCAACGGTCGGCGGGTAACTTCAGCGGTATGAATATGGTCGAAAATAATTTCGGTCTTGAATCTTGCGGCGTGCCTGTTCATTCTTGCCATCAGTTCCGGGCCCTGAACACCAACATCATCGCCTGGCCAGTTATCAACATCGGTTGTGGTGGTTAATTGTCCACCTTGTTCAATGCCGGTTATCAATACCGGATTTCGATTTGCCCGGGCGGCATAGACCGCCGCCGTATATCCGGCCGGTCCCGAACCGAGAATGAGTAGCGGGCAGTGTTTTTCATCCGACATAAGTTAAGCTTCCGAAAATATTGAGGGCATCGTATCGGACAAAGTATATCAAAACCAATTACGAATTACCGAGCTAAAGACGGTGGGTGAATAATCAGGTCACTCTTAACGGTATTAACAGCGTAATCACAACGGCGTTGAGGATATGAATGACGCCAACAGGAGAACGTGGGAAAAAATAGCTGCTTTTCTGATATTTTCTAACAATAGGCTTGTAGATAGTCGGGTTGATGTATAGAATACGCGCGCCGGTTATCCGGCGATACGGTGTTTCGAGGTTTGCCACGGATGAGAGTCTGGCGCGAGTCCGTACATATCACTGATGTACGGGGTTGGGATTGGTTGCTAATGACTTAGCGGACTTGGGTTAGCGAAAGAGTGCGGCTTACTTCGACACAGGTAATAATTTATTATATGAGGATTATCATGGCCTTAACTGCTGAAGAGAAAGCGGCTGTTGTTAAAGAACATCAACGCGAAGAGGGAGATACCGGTTCTCCAGAAGTGCAAATTGCGTTGATGACTGCACGTATTCAAGATCTTTCCGATCATTTCAAGACACACATTCACGATCATCATTCCCGACAGGGATTGTTACGGCTGGTCAATCATCGCCGTAAATTATTAAACTATTTGAAAAATACTGACATTGAGTGCTATCGGGCTCTGATCAGCAAGCTGGGTCTGCGTAAATAGATTGCGTAAACAGACCACGTCATTAACAGAGTTTATCGCGCTAGTCGCAATGGGGGAAACCTAAATTGAGTAAAGTAGTAAAAACATTTCAGTACGGTCAACACGAAGTACGCCTAGAAACCGGAGCGACAGCACGGCAGGCCGATGGTGCCGTCATCGCCAGCATGGGTGATACCGTTGTCATGGTCACAGTGGTTGGCAAGAAAGAATATAAGGGACATGATTTTTTGCCGCTGACCGTTGAATACGAAGAAAGAAGTTACGCTGCGGGTAAAATCCCCGGCGGTTTCTTTAAGCGCGAGGGCAGACCGTCTGAAAACGCCATCCTCACCTGTCGCTTAATTGACCGACCGATTCGCCCCCTGTTTGCCAAGGGATTTATGAACGAAGTTCAGGTTATTGCTACGATCTTATCGGTCGATCCTAAGATTAACCCAGACATTTTGGCGTTGATCGGTACTTCTGCAGCACTCGAGATTTCGGGATTGCCGTTCAATGGCCCACTTGGGGCGGCAAGAGTCGGGTTTGTCAATAATGAATATGTGCTTAACCCGAGTACGACGATTCTCGCCGAGCAATCTGCCCTCGATTTAGTGGTCGCGGGCACCGAAAACGCAGTGCTTATGGTGGAATCAGAGGCCGGGGTTTTAAGCGAACAACAAATGCTCGATGCGGTTATGTTTGGGCATGAGCAAAGCAAGGCGGTGATTGCGGCAGTAACTGAGTTGGGTCGGGAAGCGGGCAAACAAAAATGGGATTGGAAACCAGCCGACAAGGATCTGTCTTTTGATGACAAGGTTGCCGAGCTTGTTGGCAATGGTATTGAACAGGCGTATCAAATAACCGACAAAGTCGAAAGACATAACAAGCTGTCTGAAATGAAAAGCGGCATACTGTCGGCATTGTGTCCGGCAGATGCCGAAGTGGATAATACTCAGGTCGTGTCTGACCAGATTAAATCGCTGGAGAAAAAATATGTGCGTGGTCGTATCATTGCCGGACAACCTCGTATTGATGGACGTGATACCAAAACGGTGCGTCCTATCAGCATTGAAACCGGCATATTGCCACGCACACACGGTTCGGCAAAGTTCACTCGTGGTGAAACTCAGGCTGTTGTCGTAACCACCTTGGGTACTGATCGGGATTCACAGATTATTGATGCGTTGCAAGGAGATTACCGTGATAATTTTATGCTACACTATAATTTTCCGCCGTACTGTGTCGGCGAAACGGGTCGTGTCGGCACACCTAAGCGCAGAGAGATTGGACACGGGCGTTTAGCGAAACGTGGCATCAAGGCCGTTATTCCGAGTCAGGAAGAATTTCCATATACTATTCGCGTGGTATCGGAAATCACTGAGTCAAACGGTTCAAGCTCAATGGCAAGTGTTTGCGGAACCAGTCTTGCCTTGATGGATGCGGGGGTTGCGATTAAAGCCCCGGTTGCTGGTGTTGCCATGGGTTTGATTAAGGAGGAGCAGGGCTTTGCCGTATTAACCGATATACTGGGTGACGAAGATCATCTGGGTGATATGGATTTCAAGGTCACTGGCACCACTGAGGGCATCACGGCATTGCAAATGGATATAAAAATTGACGGCATCACCTCTGAAATTATGTCTCAAGCACTGCAGCAGGCAAGAGAAGGTCGGTTGCATATCCTGCAAGAAATGAACAAAGTCATTGCCGCTCCACGCAACGAGATGTCAGAATTTGCGCCCAGAATTGTCACCATTAGCATCAACCCGGAAAAAATTCGTGATGTCATCGGTAAGGGCGGGGCGGTGATTCGCGCTTTGTCTGAGGAAACCGGTGTCAAAATTGATATTGACGATGACGGCACCATAAAAATTGCTTCTACCGACAATGCCGCAGCACAGGAGGCGATACGCCGAATTGAACAGATTACTGCCGATGTTGAGGTTGATGCAATTTATCACGGAAAAGTGGTGCGTTTAATGGATTTTGGCGCATTCGTCAACATTTTACCCGGGCGAGACGGGTTGGTGCATATTTCGCAAATATCCAACGAACGGGTTAATCAGGTTAGCGATGTACTCAAAGAAGGCGATCTGGTTAAAGTAAAAGTGTTGGAAGTGGACAAACAGGGCAGAGTCCGATTGAGCATGAAAGAGGTTCAATAGGACTGATGCCGACCCTAGTCTAAAGCGACTCCTCGCCACATCTGGCATCTCTGCGCAATATGTCGTCTATATTGTTGAAAGTTTGTTCAAACGTCAGATACTCGCTTTTATTGTTCAAGGTTTTTGTTTAATATTCCCGGATCGAGTATTAACTGCGTACAGCGAAATGAGGCAATGATTCTGTCTGTGTCGCCATCACAGACGCTGGCATCCCACATCTGTGTTGTCCTGCCCGATGTATACAGTTTGCAGTACAACGCATTTTCTCACTACGGACAGTGCCAATAAACTTGCATTTCAGCCCTGCTGGTGAAACCAGTTGCGCCTGGTGACTGGCAGAACAACCATACCCTGCTGCGGTATCCGCCAAAGTCACCATACTGCCACCGTGAACAAAACCACTGAAATTGAGTACCTTGTCGGTAACCGCCATTTCCAGTACCGGTCTCGCTATCCAGTTCAACCGCTCTAATACCCAGCAATTCCGGCAAACGATGACGATCTGCGTTGTTAAAAAAGGCTGAATCACGAGTCATACTGTCGAATCTCCAATCAGGCTAATCAATCCTTTAGTGATAGCACGAGCGTCAATTCATTCCGTATGACCCGCAATCTCCATTCGCGCGGGCAAATGCACAAACGGACGCAACGGCAGACAAAACCTATCCTGTTTCAACACAATGTCGGCAGAGATAAATTCAGCGGCTACTCCGGCGGCATCGCCAGATTAACACGCGACATAACGGGGCGATTCAGTTGTGCGCAAATATAACGTCCAGTATCGACCAGTTTATCCAAATCGACTCCGTGTTGGATGCCTAATCCGTTGAGCATATACACGACATCTTCGCTGGCGACATTGCCACTGGCATTGGCATAAGGACAACCACCGAGTCCGGCGACCGCACTATCTATCACACTGATTCCGAGTTGCAAGGCGGCGTAGATGTTGGTCAGTGCCTGACCGTAGGTGTCGTGAAAATGCACCGCTAACTGATTTATTTTAATATCGTTTAGCAGTGATTCGATGAGTCGTTCGGTCATTGCTGGTGAGCCGCTGCCTATGGTATCGCCTAGAGAGATTTCGTAACAACCCAAGTCAATGAGCTGGCGCACAACATTGACTACCGCGTTAACGGCAATGGCTCCTTCATAGGGGCAACCCATTACACAAGAAACATAGCCACGGATTTTTACACCTCGCTGATGCGATTGCTTCACGACTGGGATGAAACGCTGAATGCTGTCGGCAATGCTACAGTTGATGTTTTTTTGACTGAATGTTTCCGATGCTGCGGCGAAAATGGCAATTTCTTTTGCGCCAGCATCAAGGGCTTTTTTTAATCCAATCAGGTTGGGAACCAGCACCGGAAAATGTCGGTCGCTGTCTAGCGGTAAATCGGCAAGCACCGCATCGGTTTCTGCCATTTGCGGTATCCATTGCGGATGTACGAAGCTGCCGACTTCAATGTGGGTCAATCCGCAATCCAGCAATCGCTGTATCAATTCAACCTTGACCGCTTTTGGCAGATGGGTGGATTCGTTTTGCAAGCCGTCTCTGGGGGCGACTTCAACGATACGAACATGGCTCGGTATGGTCATCGGCACATTATTCAATGACCAATAGCGCATCACCATCTTGCACCTGATCACCTGTGGCGTAATGCAGTGCTTTAACAACACCCTCTTTCGGTGATTTTATCTGGTGTTCCATTTTCATAGCCTCAACAATCAACAAAGGCGTGCCTACGCTGACCTTTTCACCCACCTTGACCGTAACCGCAATAATCAATCCTGGCATCGGCGCATTCAATGTGCCGCTATGTGCTTCATCGGCCTGTTCCTGAAAACGATAATCAACCAGTTTTAGCTGGTGGCTACGACCTTGATAATGCAGCATAATGTCATCACCTGCTTTGGCAATGACGGCGGCGACCGATTGTCCATTCATTATCAGTTGAATATGGTTGGCATCAGACATCTGGTATGCCGTCGCATAAGTCGCGGATGGCAGATTAAGCTTCAGCGTTGCACGGTTATGCCCCTCATCGGCAGCTTGCTGGTTGACAAACTCAATGCCGACTACGATATGCTGATTACGGTAATCAAAGTTCAGCGAGATGGTGCGCGTTAGATTGTTCTGCCAACCATCGGCAACACGCCAGGGCGACCAGCAGTCAGTGTGTTGCTCCTGTGAATTGGGCTCGGCATCGATTTGATGATGACAATGACGACTGAGTTCATAACAACAGGCTAAAGCAAGCACACGATCAAGGTCAATGGCGGCACTGTCAATCTGCTCCTGCTCAAGTCTCCTCGTATCCAGATGTTCCGCATCAAGATATGTGGCATCAACCAGTTCGGGGTAATGTGCTTCCACAAACCGAGTTGTGGTTTTGCCCTCCTGAAATAAAGGATGCCTAATCAAATTTCCCAAAAACCAAAGATTATTATGCACACCGAGAATCTGATAATCGCCAAGAGCACGCGCCATTTTAGCCAGCGCATCTGCGCGGCATTCTCCCCACACCATTAATTTTGAAATCATTGGATCGTAATGACTGCTGATAACATCTGCGGTTTGAATACCGCTATCAACACGGATGCCAGCACGAATACCAGCACGGTCATTCGTCTGCTCAGGCATACCATCGTCAGGATGGCGAATAAAATGCACGGTGCCAGTTGCGGGTAGAAATTGTTGCTCGGGATTTTCGGCGTAGATACGCGCTTCAATGGCATGACCGAATAACGACAGTTGTGCTTGTGAGCATGGCAGAGATTCGCCACGGGCAATTCTGATTTGCCATTCCACCAGATCCTGACCGCTAACCATTTCGGTAACGCCGTGCTCGACTTGCAATCGTGTATTCATTTCCATAAAGTAGAATTCATCGTCTGCGGCTAACAAAAATTCTATGGTACCCGCTCCGACATATTCAATCGCGCGGGCACAGTCCACTGCCGCCCGTGTCATCCGCTCGCGCAACAGCTTGCTCATACCGACAGCCGGTGATTCCTCGACTATCTTTTGATGGCGGCGTTGCATTGAACAATCACGTTCATACAAATGGACAATGTTGCCGTGCTGATCGGCAAAAATTTGCACTTCAATATGTCGCGCCACCGGTAAAAATTTTTCAAGCATCACCCGATCATCAGCAAAAGCGGCCTGGCTTTCGCGTTTGACCGATTCCAATGCGGCTGACCACTCATCCTTTGCCGCAACCAGTCGCATGCCTTTACCGCCACCACCTGCGACCGCTTTGATTAACAACGGATAACCGATTTCATCTGCTCGCTGTTGTAAATACGACGCTTCCTGACGCTCACCATCATAGCCGGGCAATACCGGAATATGTGCGCATACCGCAGCGTGTCGCGCGGCACTCTTTGAGCCCATAATACGGATTGCATCGGCAGAAGGTCCGATAAAGGTGATACCTGCCGCATGGCAACGCTCGGCAAAATCGGCATTTTCAGACAGAAACCCGTATCCGGGATGTATCATCTGTGCGCCACATTGCTTTGCAGCCAGCAGTATTTTATTGCCATCCAGATAACTTTCACGGGCAGTAACGCCACCTAATGCAACAGACTCATCGCATTGTTTGACATGCAACGCCGCACTATCCACATCGGCATAAACGGCCACACTGGCGATGCCCATTCGCTTTGCAGTACGCACAATCCGGCAGGCAATTTCGCCTCGGTTAGCAATCAGTAATTTGTTAAACATCACTCACATTCGGTTAGCCATCAACACTGTGCTAAACATCACTCACATCCTGAAAACGCCGAAACGGCTTTCTGCAACAGGCGCATTCAGCGATGCCGACAATCCCAACGCCAGCACCTTGCGTGTGTCAATCGGATCAATGATGCCATCGTCCCATAATCGTGCGCTGGCATAGTAAGGATGCCCCTGTGTCTCATATTGTTGATGTATCGATTGTTTGAACGCATCGCGCTGTTGCTCGCTCCAGCGCTCTCTCTGTGCCGCCATCGCATCTGCTTTGACCTGTGCGAGGACGTTGGCAGCTTGCTCGCCCCCCATAACCGAAATTCTGGAATTCGGCCAGCTCCACAGGAATCGACCAGCAAATGCCCTGCCACACATCGCATAATTACCCGCCCCAAAACTGCCACCGATGACGACCGTCAGCTTGGGAACTTTGGCATTTGCCACGGCTAAAACCATTTTCGCACCATTTTTAGCGATGCCACCAGCTTCGTATTTTTGACCGACCATAAATCCGGTGATGTTTTGCAAAAACACCAGCGGTATGCGCCGTTGTGCACACAGCTCAACAAAATGCGTGCCTTTCAGGGCCGATTCGGAAAACAAAATGCCATTGTTGGCAATAATGCCCACCGGATAGCCATGAATATGGGCGAATCCACAAACCAGTGTCGTCCCATAATTCGCCTTAAATTCATCCAGCACACTGTTATCGACAACTCGCGCAATGACTTCTCGAATGTCAAATGCTTTATGTTTGTCTTTGGGAATGATGCCGTACAATTGTGCTGCCGGATAACAAGGTTCAACTGGTTGCCGACAATGCAGATCAATCACTTTTTTTCTATTGAGGTTGCCAACGATATTTCGCGCCAGCCCCAATGCCAGATAATCGTTGTTGGCGATATGATCTGCCACACCAGAGATTTTCGCATGCACCTCTGCACCGCCCAAATCTTCGGCACTGACCCGCTCGCCTGTAGCCGCTTTAACCAGTGGCGGTCCCGCCAAAAAAATAGTCCCCTGATTGCGCACGATGATACTTTCATCACACATCGCCGGCACATACGCACCACCTGCCGTACAACTGCCCATCGTAACTGCAATTTGCGGTATGCCGACAGCCGACAAATTCGCCTGATTATAAAAAATTCGCCCGAAATGTTGCTGATCTGGAAACACTTCGTCCTGAAGCGGCAGGAAAGCGCCCCCAGAATCAACCAGATAAAGACAAGGCAAGCGGTTTTCCAGCGCAATTTCCTGAGCGCGCAAATGCTTCTTCACCGTTATCGGATAATAGGTGCCGCCCTTGACTGTGGCATCGTTGGCAACAATGACACATTCAATGCCATTGATTCGACCAATGCCCGTAATAATGCCACCCGCCGCAACACCCCCACCATACATCTTCCAGCCAGCGAATTGGGAAAATTCAAGAAACGCAGATGCCCGATCCAGTAGCTGGTTAATACGCTCCCTAACCAGCAATTTGCCACGACCGATGTGTTTGTTTCGGGCATGTTCGCTGCCACCTCGGGCAATGCCTTGTAAGTGCGCATAAAGCTCATCCACCAAGCACTGCATTGTCTGCCGATTGTCGGCGAAGGCCTGCGAGCGCGTATCCAATCGGGTTTTTATCTTACTCATCAATCAAAGCAACCGACCAAGTCCCGCCAAAATCAGCAAAGAGGGCGTAAGCTGTTGCACAATCGCCACAATAACACATCATCAAACAAGCTCAACAGCCATAGCCGTCGCCTCTCCACCACCAATACACAAGGCAGCCATCCCACGTTTCAAATCCTGCAACTGCAAAGCCGAAATCAAGGTTACCAAAATACGCGCCCCGGACGCACCGATGGGATGACCCAATGCACAAGCACCGCCATGGATATTGATTCTCTCATGTGGTATTTTTAAGTCATACATCGCTGCCATCGTTACCACGGCAAAAGCCTCATTAACCTCAAACAAATCCACATCATTGACGCTCCAGTTTAGTTTTTGTAATAACTTGTTCAAGGCGGTTACCGGTGCGGTGGTAAACCAGCCCGCTTCGTGGGCATGAGTGGTGTGTCCCAAGATTCTGGCGATTGCGGTTAAGCCGCGTTGCTGCGCTTCAGACTGGCGCATCAGCAGCAAGGCAGCGGCACCGTCAGCAATCGAGCTGGCGTTCGCCGCCGTTACTGTGCCGTCTTTTTTGAATGCCGGTCTAATGTGTGGAATCTTGTCAAATTGTGCTTTGAAAGGCGGTTCATCACGTACCACGATACTATCGCCACTGCCAGATGAACGGCTTGATGATGGCAGGGTAACTGGTGTTATTTCGGCATCAAAATAGCCGGCAGTGCTGGCGTGTTGTGCGCGCTGTAATGAAGCAATCGCAAATTCATCTTGCTGTTCACGGCTAAATTGATATTTGTCAGCACATAATTCAGCGAACGCCCCCATCAAGGTACCTTTTTCGTAGGCATCTTCAAGACCGTCCAGAAAGATATGATCGAGTACACGACCATGCCCCATTCTATGACCGCGCCGCGCATCCGCTAACAGATAGGGGGCATTGCTCATACTCTCCATACCACCCGCCAGCATAATATCGTTGCTACCCGCCAGCACCAGATCATGTGCCAGCATAACCGCTTTCATTGCCGAACCACACATCTTGTTTACGGTTGTGCAATTCACCGAAAGCGGCAGTCCGGCACCGATAACCGCCTGCCTGGCTGGTGCCTGCCCTTGTCCCGCCGACAATACATTGCCGATAATCGATTCACCAATATCCGCACCCGCAATCCCGGCCCGTTGCACCACTGCTTTTATGGCATAGGCCGCCAGATTTGCAGCACTGAGCGAGGCGAAACAGCCTTGGAAACTACCCATCGGCGTGCGTGCGAGGGCAACGATAACAACAGGGTTTTTAATAACGTCTTTAGACATAATTTTTCTCGGCGGTGTTTTTTCCAGAATGAGGCCTTTGCACTCATTTATATGAACTTCAAGAATGTTTTGGATTATGTCAAGGTTTCAGAATATGGTTTTGCTCGGAGCATGGTTTTTCGGAATGGCTTAACCACTTTCCAGAAACAATTCCCGGCCAATTAGCATGCGCCGAATTTCTGAGGTCCCCGCACCAATTTCATATAATTTTGCATCTCGCAACAGCCTACCCACCGGATAGTCATTAACATAGCCATTGCCACCTAATGCCTGTATCGCCTCAAGCGCCATCCATGTCGCTTTTTCAGCACTGTAAAGAATCGCTGCTGCGGCATCCTTGCGCGTCGTTTCGCCGTAATCACAGGCGCGCCCAACCGCATAAACATAAGCACGACAGGCGTTCATGGTACTATACATGTCGGCGAGTTTGCCTTGCATCAACTGAAATTCACCGATAGCCCGACCAAACTGTTTACGCTGCTGCACATAAGGCAACACAACATCCATACAGGCGCGCATAATCCCCAGAGGGCCACCAGCCAGCACCGCGCGTTCATAGTCGAGACCACTCATCAACACCTTAACCCCGCCATTTTCTTGCCCTAAAACATTCTCCAGCGGCACCGCAACATTATCAAAAACCAATTCCCCGGTATTCGAGCCACGCATACCGAGTTTATCCAGCTTCTGCGCGCTTTTTACGCCAAATTCACGCTCAACGATAAAGGCAGTAATACCTTTCGAGCCCGCCTGTGCTGCGGTTTTGGCATAAACCACCAGCACATTCGCATCGGGTCCATTGGTAATCCACATTTTTGTCCCATTTAACAAGAAATGATCACCTTTTTTTTCGGCTTGCAGACTCATACTGACCACATCGGAACCGCTACCCGTTTCGGACATCGCCAACGCCCCGACATGCTCACCGCTTACCAGTTTCGGCAGATAGCGCTGTTTTTGCGCCGGCTTGGCATGGCGACTAATCTGATTGACACACAAATTTGAATGCGCACCATAACTCAACCCCACAGAGGCGGACGCACGACTGATTTCCTGCATCGCCATAATATGCGCCAGATAGCCCATATTGCTACCGCCATATTCCTCTGCCACGGTGATGCCCAACAATCCCAAATCACCCAGTTTGCGCCATAATGACTGCGGAAATTCATTGGATTGGTCAATTTCGGCAGCCAGCGGTGCGATTTCCTGCTGGCAAAATCCAGCAACCATATCAACCAACAGGTCGATGTCTTCGCCCAGATGAAAATTAAGCATCGGCAGATAGGGTGAATTCATGGTTATTTGGTGTTGCAAAAAAAAATTCACAATGGTTTATAATGACCGATGGTGTCTTGCATTACGTTAGCGTGAACGTCAATTATAGCCTCTGATCATTCACTTTACCACTCTATCAAAGGACAACAAACCAAAAGCACAACAAAAATCATGAATCTGCATCAAATGCGTGCGTTTCTCGCCAATGAATTTCCAGCAAACCATTGCATCGTCGAGGAGGCTGGCGCGGGAACATCTAAATTACAGCACCCCATCGGACACGAGCATTTGCGACTGGGCGAAACGGTATCCGGTCCGACATTGATGATGATTGCAGATTGCGCCATATATGTTGCCATCCTCGGCAAACTCGGTGAAGTTACTTTGACAGTAACCGCCAACCTGAATATTCATTTTCTACGCAAACCAGTAGCGGATAAAGACATCATTGCTGAGAGCAAGCTCCTTAAAGTCGGGAAACGACTGGTCATCGGCGAGGTTTTTATCTATTTCGCTGGCATGGATATACCAGTCGCCCATGCTACCGCAACGTACTCCATCCCGCCTCAACAGACATGAAATTTGTTCACCTACTTGTAGCAAAGCTTATCAATATCTGGGTCAGCCCCATAAATTTATATCGAAATAAATCTACCCGTGTCAATATGAGGTGAGATTCTCGGGTATCAACATACTTATAGAGACCTTTGCACGGAAGATGATTTCGCTTTCAGGCAAGGCAAAAACGCACGGAATGAGGGAGTTTATGCTTATAAATGACCGATTGAGTACGATTTTAACGCAGCATGCAGGTGAAATGGCTTTCGTGCAAAGGTCTCTTATAACAAACTGAGGTCATAAACAAACTTGCACGATACGTCCCCAAAGTTGTTGATGTTTAATGCTGAGCGATTTGCTAATCGGCCTGCTATTCGTGAAAAAGATTTGGGGATTTGGCAAACTTGGACTTGGCGAGAAATGAAAGAGGAGGTGTTTGCTTGCTTCTACGAATTCGCAACATTGAGATTTAAGCGTGGCGATAAACTCGCCATTGTCGGTAACAATCGTCCGCGCTTGTATTGGGGCATTGCGGCAGCACAATGTCTGGGCGGAATTCCAGTGCCGCTTTACGCTGATTCGGTGGTGCTGGAGATGCAATATGTGTTTGAGCACGTCGAAACAAAATTCGTACTTGCCGAAGATCAGGAACAAATTGATAAAGTGCTGAAGATTATGGATAATGGCATCGTACTCAAGCACGTCATTTTTGATGATGATCGCGGTCTCGGCAATTATGAGCGGGCACCGCTACACGATTTTGCCGTTGTGCAGCAATTGGGTCATCAATTTGCACAGGAAAATCCCAGATTTCTGGAAAATAAAATCGCAAAAAACGCGGGCAGTGATGTCAGTATCTTTCTCTATACTTCCAGCACCAACGACTGTGGTCGCAACAACCGCCGTATAGTCGGCTGGATGGGTCGGGCTGATCAGACAGCGAAGATGCGCGGTATGTTCATTCATCCTGAGCAGATAGATAATATAAAAAAACGCCATCCGGAAATGATCAAAGCCCGACTGCTTATTGATGAACACGATCATAATGATCGAATGACCTTACCATGTGAAACGACTACCCCATCCGCCGCACTGAAGCAGGCGATTAAAAAGAGCGTTAAAGCTCTGTGTAAGGTGCGTGGAGAAGTTACTTTGCTATCACCGAACACCATCACCAATGACGGGTTGGTCATAGAAGATATCAGACAGTATCAATAATTCATCCTGTGTCAAACATGCCATCACCCACGTTATTCAAAGCGGACAATTTATGTGCTAATTATCCGGACAGCTCTATTACTGCTAACGCGCCAAATTCCCCCATATGAACTACGTCGACATAACCCTTAAAACAGATCAACGGGGCGTGGCATGGCTCACCCTGAACCGCCCACACAAGCATAATGCGATGGCGAGTCGGATGATGCGAGAGTTGGGCGATGCCTGTACGGTGATTAGCAAGGATAACACTATCAGAGCGGTCGTTTTGACGGCTGCCGGGGACAAAAGTTTTTCGGCAGGGGCCGATTTGCAGTGGATGAAACAAAACTTCGCCCGTAGCCGTGAACAACGAATCGGCGAAAGCCGTGTGCTGGCAGATACTCTGCGAGCGTTGGACAGGTTGAACAAAATTACCATCGCTCGGGTTAATGGCAATGCCTACGCCGGAGGAGTTGGACTGATTGCCGTTTGTGATGTTGCCATAGCCGTGTCCAGCGCACGATTTTCGTTAAGCGAAACCCGTCTAGGGCTGGTTCCTGCTAATATTTCCCCGTATTTGATTGTGCGAATCGGGCTTGGCAATGCGCGGCGACTATTATTGAACGGCACTGTCTTTGATGCTAACCAAGCCGTTCAATTTGGGTTAATCCATGAGACAGTGGCAGTCGCCGAGTTTGACCAAAAAATAGAAAATGAGCTACAAAACTGTCTCGCCTGTGCCCCGGCTGCGATTGCCATGACCAAACAATTACTACGCACCGTCAGTCAACAAACCACGCAGGAGAATCGGCACTACACCACACAGGCTCTGGCAGATGCTTGGGAGAGTGAGGAAGCCATCGCTGGTATCGGTGGTTTTTTTGAGAAAAAGCCACCGCCGTGGAACAAATCCGGCTGATTACAAACGGACGTTATACACAACCGGTAGGCTTGGGCAATCCGGCATATTTACACGCCTGTTTAGCCGGGCCATACGGAAATAATTGATAGAGATATTTACTGTTGCCTTTCTCTTTACCCAGTTTATTAGCAATAGATTTGGTCAACACCCGAACCGCTGGTGCGATTTGATATTGATCATAATACTCACGCAGAATATTGATGACCTGCCAATGGTTCTCATCTAAATCACAATCATCAAGTTTCGCCATATAAGTAGCAAGCGCCGGACTCCAATCGGAGCGGTTAGCGAGATAACCCGATTCATCGGTATCGTAAGTACGACCGTTGAATTTAATACCCGCTGTCATCGTATTGCTGTCATCGTATTGCCTGCAAAAAAATAGCGTTATTATACTCGTAACCGCGGGCCACTATAACCAAGATTGGATTTTGTCATTTTTCACAGCGAGATCAACAAAACCCGCGTATCCGACGAGCTGAATGCCAGCAATGAGACGGCTCGGGTGCAGTCCTCTTGCCATCAGATCCGGTTCAAGAACGTAGATACTGTGCTTTGACACTGCCTGTTTGACCTCTTCTTCGATCTGCGAATTTTGCAAGGCGGCATAAACCGCATCTTCAATCAGCAAAATATCACTGCCCGGTTGCGCCAACCGCAAACTGGTATGAAAACTGTTCTTGGCAAAGGGTGATTTATTGACGGTATGCAACATTTGAACACGCTGGCTATGATTAAAAATCAGGCTAAAAATTCAGCAGCACATCCTGTTCGGCGATAATATCTGCGAGCTGTTCACTGTCAAGCAGATGAATCGACGACTTTTGCCGATAGCCGTCATCTTCATCCTCATGGGTCAACGGCATAAGATCGGCAGCACTCAAGCCACGCGCCTGTAAAGAGGCTTTCTCCACATACAAGCGGGTAATATCGTGGTCACCTAAAGCGGCGTATGCCAGCGAAAAATTCTTCATTGCGGAGATTGAAGGGTCTTGTCCTTTTTTCAGCAGAAACACGCCGTCATCAATGAATGCCATCGACACATCCTGATCAAATGCCGCCCCAACCAATGCTACTTCCAGCCCCTCCAAAGCATAAATAGAACCATAGGGCGCACTACGGTTAATATACATAAATTTCTTGATTGTACTCATTTTAATCGCGCTGTGAATTCGCCTGCTGTTGTTATTAGTCGCCAAACACCAGTAAACGGTCGGCTTCAATCCCGACATCAATCAATTGCCCTAAACCCGATATGCGAAAACCTTCGGCAAGGTTGTGCGCCTGCTTGCCGTTATCTTTGGCAGCATCGGCATCAACGATTCCCCGTCGTTGCGCCGCTGCCACACAAATCACCAAATCAAGCTCATATTTCTTCGACAATGCCGACCAACGTTTCATAATATTACGATCATCGCCTGGCGGCGTGGCAAGGTTAGTGCCATTGTTGACACCATCATGATAATAAAAAATACGCACGATCTCATGCCCGGCTGCCAGCACCGCTTTGCTGAAGTGGTATGCCGTATCCGATGCCTGATGCTGGTATGGGCCCTCGTTGATTACGATAGCGAATTTCATTGGAAGTTCTACTGTTGTTAGCGTCAGCGACAGGTGATTGGTTGACTGATAAGATTGGTAAGCTATAATGTAGCCTACTGCAACTTGTTGCAAAAAGGAACCTTATTCATTAGATGGAGAATTAAACATGAAGAATGGAATCATATCAAAGGAAATTACATCAAACCTTACCTGTTATAAAAAAACATCAGCGGCAGTTAAGCTGCTCGCTGTCGTCTTATTGTTGTCGCAGACGCCGCTGCAGGCACAACAGCCGACAGCAAAACCGGATCTGTTTTTGCTTAAAACCTATGATGGTTCACAAGATGTGGTCGGCTGGGTGATGAGCGAGAAACTGGATGGGGTGCGAGGACTCTGGGATGGCAAACAACTGCTGAGTCGGGGTGGTAAGGTACTACATGCACCACACTGGTTTGTACGGGATTTTCCGCCATTTGCGCTGGATGGCGAGTTATGGACAAAACGTGCCGATTTTGAAAATATCAGCTCTATTGTACGCCGTAAAAAACCGGATAATCGCTGGATGCAGGTCAGTTACAACATTTTTGAAGTGCCTGATCAAGCAGGTGGTTTGCTGCAACGGCTGGCTGTTTTGGGTGATTATCTACAACACCATCCGAGTAACCACCTGAAAATTATTCCACAAACCCGAGTCCGTTCCAAATCAAAACTGCAACAGTTTCTAGCACAAATCAGTGCCGGTGGTGGCGAGGGGGCAGTGCTACGAAACCCGCTTACGCCCTATCAGACTGGTCGATTATCTTCTGCCCTAAAAGTCAAAAAATATCTTGATAGTGAATGCGTGGTACGGGCGATACTGCCGGGCAAAGGTAAATATACTGGCAAAATGGGTAGCATAAGTTGCGCCATGACCGAGCCGATAGCCGGCGAACGTTTGCTGAAAATTGGTTCTGGCTTCAGCGATGCAATGCGGATACAACCACCCCCTGTTGGCAGCACCATCACCTTTAAGTACTACGGTTTAACCAAAAAAGGTAAGCCACGCTTCCCGGTGTTTATGCGTGTTCGAAAATGAACAAGCACTGCCCTATGGGTGACGACAGTCGGCTAATAATGTCATACATCCGCACTGTAGTTTTAAGAAAAAGACCTGAAAAAGCCCGAAAAACAGGCATATAATGTCCTTCAATGTCCTTCAATGTCCTTGCAGCCTCATTTTGGAGTAAACTAATGACATTCAACGCCGCCTGACTGGCATCGCCTGAAGCAATGATTATCAATGTGCTGGTTGCTGATAAATCTACCAATCTAGGGCTTGCCGTTGATGGTAACAATGACTTTAACTTGCGTGGCCGAGTGCAACATCGCGATGATACTTTGCAATACATTGGCATTTTTGCATCATTCAAAATGCGCTAGAAAGTGATTGCAATTGTTCCAATCAAGACAAAAAATGTCGCTTCTAGCGGGCGAATGTGTTATTAACGAACAGTCAGGACACTCTGACAGTGCACTCGATTGATGTAGTGGTTTGACATCAACAATATTACTTTTTAACAAACTGGAGAATAGCAAATGAAACGATTGATACTATCTGTTATCTGGAGAAGAGGAATCATACTATTCCTTCTGGTTGGTAGCGCACAAGCGGCACCATGCCCAGCGGTTACCGTTGACGATTCTAAAGGTGTGGCAGCGGGGGCATTCCCGCAGCAATACGAATTATCTAAATTTCAAGCTCTGGCAAACTGCACGCTGTCGTTCAGCGAACACCCAAGAATCGCCGATTACAACACGCGCATTCGTGGCAATCCAGCATTACCGCCTGTCGCAGATCGCCTACCAGAAGAACCGCTGGTGGTCGCACCTTATAATGCCATTGGCAAGTATGGTGGAACGCTTGACGCATTGTCGAATGCGACTGAAGCAGGCACATCAGACTTCCTCTCAATACGACACGTCAATCTGGTGCGTTATGCCGATGATCTGGCAACCATTGTGCCTAACATCGCCAAGGGTTGGGAGTGGAATGATGATTTCACTCAACTCACCTTTTTCCTTCGCAAAGGTCATAAATGGTCCGATGGCGTAGCTTTTACCGCAGACGATGTTAAGTTTTGGCACGACAATACCGCTCTTGATTCGAAAATCATTGAAAAGCCCAAAGACTATGTGCTGGTTGGTGGAAAAACGATGACCGTTGATGTAATTGATCCACAAACCGTGCGTTTTAACTTGCCGGCACCGAAACCGGGATTGCTGAATCACTTTGCCATTTCGTTTGCCCAGGGATTCCAACCCAAGCACTTTCTCGGCAAATTTCATCCCGACATCAATCCTGAAGCAGATGCACTGGCACAGGCGGCAGGTTTTGATAATGGTCTTGCCGTCATCAAGGCTTACTTTGGCAATTCAGATTGGACCGATACCCCGTCGCCTTTGTTGAACGCCCCGGATAGAGTCGCCAACTTACCCGCAGACGTTATTCCGACACTGGAAAGTCATATCACAGTAACCGACACCACCGAAGGTCGTCATCTGGTCGCCAATCCTTATTTCCACATGGTGGACACGCAGGGCAATCAGCTCCCTTATATCGGTGAGCAAGATGAAGTCTATATCAACGATAACGAAGTTCGCATTCTGAAACTGGTGAACGGTGAAACAGATTATAAATCGCAGTCGGTACAATTATCTGCGGCACCCCTGCTGCTTGATAATCGTGAAAGTGGCAACTATAGCGTCGATTTGCGTCCTGACATCATCATCCCCAGTTTCTCGTTTAACGTAACCTCCGCAGATCTGGAAAAACGCAAAGTCTTCGGCGACCTACGCTTCCGTCAGGCGATGTCGGTGGCATTAAACCGTGACGAGATCAATGAAGTTGCCTTTCTCGGTCTGGGCAAACCGAAACAATATATCGGTTTTTCCCCGACACCCGATTTCGTTGATGCGGGGTGGGAAAATCACATGATTCAATTTGACCCCGACATGGCGAAATCTTTGCTCGACCAAATCGGCATGGTGGATACCGATGGCGATGGTTTTCGCGAACTACCTAACGGCGATAAAATCGTCCTCAATCTGCAATTTTCCACTCAAGGTATTTCTGGTACGGTGGTCGAACTTGCTGGTCAACATTGGTCGAATGTCGGTATCCGCACAACAGTCAAGGAAGTTACCCCTGACGAATACCGTTCAGCGCAATCTTCTAATGCGCTGGATGTCGGTATGTGGCGTAAAAGCCAGCCTCTGGCGATTATTTTGGGCAATAATGAGCTTTGGGTGCCGCCGTTTGAAAACTACTTCGGTCATCGTACCGGCATGTTGTGGGCCGAATATGTTGATTCAGATGGAGCTAACGGCGTAAAACCACCCGCCTATGTCAAACAGCTCATTGAAGATATCAATGCGTTCCAGTCTGCAACCGTTGGCTCACCCGAATCAAATACTCTGGGTGCCAGAATGGTTGAGAATATGGTGAGCAACCTGCTGTTTATCGGCACCGCACAAGTGCCTGCTCCGATCTATCACCGTAACGCATTGAAAAACTTTCCCGAGTTTAAGACTAGCTCTTATGAATACTACCGCACTTACCCTTACCGCGGTGCGCAGTGGTATTTTGACGAATAGGATTTTGGTTTTTTTCATGGCGAAATTGCGAAAAAAGCGGTGCAAGACCGAAACACATCAGTGGATGTATTTGTGTAAACAAACAGACCGGGCGGATACCGCTCGGTCATCTGCTGAACCCACTAGATACCTCAATGTTTGTTCGGGGCCTGCAGTGCTAGGAGAATAATCGACTTAAAATGACTCCAACATCACTGTCATGGCAAGGTTCCTCCAGTTCACGGTAACACGATTTCTTATGTCACTGTTCACTTTGTTGACAGTGTCACTGATCGTCTTTTCGCTGATGGAGCTAGTACCGGGAAACTGTGCCGAACGCTATCTTGCTTTTAAAAACACTCAAGGACAACAGATTTCAATTGACGATATTCAGGCAGAAGAAAGACGGCTGGGATTAGACCGACCGTTTTTAGTGCGATGGAGCAGTTGGGTCGGCAGGGTATTTCTTAAAGGAGAATTTGGAGATAGTTGTATCCTCAGACTTAACATTAACCAACTACTAAGCGACAAATTCTGGATTAGTCTTGCTATCTGTCTTGCCGCCCTGATTTTCGCTTATTTGATCGCCATTCCCGTAGGAATTTATTCGGCAATCACAAGAAGTGCGATAGCTAATAACTCGTTGCGCTTCTTCAGCTATCTCGGATTGGCGTTACCGAACTTTCTGTTGGCATTGATTATCATGCTGATTTCCACCGTTTTATTTGGCGACTCGCTAACCGGTTTGTTTTCTAAGGAATATCGAGATGCCGAATGGTCAGTGGCGAAATTCTATGATTTTCTGAGCAAGGCCTGGCTACCGATATTTGTGCTGGGTTGGTCGGCAACCGCATTCGCCATGCAAACAGTACGGGCACTCATGCTTGACGAAATTGGCAAGCTCTATGTCACCGCCGCATCAGCGCGCGGGATTCACGGACACAAACTGCTGTGGGGCTATCCAGCACGTCATGCCATGGGCCCGGTTATTAATTCTCTTGGATTCGATCTTAATCGGATATTTAACGAATTACCGGTTGTTGCTTTAATCCTGACTTTAACCGAAGCCGGAGCGTTGCTAATTGAAGCACTGGCACGCTCAAACGATCAACAACTGGCGGGTGCCATTATATTTTTGTTGACCGCAAGTATCGTGTTCATTAATTTTGTAACCGACATCATGCTTGCGCTCATGGATCCGCGCATCAGAAAGGGCCTGATGGGCTAAACAGCAAATCAATTATGAGACTCCTGTTCTGGAAAAAACCGATCGAAGACGATCAAAAACTAAAGGAAGCCTATTTTACCGCTTCTCAGGGTCAGTTAATTCGTGCTCGCTTCAAGAATAATCGTACGGCGATGGTGGCAGCATGGATGCTGGTCATTATGATTTTGATGGGATTTTTCGCACCGTTTCTTTCGCCATACAGCCCGAACATTGCCGGACGTGATAAGGAATATGAAAACGGCCCGCCACAACTACCCAAGTTCTGGGATGAAAATGGATTTTCTATGCGCCCATTTCTCTATGCGACAGAGCGACAACGCTCGGCAGAGACGAATTTCCGTTGGGTAATCACCGACATTCGCGATAAACGCCGTTACCTGCAGTTATTTGTTGAAGATTGGGAATACAGCTTCATTGATATAGAATGGGATTTGCCGGGAGAGTTTCTCGATGTTGACATTAAAGCCTTAACCTTCAACACCCATCTGTTTGGTATGAATGAGGGCGGTATCCACCTGTTTGGCACAGACGGTGCTGGCAAGGACATTTATTCACGCACACTCCATGCGATATACACTTCCTTGGCAGTAGGCACCCTCGGGGTCATGATTTCATTCGTGCTGGCGTTAGTAATCGGTGGTGTGGCAGGCTATTTCGGTGGCTGGATTGATTCGGTATTGCAGATGATTACCGATGCCATCAGAACCGTACCCCCGATTCCGCTATTCATGGCGTTAGCCGCATTTATGCCTGCCGAGTGGAGTTCCGAGACCCGATTCTTTTTTATCGCCGCCATCCTCGGCCTGATTGGCTGGCCGACTCTGGCACGACGCATCCGTACACATCTACTGACCGAACGCAGTCAGGAATATGTGCTGGCTGCCGAGCTATGCGGTGCTCCACCCAGTCATATTATTCGGCGGCATTTGCTACCCAGCTTCACCAGCTATATTATCGTTGATTTGATGATTACCTTTCCATATGTCGTGCGCTCAGAAACCGCTCTTAGCTTTATCGGTTTGGGATTGACCGATCCGGTCAACTCACTGGGATCGCTGATGCAGAATGTATCAAAAGCGGATGTGCTGTTGAACTACCAGTGGTACTTTATACCGGTTGTGTTTTTCATCGCCTTTATTCTAGCTTTCGTCTTCGTCGGCGATGGTCTTCGTGATGCCGCCGACCCCTATTCAAATAGCAAATGAGCTTACTCACTGTCAACAATCTGACCCTGCAATTCGACACCGACGAAGGTCGAATCACAGCTATCGAAGATATCACCTTCGCGGTTGAAGCGGGTGAAGTGTTGGGATTGGTAGGAGAATCCGGTTCCGGAAAATCGGTTACTGCAAAATCATTGATGAAACTTAATCCGGAGAATGCGCTGTATCACCCCGATAGTAAAATCACACTGGCACTGGAAGATCGTGATATTGATGTGCTATCACTAAACAGTGGCAGTGATCTACAAGTTGTCCGTGGTGGCTCAGTTTCGATGATTTTTCAGGAACCGATGGCGAGTTTTGCACCCGCCATCACCATTGGCGAACAGATGGTCGAACAACTCATGCTGCACAAGAAAATTTCCGCAAAAGAAGCGATAGAAACATCTATCGAAATGCTTGATCGGGTTAGAATTTCCGATGCCCCCAAGCGTTTCAAACAATACGCCTTTGAGCTTTCTGGTGGTATGCGTCAACGCGCCATGATCGCCATGGCACTGTCCACAAGACCTAAATTGCTGATTGCTGATGAGCCAACCACAGCACTGGATGTTACCATTCAAGCGCAGGTGATTGAGCTGATGAAAGATCTGGTTGCCGAATTCGGCATGGGCATTATCTTCATCACCCATGATCTTGGCGTGATTGCCCAAACCGCAGACAAAGTCGCGGTGATGTATCTTGGCAGATTGGTTGAACAAGGACCAGTGCGCGAAGTGATCCGTCATTCTGCTCACCCCTATACCCGAGGTTTATTGAATGCGCTACCGAAACTCGATGATCTTGATGCCGAATTAACCCCGGTGCGGGGCGATATTCCAGGCCCTCTTGAGCGACCAAGCGGATGCGTATTCCACACACGCTGTGCCATCGCCGAACCAAAATGCCGCCAATCAACCCCGCAAATGACATCCTATAACAAGGATCACATTGCCGCTTGTTTTGTCACCACAGAGCAGCGGCAAGAGCAGGCGAAGTGAGCGAAAAACCCATTATCTCGGCACATGACCTGTCGGTGCATTACCCCATCAGTGGTGGATTTTTTACTGCCGTACAATATGTACGCGCCGTTGACGGGGTCAATCTCGACATCCCCAGAGGCTCATTTTTCGGATTAGTAGGCGAAAGTGGTTCCGGTAAAACCACGCTCGGTCGTGCCTTACTAAGAGCGACCCCAATTACCCGTGGTGATATTTATTACGCGGACGGCGAAGCCGAATATGATCTGCTCGGCTTGTCCAAAGAAGACTTGAAAGAATACCGTAAACGTGCCCAGCTTATTTTTCAGGATCCCTACGCTGCGCTCAGCCCGAGGATGACAGTGCGCGACATTATCGCCGAGCCCATTGAAGTCATGGGTATCACTCCAGATCGTCAACAGGCCGATGTCCGAGTGCGCGATATTGCCGACAAGTGCCGACTCAATCTGGAGCATTTACGCCGTTTCCCCCATGCTTTTTCGGGCGGTCAGCGGCAACGCATTTCCATCGCCAGAGCATTGGTTTCCAACCCGCGCTTTGTCGTTGCCGATGAAAGTGTGGCAGCACTGGATGTTTCCATACAGGCGGATATTCTTAACCTGTTAAAGGAATTGCAAGCCGAGTTGGGATTAACCTATTTATTTATAAGCCATGACCTGTCTGTGGTGGCACATATTTGCGATCATGTCGCGGTCATGTATCTGGGCAGATTGGTCGAATCGGCACCGACCCGAGATTTGTTTTTGGCACCGCGCCATCCTTATACCAAGGCGTTGTTATCTGCAATCCCGTCACTGGATCCGGATCAGCATGGGCAGGAACAAAAGCTGGAGGGCGAGATACCTTCACCAACCCACCCACCACCCGGCTGCAAATTCCAGACGCGTTGCCGATTCGCAACAGATTATTGTCGAGAGCAAGAACCTAAACTGGAAAAGATTGATTCAAAACACGAAGTCGCTTGCCACCGCTGGCAGGAACTGAGTGACTGACTGAACCGACAAAATCGTTTATGAGTTGGTCGGAGTGAAAGAATTTGAATCTCCGACCAGCGAATCTCACTGCGCCGCGCGCTATCAGGCTCACACCCCGAGATAAATGACCAATTATGATTTTCGGGTCAACCCGCTTAGAATTTCCTACACTCCGGTAAAATATAGGAAGTATGAAGCATGTGTTCACTTGCGTGAAACGTGATCGTCAAGGTATGCGACATTCAGAGCGACCAAACTTCGAGCCACGATTCAATTGATCTAACGAAATCAGTTTTTCAGACTCATTTCATATTAGAATCCCCTGCACATTCAGACTCATTTGCCATTGGAAACAGCTTGCCGTGCTTCCTTCCGTTTCAGGCTCATTTTATATTGGAAAAGACTTGTTGTTCTTATTTTTCGCAAAGTAAGTTATGATTCCGCTTATCTCTCATTTCTTCTGGCAATGCTGGAAGCCGCTGAATTACGTCATTAAATGAAACCCTATATTCAAACCCTGCCATCTGCACCGCCATCACCAGACAGCAGAGCGCCTTGTGTTGCTTTGCCAAAGATAACTAATGCCGGGTTGGAGTCGATCCACCAGATACAGTCGCATAATCAGTTTGGCGAACAACAGACCATCCATATCGTTGGTGAACAACCCCTTACCATCAAGGTTGACGGGCAGGAGCTGGTCACCTTGATGACCCTCGGCACATATCCGGAAAAACTGGTACTCGGTTATTTGCGTAACCAGATATTATTTGAAACCCCAGCGGAAATTGAATCAATCAGGGTTGATTGGGAACGGGAATTGGCAGAGGTTACTACGGTTGCAGGCAAGGGCGTTCCCGGCTTCGATAAATTGAACCGAACCGTTACCACCGGTTGTGGACAGGGAACCATCCTCAGTTGTACGCTGGGAAAGTTGTATGATCATCGCTTGCCGAATATCAAAATTAAGCAATCTGACATCTACAACGTCCTTAAAAAAGTCACCTTATTCAATAAAACTTACCGTGCGGCAGGTTCGGTACATGGTTGTGGACTGTGTCAGGACGGTGAGGTATTGATGTTTATTGAAGATGTTGGGCGACACAATGCCATGGATACCATCTCCGGAGAAATGTGGCTAAAAGGTATGAGTGGCAACGATAAAATTTTCTATTCCACCGGTCGTTTGACATCGGAGATTGTGATGAAAGCCGCCTTTATGGGCATTCCCGTACTGGTGTCACGAAATGGCACCACCCACATGGGCTTTGAGCTGGCTGAGGAGCTTGGTGTAACCTTAATTACGCGTGCCAAAAGTCGTCATTTCGTCGCTCTCAATGCACAAAACCTGATATTTGACCAGCCACCGCCACGCAGAAAAGGGACTGAGTGATATGCTGATGGCGGTATAAATGCCGATTGAGTACACCTGTTCCCAGAATTTCTAAATCAGGCTCCCAACGCCATTTCCAGATCAGCAAAGCTACCTGCCGAAATAGATAAGGGGCTGTCCTAGATAACTAGTTTAAATGAACTCCAACCCATTGTTTTAATTGAAATAATTGAGATATTGGGTCGCTGTTGTTAAAACGCCACTCGCACTCCTTCAAAAACAGCCCAAAATGCGCCTTGGGAACACCGTTGAATTTGTGCATATGACGCTTCGCCTGACTCCAAAAGTTCTCAATGCCGTTGATGTGATTCCCCTGCTCCGCGAAGCGTTGGGAATGGTTGATGCGGTGGTGCTTGAAATCGCTCACGTCCAGCACATTATAACCGCTCCAACAGTCGGAATAAACGATGCTGTCCGGAACCACTTTACGCTCAATAATTGGCATCAAGGTTGCTGAACAGGCATCCGGGATAATCTTGGTGTAAACCCTCCCGCCCCGTTTGAGTAAGCCAAACACCGGGATTTTCCCCGCCGCTCCCCGACCTCGTTTGCCTTTGCGACCACCGCCAAAATAACTTTCATCGACTTCAATCTCCCCGTCAAAAACCTCATGGCTTTCTTGTTCAAGCTCATATGCGATAATCTCGCGCAACCGGTGATAAAAATACGCCGATGTGGACTTGTTGATCCCAACCAGCAACGCTGCCGTGCGGGCGGTTGAACCCGACACAAAATGCTCGATAAGACGACCTTGTTTATAACGGCTTAAACGACTCTTTCTCATTGATCCCATGATAGCACTCTTTCAGTGTTATCTAGGACAGCCCCATAGATAATTCAATTTTAATGCCCGTTTGGCGTTCAATTTGTGTTGTGGAATACATGCCGACTACTATTTTTCCGGAAGCCGCTGTTGCAGAATCTGTCGAATCGTCAACGACAATGATATGGTGACGGGCAAAAGATTTCATCGTTTCAACAATATCACCGACACAGGCATGTTCAATGTTTGAAAATTTCAACGTATCAATTCGGTCATTAAATCCTGCGCAAGAATTTTTTTTCGACCACCGCCATGCTCCTATACATACCTGACCGGCTTTTCACCGAGAATATCAGTATAGGTTACGATTCCCAAGACATTCATCTGACTGTCAACTACGAATAACAGCCAAACAGCACAGGCAATCATCTTGTCATTGATTTTGTCAATGGTTGCGCTGGACTCGGTGGTGAATAGACGGATGTGTTTGAAGTTGGTCATCGCCGATACGGGCGGATCAGAATACGCCACGTCGCCCGCTTACTGATGATTAACATCGGCAACCCATGTATTCATAGACAGTGTGCTGCTGGTTAGAATATTGTAAGGACTCGTCATACTGTTCATCTGTCGCTTTATAAGGATGAGACCTTTGCACGGAAGATGATTTCGCTTTCAGGCAAGGCAAAAACGCACGGAATGAGGGAGTTTATGCTTATAAATGACCGATTGAGTACGATTTTAACGCAGTATGCAGGTGAAATGGCTTTCGTGCAAAGGTCTCAGGATGTTTTTGGTGAGCACCGTCCGTGTTATGCTCAATGTGTAAACTCATTATACGCTCGCAACCCGAAAAGTAATACGCTCAATACCCTAAGGCACATTCCGATTTAGCCAACTGATTTAACTCGCCGATTTAGCCAGCAATCTCTCGTAATGATGTTTCCAGAATATCCAGACCCTCATTGATTATGCTGTCCGTAGCGGTCAGCGGCACTAAAATCCGAATGGTATTGGCAAATACGCCGCAGGACAGCAGTATTAAACCATTTTTTTCTGCCGCCTCAATCAGTGCGGCGGTCATTGCCGCATCCGGCTCATTGGTTTCCCGATTCTGTATTAGTTCAAATGCCACCATTGCGCCGAGTCCGCGAATATCGCCAATCGCTGGCAAGTCTTGCTGGCTTTTGAACACACCGATTCGTTGCCGTAACAATCGACCAATTTCATCTGCTCGCTGGCAGAGGTTTTGCGCTTCAATAACGTCAATGACCGCTAATGCCGCCGCACAGCTCAAAGGATTGCCACCGTAGGTGCTCCCCAATCCGCCCGGATCGGGGGCATCCATGATTTCTGCTTTTCCGGAAACAGCAGAAAGCGGATAACCACCCGCCAGGGATTTTGCCATGGTCATCAAGTCTGGTTCAACATCAAAATGTTCGGTCGCAAATAGCTTGCCAGTTCGGGCAAACCCCGTTTGCACTTCGTCACTGATTAAGACGATGTTGTATTGATCGCATATTGTTCGTAATGCCTGAAAAAATGATTTTGAAAGCGCATAAAACCCGCCTTCACCTTGAACCGGTTCAATGATGATGGCAGCGACATTTTCAGGTTCAATATCCACCTTGAAAAGCCATTCAATGGCGGACAGAGATTGCGCTTCGGTTATACCGTGATGCGCAATCGGGAAAGGTGCGTGAAAGATGCCGCTGGCAAAGGGTGCAAACTTGGATTTATAGGGCAATACCTTGCCAGTTAGTGCCATAGTCAGCATTGAACGCCCATGGAATCCGCCGTTGAATGCGATTACCCCGCTACGACCGGTGTAGGCACGTGCAATCTTGATGGCGTTCTCTACCGCCTCGGCGCCGGAATTCATCAACAAGGTTTTAGCATTGCTCACTGGAACCAGACTGTTCAATTTTTCCGCAAGCTCAATATAAACATCATATGCCATAACCTGAAATGCGGTATGGGTAAAACGTTGTTGTTGTGCTGATACTGCCGCAGTAACTTGCGGATGACGATGACCGGTATTCAATACGGCGATGCCACCAGCAAAATCGACATAGCGATTGCCCTCTACATCCCAGAGTTCGGCATTGTCGGCATAATCGGCAAATACCGAGGTCAGGGTTGCCAGACCACGCGGGAGCGCCTGCTGTCGTCTTCGCAACCAATCCTGATTCGTTAATTCTTGCCCAATGATGACATCATCTATTCGCTCTACCTTGTTGCCCATCAAAATTTCCTCATCAAGTTCAAAATTTATGTCGTTCTACCGCCACAAAGGACACCACCCGACTTATACCCTTCGTTTCCGCAACTGTCCATAGACAATAGCGGTCACATCGGCAAAATACCACGGATTACAACGGCAAACCGCCAACCACAAAATAACCGCTCAACGACAGCGGTTGAACGTCATCAATAGCGCAAACAGTCGTTTCAGCACATACCATAGGCTGAGGGGAATAGAGCAACGGCGAGAATCGAAAACAACCCTGATTCAACGATAGTCTTTAGGTCTAAATGCTTATAGCTAAACAAGCGATCTGGAGGATTGCAGGTTTTTAAGCTCTTTTTTAACTTTTGACAAATTTCGTCGTACTTTCAAGAACGACGGTAAGCTGACAAGAAAACCAGCAACTGCGCCCAGCATCAGTGTACTCATTAACAGGATGACCAAATTGATTTCGGTGCGGAAAGATAGGTATTTGATCTCCACTGCCTGACTATTCATATAGGTAAAGGTCAGCCCAACAAAAACCGTGATAACAATAACAATGACATACAAGACCTTCATCCCGACCCGCACCGACTATGTGGAATTGCCTTTGTTCACCCGTTTTCGTAAGTTGACACCCGGCTTGAAGTGTGGCACATATTTTTCAGGAACCAGCACTTCCTCTCCGGTTTTAGGGTTGCGTCCAATTCGCGGCGACCTGTAATGCAATGACATACTACCAAATCCGCGAATTTCAATCCGTTCACCCTCGGCTAACGCCGTCATCATACGCTTTAATATGCTCCTGACTGCCAACTCAACATCGGTTTCAGGAAGATGCGGAGAAATATTAGCAGTAATATAGGCGACCAACTCCGATTTGGTCAGCGTTGGTGTATCCATTTGCGCTTCGTTGTGGTTGCGTTGCTAGCAGACATAATCAGGAAGATTGTTTTTCCAACTGCACTTTAAGTTTATCACCTAAAGTCGCACCGCTGATGCTAGTGCCTCGCGAGTACTCCTGAGTAGCTTCATCTTCAATTTCCAGTTCACGCATTTTTATCGACAGTGATATCTTGTGCTCTTTACGTTCAATACTACTAATTTTCGCCTCAATTTTATCACCTTCTTTAAGCACGGTGCGGACATCGTCCACATGATCACGAGAGATTTCAGAGGCCCGAAGATAACCCTTAATACTGGGCGCAAGCTCAATGGTCGCATCTCGGATTGTTACGGCTTTGACTATCCCCATTACCGTACTACCTTTGCCGTTTGCCGTGATATAGGTAAGGAAAGGATCCTCGGTAACCTGTTTGAGACCGAGAGAAATTCGTTCCCGTTCAACATCAACAGCCAATACCATAACGGTCAGTTCATCGCCTTTCTTATATGCGGCAACCGCTTCTTCACCTGATTTTTCCCAAGACAGGTCGGAAAAGTGAACCAGTCCATCAATCCCGCCGGCAACGCCGATAAATACACCGAAATCCGTCTTTGAACGGATATTGCCAGTAATCATATCGCCTTTTTTATGTGCCAATGCAAACTCTTCCCAAGGGTTGAGGCTGCATTGTTTCATACCTAAGGAAATGCGTCGTCTTTCCGGATCAATGTTAAGCACCATCGCTTCAACTTCATCACCAACATGACAAATTTTGCCCGGATGGACATTTTTGTTAGTCCAATCCATTTCTGAAAGATGTACCAGCCCCTCAACACCTTCTTCCAGCTCAACGAATGCACCGTAATCAGCCAGATTGGTCACCGTACCAAATATGCGGGTATTGACCGGATAGCGACGCACTAAATCTAGCCAAGGGTCTTCCCCTAATTGTTTCAGCCCAAGCGACACCCGACACTGTTCACGGTCAAATTTAAGCACTCGGGTTTCAATTTCATCGCCAACGGTTAATACTTCCGATGGGTGTTTAACCCGTTTCCACGCCAAATCTGTGATATGCAGTAATCCATCCAGCCCCCCTAAATTCACGAATGCACCATAGCCGGTCAAATTTTTAACCACGCCTTTGACTGACTGTCCTTCTTCAAGGGTATCCAGCAGTTTTTCACGTTCTTCGTTGATTTCATGCTCAACGATAGCGCGTCTGGAAACAACGATATTATCACGCGCTTGATCGAGTTTAATAATTTTGAAATCAAGTTCCCGACCTTCAACATAGGCAGAATCCTTAACCGGACGCACATCCACCAAAGAGCCGGGTAAAAAGGCGCGTAATCCGCTGACATCAACCGTAAATCCTCCCTTAACCTTGCTGGTAATAACACCGCTGACGATGTCACCATTTTCCTGTGCCTTGGCAAGATCAGTCCACGCTCGAGCTTGCATCGCCTGCTCTCTTGACATTCTGGTATTACCAGTGCCGTCTTCCACCGCTTCCAGCGCAACCTCAACCTGATCACCTACTTTAACCGTCAGTTCGCCTGCTGGATTTTTGAATTCATAAGCAGGAATTTCCGCATCGGATTTCAACCCGGCACTGACGACAACGTAGTCATCATTTGCTTCCACCACTTCCCCAATAATCAACTCGCCTGGTCGCATAACGACAGCCGCTAAACTTTCCTCTAATAGTGTCGCAAAATTTTCAGTCATAATCAATCTCTAACCCATTTCAATGGTGCCAGCTTCACATTGACCCATCAACTATCTGCCCCGAACAACTCGCGACTGCAATAGCAACGCTGAGATAATTTGGATAACAATGAGTGCATGCTGGCGGCTAACCATGCTGGAAACAACTCGGCAAAAAGCCGCTACCGTTAAAAACAGGTATTCTCAGTAAAAAAATAAATGGTTAAAATTCAAATAATCTATACCTGCAAGCCGTCATAATATCTCCAAAACCGTTTGACAACACTGTTCTGGTAAATTTTTAGCACATTCGCCAAAAACCACTGCAAAAATGACCGCAATACCGCATAGAAAATTCACCTTAGTTTACGCCCCTTACGCCCCACACCAACTACAAATGCTCAGGTTATAGCCGCATCAATAATTCACAGGCAATTATTCATAACGTCGCCAGACACTTTCTGACGTTCATCATGGTTGCCGAAACCGCCTCCTCAATGCTCCGATGAGTCGTATCCAGCAGTTCGCGGCAGGCACTAATGGAGAAACCGCACGATTCGTAACGCGTTCGCGAGTCTCTCTAAAAAGCTGTGGGATACTAACATCAAACCCCTTGCTTCGCAACCGCCTGTCCGGGTTCAGTACCTGTGAGACAAATCAGATTGCCTGTACGAGTTTCTGATAATAGCTTATTGGTGTTTCCAAATCGACCCCATCATGGGGTCGATAATGATTGTAGTATTGTTGATAGTCCGCCAGGGTGTGCAGGTTCAGTACCTATGAGACAAATCAGGCTGCCTGTATGAGTAGTCCACCCCATATTGCACTTTTTGTTATTTTCAAGCATGTACTGGATGAAAGTTTTTAATGCCAGTCCCTTATGTAGACGCAGGGTATTATGAGACCTTTGCACGGAAGATGATTTCGCTTTCAGGTAAGGCAAAAACGCACGGAATGAGGGAGTTTATGCTTATAAATGACCGATTGAGTACGTTTTTAACGCAGCATGCAGGTGAAATGGCTTTCGTGCAAAGGTCTCATAATATTTAACCAAGCAATCGGCGAGTTTTTCATTGAACAAGTTCAAATTGGTTATGTACAGGATGTACGGGCAGGATAACTGCTCCTACGTTATCTGCACTTCCATCATCCATGGCGGTCGTATGCCGATTTTGCAGGAGCAAAAATCGGTAAACAATTAAGTCCTCATGGAAGTCACAAATTGCTCTTGTATTGCGGGTTAAAGCGTTCACAAACGGCGTTCATTTTAGGGATATTCGGAGTTGAACAAGGTTCGGCGGCTCATTCCACTGTGATCAATCGCTACTTGTAAACCGCGCTTCCCTCAAAACTCAAGGATGCTTTATTGTGTTGTCTTGTTGGATTATTCATAGTCGGTTTTATCGCATAACTTATTGATACGATAACCCTTTAATACGATAACCTATATGTTGATATTGCACTCCATTTACTCAGCGTCATAGTGCAATATGTTTCTGAACTTATACAATCAAGTGGTGGAGACAAAATTAGCCGAGAATCTGCTAAAGCGTAGCCATGGTAAACGCCAGATTAAATCCAACCGACCATCTGCATAGGTCGGTTATCACTCTGAGACCTTTGCACGAAAGCCATTTCACCTCCATGCTACGTTAAAAACGTACTCACTCGGTCATTTATAAGCATAAACTCCCTCATTCCGTGCGTTTTTGCCTGGCCTAAAAGCGAAATCATCTTCCGTGCAAAGGTCTCACTCTGTCATTCCTCAATATCCTGCCTGATTCATACACACTCCAAATAGCTGTGGCATAAATCGGGCAGACGAGGGTTGAAATATTTCTCTTCAGGCAATAGGATGAAGTAATGCAGAATTCTACGGAGAAGCAACATATAGACGACGAAGGTTACCGGAAAAATGTGGGTATTATTGTCTGTAACAATCAGCGTCAGGTGTTATGGGCAAGGCGTGCCAGACACGACGGCTGGCAATTCCCGCAGGGCGGTATTAATCCTGATGAATCGGCATTGGAGGCGGTGTTCCGGGAATTATATGAAGAAATCGGTCTCGCCACTGGGAATGTAAAGCTGTTAGGGAAGACAGAAAACTGGTTGCGCTATGATGTGCCTTATACGGCAAGAAGATGCAACCATTTAAGCAAACAGTTTCGTGGTCAGAAACAACAATGGTTTCTATTTCATCTTCTTGCCAGAGAAACCTGCGTTAAATTGGACACCACCAATCAACCGGAGTTTGACTGCTGGCGATGGGTCGAGTATTGGCAGCCATTGCAGCAAATTGTGGCATTTAAGCGTGCTGTTTATAAAGAAGCATTGACAGAACTGGAGCCTTTTTTAGAGCACATTTGTGCTTAGTGTTTGATTTCAGGATGGGCGGCGACTATCTTTTGTCACACTGGCTTTACTCTCCAGCCACGGTCATCGCTTCAATCATGATGGAGCCTGTTCTGATGTTCCTGCGTTCATCGACATCGTTGCCAACAGCGGCGAATCTTGTAAATATATCTTTTAGATTGCCGGCGATAGCGAACTCCTCAACCGGATACTGTATTTCGCCATTTTCAACCCAGAATCCAAATGCCCCTCTGGAATAATCTCCGGTTACCGTGTTGACTCCAAACCCGATCAATTCACTGATTACCAATCCTCTGCCCATATCTTTAATCATCGCTTCGAGACCCGCCTCAACGGTGCTGTCAAGGGTCAAATTATGTACTCCTCCAGCATTACCCGTTGTCTTCAACCCGAGCTTGCGTGCGGCATAACAATTTAAGATATAACTTTGTAAAACACCATTGCGGACAATTTTATTTGCCTTCGTGGCGACCCCTTCATTATCAAATGCCGCACTTCCTGCTGCTTTCTTCAACAATGGTTGTTCATAAATTTGCACTATTTCCGGAAAAATCTGTTTGCCCTTATGCGCCAGCAGAAAACTGGCTTTTCGATACAGACTTGGGCCACTAATCGCTGAAATCAAATGTGAAATCAGACTTGATGCCACAGCGGATTCGAAAATTACTGGGTACTCAGCGGTTTTAATTTTTCTGGCATTCAGTCTGCGAATGGTTCTGCGTACTGCTTGCCGACCGATTTCATCGGCGGCTATCAAGTCCTGTGAACAGCGTTTAGTGTCGTACCAGTAATCCCGCTGCATCCCACCACCTTGTCCAGCAATGACCGCACAACTGTTGCTGTGCCGAGTCCCTCTGGAGACTCCTCGAAAACCGTTGGAATTGATATACAAGTCAATGCCGCTATGATTAGACAATGTTGCCCCTTCGGTATTGGAAATTCGCGCGTCGCTACTGAGTGCGGCAGCTTCACAAGTGCTGGCAATTTCAATGGCTTGATCCATGTTAATTTGCCACGGATGATAAAGATCCAGATCGGGAAACTCGGTGGCTAATAACGCCACCTCTGCCAGACCATTAAAACTGTCTTCCTCAGTGTGTTTTGCAATATTGCAGGCGGAAACTACGCTGGATTTAATGGCATCAGGGCTAAAGTCGGTGGTTGATGCGCTGCCGCTTTTGTGTCCAAAATAAACGGTAACTCCCAAACTTTTATCACGATTGTATTCCACTGTCTCAACATTACCCTGACGCACGGTAACGGACATTCCCTGCCCCTGTGCAACCGCAAATTCCGACATACTTGCCCCTTGCTTTTTCGCCTCATCCAAAGCCATATCAGCAACATCTATCAACTTTTTTTCGATCTCGGATTGCGGCTGTGGATGCCATTGTCGGGCTGACTGGGGCAGTGATTTGGACATCAAACCGATGCTCCGCCAACAGTCAAGCGGTCGATTCGCATAGTCGGCTGACCGACCCCAACTGGCACACTTTGTCCTTCCTTGCCGCACACGCCGACACCTGAATCTAATGCCAGATCGTTGCCTAACATTGAGACTTCGGTAAGCACCTCCGGACCATTACCAATTAAAGTTGCACCTTTCACCGGATAGGTCTTTTTGCCGTTTTCAATCATATACGCTTCGGCAGTGCTAAAAACAAATTTTCCCGAAGTAATATCAACCTGTCCACCACCAAAATTGACGGCATACAAACCCTTATCCACCGATCTGATAATCTCTTCAGGGTCATGTTCGCCACCATGCATATAGGTATTGGTCATTCTCGGCATAGGCAGATGGGCATAGGATTCGCGTCGCCCATTACCGGTCGGTTGCATCTTCATGAGTCGTGCGTTTAGTTGATCCTGCATATAACCTTTCAGAATCCCTTTCTCAATGAGTACAGTATTTTGACTGGGCGTACCCTCATCATCAATGGACAGTGAACCCCGACGATTTTCAATCGTGCCATCATCCACAACGGTACATAAAGTGGATGCCACTTTTTCACCTATTCTGCCACTAAACGCCGAGGTTTCCTTGCGATTAAAGTCACCTTCCAGACCATGTCCGATAGCCTCGTGCAATAAAATTCCCGGCCATCCCGGACCAAGTACCACAGTCATTTCTCCTGCCGGCGTGGCTCGCGATTCGAGGTTAATCAATGCTTGTCGAACCGCGTCTTTGGCATATTCATGGGCGCGATTATTTTCGGTGAAATACTGATAGGCATAACGTCCACCACCGCCAAAAGAACCCTGCTCCCGTCGTCCGTTATGCTCGGCGATGACGCTGACATTTAAGCGTACCAGCGGTCTTATATCCGCTGCAAGCTGACCATCAGAACGCACCACCAGAATCACATCCTGAACACCAGCAAGGCTGACCGTAACTTGGGAGATGCGTGAATCCATTGCTCTGGCAACATGCTCCACTTCCTTAATCAACGCTACTTTGTCGCTGTCCGCCATACAACCCAGAGGGTCATGTGGCTGATACAATCTTTGGATCGGTTGATTGCTGTTGTGAATTCGGATTTGATTTGTGGAGGAGCTACTACGGGCAATGGATTTTGCCGCTTCTGCCGCATCAGTGAGTGCCGTCAGCACAATTTCATCGGAATAAGCGAAACCGGTTTTGTCGCCGCTTACCGCCCGAATCCCGACCCCTTGATCAATGCCGTAACTGCCTGATTTGACCGTACCCTCATCCATTAACCATGACTCATGACGAGAATATTGAAAATACAGATCGGCGTAGTCAATCTGTGTTGCCATTATGCGATTCAATGTCTGCGTCAGCTCATGGTCGCCCAATCCGCTGGGATCCAATAAAAGTCGGGTTGCTGTTTGAAGTTGATCCGCCATTAAAAAGTTATCGCTTGAATTTTACTCATGTTGAAAAATATCCGACCGACAATGCTGTCGGCAAGGAAGTTGTTGCCGAGTGCTGTGTAATTTGTCTAAATCAATTTCGGCACTGACAATGCCACACTCTGATGCCATTTCAGCCAGCACCTCACCCCATGGGTCGATAATAACAGTATGTCCCCAAGTTTTGCGCATACCCTGTCCGCACTCACTACTCGGTACGTGGCTGCCAGTTTGTGCTGCAGCGACAACAAAACAACCATTCTCAATGGCTCGGGCTTTTAGCAACGGTGACCAATGGCACTGACCAGTCGTATATGAAAACGCGGCGGGCACCACTAATATCTGCGCCCCCAACTGAGTGAGTCTGCGATACAGTTCTGGAAAGCGCAAATCATAACAGATGCTTAATCCAATTTTTCCCAATGGTGAGTCAATCAGCGCGACCGTATTTCCCGCTTGGGTGTAATCTGACTCACAATAACGCTCCTCAGCGGACAGCGTAACATCAAATAAAAATATCTTGTCATAGCGTGCGACACGATTGCCGTTGTTATCGTAAACCAGCAGACTATTGGTCACCTTATGCGGATGAGTGGATTTAAGCGGTAAACTGCCACCGATAATCCAGACCTTCTGACGCTTAGCCGTTGCCGACAAAAAATCCTGAATTTTCCCTTGCCCATCAGCTTCCGCGCATTGCAACAACTGTTGCCAACTGTTTTGCATAAGCCCGAAACATTCGGGCAACACCACCAATTCGCAACCCTGTTGCCGAGCCTGCATAATGTGGTCACCAGCAACCGATAAATTATCATCGATATCGTCACTGGAATTGGTTTGAATCGCGGCGATTCTGGGCATGGTACGAACGGTAAAACAACAATTTTTCTTGAACAGGGCGCACAGTATAACAAAAGCGCAGGGGACAATCTCTGTTAAAATGAAACTAAGTCAACTTCAAATCCAATGCGTACTGTGTGGGGGATAAAAAAGGACAATCAGAGGATATAGAAAATATGGTTGCCAATTTTGCCAATCGACTTACCGCCAGCAATCCAATAGGGTGTAACCGTATCTGCATGATAATGGGTTGCTGCTCCTATCTGGGTAATCTGGGCACCATCGAAAAACAGCCGGGCAATCACCAACGCCTGCGACCACGCAGTAAAATCCGTTACGGTATGATATTTTGCCGCAACATTTGTCCAGCTAAATTGCTTTCGTTGCCAAACCACTTCACAAACTGAATTCGGGTAAGCGCGACTACGCACCCGATTCATGGTCACGGCAGCTATCGCAGACTGACCTCTTAACGATTCCCCACGACCTTCGTGGTAGATATTAAGCGCGAGGCAACCGATCTCGTGTCCAGTGGTCAGCGTGGAAAAATCGAAATCACGGGCATTATCGTAGGCATAACTATTGACGTTTAATAATATGCCCAATAGAAAGCCACAAACAGCTACAATCATGTTCAGACGAGGTTTGAATTGCATAGCGAAATTAAAAAATAATTTAGGGGATAAATTCCAGAGTTATTGTGAATAACAATTCTATTACCATAATTTTTACAGAAGTTTACAGAACTTTACCCTTTTTTGCAAGTCTTATTTCTCGTCAAACAACTACATATTGTTGTTTACTGCCCAAATAGCCACTACTTACATTTGCTTTTGGCGGAATTTGGCGCGGTTTTACCGCGCAGAGCCAACATAACCTAATTGTTACAAAAAGGGGCTGTACTAGATTAGCTTATATTTTGGCCCATTTCCTCAGCTGTTCTAGTTGTTGCTTGAGTGAGCCATAGTTAAATCTAAACTCACATTCTTTTAAAGAGACCGTCACCTTGCTGTTTTATTTCGATATTTCGCTTAACTAATGTTTTATTTCGAGGTGCAAGACGACCCCCGGCTGTTCTAAACAACTATATAGCAATCTGCTATGAACAAATTGGTGAACGCTTAGGTAAACTTCTTGAAACACTACATTGCTACCGCCCTATCCAAGCACCTCTTTACGGCGCAGGTGTTACAGTAGTCTGTGAATTGATAAACGAGCAAATACCCGCCCTGATTCACCAATCAATGTCTGCCGTAAATTGATGACCCCTGCTTCATTACCGATTCTCGAATTTACAAATTTCACCGGGATTGCTAGAATGCTGACCAAATAGTCAACTTTATAATAATTGCAAGCGATGATAGAGTTTTTATTAAACAACGAAGTCGTTAAAATTGAATCGGGGCAAGCCGATCTGACCGTGCTCGAATATCTTCGTGAGCATCGTCAACTGTGCGGCACTAAGGAAGGCTGTGCCTCTGGCGACTGCGGTGCTTGTACGGTGGTGCTGGCACAAGCTTCGCCCAATGTTGAGGAGCCAAATACAATGCGGTATCAGCATTGTAATAGTTGCATCACCTTTCTCGGCTCACTACATGGCAAACAACTGCTAACCGTCGAGCATTTGCAAGACCAGCAAACGCTCCACCCGGTACAGCAGGCGATGGTTGATCAGCATGCTTCGCAATGTGGATTTTGTACGCCCGGATTTGTCATGTCTTTATTCGCGTTATATAAGAATGCGCTGACAGAATCGCTGGCAGAGTTATCCCTTGCCGAACGCAGAAAAGTCGTGCAACAATATATGGGTGGAAATTTATGTCGTTGCACCGGTTACAAACCGATTATTGAAGCTGCTATTGAAGTCCTTGTTGGCAAGCATTGCGGCGAGGATCAGTTCAGCGTATTGGAGTCCGCAACCCGACAACAATTAGCTGACCTCACCAGACCAGCGAATGCCGGCAGTGACAACTATTACCTGCCAGAAACCGCGCAGCAGCTTGGCGAATTGCGGGCACGACTGCCCGAGGCACGTTTGCTCGCAGGCGGCACCGATTTAGCATTGGAAGTAACCCAACAGCTTAAACCGATTGAGCAAATCATCTATGTCGGCGGTGTTGCTGAACTGCTAAAAATCAATGAGGATAAAGATTATTACGAAATAGGTGCCGCAGTGTGTTTGTCCGATTTTGATAAGCTGATTAACAAGGATTACCCGGCGTTGTCGCATTTACTGGATCGGTTTGGTTCAAAGCAAGTGAGAAACGCCGGTAGCGTGGGCGGTAATATCGCAAATGCCTCACCCATCGGTGATTTGCCACCAGTGCTCATCGCACTAAATGCCAAAATTATATTACAAAGTGCAACCAACCAGCGCACACTGAAAATAGAGGATTTTTTCATTGATTATCGATACACCGCTTTGGCAAAAAATGAGTTTGTGCGCGCGCTGTTGATTGCTAAAGCCGATGCCCGACACTGCTTGAAAATTTATAAAATCAGCAAACGCCTTGATGATGATATTTCGGCATTGTGTCTGGCTGTTTATATTCAGTTAGCAGATACAGACGATGGCGCAATCGTTAACTCTATTCGCATTGCCTGTGGGGGCATGGCAGCCATACCCAAGCGCGCGTATCAATGTGAAAAGGCGTTGTCTGGGCAACCCCTGAACGCGCACAGCATAGCACGCGCACAGCAAGCGCTTGCGCTGGATTTCCAGCCGATTAGCGATGTCAGGGCGAGTGCCGAATACCGTATGCAGGTCGCACAAAACCTGTTGACACGATTGCATCTGGAACTTACCACACCGACCACTCTCACCCGTGTCACCGACTATGAGGTGGCAGCATGACGACTGTTCAATAACACGCTATGCGTTCCGCTATCAATCGGGCTGTCGGTCGGGCATTAGCACATGAGAGTGCGCCACAACATGTCAGCGGCACCGCCGTTTATGTTGATGATCAAGTGTCTTTGCGGACGCAGTATTTTGTCTGTGTTGGCGGTAGCGAAATCGCTCACGGCAAAGTGATTAAATTGGATCTGCAACGAGTCAGGGTAGCGCCCGGTGTGGTTGATGTCATTACCGCCACCGATATTCCGGGGATGATTGATATTGGTGCTGTTTTTGCGGGCGACCCCTTGCTGGTCGAAGATACCGTTGAATATTTTGGTCAGCCTATTTTTGCGGTCGCCGCAACCAGTCATAAATTAGCACGACAGGCGGTTACCCTCGCCACTATTGAATACCAACCGTTGCCAGCGGTGCTTGATCTTCAGCAGGCGATTGACCAGCAATTCTATGTACGACCGCCGCATCAGATGCAACGTGGTAACGTCATTCAGGCATTAGCAAATGCGCCGCACCATATCAGCTCAACCTTACAAGTCGGTGGTCAGGAACAATTTTATCTGGAAGGACAGGCGAGCATTGCCGTTCCCGGGGAAGAGGGCGATATGACCATCTACAGCTCAACCCAGAATCCAACCGAGACCCAAAAACTGGTGGCGCAGGTGCTTGACATCGCGATGAACAAAGTGGACGTTATTACGCGCCGCATGGGCGGTGGCTTCGGCGGTAAGGAAACCCATGCGGCAGCGTGGTCATGTTTTGCTGCGGTGTTTGCGGCGAGACTCGGTGTGGCGATTACTTGCCGATTGTCGCGCCGAGACGATATGGTGATGACCGGAAAACGGCACAATTTCTTAAACCAATATCAGGTTGGTTTTGATAACGATGGCACAATTTTAGGGGTGCGTTATCTGCTGGCAGGACAATGTGGTTATTCTCCAGATTTGTCCGATGCTATTGTCGATCGGGCGATGTTCCATTGCGACAATGCCTATTATTTACCGAATGTGTATATCGAAGGCTTGCGCTGCAAAACCCACACCGTTTCAAATACAGCCTTTCGCGGTTTTGGTGGTCCGCAGGGTATGCTTGCGATGGAAAACGTCATTGATGAAATTGCTATTCATCGTCAAAAAGATGCGCTGGATATTCGCAAATTGAATTTTTATAACACGGTTGATAGAAACATAACCCCCTATCACCAACACATTGAGAGCTTTAATATTCCGCAAATTGTCGAGCAACTGGAACAGGAATCACAATATCGGAGTCGTCGGCAAGCAATACGCGCCTTCAATAAACAAAGCCCGATTATAAAAAAAGGTCTGGCACTCACGCCGGTAAAGTTTGGTATTTCATTTACCGTTTCCCACTTGAATCAAGCGGGCGCACTCATCCATCTTTATACCGATGGCAGTGTGCAAGTCAATCACGGTGGCACCGAAATGGGACAGGGCTTGATGACTAAAATAAGACAGATTGTTGCCGAAGAGTTTCAGATAGATGTGCAGCGCATCAAGGTCTCGGCAACGCGCACCGATAAAGTTCCAAACACCGCACCGACTGCCGCCTCATCAGGCACCGACATCAATGGCATGGCAGCCCGCAATGCGGCAATCACCATCAAACAGCGGCTGATTGCCTTTTTATCAGAACAATACGATGTCGCTGCTGATGAAATAAAATTTGCGGATAATCAGGTTGGCGTTAAAGAGCAGATTTTCCCTTTCGCCCAAGTCGCCAAGCAAGCCTGGTTAGCACGGGTTTCACTGTCCGCTACCGGTTTTTATAAAACACCGAAAATTCATTATAATCGCGAAACCGCTTCCGGGCATCCTTTTTATTATTATGCCAACGGTGCGGCGGTATCCGAGGTGTTGATTGATACGCTGACCGGAGAATACAAACTGCATCGCGCAGATATTCTTCATGATGTCGGCAATTCAATCAATCCGGCAATAGATATAGGGCAGATTGAAGGTGGCTTTATACAAGGTGTCGGCTGGTTGACCTGTGAGGAATTGAAATGGAATGAAGCAGGGAAATTGCTCAGCGATGGCCCGGCAACCTACAAAATTCCGGCTATTAGTGATGCGCCGACAATTTTTAATGCCCGAATAATTGAAAATATGCCCAATCAGGAACAAACGATTTTTCGCTCCAAAGCGGTTGGTGAACCGCCGCTGATGCTGGCGATATCAACCTGGTGTGCTATTCGGGATGCTATTGCTGCGGTTGCCGATTATTCGATATTCCCAAAATTAAATGCGCCTGCCACACCTCAAGAGATTTTACGTGTCGTTAGCGAAGTAAAGAAATCAAAGCAATGAATTGGATTGAAGCCATCGCCCGCCTGTCCGAGCAAGACAAAAGTTTTGTCATCGTTACTATTTTAGCGGTACAAGGCTCGGCCCCGCGCGATGCGACCAGTAAAATGATAGTTGATGAAAACCATATCTACGACAGCATTGGCGGCGGCAATCTTGAGTATCAGGCGATTGCCAAGGCACGCACTATGTTGTCGTCCAGCTTAGCACATAGTCAACCTACCATCATTCGGGAGTCCTTCCGATTAGGCAAAGATTTAGTGCAATGTTGTGGTGGTCATGTTGAGTTACTTTTTGAATACATTGCCGCGAAGGACTTCAATGTTGTGCTTTTCGGTGCCGGTCATGTCGGACAGGCACTGGCTACTATTTTGTCCGCACTACCTTGCAAGGTGAAATGGATTGATTCGAGAGCGGAGTTTGTCCGTGAGCAAAGCGAGCGATTTGCCGCTAATATTGATCTTGTCAAAATGCGAAACCCCGATGTTGATGTTGAGGAATGCGCCGCTAATGCTTATTTTTTGGTCATGACGCACAGCCACGAACTGGATATGCAATTAGTGGAAGCCATCCTATCTCGCAATGATGTCCGCTTCTGTGGTTTAATTGGCTCTAAATCAAAAGCGGCAAAATTCAGGAAACAACTCGCCCGCAAACAATTCAACAACAATGAGATTGCCCGACTAACCTCACCGATTGGACTTGAACAGGTTGGGGGTAAACGACCTATGGAAGTCGCCGTTGCCGTGGCGGCGCAATTGATTGCCCTGCAACAGCCCGCTTTGCAACAAGCGCACATTCAAACCGAGCTTGATTGAACAAGCTCCAAGCACGCCACTTGTCTGGGTTGGGTTTTGGAAGGGTTTGGCAATAGGCCCGTTATTATGAGACCTTTGCACGAAAGCCATTTCACCTGCATGCTGTGTTAAAAACGTACTCAATCGGTCATTTATAAGCATAAACTCCCTCATTCCGTGCGTTTTTGCCTTGCCTGAAAGCGAAATCATCTTCCGTGCAAAGGTCTCATTATGTGAATTCAAAACTGCTTGAGCGAATAGTCTTCGACAACGCTGGCAAGTATGTGTTGAATGTCAACGTGACTGTCTGCTACATTCTCCAATTCATCTATTTTCTGTTGCATTATATCCCAGGATAAAAATTTTTCATTGGCCATCATAATTTGAGGGTGTGCCGTTGTTGACACGTTTTCGCCAATCAATAACTCTTCATGCAGTTTTTCCCCCGCTCTCATACCGGAAATTTTTATTGCTATATCGCCATTCGGGTGATCGGCATCATTTAACGTCAAGCCGCTTAATTTAATCATTTTTAGAGCAAGATCATAAATTTTTATCGGCTTCCCCATATCAAGCACAAACACTTCACCGCCCTTGCCCATTGCGCTCGCTTGTAACACCAACTGTGCCGCTTCTGGAATGCTCATAAAATATCGGGTAACCTGCCGATGCGTTACCGTTACCGGACCACCCGCTTTTATCTGCTTTCTGAACAGCGGAATAACCGAACCCGAAGACTCAATAACATTGCCGAAACGAACAATGATAAATTTTGTCGGTGCACCGATGCTGTCGTTTCCCATGGCTTGCAATATCTGCTCAGCAAAGCGTTTGCTTGCCCCCATCACATTGGTCGGACGCACCGCTTTATCGGTCGAGATCATAACGAAACAAGCTACTTTTGCGGTTACCGCTGCCAACGCAGTCGCATAGCTGCCTAAAATATTATTCTGCACCCCTATTTGCGGATTCGCTTCTATCAGCGGGACGTGTTTATAGGCAGCCGCATGAAACAAGGTATTGACACCGAATTTTTCACACTGCTCAAGCAGACGCTGCCGCTCGCATACCGAACCAAGCACTGCAACAAGCTCAACATCTTGCTGATTTAGAGCACGCTCTATACTGTACAGGTTGAACTCATTTTGCTCATACAGCACCAACATTTTTGGATTCAATAATGTAATCTGTCGGCATAACTCGGCACCAATTGAACCGCCCGCACCAGTTACCATAACCACCTTGCCGTCAATGTTCTTTCGCAGTAATGTTGCATCAGCAGGCACCGATTCTCTGCCCAGCAAATCGGCAATATCAATATCTTGAACATCCTGAGCTTTTACTTTGCCTTCGGTAATAGCAGTGATGTCAGGCAACGTGCGAACCCGTACCGACAAAGTCGCCAATAACGAGAAAATCTCACGTTTTCTATTACGGGAAACCGAAGGCATTGCCAGAAGAATCTCGGAAACCCTGACTTTGTGTATCAAACTATTGAGGTTTTTAGCCGGATAGACCTTGAAGCCTTTAATCACCTGATTATGCAGCCGTGATGCGTCATCAATAAATCCAACTATCTTGGTTTGACGACTGGAAGATAAAAGGGCCGCTAATTGAACACCGGCTTCACCCGCACCATAGATGAGCACTCGCCTGAGTATGATTGGTTCGCTCTTACTATATGGTATCCTCAGATAAACATTGATTAACCATTCGGCAGTAAATCTGTAGCCACCAATGAAAACCAAACAGATTACCCAATTTATTAAAATCACCGAGCGTGGTACACCCCCGATGCCGGAAAGCAACACCAGCAACGTCCAAATCAGACAGTAACCAGTAACAGCACGAAGCACCACCCAGATGATGTCCGTAGCCATATAGCGAATAACTGTTTGATAAAGACCATTAACAATAAAAAAGGGGATGGCAACAACCGGCGCAACGAGAATGAGCAACACCATTCGACCATCTGGCAATTGGAAGGTATCCAGCCTTAAAAAGAATGACAACCACAGTGCCATTAAAACCAGCACGGCATCCAACACCCCGATTATCACGTGCTTGGTCTGGCGCGATGCGTTTAACAGTCTGGTAACATATTGCGTTATGGACATAATTTGCAAGGGTATTAGGGAGCTAAATCAGCCCCTTAATCAAGCTGTTGTCTAGGTTACCAATATCATAGCATTTGCGTTCATATAAATGGAGGTTTTTGCACAATCTCTAAAGTCGCATCGAAAATTACCCACTACATTACCCCTTAACTGCTCGGGTAAATTGCTGGTGTCCCATTATCCAAGTCTCTCTTATTGCTCGATCATCGCCGAGCATTTGCATGACGAATAATTTCTCCATCAAAGTTTGACAGCGCGTTATTCTGAAATCAATCAATGGCGTGGCATGGTAATCAAGCACGATAAAATCGGCTTCTTTACCCTTTTCAAAATTGCCAATATCGCGCTGTAAATCAAGCACGGCGGCACCGCCCAGCGTTGCTAGAAAAAGCGAGCGTATTGGTGACAGATTATACGCCTGAAGTTGCTGGATTTTATAACCCTCGTTGATGGTGCGTAGCAACGAGAAACTATCACCACCACCGACATCAGTACCGAAACCGACCTTCACATTATAAGCGTCTGCCTGATTAAAATTAAACAGCCCACTGCCAATGAACAGGTTGGATGTTGGACAAAATGCCAGACTGGATTCAGATTTTTGCAGGCATTGCCATTCCCGTTCGGACAAATGTATGCCATGCGCGAAAATCGAGCGCCTGCCTAACAACCCATGATGGTCATAGACATCAAGGTAATCGCGGCGATCCGGAAATAATTCACCGACCCATTGGCATTCTTTTTTATTTTCTGATAAATGCGTATGTAGATGCACATTGGGATATTCCTGCAATAACCGTCCTGCCATATCTAATTGTGCCGCACTTGATGTCGGTGCAAATCGCGGTGTAATCGCATAACCCAATCGACCTTTTCCGTGCCAGCGTTTGATTAACGCCTTACTGTCTGCATAACTTAGCTGCGAGGTATCGCACAAGCCTGCTGGTGCGTTTCGATCCATCATCACTTTTCCGCATATCATCCTCATATTACGCTGCTCGGCTGCTACAAAAAATGCGTCCACCGACTGCGGGTGTACCGTTCCAAATACTAGGGCAGTGGTCGTGCCATTGCGTAATAGCTCATCAAGGAAAAAATCCGCAGTCGCCGCAGCAGTATTCGGATCTGCAAATTTCTCTTCCACCGGAAACGTATATTGTTGCAACCAATCCATTAGCTGGGTACCGTAAGCGGCAATGATTTCACACTGCGGATAATGAATATGCGTATCCACCAATCCGGGAATAATCAAGCCATCAGCGTGTTGGTGAATAACTGCCGAAGCGGACAAACTAGCCAACAGATGTTGCGCCTCACCACAGGCAACAACACGACCATCGTCAACAACAAGTAATCCATCTTCAAAGTATTGCCATGCCGATTGATTGTCATTCCCACCATCACCCGGGTCATCCAGACAATGTACTATTTCACCACGATGAGCCGATAGCGTCATGATAATACAAGCTCTTGTTGAAAGTAATTGGCGTTGGACGGCGCAATTTTTATAACCTTTTTTTAACTCAGGATGCGATGAGTATAGTTAATCCTTGACCCGAAAAAAAGAACCTGACAGTATTGTTAATCATTAGATTCAAATCTTAAAAAATCCTGATAGTGTTGTTGCGCATTGCGTTCAGACCTTTTATATTCAAAGACGATGAAATTATCAACCCTGAATCAACTTGATGATAGCCAAGCTGGCGATGTGTTTAACACCTGTTGCAGTGCTTCTCGCTGGGTGCAGTTAATGGTTTCTGCGAGACCCTTTCCTACTAAAATCGCCATGCAAAATAAGGCGGCAGTATTCTGGCAATCCATGGCATTAGCGGATTATATGGAAGCGTTTGATGGCCACCCAAAAATTGGTGATCCCGATTCGCTCAAGGAAAAGTACCGAAACACACACGCCCTTGCCACCAACGAACAAGCTGCTGTCGAACAGGCAACGGATACTGTGTTGCAGCAATTGGTACAATATAATACCGATTACCAAACCAAGTTTGGATACATATTCATCGTTTGTGCTACCGGCAAAACCGCAGCAGAAATGCTGGCACTCATCAAGATGCGAATTAACAACCGACCCGATCAGGAAAGCATCATTGCCGCAGCAGAACAGCTTAAAATTATGTTACTCCGAATAGATAAGCTCATTGAGGAAGTCTGAAACTGCCCCAGCAGGTAACCCCAACAAACAATCATGAGCCAAATTACCACACATATTCTTGACACCGCTCAGGGCAAACCAGCAGCGGCCGTCAAGGTTGAACTTTATCAAGGACAGGGCGCTGATGACTCCGCGCGGTGGCTGTCTATCGGCAAGGGTATGACCGATGCGGATGGACGTGTTGCAACGTTGCTTTCCGAAAATGCACCGTTGCCTGCGGGTAGGTATAAACTTTGCTTTGATACCATGCCTTATTTTAGAGGCAATCAACAGCCGTCATTTTATCCTTTCATTGAAATCATTTTTCAGATTAAAGGGGATGGTCAGCATTATCATGTGCCCTTGCTTTTGAATCCATTCGGCTATTCCACATATCGCGGAAGTTAACATTCCTTTAACACTGTGAACCGTTCTCCTTATCGAGGAAGTTAACATTTCCTTGACAGATGAGCCGTTCTCCGATTTGTTACGCATTGATACACATTGTTACCCGATAGAAAAGATTTAGGGGCTGTCCTAGATAACTAGTTTAAATGAACTCCAACCCATTGTTTTAATTGAAATAATTGAGATATTGGGTCGCTGTTGTTAAAACGCCACTCGCACTCCTTCAAAAACAGCCCAAAATGCGCCTTGGGAACACCGTTGAATTTGTGCATATGACGCTTCGCCTGACTCCAAAAGTTCTCAATGCCGTTGATGTGATTCCCCTGCTCCGCGAAGCGTTGGGAATGGTTGATGCGGTGGTGCTTGAAATCGCTCACGTCCAGCACATTATAACCGCTCCAACAGTCGGAATAAACGATGCTGTCCGGAACCACTTTACGCTCAATAATTGGCATCAAGGTTGCTGAACAGGCATCCGGGATAATCTTGGTGTAAACCCTCCCGCCCCGTTTGAGTAAGCCAAACACCGGGATTTTCCCCGCCACTCCCCGACCTCGTTTGCCTTTGCGACCACCGCCAAAATAACTTTCATCGACTTCAATCTCCCCGTCAAAAACCTCATGGCTTTCTTGTTCAAGCTCATATGCGATAATCTCGCGCAACCGGTGATAAAAATACGCCGATGTGGACTTGTTGATCCCAACCAGCAACGCTGCCGTGCGGGCGGTTGAACCCGACACAAAATGCTCGATAAGACGACCTTGTTTATAACGGCTTAAACGACTCTTTCTCATTGATCCCATGATAGCACTCTTTCAGTGTTATCTAGGACAGCCCCTTCATTAAATCAGTGGCTTTGAACGGCTCTGTTTCGATGATTTGATGCAAAGTCATTGCCAACTGAATTCCCTGCCGTTATCAAAGGTCAGCATCATCACAGATTGTTTAATCATCCTTAACAACCTGAGTATTGCCGCCTTGTCTTTCAATATCATCCGATAGATGGTATCTACGCTAATGCGAATGTTGTCCTATATGCGCAAACGCGCCACTAACCTGTTCCGGGCTCCAATACAATCCAAGTTTTTGTTGAATATAATGCCGCAAATTAGCATTGAGTTTGATGCGTTTGTTTTTCTGCGCATGCCTCGTTTTAGCCTGACCACTCACGAGTGGTCAGGCTTATGACGATAACCGTTGCCCCCTATGTTGCGTTTAATCTCACGACTGATGGTTGACTTGTTTCTATCCATCGTTTTGGCTATTTCTGTTAGCGTATGATTTTGTCTATTCATCATGTGAATATGGTATCTTTCGTGTTCAGTCAAATGGAGATAGCTTTTCATGTTTCACTCCTTATTTTCCGGTCGATTAAAAGAGTGAGAATACACCCTTTGGCTAACCTTACATTTATTTATGTGAATTCAAAATTTATAATTGACAATGACCCTAACCATGACCCAACCGGATGATTGGCATGTCCATGTTCGTGACGGCGCAATGCTGGCACGGGTGGTTCCCTACACCGCCGCGCAATTTGGGCGGGCACTCATCATGCCCAATCTTGAGCCACCAATCAGAAACGTGCAACAGGCTCTCGAATACCGCCAAACCATTTTGTCCGCATTGCCTGAAGACACTTCATTTGATCCAAAAATGAGCCTTTATCTGACCGATGACACCACCCAAGCCGAAGTAAAAGCGGCTGCCGAATGCGAGCATATATTGGGCTTTAAATTATATCCTGCTGGGGCGACAACCCATTCATCATCCGGGGTAACGAAAGTAAGCGCGTTGATGAATAGGTTTGAGTGCATGGCGAAGCATGATGTGGTGTTACAAGTTCACGCCGAAGTGACCGACCCACATGTCGATATATTTGATCGCGAAGCGGTATTCATCGAGCAAGTTTTATTCCCACTACATCAGGAATTGCCCGAGCTTGGATTGGTATTGGAGCATATTACCACCCGCCAAGGCGTGGACTTTGTTAAATCCACCAATCGTTTTGTTGCCGGCACAATTACCCCACAACATTTATTGTATAACCGTAGTGAGATTTTTCGTGGTGGTATCCGCCCGCATCTGTTCTGTTTGCCGATATTAAAACGAGAGTCTCATCGTCAGGCTTTGGTGGCTGCCGCAACGGCTGGCGACCCGTCATTTTTTCTCGGCACCGATAGCGCGCCGCATAGCCGAAGTAGCAAACAAAGCGCGTGCGGCTGTGCCGGAATATTTTCCGCATATTCTGCTATTGAACTCTATGCTGAAGTTTTTGCCGGCGCAGAATGTCTTGATAAACTGGAGGGTTTTGCGAGCCATTTTGGGGCTGATTTTTACAAACTGGCGCGTAATCCACGAAAAATCACCTTGCACAACACCGCAAAGCATATTCCGCAAAGCATTGGCAACAATCATGCTGATGATGCCGCGGATGATGACATCATACCGCTCATGGCAGGAAAAAGCATGGCTTGGTCTCTACAGATATTGCCGAATGATTGATGGGCACCTCTATTAACTGTCTTTTTCCGCGATTGCGGTGTCAGTCCCCGCTTTTTTATCTTCATGGGCAAATTCTCATGTATGCTATATACATTCCATAAGTGCAACACTTAGGCTTGTGAAATAGTCCTCACCAGTCAAACTGACAAAAACCACTGAAAAAATGACCACAATACCGCATGGAAAATTCACCTTAGTTTACGCCCCTTACACCCCACACCAACCACAAACGCTCATGTTATAGCCGCATCAATAACTCACAGGCAATTATTCATAACGTCGCCAGACACTTTCTGATGTTCATCATGGTTGCCGAAACCGCCTCCTCAATGCTCTGATGAGTCGTATCCAGCAAAATCGCATCTTCGGCGGGCATTAATGGAGAAACCGCACGATTCGCATCACGTGTATCGCGTTCGCAAATCTCTCTAAAAAGCTGCGGGATACTGACATCAAACCCCTTGCTTCGCAACTGCTTAAATCGTCTTTCTGCACGCACTTGTGCGCTGGCGGTCAAGAATATTTTACAAATTGCCTGCGGAAACACCACGGTGCCCATGTCCCTGCCATCAGCCACCAGACCGGGTGGTTGTGCCTGACTTCTTTGCCAAATCAGTAGTTTCTTCCGAACCTCACGCATCGGCGCAATCATAGAAGCCCGTTTCCCCACCGCCTCGGTACGAATGTCATCATCTATTTCTTTACCATGTAGCCAGACCGCCCCATCCTTGAAGGCAATATCCAAGTGTTGTGCCAGCCCAATCAATCCCGCTTCATCGGTGATCTCAATCTGATTCTTTTCGGAAAGATAGCCGAGTACGCGGTAAAGCGCACCACTATCAAGATAATGCCAGCCCAGCTGTCGTGCCACTGCCAAAGAGAGGGTGCCTTTGCCTGAACCACCGGGACCATCAATAGCCACCACGGCAGCAGAAACTGTTTCAGTTGATAACAATGTTGACTCCGACCTGACCCGCCAATTTGTAAAAATTAGGGAAAGAGGTAGCGACATTGCCACAATCTGCGACTTCAACCTGATCCTGTGCCGCGACACCCGCTATTGAAAACGCCATCGCAATGCGATGATCGCCACCGCTTTGTACCTTCCCACCGCACAGTTTCCCGCCCTCAATAACCATACCGTCCGCATACTCTTTGACATTGATGCCCAAGGCTTTAAGCCCCTTGACCACACCATCAATACGGTCGCTTTCCTTAACTCGTAATTCTGCCGCATCAGCAATGCGGGTAATCCCGCTGGCACACGCCGCAGCTACGGCAATCACCGGAATTTCATCAATCGCCAGAGCAATATCATTACCAGCGACCTCGCAACCGTGTAATTGCGAGCTCCTGACCCGTATATCAGCGACCGGTTCACCACCCACATCCGGATGATTGGACAATTCAATTTCAGCACCCATCCGTTTTAACAGCGTCAAAACCCCATTGCGGCTGGGATTGACCCCGACACGTTGCAGCACCAGATCGCTTTTCGGTGTTATCAATGCCGCGAGGATGAAAAAAGCTGCCGAAGATAAATCGGCTGGCACCGTTAAGTCACGGGCAACTAATGTGCCTCCACCTTGCACAGTAATGATTTTATTGCCAGCTCGGTTATGGGTTTGAATGGCATAGCCAAATCCGCTTAGCATCCGTTCCGTATGATCCCGAGTGGTCGCGCTTTCAATAACCGAAGTGCTACCGGTGGCATATAGTCCAGCCAGCAAGATTGCCGATTTCACCTGCGCAGAGGCCATTGGCGTAGTGTATTCAATACCGTTAAGCTGCTCAACCGCAGTTATGTTCAGTGGGGGTTTAGCGTCTGCGGATTGAATGTTCGCTCCCATACTGCTCAGTGGGTCAATGATTCTTTGCATCGGGCGTTGGCTCAGCGAATCATCACCGAGCAATCTGCTTGACCAAGGCTGGGCACACAGTAGCCCTGCCAATAACCGCAATGCCGTCCCTGAATTACCCATATCAAGACTGCCGACCGGCGCGGTCAGTCCCTGCAAGCCCTTGCCCTGAATCTGGTAATGATTGTCATCAGCGCGTGCGCTCGCTCGGGTAATAGCAATTCCCATGGCACGAAAGGCGTTGATGGTTGCCAACACATCTTCACCTTCCAATATCTCCGAGACTCGGGTTACGCCGCAGGCAAGCGCACCGAAAATGATGGCACGGTGCGAAATGGACTTATCGCCGGCAACCCTGATTTGACCTTGCAGAGCAGCAGACGGGGAAACCAAAAATTTCATAAAATAAAATTACAGTTCATAACCGTTGTGTGCGCTCGTGCGTGGTCGTTAGTCTTGGGCATGGGGATGCAAGCACCATTACCAGCGCACGACAGCCTGCCACGAAAAGTCTTAATGCAGCGAGGCACTTTTGCGTTTTTCCGTAACCAGCGCGCGCGCGCGTTTTGCTGATGCATACAGGTCTTCGAGTGCCTGTTGTTCACCGTTTTCAATCATGCTGGCGACGTCATCCAATTGCTGTTTGAACGCTTCAATATGCTCCAGTAAATGCTGTTTATTCATCAGCGAAATATCCCGCCACATTTCCGGGTCGCTGGAGGCAGTGCGGGTAAAATCATAAAAACCGCCTGCTGCTGTCTGGTAGCAGCGTTGCCGTTCCGAAGAAGTGGACAGAAAACCCATCATCACATACGCCAAGACATGTGGCAGATGGCTAGTGATTGACAAGATTCGGTCGTGATCCGCCACCTTCATCAAGGTAACTTCCGCGCCCGTGTGTTGCCACATTGCCTGGATGGTCAGACACGCTTCCGTATCCGTTTCTGCACTTGGGGTCAGAATAACATTATGATTTTCAAACAGATCGCTGGTCGCCGCCATGATGCCGGATTTTTCCTTGCCCGCGACTGGGTGACCTGCGACAAAGCGATTAAATCGAGTTCCTAAAGCCACTTTAGCCTGCTTAACGATGCCATCCTTGACACTGCCCACATCGGTAACAATTTTATGCTCATCCATCACTGGCGCAATGCTTTCAAACAATCCGGCAATGCTGTTGACTGGCGTTGCCAGCACAATAATATCGGCATCCGCAACTGCCTGTTGCAGATCGGGCTGGATTTGGTCAATCGCCCCAACCGACAGTGCCGTTTCTAAATTAACTCGGGAGCGCCCCACACCGATGATATGCGCTACCGTACCGGCACGCTTCAGTGCCATCGCTAAAGAACCACCAATCAAACCAACACCGACAATGGCGAGTGTCTGAATATGATTTGATGAGGATGAGTGCAAGGATGATTTCAAGGGTTGCTCCGACAGGATAGCGCTCAAACAGAGCGTGGATAGGAACCGAGATTCTTGAACAAACCTGCCTCAACTTTCAGTTCGTTCAACGCCTTGGCGATATGCGCTTCGTGCTGATGCCCCAAAACATCAATAAAAAAAACATATTCCCACAATCCGATTTTGGAGGGTCTGGATTCAATTTTGCTCATATCAATCTGCCCAATGAGCAGGGGTTGTAATAAATGCAGCAAGGCACCGGGGCGACTTCGACAGGATAACAGCAAACTGGTTTTGTCATTGCCACTCGGTGGTGTGGCACGGTTGGACAACACTAAAAATCGGGTGGTGTTACCCGGTTCATCCTCAATGTTGGTTGCCACGATTTTTAACTGGTATCGTTGGGCAGCGATGGCACTGGCAATGGCAGCGGCTGATTTTACTGTCGTTACTTTTTGAGCGGCATCGGCATTGCTACTCACTGGAATCAATTCCGCAGTAGCGCAGTGCTTGTTTAGCCAGCGTCTGCATTGTCCTAAGGACTGGGTATGTGCATATATCTTTTTTACCTGACTCAGATCATCGGTAAGGCTCAATAAATTATGATGAATCCGCAAATTAATTTCACCGCAGATTGTTAGCGAGGTATTGACCAAGCGATCCAGTGTTCCGGTTACCCCTCCCTCGGTCGAATTTTCAATCGGTACCACAGAGAAATCGGTGTGTCCAGTTTCAGTTGCTCTAAAAATCTCATCTATGGTGGGAAAATCAACAATGGTGATGGTACTACCGAAATGGTGTCGGGCAGCCGCCTCAGTATAAGTGCCGACCGGACCAAGCACAGAAACCGACAATCCCGCCTCAATTCCGCGGGTGATGGACATAATTTCCCTGAACAGCGATTCCAAAGAGGAGCTCTGCAACAATCCGTCATTCAATCCTTGTAATCGACTCAAAACCTGCGCTTCCCGTTCCGGGCGGTAAAACGCCGACTCATCGGTCACCTTAATTTGCGCGATAGCTTGCGCGGCACGTAATCGTTTATTCATCAATCGCAGGATATCAACATCAATGTTGTCAATATCATCCCGAAAAACCTTGAGTTTCTTATCGGTTTCTTTTGTCAATGTTTAACCTGCTACGAATTTCAGTTTCAATTAGAGACCTTTGCACGAAAGCCATTTCACCTGCATGCTGCGTTAAAAACGTACTCAATCGGTCATTTATAAGCATAAACTCCCTCATTCCGTGCGTTTTTGCCTTGCCTGAAAGCGAAATCATCTTCCGTGCAAAGGTCTCAATTACAGTTTCAGAATAGCGCTATCTATTTTTTTACGGATAGCAACACCTAGCCACAACCAAGAAATCCGACTTAATCACAACACTTTGTTTAATGAATGAGCCTATTCGCCGGATTCTCTTCTGCCTCGTCCTCAACGCTATCCACATCCTCCACTTTGCCGACACTAACTAATCGTTCATCTTTTTTCAGTGAAATCAATCTTACCCCTTGGGTATTTCTACCCTGCACGGAAATTTCAGCGATACGGGTACGAATCAGGATACCACCATCGGTAATCAACATAACCTCGTCGGCTTGATTAACAATCTGTGCGCTGACCACCATACCATTGCGACTCGAAGTTTTTATGGCAATAACCCCTTTACCCCCCCGATTTTTACGCGGAAAATCGGCAATCGGGCTGCGCTTACCGTAGCCATGTATGGTGCAGGTTAGAATGGTCGGTGCCGACAAGGTCTCGCCATTGCCAGCAGTCGCGGGCACATCAATATTCACCTTGTCATCGGCTGCCGGTAATACCATCAGTGAGATAACATTTTGGTTTTTGTCCAAACGAATCCCCCTGACTCCTCTTGCCACTCGCCCGACCAGCCGAATATTTTTTTCTGAACAGCGCGCCGCCTTGCCAGCATCACTAATCAACAGCAGATCATCATCGCCATGGGTCAGTACCGCACCAATCAAATGGTCATGATTTTGCAAATTGACGGCTTTGATGCCCGAAGTTCGCGGTCGTGAAAAATCATTCAAACGGCATTTTTTAATGATACCGCGCGCTGTCGCCATAAGGATATTGGTGCCCTCCTCATAACCTTTGATGGGTAATACTGTGGTCACCTGTTCGTCGGCATCCAGTGGTAGCAAATTCACCAGCGGTTTGCCCCTTGCCTGCCGTCCGGCTTGCGGGAGCTGGAACACCCTGAGCCAATAAACCTTGCCGGTATTAGAAAAGCACAATATGGTGTCATGCGAATTTGCCACAAACATTCGACTGACAAAATCTTCTTCTTTGGTGCGGGTCGCAATTCTGCCTTTTCCCCCTCGTTTCTGAGCGCGGTAATCCGAGATCGGTTGTGATTTAGCATAACCGTCATGGGAAATAGTCACCACCACTTCCTCTTCGGGAATCAAATCCTCCATAGATAAATCAATCTCACTGGCAATAATTTCTGTGCGCCGCGCATCGCCGTAGCGATCACGAATATCCTGCAACTCCTCGCGAATTACTTCCACCAAGCGCTGCGGACGCTCCAGAATTTCCAGCAAGGCCAGAATCTCATCAATGATTTCAGTATATTCTTTGTAAATTTTGTCCTGTTCAAGACCAGTCAGCCGATGCAGTCGCATCTCCAAAATAGCCTGCGCCTGCTGCGGCGATAGTTGATAACCGTCCGCTGTCATGCCATATCTTTCATCCAGACCATCAGGACGGGATAAATTCGCATCACTGCGCGACAACATTGCTGCCACCGTACCGGCTTGCCAGATTTTGCTCAACAAATCTTCTTTTGCCTGCGCCGGAGTTTGCGCCGCTTTAATCAACGAAATAATCTCGTCTATATTGGTTAGCGCAACCGCTAAACCTTCAAGAATATGGGCGCGGTTACGCGCTTTTTTGAGCTCAAATAGGCTTCTGCGGGTAACGACTTCCCGCCGGTGTTTAATGAATTCATTGAGTATTTCTTTGAGATTAAATATATTCGGCTGGTTTCTGCTCAACGCCACCATGTTGATGCCAAAGACAGTTTGCAACTGGGTTTGTTTGTATAAATTATTCAGAACCACCTCTGACTGCTCACCCCTTTTTATCTCGATCACCATACGCATGCCTGATTTATCGGATTCATCACGCATCGCAGAAATACCCTCAATACGTTTATTTTTAACCAGATCGGCAATTTTTTCCATCAATCTCGCCTTGTTGACCTGATAGGGCAATTCGTGAACGATAATGGATTCACGTCCATTACTGTTGCTTTCAATTTCAGTACGCGCACGCACATAAATCCGACCCCGTCCAGTCTCATACGCCTGACGGATGCCGCTACGCCCATTGATAATGCCAGCGGTCGGAAAATCAGGACCCGGCAGCGACTCCATCAGTTCTGCAACACTGATTTCACTGTTATTCATCAGTGCGAAACAGGCATCAATCGTCTCACCCAGATTATGTGGCGGAATGTTGGTCGCCATACCCACAGCAATACCGGTAGAACCATTAACCAGCAAATTCGGTAGCCGAGTCGGCAAAACCAGTGGCTGAATTTCCGTTTCATCGTAGTTCGGAGCAAAATCCACGGTTTCCTTATCGAGGTCGGCTAACAGTTCGTGGGCAATACGCGCCAGACGTATTTCGGTATAACGCATCGCCGCCGGCGAATCACCGTCCACCGAGCCAAAGTTACCCTGCCCATCAACCAGCATATAACGCATGGAAAAATCCTGTGCCATGCGCACGATGGTGTCATAAACTGCCGTATCTCCGTGAGGATGGTACTTACCGATTACATCCCCGACCACCCGCGCCGATTTTTTATAGGCCTTATTCCAGTCATTGCCAAGCACCGACATCGCATACAACACCCGCCGATGCACCGGTTTGAGTCCATCACGAATATCGGGCAGGGCACGTCCTACGATGACGCTCATGGCATAATCAAGGTAGGATTGCCGCATCTCTTTTTCCAGATTGGCTGGAAGCGTTTCTTTTGCGAAAGGCGTTTCTGTCATTGCGGCGAAATTATATTTACGATTGTCATTGGGAGGTTGTTAAAGTGGTATGGCGCATTGGTCTAATCAAGCCATTAAGCCCTTTCATACCCCAGCCGCGTTTGCCCGCCAATCTAAAATTGTGAAGGCGTGATTTTATCATAGACGGCGCGGTAATAAAATTACGAATTGCGAATACATCGCCATTGAACTCCTTGCTGATAAGGAATGCCTGTGGTAGGCAGCGGGAGTTTTTGTAGCATAATCTCTGTGCTCTCGACTTCTGTTCCAGACTCAGCTCTACCTCCTGCATCCATGCCGTCGTCTATGTCAAAATGAGACTTTTATATAAATCAAATCGATCGTCATGGAAGGCAGAAGTGCAGATAATGCAGGAGCATATTGCCGAGCAGCAAAAATCGGTAAGACCGCACTTCCTATCATTCGCAAAGGTCTAATTTTAGCTTTGTCATTGACCGAGTCATCAGCACAGGTCATTCCATAGCCCGCGATATTGCTGTTGGGCTTCTAACCAACCACGCATGGCAGGGTTCATTTTCAGCTTCATCGTAATCGCACCACTGTCATCGACTTGCTCGTTGATAACCTGGCAACGCTGAAACAAGCGAGCGCGTAACGCCCCCGCCTGCGGTTTCAGGTTAATCACGTAATATTGATGCCCTTTACCCAAAAGTTGTGCCAGTGCCTGCTCTACAAATCCGACCCCGTCACCGGTTTCGGCGGACAACCATATCCTGTCAATCCGCTGTTCGTTATTGGCACGGACAGTTTTTACCGGCTCGCCAGTCAAATCTATTTTGTTATAAATATGGATAATCGGGATATCGCCAGCACCAATTTTATCCAACACCTGTTCAACGTGGCAGCGTAGTTCCAGATGGTCCGGATCAGATATATCACTCACCAGCAGTAAACAAGTGGCACTGACCACTTCTTCCAAAGTGGAGTGGAATGCGGCTACCAAAGCATGTGGTAATTCGCGCACGAAGCCAACGGTGTCTGAAAGAACGATTGCCCCAAAACCGGGCAATTCCACACGGCGCATAGTGGGATCTAAAGTGGCAAACAATTTATCCTTAACCACCACATCGGCTCCAGTTAGGGCATTGAATAATGATGATTTCCCCGCATTGGTATAACCGACCAGAGAAACAGTCGGAATCGGGGTGCGATGACGTGCCCGTCGGCGCAGTGAACGTTGCGCTTCAACCTTATCAAGGCGACCGGTTAATGTCTTTATACGCACGCCAATCAAACGCCGATCCGTCTCTAATTGGGATTCACCCGGACCGCGCAGACCGATACCGCCTTTTTGTCGCTCCAGATGTGTCCAGCCTCGTACCAGACGGGTTGACAGGTGTTTTAGTTGCGCCAGCTCTACTTGCAGTTTGCCTTCACTTGAGGTCGCTCGCTGGGCAAATATATCCAGAATCAGTCCGGCACGGTCAAGTACCCGACACTGGACAATGCCTTCAATATTCCTTTCTTGAACAGGGCTGATAGCATGATCAAAAATGACAAGGGTAGCATCATACTCCGCAACCATTTGAGCCAGCTCTTCAACTTTGCCTTTACCCATAAAGGTAGCGGCAACAGGCTTGTGGCGCACCGCAACAAATTCAGCACAAACCTCCGCTACGGCAGAAGTTGCCAGTTCATTGAGTTCTTTCAATATGCCATAACCACACCGCTGACCGCTCAACAGCGCATTATGCAATCGCTCATCAGCCGCAACAGACGATCGCTGCACCTGACATACCAAAATTGCCCGCTCCACTGGATTAGCGTGCTGGCCGTCAATAGTAACCTGCTCTATATGCTTAAACAGGGTGCGCTATCTCCAAAATCCTAAAAATCCTGACCTGCACCGAGACAGTGGTTTCCAGCTAATCGTTCCCGAAATTTTTTGTCGCTTCAGAATTATAGTCATTCTCCTCATCATAGGCATCTTCCCCCTCCTCAACGAGGCGTACCGGTCGATCCGGAACAATGGTTGAAATTGCGTGCTTATAAATCATTTGGCTAACCGAGTTGCGCAATAAAATCACAAACTGATCAAATGATTCAATCTGACCTTGCAACTTTATACCGTTTACCAAAAAGACCGATACCGGAATTCGCTCTCTTCTTAAAACATTTAAAAACGGCTCTTGTAAAGCAGTGCCTCTTGAGTGTGTCATTATCATTTCCCTTTATTATCAAGCATCTCTGTTCATTAGTTTTTTTCCACAATCGCAACGTTTGGACTTCCTGTCCATCACCTGCAGGCGCATATTGCCGAGGAGCAAAACCGACCGTGAAAAAACCTAATTACTGGAGACTCTTTTATTGTGTGGTATCGTAACATTGAGTAGCGGCTAACCTTAACTGGAGCCATCGCTGTTTGTTCACCGTTTCAAATCATTCGTTAAGCAAACGACTGTAACGCACCACAAACTCAATGTTTCGAGAGCAATCTTATCACAAAGTTCCATCTGTCAATCATATTCGTGCTATCTCTATCCGTCAGGTAGCCGAGCTGTCTCCGTCAGGGTGTTGAGCGGATGGGAACAACAGACCGTACTTCACATTATCACCACCGATTATAACCAGGACGTTAGCCGCAGACAGGTCTTTTTTAATCTTCGGTTGGCAGGTGTGATGGGTGCGGTTACTGTTTCAAAAGACGGTGCTTGTGCCGTTCCCAGTCCCGTTGTTTTACGGCTTGACGCTTGTCGTATTGTTTTTTACCTTTTGCCAGGGCAATTTTTAATTTTGCCCGACCACATTGCCAATACAGACTAAGCGGCACGAGAGTATAGCCCTCGCGCTCGGTGGCACCAATCAGCTTGCTGATTTCTTTGCTGTGTAGTAGTAGCTTTCTTTTGCGAGTGGGTATCGGATTGACATGCGTGGAGGCTGATGCCAGCGGTGAAAAATGGGCGCCGAGTAAATAGACTTCGCCCTGATAGACTGAAACATAGCTCTCTTTGAGCTGCGCCCGCCCATCGCGCAAACTCTTGACTTCCCAGCCCTCCAACACAATACCCGCTTCAAACTGATCCTCAAGGGTATAATCATGCTTTGCTTTTCGGTTAAGCGCGATGGTGTTGGACGGGGTGTCTTTTTTACTTTTTGCCATTTTTCAGAGGAATCATATAATACGCGGCGGTTGCTGTCCTGTCGGGCTGTCCTATCCGAGCTGTCTTGTCTGGGCTGTTATGATTACTGCTAACGGCTGAAGTATAATCCACCTGTCAATAATTTGTCTGGAATAGTCCCTGCACCATGTTTATAGTCAACCGTTCTGCGTTGGTCATGCACCGTGCCGAGGATATGTTTACATTGATCAATAATGTACAGCAATATTCCGAGTTTTTACCATGGTGTGGTGCTTCTGAAGAATTAAGTCGCACTGAAAATGAAGTGATTGCGACAGTCACCATCGCCTTCAAAGGCATTAACCAGCGGTTTACCACCAAAAACCAGTTAATCGGCAATGAAAAAACACTGATTAGCTTGATTGATGGGCCGTTTAGCGCACTCTCAGGAATGTGGGAATTTACCCCATTAACGGCCACTGCATCGAAAATCACCCTGCATCTGGAATTCGATTTTTCCAGTAAAGCCGTTGCCATGGTTATTGGTCCCGTTTTTAAGCGCATTGCCGACTCCATGATAGAATCATTTTGTAGCAGAGCGGATGAAATATATCCAAAGCACCCATAACGACGCATAATAGAGCATGACTAAAATACATATCAGCGTGGTCTATGCGCTGCCAGAGCATCAGGAAGTGGTGAGAATTTGCTGCCCCCAAGGCACTACCATCGGTCAGGCGATTGTGCAATCTAAAATCTGCGACAAGTATCCACAAATCAATGTGGAAACGGATGAGGTCGGGGTATATGGATTAAAACGGAGTCTGGATTTCAATTTATCGGATAACGACCGAGTAGAAATTTATCGCCCATTATGGATATCACCCACCGAAGCAAGACGATTACGCGCCAAATCCGGGCATATCAAATAAGGGTCTGGGGAACTTTATCTAGAGACCTTTGCACGGAAGATGATTTCGCTTTTAGGCAAGGCAAAAACGCACGGAATGAGGGAGTTTATGCTTATAAATGACCGATTGAGTACGATTTTACCAACAGTAGGCGCTTTTAGGCGACGCAGCATGCAGGTGAAATGGCTTTCGTGCAAAGGTCTCATCTAATTTATGTTAGGCTAAAGTATAAGGTGATTGCCCCATTTCCATCGGCAACCACAACGCCATAATCGGTAACCCGTTTCTTTTCCACTCGCTTGGCAACAATGCTAGCTTTTGCGCCCGACTTACCGGTGTTTTCGAATTGCATCGGTTAAATTCAAATCAATAATGAAGGTATTAAGAAGTGGATGAACACTGGGGAAGGAAAAAAATATCTTGAGGCCTTTGCGCGGACACGCTATATAGCCTCTCGTTTCTTCAAACGAGCCTTTTTTTGAGAAAAATGCCCCAAAAACACTACATCAGCCGTATTTGTTGGACTATGTCCATCTTCCCACCCTGTTTCATTTTTTAGGTGCAACTTGCCTGCTGAATTGATAAACCCCGCTTGATAGTGTGGGCGACGCACGTCAACTCAAAGCGCGTGCGGTTACGGCCAAGACCCAGGTAGCGGTCTTTTCCCATCCCGTCGTGTAGCTTTAACACCCTAAAGACAGGTTCAACCGTACAACGCGCGACCGAATGGATGGAATTCGAGTCGCTGGCGGATTTTCTCGACCCGGTCGTTGCCAGCCAAACCATCGAAGGCCACCCCGCGCCCCAACGCGGGATTTTTATTTGCACCCGTCCCGACTAACGACACATTTCGTCGCATAGCCGGGTTATCGTTCGCCAAACCACCACCAGGAAAGCTATCACCAACTATATTTTTGATGGCATCTTTTTTGATGATGTTATCTACTGAAAACCCATGCAGAAATAACCCCATGACCACACGCCTGTCCAAATCAAAAATCATCTCCGGCCTGCAATGCGAGAAGCGACTTTGGCTGGAGGTTCATCAGCCCGAGGCGGGAGCGCCCCCGACGGCGGAGGTGCAGCATCGCTTCGACGCCGGAAACCAGGTCAACGACATCGCCCGGGCGTTGCACGAAAACGGCCATCTCATCAAGGTGGTCGACGGGGATTTTGTGAGTGCCATAGCGGACACCCAGCGCGTGCTCGCCGAGACGCCGGAAAAGCCCGTGTTTGAGGGGGCTTTTTTTCACCGGAATGTTCTGGTTATGGCGGATATTCTGACCAAAGGCGATGCCGGTTATCGCTTGGTGGAAGTCAAATCCAGCGCCAGCGTCAAGGCGCCGCATTACCCGGACTGCGCGGTGCAAGCCTGGGTTTTGGAAGGCGCTGGCGTGCCCCTTGAGCGGGTCGAGTTGGCACACATCAACACCGATTTTATGTATGGCGGCGATGGCGATTATCGCGGCTTGTTGCGCTTTGAGGACATGGGCGACGCCATCGCCGAGCGCAAGTCGCAGGTTACGCGCTGGGTGAGCAGATTCCAACAGGTTGTGGAAGGCCAGCAGCCGAACATCGACACCGGCGATCACTGCAACTCGCCGTATCCGTGTCCGTTCATCGAGCATTGCTCGGCGCCGGGCGCGCAGTATCCGGTGACTTGTCTGCCGCGGGATAACAACAAACGGGTAGCCAATGCGCTCGCAGCCGAAGGTATACACGACATCCGCGCTATACCGCTGGGGTATCTCGACAATCCGATCCATGAATGGGTGCGACGGGTGACCGTGAGCGGCAAGGCCGAGTTGAATCCGGCGGCGAAGAAAACCATTATCGAGCAGCCATACCCGCGTTATTTTCTCGACTTTGAGAGCATCGCGTTCGCGGTGCCCATTTGGAAAGACACGCGCCCCTATCAGCAGTTGCCGTTTCAATGGTCGTGCCACATAGCGCGCGCGCCGGGCGAACTGACCCACGCCGAGTTTCTCGACACCACCGGCAACCCACCTATGCGGTCGTTCACCGAAACCTTGTTGCGAACGGTCGGCGAGCCTGGCCCGATATTCGTCTATAGTTCTTTTGAGAAAACATGCCTGAATAAACTCGCCAAACGCTTCCCGGATTTGGCCAATGATATTCGGTTGGTGATCGCGCGGTTGGTGGATTTATTGCCGGTGACGCGCGCGCATTACTATCACCCCGACATGCTGGGCTCGTGGTCCCTCAAGTCGGTGCTCCCCACCATCGCCCGCCATCTGGACTACAGTGACCTCGGCGAAGTTCAGGACGGCGTCGGCGCGGGCATCGGTTATGAGGAAGCGATTCATCCCGACACCGACCCGGCGCGCGTCGAATCATTGACCGCCGACCTGCGCGCATACTGCAAGCGCGACACCAAGGCGCTGGTGGCGTTGGTTGAGTTTCTGGCGACCGGCAAGGTGGTGGACGGATTGAATCTCGATGCGTAAAGCCACCGACACATCGCTGCGGTATCTGGCATTGTTGCAACTCATTCCGCGCCAGCCAAAGACGCTGAGCGTCTCGCAAATCGGAAAAAACTGCGCGACATAAACCCGGAATTTGATGTTGACATCCGCACCATCCAGCGCGACCTCGACAAACTGTCGGCGGCGTTTCCGCTGACCTGCGAGCGCCAGGGACGCGCGACCCATTGGTTCTGGTCGGACAAAAGCGCGATAGACCCAGATATTTAAACCTTTAAAATAGCATTGAGGAATAAACCATGAAAGAAACCAATATGAAAGCCCTTCGTATGTTAAATTTTGACACCTAATATCGGTTGGTATGCCCAATGTTGAGTCATACACATTTGATGAATACAAAAAAATGGTGAATAACATAAGTCGATCGAAGGATATTGTATTTCATGCGAAAAGAAAGGATGCAATTTAGCAAAAAATGATGAAACTTATAAACTAACCGTATGAAGATGAAACAATCACTAATTGCTATGAAAATTACCTGAAGAAAGAAATATCTATACTGGAGCCGAAAATCATATTTGCCGTGGGCTCTAAAGTTGAGGATTGGGTGAAATGGTTCGTGAAAGGAAAAATTTATATTCAGCAACTACCGCACCCCGCAGGACGTAGTTTTAAAAATGAGCACTACAAAGCTATCTATTTCTGGAACATAACGAGGGCACTACACAAAGTTGGCATTATTGATACAAATGAAGGTAAAGAGTTGGCAAAAATGTATTTGGAAGAATATGATTCCAAGATTTCTCCCTGATTGCTTGTGTTCTAGTTTACTCGCCGATAAACGGTGTTGCCCAAAGCACAATCACCGGGCAACACCGACTCTTCCATAACACACCAGATAGTATTTCAATTAAATATGCCATTAGCACACTAAAAATACCAAAAAAATGTCAAATACAACACCACGCCGATAACCATCAAAAGCACCGGCAGCCGTGCCCAGTGGATACCCGTGGGCATTGGCTCCTGCCTGACTTTTTCGCGCCATTCCTGCTGGAACGAGTCGATGGCTGCTCTGGCCTGGGGATAGTCGTCTGCATCGGCTACCCAAAGGGCGGATGATCCAACCCCCCATTTGCCTTTGTGGGTTTCATAATAGGCAATTCCGCTCGCGTCCAGCGCGGCTTTGACGCCGTTGGTTTCCCCTTCGGAGGCGTGGTAGGTGTTGAAAATCCGTTTGCCCATTATGGTGTTTTAGGTGGGTGTAATGCGCCGATACACGGTGTTGCTAAACGCATGATCGCCGGGCAACACCGACTCTTCCGCAACCCGCCAGCAAGCCATGTCAATCTCCGGAAACCTGACCACATCATCGCGTTCAATAACATCCGGCACCCGGGTAATATCCAGCAGGTTCAAGCGCGCCATCGCTGCGCGGTAGATTTGCGCGCCGCCGATGACCCATAAATCTTCATCCCGACAGGCCGCAAAGGCTTCCGCAACGCCGCCGTAATGCTCGACCCCGGTCACCGCCGCGCGGCTAATGACGATGTTGCGCCGTCCCGGCAGCGCTTGGTGCCCGATGGCATCCCAGGTTATACGCCCCATGATGATGGCGCAGCCCATGGTGCGGCGTTTGAAGCGTTGCAGGTCTTCGCGGTAATGCCACGGCATGTTGCCAGCGACGCCGATGATGCGCTCGGCGTTCATGGCGACAATCGCGCCGCGCACGGCGACAATCGGGTCGCGCGTGGAGACAATCGGGTCGCGCGATGAGGTCGGGGTCGGGTTGCCTGGCCCGCTCACCTACACCGCCACCTTGAAGTTAATCTTGGGATGCGGGTTATAACCATGCAGTTGAAATTTATCCATAATCTCATCGGTGCTGAGGGACAGCAGCGATTGGATGTCTTCAAGGGATTGGATGGAAGCGTCGATTTCAAGCCTCGGTAACGGTCGCGGTTCGCGTTTGAGTTGCTGCTCGAGTTCGGGGATGTGATCGTATTCGGCCATGCTTCCATCCGCTTTGGCGGTATAGATGTGGGCGTCGATCAGGGTATGACCGAGGATGCCCGCCGGTATGTTGCCGAAGCGCGACAGCAGTTCCAGCATCAAGGCGTAGCCGGCGATGTTATAGGGTATACCCAAAGCGATGTCGCAGCTACGTTGGGTCAGGTGCAGGCACAACAACGGATTGCCGGTTCCATCGATCTGCACATTGACCACCCACAACGCATGACACGGGGGCAGGGCGCTGGTGTGGGCGTTGCCCGGTGCCCAGGCTGACACCACCATGCGTCGACTCAGGGGATTGTTTTGCAGTTGCTCGACTATATAGGCGATCTGGTCGTTGGTGCCGCCATCCGCTAGCGGAAAGTGGCGCCAGAAGTTGCCGTACGCGCTTGGCACCTTGCCGTCCGCATCCGCCCACGGGTCCCAGAACTTGCAGTCATGTTTTTTGAGCAGGCTGATGTCGGTGCTGCCGGACAAAAACCAAAGATTTTCGATGACGATATTTTTCCACGAAACCGCCTTGGTGGTCAGCAGCGGAAAACCTTCGGCGAGGTCGATTTCGTAGTTGATGTTGAAAGTGGAAATCGTATCCACGCCGGTGCGGTTGGGCTTGCGCGTGCCCTTTTCCAGGGTTTCCCGAACCGCGTCAAGATATTGTTTCAACGAAGCGTGCCGCTCACGAGGCCGGGAGGCCGGCGATTTGCAAAGGCGTGTCGCGGAAATAAAACTCCAGCATCTCCCGCGCGAATTGGGCCGATTTGACATACCATTTTTTCTTGTTGATACAGAGTACCGCAAAGGCAATTTTCTGACCATCTTTTTCAGCAAAGCCGACAAACCAGTCATATTTGCCTGGCGGTTGCAAGCCAGTCAGAGAACCGGTTTTCCCACCGACATAAACATTTTTCATCGCTTTTGTGTAGAAGCGGCGAAAAAATTTATGGGCAGATCCTTGGCTAATGGTGGTCTGCATAATCTTTTTGAGTTGTTTGGAGGTGTCCTCTGACATGGCGACTGATTGCGCAGGTTGTTCGTGTACATAAAGCGGGATACCGTGTGGGCCGATGAGAGAATCAACAATAACGGGGGCAACAATTTTTCCGCCATTTAATGCCGTGGCTGCCAATACCGTGGCATGTAGTGGGGAAAGTGTGTTTTTAGTGGTGTAGCCGGACGACATTTGTGCCACTTGCCACGGGTCGTGCGGGTCCAATTCGATCTTGCCGTTTTCAAATAAAATATCCGAAGCAAAGCGTCCATTGAAACCCAGCCGATGGGCATATTTGAGCATGGTGTCGCCACCGAGATTGATTGCGCCGAGCCGTCCAAAAACAGTATTGACTGAATCGGCAAACGCCTGATCAAGGGTTATTTTTCGCGTCCATTTGTTGTTTTTGTGGTTGAATACATTTTTCTTGTACAGTGAAGTGGATTTACCATTGAATGGAATCACCGTCGTGCTGTTTGCCTTGTTTTCATCAATCGCTGCCACTACAGTGATAATCTTGGAAACAGAGGCAGCAGGGAAGGTATTGGTCAGCGACAAATTGCCATAATTAACGCCATCACGGGTTGAATCAGTCATTGCCAGAATATGACCGGTGTCCGGAACTATGGCAACGAACACGCCATAATCAGGGTTATGCTTTTTGAAAAGGCGCTCCGCCTCAAGTTGCAGACCAGGGTGTAGTGTGTATTTGACTTTTAATGAATCGGGCAGGGCAGATAAAGCAGACAGGGCAGGAATCGAAATACTGTCCGGCAGTTCTCGCTGATGAATCGCTGGCGAAATGACCGTTGCGATGTGTTGTTCATTTATGTCCCAATGGTTCTTTTTTTCAGAGTCAACCAGACTCATAGCCACAGGCCATGTCGATGCCAGCAGAATAATAAGCAGGGAGCTGGCTGTAAACCAGAAGTGTTTAATGGTGTGTATCAGAATATCAACCATATTGGGCATATTGAGCGACAATGCAGACCTGTCCGACAAACTGTGCCGGATTCTATGCGGGTTGTCCGCAGAAGTAAACCAGTTGTCCGGGCATACGTTTTTATAATCAGCTCGGGTTGTTCAATAAAGTATCTTTTGCCTGATTGATTTGGGCGGCGAGAAAATCCGAACCGCCTCTGTCGGGATGAATTTTCTGAATGAGCTTGCGATGGGCATCAATGATATCCTGTTTGCTGGCGCTGGCAGATATGTTCAAAATCTCACGCGCCTGTTCGGGGGTCATTTGGGCGGGGGTTGCGGGATGCGCTTGATTAGTCTGGTTATTGGTCTGGCGACTTTGGTTGAACTGATACCATATTCGTTTTGCCATCAGCGCACGATTTATCCACGGTACAGCGGCACTAAACAGGGCGAATAACCAGGATATTCGCCCTGTTAATACTAAAATCAACAGGGCAGCAGCAGTACCGTATAGCAAGATACTGATGAGTGAGCGATTGCGGTGGGTTTTGTCAGCACGCTGATACCATGCCAAATACCACATCACAGCAACCACAACGACCACAGCGAGGAATAATTTGGCTGCCATTTAGCGAATTAAAATACCTAATACAATCAGGGCAATCAGGCTACGCAACACATTCTGATTGGTTGAGTGATACCCTGTCGGCACGCCCTTACAAATGGAAATTACTTTCACCATGAGTTGCGTAATCAAGACCTTCGGCTTCTTCTTGCGGATCAACACGCAAGCCAACCAGTTTTCTGAGCCCCCAGACAATCAGCCATGAGCCGAGAGCAGTCCATGCCACAGTAACGACCACACCGACAAATTGAATCGCCAGTTGTGAGCTTATGCTGACCTCAAGACCGACACCACCGAAAACAGTAGCGCCGAATACTGCCGTTAGCAGGGTACCGAGAATGCCACCGACACCGTGTACCGCAAACACATCAAGACTGTCGTCAAAAGCTAATTTGAATTTAATCCAACCCACTGCCAAATAGCAGACAATGCCACCGACCAGACCGATAATCATACCTCCAGCCGCACCCACATACCCTGAGGCTGGAGTGATGGAAGCGAGTCCGGCGATTAAGCCAGTTACCAGTCCAATCAGACTGGACTTGCGGTAGCGTATGCCTTCAATAACCACCCAGACCAAAGCAGCGGTAGCGGCAGAAATGTGAGTGACCAAAATGGCCATGGCGGCACTGCCGTTGGCTGCCAGCGCACTGCCACCGTTGAAACCATACCAGCCCACCCACAATAACGCGGCACCAATCATGGTTGTGCCCGGGCTGTGAGGAGGTAGCGGTTGCTTGTAGTTGCGGCGTGGGCCAAGCATTGCCACTAACACCAAAGCGGCAACGGCTGCGGTGGCATGTACCACCAGACCACCAGCGAAATCCATCACCCCAAGGGTAGCGAGAAAGCCACCACCCCAAATCCAGTGTGCCACAGGGGCATAGACGATGATCATCCAGATGCCGCTGAACAGTATGACGTGGATAAATTTGATGCGCTCAACGTAGGCACCGATAATTAACGCGGGCGTAATGATTGCGAAAGTCATCTGGAACAAAAAGAACAACACTTCGGGAATGCTTCCCTGCATGGAGTCAATACCGACCCCTGCCAGAAACGATTTGTCGAAACCACCGAACCAGGCATTGGCAGCACCGCCATCACCGAAAGCAATACTATAACCGACTACCAGCCACAATACCGAGACGACACAAGCCACCGCACAACATTGCATCATCACTGACAAGACATTGATAGAACGCACCAATCCGCCGTAAAAAAGCGCAAGCCCGGGCAACGTCATCAACAAAACCAGCGCGGAAGCTGTCAATATCCACGCAACATCACCACTGTTGAGCGCATCTTGTGCATAACTCGTTGTCGGCCACAGCCCAACAGCAAACAGACACCCCAATAGCCGCAGGTTAAACAATCCCGAAATCAAAGAAATGATCCGGACAATGGGGGAGTTAGGAAAATACCACATGTTGTTGATGCCTGTTTAATCGTAATGGGTTAGAAATGGGCAACGGCTTGCAAGTCGGTATATTGCATAAGTGAGCAAGCAAATTGAAGCAACAGGTTTATGCGCCTGACTGATTAGTCAAGCCAGGAAAATACTTGTTGTGTCTAATCGGTTCTGAGCCTGTTAGTGTAGCATAGTGTTTTAGGATATGACGATTTGATTGTGTCGCGTTTGGGTGTTCATAAATAGCGGTAGCAACATTGTGGGCTACTCGTTATCCAGAGAATGATCCATTTCCAATGCGGGTGTTGCGCCAGCACAATCTCCGGTGGGTTGTGCCGGAATGCCTGCCACGGTGCAATGTGCCTTGACATCATTTAATACGACACTGCCAGCGCCGATTTTTGCATTTTTGCCGATGTTGACGTTGCCAAGCACTTTTGCGCCAGCCCCAATGAGTACCCCGCTGTTTACTTTCGGGTGGCGATTGCCTGTGTCCTTGCCCGTGCCGCCCAGGGTAACTTCGTGGAGCATAGAGACATTATCGCCGACAACGGCGGTTTCGCCGATGACAATGGAGGTGGCATGATCAATCAATATGCCTTTGCCGATTTTCGCGGCGGGATGAATGTCCATAGCAAATACTCGGCTGACCCGACTTTGTAAAAAACGTGCTAAGCCACGGTGTTGGTTATGCCATAACCAGTGCCCGATACGATAAATCTGCAACCCCTGATAGCCTTTGTAATATAAGAACGGCAGGGAATAACGGTTACAGGCGGGGTCGCGCTGACAAAATGCAATGAGGTCAGATATGGCAGAATCAGCAATGTTCGGATCGTATTGCAGGGCATTGTCAATGGTTTTTAGTAGCGTGGTTTGGTCGAGAATCGCGCAATGCAATCTGGAGGCCAGTACCGCCGACAGGGCACTGCCGAAATTATCGCAGTCCAGTACCGTGCTTCGGTAAAATTTTTCGAGAACCGGCTCAGCACGGCACAAATCCTCCAGCTCAGCCCGTAATAAGTGCCAGATGTCATCGGTAGTGTGTAACAGTTTATGTACGGTTTTTACCATAGCCTAAAAGTATAACAAATAATCTGATCAATCCTGCACTTTGTCCTGTCCGCTATCAGACAGAAACGGCAGGCAGCGGAGGGAGGGGAAGGAGGTAGGCAGAGCGGACAAATACCGCGTGCAGAACACCTATCAATGCCGACTAATCATCGTGAAATACGGTTTTTCCGCCAATCAGGGTTCGGGTTACTTTGCCGATTATTTGTTTGCCCATGAACGGAGAATTTCTGCCTTTGCTTTGCATGGTGTGATCATTAAGTTGCCATTCTTTGCTGGCATCGAAAAGGCATAAATCTGCGCTGACTCCCGGACTTAAATGTCCGGCATCAACACCGATAATTCTCGCCGGGTTTATGGTCAATGCGGCAATCGCTTGTTGCAGAGTCAAGCTATGTTGGGCGACTAGAGTTAGCGTGAGCGGTAGCAATGTATCTATGCCAGCGATGCCGATAGCTGCTTCGCTAAAGGGGGCAAGTTTTGCATCGACACCGTGGGGTTGGTGATCTGAACAAATTGTGGCTATCTGCCCTTCGGCAATACCGGCTATCAAGCCAATCCGGTCCTGTTCGGTGCGTAATGGCGGCATCACTTTATATTGGCTATCGAATGCGCCAATATTATTTTCACAACAGAGCAAGTGATGGATGGCGACTCCGGCGGTTACCGGTAAACCACGTTGTTGGGCTTCTGCCAGCATAAGCACCGAGCGGCGACAGGAAATAAGGTCAAAGTGTGCCCGCGCACCGCTGGTTTCGATCAGGGCAAGGTCACGGGCCACTCCGACAGTTTCGGCCGCTTCTGGAATTGCTGGCAGACCGAGTCGGGTACTGACTGCGCCTTCGTGGACGACGCCGTTGCCCTGTAACCACTTGTCCCTCGGTGTCAGGAAAACCGGCAGATTATAGGTCGAGGCATACTGCATGGCACGTCGCATCACTAGGGTGTTTTCTACTGCCTCCAGTGCATTGCTGACACCGACACAACCGGCATCCATCAGCATGGCCATATCGGTCAAACGCTGTCCTTGCAGGTTAACAGTTAATGCGCCCAAAGGATGCACTTTGGCATAACCGACCTCGTCTGCCCGATTCTGAATCATGTGTGCCATAGCGGGCGTATCAATAATCGGGAAAGTGTCGGGCGGGCAAACCATGCGGGTAATTCCGGCACTTATGGCAGCCCGGGTTTCACTTTTTATGGTGGCTTTATGTTCTTCGCCAGGCTCTCTTAACCGGGCACACAGGTCAATCAAACCGGGAAAGACATATTGAGCAGACGCATCAATATCCTCGTCAATCGAAAATTTATCGGGTGCTTCGGCGATGGCGGCAATCTTGCCGTCACAGATGTAAATATCATGAATGCCATTGATGCCATTAGTCGGATCAACCAGCTTGCCATTGCGTATGACCGTGTTCATGATGTTTCCTCCTGCCCACCCATCAGTTTTGCCATAATTGACATTCTCACTGCGATACCATTGGTCACCTGACTGAGAATCACCGAACGTGCACCATCGGCTACGGTAGAGGCGATTTCCAGACCGCGATTGATGGGGCCGGGGTGCATGACAATGGCATCTTCTTGAGCAAATTTGAGTTTGTCCTCGGTCAAACCATAGCGGTTAAAGTATTCCTGCTCACTGGGAATGAGTTGCCCATCCATACGTTCGTGCTGTATGCGTAACATCATCACCACATCCACGTCAGCTAGCCCCCCCAACATGTCGCTGGTCGTAGTTACACCCATAGATTCGATTTCTGTCGGAATCAGAGTTTTCGGCCCGATTACCCGCACTTCTTTAGCACCGAAAATATTCAGGGCATGGATTTGTGAACGGGCAACACGGGAATGCAATACATCGCCGATGATGGCGATTGTCAGGCTGGAAAAGTCCGGTTTCGATTGGCGGATAGTGAACATATCCAGCATCGCTTGAGTGGGGTGAGCATGACGACCATCACCGGCATTGATTACCCGAACGTGATCGGGCAGATGGCGGGCAATCAGATGGGCGGCACCGCTGGTATGATCGCGTATTACGAATAAATCGGTGTGCATCGCTTCCAGAGTACGAACGGTGTCAAGAATAGTTTCGCCTTTGCTGGTGGACATTCTGGAAGCGGCGAGATTGATAACATCGGCAGACAGTCGTTTGCCGGCAATTTCGAAAGTCGTTCGGGTGCGTGTACTCGGTTCAAAAAACAGATTAACCAGCGTTTTACCACGCAATAAGGGGACTTTTTTTATCTCCCGCTTACCCAGATTGATAAAGGACTCTGCCGTATCAAGGAGGTTAATCAGGGTCTGGCGGGGCATCCCGTCTAGGGTTAAAAAGTGTTTTAAGTTACCCTTTTCATCAAACTGCAACACGCTGTCAGATGGCATCATCGCTTTCCTGAGTGCCATTTTTTAATGCCAAATTGATGACATTCAGTTCAAGTTTCCCGTTTTCATCGGTCAGTTTCACCTGCTCGGATGGATCAAGATTCATAGCACAACCAACAAAATCGGCTTGGATCGGGATTTCACGTCCCGATCTTTCAATCAATACCCCCAGTTTCACCTGATTGGGTCGTCCGTAGGAAAATATCTCATTCATCGCTGCTCGAATTGTGCGACCGGTATATAACACATCGTCAATAAGAATGATATTGCGATTTTCAATGGTCGCGGGTAACTCGGAGGATTTGCATTGGGGATTCAGTCCAACCCGACTAAAATCATCGCGGTAGAAAGAGATATCCAAAGTTGCCAATGGCTCGGTATAGCCCAACAGCGTGCGCAGTCGCTGCGCAACCCATACGCCACCAGTATGAATGCCAATCAACATCGGTTTGGATAGCGTCGGCGAGGAGGCGACTGTGGCAGAAATTTGTGTGGCCATCTGCTGCAGGGTATCTGCTATATTGATGCTATCAGTATTAGTGATGTGGCCCATGATTGGCTATTGTCGTCTAAATAGGTTTGCAGAATCAACTGTGCGGCAAGATTATCAATGGCACCAACGCGCTTTTTTGTCATCTTTTTTCCGGCTTCCACAGACTCGCGTAACAAGCGGTCAGCAGTTACCGAGGTCAATCTCTCGTCAACGAAGTTGACGGTTAAGCCGGTTTTCTCGGATAGCTTTGCCCCGAATTTTCTGGCGGCAGCAGACATGACACTCTCACTGCCATCCATTGACAGCGGCAGACCAACAATCAGCAAGGTCGGTTGCCATTGTTGCAGAACCTTATCGAGAGCGTGTTGATTCGGCTTGCCATTATTAGCGGGCAAGGTCGAAAGTGCCTGGGCTGTTTTGGTTTGCGGATTACCAGTCGCCACACCAATACGTTTCAAACCAAAGTCGAAACTGAGTATTCTTTGGTTCAAAGTGTTAGCTGTCGGATTGCTGAGCGGATGTCGGTAAGCAGACTATCGGCAATGATAAAGTTATGCATGACCGACCTGATGAGAAAATTTGTTGACGTCAATACCGAGCAATTGTGCTGATTGCTGCCATTTGTTGTTTACTTCTGTGGCGAATAAAATATCATGATCGGCAGGAGTCGTGAACCAGGCATTTTCCTGTATTTCATTTTCCAGTTGACCCGATGTCCAGCCAGCATAACCCAGACTCATCAATACTTTTTCAGGCCCTCGCCCACGCGCCATATCGGAGAGAATGTCCTTGGAGCTGGTTAATTGCAGGTTGTCGCCGATATACATGCTGGATTCCCATGATTGTACACTGGGTTGAATCGATGAATCGGTTGGTGCTGCCAATGTGGTGTTGTGGACGACGAGTCCAAGCTCAGGATAGACCGGCCCGCCATCAACAACAGGCTTGTTGGCATAATGGTTGCTTGCAACATCTATTTCCAGTTGCTCAAAAATATCGCCCATCAGGTGTCCGGTCAGGCGGTTGATGATGATGCCAACTGCACCGTGCTGATCATGTTTGCACACCAGAATAACCGCCTGTTTGAAATTAGGGTCATGCAGTTGTGGCATGGAAACCAGAAACTGATTTTCCAGAGAATCGACGTTATTTATGGAGAATGCCATTGATGGATTCAGGTTTGATGTTGCTGCTCATAATAAGGGTTGTAACCGGTGTTTTTTTGTGGTGTTTTGTTGTGAGCGACTTAATTGTGGCTAGGCTGTTGAATTGTTGAATTGTCGTAGTATTATAGCGCATATCAGGATTCACAAGAGAAATAGACAGACAATCGGTATGAGAAAGGGTGCAGTTAAAGAGGATACTAACGCCATGACTTCAACAGTGGCTGGGCAACAAGCGAAGGCTGTCGCTACCGACAATCAGCCCCTTGAATCTGGGCTGGATGAGGCTGATATGAGTGAGTCGGCAACGGCTGATGTGGCAGTCAGCGCAAATGCGTTATGGTATGGACTGGTGTTCAAATTAGCGGATGTTAATTTGGTCATTCCCTGTTTTGGAGGCACTGCAGGGCTTGAAGTGGTTGCTTGTGGGGAGCTGTCGCCGTTGCCGCTGGCGAAAAGCTGGGTTAGGGGCATGATGGATATTCGTGGGGAAATATATACGGTGGTGGATTTTGCCGATTTTTTAAGCCAAGAAAAGACGGATGTGACCAAAGCGTGTCACTTAATTTTGCTTCCTGACCATCACCTTAAAAGTGCTTTGCTGCTTGCTGGTCGGGTACGATTTCAGTCCTTTGCCATGAATCTGCCCATTGCATCTATCGAAACACTGGATTCCAAATTAACCTCTTATTTGAGTAGTGTGCTGATTGATGAGGATAAGCGTTGGGGGGTGATAGATGTTCATGCCTTGTCAAATTCTCAGCCGTTTTTGTGTATCAGCAGAGTATAATAGCCCAAGCGATATCCAAGCAGACAACAATAGCCAATTCGAATTTAATGAATAGCAAGAGCGCAGAAAACGTGTTTCAGGAAATCGCTGATATGTCGTATAACGTCAATGAGAGGGTCTGTGATGCGACACTCAAAGAAATACGGCTGGAGAAAATATTTGAATCGATGCCTAAAAACAAATCAGCTGATATAAGGACAAGTTGGGTGACGATATGGTGGTTGTTTCTGTTAATCGTCTCTGTCGGTGGGCTGATTTATAGTGTTAGGCACTCGTTTTCGGTGCGTGAGCTGGCTAATGAGTTGACTGCTGAGTTGCTTGCGGCTACCGAACCTGTCGTCCGGCTTGGTAGAAACCTGTCTGCCAATTTGATGGGCGATGACCTGCCCATAGAGCCTATAGTACCGATAGTGATGGAGCAGCTTCCGCTGATTATGAGTGCGCTCATTGTCGTGTCGGCACTGGGGTTGTTATGGTCAATTCTTGCCCGTTCCAGAAAGTATAAAAAGACATGTCGTCGAGTACAGTTGTTTGAAGATATGATGATCACTTGGGGCGATGAACTGCGGCAATGGGTTGCCAGCATTAGGGCTGTAACCGTTGAATTAGAGCAGGTAACCAGCGACACCGAAACGCTGGTCGCTGAACTGCTGACCAATGATAATCGGCAAGCTCAGAAATTGCGTCGTGTTACTGAAGAATTGGTCAATATGACTGAAACAATTGATCGGGTTGAGCCTCTCACTATTGATGCTACTCAACCATCACGGGAACTCACAGAAGTCGCACAACAAGGCGTGCGGGCAGCGCAAAACACGGTGACTGGCTTGGATACGGCAAGTCATCAGATTCAGGAAACGGTGAGGAAATTGCGGCGATTAGGGGAAGATACGCAACAAATTAACGGGCTTGTCAAGACCATGCAAGATGTGACAGAACGGATCAACATTGCATCACTGAATGCGCTGGTGCAGGCAGCAGTGGCAGGAGAAACTGGTCGTGAATTTGCTGACATTGCCGGGGAAGTGCAACGTGTCGCCGATCGCTCCGGCAGTGTTTCCAATAAAATCAAAGGCATGATTGAAAAGGTGCAACAAGATACCAACAGTGCAATCGCTTTTATGGAATCAAGCAGTGCGGAGATGCTGTCCAGTGTCGCCACAGCGAATCAGGTCGGTAAGGTGCTGAATGAAATTGACGCCATGAGTCAGGAGCAGGTGAATGCCAATCAAGTTGGCGGGTACAATGAATTAAAGGTATCGGTAGTCAATAAAATAGCTACGCTACAACCCTCAATCAGGCAGTCGGAGTTGAAAGCGTCTCAGATTGCGCTGACTTTGGAGCAGACGAAAGCCATAACACAAAAGCTAAAACAAGCTGTTGGCGGATTTAAGCCAGTCGTTTCTTGAATCCCTCACTCCATTATCACGCCGTACCACCATATTATTTATTTAAGACCATCTTATAAATTGACCTTAAAAGTCAATGGCAAGACCATGAGCATGCCCTCGAAATTGAATCCGCTTGAGCTTGAAATAACAAAAAATGCCATTCCTTTTGTGGCGGACAATACGGATGAAGCTGTAGGCGATGCAGATTCAGCGCTTGATTTTTCGATTGATGATGTCGATGAGAGTATGGAGGGTGCGGATTTAAGCGACGAGCTTATACAGGTGTTTCGCGAAACAAGTCACGTTCGATTAAATAACATTAACAACTACCTGGCAGTATGGCACGCAAATGGCGTAACTGACGATACCCTCGTTGGCATACGCAGAGAATTTCAGGTGTTGCAGGAAAGCGCCACCAGCACAGGATTTGATCATATCGCACGCTTGAGTGAGGTTGTCGTCAGCCTGCTACAGCAGGCTGATAAGCCATTAGACAGTAGTTTTCTGAATCTTCTGGAAGAAATGCACGATGGCTTGGCGGCAGAGCTTGGTTTTATTGCCAAAGTCAGTGAAGACCATCTGAAATCGTTGATTAGCATGGTACAACTATTACTCGCTGATGAATCTGCAACGTCAATGGCAACCGCAACGGATGCGTTAGCAGTCGCCACGGATAGCGGTTACAAACCAGTTCAGGAAAATGACGAGCGGGATTGTGGCGGGGAAGGTGCGGATGCACTTGTTGATGATGCACGGGCGACTTCGCCAGCACTGCTGGTTGATGTCGGCATATATCGGTTTGCGTTGTTGATGCGAAGCGTCGAGCGGGTTATGCGCGTACCTGAAAATGGAATGCGGCTGATTGACGGACAGTATTATATCGCATTGGGTGAACAACAAATTCCAGTCATCAATCTGGCAGAGCAATGGGGTGAAACGGCTATGCCTGCCGAAAATTCACTTAGATTATTGGTGATTAGTCGCCGACAATCTGGCATGACCATAGACAGAATGACCGCATTTGCAATAGATTCTTTTCAGAAAGCGACCGAAATCGTCGTCCAGACCCCGGGTCGCCAGCTTGCCTCTGTGAGCGGTGCTGTCGGTGTTACCGTATTGGCAGATGCCAGCATTGTGCTGATACTTGATCCTGCACAATGTGTGAATCGGAGCAAATTGCAGGCTAACGATTAAACATGCCGACAATGAATAGCGACAGCGCATCAAACAAAAACATGTCAAACATTCCGGATGTAGCCACGGTTATTGATGTCGTCAAAGATGCGGCAACCCTAATCGTATCGTTGAGAAAGCGCAGTCTGATTCTTGATGTTAAAATGGACGGGAGTTTGGTGACTGAAGTGGATCAGGAAATTCAGAACAAGCTGAAGCGTATCTTGTTCAGCAACTGGCCCGAATATGGCTTTATTGGTGAAGAAATGGCGCACGTCGATCAGGTCAGAATTTGCCAGCAAAGCGAGCGCGGATATTGGGTGTTGGATCCATTGGATGGCACCACAAACTTTGCCGCAGGATTCTTGTTTTTCGGGGTTTCACTGGCATTGGTGGTTGATGGTTCGCCAGTGCTCGCTGTGATTTATGATCCGGTGCGGGATGAATGTTTTTCGGCACAACTGGGGCAGGGTGCTTGCTTAAATGGCAACCCCATGACTTGCCCAAATGGTCAACACCTGAGTGACTGTATTGCCAATGTGGATTACAAGCATCTGGTCAGCGATCTGTCGGCACGACTGGTGCGCTGCCCACCTTATCGATCGCAAAGAAATCTGGGTTCATCAGTGTTGGAATGGTGTTGGTTGGCTGCTGGACGGATTCAATTATATTTACATGGCGGACAGAAGTTATGGGACTTTTCTGCCGGTTATCTGATTCTCCGAGAATCCGGCGGTGCGGCAACGTCATTGTCCGGTTTGCCTCTGGATTGTAGTAAGTTGCGTAAACGCTCGGTGGTGGCAGCGGTTAATCAACCCTTGCTCAATCAATGGGTTGAATGGATTGATGCCAACAGTGATATTCTTCAATCCGCACGCTTCTAAACTAAGGACGAATTTCCAATGATTCAGGCTTCTGTCTGAATCCAAAAACGGCTATATTTGGCTTTCGCAATAAAGCCGATATTGAACCTGAAAACTGGATTCAATGAGCGGTTGGAGCGCGCGTTGATCAGGTTAAAGGGTGTTGGCAATAGTGGCAATAGCAGATTGGATGTTATCAATCATTAACTGAAACATAAAATTAAATGTAAGCGTAATATGAAGCAACAACAAGGGACCGTGGTCAGCCGATCAGAAAAAGCCAATGCCATTCGTGTCCTGAGTATGGATGCGGTGCAAAAAGCCAATTCGGGACACCCTGGTGCACCGATGGGTATGGCGGACATTGCGGAGGTGCTGTGGTGCGATTTTCTTAAACACAATCCAGCCAATCCAAAGTGGCAGAATCGGGATCGTTTTGTGCTGTCTAACGGTCATGCTTCAATGTTAATCTATTCATTGCTACATCTTTGCGGCTATGATCTGGATATTGATCAAATCAAACAATTCCGACAACTGCATTCAAAAACGCCCGGACACCCTGAATACGGTTATACCCCGGGTGTGGAAACCACCACCGGTCCGTTGGGACAGGGAATTTGCAATGCGGTGGGTATGGCAATAGCAGAAAAAACACTAGCTGCCCAATTCAACCGAAAAGAGCATACGATTGTCGATCATTTTACCTATGTGTTTATGGGGGACGGTTGTTTGATGGAGGGTATTTCCCACGAAGGTTGTTCGCTGGCAGGTACGCTCAAATTGGGCAAGTTAATCGGCTTTTATGACGATAACGGCATTTCCATTGACGGGCAGGTGGCGGGTTGGTTTACCGATAATACACCGATGCGGTTTGAGAGTTATGGCTGGCATGTGATTGCTAATGTTGATGGGCATGATGCCGATGCGGTGACGGCGGCTATTGGACAAGCCCAAGCCGAAAGCGAACGCCCAAGTCTGATTTGTTGTCAAACGACAATCGGTTTTGGCTCGCCTAACAAAAGTGGAAAAGCATCTAGTCATGGTGCGGCACTGGGTGACGATGAGGTTGTCTTGGCGCGACAGCAATTAGGCTGGCCTTACCCGCCGTTTACAATCCCACAAGAAATCTATGCCGCATGGAATGCACTGGCAAGCGGTCAGGCGGCGGAGCAACGATGGCACGAGACCTTTGCGCATTACCAAAACGACTATCCGGACCTGGCAGCCGAGTTTGTGCGCCGTACCAATAGCGCACTTCCAGACAACTTTGCAGTGCACTGTACCGACTTAGTCACTGCAATCAACGAAAAACGCGAATGTATCGCATCACGCAAGGCATCACTCAATGCACTGGAAGGTTTGGGTGCATTGTTGCCGGAATTGATTGGTGGGTCGGCTGATCTTGCCGGCTCTAATTTGACTATATGGTCTGGCTCAAGAGGCATTGAAAGCGATGCCAATGGTAACTATATCTATTTTGGGGTGCGTGAATTTGCTATGGCAGCGATTGTCAATGGGCTGGCGCTGTATGGTGGATTCAAACCCTATGGCGCTACATTTCTGATGTTTTCGGAATACGCCAGAAATGCCTTGCGTATGGCAGCGTTAATGAAGATACCGAGTCTGTTTGTGTTTACCCATGATTCTGTTGGGCTGGGTGAAGACGGACCGACCCATCAGGCAGTGGAGCAAACGGCGACGTTAAGATTGATTCCGGGGATGGCAGTATGGCGACCTTGCGATGCGGTAGAGTCGTTGGTGGCGTGGCAACAGGCATGTGCATCGACTAATCAGCCGTTTAGCTTGATTTTTTCCAGACAGAATCTGGCACATCAGACACGAAATGCCGATCAAATAGAGAACATCAAGTGCGGTGGGTATATACTCAAGCAGTGTGATGGAGAACCTGAAGTCATTATCATTGCCACAGGCTCCGAAGTTGAGCTGGCAATGACAGCAGCGCAGCGATTAGCGCAGCACCGAATTCGGGTGGTCTCTATGCCGTCAACCGATAGATTTGACGCACAGCATTCAGATTATCAGGACTCGGTGCTACCGCCGACAGTCCGCCGACGCGTTGCGGTTGAGGCAGGGATCGGCGATGGCTGGGTTAAATATACGGGTGCTGATGACGCTGTTGTCAGCATTGATACTTTTGGCGCATCTGCACCCGCAGGAGATGTCTTTCGGTATTTGGGGATGACTGCCGAGCGGGTGGTTGAGGCGGTAGAGAACGTGTTATCGAGATAGCGGTATCTGGTGGTGTGTCGGCAGCCCACAGCACTGAATAAATTTATAAATTATATTCGATTGGAGTGGTTACAATGTCAATTAAAGTTGCAATTAATGGTTATGGTCGTATTGGTCGGAATATTATGCGCGCCAAATACGAATCTGGAAATAGTGAAATTGAAATCGTTGCGATTAACGATTTGGGTGATGCAAATACCAATGCACATTTAACCCGATATGATACGGCCCACGGTAGATTCTCTGGCACTGTTGAGGTTGATGGGGATTATATCCTGATCAATGGCGATAGGATTGCGGTTTATGCAGAGCGCGATCCGGCACAATTGCCTTGGGCTGATTTGGCTGTTGATGTGGTACATGAAAGCACCGGTTTTTTTACCACTAAGGAAAAAGCCAGCGCACATTTAAGCGCAGGTGCCAAGAAAGTGATTATTTCTGCTCCGGGTGGTAAAGATGTGGATGCCACCATCGTTTACGGGGTCAATGACGACATTTTAACGGCAAGCGACAGCGTTATTTCCAACGCATCGTGTACCACGAACTGTCTTGCGCCGATGGTGAAGGCACTCAACGATTCGGTCGGCGTGTTGCACGGTATTATGAATACCGTGCATTCCTATACCAACGATCAGGTGCTAACCGATGTCTATCATAGTGATTTAAGACGCGCACGCTCGGCAACCAGCTCGATGATTCCCACCAAAACCGGTGCAGCAGCGGCAGTCGGGCTGGTGTTGCCAGAACTGAATGGCAAACTGGATGGCTTCTCTATTCGCGTCCCCACCATAAACGTGTCGGTGGTGGATTTGACTTTTGTGGCGGCACGCGCTACCTCGGTGGATGAAATCAACCAACTATTGAAAGCGGCGGCGGACGGAAAAATACTGGGCTATTGTGATGAACCGTTGGTGTCAGCAGATTTTAATCACAGCCCGGTTTCCTCGACTGTGGACGCGGGGATGACACGAGTGACCGGCGAAACACTGGTTAAAGTATGCGCATGGTATGATAACGAATGGGGTTTCTCAAATAGAATGCTGGATACTACCATAGCGTTAATGAATGCAAAATAATTCGGACCGGGGACACTGTCGTTGTTAGCAATCAGGCGGTTGAACATCTGCTGTCGTATTCTCCGCTTATTGCGGCAATGACAATGATAATCAAGCGGCTTGGCGATCTGGATATCGCCGGTAAACGTGTGCTGATTCGACAGGATCTCAATGTGCCGTTGAGCGGCGGCGGCACTAAAAGAATCACTTCCACTAAAAGAATCGAAGCGTCATTGCCGACCATTGAGTATGCGCGTGATGCTGGTGCCTGCGTATTACTGATGTCCCATCTCGGCAGACCGCAGGAAGGACAACCGAATGTAGCGTTTTCTTTGCATCCTGTGGCACAATATTTGTCGTCCAGACTCGGTCAGCCGGTCAAGCTGAATGCAGATTATTTGGATACGCCTCCAGTGCTGGAAAATGGCGAGATTGTCTTGCTGGAAAATGTCAGGTTTAATCCCGGCGAACGGATTAATGACCCGGTGCTGGGCAAGCGATATGCCGAATTATGCGATATTTTCGTTATGGATGCTTTTGGTGCTGCCCATCGCGCTCAGGCATCCACACATGCCGTTGGCAGATACGCCGAGATAGCCTGTGCGGGACAACTGCTTTGTGCCGAGCTGGACGCGCTCGAACAAGCACTCAAGCATCCGGCACACCCTGTTGTCGCCATTGTCGGTGGTGCTAAAGTTTCAACCAAACTCCCGGTTTTGCAATCTCTTTTAGGAGTGGTTGACCAATTGCTACCGGGTGGTGGCATAGCCAATACATTCATTGCGGCGGCGGGCTATGGTGTGGGACAATCTCTGTTTGAAGTCGAGTTAGTCGATCAGGCTAAGGCGATGATAGCGGATGCACAACAGCGTGGCGCAGAGATTCCTGTTCCGGTTGATGTGGTGGTCGGGCAGCAATTTTCAATGGATGCTGAGTCACAGATTAAGTCGGTGGATGAGGTTGCCGAGCATGACATGATTCTCGATATTGGCCCGCGCACTAGCAAGCGATATGCGAAGATGATGCAAACTGCGGGAACTATTGTTTGGAATGGTCCGGTGGGGGTGTTTGAATTTGAGCAATTTTCGCAGGGTAGTCGGCAGTTGGGTATGGCTATCGCCGAGTCTCCTGCTTTTTCAATCGCTGGAGGCGGCGACACGTTGGCAGTCATAGAGCAACTTGATCTTACCGAACGTATATCCTATGTATCAACTGGCGGCGGCGCATTTTTAGAATTTCTGCAAGGTAAAACCTTGCCTGTGGTAGCGATGCTTGAGTCCAGAGCATAAGCGCGTTATCTTGTGCTATGTCGTGTCAAACGGATAAAGGCAACCTTAATAAAGTGGCCTTAAAACGGATATCCGCTGATGACCATGTTGATGCCGACATACAAAATGACGATCACACCGACGAAGCCAATCCAGCGATGATTCTGTAATGTTTCGGCGATAATAGAAGCGGCAACAGTCATAAACAGCACCGACAACGCCAGACCTACCACCAGAATTCCGCTATGACCATCGGCAATTCCAGCTACCGCCAGCACATTATCCAACGACATCGAAATATCGGCCATCACGATCTGAAAAATTGCCGAGAGTAAAGGCGGGTTTTGTTGTTGCAATCTATCGTCAGACGCAAGCACATTTTCTGCGTCATCATGTACGGCATTATGCGGATCTCGCAAGTCCTGCCACAATTTCCAGCAAATCCAAAGTAATAACAACCCGCCGACAAATTGCAAGCCCGTTATCGCGAGCAGTTGTACCGTTACCAATGCAAATAGTATGCGCAAAACGATGGCAACTCCGACACCATACAGAATGATCTTGCGACGATAGTCTTTATTAAATTTTGCCGCGACCAGTCCGATTACTATGGCGTTATCACCCGCCAATACCAAATCAACAAATATGATCTGTACCAACTTGATTAGTTGCTCTGTCAACTCCATAGCTGCTCTCCAAAAAATTAAACCTTTTACCCTTTAGAGCGGGTTAAATCAAGGCAGTTATGAGACTTGTGTAACGTTTTCGGGTTTAAGTGTCTAGGCAAAAGACAGGGTCACTCTTTGCTGACCACAATGAGTCGGGTCTGTGAAAAAATGTCATGCCAGGTGAGTTTGTGGTGGTGCAATAATGACCAGATAAACCCCATGCCGATAACCGCCCATGACAGTATGGTGCAAATGAAACGCATCCAGGCGATGCGCCAGGTTATGGTAGAGACAGCGGTTCCAGATGGGCTTGATGAGGCGGCGACAACCAACTTGATTCGCCATGCACGCATCCCTAAGGTTTGACCACCATGACACCAGAACCAACCGAAAAATAAAAAACAAATCGTGGTCAGATAGGCTAACCGAATCGCCCGTCCAAGTACCGGATAGAGGTCATCGGGAAGGAGCGGCACCGGCTGCCAGGCGAAAAACACCAAAACTGCCAAGAGCAGAGAGTCATAAATAATAGCCGCGAATCGACGCCACAGAGGACAGTGAATATCAGTGGTTTTAGTTAGCAAATCATTTTTTATTGCTGAATTCATTTTGGTCAATAAGTGTTTGTTTTTGTTAAAAGATGAGATCAGTTATGCACAATTTTAATTTTATGGAAATGTCAAGTGAAGTTCCGCTTGAAATATAATATGGACTCCGAATATGCGGTATAACTATATGTAATATAGCGTTTAATTGAAATTAATCGAATTATGGCTAATTATTTAAAGTGGTTGCTCAGGTCAGAATATGCGGTTTATTTACAGTTTATCCACAAAGTTATCTACAGTTGAGGCGGACTAAACAGTCTCTGTGCCGCTATCCGCAAAGGCGTTTGACGATCTTGATGACAGAAGCGGATAAGCGACATCAAGCTAAACGGCTAAGCCTTTATTCGAGATCGTTCGAAACAGGCTGAGCATAAAAATAACACTCGCTCCAGCGACTATGGAGGGTCCCGCCGGGGTATCCCAGAAAAATGAGATTGCCAATCCTGATAGCACTGCCAAGGCACCGATGAGCATGGCAAACAGCGCCATTTGTTCGGGGGAAGTAGCAAATCGTCTGGCGGTGGCAGCGGGAATAATTAAAAGTGATACGATGAGCAAAATGCCTACGATCTGCATGGAAATTGCGACAACGAAGCTCAGCAAAACCAGAAACGTCAGGCGAATTTTATGCCCATTAATACCGTCAACCAGAGCAAGGTCTCGCTGGATGATGAGCGATAAGATGGATGACCATATCCACCACAGTACGCCCATTACCAGACTTCCACCGGCGTATATCCAAACGATGTCGTACCAGCTAATGGCTAAAATATCACCGAATAAATAGCTGAGAAGATTGACACGTACAGTGGGCATCAGACTAATTATCAGAATGCCCAATGCCAGAGAGGAGTGAGCGAGGATGCCCAAGTTCGCATCCGATGATAAATCCTTATAGCGTTCCATCAGCATCATTAAGCCGGAAACGATGAGACAAATCAGCAGAATCGACAAGTACAAATTAATGTGAAAGTAAATTCCCAGAGCAACCCCGAGCAAAGCGGAGTGGGATAATGCCGCGCCAAAATAGGACATTCGTTGCCAAATAACAAGACAGCCCAATGGCCCGCAAATAATGGCGACCCCGATGCCGCCGACAAGGGCACGAATCAGGAACTCATCCATGAGACTTTTCTATGGCACTACTATGTTCCTGCACATGCTCACTAATCTGAATGTCGCCATGCAGGTTATGCTCATGGTCATGGTGGTGACGATAAATCCCCAGCTCGCGCGCATCTCTGTGACCAAAAAGAGAAACGAATTCAGGATGTTGCTGGACATCTTCGGGCGTTCCCGAACAACAAAGATGACGATTCAGGCAAACCACTCTGTCAGTCGCTGCCATAACGATATGCAGGTTGTGGGAGACCAGTAATACACCACAATTAAAGGCATCCCGAATCCACTGAATCAAGGTATATAACGCCGCCTGACCGCTAATATCAACGCCGGAAGTCGGTTCATCCAGAATCAATAGATCGGGCTTATTCAACAAAGCGCGTGCCAGCAGAACGCGCCGCATTTCTCCTCCGGAAATATCCTGCAGTGATTGTTTCAACAGTTTTTCGGCACCAACATAATGCAGTGCCTCGGCGATGGCTTGATGTTTCAGGGTACACCGATTTTTTGCCCCAGAAATTTCAAGGAAGCGTTTCACCGATACCGGCAAGTTTTGCTCCGGATTCACCGACTGCGGGACATATCCGATATTCATGTTTTCTGCACTAATGACCGAACCCTGATCGGGGTGTATTAGTTTCAAAGCGATTTTTATGAGGGTACTCTTGCCAGCACCATTGGGTCCGATCAGAGTAACAATTTCACCACGCGCGACTGTCAGGTTAATGTGCTCAAGAATAACCGTATCACCGTGCCGTATGCTGATATTGTTCAGCTCAATTAGGTCATCCATTTTCGGCTAAAGCGATACGTTCTGGCAGACTGGACACAGCCCTTTGATTTCCACGGTTTGCTGATCTACTCGGAAACCTGATCGTGTTGCTTGTCGGGTGATGATTTTATTGACATCGTCATCTTCTATTTCTGCAACCTCATCACACTCGGTACAAATCAAAAACTGGCTAACATGATCCTTGTCCGGGAAACGGCAACCGACATACGCCTTTAGCGATTCAATCTTGTGGATTAGCTGATTTTCCAGTAAAAAATCCAGCGCACGATAGACTGTTGGTGGTTCCGCATTATGCTTTTCCTGACGCAAAGTTTTTAGCAATTCATAAGCCAGCACCGGTTTATGACCTGACCAAATTAACTCCAGTATCTTTTTACGAATTCGAGTAAAGCGAAGTTCTTTTGCGGCACAGATATGCCGCGCCTTACTCAGTGCCGAATGGATGCAGGCATTATGGTTGTGTTTCGGCGTATAAAATCGGCAGGTCGGCACTTTTGTCATTGTTGGATTTTAAGCGAATTGAGGATTAGCGTTTTGAATATGGGCATGTTGGGGAACGGGTTAAAGGAAAAAGACAGTAACGCCTGACCCCATGAATACATTGCACAGATGGCAAAAGCACATTATGTTATAATATAACAATTAGTGAATGCCTGCAACTTGCAATAGTGATTAACCATGCCAGCCACACAACTACTTTAATCTGGAAGCGAGTAGCGCCAATCGTTCAGACGAGTTGCCGCCACCTTGTTCCCGTATATTCGGGGAGCGGGTATGACAGCAGAATACGAGAAAGCGGGACCACAAAACTACGCCGCCATTTACATATTATTCCGCTTTGTCTTGGATTATTGTTATCAACTTCGCTGCAAGCGGCACCAAATGTCGTCGTGTCCATTGCGCCTGTGCATTCTCTGGTGGCCGGAGTGATGGAGGGTGTGGGGGTCCCGCAGTTGCTGATTTCAGCACGTCAGTCACCGCACAACCACGCGCTTCGACCTTCCGCAGTTAAACATATTTACGATGCCGATTTAATCATCTGGATCGGTGCAGATTATGAAACCACATTAGCGAATGTGATTATGCAGGCGAGTGCGCATGGTTTGACTAAATCCCTTAGTCGTTCACACGCATTAAAAACCTATCCGCTACGCACGGGGAATCTTTGGGAGTCTGCTCACAAACATCATAGTGAGGATGGCAATAAGGCAGTGCATGGCGCGGCAGAACATCAGGCAAGGCATCAGGAAAAGCCTCTGTCATATCATCAAAGAGGCGTTGATCCACATTTCTGGCTGTCCACTGCCAATGCCAAGATCATGGTTAATCTGTTTCGTCTTTGGTTGGTGGCGATTGATGCTGAACATTCTGATATCTATCAAGCTAATGCGGAGCGTCTAATTTCAAAAATAAACCGTCTGCAAAATCGTCTGCAACAACAGCTAATACCGATAGCGACCCAACCATATCTGGTATTTCACGATGCTTACCAGTATTTTGAAAAAGAGTTCAATCTCAATCCGATCGGCTCAATTATCCTGAACCCCGAAACGCCTGCCGGTGTTAAACGGATTCAGACATTCAGAAAAATGATTGCTGCTAACGGCATAAAATGCCTGTTCAGTGAACCACAATTTCAATCCAAACTAATCCCAATCCTGATTGAAAATAGTGAGGTGCGTCTTGGCCAATTAGACCCGCTGGGAAGCGACAGTCAGCCCGGTAGCGAATTATGGTTTGAGGTTATGGCAGCAATGGGCCAATCCCTGCGCGACTGCCTGTAGGTGGCTCTATGAACTGTCTTTTCCCCTTCTTCTTATAACGCAATAACGGTTCCGAAATTTTCTTTATATCTGCATTCAATATCGCTTTTGCTGGGGTAGTGATTCTGGGTTCCGAACTGTTCAACTTTAATGCCTCCCATTAGTGATGCCAGTTGAGCGGTGGATTGCCAGTCCCACTGCTTTGCCACGCCATACAGTAACCCGGCTCTGAAAGCATCACCACAACCGGTCGGATCTTTAACGCTGGATACTTTGATGGCAGCAATATGAATCTGTTCATCACCAGCAAAAATATCAGCACCCTTGCCGCCGCGGGTAACAATCAAAATCTCAACCTGTTGAGCGATTTGCGCAAGACTTTTTCCGGTTTTATTCATCAACATTTGCGATTCATAATCGTTGACCACGATATAGTTTGATTGTGTAATAAAACGATTGAGTTCATCGCCATCAAACATCGGCAGCCCCTGACCGGGATCAAAGAAAAACGGGATATGGGCATCAGCAAATTGTGAGCAATGTGCAATCATCGCATCGCGTCCATTTGGTGCGACAATGCCCAAATCAATATTACTGGCATCACTGACTTTATTGGTGCTGGCATAGTTCATCGCCCCCGGGTGAAATGCCGTAATCTGATTATTATCGGTGTCCGTCGTCATAAATGCTTGGGCGGTATAGGTATCGGCAATTTCCGTCACATGGCTGTGATCAATGCGGGTGTTGTCCAGCCACTTACGGTAAGGTGCAAAGTCCTCACCCACCGTTGCCATAGCCACCGCATCACTACCCAGCAAATGCAGATTATATGAAATATTACCCGCGCAACCGCCGAATTCTTTACGCATATCGGGCACCAGAAAACAAACGTTAAGAATGTGCATCTGTTCGGGAAGAATATGATTTTTGAATCGATCCGGAAACACCATAATGGTGTCATAGGCGAATGAACCGGTAATCAAAGTGGACACAAAATCTGCTACTGTCAGGAAATTAGGTGTTGTTTTTAGGCTGAATTTCGGGTCAGTTTATGCGGGCGGGTTTGCGGCTGAGACTGACAGGATTGACAAACGCCATAGAGTGTCAGGGAGTGATCTTGCATCGAGAAGCCACGATCATCAGCCACCTGTTTCTGCAAAGACTCAATGCGTTTATCCAGAAATTCAGTAACCCGTCCACACTTAACGCAAACCATGTGATCGTGATGATCCGCATCATTGAGCTCAAAAACAGATTTCTCCCCTTCAAAATTATGCCGAATAACCAGACCGGCATTTTCAAATTGAGTAAGCACACGATACACTGTAGCAAGCCCGACCGCATCGCCCTCGTTCAGCAATTCTTTATAGACATCCTCCGCCGAGAGATGACGTACTTTACTGTTCTCCAGCATAGACAACACCCGCAGTCGCGGCAAAGTTGTTTTTAATCCGGCTTGTTTCAGATCAGAACTATCCATAGCGGATATTGTAGCAGAAATATCAATGACGAATTATGATCTGCAAGGGTGAATAATGATTTTTCCTGAAAAGATGTTGACACGGAGATCACAGAAAATAATGGATGAGTGGAGTACGGGATTGATTGGTATTGCCAATTCATAAGCGGTTATCCCTGCCAATCTATCCCCTGTATATCTTTCCGAATGAGATTGATTAAATCACAAGGGTCAGCATTCATGGCTTGGCGATACAGAACAAGTTCTATCGAGTCTAATCGGCGCTCACCTTTTTCAATCTTGCCGATAAGGGAATGCACCACGCCGATATTATGAGCAAGTTGTTGTCGGCTCAAATTAGCTTGTCTCTTATGTTGCACCAACCGGTCAATCAATGTTAGCCATTGTGGAGAATAGATAGATTTTCTGAATTTTTCATTGCATCCATTTTAGGAGCAATTTAGATTAAATTGTTCATTGATCACTAATGGTCTGTTTTGTCTATGGGTGCGTCTCTAATTGTCATTTCATTATTTGCTTTGCTGATTTGACGGACATAGCTCAAGCCGAAAATTGCCGTTACATTGCTTCTGCCTTCACCCCAAAAATATTATGCCCACACCAAAAAGCAGATATAATTTATGCGCAGGCTTTATTGACAAATTTTAGGCAAATCACCAGACAGTCCCATAGCGTATTTTGCGAGCTGTGTTTTTAATGAGGGAATCTGATCGGCTAAATTGATACCGAAATGTCTGGCGACTTTTATGGGCTGCTGGGGTTGTTCAAAGATGGTTTTGAAACCTTTCATCATTGCTAATACCAGCGAATTTTCGCCTTTACGCCAGCGTTCGTAGCGGCGAAGGACGGTGTGGTTTGAGATATTTTGTCCTCGGGCACGGGCAGTTTCAACGACTTCGGCGAGAGCAGCGACATCCATAAATCCAATGTTGGCACCGAGTCCTGCCAATGGGTGCGTTATATGAGCAGCATCCCCTGCCAATGCGGTATATTTAGCAATATAGTGGGTGGCGTGATATTGTTGCAGTGGGAAGCGTAGTCTTTCGTCACATTGTGTTATGCGCCCGAGATGTTGCGCAAAATAGTCGAATAAGGCGGTACAAAATGCCTCGGCGGATAAGTTGATGAGATGATTGGCGTGGTCACGATCGCACGACCAGACTACGGAACATCTGCCGTCTTGTAACGGCAACATGGCTACCGTGCCGCTCGGCACAAAACTTTGTCGGGCGGTTTTCTGGTGGGATTTTTCGGTGGTTACGCGGGTAATAATGGCATCCTGCTCATAATCGAAAACAGTGGTATCAATGTCACATATTTGACGGACTTTTGAGTGTATACCATCGGCACCTACCAACAAGCTGCATTCAAGTGATTTGCCGTCTTTTGTGAGCAACAGCAATTTGTCTTTATGGATTTGTCGCTGTGATAATACCGTATTCTCCATGATGGATACATTGTAGTTTTGGCGCAGTTTCTCCTTTAAGCTACTGATGATGACGTTGTTTTCGATGATGAAGCCGAGTTGTTGCTGAGCCAATGACTGGGCATCAAAGGCAATGGCGGCATTACTATTTTCCTCCCAGACCTGCATGGCATCATAGCGACTGATGCGTTTGTCGCAGATGCTCTGCCACACGCCTAATGCCTGAAAAATGTGCAATGATGCGATGTTGATGGCACTGACTCGAGGGTAACTTGTGTCGTTTTCCCATTCGGCTAAATGCTGGCTGTCAAGCAATCCGACTCGTAAACCTTGTTTGGCAAATAAGCAGGCTGCGGTCGCGCCAACCATTCCGGCACCGATAATGACCACGTCAAAACTGACATCAAACTGGGGAGCAGATTTATTTGGCATGTTCAGTCTCGTTTTTTGATGATGCAGTTTGTCGCTGATTGATGGTCATAGTCTGTTCGTATCATCTGCTCGCCTAATGGCAGTCGTCTAATGGAATGCCCAGTGCCAACTTCGATTGCCTGCCGGCAAGTCCCATCGTTCGTTTTAATAAAAACCGCCTGGCAGGCGGGCAATGTTCCATAGCGTTAAGTCCAACATTGCGGATAAAACCCAAGGCTTTTGAGTCGTTGGAAAAAACCTCAATTAAAGCATGCGTGAATCTGTTGACCATCTCGGTATCGCGCCGGCGCGACTGCATATAGGCATTGATCATTGATGTACCACCTAATTCTGACTTTGCTGGTGCTGAAGCTGTTGCCGAATCTGCCAGATTAAAAATAATTTCAGCAAGTTCGGCAACATCGCGCAAGCCGAGATTAAACCCTTGTCCTGCCACTGGATGTACGGTATGGGCAGCGTTACCGATAATGATAACCCGTCCGCTGGCTGGGTTGGATAAGGTTGCGCGTTGGAGCGGATAATCAGTGCGCGGTGAGGGATTGCTGAAGTTTCCGGCACGATCACCGAAGCTGTCTTGTAGGGAGGCAACAAACTCATCATCGGCTAAAGACATCCGTGATGCAACATGACATTGCGCGGTAGTCCACACCACAGCATAGCGGTGTTTGCCCCTATCGGCATCACTACTTGCGGGTAACAATGCCAGCGGTCCCTCAACGGTAAAGCGTTCGTATGCGCGTCCATTATGCGGTCGATCTGTGGTAACCAGACATAACACGGCAGATTGTGCGTAGTCGATGGTTTGAGTACGGGTTTGGGTGTCGGTTTGTGTCTTGTCCTGCCATTGTTGCGTAAGCGATGATCTGCCACCATCTGCCACAACCACCAGCTTTGCATTGATGCGTTTGCTGGTGCCAGCATGGATGATTTCCAGCGAACAAAAATCGGGGTGTTGTTGCAAATTTTTTGCATGTGCAGGGCAGGCAATACGAGTATTTCGATGTCGGGTTAATTGCGCCCACAAGACTTTTCCTAGCACTCTGGTCGGCACGACATAACCTAATGCATCGGTTCGGGCATCTTTATGGGACAGATGAGTTTGTCCAAAATGACCGCGATTTGATATATGAATATCTAAAATAGGCTGTGCTTGAATAGCTTGGATATTTTCCCAGACACCCATCGCACTGAAAATCAGTTTTGCGCTGTGGGTCAGTGCCACAGTACGTTCATCATAACTCGGTTGCCGGTCAGACTGAGGATGAACCGATTCAACCAGCAACACATTCCTGCCGCTCGGTTTAAGAGCAACCGCAAGGCTGGCTCCCACCAAACCACCGCCGATGATGATGATGTCCGTCTCATCAACGGCTTCGGTGTGGTTGCCAGAATGCTTTGCCACTATCATTATGCTGCCATCACCCCGCCATCAAGGCTTCTATGTCACGGGTTTCTTTAGGTGCATCTTTGGAAAGTATTTCGTTGCCATGTCGGGTAACATAAACATCGTCTTCAATGCGTATACCGATGTTATGCCATTTAGGATCAACATCGCTGTTAGCCGCAATATACAGTCCGGGTTCAACAGTTAGCATCATCCCTGCTTCCAAGATACGCCATTGTTCATCCAGTTTGTAATCGCCGACATCGTGCACATCCATCCCTAGCCAATGTCCGGTTCGATGCATATAAAAGGGTTGATATGCCTCGGTTTCAATGAGCTCGTTAATCTCTCCATGCAACAGTCCAATATCAACCAGCCCCTCGGTCAGCACGCGAATGGCTGCTTCATGATAGGCAACTACACGGTTATTAGGTTTAACCGCATTGATGGCCGCTTTTTGTGCGACAAGCACAATGTCGTATAACGCTTTTTGTTCGGCACTGTATTTGCCATTGACCGGGAAAGTCCGAGTGATGTCTGCGGCATAGCAATCCACCTCCGCACCAGCATCAATCAACAATAAATCGCCATCGTGCAACGGACAATTGTTCGCTACATAATGAAGAATACAGGCATTAGCGCCACCAGCAACGATAGACGGATAGGCATTATACTGGCTACCACCAAGACGAAACGCACACTCTATTTCTGCCTGCACCTGATATTCAAATTTGCCCGGGCGGGTAACTTGCATGGCGCGTTTGTGGGCGGCTGCGGACAGTCTTGCTGCGCTACGCATGATATTAACTTCATCTTTGTGCTTGATAATACGCATTTCGTGGAGGATATGCCGCAAATCAATGTATTCACTCGGAGCATGATCACCAGAACGGCGACCACCGCGCACGGTATTGATGCAGCTCAATAATTCACAGTCAAAATCAGGGTAACGCCCCATCATGGTGTACACCTTATCATGATTGTTCAGTAATTCCGGCAGTTTCTGCGCCAGTTGGCTGACAGGAAAGGCCTGATCTGCACCATATTCGGAGACCGCTTGTTCAAGCCCAATACGACGACCATCCCACAGCTCTTTAGTCGAATCTTTTTCCCGACAAAATAACAAAAACTCGCCTTCCGCCCGCTCTGCGATGAACACAGCTATCGCATCGGGTTCGGGGAAACCGGTCAGATAATAAAAATCACTGTCCGGGCGAAATTGAAAAAGCACGTCACCGTTGCGCGTTTGATGGGGTGCGGTGGTGATAATGGCAATGCCGTCAACGATAAAGTGCATCAAATCCTGACGGCGGCGTTGGTAAATGTTGGTGGTCATAGTATATGTGTTATCAATGGTTTGCACTGCCTGGCGCGGTTGAATCTGAACGCTTGTCGGCGACTTCATCATAAATTACGGGAATAGCCACGCGCAAATATTCTTCTATTTCAACCAATGATTTCTGATCGTCATCACTCTCTTCTTCAACATACTCAAGTGCTACTCGGGTGATGTCAAATATATCCTGAATCAGTTCCTGCACGGTCGCACTGCTTTCACGAATTGCGGTTTCGCCGTCATGGTAAAAGCCCTGTAAATAACCGGTGCACCAATTAGAAATCTCATCCGCCTTTTGAATCGTGCCCGCCTGATCATCGGGTAACAAGATATTAAATGTCAGTTCATCGGATTGCAGATCACGCAGAATTAAATCAAATAGTGCTGTCAGCACAGCAACATCTTCAGTATCGGAAATTTTCAACAAATACATTTTGTTGACGATCTCCCGAGCAGTGATGCCACGACAGACCAAACCAGTGAGCAGACCATGTGCCTCAGATGCGCTACTGTTCCAAGGTGTTGATTTAAGCCTGTGATTAAGCTGCGGGTAGAGTGTAGTTTGAAAATCCTGCGTATTTAGTGCGCCAAATTCAGTCATTTTTTATGTCCGAGTACATATATCAACTAATTTACATCAATTCTACATAGACCAAAACGGTTGTCGCTCTTATAATGCACTCCTGCATCATTATCCGAAATATTGCGAAAAATGCCGGAATAGCTCAGTTGGTAGAGCAACTGATTCGTAATCAGTAGGTCGGAGGTTCGACTCCTCTTTCCGGCACCATTCACTCCCATATCGGCTGATTAACTACGCTAAAGTTAGCGCATAAAAAAATTGAATAACACGCATTTCCGTGTTATTCGCGTTTTTCGTGTTCGTACTGACAACGAAAAAGGCTAGGTGGCGACTACCACCAGCGCATTAGCAAATCAAAAAGGGCTAGGTGGCGACTGCCACCAGCGCATTAGCAAATCAAAAAGGGCTAGGCGGTGACTGCCACCAGCGCATTAGCAAATCAAAAAGGGCTAGGCGGTGACTGCCACCAGCGCATTAGCAAATTGTTGCAACTGCTCATCATCTTTGATTCCGGCAATGTTGATACGTCCGCCCGCTACCGCATAAACCGCATAATCATCGCGCAGACGATCAACCTGTTGATCATCGAGGACGAGCAGTGAAAACATACCTCGATGGTCGGCAATGAAATCCCATTTATCGGAAGCGGATTTTTCTCGTAACAGCGCACTTAACTTTTTCCGGATGGACAACATCCGCACACGCATATCAGTAAGCTGGGCTTCCCATGATTGACGCAATGTGCTATCAGCCAGAATCCGCGCGACAATGGCAGCACCGTGGTCAGGCGGCATAGAATAGGAACTACGACCAACACTGAGAATGTTATTTCGGGCAATGTCTGATATTGCCGGGGTGCTACCCAGCAACATCGCACAACCTACCCGCTCCCGATAAAGTCCAAAGTTTTTCGAGCAGGAGCTGGCAACCACCATAGATTCAACCGTTGCTGCCAACGCTCTTACGCCATAGGCATCGCCCTGCAACGAGTCCCCAAACCCTTGGTACGCCAAATCAACATAAGGTAGGAATCCATTTTTTGCACTGAGTCGGGCAATTTCATCCCATGCCTGCGGGCTGAGTTCCGCACCTGATGGGTTATGGCAACAACCGTGTAAGACAACAATGTCGTTTTGAGCGAGGCGGGATAACTTTTCCATCAAGGCATCAACATCAACGGTTTTGCTTTCTCGGTCAAGATAGGGGTAGGACACCACGTTAAATCCGCTCTGGCGAAATATCGGATAGTGGTTGCCCCAGGTTGGATCGCTGACCCAAACCGTGCTGTTACTCGCGACCCGAAACAGCATATCGGACAACAGTCTAAGCGCACCACATCCACCGGGTGTTTGCACTGCCCGCACCCGATTGCGTGCAGCGGATTGCCCAAACACCAGATCGGCAATCTGGCTATTGAACTGCTCATCACCAGCGAGCCCGACATAAGCCTTAGTCGTTTGTATTTCAAATAATTGTTGTTCCGCTGTTTTGACCGCTTCCATAATGGGCGTTTGCCCATTCGCATCCTTGAAAACGCCGACACCGACATCTATTTTTTCAGGTCTGGGATCGTCTCGATACATTCCGAGTAGCTTGATAATCGGGTCTTGCGCTGAAGCTTCAAACTTTTCCAACATGATTTTAGTTCTCCGAGTTTACTATCCTAAAGTCCGTATGGTTCAGATGTTAATAAAGAGCAGGGACGAAGTTGTAAGCAATCCACGATTGTTTGTCAACCGGCTGTCTGGTTTTACAGATGCTCCCGCTAGAAAAGGAATCAGTTTGAAATTGAATAAAACAGTCATTTTCAGCAAGTGCCTCTGTGTTGCGGGGGCAGTCATCTGTCCCCAATAACGGAAGAAATAGTGATGTGGCTATGGTTTCCCTGAAAAACCGCGCTTTAAGTACACCCGGTCACGAATTGAATCAGGATGTCTTTAAGCCCAAAAGCCAGGGCACTTAAAAACCCTTATCAGTGGGTATCAGATAGTTAAAAAACAAGGGGCTGTCCTAGATAATTCGTTTAAATACGCTTTAACCCATTGTCTTAATTGCAATAATTGAGATGTTGGATCGCTGTTGTTAAAACGCCACTCACATTCCTTCAAATATAGCCCAAAATGTGCCTTGGGCACACCGTTGAATTTGTGCATTATGACGCTTTGCCCGGTTCCAAAAATTCTCGATACCGTTGATGTGATTCCGCTGGTTGACAAAGCGTTTGGAATGGTTGATGCGATGGTGCTTGAAATCAATAGCATCCAGCATATTATAACCTCTCCAGCAGTCAGAATAAACAATACTGTCAGGGATGAACTTACGCTCAATAATCGGGGCAGGGTCGCTACAGAAGCATCGGACATAACCTTCGTATAGACCTTGCCACCTCGCTTTAACAAGCCAAATACAGGGATTTTACCTGCAGCACCGCGCCCTCGTTGGCCTTTGCAACGACCACCAAAATGAGACCTTTGCACGAAAGCCATTTCACCCGCATGCTGCGTTAAAATCGTACTCAATCGGTCATTTATAAGCATAAACTCCCTCATTCCGTGCGTTTTTGCCTTGCCTGAAAGCGAAATCATCTTCCGTGCAAAGGTCTCAAAATAACTTTCATCCACTTCAATTTCTCCGTCAAAAACCTCTAGACTTGTTGACACCAACCATTGATGCCGCTGTTCGGGCTGTTGAACCCGACACAAAATGCTCGATAAAACGACCTTGTTTGTAACGGCTTAAACGACTCTTTCTCATTGATCCCAAGATAGTACTCTTTAAGTGTTAACTAGGACAGCCCCGTCTTTTTTATTGGCATCGTTCGCGAAGTGTTTGGTAGATGGTGTTTTAATATTCTGTTTTATTATCGCTAATCAGTTACAGTTACCCGACAATTTTACCCACTAATTTACACTCATAATACTATGGCACAACCACTAGAGCGGTTACAGAATGCGAAAGTTTTAATGTATAGTCATGATAGTTTTGGTTTGGGGCATTTGCGGCGATGCCGGGCGATTGCACATTCGCTGGTCGATGCCTATAAGGGCATGTCGGTCTTGATTCTTTCCGGTTCGCCGATTATCGGTCAATTTGATTTCAAGGCGCGGGTTGATTTTATTTGTATTCCGGGCGTTGTCAAATTACGAAATGGTGATTACACTTCCTTGGAGCTACATGTTGATATCAATCAAACACTGGCGATACGCGCTTCCATCATTCAGCATACCGCAGAAATTTATGCCCCTGATATATTCTTAGTTGATAAGGAACCATTGGGGTTACGTGGCGAGGTCGCGCAAACCCTCAAGCTGATGAAACTGCGTGGTACCATCAATGTGCTGGGGTTGCGTGATGTTATGGATGACTCGGAAGCCTTGCAGGTGGAATGGGCGCGCAAACAGGTCGTGCCTGCTTTGGACAAACTGTATGACGACGTTTGGGTTTATGGCAGTGAAGCCATAGCGAATCCTATTCAGGGCATTGAGTTACCCGAATTGACACGTAAGAAAATGCGCTATTTGGGCTATCTGCAACGACAACTTCCGGCGGATAGCTACCTGCTCCGAGAGTATAGAAACAAGCCCTATTTGTTGATGACCACAGGCGGTGGCGGGGATGGTGAGATGATGGTGGACTGGGTTATTCGCGCCTACGAAGTAGCCGCAAATGAATTGTTGTCGGCACTCATTATTCTTGGCCCTTTTATGTCCAAATTAGCACAACGTCAGTTTAAGACACGAATTCGCAATATCCCACGCTTGAACGCCATAACCTTTGACCGTTCTATGGAAGTGCTGATGGCGAATGCCACGGGCATTGTGGCGATGGGTGGCTATAATACTTTTTGTGAAATTCTGTCCTTCAATAAAAGAGCGATTCTGGTTCCCCGAGAAACCCCCCGACTGGAGCAACGCATTCGTGCTGATTATGCGGCCGCTCAAGGTCTGGTTTCAATGTTGAAAGGTGAATATGCTGACAACACGCAACTGATGGTTGATGCGCTAAAATTCCTACCTCATCAACCGCTACCATCAAGCTCCGGCGCGGGGGAATTATTAAACGGTCTGGAGAACATAAATCAGCGAGTCGCTGAGCTGGTTACCTGAAGCGTCTCTCAAAAAACAATGGCTAAGTCAATTGCATGAGCAGTCTCTTGAAAAACGGCGTAGCACTCAGATGCTCTGTCATTAGATGCTGAAAAATATATTCGTTTATGTCCAGCATTTACTGGGCACCGGGCATTTACATCGCACCGCTTTGATTACCCAAGCGTTGCTGGATAGTGGCTTTGAGGTGACAGTTGTTAGTGGAGGGGTTACTGAATCTCTAGTGGATTTTGGCAAGGTGCATTTTATTCCATTACCCGCTATAAAAACCGATGCAGCATTTACCGATTTGTTTGATGAATATGGTAACCGCGTCACTGCCGATTACAAACGCATTCGCACCAACATACTTATTCGGGCATTGACTGAGGCGATGCCCGATTTCGTCTTGATAGAAACTTATCCTTTTGGTCGCCGACAAATGCGGTTTGAGTTATTGCCCTTGTTACAAGCGATAAAACAGCAGAAACCATCCCGACCTGTGGTTGCCTGTTCGGTCAGAGATGTCATTCAACCCAAATCCAACCCCGACCGCATCGAGGAAACATTGGTGCTATTGGAGCGATATTTTGACACGGTTTTTGTTCACGGCGACAAAAATTTTATCGAATTTGAGCAAACCTTCCCCGCTGCCAAGCGTTTTAACGATAAGTTTGTTTATACCGGTTATGTGACCAGACCACTGACCAAAGCGTTGACTCATGCCATAAAAGGCAGACGCAGGATAAAAAGTATTCTGGTATCCGCGGGTGGCGGTGCAGTCGGCAAGACGTTATATCAAACCGTCATCAGTGCGTCAAAATTGACTCGCGCTCAGGGCTATGACTGGCATATCTTGGTTGGCAATAATTTATCTGAAGAGGATTTTCGTGATATTCAGGCACAGCAATCAGAGCACTTAAAAGTCGAGCGCAATCGCAATGATTTTATTGATTTACTCTGTCAATGCTCGGTTTCTGTCTCTCAAGGCGGCTATAACACGATGATGGATATATTGCTTACCCGCACGCCTGCGCTCATTGTTCCATTTCAGGGTGAAGCGGAACAGGAGCAACTGATTCGCGCCAGCGCGTTTGCAGAAAGTGGCATCGTTACCTTACTGACCGAGAACAACCTAAGCGAATCAACACTGTTGAAGGCGATTACGGACTGCGAGAATTCCACTTCCCCAACGCCGCCACACATCGCACTCAATGGTGCCGACTGGCTGGCGACATTTATTAAACAGCAATGGATTGGGCATCCCTAATCCGTAACTCATAATTCGTAATTCACAATTCCTAACCCCGTAATTCACAACAGCCCTATTTCCTGTTTGAATTTCAGCTTGCCTGCTGTCCAGCTAAACAGATAGCCGCGGTCATTGCGGACTTTTATACGGTGCTTACTGGTCATGTCCCAACCTGTGGCAAGGCTTATGGCTGCTCGTATCACGCCTTTATGGGTGATGACACCAATATAGCGTTGCTCGGGTAACGACATCATCCATTGATGTAAGCGTTGACGTACCTGACGGGGCGATTCACCGTTTTCTGGCAACATATCCAGTCCTTTGCCTTCATTTTCCAGCATCGTTACCGCGCTGGTTGTGCGGCGGTCTGCTTTGCGTAAGGCATCCAGTGATTGACCCTCCCAGTTGCCCCAGTCCATTTCGATGAGATCAGAACAAATCAGAACAGGATTCAAACCCAGCAGTTCGGAGGTCTGTCGGGCACGTAGTAGCGGGCTGACATACCACTGCACTATATCTGTGGGTATATGCCAGCTTAAAACCTGCGTCTTCCCAGCCTCTGCCAGGGCAATATCGCTTCTGCCTTGCAGTTTCTTCTGCACATTCCAGGCGGTGATACCGTGTCGTAAAAACAGGATTTGCATGATTAGACCGTATTGTTGACAGCATTGGCGAGCGCAGTGTCGCAGATGATTTTAATTTTACTGACAGCACTATGGTAACGGTGTTCGGTGATAAACTTACTCGTTGCCGCAGCCGCCATACTTTGACGCAAGCTCTCATCACCAATCAGTTTTCTTAAAGCGCACGTGAACTGGTGTCGATTATTCGGATTGGTAACATAACCACTTTTATTGTGTTCGACAATGCTCGACACCCCACCATAATTTTGCACCACTGCTGGCAATCCGGCGGCAACGGCTTCCAGCAACGCCAAACCGTATGCTTCATTGACTGCCGGCCAGACAAAAATATCAGCACTTGCAAGCCATGGTGCAATAGCTTCGGCATTAAGTTTTCCGATAAATAAACAATTTGTAGCCACCCCGCTAAAGAATGCCTGTATGCGCGAGGACGCTTTGCCATCACCGATGACCAGCAGTTGCCATAAGTTGGTGTCAAGCTGATTCAAGGTATCAGTCAGTTGTTGATACGAAGTGGATTTATCACCTTCACGCATCATTGCCACCGTGATTAACCACACTTTATTCAGGTCAAGCTGGTGCTGCTCGGCGAATTGTTTTCTCAGTGCCGACTTGGTCAACGCCGTAACAGGCGCGGGTAATGAGCGTTCATCCAGAAAAGGACGCAACAAGGTGATTGACGCCGAAGATTTCAGCAGTGGCTTGAGACAGTCCACATCATCGGCATTTAAGGCGATGATGGTTTCGGCTTGTTGCACACATTTCAAGGTTTGCTGGTGACCGAGATGCCAGTGTCCGTGATGCTGTTTCGGCGCAACGGAAGCCTCAGCAATCAAGTAGGGTACCTGCCACCTGTTAGCCAACTCCACACCAATCCAGTCCGCCGCCTTGTGATAGACATGGTAAACGAATATCAGTTCGGGGCGCGGGTGCGTTTGATAATAATTCGTCAACCGCTCAACCTCCTGCGCCGCCAGCAACATTATTCTCTGTTGCGCCTGTTGACAGCCTTGACCCTCCCAGCTTCTCAATTCAGACAAAATTTCGACCTCGTATCCAGATTCGATTAGTGCCTTAATCAGTAATTTTGCCATTGCCCGGTCACCCGATGGCTGCGGATGGTTGGCGGATTTTAACGGTGCGTAGAAACCAACTTTCATTATGATGATGGATTAGGCATTGAAAATTGAGAATTAAAAATGGAGAACCTCTGTGCCAGCGTCTTTTTTGTGAGTGTCCGTGATTTTCTTTTATGAAGGGGCCAGATTTAACTCCGTAATCGCGAGACCACAGCGTGATTGTTTATGAATAAATCCCACCCTTAGACTGATCTTGGCAAGGCAGGAGTTGGGTGGTTGCATATTTTTAACTATCTAAATCGCTCTACTAACTGCCCGATGTTTGCCTCCAGCGTAAAATGCTTGCAGACGGTTTGGCGACCCTGTTGTCCAAGCTGCATACGCAATTTCGGTGATTGTATTAAATCGGTGAGTGCTTGTGCCAGCAAATCTGTGTCTTCGGTTGCCACCAAAATACCATTGACTCTATCTGTGATTATTTCCGGAATCCCCGATATACGAGTGCCAATACAAGGTAAAGCCAGCGACATCGCTTCCATTAACACATTGGGCAAGCCATCTCTATCGCCATCTGCATCAATGCGTGAGGCTAATATAAAAACATCAGATTGCCGATATTGAGCAACCACCCGTTCAAAACTGCCAGCACCCAACCAAGTTATTTTATGTCCAATTTCCAGCATCAAAGCCTGCTGTTTGAGCCTGTCCAGCAATGGCCCACCACCGATATGGGTAAAATTCCAGCATAGTGTTTGCGACAGTTTGCTCAAAGCATTGAGCAGGACATCATAGCCCTTTTTATTGACCGCCCGCCCCACAGAAACAAGCTGTACCACGTTGTCTTTATCCGCACCGTTGGCATGACTATGTTGTCGCGGTTCTGGAAAGCGTGTTAAATCCAGACCGTGGTAAAGCAAGGACACTTTTGCTTTGACATTATCCTGCTTGGGATTGATTAGCGTCCGTAAATAATCGGCATTGAATTGGGTGCAGGTTACCAGCCATTGCAGTGCGGACAGTTTTTCTGTGATTTCCCAGTGCGCTAAAGTCCATATATCTTTTGCATGGGCTGAGCAACTCCAGGGTATATCGGTCAGATGGCTGGCATAACGGGCAACCGATGCCGGCGTATGCAAAAAATGTGCGTACAACCACTCGCGCTCGGCGTCCAGTTCTCTGGCAAGCACCAGTGCCTGACCGAAGCGGCGGACACGGTTCGCACTCAAATCCCTTGCCAGATCTTTAACGAACAAAGCAAACAGGCGATAAAACCTCAACTCAAACAAAGCAGCAATAAATGCGCTGATGACCCGTATCGGTTGCTGGTAAAGGTATTCAGGCAGATAATGCACCTTTGCCCGGATTTTTTTATGAATTGGGTGCGTCTGCGCATCAACGGGACGGCGTAGCGAATAAATAACAATATCCACTCCAGCGTTTTCCAGCGCGTGAATTTCCTGTGCGATAAAGGTTTCAGAAAGACGCGGATAACCTTTCAAAATACAGGCAATTTTTTTCATAAGCGCACCCGTAACTGGCAACAGCCATCAGTTGCGTATGTTGTATTTAGCAACAGCAATCAACTGGCGTAACCGGCGTTGCCTCCCAACAAGAGCGAATGTCCGCAGACATCCCTGTGGTTAGGTTCACACGCGGTTCCTAATCAAATCTTCAACCACTGCTGGCTCTGCCAGCGTGCTGGTGTCCCCGAGATTGTCCAGTTCATTGGCGGCGATTTTTCTGAGGATACGCCGCATGATTTTACCCGAACGCGTCTTGGGCAGAGCGGATGCCCACTGGATTACATCGGGTTTGGCAATGGCACCGATTTCCTTTTTCACCAGTGCCAGCAATTGCGCATGCAAGTCATCACTGGGTTCAGTGCCTGCCATCAAGGTAACATAGGCATAAATTCCCTGCCCCTTGATGTTATGGGGATAACCGACCACAGCGGCTTCGGCGACCTGTTCATGCAAAACCAGCGCACTTTCCACTTCGGCAGTCCCCATACGATGACCGGATATGTTGATGACATCATCAACCCGTCCGGTAATCCAGTAATAGCCATCAGCATCACGCCGTGCACCGTCTCCGGTGGTGTAGTAACCTGCATAGGTCTTGAAATAGGTTTCAATGAATCGTTCGTGATCGCCGTAGATGGTACGCATTTGACCGGGCCACGATTGTTTAATCACCAGATTACCCGAAACCGCACCGCTCAACTCGTTACCGTCAGCATCCATCAATGCCGGCTGAATACCAAAGAAAGGTAGGGTTGCTGAACCCGGTTTAAGAGCAGTCGCACCCGGCAATGGTGTAATCAGAATGCCACCAGTCTCGGTTTGCCACCAAGTGTCTGTTATTGGACAACGACCATCGCCGACAACATGATAATACCATTCCCATGCTTCGGGGTTAATCGGTTCGCCTACGCTACCGATGATTCTTAAACTGCTACGGCTGGTTTGGCTGACAAAATCGTTGCCTTGCCCCATCAAAGCGCGTAATGCTGTCGGTGCGGTGTAGAAGATATTGACCTGATGCTTATCAATAATCTGCCAAAATCGTCCGGCATCCGGCCAGGTCGGAATGCCCTCAAACATCATTGTAATCGCACCATTTGCCAGTGGCCCGTACACGATATAAGAGTGTCCGGTCACCCAGCCGACATCGGCAGTACACCAGTACGTTTCGCCATGCTGATAATCAAACACATACTTATGGGTCATAGCAACATATAACTGGTAACCGCCAGTGGTGTGTAGTACGCCTTTAGGCTGACCGGTAGAACCGGAAGTGTAGAGAATGAACAGCGGATCTTCCGCACCCATTCGTTCGGGCGGACAGTCTGTGGATGCCTCTGCCATCGCTTCGTGATACCAAACATCCCGCTGCATATTCACCGTTACCGGATTACCGGTGCGTTGCACGACAATGGTGCTATGCACATTTGGGCAATTTTGCAAGGCTTTTTCCACGTTTTCCTTGAGCGGTACATTGTTACCACCTCGTCGTCCTTCATCGGCGGTAATGACAACCTGACAATCAGAATCCAAGATACGATCACGCAACGCATCGGGTGAAAACCCACCAAACACCACAGAGTGTACCGCACCAATACGGGCGCAAGCGAGCATTGCCACTGCCGCTTCCGGAATCATCGGCATATAAATGGATACCCGATCACCCTTTTTGACACCACGGGATTTGAGTACATTGCCAAATTTACTGACTAATTCAAACAACTCATTATAGGTAATTGATTTATCCGTATCAGGACTATCGCTTTCCCATATTATTGCCGTTTGCTGCCCTCGATTTTGAAGATGTCGATCAACACAGTTATAGCAAACATTCAGCTCGGCACCTTCAAACCATTTTATATCTGCCCGTTGAAAATCAACCGACATCACCTTGTCCCAGGGTTTATACCAACTCACAAACTCATTGGCCTGCTCTGCCCAAAATCCTTCCGGGTCATCCACAGAGCGCTGATACATTCGCCGATAATGTTCGTTTGTAACATGAGCGTTCTCGGCAATACCACTATCCACAGGGTAAGTTTTATCGTCTGACATTTTTAGTCCTCAGTGTTATCTGGGCAAATTTTACCGGCCACGTATTTGTTGTCAGTTCATTGCAATCTACTGGGTCGGCAAGCTATTGGACAAGCACTTCAACTTTTTCGATAACGACCGGCTGTAGTGGCACATTCGCATGGCCGCCAACATTGCCAGTGGCCACCTTGGCAATTTGTTCAACAACATCCATACCCTCCACGACTTTGGCGAACACGGCATAGCCCCATCCCTGTTGCGTTTTCGCAGTGAAATCGAGAAATGCGTTATCCACCAGGTTAATAAAAAACTGTGAGGTGGCAGAATCCACCACCGCGGTACGCGCCATCGCCAATGTACCCACGGTATTTTTCAAACCATTGTCGGCCTCGTTTTTTATCTGTGGCTGGGTATCGCGCTGACTCATATTCGGAGTAAATCCACCGCCTTGAATCATAAACCCCGGAATCACCCGATGAAATATCAAGCCATCAAAATGTTGCTTCTCAACATAACTCAGGAAGTTTTTTACTGTTTCTGGAGCCGCTTGAGGATAAAGCTCAATGTTGATGCTACCCAGGGATGTCGTCATTTTTATCATATGGTTGTTCTCGCTCTTGATTTTGGTGTTCGCATTAGCCTCAGGCAGTAGTAAACCCACTATGCCCACGTTAATAATGAATAAGACAGGAATGGATACCCGCATAAATTTTTTGAGTAATGTCATAACCACTGTGCCAAATTATTAGATTCTGCTTACATCAATGACTGAATAAAATCCCAATGCGCCTGCGCAACCGGAGTTATGGATAGTCGGTTGCCTTTTTGCAACAAGCGCATACCCGATAATTGCGGATATTGCCTTAATTCCTGTAGAGTAATCGGCTGCTCCAGTTTACCAACAAACTCAACATCAACCATCACCCAGGTTGGATTATCCGCTTTGCTTTTCCGATCATAATAGTGTTCGTTCGGATCAAATGCGGTGTGGTCAGTATAGGCGGCACTGGCAATTTGCATCAGTCCGACAATCGCGGGAACTTTGCAACTGGAATGATAAAAGAAGGCCTGATCACCTATCGACATATCATCTCGCATAAAATTTCTCGCCTGATAATTCCGAATTCCGTCCCAAGGTTCAATACCAACTGCCGCCAGATCATCTATGGAAAAAGCCTCAGGTTCATTTTTCATTAACCAGTATTTCATCATCTTTTCAGTTTGCAGGGTTTGTAGCGCACCCATTGTATATATCTATGTCAGTAACAACACGGGCTAGCGGAATATCCCAATGCTCGGCTGAAATAGCCTCCACCTTCTGCAGTTCATGGGCAATGCCGATTAAGTGCGGTTTGTGCATTGCTTTTTTATTGGTAGTGGCTTCTTTCAGGAACGCAAAAGTCGTATCATAAAAACCACCTCCCATGCCAATCCGATTACCCTTTTGGTCAAATGCGACTAACGGCATCAATACCATATCCAGACTCTGTGCAGCAATGAGTTGATCGCGCCCGACTACAGGCTCGCGGATACCGAAGCGGTTTTCCGCATAAACGGTCTGTTCATTGATATGGGCAAACAATAATGTACGATTATATTTATTGACTGTGCCATTGATGGTTTTGCCCAGCGCTTGCTCAACCACAATCGGAACATACGCTTGTTTCCCGTGCTGCCAACACCATTGCATAACCGCTGCCGGATCAATCTCACCATCATTCACCAGATACATCGAGATTTTCGCCGCTGCCAAAAAAGCAGGTATGGTCTGTAACTGCGCCAGCAAGCCTTGCGCCGCCACCACTTGCTGGTCGCTACTGAGCGCTCTGCGCTGCTCGCGCATCATCTTTCTTAATGCCGCTTTATTGTTCGCTTTGTTGTTATTGGCCATGCTATTGCCGTACTATTACTCATACCCTCGCGCCGACATCTCGTTGACCAGATCACCTATTCATAAACAGTGCAACAAAAAGCGATGGGGACAAAATCAACCTGAGGGAGGAAACAGGTATTACCCGCAAGTGCCGTTTGCTCGCTTTACCTTGAACCGATAGGGTCCAAGTGGGTACAAAGAACAACTTTGGGATTCACGCCAGCCGTTCATAACAACAGCGTAGGGGCAATGAGAAAACTCCTACGTTTGGCTGTGCTCATACACGCCCGTCGCTCATAACAGCACCCGAGTCACTACGTTAGGTTCTAAGGGTTTCAGAGATCAACTCGAACACCGCAGGTAATACCGGAATGAGTCTAACACAGACACAGCCTATTGAGTACTACTTTGAGACCTTTGCACGGAAGATGATTTCGCTTTCAGGCAAGGCAAAAACGCACGGAATGAGGGAGTTTATGCTTATAAATGACCGATTGAGTACGATTTTAACGTAGCATGCAGGTGAAATGGCTTTCGTGCAAAGGTCTCACTTTGTTGACATCGGGCAGGCGGTTATGTGGCTGCTTGTCCGCTCAGGACGCCACAGGCTGAATATCAGCCACGACTTTATCAACCCGCTCATACAGTGATTGCAGTTTGCCATCCATTTTTTCCTGTTCACCGACCATTTTTTGCAGTTGCAACAGTGCATAGGTGACGTTTAAGCCTGCCATGATGGCACAACGATCAATGCTCAGAATCTGGCTACCTTTGGTAATCATGCGCATTTGTTTGTCGAGATAAGCGGCAGCTTCAATCAGTCCTTTGGATTCTTCCCGGTTACACGCCACCGTAAATTCCCGTTGCATTATGCTGACTTTGACACTTTGTTTCTGTGCTTTTGCGGGTGAAGTTTCTGTTGGCATGGTGATATGGCGATTGTGGGAAATGTGATAATGTTTGGTGCTGACTATGGATTGAATCAGGTTTCCAGCGAATTGAGTTTCTCAACAATTTTCTCGACACGGCTTCGGGCAATTTTGTTTTTGTCCTGCAATGATTTGAATTCCTGTCGAAGCATTTGTTGGTCGGCTCGCAGTATCTCGTTGTCCCGACCCATCTTTTCAATCAACCTAATCATATCTGTTATACGTTGCTCTAGCTTGTGTATGGTATCTTCCATCATTCTGTCACCTGATATTCTGTTGCATAGACGCTATGGAATTTTGGCATCATTCAGTAATCATTTATTTTTTATACGTTGAGACCTTTGTACGAAAGCCATTTCACCTGCATGTTGCGTCACCTAAAAGCGCCTACTGTTGGTAAAATCGTACTCAATCAGTCATTTATAAGCATAAACTCCCTCATTCCGTGCGTTTTTGCCTGGCCTGAAAGCGGAAATCATCTTCCGTACAAAGGTCTCTTAATGGCATATCTTGTGCTTTTTTACGAATTACGATTGGGGCTGTCCTAGATAACTAGTTTAAATGAACTCCAACCCATTGTTTTAATTGAAATAATTGAGATATTGGGTCGCTGTTGTTAAAACGCCACTCGCACTCCTTCAAAAACAGCCCAAAATGCGCCTTGGGAACACCGTTGAATTTGTGCATATGACGCTTCGCCTGACTCCAAAAGTTCTCAATGCCGTTGATGTGATTCCCCTGCTCCGCGAAGCGTTGGGAATGGTTGATGCGGTGGTGCTTGAAATCGCTCACGTCCAGCACATTATAACCGCTCCAACAGTCGGAATAAACGATGCTGTCCGGAACCACTTTACGCTCAATAATTGGCATCAAGGTTGCTGAACAGGCATCCGGGATAATCTTGGTGTAAACCCTCCCGCCCCGTTTGAGCAAGCCAAACACAGGAATTTTCCCCGCCGCTCCCCGACCTCGTTTGCCTTTGCGACCACCGCCAAAATAACTTTCATCGACTTCAATCTCCCCGTCAAAAACCTCATGGCTTTCTTGTTCAAGCTCATATGCGATAATCTCGCGCAACCGGTGATAAAAATACGCCGATGTGGACTTGTTGATCCCAACCAGCAATGCTGCCGTGCGGGCGGTTGAACCCGACACAAAATGCTCGATAAGACGACCTTGTTTATAACGGCTTAAACGACTCTTTCTCATTGATCCCATGATAGCACTCTTTCAGTGTTATCTAGGACAGCCCCTTCATTATATCCTAAGCGTTCTCCAAATATCAGTGCCATTATCGCCAATCTGTCTCTCGGACGGCTATCGTCTGTGGCTACGTTGCCCGTGTTTCTTGAATGGTTTGGGTATAACCACTTTATCGTTAGCCTCGTTTTTCTCCAGTTTTTTGATGACATCCGCGCTCAGCTCAATCCAGTCCCCTAACTTAATGCCCCGTGGTAGCGCAACTTTTCCATAGCGGATTCTCATCAATCGACTGAGTTTGCAACCAACCGCTTCCCACATCCGCCGCACTTCACGATATTTACCTTCCTTAACGATAACCGAATACCAGCTATTACTACGCTCACCCCGTTGCTGTCTGACCTGCAAAAAACGCATCACCTGCCCGTCAATTTTTATGCCGGCTTTTAATCGCTCAAGCGATTCATTATCAACCTGCCCATATACTCTGCACAAATATTCTCGCTCCAATTCGAGTTTCGGGTGCATCAGATGATTAGCCAGATCACCATCATTGGTAAACAGCATGAGCCCACGGGTATTGATATCCAAACGACCCACGGCAACCCAACGCGCTCCTTTCAGTATCGGCAGACGGCGAAATACGGTCGGTCGGTTTTGTGGATCCGAGCGCGTACAAATTTCTCCTTCCGGCTTGTTATACAGAATAATACGTTGTTGATGCTGTTGTTTGTGGTCAAATTTTGCCGCTGCGTGTTGTTTTGAATAACCTTTTAAGGGTCTGCCCGCTATGCTTATCTGACAACCGGGTGTTACTTTGTCGCCCAGCTCGGCCACTTTCCCATCAACCGTTATTTTCCCCTGACCAATCCACTGGTCAACTTTTCTTCTGGAAGCAACCCCGATAGCCGATAAGTATTTCTGTAACCGCTGCGGGGCGGGCGCACTATCAAACTTTCGCATCAGGCTCGACAATGTCGATTGCAGTCGCCATTACCTCCGTCCTTTCGTTTTTCCTTTCAACGAGCGGAATAACTTTGGCATCTGTCGTTGCAGCGCTGTCCTGATCAGGTTGCTCTGGTCGACTAACTGCCGCGTTTAACTTAAATACATCTTGCTGTTTTTCAGTCTCCTTTGTCGTATCCAACGCCGCTAATATCTCCGGCGGTAACGGGGCATCAAATTCGCCAGCAATGACGCCCAACTCACGTTGTTCCATTAAAGCCGGCAATCCACTCAGCGACTCAAGATTAAAGTATGCCAGAAATGCTGGCGTAGTACCAAATATGGCGGGCCTGCCCGGGGTATCCCGAACACCCACCTGCTTAATCCATTCTCGCTCCAGCAACCGCTGCATAATTTCTGCACTCACGCTAACCCCTCTGACATCCTCAATATCGCCACGGGAAACCGGTTGCCGATAGGCAATAATTGCCAACGTTTCCAGCAATGCCCGCGACAATTTTGGCGGTCTGCCAGCTTGTAGCTTTCTGATCCATTCTGCATACTTGATTTTAGTCTGGAAGCGGTAACCGTTGCCGATTTTCTTGAGCTCAACAGCACGTTCCTGACAATCTTGCTGTAATTCAGCAATCGCCGCTTTAATGGTATCCGTGTCCGGGACTGAACTATCCGCAAAAGCAGCTTGAATCCTGACCACACTCAATGGCGTATCCGACACCATCAAAACCGCTTCAACAATATGTTTAAGTTCGTTACTCATCTGCTTTTTTTTCGATACTTTTTAGGTGAATAGGTGTAAACGGCTCATTCTGCAACACGACCAGCATATCATCTCGCACTAATTCCAGAATAGCCATAAAACTCACCACCAATCCCGACTTGCCCTCCTCGGCATCAAACAAGTCTTCAAACCGAAGAAAGCGGATAGTACGCATTTTATCGAGAATATGGGTCATTTTTTCCCGCATTGTCAATTTTTCTTTGCCCAAAGAAAGCCGCTTGTTCAGCTCCGAGCGTTCCAAAACAGCGCGAAACGCCACCACCAAATCGTTTAGCGATGCCTGTGATTCAATTTTCAGCGGTGCCGGGTCTTCAAACTCTGCCGTTACCAGATACAGTTCGCGCTCTAATCGCGGTTTTTTATTGATTGTTATAGCTACCTGACTAAAGCGTTCGTATTCCTGCAACCGCCGTACCAACGTAGCACGCGGATCTTCATCATCATCGTCTTCCGCAGTGACAGGTCGTGGCAACAACAAGCGCGATTTAATTTCGGCAAGCATCGCCGCCATTACCAAATATTCCGCTGCCAGATCGATCCGAAATTTTCGCATCATCTCAACGTATTCCATATACTGTTGGGTAATATGCGCCACCGGAATATCCAGAACATCGAGATTGTGTTTGCGTATCAGATACAACAATAAATCCAGCGGGCCACAGAATGTGTCCAGAAACACTTGCAAGGCATCAGGCGGAATGAAAAGATCCTGTGGCCAGCTCTCAAATACTTCACCATTGACCAGCACATCGCGACTGTCGTCGCGCACCGTTTTAGCCGATACAGAATCGGCGAGCGTATCGCCCTGCGCTTCATCTGTTGTTGGGTTTTGGGATGTGGTTTTTGTCTCGCTCACAATCAGAACTCTGGTTTCATTTATAAACGGTGCCGACCACTTCCCTGACAATCTCCATGGTTTCCAGCGCCACCGCGCGCGCGCGCTGACAACCCAGCTCAATCACTTCCTTAACTTTGTCAGGGTTAGATTCATAGGGCAATGCCCGTTCGCGGATTTGTTCCTGTTCTTGCAATATTTTTTCAACCAGTGGTTTTTTGCATTCAAGACAACCAAATGCGGCAGCACGACATCCGTCGGCGACCCATTGTTGGGTTTCGCTGTCGCTATAAACCCGATGCAACTGCCACACCGGACATTTCTCGGGATCGCCAGCATCGCTTATTCGTACCCGCGCCGGATCCGTTGGCATCACCCGAATTGATCGCTCAACCCGTTTCGGATCATCGCGTAATGCAATGATATTGTTATAGGATTTGGACATTTTTTGCCCATCCAGTCCGGGCATTTTCGCGGCTTCGGTCAGCAACGCCTTAGGCTCGGGTAAGATGGACTTGCCCCGCCCCTCCAGAAACCCCAGCAACTGCTGCTTTTGCTCCTGATTGATGTTCTGTTGTTCCTGAATCAATGCCCTTGCCTGGGCACAGGCTTCACGATCACCTTTTTCGCTAAACAACTGTTTAAGCTGCTGCAATGATTTTGCCGCTTTGTTTCCCATTTGCCGTATCGCCTGCTCAATTACTTTGTCAAAATCAGCATCCCGTCCAAAAAAGTAATTAAAACGGCGGGCAATTTCCCGCGTCAATTCAACATGGGGAACCTGATCTTCTCCGACCGGAACATGCGCTGCCCGATACATTAGAATATCCGCAGACTGCAGTAATGGGTAGCCGAGAAAGCCATAGGTGGCAAGCTCTTTCTGCCTGATTTTCTGTTGCTGATCTTTGAAACTCGGCACCCGTTCTAACCAACTCAGCGGGGTAACCATGGACAGCAATAAATGTAGCTCAGCGTGTTCCGGCACTCTCGACTGGATGAATAGTGTTGCCTGTTCAGGATCAATGCCGGCTGCCAGCCAGTCAATCACCATTTCCCAGACATGCTCGCTCATTGTTGCCGGGGTATCATAATGGGTCGTTAACGCATGCCAATCGGCAACAAAATAAAAACATTCATAATCGTTTTGCATTCGCACCCAGTTCTTCAGCACACCGTGGTAATGCCCAAGATGCAACCGTCCCGTAGGGCGCATTCCTGATAAAACTCTGTTATTTTTCATCTGCTTATGCTGGTATGAACGATTGTTAAACGGGTTGTTTTCCGAGTTTCGTAAGGTGCCATTTATGCTGTCTTGTTATTCTTATTCAAAAGCACTGACATCGCCTTTACCGACCCGAAGCACCTTGGCTGTGCCACTAATCAGGTCAACCACCGATGTCGGCTGGAAATCGCAAGGCCCGCCATCAATAACCAAATCAACGTCATGCTCAAGGATTTCCCGAATCTGTTCAGCGTCATTCAATGGCAATGTTGCCCGTGGCATAATCAAGGTTGAGCTCATTAATGGCTCATTCAGCTCACCGAGCAAGCCTTGTGCGATGGCAGCATCTGGCACCCGCAAACCGATTGCGCGGCGCTTCGGATTTTGTAGCCGTCTTGGCACTTCACGGGTGGCGGCAAGAATAAATGTATATGCTCCCGGAGTAAAGCGTTTCAACAAACGATAGATGTCATTGTCAATCTTCGCATAAATACTGAGCTCGGACAAATCCTGACAGACCAGCGTAAAGTAATGATTATTGCCTGCTTGCCTGATTTTCCTGATGCGATTCATCGCGGCTTTATTACCGATGGAACAACCCAGGGCATAGCTGGAATCCGTTGGATAAGCGATTATCCCGCCATGGCGGATGATTTCGACAGCTTGATGAATCAGCCGCTTCTGCGGGGTGAGCGGATGTATTGAAAAATATTGTGCCATAACGGCAACTGGAAATTAGCGAACATCCGCCATTGCGAACTGGCTCATCTCGACTCCATCTTGTTTTTTGCAATCTTTGTTTGCTGATGTTTTTTCGGATGCGGGTTTTGCGGAGTGCTTGGTTTGTTTTTGTTACGGCTAGAATGACTCGGCAAGGCATCAATCATTGGCTGACGTTGCTGAAAATCCAGATATTGAATTTTGCTCCACCAATTCACAATATCCTCACCAACCTCCCCTGTTTCATGGCGCAATAGCAAGAAGTCATACGCCGCCCGAAAGCGCCTGTTTTCGAGTAATTTTTCGACAGCGCGCGGGACTCTTTTTTCCAGCAAAGATTGCATTTCCCATATTGCACACGTCGGTGCCTTTACGCGCAAAGACACTGCCACCGACCTGGACTGCCGTTTAAAAACCAAATCGCTGGCCATCCAGAAAGCCTCATTAGCACTGATTGCCTGTGCAATCAGCTTTTTATATTCGATTTTGAATGGTTGCCACAATAGCACCGCAAATAAATATGCCGCAATAACCGGCTTGTTCTGTTCAACCCGTTTGTCGGTATTATTAAGCGCGCTCAGAATCAGCGATTCAAAGGTATTGCCGCCCTCGCCGTTGATACATTCCACCGTTTGCGGAAATAAATAATAAAGCAACAGCGTTTCGCTGAGTTGCCACCATGATTTTACTGCCGCCGCATAGTGAAACAATTTCAAAACTTCCTCAAACAATCGCGCCGCCGGAATATCTGTCAGTAATGCCGCATTGCTTTCAACCGCAGAGGCAATGGATTTTCCTGCACGCAAGCCCAGCTTAGCCTGAAAGCGAACGACCCGTATCATACGCACTGGATCTTCCGCAAAGCGGAGATTGACATCGCCAATTATTTTTAATGTTTTACTTCGGGCATCGGCAATACCGCCGACAAAATCAAGCACTGTCTCCTTGCAGGGATCATAATACAGGGCATTGACCGTGAAATCTCGCCGAATTACATCAGCATCAATCGTGCCATAAACATTGTCATCCAAAATTCTGCCACTATGGGAAGCGGTGCCGCGAGTGCCTTTGTTCCGAGCACGGTTTTTACCTGCACTACCGGGCACGGCGCGATAAGTCGCCACCTCAATTATTTCACGCTCACGCCCACGACCAAAACTAACATGCACGATCTTAAAACGCCGTCCCACTATCCTAGTGCGAGCAAACATTTTCTTAATCTGCTCGGGACTGGCATCGGTTGTTACATCAAAGTCCTTGGGCTTTTTACCCATCAACAAATCTCTGACACAGCCCCCTACCAAATAACCGTCGAAACCTGCTGACTGCAAACCCTTGATGACTTCCACGGCATTTTGACTAACGCATGACTTATCGAATCCCAGCTCTGCGACGGAATAGGTGATCGGTTCCAAATGCGTTAAAATGCTCCAGTATAAATACGGTTTTCAGTGTGATTTCCTGACCACTTTCCATATAGGTGGTCGGTTTCAAATGCGTTAAAATGCGCCAGTACGAATACGGTTTTTAGTGTGATTTCCTGACCACTTTCCATATAGGTGGTCGGTTTCAAATGCGTTAAAATGCGCCAGTACGAATACGGTTTTTAGTGTGATTTCCTGACCACTTTCCATATAGGTGGTCGGTTTCAAATGCGTTAAAATGCGCCAGTACGAATATGGTTTTTAGTGTGATTTCCTGACCACTTTCCATATAGGTGGTCGGTTTCAAATGCGTTAAAATGCGCCAGTACGAATACGGTTTTTAGTGTAATTTTCTGACCACTTTCCATATAGGTGGTCGGTTTCAAATGCGTTAAAATGCGCCAGTACGAATACGGTTTTTAGTGTAATTTTCTGACCACTTTCCATGCCGCCGGAATAACCAGCATGCCCAGCACGATTTTTGCCAGATCACCCCAGACAAAAGGATACAAGCCCCATTCAAGAATCGGTCTATCCCAGCCCAACACATTCGCCAACCAAATCAGCCCGGGAATATAAATAATCAGGTTGCCTATCAGCATCGCCGCAAAGGTTAAGGTTATCTTCCGGTCCCAACCTTTTTCTGCGAGGTAACCAGTGGTCGCTGTGGCAAGCACAAAGCCCAGCAAATAGCCACCAGTCGGTCCCATTATAACAGCGAGGCCAACGCCAACACTGGCAAAGACCGGTAGCCCACCAATACCCGCTACTAGATAAAGCAATACCGTAGAAACACCCAATCTCGCACCATAAACCACGCCGATTGTCAGCACGGCAAAGGTCTGCATGGTCATGGGTACCGGATGAAAAGGAATCTTGACTTTGGACGACAAAGTCAACAGCACCACCCCGACCACTGCCAGTATAGCTTGTCTTATCCAATTTGATTTGGACGAGTATTCAGGCCACAGCACGGTAGCCAACGTAGGAAAACGCATTGATTGTGATGTCATGTCAAACCTCTTAACAAATAATTATAATTGATTAAAGCACACGGTAGCGAGAGTCACATCTTGTTCCCAATACGCCGGATTATACACATCCCCAGTCCCGATATAGAAATCCGTTAGCCACTAATTTCATGCTAAATCGGTTTTTTCTCAAACACAAGCCCTCATTATGACTTGAATTCACATCAATTGGGTGCAGGCGGCACTTGCCAATATATTTTATGAGACCTTTGCACGAAAGCCATTTCACCTGCATGCTGCGTTAAAATCGTACTCAATCGGTCATTTATAAGCATAAACTCCCTCATTCCGTGCGTTTTTGCCTTGCCTAAAAGCGAAATCATCTTCCGTGCAAAGGTCTCTTTATGCTAACCGCTTACTCAACTCGCTTACCCGACTCACTTACTCAACCCACTGGCGGGCATTTTGGAAAATTTTTATCCACGGACTAAACTCGCCCCAGCCATCAGGATGCCACGAATTCGATAGCGTTCTGAACACACGTTCGGGGTGGGGCATCATGATGGTGGCACGACCATCGTGATTGGTGAATCCGGTCATTCCCTGTATTGATCCATTGGAATTGTAAGGATAGGTGGCGGTCGGCTCACCTCGGTTATCAACAAAACGTAAACATAACTGCTCCTGCGCCTTGATAGTGGTTAGCGCCTGCTCACTCGCAAAATCAGCCCGTCCCTCTGCATGGGCAACTGATACCGGAAATTTAGAACCTTTCATGCCATTAAATAAAATGGATTTTTCTGAGCATACTTCAACCATGACCAAACGGGCTTCATATTGCTCGGACCTGTTGCCTAAAAATCGGGGCCAATGCGTTGCCCCTGGAATTAAATTTTTTATTGACGACATCATTTGACAGCCATTACAAACACCCAGTGCAAACGTATCGGTGCGATTGAAAAATCTTTCAAACTCGTCTTTTAATCGCGTACTAAACAATATCGATTTGCCCCAACCCTCCCCAGCACCCAGCACATCACCAAATGAAAAACCACCACATGCGGCGATGCCCTTGAACTCAGCCAGAGTCGCCCCATGAAGCAGATCGGTCATGGTCACGTCAACAGCCTCAAACCCGACACAATGAAAGGCGGCTGCCATCTCTAACTGCCCATTGACCCCCTGCTCCCTGAGAATCGCAATTCTGGGTTTAACTTCTGTCGAAATATATGCCGTATCCTTGATTTGTGCGCTCGCCTGTTCACCGTGCTCAAAGCTTAAATCACAGAAAAGCCCCGGATCCTCGATATCATCAATACGCTGATATTCCTGATCCGCACAAACAGGATTATCACGCATACGCTGCATTTGCCAGGTGGTTTGCGACCAGATACGCTGGCATTGGCTACGCCTCTTCTTAAAAATCAACACCCCCTTTGCGTAAATTTCAATATTTTCACCTGTTTCAGGATTGCCTATTGCGTGCAACAGCTTGCTCAAACCGGCTTTTGCGACAGCATCCATTATCTGCACTCTATCGGCGCGACGGGTTTGCAATACGGCACCAAGCTCTTCATTAAACAACACCGCTAAATGATCGTCCGTACCGTTGCCAGACAAGGTGCTAAGATCAATCGACAAACCACATCTTGAAGCGAAAGCCATTTCGCACAGTGTCGTCATCAAACCGCCATCCGAGCGATCATGGTAGGCTAGTATTAAATGTTGTTCATTCAAGCCTTGAATCAAGGCGAAAAACTGTTTCAATTTTTGTACATCTTCTAAATCAGCTACCTCACCACCGGTCTGATTGCTCACCTGCGCCAACACACTGGCACCGAGTCGATTTTTGCCATTGCCCAGATCAAGCAACCAAAGATCGGTTTGCCCATCCGTATCCTCAAGCACTGGCGTTAAGGTTTTACCAACATCGCTTACTGCCGCAAAACTGCTGACAATCAACGATAACGGTGCGACCACCTTGTGTTTATTATCATCGGTATCCTGCCAAACCGTTTTCATGGACATTGAATCCTTACCAACCGGAATTGCAATACCCAATTGCGGACAAATATCCAAAGCGATTGACTCTACTGTCGCGAAAAGATCGGCATCGCAACCTTCTTCTGCCGCCGCCACCATCCAGTTTGCAGACAGCTTTATCTGCTCAATACGTTCAATAGCGGCTGCCGCAATGTTGGTAATCGCTTCAGCCAATGCCATTCTGCCACTGGCAGGTGCATCGATCACCGCAATGGGCGCGCGTTCACCAATGGCAAAAGCCTCGCCGGTGATGCTTTTATATCCTGAAGTCGTTACCCCGACATCCGCCACCGCAACCTGCCAGGGTCCGACCATCTGATCGCGGGCAACCAGTCCCGAGACACTTCTGTCAGCGATGGTGACTAAAAATGTTTTGTCGCCAACGCTGGGAAATCCCAGCACCCATTCCATCGCCTGCTCTAGTTTTAGTTTCGAGCTCAGGTTGCTAAAGGTGATGGATTGATTTGTTTTAGCAGGCTTTTTGCTACTGACATTACGTTGCATCTTCGGTGGCAAACCAAACAAAACCGCCATGGGCAGATCAATCGGTTTTGCCGTCACGGATTCAGTCTCCCCTGAAGCTGTCGCTCTTGAATCAGCCACTCCCGAATCAGTCGTCCCCGAATCAGTCATCCCCGAATCAACCGTTCCTGAAGCAACATTAGCCTGGCCCGCAAACAGTGCATCAGTTAACACAATGTCGTCTTTTTCGGTGGCGATTCCGACCTGTGCAAACAGACATCTTTCGCGCTGACAAATCGCCTCAAACACCGCATACTTATCACGATCAATGGCGATGACGTAGCGTTCCTGAGATTCATTGCACCAGATTTGTAGCGGCGACATCCCCGGTTCGTCATTCAGTATGTTGCGTAATTCAAAATGCCCACCACGCGCCGAATCATGTACTAATTCTGGCAACGCATTGCACAATCCGCCAGCGCCGACATCATGGATGGACAAGATTGGATTGTCTTCACCCATAGCACAACAGGCATCAATAACCTCCTGACAGCGTCTCTGCATTTCTGGATTACCCCGTTGCACTGAGGCAAAATCCAGCGACTCGGAACAGCTACCTGAAGCGACACTGGAAGTAGCACCACCGCCCAGTCCGATTAACATGGTCGGGCCACCGAGCACAACAATCGGCGTGTTATCGGCAATATTCAGTTTGTTGACGTGCTGCGGACGAATATTGCCCAGCCCCCCTGCCAGCATAATCGGCTTATGGTAGCCGTAGCGGATATGACCATTCGGCTCGAACTGCCACTCAACCTGTTCAAAACTTCTGAAATAGCCCGTTATATTGGGACGACCAAATTCATTGTTAAATGCGGCTGCGCCAATCGGTGCTTCCAGCATAATTTGTAGCGGGCTGGCAATGCGTTCGGGCTTGTTTTCCGTTGCCTCCCAAGGTTGGGGTAAATCGGGAAGTCGCAAATGTGATACCGAATAGCCGACCAGTCCGGCTTTCGGCTTGCCACCACGTCCGGTTGCACCTTCATCCCGAATTTCGCCCCCGCAACCTGTCGATGCCCCCGAGAAAGGTGAGATTGCCGTTGGATGGTTATGGGTTTCAACCTTGGCCGTAAAATGCACCGCTTCCCGCTGAAAATGATAGCAATGACTGTTGCCATCTGCCGCCAGACGTTCTGCCATTGTCCCTTCAAGCACCGCCGCATTGTCGTGATAGGCTGACAGTGTTCCCGCACGGTTTTGTGCATGGCTATGCTGAATCATCGCAAACAAGGATTGCGGTTGCGCTATGCCGTCAATATGCCAGTCCGCATTGAATATCTTGTGGCGGCAATGTTCCGAGTTGACCTGAGCAAACATCATCAATTCCACATCGGTCGGATTCCTGCGCAATTGTTTGAAGCGGTGCAGCAAATATTGCTGCTCTTCATCACTCAAGGCGAAGCCAAATTCATCATTGGCCTCTTGTAACGCAGCACGCCCGCCCTTGAGCAGATCAATAATGCGTAGCGGTGCCGACATCTCGGTCGTAAACAGTCGCTCGGCATCCCGTGCATCTGCCAGAATGGATTCGGTCATGGGATCGTATATCACCCCAGCTAACGCCGCACTGTCGGCGGCTTGCCGGTATAGACAGCGCTGCTCGGTATCCAAAGCATTGCCTCGAAAGCCGAAAAAGCGCCAATCAACCCCGCGCTCTATGCGTCTAATGTGGTCAAGCCCGCAGCGATGAACAATATCCGTTGCTTTGGTTGCCCAAGCTGAAATGGTACCCAATCGGGGAATGACCGTGCATGTTTGTAGCAGATTCTCCGCTTCCGTAGCGTTGCGCTCTGCCGCACCATGGGTGGTTGCAAAAGTAAGCGTGTCGGCGTTCAACAGTTGTGCAAGAATATCCGCTGCACCTTCCTCCAGTGGCTGTTCCAGATCAGCAAAATAAACGAATCTTGCCGCAACCGACTGACAATTCGGCATAACTTTTTGGATACGAATGAGTCTCTTTTCCTTGCGAAAATCAGAAATCGCAGATCCCCCGGGGATGCTAATCATACCATCACTATGTTATCGGTCACAAAACGGTTCAACGCTCCCTGATAAGGCAACCGATTGTTCAAATAACCTGGGCGTGCGCCATAGCATCTCGCAGTTGATCACGATATTGCTCGGAAAACTCGGTCAGTGGCAGGCGTATCCCTTTCTGAACATAGCCCATTTCGTATAATGCCCATTTTGCAGGTATGGGATTGGATTCCAGAAACAATGCAACATGCAAAGGTTGTAATTGATTATTCAATTGCGTAGCACGTTCCATATCTCCAGCGACCGCTGCCAGACACATGTCGTGCATCAGTTTAGGGGCGACATTTGCGGTTACCGAAATACAACCATGCCCGCCTTCGCCTATGAATGCCAAAGTTGTCGCATCATCGCCCGAGTACAGCACAAAATCCTCTCCACAACAGCGGGCAAATTCAGCCGCTCTGGAGACATCCCCTGTGGCATCTTTAATGCCAACGATATGGGGGATTTTGGACAGAGCGATAACGGTATCATTATCCATATCCAACGCGGTTCGTCCTGGCACATTGTAAAGAATTTGAGGAATATCAACGGATTCGGCGATATATTGAAAATGCCGATATAAACCATGCTGGGTTGGTTTATTATAGTAAGGCACCACCAGCAAACAGGCAGATACATCCAGTTGTGCGGCGCGCTCGGTCAGTTCAACTGCCTCTGAGGTGGAATTGCCGCCGCTTCCTGCAATAACAGGGATACGTCCGCCAGCCATTTCAACCGTCTTACCAATGACTTCAATTTGCTGATCAATATCCAGTGTCGCCGACTCACCACTGGTGCCGACAGAAACGATACCATCGGTCTGGTTTTCGACATGGAAATCAATCAATTTTTCCAGTGCAGGATAGTCAACACTGTCATCCTCCTGCATCGGGGTTATAAGCGCAACTAAACTACCCTTAAGCATCATCGTATCCGGTTAGACCTGTTTTTCAGAACCAGCAATGGTACTGTTAGTAAGAAAATTTCACAAGTTTATTTTACCCCCCCAATCCCCAGTTAGACTACCGCCAGCGCTTCAAGGGCCTCTGAATCCCTCTTTCAAGTGTTATAGCTGAGCAAGACAGCAGATATCGCAGAGAGGTTTAGTCAAAAACCGTTGCTCTGCGCATAATCAGCGCTCAATTCGCCATTTTGGACGGATCTATCCTGCGTCAGTCGTCATTTTTGTTCAGTAACGGGTTAAATGGGCGGCGGCTCAAACTCCTTCAGTGCCATTGGCACTCGTTCCAGTCGTATTCGGTGTTTTCCTTGTCGCTTGACAAATAACTGATGCCCCGTTTTGACCACCTTCGCCGCCATGGCGTACAGACGCCAGCGCAGAGTGACTGCACGATGGCGAGCCAACACCCTGCGCAGTGCCTCATCATCTTGAAGGTGGCGGATAGTGACCCTCACGCTGCATCACATCAGGACGATTCACCGAGGTCGCCACCACCTTGATGAGAATTTCCCCAGCACCGGGACGCGGAGTTTCGGCATCACCAAAGACCATCGCCTCCGGGCCGCCAAAATCAGTTAGCCGGATGGCCTTCATATTTTGCAAACGTTGCGCATCATAGTGAAGCGAATCACCCTTGACCAGAAAACAAACGGAAAACCAGTATAGCATTCATTGGAATGTTTGGTTTTGATCTTCAGCATCATCGTCGACCCGGTTATGTGTTGCTATGCATTTGGAAATCTTTCACTTGACACTTGTCTGGGTTCAGATAGAAGTGAGACTTCTTAAAGTGTAAAAATCGGGTAGTCTGTGAGTTGTTAAATCCATACAGGAGACTACCCGATGCAGATCAAAAGCCTGCGAATAAAATCATACAAGAGTTGGCCCATTAATGATACCTCTAGCGCAGAGGCTATCAAACGTTTAAAGAAGCTGGAACTCTACGAGCAGCTCAAGACCGAAGGCTGTTCAAGTGCGACCTGCTTAATGGCCATAGATTGGTCTAAAGCCACCTATTACCGTTGGCGATCACGCTATCAACAGCAGGGTCTTACTGGATTGGAGGCGTTGAGTTGCCGTCCACAACGCGTCCGTAAGCCCTCATGGTCAAAACAGCAGGAGCAGCAAGTTCAACACCTCAGGTTACGCTTTCCCTTGTGGGGTAAGCGCAAAATCTGGAAAGTGCTGAGCCGTGATCACGGGTTTACGCTGAGCATCAGTACTGTGGGCCGCATACTGAAAAAGCTGCTCCGACTGAACCGCATTGTGCCCGTCGCCTTCTACTTTGGACAGATAAAGCCAAAACGTCGTCGTCAGTTTAAGCACCACGCCAAGCGCTGGCGCTATGGCATGAAGGCCAAGCAGCCTGGCGAGCTAATGCAAATTGACCACATGAGTGTCAACTTTACCGAAGGCTTTGCTCTCAAAGAGTTTAAAGCCACCTGCCCGGTCACCGGCACCACCATCATGCGCACCTACAGTAGCGCCAGCAGCCGCAATGCCAGGCGTTTCCTTGACTATCTGATCGCACAGCTACCTTACGCTCTGATCTCTGTTCAGGTGGATGGCGGCAGCGAGTTCAGGGATGAGTTTGAATCGGCTTGTCAGGCACTGGGCATACCCCTGTTCGTGCTACCGCCCAGAAAGCCCAAATGGAATGGCTGTGTTGAGCGAGCCAACAACACGACGCGTTATGAGTTCTATCCGTTTTACGAGGGCAGTTTGACGGTTGCTGCGGTGAATAAAGCGTTGGCGGACTATCAACAATACTACAATCATTATCGACCCCATGATGGGGTCGATTTGGAAACACCAATAAGCTATTATCAGAAACTCGTACAGGCGGCCCGATTTGTCTCACAGGTACTGAACCCGGACAACACTGAACCTGGACATGAGTAGAATCTTTTGGTGTACAATAGTAGTTTTATTATGTTGTTTAGAGACCATAGGGTTGTTCTTATTGTTCTATCTAGAGCTGTAAGATAACTGCTTATATTGGAATCATGGAGTCAAGTTTCTGTGCTGGTAATTAGTTTTGAATATTGAGCGGCTGGCTTTGGATATTATGTATAAAAAAACGTTTCTTATCTTCCTGGTTTTAGTGTTCTCTGGTTGTGTAACTAGCCCGACTGGACGTTCTCAATTTTTGCTATTCCCTGAAGAAATGGCTATCTCGGCGTCTAAACAAGCATACCAAGAAATCTTGTTTGCGTTTAAGGAAGACGGAAAACTAAGCACTGATTGGGCACTGGCAAAACGAGTACGTGCTATCACTGGCAAACTGATTGCCCAAGCAGTGTTGATACGACCTGAAACCGAAGATTGGGACTGGGAAGTTATTATCATAGACGAACCCGAAACAGTGAATGCTTGGGCAATGGCAGGTGGAAAAATGAGCCTCTACACTGGATTAATTGAAAAATTATCTCCTACTGACGATGAGCTAGCACAGGTGATTGGTCATGAGATTTCCCACGCATTAGCCAAACACAGTGCGGAAAAAATGTCGATCGAGACTACCACTCAAATCGGTATCATAGCAACCGTGGCGGCGTCTGGTAATAAAGAACTTGTACTGACGGGCATGTCGTTAGCCGCCGCGCTAACGTTGACTTTGCCTAATAGTCGCTCCATGGAGACAGAAGCCGACCAAATCGGCATTGAATTGGCGGCAAAAGCTGGCTACGATCCTGAAGCAGCAATTACGTTATGGGAAAAAATGGGCGAACTAGGTAGCCAAAAATTACCACAGTTTTTAAGTACCCATCCTAACCCCGACAACCGCCAAGCCAAACTGCGCACGTTAGTAGAAAAAGTGCGTCCCTACATGAGGAAAAACAGGAAAGACCTGTTTATGAGTTGCCTAACCCTTAAATGTCCGAGTTAAACCAAGCTAAACTTGACGCTGTCGTAATCAACCCAACAGTCTTCTCCAATATAAAATGAGCTTGAAGAGTGAGGAATAAGCAGAAAGCGGATTCCACTATAAAATGAGCCTGAAATAGCCCTTGAAGTCGCTCATGATCAGCGGATGAAAACGATCATGAGATTAGCGCAACTAAACACCCTGGACGCCCTGGACGCCATTAGGCAATTCCTCGAGGGTACCCAGGCCGTGGCTTTCAACGTGGCCACCGGTAAGCGAGAGCGCTATCGGTGGGTACAAAAGACCCTGGTGAGGCATCGTTACGGGCTGCTCGGTAAAGCCGACCGGGGAACCATGACCCGATATCTGATGAAGGTCACTGGCTACTCCCTGGCTCAAACCAAGCGCCTGATACGGCAATACGTCAAAACCGGCGCCCTGTCAGTGAAACCAGCGCGCGGTAATGGCTTCAGGCGCATCTACACCCAGGCCGATAGTCGCCTGTTGGCGAGTATGGATGAGCGGCATGGCCAACCCAGCGGGGCGGTCCTCAAAAAGCTGTGTGAACGCGCTTACCAGCGCTTTGGCCAAGCCGAGTACCAGCGCCTGGCGGGCATCTCAGTGTCCCATCTGTACAACCTGCGAGCCGCCAAAACCTATCGCCGGCAGCGCTGCGTCCTGACCAAGACACGCCCCAAAGTCGCCCCCATTGGTCAGCGCCGCAAACCCTGTCCCAATAATCAACCGGGCTATATCCGCATTGATTCTGTCCATCAAGGCAATCAGGATAAGCGCAAAGGGGTCTACCACATCAACGCCGTGGATGAGGTCACGCAATTCCAGATTATCGTCACGCTGGAACGTATTAGCGAGGCGTTTATGCGGCCAGCCCTGGAACGGATATTGGCCGCATATCCCTTCAAGATCAAAAGCTTTCATGCGGACAACGGCGGCGAATACATCAACTATAGCGTTGCTAATCTGCTGGATAAACTGCGCATTGAGTTCACCAAATCACGGCCTCGGCACAGCAACGACAATGGCTTGGTAGAGAGCAAAAACGGCTCTGTCGTCCGCAAACTCTATGGGTATATGCACATCCCGCAGCAGTACGCCACTGATGGACAGGAATAAATTATGGGGCTGTCCTAGATAACTAGTTTAAATGAACTCCAACCCATTGTTTTAATTGAAATAATTGAGATATTGGGTCGCTGTTGTTAAAACGCCACTCGCACTCCTTCAAAAACAGCCCAAAATGCGCCTTGGGAACACCGTTGAATTTGTGCATATGACGCTTCGCCTGACTCCAAAAGTTCTCAATGCCGTTGATGTGATTCCCCTGCTCCGCGAAGCGTTGGGAATGGTTGATGCGGTGGTGCTTGAAATCGCTCACGTCCAGCACATTATAACCGCTCCAACAGTCGGAATAAACGATGCTGTCCGGAACCACTTTACGCTCAATAATTGGCATCAAGGTTGCTGAACAGGCATCCGGGATAATCTTGGTGTAAACCCTCCCGCCCCGTTTGAGTAAGCCAAACACCGGGATTTTCCCCGCCGCTCCCCGACCTCGTTTGCCTTTGCGACCACCGCCAAAATAACTTTCATCGACTTCAATCTCCCCGTCAAAAACCTCATGGCTTTCTTGTTCAAGCTCATATGCGATAATCTCGCGCAACCGGTGATAAAAATACGCCGATGTGGACTTGTTGATCCCAACCAGCAACGCTGCCGTGCGGGCGGTTGAACCCGACACAAAATGCTCGATAAGACGACCTTGTTTATAACGGCTTAAACGACTCTTTCTCATTGATCCCATGATAGCACTCTTTCAGTGTTATCTAGGACAGCCCCTTTTGTATTTAGTGTTTGATGCTAGCAGATACTGAATAAATTGGCTACTGTTAGCGGTTTGTAAGCGGGCATTTCTATTTGTTGCTAACAGTTTGAGAGCTTTGCACGAAAGCCATTTCACCTGCATGCTACGTCGCCTAAAAGCGCCTACTGTTGGTAAAATCGGTCTCAATCGGTCATTTATAAGCATAAACTCCCTCATTCCGTGCGTTTTTGCCTGGCCTAAAAGCGAAATCATCTTCCGTGCTAAAGATCTCAGTTTGTTTTACCCCGTGTCACTACTCATCAGCGGGACTTTATCCGCTTTTCGTGTCTGGTTTTTGCGTCTGGCTTTTGTCTTGGTCATTGCCGAAACAGCTTATTACGTTAGACTATTTGCACTGGACTTTATTTTAGCCACCATATTGACCAGACCATTGGAACGTGTTGGCGAAAGATGTTGCTTGAGTCCGATGCGGTCAATGAAATACAGATCTGCCTGACGAACCTGTTGCGCTGGCTGATTCGATAAGACACGAATCAATAACGCAATGATTCCTTTGGTGATGATGGCATCACTGTCGGCAGTCAGCCTGATGTTATCGGCATGCCTCTCGGCGCGAAGCCAGACCCGACTTTGACATCCGGGCACAAGATATTGGTTGTGTTTATACTGCTCATCAAGCAACGGCATTTTTTTGCCCAAGTCAATGATATATTCATACTTGTCCATCCATTGCTCAAAAATACCGAACTCCTCAATAATTTCATCCTGAATTTCGTTAATACTTGCCATCTGTGCTACCTGTTCTGCTGTCAAAAACCGCGCCTACAAAAACATTGTGGCTGCACGTTGTACGCCAGCAACCAGGGCATCAACATCGGCACGATTGTTGTACAGTGCAAATGAGGCTCTGACAGTGCCCGGAATGCCATAAAAATCCATCAATGGCTGGGTGCAGTGATGACCAGTGCGAACCGCGATACCCAACTGATCCAGAATGGTGCCGACATCAAAAGGGTGCGTGTCATTGAGCAGAAATGAGATGACGCTGGCTTTATGGGTCGCCGTGCCTATGATATTGACACCCTCAATCGCGCTCAATTTTCTGGTCGCATAGTCAAGAATATCTTGCTCATGGGCGACAATCTCCCGTTCATCATACCCGCATATAAAATCAACCGCCGCACCGAGACCAATACCACCAGCAATGTTGGGCGTACCTGCCTCAAATTTATGTGGCAGGGTATTGTAGGTGGTTTTGGCAAAAGTGACTCTTTCAATCATGTCGCCGCCGCCCTGATAGGGCGGCATGTCATTTAGCAGCGCTTGTTTGCCGTACAACACTCCCACGCCGGTCGGCCCAAACAATTTATGACCGGAAAAGGCAAAGAAATCCACGTCTAACGCTTGCACATCAATGCGCAGATGCGGCACTGTCTGTGCGCCATCCAGCAAGACCGGTATATGCCGTTGATGTGCCAGTTTGATGATTTGCTCAATCGGGTTGATCGTGCCCAGAGAATTTGAGACATGAACTACCGCAATCAATTTAGTGCGCTCGTTAAGCATGGATGCAAATTCGTCCATCAGCAATTCACCCTGCTTATTGATCGGAATAACCTTGAGTATCGCACCACTCTGTTGACAGGTCATTTGCCATGGCACGATGTTCGAGTGGTGCTCCATAGCAGAGATGATGACTTCGTCTCCGGCACCGAGAAACTTTCTACCAAAAGACGCGGCGACTAGATTAATGCTATCCGTTGTGCCTTTGGTAAATAACACTTCATCGGTATAACCGGCATTGATAAATGCGCGAATTGTTTCCCGGGCATCCTCATAGGCCTGAGTCGCTTGTTGGCTCAGATGATGCACGCCACGGTGAATGTTGGCATGTTGCTGTCGATAATATCGGGCGACACAATCAATCACTGATTGCGGTTTTTGAGCCGAAGCACCGTTATCCAGATAGACCAACGGGCGACCGTTAATGTTTCGCTGCAGAATGGGAAATTCTTTACGAACCTGCTCAACTTTAAAGGCTTTTTTGGGAGCGACTGTTGACACTTTAATGTGGTTTGCTGTTAAATCTGATGACTCTGATTATAATAGAAACACATCGAAATTTTCCGCACTCTCCAAACTTAAAGTGTGCAATATGTTTCTGAATTTGTTCAAAACAAAACGTCCAATAGAGCAATAAGTAGCCCCCGACCCGTAGCATCCCTAAAACTCAGCCGACGTAGTGGCGGTGCAATCTTTGTTGATGGGCTGATCAAATATGGTGTGGCGAAAAAGGTGATTACTTGCAACGATGCCAGTCGCATTCCGGAACAACTCGGACAAGCCTATGATTAAACAACAAGCCGATGCAGACGGTTCGCGTGTCACGATCATCAATATGTCATCATTGAACGGCGTACTCGCCATTTCTGCCATCACCCCTTATGTGGTCGCGGTGCAACATTAGCCAGGCAACGAAATTTTGACCGCTAACCTGAGACCTTTGCACGGAAGATGATTTCGCTTTCAGGCCAGGCAAAAACGCATGGAATGAGGGAGTTTATGCTTATAAATGACCGATTGAGTACGATTTTACCAACAGTAGGCGCTTTTAGGCGACGCAGCATGCAGGTGAAATGGCTGCAAAGGTCTCAACCTGATTGTAGCGCAGGGTGGTTAAGGCAATGCGACACCTTTAAGCTGCGCCATAAAATTACGATAAAGTTGTCGAGCGTTAATCAGAATTTCTTCCATACTCGCCGCCGCATCAGCTTGGGTATCCGCTAATCCGGTCGCTCCGAGCGCCTTTTCCAACGCCTGTTTATAGCTCGGAATTTTACCCCAGTTAGCGACAGTATCCGCTTCCAGTTCAACATGATATTGCATTGACCATGCTCGCTTGCCCACCCGCATGGCCTGTACACGACACGCCGCCGAAGAAGCCAGCACCGTGCTATTTTCCGGAGGTTGGGCAACGCAGACCGAATGCCACTGTAAACAGGTCTGCACTCGTGGCATATTCGTGAACACCGCATCAGCCACCCCTTCATCGGTCAGCATCACCTTCATAATACCGATTTCTGCCGGATTTTGCGGGCCACAGGTGCCGCCCAGCGCATCTGCCAGTAATTGATGCCCCAGGCACAAGCCCAGATAGGGTTTATTAACTTCGGTTACCCAGCGTCGAATGGCCTGTTTTTCTGGAATCAGCCACGGATTTTGTTCAACATCCCAGACATCCATCGGTCCGCCCATGACCCACAGCGCATCATAACCATCAAAAGCCGGAATCGGTTGCCCTTGATCAAGCTCAACCGCATCCCACTGAATGCCATCCTGTTTAAGAAATTTACGAAATATTCCCGGATGCTCACATTCAATGTGTTTAAACACAAGTATTCGCATATCAAACCGCCGATTAGGGTTCACTAAAACGCACATTGTACCCGAGCAATGTCCGGTAGACAATCGCCCAGACAATTACAAACATAATTAGGGCATCATTAGCTTATGATTTCGCCCAGAAAAGATAAAATAGGACTAAAATAGAGAACATTCCAACATCCTGTTTACCCATGAATTATGTCTGAAGCTGCTGACTTTCTGAGTTACTTGCAACACTCACCGACACCCTACCATGCCGTAGCCAACATTGTCGAAACCCTTGAAAACTCGGATTATTCACGTTTGCACGAGAGCGACTCATGGCAACCATTAAGCGCCGGAAAATACTATCTGACGGGTAATGATTCATCCTTGATTGCATTCAATATAGCACAATCCCCGAGCGAACACGGTTTTCGCTTGATTGGTGCGCATACCGACAGCCCGTGCTTAAAAATCAAACCGAATGCGATTAGCGTCAGTAATGGCTATGCCAGACTCGGTGTTGAGGTTTATGGCGGGGCACTATTGAACCCTTGGTTTGATCGGGATCTGGCTCTGGCGGGACGGGTTACAGTACGAACCAAACAGAGGGCGATTAATCATTTGCTGTTCAATACCGATCAACCCATTGCGTTCATACCGAGTTTGGCGATTCATCTTGACCGAAAGGTCAACGAGCATCGCAGCATTAACAATCAAAACCACCTGCCTGCCGTTATTTGTCGAGCCGATAAGGATGATCGGAAATTTGAACCGCTACTTGAAAAATGGTTGAAACAGCAATACCCGGACTTGCCATCATTCAAGATTTTAGCGTTTGAATTGTCGTTATACGATTATCAGCCTCCGCAATTAGTCGGGCTTAATCGGGAGTTCATTGCTTCAGCACGGCTTGACAACCTACTCAGTTGCTACGCGGCGGTGCAGGCATTACTGACTGCGGACACTAGCAGCAATCAGGTGATTGCCTTGAACGATCACGAAGAGGTGGGAAGCGCATCAGCCAGTGGCGCACAGGGCCCGTTACTGCATTCGGTACTTTTAAGAATATGTGCTGGCGACGAGAATTTGCAACGTGCCATCAGTCATTCTATGTTGGTTTCTGCGGATAATGCCCACGGTATTCATCCCAATTACCCAGAAGTTCATGAACCGGATCACCAACCGCTAATCAACAAGGGGCCAGTGATAAAAATAAATAATAACCAACGCTATGCCACCAATAGCGAAACAGAAGCGGTATTCAAGGCAGTATGTCATGACAACGACATTCCGTATCAAATGGTGGTAGCACGTTCGGATATGCGGTGCGGTTCAACAATCGGACCGATTACAGCAACTAAACTGGGTGTGCGGACCGTGGATGTCGGTGTGCCGCAGCTCGGCATGCATTCCATTCGGGAGCTCGCTGGCACCAAAGATATTGGCTATTTGATACGAGCACTAACAGGATTTTTTGACATGCAACGCTGGCCATTTTAGTGCCGATAATATGAATCATAACGGCTCTGCGCAAAACGTTTAACACCGATAACATTCGCTCATCAGCTTGACTTAACCACTCCATTATGGCTTGTCTTGCTGTGCGGCGGCGACCATATAATCAACCAGTGCCCTGATCTGATCATCGCTCAATTCAGAAAACCCACCTTTAGGCGGCATTACTCCGCTTTCGCCGATGAATCCGTCTATGCTGTGTTGGTACAAGGTCTCAATGCCTTGGGCGATGCGTGGCTTCCAGGCTTTTTGGTCGCCAAGTTTAGGCGCACCCAACACGCCAAAACCGTGGCAGGCGGTGCAGGTGGCTTCATAAACGGCTTTTGTATGCTCTTGTGTGAACGATGCGTATAAGGCCAGGCTTGTGGCAATGATTAGTAGCAATGTGCAGAATAGATATGATGTAAGCGGTTTCAATTTCATACTGACAAATAAATGAGAAAACCAGTCGGGCAGTATATTATCGGCGATCAACCAGAGAGATTACGATTTGATCAGCACGGGAATCGGCAAATAACAGGATGTGACGGAGGGGTATTCCAAAAGTTACAAACCAACGCCCAAGGGATTCTGCCCACGATTTACCCTGATTATTGGTCGTGTCATCGGCTTGGCCATCAGTCTGGTCATTATATTGGTTAGGGGTCGGATCATTAGCAGGGTAATGAATCTCCAGTGTAACCTGTTCATCTTCTTCAAATAACTGCAGTATTCGCCTAACCTGCGGGAGTGCCTGAATATTGGCACCATGACTATGCGCTGGCCATTGCATTCGACTCAATGTTTCGGAATGTGTTGTCAGCGCGAAAACAACCGTGGGTAGCAGCAACGATGATAGCAAGGACAGCAACAACAGTGTGCGGAATGATAATTTCATGGCTATTCTGATGGCTATTTTGAGACCTTTGCACGGAAGATGATTTCGCTTTCAGGCAAGGCAAAAACGCACGGAATGAGGGAGTTTATGCTCATAAATGACCGATTGAGTACGATTTTAACGCAGTATGCAGGTGAAATGGCTTTCGTGCAAAGGTCTCATTTTATCAATTAGGGCTCACCATTAAAGACAGCAGAGCGGCGTCTGATGCCACAATCGCGGCTCGCGACATAGACATAACCTATTAGCTCGCTCCTTGACACCCTGTCATCGCAACACTGACCAAGCTGTCCATCACCAGCTATTGCCGAAAAGAGCAAGTATAGCGACATCTTATTCTCTAAGTCTCTAGTCTCAACGAATCGCTATGCTACCATGTTTCAGCTATATTATTTGCCTGTGCCTAAATTTTGCCTGAAGTAACAGGCGATGCTTAATCACGCCAGAGGCAATTAGGACAATGATGAGACGCCATTAGGTAGCAATCTAGCGATGGTAAGGTGAGCCTTCCAGTATCGAAAAGCAACGGTATAATTGCTCTGCCAAAATAACCCGTACCAGCGGATGTGCGAAAGTCAATTCTGAAAGTGACCACGATTCATCGGCATGATTGATAAATTCCTCACTCAAGCCCTCTGCACCCCCGACCACCAGCGCGACCCGTTGCCCTTGCTCCATCCAGCGCCGCATTCTCTCGGAAAACGCCATTGTCGAATATGACTTGCCCACACGATCCAGCGCGATGATGTGCGCGTTTTGTGGCAGGGTATGGAGAATTTTCTGTTCCTCTATCTGCATAATTCTATTGATATCCGCATGCTTGCCACGCCTAATTGCGGGAATCTCAACTAAGTTTAATTGTATGCACCCGCGGATTCGTTTAGCGTATCGCTGATAACCCTGCGCCACCCATTGAGGCATTTTCTCACCCACTACAATCAGGGAAATTTTAAGCATACGAATATCGTATTGAGAGACCTTTGCACGGAAGATGATTTCGCTTTCAGGCCAGCAGAAACGCACGGAATGAGGGGTTTATGCTTATAAATGACCGATTGAGTACGATTTTAACGTAGCATGCAGGTGAAATGGCTTTCGTGCAAAGGTCTCATTGAAGCACTGCCAGCCAATCACTATCTAGCCAATAACCCGCGATTAACCCGAACGGGTTTTGCTGTGCAATTTGTGCCATCAACAGGGTTCGATTGCGCGGGATCCACAAATGTTTCATCCCATAACCCTTCAAGGTCATAATGTTTACGCGCCTGATCACGCATAATATGAACCACCACATCGACGAAATCGATTAGCACCCAATTCCTTGATTCTTCGCCTTCCATACCAAAGGGCAGTTGCTGTTTTTCACGCATGAACACCAGCACCCGATCAGCAATGCTTTTGATATGACGATCCGAAGTCCCCGTAACCACAATCATATAGTCGGTGATGTTGGTCAGCTTACGGACATCCAGCACCTTGACATCCAATCCTTTAGCGTCCAGCAAAGAGGCGACAATAACATCGCGCATGGCTATTGAATCTACAACAGATTGCTTTGCCCCCCTATCCATAAACATGACTCATAAACATACTCATACCGATTACGCGCCATACAATTTATTAGCGCAAATATAATTCCACACCGAATGTGGCATCATCGTACTGACATTAGCACCTTGGGCAATACCATATCTTATTTTCGTAGCCGACAGTGGGTTGGGTTCAACTTCAATCTGATAAATCTTCCCGCCCGCACATTGTTGCAGATATTCAATAGATTCAGCATGACGCTGTTGCCACCAATCCGGCAAGGACGCTGGAATTTCCCAACCGGGGCGACACATCACAATAAAATGGATCGAATCCAGCAATTCTTGCCACCGATACCAACCATCCAGTCCTAAAAACGCATCAACACCTAAAATCAGACAATATCGTCTGCACGCATCCCGCGCTTGTAGGGATTTTACCGTATCACAGGTATAAGATGGTGGCGGGCGCGTAAGTTCACAACCATCAACCTCAAAGCGAGTATGGTTTGCCAGTGCCAGCAACACCATTTCCAGTCGTTGTTGTGCGCTGGCACAGGGTTGATGACGATGTGGCGGCACTGCCGCAGGAATAAAGTAAACCCGCTCAAGAGCGCATTGATCAGCAACGCGGGTAACGGTTGCGAGGTGACCATTATGAACAGGATCAAAAGTGCCGCCAAATAGACCGTAAAGTGTGTTAGCCATCGCTCATCAAAATCATACTGCGCCAGTGCGGATTACAAACAGTATTCCGCTTGCCAAACCGATAGACCGATTGCCAGGGGCGTTGACAAATCAACTGCGTGTTTCGGTGATTTCAATGCGCCAGCGCAATGTACCAAGCGGCTTCGCCAAACCGAATGCCGAATTAAACGACAATGTTCGGGCAATATCCCTGACCTGACCCGGCGGGATGTTGACAATAACACGCTGGTCTTCCTGACCGATAACCTGACAGTCATCGCTGAACTCACCTGCATCTTCCGCACAATCCAGCATGGTGATACTGATTATTGTTGACTTCAATGTAACCGATTCATGGGTATTGAGCAAACGCGCATTAAGGCGGAAACCATCGCCGTAGGCGGACGTGATAATCGGGTTTTCGATTTTAAGATCGGCAACGGGCAATCGGGAGCGATGCCGTTGTGCAACATCGGTGGTGGTAAACACGATCACTGCCGTGCCCATAACCAACACCCCCAGCAACGCAAAAGCAACTTTAGGATAGAAGCGAGATAAATACAAAAGCGCAACCACAATCACTGCCAATAAAATCCATTGCATAGCTATTGCCCATAAATAATTACAAGAGACTGACAAGATAACGGTTTAGCGGTAAATTCTCAACAAAAACTTTACCTCATCCGCTAATTTCTTTCCTAATCAGTGATCTGCCACTCGTAATTCCTAATTTTTTTATGGCTGTCCCGTATTAACTCCCCGTATTAACTCCCGTTTTAACTGTCTTTAACTGCCCAACATTGCTCCCTCTGCCATTCGTAATTTTGTTTTACATTAACAAGCACACAAATCTTATTGACAATCATTCTCATTATGATTTATCATCCCGATATCAACCACGATTAGAGTTCTGCTGTCACTATGTATGTCTGTCTCTGCAAGGGTATCACTGAAATCCAGATTCGCGCTGCCGTTGCAGACGGTGCAAAATCTATGCGTGCAGTATGCAACACCTTGGGAGTAGCCAGTCAGTGTGGTCAATGCGGCATCCTGACCCGCGAAATTGTGCGTCAGAGCTTGCTCGCTAATACCGACAACGGAATCACTGCTTTGCGGCAATAACAGCCCTGTCGCGTCCAGCGCATTGCGCGCACCGCCAATCCCTATCCTGCGGTAATCAGCCGCCAATCGTAATGGGTTTGATAATTATTCCTATTAATTTCATTTCCATATTCGATGACAGCAACAGCGCTCAGGATGGATTCGGGATTGACACCTGAGTATCTTTAGATAGACAATGACCCCTCCTATCAACCGAGGCTTTAACGATGAAAGGCGATACCAAAATCATACAACACCTGAATCAGGTCCTCGGCAATGAGCTCATTGCCATCAACCAGTATTTTCTGCATTCCCGAATGTACAAGGATTGGGGGCTACTAGAATTGGGTGAACACGAGTATCAGGAATCTATTGACGAAATGAAACATGCCGATAGCCTGATTGAGCGCATTTTGTTTCTGGAGGGATTGCCAAACCTGCAAGAGCTGGGCAAATTGTTAATTGGAGAAAACACGCAGGAGATGCTGGAATGTGATCTCAAACTGGAACAAAAGGCATGTGCTGATATTCGACTAGCTATCGCTTATGCTGAGACGGTACAGGACTATGTATCCAGAGAGTTATTTGAGGATATTCTTGAATCCGAAGAGCAACACATTGACTGGTTGGAAACCCAACTCGGACTTATTGACAAAGTCGGACTGCAAAATTACTTGCAGTCTGCTATGCACGACTAGGAAGTTGAGCTCTCACTGTAATGCTTGGTTGAGCCCCAATGAGCCCGACTGAAAGGGCAAAAACGAAACGCCGCTAACGTTGGTTTAGGGGCAACGTCATGTAACCTCAACACAACACTTTGATTTGGAGCAGACAGCGCTCTATTTCTACTATACGGATCTGAATTTACTCTGTGCTGAATCGTGAATGAAACCTAAAGCTGCTTCCTATTACAAGCAAAACCGTCTTAAACAACTGCGGGCATTTTGCTATACCGCGAAATCCGGCAACATTTCCCGTGCGGCGGAACAACTTTATTTGAGCCAGCCTTCGGTTTCATTGCAAATACAGGCCTTGGAAAGAGAGCTCAATACGGTGCTGTTCGAGCGGCGCGGACCGAAAATCAACCTGACCCCGGACGGTTTGGCATTACTTGAAATTGCCTTGCCTATGGTTGAGGGTATAGACTCGTTGCGTGATACCTTTGCCGAGCGTTGCGGGGATTTGAATAGCGGTTATTTGAATATTGCCGCTGGCGAAGCGACCATTCTTTACATTCTGCCTGAATATTTAAAGCGGTTTGCCGATAAATATCCGGGGGTGAAAATTCGCCTGCATAATGTTACCGGCGCGGAAGGTATGGCAATGTTGCGTGCCGATGAAGCCGATATGGCTGTCGGCTCTATGCCGGATACGCATAACGATCTGAGCTATTACCCGGTTTTTGAATTCACCCCGACATTGATTACCTCGCTTGATCACCCGCTGGCAAAACGCACTCATGTTACGCTTACCGATATTGCCGCCTATGATTTGATTCTGCCGCCGCGCTATCTGAGTACTTGGGGGCGGATTAAGTCGGTGTTTCAGCAACATAATATCCCGTATAAGGTTGTGCTTGAAGCAGGTGGGTGGGTTGTCATTAAAAAGTATGTGGAGGTGGGACTGGGCATCTCAATCGTCACCGATATTTGTTTGCAAGACAACGATAATCTGGCAGCGATTGCGGTTAAGCAATATTTTCCTTCGCGCAGTTATGGTATTGTTATTCGTCGCGGCAAGTTCATTCCGGTGCAAGCAAAACAGTTTATCGAGATGCTTGCGCCCGATTTTTTTCATCGCAGCGGTCCTGGCGGGGAAGCCGCCGCGCAATCAGAACGTCTTGAGGTGACGAAATGAACATTGACCATAACACGCCGGGCAAGGATTGTGGCGATACGCCGCACCATCAACCAAGAAACAGCAACGCTGCCGAACGCTGGTATCCTCATGTTACCGTGGCTTGTATCGCAAAACGGCAAGGTCAATATCTGATGGTCAGGGAGCGTAGTCGGCAAGGCAGTGTGATTAACCAGCCTGCCGGACATGTTGAACAAGGAGAGTCCTTGATTGATGCGGTAATACGCGAAACGCTGGAGGAAACCGGCTGGGCATTTCAGCCAAAGTACATCAGTGGCATCTATCAATTCGTAACTGGCAATGCGGAAACCTATATGCGATTCACTTTTTTTGGCGAACTCATTGCCCGACACGAGAACTATGCGCTTGATCCCACTATTGAAGAGGTGATCTGGTTGAGTTTGCCTGCACTTGAAAATAATTTGAAACATTTGCGTAGTCAAGTTGTATTAAAGTGTATTGCCGATTTTGAGCGGGGCAATAAACTGCCCCTAAACTGTGTTCAACAGTTACAATCGCCCCAAGACAACTTAGGGCAAACCCCGTTAAAATAGTCGTGAAGCATCATCTGATGAAACTATGTGTTGCCATAATCTCGCTGACTTTTGCCTTGACCAGCTTGAGCAGTTGGGCAGGTACGGGGCGGAGTGTTGCTGTGCCTGAGCGGGTGACGCTGGATGCGATTGCGGCTTGCTATGACTTTGCTTGCAAACAGCGTTCTCTGGTCAATTTACCACTGACAGAATGGGCTGAAGTTAGCAATTGGCTCAAGCCGGCGGCAACAACCGCAGAGCAGGAGCGCCAACAAATCAAACAAGCCATCGGCTGGATGGAAATACTGATTGGCAGACATACCCCGACCCATCGCGATTTTGCGTTTGCCTTGCCTGCTGGTCAGGACGATGTTTCCGCATTATTCCCTGATCAACAGGATTGCATTGATGAAGCTACCAACACCACAACCTATTTACGGCTATTGGAATTAAATGGTGTTTTCAAACATCACATGGTGGTTGAACAGGCCTATCGCCGTGCAATTTTTGATCAGCATTGGGCCGGGCAAACAATGGAGAAATCCAGCGGCGAGCGATTTGTCGTTGATTCGTGGTTCCAACCGGATGGCTATCTGCCGATAATACAGGCAAGCAAAGATTGGCAAGACATCAACATACTCAGAGACCTTTGCACGGAAGATGATTTCGCTTTCAGGCAAGGCAAAAACGCACGGAATGAGGGAGTTTATGCTTATAAATGACCGATTGAGTACGTTTTTAACGCAGTATGCAGGTGAAATGGCTTTCGTGCAAAGGTCTCACTCAGTGCTGTGATTGATAGCTCACGCAGAGATGAGAATGCGGACAGTTCCAAAGAAAGACGTTCATTTTGGAGCCGTGTGTTCGGACACTAAGGATACGGAATCGTTAGCTTTGTGAGTAACATTATTGTCGGCATGTCGGGGGGCGTGGATTCCTCCGTTGCTGCTGCCAAGCTGATTGAACAAGGTCATAAGGTGACCGGTCTGTTTATGAAGAACTGGGAGGAGGATGATGATCAGGCGTATTGTGCGGCTGCCGAGGATCTGGCTGATGCGAGAGCCGTTTGCAAACTCCTTGATATAGAACTTAAAACCATCAATTTTTCCTACGAATACTGGACCCGGGTATTCCAGTTATTTCTTGCAGAATATCGCAATGGCCGCACCCCTAACCCCGATGTGCTGTGTAACAAAGAGATAAAGTTTAAGGAGTTTCTAAATTGGGCAAAGCATCTGGATACAGACTTTATCGCAACCGGTCATTACGCCAGAATTGAACAAAAAGCACGTCATTATTTGCTTAAAAAAGCACGGGATGACAGCAAAGATCAAAGCTACTTTTTACACACCTTGCAACAACACGCCTTACGCTATGCTTATTTTCCGATTGGTGACATGCTTAAAACACAGGTGCGCGAACAAGCGAAAAAACTGTCATTACCCACCCACGATAAAAAAGACAGCACCGGAATATGTTTTATCGGTGAACGCAGATTCAGTGATTTCCTCAGTCGATTTTTACCAACGCAGCGAGGCGCGATAAAAACCCTCGACGGGGAAACCATAGGGCAGCATAAAGGTGCTTACTACTACACCATCGGTCAGCGTCAGGGTCTGGGGATTGGTGGCGATGGTGATGCTTGGTATGTCACCGATAAAGACGTTACCAAAAACATCGTGTATGTCGTGCAAGGTCATAATCATGCTGCTTTGATGAAAAAAATCGTACTGACCGAACAACTGCACTGGATTAGCGAACTGCCACCGACTATACCGATGCGCTGTACATCGAAAACCCGCTATCGGCAGGACGAGCAGGACTGTGTCATCTCAATAATAGGAACGAATCACAGTCGTGTCGAATTTGACCATCCGCAATGGGCAGTTACGCCAGGACAATCTATCGTTTTTTACCATGATGAGGTGTGTCTGGGAGGAGGAATCATTCAATCTGCTTTGGATGGGTGATGGCGGATTAGCCATGACCCATTAACGGGACTATACCCGTCCCATCTGTCTCGTCATCTTCTGCATAAGGCACAGATAATTTATAGCACGCCCTCGAAGCAGAAAATGCCCTGTCCCATAATCTCTGTGGTCTTGATTTCTGTTCCGGATTCAGTCCTGCCTCCTGTATCCATGCAGTTGTCTGTGTCAAAACGCCTCAACAGCGTCATTCTCAACCTTCAATTGATATACAGGTATCAGCAACGACTGTGATAAAATCTGGCAACCTATGTTAATCCATATTCACCAACCTACCTCTTGATTCTTCTGTGACCGATAAAACCCTCGCATTCAGTCCGTTGACGGCATTGTCTCCCCTTGACGGGCGTTATCAAGGCAAAGTTGCCTCGTTACGAGCATATTTTAGTGAATATGGATTGATTCGTGCCCGTATTCAGGTAGAAGTCGAATGGTTGATTCATCTCTCTAATCAACCTGCCATCGCTGAAGTGCCGACTTTTTCGCAGGCGAGCATCCAGCGTTTGCGATCGCTGAGTGTCGATTTTGATGTGGAACAGGCTAATCAGGTGAAAGCCATTGAGCACACCACCAATCACGATGTTAAGGCAGTCGAGTATTATCTTAAAGAAAAAGTCAAGGCATGGGCTGAAACCGCCAATGACATGAAAGGGGTCAGCGAGTTTATTCATTTTGCTTGCACCTCTGAAGACATCAACAATCTCAGTTATGGGTTAATCCTAAAAGCCGCACGGGACGAGGTAATTTTGCCAAAAATGGCGGTATTGACAACGATTATTGACACGCAGGCAGATGACTATGCCGATCAACCTATGCTGGCACACACCCATGGTCAACCTGCCAGTCCGACTACGGTGGGCAAGGAATTTGCCAATATCTCGCATCGCTTAAAGCAAGTGGCTCATCAACTAGCAGGGCAAACGCTGTTCGGAAAACTGAATGGTGCGGTTGGAAACTTTAATGCCCATTATGCCGCTTATCCCGATCTCAACTGGCCCGTTATCGCTGAAGATTTTGTCAGTCATTTAGGATTAACCTACCAGCCACTGACTACCCAGATAGAGCCACATGACCATGTTGCCGAATTTTGTCATTCCCTGAGCCGATTTAATACCGTGTTGATCGATTTTGATCGGGATATTTGGGGTTATATTTCGCTCGGCTACTTCAAACAAAAGGTCATTGCGGGCGAAGTCGGATCAAGCACTATGCCACACAAAGTCAATCCGATTGATTTTGAAAACGCTGAGGGTAATCTCGGGCTTTCCAATGCCTTACTTGGACATTTTGCCGACAAGCTACCGCTGAGTCGCTGGCAACGTGATTTGACTGACTCAACCGTATTGCGAAACTTGGGTGTCGGCATCGGTTACAGTGTGCTGGCAATGGAGTCAACATTGAAGGGCTTGGCTAAACTGGACTTAAACGTCTCTGTGTTGAATCGCCATCTGGACAACAACTGGGAAGTACTGGCGGAACCTATCCAGACGGTGATGCGCCGCTATGGTATTCCACAGCCCTATGAAAAATTGAAATCTCTGACCCGAGGGCATCAGGGCATTAACCGAGAATCATTGCATGCGTTTATTCATACTCTGGCAATTCCTGAGTCGGCAAAAACGGCTTTACTGGAAATAACCCCCGCGAATTATATCGGTAATGCTACTGAGGCGGCTCGAAGCCACATGCAAGACAATCAAAGCAATGATTCGGTGCATCAAGCAAATGCTACAGATCGAGTAAGAAATTAAGTACTTGGCTGAGGGGATTCCAGCATTAGGCAAACAAGTCAAGTTGTTGACTGTTAGCAACAAATAGAGATGTCCGCTTACAAACCGCTAACAGTAGTCAATTTATTCAGTATCTGGTAGTATCAAACACTAAGAGACCTTTGCACGGAAGATGATTTCGCTTTCAGGCCAGGCAAAAACGCACGGAATGAGGGAGTTTATGCTTATAAATGACCGATTGAGACCGATTTTACCAACAGTAGGCGCTTTTAGGCGACGCAGCATGCAGGTGAAAGGGCTGCAAAGGTCTCACTCAATACGAACATGAATATAGTCACAGACACGAGTAGAAATAAATGATGAACACAGAAACAGCCATGAGTATAACCACAACCATCCATAAGTTCTTTAAAACTCGGTACACCACTTACCCCCCCCCCCCCCCCCCCGATTCAGGCCACAAAACCAACATGGCAAGAGGCGCCTCTAATGCGCCGCTTCACCTCCGCGGCGTTTCTACTGGCGCTGCTGCTATCGGCTGACCCAATCTGAGGTCGGCACAAGGATCAGCATAGCCGTCAGCTACCAGGATAATAAGGGCACCGATGAGCGTGTGATGTCGTTGCTCACTGAGCTGGTAATGTGTCCGGGTTCAGTACCTGTGAGACAAATCAGGCCGCCTGTATGAGTTTCTGATAATAGCTTATTGGTGTTTCTAAACCTACCCCATCATGGGGTCGATAATGATTGTAGTATTGTTGATAGTCCGCCAACGCTTTATTCACCGCAGCAACCGTCAAAGCACCCTCGTAAAACGGATAGAACTCATAACGCGTCGTGCCGTTGGCTCGCTCAACACAGCCGTTCCATTTGGGCTTTCTGGGTGGCAATACAAATAGAGGTATTTTCAACAGCTTACAGGCCTGCTCAAACTCATCCCTGAACTCGCTGCCGCCATCCACCTGAACAGAGATCAGGGCGTAAGGTAACTGTGTGATCAGATAGTCAAGGAAACACCTGGCATTGCGACTGCTGGCGCTACTGTCGGTGCGCATGATGGTGGTGCCGGTGACCGGGCAGGTGGCTTTAAACTCTTTGAGAGCAAAGCCTTCGGTAAAGCTGACACTCATATGATCAACCTGTATTAGCTCGCCAGGCTGCTTAGCTTTCATACCGTATTTCCAGCGCCTGGCGTGGTGCTTAAACTGACGACGACGTTTTGGCTTTATCTGTCCAAAGTAGAAGGCGACGGGCACAATGCGGTTCAGTCGGAGCAGCTTTTTCAGTATGCGGCCCACAGTACTGATGCTCAGCGTAAACCCGTGATCACGGCTCAGCACTTTCCAGATTTTGCGCTTACCCCACAAGGGAAAGCGTAACCTGAGGTGTTGAACTTGCTGCTCCTGCTGTTTTGACCATGAGGGCTTACGGACGCGTTGTGGACGACAACGCAACGCCTCCAATCCAGTAAGACCTTGCTGTTGATAGCGTGATCGCCAACGGTAATAGGTGGCCTTAGACCAGTCTATGGCTATTAAGCAGGTCGCACTTGAACAGCCTTCGGTCTTGAGCTGCTCGTAGAGTTCCAGCTTCTTTAAACGTTTGATAGCCTCTGCGCTAGAGGTATCATTAATGGGCCAACTCTTGTATGATTTTATTCGCAGGCTTTTGATCTGCATCGGGTAGTCTCCTGTGTGGATTTAACAACTCACAGACTACCCGATTTTTACACTTTAAGAAGTCTCACTTCTATCTGAACCTGGACAGGTGTCAAGTGAAAATTTCCACAGTGTTAGCAACACATAACCGAGCGGACGATGATGCTGAAGATCAAAACCAAACATTCCAATGAATGCTATACTGGTTTTCCGTTTGTTTTCCGGTCAAGGTGATTCGCTTCACTATGATGCGCGAACTATTGGTTATCGCTTACGGAGTATTGAAATCAAAACAACCTTTTGATGCGAATTATATGTTCAAATAGAGCGATGGAATATAGTCGTTGTGGTAGGTGCAAATATGACTTTTTGCGGGTGGAATCCCGAAAGACAAAGCCACCTAGAAATAAATCAAAAAAAGTTAATTCTCAAGACAGTATCTTGTCAGGGGCATTCCTGTAAGGGATAGTCGGTAATTTATAACCTTTCTTTATGTATCGTCTGCTACAACCTCTGTTATTCCGGCTGGCTCCTGAAACCAGCCACGATCTGACTATGAATACGTTGCGCTTGGTTTCCAAATCAAGACCGCTGAGCCGATTATGCGGGATGTTGTTGGTTGGCACCACATCGCCACCGCAACCTTTGCAGGTTATGGGCATCACTTTCCCCAATCCCATCGGACTGGCAGCCGGACTGGACAAGCAGGCAACTGCCTGTAATGCCCTGTATGAAATGGGATTTGGCTGGATCGAGTTGGGCACAGTAACCCCTCAACCCCAACCCGGCAATCCGAAACCAAGAATTTTCCGCTTGCCCGAACACCAGGCACTCATCAACCGACTGGGATTTAACAGCATTGGTTTAGCCCGCTTTGTCAAAAATCTTGACCACGCTAATCCTGAAATTATCAAAGGCATCAACATTGGCAAGAATGCGGCAACGCCCTTAAATAACGCCATAGAGGATTATTTGATTGGGCTACGAGGGGTGTATCGCTATGCTGATTATGTGTGCATAAACATATCCTCGCCAAACACCCGAAATCTGCGGGATTTACAACATAATGAAACGCTGAATCAGTTGCTTCGCGCATTGCATCTTGAACGCCAAAGACTCTCCGACGATAGTGGAAAATATATGCCATTGGTGGTCAAAATTGCGCCCGATCTTAACCGCAAACAGATAGAAGATATCGCATCAGTACTGCGCCAGAACAGCATTGACGGGGTCGCCGCTACCAATACCACACTATCGCGGCAATCTGTCGAACACCACCACTTATCACAGGAAACAGGCGGACTAAGCGGTATGCCGCTTGAAGATGCGTCAACCCAAATGGTCGCCGCACTGTATCAAAACCTACAGGATGAAATTCCTATTATTGGTATCGGTGGCATCCATAGCCCGCAATCTGCCCTGCAAAAATTCCATGCGGGGGCAAAACTGATTCAACTTTATAGCGGTTTTATCTACCAAGGTCCAAGGTTAATCAAAACAATCCGCACCGCACTGGCACAACAACACAATCTATGTAGCCAACACAAATAGCCAACACAAATAGTTAGGGCAGGTTCTGTCGTGCGAAGTAATCTGTGAGAAAATCATCAAAAGACAGGGTGTCGTTATCTTCTATGGTACACTGGTCGGCATGGGATTGGGTGGCAAGATGTTCAAATTTTTGATTGATTGTTGTATCAAGACTTTCTTGTTTGAAATAGTTTTCTGAATGTGCTGACATCTTGTTAGAAAACTCATAGAAGCTCAGATCTTCCGAGATCATCTGCTCGATAATTTTTGCCGAAGGGGTCAGGCTTGCATCCTTGACCTTATCAATTTGTTGCGTCATCACAGACCGGTAAGCATTTGAATGGTTGACCTGATCCAATAATTCCGCAACCGGGCGCATGGCGCTAAGCCGTGCCATCATTACCTGTTTGGCGGGCCGCTCGCCCTGCTCGGTATGAATGGTGAGGTGTTGATCGCGTCCTGCCATAACGACTTTTTGCTGGGTTGCCTGAATGACTCGAAAATCATCAGCACTGAGCTGGTCGCTGTCTGAAAACAGGCAATAGAGCAACAACACATCCATGAAACGAATACAGTCGGCATCAATGCCGACCGCCACGAAAGGGTTTAAGTCAAGGTTGCGTATTTCAATATATTCGACACCGCGTTGTTGAAGTGCCCGTGTCGGGCTTTCTGATGCAGTGGTAACCCGTTTCGGGCGAATTGAAGAGTAAAATTCATTTTCTATTTGTAGTAAGTTGGCGTTTAGTTGCTGGTATTCGCCATTTACCTTGACACCGAATTCTTCATAGTCAGGATTTACCGTCTGAATGGCGTGGCGCAAGGATTTGATAAAGTCGTCAACACCGTTATAGCCAATTTCAATATCCGCCTGTGCATCATTGCTGTATCCCAAGCGGCTTAGTCTTAACGATGTGGCGTGGGGGGCGTAGAAACTATGGGTGTCAAAATCTTTGAGCAGGTGTTCACGCCCTCTGAGAAAAGAGCGACAAACTGCAGGTGATGCGCCGAATAGATAGCTACTAATCCATGAATGGCGATGAAAATTTCTAATCAGGGAGAAATACTTGTCCGACTTTTGTGCCTGTAATTGCTGGTATGATGGGTCGGGTAATTTGGGTAATTGATTGGGCACGGCAAGTTCAAAATAATCGCCCCAGAACGCATCGGGCATGGAAAAATTGAAATGTATGCCGGCAATGGTTTGCATCAAGGCACCGTAACGATGACTCAAACCCAGACGATACGCCTCCTTCATTTTTGCGATATGGGATGAACCATAACGTGCGATGGGAATTTTTTCTGCGCTTTCAACAATACACGGCATACTGTTGACCCAGAGCTTTTCATCACCAATATGCTGATAAGTAAAATGATGAATGTCCTGTAGTTCCTGCAACAGGGTTTCAATGTTATTATGCACCGGTGTTACAAATTCGAGCAGGGATTCGCAGTAATCAGTGGTAATCATCGGATGGGTTAACGCCGAGCCTAAATTATAAGGGTGCGGGGTTTGCGCTAGCACTCCCGTTGCATCAACCCGCAGGCTCTCCTTTTCCAGCCCTCTTTGTAAGTTAGTCAGATGTTTTTCGAGACCACGGTCAACCAGGGCATCCAGAGTTTGTTCAATATTTGCAGACACGATAAATTTGTTAGGGGCTGTCCTAGATAACTAGTTTAAATGAACTCCAACCCATTGTTTTAATTGAAATAATTGAGATATTGGGTCGCTGTTGTTAAAACGCCACTCGCACTCCTTCAAAAACAGCCCAAAATGCGCCTTGGGAACACCGTTGAATTTGTGCATATGACGCTTCGCCTGACTCCAAAAGTTCTCAATGCCGTTGATGTGATTCCCCTGCTCCGCGAAGCGTTGGGAATGGTTGATGCGGTGGTGCTTGAAATCGCTCACGTCCAGCACATTATAACCGCTCCAACAGTCGGAATAAACGATGCTGTCCGGAACCACTTTACGCTCAATAATTGGCATCAAGGTTGCTGAACAAGCATCCGGGATAATCTTGGCGTAAACCTTCCCGCCCCGTTTGAGTAAGCCAAACACCGGGATTTTCCCCGCCGCTCCCCGACCTCGTTTGCCTTTGCGACCACCGCCAAAATAACTTTCATCGACTTCAATCTCCCCGTCAAAAACCTCATGGCTTTCTTGTTCAAGCTCATATGCGATAATCTCGCGCAACCGGTGATAAAAATACGCCGATGTGGACTTGTTGATCCCAACCAGCAATGCTGCCGTGCGGGCGGTTGAACCCGACACAAAATGCTCAATAAGACGACCTTGTTTATAACGGCTTAAACGACTCTTTCTCATTGATCCCATGATAGCACTCTTTCAGTGTTATCTAGGACAGCCCCTTTTGTTATTTTGATTAACTGATAAAGTGGCAGTAGAATTGTAGCAATTTCCAATTTCCAATTTGTAGTAGAATCGTTTTATATCTTACCAATCCGTACGCAATTTTGCCTGATTTTGAATAGTTATTTTTCTATTGCCCCGATGCTTGACCTCACTGATCGACATTGTCGGGCATTTTTTCGGCTGTTTTCCAGTCATGTCCGCTTATATACGGAGATGGTGGTTACCGGATCAATCATCTATGGTGATCGTGAACGATTTTTAGACTTTGAGGCTTGTGAACACCCGCTTGCGTTACAGCTTGGTGGTTGCGATCCTGAAAAACTCAGTTTCTGTACACAGTTAGCCGAACAATGGGGCTATGATGAAGTCAATCTCAACATCGGCTGCCCCAGTGATCGAGTAAAAAATGCCCAATTCGGTGCTTGTTTGATGGCTAAACCGCAGTTAGTGGCAGACTGTGTTGAGCGTATGACTAACCGAGTTGCGATTGCGGTAACCGTTAAAACCCGAATTGGTATTGATAATCAGGACAGTTATGAACAGCTTGCTAGTTTTGTGAATGCCGTAGCCCGTGTCGGTTGCCGGCATTTTATTGTGCATGCCCGCAAGGCGTGGTTGCAAGGGTTAAGCCCCAAAGAAAATCGCACCTTGCCACCTTTGCACTATGATCGGGTGTATCGCCTGAAAGCTGATTTTCCGGATATTCATTTCAGCTTAAATGGTGGCATCACTGACATTGCGCAAATGGAAACCCATCTGTCTAAAGTCGATGGCGTTATGATTGGTCGTGAGGCGTATCAAAATCCTTGGATAATCAAGCAGCTTGACGATTATTTTTTCCCCGCCAGGAAACAGCCATCGTATCATTGTGCACGCGCACCCAGTCGGCGTGATATTGTCGAAGCATATTTTCCCTATGTCGAAAAACAATTGCGCAAAGGTATTGCGCTGCGACAGATGACACGACACATGCTTGGACTTTTTCATGCTCAGCCCGGTGCCAAAAGCTGGCGCAGGTATCTGTCTGAACAGAGCGCACAGAAAAATGCTGGTATTGAAGTGATTGATGCCGCATTAAAATTGACCGATTTGGCACAAGCGCACATGGCTGACAGCAGTGATGTTGCTGAACCCAGTAATGGGGTTATCGGCGGTTGTGATGCAAAGCGGTTGCCCGCTTACGAGCAGGTACAAGCGTGTTGAATTTGATAAATAAAATAAAATTACTGGTTTGGTTTATCGGTTTTTTGCTGATGCTCGGCGTCGGTGTGGTGTTGGTAGCAATCAATCTGGTTGATCCAAACGACTATAAACCCAAACTTGAACAACTTGTCGAATTCAAAACTGGTCGCCAACTGACCCTGCAAGGCGACATCGATCTGACTTTTTATCCTTGGCTGGGCATTCGTGCACAGACACTGGAGCTGTCGAATCGCAGTGGCTTTGGTGATACGCCGATGCTTACAGTGGAGCAGACCACGATTCGCATAAAACTATTGCCACTGTTCAGGAAAAAATTTGAGTTTGCTGCGATTACCCTGACCAAACCTAAAATACACCTACTGACATTGCCGGGTGGTGCCACCAACTGGGATGATCTGCTAGAGCGCGCTAAAAATGCAGATACGAGCCAGCGCAATGCGCCTGCCGAAAACGATATTGTCGGGCTCGCCGGACTCGCCATTCAGGGCGTATCATTGGCAGATGGGGAAATTGTCTGGGATAATCGCAATACTGCTCAGATAATAACCCTTTCAGAGTTGCATCTGTCCACCAGTAAAATTCAGCCGACCATCCCCTCAGATATTGCGCTGTCGGCACGCGTTGAGGGCAATATCATACCCCAACCTACGCAAATTCACTTTTCCAGCATGGCAAACATAGATGAGAATCTGAATATTATCAATTTGCATGACCTTGCTGTTGCGGTGAATATGGGTGAGCAACGATACCAACTGACACTACCTGCCCTGACTGTTGATATTGCACAACAAAGCGCGACCGTACCTGCCTTTACCCTGAATCGGGATAATCTCAAGGTCGGTGGATTATTCAATCTGTCCAACCTGTTTGCCTCCCCAACCCTGAGCGGTCAGCTTAATATAACGGTAGCGAACTTTGGGGAAATACTGTCGGCACAAGACATAGCAGCCGAATATATCAAACAGCAGGGTGAACACCATTTTGGAAAAATTGCTGTCAACAGCGCATTCAGTTACTTAAACGATACCCTGGAAATCAATAGCTTTACCGCTGATATTGCGATTAACGGGCAGGTGACCCAAGTTGATATTCCTTTTGCTTCATTGAATGTGTTGCGCCAGAAACTCAAGTTACCGGCGTTGCATATTCGCCAAGCGCAGTCGGAAATCAGCGCTGATCTGATTGGCGATGCCCTGTTTTCTGAACCACAATCGCCGCACCTGTCGGGATCATTAAATTTGCATATTGCCGATTTACCCGATTTTCTGGCGCGCAACCGCTTGGGTGAGGTGCTACCCAAGTTACCCGAGGGTTTGCTTAAAACCATAACCAGCAAAATGGATTACGCATTGAGCCACGGCGATTTACGGTTATCGTCCATGTACACGGTTGCCGATGAGATGTTGTTGAATGGCAGCGTGGTGTTGAGTCATCTCATTGCAAAGAATGCGCCTGAAAATGAGCCTGAAAATGAACCCGATAACGCACTTGTGCGAACGGTTAAACTGTCAATCAAGCAGGATGTGCAAAATATCAATCTAAGCAAGATTTTGACGGCTTTGGAGATGACGGATAGGTTGAGTGGGAACGGTGCCGTGAAACTGAACCTGACCGGTATCGACATTGCGACGGCAAAACCGTTATCCAATATGGGTGGTCAAATTGACTTTAACTTGCAAGACGGTGCGATTAAGGGTTTTGATCTTCAGGCCGCATTGATTAAACTTAATAATACGCTGAATCGTGCAACAGCGAAACAACAAACCGCATATGCGACCGATAGCCGCACTCAATTTTCTGAATTGTCCGCACAGTTTAAGGGCATAAATGGGCGTTTCCAGACCCATAATATGTCTATGCAGGCTCCGGGCTTACGGGTTAAAGGCAAAGGAACACTGGACTTATCCGATCAAGTCATTGACATGAATCTTGATGTTGCCATTGTTAAATCGGTGGCAGGACAAGGTGGCAAGAGGCTTGAAAATCTCGAATCGCTGACTATTCCTTTAACCGTTACTGGCGATCTCACGGCACCGAGCTATGCACTGGATATGAGTGGGTTATTGAAACAGCAAGCCATGAAAAAAATTAAAGAAGTGAAAAAGAACGTTACCGAAAAACTGCTTGAATTACTGGGGAATTAGCTTGGTCAAGGCGATTGGATATGTGGATGGAAAAATTAGCGATTTGGCAAATACGCGCATTCCGATAGCAGATCGTGGATTTTTATATGGTGATTCGGTGTATGAGGTGTTTAGAACTTACTCGGGGATTCCGTTTCTGTTTGATGAACATTATCAGAGACTTTTGAATTCAGCGCGCTTGATTGAAATGAATATCAATCAAAGCAAACAGGACATCATTTCCGCAGTAAAACAATCTGTCCGTGCAAGCTTGCCCGCGCTTGGGGAAGATGTTTATACTCGCTACCAGATTACGCGTGGTGAAGGTCCGATTGATCTGGACCCGGCGTTGTCGTTACAAACCCGTCTGGTCATTATTGTCAAAGCGGTGCCACAGTGGAATCAGGCGTTCTATCAGCAAGGCGTGATATTGGCAGTACCAAAATTACGCAGGAATAGCGTCAACAGTCTTAATCCTAATATCAAGGGTGGAAATTATCTCAACAACATCATTGCACTGGCAGAAGCAAAAAAACGTGGTGCCGATGATTGTTTAATGCTTGATGCCAAAGCGCAAGTTACCGAGTGTTCAAACAGCAATGTCTGGTTTGTTATCAATGGACAACTGGTTACGCCGATTGGCGGCAATCTGGACGGACTGACCAAGCGTTCGCTGATTGCCTTGTTTACCGAAGCCCATATTGAGGTTGTACAACGACCGCTTCATGGTGAAGAACTGAACAGCGCAACCGAGTGTTTCGTAACCAGCGCAACCCGCGAAATTATGCCGGTTCGCACATTATATTCTATGAGTGGCAACAGGATTGATTTTAAAGCAGGCGGTGGCGAGCAAACCCGACAAGCCATGTACCTGTATAAACAAATGCTACAAGATTTTGTTAAAGAGAACAAAGAAAATGCCTGGTTCTAAACCCCCGGCTCTAACCCCTGGTTCTAAACCGCTGCTGCGACAGCTATGGCACCCTGTTGAGCCGCTACATGTTTGAACATTTAAGCCCTGATATGGTGATTCGTCTGGCGATGTTTTTATTCATCCTCGCCCTTATGCTGTTGTGGGAGCGGTTTGCTCACAGACGCTTGCGACCATTAAAAAAACTGCGCTGGCCGTCCAATTTCGGGATTTTCCTGATAAATTCGCTATTGCTTGTGGTCGTGCCGATATCCGCCCTGGAAGCCTCTTTACTGTCGTTGCAATATAAATTCGGATTATTTATCTGGCTCAAGACCGCATTGTGGCCCTCAATAATACTGACCCTACTGATATTGGATGTTACGATATACTGGCAACACCGATTGTTTCATCGCTTCAGTTCATTATGGCGCATTCATCGGATGCACCATACCGACACCGAGTTTGATGTTACTACCGCATTGCGATTTCATCCCATCGAAATACTGTTATCGGTGCTGATTAAAGCCATAGTCATCATTTTACTTGGCGCACCGATTCTCGCGGTCATCGCCTTTGAAATCATATTAAACAGCGCGGCTATGTTTAACCATAGCAATATATGCATACCGAAGCGCATTGATAAATATCTGCGTTACTTTGTGGTCACTCCCGATATGCACCGTGTTCATCATTCTGTCCGTCATGATGAACACGATTTTAATTACGGGTTTTCTCTATCATGCTGGGATTGGTTGTTTGGCAGTTACCTTGCACAACCGCAAGATGGTCATCAGCAAATGACCATCGGGCTTGATGTTTTCAATCAGCAAGAGGAGGCAAGACTGGATAAATTACTCACTCAACCTTTTCGGCAACCGTCAAAAACGTGTGGAGAGTCATAATAATGCCGATAAATCGAGAACTTCTAGACATTCTGGTCTGCCCCATCACCAAATTATCCGTTGCTGTTTTGGATAAAGAAAAACTTGAGAAATTAAATGAATTGATTGCTGAGGGCACACTGCAAACCGTAGCTGGCGAAACGGTTTCAGAAACCCTTGAGGAAGCACTGATTACCCGTAATAAAAACACCATTTATCGTGTCGAAAACAATATCCCGATTATGCTTGAAGACCAGGGTATCGCAACCCGCCAAATAGCGAACGGATTGAGTAGCTCCGACTAATGCTCTGTTTACTCCTGATTTACGGCAACTTCGCCCAACTTGTTATTGGCAATATCCACACTGTTGTGTCCAGGTTCAGATAGATGTGCCAGTCAAACTCATCTCCGCGCACCACGCTTTGCTCAACTTTTTGTAGGGCATCGGTATCGGGTCTTGCCCTCGCATCATTGCTAAACAGGAGACCGGAAAACACGCTACTCAAGACAGCAATGAACACGGTTGAACAGGTGGTTTTATGTGGTTATTACTATTCATAAACGGCATAGCCTATCATAAATTCTGACATAGGTGCTGAAGCCCCGGGTGATGATTATAACGCATATAATGCGTTATAATCATCACTCAAATAATTTCGCTTTTTTGTAGCACTGTGGGCTATGTCCGATAACAATATACTTTTGAGCAGACGGGATGGTGCGGTCATTACCCTTACTTTGAATCGTCCGCAACAATACAACACCTTGTCGGATGAACTGCTGGGGTTGTTAGCGGCTGAGCTTGATGCCATTGCTGCTGATCCAACCCTGCATGCGGTTGTCATTGCTGCCAATGGTAAAGCGTTTTGTGCGGGGCATGATCTTAAACAAATGCGTTGTCATGAGAATCAGCAGGCGCATGAGCGGTTATTCGGCAAATGCAGTGAGGTGATGCTCAAGCTGGTTAATTTGCCCCAACCGGTTATCGCAAAAGTACAGGGAATGGCTACTGCGGCAGGTTGTCAGCTTGTCGCAACTTGCGACCTCGCACTATCCTCCGAGCAGGCACGTTTTGCGGTGTCGGGCATTCGGGTCGGATTATTCTGCTCGACTCCAGCAGTGGCACTGAGCCGCAACATTGGGCGTAAACGCGCCATGGAAATGCTGATGACTGGAGAATTTATTGATGCCCAACGTGCCTTGCAGTATGGGCTACTGAACCGGGTTGTGGCAGCAAAAGACCTTGATCAGGCAACCGCTGATTTGGTCGGCAACATTATTCGCCATCCGCATGCTATCGTTGCTCTGGGTAAAAACAGCTTCTACCAGCAAATTGATCAGGATTTAAGTGCCGCTTATGCACAGGCAAACGCCACCATATCGGCAAATATGATGTGCGATGAAACCCGCGAAGGCATCGATGCTTTTATCGAAAAACGTCCTCCGAACTGGGTCGGGAAAACCGACAATGCTAACTCCGTTGCACATTCAACAAAGGCTTGAGAATGACTGAATATAACATTGCGGTATTGGAGGGAGATGGCATCGGTAAGGAGATTATGGAACAGGCGATTAAGATACTCAAGGTGGTCGAATCGCGTAATCCCATTCACTTTAATCTGATGCCGGGATTATTCGGTGCAGTGGCGTGGTTTGAAACCGGCAAAAGCTTTCCCGATGACACCATTGCTATCTGCGACCGCGCCGATGCGATTTTGAAAGGCACGATTGGTTTGAGCTATGAACAATCGAAAAAAATCCCTATTGACGAACAGCCTGAGCGCGGCGGGTTGTTGCCGATGCGAAAACGCTATGATGCTTACGCCAATTTCAGACCGGTGTATCTGCCTCAGGGGCTGGCTCACTTTTCCCCGCTGAAACCTGAGATTATTGGTGATGGCATTGATATTATGATTATTCGTGAACTGGTCGGGGGATTATATTTTGGGGAAAAAGAAATCGGGGTCAATCAACAGGGACTGCGCTTTGCTCGGGAAACGCTTGAATATAATGAACAGCAAATCAGACGCATTGTTGAAATTGGTTTTCAATCTGCAAGTAAACGCAGAAAATTACTGCATAGCATCCACAAAAGCAATGTCTTGAAGTCCAGCGTGCTGTGGAGCGATGTGGTTGGTGAAGTGGCAAAGGATTTTCCCGATATTGAAGTTCAACATATTCTGGTTGATGCAGCTGCCACACAGTTATGTCTGAATCCGCGACAATTTGATGTTATGGTCATGGAAAATTTATTTGGCGATATTCTAAGCGATCAGGCGGGCGGGATTTTAGGTTCTCTCGGCTTGATGCCATCAGCCTGTATTGGCACTGACAAGGCGTATTATGAACCTTCCCACGGCTCGGCACCCGATATTGCCGGCAAAAACATTGCCAATCCGTATTCGATGATTGGCTCGGTGGCGCTGATGCTTGATATGAGTTTTAACATGAATGAGGAAGCCAATAACTTGTGGTCGGCGATGGAATCCGTATTCGTGGCAGGCTACTCCACACCTGATTTATCAAAGCCGGGTAGCGACATCACTATGGTAAGCACCGATGAGTTTGGTGATCGGGTGGTTGAGGCATTGTCTAATTTTAACTAGCCCCAAAGATAACCGACATCAACCAGCCAGCATTAACGCCAGCATCACCAAGAAAGGTGACAGATGAATCCGAAAACGATCTTAACTGCCCCATCCAACTTTGCTCCATCCCAATCAACCCTTGCCAACAGCATCATTCTGGTCACTGGTGCGGCATCGGAAATTGGCAGTGCGGTGGCATTGGCTGCCGCTAAATCGGGGGCAGTCGTACTACTGCTGGATCGGAAACAACGGGAGATGACCGCGTTATATGATGCAATATACGAGCAGGGGCTGGCACAGCCGATGATGATTGAGTTTGATATAGCGCGTGCTGATGCTGATGCTTTTGCAACGCTGGCAAGTTCGTTATTCGAGCAGTTTCCAGAAATTCATGGTCTGGTTCATTGTGCAATGTGGAGCGCACCTCTGACCCCTGCCCCGCTTGCGGAAATGGAACCTTGGTCAAAAATTCTCGATCAACAGTTGATAAAACCGATGTATCTGACTAAAACGCTTTGCCCAAATCTAAATCATAGCAATCCAGCATCAATTATTTTTACGGTAATGGACATCGGTCGAACAGGTCGTGCTTATTGGGGTGCAGTGGGTGCTGCGTATGCTGGCATCGAAAATTTTTGTGAATCACTCAGCGCCGAACTGTTTGACTATAAAACCCGAGTAAACACACTCGACCCGGGCAAAGTCAAAACAGCCATTCGCAGACACTTCTACCCGGCAGAAACTGATAAAAATTTAAGACTGGCAAACGACGCTACAATCGTTAACACCTATCTCTATCTTTTATCCGCGCAAAGTAATCAGCAAACCGCACAACGATTCTCGGTCATATCCTGATTATTGAAAACCCGTATCTCCTGACAAATTCAACATCAGATAAAAGAATTAATGTGAGACCTTTGCACGGAAGATGATTTTGCTTTCAGGTAAGGCAAAAACGCACGGAATGAGGGAGTTTATACTTATAAATGACCGATTGAGACCATTTTTACCAACAGTAGGCGCTTTTAGGCGACGTAGCATGCAGGTGAAATGGCTGCAAAGGTCTCAAAGTGCCACAGGACATCGGTGACCACCTCACCATTGTTGTTGATCCCATGCTTGCCACGGCTAACTCGGCAGTGCTGAGGTCGATAGATTAAAACAAAGTAGCGCAACCAAATTGAAATTTGTCCGCCTACTAGCCACACCCAAAGGTGTCAAAGCATTTAGCGACACACATCCGGACGTACCCATTTACACAGCAACCATTGACCGTGAATTGAATGGCCACGGTTATATCCTGCCGGGTCTGGACGATGCGGGCAACCGCATTTACGGCACACGCTAATCCGCCAGAATAACCATCAGCATGGTGGTTAATTGCCCGCTGATTCCATACGCCGATTGTCAGCAACCTTCTCAAGCCAGCCCAGTTTCATTTCCGGCACGGAGGATAGGAGCAGATCTGTGTAATCGTCAAACGGGGGTGAAAGCACTTTTGATTTTGCGCCATAACGCACCACCTTGCCCTGATACATCACCGCGATTGAATCGGCAATGGACTTTACCGTTGCCAGATCATGGCTGATAAACAGATAGGCGACATCTTCTTTTTTTTGCAAATCCAGCAACAGCCTAAGGATGCCATCAGCTACCAAAGGATCAAGTGCACTGGTCACCTCGTCGCAAATAATCAACTTTGGCTTCGCTGCAAGTGAACGCGCAATACAAACGCGCTGTTTTTGCCCACCAGACAACTCAGCTGGATAGCGATCAATAAATTCTTCGCCCATCTCAATTTCATCAAGAAGTTTAATAATTTGTTCGTGTTTCTCTTTGCCACGCATACCAAAATATAGCTCCAGCGGGCGACCAATGATGGTGCTGACAGTCTGCCGTGGATTCATCGCCACATCTGCCATTTGATAAATCATCTGCAACTCGCGTAGTTCGCCAAGGCTACGTTCTGACAATGATTTTGGCAACTCTGCGCCATCAAAGGTAATACGCCCCTCGCTGGGAGGCAACAAACCCGTGATAACTCGCGCAAGCGTGGATTTTCCTGAGCCAGATTCGCCAACAACCGCAAGCGTTTGACCGGGATGAATTTCAACAGAGACATCCGTCAGAACTTGGGTCGCCCCGCCATAAGATGCGGTGATATTTTCAACACACAGGGTTGGATTGTCTGAATGCCCCTTTTCTTCGTGCTGAATGCTGTGCGCCGACACAAGTTCTTTGGTGTAGTCCTGTTTAGGCGTCTCAATGATTTGCTTCACCGTACCATGTTCCACCATATTGCCATGCCGTAACACAAGAATTTCATCGGAAACCTGTGTCACAACTGCCAAATCATGAGTGATATAAAGGGCAGCAACCCCAGTTTCTTTAATCGCGTTTTTAATCGCCGCCAATACATCAATTTGGGTTGTTACATCAAGTGCTGTTGTCGGCTCATCAAACACAATTAGATCGGGCTTCGGACATAAAGCCATCACCGTCATTACCCGCTGAAGCTGACCACCTGATACTTGGTGGGGAAACCTTTGCCCGATATTTTCTGGGTCTGGCAGACCCAGTGACCGAAACATATTGACGGCACGGTTTTCCGCTTCGGCTTTCGATGCCAAGCCATGCAGTAACGTGGCTTCAATCACCTGCTCCATGAGTCGTAACACCGGATTAAAAGAGGCTGCCGCAGACTGTGAAACATAGGTTACTTCTTTACCACGCAATTTTCGCAAGTCGGCAGTACCGATTTTAAGAATATCTCTACCGTTCACAAAAATTTCCCCGATGAGTCGCAAACTACCACGCCCATAGCACATTGCGGACAGACCAACGGTCGATTTCCCCGCACCACTTTCGCCAATCAGCCCCATAACCTGACCAGCTGCAAGTTTTAGCGACACATCATGGACAATGGTGATGTCATGCGGCTTGCCATCGGGCGGACACACCGTTGCCTCGATTTTCAGATGCCTAATGTCGATTAAAGGATTCGTCATAAGCCACGCCCGCCTTTCAAGTCGCTGGTTCGGTTCAATATCCAGTCAGCAACCAAATTGACCGAAATGGCGAGTGCCGAAATAGCAAAAGCGGGGATAAGTGCTGCTGGAATACCGAAGATAATGCCATCTTTATTTTCTTTCACAATGCCGCCCCAATCCGCTTCGGGAGGTTGTACGCCCAACCCAAGAAATGATAGCGATGACAAAAACAGAACCGCAAATATGAAGCGCAAGCCCAGCTCTGCGACGAGTGGAGACAGTGCATTGGGCAGAATTTCTCGAAAGATAATCCAGCGAATATTTTCACCGCGCAAGCGTGCGGCTTCAACATAATCCATCACGTTAATATCAACAGCAACAGCCCGCGATAAGCGGTAAACACGAGTCGCATCCAATACCCCCATCACTAAGACCAAGGTCAGCATATTGCTTGGCAACACGGACAACAACACCAACGCGAAAATCAATGTCGGGATTGACATCAGTAAATCAACACCACGCGACATCAACTGATCGGGTAGCTTACCAAGAACCGCCGCACCAAAGCCAAGAACCGAACCCATGCTAAAGGAAAATGCGGTGGCTACCGCGGCGATGAAAATGGTAATTCTGGCACCATGAATCATCCGCGACAACAGATCACGCCCCAGATTATCAGTACCCATCCAAAATTGGGCAGAAGCTGGTTCCCAGACATCACCAACAATCTCAGCCATACCATACGGGCTAATCCACGGCGCAAACAGCGCGACAAAAACAAAACTGCCGGTCAGCACAAGACCAATCATCGCACTGAGAGGAATTCGTTTAAGCACGATCCCTATTTAGGGTGCCGCAAGCGCGGGTTTGATATGATGGAAACAATATCAGCAACAATATTCAGACCGATATAGACAAACGCAAAAACCAGCGCGACCGCCTGCACAACGGGCACATCACGCTTGGAGACATGATCCACCAGATACTGACCCAGACCGGGATAGACAAAAATCACTTCAACAATGACAACCCCAACAACTAGATAGGCTAGGTTAATCATCACCACATTCACAATCGGGGCAATGGCATTTGGAAAAGCATGTTTACGAATAACATTAAACGGTGTCAGCCCCTTCAACTCAGCGGTCTCAATATAAGCCGATTGCATCACGTTGAGGGTTGCCGCACGTGTCATACGCATCATGTGCGCTAACACCACCATAGTCAAAACTGTCACCGGCAAAGCAATCGCCTCTAATTTATCGCCGAGGGACATCGAATCGCTGATAATCGCCACAGATGGGAACCAACCCAATTTCACCGAAATAAAAAAGATCAATAAATAACCAATGAAAAATTCTGGTAATGAGATCATTGCCAATGTTACTCCGGAAATCAGCTTGTCGGGCCAGCGGTTTTGATAACGCACCGCCAACAAGCCCAGCGTAACCGCCAAAGGCACAGAAAACAAAGCTGCCCAACCTGCTAGAAACAACGTATTACCAAGCCGCTTGGACATCGCTTCAGCAATATTTATACCATTGGAAAGCGCGTGGCCCAAATCACCGTGCAGTACACCACTCAACCAGCTAAAGTAGCGCGTATATGCAGGTTCGTTCAATCCAAGATCGCGGCGAAGGTTTGCCAAAGCCTCTGGCGTTGCAAAACTGCCCAGAATTGATTGGGCGACATCGCCCGGCAGAATTTGGGTGCCGACAAAAATCAATACCGATGCCGCCAGCAGAAGCAGGCAACCCAACGCGATGCGCTGGGTTACCAGTTTTATGACTGGGTAAAGCACTATGCTTTACCCGCCCGTCTTTATACCAGCCAAGTTTTCACTAAGGCTAAAAAATTCATCAACTCCTCGTTTGGATCATCAATATAACCGCCAACCTGATCTTTAACCGCGTCGATGAATTCATTGAACATGGGGCAAATCAAGCCGCCATCATCACGCACCAACGTGCCCATTTCGCGGTAGATTGCTTTGCGTTTGGCGTTGTCCAGCTCGGCGCGTGCTTGCAACAGCAAGGCATCGAAATGCGGATCATTGTATTTCGTGTCATTCCAGTCTGCTGTTGACAGATACGCGACCGAGTACATCTGATCTTGAACTGGACGACCACCCCAATAAGATGCGCAGAACGGCTTGTTGTTCCAGACATCTGACCAGTAACCATCATTGGGTTCACGCTTAACTTCCAGCTCAATGCCAGCTTTTGCAGCACTTTGTTGGAACAATTGCGCCGCATCCACCGCACCAGCGAAGGCATTGTCTGATGTGCGTAATAAAACTGAGCCATCATATCCGGATTTTTTGAAGTGGAACGCCGCTTTATCCGGATCGTAAGTCCGCTGCTCAATATCATCAGAGAACAAAGGATAAGACGAATTGATTGGCATATCGTTACCAACGGAACCATAGCCACGCAGAATTTTATCAACCATTTCTTCACGATTGATGGCATATTTTAGTGCCAGACGCAGGTCCTTGTTATCAAATGGTGCGGTATTGGTGTGCATGATAAACACATAATGCCCACGCCCTGCTACATTTCTAACTTTAAGTCCAGGCGCACGTTTTAACAAATCCGCAATTTTTGGCTCTATGCGGTTAATCATGTGTACCTGATTGCCTTGCAAGGCGGCGGTACGGGCAGTTGCATCATTCAAAACGACAACCTCTACTTGATCTGCATGACCACGCTCATCATCCCAATAATTGGCAAATTTCGTCCCGCCATGACGCACTCCCGGCTCATTGATCTCAACTTTATATGGACCAGTCCCGATACCCGCATCAGGCGCGTCTACGCCACCACCCGGTTGGATAAGCAGGTGATAATCGGTCATCAGATAAGGCAGATCAGCATTCGCAATTTTAAGATTGAGTATCACAGTATCGCCATCCACAGAAATGGAATCAATCCCGCGCATAATACCCAATGCACCTGATTTCGTGTCTTCGCCGGAATGCCGTTCCAGCGTTGCTTTCACATCGTCTGGCGTGAGCGTCTTGCCGTTATGAAATTCTATCCCTTTTCGGATTTTGAAATACCATGTTTTGGCATCGGCAGATGCTTCTACAGTTTCTGCAAGACGATTGATCACTTGACCGCCTAACATTTCAACAAGGCTTTCGCCATAAGTGCGGCCAAAAAGTATTGGAACCGATGATAAAAAAGTCGCTGGGTCTAAGCTGTTGGTGCTTTCGCCCCCCGACACACCTGCTTTTAAGTACCCGCCTTTAATCGCTCCGCCTCCAGTGCAGCTGGTCAAAAAGCTGCTTGCTATTGCCCCAGAAACTCCCAAAGCAACGGCACGACCCATAAACGTACGTCGATCTAATTTGCCAGCAACAGTGCGTACAGCCAATTCTTTAAGTTCATTTGACATCTTATGTCCCTCCGAATTTTAGTGTTAGTTACTAATATGATTGCTTCTTTAACAACTTCTGATGATTTGAAATGAGATTGAGATGAGATAAATAACCCATTCCACTTTCGCTGATTTCAGTAAGAGACCTTTGCACGGAAGATGATTTCGCTTTCAGGCAAGGCAAAAACGCACGGAATGAGGGAGTTTATGCTTATAAATGACCGATTGAGTACGATTTTAACGTAGCATGCAGGTGAAATGGCTTTCGTGCAAAGGTCTCAAATTTTAGAAGATTATGACTCATACTATCAGTTACAAAGCTGTTGGTCAAACCATTTGTCCGGGTGTGTTATTTGATTGCGGACGCAGACTCTGCACCTCTGTTTTCAAGCTGACATACCCCTCTTTGCTAACACTATGATAGTCTTAGCGTATCAGGTATCTCGCAAGACTTTATGCGCTGGATTGTTTGATGCTGTATTGATTTTCAGGAACTGTCTGAACAACATCGCCGCTTTGCTGATATTGCCTTGTTTCTGCGTTATGCGCCCCTCCAGATACAGCAGATGTGCGGCATCATGTTTTGAACCCTGATTGGTAGCAAGAAGTTTGGCTTTTTTAGGATATTTTTCTACGCTGGGTAAATACTTCGGGTTTTGTTGCAACAAGGTGCTGGTCATGCCGATTAACGACCAATAGTTGTTTTCCGCTAACGGTACAACATCCTTAATATAATCATTACATTGCCGAATGGTTGGCGACTATTGCATGACCGAGATATTGACCGTAGGTTTCTATCGCTCGGTTACGTTGCCGGATAGTCCATCGCTCGCGTGTCGGTGGCAGTGCCAGCATTTTTTTGAAAAATGATTTGACCGTGTCATTGTTTTCAAGTGTGATTTTTGTCGGTGCTATGCGGTTGTCTATTTTTCTAACAAAGCCGAGACTGGACTGCCCGGTTTGTTCGTATAGCTCTGATCAGAGACTGATAGTAAAACGGTCACTCGACCTGACTGGCAAAGGCTTGCCAACCAGCGGATTTTTGCTGTTTGCTCCACAGTGGCTGAACAACACAATCATTCAGAAAGAATCCCCCAGCTTCCAATAACCGAATATCGGGGTGTTTGCCTTCAACCAGATGATAGTGGGTGGTGGAAAAAACATCGGCATCACCGTGAAAAACGAGAATAGCGTTTTGCTCGACCGCGTGCGGCAAAAACGGCAAACAGAACGAAAGCAAGTAGAAACAGCAATAAAAAACCGCTAACATTCGAACGCAGATGCAGCGGCTGTAACTTGAGTGTGCGCACGAGCGGTGATACGTTAGCAGACGGCTGTGGACGCTGTTGCGCTTGTCTGGGAAGTCTTGATTTTGGTTTAGAGGTTGCTTTTCTTTATCTTGCGCATAATTTTTATTGAAGTTTGAGAGCGAATGAGCAAATTATCAATTATAGATTCCCCATTATCAATGACAAATTGCTCGTATAATTGCACATCTGTTATGACTAAAGACGGCTATTCACGTTCAGCATTGAAAACACCCTGATCCAATTAAATGACAGCATCAACTCGACCACGAACATCAAACCGTCGGGGCAAACGCCGACCACGCACGTTTGACACAACCGTTCCATCACCTTGTTTATCGGTATGTCGCTTTGACGGCGAACCTTTTTGCCGAGGCTGTTACAGAAACGCCGATGAGATTCGTGAATGGATGATTATGTCTCGCGCACAAAAGCTGACCGTTTTGGAGCAGATTGCCGAACGACGTGAACAGGAAACCGACGAACAAGTTTGGTGAGTGATAATTGAAAATAAGTTAATTTTCAAGACAGTGTCCTGTCAGGAGGAAATTTGTTTTTTTGCACGCTCTCTTTAGCCTCACAACAATAGTTGTGAGACAGCGGCTACCAATCTTCCCCTTTGTCTACCCCTTGACTACTTTTTGGCAAGCTCATCAATGGTGCGTTTGAACGCGCTTTCAATTTTTCCTGATAACAGATGATGCCTGTAACAGGTGCAACGGGGTTTGATAATTGATATTTGATAATTACCAGTAACACCTTTCCTTGACGCGAGCAGACACCTGCTCCTGTCGCGGGGTTGCACGATGTTGACACAGATGGGTAAAGCGGTCATAGGTTTGCGATTTTTCAAATAAATCTTTGTGCGGTTAATACCACTGATCGGGTATTGACAATTTTTTCTGTGTCATAAATTCAAGTAACGCCTCGTCAATGGCCGGATCAATGCCGGGATCCTGATACTGCTCAAGCATGGCTTGCCATTTCAGGTGCGCGCGTTGTTCAGCATTGCGACAACCATCCTCACTCCACTGCTCAAAAGAAAGCGTATCTCCTAACAAATCAGACTTATAGTTTGCTGTTTCAAAATTGCTCAATGTATGGTCAACGCCCAGAAAATTTTCGCCGGGACCGGCTTGCTTAAAAGCGTCTTTGGCAAGCTGATTGTCATTGATTGTCAACCCTTCCAACATCCGACACATCATCCCGCAACGATCAATATCCATCACAAATTTTTCATAGCCCATGGTCAGACCGCCTTCCAACCAGCCGGCAGCATGAAACACAATACTCGAACCTGCCAGCAGTGCCGCAGTCATTGTGTCCGCTGACTCCTGCATCGCCTGACCATCTGCTAATTTCGCTGCGGTAACATGACCAATGCCACGCATCGGCAATTGCATTCGACGACTCAGTTGTCCGAGTACCATAGCGGCAAGACTGGCTTCTGGTGTGCCGAAAGTGGGCGCACCCGTTTGTAAATCTAATGTCGTTAAAAAATTTCCATACACAACCGGTGCGCCCTGACGCACCAACTGAGTAAGTGCGATTGCCGCTATGGTTTCCGCATGTGCCTGCGCAATCAATGCCGCTTGTGTAACCGGACCCATCGCCCCACCCAGGATAAATGGAGAGATGAAACAGCCTTGATTAGCGCGCGCATAGACTTTGAGTGAGCCCGACATAATGCTGTCGAGGACAAGCGGAGAGTTCAGGTTAATGTTGCCCTGAATGACACAATTGTTTTGCATAAAGCGTTCACCAAAAACAATTTTTGCCATCGCAATTGAATCCAGCGCACGTTCGGCAGCCGTTACTCCACCCATAAACGGCTTTGTTGAATAACGAAGATGGCTATAAACCATATCCAGATGCCGCTTATTAACGGCAATATCAACCGGCTCGCAAACCGTTCCGCCCGAATGATGCAACCACGGCGTGCTGTCAGTCAGCTTGACAAAGTTCTGAAAATCTTCAAGCGTGGCATAACGCCTGCCACGTGCACTGTCAGTAACGAAGGGCGAGCCGTAGCCGGGCGTGAACGAAACCGAATTATCACCAACGGTAATCGAATAATCCGCCTTCCTGCCGTGCATGACAAATTGGCTTGGGGCAGTGGCACAAAGTGCTTTGGCATGTCCCGGATCGAATTGAACACGTTCTCCTTTAACGGTCGCACCGGCTTTCCGAAACAGTTCCAACACTTCTTCATCGCCACGAAATTCGACACCTATTTCTTTCAGAATCCAATCAGCATGGGTTTCCAATTTATCCAAACTGTGTGGATCAAAAATCTCCATAGTCGGGATGTTTCGGGTCGCAGTAGAGGTCGCAATCGCAACCGGCAGACCACGTTTTCTAACTCGCGCTGCCCGACCACCACTACGTTTTTGCTTCATAGCCAGATATGATTTCAGAATGTTGCCAGTAATCTCATTTTATCTGGATATGATTCAGAATGTTGCCAATAATCTCATTTTATCCGGATTATGATTTCAGAATGTTGCCAGTAATCTCATTTCATCTGGATATGATTCAGAATGTCGCCAATAATCTCATTTTATCCGGATATGATTTCAGAATGTTGCCAATAATCTCATTTTACCCGGATATGACTCAGAATATTGCCAGCAATCTCACTTTATCCTGATATGATTCAGAATGTTGCCAATAATCTCATTTTACCCGGATATGACTCAGAATATTGCCAGCAATCTCACTTTATCCTGATATGATTCAGAATGTTGCCAATAATCTCATTTTACCCGGATATGACTCAGAATATTGCCAGCAATCTCACTTTATCCTGACGAGTAAGCAAGCAACATTCAGATTGCAACAGGTGCGCTGGCGATGCGTACACTGGGATGTCAATCATTATCAAATCGTGGGGATTTTGATTCTTTTCAGTGATGGATTGCTGAGTGCATTAAGCAATAAAATATCAAAACCTACAAAACTCAAGGACCCTAAAAATGCAAAAAGCATACATTGCAAAATTCAATATCGGTTTTGCGCGTTACCCACCAGATGACCCGAGAATGGCGGATTATGTGAATAACTTTGATGTGGTTTGTAAAACAGTTGATTCTCAGGAAGATATTATCCGGCGTCCACCAAACCCGAGGGAAGAAGGGCACATCAACGGCATTGAGAGCTTTTGGAACCAAACCAAGCGGCATATGTGCAAATTCAATGGCGTTCCAAAGCCCTAATTCGGGCTATATTTGAAGAGATGTGAGTGGAGATTTAACAACAGTGATCTATCCGATCAATTATCTCAATTAAAACAATGGGTTAAACATCATCTTAGATGGTTATCTGGGCCAGCCTGTTAATCCGCGTTCAAAATGTACGGATTATTCGTATTTGAAATGTCGCTTATTTTCCGAGATTGTAACTTATTGAATCTAAAAGAATTGTTTTTGGTTGTTTTAACGCAAAAGGGCAAGATAAGAAACTAACGAACCACCTAGCGAACAGCTAACGAACATCATAACTTGTTGTTTTGTAAGAAATAATAGTCAAACATGGATGCTTAAGATCAAGCTAACGAACTAAGGGTTTCCTCATACCCAGCTATGCGCATGCCATACCACGGCACCGATTATGGAAAAATCATCTGGTGGGTACTCTCCACTAATAGTAATGTTCGTATAGGCAGAATTTCTACTAACGAGCAATAGGGTGCCTCCACCCTGACGCTGTATTCCTTTCACAAACAGCTCTCCACCTAGCCTCACAGCAAAAGGCATCGCCTCGGTTGGTGTGGTTTTGCTGGTGTCGATCATCACCATATCTTTATCTTTGAGCAGCGGCTCCATCGAGTCTCCCATAACGCGCAGCAGTTTCAAATTTTGAGCCTTTAAGCCCTTTTTAAGTAGCCACCGACCAGAGAATGGACGGGAGCCAATGGCTAGTGCGTGATCGTCTGGGTACGCACCAATACCGGCGGATAACTGTTGGTCATATTCAGGAATGGTCATTAAGTCGCTAGTAGCAGGAGTAACTATATGCCCAGTAAGTGGCTTGGGAAATATTGAGGCACCTACTTGCTTGCCTGTTAATAGGTAGCCAATATCAACATTCTCTTTTTGAGATATTTGATCGCACTCTGGATATGGAATTCTATTCCGTGTTTTCCAAGTGCTCACCGAGTTATTGCTCTTAAGACCTAGATATTTGATAAGTTCAGCGTCTGTTCGGCTATTAGTAACCTGTTTCATTCTATCAATTATGGAATTTATATCTCTCATAGGTAATTTGCTATTGTAAAATTATCATTATGATATATAATCGTCTGTAATTAACCTTTAGATAGATTTTACCATTTTTATGACTATAAATAAAGAAATACGAGAAGACTGGGGCACAGCTACTCATTTTTGCCGAAAAAACGGGCTGAATTACGACAGCTTCAAAGTTGTGGTGACAGGGCTGCACAAGAGCCGTAAGTGTGTCGATGCGTTGATTGAGCACGGTTACATCAACGAAGCCAGTGACCTGCCTCAGTATCGAGATGAGGCTGATTCTCATGCTTAACAGCAAGCGCGTTAGTGAGCGGCTAGGTGTAAGTAAGCGCCATGTCCAAAACATGACTAAAAAAGCCCTTAAAGGTGGCAAATCTTCTATTGCCTGCAAGGGTGAAAAATTTACTTTCAAATTGGTATCCACACCCGAAACCTACGGCAAAGCTTATTTATACACCCCTATCGAAACCCCAAAGGCGGCACCGAAGCCGCGCCGCCGTGTGCCTTCTTCGGTGGCGCTTAATCCGGCTGATTTGCCTGAGATTGCTGACTTTAAGCGGCCTACGGCTAAGGAAAAGTTAGCGGTGATCACGTTTTGCAATACGTCTAGGTTGCCTTATGGGCATATTGCAAAGGGTCTGATCACTAAACACCAAGTATATGAGGTGCAGGAATCCAGCTTTGAGACGAAGATTCGCCGTTGGGTGAAAGCTTATAGGACAGGAGGCATCCGTGCGTTGGAAGATAAGCGCGGTGGCCGTGATTCTAAAGTGGATGAGTCGCTGATCAAGGAGGTGCTCTACAGCGCTGGTACCAAGCACTACGCCTCTCTTTTTCTGGACTATTGCTACATCTACGCGACGGAAAATGGCCAGACGCTCGATATTCGCAATCCCAGTGCAGACATTCATTACGACACTTTTGTGCGGGCGGTGAAAAGACTAAAACGTGATGACAGCCTGGTGCGCAATTATTTGCGTGTGGGTCAAGATGCCATGACTTATGAGCAACCCAGTATTGGCTATGACTGGGAGTATGCTAATCAGCAGTGGGAAATGGATGCCACCAAGCAGGACATTATGGTCAAGGTGCCTGTTGTTTTGACAGATCATAGTAAGAATGAAGGCTACCGCGATTACTTCACCCATGAAGCCAGTGAGCATTATCAACTGGTGCGCATGCAGATTATCGGCATCGTGGATAACTGTAGTGGCTCCCCGATTTACGGCTTGTTCGAGACCTCAAATTACTACAGCAATGCCCGTTTGTTGTTTAAAGCCATCAAGAAACTGGGCAAACCTGACTTGCTACGGATTGATAACGGCAAGGATTATATCTCGAAAAATTTCCTCAAGATGCTGATGGATCAGGGCATTGAGTATTTTATTTGTGACAAGGGGCGGGGTGATCAGAAAGGCAAGATTGAGCGCACATTTAGAACCATTCAGCACAGCCGTGAGTTTGAAAACCTGCCTGGCTTTGTTGGCCACAACGTTGATCAGCGCCAGCATCTGGAGGGTGAATCCAGTACCAAGTTAGAGAAGCTATCCGGCGTGGCTACCAACATAAAAGGTGATGCCATGTGGTGGTGGCAGCTTGAAAACTGGCTGGATAACTTTTTAGAGGACAAATATTTCAAGCGCTATGCCGATCACCAAGAGCACCTGCTTACTGCCGAAGGCGTTGAAAAAACCTTCATGCTGCTGGGCAAGCGTTATTACCGCACGGTATCGAAAAACGGTATTTTCCATAACAAAGAATATTACATGTCCACGGAGTTTTGGGAACAGACCACCATTGGTGACCGCGTGGAAATCATCGAAAACATTGACGATAGCAACCGGCTGTATGTGTTTAAAAGCGCGCAATACGTGTGCGAAGTGGTTGAGAAAGGGCTGTATCGCAAGGGACTGACATTGGAGCAGGTCAAGCAGATTCAGAAGTCGTACAAGCAGCGTGTGGTTAAGGCAGATAAAGCATTGATGAAGAAGGCGCAGAAAGAATACAGCGGTTTGCAGAATACGGTGCGCGATGAGTATCTGGATATTGAAACCCGCAATGCAGAGATCAAGCGGGAGCAGGAAAAGCAAAAAGAGGATGGCGGGTTTGATGCCTTGGCAGAAGTCCGCCGCGTTGCATTACGGGCTGTTAACTAAGAGGAATATCCAATGATCAAGAGAAAATTAACCAAATACGGATTAGCTATCGAAGGGTTTCATTATGTCTCTACCGAGATGTGGGAACACTTCCAAGTCGGTGACGGTGTTTTTGTTGCTGAGCATCCAGAGCCAGGCGTTTTACGTGCCTACGATGAAAGCAAGCAGTTTGTCTGCTGTGTGTATCAAGTCGAAGGGTTTGAAGCTCATGTAGGCATCTTCACTCAACGCCTTAAAGAGAGCACTGGAATGACCACAAAGGCGAGAAAAGATATTGAGATTTTCAGAGCTTCACGGGATGAGCGCGTGAGATTTTTAAGTGAGGCAGAACGCCAGGACATGACAGAAAAACTGAAATAGAGCTTTGTAAAAAGCGGGGCTACCAGCCAAGGCCGATAACCCCGTTTTTTACAGTGCTTTAACTGGCATTAAAACACTGTTTAACCATCAATCAAACGACCATTAATTATGAGGAACAGCGTATGAATGATTTACGACAATTTCTGCAAAAACACAAACTGTCACAAGCAAGCATAGCCCGCTCGCTGGGTGTCAGTCCAACCGTGATCAGCCAGTATTTAAACGGTGTTTATGGCGATAAGGGCGGTGATGTCGCAACCCTTGAGGCCAAGATCACCACTTACATGGCTAATTACCTGCAACAGGCACCGGCTGCCAGTGAGTCTGAACTGGTTGAGACCGACGATCTGAAAATGGTGGATTTTATCTGCACCGAAACCGCCAGCAATAAAGAAATGGGGACGGTTTACGGCAAGGCTGGTACGGGTAAAACCATTGCGGTGAAAGCCTTTGCAGCAAAACACCCGGAAGCCATCGTGGTGGAGTCCATGCCAATGATCACGCCCAAGGGCTTGCTGGTGAATATTTTAGAGCACCTGGGCCAGCGCGAGGCGCAAGGCTCATTTGAATCGTTGCATAAGCAGGCGGTGGACATTTTCAAGCGCTCTGATCGCATTCTGGTAATTGATGAGGCAGAAAACCTGACCACCAAAAGCCTTGAGACGATTCGCCGCTTGCATGATTTCAGTGGTGTGCCCGTGATTTTAGTGGGCACTCATGCTCTGCTGCAAAACCTCAAAGGTCGCCGTGGTGAGTTGCTGCAACTGTATTCACGCATCAACAACAAGCACGAAATGATCGGCCTGACCGCCGGTGATCGCAAGGCGTTGTTTGGTGAGTTTGGCAAAGACCTCAAGCGCTATACCGACGATATACGCCGCTCTGTGAGTATGTTTCGCAAGGCCACAGGTTTTGCAGCCCGTGAAGGCGTTGCACTCACGGCCCAGCATATCACTATGGCCTCTCACATGGTCATTCTGGATTAGGAGGGTAATTATGTACCGCGATATTGAATTGGAAGCCTGGGGCAATCTTTTTTGTAAATACCATCTGCATAAGCGTTTGCGGATGACCTTTTTTCAATTTATGGCTTTGAGTGTGGATGCCAAGCACGAACGCATCAGAGCCTCCCTTAATCGAACAAGCAACCGAGGAGCTAAACGATGAGTACCCGCATGAAAGGCGCACTGCGCCAGAGCAATTACCAAGCCGCACAAAATGCCGACGATGCCGCCGAGTTGATTAAAACCCTGGGCGAAAAACGACGCGCCATTTTGCGCATTGAGCACGCCATGAATGATCAGATTGCTGACATTAAGCACGATTTTGAGGAACAAGCCCTACCCCTGAAAGGCGAAGTGTCTGAAATCATTGCCGCCATTCAGGCATGGGCTGAAACCCACCGCGACGACCTAACCCAGAGTGGAAAAATGAAAACGGTGAAACTGGCCACTGGTGAGTTTAACTGGCGTACTCGCCCACCCAAAGTCAGTTTGCGAGGCAAGGACAAGATTATTGCCGCACTGAAAGGATTGGGGCTGACGCGCTTTATTCGCTCCAACGAAGACATCGACAAAGAGGCACTGCTGAAAGAGAAGAACGTGGCCACGCAAATTCAGGGCATCACGATTTCCTCTGCCGGTGAGGATTTTGCCATTTCCCCTTATGAACTTGAAATTGAGGATAAGCAATGAAAAATTTTCAGGACAGACAATTTTCACAGCCGCAGGCTTCCCGTCAGGGTAGCACACAGGGAGGTGCGCTATGAATACCAGCAGATTAATCCAAGCCGCACAAAACATGATTGCCCGCCATGAAGGGCTACGCCTGAAACCGTATCAATGCACCGCAGGCAAGTTGACTATTGGTTATGGCCGTAACCTGGAAGATAACGGCATTAGCGAGGAGGAAGCCCGCTTGCTGCTCACGGCAGACACACAGGCCGCTTACAACCAACTGCTGGGGCGTCCCTGGTTCGATGAATTGAACGATACCCGCAAGCTGGTGCTGATTGATATGTGTTTTAACCTCGGTTTTCCACGCCTGATGAAGTTTAAAAAAATGCTGACGGCATTACTCAACCATGACTACACCGAGGCGGCCAATCAGATGCTGGATAGCCGCTGGGCCGTTCAGGTGGGAGGCCGTGCAGATCGGTTGGCCGGGATTATGCGCGAAGGGCATTAGACGAGGACATCATGGCAACACTAGCAGACATTGTCATCAAGCCCACCGACTCTGAGGTGGACAAACTGGTCAACACCTTACTGGCTGAAGACGTCAAGCGCATCGAATCGGAGCAGGTGGCTTAAGAATCGACATGCCCTACAGGTACTGGACAGAAGCTGAAGAAGCGCACTTACAGCAAGACTATGCGGATACGCCCACGCATGTACTGGCCACCCGCTTTAATTGCAGTGTCCGCTCTGTCTACTATAAAGCCAACAAAATGGGCCTCAAAAAATCAGCAGCGTACCTGGCGAAGCCGCTTTCCGGGCGTATTCAGTCAGGATCAAAGATTGGAGGCGATACTCGTTTCAAACCCGGCTTTACCCCCTGGAATAAAGGCAAAAAGGGCTATGACGTTGGTGGGCGTTCCGCAGAGACCCGATTCAAAAAAGGACACCGGCCACAAACATGGGTACCTGTTGGATCGCGGCGGATCACGAAAGACGGCTATCGACAACGTAAAGTCAGTGATACAGGTTACATGCCGCGAGACTGGAAAGGCGAACACATCCTGCTTTGGGAAGAGTGTCACGGCCCTGCACCCAAAGGGCATGCCGTTGTCTTTCGCGACGGCAATAAACAGAACATTCAATACGAAAACCTTGAGCTCATCAGTCGCGCTGAACTGATGCGCAGAAACACCATACATCGTTATCCAGAGGCTTTAAAAAAGACTATTCGAGTGGCTGGAAAACTCCATAAATCCATACGGGAGAAAAACCATGAAAAACAAAATTGAAGACCTGAGAAATCATCTTTTTGCAACATTAGAGGCATTGCAGGATGAAGATAATCCGATGGAAATCGACCGCGCCAAGGCCATCGCTAAGGTGGCTGGTGTTGTTATTGAGTCCGCCAAGGCAGAGGTGAAATTTCTTGAAGTGATGGATGCACAGACTGAAGGCAGTGGCTTTATTCCGCTTGACCCAAGGCCTCCAGCGAGCCTCAAGTTCGGGCAGCAATAAATAACCAGGAGCAGTCAGTGATCACTCAAAACCGCCGCGCCGACCTGGCAAAAATCCATATCGCCAAACAGGATCTGGGACTCGACCGCGAGACCTATGAAGCCATCCTCTGGCATCAAGCCAAAGTCCACTCATCGGCTGACCTGGATGCCGCAGGCCGCGGCAAGGTGTTGGCGTATTTCAAATCCAAGGGGTGGTCTCCCAAGCGTGGGAAAGGCAGTCCAACAAGCCAACATAAAGCCCCTGGTAGCAAAAGTCAGGCCGACAAGATCAGGGCACTGTGGATCACAATGCATAAGGCTGGAATGATCAAGAACGGCTCAGAGCAATCTCTCAACCACTACGTCAAGCGCATAACCGGTATTGATCAGGTGGACTGGCTGTATTCCAACAAGGCCAATCGAGTCATTGAATCTTTGAAGCAATGGCAAGCACGCATGGAGACTCAATGATGGAATGGGTACTAACTGTCATTGGGTTATTACTGTTACTTGTCTTGCTGATATGGCAACACGTTCTACACCAACGTTTATTGAGTGTCACTCGACAACTTGAACAACAAACGGCTTATCGGGGTCGTATTCCTGCTAGTCAGGAGACACTCCACTGTAATTAGGAGAACTCATGGCGAAATCATTAACGCAAAAACAACAAAAATACCGCAAGGTGCTGCTGTGCAAAATCCATTGCGCCCCTGTGTATTTGGAATTGTACAAGGATGACCGCCCCACCTGGGAGGCAATGTTGCAGCGTGGTTTTGGTAAGCGTTCATCGGCCAGCTTGCGCATTGATCAATTGATTAAACTGTTGGATTTTTTGAACGGTAAAACGCACAGCCTGGCAGAGCATACCAGCGGTAATCAGGTCAGTTATTTGCGCGCCTTATGGCAGCAGCGAGCACGTTGCCCGGATGATAAAAACCTGCTCAATTTTGCCCGTAAAAATACCGGCCTGACTCTGATTAATTTGCATGCATTAACCCGGCAGCAAGCCAGTGGCTTGATCGCCGCGATTAAGAGGATGTGAGCCATGTGGTGTCCGAACTGCAACAGTGAAAAGACTCGCGTTATTGGTACTGACAAGACTTACATAGTGGAGCGTTTTCGTCGCTGTGATGATTGCGGTTATAGCTTTCCTACCATTGAGTCCCATCGGTTTGATCCGAACTGGCAAGCCAATACTGAGTATTCAGAAGAAGAAATCAAGCACGTCCTGCAAAAACGCCACCCAAAGAACAGAGACTTATTAGATGATTGACAAGGTGAATCACGAAGGCCAGGCGATGGAAGCCATGACGCAATTAAGGTGAATCACGAAGGCCAGGCGATGGAAGCCATGACGCAATTAATGAATCTGCGCGAAGCCAGTGCTGATGTACGCCACCGGCAGGCTATTTGCCTGTTTATGCAAAGCTTGAGCGAAGGTGGTGCGGTCATCACTATCTATCGTGATTTCACCCCTATAAACAAGGATAAGCTTCACTGATGCAACTTGCTCGCTGCCCCGTCTGTCATAGCCGCATTGGCCTGGAAGCCCTGGTACAGGATGAAGCCGGACGCGAACTGCTGGCCTTACTGAGTAGCCTGGATATACTGACAGGCTCTGCCCTGGTCAGCTACCTGGGCTTGTTTCGTGCGGCTACGCGTGATTTGGCCAATGAACGCGCATTGAGACTCGCCAAAGAGGCACTAGCTTTATCCGATGCCACACGCCTCAGTATTGCTTTATCGAAGACGGTGGAAACTTTGCGTAACAAGCAAACCCATAAACCGCTGGCCAATCATAATTACCTAAAACGGGTGCTGGAATCGGTAGAGGCACGGCCTGTTGTGGCTCGCACGGAAACAGCAGCCATCGCGCCCAAGAGCAAAACCGGCCAAGCCTATCTAATGCTGGAGGCTTTGAAAAATGAACACAGGTGAAGCGCCTGGATGGTTGCATATTGAAATTATCACGGGTTTACAACAGCTCTTGCTACTGTGTTTACCTGGTACGCCAGCGGCTGAAACCTTTGAAGGCACGGCCCGTGCTTGGGCGGATGCCTTCTGGCACAGCCCGAAAGCCTGGGATAAAGACCTCGACGCGCCCAGAATTGCTGCTGCATTCAGAACTATTGCCTGTCAGTTGGAGCGTTTCCCTACACCTAAAGCCGTGATGGAGGCCATGCCCAAACTGCCTGAGCCGAAAAAGTTACCAGAACCACCGATCAGCGAAAAGCAAAAGCAGGAAAATCTCAAGAAGATTGCAGAGTTGGTCGCCAGCTTTAAAGAAGCTAAATGTCGATATGACCGGCAGTAATCAAGAACTAATCTCATTTACCGGCCAGTGTCCGCTAAATGTCGATATGACCGGCAGTAATCTGCTGATGGATGAATTGCAGCATGTGACCCAAGCTTATGATGCACTGGAGATGTTGGCGCATTGCCTGAAATCAGAACGACATTTTGTCGTTATGCCCACCAAGCCCGACCGGGGCGGTTATGGCCAAAATAGGGGTAGGCTTATGGTTAGGTCGGGGCGAGATCGTGCAAAATACGGCAAATGAGAACGCTGTTTTTTAAGATTTCGCCGCCGGAGACGGATTAGTGTCAGAGCTGCGACGCCCCATCACTCCTCAAAATACTCTTGCACCAGCACTAATATCCTGTCCGCCGCTTCATCCATTAAATCCCCCTCATCGGTAAACGGCAGGAACGGACGGGCGGGCACTTGGCCATCTTCGGTGCCAAACTGCTGCACGGCGGGGTATGGGTAACCTTTATCAGATACCGCATGGGTACCTATGGTGGCTGAGCGGTTATCGCTGTCAAAGTCCAGGGTTTCACGCAGGTGGCCGCTGTCATGCAGTTTGCGATCATGGCCCTTGCGTTCAATAGTCAGTGGTGACAATGGCTGCCAGCTACTGCCATCGGGGCTGGCTTCATTCTCAAAGGCTTCATCGGCCAGGTTATAGAGATGGTTGGCGATTTCCTCAAACAGCGGAGCCATACGCTGGCCTTTGGCCTCAATAGTTGCTAGTTCTGCCAGTACGGTGTCGATATTGGTGTGGCTGGTGATGTACATATGCTATACTCTTGGATTGTGAGGCGCAGAATGTCGGATATATGGGTTGAGCCATTGCATAGGACAAAATCCGAATCACTCAATGGCCTGCTCCTCATGTTTTTTACTGTAAATCAGTCGCTGTATGCGCTTCTCTTGTAATACCTCTTTTTGTTCTACCAAGTAGGCACTTACGCCCTGGGTTTTGTCTGGCAGGTACTCAAACAGCGCCATTAGGCCTTTGGTGTTACCGTTCTCTGTTTGAAAATACCGAAACATCTTTTTCACAATACGGACTCGGCTACGCTTACCCGTGCCAATGGTTTGCACCTCCAGGTAAATTTCATCGGGATCACTGATGGCCTTGGCTAACTCATCTAGGTAAAGGTGTCGTTCGTGCTTTCGTAGCTTGGTGTTGCCGCTTTTTGTTTTGGTAAACAACTCATCACCAATCCACATGGGATCACCCACCTTGTCGATATAAAGACCACCTTCTTCAACGTTAAGCTGCTGGTAAAAGCGGTTTTTCAGTTGGGTATCGGTCAGCTTGTCCAATGCTGGATTGGGCTTGATAACGGACAGGCTGTTATCCAGCGTCAGTTTACTGATGCGGCCTACCCGTGCCCCGGCACCTACATCATAGGCCCAGTCGGGGTGGGCAATGCTTTCTGGTGTGCCTTCGGTAATGGTCATCTTGCGGGCTTTGACTTGGCGCAAGGTGTAAGCGCGTACCTTGCATTTACAGCCGTGGCCATTTAATGGGTAGTTGGTTTGCCAGAATGAATTATCCCGATGCAGTACCGTGCCGTGCATTTGTGTATGGCTATCGCGGCTGGTAGGTAACAGTAACGAGGTATAGCGCCAGTACTCGGCTTTGGTAAGCCTGCGTTGCTTTTTATAGCGACCGACGTTGTAGCTGGCGCGCCTATTGGTATCAAAGATATGTTTTAACCGTCTGCCGCCAATATGGACGGTTTGCACTTCGCCGGTTTTAGGGTCGATGATGTCTTGCTCACCCCACCATCCCTTGGCTTTTAAGGTCGGTTTAAGGTCATTTAACCACTGTTTAAACGGGGTGCCTGCCTTCTGCGCCGCCAGTAGGGATTGATGCACATCTTGCAGTAAATCAAGTCGGGTGACTTTGGCAGCGGTAAAGCTTAAGTGATGAGCCTCTTTTGCCAGTTCATCATAGTGGTAGCTGAGCTTGTAGCCTTTGCCGTCCAGATAGTCGTAGGCGGCTTTGGGTTCCAGGGCAAAATCGAAATTAACCGGCATGGTTTATCTGCTCTCCGCCTCACTCAGTAAGGCGCTGTTGGCCACCACCTTAAACAAAGCCGCTTCCAGTTCATCGATGGCAAAGTTGGGATAGGCGTCTAGCAGGGCTTCATAGGCATCATCAAAGCTATTGGCCTCCGCAAGCAGGGTTTCAATCTGGCTCAACAGGGCTTGTTCCAGGGCGGTGGTATCCGGTTGTTGGGTATCCAGGATGTCGTGAGGCTTGGCCTGCGTAGTGTTGTTATTGCTGTATCTACCCAGCGTACCGTCTGTGGCGGCGTTTTTTATGGCGACACAGCCACAGGGCAATTTATCAGGAAGAGTATCAGGCAGCACCAGGCTGTTATTGGCAGATGCCGCAGGTTGCCCATTATTTTCCGTTGACGGCTCTTTTTTACCAATAATCTTAAAGCCAAACTGGGTTTCAACATCTTCCATATCCAGTTCATAGCCACTGTCGCTTAAATTTTTGACCACTTCGGACAGTTCCTTAAGGTCTTTTTTGGCTTTGAGGTTAAAAGTAAAACTCACGCCTTTGGGCTGACTGAAATTCAGCCGCTCCAGTCGGTTCAAATAGTCCGTGAGTGTGGTAGTAATCAATCGGGCATCAAAGCCCAAGGTTTCCCTCTGGCGGTTTTCGTGGACTTTGGATTGCGAGTAACTGCCCTTGCTACCTTCGCCAGTAGAAAGAGTGTTACCCAGCACCAGCGTGGCAATCTGCCGATCAATGTACTCAATGAATGCCAGAAAATCGGCTTTGTTGGTGACATTTAAATACTCAATCACATCGTCTTTGCCAAACACACCGACACTGGCCGATTTGAGTTGGAACAGCGTGTCAATTAGGGCATCTTCATCATCGCCAGTTTTAGCGATCAGCGGCGGTGTCGCCACGCTGTCAAAATATTGCAGGTTATGCGCCAGGGCCATGTGTTTGAGGCTAAAATACCACACCAGTTTGGCTGCCAGGCTGAAATCGGTGATCTCGCCAATATCAATGGGGTGTTTGTGGAAGACTCGCTTGTCAGGGTCAAGCTGACTGATAAAGCGTTTTTTGTCGCCTTGTTTGATATACAGATGCCCAAGGGTGGTTTTCAATACCTTATCGCGATGCGCATGCAGGTAGCGGGGGGATACCAATTGAAAGCTGGGCACCAGCTTGCCCTCAGCCGCCGTGTACTGCACGTCCACCAGTGAAATACCGTAGTACACCGCAAAGGAGATTTGATTGATCAACTCATCTAATTTGATGGCGTTATTAACCCACTCGACAAACTCGGCATTATCACTGGTGATGCTATACGCCAGTCCCAGCAAAGGCTGGCGGCGGGCCAATACCGTGGAGGCAATTTTTAGATCGCGCATCATGTAGTAATACAGGCTTTGCAACTCGGCAAAGTTTTCTTCCTCCAGCGTTTGCTTGATTTTCTCAATGGTGATGGCTCCAAACGGTTCATGCTTGTCAGCCAGCTTGAGTTCTACAGCTTTGCCTTTGGTCGGTTTCACCATGTCACTATCTGCCTGGGCGTTGATTTGGTTTTGCGCCTGGGCCACTTTACCGAACCGCCCCAAGATTCGCTCAAACATATCGCCCTCCTAAAAGCCATGTGAGGCGCTTTTGTTCTGCTGGAGTATCTTGGTTCATTAAAAAATCCTTAAACGTTTTTAAACGGTTTTTACAGCCTTTTAAAGGTGTTCTGAGTTTGCTTTAAGCATAACGCTGCTTAAACTGCCCAAAATTGCGCTTTTTCAGTTTTTCCCGCACCGCTTTGTAGTCAAAGTTGCCGCCACTGCGGAAGATGCGATAGGCCATTTCCAGAGCATCCAGCAGGTCATCGTGTGCCGCCAACGGGTAGCTTTCCAATTCTTCGATCAGCAGGCTGTCGGCCTGATGGATTAAAATGGTTTCATCGGTGACCAAGGGCGCGATGCTGTCAATGCGTAACCCCTTGGGAGCTGTGTTGCGCAATTCTTTAACGGCCAGCGGGATGCCTATGCTGGTCGCTTCTTTTTTCAGTACGTCTTTGAAGAATTCTTGAAACTGGACAATTTCCACGGCCATTGTCGTGGGTGCTATTTTGCTGAAACGGGCGTAAGTGGCAATGATGCGACCTATGAGCTTGACTGGACTCATACGGTAGCCTTTGACGCTGGCATAAAACTGATTATCTTTTTTGCCCAGTACGGCAATGCCGAAGTAGTCACCCTTCTTTTTACCCATCGCCGGGTCAAGGCCCATAAAGTAAATGTCGCACCGGGGCATTTTGTCGAAGGTGACATAATGCTCAAATAGACGGCCTTCTTTGCTGATGGACTGGTTTTGAAACTCGGACATAAAGCTGTCCTTGTCTTCATAGTAATCAGCCATGACATCAAAGCCATCGATATTTCTGTCATCCAGAACTAACCCGTCTATGCTATCCCCGTTATCCACCTCATCAGGAAACTGGATCACTAACGGAAAGTTATAGCTTTTAAAGTCCTGGCGTTGCCCCAGGCGTTTTAGCAGGCCATCGTTATGTAGGATGGTGCCGACGACGATGAGGCGGTAAGTCGCTGTACGCGAAGGCAGGCGCAACACAACTTTGACAAACCAGTTATGCAGCTTGTCTCGTTGCTGTTTGCTTTCAACCTGTTCATCGTTTTCTACATCGTCCAGAATGATGTAATCCGGGCGGTAACTGAGGAACTTCACACCTCGCAGTTTTTTACCCGCACCGTAGCCCACCAGTTTGCACAGGTGGCCATCCACATCAATCACCAGTTCTTTTTCCCGCCACATGCCTGGCAGGGTAATATTGAAGTCGTGGCGAAAGTTGGCGTTATCTTCCAACTCGGTTTTATAGAGTTCAAAGATCAACCCGGCCAGGGTATCGGTGGAACTGATCAGCACGCCAAATCGAATATCCTGTTTAGCCAGTAACCAGAGGGTAAATAGCTGGCTGATGGTGGTGGTTTTGGCGGCTCCCCGGTAGGCGGTAAACAGAAGCTTGTTATGCTGCTGGCTCAAGCCATAAAGCTGCTCATGCACAAAGTGCCGAAATGTAGATGTTTCTGTTTTGGCGTGTTCCACATGGTGCGGGAAGTAGGTTTGGATAAAAAACCAGAAGTTTTTCCGGGTGCGTTTGACCCGTGTGCCTTTGTCTTTATCAGCCAGCCTTGGCAGGTTTTGCAGATAGATTTTGAGTTCGTTGATGTCTTGTTGTTTCATAGCGCGCCATCACTAAACGCCCATTAATCAATCACAGCCGTGACAATGGCATCGGCATTGTCAGCCAGAAACCGGATTACGCTGGCCGCGTCTGCGCGTCCTGCGCTTGCGGCATTTGTGCTTCCCTGCACATCGTCAGCGGATGGTTCTAATGCCAACTGGCTGATTTGATGCAATACCAACTTGGCCAGGTCGGCTTTGTTGATTTTGGGATTGTCCCGCTGCATCTTGAGTTTGTAATAGGTATTGGCGTACTGGGTCAGTTCTTTGAGTTGCTGATCCGGCTCTAGGGTATTGATTTTGTCCAGTGCCGCTTCAAAGTTGTCAATCAGCAAGGCGACAAAATTCTGCTCATTGCGCTGTGCATCTGCGTTATCGGTTGCCTTGATAAAACGCAGGTTATCCCAGTCCACACCCTGTTTAAGGTCTTTGTTTTTGTAGCCATAAATAGCGGTACGGGAAAGCCCCAGCGCGGTAGCAATATCTCTGACTGACTTGCCCTGGCAATACAGGGTATTGGCTTGCTGATGATTGGCTGAGGTATGGCTCATTTCGACCCTTTCAATCTGCGCTTAACCAAATCCAATGCCTCGGCACTGAATAAAACTTGTAGTAGTAGGTATCCCACCAGTCCACCCAAAGTGGCGGATGCAAGCCAGTAATCCGGGGTGTGTTTCCAACCAATCGTATCAATCAGTACTGGCGCACTGATAAAGCCTAAAATGGTGCCGATAACAAACCGCTGAATTAATTTAATAACGCTGTCACCACCTGGTTTGAATACCACGGCTATGCTGCTGCCTACTGTGGCACCACCCAGCTTTAGCCAAAAAATCAGGGTTTCAGGCATTGTCCGTTCCTTTGTTCAAATGAGGTTTTAAGGGTGTAAAAGAGCGCTGCAAATAGGCTTTAAGCAATCCCCTCAGCCCATAGATCACTACTACCATGCCCACGACAATGGCGATGTACCATTTTGGCATTTTTTCAATGGCAACAAAGCCTGCATTGACATAGCCATCCATGCCAGGGATAAACGCCAGCACAATGGGGATCAGAAAAATGATCAATAGCAATTCGTCTTTCCAGGAGTTCGCCATGTTTTGCATAGCGATTTTGTCCAGGTCATAATCCTGCTGTTGACCCTGCCGTGCCATTTCCAGCATGGCATTGGCTTTGGCAACATTGGCCTGGTGATCGAGTTTTTGCAGTTCATAGCGCTGCTCAATTTTCAGTGTTTTACGCTTTTGCCATTGCTTGATCGGTTCACCGATCAAGCTACCGGCGATACCACTAATGACTTGCCACATGGTGATTTCCTCCGATTCTGGCTATGCCCCATGCGTCTGATCATTGCATGGCGGGTGATAGCTCAAATAAATTTCATAAATCAGCAGGCCCTTGTCCGCATTGGGCTTGATGCGGCCCATTTCGACGGTCTGGTTTTGCTGCCAGTCTTTAATCAACGCGGTTAAGGCTTCGCTAACTGGCGCATAGGCCAGGCGGTTGTTCTGCGAGCGGGTATTAATCGCAATGTACAGCCGGAACTGATAGCCCACCTGCCCCAAATAAGCGTTGTCCATTTCCAACGAGTGAAACACCAGAAACAAGCCCTTGGTATTGATGGCATTATTCTCCAGCGCTTTGGCCTGGGGCAGTATGTGCAAGATGGCTTGCTCTGCCTCACTGATATTGATCGCTACCATGCCTACTTATTGATATGGATTGCCACGCTGTCTACTGGTTGCGGTTACAGGTGCATTAGGCACATCAGGATCGGTTACCTGACTCAACGCGGTGCGATAGGCTTTTTGCTCCGTTTCATCAATGTGATTGCCGATTTGCAGCAATACCCGGTAAAAGGCAATGTCCACCAAAACCGGCAAGGGGCTTTGTGCCCCTGCCAGTTCCAGGGCTTCATTGGCTGCCAGTGTCAGCACCTCATCGGTGACCAGTTCCGGGTCGGAAGCAAATGCCTTGGCGCGAATACCTAAACGCTCTATAAGCTCATCGCTCATATTTAAGCTGCTTCTGCTACCGCTTCACCGTCACCGCTGGAGAAATAGGCCATCTGCCAGAAGCCATAACCCACGTTGTTCATCGTGTCGATGCCGTAGTTGACGCGCTTTTTCTTAAACATATCGGTGGTATCTTCTTCCACCTTGCCTTCCTTGGTGATTTGCAACAGGAAGGGTTTAAGCGGCTGAGTGTTATCAATTAAACACCAGGTGCCAGGCACCATTTGCTTGACCACTTTCAGTTTGACGATGTTTTCCGCCACGTTATCGGAGCCATCAATCTGCTTGCTGCCAATCAGCTTTTTCGCCACCTTATATAGATCAGGCGCAACCAGTAACAGGCTGGGAGAAATATCCAGCGGGTTGCCTTCACTGTCTTTGATACTCTGCATAAACTGAATCGCCTCAAACAGCGACTCCTCAGACAAGGGGGCATCGGTAACATTGGTGTACTCGGTATCACCCATGGTATGGGTGCCAAAGAAAGGCTGGCCATCGAAACAGGTGCCATTGAGTGGAATAAGCCCAAATACCAGGCTGTTGTAGTGGCGAATCGACGAATGTGCTAGCTGCTGTACTTTGGGTTTAACAATCGCCAGGTTGTCAAACAGGAAATCATCACGCATCACATAAATGCTGGCTTCCCAGTCTTTTTTGGCGATGGTGTACACATAGTCCTTGAGCTTTTTAAACACACGCGCATCAATCCACTCGCGCATGGCAGGTAGATCGCCCAGCCAGGAATAATCCACCGTGTGGCTTTTGGTATTTACCTCGGTAGCCACATCAAGGTAGTCTTTTTTCGGGGCTTTCATCGCTGTATCAAAGATTTTCTTTACGCCCTTGGTGAGCCTGCGGACGTTTTCCAGTGTGTAATCGGCCATTGTTATGCCTCCTCGTCAAGTGTGAGTTGAGCCAGTATCGGGCAATCGGCATCATTGTCATCGCCGTGACTATCTTCCTGGGTGATGCCGTTGTTCTCGGTTTTCTGAAAGGTTTGCGCTTCAACCGCCAGGTAGTTATCTAGGGCATTGCTTTCCAGCCCCAAGGCAAAGTCACGCTTGGCCGGAGCCAGTTTGCCTGTGTTAATGGCGTTATCCACTTTGTTGGTGCTGAGCTGTTGGATAAATTCGGCGTTTTGATCGGTCAGGGTTTTGTTGTCTTTGGTGAGCTGATCGACTTGCGCTTGCAAGTCGGCGCTATCACTCGTTTGGGTTTGATCGCCCATAGCATGGTTCTCCTGTTTATCGAGAGGGTTAAAATGGTTCAGTGCTTCGTTGAGTAAATTGGGTTGATTGACAAGGCCCACACCGACAATGCGAAACACATCATTGGTATTGTAGTCAACAAAATATTCCGGACTGAGATATTTATAAGACTGGCTTTCCAGCAATTCGGCACCCATGTCATTGAGTGTGAGCGCGGCATAAATGCCATCGTCTTTTAACTCAAAGTCATTAAACCAGCCTGCGGCCTTACCGCCGTATTCGTGGGCAATGGTCAGCACCAGTTCCAGGCCGGTATCCAGTAACCGCTCTAAAACGGTTTGGCCGTCAATTTCAAATACACGGCCATCCAAGCCTGTGACCTCACCCATGGGGGATATTTTCAGTTTGCTATCCAGTGCCTCACGGTTGATGGCGCACAGTTCAGTAATGTATTGTTTGGGCATCGTTTGACTTTCCCCTGCAACCTCGTTTTCTAATACGGTTGCCATTATCGTCAGTTAAAAAATCCCCTCACTCCAGATGGCGGTATGTGCGGTGTTCGTTAAAAAACATTGCCATACGCTACCCGCTATGAACGAAATCCACGAACAACATCTGGTGCAGATCGCCACGGTGATTGAGGTACACCCCGATCATTCCCTGGTGAAAGTCAGCACTTTGGGCAAGCCCTCGGGCTGGCTGCCGGTATTGCAGCAGGCGAACCGCTTTAAAAAACAGTTCATTGCTTTGCGTGTTGATGAGCAGGTGATGCTGCTGGCGAGCCGTTATGTGTTGCGCGGCATCTACCACCAGAACGAAAAAGAACCAAGCGGCAGCGGTAGCCATGTGGATATTACCGAATACGAGGACGGTACCCGGATTGAGTACAGCACCCAGGAGCAGGCATTAACGATTAATGCTGTGGGCCGTATTCAGGTCTCTGCACCAGAGGTACATATCACGGGTGTGAGCGGTGATGTGGTTGTGGATGGTATCAGCCTGGTCAATCACACCCACCCGCAAAACGCTGGCAATCACTTTGGTGGTGGCACGAATACAGGTAAGCCGCAATGACAAATTTATCTGGAATCAATTTGCATAGCCGCAGGCTGCCGCGAAGTGGTGACACACAGGGAGGTGTGTCATGAACGAACCACCCTTACAACTGCAACCCGGAGACGGTGATTTGAATTTGAAAGCAGCGCGATTTATCGGTGTGGCTTTATCAGGGCAGATTGACAAGGTGAATGGCGTAGCCAGAGAGGGTGCCCTGGGGCATACAACCAGGCAATACGCCGTATCCATTGCCGACAGTATCAGCCGCATTCTCACGACTCGACTGGGTGAGCGCGTTATGCGCCCGGAGTTTGGCAGCAATCTGTACTTGCTACGAGATCGTGATTTTGATGGCCGTTGGCGTGTCACCGCCACGCGTTATATCTATGAAGCGATCAGCCGTTGGGAACCGCGGGTGCGCTTTAAGCGCTTGCGTTTCAATATTGATGCTACCAGTGGTCAGCACACCTTTTATCTGGAGTTGGAACCCAATGCTTGACAAGGTGAATGGCGTAGCCAGAGAGGGTGCCCTGGGGTATCTGCGCAATTTACCCAACCCCGATGTATTGAAAGCGCCCGACTTTGAGCGCATCGTGGCTGACAATGTCGCTGTGCTGCAAGCAATCAAGCCGGATTATGCCTGGCTGGAATCCGATGATTATATGCCGTTGATTGAAGCATTTGCTTATCGTGAATTGCACTTGCGCCAGGAGTTTAATAACCGACTGCAAGCCTCTTTCCTGTTGCTAGCCAAGGGCACTGATCTGGATGCCAGAGCGGGCGACTATGGCATTGAGCGGTTAGAGGACGAAGAAGATACGACATTTTTACAGCGCATTCTGGAAAGTCTGGATCGCTTTAGCACCGCAGGTTCCAGGGAAAGCTATGAGTACTACGCCAAAAGTGTCAGTGCCGAGATTGATGATGCCAAAGCCATCAGTCCTGAAGAAGGCAAGATCACTGTTTTTGTGGCATCGAACGATGGGCCATTAATTGAATCTGTTATCCCAGCGGTTGAAACCGCGCTGGATGCGTCAAAGGTTCGCCCGATCACCGATAGCGTGACCGTAGCTGAGTCCACCGACAGGCCTATTGATTTGGCCATTAATGTGGAGTTGCTGGATGTGAATCAGGCCGGTGTGATTGAGCCTGTGATCCGTAAAAACTTTGATCGCCAGTTCAATATCCACGAACCCTTGACCGTGTTTGAAATGGTCACAAGCTGCAAGGTCGATGGCGTACACAATGCCATTCCCGTCACGCCAGCTACCGGCGTAGTGCCAGGTGTGGGTGAACGCCTGGTGATTAATGACCTTTCATTCACATTTAAGCAAGCGTTAACGGAGGTTTAAATGACAAATTTGACCGGATCAAATTTGCACAGCCACAGGCTGCCCCGCAGGGGTGGTGTACAGGGAGGTACGCCATGAATACCTTATTACCTCTTAACGCATCAGTTACCGAACAAGCAGTAGATCATTTAGCGGCTGAAAAGCTGGCAATGGACTTGCGCCCCATTGATACCAGCGCGCTGACCTGCCCGGAAAACTTGTTGCCTTGGTTGGCTGCCAGTTGGCGTATCGACATCAGCAATCTGGCCATTGAAGAACAGCGCCGTTTGATTGCCGCTGCAATAGAAATTCATCGCTATAAAGGCACCGTCTATGCCGTGCAAAAAGCGCTGGATGCGGTCTTTGATGATGCACAGATTGTCGAGTTTAAAAAACTATTTTATTTCGATGCCAGGGTAGCGCTAAAGGCCGACCAAAGCGCTATCTATGATGCCGGTAAATTTTCCCGCGCCCGCACTCTGGTGAATAAAGCCAAGAACTTACGCAGTCGCCTGGGCGTGTTTGATGTGGACTTGCCGGATGCTTCATTGCCATTGAATCAATCAGCGTTAGCGGTTTTATCCGTTCAAATGGATTCCATATTGGCAATGCAAGGTGAAACGCAGGCCAATATCGCTTGCGGTATGCACTTATCCATTTATCCACATTCAACCCTTGCAATGACAGGCAAGACCCACGTTAACCTGACAGGAGCTATGCAATGGAATCTTTAACTGCGGTTGCTACGCAGCATGGCCTCGCCCTGCTGAACAGCACATTAAAAAACACGGCAACACGGTATGCTTTGATTGGTGCGACCACGCACGATTCCACCACACCGGGCACTTTTTACACCGATGATATTGAAACCAGTTATTACGATAACAACGGGGTATTGACCTTTGTGGCGGAGTTACCGATTGAGCAGGACTTTAACCGCTATCTGCACAGTATTGCCATTATTGATAACACCGATCAGATCGTGGTGAACACACCCACGCCTAAAATTGCACTGGCCGGTGGCATTGGCGGCATGGTGACGATTAAGGCAGCGGTCACTGGCGAACCTGGTGAGGTGGTATTTAAAGCCAGTGATTATGTCACGGTATCAGAGCTACAAGATACTTGGTTAATACCAGCAACAGATAGTCAAAGCGGATTGATTCGTATTGCCACACAGGCAGAAATAACGGCAGGCACAGCTACAGATGTAGCCATTAACCCAACCCAAATTTCTGAATTATTGTCAGAGCGTGCGAATGCAAACCATCAACATGTTGAATATCTTAAAAAAAACAACTTGGTAATTTTAACAGGAAATTGTGGCGAAAATTACACAATCCCTATCCCTTCTGGGTTTGTTGAGGCAGATTGTTACTTTATGTGGTTCATGAAGGCAACGGATGGCACTAGTTACCACGCTAATTATGACTATACAGGGACTTCCAGAACCACCCGTGTCCATACTGCGGCTTCTTACAATATCCACGGTTCTTACATTGTCATCGCGAGAAAATAAATGTTTCACTATATAGCTAAAGATGACCAAATTATTGCAACCGTTACAGGTACGGTTAATGAAGAAGATTTGGCGCTAAGAAATGAGAGTCTAGTCAGTTCACAAACACCGCTTAATATTGGGTTCATTAAATCAGAAGATGGTTGGGTTAAGCCAGAAAAAACCGTTGAAGATTTGAAACAGTCAGCGAAACTAAAAGTCTATGAATTCTCGGCCGGTGTCCGCGCCAAACTCACAGGCTACGCCGATCAATATAAAGTAGCAGGCTGGAATGATAAATTTCAACGCGCCCAACGTGTCATTGCCAACACCGCATCCGATGCTGATATAGCCATCTTGCAAGCTGAATGTGATAAGCGCGGCAAAAGCGAAACCCCACAAGAGTTAGCCCAAAAGCAAGCCGCCAAAGGTCAAGCACTGGCTACAGCGGTGGCCATCATTGATGGCATGGAGTCAGCGGCACTTGATGCTATCGAATCCAAGCGCAGTGAAAATACCTTAGCTGCTTTGTTGGATGATCTGCAAACGCAAGCCTCTCAACAATTGCAACAGCTATTAGGAGAGCACAATGCTTAAACTGGCTTTTTATAAAGGCAAAGGCACCTGGATTGATCGCATCATCCGCTGGTGGACGCAATCCATTTATTCCCACGTTGAGTTGGTTTGTTTGCATAAAGATGGGCTGTCTATCGGGCTGGTTTCATCCAGTCCCCGCGATGGTGGTGTCCGTTATAAGGTGATCCCAAAGTCCTATTTCAAAGCGGATAACTGGACGCTGGTCGATGCATCAGACCGTCTTGATATGGACAAGCTGGGACAGTTTTTTATCAACCATTATCCGGCGCATTATGACTTTAAAGGCATTCTGCTTAGCCAGTTAATGTCGCTGAACCGACACAGCAAAAACAAGTATTTCTGCTCGGAGTTTTGCGCCGAGGCTTTGGGCTTTGCGCGTCCCCATCAATATAGCCCGCAGGATTTATTTACGGCGCTGAATATGAAACAAGAAACAACTTAAGAGGGTATCACGATGGATTTAAATTTTGGTATTAACGGCAATATCTCTGCCGAGGCCGCACGGCCTATTACAGTGAAATCAACCACAGTGGTGGCACTGGCAGGTATTGCTGATAATCACCACGGCCTGCATAAATTCAATAACGCCGAAGATGCCCTGACATTTTTGGAGACTGAAAATATCGAAAGCGTACTGGAAAACAGCTTAAAAGGCATTGCCCTGCAAGGGGTGAATTGTCCAATGGTGTTGAACCTGGCCAGTGAAGATCAGTTATTGGATGCGCTGGATTTATTCAAACGCTGTGAAGGTTTAACCGGCCTATCGCTGAAAGGTGGCTTGTTGCTGGCTCCTGAACTCAGCACCGATCTGCAAGTCGGCAGTAAGCTGGATGCACTGGCCTCAAGCCTGTGGGCAACCGCATTGATTGATAACACCAGTGATGATGAAGCCGGTGTGGTGGACTGGAGTGAAAACTATGGCACCAATGCCGCGCTACTAACCCACGGCAGCTATACGGCTGATGGTGTCACGGTACCGGCCTCGGCTTTGTTTGCAGGCATTATGGCTTACTGGGATGCAAAACCCTTTGGCTGGGCTAAGTCACATTCTAATCGTGCAGTAAAAGGCGTTAGCGGTGTGAGTGATGAGGGTCGAGTGATTGAATACCTGGACGGTACCGAATGCGAAGCACGGCGTATGCGTCAGAAAGGTGTTGCGACCATTCTGCGAGATGTGGGCTGGCGTACCTATGGTTTTGAAACCACGCATATTGATCCTATCTGGCAAAGTCTGGATCGGATGCGTACCTTCCAACGTTTATTGACAGCCATTATGGAAGCCTCCAAGTGGGCGCGTGATCGTGAAGCTAACGAGCTGCTATGGGTACGTCAATCGGTGATTGAGTTTATGAATGAACTCAAGGGCAACGACGTGGTGATCGGCTTTGATGTATTTTTTGACCCAGAGAAAAACACCAAGGCTACCGTGACTGCGGGCAAATTTTATTTAACGGCACGAGTTGGCGATATGCCCAGTGTACGTGAGTTGAACATCGAATTGGTGTACTCGGATAACTGGAACGATGTACTGATTAACTACATCAACGGGGAGAGTGAATAATGAAGCATGTACCACAATATTTATCAGCCATGACCGTGTTTATTGACGGCATTGGCTTACTTGGCACTGCCAAGCAAATTGCCCTACCCAAAGTGGAGCAGATGCGCGAGACCATCAGCGCAGGCGGGTTTGAACGCTCTGTAGCTACCGGCGTATTTAAAGCAATGGAGGCTGAGATCACGCTCAGCGAATACCATGCTTCTGTTTACAAAGCGGCTAACAGCCTGAGCAAACCACCCACCTTTGTGACCAAAGGCAGTATCACCCAAAAGGGGCAGGACTATCCGGTGATTGCCACCTTAAAAGGCGGTGTGGATGTGGACGATGGCAATTGGGAAACCGGCAAGGAAGCAGAGCGTAAGGTCAAAGTCTATCTGGATTTTTACTCACTGGAAATTAATGGCGTTGAGCAGTGCATGCTGGATGTGGACAACATGATTGCCCGCATTCAAGGCGTTGACCTGCTGGAAAAAGTTCGCAGTCACGTACTGTAATAATCACTAAAAAGGTATTTTAAAATGAGCGATAAAGTTGAGATTGAAAACCCAACTGGAACAATGATTGTTGATCTGTCTACGGGTCAAAAAATAACGGTCAGAGAGCCTATGCTACGCGATGTGCGCAGCTTTTATGACATTGAAAATCTGGAGGAGCGGCAAGTCATGATAACGTCTGCGCTCACCCAAATGACCGCGGATGAATTGAATGCACTTAAGTACGCTGACTATCTTAAACTGGCCAAGGCGACTGAAAGTTTTTTGTAATTGACTGGCAGGGATTCCTTAACCCAATAGCAATGATTTCAATGCGGTTGGGTTTTGGTTTTAATGATTGTTTGGATATGTCTCTGTCAGAATTTAATCATTTTTTTGAACTATCAAAAGACTTGGTGGATTGATGGCCGGTACTGATTTCAAGTTTACAATTAGCGGTAAGTTGCACTCATCGTTTGTTGCGGCAACCAAGGGTGCTGGCAATAACATCAAGTCGATTGATGGCAAACTGGATGCGCTAAAAGGCAAGTTTGCTGAAACGCGCAATTCGGTACTGGCCTTGGCAGCCAGTGGCTATGCGCTAGGCAAAGCCTATGGTGGTGCATCTAAAGTTTTAAAGGCTCAAGGCGAACTGGCATCGCTAAAAATCAGTGAAAAAGGCATTAAAAGTATCACCAAAGCCGGGCAGGAAATGGCTTTGAAGTTTGGCCAGATCAGTGCACCAGCCTTTGTGCGTGCCTCTTATGACATTAAAAGTGGCATCAGTTCACTCAGTGAGGATGGTGTCCGACAATTTACCAAGCTTGCGGCAACAACGGCTGTTGCCACAAAAGCAAGCGTAGGTGAGATGACCAAGCTCATGTCCTTGGGTTACGGTATTTTTCGCCAGGACTTTGGTAGTGATGTGGAGTTTGGTAATAAGTTTAGCGGCGCAGTAGCAGCTGCGGTGGAGTCATTCCGCACCGATGGTTCTGATCTATCCCAAGGGCTATCCAATTTAGGCGGCACGGCTACAGCAATGGGTATTTCAATGGCTGAGCAGTTTGCCGTAATCGGTATGGCAAAGGAAACCTATGCCACGGCCAATGAGGCGGCTACGGGTTATCGGGCTTTTCTGAATAGCGCAGGCAAGGCACAAGAAAAACTGGGCATGGATTTTACCGATTCTGCGGGCAAGATGCTACCGTTTGCTGACATACTGGAAATGATCAAAAATCAGTATGGTGATATGGATTTATCTGAAAATGTCGAATTAGCTGAGGCATTGGGAGGTACGGAAGCCGCCAAGTTTTTAACGTCGATGATTGATAAGACGGATAAGCTGCGAAAATCTACGGATTACATGAGCAAATCTATGGAAGGTGGCGTCAGCAAGGCTGAGCAGATGGCGATGGCGATGGATAGAGGCCAGGGACTTGAAAAGCTGGGCAATGCGTTCTCTTACTTGACTTACACAGTGGGTAAAAGTCTGGAGCCTGTATTTAACGGCTTTGCCCGCACAATTGGTGTTGTCGCCAGGGGCTTAGCCTGGGTTGATGAAAAAGCCAGTTTTCTTATCCCCACCATCATGGGTGTGACCTTTGCGGTTGCAGGCACATTGATTGCCCTCAAGACAGCGAAGCTGGCCAGCATGGCATTGAGTTTTTCCAAGTTAACACTCGCCAAAAACTACTGGACAGCGGTTGCCGGTATTTCGGGCTTTGATGTTGCCGCAATGGCATCACGGTTTTCCAGCCTAAAAGCGGCTGCCGCCAGTGTGACCTGGGGTAAGGCATTACGATTTTTGGGTGGTGGTTTTAAAAGTGCGGCATTGGCCGTTCGCGCTTTTGGTATCGCTTTTATGCTTAACCCTGTGGGTGCGGCGATTACTGGCATTGTGGTCGGGGCAGCTTTGATCTACAAATTCTGGCAACCCATAAAAGCCTTTATGGGCGGGGTTTGGGATGGATTTTCGGCAGGCTTTGCACCTATAAAACCCTTGTTTTCTGCCCTAGCTTCTGCATTTTCTCCCGTTATTAATGCGTTTAAAGCAGTTTTTGGCTGGCTTGGAAAACTCTTTGAGCCAATTGCAATGGCTGAAGACAAGTTCACAGGGTTTGCCTCAACCGGCGAGAAATTCGGGGCAGTTTTGGCCGGTGCATTTAAGGTAGCGTTCTTTCCGCTTTATGCCGGTGCAAAAGTGCTTGGCTGGGTCAGTGACAAAATTGGCGGACTGTTTGGTGGTGACACATCAACTAAATATCGTGGCACATTGCATAAAAAAGCCGCTATCCCCGTAGCAGCATCCGTGATCATGGCATCTCAATTGGCCGCTGCCAATCCTACCCAACCGCCTGTCGTGGACTTTAATGTGCCAAATTCTGCGGTTAAACAGGCGGCTAATCACACGGTAAACCAAGATATTACCGTCGATGTGGTGGTTAATAATCCATCCAGCAATGTAGATGTAGAACGTGCTATTGCCAATGGTCTGCGTCAGAAAAGCAAATACCGTGGTACGTCTTTGAGTGATGAGGTGATCTAAATGCTATGTTCACTGGGTGATTTTACTTTTGAAAGCCAGGGCGTAAATCTGTCCAATATCAAGCGCCAATCCACGTTTAATTTTGCCAGTAATAAGCTGATTAACAACTTTGATGATTGGCAGGCAACAGGCCGTTATGAACAGGCTATTACCTTATCCGGCAAGCTTATCCACTACGACAACAGCGCCCTGGACAACTTACACCTGATGGCCGAAAAGAAAGAACCTGTCACATTAGCTTTTGATGATGGCCGAGCATCTTCGGTTTTGATTCAGGAGGTCAACACCGATGAGTCTCACTTTTTGAAAAACGGCAAGTTCCTTAAACAAGACTTTGAAGTCTCTTTGGTGGTGGTTCATGGCAAAGTATGAAGTGACAGAGCCACGCCAGCGGCTGGATGAGGTTGTGATAAAACACTATAGTGACTTGAGCCAGTTCAATGCGGTTAAAAAGGCTAACCCACATTTAACTCAGGTGTTTCTCACTATCGGTGACATTGTGCATTTACCGCCTAAAGCCGTTGTCAAAAGCGAGGAAACCTTGTGGTAACACAACCCTTATACCGCTTGATCACCAATGGCAATGATGTCACCGATAGCATTGCACCCTATCTGGTCAGTCTCCAAGCCACTGACAATGAGAAAAATGAAAGCGACGAATTAAGCATCACCGTCAGCGCCAAGTTCAAACGACCTGCCTACCGCGATCAGATCAAGATTTTCCTGGGCGATAAGCAAGCACAGCGATTTGTCGGCCTGTTCTATGTGCAAAAAACCAGTATCCGCAACAATCGGGAATTAACCATCACTGCCACCAGCATTGATTTTAGTGGTGAATTGAAAGAACGCCGTCACCAACGTTATGAGCAGACCACACTGGCGGCTTTGGCAGATACCATTGCCCAGCGTCACGGTCTGCAAGTCAAGTCAGATGTCACCCAGCCTATTATTGATGTAGACCAAGTGGATGAATCCGACCTCAATCTACTCAATCACTTGGCTAAAGAGCATGGCTGCATATTCAACATCAAAAACGCCACCCTCTATTTCATGCAAAGAGAGATAGCACCACCTGCCGTTAACCTGGGTATTAACCAATGCACAAAAAGCGAAATCACCCACTCCAGCACAACTTTGTACCAAAGCTGCAAAGCCAAATATCAAAATACCCGACTCAATAAAAATGTGACGGTGACCATTGGGGATGGAAACCCTGTATTAGTGAAGCAAGGTCACTTCCAGAATGATGAGGAAGCGCGGGTGTTTGCTCAAAACGCACTGGCTCGCGCCAACCAGGGCACAGCAGAAGGCAGCTTGACCCTGCCGGGTCGTGTTTTGTTTGCTGGTAGTCGCCTCAATCTCGATGGTCAGTCATACATCATCACCCGTGTTGAGCACTCAATGGATAACAACAGTTGGCTGACCTCTCTGGAATTCAATAACAAGAATACCGGCGATTTTGGAACAAGTCCCAGTTAATGATGCTTTAGCCGCTGTTTAAATGTCCGTTAAAGGACGGTTAAACCTGCTCAGAAAGGGGTTAGCATCTGTCAAGGCGCCTACCAACTTTGTCAATCAAACGTCAACTTTTGCCAATGCATTCAAAATGTCTGCTTAATTCCCTCAATCCCTTGAAAACACTGGCCTACAATCAAAACCACTTCACACCATTACCTTTACATTTCTAACACTAATTAACACAGCCCCTTGATTATTATGAGACCTTTGCACGGAAGATGATTTCGCTTTCAGGTAAGGCAAAAACGCACGGAATGAGGGAGTTTATGCTTATAAATGACCGATTGAGTACGTTTTTAACACAGCATGCAGATGAAATGGCTTTCGTGCAAAGGTCTCATTATAGGAATGTCTGTGAGGAAGCAAAGGGCTGTCAGCGGCAGGCAACTAAAATAGAGGATTGCGCTCGTATCGGCTGGCAATGTTTTTGATTTTGTACAGCTAATGTCACAGTTAATACAGATTTATTGTTAACCGTGCAAAAAACCTTGCGCCGTTGTTACACGATGCGTTTATGACTGACCGGCTAACCCCGTACTGTTCTCCGCAATTGAACGAGTACTTGCAGAAAATCAAGTGCCACTCTCAACGGTTTATCCATAGGCTCACTCCGCAACACATCACTTTTTTCATACTTTGATGGGTTTTTCAATAATTATTAGTGTTTCGTCATTGCCCATAATCTTGACCATCAATAATACCATTCCTTTACGTTTGCTGACAAGCAATAACCACAGCTGTGCTTCACAAGTAATCAGCACGTGGCGACAGGTGAGCGACAGGGCGGGAATTGAATATCAGCTTACATTATTGCTCGGTTGGTGCCGTTCGGATAGCCAGATGCCACCGAGTACCAGCGTTAAGGCAATACCATGATAGAGTTTGAATGGTTCGTTCAATATCACAATCGCCAGTATTGATGCGAACACAGGAATGAGGTTTGCGAATATGCCAGCGCGACCGGGTCCGATGGCAGTCACGCCCTGAATAAAGAAAATTTGCCCTAGAAATGAGGGCAGGAGTGTCACCAACGTAACAATAACCCAGCCTTTCGTGGTCGGCCATTGCAGGTTTCCGCTTAGAAATTCAACTGCACTTAACGGGATGGATGTTATAAAGGCTGAGAACGCAATGACCGAAAATAAACTTAACGATGACAGCGCCGAGAATCGCCTGAGTGCCAGCGTGTATCCGGCATACAGCACACAAGCCATAATCATAAAAAAATCACCGCGCGTTATGATTAGCGCAGTCAGTCGCTCGAAACTGCCCGCAGAAGCGACAATGCAAACACCGATGAGGGTCAATACCACACCGATCATTTGTAATAAAGAGGCTGGTGTGCGATAGATGACAAAGGCACCAATCAGGACGAAAACCGGAATGGCACCTTGAACAATGCCGATATTCAAACTCGATGTGGTATGCGCCGCAGCATATAACAAGGCATTGAATGGGGCGAGCCCGATCGCACCCATCACGAAAAGAGCGCGCAGATTGCAACGCAGTTGTCCGCAGTCGCGCAACATTTGTTTGTTGGCAAATAGCAACAGCAACAACGCTGTCCCCAGCCAACGCAGACTCACCAGTAACATCGGCGACACCTGTTCAACGGCTAATCTGGCAAACACGGCGTTGCACCCCCAGAAGAATGCGGTAACCGATAACAGAAAATACGCTCTTAGCGTTGTCGAAGGAGTGAGAATATCGATGTTAATCTTGGGTTAAATGCGCTTGGTTAGATTTCTCTGCTTTCATTTCTTTGGCAATGACCATGGTCAAATTTTCATCAGGTGAATTGTTGCAGCGGATGTTAAGGTTTGTTCACTGATGCGATTCTGTCCTATCAGTCCCGTCAATTACTTCCTCTCACTGTCTTTCCCGAGCTTCCTTGATGACTTCTTCAGCCACATTTTTAGGACAAGGCATATAGTGCGAAAATTCCATAAAAAACTGACCACGCCCAGAAGTGATGGTGCGTAAATCACCGATGTAACCAAACATATCCGCGAGCGGAAGATCACCCTTGATGCGTACTCCAGAAGGAGTGGAATCCTGCGATTTTATCAGTCCACGGCGACGATTGAGATCGCCAATGACATCGCCGACATGTTGTTCCGGAGTGAACACATCCACTTTCATAATCGGTTCCAGCAATTGCGGGCCCGCTTTGCCCATAGATTGACGATAGGCTGCTTTTGCTGCCAATTCAAACGCCACTGCCGATGAATCCACCGCATGGAACGCCCCATCCATCAAGGTGACTTTAACATCAATACAAGGATAGCCCGCCAAGACACCGACTGCCATACAGCCGGCAAAACCTTTATCTATTGCCGGCCAGAACTCCCGCGGCACATTCCCGCCGGTTACTTTCGATTCAAACAGGTAGCCTGATCCGGTTTCGCCCGCCTCAATGATGTAATCAATACGACCGAATTGACCTGATCCACCGGTTTGCTTTTTGTGCGTATAGGTATCTTCGACTCTTTCGGTAATGGTTTCACGGTAGGCGACTTGTGGCTTGCCGACTTCAACATCAACACCGTGCGTGCGTCTAAGCAAATCCACTTTGATGTCCAAATGTAACTCCCCCATTCCCTTGAGAATAGTTTCACCACTATCCTTGTCGGTGGAGACGTGAAATGACGGGTCTTCCCATATCATTTTGCCCAGCGCCACGCCCAGCTTCTCTGAAGCACTTTTGTCTTTAGGCATGACCGACATAGAAATAACTGGATCCGGAAAAATCATTGGCTCCAGCGTTGCCGCATCATCTGGATCGCACAGCGTATGTCCGGTTTTGACATTTTTCATCCCCAACACCGCAACAATATCCCCCGCTTGCGCTGAATTCAGCTCTGCGCGCGAATCGGCATGCATTTCCACAATCCGTCCAATGCGCTCATTTTTGCCTGTAGCGGTATTTAACACACTGGAACCCTTGCTCACCTTTCCGGCATAAATACGCAGAAATGTGAGTGCGCCAAATCGGTCATCCATAATTTTGAATGCCAATGCCCGCAACGGTTTTTGTGGGTCAACGATGGCAAATTTTCCGGTTTCATTGCCCTCTAAATCAGTTTCCGGTTGCGGCTTCACTTCGGTTGGATTAGGCAGATAATCAACGACGGCATTGAGTAGCAGCTGAATGCCTTTGTTTTTGAATGCCGAACCACAATAAGTCGGGAAAAAATCCAGCGCAATAGTGCCTTTGCGAATACAAGCCTTTACCGTCCCCATATCCGGCTGCTCGCCATCAAGATATTTCTCCATAGCGACATCATCGTGTTCAAGTGCCGCTTCAATCAATGCTTCGCGATAACTTTCTACCGTATCAACCATATCCGCTGGCACGTCCTCGACACGGTAGTTTGTGGGATCGCCAGAACCATCCCAAATCCACGATTTACGTGTCAACAAATCAACAACACCAGTAAAGTCATCCTCAATACCGATGGGCAAAACCATCACCAAAGGCTTCGCACCCAACACTTTTTTCACCTGCTTGACCACCCGGTAAAAATCAGCACCAACACGATCCAGTTTGTTGACGAAAATAATGCGTGCGACTTCTGAATCGTTGGCATAACGCCAGTTCGTTTCAGATTGTGGCTCAACTCCGCCAGAGCCACAAAACACCCCGACACCACCGTCCAGCACTTTTAACGACCGATAAACTTCAATAGTGAAATCAACGTGTCCCGGCGTATCAATGATGTTAAAACGATGGTTGTCCCAAAATGTACTGGTGGCGGCAGATTGTATGGTGATTCCGCGCTCGCGCTCCTGATCCATAAAATCCGTTGTTGCTTCACCGTCATGCACTTCACCGATTTTGTGAATCTTTCCAGTCAGACTCAACATTCGCTCAGTGATGGTCGTTTTACCGGCATCCACATGAGCGAAAATACCAATATTTCTATAATGTGATAATTCTGTCATGGCTCTTTAATCGTCTTGAATTTGCTCTAAATGTGCTTTGAATATTCCTAAATATGGGCTGAGTACGGGCTGAATTTGCGCGGCATGGTGAAGGCTAAACTGCCCTTCCTGATGGCATTGCCAAAGCGGGCGCGATAATACACCAAAAAGCAGCGAAAATCAGGGCATTTCTGCAATTATTACGAATTTTATGAAGCGAAATAATGCCGACTCGGCAACCACCGCCGACACCACCACAACGGTTGTGATGTATAAGCCCTGCTTTCAAGATGTCCTTTCAGGAGATGCTCCTGTTAGCTACGGCTGAGGGCGAGGTATGGTGTATTTTCAATGCATAATCGGTACCTTAATCGCTCTACCGCTTAGCGGTTGCAGGGTGAATCTCCTGAATTCTCTGCCATGCCATACGAATCTCATGGGTTTTTTCGTTGGCGAGTTTCACCATTTCTTCTGGCAACCCTTTAGATACCAACTTATCCGGATGATGCTGACTCAGTAGTCGGCGATAGGCTTTTTTGATTTCAGGGTAAGATGTCTCTGCGCTAACACCGAGTGTTTTATAGGGGTTTGGGGTAAAGTTTTTAACCGATGATGCGGCACTGCCCCCTCGCATCATTTCTATAATCATCTGTAAATCCGATTGCCCGATGCCGAGGATCTGGGCAATTTCACTTAAAATAACATTCTCCCGCGCATCCAACCGACCATCCGCAAATACCGCTTGCACCTGAATTTCCAGAAACATACGCACCAAGGTAGATCGACGATGGCATTCCTGACGAAATTGCATCAACACGCTGACTAAATCGAATGTCGATTGCTTGCCATGATTGAACAATTCAATCGCTACTTTTTTCTGATCGTTATTCAACTGCATACGCGCCATCAGTTGTTGCGCCAGCGCAACCTCATCCTTTGAGACCTTGCCATCCGCCTTGGCAATGTGTCCCATCACTGAAAAGGTCGCGGTGAAGAATGCTGCCTGAATGCGTTCCTGATCAGCGGCAGAATAATGCTGCCCACCACGACTCAATCCTTCGTCTATTTGATGACCTAATGCCGCCCCCAACATCGCACCGATAGGTCCACCGATAAGAAATCCAAATGTGCCGCCGAGCGCTTTTCCCCACCATGCCATAATTTTATTTTGCCCTAATAGTCAAAAACTAATTAAAAAAACCGCTTAACTTTTTGAACCACCCAAGCAAGCCGGAGATGCCGCTGTTTTGCCACCCTGCTCCAACCACTCATCCGGAGTCATCGTATGCAATGCGAGCGCGTGGATTGTTCCTGCCAGTTCATCAGTCAGCATTTGATTCACCATACGATGACGAGCAAGCAGCGTCTCATTGTTAAATCGATCAGAAACCAGCGTGATGTTAAAATGCGATTCGGCGCCTTCCGGCACATTGTGCATAAAACTTTCATTCACCACCTGTAGATGAGTCGGCGAAAAAGCACGCAATTTTGCCTGAATGGTTGCCTGAACGGTTGTCTTTGAATTCATAATGGTATTTAATGGAAATTCTGTTCTAATCCCTACTTGCCAACCCTAACAATGCTGGTCTGCATGGGTTAGTATGCGCAAATTCTTAATCGGGGCAAGTGTACCACATTGACTCATAAATCATGTAACCGTAGCCGTTCTCGGCTGAGTGTCTTTGACTCATATTAAAGGTAACTCAAATTGAGGGCCGTAATATGGGTAAAAATGAGCGTCAAAATCGACGGGCGGGTAAAAAAGCCAAGTCGGTGATCCCGGATGAATTCTGCAATGTACGATTACAACCGCAAATATGCTATTAGTCTGATTAATCAGACACTGAGACCTTTGCACGGAAGATGATTTCGCTTTCAGGTAAGGCAAAAACGCACGGAATGAGGGAGTTTATGCTTATAAATGACCGATTGAGTACGTTTTTAACGTAGCATGCAGGTGAAAGGGCTTTCGTGCAAAGGTCTCACACTAAAACACGCAAACGACGACCAAGCGCTCTGCGATGAGGCTATCGGGACGCAAAGAGTATTGGAGACACGACCATCATTCTACAAGAGCAAAGCGCTTAAAAAAGACAATCGCTATCAGATAAGATAAAAAGCGTAAGCTGTGTCAAAGACGTGCGGGCCACCCGCAACGGCTCTGTGTTCACCTCGGCATTGCCCGGTAGCGCAACAATGCTTTCAAGATCGGCTAGATAGACGCTTGAAAACCATATATTTCGAGTTGGTGCTTGGGTAGGTATTGATGTTAATTATCGGATGGTATGTCCCGATTTAATGCCGCTGATTAAGGGACTGAAGGTGATTTTTCTTTGGCGGGGTCGTGTCGTTCATACGCTCCAGACTTGCCTGAAGACGTTCAGCGACTACCGCCATGTCATTCATGGTGTTGGTGATGTCGCATTGTTTTTGCAGTAATTCCTGACGATGAGTTTCGATAGTTGTCAACACATATTGCAATTGTGCTACTTCATTGGGTTGGGTATCGTACAGGGTCATAGTGGTCTTGATTTCAGCCAGCGAAAAGCCCAATCGCTTGCCACGCAAAATCAACCTTAATCGCACTAAATCTCCTTCACTATAGATACGTTTGTGATTGGTTCTTTTAGGACTCAGTAACCCTTCCGCTTCATAGAAGCGAATTGTGCGCGGGGTAATGTCAAAGTGTTTTGACAGTTCAGAAATCGTATAAGTTGATGGTTTAGTCATGCGTAATTATGGTTGCATCGTGTTAGCAGGGTAAAATTAAGCTGACACCAACATTGGCGTAAACGTAATATGAGTGGCTAAATTAGCAAAAGCGGGTTGCCGAAGCAAGCATTATTTTAGACAACACGCGTCAGGTAAGGCAATTTGGGCGAGGCAGAGCCTGCGTCAGTAAAAGTCGTTCCCAATATGCACTTTGAGACCTTTGCACGAAAGCCATTTCACCTGCATGCTACGTTAAAATCGTACTCAATCGGTCATTTATAAGCATAAACTCCCTCATTCCGTGCGTTTTTGCCTTGCCTGAAAGCGAAATCATCTTCCGTGCAAAGGTCTCTCTTTATTACCGCAACGAGTTTATTTGACGGGCATGATGCGGTAATCAATATCGGCTAATCAGCTACTAGAAGCGGCGACAATGGTATTGATGGAGGTAGCCAGTGTTGCGCTGAATTCGGCATCGGATTGTTGCGCCGTCAGTCCCTCAGTGAGCGCTCGGGAAAAACTGGCAATCATGCCGTTATTCTCGCTCAGCTTTTGGTTTGCCTGATCGCGGCTATAGCCCCCCGACAGGGCAACTACTTTCAGCATATTCGGGTGCTGAATACAGGGTTGATAAAAATTCGCCGTGTTGGGAAGGGTGAGTTTGAACAAGACCTTTTCGTTTTCGGCAAGTGCGTCCAGATGGATTAACAACTGTTCCAGTAAAAGCAGTTCTGCCTGCGCTTTGTCGCTAGCATTAATATCTATTTCGGGTTCAATGATGGGCACCAGGCCCTTGTCAATAATCTGTTTGCCAATTTCAAATTGCTGTGCGACCACCGCTTTGATGCCGGCTACGTTGGCGTGTTTAATAAGCGAGCGCATTTTCGTACCGAAAACACCATTGGCGAGGGCGTTGTCTAACAGCGCGTCAAGATCAGGCATCGCTTTCATCATCTGCACACCATTTTCCTCATCAGCCAGACCTTTATCCACTTTCAGTATTGGGATAATGTTTTTCTCTTGCCACAGATAGCGACAAGTCGGTTTACCCTGTACTTGCCGAGACATAGTGTTCTCAAACAAAATGGCAGCAAGAATGTTATCCCCATTAAAATGCGCATTGGTCATAATGCGGGTGCGCATTTCGTGCACCTTATCATACATCTCCTCATCGCCCGAATACGCGCTCTGCTCAACTCCATACATTGCCAGTGCTTTGGGTGTGCTACCACCACTTTGATCCAGTGCGGCAATAAATCCAGTGGCGTTTTTTAATTTTGTCAGTTGTTCGGTTGTTTGAGTCATGGTCTTGAAAAAGTCTGTTGAGGTTGATGAATGGACTCAAGAATAAAAGCTATTGCGCGGAAATTCAAGTGCTTGTTCGGCTTCAGCACTGAGCTTGGTAAATCAAAAATCCACACATCAATCCCCTTTTTTCAGAAGGAGTTATTTCAGCGGCTAGCAGCGTTATTCCGAAAAACAATCTAAGCCACCGCTCAATCAGGCTTTTTCTGAATCGCTGTTTTTTCGTGGTTGAAAATATGGGATAATGAACGCAATCGAAACACGCTGTTCAAGTATATTTATGGTAACTATTTTAATTCTGTTGTTATTGATTTTTGGGTTTGTGTGGCTAAAGCTGTCACTTAAAAACTGGCTGATTGCGTCTGCGGCGGTGCTGTTGCTGACGATGACATTCGGCATTACCAACCTTTTCTTGTCGCTGATATTGGTGGTGCTTTTTCTGACCATGCTGTTTTTGTTGTATTTTTTGGATGACACAAGAAAGCAGTTTGTCAGTGCGCGCTTACTGGCGATGATGAAGCAGATGATGCCGCCGATTTCGCAAACGGAACGAGACGCTATTGATGCGGGTACGGTGTGGTGGGAAGCGGAATTGTTTTCCGGAAATCCGGATTGGGATGTGCTGTTTGCCGCTAAAACACCGGAACTGAGCGAACGCGAACAAACCTTTCTGGATGGCCCGGTTGAAACGCTGTGCGCCATGATCGATGACTGGCAGATTACCCACGAGTTGAATGACCTGCCGGACACGGTTTGGGAGTTTATTAAAAATAATAACTTTTTCGGGCTTAATGCGAACAAGCAATATGGTGGTCTGGAATTCTCTGCGTATGCCCAGTCTCGTATCATCCAAAAACTGGCAACTCGCAGTGGTAGCGTTGCCGTTACCGTTATGGTGCCCAATTCTCTTGGCCCTGCGGAGCTGTTGTTCCATTACGGTACTGATGAGCAGAAAGCATACTATCTACCGCGGTTGGCAACCGGCGAAGAGATTCCGTGTTTTGGACTCACTAATCCCTGGGCCGGGTCCGATGCCGTGGGTATGCCGGATTGTGGCGTGGTCTGCAAAGGTAAATACAAGGGTAAGTCTGTGTTGGGATTTCGGGTTAATTGGGAAAAACGATATATTACTCTGGGTCCTGTGGCGACATTGTTGGGACTGGCATTCAAGGCTTACGATCCCGACCATTTGTTGGGCAATGAGGAGGAACTCGGTATCACCTGTGCGTTGGTGCCAGTGGATACCAAAGGAGTATCTATTGGGAAACGCCATCTTCCTCTGAATGCGTCGTTCCAAAATGGTCCGAATTGGGGCAAAGATGTGTTTATTCCCATGCAGTGGGTTATCGGCGGGCAGGATGAAGTCGGCCGGGGTTGGCGTATGCTGATGGAGTCCCTGGCGGCGGGGAGGGGCATATCTCTGCCGGCGGCTGGGGCGGGGGCAGCCAAAGTATGCGCGCGAAGCAGTGGGGCGTATGCGAGAATTCGTGAACAATTTGGAGTCGCGATTGGTAATTTTGAGGGCATTGAAGAGGTTCTGGCGCGCATTGGTGGGCTGACGTATTTGCTTGATAGCGGCAGGATACTGATGACCACGGCGCTCTTTATCGGGCAGAAACCGGCAATAATGTCGGCGATTATCAAGCAGCAATGTACGGAACTGTCGCGGAAGGTGGTGAACGATGCGATGGACTTGCATGGTGGCAAGGCAATCTGCATGGGGCCGGGTAACTATCTGGCTCGAATTTATCAGCAAATTCCTATCGGTATTACCGTGGAAGGGGCAAATATCCTGACCCGCAGTTTAATCATATTTGGACAGGGTGCGATGCGTTGCCATCCGTATCTGCTGAAAGAGATTGAGGCGGTGTCTATGGTGGATGAGGTCGATGCGCTTGAGCAGTTTGATGCTGCCATGACCAGTCATATCGAACATATTCATGGTAATAAAATGCGCTCTTTTAGTTATGCGCTGAGCCGTGGCTGGCTGGCGACAGGGACAGGTCTTGGATTGATTAAAAAACATTCCCGCAGCATTGAACACTTGAGTGCTGCTTTTGCGTGGCTCGCCGATATAACCCTGCTTTTATTAGGCGGAGACCTGAAACGAAAAGAAATGTTATCCGGAAGATTCGCCGATGTGATGAGTAACCTATATCTGGCATCCGCGACCTTGAAACGATTCAAGGACAATGGTGAACCGGAAAACGATATGCCATTAGCCGATTGGGCCTGTCGATACGCCCTATATCAGGCGCAACAGGCTTTGGATGGCATATTGCGTAATTATCCAAAGCCGATTTTGGGAAAACTACTCCGAGTCGTTGTCTTTCCGGGTGGTCGATATTTGCATCTGCCGACAGACAAGCTCTCCCGAGCAGTATCCGATGTATTGCAAACGCCCGGTTCTGCGCGAGATCGACTGACCGAGGATGTGTATATCTCAAGCGACCCGAACGATGTTATGAATCAAATTGAGTCGGCATTCAAATTGATGGTAAAAACCAGTGATTTACGTCTCCGATTGAAAAAATCCGGGCAAGCCCCGACAGCGATACAAGGTTATACCGATTGGTTGAAACAACTAGTGAAGCAACAGGTGATTAGCGAAGATGAGTCGGCATTGCTGAGTCAGATGCGTGAGATGGTTAGAAAAGTGATTGATGTTGATCACTTTGATTTAACGCACCAAAGCAATTCTGAAGCCGCCATACCACACCAAAGTTAACCGTTATCGGAGGAGGGGGTGATGTTTGCTAAAAAAAATCCTGTTGTCAAAACCCATGCCACAACAGCGCAACCCGGTCAGGGGGTTGATGAGGTCATTGACGTGATTTCGCCTGAACGGGCTATCACCATTCCCGACTTATTCGAGGAAAGAGTGAGGCGCAACCCGAACAAACAAGCCTATTCGCAATTTAATTCGGTTGCTAATGTATGGCGTGCATACACCTGGCGGGATATGGCTGAAGCGGTTATGTGTTGGCGCAGAGCGCTGGCTGCTGACGGCTTTAAGGTCGGGGAACGTGCGGCAATTCGTATGTCCAATTCCAGAGAGTGGGTGTTATTTGATCAGGCGGTATTGGCGCAGGGGTTAGTGGTTGTTCCGGTTTATGTTGAAGATCGCGCCGATAACATTGCCTATATTCTGGCGCATACCCAAGCACGCTGGTTGCTGCTTGAAAAATATGAACAGTGGTTGGAGATGGCATCGGAGCTGCCCTCGTTGACGACGTTAAAGCGTGTCGTTATTGTCAATGACGACCGTGAAATTAACCACTGTGGTGATGACCGCGTTATGTCATTGACGGACTGGCTGGCATCGGCAATGCCGGTTTTACCGCATAACCCGGCAGCGCTATCAGTGATTAACCCGAATAATCTGGCGACCATTGTTTATACTTCAGGCACCACTGGAAGACCAAAGGGGGTGATGCTTTCTCACGCAAATATGCTATTGAACGCTTATGCAGGATTACAAAGCATTGCGGTGTATCCGTCAGATAAATTCCTTTCTTTTTTACCGTTGTCGCATATGTTTGAACGAACGGCGGGATACTATTTGACCATGATGGCGGGTGCCGAAGTGGTGTTCAACCGTTCAATTCCACAATTACTGGACGATATGGCAGAGATCAAACCGACTGTCATGATTACCGTGCCGAGAATTTTCGATCAGGCACTTTCAAAAATTAAAATCCGGTTAGACGCAGGATCAAAATTCAAAAAGTGGTTATTTGAACAGGCCGTCAGCGTCGGCTGGCAATGTTTCGAGAATCAGCAAGGTCAATCAAAGTGGCACATTAAACAGTGTTTCTGGCAACCGCTCAATGTGCTGGTTGCCAGCAAGGTGAGACAACGATTTGGTGGTCGGCTACGCTTTGTGGTCAGTGGGGGTGCGCGATTATCACCGAATATCGCGAAAGTGTTTATCGGTCTCGGTATTGAAATCCTACAGGGCTATGGATTGACCGAAAGTGCCCCGGTACTGACCGTGAACACCTTGTCCCGCAACAAACCGGACTCCATCGGTCTGCCATTGCAAAATGTTGAATTACGTTTGGGAGAGCATGATGAATTACAAGCCAGCGGTCCCGGCATCATGCTCGGTTACTGGAATAACCCGCAAGCCACTGCCGCCGCTATAGATGCAGAAGGCTGGTTGATGACGGGAGATATTGCGAGTATTGCGAAGGACGGTTTTATTTCCATTACTGGCAGAATCAAGGAGATAATCGTTTTGGCGAATGGTGAAAAAGTGTCGCCTGTGGATCTGGAATCGGCGATAACTGATAATCCATTATTTGAGCAGGCAATGGTGGTGGGCGAAGGCAAGCCCTATCTGAGCACATTGGTGGTGTTGAATTCGGAGCTTTGGCAGCAGGTAGCGGCTGTATTAGAGCTGGATGCGGATGACAAAGTGACCTTGAAAAACCAGCGAGTCAAGCAATATATGCTGGAGCGAATTGCCCGGCAGCTAACCCGATTCCCGGGTTATGCTTTCATTCGATCGGTAACCCTTACCACCGCTGTGTGGGGTGTTGCCGATGGTGCCGTTACGCCGACACTAAAGCTCAAACGTGCGGTACTTATGCAACGATTCAATCGGGAAATTGAGTTAATGTATCGTGAATCCGGTTAACGCTTTTATTGAACGACACGAGGTACGAAAGTAGCATTGCTGGATTTCGTGTTTTCGTGGTAAGCCCGGGCAAACCTGATTTATCTTGCGCTTTTTGCAAGTGATTCTATTCCCATTTGAAATTGATATTGTGGCATAATCGGGCGCGCAAAAAAGTTGGCGGCATCGTATTAAAATATCAGCCGGCCAGAGACGCTCAATAATTCGACTCACTTACAATTTCAGGAACTAACATGAATTTATTTATTTCAGATGCTTGGGCACAATTTGGTGCGGACGGGGGTAGTGGACTGATTGGTTTTCTGCCCATGATTCTTATCTTTGTTATTTTCTATTTTTTGCTCATTCGCCCTCAGCAGAAGCGAACCAAAGAACACAAAGCGATGGTTGCCGCCATAGACAAAGGCGATGAAATCGTGACCAATGGCGGGGTGTTGGGCAAGGTAATCAGTGTAGATGATAATTTTGTTTCCGTAGAAATCGCTACCGGTATTACGGTTCAGGTTCAGCGTGCTGCGATTGCCCAAATGATGCCTAAAGGCACGGTCAAATCTTAATCAATACTTGGTCAACACCTGTTATTTTGTGATTTTTTGCGATTAGCCTTTTCCTTAGTTCTCTTATCTTTTTTAATGAGCGATGCTTAATCAAACTGCCTGGTGGAAATTTCTGGTCATTATCGCCGTTGTCGTGCTCGGTCTGCTTTATGCGTTACCGAATATTTTTGGTAGCGATGCCGGCATTCAAATACGCGGTGCCCGCGGCTTGAGCGTTGAATCATCAGTGTTTGAGCGTGTGCAGGCGGTGTTGGACGCAGAGTCTGTTTCAGTCAAGGCGATTTCGCAGGATGCAAAAGGTATTAAAATTCGCTTTGAAAATGATGAGACGCAATTGCGTGCGAAAGAACTCATCGAAAAGGAACTGATTGAGAGTGAACTGAGCAACAGTCATTCGTTGGCGTTGACCTTGCTGGCGGGTGCGCCGAATTGGCTCACTGATTTAGGGGTATTGCCGATGTATCTGGGGCTTGACTTGCGTGGTGGCGTCCATTTTCTGTTGCAGGTTGATATGCAAAGTGCGGTTAAACGTGCTCAGGAACGCTATCAAGACAGTATCAAAACAACCTTGCGTGAGCACAAGGTGCGTTACAAGGTAGTAACGCTGACTCCTCAGGGTCAACTGGAAACGACAATTCGTAATCCAGCGCACCAGCAACGTGCCTATGATATTCTGCGTCAGGAATTCCCCGACCTGGAAATTCGTAATGACGACAATCGTCCGGAAATTATTTTGGCGCAGATGAGCCAGAGTCAAATTGATGATATTAAGAAATTTGCGCTTGAACAAAACCTGACGGCATTACGAAATCGGGTTGACCAGTTAGGTGTGGCAGAACCGGTGGTGCAGCAACAAGGTGATGATCGCATTGTTATCCAGCTTCCCGGGGTACAGGATACTGCCAGAGCAAAAGTCATTCTGGGTCGGGCAGCAACCCTTGAAATGCATTTGGTGGACGAAAAAAACAACACATCAGCAGTGGCTTCTGGGCGGGCACCCGTCGGCTCGCGACTTTTCAAATTCCGTAATGGTCAGAAAATTTTGCTTAACAAGCGGGTTATTTACTCTGGCGACAGCATTGTTGATGCTGCGGCAAGTCTGGATGCACAAACGGGTGCTCCCATCGTTAGCATTACGCTTGATTCTGCCGCCGCCACTATTAATAGTCGGGTGACCGGTGAAAATATTAATAATCGTATGGCGGTGGTGTATCTTGAAATAATTTCTGAAATCAAGAAAGACGCTAACGGCAGTATTGTGCTTGATGATGAAGGTAGACCGGTGCGCACTGCTCGCCGCTTGGAAGAAGTGTTAACCGCGCCGGTAATCCGCGATAAATTGGGCAAGCGTTATCAGATTGAAGGGCTTGATTCGGTTGAAGAAGCACGAGATTTGTCATTGATGTTGCGTTCGGGTGCGTTGGCAGCACCAGTTGAAATCATTGAAGAGCGTACCGTCGGACCGAGCCTTGGGCAGGTGAACATCAGTCAGGGTTTTCGGTCGGTGATGGTTGGATTCCTGTTGGTATTGATTTTTATGGTGATTTACTACCGGGTATTTGGCTTTACCGCGGTGATTGCGCTGACCCTGAATTTAGTGCTCATCGTTGCGGTTTTGTCATTGTTGCAGGCAACCCTGACTTTGCCGGGGGTCGTTGGGGTGGTATTAACCGTGGGTATGGCAGTGGATGCCAATGTGCTGATATTTGAGCGCATTCGTGAAGAAATCAGGAATGGAAACTCGCCACAGGCGAGTATTCACCAAGGATATGACCGTGCGCTTGCGACCATTGTTGATGCCAATATAACGACATTAATCGCGGCTAGCGTTTTATTTAATTTTGGTACCGGTCCGATTAAAGGTTTTGCGGTTACTTTAAGTATCGGGATTATCACTTCAATGTTTACCGCAATCATGCTGACCAGAATGCTGATAAATCTGTTCTATGGTGGTAAAACGGTTAAACGATTGGCAATTTAATATGGAAATACTCAAAAAACAAACACACTGTGATTTTCTCGGCCAGCGAAAAATTGCGCTGGTTATATCTACCATATTGGTATTGGTCAGTATCGCCAGTCTGCTTACTAAAGGATTGAATTTTGGTATCGACTTTACCGGTGGAACGCTGGTGGAAGTGGGTTACCAGAACGCCGTGCAAATTGAATCGGTGCGAGCGACATTACAGGATAACGGTTTTGATAGCGCCGTGGTGCAACATTTCGGTACCCCACGAGATGTCATGGTACGGCTACCCGCGACAGCTTCCCGCGCAAGCGTTAATGCGGCGGAAATAAGTAGCAGTGTGATGACAGCGTTACGTTTGCCATTTAATGAATTGCTGGTCGAGTCGTCTAATGCCACGCAGCAGCAATGTGTTTTGAATGAAACGGTTTCCGCTTGCCAGGTACAGATGAGGCGGGTGGAATTTGTCGGCCCGCAGGTTGGCAGTGAATTGGCGAATGAGGGTGGGCTGGCTATGTTATACGCCTTGCTGGGCATCCTGATTTATGTTGCTTTTCGTTTTGAATGGCGGTTTGCCATAGGCTCGGTTATCGCGATTGCCCACGATGTGGCAATTACGGTTGGTGCTTTTTCCGTGTTTCAACTGGATTTTTCTTTACCGGTACTCGCCGCTGTGCTGGCAGTAATCGGTTATTCTCTCAACGATACCATTGTGGTCTATGACCGTATCCGTGAGAACTTTCGTAAAATGCGTAAAGACACGGTCGTGGACATTATGAATGTGTCGATTAACCAGACATTGCCACGAACCATACTGACTTCGCTGACCACATTGCTGGTTGTGGCTACGTTATTGCTGTTGGGTGGCGAGGTGATTCGCGGGTTTTCGCTGGCATTGTTTATGGGCGTTATCATCGGTACTTATTCATCAGTTTTTGTCGCCAGCCCGATTGTGATGATGTTTAATATCAGCCGTGAAGATATGTTACCGACTCAGAAAGAGGGGTCGGAAGTGGATATGATGCCGTAATTACGCATTGAGGTTACGAAACTTTCACTTTTTAAGTCAATGCGTTGCCCGTTCTGTTCAAGTGATGACACACGAGTAATTGACTCGAGGTTGGGCGATGGTGGTGAAAGCGTTCGGCGGCGGCGGCAGTGTCAGGAATGCTCGCAAAGGTTTACGACTTTTGAGCATGTGATTTTTGAAATGCCTGGCGTTATCAAATCTGACAGTCGGCGCGAGAAATTCGATGAAGCCAAGCTACGTAAAGGAATTACCCGTGCGCTTGAAAAAAGACCGATTGAGATGGAAGCGGTCGAGGGGGCGGTCAATCGTATTATGCGGAAATTCACCCACAAGGGTCATCGGGCAATGGATGCTAAACAAATAGGCGAGGCAGTGATGGCGGAACTTCGGCAGTTGGACGAAGTCGCTTATGTGCGCTTCGCATCAGTTTATCGTCGCTTTGAAGATATAGAATCTTTTAGTGCTGAAGTCGAAAAACTACAAGGATCCACGGCAAAGTCTCATACTTAAATGACAAATCAAATTGACAGCTATGATGATGCAGAGGCGTGAATGTTAGCCGCTAATGCGACTTTCTTAATCGCGAATAGGTATTGAATAAACCGAGGCATGAGTGTGTTTATAGAACGTAAAAAAATCAATCAATCAGAACCGATAACACCACCAGAGGCGACCGCTCAGGCGCATGATAGTCTTGCTGACAATACCGCTAATGTTGGCTTGAAAGCCGGTGATGACGAACGCCATATGGCGCGCGCTTTACAATTAGCGGCTAAGGGAATATGTACCACCCATCCTAATCCTGTGGTCGGTTGTGTGATTGTTAATGCGGGCAGGATTGTTGGTCAGGGTTGGCATGAATTTGCCGGTCAGGAGCATGCCGAAGTCAACGCCTTACGACAGGCAGGAGAACTGGCGGCGGGTGCGACCCTGTATGTTACTCTGGAACCATGCAGTCACCACGGAAAGACACCACCTTGTGTCAAAGCCATTATAAAATCCGGCATTAGTCGGGTAGTGGTTGCCATTGAAGACCCTGACCCTCGGGTTAATCGCTCGGGAATTTCCGAATTACAACGTGCTGGCATTGCGGTTACGATGGGAGTTGGACGGATTCAGGCAAAGCACATCAACCGAGGATTTCTAAAGCGTATCAGCTGCGGGATGCCGTGGGTAACACTCAAAATTGCCACCAGTTTGGATGGAAAGACGGCTATGGCAGATGGAGAAAGTCAGTGGATAACCTCTGAGCCTGCACGACAGGATGCGCATAAGTTAAGAGCGGCTGCTTCCGCGATCCTGACCGGTGTCGGCACGGTATTGCGGGATGATCCAAATATGAATGCGCGTCTCTCTGGCGTACAAAGACAACCGTTGCGGGTCATTCTCGATAGCAATTTAAGCACTCCGGCCAATGCAAAAATTCTTACCGGTCAGGGTGCTGTGTTGATTGTTAGCGCAACATCTGAAGATGGCGAGACGGAAATTTTTCAGCATAATGATGTTGAAATCATCAATTGCGGTTGCTCAGTCGGCAGCGTAGATTTGCATGAAGTCATGCACGAACTGGGACGGCGCAAAATCAATACGGTTTTGCTTGAAGCCGGCGCAAAATTAAGCGGTAGTATGCTTGAACAAGGTTTGGTGGATGAGATTGTTGTTTACATGGCACCCGACTTATTGGGTAGCGATGCCAGAGATATGTTCAAAATTCCCGGACTTGAACAACTGACCGATAAATTAAAGCTGTCTTACAAAGAGGTGGTTATGGTAGGGCGCGATCTCAGGCTGACTCTGCAACGGCTTAACTAGCCGTTTGTGGATAAGCAAAACCGACTGGCAAACGAATGCTATCGTGTTTACCGGAATAGTACAGAGTATGGGTACGCTCATATCAGTCGCTGCCATTGGCGATGATGTGAAACTGGCTGTGGATATAAGCGGATTGGCATCTGAACGGTTGTCGGTCGGTGATAGTGTGGCAGTAAACGGGATTTGTCTTACGATTAACCACTGCGCGCAAAATGTCGCCTGTTTTGATGTGTCCAGCGAGACCTTGTCAAACGGTTTGATTGGTGGCTGGCAGGTGGGTGAGCGCGTTAATCTGGAGCTTGCCCTGACTCTGCAAACGCCGCTCGGCGGGCATCTGTTGTCGGGTCATGTCGATGGCACAGCAACCGTGATTGAGCGTAAAGACGCGCAGGAATTTACGGCCATGCAGTTTGAAACAGAGACTGCAATCGGTAAATTTATCGCGGTTAAGGGTGCGCTGGCGATTGATGGCGTTAGCCTGACCACCAATACTGTGCAAGACCGCAATAAGCGGACGCAATTTGGCATTATGCTAGTTCCCCACACGCTGGCGGAAACAACACTGGGAAATCTCGAAAAAAATGCGCAGGTTCATGTTGAAGTGGATCAGATTGCCCGTTACATTCAAAGACTAAGCGAATATGTCGAGAACCCTGATAATTAAACCCGATGGAGTTAAACTCAGTGAGACCTTTGCACGGAAGATGATTTCGCTTTTAGGCCAGGCAAAAACGCACGGAATGAGGGAGTTTATGCTTATAAATGACCGATTGAGTACGATTTTAACGCAGCATGCAGGTGAAATGGCTTTCGTGCAAAGGTCTCTCAGTAATTGAGTAGCAGACAGGCAATGACCAGATCACACGTAACCGTAAATAAAATTGAACACGTTATTGAAGATTACCGACAGGGTAAGATGGTGATTATGGTGGATGATGAGGATCGGGAGAACGAGGGAGATTTGCTGGTTGCCGCACAATGTATTAGCGATGATCATATCAATTTTATGGCATCCAAAGGACGTGGTTTGATTTGTCTGACGTTAACCGAGCAGCGTTGTCAGCAGCTTGATTTACCGTTAATGGTAAGCCGCAACAGTGCGCGTTTTTCAACTAATTTTACGGTCTCCATTGAAGCTGCCGAAGGTGTTACCACGGGGATTTCTGCACAAGACCGAGCGACCACCATTCGGGCGGCAGTCAATGCGAATGCCCAAGCCAATGATCTGGTAACACCGGGGCATATTTTCCCTATCAAAGCCCAATCTGGTGGGGTATTGACCCGCGCCGGTCATACTGAGGCAGGCGTGGATATGGCGCGATTAAGTGGTTTTTTGCCGGCCAGTGTTATTTGCGAGATTCTAAAAGATGATGGTAGCATGGCACGTCTGCCGGATTTGTTGGAATACGGCAGACGACATAATCTAAAAATTGGCACCATTGCTGATTTAATCAGCTACCGACTAAAAAGCGATCCGACCCTGCACAGAATCTCAAAGGACAGCTTGCAGTTACAGCAAGGCGCGTTCCAGTCTTATGTGTATCATGACGAGATAGAGGGCGGTACTCATCTGGCATTGGTGAAAGGGGATATTGATGCCGATAGTGTGGTGCCGGTGCGGGTGCATGTTCATCGCGGCTTGCTCGATGTGGTACTCAACCCGACTTCGGGCTGGAGCTGGACATTGGAAAATGCGCTTGAAGTCATTGCCAAACAGGTGGCAGGTGTCGTAGTTATATTGTCCTATAATGAATCTGTGGACGAACTGGTTAGCCGTATTAACTTAAATAGTGGCAATAAAAATCGCAGTCGACTATCCGGTATGGAATCTGTTCGCGCCGATACGCAACACAGCCCCGAAAATTTAAGAATGTTGGGGGCAGGCGGGCAAATTCTCGCCAATCTTGGTTTAACAAAAATTCTGGCGTTAGGGCGACAAAAGAAAGCGCATGGATTATCCGGCTTTGGACTGGAAATTGTCGATTATATTGAAACCCCGCAACAACTGTTGCAGTGGAATAACCAGCATAATCCTGCCCGATAATGCCATCAATAACGTTAACTCAGGTATGATGACGCTACAACATTCTGGCAGCGCGACCAGCCGTTATTATCAATTCCCAATCTAGCGAATACCTATGAAAACAAAACAACTGTCCGGTGATTTCACAAATTGTTCGGGTCGATATGCTCTGGTTGCCAGTCGATTTAATCATTTCATAACCGACCAGTTAATACAGGGCGCGACAGACACCCTGACCCTCCACGGTATTGATGATACGGATATTGATTGTATTTGGGTTCCCGGTGCTTTTGAAATACCGCAAGTGGCAAAAAAGCTGGTTGAAAGCGCAAACTATGCGGCAATTATTAGCTTGGGGGCAGTGATTCGGGGTGCAACCGCACATTTTGATTTTGTTGCGGGTGAGTGTGCAAAAGGTATTGCCCAATTGAGTTTGCAAAGTGATATCCCCATCATTTTCGGGGTCTTGACCGTAGACACCATTGAGCAGGCTATTGAACGGGCAGGCACCAAGGCGGGCAACAAAGGTGCTGACTGCGCATTAGCGGCGTTGGAAATGGTGAGCCTGCTGAAACAGTTATGATGAATCATTACGTATTAGCTTCTTGATTTTCAGCATACCAATGATAAACAGGGCATTGATAAACAAGACATCGGCTGATTACTCTAATGGCGCGTAGTGGTCGGCATCTTGCCAGAAGGTGTGCGGTACAGGCACTCTATCAATGGGGTGTAACCGCTCAGGCAGCTTCGGAGATTGAAAGTGGTTTTATCAAAAATGATAACCTGTCAGGCGCACATCTCGATTATTTTTTAACGCTGATCCACAATATCCCAAGCCAAGTCGAAGCTATTGATCAACTTATATCGCCTCATCTGGATCGCAAACTGGAAATGGTTGATTTGATTGATCATGCCATACTCAGAGTCGCTACCTACGAACTTAAATTTGAAGCGGATATTCCGACCCGAGTTATCCTTGATGAGGCGATTGATTTGGCAAAGGTATTTGCTTCGGAGTATAGTTACAAATACGTCAACGGTGTGCTCGATAAAATTGCCCGTGAACTCAGAGGCGCAACCAAAAATGCGACCAAAAGCATGGCAAAAAACGGGGTAAACAGCAATTCGTAGCATTAGCCGTCAGCAGCTATTCCAATCCCCGCTGCATTTTCTGGCATTCGGGTTTGGTGCCGGGCTGTTGCCGAAAGCACCCGGTACGGCAGGTACATTAGTCGCTATTCCACTTGTTTGGGTATGCGCCCAATCCACCGTGTGGGTATATGCTCTTGCCACATTGGTTTGTGTCGGCGGCGGGGTGGCGATTTGTGGCGTGGTCGCAAAAACATTGGTCGGGCAGGATAGCACCGCGCAGGATCACCCCGCCATTGTTTGGGACGAAATCGCCGGTATGATGCTGACTCTGCTTTTCATTCCGGTACACGGTTTGACGCTGGTAGCGGGTTTTATCCTGTTTCGGTTGTTTGATATTTGCAAACCCTGGCCGATTAGTTACCTTGATCGGCGACTACACGGTGGTTTGGGTATCATGCTGGACGATATTATTGCGGCGCTATTTGCCAATATCATACTCAGAACATTATTGCCTTATTTACCGCTGTGAGCCGATGTCCTAAAGATGGGCACATTGACCCTAAACCTTATCAGTAACTAATCTATTGGAACGAATCATGACATCATTTCGCGCTTTCAGAATCAATCAAGTTGAAAAAAATATAGTTGCCGGTTTCGAGAATATGACGGTGCAGCAGCTCAGTGAGGGCGAAGTCGTTATTCGTGTTAGCTGGTCAGGAATAAACTTCAAAGACGTGCTGGCAGCCACTGGAAGTGGCAAAATTTTACGCCAATATCCGCTCAATGGCGGTATTGACCTGTCTGGTGTGGTTATGCAATCCAGTGATGCGCGCTTTAAGGAAGGTGATGAGGTATTGGTGGCAGGAGGGGGATTGTCGGAAACGGCAGATGGAGGTTATGCGGAAGTCGCCCGGGTCAAAGCGGATGGTGTTGTTGCCTTGCCGAAAGGATTAAGTTTGCGCGAAGCTATGGCATTGGGTACTGCGGGATTTACCGCAGCAATGGCCGTAGCGCGAATGGAAACTAATGGTCAAACGCCCGATGATGGTGCCATAGTGGTCACCGGCGCGAGTGGTGGCGTGGGTAGCATTGCCATAGATATTCTTGCATCAAATGGCTATCAGGTGAGTGCTTTCACTGGTAAAAAAGAATGTTACGCATACCTGAAACAACTTGGTGCAAGTGAGTGTATAGACCGGCATAGCTTAGAAATGGGTAGCCGCCCCTTAGAATCGGCACTCTGGGGTGGTGCGGTCGATAATGCCGGTGGAGAAACGCTGGCATGGCTCACCCGCACAGTTAAACCCTGGGGCAATATTGCCAGTATTGGTCTGGTCGATGATTACAAACTCAATACCACGGTAATGCCGTTCATTTTGCGCGGGGTATCGCTGTTGGGCATCAACTCTATTGAAATGCCGGCTGCTGTTCGCAAGCAGATATGGTGCAGTCTGGGTGCCGAATTAAAACCGCGACATCTGGATAAAATCGTGACCCGCGAAATTGTTTTCGAAGAATTACCTGGCGCATTTGATGACTATCTAAATGGCAGTAATTGGGGTAGAACCGTGATAAAAATTCAGTAATACTGACCTCCTCTGTGGCGTTGTTAATGCGCTAGATTGTCTGTTTGCTCAGTATGAGACCTTTGCACGAAAGCCATTTCACCTCCATGCTACGTTAAAAACGTACTCAATCGGTCATTTATAAGCATAAACTCCCTCATTCCGTGCGTTTTTGCCTGGCCTAAAAGCGAAATCATCTTCCGTGCAAAGGTCTCAGTATGTATGGCTTAAAGCATAAGGCAATGATTAAACTTGCGCTGTTTCTTTGTTAATGCAGGGTGTTTTCGGTCGTCAGTCATTAGGGTTTTTCCGTGATTGGTTTTTGCTGCTACTGGTATTTAATGGGAAGCAGAATGTGAAAAAAAGAAAAATTTGTCGTAGGCAATCTGAATCTGATTTGGGTGATGCGGCGTTGTCGCCTTTGCTCAGACGGATATTCGAGAACCGAAATTTAACCGATCTAGCTGAGTTGACCTATCCGCTGGCGCGGTTGTTGTTGCCCGATACGCTAAAAGCGGGGGCGCGGGCAACTCAATTACTGTTCTCGGCGTTAAAAAACCAACAGTCTATTTTAATTATTGGCGACTATGATACCGATGGTGCTACCGCTACGGCACTGGGGTTGATTGCGCTCAGAGCGATGGGGGCGAATAATGTGGGTTATCTGGTGCCTAACCGCTTTGAATTTGGTTATGGCTTGTCTGTGGGCATTGCCGAAATTGCGTTGCAAAAACGGCCCGATTTGGTTATTACGGTGGATAATGGCATTAGCAGTGTAGAAGGGGTTGCGTTGCTAAAACAAAAAAACATTTCGGTTATCATCACCGATCATCATCTCGCCGGTGAGGTATTGCCTGATGCCGATGCCATATTGAATCCCAATCAACCCGGATGTGCGTTTCCGAGTAAAACGCTTGCCGGGGTTGGGGTGATGTTCTATTTGCTTTTACTGCTACGGGCAAAGTTAAAAGCAGTGAACTGGTTTGAAGATATGAACCTCGCGTTCCCGAATCTGGCGGAGTATCTGGATTTAGTGGCTTTGGGCACGGTTGCCGATCTGGTGCCACTGGACTACAACAACCGCATATTGGTTGAGCAGGGTGTCGCACGCATTAAAGCAGGAAAATGCCGAGCGGGAATACGCGCTTTGATGGCAGTGGGTGCACGACACCCGCGTACTAAACAAGAGACAATACGTTATCGTGAGCATATTATTGCATCAGATTTGGGTTTCGTGGTGGCACCAAAATTGAATGCCGCTGGCAGACTGAAGGATATTTCGACTGGCATTGAATGCTTGTTGGCGGATAATGACCAACAGGCATGGCACTATGCCACGCAATTGAATGAAATCAATCTTGAACGGCAGCAGATTGAGAAAAAGATGCAATCGCAGGCGATGGCGATAGTACGCGCTATCGAGACCGCACAACCCAATACAAGGGCAACGCAATCAAACATGCAGGGGTTTTGTTTATACGAATCCGGTTGGCATCAAGGCATAACTGGATTAATCGCATCGCGGATAAAAGATAAAACGGATCAACCGGTAGTTGCCTTTGCTGATAGCGCAGATAATCGGTTGTCAGGTTCGGTGCGATCAGTTTATGGGTTGCATATTAAAGATATGCTGGAAAACATTTCATCCGCACATCCCGGGTTGCTTATCACATTTGGTGGGCATGCAATGGCAGCCGGATTGACCATTGACGCTGATAATCTGCAGGCATTTCGAACGGCCTTTCATTGCCATGTTGCCCGTTACTTTGATAGTACCAGTGCAATACCGATTATTTATACTGATGGCGACTTATCTAAAAATGAAATGACACTGGATACTGCCGAAACGTTGCGTCTGGCGGCACCTTGGGGGCAGGGCTTTCTCGCGCCTCTGTTTGATGGCACATTTACAGTAATAGAGCAAAAAGTGGTGGGTGAGTCTCACCTTCGTTTTACATTGCAACGCGCTGATATGACTGAAAATTTTCAAGGGATTGCATTCAGGGCTATCGAGCCGGGACAGCCGCCACCGCAATTAGAGCAAATACATGCCGTGTATCAGTTGTGTGTCAACGATTTTAGATGTGAGCGTTCGTTGCAATTGCTTATTGAGCATTTTCAGCCTGTCGTCTCGGCGTAGATTGTGCTGACCAGAAACGCGCGGAGGCGACCTGATGGCTTGGTATCGGTGCTGAATCGGCGCAATATATTTCCACATCAGTCGTTTTTGTGGCAAAATTCCGACCCGTGAAATTAACTACCATTTTTTTGCAAGAATGATTGTGCATTGTCCACTCATCTCCCACATTGTCGGTGCAACGACATGAATGCTTGTGAGTTAACATGAATCAAGACGACAGTGATATGGTGCTGGTGAGGCGCGTGCAAAATGGTGATAAACAGGCGTTTAATCTGTTGGTTGAAAAGTATCAATTCAGAATCAAGCATTTGGTTAGTCGCTTCGTAAAAGACAGCTCGGAGCAGGAAGATGTCGTTCAGGAATCATTTATCAAGGTTTATCGGGCAATATCGCGTTTTAGAGGTGATAGCGCATTTTATACCTGGCTCTATCGTATTGCCGTTAATACGGCCAAAAATTGTTTAATAGCAGCGAGCAGACGACCACCCGCAGAGGATGTGATTGTTGATGAGATGGTGCATGGTCATGCGACTGAACGGCTGATAGAGTTAAATTCGCCGGAACAACTGGCACAAACCGATCAATTAGTGGAGGCGATTAAGCATTCAATAAATAAGCTACCGACAGAGCTTAAAGAGGCGATTCAGCTCAGGGAGTTTGATGGCTTAAGTTATGGAGATATCGCAGTGGCAATGGATTGCCCCATTGGGACAGTACGCTCCCGAATTTTCAGGGCACGGGAAGCGATTGAACGGGCGATAACCGATTTAATTTAGGCGATAGTATAAGCTCGGACAGTGTAGGTGATGCGTCAGACCGTTGTAGCATTACCGAAAGCCAAGTCCAAAAAGTGATTAAATACATTATCGTGGTGAACTATCGCCAACCTTGCAACACTAATAATGGTACCTTGACGTATAAACACAACCCCAACAATATGACAAATTTAATCACTGATGCAGGCGATAAAGAATGAATGAAAAGATATCTCAGCTAATAGATCAGGAGTTGCACCCGAAGCAGTGGGATGAGTTGCTTGAACAAATTAGCAACAATGAAGCGGCGAGAAAATCATGGAAGTGTTACCACTTAATCGGCCATGTAATGCGTGGTGAGGTGTCTGATACAGGTAAAGATTTAGCCACGAACATTAGCCATAATCTGCAACAAGAACCAACCGTGTTAGTGCCGTTGTTAGTGAATGATGTCAGTACAACGGCAAAAGCCGATATATGGAAGTCGGTCGGCGTATTGTCAGTCGCTGCTTCATTGCTATTGGTTGCCGTTATGATCTTGAATCCGCTGGATAAAGAACATTCCGTGAATCTGGCGAATGGCGCGAGGGTCGTTGATGTCGACGCTAATAGTCATGGTGACGCGCAGTGGTCGCGGGAATTTGATGAAATGTTGGTCAATCATGCCGAGTTTGCCGCATCACCCGGAATGAGCGGTTTGGTTAGCTATGCCCAGTTAGTCCGTGCTGAGCAGTTAGCGCAATAATAATGTTGAGCATAACTGTTGAAACTCTGATTATCACTTTGATTAGCGCCTTAGGTTGACTGTCATCATGGTACATTTATCTTTCACTCCACGCACTCCGACATTAACGGCACTTGTGCTGATTGCACTGTTGTCCGAGAATGTCGTTGCCGATGCGACCGACTGGTTGATGAGAATTAATGCAGCCGCTACTGAGGTCAGTTTTGACGGCACATTGGTTTATATCCACGCTGGCAAAATTGAAACGATGGAAATTGTTCGGCGCGTTGATGAAGGGGTGATGCAAGAACGTCTGTGTTCGCTGAGCGGGCCACAAAGAGAGGTTATTAGAGACCGCAACAGTGTTTGGTATTATAGGCCTGACAAAAATACGGTGGTACACGATTATCGACAGACACGCTACAGTGGTTTTCCGAAAATACGGGCCAGTGATTTCGAACAATTAGAACGCTATTATCATTTTGTAGAAGGTGTCGATGCTCGAATTGCCAATCGCCTTACGCATCAAATTGATGTTATACCGAATGATAGCTATCGCTACGGCTACAGCCTTTGGGCAGATAAAGCAACAGGATTGCTGTTACGGTCAGATTTAATCAACCAACAAAATAAAATTGTAGAGCAATATTTGTTCACGGATGTCCATATTGGAGAAGAAATTACTGATGAGCAGTTGGCCGCTGTCAGTAATAAGGATGAACTGCAGTTGTTCGGGGACAATATGCCTGTTGCTACGCCAGTAGATGCTTCCGATTGGCGACTCACGCAAATACCAGACGGTTATATGCTGATTAAGCATGTTCGGAAAATGTCCCCGATGAATGCCGAGGAAGTTGAACACATCGTGTATTCCGATGGCTTATCGTCTATCTCCGTTTTTATCCGGGAAATACGGGAAGGGAAAAGCGAAATGAAAGGTTTAAGCCGAATGGGGGCAGTACACGCCTACCGAAGGCACTTAAATAATCACAGCATTACCGTTCTGGGTGAGGTTCCTGCCAAAACGGTAAAGTATTGCGCCCTTGGGGTGGAATATCATGGCAAGGACAAACATTAATAAAGTGGCTTCAATGAGAATGGCTTTAATCAAATAACTTTGATGGAGCGGTATTGGTCATGGCGTAATAGTCTTCCCTGACGATTTTAACACGGTGGTTTCCACTGCCAGAGTTATTGTCAAAAGCGGTGTTTGCCTTAGGCGCGCCCAGATCAGGAGTGCCTGCTCTCAACACCGCTTGGTGATGGCATCCTACAACAGATTTGTACACAGATGGTTAAGGCTTTGATCAGATAGGGTCGCTTTAATGACTAATTCTTCGTGTAAATTTTTGCCTACGCGAATAACAAATTTACCTGAAAATGTTTTGTTAGTGAAGCTGGGTAAGGGAAGCCCTTTTTGTTGATGAATTTCTGCCCATTCTTTGACAATACTGCAAAGCAGTTTATAAACCTTGATTTCATCTTTTCCATGGCAACAAGGACCGATAAACCCCAGAGACAACCTCACATAGCATTGATCCGCTTCTGAGCATTTCACTAACTTTACATGTTGATCTGCGATTTTTATTTTGGGGCTGTCCTAGATAACTAGTTTAAATGAACTCCAACCCATTGTTTTAATTGAAATAATTGAGATATTGGGTCGCTGTTGTTAAAACGCCACTCGCACTCCTTCAAAAACAGCCCAAAATGCGCCTTGGGAACACCGTTGAATTTGTGCATATGACGCTTCGCCTGACTCCAAAAGTTCTCAATGCCGTTGATGTGATTCCCCTGCTCCGCGAAGCGTTGGGAATGGTTGATGCGGTGGTGCTTGAAATCGCTCACGTCCAGCACATTATAACCGCTCCAACAGTCGGAATAAACGATGCTGTCCGGGACCACTTTACGCTCAATAATTGGCATCAAGGTGGCTGAACAGGCATCCGGGATAATCTTGGCGTAAACCCTCCCGCCCCGTTTGAGTAAGCCAAACACCGAGATTTTTCTCAGCCCACTCCCCAACCTCGTTTGCCTTGACAACCACCGCCCAAATAACTTTCATCGACTTCAATCTCCCCGTCAAAAACCTCATGGCTTTCTTGTTCAAGCTCATATGCGATAATCTCGCGCAACCGGTGATAAAAATACGCCGATATGGACTTGTTGATCCCAACCAGCAATGCTGCCGTGCGGGCGGTTGAACCCGACACAAAATGCTCAATAAGACGACCTTGTTTATAACGGCTTAAACGACTCTTTCTCATTGATCCCATGATAGCACTCTTTCAGTGTTATCTAGGACAGCCCCTTTATTTTTTAGCCTCAGCAATTTTTGATTTAACTTCCTGCTCTTGATAGTTGAGTGCCTCTTGTCAAGCCGTTGTTCAGGGTTATTGCACGGATATAGCCCCCCTTCGCTTAATCGGTATGGCAATCAGCCATCGCCAATGCCTTGATTATAGTATTCTCCATCGCTGGCTTTGTAGCTTGACAGACAACCCATGGCATCCAGAACGGAGGTGAGGAAGCCTTGTGCAGTTAGCCTGCCAAGGGCACCAGTTATGCAGTCGGTTTCATTAAATCGATTGACCCGATCTTTGCGCCCTGATGGGTTGTGAATCAGCACTGGTACTGAATCGCCATTATGTTCGCCTCGATAAGAGTCGGTGGAATGATCAGCACACACTCCCAGTACGGTATGTTGTAGATTAACTTTCTCCAAGGTGCTATCAAAGCGGTTGATAATCTCGGCTTTTGCAAGTGGGTTACGATCATGAGCAGCGGTGTCGGTGCCCTTGATGTGCAGGTAAACCAAATCATGGGTTTGCAGTGCGGTTTGTGCAAAAGCCAGTTTTTTGTCCAGATCGGTATCGACGAGTGCGGTGAAGGCAGGATCGGTTATGGTAGTAAAACCAAACAAATTTCCAAGTCCGAGAATCGTGCTTTCAGCGGCAATAACAGCCACTTTGAGATTGAGGTGGTTCAGAATATTACTGAAATTCTTGTGGACACCGACACCGCGAGTAATCACGCCGTTCGCGGGCAACTGGTTGTTTTGTGCCCTTTTCTGATTGATTGGATGGGATGATAAAATGTGATATGACATTTCGGTAAAGCGATTCACTGCGGCGGCGCTGAGTTGGGCGCTTTCATCATGGCTATTATTCGCTGCTGATATCAGTATCCCTCGTGCAATTTTCTTGCCACCAGGGTCGGTATCGCTTATTTGTGCGGATAAATGTGCTCCGTGCAAGCGCAAAACACAACGATGTTGGGTAGCAGGATATAGCGAGGCGCGGATATCGTTGCCAACATCTATGTTCTCAAGTGCGCGACATAAGCTATCGACGTTTTCTCTGATGCGCCCTGCCCGACGATCTTGAATATGAAAATGGGTGCCTTGTTTGTCAACGGTCGCCAGATTTGCGCGGAATAACAGGTCGCCAACTTGCATCTCCAGCCCAATGCCTGCCGCTTCAATCGGGCCCCGGCAAAGATAGGTTGCGGCACTTGGTGGTAATCCACATAAAATGCCAACCCCGGTATGCGTATCAACAGGTAATCCGGGTAGCAAAGGATCCATCAAGCCACATTGGTTGCGTTGCGCTAACTGATCAAGAACTGGCGTGTGAGCAAATTCCAGTGGCGTGTTGCCATCAAGCTCTCGGCATGGGCGGTCGCCCAAGCCATCGAGAATGATAACCAAACCTTTGTAGCGATCAGTGGTCATGCGTATTGTTTCCGTAAGGCGGTAATTTTGTCCTGATATTTCACCGAAATCGTTTGGATAATGATGTTAATAATATTTACGGTGGTATTGACGATTTCTTTGTTGTCAATAATCTCAATGTCTTCGTTATCCGCTTCTGACAACAGAATGGTTTGCAGTTGCAATATTTCATCAATATGTCCTAAATAGCGTTTGGCTCTTCTTTGTTTGTTTTCACTGGAGCGGCCTTTGATAAAGTGGACAAGGCGTTCTTTGTCTAATACCGCCAGACATATTGGGACGACTACTGCCTCTGATGATTGGATGCGATTAAGTAACGAAGGGCGAATGTGGACCCCTTCCAGAATCATGGAGACATTTTCATTCAAGGCGCGTTGCACGACAGCCTCACAGGCAACTTCAACCATTTCCGATTGCATTTGAAAGCCATAAAAAAGATGGTCATCTGCATTGTTGTAAAGCTCGGGAATGTGCATCGCTTTGCCAGCGTTAAAGGATGAGGTATGCAACGAGGGCGACAATTTTTTCGGAATCATTATACGCATAACTTCGCGCAACATATCGGTGGATTGGGTGCGTACTATGCCCAGACGATTCGCGACTTCTGTTGCAATGGTGCTTTTTCCACTGCCGGGAACGCCGCCGATAAACAGTAACAACGGGTAGCTGTTTTTAAGAAAATCACGCCATATTAAATAGTAATCGGCATGTTGCTGATCCATTTCTGTCAGAATAACCGAATAAGTCAATGCGGTTAATTCGCGAGAAGTTATTTCTCTTATTTTGTTCTTGATTAAATGACTATGAACTTTTCGTGTAATTGATCGGCATAGCGCACTTGCAATAGAACAGCTTTCAAGTCTTTGGACATGTACCCCGCGAGAAAACGGGTCTTTGCTCCCGGCACCACCGACAACGATGATGTTTTCACGGAATATGCCTTCCTTGCGGTATTGTCTAGGTACGATGCTGGGGTAGTCTTCGGTGAGAATTTCTGTTATTCGGTCGCGTAATTCCAGAGTGGTTATTTCGTCGCTGTCATCAAGCTCTTCTCTCAGCTCGCCGGCGATGTTGTAAGCATCAACAAACTCCAACCCGGCTTCCTGCAATGACTTGACCAGCATACCTCTGAGGAATGGAATGCGGGTACCATTTTCCTGATCAAAGACAATGAGTTTAGACATTATCAGAATGCAGAAACCGAGGATGATAGGCGGCGCGGACTTCCTGTGCAATAATTTTTATTCCCTGTTCCAACTGATGCGTATTGGCAGCATACGAGACACGGATACATTGTTGTTTGTGTTCCCAGTCTTCGGTCAATCCGGGAAAGAAATGATTACCGGGTACGATATAAACACCGCGGTTTTTCAACTTTTGATAAAGAGTCTCACAACTGATGGGCAAGCCTTCAAACCACAGCCACAAAAATATAGCCCCTTCAGGGCTGTGAACTTTGAGCGGCAGATCATCCATATATTCACGTACCAAGTCAATGGCTTGTTGCACGCGCAACTGGTAATAGGGTTTGACCACAGAATCACATAATGACAGAAGCTCTTTGCTCTCGACTGAGCGAGTGAGCAGGGAAGGCCCGACTCGACCGGGAGCCAGATTAAATATGGCATTGGAACGCACTATCATATCAATGATGTATGAGTCGGCAATGACAATGCCGGTCCTGACTCCGGGCAATCCGAGTTTGGATAAACTCAAACACAAAATTATATGCTCTTCCCAAACAGGTAAGGCACGGGTAAAAATGATTCCGGGAAAAGGGATGCCATAAGCACAGTCAAGAATCAAGGGGAGACCTGATTGCTTTGCCAGTTGACTTAATTTTGTTAGCTCCTGATCAGTGATGACGTTGCCGGTTGGATTGGTGGGGCGGGAAACACAGATTGCGCCACAATCATCATGGCTGTCTATGGTTCGGGCTATGGCATTGAAATTGATTTGATACTTAAAAAACAGATTGTCATTTTCATCCATGTGGATTTGCGGACGGTTTGCCCGAAACATTTCATCTTTATTTAGCCCAACATCACCATAACCAATATATTCGGGGGTCATCGGTAGCAATATTTTTTTGCTTGTTCCATCAGCGAATTGACCGGCAAATAAATTGAACAAAATGCCAAAACTGGCTTGACTGCCATTGGTGATGGCAATGTTTTTTGAGGTAATCGGCCAGCCAAAAGTATCGCTTAATAACGTAGCCAACGTGTCGATAAAGCGTTGGTTTCCCTGTGGGGGATCGTAACTTCCCAGCATATTTTCAAACTGGCTACCATTTTCCAGTAGCCGAATCATTTCTGCGCGGTAGTAGGCTTCAGCCTGTGGAATAGCTGCCGGATTGCCACCGCCGAGCAGACAAACATCCTGTTGCAGATTGGCGGCGAATCCAAGATCATTCATAAGTTGCAAGATATTGCTATCCTTGCTCAAACGGGCGGAAAAAGTTGAAAATTTCACCGAATGCAATGAATGTGCAATCAATGTCAATTACTCATAGACTCGGTCGAATCCAATAATTTTTGCTCAACTAATTCCGTATCAGAGGGGTTGGTCGTAGAAAGACGGCTCTCTGATAACGCTTTATAGTGGACAAAATCGGCTAGCATTTTTCCACTTTCAAGCAAAAATATGTCAGGCTTTTTATCCGAAAAACTTTTGTTCTCAGCATTTTTATCGCGACTGTCCTGATTAGCATGGAGAAGATCAATGCTGGAAAATGTAGATTGTCCCAGTGCTTTTCGTTTGTTATTTTCAAGTGCCAAGAGTTCTAAATCCCGTTGCCTGTTGTTTTCGCGTCGTTCCTCCTGATTGAGGGGGGTCACCTTTTTTTGACGATTGCGTTGGTTTATTTGATTAACCGCAAGCACATAGTCAAATTCAGGATTTCCAGTTACTCGGGAAGTATGCTTGAGCTGTGTTTGATTGAGAATTTCGACATCCAGCGGAGGCTGAAAAGGCACGAATGAAGCTTCGTCTATATGACGCCATGGAATCGCATTTTTGAAAGCTCGTTCTCCTGAATCCGCTTTCTTGTCTGATGTGTGCCAGATTATGTCGGGAATGACTCCTCGGTGTTGGGTGCTATCTCCATTGATGCGAAAAAATTGTGCGATGGTGATTTTGATTTGCCCTAAATCTTTCTCTGCGCCGCTAACATATCGGTTCAGCGCAACCAAATGCTGAACTGTACCTTTCCCGAACGTGGCTTCACCAATAATCAAGCCACGATTATAATCCTGAATAGCTCCGGCAAAAATTTCTGAGGCACTTGCACTGTAACGATCAACCAGAACCAGTAGCGGGCCATCGTAAATGATTTCAGGATCGAGGTCTCGGTCAATTTGCACATACCCTGATGAGTTTTTAACTTGCACTACGGGACCTTCAGGGATAAACAAGCCGGTTAATTCAACAGCCTCAGCCAGCGCACCCCCGCCGTTTCCACGAATATCAATAATTAATCCATCAATATTCTCATCTTTCAATTCCGTCAGTAATTTTCTGACATCTCTGGTGGTGCTCCTATAATTCGAGTCATATATTTTGCCATCAAAATCACGATAAAAAGAGGGTAGGTCAATAACGCCGATTTTTGCTTGAGCTTGCTCCGTCTCAACGCGAAGCACGCGTTTTTTTGCGGCTTGCTCTTCGAGTCTAATTTTGTTGCGCAGGATAGTAATTGTTTGTGGTTTCCCATTCAGTCCGTGTTCGCCCGGTAGAATATTGAGCGTAACAGTCGATCCTTTCGGCCCGCGAATAAGATCAACAACATCGTCGAGTCGCCAACCAATTATATCGACAATCTCTTCATTTTCCTGACCGACACCAATAATTCGGTCATCAGATTTGAGCTCACCAGCAAGGTCGGCAGGTCCCCCAGCAATGATTCTTCTGACCAGCGTATATTCATTATCGGTTTGCAACACGGCACCAATGCCATCTAATGACAGGCGCATATTAATTTTGAAATTTTCTGCACCGCGCGGAGAGTAATAGCTAGTATGCGGTTCAATGGTCATGACATAGGCATTGATAAAACTCTGGAATACGTCATCGGCATTGAATTGCCGTGTTCTTCTGGCGATATGGGTATAACGATTCCTCAAGGTTTTAAGGATAGTGTCGTCTGTCTCATGTCCTGAAGCGTTATCCGCTTTGCGGGCGAGCCGCAGATTGATGATGTCGTTCTTGATTCTCTTTCTCCAGTAATCTCTAAGCTCTGCTTCACTTTGTGCCCAAACCGCCTCTTTGGTGTCCAGTAAAAACTGTTCGTTCAAGGTGAAATCAAAGGGTTGATTAAGTCGGTGCAGAGCATACTCAATGCGTTGTGTAACCCGTGCTCTGAAAATTTTGAAAATCGCATAAGCAGGCTCTAGGGCACCAAGCCGAATATAGTTATCAAACTCATATTTAATGGTTTGAAACTGGTCAATATCTTCCTGTAGAAAAAATCTTTTTGCGGGGTCAAGTTGATTGACGAATCTATCCAGCACTTTTTCGGAAAAGCCATTATCCAAGGATACCTTTCTAAAATGAGATTTATCAATTAAATAGTTGATTATTTTGGTGATTTTGGTTTGTTTTTCAAAATTCTGCGGCATATCGACTTGTTCAAAACTGTCCGGCAGCGCAGCCGATGTGATGGTCGGTATGACTATTGAGAAAATGCAAACAAATACCGATATGATGATGCTTGAACAGAGCATGGAAACACCACCACCGCATTGATAGCCGATATGATGGCGTGGGCGATAATCGTGAATATCCGATCGCAGTTGCGTGACACGCCGTGTTGTATGAGGGTGATTACCCATGGTTTGTTTAATCATTTGTGTTTCAGCCGTTGGTCGCATTCAATTCAATCCGTGTTATAGTAACCAATAATATCACTTTTTTGATTTCGAGAGAGGGGATTTTGTTAAGTTCCATAACCCCATACTGAGCTGCCCATTATCTGCTGATTCATCTGAAGCGAGCTTTTCGCAGGTTAGCTGCGATAGCTGATAGGTGGCTGCCCATTGGGCGATGGACTGATTGGAGATGCCTAGTCTGCGGTGGGCATGTTTTTCGCGCAGGAATTCAAGATCATGCGGCAGAAAGTCAACAATAATCAGTTGCCCACCGAATTTTAGCACTCTGGCAGCATCTTTAATAACCTGTTCTGGTTGCTCCAGATAATGTAAGACCTGATGAATAGTAATGACATCAACGCTGTCATCGTCAAAATTGAGTTGGTTGATGTCGTTTTGACGTACCGAGCAATTGCTCGCGCCGGCACAGTCCAGATTAGAGCGCGCGACCAGCAACATCTCCCGACTCAAATCAATACCGATTCCCTTTTTAATATAAGGGGAGAATATTTCCAAGATTCTGCCGGTGCCGGTGCCCAGATCGAGAAATAACGCTGGACTATTGATGCGCAGACATGCAATCAGTTTCTTCTCAATGCAAGTGTCGGGCACCGCTAATTTTCTAATACGGTCCCAGTCGGTGGCATTTTTTCCAAAATATTCCGCTGCACGGCGGGCATTTATTTGCTTAATTTGTTGCAATCGGTATTGATCCTGAAGGAATTCGGGATTGTTAATATCAATCATCTTCACAATCCCCTTAGCGACATCCGCCATCTCCCCACTATCGCTAATTCGATGGAATACCCATGCCCCTTCCTGATAGCGTTGTAACAATCCCGAGTCACACAGCAACTTTAGATGGCGGCTCACCCTGGGTTGACTCTGCTCAAGAATTTGCATCAATTCTGACACGGTTAATTCACTATTACTTAAAACCGATAAAATGCGTAATCGAGTCATTTCCGCTGCGGCACGCAGTGCGACGAGTAGTGTTGTCATACTGTTATTTGGTTTGGTGATTACTGATATTGCACTACTTTCGGTTACTTTTTGTTATGAGTCAAGGTGATTAACCATCGCTCGAATTAAAGAAACTTGAGCAGTTAATCGTAAATTATCCAACGCTCAATGGACTCCATTATTGACCCCATGATTCTCTGGATTTGATGATGCCTATGACGTATCATCGGAATATTACAGAGGTAGCTTGATTTGCCTCATAGGTGCTGAACTCGGACAACAGTGGTTATTCGCTGGCAATGAAATTGCGATCTTGCACTATTTCACATAATATTGGGCACAATTTTGAATAAAATTCTAAAAAAAGTTGCTGTAATTGGCTTGGGCTATGTAGGTCTACCACTTGCGGTGGAGTTTGGAAAAAACAGACCTGTGGTGGGGTTTGATGTCAATAAAGTCCGGATTGCAGAACTTGAAGACGGGATTGACACGACACTTGAGGTAAGTACTAATGTGCTTTTAGAAGCACAAAACCTGCGGTTTTCGTCCTCAATTGATGATCTAAAAGATGTTCAAATCTATATCGTTACGGTTCCTACGCCGATTGACATGAGCAATCGGCCAGATTTGACACCTTTGCGTACGGCAAGTGAAACCTTGGGGCATGTTTTATCAAAAGGTGACATCGTTATTTATGAGTCTACTGTTTTTCCGGGCTGTACTGAAGAAATTTGTGTTCCCATTCTGGAAAAGTTTTCTGATCTGACCTATAACCGCGATTTTTTCTGTGGGTACAGTCCGGAACGGATTAACCCCGGCGACAAAGTAAATACGCTACCGAAAATCAAAAAAATTACCAGCGGCTCTACCGAAGAAATTGCAACAGAAATAAACACACTGTACGAGGAAATTGTCACTGCGGGTACATTTCTTGCGAGCAGTATCAAGGTGGCAGAGGCGGCCAAGGTGATTGAAAACAGTCAGCGAGATCTAAATATTGCCTTTGTGAATGAATTGTCAGTTATTTTTGAACGATTGCAAATCGACACCATGGATGTTCTGGAAGCGGCGGGTAGCAAGTGGAATTTTCTGCCGTTTCGCCCCGGAATGGTTGGAGGGCACTGCATTGGTGTTGACCCATATTATCTGACGCATAAAGCCGAAGAGATCGGTTATCACCCGCAGGTGATTTTGGCAGGCCGTAAGATCAACGACAGTATGGCCAGTTATGCCGCGACGAATGTGATCAAACGGATGTTGAATAATGGTATAGACGTTGCTAATAGTACGGTTGGTGTTTTGGGTGTCACGTTTAAAGAAAATTGTCCGGACATCCGTAACAGCAAAATTATTGATCTGGTGCGTGAATTTGAGGCGTGGAACGTCAAAACGATTGTTGTCGATCCTTGGGCGAATGCCAAAGATGTTGAGCGTGAATACGGCATTATTTTGGGTTCAACTGAAAGTGATTTTTCGGTTGATGCGTTGGTTGTTGCAGTTGGTCACGACGAATTTCGAAAGTTTAACGTATTTACGCTACGTGGATATTGTAAAGAATGCTCGAAACCAGTCATCGGTGATCTCAAAAGCCTATACAATCGCCATAGTCTAAAAGATGCGGGTTTTACCGTATTTAGAATGTAGTAGATATCGAATGAAGAATTTTGCGTTGATTGGAGCTGCCGGATATATTGCGCCACGCCATATGCAAGCGATTAAGGATACAGGAAATTATTTGTCCGTTGCCTATGATGTAAATGATTCCGTAGGTTTTATTGACAGCATTTTCCCGCGAAGTGAATTTTTTACTGAGTTTGAGCGGTTTTATGAACATGCAAACCGACTAAAAAGGGATTCTCAAACCCGACTTGATTATGTGGCGATTTGTAGCCCGAATTATTTGCATCATGCCCACATTGCGGCCGGGCTTAGACTAGGTTGCGATGTCATTTGTGAAAAACCTCTGGTACCAACACCTGAATTATTAGACGAGCTTTTGTTGTTGGAAAAAGAAACAGGTAAGCGGATCTATAATATTTTGCAATTGCGTCACCATGCGACCATCATAGCTTTGCGTGATAAGGTTGCCGTAGCAGATCCGAGTGAAAAGTTTGATGTTGAGCTGACGTATGTTACCTCGCGTGGTCGCTGGTATGACGAAAGCTGGAAAGGAGACCCAAAGAAGTCTTTTGGGGTAGCAACAAATATAGGTGTACATTTCTATGATATGTTGCATTTTGTTTTCGGTGATTTGCAGGAAAGTGTTGTTCATTACTCGGGATCGTCCAAAGTAGCGGGTTATCTTGAATATGAGCGGGCGCGGGTGCGTTGGTTTTTGTCCACTGACGCCAGTGATTTGCCGGATAATATAAAAGAAAAAAAATCGACCTACCGTGCAATTATAATTGCTGGCGAAGAGTTGGAGTTTTCTGAAGGTTTTGCTGAATTGCATACGACCAGCTACGCAGAAATTTTGGTTGGACGTGGTTATGGTTTGAATGATGTCCGTCATTGTATCGAAACGGTGGATGCTATCCGGTCCGCGCAAATTGTTTCTGCGGGTGACTGTGTGCATCCATTTGTTGCGAGACTTGTTTGATGGATTACTCGGTTCATGAAACGGCACTCGTTGATGATGGGGCTGAAATTGGCAAGGGGACAAGAATATGGCATTGGGTACATATTTGTGCAGGTGCTAAAATAGGCAGGAACTGCTCGTTTGGACAGAATGTTTTCGTGGCCAACAATGTTTCGATTGGCAACAATGTAAAAGTACAAAACAACGTCAGCGTCTATGATGGGGTGACTATTGAGGACGATGTGTTTTGTGGCCCAAGCATGGTATTTACCAATGTTTATAATCCAAGAAGCGCAGTGTCCCGCAAGGACGAATACCGGCAAACATTGGTGCGTAAAGGTGTTACCATTGGTGCGAATGCTACTATTATATGCGGTATAACAATTGGCAAGTTTGCTTTCATTGGTGCGGGGGCAGTGGTCAATAAAGATGTGCCTGCTTATGCGCTGATGGTGGGCGTACCTGCCAAACAAATCGGCTGGATGAGTGAATATGGTGAGAAACTGGATTTGTCCATCTCATGCAATGCGCAGACCACTTGCAAGCACACCGGTGACACCTATCAATTAACGAGCGGTAAGCTGATTAAAATATGAGCGTTGACTTTGCCAACTTAGCATTACAATATCAAACTCATAGAGACCTTTGCACGGAAGATGATTTTGTTTTCAGGCAAGGCAAAAACGCACGGAATGAGGAGGTTTATGCTTATAAATGACCGATTGAGACCATTTTTACCCACAGTAGGCGCTTTTAGGCGACGCAGCATGTAAGTGAAATGGCTTTCGTGCAAAGGTCTCATTTTGTTAGAAAAAAAAGCGAGAACAGGCGAGACTATTTGATATTGACGATGTGCTTGCAAGGCATTTGTGTCTATACAATGAATTAACGGGAGGGGCAAGATTTGAAACACGTTTTGGTGACTGGTGGCACAGGTTTTATTGGTCAACGATTGATTGCTGCTTTATTAACAGAGCAAGTTTCTCTGCGTTTGTTGTCGCGCAGTGAGCACCCCGATTTTGAAACGGTTGTGTGTGATCTCCAGTCTGAGCGGATTCCTGATGATGCGTTTAGCGGTATTGATACGGTATTGCATCTTGCCGCACGAGTACATATCATGAAAGATTCTGCATCTGACCCGCTCAATGAATTTAGGAGGGTGAATAGAGATGCAACACTCAGGTTAGCCAAGTTGGCGGCGACTACTGGCGTTCGGCGCTTTATTTATATGAGCAGTATTGGTGTGCTTGGTGATACAAGCTCAATAACGGGTTCTTTTGATAACAAAACTTGTTACAATCCGCAAAATCCATATACCGTTTCAAAAATGGAAGCTGAAATTGGTTTGACGAAGATTTCCGACTCGACCGCTATGGAAGTCGTCATTGTACGCTCCCCTCTCGTGTATGGAGCACGCGTGCCGGGCAATTTTTATCGATTGTTGAGACTGGTTGATATAGGCGTTCCGTTACCATTTGGACGTATGCTGGCAAAGAAGAGTATGATTTCAGTGGAAAACCTGTGTATGCTACTGGTAAGGTGTGTTTCAGCTTCTTTACCTCAATGTAGTCAATTTGTCGTATCTGATGGTTCCGAGTGGTCAACGGCCGATTTGCTGAAATTAATAGCGCAGATCATGGGGAAAAAGCAACTATTGCTACCGGTCCCTGTGCGCTTGCTGGAAGTTATTTTTTCGCTGATTGGCAAAGCGACTGATATTCGTAAGCTCGCAGCACCGCTTATAGTGGCTGGTTCTGAAACTGCTGGAATTCTCCAGTGGGAGCCTGTGCAAACCCCAGAAACGGGTGTGAAAGAAGCGGTGGATTATTATCTGTCTGGTGGGTAGAGTCTGCTAATAAATTATATCCACATGATTATAGATGCTTAATTGTCAGCTTATGAGATGGCTGTACACGGAAATCAAACCAATAACCTCTAAAACCTTGCAGCCATAATTGATTATAACGATTCCAACCAATGCATTATTGCAGAATTTGACCGACCATTTCACAGTAATACGGCTGAAGGTTTTTCATCATGCCCAATGACTATTAGAGACCTTTGCACGAAAACCCTTTCACCTGCATGCTACGTTAAAAACGTACTCAATCGGTCATTTATAAGCATAAACTCCCTCATTCTGTGCGTTTTTGCCTTGCCTAAAAGCGAACTCATCTTCCGCGCAAAGGTCTCTATTAGAAATAGCATTCTAAATTAATCACTTGTATATTTTGATTAAGATTAATCCGACATGAGGCTTTGCCTTATGCTAGGCTGGACCGGGTTTTGAATATTCAAAGTTGATGTTTTGAACAGACTCTAATTAAATATAAGCACCTTGAGTTCACATAATAAACGCAACAGTTATTGGGGGCAATGAATGAAACGGCTTTTTGATCTGGTGATAAGTGTTACGCTCTTGGTTTTGTTGGCAATGCCTCTGTTTCTGGTCGCTATTGCCGTGCGTCTAACCTCAAAAGGCCCTGTGCTATATTGGTCGGATCGGGTCGGGCGGGGCAACATGATTTTCAGGATGCCCAAGTTTCGTTCCATGCGGGTGGGTACACCTGTACTAGAGACTGCTCTAATGACCCATCCTGATGCGTACCTCTCACCCATCGGTGGATTTCTTCGACGTTTCAGTCTGGATGAATTGCCACAACTGTTCTCAATTCTAAAAGGAGATATGAGTTTGGTAGGACCTCGCCCGCCTACCCTTGATCAGGATGATTTGGTTGCACTGCGGACAGAAAACAAAGTGGATCAGTTAATCCCCGGACTGACCGGCTGGGCACAGGTGAACGGAAGAGACAATCTGTCGATTGAACAAAAAGTCGCGCTCGATATTGTGTATTTGCAACGGCAGTCATTGTGCTTTGATTTGCGAATTCTGTTTATAACCTTGTTGCGGGTGGTTACACGAGCTGACATATTACATTAGTCACTCTTATGAGAAAGCTGGTAAAACGGATTGCCTTATAAACAATGGCGACTGGAAAAAGAATAATGAATCAACTCAATCCACAAGATCTGCGAAAACAATTTATTGCATGGCAATGTAGGATCCGGCAGTATTCTGTGCGTAAGAATGACGGGATGCCGTCGTTCGGAATGCGCCCGGAATTGGAAGCCATGGAGCAGAATATCGGGCCGATTTCGGTTCAGATCGTCAAAACGAATAGCGCGGACATTACCCGTGAATTTCGATTTATGGCGCAAAAGACGCAGGCGCATCAGGCAAGATATGAAGCTGCGCTAAAACTGCTTTCTGAATACTATTACCAGATACCCGCTGAGTTTGATGAGGAAATGACGGCCGTATTTTCTATGACCAGTGAGCTGGCGAAACAGATAATCGAAATCAAACAATGTGTATTGCACTTTGATCAGGGGAAGCAGCTCTATCACTTGCATTGCAAGGCTCGTGCCATCAATGCTGATCAACCAAAGTATCAGGCAACCTATTGGCATAACGCACTTTTTAACCCTTCGATGCCGGGAGTTGTGAGGATGGTCGGATTTACTCCTGACTGGAATTATTCCTGTTTTGAAACGACGGGTTGAAGGGGCGATGACAAACCAATATGACAAATTTAAGTATAAATCTTAATAAAATTGCATTACTCAGGAATTCCCGAGGGCGTGATTATCCCAATGTCGTTACTTATGCCAGCAAGTTTCTAAAACTCGGGGTGCAAGGCATTACCATTCACCCGCGTCCAGACGAGCGTCATGCCAAACGGTCGGATGCGTATGACCTGGCAAAACTGCTGAAAAATTATCCTGATGCAGAGTTAAACATTGAGGGTTATCCAGCGGAAGATTTTCTTGAGCTGATAGAGAAAACCGGGCCAGATCAGTGTACATTGGTTCCCGATGATGTCGATCAACTTACCTCCGATCACGGTTGGGATATCGCCAGTTCTCAGGAAATTTTAAGGCCCAGTCTGGCACGCTTAAAAGCCGCTGGTATTCGTAGCTCGCTGTTCCTTGATCCGAATCGCCAGCAAATTCAAGCCGCCGCGACGATGGGTTGTGATCGTATTGAATTATATACCGAACAATTTGCCGATACATTTGGCAAAGAAAAGGCAACGGCAGTATTCAACAACTATCAGGAATCGGCAGATTACGCTCGGTCGCTGGGATTGGGTGTCAATGCTGGACACGACCTGGATCTGAATAATTTGGATCATTTTTTAGAAATAGAGGGGATTTTGGAGGTCTCCATCGGTCATGCGCTAACCATTGAATGCCTCGACCGTGGCATTGAGCCAGTGGTTGCCGACTATTTGGCTATCTGTTCCGATTGCGAGTCCATATAGCAATGGCTAATCGGTCAACCCGAGTAGTTTTTTTTGTTTGTCTGCCCAAGTGCGAATTAAGTGATCTGCCACCAATCCGATAAACGCGACACACAATCCTAGCGTGAGGCCTAGTCCAATCCCCTGTCGATCCGATAACGCTTTCAATATTAATTGTCCTAAATCAGTCGTGCCGATAAAAGCACCGATAATCACCATAAATAGTGAAAATACGACTGTTTGATTTACCCCCAGCAACATGTGTGGAAACGCATAAGGTAACTCAATGTTGACCCATCTCTGAATACGAGAGACACCTGACATTGAGCCTGCCTCCTGTAAAGATTCTGGTACGGCTCGCAGACCTTCTACGGTGTATCGAGTAGCAGGGATGGTCGCATAGACGATGGCGGCGATTAAAACCGATGTGTCAGTCACGCCAAAGAGCATAATGACAGGTATTAGATAAATAAAAGAAGGGAATGTTTGAAAGAAATCACAGACCAATAATATTGTTTTGCTAGCAAAGGCATTTTGAGCGCACAAAGTGCCGACAGTCACGCCAATTAGTGCCGATGAAATAACAGCAAAAGAAGCCATATAAGCGGTAATCAAAGCCCTGTCCCAGTATTCCGAGAAAGCAATAAACAGCAATAAGCTACCTACGATAAGTGCTGATTTGTAACCGCCGATGATATAACCTGTTCCCATAACCAATATAAAAGTGGCAGCAACCGGCATCGCCAGATAAGCGTTTTTCATGGGGACTAAAATTTTAATAATTAGAAACTCATTAAACACTTTTAAGGGATAAAAGAAAGCGTCCCAAATCCAATCAATACCAGACTGCCAAAATTCATGCGTGGTAAAACCTTTGTCAGTTGGAACAAGGTATAGATAATTAAAACCTTCCTTGAAAAAGAAGGAGCCAATATAGGCAATGACAGACCCTGCAGCCAATGCAATAACAAAAATAAGTAGCGATTTGTGGCGTTGAAAGAAAGAGAGATCGGCAAAATAGTCAGTTTGTTTATTTGCCCAAGCGAGCGACATCTTGTCCAGCAGAACGGCTAATAATACGATGCAAATCCCCATTTCTAACGCTTTTCCTACTTTAAGCGAATTCAGGGCAATCAATAAACTATATCCTAATCCAGTCGCACCGATAAAAGAGGCGATGACGGCCATTGCCAAGCACTGCATGATTACCTGATTTACGCCAATGAGAATGTCTCGTCTTGCGGTTGGAATCAAAACTTGTGAGAGCAGTTGAAAATTTGTACAGCCACTCATTCTTCCAGCGGCGACCACTTCTGGAGACACTTTCTTAAGCCCCAACAAGGTCAACCTGACCATGGGTGGTGTTGCAAATATGATCGTTGCGATAGCACCAGCATGATTGCCTACCCCGAAAAATGCCACTGTCGGCACCAGATAAGAAAAATGAGGCATTGTTTGCGCCACATTAAGCAGGGGTTGTAATATTAACTCTACTTTCTTGCTCTTAAATGCCCAAATGCCTAACGTCAATCCCAAGATAAAAGCGGCGGGAGCGGCGATCAGTACAAGCGATAATGTTTGCATGGTCGGTTCCCATTGACCGAAAATGGACATATATATAGTGGAAAGGGCAGCCAATATGGCAAGTCCTTTGCCACCAAGTTTGTAACCGATAAGAACTGCTCCGAAAGAAACCACAGTCCAAGGCAGAGCGGGCCATTTTGCCCATTCATTTTCATTGACCCAGTCCCAGCTGGTGAAAGCGACAATTGTTTTTGCGCCGCCAAGGAGAATTTCACGAAGCAGGGTGATTAGAAAAAGAATAAAACTTGAGAACCCTCTCGTTATTTGACTGAATAATGGCTTATTTTCATAGTCATCTATTGCCGGGTCATAAACTGATATCGGTAGCCATTCATACATTAAAAATTCGGCAGAGTCATTGATTAGCCCGGGAACCGCCTTTAGCAGGGGCGGGAGTCGCCATAAATAATTTGTTTCTGATGGGCTTACAAAAAAGCAAACAAGAAAAAATACAATCAATAAGACAATAAATTGGAATAATGTTGGATGACTTTTAATATGGTTCATAAAATGTAATCCAATCTCTAATGACTTTCACTCCCAAATAATACGGTCAGCACCTTAGCAGGATGAAGTGTTCCAACAATATTATTATCAGCATCTACCACAGCAACTGGTTTTTTCGTGCTTAAAACCGCTTCTGCAACGGTCTCAATAATGGCATCTTGTGAAACCTTTAAATCACCCACATTTTCTGCGCTGTTGACAGGATCCATGACCGATCTGATTTTAAGCACTTTTTCGCGGGGAACTTCCGCTGTAAATTTATGTACATACTCGGTGGCAGGGTTGAGAACAATATTGGCGGGGGTATCCAATTGCTCAATAATGCCATCTTTCATAATAGCGATACGGTCGGCGAGGCGCAGGGCTTCATCGAAATCATGCGTTACAAATAAGATTGTTTTATGTAGCATACTTTGCAATCTTAAAAACTCATCCTGCATCTCTTTTCGTATCAGCGGGTCTAAAGCGGAGAAGGGTTCGTCCAAAAACCAGATATCTGGCTCTACGGCAAGGGAACGCGCTATACCTACGCGCTGCTGTTGACCGCCGGATAACTCTCTTGGGAAATAGTTTTCTCGAGTTGTTAAGCCAACAAGCTCAACCATTTCCATCGCTCTAGTTATACTTTGCTTTGTGTCAACGCCCTTTACCTGTAGCGGGAAGGCTATATTTTCCAAAACAGTCTTGTGAGGTAACAAAGCAAAATTTTGGAAAACCATGCCCATTTTGTTGCGTCTCAAATCCGTGAGCTGTTTATTGTTCATTGATAAGATGCTTTCACCATCAATGAGAATCTCCCCTGCGGTCGCGTCCGTCAATCTGGATATGCAACGAAGAAGCGTTGATTTTCCGGAGCCAGATAACCCCATAATGACCAACATCTCGCCCTTGTGAACTTCAAAGCTGGCATCATTCACGCCAACAATACAGCCAGCTTCCTGAAAAGCTTTAGCATCCACTTCTCCGGCGCAATTGTGCATCATTTTTTTGGAATTAGCACCAAAAATTTTATAAACAGAATTACACTGAATGACAGGCTGGCTTTGTTCGGAATATTCGGTTTCAGAGGACATTTATTTTGGTTGTGATGTAACAAGAAAAAACTCCCCCAGCAACATCACCGGGGGAGCGTTCTATAGATGTGAGAGACTAATACTAGTTATATAAACTAATATTTGCAAGCCCTACTTAATCATAGCTTCCCATACATCCTTATTGTCTGCTACCCATTTAGCACCAGCATCGGCATGAGACAGACCATCGGTATCAACCAAAGCTGCCATTTGACCAATTTGAGGGGCAGTGAATGCCAACTTAGTCAATGCACGGTATGCAAGCGGATGCGTTTTTGGCATTTTATAGTGAGCGGCTTTTTTCAACCAACCATCTGGTGAACCACAAGCTCCGTCACCACCATCTGCAACCCGACAACCTTCAACGTAAGGCGGGAATTCGATAAAGGTAAAACCAGTCGCATCTGTGAAGTTTGGAGACCAGTTGAATATGATGGTTCCACGACCTTCTTTTTCAGCGGCTTTAAGCTCTGCCCATAGCGCATCCGCACCACCAGCAAATTTAACCGTCCATTTGTCATCTAATCCCAGACCTTTAACACGGTCAGGCATTATATCGCCGTGCCAGCTTTGAGGCCCTTCCAACCAACGTCCTTTGCCGCCAGAATCGGGTGTTGTAAAGTTTGCCGAGCAATCTTTAAGTGCTTCCCACTTAGGCAGCCCGGGGCATAGATCTTTTTCGATAACCCAGTTAGGAACGCCCATTTCTTCAAAAGTTCTTGTGTCGTGAGAGCCAGCATCAATTAAGCCACCTTTTTCCATCGCAAGATAGAACGACTTATCCATTGTGGATTGCCAAACTTCAGGCTGTACATGGATGTCACCGACACGAACGGCTTCGTACGCAGCTTGAGTCTCAGATGGTACATATTCAACATTGTACCCTAAACTTTGAAAAATATTGCCCAAAACATGAGCCATTACAATTTGGCTTGACCAGTTATGTGTTGCAATTTTAATAGGTTCGCTACTTTGTGCATGAGCAACTCCAGCAATTAGAAATAGTGAAACCATGAGCCCAGCAACAGCGGATTTTAATTTATACATAAGAATTTTTCCTCGTTAAGTTTTATTGATAATAATCTTAAGGAAGCGGGGGGCCCGACAACCTTAATATGCACCCAATGGGTGATACACCAAAATACAGTTTATTAAAGTCGCGGTGATGAGTCCATCACGTTGACCTGCGGACTCTACGTGAATTGTTTTGATAATAAAAGTACCATAACTATACCATTTTAACATTTCTTACTTTTGAAGTGTCCTAAATTAGTGTATAGTCAGACGGAGTTAGGATTGTCATTGGTATAGTATTGGTCAATGATTGGTTTGGTTATTGAGTCAATTGTTGGATCAGTAGTGAATCAACTAATGTAACATAATTTGGATGGTATTGGTTTGCCATGTTGCATTTATGGGTTGAATTTGCCAGCAATCAAACAGGGAAATAATATAAAATCCCATAGAGATGATATTTATAGCACTCATTGTACGCGCATGAACATAAACATGAACAACATTATTACACTTCGTGAACCCGGACTGGGGCAGGAATGGATTGGCAAAGAGCGTTATGTGATACGCGCTGGTGCGGTGACTGCGGTGCCGATGCTGGCGGGGGATGAATTGGAGATAGTGGACCCCGAAGGTCTTCAACCAGCACATGTATTGGCATTTAACGCTTCCAGTAAATCGGCAACGGCGCAGCTCGGGGTCGCTCCGAATACGAATGGAGAAACCATAGCCCGCATGTTGGATAGCGATAGTCCGGGTGCGGCGAAAATAAGAAATAAACTGAAAGACTTTGCGGTCAGTTTGCCTGAGGCGAAGGCGGCAGAAGTGTTATCAGGTGAAACGATGGCGGGTGCAAACATCAAATTAGTCAGTGAAAGCGAATTGATCTGTTTAATTTGCGCTCCCGGGCAATCGATGAAAACGCATGGACAGTCCTTAACCGATTCGTTGCCCACTGATTTACCGCCAACAGATTTGATTGCCTATATCACCAGAGCCGATCCCGGACGGGTCATAGCCAATGAATTGCCTGCCCCGTTGGCAGATGAACAACAAAGTTTCCGCATTGATGCGGCTACTGCCCGTAGTTACGAGGTCAAGGCGGGTGACTATATTCAAGTTATTGATATTGATGGTCGGGAGTGTTCGGATTTTCAGTGCTTTGATAAGGCGCAGTTGGATAAAGGTGCGATGCGTTATCTCAGTGCCACAACAACGCGGGCGTTAATGGGTTCTGCCTATCCCGGACCCGGCTTGTATTCAAAGTTTTATGATGTGGATTTTCAACCGTTACTCGAAATCGTTCAGGATACCTGCGGACGACATGATAGTTTCGGATTGGCTTGCACCAGTAAATACTACGACGAAGCTGGCTACCCCGGACATGCAAATTGCTCGGACAATTTCAACAAGGCACTGAAATCCTACCCTATTGCTCCACGTAAAGGCTGGCAGGCGATGAATTTATTTTTTAATACTTTCTTCGATGATGCCTTTACCTTTATATTTGATGATCCCTGGTCGCGACCGGGGGACTATGTGCTGATGCGTGCAATGAAGGATTTGGTTTGTGTTTCATCGGCTTGTCCGTGCGACATCGATCCGGCTAATGGTTGGGTGCCGACCGATATTCAGGTGCGAACCTACTCCGAAAAGAATTTATTCAAACGCGCAATCGCTTTTAGAAAAACCACTGACGCAGAACCTGAAATGACAAAAGAAACCGGCTTTCACAACAGAACTTCTCAACTAACCCGTAATTTTGCTGAATACAACGGTTATTGGTTGGCAAATAACTACACCAACTATGGTTGCACCGCCGAGTATTGGGCCTGTCGAGAGGGTGTGATCGCAACCGATCTTTCGCCCTTGCGAAAATACGAGGTGGTTGGCCCTGATGCCGAAATTTTGCTACAAACCTGCGTGACCCGGGACATACGCAAACTGGCGGCCGGACAGGTTGTCTATACCGCCATGTGTTACGAATCCGGCGGCATGATTGATGACGGTACTGTGTTCAGATTGGGGAAGGATAATTTTCGCTGGATTGGCGGCAACGATACCTCGGGGCTATGGCTCAGACAACAGGCTCAGCGGAGAAATATGCGTGCATGGGTTAAGGACTCGACCTCGCAACTGCATAACCTCCAGGTGCAAGGCCCGAAGAGTCCGGATGTGCTGAAAAAGATTATTTGGACCCGGCCTGATCAGGCTACGATTGAAGAACTGGTATGGTTTCGTTTTTCCATTGCCAGAATAGGTGATGAATCCGGGATACCCATTTTGGTATCGCGTACCGGATATACTGGGGAACAGGGCTATGAAATATTTTGTCATCCAAGCGATGCTGAAGCCGTATGGGATACGGTGTGGGAAGCTGGGCAGGAGTTTAAGATTTTGCCGTTGGGACTGGAGGCATTGGATATGTTGCGGATTGAAGCCGGATTGATTTTTGCCGGCTACGAGTTTTGTGACCAAACCGATCCTTTTGAAGCGGGTATCGGTTTCACCGTGCCTTTGAAATCAAAACAAGATGATTTTATTGGTCGGGAAGTACTACTTGACCGCAGAGAAAATCCACAGCAAAAACTGGTTGGTCTTGAAGTGGCCGGTGAAGAACCCGGGGGTAATGGCGGTGGCGTTTTTGTGGGCCGTGAACAAATCGGCACCATTACCAGCGCAATGATCTCGCCAATACTGAGAAAAAACATCGCATTGTGCAAGATGAAAACGCTTTATACTGCATTAGGCACCGAAGTTGAAATTGGCAAACTGGATGGGCACCAAAAGCGTATTCCAGCAACCGTGGTGCCTTTCCCTCATTTCGACCCGAAGAAAGAACGGGTTCGGGGGAATTATTGATTACGAATTACGGATTACGGATTACGGATTTTTAATTAAAAAACTTTCAGGCGGGCAAAAATGTCAAGTGTTGCAATAATTGGTGCGGGACCTTGTGGTACGGCGCAACTTCGAGCTTTCGCATCGGCGAAGAATAAGGGTGCCGAGATTCCGGAAATTGTCTGTTATGAGAAACAACAAGATTGGGGCGGATTATGGAACTATACTTGGCGTACTGGCTTGGATGAATACGGTGAACCTGTCCACGGCAGTATGTATCGTTACTTATGGTCAAACGGTCCGAAAGAGTGCCTTGAGTTTGCCGACTATACCTTTGAGGCGCATTTTGGTCGTCCAATCGCTTCCTATCCTCCGCGAGCGGTGCTGGCGGACTACATAAAGGGTCGGGTTGAAAATGCCGGGGTGCGCGATTGGGTGAAGTTCAGAACTGTCGTCAAGGCGGTAAGTTATTGCGAATCTACCGGCATGTTTACCGTGACCGTCAAGGATTTGCCTAAAGATCAGGTCAGCTCCAGAGAATTTGATTATGTTGTGGTTGCGAGCGGTCATTTTTCTACCCCGAATGTGCCACACTTTGAAGGTTTTGATACCTTTAACGGTCGTGTGTTGCACGCCCATGATTTTCGCGATGCGATGGAATTCAAAAATCAAGACATTTTAATTGTTGGTACCAGCTATTCTGCAGAAGATATTGGCTCGCAATGTCATAAATATGGATGTAAATCGGTCACCGTGAGCTACCGCACCGCACCGATGGGATTTCACTGGCCGGATAGCTGGCAGGAACGGCCACTACTCACCAAAGTGGTCAATAAAACGGCACATTTCAAGGACGGCTCCAGCAAAAAAGTCGATACCATCATTTTATGTACTGGCTATTTGCATCATTTCCCGTTTATGCCGGATGAACTGAGGCTGGTCACAACAAATCGCCTATGGCCTTTGGATTTATATCAGGGTGTAGTCTGGGAAAAAAATCCTAAAGCCATGTATCTGGGTATGCAGGATCAATTTTATACTTTCAATATGTTTGATGCACAGGCGTGGTATGCCCGAGATGTGATTATGGGCAGAATAAGCGTGCCGAACTATCAGACGATGACCAAACACAGTGCCAACTGGCGTAGCCGCGAACAAGCTCTGGAAACCGATGAACAGATGATCTGGTTTCAAGGCGACTACACACAGGCATTGATTGAGCAAACCGACTACCCTACTTTTGATGTGGAGGGGGTGAATAAAACATTTATGGAATGGGAACACCACAAACATAGTGATATTATGGGCTTCAGAAACAACGCCTATCGTTCTTTGATGACGGGTAATGAACAACCACAACATCACACCCGCTGGCTGGACGCTATGGATGACTCTATGGAAAGTTATTTACGGGAATCATAACCTGCGACAGAGTGAGCTATTTGTGTCAATAAGCATCTGCTTGAAAGGGTGTGAAAAAATAGCAAAAAAGACTTCCAATGTCATTACCTGAACAGAAGCAAATAATTGGATGGCGTGAGTGGGTTGAACTCCCTGATCTCGGCATAGATAGAATAAAAGCAAAAATTGACACCGGCGCACGCACCTCAACGATGGATGCTGAGGTTTATGAATTAACAGAAGAAAAAGGCATCCTCATGGTACGGTTTCGAGCCGTTTTCGGTAGCCGAAAAAAATTAAAAGACAGAATTTGCCTCGTACCAGTCATTGAAAACCGTAGTGTTACCAATTCGGGCGGACAGGCTGAGGAACGCATAGTCATAGCAACCCCTATCCAAATCGGCGAGTTAATAAAAGAAATTGAAATTACCTTGACACAGCGGGACAATATGAAATTCAGGATGTTATTAGGACGAACGGCAATCAGCGAGGATTTTGTGGTTGATGTTGCGCGCTCCTATTGTCAATCGCGTTTGCGCTGAAGCCAATAAAGCGTGCGTATCATCCTTTATTATCGCTCAAGTTATTGTTGGACTATTGTTGAGCTATCGTTATACAGAGCAATGATGAAAAAATTATGAAAATCGCCATACTGTCTCGTAATCGCAATTTATACTCAACAAGAAGGTTAGTTGAAGCGGCAGAACAGCGTGGGCATCGTGTGCAAATACTGGATCACTTGCGTTGTTTTATGGACATTACTTCTGATAACCCAACCATCCACTACGGTAGCACCGAATTCAACCGCGATGATTTTGATGCGGTCATTCCCAGAATTGGTGCGTCTGTAACCTATTACGGCACCGCCATTGTCCGTCAGTTTGAAATGATGAACATTTACAGTGTCAACGAATCGGTAGCAATCACTCGTTCCCGCGACAAACTTCGCTCACTGCAATTACTGTCACGAAAAGGTATCGGTATGCCGACCACTGCATTTGCCCATTCCAGTAAGGATATTAACGGCATCATCAAGGAGGTCGGTAGCGCACCGCTGGTCATAAAATTGCTGGAAGGCACTCAGGGCAAAGGTGTGGTGTTGGCAGAAACCAAAAAAGCAGCAGAGAGCGTTATTCAGGCTTTTATGAAATTAAACGCGGATATTTTGGTGCAGGAATATATTAAAGAAGCCGGTGGCAGTGATCTTCGGTGTTTGGTAGTGGGTGAAAAAGTCATTGCTGCCATGCAACGCCAAGGCCCACCAGGGGAGTTTCGCTCCAATCTGCACCGAGGCGGAAAAGCCAGTCTGGTCAAACTCACCCCTACAGAAAGAAAAACAGCGGCGCGAGCTGCGAAAGTGATGGGATTGAATGTCTGCGGTGTCGATTTATTGCGTTCCGACAGTGGACCCTTGGTGATGGAAGTCAATTCCTCTCCGGGTATGGAAGGGATTGAAAAGGCGACCGGAAAAGATGTTGCCGGGATAATTATTCAGTTTATAGAAAGCAACGCAAAACCAAAAAGAAACCGCACCCGTGGTTCTGGTTAACCGCCCCCATGATGACGCAGAGGCGAATAATCCTTTGCCTTAAAAAGACCTTACGCGGTTATTATCAGAAGGTAAAACAGAACGGGTAACCACGCAAGACGGCAATGACAGTAGTTTCCATTGTGACGCAAGTGTTAGTGCTGTTTCTGTTTGACGGTATGCCAAGGTTGCATTGCTAAACGATAGCATAATGGAATAAAAAATAGCGTTAAAACCGTGGAGACGGTTAGTCCCCATACTATAGAAGCGGCGACCGGACCCCATAACAGGGAATGGCCGCCAAGTCCGGTTGCCAGCGAAAATAATCCGCAGATAGTGGTCAGGGAAGTGATTAGAATTGGGATGACTCGGCGACGGGAGGCGAAAATGATGGCATTGGTAATGGTCATGCCGTCTTTAAGGCGAGTATTCGCGTTAGAAATCAACACGATAGCGGAATTGACAGCAATGCCCGCCAGCGCGACCACGCCGTAAAGGGTGAACAGACTAAGCGGATATCGGCTAATAAATAAACCAAATATGACACCCGTTGCTGCCATGGGGATGGTCATGATAATTAAAAATGGCTGGAAATAGCTACGGAATTGTGTGCCTAAAATCAGGTATATCAGTCCCAGCCCCATCAGGAATAATAAACCGATGGCATTCAGGCTTTCCTGAATATCATCCAAAACGCCACTGAAATCCAAAGTAACATGTGGAAAGCGGTGCTGAATGGTTTGCCAGTATTGTTTGATTAGCGCATTGGCTTTAACGGTGTCAGTCATGGTCTTGTCAATATCGGCCTCAAGGGTGATATTTCTGCGGTAGTTATAATGCCGAATCGTGTTTGCACTACTGCTGTATTTGGCAGTAACCAATTGATGCAGAGGAATGAGCGTCTGCTGTGCAGAAGGCAGACGGTATTCAAGGATATGCTCAATTTGATCGGGTTTGCTGTTTGCCTTTAGTCGAATATCAATTTTCTCGCCAAGATGTCGAAAGCTGCTGACTATTTCCCCATCTACCAGTAATTTCAGCGTTCTGGTAATGACACTTGGGGCGATGCCAGTTCGTTGTACGGCAGCACTGTTAATGGTTAGTGTCAAGGCATTCTGACCGCGTACATTGTCGTCCGCAATTTCTGTGAATACCCTCTGCCCAAACATGAACTGTTTTAATTGTTCGGTAGCGGCAATGATTTGCGCATAATCATCACCCCGTACCTTGACGTTAATCGGTTTCGATACTGGTGGTCCGCCGACAATGCGCAGGAATGAGATCTGCTCAATGCCGTGAATCGCTGCCACCTGTGCCTGCATCGACTCAATCATTTCGTCAACAGAGCGATTTGATGTTGTTTTCGGTTTGAGTGAGACTAGCACCTGACCATACTGATCGCCAAAGAAGGGTTCGGTCTGGGTAACCATTTCGCCGGCGTAGCTGACCACGGCGTGCGATTCGCCTGATTCAATATGTGATAACACGGCCGCTTCAACCTCCAACACTTTATCCATTGTTGTCTTGAGTGCGGTTCCGGCTGGCATTTGTACATTGACATAGAATAATCTAACTGGATCGCTGGCGAAGAAATCAAATTTAATTTTCTCAAAGTAAATGATGCTAATCGCGCTACTGAACAGGGTGAGCAAGGTGACCAACGCAATAAAGGGATGGCGAAATACTTTTACCAACGTGCGTACATAAGCAACTCGCAGTGCTTGCTGTGTGCGTTGCCTAAATGCGTGTATTCCAGATGAACGGGTGAAGTCCACCTTTAAGGCGATAACGTGGGCTGGAAGCAACCAATAGGCCTCAACAAGACTGATGGCTAAGGCAACGGTAACGACCATTGGAATAATCAGCATATATTTTCCGAGAATACCCGGCAACAACATCAGCGGTAAAAATGCTGCCATCGTGGTTAATACCGCAGTGGTAACCGGGGTTACGACTTCAAACAATCCCTGTATTGCCGCATTGACGGTCGCTGCGCCGCGCTGTAATCGGTAATATATTGCTTCAACCACAACCACCGCATCATCAACCAGCATACCGAGGCTGATGACCACCCCCAGCAATACATTGACATTCAGGGTTTGTCCGATACTTCTGAGAAACCAGAAGGTGCCAGCGAGAATAAAAGGAATGGCTATGCCAGTCAAAAGCGCAATCCGTGTGCCCATAAAAAACCAAGTAACCAGCAAGACCATAAATAATCCAATCAGTGCATTGGTTTGCATCACTTTTAATGCATCTCGGGTAATCTGAGTCTGGTCATCCACCAGCGTAACCGTTACCCCGCTACGCTCGAACAGCGCCTGTCGTTGTTGGATGAAAGCGGATAACCGCCCCACCAATTGTAAAATATTTTGTTTATGCTGTTTGGTAATTGCCAGTAATACCGCAGGTTGTTGGTTAAAGCGTACCAGTTGTCGCGGGGGTTCTTTTGCCTGAATGATGGAAGCGAGTTCTTTTAAGGTGATTTCGCCCGCGCCGGTAACAACCGGTAAATTACCGAGATATTCAAGGTCGTAGCGACTGCCAGTGATTGTTATTGCCCAGTTGTTATTAGCAACGTCAAGGGTGCCGGCGGAAACATTGCGATAGTAAAGGCGAATGGTGTCCGCCAAAGCAATGGGACTAATGGCGTATTGTTCCAGCAATTGAGGGTCAAAGATAATATGGATTTCAGGGTCGGAAAGACCATTTTCGATAATCCTGCTTACCCCTTTTATTTGTTCCATATCTTGTTTGATGATGCTCGCCTGACGGCGCAAATTTTCATCGTCAGCAAGCGCACTGATAACAATGGTCGCCGTTGGAAAGGCGTTATCGGTCGTTACTTCAAAAATAAAAGGGTTGTGAGCGGCTTGCGGCAGATCATCATCCACGCTTTCAATTTCCCGCCGCAAATCGGCGACTTGTTTTTCAAAAGCGGCCGTCGAGATGTCCTCAAATCGCACCAGAATGGATGAAATGCCTTCCCGACTGTTGCTGGATACAAATTTGATGTCGGCAACCTGACGGATCGCATCTTCCAGTACATTGGTAACCTGTTTTTCAACATCTGGCGTGGACGCTCCCGGGTAAACCGTGGTAATGTTGATCCAGTTAAAGTTGAGGCTGGGATCCTGCTCTCTGGGCATGAGCAGATAAGAACTCACGCCCATTACCATAATCAGTACAAACATCAAGTTTGCCAGCACATGGTTTTGTAGTATGCGTTGAAACATACTGTGGCTCAGGGTTTTGCTTGATTAGTCAAGGATAACTTGGTCACCATCCACCAGCCCAAATCGTCCATCAGTAATAATCAGGCTGGATGTGTCTAATACGACTGCCGCAGGCTGCCCCTGTTTTGCTCCAGCGATGGCTATGAATCGTGCGACTGCATTATTGACATCGCTATGCTCAACAACAAACACCCCATTTTTCTGGTTACGGGTTACCAGCAAGGTAGCCGGCAGGATGTTGCCGGGTAAACGCCACTGTAATCGTCCAATGGAACCAACCAGAGGCTTGGTTGCGGAAAATGTCAGACGTATCTGCTGGCTCTGCGTGACCGGATCAATAACCGGCAGTACGCTTTTGAGGGAAAGTGGATAGCTCTGATTTTGAAATAAAAACGATAACCGGGTTGCCGTTTTTATATGTTCGAGGTCGCTATGACCAACTTGCGCAGTTAATTCGATATTGTCGGTATCCACCAAAGAAACTATATCACTACCAGGGCTAACAAAGTTTCCGACTTCACTATGTATCTGCGAAACCGTACCCGAAAACGGTGCGCGAATTTCGCATTTATTCACTTGTCGCTGGTCAATATTGATGGCAATGGACTGTGCGTTTATTCTGGCAGTAACGACATTGAGCTGCTCTTGTTTCTGATTGATTTGTTCTTCAGAAGCGTTGTTAGATTGATGCAGTTTGTTGAGTCGGCGTAGTTGTTGATCCGCCAATACACGACTCGCAGACAAAGCAGCTAATGTGGCTTTGCTCCGTTGATATGCCAACACTTGATCAATACATTCAAGTTTGGCAATGAGCTGTCCCGGTGCAAGCGCATCACCCAGCAGCAACGGTAGCTCAATCACCGTACTGACCAACTGGGATGAAATGATCGCCTGACGCAGACTAATTACTTCTGCTGGCAACGAACGCAGCACAGAAATGGTGAGTTGCTGCAGCGGTTGAGCCTGCACCCGTACCCGAGTTTGAGACTGTGCCTGATTTTGAACTTGTGCCTGAACGCAGGCTGGCAACAGCAACCAACCACCAATCAGCCATCCGCTCAGCGTGATGGCTGCGGTCATAGATAGTTTGGACATAGCAAGCACGCTGTTATAGGTTGAGACAGATGAGCCTTGTGTTACCGAGTACTCTGTTTTTCTGCCCATCAATGGCTTATTTCTGCGCCAATATACGTAACATACGGCGCAGTGGCTCGGCGGCACCCCAAAGCAGTTGATCGCCGACAGTAAATGCCGAGATATAGTTTCCCCCCAGAGTAAGTCGGCGCACACGCCCCACCGGGATGTTTAAGGTGCCACTGACGCAGGCAGGGGTGAGTTGGCTAAGCGAGGATTGGCGTGTATTTTCGACCACACTCACCCAGTCATTGCCCTGTTCAATAAGGTGTTCTATTTCATCTAACGGCAATGCGCTATTGAGTTTGATAGTAAAAGCCTGACTGTGGCAACGCAGAGTGCCGACACGAACACAGGTGCTTTCTATGGGGATTGGATTGGCATCACGTCCCAGTATTTTATTGGTTTCGACCGAGCCTTTCCATTCTTCCCGACTGATACAGCAATCCAGATCACTGTCAATCCACGGCAACAGACTACCCGCCAGAGGTACGCCAATTTCCGTTACCGGTAATTGTGCCGAGCGGAGGGTGTTGATAATGGTTTCATCAATATCAAGAATAGAACTCGCCGGATCAGCCAGCAAGTCTTTAGCCGCTTGATTGAGCATCCCCATTTGTGCAACAAGCTCACGCATTTGCCGTGCGCCACCACCCGATATGGCCTGATAAGTTGCCACCGAAATCCACTCAACCACATCGGCATTGAGCAAGCCACCCAGAGCCATCATCATTAAACTGACCGTACAATTTCCGCCAATAAAATCTTTTTGACCGCTCGCCAGCCCCTGCTCAATGACCGGCAGATTAACGGGATCGAGTATAATGGTTGAGTCCGCTGACATGCGTAAGGTGGATGCCGCATCAATCCAGTAGCCGTCCCAGCCTTGCTGACGCAATTTGGTGTGTACATCAGTGGTATAGTCACCACCTTGACAGGTGATAATCGCATCCAGTGTTGCCAGCGAATCCAGATCACGCGCATCTTGCAAAGGTTGACGTACTCTACCAATATCCGGACCGGGCTGACCGGTTTGCGATGTGGTATAAAAAACAACTTCATCAATCAATGAGAAGTCATCTTCTGCACGCATTCTTTGTAGCAGGACAGAGCCGACCATACCCCGCCAACCAACCAACCCGACTCGATTCAATTTCATGGTCGCATTACGCCTTTTTTAGGTTATCTTTAATGAGCGTAATTATACTAATTTTTCACATAAATATTTAATTTTCTGGCGGGCTGATGAGAGAGACTGACAAAAGCATAGGCGATGAATAACAGGTCTTCGTTGTCATCAACGAAATCCTTCCTGCACGGTTTGATTAAAGCGTTTACAACGGGCGTTCATTATTTGAGACCTTTGCACGGAAGATGATTTCGCTTTTAGGCAAGGCAAAAACGCACGGAATGAGGGAGTTTATGCTTATAAATGACCGATTGAGTACGTTTTTAACGTAGCATGGGGGTGAAATGGCTTTCGTGCAAAGGTCTCTATTTATAACTCGGTTTGGCTTTACCGAATAACAACCCCAGTAGTAGCAGTAGTGCGGTAAAGAGCAAAGGCGGATGGTCACCAAACATCACATAAGGAGTTACTCCGGATCTTGGCTGAATCGTTGCGGTTACCACAGATTGAGCAAATTGCGGTGCAATCGCCTCAATTTTACCCTGCCAGTCAATCAATGACGACAGTCCGCTATTGGAAGCGCGGATCATCGGTCGTTCACTTTCCCGCGACCGAAACCTTGCCATCTGCAAGCGTTGGTGCGGTGCCAGTGAATTACCAAACCAACTGTCTTCGCTGACATTAATTAACGCTCCAGAGGATGCCAGCTGATTTCGCCATTCCTGCGGAAACGCATCCTCATAACAAATGGATATGGCAAAACTGTTTCCCGCCACTTCTAGTGGCGACTGCGGTTGTAACCAGGCACTGAAATTGGACATCGGGATATGTAGCATGTTAATCAGCGGCTCGAATAAATCCGGCAATGGCAGATATTCACCAAATGGCACCAAGTGTTGTTTTCGATAAATCATATCGCTATTTGGGTGATGGGTTACTGCTACGACACTATTGTAAAGTCGTGAGACACCCGCCACTGTCTCCCGCTCCAGAATACCCACAATAAAATCGGCTGGATGCTTTCTAATCTGTCTCCAGAAATCATCCGGCACATTGTCCAGATAATCCGGAATGGCTGCCTCGGGCCACACGATTAAATCACTATCGCGATGTACCTGACTTTGTTGCCAATATTCAGCAACAATGCGCTGCGCTTCCTCGGCATCCCATTTCTGCATAAGCGAGACATCGTTTTGAATAATGGCAACCGCAATCGGTTGCCCTTCTGCCCGCGTCCATGATAGTGTTTTATCCAGTTGCCATCCTGCCACCCAAACCAGCATAAGCAAAACTGCCAGACTCGCATTGCCGTTGCTCAGTTGTCTGAGCATGGCGACGATGGTGCCGCTACAGATCAACACAATCAGGCCAACCAGATAGACACCACCGATTGGTGCGTAATTGGATAGTGGCGTATCTAAATAGGCATAACCCGTGGATAACCAAGGTAAGCCGCTAAACAGCCAGCCGCGCAACCACTCAACCAATATCCACCACGTCGGCATCAGCAATGCCAGCCTGATTGTTGGATTCCACGCACTAAAACAGCCTTGCAACCACCCGCTAAGTGCCGGAAAAACAGAGAGCAGTGCCACCAGTACGAAGATGCTCAAACCGGCAATAAGCGGAGGCATACCACCAAACGTATGGACGCTAATATAAATCCATGAGATACCCGCACCAAACAGACCGAGCCCATAAACGAATCCATACCAAGCCGCATCTTTTGAGTTGCTGGTTATCCACACCCAAAACAGTACGGCAAAACTCAACATACTCAGTGGCCACGCATTGAGGGGAGCAAAGGAGGCGACGTTGAGGACGCCAGCAATTATCGTTAGCAGGGTTTTAATCACTATGTTATCTCTTTAGGACTTTACATGAATTAAATTCGTTATCAACTTTTTCTGACTTTTCGTTAGAAACAACATTTTTTATCTCAATGAGAACTGTTTTAATCGTTTTCTGTCCGTGTTTTGGATTATGCAAGAATCGCCGCTTATTGAAAATTCGTCATTTTTCTCTGTCGAACACGGCAACGTGGCTATGGCAATGCGTAGAAATTCCCCCATTCACCATACACACTAGGCAATACCGATTTTTGCCAATATATCTCTTTCCAATCCCTCCATAACACGGGCTTCCTCATCAGTTTGATGGTCAAATCCACAAAGGTGCAGCGTACCATGAATAACCATTCGTGCGAAATGCTGTTGAACCGATTTATCTTGTTGATTCGATTCTTTTTTTACCACTGCAAAACAAATAACAATATCCCCTAAGTGGTGGTAGTCAACCTCTGCCACCGCTGTAAATGGAAACGCCAGCACATTAGTTGGATTCTCTTTTTGACGATAACGGTGATTCAAGTCGGTAATTTCTGCCTCATCCACGACCCGTATGGTCAAGTTTTCGGACAGACGCCCAAGCACTGCAAAAGTTTCTGTTATCCAGCTATCCAGAACCGCCAGATTAGGTACTTCCGCTCCTTCATAATGGGTTAGTCGCTCAGCCAATTGTAAATCAATCGCCATGCTTGAACGGTCTACTCATTCGGCGTTCTGGTACGCCTCGACAATACGTTGTACCAGAGGATGCCTGACCACGTCCTCAGGTTTGAAGTGGGTGAAGCTGATGCCTTTGATGTCGGATAACACATGTTGTGAATGCCGCAATCCAGAAAGCTGCGCTTTGGGCAAATCCACTTGCGTAATATCTCCGGTGATAATGGCTTTGGAACCAAAGCCAATTCGAGTCAGAAACATTTTCATTTGTTCGACTGTGGAATTTTGTGCTTCATCAAGAATCACAAAAGACTCGTTCAATGTTCGACCTCGCATATACGCCAGTGGAGCAAGCTCAATAATACCGCGTGCGATCAATTTTCCAACCCGATCAAAACCAAGCATTTCATACAAAGCATCAAAAAGCGGGCGCAGATAAGGATCAATTTTTTGCCCGATATCACCGGGTAAAAACCCCAGCTTCTCGCCCGCTTCCACTGCTGGTCGCACCAGCAGGATGCGTTCAACGGTATTCTCCACCAGCGCATGTACCGCACAGGCTACCGCAAGATAGGTTTTTCCGGTTCCAGCAGGACCAATGCCAAAATTAATGTCGTGGTCGCGAATGTTGCGTAAATAGGTTTTTTGTCGTGGATTTTGTCCGCTGATACGGTTCTTACGCAGACATATAATGACTTCATCTCGATGACTGTCAAGCGACTGCTTAACCGCAGGCTGCCTAACCATCACGGCTTCATCAGCGGTTTCGCGACCCTTGATATTATCCGTATTGGATAGCGCCAGATGGACATCCGCTGCCGTCAATGATTGGTTTTTGTGTTTAGTCAATGCAAATAAATACTTTACCACAGTCGCCGCACGTTGGCAGTCCCCTTGACCACCAGTAACGCTAAAATTATTGCTACGCTGCGCAATGCGTACACCAAGATGATGCTCAATTTGCTTCAGGTGGCAATTCAATTGCCCGCAAACCCCCGATAAACGCGTGTTCTCTGCCGGCACAAGCTGGAAGGTAATCGCCGATGACGATTCGGCTAATGAACCGGGTAATGAACTAGACAATGAACCAGACAATAAATTGGGCGATGAAATGGATAATGAGCTTGAGATAGACGGGAGTCAGGGTAAACAAATCCAAGTATTTACGATTCAGGCGACTTGTTTCTCATCAACCACAATCAACTGCCCACGCAGGGAATTGGGCAAGGCTTCGGTAATAATCAGATTAGCAAAAGTGCCAACCAGTGTGGGGTTGCCATCAAAATTGACCACCCGATTATTTTCGGTGCGACCCGACATTTGCTTCGGATCTTTCCTTGAATGCCCCTCAACCAGAACGACCTGTTCGGTACCGACCATGGCATGACTAATCCGTGAAGCGAAATTGATAATCCTTGATTGCAATGCCGACAATCTCTGTTTTTTCACTGCCATACTGATATTATCTTCCAACTCGGCTGCGGGTGTGCCCGGTCGCGGACTATAAATAAAGCTAAAACTCTGATCAAATTTAACCCGAGCAATTAAATCCATGGTCGCTTGAAAATCCTCATCGGTTTCCCCCGGAAAGCCGATAATAAAGTCCGATGACAAGGAGATGCGCGGACGCACCGCTTTTAATTTATCAATCCAGCGCAGATACTCCGCTACGCTATAACCGCGTTTCATCCGCTCAAGTATGCGATTCGACCCACTTTGCACCGGCAAATGTAAATGACTCACCAACTCAGGAATATCTGCATATGCATCAACCAACGAGTCGGTGAATTCTATCGGGTGGGAAGTGGTATAACGCACTCGATCAATCCCCTCCACCGCAGCAACATAATGCAATAACTCGGCAAACTCCATCACCCTGCCATCGTTATATCTGTTATCATGACCGCGATAACCATTCACATTTTGCCCCAGCAACGTAACTTCCCGAACCCCCTGCTTTGCCAATTCATAGACTTCGGTAATGACATCATCAAATGAACGGCTAAATTCCGTCCCTCGGGTATAAGGCACCACGCAAAACGAACAGTATTTACTACAGCCCTCCATAATGGACACTAATGCCTTGACCCCACTCACACTCGGCGGTGGCAGGCAATCGAATTTTTCAATCTCGGGGAACGATATATCCACGGTGGGTTGGCGTTGCTGCAGCACCTGATCAAGCATCACTGGCAGTCGATGCAGGGTTTGCGGACCGAAAACCAAATCCACACAGGGCGCACGTTTCATAATCATTTCCCCTTCCTGACTCGCCACGCAACCACCAACACCAATAACCAGTTCCTTGTTCTGCGCTTTCATTTCCCGCCAGCGTCCAAGCACCGAGAACACTTTTTCCTGCGCCTTATCACGCACCGAACAGGTATTCAACAACACAACATCGGCATGAGTCAGGTCGTCCGTAATTTCACAACCATGACTTGAATGTAACAAATCCGCCATTCTCGACGAATCATATTCGTTCATCTGACAGCCAAAAGTTTTAATAAATAATTTACGATTCGTCATAAAAATAAAATACACAAGGTCAACATCCAATCTATTGCTGATTCTACACTGATTCTGACCGATAGTGTTTTAGTCTTTGACTGATGGCAAACTTCTTATGGATGTATGGCAATTTTCTTGCTAAATTTCACCGATGCGTTCACTGCCCCGTCTGACCAGCCCGGTTCTGCAATCACTGGATTTAATCCATCACGGCTTTTTTACCCGTCTAGGTGGAGTTTCGGCGACCGCATTTGCGTCACTAAATTGCAGTCCGTTTTCTGGTGATGATTTGCAAGCTGTTCAGATAAATCGCAGTCGGGTTAAACAGTGTCTGGGTGCCGATATGTTGTTTAGCCTAAAGCAGAGACACAGTAATCAGGTTGTGTTCATCAATGCACAAAGCGATAATGAAAAAATAATGGAGGCTGATGCGCTGGTTACTTGCACGATAGGAATGGCTCTGGGCATACTCGGTGCAGATTGTGCGGGGGTGTTGTTTGTCGATCCGAAAAATCGGGTTATCGGGGTAGCACATGGCGGATGGCGGGGTACGCTGACCGGGATAACGGATAATGTCATTGCGGCAATGTGTCGTCTCGGTGCCAGCAAACACCATATTATTGCTGCCATCAGTCCTGCTATTCAAAAACAGTCTTACGAGGTCGGAGATGAATTCGTCGAAAGATTCCTGAAGCAATCAGAAATTGCCTGCGAAGGTTGTTTTAGCCCAGGAGAAGACAGGAACGGAGAAAATGGGCAGAGAATATTGTTTGATTTACCCCTGTATCTTGAGCGCAGACTCCTGAATGCGGCAATCAGCCGGATTGACCGGCTAAGCGAAGACACCTATGCCGACGAACAACGTTTTTTTAGTTATCGGCGAAGTTGCCAGCGTGGACATGCGCACTATGGACGACAAATTAACGCTATTTGTCTTAGGTGACTTTTATGGATTGTTTTTGGGTTGTTTTTAACACAGACCACAGAGTCTATGAATGATTGACAATATGAGACCTTTGCACGGAAGATGATTTCGCTTTCAGGCAAGGCAAAAACGCACGGAATGAGGGAGTTTATGCTCATAAATGACCGATTGAGTACGATTTTAACGCAGTATGCAGGTGAAATGGCTTTCGTGCAAAGGTCTCAATATGAGCGGGCGCATTGATTAGGATTCTAATTCGTCCCATCGCTTATAACATTGATCAAGCTGGTTACTGACCGAGTGCAATTGCTCAAGGGTTTGATTGATGGTTGCTCTTGGCTGGTTATGAAAATTAAGGTTTGAGACAACGCTAACGAGATCGTTGTGTTGTTTTTCCAGAGATTCAATCTGTTGTGGCAGGTATTTTAATTCGCGCTGCTCATTATAACTGCGTTTTTTCGCTTTTTTAGGCGGCGGTATCATGCTACCATTCACCGCCTTTGTGCCGGGGCGTTTTGTCTGTTTTTTATCGGCTTGCGGACGCTCTTGTTTTGTTTCATCGTGTCGTTGGCGATGTTGTCTTAGCCAGTCAGTATATCCGCCAACATATTCCCGTATCCGATCATGTTCAAAGGCGATAGTGCTGGTTACCACGTTGTCCAGAAATTTACGATCATGGGAAACCAGCAACAAGGTGCCCTCAAACTGCAATAACAACTCTTCAAGTAACTCCAGCGTTTCGATGTCAAGGTCATTGGTAGGTTCGTCCATCACCAGCATATTTACCGGCTTGCTGAACAGTTTTGCCAATAAAACCCGCGCCCGCTCCCCGCCCGACAAGGCTTTAATCGGTGAACGAGATCGCCCCGGGGTGAACAGGAAATCAGACAGGTAACTAATGACATGCCGTGATCTGCCATTCACGGTGATTTGTTCACGCCCCTCTCCAATCAAGTCGATGACGGTTTTGTCCCTATCCAATTGTGCGCGTGCCTGATCGAAATAAGCGACCTGCATACCAGTGCCGTGAATCACAGTTCCACTGGTCGGCGTTATTTTTCCGAGCAATAGTTTTAATAACGTAGTTTTTCCGGCACCGTTGGCTCCGATCAAACCAATTCGATCTCCGCGAATGATACGGGTCGAAAAATCTTTAAGCACGGTTTGATCGCTATATTGAAAACTTATGTTTTTCACTTCAATGACCAGCTTGCCACCCTGCTTGCTCTGATCAATTTCCAGATTGACATTAGCTTTGCGATAACGTCTCTGTGCATGTTCAAGGCGCATTTTTTCAAGGGCTTTGACCCGACCTTCGTTGCGTGTGCGCCGTGCCTTAATCCCCTGCCTGATCCAGACTTCTTCTTTGGCAAGTCGCTTGCCAAAAATAGCGTTCTGTCTGTCTTCCTGCTCCAATGCGGCAGCTTTTCGCGACAGGTAGTCGGCATAACTGCCCGCCCATTCGATCAGCTTGCCACGATCCAATTCGACAATATCGGTGGCAATATTTTGCAGAAATTCACGGTCATGGGTAACAAATAAAACGGCACCGTTGAAGCGAGTGATTTGTTTTTCCAACCAGTTTATCGCTTCAATATCAAGGTGATTGGTGGGTTCATCAAGCAACAGAATTTGGGGATCACACACCAGTGCTCGTGCCAGCGTAACCCGCCGTTGCCATCCACCAGACAAGCTGGAAACGGTTGTATTGGCATCCAGATGCAACCGACTTAATGTTTTATTAACACGCGCCTGAATGTTCCAGCCATCATGGCTATCCAGTTTATGTTGTAACTCGCCGAGCAAATCTAGTTGTTCTTTGTGGAAGTGTTGTTGTGCGGAAAGATTGTGATACTGTGCTAGCCAGTTGCCGATTTCACCGACACCCGTAGCGACTGTTTCAAAAACAGTCGTCTCGGCAAGCAAAACAGGTGTTTGTTCCAAGGTCGCGATAGTGGCCCCGGGTTTCAGTTTGATCTCCCCTTCATCTGCGGCAATCTTGGCGTCGAGAATGTTCAGTAAAGTTGATTTTCCTTCCCCATTTCTGCCAATTAGGCCGACTTTCTGACCCGAATGTAGCGTCAAATCAGCCCGATCCAGTAGCTTGTTGTCACCGAAGGCGATGGACAGGTCTGAAATGCGAAGTAATGACATAGATGTATTAAATAACCAGAATCGGCAAAAGGCAGGATTCTACCTTGAAACAGGATGTCGTAGCGGTCTAATTAACCGTATAATCGCGCTCCAGATTGTTCTACTTGAGACCTTTGCACGGAAGATGATTTCGCTTTCAGGCAAGGCAAAAACGCACGGAATGAGGGAGTTTATGCTTATAAATGACCGATTGAGTACGATTTTAACGCAGCATGCAGGTGAAATGGCTTTCGTGCAAAGGTCTCTACTTATTATAAACTGATTCGCCTGATTGCGTATTAATAGTCAGGTTGCGCCGCTCAAGCAAGCGACCAAGCAACCAAGCAACCAAACGCTCAACCCAGTAAACAGGTGAATAACCGCATCCAGATATATGGCAATTTCCATGAGCAGATTTACCCATCAAATCCAACAGCGGCGTACCTTTGCCATCATTTCCCATCCGGATGCCGGGAAAACCACGCTGACCGAGCGGTTGTTGCAATACGGCGGTGCTATACAGCTTGCGGGGACGGTGAAATCACGCAAGAGTAATCGCTATGCCACATCAGACTGGATGGAGCTGGAAAAGCAACGTGGCATATCAGTAACCTCTTCAGTGATGCAGTTTCAGTACAAGGAGCGCATTGTCAACCTGCTGGACACGCCGGGTCATGCGGATTTTTCTGAGGACACTTATCGCACACTCACTGCTGTGGATTCCGCGCTAATGGTTATTGATATTGCCAAAGGCGTTGAGGAAAGAACCGTGAAACTGATGAACGTGTGCCGTCTTAGGGATACCCCTATTATCACTTTTGTCAATAAAATGGATCGGGAGGGGCAGGATGCCATTGACATTATGGACGAGATCGAACAGGTCTTAAAAATAAAATGTGCGCCGATGACTTGGCCAATCGGCATTGGCAAAACATTTGTTGGTGTTTACCGTCTTTACGATGACACCATTCATCTGTTCGCAGGACGTGGTGGCTTGGCAGAGGATGTGTTTATAGTCGGTCTTGACAACCTGAAACTAGATGAACACATTGGCGGACTGGCAGTGGACTTGCGCGATGAGATGGAATTGGTGCAAGGTGCAAGCCATCGCTTCGATAAAAGTGATTACCTGCAAGGTCGATTGACACCGATATTTTTTGGCTCGGCACTGAACCGTCAAGGCACGGACGAGCTGATGGATAATTTTGTGGATTTTGCCCCCTCACCACGACCCCGTGAAGCCACTACCCGAGAAGTTGTCGCGACCGAATCAACATTCAGCGGTTTTGTCTTTAAGGTTCAGGCAAATATGGATCCCTTCCACCATGACCGTGTCGCTTTTTTGCGAATCACTTCGGGGCGATTTGATAAGGGCATGAAAGTGCGTCATGTTCGCGCTGAAAAAACCATCACGGTACACAATGCTCATACCTTCATGGCTGCCAAACGCGGGCATACCGAACAGGCGTTTGCCGGTGATATTCTAGGCTTGCAGAATCATGGCACCATTCAAATTGGTGATACTTTTACCGAAGGGGAGCAACTGAAATTCAGTGGCATTCCTAACTTTGCACCCGAACTATTTCGGCGCGTTCGTTTAGCCGATCCATTACGCGCCAAAGCACTGCAAAAAGGTTTGATCCAACTCAGTGAAGAGGGCGCAACGCAGGTATTTCGACCGCTTACCAGCAATGATTTAGTGCTGGGAGCAGTAGGCATTCTGCAATTTGATGTGGTCGCTCATCGCCTCAAAAACGAATATAGTGTGGAGTGTACTTTTGAAGCCGTGCCAGTCAGTACAGCACGCTGGATATATTTCAAAAATCCGCACGATGAGCCTGAGTTTCGCAAACGCAATGCACAAAACTTGTCTATGGATAGTCTGGATAGCCTGACCTACATCGCACCGAATCGGGCAAATTTACAGTTGGCAGTAGAACGCTGGCCGGATGTGGAATTTCGAACCACCCGCGAATTCTAGTCTCAGCCAGTTCAGCCCTTGCCAAAACCCTTTTCTCAACAGACCCGTTTAACCCAACCCCCGCCACAACCTCCTTCTCAAAAACAGCTTTGCAAATCCCTGCTTGCCACAGCGCGCGAGTCGGAGTTTTTTTAACAATAAGAGACCTTTGCACGGAAGATGATTTCGCTTTCAGGCAAGGCAAAAACGCACGGAATGAGGGAGTTTATGCTTATAAATGACCGATTGAGTACGATTTTAACGCAGCATGCGGGTGAAATGGCTTTCGTGCAAAGGTCTCAATAAGTTAGGGGCTGTACTAGATTAGCAGGTTTGGTATCCTGCAGAAATGAAGATAACCTATTGTAAGATAAGGAATGGTCTTTGATCGCCGCAATATCGTCTGGATCGATAACATCCGCATACTCCTTGACGGCTTCGGTTTCGAGTAACGTATTGGCATAAAAATGCTGTTTTTCAGGCAGGTATTTGTAGAAAATAAACCCCAGAATATAGTCTCGGAACTCATCCGCGCCCATCCTGCCGCGCAACTCGTTGGTGATGTTCCAAAGCTACGCCTCCATGCGCTGTTTTTGTTCTTCTGTCATATTGCTCTGGTTACATTTTAAGGGGTTACATCAGGATGTTATCCAGCCAGAAAAACATGCTAAAACTCACGTTTGAAGAAACGGTGTAATAATGTTTGAAATCGCATGAGATTATAGCCTAGAATTAGCGAATTCCTGACCATTTGGTCAAATCTAAAAATGACCGCTCTGAATATAAATCTGTTGCTAAAAATTTGTTCGCCATTTTAGCCGACTATGAGACTTTTGCACGGAAGATGAGTTCGCTTTCAGGCCAGGCAAAAACGCACGCAATGAGGGAGTTTATGCTTATAAATGACCGATTGAGTACGTTTTTAACGCAGCATGCAGGTGAAATGGCTTTCGTGCAAAGGTCTCACTATAATAATTCACTGAAAATTGTCGTTGACCTATATTCAAAACCATGAAGGATTCTGTTGAGATGCCGACAGCACTCTTGCAATTAACCGCGATGACCCGGACTTTCCCCGGGGTTAAGGCCAATGATAATGTCAACCTGACCCTTAACGCTGGCGAGATACATGCGTTGCTCGGTGAAAATGGTGCCGGAAAATCAACGCTGGTTAAAATGATTTACGGCATTTTGAAAGCCGATAGCGGTCAAATGAGCTGGCAGGGAGATGCGGTTGATGTCAGCAATCCTGCGACTGCCCGAAGGTTGGGCATTGCCATGGTATTCCAGCATTTTTCACTATTTGATTCGATGTCGGTGTTGGAAAATATCGCCTTGGGGGTGGAAAAGCGCGTTGCCAGAGGCATGAGCAAGGCGAATCTTGAGCAGCAGATTATTGATATTTCCAGCCGTTATGGGTTGCCATTAAATCCCAGTCGCCACGTCTATACCCTGTCGGTCGGGGAGTGCCAGCGCATCGAAATCATTCGTTGTTTGTTGCAAAACCCCAAACTCCTGATTATGGATGAACCAACTTCGGTGTTGACCCCTCAGGAAGTGTCCAAACTATTTGAAACATTAAAGCGTTTGTCTGATGAAGGTGTCGCCATACTTTATATCAGTCATAAGCTGGACGAGATCAAAACGCTTTGTCAAAAGGCAACCATTTTGCGTGCTGGCAAAGTAGTTGAAAGCGTGGCAGTGGCAGGTCAAAGCACACAGAGTTTGGCAACAAAAATGATAGGGGCAGAACTGCCTGCCAATACGAATGAGCGTGTCGGTAAAGTGGGCGACATTCGCTTGGATGTGTGTAATTTGAATCAGTCACCTCAAGATCAATTCAGCATCCGTTTGCAAGCCATCAATTTGCAAGTGCGAAGTGGTGAAATTGTCGGTATTGCAGGCGTTGCCGGCAATGGTCAGGGTGAATTGTTGAAGGCATTAAATGGCGAACAGTTGTCAACACCAGCGGATGCGATTCGTATTGATAACCAGCCCTGTGCAACGGCTGCGCCCAACCAACGGCGGGCATTGGGTATGGCTTCCATACCAGAAGAGCGATTAGGACATGGTGCTGTTCCCGCGATGAGTTTAATTGACAATGTGTTGCTGACCGCGTTTCAACGCATCAATCTATTACGTTATGGATTTATAGACTATGTGCAAAGCCGACAATATTGCAACACGGTGGTTGAGGATTTTAAGGTTAAGTCGAATGGTCTGTTTGCCGAAGCGGGTAGCCTGTCCGGCGGTAATCTGCAAAAATTTATTGTCGGCAGAGAAATTAAGCAAAATCCAACATTACTGATTATCTCCCAGCCGACTTGGGGCGTGGATGCGGGTGCTGCGCGCACTATTCATAACGCCCTGCGTGATCTTGCCGACAACGGCACGGCGATTTTAGTCATCTCTCAAGATCTGGATGAGCTAATGGCAATCAGTAACCGGATTGCCGCGATTTGCGCCGGATCGCTGTCGCCAACCATGCCGACATCAACCATCACTATTGAGCAGATTGGTTTGATGATGGCGGGTGTTGACAACAGCGCGGCAAAGGCGCGTTGAGTATGTTGTTTTCGTTGGTAAAAAGACCGGAGCATTCGAAATTGATGGTCTATGTGTCGCCGCTTATCGCGCTGCTACTGACATTAATTGCCGGTGTATTCTTGTTTCAAATGATGGGGGTTAATCCAAGCAAGGCATTGTACGCCTTTTTTATTGATCCGATAACAACCAGGTATGGTTGGGCAGAACTGGGGGTAAAAGCGACACCGCTGATTTTAATTGGTGTGGCATTGTCGGTCGGTTTCCGTGCCGGAGTATGGAATATCGGTGCGGAAGGTCAACTGACACTGGGTGCAATATGTGGTGGTGGCATCGCTTTGTGGCTGTATCAGGTCGATTCACTCTTAGTGCTGCCGTTGATGATGATTTGCGGCGTACTCGGTGGTATGGCATGGGCGGCGATACCGGCTTTCCTGAAAACCCGATTCCACGCCAATGAAATTCTGACCAGTTTAATGCTCACCTATGTGGCGACCCTGTTGCTGGGCTTTCTGGTTTACGGGGCGTGGCGCAACCCAGACGGGTTTAACTTTCCAGAATCGCGTATATTCAGTGAGTCGGCGATGTTGCCGGTGATTTGGCAAGGAACACGCCTGCATCTTGGCTGGATTCTGACTATCGTTGCGGTCATCACGGTATGGGTGTTGATGTCAAAAACCATTGTTGGTTTTCAAATAAAAGTCATCGGTCAGGCTCCACAAGCCGGGCGTTATGCGGGCTTCAGCGTCAAGCGTATGGTCTGGTTTAGTTTGCTGCTCGGTGGCGGGATGGCAGGTATGGCAGGGCTATTTGAGGTAGCCGGTCCTATTGGACAACTGTTGCCGAGCATTTCCCCGGGATATGGTTTCACCGCCATCATTGTCGCTTTTGTCGGCAGGTTACATCCGCTGGGCGTATTTTGTGCCGGGTTGGTGATTGCGCTGTCTTATTTGGGTGGAGAATCCGTTCAGATTACAATGAATTTGCCGCTCGCCGTTACTGGGGTATTTCAGGGTATGTTGTTATTCTTTTTATTGGCTTGCGATGTGTTAATTGCCTATCGCTTCCAATTTAATGCCCCGCTTAGGGCAGTCAAGGAACGCCAGCATGTATGATATTTTAATCGCTACCATCCTGACCATCATTACCGCAGCAACACCGCTGATTTATGCCGCAATCGGTGAAATGATTACGGAAAAGTCGGGCGTGCTGAATCTCGGTGTTGAGGGTATGATTCTAATGGGAGCGGTCTGCGGATTCGCAACAGTACATTTTAGCGGTAGTGCCACATTGGCTATTTTGGCTGGACTGGGTGCCGGAGCAGGACTGGCGCTTATCTTTGCGGTCCTGGTGCTTGGCTTTCAGGCAACGCAGGTGGCAACTGGGCTGGCGCTCACTATTTTTGGTATCGGTGTCAGTGCCTTGCTGGGTCAGGGTCTGGTCGGGATTGCTTATGACGGCATGCCGAAAATAGCCCTTCCAGTATTGTCTTCCATGCCCTTGATTGGTAGCTTATTATTCAATCATGATGTCATGGTTTATGGCTCATTTATACTGGTATTTGCGACCGCATGGTTTCTGAAAAGTAGCCGTGCCGGCTTGATATTACGCGCTGTCGGTGATTCCCACGATGCCGCCCACGCTATCGGTTACCCGGTAATTAAAATTCGTTTTCTGGCCATTTTATTTGGTGGTGGTATGGCGGGATTGTCCGGTGCCTATCTGTCGCTGGCGTATTCACCGCTCTGGATTGAAAACATGAGCGCTGGAAGAGGCTGGATTGCCTTGGCATTGGTGGTGTTTGCTACTTGGCGACCCTGGCGCGTATTCATCGGTGCCTATCTGTTTGGTGGTCTGACCATCGTACAGTTACATGCCCAGGCTTTAGGTGTTAGCGTGCCTTCCCAGGTTATGTCTATGTTGCCGTATATCGCCACCATTGTTGTTTTGGTATTGATTTCCCGTGATATTAACAAAATAAAACTGAATGCCCCCGCCTGTATCGGCAAACCGTTTCATCCAACCGCATAATTTACGCTTCATACTCCCAAAATGAGACCTTTGCACGGAAGATGAGTTCGCTTTCAGGCAAGGCAAAAACGCACGGAATGAGGGAGTTTATGCTTATAAATGACCGATTGAGTACGATTTTAACACAGCATGCAGGTGAAATGGCTTTCGTGCAAAGGTCTCAAAATAGACCGGATTAGCGGAGTTTTTGGCAATGATGCAACAGTCGTGTTACTTAAACGTTGAAAAATAGTTCGGATTAGCATAATGTCCGCCCTGAAATTGGGCTACGGCATGGCTCTAATGTGTTACTCAAGCGTTGAAAAATAGTTCAGGTTAGGGCAGCTTCGACATTAAACGGGGTAAAAAACACTGAGGGCTGAAACATGTGGCGAATTGTTATGGTATTGATGGTTTTGATTGCGGTAACGCCAGCTTATGGCGACCAAAATAATCCTGAGCTGGATGTGCTGTTTGACAGGTTGAAAGAGACGCTTGATACGGTTGAAGCGGCAGAAATCACCAAACAAATTTGGGGGAATTGGTATCAATCCGATATGCCTGAGGTGGTTGAGCTTATGCGGCGTGGTGAGATGAGTATGCGGCGTGCCCGCTATGATGCCGCAGTCAAATACTTTAGCCAAATAATTGCAAAGGCACCGGCATTTGCTGAAGGCTGGAATCGTCGGGCAACGGCTTACTACATGATGGGGGAATACCAACGCTCCAGCGAGGATGTTGCCAAAACGCTTGATCTTGAGCCACGTCATTTTGGGGCCTTGTCTGGACAAGGGCTGATTTATCTGCAGTTACGGCAACATGAGCAGGCATTGTGGTATATGAATAAAGCACTGCAACAAAACCCGCACTTGCCCGCGCTGAAATATCGTATCAAGGCGATTCAGAACATGATTGATAACGAGACGATTTAATGCGAATCTGGGCAACGATTACATAAATTAAGGCGCAATAGATTGCGGCGGTGGATTAAGGTGGCGGTGGCATTTCGTTAAAGTTTGGAATGTCGGTGCGGGTTATATCCCAATCATTTCGGTGTTTGGTATAGACCACGAGCTTGGGTGAAAACCAACTGTGATCATCCATACAGCCTACCGCAAGGGTGATGGTTGTCGGGCGACCTGAATTGAGTCCATAGATACGGCTGCCACAGGTCGGGCAAAAGTATCGGGTGGATTGATTGCCTCCATCTGTTGTGGTCGTGTAAGCACTGGCTTGTCCGTGTATGTGGACATCTTTTTTAGCGAAAAAGGCCTGGGAAACATGCCCGGTGCCGGTGGATTTTTGACAGTCACGGCAGTGGCATTGCACCATGGTTTTGGGTGCTGCGGTTACAGTGTAAGTGATTGCGCCACAGGTACAGCGACCTGATGCGAAAGGTGGTTTGGTCATCGTCTGCTCCGGTTATGAAAATGAGGTTAAGGTTGTGAAGTTGTAACAGGTTACAGGTTTGAAATCTATGCGTTTGATTTGTCCTGTATTCTTCATGGAAATCGGTGATCGATCACGGACCCGCATGAGCGGTCTGCTTGAGAAAAAAGTTGATTCAAGCTCACAGAAGGTGCATTTTTCCAAAATCAATCAACTTTTGTGTCAATTGACGGGGGTAATTGTGGGACAGATTAGTGGTATAGTGAATGCGATTAATAGTGTTGTCTGGGGCGCGCCGATGCTGGCTCTTAATACATAGACCGGATATATTCCGTGTTATCGACAGCTAATGGAATATAGTTTGACAATATTATTTCGTTTGCTACGTTTTTATAGACAGCGATTCTTCACATGGGCACTTACATTAATATCCCAAATCTCGATTCCTTCGGAATATCGGAATGCCGTTCGCCGTCAAAGCGCAGTTACTGTGATCGTGACGATGAGGGGCAGTGCGTGATAGACACGTGCGGCTTGACCTTTCATTTTTCTCCTTGGGCCTGCCACTTGCAGTGGCTTGCGCGGCGTTGCATGGTGTGGTGCGCCTTGCCGAGATGAACGTAGAAATGATTCCATGGGTGGTAACATGATCCGATTTTTCCGCCAATATGTTGTCATCGTAGATGCCATGAATTATCGCATCGGTCGTGTGATGATGTACGGTATATTCGTGATGGTTGGCATTTTGCTGTGGTCGTCGATCTCCAAAACCTTTTTTATGCCTTCACTCTGGACGCTGGAAGTCGCGCAATTCGCGATGGTCATATATTACATTATGGGCGGGCCGTACTCTATACAACTTGGCTCGAACGTGCGGATGGATTTGTTCTATGGTGAATGGTCAGACCGCAGAAAAGCCCAAGTAGATGCCGTCACGGTCTTTTTCCTGATTTTCTATCTTGGCGTCATGCTTTACGGCGCATGGGACAGCACCAGCTACTCGTTTCAATACGGTGAACGCAGCCCGACGGCCTGGCGGCCCTATCTGTGGCCGATCAAGGTAACCATGTTCGTCGGTATCTTTTTGATGTTGCTACAAGCGGTTTCGGAATTGATCAAAGACATTGCTAAAATTAAAGGGTGACACTCTATGTCTCATGAGATGATCGCCATAGTGATGTTTTCATCAATGATGCTGATGCTGTTTACCGGCCAGCGTGTGTTTGGAGCCATCGGTGCTGTGGGTGCGTTTGCCGCTATCACATTATGGGGTGTGGGGGGATCGGATATCCCGTTTTCATCCGCGATGAAATTGATGAAATGGTATCCGCTTCTGACCTTGCCGATGTTCATTTTCATGGGCTACGTGTTGTCGGAAAGCAAAATCGCCGATGATCTTTATAAGATGTTCCACGTCTGGATGGGGCCGATTCATGGCGGTCTTGCAATCGGTACGATTGGTTTGATGGTTCTTGTATCCGCAATGAACGGGCTGAGCGTTGCTGGCATGGCGATCGGGGCCACCATTGCCCTGCCCGAACTGTTAAAGCGGGGCTACGACAAGAAAATGATCACTGGAGTGGTTCAGGCTGGATCCTCGCTGGGGATTTTGGTGCCACCCTCGGTTGTGCTGGTACTATACGCGATGATTGCACGCCAACCTGTGGGGCAACTTTGGCTGGCGGGGGTGTTCCCTGGATTGATGATGGCGGCGATGTTTATCATCTACATCGCGGTGCGCTGTAAAATAAACCCGGTATTGGGGCCGGTTCTGCCGCCCGAGGAACGTACGGCTTCCCTGTCGGAAAAACTGCGCTTGTTGCGTGCGGGCCTGCTACCTATTGGTATCTTCGCGGCTATGATGGTGCCGTTTGTCAATGGATGGACCTCACTTGTGGAAAGTTCTGCCATCGGGGCGATGACGGCTTTTGTGGCGGCAGTTCTTAAGGGCCGTATGACGCGAGATGTGTTAGAGGTTTCCGTTCGCCAAACACTGGCGATTTCATGTATGTTTATGTGGATCATTCTGGCTGCTTTGGGCTTTGGGGCTGTGTTCGACGGGCTTGGGGCAGTGAAGGCAATTGATAATCTGTTTGCCGAGCAACTGGGCCTAGAGCCGTGGATGATCCTTGTGCTGATGCAGATGTCATTCTTGCTGATGGGTACTTTTTTAGATGACACAGCCATGCTGGTTATCGTGGCGCCGCTTTATGTCCCATTGGTCGGTGCGCTTGGCTTTGACCTGGTCTGGTACGGCGTCTTGTACACCATCACCACACAGATCGCCTATATGACGCCGCCATTTGGCTACAACCTGTTTTTGATGCGGGCTATGGCCCCACCCGAGATCACGTTACGAGACATATACGGATCAATTCTGCCGTTTGTTTTGATCATGGTTCTGGCACTTGTGACGATCATGGTGTTCCCGCAAATCGCACTTTGGTTGCCGGATTATGTTTACGCAAAATAAAGAGAACTCCATCAGCTTTAGGGTGTCCAACAGGCAGTCGCCCATTCCTCAAAAACGCAAATATGAAAACTACTCAACTAGGAGAATAATCATGACTACAAGACGTAAGTTTTTAACCACAGCCGGTGTTAGCGCAGTCGGAGCCAGCTTGGCTGCCCCAGCAATTGCGCAATCCAAGATTAAATGGCGCATGCAAACATACGCCGGTCCAGCTTTAGCCGAACATGTTGTGAAACCAGCTATTGATGCTTTCAACAAAGTGGCGGGCGACGAGATGGAAATCGAGTTGTTCTATGCCGACCAGCTTGTTCCAACAAGTGAATTGTTCCGTGCCATGCAAAAAGGTACAATCGATGCAGTGCAATCTGATGACGACAGTATGGCGTCTCCTACCGAAGTAACCGTTTTCGGCGGATATTTTCCTTTTGCAAGCCGCTATTCACTGGACGTGCCCGTGCTGTTCAACCAATATGGTTTGAATGAGATTTGGGACGCGGAATATTCCAAAGTGGGCGTGAAACACCTGTCCGCAGGTTCTTGGGACCCGTGTCACTTTGCTACCAAAGACCCGATTAACAGTCTTGCTGATCTGAAGGGTAAACGCGTATTTACCTTCCCAACTGCGGGGCGTTTCCTGACGCAGTTTGGTGTGATCCCTGTGACGCTTCCTTGGGAAGATATCGAAGTTGCGGTTCAAACCGGTGAACTGGACGGTATTGCCTGGTCTGGCATCACCGAGGACTACACGGTTGGTTGGGCAGATGTGACAAACTACTTCCTGACCAACAATATTTCTGGTGCCTGGGCAGGTTCGTTCTTTGCCAATATGGACCGCTACCAAGAGCTTCCGGATCACCTGAAGCAACTGTTGCAATTGGCCATGGACAGTTCTCACTACTACCGCCAGTGGTGGTATTGGGGCGGCGAAGCGGCATTGCGTGTGAACGGACCGAAGATGAAGCTGACAACTATTCCAGATGCGGAATGGGATACAGTGGAAGCCGCAGCTGTGAAGTTCTGGGATGAAATTGCAGCTGAATCTGAGACAAAAGCCAAAGTTGTAAACATCTTCAAGCGGTATAATGCGGACATGGTCAAAGCTGGCCGCCCTTACCGTTACGGCTAAACCAATCAGTTGGGCGCATCGCATGTCATGTGCGCCCTTCAACCCCTATAAAATCCAGGAATATCCACGTCTGGAAATCTAAGTTTTGATGCGCTGAAATCTCAAGTGGCATAGGACACCGTTGATATGGTTCTGGTCTGTATCATTGACATGCAGGGACGCTCGATGGGCAAATACTTCGTCGCACAACATTTTGTTGATGGCGGCTGGGAAGAAACCCATTGTTGCAACTATCTGTTGGCAACACCTGATGGCTGTGCCTCGACCAGTTGGGAAAGCGGCTATGGCGATTATGTGATGAAGCCTGATTTAGACACATTGCGCCCCGTTCCATGGTTAGATGGCACCGTGATGATCTTGATCATCACACATGAACCGATTTCCCATTTGCCGCGCGTGGTTTTGCAAAATCAAATCGCAAAGAATAATGCGGCGGCAGGCCTATCGTTTACATCGACGAAAGCGGCTTTGCCCACGATATGCCCTGGACTCATGGCTATTGCTACGGGGGCAATGCTCCGACAGTATGATTGGCACGTGAAAGGCCGCACAAATGTGATTGGGGCTTTGCTGGTGGCCGGGGTACTGCCGCGTGTCGGGCTGACGGAAGATAATGTTGATGCCGACATCTTCAACCTGTAGCTTGCGCGAGATATGATCCTGAAGCTACTGCCCGGTAGCGTACTGACAATGGATAACGCCACTTTCCACAAAAGAACGGACACGAAGCAAATAGTTGCAAAGGCTGGCCATATTTTGGAATACCTCCCATCATACAGCCCAGACCTTAATCACATCGAACCCAAATGGGCGCAAGCAAAAGCCGCTAAGCGAAGAAATAAGGAAAACCGTAGATGCCCTGTTTTCAGACCAAAACTGGAATCAAAATGGAGTCGTCTGGCTATACTAAAAAGACTGCGCGGTGAGAATTAAATCAAGAGTGCCCTTATGGTATATTGCGTTAAGCGGCAGATCGAATTAACGCAAATGTAATGTTGTGAGTTAAATATGAACGAAAAAATACGATGCGGATGGTGTGCCGATGATACGCTTTATCAGCATTACCATGATCGGGAATGGGGGCAACCCTTGCACGATGAACAAAAGTTGTTTGAGTTTCTGTGTCTGGAGGGTGCTCAGGCAGGGTTAAGCTGGATTACCATATTGCGCAAGCGTGAGCACTACCGACAAGCGTTTGATCATTTCGATGCACAAAAAATAGCCCGTTATGACGCTGCCCGAGTTGCGTTGTTGCTTACTAATGCCGGCATCGTACGTAATAAATTGAAGATTAATGGGGTGATAAAAAACGCCCGCGCTTATCTGCAGATGCGCAATCAGGACTTGACGCTGGATCAATATTTTTGGAGCTATGTGGATTACCAACCTATTCAAAATCACTGGCAGACATTGGCGCAGATACCCGCAAATACCGCGTTATCCGATGTGTTGGCGAAGGACTTGAAGAAACGTGGTTTTACCTTTGTGGGTAGCACTATTTGCTACGCCTTTATGCAGGCGACTGGCATGATTAATGACCATCTTATCGGCTGTTTTCGGTATGATCAACTGAACCCTTTTCAACAACATCAATAATCACTTGTAATCATGCCTGAAGCGGAGTTCAGTAAAAATCGTCCTGATTTTGTATCCTGTTTGCTACCCTACTTTTTAGTGCTGTTTTGTGGTGTGGTGTGGGGGGGGACGTTTTCTCTGGCGAAAATCGCAACATCCGAAAATGCACACCCGCTTGGCTTGGTTTTTTGGCAGGTCTGTGGTGGTGGCGTGGTGTTATTGGCAATTAGTCTGATGCGCGGGGTCTTGCCAGCGCTACACAAGGCGGCGTTGCGGCGTTATCTTGTTATCGGCTTGCTCGGTTCGGTTATTCCTGCCACCGTATATTTTTATGCGGCATCGCGGGTTCCAGCCGGTATTCTCGCAATTACGATAGCTTTGGTGCCGATAATGACCTATGTCTTCGCGCTACTTGTCGGGGCTGATGCGTATCAGCCAAAGCGACTCATTGGGATGTTTATTGGCTTTATGGCCATTTTGCTCTTGCTGATTCCAGAAAATAGCTTGCCCGACCCGAGTATGACTAAATGGCTGTTGTTGGCGTTTCTGTCCTGTGTGGCTTACGCCTGCGAAAGTTTGTATGTGGATATGTGGATACCCAATGATATCGATATGGTGGCGTTACTATGCGGTGCCTTGATTATGGCGAGTGTGGCTATGATTCCGCTGTTGTTGCTACAGGATGCTTGGGTGCCGCTGACATTTCCATTCACTAAAATTGAATGGTCAATTGTGGCAATGGCGATAGCCAACAGTCTGGCTTATGCCATTTTTCTTTTTCTGGTGAAAATGAGCGGCGCGGTTTTTGCTAGTTTGAGTGCCTATGTGGTTACCACTGCTGGGGTGTTTTGGGGGATTGTTTTATTTGGCGAGGTGCATTCTCTCTGGGTTTGGTCGGCCTTTGCTTTATTACTGCTCGGTATGTTGCTAGTGACACCGAGAGAAAGATAAAGAGCCGAAAGAAAAGATAACCCATGGCGACACCGAAAACAGCGTCCCTATGGTTTTTAACGAGTGCAATATCATTAGCAAAGTGCAACTTTAGCTTTTTGCAGATTAAGGTTTTCGTGTAGGGGTTCGTGCGGATAAGCTATCGAGCAACCTGCCCAACCAGCAACCGGTTTACCCGTCTTACAAAATCGCCCGGGTCTTTTAATGAGGCACCCTCGGCAAGAGCCGCCTGATCAAATAGAAATTTTGCCCATTCGTTAGCAAGCTCATCATCGGCATCAATTTGTTTGACAAGATCGTGTTCGGGATTGATTTCTAAAATAGGTTTTGTGGTTGGTGCATCCTGCCCGATCGCTTGGAGGATACGTTCCATATTACCACCCATGTCATGCTCATCGGCGACCAGACAACTTGGCGAATCAACCAATCGGTCAGAAAGTCGTACCTCTTTGACTTGGTCAGCCAGTGCTGATTGGAGCTTTTCGAGCAGCGGTTGCAGAGTTTTGCACTGTTGTTCGCTTTCTGCCTTATCGGTCTTGCCTCTTAACGCATCAATGTCAAGATCGCCTTTGGCGATGGATTTCAATGGCTTGTCTCGATATTCGGTCAGGTGATTGACCAGCCATTCATCCACCGGGTCGGACAGTAGCAACACTTCAACATCGTTCTTGCGAAAAATTTCAAGGTGTGGTGAAGATTTGGTAGCATTGTGGCTATCCGCCGTAATATAGTAAATCGCTTTTTGTTTTTCCGGCATTCTGGTTAGATAATCATCCAGTGATATGGTTTGTTCCTCTTGGTCGTTATGTGTGGAAGCGAATCGAACCAGCGCGGCAATCGCATCTTTATTTTCAATGTCCTCAATCAAGCCTTCTTTGAGAACCCGACCGTATTCTTTCCATAAGGCATTATATTTGTCGACATCCTTAGCCGCAAGCTTTTTGAATTCGGCTAGAATTTTTTTAACGGAGGCGGCCCGAATTTTGTCAATATCGCGATTTTGCTGTAAAAATTCCCGCGACACATTCAGCGGCAAATCCGCAGAATCAACCAGTCCACGCACAAAGCGCAGATAATTCGGCATCAGGTTTTTGGCATCATCAGCAATAAAAATACGCCGAACATAGAGTTTAACTCCGTGTCGTTGTTCTCGGTCCCATAAATTAAACGGCGCTTTGATCGGGACATAAAACAGCGCGATATATTCCATCTTGCCCTCGACACGATTGTGTATCGTCAGCGCCGGCGATTCAGGGTCGTAGGTCAAAGAGGTATAAAATGCATTGTGTTGTTCTGCGGTAATGTCTTTTTTCGGTCGTGCCCATAATGCTGATCCCTTATTGATGCTTTCCCACTCGGCTACTTCTGCCTTTCGTGACTTGTCTTTATCATCCAGCGCTTTGTCATCCGGGTCAGGGTCTTTTAACATCTGGATGGGTAAGGAAATGTGATCAGAATATTTTTCCACAACGCTTTTCAGGCGAAATTTATCCGCATACTCTTTGCTGTCTTTGCCTAGCACAATGATTATCTCGGTACCACGTTGCGTTCGTTCAATTGTCTCCACGGTGTATTCGCCACGACCCTCCGAGACCCATTTAACGCCTTCGCCTATTGGTGTTCCGGCTTTACGAGTCAACAAGGTAACTTCTTTAGCAACCAGAAAACAGGAATAGAAACCAACACCAAACTGACCGATGAAGTTGCTATCGGCAGATTTATCCTGACTCATTTTTTCAAGGAATGCCTTAGTGCCGGAGCGGGCAATGGTGCCGATATCCTTAATCACTTCGTCGTGGGTCATACCGATACCGTTATCGCGGAGGGTAATAATGTGTTTTTTAGCATCCACATCAATCCAAATACCCAGAGGCTGATCGTCTTCCAGCATTTTCGTGTTGGTTAGCGATTGAAATCTCAGCTTATCGCAGGCATCTGAAGCGTTTGAAATAAGTTCCCGCAGAAAGGTTTCCTTGTTGCTGTACAGAGAATGAATCATTAAGTGCAGTAATTGCTGTACTTCGGTCTGGAAAGCATGGGTTTGCAGCGTAGATTGCGGTGTCGTTTTCGCTACAGAGGCTCGACGCTTCTTGTTTTTGGGGGCAGTTTGGCTGTCGTTTTGTTTGTTCATGTTTGTAAGTGGCTCACGGTTAACAATATCAGGGGTTTTAATGGGGGCTGAAGCGATGCTTTCAAGGGTCAATCGAAAGGCTTTTTATCGGGCATCCTCAAAGGCACGAATAATGAGTGTGCCGAATTATATTTAGCACATTAGAAAGCTACAAATAGTGGCTGAGTTGGGCGTTTAGTGCGGTTGTAATATCGTCGCTAATCATTGACCTGAGTGAGTATTATCCGTATATTCCACCCCCTTGACTGAAGATTGCCGGGATGTTTAAGATTTGTATGGAGAGATTGGGTCAATTTCGGGGTATAGCGCAGTCTGGTAGCGCGCCTGCTTTGGGAGCAGGATGTCGGGAGTTCGAATCTCTCTACCCCGACCAGTTAATGAAGATGCCCAGATGTATTTGTAATAATCAACCTCATCCGTTGCGCCCGTAGCTCAACCGGATAGAGCAACGGCCTTCTAAGCCGTAGGTTACAGGTTCGAGTCCTGTCGGGCGCACCATATCGTTTAGTTGGGGCGACCTTTGCCTAATTCAAAATACGGACAGAAAACGATTGAAGCCGTTCTAATTGGGACAAAAAATGTTGCTTTTAACCGATTAAATGATGAGTTTTTAACGAAAAGTTAGGCAAGTTTGATAACTAATCTGATTTATGCAAAGGTCTAAGTTGATATAATCAGGCTATGTCAGGCTTATATCAGTGCTAACAAGTTTGGGCGCACAGAGCGTGAAGAGTTTGAATGTGGTGAGCGTAGCTCAGTTGGTAGAGCCCCGGATTGTGATTCCGGTCGTCGTGGGTTCGAGTCCCATCGTTCACCCCAACCGCTTGACCACTACTACTTGTGCAGCGGTCATTAACGATAGGATAGCTAAGTCAAGGAAGGCAAGTTGAGGGCAATTTATTTGCGAGAGTGGCGGAATTGGTAGACGCGCTGGATTTAGGTTCCAGTGGGGTAACCCGTGAGAGTTCGAGTCTCTCCTTTCGCACCACCCGATATTTATGGACACCGCCAGTTATCAGGGCTTTTTCGTGAAGGCGAAGTTGTAGCCGCAATGACAGAAAAAAACCATGAACAGATGTGCCTGTAATATCAATGACAATGGCAATATTTTCATCTGACCGCGATGACAAAATCGTCGGCTTGATTGTGAGTAATATGAAGAGGTAATCAATATGCATATCTCCGTTGAAGAAGTGGGCGTTATAGAACGCAAACTGACTATTTCTGTGCCTTCGGGAAAGGTTGAAACAGAAATTGCCAAGCGATTGCAAACGGTTGCAAAGAATGCGCGTGTTCCGGGTTTTCGACCGGGTAAAGCACCGCAGAGCGTCATAAAAAGGCGTTATTCTCCGCAGGTGACCGATGAGGTGGTCAACGAAACCATCCGCTCCAGCTACAAGGATGCTGTTCATCAGGAAAAAATCGGTCCTGCCTATTTAGTATCCATTGAACCCACGCCTTACCAATCGGGAGCAGCACTACAGTATGTGGCTACTATCGAGTTGTTTCCACAGATAGCAACACCGACTCTGGCGGGAAAAACGATCGAAAAACCAGTGGTTGAGGTGACGGATGAAGATGTGCTCCAGTTCCTCGACACTATCCGCAAAAACCACCCCGATTTCGTTGACAAGCAGGGAAAGTCAGCGGAAAAAGATAGGTTAACCATTGATTTTGAGGGAAAAATTGATGGCAAACCCTTTGATGGGGGGCATGCTGAGGATTTTTCATTTATTATCGGTAACGGTCAAATGTTGAAACAATTTGATAGCGAATTAGTTGGATTAACAGTAGGAGAAACCAAAACTCTCACGTTTACCTTCCCTGAAAATTACGGCAACAGCGAGATTGACGGCAAAAATGCGGTGTTTACTGTGACGGTTAAAGCGGTAGCAACACCCGAACTGCCTGAGTTGAATGATGATTTCGCTCAATCACTAGGCATTGAGGAAGGCATCGGCAAGATGAAGCAAAACATAAACAACAGTCTCCAGCACACACTAGATGAACGCATACATGCCGTATTACACGAGCGTGTGCTGAAGGCGCTGTATGCGGCAAATGATATTGAAGTTCCCATGACACTGGTGGAAGGGGAAATTGATGAATTGGTTGATGCCGCCACCCAACAAATGACTGCCCGCAATCTGCCCGTGGGTGAAATTGACCGCGCTGATTATGCTACCGCAGCGAAAAAAAGAGTGGTCGTAACATTGCTTATCAGAGAGGCTATCAAACAATTCAAAATTATGGCTGACCCGAAGGCAGTACGCGCCGAAGTTATGGAGAGACTGAGCTATGAAAAAGAGAGTATAGGATATGATGAATGGTGTCGTGCAAATAAGGAGCAGTTACAATATATTGAAATACAGGATATTGAAAGGCAGGTTGTTGACCGTCTGTTAGAAACGGCCACTATCAAGCCACAACCAACATCCTTTAAGGTGTTTATGAACCCCGAGAATGATCATGATTATGAGCAGTAGCGGGTATTCTAGCCAAAACAAGCTGATTTTTCAAAATTATTAAATTCAGGATTTCTCAAACATGCAATTTCCTTCTATAATGACTGAACGGGCAACTGCTGACCGGATTACGCATTCATCCGTGGTGCCTATGGTGGTGGAATCTACCGGGCGGGGTGAGCGGGCATATGACATTTATTCCCGACTGCTCAAAGAGCGTGTCGTCTTTTTGGTTGGGCAGGTTGACGACCAGATGGCAAACTTGATTGTCGCACAGATGCTGTTCCTTGAATCAGAAAACCCTGAAAAAGATATTTCACTTTATATCAACAGTCCGGGTGGTGCGGTTTCTTCGGGTTTGGCTATTTACGACACCATGCAGTTTGTGCGACCCCACATCAGTACCGTTTGTATCGGGCAGGCAGCAAGCATGGGGGCATTGATTTTAGCGGGCGGTGAAAAAGGTAAGCGACATGCTTTACCCCATTCCAGAATGATGATTCATCAACCTATGGGGGGCTTTCAGGGACAGGCTTCTGATATTGAGATTCACACCAAAGAGATATTAAACATGCGCGAACGACTTAATCGAATATTGTCTGTTCATACCGGCCAGTCTATGGAGGTGATTCAGGAAGACACCGATCGCGACAATTTTATGAGTGCCAGTGATGCTGAGAAATACGGCATCATTGATTCGACTTTGATGAAAAGAGAATAGTCGTAACTATGTTGTCGTATCCGTATTATGGTTTAGGGTATAATGCTAACCACAAATAGCAGTTTTCTATTGTAGCGGTTAGCCTTGAAACTGAATGTGAAACACCTGCCGACATGTTGACAAACCGTTCATATTATTAAAATGATTAAATATGAAAAACGAATCCTCAAGTAAAAGCGACGCACTGCACTGTTCTTTTTGTGGCAAAAGTCAACACGAAGTCAGGAAACTCATTGCCGGACCTTCTGTGTATGTCTGTAATGAATGCGTGGAGTTATGTAATGAAATTATTCGTGACGAAACCGTTGCTGATATTATTGATAAATCAGAAGGGTTTCCTGTTCCTCAGGAAATTCACGCGATTCTGAATGATTATGTCATCGGTCAGGAGGGTGCTAAAAAGATATTGTCTGTTGCGGTCTATAACCATTACAAGCGTATAGAAAACGAGGAGTCCAGTTCCGAGGTCGATATTTCCAAAAGCAATGTTTTATTGGTTGGTCCCACCGGTTCCGGAAAAACCCTGCTTGCGGAAACACTGGCGAGGCAATTAAATGTCCCATTTACTATCGCCGATGCAACGACCCTGACCGAAGCTGGCTATGTGGGTGAGGATGTTGAGAATATCATTCAGAAACTGTTGCAAACCTGTGATTACAACGCCGAAAAAGCACAGATTGGGATTGTTTACATTGATGAAATTGACAAGGTTTCCCGCAAATCCGAAAACCCCTCGATCACGCGGGATGTGTCGGGAGAAGGCGTTCAACAGGCGTTATTGAAGCTTATCGAAGGCACTATCGCCTCGATTCCGCCGCAAGGCGGCCGGAAACATCCGCAGCAGGAATTTGTGCAGGTTGATACCCGTAATATCCTGTTTATATGCGGCGGTGCCTTTCCTGGTGTCGAAAAGGTTATTCAGGAACGCACCGAGAAATCCGGAATAGGGTTTGGTGCGGACATTAGAGAAAAGTCGGCGCATGAACGATCCAGTAAATTGCTTGAGCGGTTGCAACCGGAAGATTTGGTCAAATATGGATTGATACCCGAATTTGTCGGACGGTTGCCAGTAATTGCCACTTTGGATGAGTTGGAAGAAGAGTCGCTGGTGCGAATTTTGGTTGAGCCGAAAAATGCGCTCACCAAACAATACCAAACCCTATTTGAATTTGAGGGCGTGGAGCTGGAGTTTCAAAAAGAAGCATTGCATCAAATAGCGAAACAGGCAATGCAACGAAAATCGGGTGCACGAGGATTGCGCTCAATAATGGAAAATGCGCTGATTGAAACCATGTATGAATTACCCTCAAATAAAAACGTAAAAAGAGTGGTGGTTGATGCTTCAGTTATTACCGAGGGCGCGCGACCGCTGTATGTGTACGAAGATAAACGCAACAAAAAAGCGGTAGCCAGTTCGTCTTAAAAAGTATTCTTGTATAAGGTGAGACCTTTGCACGGAAGATGATTTCGATTTCAGGTAAGGCAAAAACGCACGGAATGAGGGAGTTTATGCTTATAAATGACCGATTGAGTACGTTTTTAACGCAGCATGCAGGTGAAATGGCTTTCGTGCAAAGGTCTCAAGGTGATATTGTCTTATAACAATGGTTAGAACTCAATATGCAACATTAAAGGGAAACATATGATTTTAAGAAAAATTGAAGAGGATACTTTACATCTATCCGAACACGAAAAAGCAGCACTCGCACAGAAACTTCTTCATGAGGCTTGATGTACAACGATGGAGGGAATAAAAGAAGATTGGTTGTGGTTGTGTAGCCAGCCGTAAAGCTAAAGAACTTGAGGAAGAAACGGTACAACCCATACCTGCAGAAGATGCCAGATTAAAAGCTCAAGCCTTGATTAGGTGAGATGTTTCTTTCGCCCAGCAGTAAAAATTGAACACCTTGAAGCTGTCGCATATTTTGCGTCAAAACGACCGGGACTTGGTGCATCATACTCTCTTTGAATTTGAAAATACTATGGATGCTGTCTACTCCTTGCCACATACTACCCGATTGAAAAGTAGCCTGATGTCAGCGAATTCGAATGAAAATATTTCCGTTCTCTATCCTGTTTCGAGAATCCTCGGACACAGTTCATGTCTTGGCAGTTGCACACAACAGGCGTCGCCCACAATACTGGCTGGGCAGACTCTAACAAAGTACTACACTCGGACAGTTTTTCCGCTACGCTCTATTGCTGTTGGTAACCGTAATCGTTTAATGAAGTTAGACCCTTGCATCATTGCCGAGCGCGCAACTTTAGCCGTACAGAGAGACCTTTGCACGAAAGCCATTTCACCTGCATGCTACGTTAAAATCGTACTCAATCGGTCATTTATAAGCATAAACTCCCTCATTCCGTGCGTTTTTGCCTTGCCTGAAAGCGAACTCATCTTCCGTGCAAAGCTCTCACAGAGTCAATGTTGAGATGCGGAACTAAAGTTCCGATGCCGAGATTGGTCAGGTGAGTTTGAATTATGCAAGAGTATTCATTAAAAACTGTCTGACAAATCATTCCAGTCGATCGCTAACGCCAGAGTTGACTATAAAAGTGGTAATGAACGAGATTATTTACAAATTTAAGTTTCAATGCCCTAATAAATGGAATGGGCTGGATTCTACCGATTAAAGAAGACGTAAAGTTCTGCAACCACTGCAATGAGAACGTATTCTTGGTCAAATTTCATGATAGAGTCCGATTAACTGGCGGTTGATGAAAAGTGTTGCCATAACAAACCTTGATATGATGTGGCTTCACGAACCGGAGATGCCAGAAAAACTATATTCAAAACCAGATGACAGACAACACAACCATGACTAACAGTAAGACCACAAAACTCCTTGAAATGCCTATTTTACCGTTACGGGATGCCGTCGTATTCCCGCATATGGTAATCCCGCTGTTTGTGGGTCGGTCTAAATCCATAATGGCGTTGGAAACAGCGATGAAAAATGGTAAGAATATTTTGTTGGTAGCACAAAAAGATGCCGCTCAGGATAATCCGACTGTTGAGGGTATTTTTAATACCGGCACTGTTGCCTCGATATTGCAAATGTTAAAAATGCCAGATGGCACGGTTAAGGTATTGGTCGAAGGCGAGCAACGCGCGAGGATTGTGCATTATACCTACGATACTAACAATCCGGAACATTGTTTCATGTGTGAAGTCGAGCTAGTCAACGATACCTATGTTTCCTCCAAAGAATCGGACATTTTACTGCGAACGGTCATTGATGAGTTTGAAAATTACATCACATTGAACCCAAAAACACCACCAGAAATCCTGAACTCATTGAGCGGTGTGGACGATCTCGGACGTGTTGCCGACACGATCGCAGCACACTTGAACCTTAAAAACGAAGAAAAACAGATCATACTGGAGTTGTTTGATGCGAATGATCGGCTGGAACACATATTTGGTGTTATGGATTCCGAGATTGATTTATTGCAAGTCGAGAAAAAAATTCGGACTCGGGTAAAAAAGCAAATGGGGAAGAGCCAGCGTGAATACTATTTGAATGAGCAAATAAAAGCGATTCAAAATGAGTTGGGGGATATGGACGAAGGGGTTAATGAGAATGATGAGATTGCCAAAAAAATCGCAGAATCAGGGATGTCTGAAGAAGCGATGGAAAAGGCGGAGAATGAATTAAAGAAGTTAAAAATGATGTCGCCAATGTCAGCGGAAGCGACCGTGGTGCGAAATTATATCGACTGGCTACTGGCCATGCCATGGAAGACCAGAACTCGAATTTCCAAAGATATCGCAAAAGCACAAACGGTATTGGATGACGATCATTATGGGCTGGAAAAAGTCAAAGATCGGATTTTGGAATATCTGGCAGTACAAAAGCGGGTTAAAAAATCCAAAGCCGCCATTTTATGTCTGGTGGGACCGCCCGGGGTGGGCAAGACCTCGTTGGGGGAATCTATTGCGCGTGCGACCAATAGGAAATTCATCCGGATGTCTTTGGGCGGGGTTCGGGACGAAGCAGAAATTCGCGGACATCGTAAAACCTATATCGGCTCTATGCCCGGCAAGATTATCCAAAATCTGGCGAAGGCAAAAACAAAAAATCCATTGTTCATGCTCGATGAGGTGGATAAGATGTCAATGGATTTTCGTGGCGATCCGTCCTCGGCATTACTGGAAGTGCTTGACCCGGAGCAAAACGATAAATTTGATGATCATTATCTGGAAGTCGGTTACGATTTATCCGACGTAATGTTTATTGCAACGGCAAATACGTTAAACATACCAGACCCGCTACTGGATCGTATGGAAGTGATACGAATTTCAGGATATACCGACGAAGAAAAACAGGAAATTGCCCAGCGTTATTTGATTCCCAAACAAAGAAAAAATAACGGCTTAAAGGAAAGTGAAATTGATTTAAACGACGATTCCATTAAAGAAATAATCGCATCTTATACCCGAGAAGCGGGAGTTCGTAACCTTGAAAGAGAAATTTCAAAAATTTATAGAAAAATTGTGAAGCAGTTATTGCTGGATAAAACCTTAGGGAAAGTAAAGGTTACCCCGACATGTTTGGAGCAATATCTGGGTGTACAACGGTTTCGTAGAAACCCAGCAGAAAAAGAAAATAAGGCAGGTCAGGTTGCGGGGCTGGCGTGGACCGAGTTTGGTGGAGAGTTGCTGACTATTGAAGCCGTTGTTATGCCGGGCAAGGGCAAGCACGTTTATACGGGCAAGTTGGGGAAGGTCATGCAGGAATCTATTTCTGCCGCAATCAGTGTTGTCCGTAATCGCAGTCGGCAATGGGGAATTAACCGGGATTTCTATGCCAAAGAAGATATTCATGTTCATGTTCCTGAGGGAGCGACCCCTAAAGATGGTCCCAGCGCAGGGATTGGAATGTGTACTGCCATTATCTCGGCATTGACTGGAATTCCAGCGTTGTCAACGGTGGCGATGACGGGTGAGATTACCCTTAGAGGAGAGGTTTTGTCGATTGGCGGACTCAAGGAGAAACTTTTGGCAGCACATCGTGCGGGAATAAAACGGGTCATCATTCCTGATGAAAATGTGCGTGATTTGCAGGAGATTGCAGAAAAAATTCGGCGGGATTTAGAGATAAAGCCGGTAAAATGGATAGATGAAGTGATTGAACTCGCGCTTGAACGGATGCCCGAAGCCGTGCAGGAGGAGAATATCAGCGACGATAGCCGCTCAGAAAACAACAAACCGAATAAAACGGATGATGTCCAGTCTGGGCTAACGGCGCATTAAGCCACACCCGCTCCAGCTAAAGGGCTAAAATCGCGTTATCGCTAAGGATTATGAAAGTTGTTAAAGATCAAGTTGTTACGAAAATTGGCTTACCTGTAACATAGCATTAGGAGGTCAAGTGCCGACAATTTCCATTCAATATGGAAGCTATTTTGCAGTAAATTGCAAGCGAAATAAAGCCTGACAGACACTAAAAAGGTGTTGCTTTTCGGGCATTATTTTTATTATGATTGCGCCCGACGGGTATAACCACCAGTGGCTAAGACAATGGTGCGTAAATGGGTTACCCTATTTCGTACTCATCAGGGACGCGGACAAAATTGCGATAGTCGATACAATTTCGACAGAGTGTCTAAGGTTCTGCACCAACTATTTATAAATTTATTTTAATTAACTGAGGAAACCAAAATATGAATAAAACAGAATTAATTGATGCTGTAGCAGCACGCGCAGCTATATCTAAATCCGATGCAGGCAATGCAGTCGATGCTGTTTTTTCTACTATTGAAGGTGCATTATCAAGAGAAGACACGGTCTCTTTGATTGGGTTTGGCACATTCTCTATTTCTGACAGAGCGGCTCGAACTGGGCGCAATCCGCGCACTGGGGAAACCATTCAAATTGCCGCTTCGCGCGCGCCAAAATTCAAAGCCGGAAAAGGACTCAAGGACGCCGTCAACTAGCTCATCCCTTTGCTTGGGCGCTTAGCTCAGCCGGTAGAGCATCGCCCTTACAAGGCGAGGGTCGCAGGTTCGATCCCTGCAGCGCCCACCATGTTTAAGGAGCGGTAGTTCAGTTGGTTAGAATACCGGCCTGTCACGCCGGGGGTCGCGGGTTCGAGTCCCGTCCGCTCCGCCAACCATAAAAATGCGAGACTAACCTCTCGCATTTTGTTGACGTGTTTACACGGCCGTAATGGCAAGGCTCCTCGGCAATTGCTCCTGCATTGATCTAATAAGCTACATCCATGTAGCGATGCATTGTTTGCACTTCCTGTCTATCACCCGCAGGAGCATATTGTTGATCGTTACGTATAGTTTACACATTTGTTAGCGTAGCAAGATATTGCCGTTGACGGAGTAGCATACCGGGTTATGCTAAAATCGGTCTTGCTTTTAGTTTTTGAATAATTTAGATGGCTTTCGGGGAACACCAATGCTAACCGCAATACGCGAACGTGCAACAGGCTGGCTTGCCTGGGTAATCGTTATTCTGATTACCATCCCTTTTGCACTGTGGGGGATTAACTCCTATTTTCAGGGCGAAAATGAGATCGTCGTGGCAACCGTCAATGGCGAAGAGATTTCTAATAATGCTTATCAACAGGAACTTTCAACGCAGCGACGTGCCTTGATTGATCGTTTTGGCAATGATTTTGATCCAGCGTTATTAGACAGCTTAAATGTTAAGACGCAGGTGATTGAGAGTTTGATCAATAGGCGACTTTTGGCACAATTTCTAGCCGAGCAAAATTTTCGTATTTCCGATACACAGTTAAAAGAAATAATTCAAACAACACCCGAGTTTCTTGAAGACGGAAAGTTTAGTCAAGCTCGCTATCTACAACTGTTGAGCACGAATAGATTGTCGGTTCAGGGCTTTGAACAATTACAAAGGCAAAATGGTGCAGTGAATCAACTCAGAGCAGGTATTGCCGATTCGGCTTTTTTTACTGAAATGGAACGGGATCAAATTTTGCGCCTTGATCAGCAACGTCGAGTCGCACAATATGCGCTATTAAAAGCCAATAAATTTGGACAGGAATTTGATGTAACCGATGCCGATGCTCAAGCCTATTATGAAAAAAATATCGACCGCTTTCAAACCGAATCGAGAATAAAGGTTAATTATATTGAACTCTCTGTTGCGTCTCTATCACCATCCATCAGTCCAAGCGCAGAAGACATCAGCGCGTTATATGAGGACACCAAAGAACAATACAAACAAGCTAGGAGTCGTACAGCCAGCCATATTTTGATTGATGTCGGTCAGTCAGTCAGCGCGGAAGAGAAGCAGAATAGGCTTGAATTAGCACACGACATTCTGGAGAAGGCAAATCAGGGCGAAGATTTTTCTGCTTTGGCACAACAGTATTCGGACGACCCGGGTTCCAAGGGCAATGGTGGGGACTTGGGGGTTATCGTCAGAGGGCAAATGGTCAAGCCATTTGAAGATGCGGTTTTTGAAATGATTGAGGGCGAAATCAAAGGTCCGATTGAGTCGCAGTTCGGCTATCACATCATCAAATTAACATCCTTGTCAGACGAACATCAACAGACCCTTGATCAGGTGCGGGATCAGGTTTTAGAAGCCACGGTAAAATTGCACGCCGAGAGGTTGTTTGCCGAGCTTTCGGAATCATTCAAGAATCTGGTATTTGAAGACCCTGATAACTTGACCACTGCGGCAGATGAAATGGGTTTGCCGATTCAATCCAGCGATTGGTTTACGGCATCTCAGGGTAGCGATATTGCCGAAGATGCCATAATCAGGCGGGCCGCCTTTGCCGAAGACGTACTCACTGAAAATCTGGTGAGTCCTGCCATCGAAATCGGCTTTGACAAGTTGATCGCGCTACAAAAATCAGCCTATGAGGTGGCGCACTCAAAACCTTTTGAGGAGATTAAAAACGAGATTATTGAAACAATCAAGTTTGAAAAATCCCGCACCAAATTACAAAAAGTCAGTCAGGACTTGTTGAGCTCGCTGAAATCGTCCGTGCAAAATCAAGCAAGCTGGAAGGACTTGATTCGGCAGCAAGCTCTGGAGGCTTTAACATTACCCAGTCAAAAATCTGAAATTCCGCAAGAGCTGGCTAAGTTGGGGGATATCGTGTTTGCACTGCCTGCACCAAAACAGGGTGAGGTTCAGTTTGCTACAGCAGTCCTTGATAATGGCGACCACGTGCTGATTGCGCTTGAACAGGTAGAGATCGCTGCATCGGCAACAACGGATGATTCGCAACGTACTATGGTACAGCAACAATTGTTAGATCGGGACGGTATTGCCATGTTTAATCAATTCCGCATATTACTCAGAAGTGATGCTGAAATCACGCTTTTGGAGCAACAACTCTAGGTGTGAGTTTGAACTGGAGCCTGTTTGGGACGACAGAGGCTATTGAGCTGAAGATTCGCTTAATGACCAGGCGGGAGTTTCGCCTGCCATCGGCGGAATTATCAGCTCATCATTGGTTGTGGTAATCGGCCCCTGCATTTTGCCGATACTTTCCGGAATAAACTTTGCTTTGTTAGTGAGCGTAATGGTTACCGGATTGCACTCAAGTTGGTAGAAATCAGCACCAAAATGGCCGACAAAACCTTCAGGTTTATGCAGACATGCCGTGTCGGCAAAAACTTGGGCATAAAGTTCAATAGCTACATACGCCGAAAATATTCCAGCACAACCTCATACGCTTTGCTTGCTACTCAGGCTATGCGGTGTACTATCGTTGCCCAGCAAAAATGATGGATCACCGCTGGTTGTAGCGGCAACCAGAGACTGGCGGTGAGACTCCCGTTTTAAGTATGGGTAGGCAGTACAGATAAGATGGTTTTGCGGTATGCGAGTGCCTGTTGTACGGTACGAATCGGGGGGACGAGATTGGGCATAATCAGTGCCCGTCCAAATTGTGCGGTGGTGTAGAGAATAACCCGTACCAGCATTTCACCATCGCGGACATGGATACGCCAATCATCAGATTGGGTAAGGGTTATTGTCTTGGGCATGGTTGTGTTGTCAATGACGAGTTATGAATTGTACATTGAGACCTTTGCACGGAAGATGATTTCGCTTTCAGGCCAGGCAAAAACGCACGGAATGAGGGAGTTTATGCTTATAAATGACCGATTGAGTACGATTTTAACGTAGCATGTAGGTGAATGGCTTTCGTGCAAAGGCCTCACATTATAGCAATAAGATTGTGATACAGACGGATTAGTATGGAGCGCGCACCGCGTCGGCAACCGTAGCCAAGTACACCGTATTATCGGTTATAACCCCGCCATTTTTCGACTCCTGCATGGCAGAGGGAGCGGCGCAGTTGGGGCATGGAGAGCTAATCATGGGTCGGTCATCGCTAAAACATTTCCATCGGGTCAATATCAATTGACCAGCGCACTTTGCGGCTTGCCGGTGCGTTTTCAATGTCCTTTAACCAATGGTTAAGCAATCGGTGTAGCGGTTTTCTTTGTTCTGCTTTGAGCAATAATTGGGCGCGAAACTTGCCGGCGCGTTTTTCCATCGGCGAACTTATCGGATCCATTATGGTGATGCCCTTGATGGCTCTGCGTGCTAGAATTTTATGTCCACACTGGCTGACAAATTGTAGGAATTGCAGGCTAGCTTGGGCACGGGTGGATTCGGCTCGCCACAGGGCAATATGCGCAAATGGCGGTAGCCCGACCAATTCACGTTCTTTGCGACAATAGTGGTAAAACTGATCAAAATTATGCTCTCGAATCAAAGCCAAGTAAGGATTGCTGGTGTGGGCAGTTTGAATAATAACTCGCCCCGACCACCCCGCGGTTTTGCTACGACCAGCGCGACCGGCGACCTGAACAAGTTGTTGGAAAAGATATTCAGGCGCACGAAAATCAACGCTGTACAATCCTTGATCAGGGTCAATCACGCCGACCAGCGTAACTCGGGGAAAATCATGCCCTTTGGCAATAAATTGCGTGCCGACAATAATATCTACCTTGCCCTCATTGATCTGTTGCAAGGCCTGTTCAAGTTTCTTTTGGGTGGTAATCTCATCACGATCAAAGCGGCTAATTCGGGCTTGGGGGAATTGTTTGATTAGCATTTTTTCAATGCGTTGGGTACCTGTTCCGCTATAAGACAGCGTGCGCTGACATTGCTGACAATGCGCTTGCGCTTGGATGATTTTGCCACAATGATGACAGCGAAATGTGTTGGTTTTTTTATGGAATGTCAGGAAGGCATCGCAGCGGTTACAGCTTACCTGCCAGGCACAGACGTAACATTGAGCAATCGGGGCAAAGCCTCGGCGATTTATGTATAAGATGGTCTGTTGTTGTTGTTTCAGAGTATGGCTGATTGCTTCAAGCAGCGGTGCGGACAGGCCTTCATATAGCGGAAATACTTTCAAATCGACCAATTCAATATCGGGTAGTTTAGCGGCACCGATGCGGTGGCTCAGGGTGAGCCGTTGATAACGACCTGATGACAGGTTGTTGATGGATTCCATTGAGGGAGTTGCCGAACCCAGCACAATCGGTATGCCTTCAAGACTGGCGCGTTTTATTGCCAAATCGCGTGCATGGTAGCGGAAGCCGCGTTGCTGTTTATATGACAGATCATGTTCTTCATCAACAATGATTATCCCGGGGTTTTTCATCGGGGTAAAAATAGCTGAACGGGTGCCAAGAACGACAGTGGCGTTGCCTGCTCGGGCTTGCCACCAGCTTTGATAGCGTTGCGGGTCGGTCATGCTTGAATGAATCACATAGACGCTATGACCAAATTTGTCGGTAAATCTCCCCACCAACTGCGGGGTCAGGGCAATTTCCGGCACCAATATCATTGCCTGCTGACCTTTCTCAATGCACACTTGGGTGATATGCAGGTACACCTCGGTTTTGCCACTGCCGGTAATGCCGTGCAGGACAAAGGCGGAAAATTTCTCAAGAGATGCGGTTACGGTATTTATTGCCAGTCGTTGCTGTTCGGTCAAATTATCCTGAAACGGTTTATGCGTGGCAACCGCTGCCTCGCTGTGTCTGCGGCTTTCCAATAAACCTTTGTCAATGAGTGCGCTCAATAGCCGTTGTGTATTGAGTCCGCTGTCATCCCCGGATAGTGCTTTGATTTGTTGCGTGGTCATCCAGCCAGCAGCGTAAATTCGTTTAAATAGAGCGCGTTGCCGCGGGGCGCGTGCCAGAGAGGGTCCTGTGCTGGCGTGATTGAGCGTGGCTATGCAACGATATGCTATTTCTGCCGCCGGACTTTCCAGCAAGTTAGGTCGGCGCAATCTGCCGGGCAAAGCGGTATTGAGGACTTCTCCTAGCGGGTGATGATAGTATGCGGATGCCCACTGCAACAATTTAAGCATGTTTACGCCGATGCAGCATTCCCGATCTAACACCTGTTCAATTAATTTAAGTTTGAAATCGGTTGAGGGGCAGTGATTGGAGACGACTATACCGATTAACTTTCGCCTTCCGAATGGGACAACAACCCGAGTGCCCGGCGCAATCTGTTGCTCGGCCAGATAGTTATAAACCTGCCTGACTGGAACTGGAACGGCAATCTGAAGCTGAAATAGCGGCGCCGAATTACTCACAGATTTTGTGGATAACTTTGTGCATAAGTCGTGTCAGTTGTTGCCTGCAAACGCTTTTCACGGTATTGGGCGCAGATGAGATAAAAACAAGAAAAATATGGAATAATTCATATAAAACAGATGGTTATATACTTATTTAAATTTGTTAAACAGACAAATAAGCTAAATTAAACTTTCACGGTGCGGAGCTTTCTGGTTTGTGAATAACTTATTGCAAGTTCTAATGATTATGCCGTTATTTTTGAAAATACAATCAACGTGTAATCAACCACTTAACCCGCCGAATCTGTGTAGCTCTAAAACATTCTCAATTACAAACGCTGAAAAAGGTCTAACCGATACGGTCAACCATGATATTGAATTTACCAGTACGGCGTTCTGACAAAAACCGCAACAAGGTATTGTGAACCACTTTGAACGCCATATTGTCCCAGGGTATGTCTTGCTCTGCCACTAATTGAACGTCAAGGCTTTCCTCGCCGACAGCAAAGTCGGGACTGTGCAGTTGAGCGCGAAACAAGGTATAGACCTGAGCAATACGAGGAAGATTATAAATCTGGTATAAATGCGGGTCGATCACTTCCGCACAGGCTTCCTCTCGAGTTTCCCGAGTGGCACCTTCCTCAATGGTTTCACCGTTTTCAAGAAACCCGGCGGGTATCGTCCAGTATCCCCTGCGGGGTTCAATAGCGCGGCGGCACAGCAATATACGCTTCCCCCAAATAGCAATGCAACCCGAAACAATTTTCGGGTTCTGATACTGGATTTCAGCACAGTGGGTGCAGACATGACGTTGCCGATTGTCTCCTGCTGGGATAGTCAGGGTCACCCTGTTGCCACAGTGGGGACAGAATTTTATGCTGCTAATGTCGGTCATTGTGAAAGAATATTGGATGATGTCAATCCTAACACTATTCCGAAAAATACCAATGCGCCAATCCAATTATTATTGAGAAACGCACGCAAACAATGTTCCCGAATCCGATCTTTGCAAAGATATTGCTGGTATATCGCCAGTCCTGCTGCCAGAGCCAAACCGAGATAAAAATGCCATGTTAGCTGATTGAGACAGCCAAGTATCGCTAATATTGCAATGGCTGCAGTATGCAACAAGCCGATTATCAGGTTATCAAATCGACCAAATAAAATCGCCGTTGATTTAACCCCTATCAACAGATCGTCATCACGATCGACCATGGCATACTGGGTATCGTAGGCGATAATCCACAGGAAACTTGCGCTAAATAATAGCCATGTTTCAAAGACAAAAGCGTTGGTGAGAGCCGCATAAGCCATAGGGATACCCATGGAGAAAGTCAGCCCTAAAAGACATTGTGGCAGATGGGTGAAGCGTTTGCTAAACGGATAGAGTATGGTCAGTAATACGGCCACTATCGCGACCCAAAAAGACAACAGATTTAGCTGTAAAAGCAAGGCCAGTGCAAGCCCAATCAATAGCGTAAACAACCCCATTGCCTGTCTGCCAGTCAACACCCCACTGGCAAGCGGGCGATTGCGGGTGCGTTTTACATGCGGATCGAGATTGCGGTCGGCATAGTCGTTAATAACACAGCCAGCAGCACGCATGACGATGGTCGCCACAATAAAAATCACAACAATAGTTGGATTAGGTCGCCCGTTTCCTGCCAGCCACAATGCCCATAAGGTCGGCCAAAGCAAAAGGAAGGTACCAATAGGACGATCCATCCGCATCAGTTGCAGATAGGCCGAATAGTTTTTCATCAGATACTTTTAATCGTTAAGCCGTGTTTTTCATGAGCGAATGAATTTCATGCACAGTCTGGGTGTCCAGATTTCGTTCATGAGCGAATGAATTTCATGCACAGTCTGGGTGTCCAGATTTCGTCGCTCCAGATTTCGTCTGCTGTCATAATGCACAAGGTCGGTCAAAGCAGAAGGAAAGTACCAATAGGACGATCCATCCGCATCAGTTGCAGATAGGCCGAATAGTTTTTCATCAGATACCTTTAATCGTTAAGCCATGTTTTTCATGAGCGAATGAATTTCATGCACAGTCTGGGTGTCCAGATTTCGTCGCTCCAGATTTCGTCTGCTGTCATAATGCACAAGGTCGGTCAAAGCAGAAGGAAAGTACCAATAGGACGATCCATCCGCATCAGTTGCAGGGCACAAATAGTTTGGCAAATAGTTTGTCATTAGCTTAAACATGGGCATATTGCTCGCTATCGGTAATCCATCTTGCGATCAGGGGTTGAATAAGCTGCGGATGATCTTGTTGCAATTTTCTGGCAATTTTCTCGATTTGGGGGAGTAGGCATTTATCACGCCCAAGGTCAGCGATGCGTAATTGTTGCAATCCGGTTTGACGGGTTCCCAGTAACTCCCCATGCCCGCGCTGCTCCAGATCTTTTTGTGCGATGCTAAAGCCATCGTTGCTATCGCGTAAAATGCCTAATCGCTCCTTTGCCAACATACTGAGCGGCGTTTGGTACATTAACACGCAAGTGGCTTGATCGGCACCACGACCGACCCGACCACGCAATTGGTGTAATTGCGCGAGACCCAGCCGTTCGGCATTTTCAATTATCATTAAAGTGGCATTGGCGACATCAACGCCGACCTCGATGACTGTGGTTGATACCAGCAAGTCAATATGTCCGTCACTAAAGCATTGCATAATCGACTCCTTGTCCTTGCTTTTTAACCGTCCGTGAATCAATTCAACAGTAAGTTCGGGTAGCAGTGTTTTTAGAATGGTATGGGTTTCGGTAGCCGCCTGCGCCTGTAATTTTTCTGATTCCTCTATCAACGGGCAAACCCAGTATGCCTGTTGACCGGATTGGCAGAGCAGACGGATGCGGTTAGCGACTTCCTCGCGGCGCGTGCTGGGCAATACCACGGTGTTGACCGGTTTGCGTCCAGGGGGCAATTCATCAATACTGGATACATCCAGATCGGCATAGAATATCATGGCAAGTGAGCGCGGAATCGGTGTCGCACTCATAATAATCTGATGCGGCACGGCATGTTCAAGATTACTTTTGCTGCGCAATGCCAACCGCTGATCAACACCAAATCGGTGTTGTTCATCAATAATCATCAGCCCCAGCGCATTAAACTCGACCTGTGCCTGAAACAAGGCATGGGTTCCGATAATCATTTTTGCCTCGCCAGAGCTGATTCGTGCCAGTGCATTGCGTCGATTTGCCGCGCTCAGCTTGCCGGCAAGCCATTTTATTTCAATGCCGAGCTGGTCAAACCAGCTATGGAAGGTTTTGCGATGCTGTTCGGCAAGGAGTTCGGTCGGTGCCATCAGGGCGACTTGAAAACCGCTGTCAATGGCATGTAATGCCGCTGCGGCAACGACAATAGTTTTTCCTGAACCGACATCACCTTGTAACAAGCGCAACATCGGTCGCCCCTTGAGCATATCTCCAGAAAGTTCTTTAATCACCCGCTTTTGCGCTGCTGTCAGCGCAAAATCTAACATGTTGAGCAGGCACTTCCATGAGCGTGCGCAGGCGACAATTTTTGGCGCACATTCCCGACAGCGGTTTTGGCGTAATCGGTTTAATGCGAGATGGTGCGCGAGTAGTTCTTCTAAGGCAAGGCGTTGCTGGGCAACGTGGGTGCCGTTCAGTAACGCTTCGGTATCGGCATCGGGGCGAGGGCGATGTGTGGTTAAAAGTGCCTCACCAAGCGGGAGTAAGCCAAACTCATTTTGTACGTTTGCCGGTAGAATCTCCTTGAGATTATGCAGATGCCGAGCGAGAGCCTGATCAACCAGCTTTCTCATGGTCGCTGGCGTTACCCCTTCGGTACTTGGATAAACTGCGGTTAGTGATTCTGCCATCATTAGCTTCGGCTGTTGCTGAAATATCTTGTATTCCGGATGAACCATTTCAAGGGTATGACTGCCACGGCGAATTTCACCAAAACACTGTACCCAGCTTCCCGCTTTGAAACCCTGTTGTTGCGTATGACTAAAATAGAAGAACCGCAGTCGTACTGCACCCGACTGATCGCTCACCTTGACATACAAACTTCGGCGTCTGCCAAAGCGAATATCCACATCATCAACTTGCCCAAGAATAACCGCATCAAACCCGACCTTGAGAGAGGCAATCGGCGTCAGTCGGGTTCGGTCCTGATATCTCAGAGGCAGATGGAATAACAAATCTGTGGGCGTAAAGATACCGATTTTTTCCAGTTTTTTGGCGAGCCGCGGACCAACACCAGCAAGGTTTTGCAGGGGGTGTTTTATGCAATGGGTAGAGGGTGAATTTATGTTACAGTCCTGATTTTATAGTCCCGATTGGGATGGTGTCGGGGAATATCCGATGGTGAATTAAGTGCGGGTCAAGCGGTCAGAGGAATGCTCAGCAGCGGGTCAGGCAAGCTCCAAAATAGCCTCAACTTCAATGTCAACACCCTTGGGCAGAGCGGCAACGCCGACCGCGGCACGCGCTGGATAGGGTTCGCTAAAATAACGTATCATGACCTCATTGACAGCGACAAAATTGCCAAGATCGGTCAACGATATATTCAGCTTAACTACATCGGTCAATGACCCGCCAGCAGCGTCAGCAATGGCTTGCAGATTTTGAAAGACCTGATTGGCTGCCGCCTCAAAAGATTCATCCACTACTGCCATCGTTTTCGGATCGAGTGGAATTTGCCCCGCAATATAGACGCGATTACCGACCCTGACCGCTTGAGAATACGGACCAATGGCCGCCGGTGCGTTGTTTGTGCTGATGATTGTTTTTGTACTCATAATTTTATACTGACTCGGATAGTTATGTTGTCTGGATTAAAGCATAACTGAGACAAAAAAAGCAGTGTTTTTAGCGACGCGAATCCACAACCCATGCTGCCAAACGACGCGGTGCTGTTACGCATGGTGTTTAAGTTGACGAGCGCCGGTTGAGCATTCTGTCTATATTGTGGGCAATGTGTGTTAATGAATTTTGTTGTCTGTTTATGCGGTAAATATGCTATCTTTCTTGTTCAGTCATAATAGCTCTGTTTCTGCAAAAAACATTAATAGTTCTCCTTTTTCCAGACGGAAGCCGCGTATCGTGGCACTACTGGCACGGTCGGCGGCTCGTCGCAATGACTGCTCCGGAGGTCACCATCACAATCCAATCAGGAAAACAAATATGCGTCATACAAACTTAAAACATATCTCTGCGATTTTCGCGTTAATGGTTTTAACCTCGATGATTTTGGTGAGCATCGCGCATGCCGAAAAATGGGATATGCCAATGGCATATTCGGACAGTAACTTTCATACCCAAAACGCTAAAGCCTTTGCCGAAGCCGTCAAGCTGGCAACTGGTGGCAAACTTGAGATTATTATTCACGGTGGTGGCTCGCTGTTCAAGGGCAATGAAATTAAACACGCGGTACAGACCGGACAAGTGTCAGTGGGTGAACGATTGCTTTCGGCTCACGAAAACGAAAACGCCTTGTTTGGTGCTGATAGCATTCCCTTTCTGGCGACTTCCTATGCGGAATCCACCGCCTTGTGGAAAGTCATCAAGCCGAAACTCAACAAACTGCTACAGCAACAAAATCTGATTTTACTGTATTCGGTGCCGTGGCCAGCGCAGGGATTTTATTTCAATAAGGCGGTTGACAGCATAGCCGATGTCAAGGGCATTAAGTTTCGCAGCTATAACGCCGCAACTAACCAATTGGCGGAGCTGATGGGTATGAACCCGGTTCAGATTGAGGCGGCAGAACTGGTGCAGGCATTGGTAACTGGTGTCGCCGAAGCGTTTGTTTCTTCCAGTAGCACCGGTTATGACCGCAAGGTCTGGGAGCATCTGGGCTATTTCTATGATGTGCAGGGATGGATGCCGAGAAATTATGTTTTTGTCAACAAAACGGCATGGAACGCACTCGATCAAGCAACCCGAAATATCGTCAGCGGCGTGGCACTGATGGCAGAGATTGCCGGTACCGCAAAATCTGAACAACTGATGAACTGGCATTCGGCGCAACTCGCTGCAAACGGTATGAAAGTACAATCCGCCGGCGAACAACTGGCGGCGGAGCTTAAACAGATTGGTGCGGCGATGACTGCATCATGGATTAGGAAAGCGGGGACGCAAGGTCAAGCTATCGTCAATGATTTTAAGACGCGATAATCAGCATTGACAGGATGTGCGCCTGCCATAGCGAGTGATGCCCGCACCCTCACAACAATCAGGATTAGTGCCAAAAACGCCTCATCCGCTGAGAAAAGCGTTGGATGCTATTACCAATTAAGTGGTTTTGTGGCGGCGCTGTTTCTGCTCATTATTATCGCGCAGATGGTGTTGCGCTGAGTCGGCGGTATCTTCATCGGCGCGATCAATTATGCGGGCTATTGCATGGCAGAATCCACTTTCTTTGCCCTTGCCTACGCGCTCAATAGTAAGGCGCATATTCGGGTGGGGGCAGATCACTAGGTAGCTTTACTAAGGTACTCATAGGTCAGGAGACCCTACATACTGTTCAATATTATAAGATGGATTTTCAAGTATGCAGATAATGCGCTCTTTACCTTTCCCTATATTTTTTCTCTTAACTTTCAAAAAACCAATTGTACCCGTCTTTTTGAGGTGAGTACCACCACAGGGAATAATATTGTTTTGACACTCCCAAAACCTTGCATCAGGATGTTTTTCGCTTGGATACACCCTTATTTTGTAATCGTTCTGAATAAATTCGTTTGATACGGCTTCAATGTTTTTTATTTCTTGTTCAGAAAAACGATGATCAACTCTAAAATCAAATCGTGCTTGCCCTTCTTTAATATGGCAGCCAATTGTTCCTGCTATAGCATCATTCCTGATTTTTTTTATTGCAACATATAGCAAATGGGAAGCACTATGAGATGTTGTCAGTTTTTCCCTCAACAGCGTATTTATCTCAATTTTTACTGTGTCTCCTTCGTCAATTTTATCAAGTGATAAATCATTCTCACGAGAGATTTGGTGTAAAATAATACCATCTACATTTACATAGTGAGATTCGTTGATTTTTATATCTCGACCATAAATTCTTTTTACATGTTCAATTGGAAAAATATTCCCTGTTTTAATATGCTCAATAAAACATTTGTCAGACTCCTGACCACCTCCTTCTGGATAAGCAATAGTTCTATCTAGCTCAATAGTTTTAGATTTCTTGTATATATTAACTATTTTAGCTTGAATTTCTTTCACATGCTGATGTGAATAATAAAGTTTATTTGTTTTCCTCATAACTAAGCCTATTATAAAATATTGTTACCATGATTAGATTGCTTGTTTACAACTCTGCTGTTTGACATTACATCTTCAGTTATTGTGCAATCTGCTCCTATGAACACATTGTCTCCTATATGTATTTTCCCAAATATCTTAGAAAAAGAACCAATTTTGGTGTTATTTCCTATTATAGGGTGTCTAGGTGTCCGGGTTCAGTAGCTGTGAGACAAATCAGGTTGCCTGTACGAGTTTCTGATAATAACTTATTGGTGTTTCTAAACCTACCCCATCATGGGGTCGATAATGATTGTAGTATTGTTGATAGTCCGCCAACGCTTTATTCACCGCAGCAACCGTCAAACTGCCCTCGTAAAACGGATAGAACTCATAACGTGTTGTACCGTTGGCTCGCTCAACACAGCCGTTCCATTTGGGCTTTCTGGGTGGTAGCACGAACAGGGGTATGCCCAGAGCCTTGCAAGCCGATTCAAACTCATCCCTGAACTCACTGCCGCCATCCACCTGAACAGAGAACAGAGCGTAAGGTAGCTGTGCGATCAGATAGTCAAGGAAACGCCTAGCATTGCGGCTGCTGGCGCTACTGTAGGTGCGCATGATGGTGGTACCAGTGACCAGGCAGGTGGCTTTAAACTGTTTGAGAGCAAAGCCTTCGGTAAAGCTGACACTCATAGGATCAACCTGCATTAGCTCGCCAGGCTGCCTGGCGTTCATGCTGTATTTCCAGCGCCTGGCGTGGTGCTTAAACGGACGACGACGTTTTGGCTTTATTTGTCCAAAGTAGAAGGCGACGGGCTTAATGCGGTTCAGTCGGAGCAGCTTTTTCAGTATGCGACCCACAGTGCTGATGCTCAGTGTAAAACCCTGATCACGGCTCAGCACTTTCCAGATTTTGCGCTTACCCCACAAGGGAAAGCGTAACCTGAGGTGTTGAACTTGTTGCTCCTGCTGTTGATAGCGTGATCGCCAACGGTAATAGGTGGCTTTAGACCAGTCTATGGCTATTAAGCAGGTCGCACTTGAACAGCCTTCGGTCTTGAACTGATCGTAGAGTTCCAGCTTCTTTAAACGTTTGATAGCCTCTGCGCTAGAGGTATCATTAATGGGCCAACTCTTGTATGATTTTATTCGCAGGCTTTTGATCTGCATCGGGTAGTCTCCTGTGGATTTAACAACTCACAGACTACCCGATTTTTACACTTTAAGAAGTCTCACTTCTATCTGAACCCAGACACTCATTATTATCGCGCAGATGGTGTTGCGCTGAGGCGGCGGTATCTTCATCGGCGCGATCAATTATGCGGGCTATTGCATGGCAGAATCCACTTTCTTTGCCCTTGCCTACGCGCTCAATAGTAAGGCGCATATTCGGGTGGGGTTGTTGTTAAACCATTTAGGTTGATGGTCGTCCTGTTGGTTATTTTTCCTGATATTGCCACCCATCTGCCAGAACATACGAAGACAAGCGCGACTTGATGCGCCTTGATAATAGCGGGGAAAATAAAGGGTAGAACAAAGTGTATCCAAGGTTATGAAAAAAACAAAGGACTATCGAATAATGGGTTTTTCGTGGTGTTTGCGATCACGCAGAAGGGTGTTCTCAGGTAGAATCGCACTTATGCATACTTGGATATACAAAGGTGTCCGCAAACAAAACACCTATCTTTACCTCACTGCCAAAGATAATTTTGAGCGTGTCCCACAAGCTCTTTTACAGTTGCTCGGCGAACTGGTTTTTGTGCTGGATATAACGCTAACCAAAGAACGCCATCTGCATCATGCCGAGGTCGAGGAGGTGATGCGTCAGCTCGATATTGCCGGTTATTATCTGCAATTACCGCCGGGCGATTATGTGTCAAAAAGCATAGCCTAAGGGTATGCTGAGCAAGATTTTATTGACGCTGGTGGTGATTGTCGTGGTGGCACTGGTTTTTGCTAACAGACGTAGCAACCCCAACACCTCATCGACCAACCGCTCACCTAACCAAGCCCCACAACAAGCCCCCGAGCCGATTAGTGAGTCGCGGTCATTGTCCACCCGTACTGTTGCTTATATTATTCTTGGTGTTCTGCTGGCGATATCCATTAGCCTTTTTGTTATCAACTACCAATCTGACAATCGAATTATCACTATTCGGGTGATTGCCGAAGACGGTGCGAGTACGCTCTATCAAGCCAGACAGAAATCCATCAAGGGCAGACATTTCGTGACACTGGATGGCAGGCAGGTGGTGCTGGGCGACAGTGATCGTATTGAGATGCAGCGATGATGCCCAAGCGTCCGCCACTGACTATGGCTATACTCACGGTATCGGTACTGGTGTATTTACTGATGAATCTGATTAGCCCGCAAAGCATCATTGCGCCGTTACTCATTTCTGAATACATTAGACCGATGTTGCCGGAAATTTTTGACGGTCAATACTGGCGTTTGTTTACCCCGATGTTTCTGCACTTCAGTATTTTTCACATTGTTTTCAATATGTTATGGATCTGGGAGCTGGGGCGGCTGATTGAATGGCGGCAGGGAATGGCAATGTTAGGGTTGCTGACATTGGTGGTTAGTGTCGTCTCTAATCTGGCGCAGTATTTTGTTTCTGGCCCCATGTTTGGCGGCATGTCTGGGGTTATTTATGGCTATTTCGGCTATGTCTGGATACAGGGCATGAGCAATCCGGCTTTCGGAGTACGTCTGAACCCGGCAATCATTAAATTGATGTTGGGCTGGTTTTTACTTTGCTGGTCGGGAATACTCGAAAAACTGTTTGGGCTGGATATCGCCAACACGGCACATAGCACAGGCCTGCTCAGCGGCATAGTCAGTGCCTTAATCGTATCTGCAGTGGTGCGGGTAGCTGCAAAATCACCTTGATTCATTAGCACCAGACAGTAAACAGGGTATTAGTCGGAGCGACGCAACCCGCCCGCTATTTGGCGGGTTGCGATACCCTGAGCTTCAAGCATAACCGGGATATTGTTTTCGACATGATAAAGGGTGTTTTTATTGCGGGTAATCAGCGCTTCCTCAAGGGCTTCTGAAACCGCTTCGCCGACTACGGTTTAAAGTTATCGGTGATGCTAATACCCCAACCCATTGCCTGGGCTACCTATGCTGGACATCGCTATGCTCGGGAACTGGACTTCCTGGATATTGGTGACGCATTACCATTAAAGACCTTTGCACGGAATAAGGGAGTTTATGCTTATAAATGACCGAGTGAGACCATTTTTAACGCAGCATGGAGGTGAAATGGCTTTCGTGCAAAGGTCTCCATTAAAAGGAAAGTAATCATTCTGAAATAATATGAACAGGTGAATCAAACACACCTATACCTTCCATGTCTGATAATTTAGAGTCCGCTCATAATTTTGGCACAACCATCCCCTTTGCCATCCATGTAAAATAAAGTCAATTTTATCCGCCCTCAAATCCGATCAGCACATTTACCGTATTGATGCCGATTTCCTCTACCGCATAGCCCCCTTCCATGACGAACAAAGTGGGTAGACCAAGGCCGGCAATTATGGCGCCATAATGTGTGAAGTCATCGCTTTTTAACTTGAAAAATGAAATCGGATCGCCTTCAAAAGTATCGACTCCCAAGGATATCACCAGCGCATCTGGAGCGTATTCTTTGATTTTTTTACAGGCATCCTGTAGGGCTTCACGCCAAACTTCATATGGGGTATTTGGTCGTAACGGGTAATTATGGTTGTAACCCTCGCCATCCGATTCACCGGTTTCGTCGGGGTAGCCGAGAAAATGAGGGAACGCATCTTCGGGATGTCCATGCAGTGATGCGAACAACACATCGGCTCGATCAAAAAATATTGATTGAGTGCCATTGCCGTGATGAAAATCCAGATCGAGAATAGCGACACGTTCGGCACCTTGGTCAAGCATCGCCTGGGCACTTACCGCTGCATTGTTGATAAAGCAGTAGCCACCGTATAAATCACTAGCGGCATGATGTCCGGGTGGACGGCACAGGGCAAAAACGGAATCCATACCCTGACTCAATTGTGCCTGTGCGGTCAGTGCAACATTGACGCTGGTTTGAGCAGCACCCCAAGTGCCTTCGCTGAAAGAGGTTTCCATGGCCATCGCATAGTAGCCCAGCTTGCCATCAATATGTTTTGGAAGCCGTTGTTGCATGCCACGCGCCGGAACGCATGTCGGGATAGCTTCGCCATTGAATCCTTCAGCTTTCCACTGCGCCCAGCAGGTTTGCAGGAATTCAATGAATTCGGCATCATGGATTCTGTGGATAGGCTTGATACCGAAATTCTCGGGCGGAATGACGCGCCCCAATCCAACACTATGGATTCGATCAAGCACATATTGAACCCGCTGCGGACATTCAAATGGCCGAACCAATTCGCCACCGTACAACTCGGTCTTGGCATCACGCAAAATATGATCTGGGCTATATACGGTCAGCATTTAAAATTCTCCGTGATTGTTATGTTATCCAGTTGGTTGTCCCGTCGCCATTAGCATGGTCTTGCAGTTTCAAAGATTTTGGCACCTTCAAATTTTGGTCGATTAGAGAATACCCGCTAACCGATTTATCACGGTGGTGCTCCTATCGTGCGAACCCAAGTGCTCGGGAAATCGAAGGAGCAAAAAACAAAATAAAGGACGGCTAAAAGCCGCCCTTTCATATCTTACGCTTTAGAAATTATTGCAGCAACTTGGTCCAAACTTTATCAGCCAGTTTAATCGCTTTGCTGCTACAGGTTTTACTGAAATGGATAGGTACAGCAGGGTCGACATTGAGTTCAGGAGCGCTACTCAACACTGGGTCCAGATAAGCACCGACCACATCTGCGCGCAGAGGCGATGCGTAACGGTTAGAATTGGATAGTTCAGCCCCATTTTCCGCATCCATCATAAAGTTTATGAATTTTTCGGCGTTTGCTTTGTTCGGCGCACCTTTAGGGACTACCATGCTGTCAAACCAACCGATCATTCCCTCTTTGGGGTGGACATACTTTAGTGTTGTTAACCCGCTGTTGAGGCGCGTTCGCATGGAATAACCATCCCAGAAGCTACTCATGGCAACTTCACCGCTACTGATGTTGGCGACCATTGTCTCTGAATTATAGGTTTTCACAAAAGGTTTTTGCTTGAGTAACAATTCTTGGACTTTTCTCATATCTTCAGGACTTTCATTGCATAATGATAAACCGAGATACATCTGCGCCAAGGGAATAACCTCATCAGGAGTGCGAAAAACCTGCACTTTACCGCGCATGGATTCATCGGGTTCGAAGAATTCTCCAAGCGAGTTGCCCTCTCCGGGGTAGCCTGCCATGTTGATAGCAAAAGACGTGTTACCCATCTGCCACGGTGCCGAGAAGTCCTGATTCGGGTCCCATTCCGCGTTTTTCCAGCGATCATCAACATTCACGTAATTGGGCATGTTTTTAACATCAATTTTCTCCAGCATATTCTCGGCGATCATGATGGTAACAAAATGTTGAGTGGGTACAACAACATCATAACCAGTCGCACCTGATTTTAGTTTTGCCAACAGGGTTTCGTTTGTATCATAGGTATCTACGGTGACTTTAATGCCAGTTTCCTGTTCAAATTTGTCGATCAGCGCAGGTGGCGTATAGTCCACCCAGTTGTAGAAAAATAATTCACCCTGCGCAAATGCGCCAGCACTAAACAATGTGGCGGTGGTTAGAACTAACGCTTTTTTGATGTGTTTAATGAACATAAGTTTTATCCTCTATTTGTTTTGAAACCAACCAGTATACAGCAATAGCTGATACGGAAATGAAAAATAATACGGTGGAAACCGCATTGATTTCGGGTGAAACACCCAAACGGATCATGCTGTAGATATACAAAGGCAGTGTAGTCGCCCCCGCGCCTGCAACCATCAGCGAAATAATAAAGTTGTCTATGGAAATAATAAAAGCAAGGATTGCTCCAGCAAAAATTCCCGGCTTCAATAATGGCAAAGTAATGTAAACAAATACCTGCCAGTCGTTGGCGTATAAATCCTTACCTGCTTCTTGATACGTCGGGTCCATACTCGCAAGGCGTGCGCGAATGGGCATGAATGCAAATGGTATACAAAATACGATATGGGCAATCATTAGCGAAGTCAGCCCCAATGGAAACTTGATGGTAGCGAAGAAACTTAAAGTGGCTACTGCAGTGGCGATCTCGGGTACCAACAGTGGCAGATGGATGATGGCATTGCTAATCAGTTGACCACGAAATTTTGTATTGGACAGTACTAATGCCGCCATAGTTGCGAGTAATGCGGCAGTTATCGTTGCCACAATTGCGACCTTAAAACTGTTGCCTATGGCGCGTTGAATATCTTCATTGGTGAATGCCTTGACATACCACTTGGTAGAGAAAGTGGTCCAAACATTAGCAATACGATTATCATTAAAAGAATAAATGATTAATACTGCAATGGGGACATATAAATAAACGAAGAACAGATTGTTCCAACCCTTTAGCCAATTGATGCGTGACCAAATTTTCCACCGTTGCGTTTTTGGTTGTGTCATCAGCCCTCCATTGTGTTGCGTTTATTGGCAACTATCAGATAGAACCATGTCCCTATTCCGACCATGATGAGCAACAGCGTGGTTAGCGCACCGCCGAATGGCCAGTTTCGTGCCGATGAAAACTGAAATTGAATCAGGGTACTCAACATCATCTTTTTGCCACCACCCAATATTGATGGCGATATAAAATCACCGAGACTGAGCACAAAAACAAGCATACAGCCAGCGATGATACCAGGCAGACATAAGGGAACCACAACATGGCGGGTTATGGCCCATCGGCTGGCATACAAGTCCTGTGCGGCCTCTATAAGATTGAAATCCAGTTTTTCAAGGCTGACATAAATTGGCAGGATCATGAGTGGGATATAGCTGTAAATCAAACCCACGCCGATTGCCAAATTGCTGTACATCAATTCCAGAGATTCGTCAATCAGTCCCAAAGCGAGTAGTGGCTTTTCTATCATGCCATTTTTACCAAGAATCAGTATCCAGGCATACGCTCTGATCAGTAAGTTGGTCCAAAACGGAATCGTGACCAGAAACAATAGCAGTTCACGTTTGCGGCCGCTTTGTTGAACGATATGCCAGGCCACGGGAAAACCTACAAGCAACGCAGCGAGCGTGGCCATGGTCGCCAGTAGCATGGATCTCAGGATGATTTGCAGATAGACAGGTTCGAAGATTAAGGAGTCATCGAGGTCTCGCTCGACAAACAGTTGAACCCAGGCTTTGATGCTAAAGCCCGGGTCGACACCACCGTAAGGATCTGCGGGTTTGAATGAATATACTCCGAGTATGATGATTGGAATCAGCATAAATACAATAATCACAAGCAAAGCAGGAGACAACCCTGACCAGCGGCGTATCAATGGATTTCGGGGCAGATTAAAAACCATAATTGTAATCACCGATTATCAAGGGTATCACCCAGTAGCACCGCAGCATTGGCGGGAATATCGAGTCCAATGTGATCCCCTTCGGACGGAGGTTGCAAACCGATTTCACTGTTCTGGAGTCGTATCTCCAGCTTGATGGCATTATCGCCTTCAACGGTGATACAGCGGTCGGTGCCTACATACATGGTATTCTTTACGATAGCATCCAAAATTCCGCTGCCTGGAGCGCAAATACGAATCTTTTCGGGTCGAATCGCCAAGGTAACCGATTGTCCCAACGAGGGGATATTCGTCAGCTCAGAAGCATTGGCAATAATATCGATATTCTTATGACTGCATACCAGCCCTTTGTCATCATGCTGCTTCACGGTGGCATCAACTAAATTTACATCGCCAATAAAATTAGCAACAAACCGGTTTTTCGGATTGTCATAAATAGTCTCGGGTTGGTCGAGTTGTTGCAACTTGCCGTGAGACATGACCGCGATGCGATCGCTTATGCCCATCGCCTCCTCCTGATCGTGTGTTACAAACACAAAAGTGATGCTGGTTTCCTTCTGCAATCGTTTTAATTCGTGCCGCATGACCTGACGTAATTTCAGGTCAAGCGCGGATAATGGCTCGTCCAACAACAGCACTTTGGGTTTGGGAGCCAACGCCCGTGCCAAGGCAATACGTTGCTGCTGGCCGCCAGAGAGCTGGTTAGGAGTGCGGCTGCCATATTCCTGCATCTTAACCAGTGCCAGCATTTGTTGCACTATGACGCCAATTTCCGCATTGGACATGCCTTGCATTTTCAGTCCAAAGCCAATATTTTCCGCAATGGTCATATGGGGAAACAGGGAATAATTTTGGAACACCATATTCACCGATCGCTCATTGGGCTGAAGACCTTTGAGGCATTCTCCGAACAATAGAATTTGCCCATGACTGGGTTGTTCGAACCCGGCAATCATTCGTAGCAGCGTGGTCTTGCCACAGCCGGATGGGCCGAGCAGGGTGAAGAACTCCTGGTCACGAATTTCCAGATTGATGTTTTTCAGCGCAGTAACGGCATGAGTACCATTACCATAAATTTTATCGACATTTTTTACAATAATTGATTCAGTAACCATACTCAATAACCATTCCTGCCTGATTTTGCGCGGGCGACAAATTAATAATGATTCGTGGAAATAGTGCCCAGCGGTCAGACAAAAAGTGCCTGTTCATGGCTAAGAAATAACATCAAGGCGATTGGCTATAGATTTTTTCATTTGTTTCTCCTCAGTGGCATTTCGTTATGTAAAAATTAGGACAGTGCCGGAGTAAGGGCGGATATTGTTTCGTAGTCCTGAACAGGTGGGTTCGCAATATCTAATTGAGACCTTTGCACGAAAGCCATTTCACCTGCATACTGCGTTAAAATCGTACTCAATCGGTCATTTATAAGCATAAACTCCCTCATTCCGTGCGTTTTTGCCTTGCCTAAAAGCGAAATCATCTTCCGTGCAAAGGTCTCTAATTGGCACTTTACTAACCCATCATCCGTACTCCATTCCAAAAGATCGCTATTTTTATTGCTCGGGTTAGCCTCTTGTGGAATACAAAAGTATGGCGCACATACAGGCGAACACCCCACTGCATCAACAGGCACCCGTGTCGCTTTCCAGCCGACAAAAATTTCTTTGTATGTTGTGTGTTGATCGTTACCACAAGCGACTGCCACTTCTGCAATTGTTACAACTCTTTTGCTGAGAATATTACGCACATTCTTTTCCGTCAAACGCGAATCCAAATAACCGTTGTCTTCCATAAACAAACTTGACATTATTATTCTGTTCGTTGCAATTGAAAGCGATAGCGCACACCACACCCACCCATCACTTTTGGCCTGCTCTGGAGTCATTGTACAGGATTTTGTCGTACAAACAATATGCGACCCTTTCATCGGGATAAAATGCCGCTGATTATTAGCGCCGAGCAACTGGTGTGTGAAATTTAGTAATGGTGTCACATCATATACTGGAACCTCCAAGTCGTCTTGCTTAATACCTGTTACTTTATCAAGACGACCTTCGAGAAAGCGTTTATCAATGGCCAAATCGTAGCCCCAAATCAACCCTTTTGTTCCCGTGAACTGAGACCACCCCTGTTCCCACTCTTCCCCACGGGCAACGGCTACCAACACAAATCGAAGAAGTGGTAATGGCGATGCCAACCACTCCCGTCTGTTTGCATCTGCCGGTAATCGAGAAAGTCATATTGCGCCATCGCGTATAAATTTAAGTGTAAAATAAATTCCGTTAGCAATGTCTGGTTGAACCATCTGCATGCCCGTCACGCTTAATGGGTCTGAGTATATACGAATAATCATCCTGTTATGCCCAGGGAGCCCATTAAACCGCCCGCTGGCTGACAAGGCTACCTTAAAATTGCTTGCAATCTGGGCTAAGCTCTATTATCCTTTGGTGTTCACAGACGGCTTCCATGGCCGTTGCATGTTTATGTTGATTTTAATCCAATCTCCCGGAGGGGAATAATGAATCCACTTAAAAGCATAACAGGTACCCTCGTTGCTGGTTTTGTTGCCGCCATCGTCATCATAGTGATTTTATAATCCATCGTTATGGTGATTTGCTGAGCACGTGCTCAATCTCCCAGCAAATCCTATTGGATTGACGTTGCTTTGAAGGGCTTATCACTTTCCGTGCTGTTCTTATATTAAAAAATTTTGTGGTTGAGGTTTATATATTATGAATACGTTGTCTTTCGTTGTTTGGTTGCATGTCCTTGCTGGTATTACCTGGATTGGTCTGCTGTATTATTTCAATTTCGTGCAAGTTCCTGCCGCGGCTGAAGCGGCGGCGGATTCAGAGGGGCCGGGGCCGGCCGCAATTTCCAAATATGTCGCGCCTCGGGCACTGCTGTGGTTCCGATGGAGTGCGTTGGCAACCTGGATTACCGGTGCCATTGCGTTGGAATTGTTGGGTATTGGTTTGGTTGCCGCATTCACGTTAAGCAGTCCGGTTATTGGCATTGGTGCCTGGCTGGGAACAATTATGCTGTTGAACGTCTGGGGCTTGATTTGGCCGAATCAGAAAAAAATTCTGGGCCTGGTCGAAGCCAGTGCCGAGGAAATCGCGACCGCTAAAACCATCGCTTTAATGGCATCACGCACCAATACCTTGCTGTCCATTCCGATGATTATGTGTATGGTTGGTTTCATGCATGGCTTACCGTTTTAGTGCTTCAGGGCGCGCAAGCGCACCGCCAAAACCGCTTGCCCATTCGGCAGTCGGTGTCGTTAGCGGATTCTTGCATTAACACCTGAATAATCGTCTGATATAGTCGCTTGAATAGCATAGATAGCGATAGATTTCGGCATTTATCCAGCAACGCCGACAGGAAATAACCCATCTCGGCGCATGCTCAGTTGTTGACAGCGCGACCGTGCAACTGGATCAAACCAAAATGGGGTGGCTGTCGCGCATCGGTGCGTTGCAAATGCAGCAAATGAGTCTCGCCACGGCTCGGCGCAGGAAAAATGAACGGGTTGCGCTTGAGTACACACTCAAGCGCATTGGTCGGGGTGAATGTGGTGTCTGTGTTGAATGTAGCGAGGACATCCACTGGAAACGTCTGGAGATCGATTTGGTTACGCTGTGGTGTATTGGTTGTGCCAGCAATCTGGAAAACCCGTAATCTGTGCCACGTCTTATGTTAAAATCTTAGCTTTTATTCAAACCTAACGGCCCCGTTTATTATATGAACTCAAGGCCTGCTCAGACATCATGCTTTCATTTTTACGGCCTACTACGGCAAACCCCTCCGCATCATTAGCCGATAACAATGCGGTAATGACGGTGACCAACAAACATTATGTCAATGGTAATCCTATTTTCGGCGCATTTGACAGTCATCTGCACACTGCCGTATTCGGTCTCGGTTGTTTTTGGGGTGCGGAGAGAAAATTCTGGCAGCGTGATGGCGTATTTACCACTGCCGTCGGCTATGCGGGTGGTCGCATTAAAAACCCGACCTATGCGGATGTTTGCAGTGGTTCAAGCGAACATGCCGAAGTGGTGTTGGTGGTGTTTTCGCCCGCCAAAGTCACTTATGCAAAACTGTTGCGCCTGTTCTGGGAATCTCATGATCCGACACAGGGTATGCGCCAGGGCAATGATCGGGGTAGCCAATATCGCTCGGTGATTTATACTTATGATGAGGAGCAAGCTACCCTTGCCACGGCATCTAAAGCCGCTTACCAGCAGACCTTGCAAAATGCTGGTTATGGCAATATCACCACGCAAATCATGCCGGCACCAGAATTTTACTATGCCGAGGATTATCATCAGCAGTATCTGGCAAAAAACCCTGCCGGATATTGCGGTCTGGGCGGAACTGGTCTTCGCTGTGATTATGCGTTGTGATTCGTTGTCATTAAGGGCTCTATTGCGTGGCTATCTTCGTGCCATGCTTATATTGTGGGGCGACTGTCGGCTAGTTTGTCGGTTGCAACGGTGGTATGGGAAAGGTGGCGATGTTGTTGTCTTTGTTGGTCGAATTGTCGATAATTTTATTGATGCCTTCTTTATCAACTTCATCAATCCTCACCACCGCATGTAACGGAATATAGGTACGTTTGACCGAGATGAACTCTTGTTTTAGGCGTTCTTCTGACGGGTCAAGCACGAGCTGTGATTTTTCGCCGAAAATGATGTCCGCAACCTCGATAAAAGCATACATACTGCTTTGACTTACCTCACGGGCATATAACTCGTATAATTTCCCTTGGTTGTGGAACTGAATTTTGTAGATGTTTTTCTTTTTGCTCATGTTTTTTTACTCATGTGCTGATATAGAATAGGACCCGCTGTCCATTGTATCATTTTTGCAAAAACAACTAATGGCTTCTTGCCGTCATTACGCACATATTCTGCTCACCCCGCTGCTAACCATATTGGCAGTCCCCCTGCGATTCCCTCTGGCACTCTTGCTCGGTCTGCTTTACCTGTTCCCGACTACGCTTAGCGCTCAACCGTTACCGAACCGTATTGCGCTTCTGTTAAAAAAACATCATATTCCGTTAAGCGCGGTTAGCTTGCAGGTACAGGAAGCGGGATCACAATATCCGCTGGTCAGTCTAAATAGTCATACGCTAAGAAATCCAGCGTCGGTCATCAAATTGCTTACCACGCTGTCGGCTCTTGAGCTGCTTGGACCGGCCTATCAATGGCACACCCGCTACTGGGCGGACGGCAGTATTCACGAGGGTATCTTGCAAGGCGATCTGGTGTTACAGGGTGGGGGCGATCCTTTTATTACTGTGGATAAATTCCTGCATCAGATACTGTCCATTCGACAACTCGGGATTCACACTATCACTGGCGATCTGGTGATTGACAATACCTTGTTTGCGACTACCAATTATGACCGCTCGCAATTTGATGGTCAATCGTTACGACTTTATAATGTTGAAGCGGATGCGGCTTTGGTTAATTTTTCCGCAACACGATTCGTTATACAGCCTCTGGAAAATCGTATCGTGGTTTTTGCCGACCCCCCGCTTGCCGACCTTGTGGTGGAAAACAATATAACAGCACGGGCCGGAAAATGCCTGAATCGTAACGCCGGTTGGCACTATGGATTACACCAACAAGGTCAGAAACTGATTGCCCGGTTCGACGGTAATTATCGTAGCCACTGTGGTCAACATGCCCTCTCCAGAGCCGTGTTTTCCAACCGTGAATACAGCTATCGGTTGTTCAAATATTTGTGGGGTGTCAGCGGCGGACGCTTTGATGGCGGTTATCGTATGGCGGAGACACCGGCTCATGCCCACGCGCTGCTCAGTTACCCTTCAGTCCCGCTGGCAGACATTATTACCGGCATCAACAAGTACAGCAACAACGTCATGGCGCGCCAATTATTGCTGAGTATTGACGCACAAACTCAAGACCCGCAACAGCAGACAGCGGCAACGCGAGCAGGAGGGCGAGCTGTCATCAGGCGTTGGCTGTCGGAGCATGTCGGCAATATGCCCGATTTGATTATTGACAATGGTGCCGGACTATCCAGAAAGAGTCGAATCACCACAGCCAACCTGACCACTTTGTTACAACATGGCTGGCGTAGCAATTACCATGCCGAATTCCTGTCGTCATTGCCTTTGGCAGCGCTGGATGGCACCATGAAAAAAAGATTGCAAGGCAGTGCGCTATCGGCAAGAGCACGCATAAAAACCGGACTGATTAACGGTGTCCGCAGCATGGCAGGATTTGTCAACGCCAGCAATAATAAACTATACACTGTGGCTATGATGATAGAATCAAAAAACGTCAACTTTAACAATGGCAATGCCATTCAGGACGCTGTTTTGGAGTGGCTCTATCATCGTTGAGGCGGACTTACTTGAGGCCTTCTCAACCTGAATAGTTCCGGAGCTGAATCGTTCTGAACAAATCTTATGATTGCATCAGCGTGCCGTTGCCATAAAATTTGCAATCTCCTGCGCCACTGATTGTGGGTTATCCATGTGGACATGGTGTGCGCCTTCAACCGTTGCGGTCGTTATATTTCTGATTGCCGCTATTCTTTTTGCAGTTGTGCTGTTCGCTATAATCAGACCGTTTTTAGCCATCACCAGCAAGGTAGGCGCTTCAATACCCGCTAATATGGTCAGGATTTTGTGCTGACTCATATAAATCGGCGAAATTTGCTTCAATCTGTTATCACTGTGGACAACAAACTGCTTATCAACCCAATGGGCCCCACGTCTAAGTAGCTGTTCTGCACTATCCTCAGCAATCACCCCGCTACGCATACGCGCGCTTTTCAATTCCTCCCAAGTTGCGTATCTACTTGCATTGCCCGCCATGTGCTCAAGAGATACCATAGATTTGCGTAATTGCGTCAGGCTGTCGTCATCGTCTCTGGCAATCGGCCCGATGCCATCAATAAGCATCAGTCGATTTACGTTGTCAGGGAAAGCCGCGGCAAACATCGTAACCACCCCAGCGCCTAACGAGTGTCCGACTAAATTGCATTCGCTCAAGCCCAATTGCCGAACGAGGACAGCAAGATCCGCAACATAGTCGGTAAAGTGATAAATACACCCCGCCGGTCTGTGTGCCGATTTTCCATGTCCCGGCATATCAATGCAAATCCAGCGAAATATGTTGAGGTGTCGGCACAGCGGTATAAAACTTGCGGCATTATCCAGCCAGCCGTGCAACGCGATAATCGGAATACCGTCTGCCGCACCCAGTTCCAGAGCAATAACCTGACCGGTCAGCCCCTGTAATACGATTTCTTTTTCGGTCATGGTTAATGTATTCGGGTTGTTATTTTCATGTTTTACGCTTCCAGCGAACGCCGAACTAAAAACAAATTGTTATTTGTATGAAATTCTATTATCGTATAGCGAATAGAACATGATTTATGAATTACGCTGATTTTTCAATCGGCACCCGCAATCATAAGGTCGCGACCTTAAATGTCAATTATTATGGAGATGTTAATGAGCAATAAGCAAAAACCAAACCCAACCACAGATGTTGCAGATTCTTTTACTCTGACCGACAACAGTACCGGCAAATCTTGGCGACTACCTGCCCGGGTTGGTGCTATGGGCAACCGCCTGATTGATATCAAAGCATTGTATGGCGAAACTGGTGTTTTAACCTATGATCCGGGGTTTACCTCAACGGCTTCGTGTAAATCCAGTATTACTTTTATTAACGGTGCAGAAGGCGTACTGTTGCACCGCGGATATTCCATCTCTGAATTAGCGGAAAAAAGTGATTTTATGGAGACCTGTTACCTGCTACTGTATGGCGAGCTGCCCACTCCGGAACAAAAAGCGTCTTTTGATGCCGATATTAAAAAGCATACTCTGATTCACGAACAGTTGGCACGATTTTATTCCGGCTTTATGCGTAGTGCCCATCCGATGGCAATTATGGTTGGTGTTGTTGGTGCGCTGTCGGCGTTTTATCACGACAACATTGACATAACAAATGTCAAACAAAGACGGCTCGCTGCCCATCGTCTGATAGCCAAAATGCCGACCATTGGTGCCTGTGCATTCAAGTATTCCCAAGGTCTGCCATTTCCAACTCCGCGCAATAAATTATCCTATTCGGAGAATCTGTTGCACATGATGTTTTCCAACCCGGCAGAGGACTACGAGATCAATCCGGTGCTGGCCAAGGCCATTGATAAAATTCTGATTCTACATGCCGATCACGAGCAAAACGCATCGACTTCAACGGTACGATTGGCGGGATCTTCGGGTGCGAATCCTTACGCATGTACGGCATCGGGTATTGCTTCGTTATGGGGCCCGGCGCACGGTGGTGCCAACGAAGCGGTATTAAAAATGCTGGATGAAATTGGCTCTGTTGACCAAATAGATAAATACCTGAAAAAGGCACGCGACAAAAACGACAGCTTTCGACTGATGGGTTTTGGTCACCGCGTTTACAAGAATCATGACCCACGGGCAACCGTCATGCGTGAAACCTGTCACGAAGTGCTGAACGTCCTCGGCATTGATGACCCGCAACTTGAGCTTGCCATGAAACTTGAGGACATCGCTTTGAAAGATGAGTATTTCATTAGCAAGAAACTATATCCGAATGTTGATTTCTACTCGGGAATCATTCTGAAAGCCATGGGCTTTCCGACCTCAATGTTCACCGTTATGTTTGCCATTGGCAGAACCGTGGGATGGCTGTCACATTGGAAAGAAATGCTGGTTGATGATGAACAAAAAATCGGTCGTCCGCGTCAGTTGTATCTGGGCAAAACTAAACGGCGCTATATCACCATTGATAAACGTGGGCACACCGAAAAGAAAACCAGTTGGTCCTGGCTCTGGAGCAACAAATAGATCGAGACCTTTGCACGAAAGCCATTTCACCTGCATGCTACGTTAAAATCGTACTCAATCGGTCATTGCGTTTTTGCCTTGCCTGAAAGCGAAATCATCTTCCGTGCAAAGGTCTCAGATCGTCATACATGCCCTAATTTTGCTTTCGCCTGCTGTTTTCATAACCTCACCTCCGACAAACAAAATATCAACATATCCCGAAACCGCTCTGTTTGGTACGGTTATTGCGGCGGTTTAGTTGCTGACAATGCGCTCCGAACGAATATCGGTATAATCACAGTATCGGCAAAAATGCTGAAATTAGAGTGGTTACTTTTGCCACCAACAGCAACAAATAATCAGGGGGTTGTGTTTCTACCTTATCGTCGGCATGCCTGACCAACCCGATAACATCCAAATCGAACACGCCGCCGCGCTTGCATCGGTTATCCGAGCCCGCATTGAAGAAAATGCCGGCTGGATAAGTTTCACGCAATTTATGGATTTAGCCTTGTATACGCCAGCTTTGGGGTATTATAGTGCTGGCTCAAAAAAAATAGGTGCGGGCGGGGATTTTATTACCGCACCGTTGCTGGGGACGCAATTTGCCGGCTGCCTCGCCAGACAATGCCTAGAGATTATTGAAAATTTACTCCCGCCTCAACCGCTGACGATTATTGAATTTGGGGCTGGCACTGGTCAGTTTGCGCTGGATTTTTTGACTCACCTTGATACGCTACTGGCATCACATCGATCTCTGCCTTATCAATACCTGATTGTTGAAACCAGTGCTGACTTAAAACAACGGCAACAACAGTTAATTACAGCTCACTGCCCCGAATATCTTGATGTGATTAAATGGGTTGATGCTATTCCTGAAGCTGGAATTAACGGAGTTATTATTGCCAATGAGCTGCTTGATGCGTTTCCAGTCATGCGCTTTCAGATTGATGACAATGGTCAAGCCAAAGAACTTGGAGTGTCAATAATTGACAACCATTTCGCTTGGGAAGTCTCAACACATTTACTTGCTGACGTGCTACAACAACGATTAAGCCCCTATTCACTGCCGCCAGGCTATCGAAGCGAGATTGGTCTGTACGCGGAGGGCTGGGTTCGGTCTGTCGCCGAAAAATTAATTTCTGGGGTAATGCTGTTGATTGATTATGGTTTTCCTCAGGCCCAGTTTTATCACTGGGACAGAAAGCAAGGCACGTTAATGTGTCATTACCAGCACACTGCCCACGATAATCCCTTTTATTTTCCGGGACTGCAGGACATCACTGCGCATGTTGATTTTAGTGCGATTGCCAGCGCCGCCAATGCGGCACATTTGCGGGTCATTGGTTATTGTCATCAGGCTGGGTTTTTGTTGTCATTGGGCTTGCTTGAAAATCTTGCAATTCGGCAAGACCAGACCAAAACCAATCAACAGGCGCTTTCCCTGTCACAGGAAGTAAAAATGCTCACCCTGCCGCACCAGATGGGCGAGTTATTCAAAGTCATTGCGCTGGCAAAGCATTACCCCGGTCAACTAAGCGGTTTTACCCTGCACAATCATCAAGGTCGGCTATAATGGAGTGGACTCATGCCTTCTGGTTGTCCATTATTCAGGGCATCACCGAATTTTTACCCATTTCCAGCTCGGAATATCTCGTTCTTGCCCCCGTGCTGTTCAATTAATCGATCAGGGACTGGCTTTTGCAACCACCGTATCTGCATTTTCTACGCTATTTACAGCGTTTCAGTTTGTTGCCCTTTGTCATTATACTGGTTGATTTTAGGTATGATTTTGCTGTTGTTGTTGTTGTAGAATGCACGCTTGCCCCATTATTGTGTAGAAAGCAATATTGATGAAAAAGACTGCCCAACAATTTAGACAATGGACGAACAAGGCGATTACCCTGCTGGGAATGTCTGGGGTCGGTAAAACGGTGTTATCTGCCCGGCTACCCCGCAATGCCTGGTTCCATTATTCCGGAGATTATCGCATAGGCACGAAATACCTTGATGAGCCGATTTTGGATGACATTAAAATCAGGGTCATGGAAAATCCCCCCCTGCGGGAGTTGTTGCGTAACGACTCCATATACATACGCAATAATATCACCATCGATCACCTGCATCCGCTGTCATGTTTCCTGAGCAAAATCGGCAACCCTGAGCTCGGTGGATTGAACGTGGATGAGTTCAAGCGTCGCCAAAAGCTGTTTTTTAATGCTGAAGTTAATGCGATGGCGGATGTGCGTGAATTCATGGGCAAAGCACAGAACATTTATGGTTACCCGAATTTCATCAATGATGCCGGTGGCAGTATATGCCACTTGACCGACCAGCAATGTTGGAACGACCTGAATGAATTAACGGTGGTGCTGTATTTGCGTGCCAGCGATGATATGGAGAAAACCTTGATTGAACGTGCCCGACATAATCCTAAACCGTTGTTTTATGAAGAAAAATTTCTCGACCAACACCTGGCTCAATATCTGCAGGAAAACAACCTGCAATCAGCGCATGAGCTGATACCCGATGAATTCGTGCAATGGGTTTTCCCAGCATTGATGAACTATCGCAAACCCAAGTATGAATATCTGGCAGAGCAATACGGTCACATCATTGATGCGGAGAAAATTCTGGAATTACCAGACGATGCGGACATTATTGATTTTATTTGCGAAAACATATCATAGTTGCCTTCACCCCTGATAACCATCCGTCATTATGCCATTAGTTGCCTTCACCCCCGATAACCACCTGTCATTATGCCATTAGTTGCCTTCACCCCCGATAACCACCTGTCATTATGCCATTAGTTGCCTTCACCCCCGATAACCACCTGTCATTATGCCATTAGTTGCCTTCACCCCCGATAACCACCTGTCATTATGCCATTAGTTGCCTTCACCCCCGATAACCACCTGTCATTATGCCATTAGTTGCCTTCACCCCCGATAACCACCTGTCATTATGCCATTAGTTGCCTTCACCCCCGATAACCACCTGTCATTATGCCATTAGTTGCCTTCACCCCCGATAACCACCTGTCATTATGCCATTAGTTGCCTTCACCCCCGATAACCACCTGTCATTATGCCATTAGTTGCCAATACAAAATTACCCAGTTTCGGGAGACTCAGGAACGAGGGTCAGGAAGTCTTGATTCCTGATCGGGCACAAACACAGGATATTCGGGAATTACATATCGGCTTGTTAAATATGATGCCGGATGCTGCGCTTCAGGCGACCGAACGACAATTCTTGCGACTGGTCGGTGCCTGTAACCGAATCGCACAGTTTTATGTGCATCCTTTCACTTTCGCTGAAATCCCACGAGGAGCCAACGTGCAGCACCATATTGACCAGTATTACAGTCATTTCGAAGATCTCAAGGCGCAGGGACTAGATGCGCTTATCCTCTCTGGAGCCAATCCGGCAAGTAGCGACATCACCACCGAACCCTTTTGGCAGCCACTACAACAAGTGGTTGATTGGGCTAAAGACAATGTTTGCTCGGTAATGTGTTCATGTCTGGCAACCCATGCGGTCGTGCAACAGCTTTGGAACGTCAAGCGTTATCCGCTCCCACAGAAACGTTGGGGGGTATATTCAAACAAAGTAACCGAGCAATATCATCCGTTGACTGCCAATATTGATAGCCGCTTTTACGCGCCACATTCGCATATTCATGAAGTCAGTTCAAAACAATTTCGTGAGGCGGGTCTTATCGTTTTGGCAGAAAGCAGGGAATCGGATCTGCACCTTGGTGTGAGTCCGGACGGCCTTAGGTTTGTCTTTTTCCAAGGTCATCCGGAATACGAAGCGATTAGTTTGCTCAAAGAATATAAACGGGAAGTCATGCGCTTTATTACCGGTATTCGTGCCGACTATCCGCCCTACCCGGAAAATTACTTTTATGATGAAGCGATAACCGTTCTCAAGGCTTTTGAACAGGAGGTGGCGATGTGTTCTGGAAATTTTGCGCATCTACCCGTTTTTCCGGAACAGATATTGTCAAAGATGATTGACGTTACCTGGTTTGATACCGGCAAGGCCATCATCAATAACTGGCTTGGGCTGGTTTATCAGGTGACCAACAACGATCGGGCAGAGGTGTTTATGGATGGTATTGACCCGGCTGATCCCTTGGGGTTACTTGCTAACCGCGATGCCTAAGTCGGAAGCAAAGCCGGATGTGGTTGGCACAAGCGATCAAGCCGTATCCGCTTTCGCGGTTGCCCTTGGTCTGATATTCTGTCCGTGAATGTGCGCTTTCGCTCATTCTGAAACCCGATAACCGTCCGTGGGCACCTCGTGCAAACCACACGTGCTTGAGGTATCAATACCTCGTCATGCTCCGACTATCGACTGGGGCTGCGCCATCACTCTGATCCGTGGCGCTCTGCTCCGAAACAACATTCGTTGCCGTTATCCGCGCTTTTTTCTGCGGCGGATTATCCCGCATGGCCTGGCTGACTTCAGCAACGCCACCGATTAAGGTTCCGTATAGCCTTATATCTTCCAGAATCTTCACCCCTATTCCGCGTACCTCAAGCAAATCCTCAAAACTTTTAAATCCGCCATTTTGTTCACGCAAGCTGATAATCGCCGCAGATTTGCTGGCTCCAATTCCGGGGATATACTCCAGCGTTTCGGCATTCGCCTGATTGAGATTCACTTTTTCAGCCATAGCCGTAGTGGCAAACAGCCCCATTGCCATCGCCAGTGCCAGTGCCATAACCGCATACTGAAAAAACCTAATGACGCTGTTCTCAGCATTCGCCCCTTGTCCTATTGTTTGCATAATCAATTCTCCTTGATACCTTGTTAATAAATAACCCTTTGTCAAAACCAACGCTGCATTTCCACGCCAGGCTTTCCGTAATCCCAATAGCGCATCAGCACCATTGAGATGACGAAGCCTAGCGGATACAAACACAAAAAGATGTGATAAAAATCACAAAAATGCGTTTTTTTACAGGTTCTTTCTTTATCAGCATCTGTTATACCTGATTTTTGCGTCTGTCCACAACCGCGGAAAATATCACCAACAAACACGCTTTCAGGACAAATGTGGTTTTGCCAGATAAGCATGGGCACTCATCTCAATTAGGCGGCTACTGGTGCGCTTAAAGGGTTCTGCCAGTCTTTTTCCGGTGTAGATATGTTCCGGCGGGTGTGCAGAAGAGACAATCAGGTTGACGTTACGATCATAAAGCTCGTCAACTAATTCGATAAATCTTCTGGCAGCATCATCTTCTGTAACCGTTAATTGCGGGATATTGGATAACAGCACAGTATGGAATTGTTTGGCGATTTCGATGTAATCGGCTTTGGAGCGATTTGTCTGACACAGCATCTGAAATTGAAACCAGACCACACCCGATGCACCCGCAACGATGGCGATCTCTCTGCCAAAAATGACGATGCTGTTGGTCTGTGTCTGTGCATAGGCATTGACCGTATCATGTGCTTTTTGAGCGGTCAGTCGCTTAAAACAGTTTGCTAATTCCACATCCGCCTGTTGCCCTACTGGTGTGTGAAAAATAGCATCCTCCCGCAAATATGCCATGCGATAGTCGTAACCACTATCAACATGCACGGCTATGGTATGTTTTTTCAGTAACGTAATAGCGGGCAAAAACAGTTGCCGTTGTAAACCATCTTTATACAGGTCAGCTATCTCGGTATTTGAGGTGGTCACCAACACCACGCCACGATTGAAAAGGTGCTCCAGCAGTCCGGACAGAATCATCGCATCGGTGATGTCGGTTACCGAAAATTCATCCAGACACAGCACCTTTATTCTCGCCGCAAAAGCGGCGGCGATGATACCGAGCGGCTCCCGTTGATCTTTGATTTCATGCTTGTGTTCGTGAATATGCTGCATGAAGCGATGGAAATGAATGCGCTCGCCCAATCCCGCTGGCAAAGAGAGATAGAACATATCCATAAGTACGGTCTTGCCAGTGCCAACACCACCCCACAAGTAATAGCCCTGTGCTCCCGCTTGGGTTGGTTTGAATAGCCGTTGAAAGCGCTTCCCCGGCTTGGATGTCAGGGTATGAAAAAGCTGGTCAAGTTGCTTGATTGCCTGATATTGCGCTACATCCGGGTGTAATTCGCCCTGTTCTATGTGGCGTTGATAAAGATTCAAAGGTGAATGTTGAATGCTCACGGAATGTTTACTCTGTGTTGACAATATACGCTCTGGTTGGTCTTTAATCTGGGTTCGTCCCCTGCTGAAGATAACCGCTTGCAACCCCGCTGAAAAAACGCTAACTTCAAGTCTCGACCGCTCTAATGACTGGCGGTGGGTTTGCGCCATTATGTCGGTGCGATTCAACAAATGACTTGCCCATAGAACAAAACCCTGTGATTATATTTTAACCATGAAACAACTGCTGGAGAAAACGCTGAATATCGCACTTAAAGCCGGAAAAGCAATACTCGACATCTATGAAAAGGGCACTGAAAACAGTGTACTGGAGATAAAAGGGGACGGTTCACCTTTGACACTAGCAGATCGCCGGGCACATCAGTTAATCCAAGCCGCATTGCAAAAACTCGATGCCAGCATACCGATTATGTCGGAAGAGTCGGGCAAGGACACCTTTGAGCAGCGTATGAACTGGCAGAAGTTTTGGTTGGTTGATCCACTGGACGGCACCAAGGAATTTATTAAGGGCAATGGCGAGTTTACCGTCAATATTGCCTTGATTGAGCATGGTGTGCCCATTCTGGGGGTCGTTCATACCCCAGTAAAGGACACCAGCCACTTTGCCGCAACCGACATTGGCGCATTCAAAAAGAAGGGTAGCAGTAAACCTCGGCGGCTCGCGGTCAGAACGTTTACTGCAAACGAGGCGATCATGGTGGCAAGTCGTTCTCATGCCGCTACCGAAGTGGCACGTTTTCGCTATAATCTTGAACAGGCAACCGGTCATGTTGAAAGCATCAGTATGGGTAGCTCTTTGAAAATCTGCCTCATCGCCGAAGGCGTTGCCGATATTTATCCGCGACTAGGCGCGACTTCTGAATGGGATACTGCGGCGGCCCAATGTGTCCTAGACGTTGCAGGCGGGCAGATTACCGATTTGAAGGGGCAACCACTAAAATACCATAAAGCCGATATATTAAACCCTTGGTTTCTGGCCAGTGGTGATAAAACCATTGATTGGACTCAATATCTGGACGGAATTGACCCCAAAAAATCGTGTCCGCAATAAGTTTTGGTGCGCACTGATTATTCCCCAGCTCTTTGTCGCCAGATATTATGAGACCTTTGCACGGAAGATGATTTTGTTTTCAGGCAAGGCAAAAACGCACGGAATGAGGGAGTTTATGCTTATAAATGACCGAGTGAGTACGTTTTTAACGTAGCATGTAAGTGAAATGGCTTTCGTGCAAAGGTCTCATTATGATATTTCATCAGTCTTCATTAGGATCTCAATATTTTGTTATCGGCATCATACGGCGATTCCTCGATAACTGTTGCCTTATGACGTTTTCCCAAAATTTCGATTTCGACACGGCTGCCCACTGTCGCCAAGTCAGCACGTACCAACCCCAGTGCCAGTGATTTTTCAACCCTGAAGCCATAGCCGCCAGAAGTTACTCGACCGATCAGCTTGCCGTCTTGATAAATACCTTCCGAGCCGCGCGCATCGGCATCCCTCACCTCGTCAACCTCAAGGGTAACAAAAGCATTAGTAAAACCGCGCTGTTGCCAGTCAATCAGCGCTTGCTTGCCGATAAAATCGCTTTTTTTGTCAAACCGAATGAAGCGATCAAGCCCAGACTCAAAAGCCGAATATTCTATGGACATTTCCCGCGCTATCAGGCGATAGGATTTCTCCAGACGCATACTCTCCATGGCACGGATACCAAACGGCTTAATATCAAACTCCTGCCCCGCCTGCATAACCGCATCAAATATGTAATTCTGCATTTCGATAGGATGATGTAGCTCAAAGCCAAGCTCACCGATAAAGTTTACCCGCAACGCAGTGGCACTCGCCGCCCCAATGTTTATCGGCTTGCCAGTTAACCATTTGAAGTTTTCATTAGCTAAATCGGTATGGGTTAGTTTTTGGAGCAACGCTCTGGATTTCGGCCCGGCGATGACTAACACACCGAATTGTGTGGTTATTTTTTGCACATTAACACTGCCATCTGCCGCTTTATTTTTAAGTAAATAATCCCAATCATGCCGCTCCATAGCGCCAGCTGATACCGCGTAATAACTATTGTGTGCAGTTTTGTAAATGGTGAACTCAGCACGCACACCACCGTTTAGCGATAGCATATGACAAAGACCTATCCGACCAATATCTTGCGGGATTCGATTGCACACCAGAGATTCCAGCCAGGCTTCGGCGCCCGTGCCCGTTATCGTGAATTTAGAAAAAGCCGACATATCCAGCAACCCGACTTTTTCCTGAACATGTTTGCATTCCTGTCCGACAAAAGAAAAATAATTTGACCGCCGAAACGAATAGCGTTCGACAATGCGTCCATCATCCAGTGCTGGTGAGGTGTTTTTACCGAGCAGGACATCTCCACTACCGATTTCTTCCGCTGGCAACTGATAATCTTTTGCGACAAACCAATTCGGTCTTTCCCATCCAAAAATATGACCAAATACCGCGCCCAATGCTTTCATGCGCTCGTAACACGGGGTTGTTTTCAACGGTGTCGCCGTTGCCCGCTCTTCGTCAGGAAAGTGATTGGTAAACACATTTCGATAGGCTTCTTCGTTCTTCTCTAACAGATAACCCTGTGCCGCATAAGCACCAAATCGTCTTGGATCTACGCCCATCATGTCCACTGTCGGTTCGCCATTCACAATCCATTCTGCTAACTGCCAGCCGGCACCGCCAGCCGCCGTTATACCGAAGCTGTGACCTTCATTTAACCAGAAGTTTTTTAGTCCCCAGGCGGGGCCAACAATCGGATTACCGTCTGGAGTGTAGGCAATAGCACCGTTATAGACCTGTTTAATTCCGACATCTGCGAATGCCGGGACACGATTAATGCAGGCCTCGATGTGCGGCATCAGCCGATCCAGGTCTTCCTGAAACAATTCGTTCTCACAGTCTTGTGCGGGACCATTGATATAGCAACATGGCGCACCCTTCTCATAAATGCCGAGTAACAAGCCACCCGCTTCTTCACGCAAATAATAACCGGCATCCGATTCCCGCAATACCCCCTGCTCGGGTAGCCCCTGCTCCCTACGTGCCAGAACATCGGGATGAGCTTCGGTAACGATATACTGGTGCTCAACCGGAATAACAGGAATATCGAGACCCACCATCTGACCTGTTTGTCGGGCGAAGTTGCCAGTACAGGTAATCACATGCTCACAGGCTATGTCGCCTTTATCTGATTTGACCAGCCAGCCGTCGCCCTGTTTTTCGATGGCGGTTACGCAGGTATGACGATGGATTTCCGCGCCTCGGTTTCGCGCTCCTTTAGCCAGTGCGGTGGTTAGATCATTGGGTTGGATATAACCGTCTTCGGGGTGCTGTATTGCCCCTACCAGCCCATCTATATTACACATTGGCCAAATCTCTTTAACCTCTTGCGGGGTTAAAAATTTTGTCTCCACACCGACCGTTTTGCCGATTCCGGCATAATATCTATATTCATCCATGCGATCTTCGGTGCAGGCGAGACGAATATTGCTGACCTGCGAAAATCCCACATTCAAACCCGTTTCCTGTTCAAGCTGTTGATAAAAATTTACCGAATATTGATGCAGTTTGCCGACCGAGTAACTCATATTAAACAATGGTAGCAATCCCGCCGCATGCCAGGTTGAGCCAGAAGTTAGCTCCTTCCTTTCCAGTAAAACCGAATCGCTCCAGCCCTTTTTCGCCAGATGGTATAGTGTGCTGACACCGACCACGCCGCCACCGATAACCACTGCTTTTGCTTCGATTTTCATATTTTCCGCCTCATTGTATTATAGAATTTCAGAATATTTATTAGGTGGGGTATATGTTAAACACCCCCGAGCAACTTGACAGAGTAACCCGAGTAAATTTGTACTTTTACGCTTTTAGCGAATACCTTTGGCCCAACATCGGCATTTTTACACGTTTTTAGAAAACTTTCCGAATCGCTGGATAAAAAACCGCTTTAAGATTAAACTAACCCGACTGGGTAGCACAACCTGATTGTATGCTTTTTTGAATGGCGCGGTTATTTTTTCTTAACAAACTAAGGCCAACCTGCTGGAAAGACGAGTCTGTTGCAACTGCGCTGAAGCCGTTGCTTTGTCGCAAGCAATCAGGATGACACTTTGAGCTGTTGCAGATTACAGATTGTAAAATATGCTGATAACAACCATTAACAGCGCACAATCTGAAATGATATATAGAGACCTTTGCACGGAAGATGATTTCGCTTTCAGGCAAGGCAAAAACGCACGGAATGAGGGAGTTTATGTTTATAAATGACCGATTGAGTACGTTTTTAACGCAGTATGCAGGTGAAATGGCTTTCGTGCAAAGGTCTCATATAGCTGGGACATGACTTTCAACATCCAAAATATCTATACGAACATACCTGTGAACACACCAAACGAACAACCTTTGAGTCAAGCGCCTGTCATCTGGGACACCTGTCTGCTGAAACTGCAGAGCGCACTTTCAGCAGACGATATCAATACCTGGATTAAGCCACTACATACCCACTTTAGCGGCTCTACGCTTAACCTGCTGGCACCCAATCGTTATACCCTCAACTACATCAAGGAAAACCTGTTAGACCAAATTGAAAGCACTATCCTCGCAATGGATATTGGTGTCAACAGCGTGTCGTTTGAAATTGGTAGCTATGGTCAAAATGATGCCAGCCCAGCGTCACCTTCTGTTGCCACCAGAAACAGCACGACCACACAAAAGCAATCACGCTCCTCGCCGTCTTATCGAAACGATGCGCTCAACGCTAACTATACCTTTGCGACTCACGTTGAGGGCAAATCCAATCAGCTTGCCCGCGCTGCCGCCCTGCAGGTCGGACAGAACCCCGGGTTACGTGGATATAACCCGCTCTGTATCTATGGCGGCGTTGGTTTAGGTAAAACTCATCTAATGCAAGCGGCCGGACAGTTCATTTTAGACGGCAACGCGGTGGCGAAGGTCGCTTATGTCAGTTCAGAGCGTTTCGTGAACGAGTTCATTGTGGCAATTAGAAACAATACGATGGAGGCGTTTAAGGGATACTACCGTTCTTTGGATGCGCTATTGATTGATGATATTCAGTTTTTTGCCGAAAAAACCCGAACTCAGGAAGAGTTTTTTCATACCTTTAACACCTTGCTTGATGGACAACGACAAATCATTATCACCAGCGATCAGCTCCCACAGTCTCTTGATAAGGTTGATGACCGCCTTATCTCCAGGTTAAGCGGCGGTTTACTTGTAGCTATTGATCCGCCTGACTTGGAAACTCGAGTTGCCATACTGGGGAAAAAAGCACAAGAGCATGATGTCGATATACCTGATGAGGTTGCTTTTTTTGTGGCTGATGCAGTGTGTTCTAATGTGCGTGAGCTTGAAGGTGCGCTGCACAGTATTTTCGCCTATTCGCGTGTCATCAAACAGCCGATTGATGTTGATTTAGTACGTGAAGTGCTAAAAGACGTCTTGCGTCATAGGGAAAAACAAATCAACATAGATAATATTCAGAGTACTGTCGCCGAGTATTTCAAGATTAGAGTCGCTGACCTGTGTTCAAAAAGTCGCAAGAGAAGCGTTACCCGACCGCGACAACTTGCCATGTCATTTGCTAAACAGTTTACCAATATGAGTCTGCCACAAATTGGCGACCGTTTTGGCGGCAGAGATCACACCACGGTATTACACGCCTGTCAAAAAATTGAGGCGTTGATTGAGTCCGATTCGAAAACGAAAGACGATCATAGAAACTTACAACGGCTATTTGATGGATAAAGTAGACACAATCAATGCTCTAAACAATGACAAGAACAAATGCCCGCTTTGCTGAGCCGCAACGAACTCACCGACACGGGAGTCTGATTGAATTGTGCATAAAGCGGGGCACTTTTTGTTGATAACCAGATCGAACCTGTGGATATATTTTTGAGAAAAAGTTACCCACAATTTCTTATTTCGTTCTACAATACTTTTGTATAGATATACTCACAACGGTGGCACTGTTAAGTAACTGTAAAATAATCTATTGCTGGGATTCTCCACAAGTCCATAGTACTTAATAAAACTATTACTAAAATATTATATATTACATGAATATTAAAATAGCTCGAAATGATCTTTTATTAATGCTTAATTTGGTGACCAGTGTTGTCGAAAAACGACAAACACTACCCATATTGGCAAATATTTTCTTTAATCTCAGTGATGGTGAATTGACGCTAGTCGGAACTGACTTAGAAGTCGAAATGTCAGTAAAAATAAAGGATGTTGTTGGCGATAATGGATCATTTACAACATCTTCGCGTAAAATTCTCGATATAGCGCGAAATTTACCTGAAAATGCGGACATTTCCATGAAAGTCGATAGCGGTAAAATGCTAATTACTTCTGCTCGGAGTCGTTATACGCTGAAAACGTTGGAAGCGACAGAATTTCCAAGACTTGAGACGACTAATTGGGAAGAACGTTTTAAAATCAATCAGTTATCACTTAAAAGCCTGCTTGACAAGACCGCTTTTTCTATGGGGGTTCGGGATGTTCGTTATTATTTGAATGGGGTGTTGTTTGAACTTTCTGAAAATCGGCTTCGTACCATCGCCACCGATGGACATCGGTTAGCTCAAGCGGAAGCTGATATTAGATTAGAGAGCAAAGCGGGCAGAGAACTCATTGTTCCACGAAAAGCGATTGCTGAAATGAGTCGTTTTCTGGATAGCGAAGACAATCAGGAGGTTACGCTTGAAATAAACAAGAACCACTTAAAACTGACTAAAGGAGAAACCATCCTCATCACAAAATTGATTGATGGTAAATTCCCAGAATTCAAGGAGGTGCTGGAAACCGAGCCGAACATCAGTCTAGCCGTAAACAGGACTGAATTTATTGAAACGATGACCCGTGTTGCTATTTTGACAAGCGATCAATTTATGGGCGTAAAAATCACGCTGGAACCCGGCATTATGCGGATTACCACAAAGACACCGGAACAGGAAGAAGCCGTTGAAGAGCTAGAGATTGATTATAACGAAGAAGAAATTAAAGCAGGTTATAATGTCAATTATTTGATTAATATTGCGAGAGTCATCGAAACTGAGAATATTTGCCTGTTTTTTCAGGGTAGCGATGGAATCTGCATCATAAAACAACCCGAAGACGATCGCTCAACGTGGTTGGTGATGCCCTTGCGCCTTTGATCTCTAGCCATCACAATATCAAACCAAACAACATCCAACCAAACGCAAACGGGTAGATTTCGGGCAGAGCCGGTCTCGTGCAACAGGCAGGAACAGAAATAGAAAAAAGGTATTGTTTCACGTGAAACAAATAAAATATCGAAACAGTACAGTGAGACCTTTGCACGAAAGCCATTTCACCTGCATGCTGCGTTAAAAACGTACTCAATCGGTCATTTATAAGCATAAACTCCCTCATTCCGTGCGTTTTTGCCTTACCTGAAAGCGAAATCATCTTCCGTGCAAAGGTCTCACAGTGATTGTTGTTGATCGGTTATTATTGGGAATAACCGTCATTTTTTTCTCAATAAAAACTGAAAATCATTTTTTGATTGACGAGAATCCAGTAATTCATGGCCTGTTTGCTTAGCAAACGCCTCAAAATCTTTGATAGCACCCGGGTCGGTTGCTAAAACACAAAGCGTTTGGCCAGAAACAAGTCGCGCTAGCGCCTTTTTCGCTTTCAAAATCGGTAGTGGACAGGTCAGTCCACGCGCATCAAGCGCTTGATCATAATGGGTCATATTGCTCAAGAATTGATTTAGGTTCAAGGCTGTCCTCAAAACAAACCGAGTTACACATATGAGAAACCAAACAAGCGAACGGCAAAAACGTCTTGAGTACAGCAGAGAGTATAAGTATATTAGTGCTTTGTATCAATAACATTGCCGTCAAAATGTCCTAACTTTTCAGTAAAAACCCAATATGGTGAATGTGCAAACGCTACGTAATATAAGAAAAATTACTGAATAATATAGAAATATCTTATATAATTCTATAAGGTCAAAAACAGTTTACGACCGTGCACCGGAAGTCTGGCATTTTAATCGCGCACGATACGCGCCTGAGAAAACCGTTAAACGGGTCGGTACGACAGACGGGAGGGATAAAAACAACTTTGTCTGCTCATCAGTATTATACGCAAAACCTTCAACAACTTTAGGAAATTGTCATCGCCCGTTCGTCAATATAAGGGTAAACTACTGGTATCAAGAATCCGCTTTTTCAAACGGGTGGTTTCCAGCAATATGCTGTCAGTAGCGGATGTCGGCATAAAAACTACCACAGACACGGCATAAAAACCACGCAATGAGAGAATCAAATAAGCCCGCGGCAAAGAACATTAAGGTAAGTGAACAGGATGCGAAAAAGCGTAATGAAGCCGATAAAGCCGAAGCCAATAAACTATGGGGCGGGCGGTTTTCAACAGCTACCAATAGCCTGATGCAACAATTTTCGGCGTCGGTTTATTATGACCATCGGCTGTATCGCCAAGACATCGCCGCCTCCATAGCACATGCGCGGATGTTAGCACGTCAGGATGTTATTACGGGGAAAGAGTTTGTCGCTATTGAAAGTGGGTTGCAGCAAATCCGCGACGAAATCGAAAACGATACTTTTGTGTGGTCAGAATCGCTTGAAGATGTTCACATGAATATTGAATCAGCATTGACCGCAAAAATGGGTGAGGTGGGTAAGAAGCTACATACCGGTCGCTCGCGTAATGACCAGATTGCCACAGACATGCGTTTATTTTTGCGCGATGAATTGGATGCGATTTGCCAACAATTAACCGAATTGCAACATATCTTAATTGATCTGGCTGAGAATCAAGCGGATACCATTATGCCGGGTTATACGCATCTGCAGTCGGCACAACCAGTAACCTTGGGGCATCATCTTCTGGCATGGAATGAAATGTTACAACGCGATTACCAACGCTTTCGGGAGTGTCGGCAACGTGTTAATGTGTGCCCGTTGGGTAGTGCGGCATTAGCCGGAACAAGCTATCACATTGACCGCGATATGACCTCCCGAGAACTGGGTTTTGACAGCGTTAGCCTGAATTCGTTGGATGCGGTATCAGATCGTGATTTTATTATTGAATTTAACGCCGATGCTGCGCTGTGTCTGGTGCACTTTTCTCGCATCTCTGAGGAATTGGTGCTGTGGTCATCCGATGCTTTTGTTTTTGCAGACCTGGGCGACGAATTTTGCACTGGATCCAGCATTATGCCGCAGAAAAAAAATCCCGATGTCGCCGAGCTAACCCGCGGCAAGTGTGGCAGAGTTACTGGTAATTTAATGGCTTTATTAATGTTGATGAAGGCACAACCGTTGGCGTATAACCGCGACAATCAGGAGGATAAAGAACCCCTGTTTGATACGGTGGACACACTGCTACTTTGTTTGCGCGTTTTTGCCGCGATGTTGCCCGCAATCAAATTTAATCGCGAGAGCATGTATGCCGCCGCCGTAAGCGGATATTCGACGGCAACCGATTTAGCGGATTATCTGGTCAAGAAAAATATACCGTTTCGGGATGCCCATGAAGTGGTCGGACAAGTGGTCAGCTATGCTGCAGACAAAGGCATCGCTTTAACCGATATTGAGCTTGCGCGACTGCAGTCGTTTTGTCCGCTCATTGATCAGCATGTTTATAAGGTGCTGGATGTACGCGGTTCGGTTGCGGCGCGTGAGCATGTTGGTGGCACGGCACCAAAACGAGTTAAACAAGCCGCGGTAGCGTCACGAAAATTACTCAATGCACGATAAGACAGTGACGACAAAATACGCCCATGCTTGTTAGCTTCATCGCGTGCCACACGGGTTCAGAGCCAATGATAGTCGCGGCAGACGATGATCATTTCAGGAAATGACCGCGCTAAAAAACCAAAGTAATATATGAGCCAGTTCCTCCGCAATATCCCGCTCTTAGTGCCGAGCCTGTTGTTGGTGAGTAGCTTGTTGCTATCCGCCTGCGGTCAAAAAGGCGCGTTATTTATTCCCGATGAACACATTACCCAACAGCGAAGTAGCGAAGCCGATAAAGAAAAAAACCCACAAAGCACGGTGCCGTCAGTGGATTCGTTTGGTGGTTTTGAACAGCTATACCAAAACGGCTATTAGATTGCCTATAATCGCTTTTCTCAAAGCTATAACCGCAGAGCCAAAACCACAAAACCAAACTTATAATATCGGGCTCATCAACCAAGTCGCGCCATCATTAATATGGATCATTTTCAATATAAAAATTCTCAGCTATTCGCTGAACAAGTTGACCTTACCGAAATTGCCCAGCAGGTTGGCACACCGTGTTTTGTTTATTCGCGGGCGACCCTTGAAAGACACTGGCAGGCGTTTAACAAGAGCTTTGGCGATTATCCCCACAAAATATGTTACGCCGTTAAAGCCAATAGTAATCTGGCCATTTTGAATTTACTCGCCAGACTCGGCTCTGGTTTTGATGTTGTTTCTGCGGGCGAGCTTATGCGGGTGATTGCCGCTGGTGGCGATCCGCTAATGACTATTTTTTCTGGCGTATGCAAACAGCCTTGGGAAATTCGACAGGCACTGGAATTCGGTGTGGGTTGTTTTAACATTGAATGCGCCAGCGAGCTACAACGAATCAGTGCCATTGCCAAAGAAGTCGGCGTGCAACCACGCATATCGGTACGCATAAACCCTAACGTTGATGCAAAAACCCATCCGTACATATCAACAGGTCTGCGTGAAAACAAATTCGGCTTGTCGTTCGACCAAGCACTACAAGTCTATAAACAAGCCGCCACCGATAAAAATGTTCGAATCGACGGCGTTGCCTGCCATATCGGCTCGCAGTTGACTGATTTATCACCTTATCGAGACGCGTTGCATCAGCTTTTATGTTTTATTGATCAACTCGCGGACATGGGCATTGCCATTAACCATATTGATTTTGGCGGTGGGCTGGGGGTGCGATACCGTGATGAATGTCCGCCCACGCCTGACCAGTATGTACGCATGTTGCTTGAGCAATTAACTCGCCGATCACGGCAAACGAGTGGTGCGCGACTCACGATTGTCATAGAACCGGGGCGGGCAATCATCGCCAATGCTGGCATATTGCTGACGCGGGTACACGATATAAAAAAAGATCAGGGGGCAAATTTTTGTATCGTGGATGCGGCTATGAACGATTTAATTCGACCGGCGTTATATCAGGCCTATCAGGAAATCATAGCCGTGAATAAATCCAGCGAAGCCACAGCCGAAGTCTATGATGTTGTCGGACCGGTTTGCGAAAGTGGAGATTTTCTTGGCAAGCAACGGCGCTTGCAGGTTGCCGAGAATGACCTGCTTACGGTCAGAAGCGCAGGTGCATATGGTGCGGTGATGAGTTCAAACTATAATTCCCGCCCGCGCGCAGCCGAAGTTATGGTTGATGGTGATCAGTTTCATATCATTAAAGCACGTGAAACACTGGAATCACTCTATCAGGGAGAACAGATTCTACCTTAGTATTTGCAAGCGATATACTTGTGTGAGACCTTTGCACGAAAGCCATTTCACCTGCATGCTGCGTTAAAAACGTACTCAATCGGTCATTTATAAGCATAAACTCCCTCATTCCGTGCGTTTTTGCCTTGCCTGAAAGCGAAATCATCTTCCGTGCAAAGGTCTCTGTGTATAGTATTCTGAATCGGGATACTGCTTAAAATCAAATCTGGAATCAGTTAGAATCAGGCAATGCCAGAGAATTTTCGAAACAGTATTGCTGTTCTAATATTATCGTCTATGTTGATGAGTGGTATTGGAGCGATGCAGGCATGATTGGCGAAAGCGGGGTGTTAGCTTCATATAAGCGGCTAGCGTCTGAACATGAGTCATCTCGGGAGAGCGAAACGGTGCCTGCCAAGCAGTCCAGCAATCCAAAAGCACGAAATCGGAGCGTACCAGTTGATCCGTCCGGTAACCCGAAAGCGCGAAATCAGCTTGAATCTGTTAATGAAGTTGGTGGTCCGAAAGGTCTGGAGCCAACCCGATATGGCGATTGGGAAGTCAATGGGCGTTGTTCTGATTTTTAGCGTATGGTATAGTGTGAGACCTTTGCACGGAAGATGATTTCGCTTTCAGGCAAGGCAAAAACGCACGGAATGAGGGAGTTTATGCTTATAAATGACCGATTGAGTACGATTTTAACGCAGTATGCAGGTGAAATGGCTTTCGTGCAAAGGTCTCAGTGTGTATTAGTGGGCGGTGCGTATTTCATAGAGAGACGCACGGGGGATTTTATGGTAGGTTTATGCTGATGATGGGTTGTCTCCGCGCTTGTCTAATTGCCGACGGTCGCCTCTGTTCGGTTCCCGTTCAATAACAATATCGTAGCTAACATCAATTCATGAGAGGAGATTGCTTTGTCAACCCGTAACCGCCCACTGTCACCTCATCTTCAGGTGTATAAGCCACAGCTCACTTCGGTGCTGTCGATATTGCATCGGGCGACCGGTGTGGTGATTACTTTCGGGGCGCTCGTGATCGTCGGCTGGCTGGGATGTATTGCCTCCGGTGCAGAGGGTTTTGACTGGGCATTTCAATTTTTGAATTCCTTATTGGGTCAGGGCTTGCTGGTGGTATGGACATTGTGTACCTGTTATCACTTATTGAATGGGATTCGGCATCTTGTCTGGGATATGGGGTACGGTTTTGAGCTGGAGCAGGCGTATTTGACGGGTAAATGGGTTATTGTCGGTTCGTTTGTGCTAACGGTGCTGATTTGGTTGTTGGCTTGACGGTTGGTTTGATTATTGTGAAGAATCTATGAATTCGCAGCATACTTCGGCGAGTACGAAAGGCTCCCATCACTGGCGCTGGCAAAGAGTCAGTGCCGTCGCGCTTATCCCGCTAACGCTTTGGTTTATGTTTTCTATTGTCGCTCACGTTGGCGATGACTACGCAACCGTTGTTGGCTGGATTTCGCAACCCTATGTTGCGGTTTTGCTGGTTTTGTATCTGGGTTTTATGTTTTTTCATGGTCAGCTTGGTATGCAGGAAATCATTGAAGATTATGTCCATGACCGAAAACGTAAATCTATCTGTTTATGGATGCTCAAGCTGGTTTTGCTGGTTTTTGCCTTGGCGGGGTTTGCTGCTATTTTCTGTCTTGTCATGTGAGGCATGCCATTGTGGAGTTCCATTTCCAATAATGCCCTTGTGAAATTTATGATGTTGGGTGGAGTAAAATATGGCTGAAGCCTATAAAGTTATCGACCATCAGTATGATGTGGTGGTGGTGGGTGCGGGTGGTGCGGGTCTGCGCGCTACATTCGGGATGGCGTTAGAAGGATTGAACACCGCTTGTATTACCAAACTGTTTCCAACACGCAGTCATACTGTCGCCGCACAGGGTGGGATGAGTGCGTCATTGGGGAATATGGGGGAAGATGACTGGCGTTGGCACATGTACGATACGGTCAAGGGTTCAGACTGGCTGGGTGATCAGGATGCCATTGAATATATGTGTAAGGAGGCCCCGGATGCGGTGATTGAGCTGGAACACTATGGCGTTCCCTTTTCGCGCACTGCCGAAGGCAAGATTTATCAGCGGGCCTTTGGCGGTATGACCACACATTTCGGTGAAGGTCAGGCGCAACGCACTTGCGCAGTTGCCGACCGCACCGGACATGCCATCTTGCATACCCTGTACCAGCAATCTTTGAAACATAATGTCCAGTTCTTTATCGAATACTTTGCCATGGATTTGATTATGGATAACGGCGAATGCAAGGGCGTGATGGCATGGGATTTGGACAAAGGCGAGCTACATCGTTTCGCCGCACAAATTGTCATACTGGCGACTGGCGGCTATGGGCGCACTTATTTTTCTGCGACTTCGGCGCATAGCTGTACTGGCGATGGTGGTGGGATGGTATTACGCACCGGACTGCCATTACAAGATATGGAATTTATACAGTTTCATCCAACCGGTATTTATGGTGCGGGGGTCTTGATTACCGAAGGCGCGCGTGGTGAAGGTGGCTATCTGACCAATGCCAAAGGGGAAAGATTTATGGAGCGATACGCCCCCAATGCCAAAGATCTGGCTTCTCGCGATGTGGTTAGCCGTTCGATGACGATGGAAATTCGTGATGGATTGGGGATTGGCGAAGAGAAAGATCACATCCATTTACATCTGGAACATTTGGGAGCGGAGGTGCTGGCACAACGGCTACCCGGAATTTCCGAATCTGCAAAAACTTTCGCGGGTGTTGATGTGACCAAACAACCGATTCCAGTATTGCCCACAGTACACTACAACATGGGTGGCATACAAACCAACATCCATGGCGAAGTAATTACCTTAAAAGACGGCAATCCTGAGACGGTTGTTGCGGGTCTGATGGCGATTGGTGAGGCGGCTTGTGTGTCGGTTCACGGTGCCAACCGATTGGGCTCAAACTCGCTGTTGGATATTGTCGTGTTTGGGCGGGCAGCGGCACATCGCGCCCGCAAGTTGATTGTGCCGGGAAGTAAAACAGCACCATTGCCGAGTGCTGCCGGAGAAGAAATTCTAGCTCGGTTTGATAAAATTCGCTATGCTAAAGGCACGATTCCAACAGCGCAAATACGCATGGAAATGCAAAAAACCATGCAAAATTATTGTGCGGTGTTTCGCACCGAAAAGGTGATGCGAGAAGGTATCGAAAAAATAACGGCAATATGTCATAAATTTGCTGATGTCAAGGTTAGTGACCGCTCCATGGTCTGGAATTCGGATTTGGTCGAAACGCTGGAACTGGATAATTTATTACGTCAGGCAAGCGTTTCAATTCACTCGGCAGTCAACAGAACGGAAAGTCGAGGTGCCCATGCGCGGGAAGATTACCCGAATCGGGATGATGAAAACTGGATGAAACATACTTTGGCATGGCAAGAAAATGTTGAAGATAATCCGCGTATTGACTATCGTCCGGTGCATAGCTATACATTAACCGATGAAGTGGAATACATTAAACCTAAAGAGCGCGTGTACTGATGGCTGAATTCAAACTTCCGGCGAATTCCCGAATTGGCGAAGGCAAAACCTATAAAGACAGCAGTGGTGGCAGACTGCGGACCGTGCGTGTTTATCGCTGGAATCCTGATTCCGGCGACAACCCCAGCGTGGATACTTATGAGGTGGATATGGCAGCATGTGGTCCTATGGTGCTGGATGTGCTGATAAGAATAAAAAACACTATCGACAGTACGCTGACTTTTCGGCGTTCCTGTCGGGAAGGTATTTGCGGGTCATGCTCAATGAATATCAATGGTGTCAATACGCTGGCATGTACCACTGCCGCAGATGAATCAAAAGGTGATATAAAAATTTACCCGTTACCACATATGTCGGTGGTCAAGGATTTAGTGCCGGATATGAGTAATTTTTATGCGCAATATGCCGCGATTAAACCCTGGCTCAAGACCGATAGTGATAGCGTGATACCGACAACAGAACGACTGCAATCAGAAGCAGACCGAGCTAAACTTGACGGCTTGTATGAGTGTATTTTATGTGCATGTTGTTCGACCAGTTGCCCCAGTTACTGGTGGAATAGCGATCGTTATCTCGGTCCCGCCGCGTTATTGCAAGCTCGGCGCTGGCTCGCCGATAGTCGGGATGAAGCGACCGATGAACGACTGCAACAACTGGATGATACGTTTAAGCTATACCGTTGCCACACCATTATGAACTGCACAAAAACCTGTCCGAAGGGCTTAAATCCAGCCAAAGCAATTGCTGATATTAAGAAAGCGATTGTGCAACGAAAATGATGGTTTTTAGTGGCGCAAGCTGAGGTAATATAAAAACCTATGGAACGGAATCCATCAATCAAACAACTGCTCTGGCGATGCCGACGAGGCACGCGGGAATTAGAGCTGATTTTAAGTCGGTTTGTGAGCAATTATTATCATGAACTGTCCAGCGACGAGCAAGCCGAGTTTAATACGCTGTTGCAAGTCGAAGACCCGCTACTAACGGAATGGCTGTGTTACCAAATAACCCCGGACAGTCAACGATATGGCAAAGGAATGTTAAAAATTGTCTCACGAATACTGTCTGCCAATAATCATTAAACTCGATTCATCAGATCGAATGACCGCCCTGTTGGCGGGGCTTTACCTGTTACCGCTGATTCCGATTTATACTGAATTAGCAGCGAGCTATTCATTCGGCATTACCCTGATTTGTTTGGCAATGCTGAAATACGAATTACATCGCCAGTCAGTACTCAAACAATTTTCAAGTATTGAGGTTAATAAAATAGGCACATGGCATCTGCTTAACTGGCAAGGAAAACGGCAAATCATCACCTTCAAAAATTTCATCTGCTGCGGAGTCGTGCTCTTTCTGTTGTTCACACTCAACGGAAAACGACAAAGAGTCATAGTATTTGCAAAGCAACAAGAACCATCACACTGGCATAAGCTCAAGGTGTATTTGAGAAATCTCTGAAAAACTGCTCGAAAGCGAGCTTAATGCCTATCGTACAAGGGAAAATTCTTGAAAGCAAACCTCCACACCGATGTGTGAGAAGCGTATGACAGCCTTTTTTTGAATGGATATGATGACTACAGGGTCTATCACGCTAAAAATGAATTTGCACGGAGGAAATGCCACGTCAATGGCATCGCCGAGATAACTTTTTAGCTGTACATCTTAAGGAATGCCAATACAAATTCAACCATCGTAATGATGATTTATATGCTATTCTTCTCAAGAATTTAAGAAACCATCCCATATAAAAATCCCCAGACCCAAACTAATAGATATAATTGTTGGAATTATCGTCAGTGATTCTGGGTGCGATTAAATTCCAGGCAATCACCTCTCCCGTTTCGATGATGACTGCAACATTGCTTATCGTACCAACGGTAGGAACTAGAATATCACCAAACTCAGAATGCCCAGATCTAAACCAACGAGAGTATATTTCTTCAGAAACATATTTTCTAACCTTTGAACAATCAGGGGTTTGGAACTATATGTAATGGTATTGACTTCAAATAATGCATATCCAGATGTCGTTGTCACTAGTGTCCTACCTCTGTTATCAATTACTTTAGAAACAATATCCCCCAACTTCAGCTCCCGCCAACCTTTCGGCAAGCTCAGAACATCACCATCCAACAAGGTTCGCGTTGACTGATTATGTATGGACTTCGGTGTTTCCATTTTTGCCATCGAGTTCATCCTGCGTGAACAGCACTTTGCCGAATTGCTCAATGTGTCGTTTCAATGGCGGATAATGAATTAGATGGCAGGCATTGATATCCACTTTATAAGGTAGGTTACTTTCGTTAAAAAGTGTCCATAATCGGTCAATGCCGCCCTCGCTGATATTGCCGTACAGCACCAAATCAATATCGGAGTAGCTCTTGTAGGTTGCGGCTGCTCTGGAACCAAAGATGTACTTTTTCTACGACGAATGGGCATTGCTTAAGAATAGTTTTTAGTGTTTGTAACTGTTGCGTACTGAGCCCATGGTCAAAAGTTTGGCTCATCGTCATTTTCCTAATAATTTTTTGTGTAATTCATCAAAACAAGCGAGATAGGATTCTTTTATTTGCGCTATCACGGTTTCAAATTTCTTAAAATCGTAGGTATAGCTCATCTTGTTGCGCGCGTCGATTAAATTCATCCAGTCCTCGCCTTGTGCAATAAACTTGGTGGCGATGGCTTCTTTGATGACGGTTCTGGGCGTAATCAACTCAAACACGATATTTTGGCTTTCCAAATAATCTTTTATGGTCTTCCATGCAAGTTCTGTGGTGTATTCAAACCTTTGTATCATGCCTTCTTTACCGAGTTGATCCAATTTGTTTTCATAACTCAAATCGGTCGCTTCTTGCAACAAGGTATAAGCCCTTTGGAAGTTGTCAAAGCGATATTTCCAGCGTTGTTTTTCTGTCTTCATTTTTCACCACTAATGTCGTTAATGGATGAGTTCACATTCAAAGAATATTAATTTTACTCAAGGTTTCTTGTATCTTTTTGTTTAATTTTGTCTCCTCTTGCAACTGCTCATTAAATTCTGCTTTTAATGTGAGACCTTTGCACGAAAGCCATTTCACCTGCATGCTGCGTCGCCTAAAAGCGCCTACTGTTGGTAAAATCGTACTCAATCGGTCATTTATAAGCATAAACTCCCTCATTCCGTGCGTTTTTGCCTTGCCTAAAAGCGAAATCATCTTCCGTGCAAAGGTCTCAATGTAGTAAACCTTTCTTCGCTTGCTGTTGTTGTTTTAGAATTTGCCATAATCCGAGTGTGCCATGGTTGTTTGCCTGACGATTCGGTTTCCCCGAATGAGTCGACAGGGTTTTCTGCCGATATGGTTTGACGCTATCTCAATGTTACCAACTCCTCGCTGGCAGTGGGATGAATGGCGACAGTATTATCAAAGTCTTGTTTGGTTGCGCCCATTTTAATGGCGACGGCAAAGCCTTGTATCATTTCGTCGGCAGCGTGACCGACAACATGGCAGCCCACGATGTGCTCGGTTGCACCTTGGGTGATGAGTTTTACTAAGGTGCGTGGTTTGTGTTCGGCAACAGCGTAACGCAGATCGGTAAACTGGTTTTTGTATATTTTGATGTCGTCATCGGCATATTTTGCGCGTGCTTCGGCTTCCGACAGACCGGTGCTGCCGATCGGTGGGTGGGAGAAAATAACGGTCGGTATATTCTCGTAGTCGAGCTTTGCATCAGGGTAGTCACCGAATAAGCGGTCTGCCAGTTTTCGACCGGCAGCAATGGCGACTGGAGTGAGCGGCGCGCGGCAGGTAACATCGCCTACGGCATAAATTCCTTGCACTGAACTGTTCTGAAAGGCATCGGTTTGTATGTGCCCGCGCGAATCCACAGCGATGTCGGTAACCTGCAAATTGAGATGGGTAGTGTTAGCGTGTCTGCCAATTGCCCAGATAATGCAATCAAAGCCATCTTTATGCTGTTCTGCCTGATCGCCCTCTTTATGACGATAGCCGAGAGAGTCGTTTTCCTTGACCAGCGACTGCAAGGTTATGTTGGTCATTATCTTAATGCCGTTTTGTTGCATCTGTGCCATAACCATTTCATAGATGTCGTGATCGAAGGTTCGAAGTAGCTTGTCCTTACGCAAAAGCATGGAAACTTCACTCCCCAGCCCATGCATCAAGCCTGCCAATTCCGTGGCGATGTAGCCCGCCCCAATAACCAGAATTTTTTTTGGTTGATGGAGTAGCTCAAAAAAACCATCGCTGGTAATTCCCAGTTCCGCACCGGCAATATCCGGCACACTCGGTCTGCCTCCGCTGGCAATAAGAATATGGTCGCTATGAAATTTATGTCCATTAACCACGATACTATGAGCAGAGATGAATTGGGCAATGCCACGAATTAGCGTAATCCCAGAGTGATCAAGATTACGACCGTAAATCGCATTTAATCGAGAGACATAAGCATCTCTTGATTGCTTGAGTCTCGACCAGTCAAAACCAGCAGGCTGAATTTGAAAGCCGTAATCTTTTGCTAACGCCAGGGTTTCATTTATCTGCGAGGCGCTCCACATTACTTTCTTCGGCACACAACCGACATTGACACAGGTTCCTCCCAGCTCAGCGGACTCGATCAACAGCACTTTGGCACCATAATGTGCGGCACGTTGGGCAGAGGCAATACCGCCGCTGCCGCCACCAATTACGATAAAATCAAAATGTGTCGTCATAACCGCTCCGCTATTGATGGTATGTTTCAGTCTTTGACCAGCGTGAGGAATTCAGTTCGGGTGCGATGGTCGGTGCGGAATGTGCCTAGCATCATAGAGGTCTTCATTACCGAGTTTTGCTTCTGCACGCCGCGCATCATCATACAAAAATGTTGTGCCTCAATGATTACTCCGACTCCTCTGGCTTCGGTAACCTGTTCAACTGCTTTGGCGATTTGCTCGGTCAGGTTTTCCTGAATTTGCAACCGCCGTGCGTACATGTCGGTTATCCGCGCCATTTTTGACAGCCCCAGCACTTTTTCATTGGGGAGATAAGCGATGTGGCATTTCCCGACAAACGGTAGTAGATGGTGTTCGCAAATCGAATATAACTCAATATCCTTTATAAGCACCATTTGATTGTTGTCAGATTCAAAAATCGCATTGTTAACAATGTTGTGCAGATCCTGATGATAGCCTTGCGTGATATACTCCAAAGCTCTGGCGGCTCGTTTGGGGGTGTTGATTAGTCCCTCGCGGGTGGGGTTTTCGTCAACTAATTCCAGCAACGCATTATAGTGATCTGCGATTTTATTGGTTTTATCAGTGTTGTTCATATTTATTGGATGCTCGTTATTTGATGTTAAGCCATGATCTGATTATCCGAATCAGCCACTATTATACTACCGCATTGTAGCATTGCTTGATCGGGTAATTGTGCTACCGCTTTCCCTGAATAATGCTCAATGAGCTACGACAAATGAATGATGACAAGTACGGCATTCTCCGTAAAATGCAGGTAGAAGCGACCAATCCGGTCAGCTATAAACTGCCGATAGGCGATACCGAACTGCTGATGATTTAGACAATAATCGTACCTTGGCTTACGTTTATCGCCCAAAAGTCATTTTTTAAACGCACCTATTCTGGATAATGCTTTATTTTTCTTTGTTTTAGTGTTGCTTGGCTTAAATGGGTGGTGGTTCGAATCGCTTGAGCGCAAGGTTAATTTTACTGCGTGCCAATGGTGATCGAAATTCATGGCTGATAGCTAATAATAATTGACGTTTTGCTTCCAGCATATTGTTGATATCCTCTGCCATCTGATTAACGCTATCGGTTAAATCTCTAAGCTGATCGTTTCTGCGCTTTGATGTTCTGTGACTCAATTGCCGTTCTGCTGTAAAGTCGCTTACGCCTTTAGTTAATGGAAAATTGGTAATTAGAGCAAGTCCCCCTGTGAAGGGGGAGGATGATATGAGTTGCTTGCAACCCGTGCTTGGATGGTTTCTAATCGGGGGATGAATGAAGCACAGAACATACATGTTGTGGTTGCCTCGCGATATCTTGAGGATCAGTCTTTGCCAGAGCGTAATCGTTTCGTTTTTGCTTATACCATACACATGGAAAATCGCGGGAATATCGCTGCCAGATTGCTTACCCGACATTGGATTATCACCGATTCTGAGGGCAAAACTGAGGAAGTCAGGGGGCAGGGCGTGGTTGGTGAGCATCCCCATTTACAGCCCGGGGAGAGTTTTCAATATACCAGCGGTGCCATTTTGCAAACGCCGGTGGGTTCAATGATGGGTAGTTATCAAATGCTTGATGAGAACGGTAAGCACTTTGATGCAATGATTCCGGCATTCACCTTGTCAGCCCAAGTGGTGTTCCACTGATGGCACTGCCGACAGGCGGCTTGCTTTAGTTCTCACCAATTTTTTCCCTATCGACAACTAACGCGCTTTAGTTCTCAGCAATTTTTTCCCTATCGACAACTAACGCGCTTTAGTTCTCAGCAATTTTTTCCTTGTCAACAAATAACCCGCTTTAGTTTTTGTCAATTTTTCACTGTGTGTGCGACCAGCCGCGATAGGTGCGAATGTGCATTATTGGATTGTGTACCCGAATAATCTCAACGCCTTGTTGGCACAATGCCAGAGAAATTCCCAGTGTTTCCAAATCGCGTTCGCTAAATGGTCGGTCGGTAAATCCGCTCATAAAAGATTTTCGGGAATGCCCAATCAAAAGACGTAAGCCGCTATCTTTGAAGGCGTTGGTATGTTGCAATAACGCCAAAGACTGTAGCGCGTTTTTGCCGAAACCAATGCCGGGATCGAAAATGATTTTATTCAAGTCAAGTCCATTGTCCAGCCAGTGCTCAATGTTGTCGTTTAGCCAATCCCGCAACTGCTGCACGGCGCTATCGCTGGTTGGTAATAAGATACTTGGGTCTGCCGGGATGCTCATGCTGTGCATCGCCACCACCTGACAATTACTGTCTCTTGCCAGCTCAATAATCGCCGGATCGCGCAATCCTGTCACATCATTGATCATATCTGCACCGGCGTTTAATGCTTTTTCCAGCGTACTCGCATGGTGGCTATCGACACACAGTAGCGGTCTTATGGATTGCCCGCTAAGTCGTTGGGTTGCTATATGTAATGGCGGTTGCAGGCGATGCCATTCCTCGGTTGCCTGAATAGCAGTCGCGTTTGGACGGGTTGACTCTGCACCCATATCAATAATTTGCACATTCTCTTCCAGCATGGCATCAATTTGTTCGAGTAATGTGGCATCATCGTTCCATATTCCACCATCAGAAAATGAATCTGGAGTGATGTTCAAAATCCCCATCCACAAAGGCGACGGTCTGATGCGCTGACACAATTCAAATACGGTTTGTGTTTGACCGGGGATCAGTAGATCGGGTTGCAGATGTAGCAACGGGGTGAGCACAAAGGCACGTTCGGTTATAGCGTAATGGGGCAGGGTCAATTCGCTTGAATCAACAATCAGATCATGCCAAATCAACAGGTCAATATCTATGGTGCGCGGCGCCCATTTTTTCGCTGCTTCTGTTGACAGGCAACGACCTAAATCAGCCTCTATTTTCTTGGTGATCCGCAAGCCCTCGCTCGCTTGCCAGTGCGCTTGCCCGCAGACAACACAATTCAAAAAAGGTTTATTCCACGATGGCTGTGCGTTACCGGACAACAGCGCGGGCGTTTCAACGATGGGGGAAATTTCTGATATTTCAAAGCCATTAAGTTGCAGTTGCGCAACCGCCTGTTGCAAATTTGCATGACGATTCCCCTGATTGGAACCCAGCCCCAAAAAGATCGTCATACCGATTTACCCGAGCGAATCAATTAGCGCGGTTACGAAGCATTCACCTTTTTCAAGCTGCGCAAGGTCAATAAATTCATTGGGTTTATGCGCTTGCTCAATGCTACCCGGACCACAAATGATAGTCGGTATTCCGGCATTGTGGAAATAGCCACCTTCGGTACCGTAACTGACTTTTCCGGGGGTGGCATGATTATCCAATAGTGTGGAAATCATAGGAATCAGGCTATCATTTGCCGGGGTATCCAAGCCCGGGTAATCGCCTATATTGTGCCAGTCAATCCTCGTGTCGGCGGAGACGGCGTGCATTCGCGGTAGCAACTCGGTTTTTGCATAAGATTCTATTTCTGCAAACAAGGGCAGGGTCGATTGATTCGGTAAATTACGAATCTCAAAATCGAATTGGCATTGATTGGGAATGATATTATTGACGGTACCGCCGTGCATAACGCCACAATGTAACGTGGTATAGGGGGGATCAAATTCGCTGTCAAACGGGCCTTCGTTTGCAATGCGTTGCTGGATGGAATCGACATAAGCGATGATTTTTGCCGCAACAGTGATGGCGTTGACCCCCTGATTGACCAGCGAGGAATGCGCCGATTTTCCGTGTACGCAACAACGCTTGAACAACATCCCTTTATGCGCGCGAATCACATTCATACTGGTCGGCTCACCAATGATGCACGCCTTGGGTTGAATCGGTTTCTTTTTCAACGCTTCCAGTAATGCACTAACCCCGAGACAGCCCACTTCTTCATCATAGGAAAAGGCAAAATGTATCGGGATTGCCAGATCTGCTTGCAAAATTTCCTCAATTTTGGTCAGGCATATCGCGATAAACCCTTTCATATCGCAAGCACCACGACCAAACATCCTGCCGTCAGTAATCTCGGTCTGAAACGGATTAGTGTGCCAATCCTGCCCATCTACCGGCACGACATCGGTATGCCCTGACAAGACGATACCGGGTTGTTTGCCACCGCCTAATGTGGCAAACAGGTTGGCTTTCTTTTTTTCATTATCAAAAGTCAGTTCGGGTTTTATGCCATACGATTCGAGCATAGCACCGACAAATTCAATAAAATCCAGATTAGAATTCCGACTGGTAGTATCAAATCCAATTAACTGAGATAATAAATCGGTCGTTTTCGGTTGTGAGTTCATAATGCGAGATCTAAAAGGCGCAATGATAAATGGTGAATAGATTATAGAAGTTTCAATCCCTCATTGCAGGATTAATTCGGGACTAATTAATGACAATCGCGTAAGTAAGACTACCTTTGACAATAATAGTGATCAAATGATTAGGAGAGACCTTTGCACGAAAGCCATTTCACCTGCATGCTGCGTCGCCTAAAAGCGCCTACTGTTGGTAAAATTGGTCTCAATCGGTCATTTATAAGCATAAACTCCCTCATTGCGCGCGTTTTTGCCTTGCCTAAAAGCGAAATCATCTTCCGTGCAAAGGTCTCTAGGAGATAAAAGTGCAAGCATACACCACCCTCATCAGCGTTGACCAACTCGTAGCGTTAATGGTATCTGCTGATGCCGACAATTCACTGATTGTATTTGATTGCCGATTTGCCTTAATGGATACTGGACTTGGTAGAAATAAATATGCAATTAATCATATTCCTGAGGCGATTTATGTTGATCTTGAGCATGACCTTGCCGGTGATATAACGCCTGACAGTGGGCGGCATCCACTGCCAGAAATCGCACATTTTGTGCAACGGCTCAGGGCGTGGGGCGTCAATAATCACACACAGGTTGTTGTTTACGATGACGCGGCAGGTGCTATCGCAACAAGACTGTGGTGGATGATGAAGTGGATTGGGCATACACGGGTGGCCTTACTGGATGGTGGCTATACTGCCTGGCAGCACAGTGGACAGCCGACCTCTGATCGGGTTAAAACGTCAATCAAGAGTGATTGGCAAGCTATGTCAAGCCGCAGTGAGAATGTTGTGCTCAAGCACAATGAAAATAAGGTGATTGATGTCAATGAACTAACCGAGTTGCTAAAATCACAGCGGATTAACCTTTATGATGCGCGGGCAGAAGCGCGATTCGCCGGCAGACACGAACCCATTGACACGGTCGCTGGACACATCCCTGGTGCAGTCAATCTGCCGTTTGAACAGAATCTGGATGAACAGGGGTTTTTCTTGCCCGCGGATGTCCTCAAACGACGTTTTCAATCGGTATTGAGTCAGACTGACGCTAACGATGCAGCCATTGTCAACATGTGTGGTTCAGGTGTTACTGCCTGTCATAATGCGCTGGCAATGGAAATCGCCGAGGTTAAGCCAACCCGACTTTATGTCGGCTCATGGAGCGAATGGATTCGCAATCCCGACCGAGCAGTCGCTATGCAATAACCACCCGCCAAACTATCCACCACAAAAAAATCGCGATCCTTTGATTAGTTAAAAAGGCAGGCTGAGGGATTTATCTGCTACAATATTTCAAACGATCTCGCTTGACCTTTGTTTTTGTTGGAATATGGGCGAATTAATCGCAGGATTGCTCATTATATAAAAAATATTGATTGTTAGAATTAAGTTATTATACTATCTGGTCAGAACCATCTGCATACCAACAAAGCAAATAGAATTTATTTTCGATGTGTTTTTCAGTTAGAGTGGCGACACTAGAACTGGAAGACGTGAACAACGTAACGTACGTCGCAAATATAGCGGTGATGGAATTGACGGTTTGCTTATCATAAATATTATACTCGGGAGGGTTGAATATGGGAATTACAAGAAGAGATTTATTGCGTAATGCGGCTACGGCTGCGGTCGTTGCCGGCTCCGCCAGTTTGCCGACAAGACTTTTTGCTACTGGTCAGAAAACGGTCAAGATTGGCATGAATATTCCGATGACTGGCGATTATGCTCCTTGGGGATTGCCTGGCTTGTACGGGTGCGAGATTGTTGCCAACGACATCAACACCGCAGGCGGCGTGGATATTGGCGGCGAGAACTACAAGATTGAAATGGTTGCCTACGACCATGGCTACGATACCGAAAAAGCCGTTCAGGGTTACAAGAAACTGGTGCTCGGCGACGATGTCAAGATGGTGATGATGCTTGGCGGCTCCACCGTGGCCTCCATCCTACCCTGGGCGCAGCGCAAAAAAATGCTGACGACGACCTTGTTGCCCAGTGACATCACGCCCGATTCGGATTATTTGATTGCCACCTGCGAATCCCATCCGCTTTACAATGCCACCGGTGTCGAATGGTTGGCTGAGAATTTTCCAGAAGCCAAAACCGCGGCTATTGTTACCAATAATGATGTTGAGTATGGTCTGCAATCAACCGCTACTTATCAGGCCGCTTTTGAGGTCGCGGGGATTAAGGTGGTTGACCAAAATCTGCATGGCTTCGATATCACTGATTTTGCGCCTCTGGTCAGTTCGGTATTAGCCAAAAAGCCGGATATATTCTGTCTAGCGACCAGTTTCTATGTTACGCCGATTATGGAACAACTGTACCATCAGGGTTTCAAAGGCAAGATTATTTCCTGTACGCTGGATTACTATGATGAAATCATTGCCAAGACCAGTAAAGAGTTTGTCAATGGCACCATCTTTCAGTTTCCGGATTTCGATGACCCGAAACTAAATGAAGACGGGATTAACTTTCCCGATCCAAACGGTTTTGATCGTAAGTTCAGAGCAAAACATCCGCATGACTGGTCTGCCGTGACTTGGGAATATCCTGCCATCCTGCTGAACTGGATAGAAGGCGCCAAAATTGCGCGCAGTATTGAGCCGACTGCCGTACTGAAAGCGTTGAAATCCAACCGGAATCCATCATTTGTCTATGGTGGTGGAAAATGGTGGGGTAGCCAGTTATGGGGGAAAGATAACTGTGTTGTCGGTCGCTGGCCGGTAGTGGTGGTGGAGGACGGAAAGGCGCGTATACAGGAGTTTAGGAGTGTCTCTGGCTGGTTAGACAAAAACACAGATGTACTCATCAAACACAATAAAGCACTTGGTCTGCGTACCATTTAACCCCTTTAATTTTTGCTGATGATGAAATCTGGAGAGAACCCTCTCCTTTTTTCATCATCGTACGGCACAGATAAATCAGATAAGGCGATACCATGCGCCGTTTGTTCAAATAAATGTAACTCGGGGTGTTTGCGTGGAGCTTTTTCTCCAATCTATCATTAACGGATTGATACAGGGTGGTTTTTTTGCGCTCTTTGCCGTCGGTCTGGTACTCATTTTTGGTGTTATGGGGGTGGTCAACTTTGCTCATGGTGAGCTGGTTATGGTAGGTGCCTACACGATCTGGTTTCTCCACGCACAACATGGACTGGCTTTTATTCCGGTAATTTTAATTGCCATTATGCTGGTAACAATAATCGGCTTATTGATGGAGCGATTTCTGTTCAGACCGACACGAAATAACCCTCTGGGCGGCTTAATATGCTCAATTGGTGTTTTGTTTATATTACAGATTATGGCAACGCTGATTGGTGGCGAAGGACCATCAAAACAAGTGCCACCCCCATTCCACGGGACTTTAGTTTTATTTGATTATCTTCGAATCCCGTATCAACGTATTTTTGGTTTGCTTGTCTCAGTTGCCGCTTTGTCAACCCTTTGGTATTTTCTGACCCGAACCAAACTAGGCTGGGCATTACGTGCAGTCGCGCTGGACCGGGAAGCCTCAGCACTGCAAGGAATCAATATCAATCGGATTTCCATGATCGCTATTGGTACTGGTGGGGCACTGGCAGGTTTGGCGGGTGCGTTGATGGCACCATTGACTAACATTAACCCCCACATGGGGCACAATGTGATTATTACAGCCTTTATCGTAACAATTGTAGGGGGTGTTGGCAGTTTATCCGGGGCTGTTCTGGCAGCCGTATTGTATGCACTGTTTCATACGTTTGTTACTGTTTATTTTGGGGGCACCGTGGCAACGATTTGTGGGTTGGTACTGATGGTTGTTGTGCTGATTATTAAGCCAACGGGAATCATGGGCGTCAGAGTGAGTGAATAACAATATGAACAGCATGGTGAAGAAAGTCATCGGTGGCGTTATATTGTTGATTGGACTGTTGATCTTGCCGCATTTTCTGGAATTTTATCATCAGGATTTGTTAATTTTTCTGACCATCAACGTCCTGGTGGTTGTCAGTTATCGCATCGTAACATTAACCGGGGAATGGTCATTAATTCATGCGGTGATGATGGGGATTGGCGGCTATACGGCAACCCTGATATTCAAAAACTATGAATTGGGTATGTGGTTTACACTACCGATGGCTGGTGGCGTCGCCGCAACCATTGCCGCTTTGTTAGCTTTCCCGTTGTTTAGGATGACACAATTTTATTTTCTGATAGGGTCGTTTGCTACAGGTGAAGCCATACGCCTGTTATGGATCGAATTTGTAAACCCGTTTGGGGGGACGGGGGGTTTGAGTGGTGTTGAGCCACCGATAATAGGCAGTATTGATTTTATTGAAGCCATTCCCTATTACTATTTGGCACTGGCTGTGGTTTCTTTTTGTCTGTTTATCCTTCACCTTGTCGAGAAATCAAGGATTGGTTTAACCTTGCATGCCGTGCATTGGAAAGCATCCTTGGCGGAATCAGTCGGCGTTGATACATGGCGTTATCGAGCACTGGCATTTATCATCGGCTCATTTTTCGTGGGTATTGCAGGCGCATTGAAAGTCCACTATCTGGGAACTATCACGCCCAATCAATACGGTGTCGGTTTTATGGTATTCATCCTGATCTGGGTGATTGTTGGCGGCTATAATACATTTTACGGACCCATCATCGGGGTCGTTGTCCTTACGGTCTTCGACGAATCCATCCGCGGCTTTGCAGAGATTCGTCCGGCTATTTATGGCGTGGTACTGATTCTGTCAATTCTCTTTTTACCCTTAGGTCTTGAGAGTATCCCGAGCAAAATTAAAGTTTGGTTCGGAATAGGTTCTGGCACTGGCGAACCCCTTAACTGAACGCTAAAATTGTAACCGAACTTGTGCCCATATTAGAAATTAAAAATGTAACAAAGCAGTTTGATGGTTTAACCGCGCTTAACGACATCAGCTTTCAGGTGGAACAAGGCGAGATACACGGTTTAATTGGTCCGAACGGCGCAGGCAAGAGTACTCTGTTTAAGAATATTTCTGGATTCTATACGCCAACAAGTGGGAATATCGTTTATCAGGGGCAAACTATCGGAGGGAAAAAACCACATGTGATTTCGGAGCTGGGCATTATTCGTACCTTTCAGGAAACAACCCTGTTTCAGGAATTGACCGTATTTGAGAATGCGCTGGTGGGCTGCCATATCAAGGCGCGCACCAATCTGTTTTCCGCGATTCTCGGTCTGGACAGTCAAAAACAAAAGACTGCTGGGAAAAAAGCAATGGAAGTGCTTGCGTTTATGGGATTGAGTGATCGTAAAAACCAGCTTGCCAGTGAATTACCGCTGGGATCACAACGTGCGTTAGCGATTTCTATTGCCCTGGCTTGCAAACCAAAACTTATACTGATGGACGAACCTTTTGCTGGCATGAACCCTGAGGAAACCAATCAGATGATGGATTTAACCCGTAAGGTACGGGAATCGGGAATTACCATAGTCCTCGTTGAACATGATATGAAAGCGGTGATGGGGCTGTGTGATTATTTGACGGTATTAAATTTTGGTCAATTGCTGGCACAGGGAACGCCTGAAGAGATCAGACATAATGACAAGGTGATTGAAGCCTATTTGGGCGGGGCAAACTAATATGCTGTTACAGGTCAAGGATATCCATGTTCATTATGGTCAAGTAGCGGCACTCAAAGGCATTTCTCTGGAAGTTGCGGAGTCTGATTTTGTAACATTGATTGGTTCAAACGGTGCTGGGAAAAGTACAACACTACGCACTATATCCGGTCTTGATCATGTCAGTCGCGGTGAAATTATTTTTGATGGCAAGCATATAGAAAAATTGTCGGCGGACGAGATTGTAAAAATGGGTGTTGCCCATGTGCCAGAGGGTCGGCGGGTATTCAAAGATTTAACAGTCGCCGAGAACCTGCGTCTTGGTGCTTTTACCCGTGATGATAAAGAAGACATTGAAAAAGATATTGAGAGAGTATTCGCATATTTCCCTCGCTTGCGCGAAAGAAAAACGCAGTCAGCACGCACCATGAGTGGTGGCGAACAACAAATGTTGGCGATTGGTCGCGCACTGATGGCAAAACCGATATTACTTCTACTGGATGAACCTTCTTTGGGATTGGCACCAGTCATCGTCCAGGAAATCGCACGCATTCTTGTCGAGATCAATCAGCAGGGCGTTTCTGTTATATTAGTGGAACAGAACGCTGAATTAGCACTGGAGTTGGCACGGCATGGTTATGTTTTAGAAACCGGGACAATCGCGCTTGAAGGAAAGACCCGTGAGCTTATGGACAATGATCATGTGCGTAAGGCGTATCTCGGTATTTAGTATATAGATAATGAATTTTTTTAACACAAACTGGAGAATACTATGACAAGTCCAAGACAAACCGCTCTGGCACCACGCCATAAGGCGCTGGGTTCACCATTAGGCGAATGGAATGATATGGATGTGCCTTGGGAATATGATCAGGACGTCAATCTGGAACATCTGGCAGTGCGTACGGCTGCTGGTCTTTTTGACGTTTCCGGGCTGAAGAAAGTCCACATCACCGGAGCGGATGCCATGGCAGTGGCAGATCACATGTTTACCCGTGACATGACCACGATTCATCAAGGTCAATCAGCCTACGGCATCATTCTCAATGAGGACGGAAAAATTACAGATGACTGCATCATGTTCCACATCAAACCCAATGAAGTTCTGATGGTACATGGAAGCGGTACTGGCATGGAGCAGCTTGTTAAGTCTGCACAAGGCAAAGATGTCAAAATAGAATTTGATGATGACCTGCATGATATATCACTGCAAGGTCCCAAGGCAGTTGATTTTTTGAATCAATATACGGACTCTAATCTGCATGATCTGAAATATTTTCATCACATTTCAACCACTCTGTTTGATTACCCTTGCATGATTTCTCGCACAGGTTTTTCCGGTGAAAGAGGTTATGAAATTTTTGCTCAGGCAGATAATGTCGTTCCCATCTGGGATGCGATTCTGGAAAATGGAAAATCAACAGGCATCATTCCCTGTTCATTCAATTGTCTCGACATGATTAGAGTCGAAGCAGCCCTGTTATTCTATCCCTATGATATGGATGAAAAAAATACCCCTTGGGATGTTGGGCTAGGTTTTGCCATAACGAAAAATAAAGCGGGCGACTATCGTGGCAAAGAAGCCTGTCTGGCGGCGATGGGCAGGGAAACCACAACAACTTGGGGCATTATTGCTGATGGCAATCAGCCACTTGATGTGGGTGCAGAGGTGTTCGTTGGCGACAAAAAAGTAGGGTTTGTAACCGCACCTTGTTATTCAACAATAATGAATGCGTCCATCGCGATGGTGCGTATTGATAAGGAATATGCAAAACCGGATATTGCGCTGGAGGTTCGTGGTGAGCAGGGACATTGTACTGCGAAAACGGGCACCATGCCTTTGCTTGATCCTGACAAGAGCAAGCGCACTGCCTGAATCCAGCATATCACTTGTGTTCAGCCCTGTGAATACACTGTCCTTGAGACCTTTGCACGAAAGCCATTTCATCTCCATGCTGCGTCGCCTAAAAGTGCCTACTGTTGGTAAAAATGGTCTCACTCGGTCATTTATAAGCATAAACTCCCTCATTCCGTGCGTTTTTGCCTTGCCTGAAAGCGAAATCATCTTCCGTGCAAAGGTCTCTCCTTGTAATCAGCAACCAGAATGAACAACCACGCAGTTAGACAACAAATATTTCAAATGTATAGATAGAGACAGTGAACCTGGCACCCCCCAGACCACCAAACTGCTGATCACCGTATTCTGATAACGGTTAATATGTGCTTGAAACTGATAAACTCGGCGCATTGCATTTGTTATCGCAATCAATTTATATTATGACTGCAGAATCCATGTTCAAATCCTCTATCCGGGAATACGAAATTCCTGACCAACCCTTTTATGCGGCACAGAATAACGAAATCGACATATTTGAAGCAGCCTATAAAAATCGAATTCCGGTTTTATTAAAAGGACCGACAGGATGTGGAAAAACCCGCTTCATGGAACATATCGCATGGCGTTTGCAACGACCGTTGATTACGGTCTCCTGCCATGACGATCTGACCGCGGCGGATTTGGTTGGGCGTTATTTGATCGTCGGTGGAGAGACCCGTTGGGCCGATGGTCCGCTGAGTCGGGCAGTACGCGGTGGTGGCATCTGTTATTTGGATGAGATCGTTGAAGCACGCAAAGATACCACCGTGGTCATCCATCCGCTGGCAGATAACCGTCGTGTCCTGCCGATTGAGAAGACTGGAGAGCTATTGAGCGCAGCGGATGAGTTTTGTCTGGCAATATCCTACAACCCCGGATACCAAAGCGTACTCAAAGACCTTAAACAAAGCACTCGGCAACGGTTTGTTTCCATTGAGTTTGACTACCCGCAACCTGCTCTTGAGGCGGATATTGTGGTGAAAGAGTCCGGTCTTGACCATGCCATGGCAGTGCGACTGGTTCAATATGCGGGCATGACCCGAAATTTGAAAGGCAGTGGACTGGAAGAAGGTGCCAGCACCCGACTACTGGTGCATGCGGCAAGATTAATGGTCAGCGGCATAGATTCGCGTAGTGCTTGTCGAGGTGCTATTTCGGAAACACTGACCGATGATCCGGATATGCTCAAAGCGGTGAATGAACTCAGCGCATCCCTGTTTTAATATCTGTTTTAATATGAGTTTGAACAGATAACCCGTTCAGTGAGACCTTTGCACGAAAGCCATTTCACCTGCATGCCGCGTTAAAAACGTACTCAATCGGTCATTTATAAGCATAAACTCCCTCATTCCGTGCAAAGGTCTCTCAGTATAATTGTTTTTAATGCTATCGAGATAAACCAATGTCCATAGACGATCAAAAAAAGGGGAATTATATACTTGAGGGCGCTTTACATTTGAAAATCTATTTTGTAATATAGCAGATATTAACCATTCTAGTGGATCGTATCATGTGTAAATCAACCGTCAGCACTTTTCAATTTTTCAAGCGGTTCCCAGATGAGCGGGCGGCTCGCAAATACTACGAGTTGCGCCGTTGGCCGGACGGCGTAATCTGTCCGCTTTGTAGCGGTAGGAATAACACCCCCCGAAAGGGGCGCGCAGGATTTTATCATTGCAACGACTGCCGCCGATCTTTCTCAGCGAAAAGTGGGACGATTATGGGGCGGTCAAAAATTGAAATACGAACATGGTTGTATGCGATGTATCTGCTGTCTACCGCACGCAAGGGCATATCAAGCCTGCAAATGTCAAAGGAGATTGGCGTGACTCAAAAGACCGCGTGGTTCATGCTTCATAGGTTGCGCGAGGCATGTGACAGCCGGGGAGGTCTCCTGAAAGGCAAGGTTGAGGTTGATGAAACTTATATCGGAGGTAAGGAGCGAAATCGCCACGCCAGCAAGCGATTGAAACTTGGCCGCGGGCCAGTCGGCAAAGACGGTGTTTTAGGCATGAAAGAACGTGGCGGTCGGGTGCGGGCGATGCCGCTCTGCGGTGAATCGACCGCCAGCAATCTGCGTTGTGCCATCGTAGAGAATGTGAGACGCGGGAGTAAAGTGTTCACCGACCAGCACCGGGGGTATTCCGGCATGAAAGGATATGACCACGAAGCCGTCAGTCACAGTACTGGCGAATATGTCAGGGATGATGCTCATACCAATACGATTGAAAGCGTGTGGGCGGTAATCAAGCGGGGTTATAACGGCGTTTATCACCATTGGAGCAAGAAGCATCTGCATCGATATATCAACGAGTTTACTTTCCGATTGAATGAGGGCAATGTCAAACGGCACACCTACGACAGAATAGATGCGTTGTGCGACCGATTGAGCGGGAAGCGCATCACCTATGTCGAACTGATCGCCCGATGAGCCAATCATTACCCCGCGCCTTTGAGGAAACGGTCGGGGCGGTGGTGGATTACCGACCAGGCCCGGTATTGACTTTTGCCGACCTGTTTTGCGGCATCGGCGGTTTCCACATAGCCGCTACTAACATCGGTTTGCAATGCGTATATGCCTGCGATATTGACGATGCGGTGAGGGAGGCATACAAGGTCAACTTTGGTATTGTTCCGGGAAACGACATTAGCCTTGTCAAGCCATCCGATTTGCCAGAGTTTGACTTGCTTTGCGCCGGGTTCCCCTGCCAGCCGTTTTCTATTATCGGCGACCGCAAGGGATTAGCCGACCCGCGCGGTACGATGTTCCGCGAAATTATCCGCATTGCACGCGATAAACGCCCGGCAGCTCTAGTATTGGAGAATGTGCGTCAACTGGTGAGCATTCGGGGAGGCAAGGTGTTTGATCGTATCTTGCGTGACATTGAAGATTTGGGTTATTACACCGATCATCGCATACTGAACGCGCTGGATTATGGGCTTCCGCAAAAACGCGAACGGGTGCTGATTGTAGCAACCCGCAAACGCTTTGATGCTTTCCCGTGGCCAACTATAAAAATACCAATGAAACCATTATCAAAGCTACTCGAACACGAGCCAGACCAACGACATTATGTGTCCGACAAAATCCGAAAAGCACGGCACAGCAGGCACAAATCGCCGCATAAAATCGGCATCTGGCACGAGAACAAGGGCGGCAACGTCAATAGTCACCCTTATTCATGCGCTCTACGAGCAGGGGCATCCTATAACTATTTGCTTGTGAATGGCGACCGCCGCCTGACTCCGCGAGAAATGTTGAGATTGCAGGGATTCCCCGACAAGTTTAAGATTATCAGTACCGACAACCAAATTCGCAAGCAAGCAGGCAATGCTGTGCCAGTGCCGTTAGCACTCGCTGCCATTAAAGGAATACTTGATGTTTATGAACATGCCAACGAGACTGAGAGGCCGCGCAGGACGGCGTAGCGGACCGTATCCGCTCGGTGAGATACCACGCGAGACGGTTATTACGGTCGGCAAACATATCGTTCACCGAATGGCTGTCGGTCACGCCAACATCACCGGTGACGACTTCGGCGGGATATTCGCCAAAGCGATTGGAGGCGACCACCGGAGCAGTCCGCTCGGCATCGCCGATGTGGTCTGCAACGGATGCGCGTGGTCAGTCAAGACGGTGCAGTCCGCCAACCCCTTCACTTCGACCGCTTTGCGGCTAATATCAGGCCGTAATTCCCCCGACTATTCACTCGGCATATCTGACCCCCGGGCAGACATCGTAGCTACTGGGCGGGCGGTTTTGTCAATATGGAACAGCCGCATAAACGAAGCATTAGGCGAGCATGACGACTTGCGCGTTGCCGTCCTTGTACGGAATATGGCCGCGCGCGAGTTCGTCCTGTTTGAGGATGAAGCCATGCGATACATCCCAGACAACTACCGATGGAAGGTGAACAACTACGACAACCTTGAAGGGTTTGAAATAGCGACAGGCGCACGCCTTTTTACTTGGCAACCGCATGGTTCGCAATTCACAATCCACCGCACAGTCCCGCCAGTAGCCAGCAAGTTTCGGATTACCGCCAACATCCCGATTGTGGAGTTTCAGCACATCTTGCGGCTTGCCCGATACCGAGACGAATGGATTGAATTTCAGCCGTGAAATGCACTTATGTATATAATTCCCAAAAAAAGCGTGTCGCAGAAGCGGCATTGCAATACATCCAAGTCGGTGATGTCATCGGCGTGGGAACGGGCTCCACTGCCAATTATTTCATTGACGCATTAGCGAGCATAAAAAGTAAACTTGATGGCACCGTAGCAAGCTCCGAAGCGACTGCGACAAGATTACGCGAGCATGGTATAGTGGTCATGCCACTGAATCAGGTGGGTGATTTGTCGTTGTATGTGGATGGTGCCGATGAAGCGACCCGAAACCTGCATCTGATTAAAGGCGGCGGCGGGGCACTAACGCGGGAAAAAATTGTTGCCCACGCTGCCGAGAAATTTGTCTGTATCACCGATCAAAGCAAATTGGTTGATCGCCTGGGCGAGTTTCCACTGCCGCTTGAAGTCATTCCGATGGCACAAAGCATGGTGGCTCTGGAAATGGTCAAATTGGGAGGACAACCGCAACTGCGCGATGAATTTATTACCGATAACGGCAATACCATCCTTGATGTGCATAATCTGGATATCGAAAACCCGCCGGCACTGGAACGCCAAATCAACCAAATTCCCGGTGTGGTAACCGTGGGTTTATTCGCCATCCGTGCTGCCAATGTGTTGTTAGTCGGTAATGATAATGGTGTTGATATACTCCGTCAGCTTTAGGGTGTCTAATAAATAGTCGCCATGTTGTCAGCACCAATCAAACCGACTCAAAGCAGCAAACATAACAAAAAATAACAAAACCTTAAATTACGCACATGAGTACGATGTCTCATTCAGCTACCGTAGAACTCGCAAGGAGTCTGATTCGTTTGCAGTCGGAGACACCCAACGATGCTGGCTGTCAAGCGTTATTGTCGCAACGGCTCGCTGACATCGGTTTCAGCTGTGAGCAAATCAACTTCCACGATGTCAGCAACCTGTGGGCAACGCGGGGCAATGCCACACCTCGTCTGGTATTTGCCGGACATACTGATGTGGTTGCCTCCGGACCAGTGGCACAATGGTCAATTCCGCCCTTTGACGGTGTGCTACAAGATGGTATGTTGCACGGCAGAGGTGCTGCCGATATGAAAGGCAGTATTGCCTGTTTCGTGACGGCTTGTCAGCGTTTTCTTGAGCGGCACAATAATTATAATGGCAGTATTGGTTTATTGATTACCAGCGACGAGGAAGGTATCGCCAAATGGGGTACGCAAGCGGTTATCAAGGTGTTGGAGTCGCGGGGTATCAGGATTGATATGTGTATTGTCGGTGAGCCGACCAGTTCAGAAACATTCGGCGATACGGTCAAGGTCGGTCGCCGCGGCTCACTCAATGGCAGGTTGATGGTGCACGGCAAACAGGGGCATATCGCCTATCCGCATCTCGCCGTTAATCCGCTGCATATTGCGCTACCAGCACTCACCGACTTGTTGTCAAGGCAATGGGATCAGGGCAATGAGTTGTTCCAGCCGACCGACTTTCAACTGTCCAATATCAACGGTGGAACGGGTGCGACCAATGTTATTCCCGGTCAAATACAGATTGATTTTAACTTCCGCTATTCCCCAGAAACAACCGATAGCGCACTCAAACAACAAGTGGAAGCGATTTTAAGCAAACACAAACTGGATTTTGAACTGCAGTGGGCCATGCCTGGTTACCCCTATCAAACGGTAGCAGGTGTGTTGCTTGATGCGGTTGTGGCAAGTATTATCGAGCTAACCGGCTCCTCGCCAACGCTGTCAACCAGCGGCGGCACTTCGGATGGTCGATTTATTGCGCCCACTGCGGCGCAAGTGGTAGAGCTGGGACCAATCAATGCCACCATCCACCAAATTGACGAACAGGTCTCAACAGCCGATCTTGATTTGTTGTCGGTTTGTTATGAAAACATCCTCACCCGATTATTGACCTAATCTGAATTTAGCTGTGTGAGACCTTTGCACGAAAGCCATTTCACCTGCATGCTGCGTTAAAAACGTACTCAATCGGTCATTTATAAGCATAAACTCCCTCATTCCGTGCGTTTTTGCCTTGCCTGAAAGCGAAATCATCTTCCGTGCAAAGGTCTCTGTGTGTGTGCAGACGGATCTCTGTCAAAAGCCAGGGACGGTAGAAAACGGTCGCGCGCACCATTGTCGCCAAAAATAAATGCTGGATTGCTTGAAATTCGCTATACTCCATGCCCGTTTACCCCACCCATTGTTGCCAGCGCATATTATTCTATGTCCGAGATTGCCAAATCTAATTTTATCCGTCAAATCATTGAGCAGGATCTGGCTAGCGGTAAACAGCATACTATTGTTACCCGATTCCCGCCGGAACCAAATGGTTATTTACATATTGGACACGCCAAATCAATCTGCTTGAATTTTGGCATCGCCGATGATTATAAAGGGGTATGCACTTTACGATTTGATGACACTAATCCGGTAAAGGAAGATGCGGAGTTTGTTGCCGCCATTGCCGAGGATGTGCGCTGGCTCGGTTATCAATGGCAGGGTATCGCTCATGCTTCGGATTACTTCAAGCAACTGCATAGTTTCGCCATTGAGCTGATTGAAAAAGGGCTTGCTTATGTCGATAGTCTTGATGCTGAAAAAATTCGGGAATATCGTGGCACGCTCACCGAGGTCGGCAAGAACAGCCCCTATCGTAATCGTAGCACCGATGAAAATATCGTATTATTTGAGAAAATGCGTGCGGGTATGTTTGCCGATGGAGAGCATGTTTTACGCGCAAAAATTGATATGGCATCCGCAAATATCAATTTACGCGATCCGGTTATTTATCGTATTCGCCACCATAAACATCAACGCACCGGTAACGACTGGTGCATCTATCCGATGTACGACTTTACCCACGGAATCAGCGATGCCCTTGAGGGCGTAACCCATTCGCTGTGTACTCTTGAGTTTGAAGACCATCGTGTGCTATACGACTGGTTGCTGGATAATGTCTCGGTACCGTGTCATCCACAACAGATTGAATTTTCCCGTCTCAATCTCAACTACACGGTAATGAGTAAGCGTATGCTCACGCAATTGGTGGAAAATGGCAAGGTTTCGGGTTGGGACGATCCGAGGATGCCGACTATTTGCGGGTTACGACGACGTGGTTTCACCCCCGCATCAGTACGAAATTTTATTGCCAGCGTAGGTATAACCAAAAAGGATAATGTCATCGAAATGGGGGTTTTGGAGAGCAGCATCCGCGAGGATTTAGAAACCATTGCACCTCGTGTCATGGCAGTTTTACGACCGCTCAAAGTGGTGATTGAAAACTACCCTGAAGGCGAATATGAAGACATTGAAGTGCCGAATCACCCGGGCGATGCTTCTATGGGAACGCGTACTATTACGCTGGGTCGGGAAATTTATATTGAACAAGATGATTTTATGGAACGGCCGCCAGGCAAGTTTTTTCGTCTTGCCCCGGGTCGTCAAGTGCGTCTGCGATATGGTTTTGTTATTCGCTGCACTGAGGTTATTAAAAATCAGTCTGGTGAGATTGTGGAATTAAGGTGTCAATATGATCCTGATACACGCAGTGGCAACCCGCCTGTCGGTCGAAAAGTTAAAGGCATTATTCACTGGGTGGCGGTTGCTCATTGTGTTAACATTGAAGTGCGGTTGTATGACCGTCTTTTTTCGCAAGCCAATCCCAATGCCGACAAGAGCAAGGATTTCAAACAGGCGCTGAACCCTGATTCTCTGGAAATACTGTCGCAGAGTAAACTGGAAGCCAGTCTGGCATCGCCCAAAGCCGATACCCGATACCAGTTTGAGCGGCTTGGTTATTTCTACGCCGACACGGATGACAGTAGCGGACAGCTCATTTATAATCGAATCGTCACCTTACGCGACACCTGGGCGCGGATCGCTCATAAACACGACGCGTAGCAGTGGCAATGCTAACAAGGTTACTCCAACAATACTCACCCACGTTACGGACACACAATCAATATGCAATTTCTCGCTGAATATGGCCTGTTTCTGGTCAAATCTATCACTCTTGTCGCTGCCATACTGATTGCTGTCGGTGGCGTTGTGTCTCTGCTCATGCGCCAGAGAAAGACAACGGAAAAACGTCTGGAAGTGATCCATCTCAACAGTCAGTACGAAGAAATGGAAAAAACCATTGTCACCATCACCCTCACCGATAGCGGATTAAAACAAAAAGCAAAGGCAACCAAGAAAAAGGCAAAGCAGGATAGGAAAGCAGAAAAGAAAGCCGATAAGAGGACTAAAAAAGGGGTTAATGTCGGGCAAACTCAGAAAAAACGCTTGTTTGTGATTGATTTTGATGGTGACATAAAAGCCAGTGCGGTGGAGAACATGCGTCTGGAAATTAGTGCGTTACTGACGGTTGCTGACAAAGAAGATGAGGTTTTAGTTCGATTGGAAAGTGGCGGTGGTGCGGTGCATGGTTACGGTCTGGCAGCCTCGCAACTGCAACGTATCCGTGACCAAGAGATTCCGCTTACTATTGCCGTTGACAAAGTCGCAGCCAGCGGTGGTTATATGATGGCATGTGTTGCCGACCGAATAATTGCTGCGCCATTCTCATTTATCGGCTCTATTGGTGTGCTCATGCAACTACCCAATCTGCATCGTCTGCTGAAAAAACATGATGTTGATTATGAACAATTACAAGTCGGGGAATTCAAACGTACCTTGACGTTGTTCGGAGAAAATACCGATGAGGGTCGGGCGAAAATGCAACAAGAGCTTGAAGAGACGTATGTACAGTTCAAGAGCTTCGTTAAAACGCAACGCCCCAGTTTGGATGTAGATAAAGTGGCTACCGGAGAATATTGGCTCGGCACACGGGCATTGGAGCTTGGTTTGGTTGACAAACTGCAAACCAGTGATGATTATCTGATGTCGTTACGCCATGATGCCGAGCTTATTTTGATTAAATACACCAAAGAAAAAACCCTCATAGAAAAATTGTCGCAGCAGCTAACGAGTGTGAAATGGCGGACCAATCTGATGGCGGAGAGTAATAAGCCACTGCTGATGTAATGACTGATCCGCTTTATACAGATGCTATTAAGAGACCTTTGCACGGAAGATGATTTCGCTTTCAGGCAAGGCAAAAACGCACGGAATGAGGGAGTTTATGCTTATAAATGACCGATTGAGTACGATTTTAACGCAGTATGCAGGTGAAATGGCTTTCGTGCAAAGGTCTCATTAAAATGCACAGTAGCCAATGATATACACGCTGAGTCAACGGATACCAGAAATCGCGGCAAGCAGTTTTGTCGCACCCAGTGCCGATGTAATCGGTCTGGTTTGTATTGGTGAACAGGCGAGCATCTGGTTCAATACCGTGTTGCGTGGTGATAACGAATTGATACAAATTGGCAATCGCTCGAATGTTCAGGATTGCACTGTCTTACATACTGATCCGGGTATGCCGCTTACCCTTGAAGATGATGTGAGCATAGGACATAACTGTTTATTGCATGGTTGCCATATAAAAAGCGGCAGCTTAATTGGTATGGGTAGCGTCATTATGAATAAAGCGATAATCGGAGAATGTTGTCTAGTCGGGGCAAACACACTGGTTACGGAAAACAAAGTCTTTCCCGATAGAACCTTGATTCTCGGCTCTCCTGCTCGGGCTGTGCGGACGCTGACCGCTGCAGAGGTGGGAGGAGTGAAAGGTGCTGCAAACATTTATGTCAGCAGAATCCCGCAGTATCGAAATCTGGAGCTCATCGCATAGCGAAGAGTGGTTACTACCCGGTTATGGCCATACTCAAATCGCTGTCTGGAAGCCAGTCAATAGCCAACGCCATATTGAGACCTTTGCACGGAAGATGATTTCGCTTTCAGGCAAGGCAAAAACGCACGGAATGAGGGAGTTTATGCTTATAAATGACCGATTGAGTACGATTTTAACGCAGCATGCAGGTGAAATGGCTTTCGTGCAAAGGTCTCATATTAAAGCAGGTGAGTTATCTCCATATCAAAAGGTGTGCAAGCAGGTGCTCGCCACACCCTCCCTTGCGTGGTGATTGGGTTATATTACGCGGAAATGCGGGCAAGGTTATCCAGACCGGTTTTCAGATCGGCGATGATGTCATCAACATGCTCTAACCCGACCGAAATTCGGATCAATGAATCGGTTATTCTTGCGCGATCACGTTGTTGTTGGGTGATTCTTGAATGGGTCGTACTCGCAGGATGGGTAAGGGTGGTTTTTGTGTCACCGAGATTGGCCGTGATGGATAAAAACTCGGTGGCATCCATAACTGCCCAGGCTTCATGCTTTGCACCTTTAACCTCAAAGGCAATAATTCCGCCAAATCCACGATGCTGGAATTTCGCCAGCTTATGTTGCGGATGAGATGCAAGCCCCGGATAGTGAACCCGCGTTACCGCCGGATGGTTTTCCAGCCATTCCGCCACTGTCTGAGCGTTTTCGCAGTGTTGTTTCATGCGTATTTCCAGTGTCTCCAAGCCCTTACTAAAAGTCCACGCATTAAACGGACTTAGACACGCTCCAGTCGTGCGTAACATAGCGAATAATTCATCGTGGATTTGTTCATCATCAGTGACCACTGCACCGCCCAGGCAACGACCCTGTCCATCAAGGTATTTGGTTGCAGAATGGACAACAACATGTGCGCCTAACGCGAGTGGCTGTTGCAATGCAGGCGTACAAAAGGCGTTATCCACTGCCAGCACAATCCCCGCCTGATTAGCCATTTCCGCAAGGGCAGCAATATCGGCGATTTCACAAAGCGGGTTTGACGGAGTTTCCAGAAACATCAGCTTGGTATTGGGTCGGATGGCAAATTTCCACTGTGCGGTCTCGGTCAAATTCACGAAGGTGGTTTCGACATTGAAACGAGCGAAATACTTGCTAAACAAGGTTACCGTAGATCCGAACAAGCCGGTTGACGTGATGATATGATCGCCACTATTGAGCAAAGCAAGTCCCAATCCAGTGATGGCTGCCATACCCGAAGAAGTAGCAACACAAAATCGTGCTCCCTCCATAGCGGCTAATCGGCATTCAAATCCGGCTACGCTAGGATTGGTAAATCGTGAATAAAGATTACCGGCTTGCTCACCGCTGAAACGATCGCTTGCCTGCTGTGCATTGTCAAAAACAAAGCTTGATGTTGTGAAAATCGGTTCACTATGTTCCTGCTCGGCAGTTCGACGATGACCGAGTCGTATTGCCGTAGTCTGGCGATGGTATTTTGATGACTGTATTGACATTTCTCGCGCCTCAACATTATCTATATATTGATGCGGGCATAAAACCCCCGCTTCTAAGCTACTATCAGGGTTTGCTGTTACAGTCAAAAAGCAGGGCGTATCTGCTACTCTTTAGCCGTATTTTTAAGTGCCCGCAAGCTGATAATCAAATCGGCACTGAAGCGAACAAGTCTAGTGCAGAGACGAGTTTATGTCAAATGCTAGTCTTTTCCAATATAAAATGAGCTTGAAGGGGGAGAATAAGCAGAAAGCTGATTCCACTATAAAATGAGCCTGAAGTAGCTCTTGAAGTCGCTCATGATCAGCGGATGAAAACGATCATGAGCTTAGAACAATTGACCACCGTGGATGCCGTCAAGCAGTTTCTCGACGGCACGCAGGCCGTAGCCTTCAACGTGGCCACCGCTAAGCGAGAGCGCTATCGGTGGCTGCAAAAGACCCTGATGAGACATCGTTACGGGCTGCTCGGCAAAGCCGACCGGGGAACCATGACCCGATATCTGATGAAGGTCACTGGCTACTCCCTGGTGGACCATTTAATATTAGACACCCAAAAAACAATATCCACTTTTTCGTATTGACAATTCAATAATCTAATATAAGATTAGCTGTCTCAAGGAAGCACCTAAACCACAGGAGGTAATTATGACTATTGCTCGAAAAAGGCTCATCTGCCTGCAACAAACACCCTACTATCATTGCATCTGTCGCTGTGTGCGACGGGCGTATTTATGCGGTCTGGATCGCTTCTCCGGACGAAGCTATGAACATCGCCGCGGTTGGGTGGAAAATAAGCTGATTTTATTATCCAACATTTAATATTAGACACCCAAGAAGAATTTAATATTAGACACCCAAAAAACAATATCCACTTTTTCGTATTGACAATTCAATAATCTAATATAAGATTAGCTGTCTCAAGGAAGCACCTAAACCACAGGAGGTAATTATGACTATTGCTCGAAAAAGGCTCATCTGCCTGCAACAAACACCCTACTATCATTGCATTTGTCGCTGTGTGCGACGGGCGTATTTATGCGGTCTGGATCGCTTCTCCGGACGAAGCTATGAACATCGCCGCGGTTGGGTGGAAAATAAGCTGATTTTATTATCCAAAGCGTTCTGTATTGATATTGTCAGCTATGCGATTATGTCCAACCACTATCATGTGATCTTGAAAGTCGATCTCTGTCAAGCAGAGCGCTTGTCTGATTATGAGATTATTGATCGTTGGGGGCTACTCTATCGCATAAAGCCGCTGGTCGCTCAGTATAGAGATGGAAAATGCCTGTCAAAGAGTGAGCTTGCTCGGGTCATGGCCGATGTCCAAAAGTGGCGAGATAATCTGACCAACATCAGCAAATACATGGGCTACCTCAATGAACGAATCGCGCGGGAAGCCAATCAAGAAGACAACTGCAAAGGGCGGTTTTGGGAGGGGCGATTTGTCTCTCAGGCACTGCTAGATGAGGAAGCCTTGCTGCGCTGTATGGCGTATGTTGATCTGAACCCTGTCAGGGCGGGTATTGCTTCAACCCCAGAGCAGTCGGAATATACCGCTATAAAACGCCGTTTGGACAGCGATGATTCGGGATTGATTGATTTTCTGGATGCCCCGCCCCTGTCATCGCCAAATGCCTCAGATACAACCGATAACAGGCTGCCATTTTGCTTTGTTGATTATCTTGAATTGCTTGATTGGACTGGGCGGGTTATCAGGGCGGGCAAAAGCGGGGCAGTTTTTGACAGCTATCCGCCACTGCTGGAGCGACTACAACAGCATCCTGATCAGTGGGTTCGAGTTATGAAAACCAAGCCTAAGAGAATCCCCAAAGCACTGGGTTCATCTGCCAGCATGGCATCATATTGCCGCGCGATTGGTCAGAAATGGTTGTGGCAAACTCCGGTGTTAAATACCGCTTAACGACACATCTATTCGCCCTAATTCGGGCTATAAAAATAAACCATCCGATTGCTCGGAGGTATCTGCTCGACTCAAATTCAGGTTATCGGTATTTTTGCCGATGATGCTCGAGAAAACCGAGACAAATCTGAAAATTCTCAGTAGAATTTATCATGGAATCTTGGTTTTTTACGTCCTGAGACCTTTGCACGAAAGCCATTTCACCTGCATGCTGCGTTAAAAACGTACTCAATCGGTCATTTATAAGCATAAACTCCCTCATTCCGTGCGTTTTTGCCTTACCTGAAATCGAAATCATCTTCCGTGCAAAGGTCTCGTCCTGTTAATCTATGGCTGTCTATTACTAGAAAAACCTATTTACTCAAGCTATCCAGCAAACCAAATTCTTCAGGATTAAACTCTTCAAGAGAATTTAGAATGCGCTCGGCATCTTGATAACGTGATTTATCCATATTCATATCGGGTACCACAATTACGCGCATTCCAGCAGCGATGCCAGCAGCTAATCCGGATGGGGCATCCTCAAATACCAGTGTGTTCTGTGGAGTGGCATTGAGGCGTTTGGCAGCAACATTAAAAATGTCCGGCGCTGGTTTCCCCTGTTTGACTTCAGGATCATCTCCAGTAACGATGACGTTAAAAAGTGCGAACCAATGTTGATGATTGGACGTTTTCGACTGGAAAAGATCATGGCTGGAGCTAGTTGCCACGGCTATGGGTACACCTTGATCGTGAAGAGTGCGTATCAGGTTTTCAGCCCCGGGCATTGCCTTGCAACTCGGAAATTGTGTTCGTAGTAACTGGTCGCGTTCTTCTAAATAAGTTTTAGCACTGATTGGCAGTTGCAGTGTGCGAACCAGATAATTGGCAGAAACCATAGCAGGTAGTCCAATCATGTTGCCCTTTATTGACCAATCAAAGGTTTTGCCAAATCGGCCAACAATGTGCTGAGTAACCTGGGTATAAATGGTTTCGGTGTCCAGCAGTAAACCGTCCATATCAAATAACGCGAATCGTGCTGGAATATCAGTAAGACCCATAATTTGTATTCAGTTTAACAAAATTGATTGTGCTTAGGATAAGTAGCACATTTTATATTATTTTTCTGTTTAGCCTGGCTGTCATTGGGCTTAAATTATCTCTTATTACCCTCTGCACCTGCGTTTTTTTCAGAGGTGCCTTTTTTAAGAAGGTCGTTCCTCACGTTGTCCCTTAAATTTTTAAGGGTGTCCCCATTTCTGCTTTTCCCTCTGCACCTGCGTTTTTTTCAGGGGTGCTTTTTTTAAGAAGGTCGTTCCTCACGTTGTTCCTTAAATTTTTAAGGGTGTCCCTATTTCTGCTTTTCTGTTTAGCCTGGCTGCCATTGGGCTTAAATTGTCTCTTATTACCCTCTGCACCTGCGTTTTTTTCAGGGGTGCCTTTTTTAAGAAGGTCGTTCCTCACGTTGTTCCTTAAATTTTTAAGGGTGTCCCCATTTCTGTTCCCATTTCTGCTTTCTCATCTGCAAAGAAGCATTGCTGAGGAGCAAAAATCGGTCAAAACCATGTTTCCGGCAATGATGCAAAGCTCTGTGATAGACTTTAGGGTATGTCTTATCAATCATTCGGCATATAACTTGCCAACCCTATTTCATTTTTTACCGACTCTGGCGAAGCGGACAATGCGTGCCAGCCCATCGCTATTGGTGTCGATCTTCATTGTGGCATGTCAACCTCATGCACAGATTGACCGGACGGTTGTCGCGGGTTCAGTCCAGAGCGCTGAGGTTGAAGCGGTATCGGCAACGAAAGCGGATTATGAGTCTCAACTTAGTGCGGAACTGCTGTATGACATTCTGCTAGCCAGTATTGCTGCCCAGAGAAACAATACCAAACAGGCATTGGCATCCTTATCCAGCGCAGCATACCGTTCCAAAGATCGCCGCTTGATCGGCGAATCAATTCGATTCGCACTGTCTATAAATGCGTATCAACAGGCAAGCGCACTGGTGCAATTTCTTAATCAGCTACAACCCAATAACGACATAGCACGCTTTTCTCTGGCAAAAGTGCATTTACTGTCAGGCGACCGTGAGCGTGCTTTTGTGCTACTGACCGAACTGATAAAAGATAAAACCGATTATCGTGTTGGACTCTTGCAGGAGATTGCAACTTTGTTGTCGAAACAAGATCAGCAAACCGTGTTGGACGGCTTTATAACACACATCGAAAAGTCACCTGCCAATGAACAACTTACCTTGACCGCTGCCCTGCTCGCTGCCGAGCTAAACAATGTCGATGAATATAGCCGTCTGCTTGACCATACCCTTGAACTGAAAGCGGATTGGGAAGATCCGGGCATTCGCAAATTGATCATCCTGTCTGACCACGATGTTGCCAAAATGAAGCGTTTTGCAGAGGCCCATATTCACCGCCATCCCAAACAGATGCTGTTCAGGCTACAATATGCGCAACGCCTGCTGCAACACCATAATACCGATGCCGCACTCGATCATCTCAAGCAAATATTGCGGCTTAATCCTGATGCTATTGATGCCCTGTTCACAGTGGGCATTGTTTATCTGCACAAAAATTTTCTGGCAGAAGCGAAGAAAATGCTGGTGCGGTATCTGCAACTGAATGCAGAAAACGAACAAGACCTGTTACGCAACGATCAAAGCCGAATTTATCTGGCTGATATTGAGTTTCAACTAAAAAATTACACGGCTGCCGAGTCATATCTGTATAGTGTTTCATCGCCGCGATATTATCTAAATGCGCAGATAAAAATGGCTGATATTATAGGGAAACGCGATGATGTTGATGCTGCCTTGCGGCATTTGCGACAAATTGATAACGTCAATGATGAGCAGAGAATCCAGATTATTCTCGCACAAAATATGTTGTTAAAAACATATAATCGGTTAGCGCAAGCTAGGTTACTGCTTGATGAGAGCCTGCAACAATATCCTCAACAGCCGGACTTGTTGTATAACCGCGGACTGCTCGCCGCGCAGATGAACTTGTTGGCATTACACGAGCGCGATATGCGTCAAGTCATTGCCCTGCTCCCGGAAAATGCACATGCTTATAACGCGCTCGGTTATACACTGGCAGATCAGACTGACAGACTGGAGGAAGCGATGGTATTGATTAGCAAAGCGAATCAACTATTGCCAGACGACCCCTATATTCTCGATAGTATGGGCTGGGTTCATTTCAGGTTGGGTCATCATGCACAAGCAATAAAGTTTTTACGGCAGGCGTTTCGTATTAGGCACGATGCTGAAATTGCCGCACATTTAGGTGAAGTGCTTTGGGTTCATGGCAACAAAGACGAAGCCATGAAAATCTGGACACAGGGAATCAGGCGGACACCGGAAAATTTAATCTTGAGAAACACCATTAAGCGATTTTCACAACAACAGAATCCCGCCAACATCATTGATAAATGCGTCAGCGCTATCGCCGGCAGCCACTGGCACGAGCGACTCCCTTTGCAGCACTGCACACTGGAGAAATCGGTCATTCAGAAACAAACTGCGTTGTTGGTTTGAATTGGATGCCCGTTTGAAAAAGCCGCATTTTCAAACGTCGCATGTGCAAGAGCGAGCGCATCGAATCGGTTACGCTCTGGTGCTACTTGCCATGATTATCCTCATTAGCGGGTGCGTGACCACAATAACAAAACCATCGCTTTCACCAGCGCAAAGAGAGCAGCTTTGGCAGCAACAACAGAGCCGTAATGCCATGCTATCAGGCTGGATGATTAAGGGAAAAATCGGCGTAAACAGCGGCAGGAAAGGTGGCTCTGCGACATTACAATGGGCGTACCTGAATGACCGGCAACAGATTGAGCAGCAGATTGATCTTTATGGGCCATTTGGCGGTGGGCGGGTACAAATTTCGGTAACAAACGATGCCGCAATACTCAAAGACACTAAAGGTGTGATGATTGAAGGTTTGACAGCTGATCAGGTGTTATATCAACGGTTAGGGTGGCAAGTGCCTTTTACCGAATTGGTAATGTGGTGTAAGGGCTTGCCTGATGATTATGCGCTAAATCTTGTCATTGATGATTTTGGGCGATTGAAAAGTTTTAATCAGGGGGTATGGCATGTCGAATATCAGCAATATCAATCCGTCAATGACTTAACCCTGCCACGAAAACTCACAATCACGTCATTGCCCGGACATATGGAAATTTATGATGATGCCGGGAAGTACATTGGCGATGCCTTGAGCATTAAGGTGATTTTGAAACGCTGGTCGAATATCAGTCGCTATGAATAGCATATCAGCCAACCCAATCAGATGTGGACAATGACGGCAGGAAAAAACATCAACTCGCTGGTAATGCGCTCACCCGCAAAAATCAATTTGTTTCTGCACATAACCGGACAGAGAAGCGATGGCTATCACAGCTTGGAAACGGCGTTTCAATTCCTTGATTTTGCCGACATCCTCAAATTTGAAAGGCGCGAAGACAGCCACATCATACGTTGTGATAACCATAAATTTTCGTTGCCGCAACATGATTTAATCCTCCGCGCTGCCACATTGCTGCGCAACACTTTTCCAGCAAACAGCAACATCGGTGTCAATATAACCTTAACCAAAAAAATACCACCCGGTTCTGGAATGGGCGGTGGTAGTTCAAACGCAGCTACCACATTGCTGGCGTTGAATCGACTATGGAATCTGGAATTGAGCAGAAATGACTTGCTAGCGCTTGCCGTTCAACTCGGTGCTGATGTGCCGGTATTCATCTATGCAAAATCATGCTGGGCAAGCGGTATTGGTGATACCTTTGAAAGTTTCGAGCCACAGCAATACTGGTATTGTCTTTGTATGCCGTCAGTAGCGGTTGCAACTTCAACGGTATTTTCCCATCCGCATCTTCGGCGTAATCACCCGGCAATAACCCGAGCCGATTTCTACTATGGCAACACTGGCAATGATCTGGAAGCCGTTACCCGATTACTCCACCCCGAAGTCGGTCAGACACTGGACATTCTGGGGCGTTATGGCGATGCAAAAATGAACGGCAGTGGTTGCTCAAGCTATCTGCGTTGTGCCTGCAAAGGCGATGCCAACGAAATTCGGCGTAAATTGCCATCACATTTACACGCTGTAGTAAGTCGAACCTTGAACGATATTACCGAATATTAAGAGTGAGACCTTTGCACGAAAGCCATTTCACCTGCATGCTGTGTTAAAAACGTACTCAATCGGTCATTTATAAGCATAAACTCCCTCATTCCGTGCGTTTTTGCCTGGCCTGAAAGCGAAATCATCTTCCGTGCAAAGGTCTCAGAGTGTTAAGCTATTTGCCGGATTGCCAGATAGCTAAGAGCCGTATTCAGAACGTCTTGCCCAGCTTATGTGGGGAGCAACAAGGCGATAAAATCATAGGTTTTCACAGAAAGAATGCCGTTTATGCCCTAACCACGAAGATACAAACACGGGAGAAATCGACCAATTTTAATTTTTGTGCTACCAATGCAGAAAAAGCGCAAAGTGTGCGAAAAGTCACATTTTTATATGAAAATTCGTGTTATATTGTGTACGGTTTTTCAGGTAAGTGAAATAAGGTAAGTGAAATATTTTTACTGAGACTCCAAACCACAGTACCAGACCATAGTAAATGAAAAAGTCGTTTTTTGTTTTTGTATTCAACATAAACTTTCAATAGGAGGCACAATGAATATGCTAATTTCTCTAAAATGCTATAAAAACATTGACAATCAAACAATTACCCCCCCCCCCCCCCCCCCCCCCTCTCTCTCTCCACATACATCGTCTAATAAGCTAAAGAGCGGGGTTCTTACCCTGCTATTGGCGATTGCTGTCACTGTACTCGCCGGGTGTGGTGGTGGTGGTTCGACAGCTGGCACACCTTCCACATCTGGTTTGGGCGATAATATCATTAGTGTTTTCGCAGATTCTGAGACCCAGGCGACTGTCCGAGCGGAAGCCGCAGACGCGGCTGGCAATGCTCCGAACGCAGGTAGCGTTACCCAGTCATCAACTGGAAACACGACGACCCTCGACTCTATAGAGGTGGAGGTGAGTAACAGTAATGGGCAACTCGTGTATAAAGTGGACAGAACTCCCGCACCTGGTGAGGCTTCGGTTACTATATTTGATAGTAGTGACAGCGAGACTAATGTGCTACACAGAGAACGTGACCCTAACGAGGGCTTTAGTGCTGTTAACTTGTCTAAAAAGACTGCTGATGGGCAACAATTCGCGGCTATTTATACGGACTGGACGCTCAACACAGCAGCGATACCCGATGACGATGACACCGATTATCTGGCAGGTGGAATCTGGGTACATGTTCCAAATGATACTACTGCTATAAATGACTACGCCTTCGGTGCCTTTGTTGATGGTAATGATCCTTTTACGCAAAGCAACCTCGCCGCTGTTACAGGTACTGCGAATTATGAAGGTGAAGCGACTGGTGTCTATACGAATACGAGTGAGGATGAGAACATTTTCTTCGACGCTGAGGCATCGCTAACGGCTGATTTTGCTGACGGCACCAACCTCGGAACTATACGTGGAACGATTCATGATTTTGAATCTGAAGGTGTTGTTGTTCTTGGCGTCCCGGTATTGACATTAGATATGGCTAACATCGGGTCTGGTGACAGCGGGTTTTTCACTGGAGACACCGCTATAACATTTGACGGCGATAGCTACACCGGCAGATGGGGCGGTCAGTTCTACAGTAACCCCGCCACCGGCGCGACGGGTGCTGATACCCAACCAGGCTCCGTTGCCGGCACCTTTGGTGGTGCGACCACTGATAATAGCAAGAGCTTTATCGGCGTTTTTGGCGCGTACAAACCGACACCGTAACCGGTAGTACTAAGGAACAGTAACCTCCCTGTCAAAGGAAAACGAGCGGACGACCTTCGGGTTGTCCGCTTTTTTCCGGTCTCCACATCATGCCCCGCGGTTGCGCCAGCGTTGTCTGGGCTGTTGCGCTGACGCTGTTTTGCCTGTTGTGCCCGCCCGTGTTTGCCGAATCTGACCGCGCACATTTATCCCGGGACCCACGGGTCAATCAGGCGCGCGCACTGCTTAACACGGGACGCCATCAGGCGGCGCTGGACATCCTGCGACCGCTGGCGAACCCTGGGCGCGCCGACATTACTGATATTCGTTTTTTGATCGGGCTGGCGGGCATGGGCGCGGCGGAACAGCGTGCCGACCCACAGCACAAAACCACCTTATTGCGCGAAGCCATCATCGCCCTGCATGCCATTTTGATCGACCGCCCGCAGTTGACGCGGGTACGGCTGGAATTGGCGCGGGCATTTTTTCTCAACGGCGATTATGATCTGTCACGCACGCATTTTGAACGCATTATCGCTGGCAACCCTTCGGCGGCAATCCACGCGAATATCCAGCGGTTTTTGTCCGCCATTCGTGCCCGCCGTCGCTGGAGCGGTTATTTTTCATTCAATATCGAACAAAATGACAACCTTAACAGCGGTACTGAGACCGAAGTAATTTATCTGTTTGGGCTGCCTTTTCTGTTGAATCAGGATTCTCGTCCGCGTTCCGGTACTGGCCTTGCTTTTGCCGCTGGCCGGGAATATCAACACCCGCTAGGCAAGAATTTACGCTGGCGCTTTGGCGTGGATGCGACGCGCAGTGAATACCCAGGCTCGGAATCGGATCAAACCGCATTATCATTGCGCAGCGGCCCGCGCTGGTTGCTGTCGCGGCGTAGCGATGCCAGTGTACAATCCTTTGCTGGACAAAGATGGCTTTCCAACAGCCGTTATAGCGAAGAATATGGTTTGCGTTTTACTGCCCGTCACCAACTCACCCGACAACTCGGTGTCAACGGGCGAGCCTCGTGGAAAAATACGCACTACCAATTCACAACAACCGCAGATGACATCAATACCGAGTACACCCTGAACGGCACCTACCTGTTTTCGCCCTTGGTGCAGGGCAGTGCGGGTATTGGACTGTCTCATAACAAGACCAAACCGAAACGCCCCAACAGCGGGAGCCGCAGTCGCAGATTCAACCTGGGGCTGAGCATGATTCTGCCGCGAGGCTGGACTGTCGGCACCAGCCTGCAATGGTCGCGGCAACGACATAACGCACAAAGATTATGCGCAACGCCTGCGTGCCCATCACAGCGTCGGCTTGATCGCAATCAGGAAATCCGCCTGTTTTTTCTGAATCGACGGTTAACCCTTGCTGGTTTCAGCCCGCAACTAATCGTTACTCAAGAAAAACAACGCTCTAATTCAGCGCTCCATATCTACCAGCGCACCCGGGCAGATTTGCGCTTTGTGCGACAGTTCTAGTCGGCATCCATACTTTACTTGTCCATTATCAAGGAAATACCCTTGATGAGGTGATCACGATAAGCCAAGAAAACACGCTTATCCGATAGGGTAATCTCTTACACTGATGCAAGGTTGCCGATGTTTTACTGTTTTTCATGCAGGGATTGGTATTATGAGACCTTTGCACGAAAGCCATTTCACCTGCATGCTGTGTTAAAATCGTACTCAATCGGTCATTTATAAGCATAAACTCCCTCATTCCATGCGTTTTTGCCTGGCCTGAAAGCGAAATCATCTTCCGCGTAAAGGTCTCAGTATAATGGCTAATCTAATAGAGGTACCCATAACCCATTCCTAATGTAAGTGATGCCTGTTCAAACGCAGCGTCGGCAGATTTTTCAGCTTGACGATAAATTGATCAATCAGATCGCCGCGGGTGAGGTTGTTGAACGTCCGGCATCACTGTTGAAGGAATTGCTTGAAAATAGTATTGATGGCGGCTCTAGCCGTATTGAAATTCAGATGGAACGTGGTGGTTTGAAACGCATTCTGGTCAAGGATAATGGCATTGGCATACCCAAAGAACAGCTTGCTTTGGCGATGTCCAGACATGCAACCAGCAAGCTAACAGCAATTGAAGATCTGTTTAGCGTGAACACACTTGGATTCCGTGGGGAGGCATTGCCCAGTATTGCGGCAGTTTCCAGATTGGTGATGCAGTCAAAAGTAGTGGAGCAGGAGAGCGGCTATGAAATATCAGTACAGGGTGGTCGGTCGACTTCGTCACCGAAACCGATAGCCCATCCTCAGGGAACCACCGTTGAAGTCGAAGATTTGTTTTATAACACGCCCGCGCGTAGAAAATTTTTACGCACCGAGAAAACCGAGCTGAATTATTGCGACAGCGTCATTCGTAAAATCGCATTGAGTCACTTTGACGTGGAAATAGCTTTTACCCATAATGGCAAGCCGTCTTTGCATGTTCTGCCCGCGCTCAACGAGACGCAAAAAGATAACCGAATCGCCGGTATTTGCGGAAAATCCTTTGCCAATCAATGTATCTACTTTGAAGATGATGTTGAGGTTATGTCGTTGCGCGGATGGATGGGGCTGCCAGCATTTTCGAGGAGCCAGCGCGACTTACAATATTTTTTCGTAAACGGTCGTCCAGTAAGCGATAATCTGGTCGCACATGCGGTACGTCGTGCATACAGCGATGTGTTGTATCATGGTCGCCATCCGGCATTTGTTTTGTTTTTCAGCATTGACCCGCACCTTGTCGATGTCAATGTGCATCCGGCTAAAAGCGAGGTTCGGTTTAGGGAGAGTCGGTCGGTACATGATTATATCTATCGTACCTTGCACCGCACTATCGCGCAGCTAACGCCACAATCCAGTGAAGTCAGCTTGCCAACGCCACAGAATGTGCCGGTGGGATTAAGTCAAACCGGTGGATATGGTTCGGGTGCGGCACAGCAAAATATAAAAATGATGGTGCAGGAGCAGGTGCAGGCGTACCAGGTAATGACGCAGGATGCCGACGGGTCGCGCATAACGCAACCAGCCGACGATCAGGATGATGCCCCGGTTCCGCCTTTGGGCTATGCCGTGGCACAGTTGAAAGGGGTCTATATTCTTGCCGAGAACAAGGAAGGATTGATTATGGTTGATATGCACGCCGCCCACGAGCGAATTACTTATGAATCGTTGAAACAGCAAATGCAGGAGAGTCGGATAAACAGCCAGCCATTGCTGGTGCCGCTACAAATCACAGTTAGTCATATTGAAGCGGATGCGGCAGTATCTTATTTGACACAATTCAAAGGACTTGGATTTGAAATTGATCGTATGGGCGAGGAGAGTATCGTGATTCGTTCCGTACCCGAATTGTTAATCAGGGTCGACATCGACAGGTTAATTAGGGATGTGCTTTCAGATTTAATCGAGCATGGTAACAGCGATAGAATCAGTGATGCCCAGCTCGAAATTCTGTCCAGCGTGGCTTGTCATGGTTCGGTGCGTGCTAATCGGAAACTTGAAATCGAAGAAATGAACGTGCTACTCAGACAAATGGAAGTGGTGGAACGTTCAGGGCAATGCAACCACGGACGACCGACTTGGATGAGTGTTTCATTGAACGAAATTGATAAGTGGTTTATGCGTGGACGCTGAGCCAGCGGTTGTCATTTTTCTGATGGGAGCCACCGCATCAGGAAAGACAGAGATGGCAACGAAAATTTTTGACCGCTTCGACTGTGAGCTGATTAGTGTTGATGCCGCTCAAGTGTATCGGGGTATGGACATTGGCACGGCGAAACCAGACAAACAGTTCTTGGAGGCCTATCCCCACCATCTCATAGACATATGCAATATTGATGAGCGTTATTCTGCTGCCGCATTTTGTCAGGATGCCCGCCTTTTGATAAACGATATCCAGCAACGCGGCAATACTCCGATTTTGGTGGGTGGCACGATGTTCTACTTCGCCGCCCTTGAAAAGGGCTTGTCGAATCTCCCCAGTGCGGATGCGGATACCCGAAGTGTGATTGAACAGGAAATTCAGGAAAAAGGACTGGCGGCACTGCATCAACAACTGATGGCAATTGACCCAATCTCGGCGAAGCGTATTTCCCCGTCTGATTCACAGCGCCTGCAACGTGCCGTTGAGTTATACCGATTGACCGGCATGCCACCATCCCACTTGATGTCGGGCTCGCAGAATGTTGGTAAACTTGCGAACCCCATCGTCAAAATGACGCTGTCCACCGGCGACCGGAAATTGTTGCACCAAAAAATAGCGCAACGCTATTCGCAAATGCTGGCACAGGGTTTTGTCGAAGAGGTAAAAGCACTGACCGACGGCATGGATGAGCCGACAAGTCTGACCGCTATGCGTTCGGTAGGCTATCGTCAGGTGCTGGATTATCTGCTGGGTAAAACAGACTATCAACAAATGACCGATAACGGCATTGCGGCAACCCGACAACTGGCAAAGCGTCAATTAACCTGGTTACGCAATCAGTCGAATCTGGTCTGGTTTGATATAGGGCATCCCAAAACCGTTGATGCGATGATACGCTATTTGGGAAGGTACTTGGGAATCTGAGGGTCGACCACCAACGTTATGCTCATAGCGGCTGGATGTTGCGTGTTTTTACGAACCTTACCAGTCCACCTCGCCCAGAAATTCGTCAAGTACCTGACGAATGAGGTAGCCATCTCATAAAGCAATATCAGACAATTAGGGGCAATGGGCATAAGCGACCCGTCGTCAACAAAGCAGATACGGGTGCTTAAATAATCATTTATAATATAAATAGATAAATTAAATCAATTAGATTTCAAAATATATCAAGTTGGTTTATGATTAAAGTGTGCGTTTACGATTTTGCTGATATACTTTAACTATGAGTCCACGCCTGACCCTTAATAATATCCACATTCAATATACCGACAATGCCCCCCTCTGACGACCTACAGCGCACGGTGTTTTTTGATTTACACCAACAGGCCGGAGCTAAAATAGTGCCTTTTGCGGGGTATGCAATGCCGCTTAGTTACGCTGACGGCATCATCAAAGAACATTTGCATGCCCGCGAAAAAGCCGGTCTGTTTGATGTCTCTCACATGGGGCAGATACGGGTTTCGGGAACGAATGCGGCATTATTGCTGGAAACGCTGATGCCGGTCGATATCGTTTCTTTGCAACCGGGGCAACAAAGATACGGGCTGCTGTTGAATGCAGAGGGTGGCATCATTGATGATTTGATGATCTTGCGGAGCGGCGAAAACGATTTCATTTTGGTGGTCAATGCGGCATGCAAAACCAATGATTTTAACCATCTTAATAATCGGCTCGGCAGTCGTCTTGAGCTTGAAATGATGTCGCACAAGAGTCTGCTGGCGTTACAGGGCCCTGCCGCCGCTCAGGTCGTGTCTCGTCTGGGGCGGGACCTTTCGGATATGGGGTTTATGTCAGTCAGGCAGCTTCAGCTTAACGGTATAAGCTGTCTGTTTTCCCGTTCTGGTTATACTGGGGAGGATGGTTTTGAAATATCCGTGGATGATGAGCATGCACGGGAAGTCGCCGAGATGCTGTTGCAGGATGATGAGGTCAAATGGGTCGGGTTGGGTGCCCGGGATTCGTTGCGTCTGGAGGCGGGCTTGTGTCTGTATGGGCACGATATCACGACTCAAACTACCCCGATTGAAGGTAATCTGCTGTGGGCCGTATCGAAGGCACGACGACGCGGTGGTGAGCGTGCCGGCGGATTCCCCGGCGAACAGGTCATTTTGTCGCAGATTCCAAAACAAGTGTCAAAACTGTTGGTTGGGTTGTGCCCGCAAGGTCGCGTACCGATTCGTGAAGGGGCACCCATTGAGAGCACGGTTGAGGATGGTCCGGGCTCAGTGGTTGGGGAGGTTAGTAGCGGTGGTTTCAGCCCAAGCCTCGGCAAACCTATTTGTATGGGCTATGTCGATATCGAATATAGTGCGGAAAATTGCACCTTGAATGCGGTCGTAAGGAACAAGCGTTTGCCGGTGGTTGTGACCCGACTTCCTTTTGTGCCCCGACGTTACTATCGACCTGCCCAACCCAAATAAATCAAGCGCAAATCAAACGAGTCATACTTGAAAGAGGTTAATTATGTCAACAAGATACACAGATGATCATGAATGGGCCAGAGAGGAAGACAATCTGGTGGTAGTAGGAATTACCGACTATGCACAGCAACAGCTTGGGGAAATCGTCTTTGTCGAGCCACCCGAAATTGATCGCGAATTAACAAAAGGTGAAGACGCGGCAGTGATTGAATCGGTTAAAGCGGCTGGAGAAGTCAAGGCTCCAGTGGGCGGTGTTGTCGTTGCCATCAATGAATTGCTTGAAGATGAGCCGGAAAAAATAAATGAAGACCCCAGCGGTGCCGGTTGGATATTCAAAATAAAACCCTCCGATAATAGTGAAATGGCAAACCTGATGGATGACGCCGCTTATCGTTCATTGCTTGAATCGTTGGATTGATTGCCTTGGTTTTTTAAGTTGATGAATTCCCTCAGCATCTACCCGCACGAGTATAACTATGCCTAGAGCAGACGATTTTACTATTCGCCATATTGGTTCCAGCCCTGAACATATTGCGCGCATGCTTGATTTTCTCGGGCTGGATTCGCTTGACGATTTGATTGAGCAAACCATTCCAGAGTCAATTATTAGTAAGCGAAAATTTTCTCTGCCACGTTCGCTGAATGAAAACCAACTTCATAAGTTGAGTCGTATGATTGCTGCCGATAACACGGCTGCCATATCTATGATCGGGCTGGGTTATTACGGGACAGTAACGCCGCCGGTAATTCGGCGTAATGTCATGGAAAATCCGGATTGGTACACCGCCTATACCCCGTATCAACCAGAAGTCAGTCAGGCGCGACTGGAAATCCTCATCACCTTCCAACAAATGATTATGGATTTAACGGCGATGGAACTTGCCAATGCCTCATTGCTTGACGAAGCCACGGCTGCCGCAGAGGCGATGCTGGTTGCCCACCGTATCTCTAAAAGCAAATCCAAGCGTTTTCTGATCGATCAGGATTGTCTGCCACAAACGATTGCGGTGGTCAAAACACGCGCCGTGCCGATGGCGCTGGAAGTCGTGGTGGGTGACTGTGATCAAGAGATTGACAACGGTGAATATTTTGCCGCTCTGCTACAATATCCGGGGGCTTCGGGGCGAGTTCGGGAGTACAGCGATACCATAGACAAGCTCAAATCCCAGGCTGCTTTGGTTATCATGGCGGCGGACCCGTTGTCGCTGACCCTGCTTAAACCGCCGGGTGAAATGGGGGCGGATATTGCTGTCGGCAGCACTCAGAGGTTTGGGGTGCCTATGGGATTTGGTGGGCCGCATGCCGCCTATATGGCAACCCACGAAAAATACAAACGATCGTTACCCGGCAGGTTGATAGGTTCAACCATTGATGTCAACGGCAATCCGGCATACCGTATGGCATTGCAAACTCGTGAACAGCATATCCGCCGTGACAAGGCGACCAGCAACATTTGTACTTCTCAGGTATTGCTGGCGATAATGGCAACCGTGTACGCGATGTATCACGGGCCCGAAGGCTTGACCCGTATCGCCAGTGGCATCAACCGTTTGACCCGCGCCTTGGCATTAGAGCTGAAAAATCTCGGTTTTGAGATTGTTCACGATCAATTTTTTGACACCCTCATTGTCCGCATAGTCGGTAAAGCGAAAAGAATTCAGGATAAAGCGGAACAGGCTCGATATAATTTGAGACTGGTGGACGAGGATCATTTAGGCATCAGCCTAGATGAAACCATCACCCGCGATAAAGTGGTCGGATTGCTGGAGGTGTTTGCCGGCACCACCGCGCAACAAGTCAGAGGCTCGTTATTTGACATTGATTTGCCACAATCTATTGCAGAGAAGCTGAAGCGAACCAGCGATTTTCTGACCCACCCGACTTTTCATCGCTATCGCTCTGAAACGGAATTTATGCGTTATCTCAGAAAAACAGCGAGCAAGGATATTACCCTGGCGCGCGCCATGATACCGCTTGGATCATGCACCATGAAACTCAATGCTGCCAGCGAAATGGAACCGATTTCAAATCCGTTATTCGCGCACATCCATCCTTTCGCACCCGCCAAACATACCAAAGGTTATCATCGTATCATCAATCGGCTGGATTCGATGTTGTGCGAAATTACCGGATTTGATGGTTTTACCTTTCAGCCTAATGCGGGTTCTCAAGGCGAATACACCGGACTGCTGTGCATCCGTGCATTTCATCATTCGCACGGCGAAACACAACGTAGCATCTGCCTGATTCCCTCCTCTGCCCACGGCACCAATCCCGCCAGTGCCGTTATGGCAGGGATGAAAGTGGTGGTGGTCGGTTGTGATCAACACGGCAATATTGATATTGACGATTTCCGAGCAAAGGCCGAACAGCATACTGATTCTTTAGCCGCCACTATGGTCACCTATCCCTCTACCCACGGCGTTTTTGAGGAGTCAATTAAAGAAATTTGTGAAATCGTCCATAGCCATGGTGGTCAGGTTTATATGGATGGTGCCAATATGAACGCTATGGTTGGTATCTGTCGCCCGGCGGAAATCGGTGCTGACGTGATGCACCTGAACCTGCATAAAACTTTTGCTATTCCACATGGCGGCGGTGGTCCGGGCATGGGGCCGATTGGTATGAAGAAACACCTGTTGCCCTTTCTTCCAAATCATCCGCTCGTCCCTTGTAACCGCGGTGGCTCAAGCCCATTAGGTACGGTATCTGCGGCACCTTGGGGATCGCCGCTGATTCTGCCCATCTCTTGGGCGTATATGCGTCTGCTCGGTCAGCATGGTTTAAAACGCTCAACGCAGGTCGCTATTCTCAATGCCAATTACATTGCCCATCACCTCGATCCGTATTACCCCGTGGTCTATAAGGGCAGAAGCGGGCGGGTCGCGCACGAATGCGTCATCAATCTGGCACCGATCAAGGAAAGTTGTGGGGTTACCGTTGAGGATGTTGCCAAAAGATTGATTGATTATGGTTTCCATGCGCCGACCATGTCGTGGCCGGTGCCTGACTCGCTGATGATTGAACCGACCGAGAGTGAATCTTTGGAAGAAATTGAACGATTTTGTGATGCCTTGATTTTAATTCGAGAAGAGATACGAGAAATTGAAGAGGGCAAGGCAACCCTTGAAAACAGTCTGTTGACCAATGCGCCACATAGCTATCATCTGCTGATCTCAGATGAGTGGCACGCGCCTTATTCACGGCAACGCGCCTTTTTTCCGACCAAAGAAACCAGAGACAATAAATTCTGGCCGCCAGTCGGTCGGATTGACAATGCTTACGGCGACAAGAATTTGTCCTGTAGTTGTCCGCCGATGTCGGACTATGCTTAACGGGTATTTTTATAGCCGTTGATAAGGATGAAACGGACAGAAATAGTTATCTCTATTATCAAAAAACAATCATAAATCTGGCATCTCCATGGTATCCGCTTAATTCAAAATAATCATGCAACCCACAAGCGACAAATTAAATCCAATCATTCAGGGAAAAAAACTGCGTGGCAAGGAAAAAATGGCACGTATTCCGGTTAAAATTATGCCCCTGTCCCGAGACCAGCTACTGAGAAAACCACAATGGATTCGCGCCAGTTTTACCGGTACAGCGGCCGTGTCGGAGCTTAAAAAAGTATTACGCTCCAAAGGATTGCATACCGTTTGTGAAGAAGCCGCCTGCCCCAATCTTGGCGAATGTTTTAGTAACGGCACGGCAACATTCTTGATTATGGGTGATATTTGCACCCGGCGATGCCCGTTTTGTGATGTTGCCCACGGACGACCTAATCCTGTGGATGCTGATGAACCGCACAAACTTGCCGAAACCATCGCCGCGATGAAGCTAAAATATGTGGTTATTACTTCTGTGGATCGGGATGATTTACGCGATGGTGGCGCAACCCATTTTGTTGCGTGCATCAACGCTATCCGGTCTCTGTGCCCCGATACTAAAATTGAGATTCTGACACCCGATTTTCGCGGACGAATAGAGGTTGCGGTGGATATTCTGGGAAAATCCCCTGCGGATGTGTTCAACCACAATCTGGAAACGGTTGTGCGGTTATACAAACAGGTGCGACCGGGATCAGACTATCAATACTCCCTCAACCTGCTACTGCGGATAAAACAAAGCCAGCCGACGCTACCGACAAAATCCGGCATCATGCTCGGGCTTGGTGAAAGCAAAGCAGAAGTCATTGCGGTCATGCAAGATTTGCGCCGGCATCAGGTCAATATGCTCACGCTCGGTCAATATCTACAGCCCAGTCGCCATCACTTGCCAGTGCAACGATATTGGCATCCAGACGAATTTACCGAGTTGGGCGAAATTGGAGATACTTTGGGATTCTCCAATGTTGCATCCGCTGCGATGGTGCGCTCATCCTATCATGCCGATTTACAAGCGCATGCTACGATTTGAGCCAATTAGCCATTTATGTTCGCCAAAGCCTATAGTATTGCCAGTAGCTTCACCTTACCTGTAGTCATTTCCAGCCGCTCCAACAAAGGTATATGCAGTAGTGCCATCGGTGCTTGTGTGGTGGTCAATCGCGACGGCTGGATTCTGACCTCGGCACACTTAATTAAGGAGATTCAGCGACAGCACGACAGTATCTTGAAACACCGTGCCCATGACAGCGATGTGGCAAAACTGGAGCAAGATACGGTTGCTGACAAGCGTTTTCGCAAATCTAAAGTGCGAACCTTCCACCGCCCGCAACAAGGTGCAGTACAAAATCATTCGGTGTGGTGGGGTCGCGATGGGGCACAGTTGCGGGAATCGACGCTGATGCCCGCGGCTGATTTGGCTTTGGGTCGGCTACAGCCGTTTGACCCGAACACGGTGGCGCATTACCCGATATTCAAGCATCCGGAGCATCACTACACCCCTGGAACCAGCTTGTGCAAACTCGGTTACCCCTTTCACGAAATCACACCGTCTTTCGATCAGAAAAACAATGCCTTCGTTTTGCCCGCGGGTGCGGTGCCGTTGCCTCTGTTTCCCATTGAAGGAATGTTTACCCGTGTTATGTTGATGCCAGCCGCCACTGGCAATGTGGCAGAGCAAGGCAAATTTATCGAGACCTCCTCCCCCGGTCTGCTCGGACAAAGTGGCGGTCCCATTGTCGATACCGAAGGGCGGGTATGGGCATTGCAGTCGCATACACGTCATTACCCGCTGGGTTTCAGCCCGCCAATCCCCGGTCAGGACAAAAGCCAGAAACAAAAAGAACACCAGTTTCTTAATGTCGGTCTCGGCGTGCATATAGAGCCGATATTAAATTTTCTACGCGGTCAGGGCGTGGCGCACCAAATCTCGGAAACGTAACGGGCATAAATACTTTGAGACCTTTGCACGAAAGCCATTTCACCTGCATGCTGCGTTAAAAACGTACTCAATCGGTCATTTATAAGCATAAACTCCCTCATTCCGTGCGTTTTTGCCTGGCCTGAAAGCGAAATCATCTTCCGTGCAAAGGTCTCACTTTAGTCGTTACGGCGCGGATCGCTTATTGAACACTCGCTCAGGGTAATTTAAGCATGCTCCGCCCCAAAGTAAAAAATCAACCCGCCGAGCACGACACTCACTGCCAGCGTCTTGAGCATGCCGAACTTAAGACGCAGCAAAATCAGCGCAGCAACCGCCATCAGAGCTGACCACGCATTCAAGGTGTGCCAGACTGGTATCTGAATGTGCATCCCCAGACTATTGAGCACATCCAATTCACTAAATAACACATGCAGGCCGAACCAAACCGATAGGTTTAGAATCACCCCGACTACGGCTGCGGTAATGCCGCTCAGGGTGGCATTAAGGGAGTGATTGTCGCGCAACGATTCGATATAAGGTGCGCCTAAAAATATCCACAGGAAACAAGGCATAAAAGTTACCCAAGTGGTTAACAGCGCACCCAACATACCGGCAACTATCGGATCAAGCAGACCCGGATTGCGATATGCCGCCACAAAGCCAACGAATTGAACCACCATAATCAACGGCCCGGGTGTGCTTTCTGCCATCCCCAAGCCATCCAGCATTTCGCCCGGGTTGAGCCAGCCGTAAGTATGGACAGCCTGTTGTGCCATGTAGGCGAGTACCGCATACGCCCCGCCAAAAGTAACTACTGCCATTTTGCTGAAGAACACGCCTTCCTGCAAATACACATGATCACCACCCAAGCTGATTGCCAGCACAATAACCGGTCCGAGCCAAAGTAACAGGCAGCAGATTAGCGTTTTCAAGACGCGTGACAGCGGCGGCATGATGGGCTGCAACTGCGCATGTGCCAATGCCCGATCTAAAATAGGATGCGGAGTATGATTCGCTACCAGCGTGTTATTGTTGGCGGTTGTTTGGTGTTGACTAATCTGGAGTTGGGCGGGCATTATTTTCCCACCCAGAAACCCTGCCAGACCGGCGCCGACAACAATCAGCGGGAATGGTATGGCAAAGAAAAATATGCCGACAAAAGCCACTGCCGCGATGGCGACCCTAAATCCATTGTTCAGGATTTTTTTGCCGATACGCAAAACCGCGTCGAAAACTACCGCAAGGATGGCCGCCTTGATGCCCCAAAAAATGGCTTCAACGATATATAAGCGCTGGTATTCCACATAAAGAATACTGATGAAAAGAATGATGACTGCCCCCGGCAGGACAAACAGCACACCAGCAACCACTCCGCCACGAATACGATGCAGTAGCCAGCCCAGATAGATTGCCAACTGCTGTGCCTCTGGACCCGGCAGCAACATGCAATAATTAAGCGCGTGCAGAAAGTGGTGTTCGCTAATCCAGTTTTTTTGTTGCACAAGAATCCGGTGCATCATGGCAACCTGCCCCGCCGGTCCGCCGAAACTCAACCAACCAATTTTCATCCACGTCCAACAGGCTTCGGCAAAACCAATGCCATGCTCAACGGCGGGATCCTGTCTCACATCGACCTGAACCCAGACAGTGCTGTCAAAACCTTTTAGCTTGAAATGCGTATCAGTGGCTGAGTATCTGGCTGAGGAATAGTTTGGTGCGTTCGTGTTGTGGGTGATCGAAGAATAAATCGGGGGTGTTTTCTTCTATAATCTCGCCGACATCCATAAAAATAACCCGATTGGCGACAGTCTTGGCAAAACCCATTTCGTGAGTAACACAAATCATGGTCATACCATCGTGTGCCAGTTCAACCATGACATCCAACACCTCCTTAATCATCTCCGGATCCAGTGCTGAGGTCGGTTCATCAAATAGCATAATTCGTGGATTCATACACAGACTGCGGGCGATGGCGACACGTTGTTGCTGTCCGCCGGACAACTGCCCGGGAAACTTATCAGCCTGTTCCGGAATTTTGACTCGTTGCAGATATTTCATCGCGGTTTCTTCAGCCTCAATTTTGGGTGTTTTACGCACCCAAATCGGTGCCAGCGTACAGTTTTCCAGCACTGTCAAATGCGGGAAAAGATTGAAATGCTGGAACACCATACCGACTTCCCGACGAATGATCTCAATATTTTTCAGGTCATTGGTCAGTTCCACGCCATCGACAATAATATTTCCTTGCTGGTGTTCTTCAAGCCGATTGATACAGCGAATCAGGGTGGATTTGCCGGACCCGGAAGGACCACAGATAACAATCCGTTCGCCACGAGTTACCGTGAGATTGATATCCTTCAAGACATGAAACTCTCCATACCATTTGTGCATTGCCACAACTTCAATTGCCAGTTTAGTGTCCTGAGCTTGATCGGTCTGGGTTTGATTAGATGTTTGATTAGATGTGTTTGACATAGCAAAATCCTCGTTATTGGTTGTGTCCTGTTTCAAGTTTATTTTCAAGATAGAGCGAATAGCGCGACATCGCAAAGCATGAGACGAAGAAAAATAGTGCCACAAAAAGATAAACTTCACTGGAAAGTCCGGTCCATTTAGTGTCCGCCAACGACGCTCTGCCAATACCGAGCAGGTCAAGCAACCCGATGATAATAACCAAAGTAGTGTCTTTGTACAAGCCGATAAAGGTGTTGACGATGCCCGGTATTGAAATTTTTAATACCTGAGGCAACACAATTAAGCGCATAGCCGACCAGTATTTCAAACCTAATGCATCGGCAGCTTCAATCTGACCGCTCGGGATTGCCTGTAATCCACCACGGATAACCTCTGCCATATACGCTGAGGCGAACAGTGTGACCATAATCAGTACGCGCAACAACAGATCAAACTTCGTGCCGGGTGGTAAAAAGTAACTGAGCATAGTGGAAGCCACGAATAGTAATGCAATCAGTGGCACACCTCGAATAAACTCAATGAAGCCAATACAAAACACCTGGATAATCGGCAGTTCGGATGCTCTGCCCAGTGCCAGCAGGATGCCGAGGGGCAGGGAAAAGGTAATGCCGGTTATGCCAATCACCAGCGTCAGCATAATACCACCGAATTGATCGGTCGGTACTGTTGGCAGTTCAAACCCCAGCACATCTCCCCCTATCAGCAGCCAGCCAGCGATAAACGGGAAGGCAATCACATAGTAAAATCCGTATTTACGGTAGGGAATATGGTCAAACAGCACCACAATCAGTGCCAGACACAACAAGACAAATGCAAGATTAACGCGCCAGCGTTCTGCCGACGGGTAAAACCCGTAAGTAAAAAGCTCAAATCTTTCGCCAATGAAAGCCCAACAGGCGCCTTTCCCTGTCGCTTGACAAGCAGCGCGATTCTCGCCCGTGAAAACCGCATCGAGAAACAGCCAATGGGTTGCCAGCGGCAAAATCGTGTACAGTAACCAGATGGCTAACAGGGTCAGAACAATATTGGTCGGAGACGACAGCAGATTCGCTCGAATCCACGCAAACATACCGGTCAGGTTGGTTGGTGTCGGCAGGTTCGGATGCTGCCCGGGCGGATAGCGCGGTTCGTTCGATAGCATGCGTCTATCTTCCCACCAGCTTGATACGTTTGTTGTAGTCATTCATGGCCATAGATATCAACAGCGAGAACATCAGATATAACATCAATACGATGCTCATACATTCCATTTCGCGCCCGGTCTGATTCAAGGAGATGCCACCAATCGTAGCAACGATGTCCATATAACCGATGGCAATGGCCAGGGACGAGTTTTTCGTGATATTCAAATACTGGCTGGTCAGGGGTGGCAGGATAATCCGCAACGCTTGTGGAATCACGACCAGATTCAAAATACGAGTACGGGTGATGCCTAATGCCGCGGCGGCTTCGTTTTGCCCCCAATCCACTGCGCTAATACCAGCACGAACAATCTCACCAATGAATGCTGCCGCATACATTGACAATGCCAGCCACAGGGCGATGAATTCGGGTCGGACAACCATGCCTCCTTTGTAGTTAAATCCCTTGAGTAGCGGAACTTCCCAGCTAACGGGCGTGCCGAGTAAAAAATACATGAGCACAGGAACGCCACCAACAGCAAGCAACGAGATTGCCAGCACCGGGTAATGCTTGCCGGTTTGATCCTGTACTTTGCGGGCATATTTTCCGAACCACAGGCTAAAAATGATACCGAGAACAAACAGAGCAATCACAATTCCAAACAAGGGTTCAAAGTCGGGGCTGGGGATGAAAAAGCCGCGATTAGTCAGAAAGGCGACATCGTTCACAACAACCGCATTCTTTGGCAGTGGCAGGGAATTGACGATGACACCGTGTATCAGCAGAATATGCAACAACACCGGCACATTACGCATATATTCAATATAGGCATACGCCAGTTTGTTGACCAGCCAGTTTTTTGACAGTCTGGACACGCCCAACATAAAACCGATGATAGTCGCTAATATAATACCGAACACAGCCACCAGCAGAGTATTGAGGATACCCACCAGCATCGCGCGAAAATGGGACGAGCGTGAGTTATATTCAATCAACGACTGGCTGATGTCGTAACTGGCGGGCTGCCACAGGAAATCAAAATTGATGTCCTTGCCAATCGTTGCAAGGTTGGAAATCGCATTGCTGATCAAGCTAAAGAATAAGGCGAACATCAGCACACAGGCGAACACCTGAATAATCACCTTGCGGACTTCCCGGTTATGCCATAGTCGCGACATGGTGTCGCGTTGCGCTATGGCGACTTCACTCATTAGAACACTCATTGGGCTATGCGCTGAGGTGTGATGTTAGCGATATAAATGCCTACGTTTACCCCATACAACAACAGCCACAAACCACATACGCAGAAAACCGACTATCGAATCGGGGCAGCGTATAAAATACCGCCGTCATTCCACAGCGCATTAAGACCACGCTCAAGACCGAGTGCTGTTTTAGGGGCGAGGTGTCGCGCAAAAATTTCACCATAATTGCCGACCGCAGAGATGACCCGTACTGCCCATGCTTTGTCGAGACCAATCATCGCACCCATATCACCTTCGCTGCCGAGCATACGGTTGATACTCGGATTGTTGCCAGCAGTCTTTGCCAGTGCTTTGACATTGGCCTGAGTAATGCCCAGCTCTTCCGCGTTAATCAGCGCATTGACCACCCATCTACCGATGTCTGCCCACTGCTCATCGCCCTGTCGTACCACACCCGCTAGCGGTTCTTTGGAGATGATTTGCGGCAGAATGATATGTGCCGATGGATCCTCAAGTACGGCACGAACGGAAGCCAACCCGGATACGTCTGTGGTATAAACATCACATCGACCGCCCTTATAAGCAGAAATACCTTCTGTGGTCGTCTCCACCGTCACTGGCTCGTAGGACATACTATGGGCGCGGAAAAAATCAGCCAAATTGAGCTCGGTGGTGGTTCCGGTCTGGATACAAATTGATGCGCCGTCCAATTCAAGTGCCGAATGGATGCTGGCGTTTTTACGAATCAAAAAACCTTGCCCATCATAATAGTTGACCGGCAGAAAAGTGAATTTCAGATCGGCATCACGACTCATGGTTTCTGTGGTATTACGGAACAGGATGTCGCCTTCACCCGAGTTCAACACAGTGAAACGGGTTTTCGTTGATGTCGAGATGAATTTGACTTTGTCGCCATCATTAAGAACAGCAGCGGCAACCGCACGACAGAAGTCAATATCAAAACCCTCCCAGCGACCGTTTTTATCGGGTGCGGCAAAGCCGACAATGCCAGTGCTAATGATACAGTTTATTTCGCCGCGCGCCTTGACCTGATCAAGGGTTCCAGCATGGGCAATCGCCCAGATCAGCAACAACGAAACGAAGGTGATGACCGTTGCGATAATTTTCATTAAGATGCGCCTCAAGCTGTATTAAAAAGACGGATAGAATAGCGTATCAGCACGCACAAACCGGCTATCGAATCGGGGCGGCGTATAAAATACCACCATCTCGCCACAGCGCATTGAGGCCACGTTTAAGACCAATCGCTGTTTCGCCACCGAGGTGACGCTCAAACATTTCACCATAGTTGCCGACCGCAGAAATAGCGCGTACTGCCCATGCTTTGTCGAGACCAATCATCGCACCCATATCACTTTCGCTGCCGAGCATACGGTTGATACTCGGATTGTTGCCAGCAGTTTTTGCCAGTGCTTTGACATTGGCCTGAGTAATGCCCAGTTCTTCCGCATTAATCAGCGCATTGACCACCCATCTACCGATGTCTGCCCACTGCTCATCGCCCTGTCGTACCGCACCCGCTAGCGGTTCTTTGGAGATGATTTGCGGCAGAATGATATGTGCTGACGGGTTTTCAAGTGTGGTGCGGGCGGCAGCCAATCCGGATACATCTGTGGTGTAAACATCACATCGACCACTACTGTAAGCGGTGATGCTCTCCTCAACGGTCTCAAAGGCAACCGGCTCGTAGGACATATTATTGGTGCGGAAAAAATCAGCCAAATTGAGCTCGGTGGTCGTGCCAGTGCGAATACAGACAGACGCACCGTCCAATTCAAGTGGCGAATGGATGCCGACATTTTTAGCAATCAGGAAGCCTTGTCCGTCATAGTAATTGACCGGCAAAAAAGTGAGTTTCAAATCGGCATCCCGACTCATAGTTTGCGTGGCAGTGCGGAACAGAATGTCGCCTTCACCTGAATTCAACAGGGTAAAACGCGTCTTGCTGGTGGCAGGGATGAATTTGACTTTTTCGGCATCGCCAAGCACAGCGGCGGCAACTGCACGGCAGAGGTCAATTTCAAATCCTTGCCAGCGACCGTTTTCATCGGGCGCGGCAAAACCCACATTGCCGGTGTTGACGATGCAGTTGAGTGCGCCTTTACTTTGCACTTGATCAAGCGTGCCGGCATGTATCTCGATTAACGACAGTGAACAGATTACTATGATGGTTGCGATCGTTTTAATGTTTTTCATTGTCTGCAAATTATCGATTGGCTGCCGTTACTGTGTTCAAAACTAAATAACTTCTGCCGCCTGTTGCAAGGAAAAGTTCTGGTAGCCGACCAAATAGCCAATAACCACCGATGGCGCGCGTTGCATTCCAGCCGTGCAATGGAGATATAGCCGATGATTACTGCGTATCATACCGTTTAGGGTCTATGCCGCAGCGACCAGATTGCGCAATAAATCGCTATCATCAAAGTCAATAATTTTGACTCGATATACGGCGATATTCGCTTGTTGGTAATGCTGCTCAAGGGTTGGCAAGTTAACGTTGAGCGTGCTTAAATCAACATCGCTTTGCAAGTTTAATCACGGCGATCATTCCAGCTTGTTGCAGACACTGCACATCAGTTTGATGGGCTGGATAGCTACCGATAAAAATATTATCAACGATTTTATCAAAATTAATCACAGAGTAGCTTTGTCATGAGCTACCGCTTATCGAAATTGATCTCAGACCAAACTGTTATGGACGAGTACTTGACAGGAACAGCGATTAAGCGCGTTGTTTTTTGTGTTCGGTTTCCAATTTGCGCTCCAGGGACTGGCTGTACTTTGACATACCATAACAGCAGATGAAGAAAATCAGTGCTGCAAACACATAGGCTTCAAGATCATAACCTTTCCATTGCGAAGAACGGCTCGCGGTTTGTGCCATGTTCAACAGATCAAAGAGACCAATGATGGCGACCAGCGAAGTGTCCTTAAACAATTCAAGAAAGGTGTTGACGATGCCTGGGATTGAGATTTTCAACGCCTGTGGCAGGACAATAAGAATATTCTTTTTCCAGTAACTGATGCCGAGCGCATCGGCAGCCTCGTATTGACCTCTCGGAATTGCCTGAAGACCACCACGGATTGCCTCAGCCGTGTATGCCGACTGAAACAGAGTAATGCCAATCAGGGCGCGCGCAACCTTATCAAAATCAACGCCCGATGGGAAAAACAAGGGCAGCATCACCGATGCCATAAACAGAATCGTGATTAGCGGCGTACCACGCCAGAACTCGATGAAAGTTACCGAGATGACACGAATCACCGGCAAGCGCGAACGTCGCCCCAACGCCAGCAGGATACCAATGGGTAACGCCCCAACGATGCCGATGCTTGCCAGAATGAAGGTCAGTAGGAAACCACCCCACTGGTTGGTATCAGCAATCGGCAAACCCAGCCATTCACCGTGAACAAGGGCAAAGCCGATAAAGGGATAAACAAGAATGGCAAACAGCCCCAAGTGTCGTTTCCAACGGAACGCCGGCACAAAAAACAATCCAATTTGCACGGCAACCAGTACCAGCATCAGCACCGGACGCCAGACTTGGTCAACATGGGCGCTGTAGTACAGCCCAAACATAATTTGTAAAAAACGAATCTTGATGAAGGTCCAGCAGGCACCCGGACCGTCAACATTATCGCCATCAGCATTGGTCACCTTACAGACCCCGCTCTCGTTACCCGCAATAGTGGCATCGAAAAGCAACCATTGCAGCATAGGCGGCACGGTCTGATAAAGCACCAACAGACCGAGCAGGGTCAGAAAAATGTTGAACGGCGAAGACAGCAGGTTACGGCGCAACCAGCCAATAGTGCCCACTGTCGTAACTGGAGGGGGTAGATTCGGTTTTGGCTGAAATTCAGTAGTGGGCGTAGTCATAACTTATCGTTCCACCAGTTGAGTGCGTTTGTTGTACCAGTTCAGGAAAGCCGATGTACACAAGCTCAATATCTCATAAACGAGAAAAGTCATGGCAATGATGACCAAAGCCTGACCGGTCTGACTCAGTGCGACACCGGTCCAGACGTTGACCAGATCGGGATAGCCGATGGCGACTGCTAGCGACGAGTTCTTGGTCAGGTTGAGGAATTGGCTGATGGTCGGCGGAATAATCACCCGCATTGCCTGCGGGATAATCACCAGACGCAGGGTGATACTGTGACGCAGACCGAGGGCATGAGCCGCTTCGGTCTGACCATGCGATACCGCCAGGATACCGCCACGCACGTTTTCAGCAATGAAGGCGGCCGTATAGACGGTCAATGCGAACCACAACACGAACAATTGTAATGGAATCTGCATACCGCCGACCAGCCGAAAAATGCCACTTTTCTGCGGATACTCCAGCGCAATCGGCGAACCCACCAGTAAAAAGACTAAACAGGGCACGCCTATCAACACAGCCAGCGAGATCCAGAATGTGTGGTGCTGGCGACCAGTTTGTATTTGTTGCTGTTTTGCCCAGCGTCTGAACAGAAACACCCCCACTACGGTTGCCAGTAGCGCGAGCGCAAGAACCCAAACACCAATCAGGTTTTCAGCGAAGGGTTTAGGGATATTGAGACCGCTTTTGTACAAATAGACAGCATCACCCCATTGGTGGGCACTTCGTAACGAGGGCAATGAGGGTAAGAAAATTGCGAAGTTCCAGAACATAATCTGTAACAGCACGGGGATATTGCGAAATACTTCAATGTAGAGTGCCGCGAACTTTGCTACCAGCCAGTTGCTCGACAGCCGCATCACCCCGAGCAAGAAACCGAGCAAGGCGGCGGCAATAATCCCGAGTACACTAATCAAAATGGTGTTCTGAATGCCAGCGACGAATACCTCCCAGTATTTGCTTTCACCAAGACGATAGTCCCAAAACGGATAGAAATCGAGCGGAAATGCAAACGGCGCAACCTGCGTCATAAAGCCGGTGCCGGTCTGGATACCACGCTCGCGCAGATTTTGAACGGTGTTGCTAAACAGCGTATACATAATCCAGATTACAATCACTGCGACAGTCACCTGAATCAGCATGGCGCGGGTATCGGGGTTGCGATACCACGGCGTTTTGACGGGTTTTTGTTTCATTACGTTTGCTCCATCACCTGTTTATTATGCATGATAACAGAGCGGAATTTCCGAAATTTCAAGGAATAATAAAAAATAGCCCAGCTTTTTGTTTCAGAAAAAACCGGGCTATGTGAGGTATTTATACTATCATGCCGTATGCCACAAAAAGTCAAAATATCCTCAATCGTGATTAACGAACGGGTGGAGCATAGAGTATACCACCGCGCGACCACAAATCGTTGGGGCTGCCGGCGCGAGTCAGACCCAGTGGCGTGTTCTCACCGACATGACGCTCATAAGATTGACCGTAATTGCCGACTTGACTGATTGAATTAACGAAACAATCCTGTGCCAGCACACTCGCCAGATCTTTGCACATCTCGCCCTCGCTACCAACCAGACGTTTAATGCGCGGGTCAGCACTATTCGCCACCATATCACGGACATTGCCAGAAGTAACTCCCAATTCCTCAGCGTTAATTGACGCAAAGAGCGACCATTTGACGATATTGAACCAGACATCATCACCCTGACGCACCACCGGACCGAGTGGTTCCTTAGAAATGATTTCGGCCAACACCACGGCACTCTTTGGATTTTTCAGTTCGCTACGGATTGCTGCCAGTTGCGACTTGTCGGAGGTCAATACATCGCAAGCTCCGCCTTCAAATCCTTCGCGAGTCTGTACCGAGGTCTCGTAACCAACAGCGGTGAACTGCATGTTGTTAGCACGAAAGAAGTCCGCAAGGTTCAGTTCGGTAGTCGTGCCTTGTTGTACACAAACCGAAGCACCATCAAGTTGTTTTGCGCTGGTTATGCCCAAATCTTGGCGTACCAGAAAACCCTGACCGTCAATGAAGTTATAGTAGGTGAAGTTAACGCCCAACGCTGTATCACGGTGCAGAGTATGGGTGGTATTACGCGACAGTACGTCAATTTCGCCAGAAGCGAGCGCGGTAAAACGCTCCTTAGCCGTCAGTGGGACAAACTGAACTTTTTTGGAATCACCCAGCACCATAGCGCCGAGAGCGTAACAGACATCGACATCAATACCCTGCATCACGCCAGCGTCATCGGGCGCAGAAAAACCGGGTACACCGCCGTCCACTCCACAAATTACCGAGCCACGTTTGATAACCTCTTCCAACGTTCCCGCCTGCACCATCAGCGCAGTCACCATGCCGAACAACAGCGTAGTGACGATTGCCACAATTTTGGTAGTTTTCATAACATTTCCTCAATGATTGATAAAATAAGTTGCTAGATTATATGCAACAACAAACAGTCGTTGCCGCACAACTACTGTACCGACACTATAGCGGAATTCGGCAAAAATATCCAGTTTTTCAGAATTTCACTGTTTTGAGACTTTAATCCATAATTCAAAAACACCTAATCAGAAAACAAGCAAAACTGTTCTGATATGAGACAAAAAATGTCGTTTCTAACCAAAGTCAGAACACTTTGCCCACTAATCGGTGATACAAAGGTCTAGTATAGAAAACCATCGTCAACAAGGGTATCAGTAATTTTTGTCATTGTTTGGGGAGACCGATGTAATCTGCGAGGATGCTTTGACTTGGTAGTGTATCCTCTTCATTTAAGATTTTTGATATGATAATTTCTTTGACTTATGCGCATATTATAATTTGAGCTCTTCTGAAGATGCAATGAAATCAAATTTTTCACAGCAGTAATTATAAGAGACCTTTGCACGGAAGATGATTTCGCTTTCAGGCCAGGCAAAAACGCACGGAATGAGGGAGTTTATGCTTATAAATGACCGATTGAGTACGATTTTAACGCAGCATGCAGGTGAAATGGCTTTCGTGCAAAGGTCTCTATAAAAAACATCATAAATATTTAGCCGTTCTGATTTAACTTTCAATGTAAGGGTTTTGAAAATCCCGCTTGAAAAACAGCATGCTATCGTGCCATCATCGGCACTGACGCTAAAGCTACTTCAAGGACATATCTGTTCACTTCCAACTATGCATATATTGATTATTGAAGACGACGAAGCCGGCACCAGTTATGTACAAAAAGGATTGGTGGAAGCTGGATATACCGTGGATATTGCGGTGCGAGGTGATCAGGGCTTATCGATGGCGACTGCCGGCAACTATCAGGCATTGATTGTTGATCGTATGTTGCCAGTTATGGATGGGCTCACTATTATTGCCACCCTGCGCGCGCAAAATAACATCACCCCAGTGCTGATTTTAAGTGCGCTGGCTGATGTTGATCAACGGGTAGAAGGTCTAAAAGCGGGTGGCGATGATTATTTAACCAAGCCATTTGCGTTTTCTGAATTGCTGGCACGGCTGGAAGCCTTAGTGAGAAGAACACTTAGTCGGCATCAGGATACGACTCTGGTGGTTGGTGATTTGGTTATGGATTTACTGGCACGAGAGGTCAAGCGGGATGAGACACTGATTGAGCTACAGCCGCGCGAGTTTCGGTTGCTTGAATATTTGATGCGCCACAGCGATCAGGTGGTTACTCGAACCATGCTACTGGAAAATGTCTGGGACTATAATTTTGATCCGCAAACCAATGTTATTGATGTTCATATCAGCCGTCTTCGCCGTAAAATAGATAAAAATTTTGAGATGCCGCTGTTAATCACGGTGCGTGGATCGGGGTACATTTTACATGCAACAAAGGCGTAGTTGGTTTCATAGTTACACCCTTCGTTTAGCGTTGCTGTACGCCATCGTCTTTAGTACATCAACGCTGTTACTGTTCTATTTCTTTTACATTTTTACCGTGTCCTATATGAATCAGCAAATGGACAATACCATACAAGCGGAAATACAGGGTCTGGCGGAACGATATGATCAGGAAGGGCTGGGGGGCTTGACCACCCTGATAACCAAACGACTGAATCGACAAAAGGCGACCGGAAATTCTATCTATCTATTAACCACTTTCACATTACAACCCTTGGCTGGAAACCTTGACCGCTGGCCCAACAATGTGTCCATCAATAACGAGTGGATTGAATTTAGTCTGGAAGTGAATGAACAAAACCATGAAGCACATTTGGTAAGAGCGAAAATTTTTCGCTTGCCCGGAGATCATGGGTTGCTGGTCGGTCGGGATATACACCAACTCACTGAGGCGAAAAAAAGCATGGTGCGGGCGTTAGCCTGGGGGCTGGTTATTATGGTGCTACTGGCATTGATTGGTGGGCTGGTATTGAGCCGTAGAACGGTCAGAAAAATTGAGTGGATCAATCAAACCGCGCGCAAAATTATGTCCGGAGATTTATCAAGACGGGTTCCCGTTACCGGGCGTAATGATGATTTTGATCAGATGGCAGATAATCTCAACCAAATGCTGGATCGAATAGAAATGCTGATGCAAGATATTCGGCGCGTATCCGACAGCATTGCACACGATTTGCGTACCCCGCTAACGAGGTTACGACAACATTTGGAGGAAGCCAGGCTACAGGAGCCACCGACCTCGAATTCGGCAATAAATCTGGAACATGCTATTAAGGAAGCCGATTCATTGTTGGCGACATTTAATGCCCTGCTTCGCATTGCCCGAATTGAAGCGGGTCAGGTGAAGGCGGGTTTTTGCGAGGTTGATTTTCATATGCTGTTGCAGGATATTGTTGAGTTTTATGAGCCGTTGATTGAAGACAAACAGCAGACTCTGGAAACGACGTTGCAAAGCGGCATAATATCACGAGGAGATCGCCACCTGTTATTTCAAGCCTTCGCTAATGTCATTGAAAATGCCATCAAATACACCCCGAGACACGGCAATCTCTCACTCTCGTTAGTGCAAGCGGGTAACGAACTCGTGGTGACTATCGCCGACAATGGTCAGGGTATTCCAGAATCACAACGCGACAAGGTGTTTGGCAGATTTTACCGACTCGATCAAAGTCGTAGTAGCAGTGGCAATGGTCTGGGTTTGAGCATGGTCGCAGCCATCATTGCCCTGCATAGCGGCACGATTAGTCTGGACGATAACAACCCGGGATTGCGTGCTATCATCAAACTACCGCTGACGAGTCCGTTGGTACGTTGACCGCATCTGTTTGCCGACACGAATCCGCCGACTATGAGCGAGCCGATATGCACGAGTCAATATGAAAACAAGCACAGAAATACAGACCACATTAGTCAATGAAATTAAACAACAGCAACAATCATAGTGCGGTCATTTCCGCGGCAAAAATTTTCATTGGTTTAGCCATCATATCATTCACCAACGTATAATTTGTATGGAATTTTCAAATAACTTTTCTCCGACAGCCAGAAGTATATTAGTCGGTGCTGCACTCGTGGTACTGATTGCTGGACTCAGGAGCGCAAGTGATATCGTCTCTCCGTTATTGATGGCGGTGTTTATATCCATCGTCTGTACCCCCGCCTTATTTTGGATGCAACGGCGGCGATTACCAACGATTGTCGCCTTGATTGTTATTCTTGGGGTGGTTGGATTATTAGGTGTTGCGGTGTTTAGCCTGATTGCCAATTCCCTTGAGCAATTCAGTCATTCGTTGCCCAGATACAAACAGAATCTCACTACGATCTATGATCAGTTCAATACCACTGTCACCCACTGGGGATATGTGTTACCTCTGGACAGCATTGCCGAACAGGTTAATCCCGACTCGCTGATCCAGCTACTCAACTATATGCTCAGTGGTTTAAGCAACATTCTGGCAGATGGTCTGGTGGTGTTTTTCGCGGTGTTATGTATCCTCACCGAGGTGACAAATTTACCCAATAAACTCAGGAATAGCTTAAAAAGTCCGGATCAGTCTATGCAAAGACTACAGCAGTTTACTGGAAAAGTGATTCACTATCTGGCGTTGAAGGCGGCGACCAGTTTATTGACGGCAGCTTGTGTTGCCTTGGTATTGTGGTTATTAGAAATTGACTACCTCTTTCTCTGGGCAGTATTGGCGTTTTTTCTAAACTTCATCCCCTATATCGGTTCGATTCTCGCTGGATTCCCTGCGGTATTACTGGCCTTGGTTGACCACGGTTTGTTTGTCGCATTATGGGCCGCTAGCGGCTATGTCGTCATCAACATCGTCATTGGCAATATTGTCGAAACCCGACTCATGGGCGGCGGCTTAAACCTGTCGTCCTTTGTAGTGTTTGTCTCGCTGATTTTCTGGGGATGGGTATTAGGTCCGGTCGGGATGTTCCTCTCCATTCCCTTAACTATGCTAATTACCATTGCGCTGGAAAGCGGACAGAATTCAAAACGTATCGCGCAGTTACTGCAAAATTCCGGTTAAGTCGGCCCGCAAAAATCAGGTTTTACTGCAAAACCTGTGGGTAGAGATTGAGTCTTCCACAGTGAAACAGAATTGTAATTCGGTAGTTTGCGAAGTGCCTATAAATCCTCTAGCTACCGATTTTATGCTCTGAACCTTCTCCCAAACTGCTCGGATTCACATTCACCTCGATGAGTGCCTCATCCAATTTTTTTCAAGCAATGCTGTGCCTTTTTTAATCACCCTGTCATATCACCCGGACTCGGTCTCGCCCGGGTAGCACGTTAAATCCTCCGGGTCTAACCCTCTTTGCTCGAATCCTTTTTGTTTCGCCGCTGAACTAATATCCTGACCATATTGCTGAATAGCAAACTCTGCCGCCAAATCCAGATAAGCCGCCTGATAGGTCAACGGACGCGCCGATGCCTAGGTTCCACTTTCCAGATAAGGTGGAAACAGTGATGTAGGAACACCGAAATAGAGTTTTCCGTTCTCATCAGCATCTCGTGCATTGGCTGCACGCCCCCTCTTCCCATCATCTCTAAGCTATTGACAGGCCTTGATTTTCACCATCGTGTCAGTATCCTTACCAGCCGCCTTATAAACTCTCCCAAGAAATTACCAGGTATGTGATTTGTTGCCACCCTGTTTCGCAATAACTTCTTCGAATTCCCAATAAGCCAGACCGGTTTCGAGATTGGTCATCGTCAATTGAAAGTAGTAGTCAACACGTTGTTTCTTGCCCACCGTCGTGGTCCTCTGAATGATTTTACCGGATAAACTCAACTCTGGCGCAATCACTGTACCCTGTTTTGCCACTGTGTCTTGATTAAATAATTCTGAATCCGAAAGTTTTCTGACATCGGCTACCAGACTCTCCTCAGCCCCACCAGCAGCGACTGCGGTGGTAACAACTACCCGGCCGCTGTTCAGCAACTCTATACGAATTTTTTTGGTCAGTTGACTGGTATCAATATTCAATGTGGTGTCATTTATAATGCGACCCAGTGCCATAATCCACGGCGCATTGCTGTTCGGTTTTCTTGACAATGGACTAGCCAAAAATGATTCAACCGCGCTCCCTGATGCATATTGAAAATCGCGGTAATCCAATCCTAATGTCGTCTCGCCCTGTTTAGCATAAGGCGAAACGCTGTCGGTACTACCCGGAACATTCACAACGGTCGTTGGTGTTGCACATGCGGTTAACAACACCGTGCCAATAAAAATGCCGTATTTGGCCATGCTACACATGTGACTATATTTGCCGTGTTTCATTTATGACTCCTCATTTACTTACTATTTTCGGAATTAACTTCCGAATTGGTTTTAAAAATCGTGTCTTGGGAATATATTTCCAACCTGTATCGGGCAACATGCTCATTGGGTGCAATACCATGTAACGTAGCAAAACCTTGCGGCTGTACCTTGATTGACTTCCAATTAGAAAGCCTGGTTTTAACTGTCAGATTATTGGCATCAAGCCAGATAAACCGATAGACAAAATCATATTGACCTTTTCGCTGATTTTGGAAAGAAGCTTCGACCTCCAGCAGTCCACTCACACTAATGGCTTCATTGACCACGAAACCAAAAACGCGTGACTTTGGAATCGCGCTATCAACATACACATCCGGGGGAAAGGGGGACGCCGTGTCTGGAACGGCGACACAGCCACCAATCAGGAGGTATAACAATAAAAACAGCAACCCCACCCGTGTTTGCGTTAGATTTTTTTTACGGGTACTGAGCATATGTTAAATCTCCAATAATATTAATTCGACGACCAGACAACGTAATATCATAAGCTGACAACAGACCAACTCAGAACCCCATCGGTTACTGCTTTCGCCGTAATCATCACGTGTTTCCCAGCATATCCGCGATCATTGAGGTTGATTTCCTTCGTTTGACCGTCGCCAACCTGGACGATAATAACACCATCCTGCGGATAAGGCATACTCGCAACCCCGACCGTATGTGGCAATGCCCGCCATATCCTAGTATCGGCTTGCGTTGATGCGGCCTGTGCAACTGTGGTTGCGACCTTCGTTATTAGACCGAGCCCTCCTTGATCTTCCGTCTGTTTGTTAATTTCGTTAGCGAGAATGGCTTTGACTATCGCCGAAGTAATTGCTTTGGTGACCACACGATTATAGGTCGTTGCGAATTCAGTCGATACCAAACTATCGGTATTAAGTACGGTTTTCGTCGCTATCTGCTTCCCAGATGCTGTAATTTTTAGGGCACCATTCGTCGCCTTTCCAGGGACAAATTCGGGTATTGCAACCTCTGCATACAACAAACTGTCGGAAACCAAAAAGGTCAGCAGGTCTATGCGAAATTCTGTCAAATTCGGACCAATGCCATCTTCATAAATAACCCACACTCTGGAATCAATAGCTCCGCTGGCTTGGCTCGCTTCTTCCTCCGCTAATTTTAAGTCGTCAATAATATAGGAGTTTTTGTCCGTCAATATCGCCGCATTACGCAATAAATTCGATGCCTTGTTGGCGTCACCAGTAACAAGGCGAAATATGCCGTGCAAATAGTCGGTCAACGGGTTACGCAACCCCTTATATTTTTTGAATGATTGAACCACTGCCAATCGCTTTCCCAGCTCCGTATCTGGTTTTATGGCCTCGCTGACGTCCGAATCGATTTCTTTGGAATACTGTTGTTCGGTCTTCGCATTCTTGTTGTCTTTCGCACTACCATTCTTCGTATCTTTACTGTTAATTTTCGCAACCTTTGCCGCCAACTGATGTACCGCGTTATCCTGTCGCACATCGGCTCGATTAAATTCCACACGCGCCCGTTCCAAATCGCCAAGATGGATTGCATTTAAAGCCTGGTAGGTATTGATGAGCGTTCCTTCATAGATATTACCGGTATATTTACCCGCTAAATCGGTGGTCAGGAAAGTGCCGATGGCACGACCCACTTCTCCAACCGAGTCCACCTTGTCCGCCTTCCAGGATAATTGACTCTCAGCGCGATCAAAAGAAACCATGCTATTCTCAAATTGACCAGCAGCAAACTGTGCCGATCCCACATTCAAGGCTAAAAGCAGATTTTCTTCCTTGTAATCCAGCCCAGTCTCGCCACCAATAGATGCTACCGCTTCACTATAATTCCCTGTGTTATATGATGTTGAAAACGCATCAGTCTTATTTAAATCGGCGATGCCTGCACAACCCGTGAGAGTTAGAAATATAAAAAACCCTATTACTGGCTTACAGCACTGTAGAGAAAAAATGCCATCATGACTATTGAAGATGTTGTTTCTTAGTAACTTTGAGAAATATCTTTCCAAAATGGGGGGGGGGGGGGGATAAAGTGCTGGCAACAGCCATTAACATTGCGTCATGATTGTATGAGGTGGCTGTTATTGACCATGGCATCATTTTCATTCTCTTGTCCTCCATTGAGTAGTCAAATGCGATATGCAATTTGAGTGTGTCGTTTGCGATGGGAGGATAATCACACAACTATGGTATAAATGTAAAGACTCAGCCCTGAAAAATATCTAACACACTGTTTTAATCGAGACCTTTGCACGAAAGCCATTTCACCTCCATGCTACGTTAAAAACGTACTCACTCGGTCATTTATAAGCATAAACTCCCTCATTCCGTGCGTTTTTGCCTGGCCTAAAAGCGAAATCATTTTCCGTGCAAAGGTCTCTGAATGTTGGTTGAATCTCTCATATTTTTGAATGCGGGAATTTGAGCAGTTATCCCTGAAATATCATGTGATAGTCAACTACTGGAAAGACTGACTTTAGCAAACTTTCTTTTGCCGACCTGGTAAACATGCTCCGCACCAGATTCGAAAACCAATCCGTGATCGCTGATTTTCTCTCCGTCCACCCGCACCGCACCCTGTTTGATCATGCGCAATGCCTCCGAAGTTGATTCCACCAGATTCGCCTGCTTTAACAGATTGGCGATGGGCAACCCGTTCTCCCGCACCGACAATTCAAACGCAGGCATATCCTGAGGTGTCGCGCCCTTACTGAATTGATCGATAAAACGTTGCCTGGCTCGTGCGGCATCGACTCTGGAATGAAATCGAGTGATCATTTCCTCTGCCAACGCAAACTTTGCATCCCGCGGGTTCATGCCATCGTCGACACTTTTGTGCAAGTCAGCGATGTCCTGATTCGACTTGAAACTCAGCAACTCAAAATATCGCCACATCAAGGTATCGGAAATCGACATAATTTTCCCAAACATTTGCTCGGGGCGGTCTTCAAGGGCAATATAATTGCCTGATGTTTTGGACATTTTTTTAACCCCGTCCAATCCCTCCAGCAAGGGCATGGTCAGAATAATCTGCTGGGATTTTCCATATTGTTTTTGTAATTCTCGCCCCACTAAAAGATTAAATTTTTGGTCGGTACCACCAAGTTCAACATCCGCATCCAATGCCACAGAATCGTAGCCCTGTGCCAACGGATATAAAAATTCGTGAATAGCAATGGATTGATTGTTATTGAAGCGTTTCTTGAAATCATCCCGTTCAAGCATTCTTGCCACCGTATGTCGGGCAGCGAGGGTTACCATGCCAGTGGCACCGAGTGTCTCCATCCATTCGGAATTAAAGCGAATTTCGGTTTTGTCTGGATGCAAAATCTTAAACACCTGCTCTTTATAGGTTTCAGCATTGCGTATGACTTGTTTACGGGTGAGAGGTGGGCGGGTTGCATTTTTACCGCTTGGATCACCAATCAGCGCGGTAAAGTCACCAATCAGGAAAATAACCTGATGACCCAATTCCTGAAATTGTCGCATTTTATTGATAAGCACCGTGTGTCCCAGATGTAAATCGGGTGCGGTCGGATCAAATCCGGTTTTTACCCTGAGCGGTCTGGCGGTTTTGAGCTTTGCTATCAGTTCCTGCTCAAGCAGAATTTCATCTGCCCCACGGGACAATTCGGCGATAATTTCTTGAAATTGATTTGATTTTTCGACCATGTTATTCGATGCGTATTGCTATAAAAGCATTTATAATTAAATCATAAAGTTAGAATGAAAACCTTATTGACTTACGGAGATTTTGCGGGTAAAGTGCGCCCGACAATAAAACCAGCGTAACGGTCAAGCATACTTGGCATCAACCGTATTGTTTTTAACTTCGCGATTGTGCGCGGCGAGGTGTGGCGAGTTTGTGTTGTGTCTGATGTGCATTGTCGTACTGTCTGGGTAGCCGTATACGGGTTATCTCCGTGAACCACCTGCTCATTAACTAGTGATTTGCCAAACACGAAAATCTCGAATACTAAAAACTGGCGATATTCTGTCCGACTATTATATGGCACCTGTGAAGCGAGCAATACAACACGCACTTAAAAAATTGAATGTGAAATCGTATGTCAAGCCGTTGTCGGCGACAATGCGCCATCTATTTATGGTGGGGTTGGTCACGGTCGGCTTATTTGCGCTTTATATTTTGACCAACACCCCGTCAGCATCCACCGCGAACCTGACCGAGATTAACGCCGACAACCTTACGGACAACATCCTTTCCACAAGTCCGCTCTCCAAAAACCCGACATCTGCAAATAAAAGCGCTGGCAGCGAAATTGCTCCAAAATTTAATTTACCGAAAAGTGCGCAGCCCGTTTTTCAGTCACTAACCGTCGAATCACCGAATCAATCCAATCAGACCCACACAAATCAGGGTAGCATAAACCCGAGCGACCTGGTAGGCAGCATTCAGCAAACCGCCTATTTACAATCGCAACCGTGGCTAACCGCCAAAGTGCAGCGTGGCGACAGTCTTTCCCGAATATTCAAGCGCAATGGCCTTGATAGCAGAGACGCTTATCGCCTCATTCGACTGCAACAAGTCAAGTCGATATTAAAAATTCGACCGGGTCAGGAAATAAAAATCAAGAAGGATCAACAGGGTGAGTTGGCACTGTTGCAATATCAACCCACTGTTTTCGATACTCTTAATGTTCGGGTCGATGGTGATAAATTTATTGTTGAGGTGACGAAACGTGAAGCGGAAATTCGGCTTAACAATGCTAAAGCCACTATTCATCAACATCTTCTTGGTGCTGCTAAACAAGCAAACGTTTCGCTGAACACCATGTATAACTTCATTACCCTATTTGGCTGGCAGGTTGATTTCACTATGGATTTGCGGCAAGGTGATCAATTCTCTCTAATTTATGAGGAGCTGTATCTGGATAATAAAAAAGTCGGAGATGGGGAGATTATTGCGGCGGAGCTGGTGCTATCGGGCAAAGTACTACGGGCGATTCGGCATCAAAATGAACAGGGTTTTATCAATTACTATGCACCGGATGGCGGTGGCATCAAAGGCACTTTTCTGAGGACGCCGCTTAAATTCGGTCATGTTACCTCCAGCTTCAGCAAAAACCGCTTGCATCCCATCAAGAAAATCTGGCGGGCGCATAAAGGCGTGGATTATGGTGCGCCACGAGGGACACCAGTGCTAACAACAGGAGACGGAACAGTCAGGTTGGCAAGACGCAATGGTGGTTACGGTAAAACCATTATCATTCGACACGGCGGAAAATATGATACCGTATATGCGCATTTGCACGGTTATGCAAAGGGTATTCGTGTAGGAGTTCGCGTAAAACAAGGTGAAGTCATCGGTTATGTTGGTAGTACTGGATTGGCGACTGGTCCCCATTTACATTATGAATTCAGAATTAATGGCATCCACAAAAACCCGCTAACGGTAGCTCTGCCCCGCTCCGAACCGATTTCGCAGAAGTATAAATCACAGTTTCAGAAAACTGCCGGTATCTGGGTTGCCGAGCTTGAATATTTGAACCGAATTCCGTTGGCACAAAATACCCGGCTAAGCGAAAATCAATAACCCGATTGCGTCAGAAAAACTGGTTTAAGCCTAGCTGATCACCTGTTATTATCCCTGTTGTTCATTGTTCACGCCCGATTTATTGGGCTTGATCTTACAAATAACTCATCACAAATAACATACCGCAGTGGCATAGCCATTGATAATCATCACCGATGTCCAGAAAAACATCCCCCGTTTATGCCATTGGCTTAATGTCAGGAACCAGCGCAGATGGTATTGATGGCGTGGTTCTGAAAATGACTAATAAAGGAAAATTGACAATACATTGCAGCGCAAATTTCGACTACCCGGAGGATGTCAAAGACAGAATTAGACAAATCAGTGCGCACAAAATCACCGAGGCAACGCAATCCGACAATCTGGATATTGAGCTGGCACAGCACTATGCCAAAGTCGTTTATAAACTACTAGAAAGCATTGACAGGAAAAAAATAGCTGTCATCGCTTGTCATGGGCAAACAATTCATCACAGTCCGCATAGCGATCCCCCTTTCTCACTGCAACTCGGCAATGCTACGGAACTGGCACGGCTTGCAAAAATCGCGGTTGTAACCGATTTTCGAGCTGCCGATTTGGCGGCAGGCGGACAAGGTGCTCCTTTAGCACCGGCATTTCATCAGGTGGCGTTTGCCAGCAAAACCGCTAATCGCAGTATCATAAATATAGGTGGCATTGCCAATATCACTTTTTTACCCGCCGACAGCGAAAAGGCGATAAGCGGATTTGATATTGGTCCCGGAAATACATTGATAGATTATTGGTGTCGCACACATTTTGACTGTGCCTATGACAAGCATGGTGCAATCGCAGAGAGCGGGACAATTCAATTAGATTTGCTGGATATACTGTTAAAAGATGCCTATTTTGAACTGCCACCACCGAAAAGCACTGGACTTGAATATTTTAACGAGAAATGGCTAAGGGATAAATTGAGTCTGTGGGAGGGGCGCGACCAGGCTGAAAACAGTGATATTCTGACCACCTTAACCGCACTGACGGCGAGGATAATCGCTAATCAACTGAATATGCTACTGCCTAAGGCAGACAGCGCGTATCTGTGTGGTGGTGGTGCAAAAAACCCGGTTTTAGCCACCATGCTCAAGCAACAAACAACAACAACCATTGACACCACTTCGGCTCTTGGCATTGACCCGCAGTGGGTTGAAGCGGCGGCATTTGCTTGGATTGGTTATCAAACACTCAAGCAACTGCCCTCAACACTCCCCAGCGTGACTGGTGCTTCAAAACCGACCATCGCCGGTGTTATCAGCCATCCATAAGCCCAACCGTGGCATCAAAATAAACCAAATAACAACATAATGGGGGTTGACAGAAATTATCCCTCGGGTTTTTCAGGGTATATGAGATTTATATGCGCGAATCTCCTCACCGCAACGCATTCTGACCGCCTGAAGCAAAAAATCTCTGCTGAATCCGGACACTTGAAGAAGGTGCTTTGTCGGTCTGTACATGTACTGAAGCCAGACAAGCTATTGTCTTTGCTGTCGCTTGACTCTATACTCTCGGGGTCTTGTCGGAGTGCCTTAAGCTGAGACCGCGATTGCGGGATCCGTTGAACCTGCTCAGGGTGAAACCTGCGAAGGGAACAAGTTTTTACCCTGCTATTTCATCAGCAGGTTATCAATCTTCAATTAGGTCATTTGCGGCAATCCCGATACTTAAACAATGAGGATTTGCACATGTCTGCCCCCATCAAACTACTCAGCGACCTGGATAAATACAGTCAACAGCCGTTCCCGAATTCCAAAAAAGTCTATTTGCAAGGTAGCGACCCAAGCATTCAAGTGGGAATGCGTGAAATTACCTTGACCGACACGCTGGTCGGTGGCGATAAAGCCAATCCTGAGCGTAAAACGAATGCGCCGATTCGGGTCTATGACACTTCCGGACCCTATACCGATCCTGATGTTGAGATTGATTTGCGTAAAGGCCTGCCAGCATTGCGTCAGGGCTGGGTTGAAGCGCGTGATGATAGCGAACAACTGGATTCTTTGAGCTCGATGTATAGCCAGCAACGTATGGCAGAGCAAGGCTTGGATCATCTGCGTTTTAGTGCGTTACCGAAGCCACGACGTGCTAAATCGGGTAAAAATATTTCACAAATGCACTATGCCAAGCAGGGCATTATCACGCCGGAAATGGAATATATTGCCCTTCGGGAAAACACCAAACGGGCGGCGATGGGGGATAAAGATTTGCATACACAACATTCCGGGCAAAATTTCGGTGCCAGCTTGCCGGATGAAATTACGGCGGAATTTGTGCGTCAGGAAGTGTCAATGGGACGTGCTGTTATCCCCTGTAATATCAACCACCCCGAAGCCGAGCCGATGATTATCGGGCGTAACTTTCTGGTCAAAGTGAATGCCAATATCGGCAATTCTGCACTCGGTTCATCAATTGAAGAAGAGGTCGAAAAACTGGTATGGGCGACACGTTGGGGTGGTGATACGGTGATGGATTTGTCCACGGGTAAACATATTCACGAGACCCGCGAATGGATTATACGTAATTCGCCAGTGCCGATTGGTACCGTGCCGATTTATCAGGCGTTGGAAAAAGTCGATGGTGTTGCCGAGAACCTGACTTGGGAGGTGTTTCGAGATACCTTGATTGAGCAAGCGGAACAGGGCGTTGATTATTTCACGATTCACGCTGGGGTGTTACTGCGTTATGTGCCGATGACGGCGAAACGTACCACCGGCCTAGTGTCTCGTGGTGGTTCAATTATGGCTAAATGGTGTCTGGCGCATCATCGGGAAAGTTTCCTGTACACGCATTTTGAGGACATTTGTGAAATTATGAAGGCGTATGATGTGTCCTTTTCGCTCGGTGATGGTCTGCGCCCCGGCTCCATTGCCGATGCCAATGATGAGGCGCAATTTAGTGAGCTAGAAACGCTCGGCGAGCTGACACAAATTGCCTGGAAACATGATGTACAGACTATTATTGAGGGGCCGGGACATATCCCGATGCACCTGATAAAAGAAAATATGGACAAGCAACTGTTTGAGTGTGGTGAAGCGCCGTTTTATACTTTAGGGCCATTGACCACCGATATTGCCCCCGGTTATGACCATATCACGTCCGGCATTGGGGCAGCGATGATTGGCTGGTACGGTTGTGCCATGCTCTGTTATGTTACTCCTAAAGAGCATCTGGGGTTACCCGACAAAGAAGACGTTAAAGAAGGGCTGATTACTTACAAAATTGCTGCCCATGCAGCGGATTTGGCAAAGGGACACCCGGGCGCGCAAGTGCGCGATAATGCACTGTCGAAAGCGCGCTTTGAATTCCGCTGGCATGATCAGTTCAATCTGTCACTGAACCCGGAGCGGGCGCGTCAATATCACGATGAAACGCTACCTAAAGAATCCGGCAAGATAGCCCATTTCTGCTCCATGTGCGGGCCAAAATTCTGCTCCATGAAAATCTCACAGGACGTTCGTGCCTATGCGGACAAGCAGGCGGCGAATAGGCAGAGCGATGAGCAGGCGCGTGCGCAGGAAAGTGTCGCGCTGTCTGAATATGCAAGAGCGGGTATGCAACAAAAATCGGAAGAGTTTCTCTCTAAAGGTAGCGAGATTTATCATAAGGCACAGTAAACACCGTATCCGCACATCGTCTCCGCGGGCTAAAGTACGACCATGCAAACCGTTGCCATTGTCGGCGCAGGATTGTTCGGGCGACTATTAGCACTGCAACTATCGCGCCCACAGTATGCTGTTGGCTATCAGACCAGCCTTTACGAGCGCGATGGTCTTGAGGCGCAAGCCAGTGCCGGTTATGCGGCGGCGGCGATGCTGGCACCACTTGCCGAAGCCTTTGCCGCCAACCCGTTGGTACTTCGCCTGGGTATGGCATCGCCGGAGCAATGGCCAGTATTGCTGAAGCAACTGCCGAGCGAGGTGTTTTTTCAACGCCGCGGTAGTTTGATTGTCTCACATCCGCAGGATCGTGGTGACTATCTGAACTTCATTACGCACCTGCAACATCATCTCAAGGACAGTGCTATCGCCGACAATATGCAGCACTGTGATGCCCGACAATTACGCCAGTTGGAGCCAGAGCTGAGTGAACAGTTTCAACAGGGATTGTACTTGCGCGGCGAAGGGCAACTGGACAATCGCGCCTTATATCGCGCCAGTGCTGAAGCGATTAAAAACAGTAGCATTAGCTGTTTTACCGATACTGCAGTTGAACAGATTGAAGACGGATGTGTCATCGCGCAACGGCATCGCCAACACTTCGACTGGGTGATTGACTGTCGTGGTCTCGGTGCCCGCTCTGATCTGCCGCAGTTGCGTGGCGTGCGTGGTGAAATCATTCGTCTGTTTGCTCCTGATGTGCTGTTGCAACGTCCGATTCGGTTGATGCACCCACGTTACCCGCTGTATATCGTGCCGAAACCGCAACAGCAGTACGTGATTGGTGCGACAGAAATTGAAAGTGATGACTCCAGCCCGATTAGTGTACGTTCAACGTTGGAGTTACTGAGTGCCGCTTATTCGCTACACAGTGGTTTTGCCGAAGCTAGAATTCTGGAAACACTGGCGAATTGCCGTCCGGCATTCCCGCATAATGAACCGCGCATTCATATTGGCGAAAAAGTCATGCAGGTCAACGGTTTGTACCGCCACGGCTATCTAATTGCCCCGACCCTGATTGAGGAAGTCATTGCCACCTTGAACAGTAGTTGCCCGAGCGAACGCCGTCATAACAGCCGTTTTCCGGAACTGTATCAACCGATAACATCCATGGTAGCCTGATGTCATCTCAAGTCTTTATCAACGGTGATCCGTTCCCCTGCACAGACTCGCAAAATCTGCAGGAATTGCTTGATCAATTTGGTGCTAGGCAACCTTATGTGGTTGCTGTGAATATGCAACTGGTTCCCCATACCAGCTATACCGAGCAGGCGGTCAAGGCGGGTGATTGTATTGATGTATTGCAACCGATTCAGGGCGGCTAGCGCGATGGCCAAACAGAAGACCAGACTAAATAACTAGAGTCATGAATGAGCGAGCGCATAACGAAGTGGACATGCAGACGGATAGCTGGGCATTATTTGGTCAAACCCTGAACAGCCGACTATTTATCGGCAGTGCCTTGTATCCGTCCCCGGCGTTGATGTGTGAGGCAATACGCGCCAGCGGTGCCAGTGTGGTCACCGTTTCGCTACGCCGACAGGCACCACAACAGCGTGGCGGCAAGCGTTTTTGGGATTTACTGAAAGACCTGAATTGTCGGTTACTGCCGAATACAGCCGGTTGTTACTCGGTTAAAGATGCTGTCGCCATGGCACAGATGTGTCGGGAAATTTTTCAGACTGACTGGATTAAACTGGAACTGATTGGTGATGATTATAATTTGCAACCCGATCCTGTTGAACTGCTCAAGGCCAGCGAAATTCTGGTCAGAGACGGCTTCAAGGTGTTGCCCTATTGCACCGATGATTTAGTCATTTGTCGCCGCCTGGTGGAAACAGGTTGTGAGCTACTGATGCCTTGGGGTTCGCCCATCGGCACGGGTAAAGGCTTGCTCAACCCTTATGCGCTGATAACACTGCGCCAACGTCTGCCGCATATTCCTTTATTGGTGGATGCCGGTATCGGTCTGCCCTCCCATGCCTGTCAGGCGATGGAATTGGGATATGACGGTATTTTGCTTAATTCTGCTGTTGCACAGGCCAGCAATCCGGTACAAATGGCAACCGCCTTTGCGCAGGCGGTGAACGCCGGACGTGGTGCTTATCTGGCTGGAGCGATGCCGGAAAAAAATACCGCATCGCCCACCAGTCCAACATTGGGGCTGCCCTTTTGGCATCAGGAAACAGACAAATAACGCCCCTCCAGATCGAGCCTGATGGCGACAGCAAAGCCATCGTCTGGAGTGTCGCTGGTTCCGACAGCGGCGGCGGTGCCGGCATTCAGGCGGATTTGCAAACCATCACCCAGTTTGATGCCTATGCCTGTACTGTAATTAGTGCGGTGACCAGCCAGAATTCAATCGCGGTCAGTTATGTTGAAGCGGTCGATATTGCTCGGCAATTAGACGCATTGGCAGACGACATGCCCGCCCGGGTCATTAAAATCGGTTTGTTAGCCAACTCTGAGCAGGTCAGGTTAATTGCCGCCCGTATCAAACACTATAAACAGACTTGGGCACGAGCGCCGCTGGTTATCTACGATCCAGTGATGGTCGCTTCCAGCGGTGCGGTTTTGAGTGAGCAGGATTTATGTGCAAGCATTCGTGCCGAGCTACTGCCCGCTATCGACATCCTTACCCCCAACAAAGAAGAAGCCGAACGCCTGTCAGGTGTGCGTATAAGCGATGCCACATCCCGCCACGCTGCCGCTCAGGTATTGCTTAATCAGGCGGGCGGAGGTTGCGCCGCGCTGGTGATTACTGGCGGACATTGCAACAGCGCTGACAACAACGTAAGCGATGTTTATTTTGAGCGACAACAGAGCTTAACCTTGACCAGCCCACGCCTGTCATCGCCACATCTGCACGGCAGTGGTTGTGTCTTTTCTGCGGCACTTGCCGCCGTGTTAGCGCAAGACTATGCGATTGCAGATGCGCTGGTATTAGCTAAAGCCTATGTCAACCGAGGTATCAAGCAGGCGCGGGCGATGGGTGCGGGTGTCGGTGCTGTCGCCCATACCGGCTGGCCACGCCGATTACAAGATTTTCCGCGAGTGCAAGGCCCGGATTTTGCGCTGCCATTTCGTTCATCTGGGACGCGACAACTAGGACTTTATCCGGTGGTTGATTCAGCCTCGTGGATTGAGAAACTGCTAAAAATAGGTGTCAAAACCATCCAACTACGTATAAAAAGCGCACCCTCAGCAACTATCAACGATGAAATTATCAATGCGGTGGCTTTAGGCAATGCCTATCAGGCGCGGGTATTTATCAATGATCACTGGCAATTAGCAATCAAGCATCGGGCTTACGGTGTCCATTTGGGGCAACAAGATATTGACGGTGCCCATCTCAAAGCCATCCACCAAGCGGGTCTACGATTAGGCATCAGCAGTCACGGCTATTATGAGATGTTACGCGCCCACGCCTGTCAACCGAGTTACCTTGCCATCGGTGCGATTTATCCCACCACCACCAAAGCCATGCCGAGCAAACCACAAGGCTTGAGAAAATTAAAACGCTATGTTGAACTGATGGGCGAGCACTATCCATTGGTTGCTATTGGTGGTATCTCTTTATCCCGAGCAGCCGGCGTATGGGCACGACAGCCCGGCAGTCTCGCTGTTGTTACTGCCATCACCGAAGCCGCGGACTACCCGCAAGCGGTAAAAGCATTTTTCGCCATCACCGGCGAAAAATGCTCGCCACAGCAAGCACCAGAACCCACAAGAGCAGTGAAAGGGATCAAGCAATAAGGAAAGGTGTGCTTTAGTCAAACATGAGCCATCGCGGTTGTCTGAATCCAGACACAATGCCTATTAAAATCATTGAGGGGCATCAAGCCGGCGGTTGTCCGCAGGGGAATGAATATGGAGCGGACGGGTTCTTTGCTGATCTGCCGATTACGCTATAGTGAGACCTTTGCACGGAAGATGATTTCGCTTTCAGGCAAGGCAAAAACGCACGGAATGAGGGAGTTTATGCTTATAAATGACCGATTGAGTACGATTTTAACGCAGCATGCAGGTGAAATGGCTTTCGTGCAAAGGTCTCATAGTCTTGCACTTAAACCCAATAAGCTGTTTTTGTCATCACCTTGGCGGCGAATTTCATCAACTGTTTCACCGCTGGTGGCAGTTCGGTGGCACCGGCAGCCACAGCTTGTTCGGCATGTTGGTTCTCGTCTTGTTGCATCTGTGCGACCACTTCCTTGCTACGTAAATCATTATCTGGCAGTCTGCCCAGATGATCTTCAAGGTGTTTGACCACTTGACGTTCGGTTTCGGCAACTAATCCCAGATTCCATTTATCTCCGGCAATTCCGGCAACGCTTCCGATTATAAACGCCCCCGCATACCAGAACGGATTAAACAGGCTCTTTCGCCCCCCTAACTCGGCAATGCGTTGTTCACACCATGCCAGATGGTCAATTTCTTCAGCGGCAGCATTTTGCATTTGTGTTCGTGTTGTCGGCTGCTGTGCGGTCAGTGCCTGACTTTGATAAAGTGCTTGGGCGCATATCTCTCCGACATGATTGACACGCATATAGCGACTGGATTGTTGTTGTTCACGCTTGCTTAAATCGGGGACTTCGCTTTGCCCCGGATAGGGTCGATTTGATAGCGGCTTGGTAAACAGGGTGCTGAAGCTGTTGTCCAATGCCCTGGACAGCCTCATTATACATTCATCGGTCTGCGTGTATTGGCGTTGATCGGTCATCTTTAAAGTGTTTATGGGCTTTCATTAGTCGGCCATTATGCCATGATTGCGAAAGTCTTGTTGAAATCGGGGCATGATCAGTGTTGTTTTCTAATAGTAGCCCAAGGTCAGGTGATTTGATACGCTGATTTGGTACAATGGCACAGATTATGAATACCAGTCAGCTAGTAAAATTATTTCGACAGGTCGTGGCTACCAATGCCATTATTTCTGAAAAGAGCTCGCTTCGAGTCTATGAAAGTGACGGTCTTAGCGCTTACTGCCAACCACCTCGGTTGGTGGTGTTGCCTGAATCCATTGCGCAGGTTCAGGGGGTGATGGCAGTTTGCCAGAAATATGCCATTCCAGTGGTGAGTCGCGGTGCGGGTACCGGTTTGTCTGGCGGTGCATTGCCACATAAAGACGGCATCGTTGTCAGTCTTGCCCGAATGAATAAAATGTTGGCGGTGGATCGGCTCAATCGTATAGCCCGGGTGCAAGCGGGGATGCGTAATCTTGCCATTTCTGAAGCGGTCGAGGAGTTGGGTTTGTATTATGCACCAGATCCCTCGTCTCAGATTGCCTGCACCATTGGAGGTAATGTGGCAGAGAATGCCGGCGGTGTGCATTGCCTGAAATATGGTATGACGTTACATAATATTGTCAGTCTGAAAGTGGCAACCATGGAAGGCGAATTGCTTGACCTTGGCAGCCCTTGTTTAGAATCTCCTGGCTTTGATTTGCTTTCACTAATGATTGGTTCAGAAGGGATGCTGGGCATTGTCGTTGAGGTGACGGTTAAACTATTGCCACTGCCTGAATGTGCAGAAGTCATTATGGGGGTGTTTGATTCGGTAGAAAATGCCGGAAATAGTGTTGCTGGCATTATCGGCAATGGCATCATTCCTGCCGCGATTGAAATGATGGATAATCTGGCGATTCGTGCTGCCGAGGATTTTGTCGGTGCTGGATACCCGGTCGAAGCCGCGGCGATATTGTTATGCGAATTGGATGGCACCGAGCAGGATGTGAAGGGGCAAATTCAGCAGGTCGAAACACTGTTTCGTAATCATGGCGCAATCCAGACACGCACAGCGAAAGATGCGCAACAAAGAGCGTTGTTCTGGTCTGGGCGAAAAGCCGCTTTCCCCGCGGTCGGCAGAATCTCTCCGGACTATTACTGTATTGATGGCACCATCCCACGACGTGCATTGGGGCAGGTATTAAGCGCCATAAACACCCTTTCTGAACAATATCAGCTACGCATCGCCAATGTCTTTCACGCTGGCGACGGCAACCTGCACCCGTTAATTTTGTACGATGCCAATGTCGCGGGTGCGCTGAGCAAGACCGAGGAATTGGGTAGCAAGATATTACAACTTTGTATTGATGTCGGCGGCACCATCACTGGTGAGCACGGTGTTGGGGTAGAGAAAATAGGTGAGATGTGTATTCAGTTTTCTGACGACGAGCGACAACAGTTCCATCGCATTCGGCGTTGTTTCGATGCAAAATCGTTGCTTAACCCCGGCAAAGCTATTCCCACGCTGGCGCGTTGTGCCGAACACAACGCGACGCACGTGCACCACGGTGAGCTAGCGTTCCCGCAATTGGAGCGTTTTTAATGACTGGGCGTATTGCCGAGAATGTGCTTGGGGATATTCCCGGCAATATTGAGGAGCAATTGCAAAAGCAAGTGCTGACAGCACGACAGTCAGCAACGCCCTTGGCGATTTGTGGCGGTAATAGCAAAACCTTCTACGGTCGTGAAATAGTCGGCGAGGCCATTAGCGTGGCACAGCATTCGGGAATTATCGAATATCACCCCACGGAATTGGTTATCACTGCCCGTGCCGGGACAACACTGCGAGAAATAAACAAGTTACTTGGAAAAAACCATCAAATGCTCGGCTTTGGAGCACCGATGTTTTCAGATTCCGCAACATTAGGTGGCACCATTGCCAGCGGATTATCCGGACCAAGCCGTCCTTTTTTCGGTACGATGAATCATTTTGTCCTCGGCGCTAAAGTGCTGAGTGGGCGGGGACAGGTGTTGCGATTTGGTGGTCAGGTAATCAAAAATGTTGCCGGCTTTGATGTTTCCCGTTTACTGGTCGGTTGCTTGGGCTGTCTCGGCATTTTGCTGGAAATTTCGTTGAAAGTCGTGCCGAAACCAAGCACCGAATTAACCCTGATACTGGCGCATACTAATGCCGATACGGCGATAGTGTCAATGAATGAACTGGCTGGCAAGCCAGTGCCTATTTCTGCTGCGGCATGGGTCGCGGGTAAAACCCGCATTCGTCTTTCTGGCAGCAGAGCCGCTGTAACCGCAGCGCAACACAAAATCGGTGGCGATGTAGATGGCGAAGGTGCCACGTTTTGGCGTGGGATTCGCGAACAAAGTGATGGTTTTTTCAAAGCCGCTTTGTCAGACGGGCAATTATTGATCAAAAGTGCGGTGGCGCCGGCGACCAAGCTATTTTGCCCCGACAAACCCCAGCTTATTGATTGGGGTGGAGGATTGCGTTGGTATTCATGTCCTGAATATGATCAGGAATTTGCGGATGCGGTGACATCGGCAAAGGGTCATGTTACTTATTTTCGTAACGGCGACAGGAAAAATGAAGTTTTTGCAGCGTTACCCGAGGCGATTATGACGCTTCATCAAAGATTAAAAAAGCAGTTTGATCCGGATAGAATTTTGAATCCGGGGCGAATGTATCGTGCGCTTTAATAACGCTTTAATAGCGGAATTGATAGGGATAAACAGGATGATTTGCACGCACACGAAAACATAACAAAAGATATTTATGCAAACTTCGCTGTCTTCTGAATTTAGCCATAGCGCGAAAGCTAACCTTGCCAAAGCGATTATTCGCAAATGCGTACATTGTGGTTTTTGTAATGCCACTTGCCCAACTTATCAATTGCTGGGCGATGAGCTTGATGGCCCGCGCGGACGAATCTATCTGATTAAGCAGTTGCTTGAAGGCGAGCCGGGCAATGCACAAATGACCCTGCATCTCAATCGTTGCCTGAGCTGTCGTGCTTGCGAGACAACCTGTCCGTCTGGAGTGAAGTATGCACAACTGCTGGAAATTGGACGCGCTACTTTGTCTGATCAGCGGCGGAGTATGTTCGATCAATGGCTACGCATTGCCATCGCCAAAGTGGTCAGCAATGCCGAAATTTTTGCTTGGTTGCTACGTTGTGGCAGGGCGTTGAGACCGCTTTTACCGTCCGCGCTAAAAGCCAAGATTCCGCTGGCAGTGCCAGACCGAGATAGGTTCAAGTGGCCCGACTCATCGCATACACGCAGAATGGTTGCTTTGGCAGGTTGCGTGCAGGGCACGTTATCGCCGATGACGAATTTAGCGGCAGCGGTCGTTTTGGACAGACTGGGGATTAGTCTTATGGAGATAAGCGCGGCAGGATGTTGTGGTGCTGTGGATTTGCATACAACCGATGAAGCACGAGCGAAAATTCGGGCAAAAGCACTGATTGATATGTGGTGGCCCTGTTTGCAGCAAGGCATTGAAGGGTTTGTTATGACAGCCAGTGGTTGTGGCGTAACCATTATGGAGTATCCACAGTTGTTGCGGGACGAGCCGAATTATGTGGAAAAAGCGCAGGCTATTTCCGAGAAAACATTTGACCTTTGTGAAGTCATTGACAAAGAAATGGATGCCACTTTGCAGATAAAAAATGCGCCGCAGAAAGTCGCCTTCCATGCGCCCTGCACATTGCAACACGGTCAGAAAATCACCGACACGGTGGAAAGCATTTTACAGCGGGTCGGTTATCAATTATGTCAGGTTAAGGATGCACATTTGTGTTGTGGCTCGGCTGGAAGCTATTCAATTCTTCATCCAAAAATCGCCACTCAATTAGGCAAAGCCAAACTCGGCGCATTGTATAACGAGGCTCCGGACATTGTCTGTACAGCCAATGTCGGCTGCCAGACGCATTTGAACATGCACTTAAATGGGCACACAAATGGACGTGCAAAAGGGTGCGCCGACATCAAGCACTGGATTGAGTTGCTGTTATAGTTGGTCGCAGATTGCTTTGTCAGAAATTAAGCCCGCCTGCCCTGAATGCCGTTGCAAATTAGGGCAAATTAGGGTAAATCACCACGAAAGCGGGTAAAAAATGTGTAAAAAAGGCTCAAAATCATCCTAGATGCTTGTATCAAGACAGGCTCTCCAGTATCATCCGCGCTCCATTTTTAACTCATTATCGTTAGATTCATGAAAACGTTTTCCGCAAATCCTGATAAAATCAAGCGCGATTGGTTCGTTGTTGATGCCGACAATAAAGTTCTTGGTAGGCTGGCGGCGGGTATTGCGCATCGGCTCAGAGGGAAACATAAAGCGGAATTCACGCCCCATGCCGATACCGGCGATTATATCGTGGTGGTCAATGCCGAGAAAATTGCCCTTACTGGCAATAAAGTCAACGATAAAAAATATTACCGCCACACCGGCTATCCGGGTGGTATCAAGGAGACCTCTTTCAAGGAAATGCTCGAAAAACATCCCACCCGAGTCATTGAAACGGCTGTTAAAGGGATGTTGCCGCGCAATAAATTGGGCAGAGCGATGTTTGCTAAGTTAAAGGTGTATGCGGGTGATCAGCATCAACACCATGCCCAGCAACCGCAAGTGCTGGACATCTGATTGTGGATAATAAAACCTAGTCTAATTCAAGTAAAAAGTATGGCACAAACTCAAGAAACGCACCAAGGTACAGGACGGCGCAAGTCGTCCACCGCACGGGTTTATCTACAACATGGCAAGGGCAGTATCCTTATTAACAAAAAGTCCATTGAAGAATATTTTGGTCGTGAAACGGCGCGTATGATTGTACGTCAACCACTAGAACTAGTGGAAATGCTGGGCAAAGTAGATGTGCGAGTCAATGTCAATGGTGGTGGAAACAGTGGTCAGGCTGGCGCAATTCGACACGGCATCACCCGTGCGCTATTGAATTATGATGAAGGACTGCGCGTTCCCCTGCGTCAGGCGGGATTTGTTACCCGAGATGCCAGAGAGGTGGAGCGGAAGAAATTTGGTCTGCATAAATCGAGAAAGCGACCACAATACTCTAAACGGTAATGACGTTGTTAGCGGGTTATTAGAATGGACGGGTAGCCTTGGCTGCCCGTTTTTCGTTGGAGGAACGATCCGCGATTGTTGCCGACAACAGTACACTATCGTTAAAAAGACAAGGGGCTGTCCTAGATAACACTGAAAGAGTGCTATCATGGGATCAATGAGAAAGAGTCGTTTAAGCCGTTATAAACAAGGTCGTCTTATCGAGCATTTTGTGTCGGGTTCAACCGCCCGCACGGCAGCGTTGCTGGTTGGGATCAACAAGTCCACATCGGCGTATTTTTATCACCGGTTGCGCGAGATTATCGCATATGAGCTTGAACAAGAAAGTCATGAGGTTTTTGACGGGGAGATTGAAGTCGATGAAAGTTATTTTGGCGGTGGTCGCAAAGGCAAACGAGGTCGGGGAGCGGCGGGGAAAATCCCGGTGTTTGGCTTACTCAAACGGGGCGGGAGGGTTTACACCAAGATTATCCCGGATGCCTGTTCAGCAACCTTGATGCCAATTATTGAGCGTAAAGTGGTTCCGGACAGCATCGTTTATTCCGACTGTTGGAGCGGTTATAATGTGCTGGACGTGAGCGATTTCAAGCACCACCGCATCAACCATTCCCAACGCTTCGCGGAGCAGGGGAATCACATCAACGGCATTGAGAACTTTTGGAGTCAGGCGAAGCGTCATGTGCACAAATTCAACGGTGTTCCCAAGGCGCATTTTGGGCTGTTTTTGAAGGAGTGCGAGTGGCGTTTTAACAACAGCGACCCAATATCTCAATTATTTCAATTAAAACAATGGGTTGGAGTTCATTTAAACTAGTTATCTAGGACAGCCCCAAAGACAATTACTAAAAAGACAATTCGGTTTTGACTACATTTGACATCAGACAACTACGCAATGCCTTTGGCACCTTTCTGACTGGTGTTACAGTGGTAACTTGCCGGGAAGAAAGCGGCATTCCGCGTGGTTTTACCGCTAATTCATTTACCTCAGTTTCGCTGGCGCCGCCCATGTTGTTGATTTGTGTGGATAAAGTGGCGGAGAGTTTTGATGTGTTTACGCAGGCGCGCGGGTTTGCGGTCAATGTGTTGGCAGAAACACAGGTTGAAATTTCGACACTGTTTGCTTCCAAGCGCAGCGATAAATTTGCCATTGCGGGTTGGTCGGAAAGTAAAACGGGTAATCCGATATTGGCAGATGTTTGCGCCTGGTTTGATTGTCAACGTGATCAGGTGATTGATGCGGGCGATCATGTCATTTTGATTGGGCGAGTCGAATCCTATGATTATAACGACAACATCGGTCTGGGTTATGTGCGCGGGGGTTATTTAAGCCTTGGGCTGGAACAATCTGCTGTTGAGGCGATTAGCCGTGATGCGGATGTTGTTGTCGGTGCTATTGTCGAATACGAGGGCAAAATTTTACTGATTGAAGATGCCATTACTGGTCATCTGCGGGTGCCCGCTAATGGCTTGAATGGTACTGTCGGTTCACTCGGAAAATTGCAAAACGATCTGGATCATTTGGGTGTGAGTATAGTGTTGAGCTCCCTGTTTGCGGTTTTCGAGAACGAGAAAAGTGGACAGCAATCCATTTATTATCGTGCCAAAGCCGATGCTAATTCGGGCGATAATCAATTTGGCAAGTTGTTCTGGTCATTTGATAACATTCCATGGCATCGTCTTGAGTCCGACGCAATCAAAACGATGTTAAAAAGATATATTGATGAATCTGATCGTCAACGCTACGGCATCTATTTCGGTAGCGACCACGGTGGTGCAGTTGAAAAATTGCGCTGATTGTTTGATGATACTTGTCGAGTGCTGAAAAGTCGCATATTCAAACCAGACATTATGAAAATATCCCTGTTTGCTCACATGGAGCGGTATGACTCGAAGCAGTCCTATACTGAAATGTATGCCCAGTTTCTGGAATTGTGTGAAATGGCAGACCGCGGTGGTTTTAGCGGGATATGGATAGGCGAACATCATGGTATGGACTTCACTATTGCACCGAACCCGTTTGCACAACTCTGCGATCTGGCGCATCGAACCGAGCATCTGCGATTAGGGACGGCGACTATAGTCGCACCATTTTGGCATCCCATCAAATTGGCAGGGGAAGCGGCAATGGTGGACATTATTACTGGCGGACGACTTGAGGTAAGCCTCTCAAGAGGGGCTTATGAATTTGAATATCAACGCCTGTCGCCAGGTTTGGACGCTTGGACAGCGGGAGAAATGTTGCGGGAAATTGTGCCGGCAATCAAACAAATCTGGAAGGGCGATTATGCGCATGACGGCAAGCACTGGAAATTTCCTGCGGTAGCTTCGATTCCTGCGCCACGACAGCAACCCCATCCGCCGTTATGGATTGCTGCCCGCGACCCCAACAGTCATGATTTTGCCGTTGCCAATCAGTGTAATGTGCAGGTAACACCGCTATGGAAAAATGATGATGAAGTGGTTGATTTGATGGATAAATTTAATACTGCCGTCACCAACAACCCGCAGGTTGCCCGCCCCAAAATTATGCTATTGCGTCATACTTATGTGGGAGCGAATGAGGCAGAAGTGAGCGATGCCACAGAAAAACTAAGCGAATATTACTGTACCTTTGCAAGCTGGTTCAAAAATAGCCGACCAGTAAGCAACGGTAGAATTGAACCGCTGTCCGCCGAAGAGCGCGCACAGCTCGATATGTTTTCACCCGAGAATATGCGCGTCAACAATGTAGTGGGTTGTCCAGAATTGGTTGGACAGCGACTAAAACATTACCAATCTCTGGGCTACGATGAATACGCTTTTTGGATTGATATGGGTATGAGTTACTCCACGAAAAAGAAATCATTGCAGTTGTTTATTGATGAAGTGTTACCTGAATTTTCCTGAGCCGAAGTCCGCACCTGATTAGCTTGATCTTGAACACCAGCCTGCGCTAATGAATGAAATACAATTCCATCAGCAAACCTGTTATCGACTAAGCACGAGTTGCTCAGCAGATTCCTCGCCCAAGCCCCTGCTGGTACTGATTCACGGTGTTGGTTTGAATCAGGATATGTGGTTGCCATGGCTACCCATTCTGCAAGAAAACTTTTCGGTCTTAACTTTTGACCTTTTAGGGCATGGGCAGTCCCACAACCCGGCTGGTGAGCGCACAGAAATTGATTTTGCCAAGCAGTTATCTGCCTTACTGGCACATTTGGCCGTCGATAGCTTTGCCTTAGTCGGATTTTCACTGGGTGCGCTAATCGCGCAGACATTTGCGGCACGGCATAGCGAGGCTGGCACGAATCAGGGTCATGGTGATGCGCAGCGTTTAACGCATTTAGTGTTGTTGCACAGCGTGTATCAGCGCAATGCCGAACAACGCAAAGCGGTGTACGCGCGTTATCAGATTACCCGAGAACGCGGGCCGATGGCGACCGTAGAGATTGCCATTGAACGCTGGTTTTCGGCATCATACCGTGCCGCCAATCCGGAAAAAATGCAACAATTACGGGACATGTTTTCGGCCCATAGCGACGACGGCTATCTAAAGGCATATGCCTTATTCTGCAATGCCGAAACGGCCATGCAAAAACAGACTCTGGCGCATATCCATTGTCCGACTTTAGTCATCACTGGCGCTGCAGATGTCGGTTCAACGCCGGCAATGTCCGCAGCATTGGCGCGAGATTTAGCGAATGCCGAATTGATCATTAACCCGAATCAGCGCCATATGGCACCCACCGAATTCGCCGATATGATGGCAAATCAAGTGCGGTCATTTCTGCTTTGCTAATACCCGCCCTCGTCCGCAGCATTGCAGAATGTATTGCGCGGAGCACATGGGTTGATAATGTGTCGGCGCACGCTAGAGACTGCGTTCAAGCAATGCCATCATTGCCAGCCAGGATTGACGATCCGCCTGTGCGTCATAGCCTTCAGGGATGCCGTATTTTTTGCTGTCGGCATCAGCACTTTGGTTGGTGAAGCCATGTTGTGCCCCAGCATAGACAATAACCTCATAGTCGACATCGGCATCATCCATTTCTTGCTTAAATAGTGCGACATCATCCATTGAAACTTTGGCATCATCGCCACCATGACAGACCAGCACGCGGGCTTTGACTTCCCCGCAAAGCGGTTTATGGAACGATTTCAACGCACCATGAAAACTGACTACGGCCTTCAGTGGCATACCGATTCGTGCCATGTGTAATACCATAGAACCACCGAAACAAAAACCAATGCCAGCGGTTCTTTCGGCATCAACCTGTGGTTGTTCGAGCAAGGCGGCATAACCCGCTTTTAAGCGGGTAGCGCCCATTTCCATATCCGCCAATATCGTGTTCATGGTCTCTATACCGTGGATTGGATTGTCAGCGACCATTCCATTACCGTACATATCCAGTGCTAATGCACAATATCCTTGCTCGGCTAAGCGGTCAGCACGTTTGCGCACGAGGTCGGTAACACCCCAAAAATTGTGGATAACGACAATGCCCGGGCGGGCGGCTGTGCTATCCTGATTCCAAGCAAGATAACCACGATGTAAGGTGTCTTGAGATTGATGCTGGGATTGGTATTCAATAATTTGATTGGTTATATTCATAAATGCACCATTTTGTTATGAGACCTTTGCACGAAAGCCATTTCACCTCCATGCTACGTTAAAAACGTACTCAATCGGTCATTTATAAGCATAAACTCCCTCATTCCGTGCGTTTTTGCCTTGCCTGAAAGCGAAATCATCTTCTGTGCAAAGGTCTCGTTATATTAGATGTTTTTCCAGTGTGGTGATTCTGGAGTTCAAAGTTGCAACGCTAGAATTTTACCTAAAAACTGCTCCTGCTATCGGTTTATTTCACTAATCAACTGTTTCACCACTCTTTGATCGGCAGTTTTTAGTAATTGGTTAATTTTCGGTTCAATTCGGGCAGTATCGGTTAATCGAATTTGTCGTTTCACGGGCAGAAGCATTGCCGGAACCATACTAAAATCACGCAACCCCATACCCAGCAACATACGCGTATATTCAATGTTTCCTGCCATTTCGCCACACATGGAAACCGGAATGTTTGCCGCCTTTCCAGCATCAATGGTTATTTTAATCAGTCTCAATATTGACGGATGCAACGGGTCATACAAATAATTTACTTCATCGTCAACACGATCTATGGCGAGGGTGTATTGTATCAGGTCATTGGTACCAATAGATAGAAAATCCAGCTTGTCCGCAAACAAGTCTGCCACAATCGCCGCTGCCGGGACTTCCACCATACCACCAATCGGTATATCAGCGTCAAAGTCATAGCCCTGGTTAGTGAGTTCTTGTCGTACTTCAGCGAGCAACATAAACAACTGCTCCAGTTCATCAATGTTTGACAACATCGGTATCATCAGTCTGGTTTTGCCGTGTACCGAGGCGCGATAAATTGCGCGTAATTGTGGCTTGAATAAACTCAGATCATGCAAACATAGTCGAATTGCCCGTAGCCCCAATGCCGGATTAGTAATCAGGGTATTACTGGCCCTGCCGCCATCAACCTGTTTGTCGGCACCCAAATCTAATGTGCGAATCGTTACCGGCGTATTGGCTTGTTGTAATACACGGCGATATATCTGATATTGTTCTTCTTCATCGGGCAGAGTTTGCCGGTTCATATACAGAAATTCGGTACGATATAAACCGACTCCAGCAGCATTTTGAGAGCGACTTTCCCAAATTTCTTCTGGCAATTCAATATTGGAATTTAACAATACTGGTATGCCATCCAGCGTTTCTGCGGTAGCATCAAGTAAGGCATCCATTGCCTGAATACTCCTGACAATTTTCTCGCGGCGGCGGCGGTAGCTAGTCAAAGCGGCTTCGTCTGGATTAACCAGCACCATACCGCGCTTGCCGTCAATGATTAGTAGATCGCCGCTACGCAGGTAGCGGATGGCACCGTGCAGACCCACTATGGCAGGAATTTTCATGCTGCGTGCGAATATCGCGGTATGGGAAATCGGTCCGCCGAGATGGGTAATGAATGCAGCAATGCGATGTTTTTTTAATTCCAGCGTGTCTGCTGGCATTAAATCATTGGCAACGATAATTTTGTCATCAAGTTTTCCTTCAAACTGTGTGCTCAAGTCAGCATGCTCACCGAGTAGCTCGCCTTGTATGCGATTGATGACCTGAGCAACGTCTGCTGATTTGTCGCTTAGATAAGGATCATCAATCTCACTGAATATTTTTTCAAGCGCGTCGGCGTGTTGTTGCAATGCCGTTTCGGCGTTGATGCCCTGATTACGGATGACGCTGATGGGGTGCCGGCTCAACATCGGGTCTTGCAACATTAACAAATGCGCTCCCAGAACCGCTTTAACCTCACCTTGATTAGGGAGCTGTTTTTTAATCGTCTCCAGTGCCCGGGTCGCGTTTTCTATAGCACAGATAAGTCGATCTACCTCCTGTTCAATCTGTTCCGGTTCAATGTTGTATTTGACAATTTCCTGCCCCGGTCGATAGATAACTTTTGCCGTTCCGATAGCGATACCTGCACCAACACCATTACCATACAACGCAAACACTAAGCCCTCCTATTCCCCTTCTCCAAAATAATCAGCAAATAAGGCGGCTATGTCTACGACAGCCCGTTCGGCATCTGCACCTTCAGCAACCAGTTTGAGTTCAGTGTCTTGTGTCGCTGCCAACATCAGTACGCCCATAATGCTTTTCGCATCAACCTGTTTATTGGCATTATGTAATTTGATGACACTCTCGAAACCGGCACTTAATTTTACTAATTTGGCAGCAGCCCGAGCATGTAGCCCCAGCTTATTGATGATGGTGATTTGTTTCTCTACACGCATTTGGCTATCACTTGACTAATTCGCGATGTCTGACTTGAACGATAATGTCCTGTTTGGAAAATAAACGCTCCAGTTGTTCGCTAATATAAACGGAACGATGTTGGCCACCCGTACAACCAATCGCCACAGTGATATAGCTACGATTCTCATTAGCAAAACCGGGCAAGCATTTACTGATGAAGTGGAAAATGTCGAGAGTCATTTCCTGAACGGCAGGTTTGCCTTCAAAAAAATGCTGTACCGAGTCATTCAAACCGGTCAACGGGGCTAAATTTTTCTGCCAATAGGGGTTAGGCAAACAGCGCACATCAAAAACAAAATCCGCTTCCCGTGGCGTGCCATACTTAAATCCAAATGATTCGATCAAAAACAAGGGTGCAGACGATAATCCGGCACCGGCAAAATCCCGAACCAAGCCGCGCAATTCATGTGTGGTGGTGTCTGTGGTATCAATCACTTTCTCGGAACGGTCATGCAGTGGTCGCAACAAGGCATATTCCAGTCGAAGACCCTCTATCAGCGGAGTTTGGTCATCAGTAAGCGGGTGTCTTCTGCGGGTTTCACTATATCGTTGAAGCAGTTGTTGTTCTTCAGATTGCAGGAACAAAATTCGATAATAGATGCCGTGTTCCTCCAGCCGAGCTAATGTGGCATCAAATTCCGACAAAAAAATCTTGTTTCTGGAGTCAATACTGACGGCAACACTGGGTAACAGATTGGTGTCGGAGCTGTCGATATGTTGTAGTAGTTGAGTGGTCAATTCAAACAATAGCACTGCTGGTAGGTTGTCAATGCAGTAATAGCCAATGTCTTCCAGAGAACGCAGAGCAACACTTTTGCCAGAGCCGGAAAGACCACTGATAATAATGACATCGCTGGATTGGCTAGGCATCACTTTTGCGTATCGCTGACAGAGTCATTGCTGCATCATGCGCCTGTATAAATTCTGAGCTACTGTCAATCTCCGATATATGCAACAAATGATTCTGCACTGCCACCGTAATCAGCACCAGTAAGTTTCTTCCCGGTGCAACCAGCATGGTCAGGCAGGGTATTTTTAGCCCTAACAGTGCCCACTCTATCAGGCTTGGCGTAAGCCGTTCAACTTTTTGAATTGCAGAATTTCCGGAGTCTTTAAGATTAATGGGCAGTTGCAGGCGATAGCTGTCGAGTACTGACGAGAGTCCAAACATCTTTAATATATTGATGATGCCCAAACCGCGAATTTCAAGATAGTCTTTTAGCGACATAGGGCATTCGCCAATAAGCTCGCTTTGTCCACTGCGGTAAATTTTCGCAGCATCATCAGCAACCAGTTGGTACCACGTTGCGGTAAATCCATAGCGACCTCACTCTTGTCGATACCGCTTGCGCCAGTTATTAATGCCCCAGTATTCATAACTGCAAGAAATACCCCGTGCCAGACTCCGCGCCAGGCAATGCGATGTTTTTTACAAATCAGGCGCATAGCAGGATTCGGGTTGCCTATTGCACACAATATAACCAGCGCAACCTTTTCGGCGTTAAATGCCGCACACTGCAACAACGATTGTTCGGTTTGCGCGTAAATCCATTCAAGTTCAGTTTCAGTTATCAGTTCAATAGCAGTCGCTCTTAGCGGGTTAAGGAAGCCGAATAACTCAACCGCATGATGCTGACCGTGAATCAGCTTATTGGTATGGCACAGCCATTCAATATCTGTTAGCTCTGCCGACACTTGTTGGGGAGAGACCCCGCTTTCCGGTTTCGGTGCATTCATACGCGCTTAAATCGCTTTCAAATATCAGAAAATAGATTATACATTTCGGTGGTCGAAACGGCCTTTTGTAGCTCACGAACAAAATCATCGTTACTGAATTTGGCTGCCAGAGTGGCGAGCAAATTCAAATGGGCTTCATGGGCTTGCGCTGGAACCAATAAACACACTGCCAGCCAGATTGGTATGTCATCAGGTGAGTCATAATCTATCGGAGTGGTCAATTTAGCAATGGCAATAACTGGTTGCGATAACCCTTGAATGCGACCATGGGGGAGTGCAATGCCCTTGCCGAGAGCGGTACTCCCCAAGCGCTCACGTTCATGCAAGATGGCGAATATCTGATCACGTTGCGGGTGCGCTTCACGGTTACCCGAATTGATGGTCGCACTGGTAGCGATTAACTCGGCAAATTGTTCCAGTAATCGTTTTCGGCTGGCTACTTTCGAGTTCACAACCACCAAATCTGGTTGCAGATATCCGCAACGGGCAGGGCTTTGTGGCTTACTGTTATTGTCGGTCTTATCTGGAACAGCATTGATCATAGGTCGGTCATTTAGGAATTTGTTTTATTGAATCTTCATTGCGGTGGTGGTTGGTTAGCTTCTCCTTATGCTTAATGACTTGTCGGTCGAGCTTATGTGCCAAAGAATCTATTGCTGTGTACATATTTTCCGCCTCACTGGAAGCGTGAATCATAGCACCTTTTGTATTGACCGTGGCTTCTGCAATATGGCGTGTTTTCTCGACATGAAGCACCACTTTGGTACGGGTGACGTGATCGAAACGGCGGGTTATTTTTTCTACTTTTTCTGAAACATGGTGATGTAACGACTCGGTGATTTCCATATGATGTCCACTGATTGAGATTTGCATAAATACTCCAAAATTTGATGTCATTGAATGGTTGAGTGTGCCGACTTTGGGTGTCAACCTGAATATGGTCTGAATTATGACGGCGCATAAGTTAATTATCTGCCATACTCACCCCCTGACGATGTTGCCATTGCTCGACAACAACCCGCCTGCAATACCTGACCTTATGCTTAATTTTGGAAATTGTTAGAGACAAAATGTCTTGACTTCAAAATGCCTTGCGTTTGGACGAGGCTGGAATATTCATTTTCTTGCGATATTTTGCGACCGTGCGTCTGGCGATTTTGTAATGTTTTTTCGCCAGCAACGCACACATTTTTTCATCGCTGACCGGCTTGGTTGGTGATTCGCTGTCAACAATATGTTTGATTGTGGATTGAATGGCGAGCGCTGAAACGGAAACACCTGCGGTGGTCTCAATCTGCGATGAGAAAAAATACTTCAGCTCAAAATTGCCTTGCGGTGCAGATAAATATTTACCCGAAGTCGCCCGCGACACCGTTGATTCATGAATCCCCAAAGAACGGGCAATATCATTTAGCGTTAATGGTTTCATTTTCTTAACACCAAAATGAAAGAAATCCTGTTGCCTTTCGACAACCGCTTCTGCCACAGCATGTATGGTCTGGTGGCGTTTTTCTAAATTACTGATTAACCATCGTGCATGTTGTAACTGTTCTTTCATACTATCGAACTCACCGCTGGCGTTCCGGTCAAGCAACTTTTGATAGTCCTGATTTATGGTTAGTTTTGGTAAAACTCGGGGATTCAGGTTGGCGTACCAGTGATCGTCTTGCTTTTTGACCAAAATATCGGCAACAATATAGTCAACCACCGAATGACCGACACTGTATCCGGGATGGGGGTTGAGCTGCTGAATCAGTGCCACCGCAAGTTTCAACTCGCGCTCGCTAACGCCGAGCTGTTTGCGGAGATTGCAAAATGCCTTGTTGGCAAGTAGCGGCAAGTGCCGATTGATAATCTGCCGAGCAGTTTGATAGCCAGGTAAATTGGTATCCTTTGCCTGCAACTGCAATAGCAGACATTCCTTGGGGTCTCTGGCAGCAACACCAACCGGATCCAGTTTTTGCAGTATTTTCAACACCCGTTTAATATCTTTCATAGCCACCGCCTTGCCTGCATTCAAGGTTTGCTCGATGTCTTGCAAGCTGACATCAATATAGCCAGCTTCATTGATGTTTTGAATGAGATGGTGGGCAATACGCCGCTCATCTTCATCGGTAAACAGGAAAATCGCCTGTGCGCCCAGCTCTTCCCGGAGTGTGGAGGGGGCTTCTGGGATGACAAATTGAGTGCCCGATTGTTCAAAGCCGACAGCATCACCGAACTGATTGTTTTGGGATAGCTGTCGATAATCGCTGCTTCTTTGGTTCCCGAGCCTCTGATCAACGGGGGCGTAATTTTGTGGATCGTCCCAAATCGCCTTATCGGGATCAGCAAGCTGATCAAATTGAAGCTGTGCCAAATCTGTCTGCGTGAGGTCTATTGGGGTGGGGACTGTCACCTCAGCATCGGCAATATCCGGTGCACAATTCACGGCATTAAAATTGTCGCCAACCTCTTCCTCCTTGAAATCCAATGCCGCTTCGCTATCTTCTTTGATTTCCAACAAAGGGTTGGTTTCATGTGCATTTTGCAGTGCTTCACTCAATTCGCCTGCCGACATCTGCAATAGCCTAATTGCCTGCTGTAATTGTGGCACCATCGTCAATTTCTGGCTTTGTTGCAAAGCAAATGCTTGTTTCATAGCATACAACCTCTCCTCCAACAGGTATTTTCCAGTTAAATGTCGTTTGAGTTTACTTTAAACATAATAATCGAGTTTTCATGCTATACTTTCGTGGTTTCAGGTTCGTGTCAGTGTCTCAGTTCAACATCATCATAGCGGTCTGCACCGCCCTTACATTCTGAAATCACTGCCCAGATAGACATCCCGGGCTCTTTCATCCGCCATCAGAATGTTGGGTGTACCGGCTATCAACACTTCGCCGTGGTGCAAAATATACGCTCGATCACAAATCCCCAAGGTTTCCCGAACATTGTGATCGGTGATTAACACGCCAATTTCTCTTTGTTTTAGCAACCGTATTATGCGTTGAATATCTGTGACCGCAATTGGATCAACGCCGGCAAAAGGCTCGTCCAGCAAAATAAAGGCAGGTTCAAGTGCCAGTGCGCGTGCAATTTCAACACGTCGTTGCTCGCCGCCAGAGAGCTGTATGGTCGGTTTATTTTTAAGTCGGCTGATGCCAAATTCATCCATCAATTTATGGCTAATCAGGCGTTGCTTAGCTTTGCTGTGTTTTCCTGAGGCTTCGAGGACTGCCAGAATATTTTGTTCGGCAGTGAGTTTCCGAAATACTGAATGCTCCTGTGGCAGATAGCCGATACCTCTGCGCGCCCGTTCGTGCATGGGCAAATCGGTAATGTCTTCGGCATCAATAAAAATCGCACCCTGATCATTGCGTATCAGCCCGATAACCATATTGAAACAGGTGGTTTTACCGGCACCATTTGCGCCCAGCAAGCCAACAATTTCATTGTTGGCTACACTCAGATCAACACCATTAACAATGGCAGTATTGCGGTACTTTTTGACTAGCCCTCTGGCAGACAACGTTTTCATGCTGGTCTCAATAATCAAACAGTCGGCAGGGTGCAGTGTTATTCGGATTCACGCGCTCGCTTTTTTGCCGGCTGTATAACCAGTCTTGGTCTGTCGGTTACGCTGTGGTTGTCTTGAGCATCGCCACTTGCCACTCTGACCTTCTGCGTGGACAAGTTATAGATAATTATTTTTCCGCTCATGGTCAAATCGCCCTGAATCACTTGAGCGCGATTTTGCAGCATGACCAACTGCGAAATCTGATCTATAGTAATCTCTCCTGCAACCCCGGTCAGGTCTTGCTCCTGATGTTCGGGTCGTTGCTTGAATCGACCCGGATTATGCCGATTACCCAGGCAGATCGCCTTATCCAATTGGTCGTCGTCATTCAAGTAGGTGGTCAATTTCTGACAATTCAATTGTAAACTACCTTGCTGAAATACGACATTGCCCCGGTAAATGCGGATGCCGGTATTAAAATCTATTTCAAAATCATCCGCTTCTAAAGTGGCAGGCTGCCTGACATCGCTGTCCAGCGCATAAGCGAACTGGCACAACACCCAGAATAATATGACTATCAGCCGGATCATCTTTTCGCCACCCAGTATAATATGACCGCCAGTCTAATCATTTTTTCACCTCACTTTTTCAGATGTATGCGCATTTTTTTCGCCGCTGCCGTAGCCACACCATTGGCTTGACGCTGTATGACACGCACATTGCCGGTCAGCAATACGGTAGATTGGTCATCGTATAACCAGCCGGATTGCGCATAAATATGTTGGGGGGCTCTTACCGAATCACCTGGCGGATGATATTGAATGATATGCGGATTATCCAGCAAAGCGCGATCTTCGGTTGGATAATGTAGCATACGGTCGGCACTAATCTGATATTTCTTGCCGGTCTTGTCGGTCGCCGTTGTGGTAAATTTTTCAATATAATAGTCATAATAATCGGACTGGTCTTGTCGCTTTTCGGTAACTCGGTCATGCGCCGTCACTAACAACCCGAACTGCAACCAGATTGACAAAATACCCAGCCCCAGAAAAACAACAGTAACCCAAATAGCGTCCTTGATCTGCATCAGATGACCCCTGCTCTGAGCAGATCATGGGTGTTCAGTGCGCCGACTACGCGATGTTCATCATCAACCACAAACATACCGTTAATCGCATGTGGTCCGTGTTGTGCGTATTCTCGCATGGTCTTAACAATTTCTTCTGCCAGCGTATCCGGATGAACTGTAAACGGCTCGGTACTCATTAAATCGCTCGCCTTACTGTTATAAATATCGATTTCCTCACCCAGTCCCCGACGAATATCACCATCGGTAAACATCCCCAGTAGTTTACCATCGCCGTCTACGACACCGACCATGCCCAATGATTTCGAGGTCATTTGCAAAAGCAGAGTGTCCATCGTGGCATCTTTATCAACCAATGGTAATTGCTCACCCGTGTGCATTAAATCTCGGGCAAACAAAAGCAGACGTTTGCCCAGAATACCTCCAGGGTGCGTGCGTGCAAAATCCTGAGCAGAAAAACCCCGTAATCTTTGTAGCACCACCGCCAGAGCATCGCCCATGACCAATGTGGCTGTGGTGCTTGCGGTAGGGGCCAGATTATGCGGACATGCCTCCTTATCAACACCGACATTCAGACAGGCATCGGACTGCTGTGCCAGTGTTGAATTGACCTTTCCAGTCATGCTGATGAGCTTAACCCCCCATCGCTTAACGATAGGCACAATGGCAACCAATTCAGCGGTTTCACCTGAGTTGGAAATAGCAATCACCAAATCATCGGTGGTAATCATACCGACATCGCCATGACTTGCTTCACCCGGATGAACAAAGAATGCTGGCGTGCCAGTACTTGCCAGAGTGGATGCTATTTTCCCACCAATATGCCCCGACTTGCCCATGCCAGTAATCACAACCCGACCGCGACAGTTCAGAATCAGGTGACAGGCGTTATCAAAATGGTCGTCCAGTCGATCAAGCAACGCCGTTACTGCCGCTGCCTCAATCTCAATAACAGATCGAGCATGAGCAATAGGGCTAATAGTGGATTTGGAAACGGGCATCATCAACTTTTAATTGCCGAGTATAGCAAATTGTGTGACGGTTTCCGTACTGGGCTACGATAACTGTCTTTTCTTCAAGCCTTATCTGCGTAAATGCGGTATGCGGACAAAGATAACAGGTTGGTTTCGTATCACTAGCGGAAGTGCTGTATTCGAGACACAGCAACGGCAACAAAAAATGGCTAAGCGCGAGTGATCGCGAGCAATGAAATTCAGCTACCCACATTCCATGCAACTCGTAATACAATACAACGATGCACAACACGACTACAAACTCGGTTACGGCTGGTGGATTAAAAAATATTCCACTGAGACTGTTATTGCTGTTGCTACGGCTGCTCAGCGCGCTGCCTTTACCGGTACTGTATGGTATCGGAGTCGCTTTTGGTGAGATCGTGTACTGGTTATACGCTTCCCGCAGGCATGTTACCAAAACCAATCTGAGCGCCTGCTTCCCGGACTATTCTGCCGCAAAAATTCGACAGCTTTCTCGCCATCATTTTCATGCGATGATGATTGGCGTGATGGTCATGGCAGTCTCTTGGTGGTGTCCTGTCAAACGCTTTGAACGCCTGACAACGGTTAGAAATAAAGCGGTGTTGGATGAGCTGACGGAGCGCCGAGAAAACATAATTCTGCTTGCCCCTCATTTTGTAACACTTGAGTTTCTCGGCATCTGTTTTTCCAGCCAGATGCAAATAACGACGATGTTTCAGAAACACAAGAATCCGTTCATCAATCAATTCATATACCAAAAACGCACGCGATTTGGACACAAAATTTATGGCTCTAAAGAGACGATGAGGAACCTCATAAAAGCAATTCGTACTGGCATCCCGTTTTATTATCTTCCGGATCAGGACCCCGGCGCACGGCAGGGCATATTTGCACCATTTTATGGTATAGCAACGGCCACTTACCCAACACTAAACAAAATGTCCCGACTCGGCAATGCCAAAGTGGTGCCGTGTATGGCAAGATTGAAAAAATTCGGGCGTGGGCTGGAAATTATATTTGAAAAGCCATTGGAAAATTACCCGTCAGGGGATGATCTTGAAGATATCACCAATATGAACAAAGTCATCGAAAAACTGATTGCCTACGCACCCGAACAATATTTTTGGTCACATAAGCGTTTTAAGACACGCCCGCCCGCAACCAAACCTTTTTATTAAAATCCTTAATTCACGTTGTCGCTAATTTTCAGTCGCATGCTACGGACTCGGGTTATTTCATATTTCACCACTTAACGTTACTATTGCGGTTGTTGAATTTATGGCGTTATCTTACCCCTGCCGTGCTTTATGCCTTTTTTACAATCCTGTTAGTTTGAATAAAAGAAGTATGATTGATGTCTGCTGAAGTAAACATTTTTGATGAAGTGCAAGGTCGCTATAATGGCCCGGAACTGGAACAGTCGGTGCTCCAATTTTGGCAGACGCATGCCATTTTTGAGAAATCGCTTGAGCAAAGTAAGGGGAAGCCACGCTTCAGTTTTAACGAAGGTCCACCTACTGCCAATGGTAAGCCGGGTATCCATCATGTTCTCGCGCGTTCTTTCAAAGATATTTATCCCCGCTATAAAACTATGCGGGGCTACTATGCGCCGCGCAAAGGTGGTTGGGATACCCATGGTTTGCCGGTTGAGCATGAAGTGGAAAAACAGCTCGGCATTTTTGACAAGCAAGAAATTGAAAGCCAGATAGGCATTGCTGAATTTACCCGGCGTTGTCGGCAATCAGTAATGACCTACATTGATGAATGGGAGCAAATGACCCGTCGTATGGGTTATTGGGTCAATCTTGAGCAGGCGTACTATACGCTGGATAATCAATATATTGAGTCAACTTGGAATTTGTTAAAGCGAATCTGGGACAAGGGGTTGATATATCAGGGTTATAAAGTGGTTCCCTATGATCCACGAATCGGTGCAACGCTGTCATCGCATGAGGTCGCTCAAGGCTATAAAGAAGTTGAGGATCCCTCTATTACGGTACGCTTTCCGCTGGCAGAAGGTATGGACGAAGGGCGTAGCGCATTTTTAGTCTGGACGACCACACCTTGGACACTGCCCGCTAATCTACTGCTTGCCGTTAATGCAGACATTGACTATGCCTATGTTCGTTGCAATGATGAAACATTGATTCTCGCGCAGTCGCGCGTACAAGCCTGCTTTCCCGAACAAGCCGAGCAAGACTACGAGATAATAAAAACGGTAAAAGGCTCGGAGCTGGTCGGCAAGCGTTATCAACGCCTGTTTGGTTATCTCGATACCGCATCGAGTGATTGTTTCCGGGTGGTGGCTGCCGATTTTGTGAGCACCGAAGAGGGCACCGGCATTGTGCACACGGCACCTGCCTATGGTGTTGATGATCTGGCATTGGCTAAACGTGAAGGATTGCCGATTGTGCATGGTGTCGGTCTGGACGGTTGCTTCAAAAGCGAAGTAACGCCAGTTGCCGGTTTATTTTTCAAGGATGCCGATCCGATTATCAGTAATCTGTTGAGTGAACGCGGCTTGATGTTTCGCAATGAAAAAGTCTGGCACAACTATCCCTTCGGCTGGCGCACTGGTGATCCGCTCATTTATTATGCCAAGGAAGCCTGGTATATTAAGACCACTGCCATTAAGGATCGCATGGTTGCCCTTAACAAAACCATAAACTGGGTGCCCGAAACGATTGGCGAGGGGCGTTTCGGAAACTGGTTGGAAAATAATATTGATTGGGCGCTGTCGCGCGAGCGGTTTTGGGGCACGCCATTGCCACTTTGGAGTGATGGTGAGGGCGACTTTATTTGCATTGGTTCGTTACAGGAGCTGGAGCAGTTGAGCGGTCGTAGCATGGCAGATGTGGATTTACATCGCCCGCAAATTGATGAGATAACATTTACCAAAGCAGGTCGGGAATACCGTCGTGTGCCGGAAGTCATAGATTGCTGGTTTGATTCGGGTGCGATGACTTATGCACAATGGCATTATCCGTTTGAAAATCAGCAGTTGTTTGAGCAGCATTTCCCTGCCGATTACATTTGCGAAGCGATTGACCAAACACGTGGCTGGTTTTATACGCTACACGCCATTGCAACATTAGTTGATGACAGTGTCGCATATAAAAACTGCGTCTGCCTCAGTCATATCGTTGATGAACACGGTAAAAAAATGTCAAAGTCGCAGGGCAATATCATTAATCCATACGATGTCTTCGACAGTGTTGGTGTTGATGCTTTGCGCTGGTTGTTTCTGGCACGCACCGCGCCAGATGCGCAAAAAAGAATATCGGTTGATATTGTCAAAGAGGTCGCCGCCAGCTTCGTTAATACTCTTTGGAATACCTACTCGTTTTTCGTGCTTTATGCTCGGCTTGATGCGGTTGACCTGAAAGGAGATATTGACGGTGATGTGCGACCGGAAATAGATCAGTGGGTGCTGGCGCTGACACATCAAACCGTGCAGAACGTAACAGACGCGCTGGATAATTACGATGCTTTTACTGCCGGGCAGGCGATCGAAAAATTGGTCGATCAGCTTAGTAATTGGTATGTACGCAGGAGTCGCCGACGCTTCTGGAAGAGTGATGATGGTGATGATAAGCAGTCGGCTTATCTGACTCTGTATGAATGTTTGAATATAATACAACGTATCATCGCCCCTTTTATGCCTTTTTTGAGCGAAGCGATGTATCAAAATCTGTCACGCTGCGATGACGCTGCCAAGAGCAGTGTCCATCTGACGCAATGGCCGACCGTTGATTCAGCACGTCTTAATCCGCAGCTGGTGTTTGAGATGGATGTGGTGCAAAGCATTGTTGCACTGGGACGTTCTGCCCGCGAAGCGAGTCGGGTCAGGGTGCGTCAGCCGTTATCGCGTATTCTGGTATGCGTTACCAATGAAGCGACCGAAATGGCTGTGAATAAACATATTCAGCAGATTCGGGAAGAACTGAATATCAAGACGGTGGAGTTGATTGAATCCGATGCCGAGTTGGTCAGTTTCACGGTAACACCAAATTTTCCCAGACTGGGGAGACGCTATGGTAAGCTCATGCCCGCGATTAAGAGTGTGCTTGCCAGCGCAGACAGTGTGGCGATTGTCGATCAGGTGCAGGCGGGCAACAATTTTGAGCTTGAAGTTGCCGGACAAGCCATCGAATTTGAACCCGAAGATATTCAGGTGCAAACCACATCCGCGCAAGGCTATGCCTCAAGCAGTGCTGATGGCTGTCTGGTTGCGCTGGATACCACGCTTGACCATGCTTTGCGGGTTGAAGGCATTGCTCGCGAACTGGTGCGCACGGTACAGGATGCGCGTAAATCGGCTGATTTGGAGATTTCCGACCGTATCATGTTGGGCATCTCTGGCAGTCAACGGGTCATTGAAGCTTTGCAACAGCACCGCGATTATATTATGACAGAAACACTGGCGATGGCGTTGCTATCGGCATCAGAGAGCGAACTCGAACACGGATTTCGGGTACAGCGCACGCTCGGAGAGGATAACTGGCAAATCGTCTTGGCGAAGCAATGGGGGGCGAGCGCGGATTAGCCATGGAGTGAATTGAACATCCTTGAGATAGTTGCCGCCAACAGGAGCGATAGTAGCAGATGAAAATACTGATTACCGGGGGCGCAGGATTTATCGGTGCAGCTTTGGGCTACCGACTACTCGGACGCGGCGACAACGTGGTCGCAATAGATAATTTGGATGACTATTATGATGTCAGCTTGAAACAAGCTCGCTTGCATCATTTACAGTCACAAAACAGACATTTTTCGTTTTTGCAAATGGATATTGCCGATCGTGATGCGATACCGCATTTATTTGCGGCACAGCAGTTTGATGTCGTGGTTAATTTGGCAGCACAGGCGGGTGTTCGGCACTCCATCGACAACCCGTTTGCCTACATAGATTCCAATTTGCTCGGTTTTGCCAACATACTGGAAGGATGTCGTCATGCAAAAATCGAACATCTTGTCTATGCCTCCAGCAGTTCGGTCTATGGGGGTAACGGCCGACTGCCATTCAACGAAAACCACTGCGTCGATCATCCGCTGTCGCTTTATGGCGCAACAAAAAAGGCCAATGAATTGATGGCGCATAGTTATAGCCATTTATATGATTTACCCTGTACCGGACTACGATTTTTTACGGTTTACGGTCCCTGGGGGCGACCCGATATGGCGTTTTTCAAATTCACTAAATTGATGCTGAACGGCGAGAAAATACCGATATTTAATAACGGTAATTTGACTCGGGATTTTACCTATATTGATGATATTGTTGAAGCGATGGTGCGGGTCATTGACCAGCCTGCCGTCGCTGATCCACATTTCGACCGTACCAAACCCACGCCGGCAAGCAGTAGCGAACGCTACCAGATATTTAACATTGGCAACGGTAGTCGGGTTAATTTAATGGATTATATTAACGTGCTTGAACAGGCATTGGGCATCAAAGCGCAATACCAAATGATGCCGATGCAAGTCGGCGATGTTGAGGCAACCCATGCTGATATGCAACGCTTGCGCCGGTATTTTGATTACAAACCCGCAACCGATATTGTTGAGGGCTTGAGCCAATTTGTCGCTTGGTATAAGGGGTATTACCAGATTCAATAACCCCGACACAATACAGGGCTAATCAAACAGCGCAATGAGACGGAGGAGACGCGGGAAAAGACAACGCATAAAGGGAATCTTTATTTCGCACTGCCGATGTCAATTAAAGCGACAGGGTGGAAATTTTTTCAATTTGCTCAGCGATTCCGGCTCTTTTAACGCGCAGCTCCGCCAGCTTTTGTTTTTCATTGTCCACCACCTGTGCCGGTGCTTGAGTAACAAATCCTTGATGGGCTAACTTTTGAGTGATTTTATCGAGTTCAAATTCGGTTTTGTCGGCGAGTTTATGCAGTCGTGCCAGCTCCGCCTCCTGATCAATCAGTCCGGCAATGGGAATCAGCAGTGTCATATTGCCGAGCATTGCAATCGCGGATTGCGGTGCTTCAGCATCATCAGCAAGCGCAATAACCGACTCGGTTTTACCGACCACATCAAGATAAATCTGGTGCCGTTCTGCCAACTCAAGGTCGCTGGCGGAGGCGTTACTGAGTAATATCGGTACACGTTTTGAGGGGGCAATATCCAGCTCGCCCCTGATTTTACGCACCCCCAAAATAAATTGCATCACCCATTCCATTTCCTGCTCTGCCGCCGCATCAACTTGACTGGTATCACACTGTGGATAGGGCTGGGTCATAATGGTCTCGCCCTGTTTGTCGGCAAGCGGTGCGATACGTTGCCAGATTTCCTCTGTTATAAAAGGCATGAGCGGATGCGCGAGCCGCAATATCGCTTCCAGTACCACTGCCAGCGTTCGTCTGCTGCCGTGCTGTAACGCCACGGCATTGTCCTTATCAGCAAGCAGCGCATTATTCAGTAGCGGCTTGCATAACTCCAAATACCAATCGCAATATTTATTCCAGATTAAGTCATAAATTTCCTGCGCTGCCAAGTCGAAGCGATAGCTGGATATCGCTTCCGCAACTTTTACTTCGCTACGCTGTAATTGTGAAATAATCCATCTGTCTGCCGTGGATAACGCCACTTCAGCATCATGCGGGTCAGCGTCTTTGCTGGTGGTGTTGAGTAACACAAAACGAGCCGCATTCCAGATTTTGTTGCAGAAATTACCATACCCTTCAACTCGACTCAGTTCAAAATTGATGTCGCGCCCATTTGATGCCAGTGCGGCAAAAGTAAAACGCAACGCATCCGTACCAAAAGCGGGGATACCATCGGGATAATCAGCGCGGGTTTGGTGGGCAATTTTGTCGGCGAGATGCGGCTGCATCATACCCTTGACACGCTTGTCCACCAACGCCTCCAATTCGATACCGTCAATCAAGTCAATCGGGTCGAGGACATTGCCCTTTGATTTGGACATTTTCTGACCCTGAGCATCACGGATAAGTCCGTGAATATAAACCTGCCGAAAGGGCACTTGTCCGATAAATTTTGTCCCCATCATAATCATTCTGGCAACCCAGAAAAATATAATATCGAATCCAGTAACCAGCACACTGGTCGGGTAAAAAGTATTCAGTCGATCGGTTTTTTCGGGCCAGCCGAGGGTCGAGAATGGCCACAAAGCAGAACTGAACCAAGTATCAAGAACATCTTCATCCTGTCGTAATGAGAGATTATCGGCAAGGGCATACTTGCGCCGAACATCTGCTTCAGTTTTGCCGACATAAATAGCACCGTGCTCGTCATACCAAGCGGGAATGCGGTGTCCCCACCAAATTTGTCTGGAAATACACCAGTCCTCAATATTGTCAAGCCATTGAAAATAGGTTTTACTCCAATTCGCGGGAACAAATTCAATGGCACCATTTTTCACCACGTCAATGGCGCGGTCGGTGATTTGCGATTTGCCTCCGGGTCGTCCATCTTCCAGCTTATCTCGGGTCAAATCCACATACCATTGATTGGTAAGATAAGGCTCAATGATTGCGCCGGAACGATCTCCTCGGGGAATCATCAACTTATGTGCATCAATGCGCTCCAGCAATGACTGGGCATCCAGATCAGCGACAATCCGTTTACGCGCCTCAAAACGATCCAGCCCGATATAATCATTGGGCATTAACGCCGCTTTATTCACCTGTTCGCATTCGCGATTTTGTGGCGAGCCATTACTTCTGATTGCCGCATCATCGGTAAACACATTGATTAAGCCACCGTGAACCTGCTCGGTCATTGCTTGGGTATGGCGATGACGAAGCCAAACCTGATAATCGTTGAAGTCGTGGGCAGGCGTAATCTTCACACAACCGCTACCGAATTCAGGATCAACATAGTCATCGGCAAGAATGGGGATTTTACGCTGGCAAAGCGGTAATTCCACAAAACGACCGAGCAGATGTTGGTATCGTTCATCATCGGGGTGTACCGCCACCGCACTATCGCCCAACATTGTCTCTGGTCGGGTCGTGGCGACGATTAAATAGCCCTCGCCATCCACCAGCGGATAGCGTAGATGCCACAGACTACCGCTTTCTTCCGCCGCCAACACTTCAAGATCGGACAGCGCCGTATGTAGCACCGGATCCCAGTTAACTAAGCGTTTGCCACGATAAATAAGCCCTTCATCAAACAGCGTAACAAACACCTCGTTGACGGCTTCGCTGATTCCTTCATCCAGAGTAAAGCGTTCGTTTTCCCAGTCTGGCGAAGCTCCCATACGGCGTAATTGTTGGGTAATCATACCTCCCGATTCCATTTTCCATTCCCAGACTTTGTTGATGAATTGCGCGCGACCGTATTGATAACGGTTTTGCCCTTGTGCATTGAGCAGTCTCTCGACCACCATCTGCGTCGCAATGCCCGCATGATCCATTCCCGGCTGCCACAAGGTTTGATAGCCGCGCATCCGATGATATCGAGTCAACGCATCCATTATCGTGTCCTGAAACGCATGCCCCATGTGTAAACTGCCAGTCACATTCGGCGGCGGTATCATAATACAGTAGGGTTGCTTATTCGGGTCAGGCGAGCCGGGAGAAAAGTAGCCTCTATCCTCCCAGTAGCGGTACCAGCGGGACTCGATGTCGTGGGGGTTATAGGATTTATCCAGAGACATTGTTTAATTCGGTGTATCAATAATAGGTTGCGAATTGTAGCAATTACCCATCACGAATTGCCAATGAAAACGCATGTCCAATCACTTTGTTGCTGATCGGGCAGGCAAGTTAGCGATAAAAACGTCCCTGACAACTGGTCGGCTATGCTTCTGTGTATTCCCCCAGTGTTGCCTAAAGAAGATTGTTTTGTATTTAGATTTTGGGCATAAAATCAGGTTAGATAAACCAACCGGATTAGGGGAGTGCTGCTTTGGGCTAACAAAAACTAACATGCGATCTGTATTGACCTTATCATCAACAACGAGTAGGCTATGCGCCCGATTATCCGTATAGACGATAAGAGTTAATCATGCGAGTAGCAATTTTAGGTGGGCCCGGTTCTGGCAAGGGTACCCAGGCAAAAATGTTATCAGAACGATACCGCGTTCCCCAAATATCAACGGGTGATTTGTTAAGGGATGCGTTAAAAAACAATAAAGGTATGACCGATGAAGCCAAGCAGTCCATGGCGGAAGGCAGACTTGTGGACGATGCGGTTGTCTATCAGTTATTGGAAGAAAGACTGCGAAAAAGAGATACCAAACGTGGTTTTATTATAGACGGCTATCCGCGCAACATTCCGCAGGCGCAGATTTTAGATACATTATTGGGCATGTTGGGCAAAATATTGCAAATTGCGGTCAATATAGACGTTGATGATCGGACACTGGTGAATAGGATGGTCAACAGGGTGAGCTGTGATAAATGTGGTAGCATATACAGTAAGCGAGTTTCCCTGCTGAAAGTGCAAGGAAAATGTGACAAATGTGGTGGCATATTGGTATCCCGAGTTGACGACACGACAAAAACTGCGCAGATCCGTATTGGGGTATATCAAAAAGAAACCATACCATTAATCACCTATTACCGTGCCCAGCATAAGTTGCGTACTATGTCGGGGATGGGGGAAATTAACGAAATCCATCAAAAACTGTGCGGTCTCGTTGACTTGGAAATTCGGCCTCTGGAGATTAAAACGCTGGAGACTGCGGCAGACACGAATGATGAAATGGAGTCAACATTCATTGCTGGCGGTCAGATAAACCGAATTGATCCAGAGATAGCTGCAAAAAGAGCATTAATGAAAAAGAAAAAAGCAGAGAGCTTGGCGAAGAAGCAGAGAACAGCGAAAAAAATCGCCAAAAAGGTCGCTAAAAAAGTAACTAAAAAACAGAGCGCACCGAAAAAAGCAACGCCTGCAAAAACAGTTAAGTCGGCTTCAGCGAAAAAAACCACGAAAAAAATCGCCAAAAAGGTCGCTAAAAAAGCAACTAAAAAGCAGAGCGTACCGAAAAAAGCAACGCCTGCAAAAACAGTTAAGCGCGGTGCCGTCAGGAAAACGGCTACAAAGAAGGCTGTTGGCAAAAGCAAATAACCTGCTAATCAGTCGGGCAAGCGGATCACCAGATAACAAAATGCTTGATTACCCGCAGCAAGGGGGATTTCCGTCGTCGCGTTTGCGGCGGATGCGCCGGGACGAATTTAGTCGGCGGTTGATGCGCGAATCGGTTTTAACCACGAGCGATTTGATACAGCCGATGTTTGTTATGGAGGGTAGCGCTACAACCGAGCCTGTGCCTGCTATGCCCGGGGTTTCAAGGATGTCGATGGATGTGTTGGTTGATAAATGCAGAATCTACCAGCAATTGGGACTCCCAGCGGTGGTGCTTTTCCCGGTCATTCCAGCGCAACAAAAGTCAGAATCCGCCGAGGAAGTCTGGAATGCGGAAGGACTGGTGCAGCGAACCATTAAAGCTATAAAAACCGCAGTTCCAGAGTTGGGTGTGATTACGGATGTCGCTTTGGATGCTTATACCTGTCATGGTCAGGATGGACTGATTGATGATTCCGGCTATGTCGCTAATGATCAGACCGTAGCCACGCTGATTAAGCAGGCACTTTCCCATGCCGATGCTGGTGCAGATGTGGTCGCACCTTCGGATATGATGGATGGAAGAATCGGGGCAATTCGTCATGCTCTGGAAGAGAATGGCTTTACCCATACCCGGATTCTTGCTTATGCGGCAAAATATGCGTCGAGTTATTATGCGCCATTTCGACATGCTGTCGGCTCTTCGGACAATCTGGCAGGCGGCAATAAATACAGTTATCAGATGGATCCGGCAAATGTGGATGAGGCGTTGCGGGAAGTCGCTTTGGATATTGCTGAAGGTGCGGATATGATTATGATTAAACCGGGGTTGCCTTATCTGGACGTGATATTGCGGGTTAAGCAAAGATTTGCCATGCCGACTTTTGCTTATCAGGTCAGTGGCGAATACGCGATGTTCAAGGCCGCCAGTGAGCGGGGCTGGCTTAACGAAAAAGCGGTGGTAATGGAGGCGATGGCAGGATTCAAACGCGCAGGTTGTGATGGGATTTTGACCTATTATGCCGAGCAGATTGCCACTTGGTTACAGTCTGGCGAGTGAGCAATTTCTGATTTATTCGGCGTATCTGCTACTATCGTACTTTTGCGTTCAACGATATTTACTGGCAGGCGACTGGCATTTGTGCCCAGATTTTTAATAGGTATCCGCGTAAAATAGGGGTTATCGTATCTTTTGTGAGTAACAGCATGAGCAAACATGTTCCCATCGAAATAAATTTGAACCGCCGTTCCAAAATGCTGACGGTAACTTTTGCAGAGGAGTCGTTTGAATTGAGTTGCGAATACTTGAGAGTGCATTCACCTTCGGCAGAAGTTCAGGGGCATGCGCCAGGACAGGAGGTGTTGCAAATCGGCAAGGAGAACGTCAATATTGATAAAATTACGCCTGTTGGCAATTATGCCATCAAGCCGATTTTTGACGATGGTCATGACAGCGGCATTTATTCATGGGAGAGGTTATATCAGCTCGGTAAAGAACACAAAGAAAATTGGGCGCACTACCTTGCACGTTTGGAACAAGCGGGCGCGATTAGAAAAGTGGACGGTTGATCAGGGAATTCAGCGGCTTGAACGAATGATATGAGTAACGATTATGCAGATAGTGCACCGGCACATGGCGATGGTCAAAAGCAGACCGATTTTGGTTATCGCACTGTTGATGAATCAGAAAAAGCAAAACTTGTCGGCAGTGTTTTCAGCTCGGTGGCTACGAAATACGACACCATGAATGATCTTATGTCATTCGGGGTACATCGTTTGTGGAAGCGCTTTGCGGTATCGCAAAGCGGATTGAGGGCGGGGCATCAGGTGTTGGATGTTGCTGGTGGTAGCGGTGATTTAGCACGCCACTTTGCCCGGCAAGTTGGTGACACTGGAAAAGTCGTGCTGACCGACATCAATGCTGATATGCTTGCTCAGGGCAAAGCCAAAATGATTGACGCTGGTTTGCTCGGCAATATCGAATATGCTGTTGCCGATGCGGAAAATCTCGGCTTTGAAGAAGCGCAATTTGATTGCGTTGCTATTGCATTCGGTTTACGCAATGTTACACGCAAGGACAACGCATTGGCATCTATGTATCGTGTTCTAAAACCGGGAGGGCGTATGCTGGTTCTCGAATTTTCCACCCCCACCGTGCCAATTTTGGGCAAGCTGTATGATTTCTATTCGTTCAATGCCATACCCAAAATCGGAAAATGGATAGCCCATGACGAAGCGAGCTATAAATATCTGGTTGAATCCATACGCAAACACCCCGATCAGGAAACATTGCGGAAAATGATGCTTGATGCGGGTTTTGACGAAGTCAAATATCACAATATCAGTGCTGGAATCGTCGCGCTGCATTTGGGCTTCAAATTTTAGCTCAGGGTTTCAGGTTTTTAACACTTATCCGCCAGCAGGTTTCGATAATGAGCGTGTTTTTCGATTTTCTGAACCGAACTTCCGAAGTGCTTTTGAGTGTTGATCCTGATGGCAGAGAAAAGCTCGCCACCCTTGAAGGCAAGGTGCTTTGTCTTGAAATCACTGCCCCGAAAATAACCTTGTATCTGATTCCGTCAAAGGCGGGCTTGAAAATAAATCAGCACTGCGAGGGTGAGCCGAATGTGACTTTAAGCGGTTCAGTGATGGCCTTTGCCAAACTGGGTGGCGCTGGAATAGACAGCGGTGTGCTCTCTGATGGACAAGTGAAAATGCAAGGCGATGCTGAGAGCGGACAAGCCTTTCAGAAGATATTATCGCAGTTGGATATAGATTGGGAAGAATTATTATCCAGATATATTGGCGATACGCCCGCGCGCAAAGCCGGCAATGTCGCCCGACATTTCGGCGACTGGGTTGCGCAGTCGCTGCACTTATCTCGAATTAATGTCGGAGAATTTCTGCAGGAAGAAAAGCGCGTATTGGTTACCAATCCGGCGATGCAACGATTTCAGGATTCGGTTGATAAGTTACGTGTTGACACCGATCGTCTACAACAAAGAATATCGCGGTTGCAGAAAAATCGCTCCGACAATACCGATAAGCCCTAACAAATACCGCTCCATTCCAAGCCATTTCGTGACTAAAAACTTTTTCCACTTGCTGAAAATTGCCCGCGTCCTAATTCGTTATGGGTTGGATGAATGGGTGTCGACATTGCATTTATTTCGACCTTATGCTTTTCTATTCAAGCTGATACCGACACGCAGGCAACGTCAGTTGCCCAGGGGAGAGCGACTGCGCATGGCATTGCAGGAATTGGGACCGATCTTTATTAAGTTTGGGCAGGTGCTTTCCACACGACCGGATTTATTGCCCGCGGATATTGCCGAGTCGCTGGTCAAACTTCAGGATCAGGTGCCCCCTTTCCCCGGGCATCAGGCGATTGAAATTGTTGAGCTGACGTATGGCGACAAACTGGAAAATCGCTTTAAGCATTTTGATAAAGAATCGACGGCTTCAGCATCTGTTGCTCAGGTGCATTATGCACAATTACACGATGGTTCTGATGTGGTGGTTAAAATTGTCCGCCCCGGTATTGAAGCTGTTATCGACCGAGACATTGAATTGTTGCATGTTCTGGCAGATTTAGCGGATCGTTATTGGTCGCAAGGAAAACGCTTGCGACCAAAGGAAATTGTGTCTGACTACGATAAAACTATCCACGATGAATTAGATATGATGCGCGAGGCGGCGAGTGCCAGCCAGCTAAAAGTCAATTTTGAAAACTCTGATTTAATCTATGTCCCGAAAGTTTATTGGCAGCATAGCAATCGTAATGTATTGGTCATGGAAAGAGTTTACGGTATTCCCATTCGCGATGTGCAACGTTTGCAAGCGGCTGGAATTGATATGAGAAAGTTAGCGTATACGGGCGTGGAGATATTTTTCACGCAGGCTTTTCGAGACGGTTTCTTTCACGCCGATATGCATCCTGGCAATATATTCGTCTCCGAAGAGGGACAATATCGGGCGGTTGATTTCGGTATTATGGGCACGTTGAGTAGCGCCGACAAGCGTTATCTGGCAGAAAACTTGCTGGCGTTTTTTAACCGAGACTATCATCGTGTCGCTGATGCACATATTCGGGCAGGTTGGGTGCCGCCAGATACCAATGCAGAAGATTTTGAAGGCGCAATACGAACGGTCTGCGAGCCGATATTTTCGCGCCCGATTAGCGAAATTTCATTCGGCATATTTTTGGTCGATCTGTTTCGTGTTGCGCGGCGATTTAATATGCCAGTACAGCCACAGTTGGTATTACTACAAAAGACCATTCTCAACATCGAAGGCTTGGGTCGGCAACTTTATCCGCAACTGGATCTGTGGCAGACAGCAAAACCCTTTCTGGAGAAATGGATGAACGAGCAAATTGGACTGCGGGCAGCAATAAAAACAATCAAGCGTGAATTGCCGAATCTTTTTACGCTAGCACCCGAGTTGCCAGGATTAGCGCATCAGCTTATGTACAGATTAAAAAATGATGAAATGATAATACACACTCATGATCAGGAGATTGAAAAGCTACGCCATCAAATGGCATATCAGTATAGCAAAACAATTAAAATAGTGCTTGGCGTTGGCTTACTCATCAGTGCTTTCATTGCTCTGCCTGAACGGCAACCGCTTTCATCCATGCCGTTAATCGGCTGGTTGTCGTTTGCAAGCGGTTTGTTAATGTTATTATTGGCGAAAACATCCAGAGCGAAAGCGTAACTATCAGTGTGAAAATCCATTATGGTGACACCTCCGTTTCAATATTGCCACACATAATTGAGCCGCACGTTTTAGAAAAGCCACTATTAATGGCACTTGTATTATGATAAAAACCAAAAACATGATAAAAAATAAGTATGAACGATCAACTTACTTAACTTTTCCAAGTCTGTTGTATCAAAACATAAGCCGGATTATTGTAGGTGGTATCTCCACCATACCCTATCTACCTTCTGTTGGACGATATGATATTACACTATGTCATGCACATAAGTTCGTATGGTTTCGGATTGCCAAAGCGGCAAGCAGGACAATATTAGATATATTCAAACAGGCGAATATAAACCTGGATGCGGACCATCCATATTCATGCCATTACCCGGTAAACCTGTACTCGGAATATTTTAAGTTCTCGTTTGTGAGAAACCCATGGGATCGACTGATTTCTTGTTGGTTAGATAAAGTGGTTAAGCATAATCATTTTGCATTTCCTGCTGATGAACTGTTACAAATGCAGCAACTCGAAAATTTTATTGATTTTGTTGCTCGCCAAAATTTGGGCACCTGTAATGAACATATACGCCTTCAATCAAAATCGATTGATCTGAATAACATTGATTATATCGGCAGGGTTGAGAATTTTGATGAGCACCTAACGCAAGTTATGCAACACATTGGGATTGAGCCAGATTCGATAACCATAGGGCATGAAAACGCAACAAAAAATCGATTCGATTACAAACAATATTACTCCCCTGATCTAGTACAAAAGGTCGCTACAATGTATCGTAAAGATATAACTATTTTCTCATACCAGTATTAATGCAAGGCAAAATCCGGCAGCTCGATTATGCAGTTACAGTACCTAATCCCAATCATGGAAGAGCAGTTTTTCAAGAGAAAATATCAGCCGCCCTTTGTAGATTATCCGGTCATACAGTGAGCACAAAAAGTAATTCGCAACACGATGCTGAAAATATTTTTACCTATCAGGAAAAAGGCTTGTCAAAAAGTAAAAACCATGCTCTTAAAAAAGCAACCGGAGATATTCTGAAAAATATCTGGCTGGTGCCTTGTGGTCATCATCAATGTACTCAATGTAATCGTTGGCTATTATTCTGAAACCTTTGCACGAAAACCATTTCACCTCCATGCTACGTTAAAATCGTACTCAATCGGTCATTTATAAGCATAAACTCCCTCATTCCGTGCGTTTTTGCCTTACCTGAAAGGCGAAATCATCTTCCGTGCAAAGGTCTCATTCTGTGAGGTGGTTGGTATTGCCATCCAACCCTGATCCAGTCGCATAGTGTTGTAGTGTGGTATTGAGTGCGGATTCATCGTAGTCGCTACTGATAAATGCCTCGCCGATGGATTTGAGTAGCACCAGACGTACTCTGCCTGCCTGTACTTTTTTGTCCAGCTGCATTAATGACTTGAGTTGATGCGGGGAGACATCCGCCACAGGTTCAACTGGTAATTTCGCTTTCGCTAACAAGGCTATCACGCGTTGCAACGCTTGCTCGTCAAGCCAGCCCTGCTCCCTAGACATTGAAGCTGCCATGACCAAACCAAATGCTATGGCTTCTCCGTGCAACCATTTACTATATGCAGTCGCCGTTTCTATGGCGTGACCGAAAGTATGACCGAGATTAAGCAACGCTCTGATGCCGCTTTCCCGTTCATCCTGTTCAACAATTTTCGCTTTGTTGATGCAGGATTGTTCAATGATATATGCCAGCGCATGCTGGTTTTTTTGCATGACCGCATCAATATTTTGTTCGAGCCACTGGAAAAATCCGGCATCGTTGATCATACCGTATTTAATCACTTCCGCCATGCCAGACGAGAATTGTCGTGCATCTAGGGTGGCTAAGGTTGCGGTGTCGGCAAGCACGCGCTGTGGCTGATAAAAGGCACCAATCATATTCTTGCCGCGCGCATGATTCACTGCCGTTTTACCGCCCACAGAAGAATCCACCTGCGACAATAGCGTAGTTGGAATTTGGATGAAAGGAATACCCCGCTGATAACATGCTGCCACAAACCCCGCCATATCTCCAATGACACCCCCCCCCAGCGCAATGACCGTTGCGCTACGATCGAGCGCAACCTCCAGCATGTTGTCAAATATCCGCTCGGCAGTTTGCAAAGTCTTTGATTGCTCACCATCGGCTAAAATGATTTGTTCAATGCTTTTTCCCGACAGCATTGCTTTGACTTTTTCCAGATACAACGGGGCCACCACTTCGTTGGTCACGATAAACACCTGATTGCCGACAATCCAAGGCAGCAATTCCTCATCATTATCCAGCAATCCATTTGCAATTTTTATCTGGTAACTGCGCTTACCGAACTTGATGTTGACGGTTTTTATTGCCGTTTTCGTTGTCGTTTTCATTGATTGGTTGATGGCTGGGTTGATGACGCTGATGTAGCGTCATCGGTCAGTAATTGATATACCTTTGTCGCCGTTTTACGGGCAGAATCCGTGCCGATTTCGACAATAATATCAGCTTCATCGGCATAAAGCGGGTCGCGCTCCAACATAAGTTGCGTCAATTTCGCCTTAGGTTCGGCGTGTCGTAACAGCGGTCTGTTTTGACAATATTGCAGACGCTGCCACAAGATTTTCAAGGGGGCGCGCAGATAAACGACCTGACCATGCTTACGCATAATCCGCCGATTCTCTGCTCTGGAGATGATGCCACCGCCCGTTGCGATTACCGCCTGACGCGCGTTGCTGATTCCGGAAAGTATTTTTGATTCCCGATTTCTGAAACCGACTTCACCTTCAATCTCAAATATATGACTTATTGATACCCCAGTTCGTTGTTCAATGAGTTGGTCGGTATCGATAAAATCCAGCAATAATAATTTCGCCAGTTTTCGACCCACCGTACTCTTTCCTGCCCCCATCAACCCGACCAAATAGATGTTACCTTGCAATGACATCCTCTATAATTTTTTAATGTTTGCAGCTGACACAAGTTTAGCATATTGAAAACCAGCGGGTGGCAGATTACGCTTACCCTGAGCAACTATTAGCCGATGCAGCATTTGCTTTATGAAAACCCGCAGACCGAAATAATCAGGTTTCATAAAATAGTGGCTAAAATGGTGTTAGAAGCCAATAAACTGCCCGGATAATTACTCGTAACAATAGCCGTTAAAATGGAAGCCAGACGCAATCAGGTCGGGTACAATCAGGCAAATTAAATTTTTGGAGATAATTAAATGTCATTTAGTGACCGTGATGGTGTGATATGGATGGATGGGGAAATGCTACCTTGGCGCGAAGCCAAAGTCCACGTTTTGACCCATACTCTGCATTATGGTATGGGGGTGTTTGAAGGGGTGCGTGCCTATAAAGCGAAAAAAGGCACCGCTATTTTTCGCTTGAACACGCATACTCATCGGCTGTTTCATTCGGCGCATATTCTGGGTATGAAAATCCCATACGATGCCGAAACCGTGATTCAGGCACAAATTGATGCCATTAGACAAAATCAACTGGAGGCTGGCTATCTGCGTCCTATGGCCTTTTACGGCTCGGAAGGAATGGGTATCCGCGCCGATAACTTAAAAGTGCATCTTATTGTTGCCGCATGGCAATGGGGTTCTTATTTGGGGGACGAGAATCTGACCAACGGTATCCGCGTTCGGGTTTCTTCTTATACCCGACATCACGTTAATACCAGTATGTGTCGCGCTAAAGCGAATGGTCACTACATTAACTCCATGTTAGCTCTTCAGGAGGCCATTGAAACCGGCTATGATGAAGCCTTGTTGCTTGACACCAATGGTTTTGTTATGGAGGGCAGTGGTGAGAATGTCTTTATCATCCGCGACAATGTCGTCTATACCCCAGATCTGACTTCGGCTCTGGATGGTATAACCCGTAAGACCGTAGCCAGAATTATTGCCGATGAAGGTCTGGAGCTGGTTGAAAAACGCATCACTCGTGATGAGATTTATATTTGTGATGAGGCCTTTTTTACCGGTACTGCCGCTGAGGTTACCCCCATTCGAGAATTGGATAATCGTCAAATTGGTCATGGTGGCAGAGGTCCCATAACGGAAAAAATTCAAAGTCGTTTTTTTGATGCCGTGCATGGGCGCATACCCGAATATGAGGCGTGGCTAACCTATGTCTGATAATAAACAACCCGAACTACCCGAAACCTTTGCGGTTGCTGCGGATACTGATACACCAAAGACCCATCAACAGTCGCTTGCTGCCGACACCGATACGCCAAATGCTCATCAACAGTCGCTTGCTGCCGACACCGATACGCCAAATGCTCATCAACAGTCGCTTGCTGCCGACACCGATACGCCAAATGCCCATCAACAGGTCGAAGTCACCGTGGATGATTTGCCGTTGCATTGCCCGATGCAGGGTAAACGTTTGTGGGATTCACATCCTAAAGTGTATCTTGCTATTGAGGACAGTGGGCAGGCGCTTTGTCCGTATTGTGCCACCGCATACGTTTTGAAAACGACCGCTAAATCCTGCCGCTAACGCTACAAAAATCCCGCTACTCTTTCAGCCTCCCCTGTTTATGGACTTTCTTGTTCAGGGCGAGACATTTTTAGATTGACCCACACCCGTTATCTGCGATCATGCAGGTAACTTATTGAAATAATTGGACGGGAAAAATAATTTTGACGGAACCTATATGTTGGTATTAAAATCAGTTTTTTGCCACTATATGTAGTTGAAATACGGCAAAGTACATCGCCCAGAACATCGGCATATCAACCCTAGTGTTGCACCTATGCGTTGAAATCCGCTCCCGATGGTTGTCATTATCATGACACATTTAATGGCAAGGGTATGTATGGCAACACCAACAAGGGGAGTAACGCTAACAGGGATAAAGTTATTTATTGATGACGTTACGGTCTTGTCAAAGACCTATAAGTTGAGGAAAGGTAATCATGAAAACGGTCAACGTAGCGAATAAAAACAACTTAGCCGCTCCCTCCCTGAATGATATTGCGCTTCAGCCCGCATCCTATGATATCTGGGATAAAAAATATCGCCTGAAAGATACGAGTGGACAGGCTGTGGATAAAGATATTGAGGCAACATACAATCGGGTTGCGAACGCTTTGGCAAAAGTCGAAACGACTCATTTGCAACAACAAGAATGGCATAATAAATTTTTGTGGGCATTACAACACGGTGCCATTCCCGCAGGTCGAATTACCTCAAACGCTGGCGCGCTGCAGCATAAACCGGCAACCAGCACCATTAACTGCACTGTTTCTGGAACCATTCCCGATTCTATGGACGGCGTTTTGCGATCTGCCCACGAAGCTGGGATGACCTTGAAAGCGGGTTGCGGTATTGGCTATGAATTCTCCACCTTGCGCCCCAAGGGTGCTTTCGTTAACGGTGCGGGTGCTTATACCTCTGGACCACTGTCTTTTATGGATATTTTTGACTCTATGTGCTTTACCGTTTCCTCTGCCGGTGGACGACGAGGCGCACAGATGGGTACTTTTGATATTTCTCATCCGGATATTCTCGAATTCATCCGTGCTAAACGTGAAAATGCGCGTCTGCGACAATTTAATTTATCCTGTTTAATTACCGATGATTTTATGCAAGCGGTCAATGATGATGCCGAATGGAAACTGTATTTCCCCGCTACCCAACAGGAAATAGACAGCAGCGAATACGAGGTCATTATGCGACCCTGGTCACAAACATCAGGTTACACAACCGATAATCTCGGTCAGGTCGCTTGTCGGGTGTACAACACCATTCCAGCCCGGCGCTTATGGAACCTGATTATGAACTCCACCTACGACTACGCCGAACCCGGTTTCATTCTGGTAGATCGAATCAATGAGATGAATAATAACTGGTTTTGCGAGAATATCCGTGCCACCAATCCCTGTGGTGAACAACCACTACCCCCTTATGGCGCATGTCTTTTGGGTTCGGTCAACCTCACTAAATTTGTCGATGACCCCTTTACCGATGATGCCAAATTTGATTGGAAAAAGTATGCGCAAGTGGTCGCTGTCTTTTGTCGTATGCTGGATAACGTCGTGGAAATTAACGGCTTGCCACTTGACAAACAAAGCAAAGAAATTTTATCGAAACGGCGACATGGTATGGGTTTCCTCGGACTCGGTTCAACGCTGACCATGTTAAAAATGAAATATGGCGATGCCGATTCGCTGAAGTTTACCGAACAGATTGCCGAAACAATGGCGACTGTCGGTTGGAAAGTCGGCATTGAGCTAGCTGAAGAAAAGGGCGTTGCCCCGATATTGAATCAGGAATACACTGTTACCAGCGAAATGCTGGCGAAACGACCAGAAATGAAAAGGGACGGCTACCATCGTGGTGATACCGTTAAAGGCGCCGTGTTAATGGGGAAATATAGCCGTTATATGCAGCAATTCCCGAAAGCATTGCAAGACGGAATCGCAACTAAAGGATGTCGTTATACGCACCACACCTCGATTGCGCCTACGGGCACCATCAGCTTGTCTCTGGCAAATAATGTCAGCAACGGCATTGAGCCGACTTTTGCCCACAGCTATAGCCGCAACATTATCCGTGAAGGGAAAAAGTCCAAAGAGAAAGTGGATGTATTGTCATACGAATTATTAGCCTACCGTCATCTGGTGAATCCACAGGCGACATCAGCCGTTGCAGAGGCACCGCCCGAAAACAAGACAAACAATCTACCGGATTATTTCGTAACCACCGATGAGGTTACTCCGAAACAGCATGTTGATGTGCAGGCCGCGGCACAAAAATGGATTGATTCTTCAATCTCAAAAACAGCCAATGTGCCAACAGATTTTGCTTTCAAGGATTTTCAAAACATCTATCAATATGCTTGGGAAAAAGGGCTGAAGGGATGCACCACATTTCGCTTTAACCCCGAAGTATTTCAAGGTGTTTTGGTAAAAGAACAGGATTTGAAAAACACCACCTATCAGTTCACGCTGGAAAATGGTGAAATAATTGAGGTTAAAGGCAATGAGGAAATCGAGTACGATGGTGAAACGCACACTGCTGCCAATCTGTTTGACGCATTAAAAGAGGGCTACTACGGTAGATTTTAACAGCACGTTTTTTCACGCTTTGCCCGACAAAATTGCGCTTCAATAACTTAAAGCAGACCTTGAAATTATGAAAAAAGCCAATAAAAAATATTTAACCCTTGCTCGAAACAGTCAGCGTAACAGAAGGATTCAGTTCAATCGGAATATGGAGTGGTTAATGGAAACACCATACGCTATCCAGCAAAGTTTACTAAGCAAACCCCAACGAGTTACCCGCTAACAGCTCAATCAGTTTCTTAAACATCATATAAACAGTACAAAAAACACGGATTAAATCATGGTTATTAAAATTGACAAACAAATCGTTGATTACAATGTTGTCAGAGCCGATTCCGACCACCATGCCAGTAATCAGCATAATCACTTAGACACTCCGCAACAAACCGACAAGCAGGTAACCGAGTCTCTGGATATGGGCACTCATAATCCGTCCAAAGTCGTACAAATGCACGAAAAAGTGATGCGCCCAGATCGCTTAATCGGCAACACCTACAAAATCAAAACACCCGTTTCCGAACATGCGTTCTACATTACTATCAACGATATTCTCCTGAATCCGGACACGCCATTTGAAAAACGCAGACCCTTTGAGATTTTCATTAACTCAAAAAACATGGATCACTATCAGTGGATATCGGGGCTGACACTGATTATTTCTGCTGTATTTAGAAAAGGCGGCGATGTTACTTTTCTGGTTGACGAGCTACAAAGCGTATTCGACCCTAAAGGCGGCTACTTTAGGCGCGGTGGAAAATTCATGCCGTCTTTGGTTGCTGAGATTGGTGATGCTATTGAATCCCATTTGAAAATGATCGGGATGATTGTTAACAAAGATCTTGATCAACACCAGCAAGCACTGGTCGATCAGAAACGCAAAGAATTTGAAGAACAAAATCAATCGCAGTGTGCTGATAACTTCCCTGTCGCCGCAACACTGTGTACAAAATGTAATACCAAAGCGACCGTGTTAATGGACGGTTGTATGACCTGCCTCAACTGTGGCGAAAGCAAGTGCGGCTAGTTCTTAAACACAACCGCAAACACATTTCATCAAGGTTATAATCCCCCATAGTAGCATCGTATAATCAATGTGAGACCTTTGCACGAAAGCCATTTCACCTGCATGCTGCGTTAAAATCGTACTCAATCGGTCATTTATAAGCATAAACTCCCTCATTCCGTGCGTTTTTGCCTTACCTGAAAGCGAAATCATCTTCCGTGCAAAGGTCTCGATCAATCAAACATCATCCTGTTTATGGTTGATCAGCTGACTTTTTCGTGCTGAATATCTACGGTGGAACGGTTTGCAATATCCCTAATAAGGAGAAAAAATTGGCTGATTCGTGTTTGTTGAATACCTTGATGGTGGCGCGGCATCCCCACGTGTTTTAGTGCGTGATGGCGATAAAAAACGGCCGCGCTCTCGTGGACACCCACCACAGTTATTTGATCTTAAAACTGACCCGAACGAGTCGCATAATCTGGCTGGTGAAGCGGACAAAGACGAAACACGGTTGACTGAATAGCAGAAACTACATGGGATTTGGATACGCTGGCTGATGAAGTCCTTGCTGATCGAAACACACGCAAATTGGTCGATAGTGCTTTGTCTGTCGGGTGGCAGGAAATCTGGGATTTTACCCCTCGCCATTTAATTCAAAATACCAACTATGTCCGCCGCGGTAATGTTTTTCCAACAGTTGAGTGCCGTGGCCACCTATCATATAAATCCAAGTAACAGGAGAAAGCAATCATGAAACTCACAGGTGTAATGCCCGCTCTGGTAACCCCGTTTGATGCAAAAAATAATATCGATTTCAATACATTTGAAGTACACATGACAAATATGCGTGCTGCGGGTGTGACCGGTTGGGTGCCCAATGGGTCGACTGGCGAATATTTTTCGCAGAGCTATGAAGAGCGCCTTGAGGTTCTCAAGTTTGTCAAGGATTTTGCCAATGATGACGAGCTTCTGATCGCGGGCACCAATGCGCCCGCAACCCGCGAAGTGATTGAAAATACTGCTGCCGCCAAGGAGATCGGTTATGACTGCGTTCTATTGGCAACCCCATTTTACACACGCCCAACAGATACAGAACTTTTAAACCATTACAATGCTATACTGAAGGCGGTTGATGTGGAGCTGGTGCTGTACAATTACCCATATAAAGACGGTATCGAAATTTCCTTTGATGTGCTGGACGCGCTGGCCGATAACCCCCGGGTTATAGGTATCAAGGAATCCAGCGGTGTGTTGCAGCGAGCGGTTGATATTTATAACCACTACAAAGACCGCATTGACCTGGTTAGCGGGTCAGATGACATCGCACTTGATTTCATGATCTGGGGCGCGGATAGCTGGATTTGTGGTCCGGCAAACTGCATGGCGAAAGCCTGTTGTGATCTGGACAAGACATTCCGCTCTGGTGATATGAACAAAGCGCGTGACCAGATGGCAATATTGTATCGTGCGATGAATGTCCTTGAAAGTGGTAAGTTTGTGCAAAAGATCAAATATGGTTGCGAACTACAGGGCACACCTGTGGGTGAATGTCGTGCGCCGCTTGGCCCGTTGACGGAAGATGAAAAAGCTGAATTCCGCATGGCGATGGAACCAATCCTGAACTGGTAACCCCCTAATTGACGCTGGATGAACCGCCAGCAAGCTGTTTTTTGAAAAGAAAAATATGTATGGTAAATATCATTGTCATTGGCGGAGATGTTGTGGGTATCTGTTGCGCTCTGGAACAACAAGCGGATTCATGTAGTTAGCGTGTTAGATCGAGATACGCAGGCGGAGCCTGTCGGGCAAGTTGCGGTTCAATCGTGGTCAGCGAAGTGATCCCCCTGTCCAGACCGGGTGCCATGAAGTGTGCGTCAACTTGGTTGTTTCACCCATTGGGTGATGGTTGTTTTGGTGCAAACCATTATACAGCCAAGGTTGCCGACCTTTCACTGTTTTCTATATCGCAATTAAAACAATGGGTTAAACGTAAATTAATGTGATTATCTGGGTCAGCCCCATTATTTATTCGTTGCGGCACATTATGGTGTATGATTCCGAGCTGAATAGTTTTTGTTAACCTATTAAATGAGGAGCATAAGATGACATTGAGAATTAATGATCAAGCGCCGGATTTCACGGCGAATACGACACAAGGAAAAATCAGTTTCCATGAATGGCTTGATGATGGTTGGGGGGTTTTGTTTTCTCATCCTAAGGATTTCACGCCGGTATGTACCACCGAATTAGGTTATGTTGCCAAGCTCAAACCAGAATTTGAAAAACGTAATTGCAAGGTCATCGGTTTGAGTATTGATGCTGTTGATGATCACGCCGAATGGGCGAAAGATATTGAGGAAACTCAGGGATATGCGGTCAACTTCCCAATGATTGGTGATACTGACCTGAGTGTTGCAAAACGCTATAATATGTTTCCAGCGGACGAGAACGGCGCTGCCGAGGGGCGCACCGCCATGACCAATGCCACGGTACGCACGGTCTATGTGGTTGGGCCTGACAAGAACATCAAACTAATGATGACCTATCCAATGACCACTGGGCGCAACTTCGATGAAATTTTGCGGGTCATTGACTCCATGCAACTTACTGCCAAACATCAGGTGGCAACGCCGGCAAACTGGAAACAGGGCGACGATGTTATCATCGTTCCTGCCGTCTCTGATGAACAGGCGAAAGAGAAATACCCCGACGGCTGGAACACCGTAAAACCGTATCTGCGTCTGGTTAAACAACCCTAAATCGGTTAAACACTACTAAGAGACCTTTGCACGAAAGCCATTTCACCTGCATACTGCGTTAAAATCGTACTCAATCGGTCATTTATAAACATAAACTCCCTCATTCCGTGCGTTTTTGCCTTGCCTGAAAGCGAAATCATCTTCCGTGAAAGGTCTCACTAACAGGGTTTAACACGGCTAACAGCCGCCAGGCTCCTTAATCAATGAGATTGGATGGTTTCGGCAAAACTCGTGGCTTGGCAGTGTGCCAGGCGCGGTCAATCGGTCTGTGGCGATCTACTTTGAGTCTTTTTTGACCATTTTATGGAGCAGCCGATGCTGGGAATTTGTTCCAGCGGACCCTTGCCTGTTTGTGCAATTCGCTTCATAGCTTCATATAGTTCGCGGCGGAGATTCGGGGCGACTGGCTGTATTCCGCTTCCATCCAGCCGCCCTCGGTATTGGAGTTGCAGGTCGGCGTTGTAGCCAAAGAAATCCGGAGTACAAACGGCATCATAATCCTCAGCGGTTTTCTGCTCACTGTCGAGCAGATAGGGAAAGGTAAAATCATGTTGATCCGACACCCGCTTCATATTATCGAAAGAATCTTCGGGATAGTCATCGGCATCGTTTGACATAATGGCGACGCTTTTTATGCCATACTTTTCAAGATCGTTGACATCAGCAACGATTCTGTCAATAGCCGCTTTGACATAAGGGCAATGGTTACAGATAAACATAACCAGCAATCCGTTTTCGCCCCGACAGTCGTCAAGAGTCCAGATTTTGCCGTCAACACCGAGCAAATTAAAATCCAAAGCCGGTAATCCAAACTCACATACCGGAGGTTCAAGTGCTATCATTTTTTATCAATTTGAAATTATTTACTAAAACACTAAACTAAAATGGGTAGCCACTTCGAATACCGCACTGTTATTCCTGCCTGCCTGCCCGACAGACCGACAAGACCGATACTATGAGACCTTTGCACGAAAGCCATTTCACCTGCATGCTGCGTTAAAATCGTACTCAATCGGTCATTTATAAGCATAAACTCCCTCATTCCGTGCGTTTTTGCCTTGCCTAAAAGCGAAATCATCTTCCGTGCAAAGGTCTCACTATGCCACATATCGCCTCAAAATCCTACAGCCATCCCGTCCTTACGATGGTCGGAACCCGCGATATAGCCATGCTCGGTTTTGACGATTAACTGTGCGCCACCCATGTTAAATATCGTCCGTGCATGGTTATCGATAATCTGGTGTCCTCGATGTTTTAGTTCATTGCGCACGTTATCGTCAATGCCTTGTTCAATCAGTAGCTGATTATCGTCCGTGACTTGCCAGCGTGGCGCATCGCTTGCCGCCTGTGGATTGAGTCCATAATCACAAACCCGTATCACCATTTGGGCATGTCCCTGTGCCTGCATGTGTCCACCCATCACGCCAAAGCTCATAAGGGGTTCTCCACTCGCACACAGAAACGCGGGGATAATGGTATGGAAAGGTCGTTTGCCACCCGCAATTTGATTCGGATGTCCCGCTTGTAACACAAAACCAGCCCCCCGATTCTGTAGGCTGATGCCGGTTTCAGGTATAACGATACCGGAGCCAAACCCCTGATAATTGCTTTGAATCATGGACACCATCATGCCGGATCGGTCGGCAGTGGTCAGATAAACCGTGCCACTATTTGGTGGCAACCCATAATCAGGATTAGCCGCTTTTTTCATATCAATCAATGCCGCGCGACTGTGCAGATAACCGTCATCCAACAGCGCAGTTGCATCAATATCCATACAGGCAGGATCAGCAATGTAGCGAAAAGCATCGGCAAAAGCCAGTTTCATCGCTTCAATCTGGCAATGCAGACTGTCTGTCGAATCCATTTCATATTGTGCGATATGATGATGTTGCAAAATTCCGAGCATGATGAGCGCAGCGAGTCCCTGACCGTTGGGTGGGATTTCATACAATTCAACATCGTTATACTGCTGTGATATTAAATCAACCCAGTGCGCTTGATGAGCATCAAGATCTGCCGCAACCAGCCGCGCCCCATCGCGCTTTGCTTTATCCACTATCTGCTCTGCCAAATCACCGCGATAAAAGGCTTCTCCTCGGCTATCAGCGATTTTCTCCAGTGTTCGCGCTTGCTCAGCAAAGCGAAATAAGTCACCGCTTTTGGGCGCAGTCCCTGCCGGCAAGAAGGGTGCAAAACCCTCAAATTCGGAGAATGTTTGTGCGGCTGAAGACCACGCCTGTGCCGTAATCGGTGTGACTATAAAACCATTGTCGGCATATTCTATGGCGGATTCAAATAGTTTCTCGAATGGCAGTTTGCCGAAGCGGTCGGACAAAGCAACCCAGCCACTAACACAACCCGGCACTGTTACGCTGTCCCATCCGCGCTCTGGCATTTTACTCAGCCCGACAAAGTCATCAGCGGATGTGGCGAATGGGCTTCGCCCCGAAGCGTTAAGACCATGCAATTTCTCGCCGTCCCACAAGATACAAAAAGCATCGCTACCGATACCGTTACTGGTTGGCTCAACCACGCTCAAGGTAATCGCCGTTGCCACTGCAGCATCTATGGCATTACCACCCTGCTGCATCATTGACAATCCCGCCTGTACCGCCAATGGCTGCGAGCTGGCAACTATATTTCTTGCCATCACTGGCATACGCTGGGAAGGATAAGGAAACTGTTGCCGATAACTGCTCATTGGCTGGTTGTTCTGCAAATCAGCCTAGTCATCCTCAAACCTGCGATTGTCGGTTACGCCGTTCTTCAATCGGAACCACCAATAACGACATCATTGATGGAATAATTAACAGGGTAATAACAGCGGACAGCCCTAAACCGCCCACCACCACAGAGCCGAGTCCTCGATATAGTTCAGAACCAGCACCGGGGAATAACACCAGTGGTAACATTCCGAAAACACTGGTCAGGGTGGACATAAAAATCGGTCGAATCCGATTGCGGGTTGCCTGTTTTATGGCTTGTTTAGCAGCGAGCTGGTCGTTGCGAATATGGTGCAATGTTTGATGCAGCAATAAAATGGCATTATTAACGACAATGCCGATGAGAATAATAAATCCGAGCATGGTGAGCATATCCAGCGGTTGTGGGGTAACGACATTCAGAAGTGCCAGACCGCCCACACCACCCGCCGCTGCCACTGGCACCGACAACATAATGATTATGGGATAGATGAAATTTTCAAACAACACTGCCATGACCAGATAGACAATAATCAGTGATAACATCATATTGAGAGCCATGGCATTTCTGGTTTCAACTAATTTTTCGGCGGTGCCTGAAATATTAAACTGTACACCATCGGGTAGCCCTTCTTGCTGTAAAGGTTTGATGACCTGTTGCCTGATGATGTCAATAGCCGATTCCAGTGCCAGCGCCTGATTGGGTCTAATTTCCAGTGTGACAGTGCGCACGCGTTCACGATGACGGATTGCCGAGGGTCCGGCGGTTAATATGGAATCCGCCAACGATGATACCGGAAGCACCTGACCGCCAGGTGTGACCACTGGCAGGTTGCCAATGCCTTGGGTTTCGTGGATATTTTGCTGCGTGCCTTTTAACACAATGTCCGTCAATTGACCGTCAACAGTGGACTGGGTTACCCGTAATCCGTCGTTGAAGGCATCTATAGTTTGTGCCAACTCCAGCACCGTCACTCCGCTATCGCTCAATTTTAACAGATTTGGGATAACTCGGACTTCGGGTGCGCCCAATTCAAGTCCGGGAACTGGTCGCCATTCATGACCTGCGCTGCGCGGAAACAGACCGACTATTTTCCCGAACGCCCGATTGGAAGCCTGCAAAATCGTCTCCAGGTCAGGTCCGGACACATCCAGATCAATTTTACGTCCGCCACCGATACCACGCCCGAAGATTGAGGGTTGGGTAATGAAGCCGAAGGTCCCGGGTTCCTGAAATACCGGTTTCTGAAGAATCGGTTTTAGCTCGGCAACCCGTCTCGAATTTAACGCAATGGCACCGAGAAAAGTTTGTGCCCGTGTCGCAACATAGAAAAATCGTTGAATTTTTGGTGGTTGCTCTGGCTTTGATTCCGCATCCGACTCCGACACCCATAACGGTCGAATATCGTTTTCGATTCTTCTGGCTATGCTGGCAGTGGTTTCAAGGTTATAACCGGGCGGTGGAATGACGATACCAAACAGCAAATTGCGATTGCCTTCCGGCAGATATTCAAATTTAGGCAAAGCTTGATAGGCACCAAAACCGGCAATCAATGTGACCACGCTGGTAATCATTAACGCCTTGCTACGACTTTTGACAATAACATCAACAAATGCCATAGCCAGATTGATAAATTTTGCAGCAAACGTATCAATAAAAGGGATTCGATGTCGGGTCAGCGGCTGCTTTGACTGATGGTGTTGTCCCTCTTCTTTGAACAGCCGTTTCGATAACGCTGGAATGACGGTTATGGACACCAGTAGCGACAATAAAACCGACACCGAGATAGCGACTGCAATATCGCGAAACAACTGCCCGGCTTCAAGTTGCATAACCAAAATAGGAATAAACACCATAACCGTGGTCAGGGCTGAAACCAGCACTGCCCCCCAGACTTGTTGTGCGCCGAGATAGGCAGCCTTGATATTGGAATACCCCTGTTCTTTTAAGCGATAAGTATTTTCTAGCACAACGATAGCAGCATCAACCACCATGCCTACGGCAAAGGCCAACCCTGCCAGAGAAATTACATTAATGGATCGTCCCAAAGCGGCCATCGCAACGAACGCACCGATTACGGAAACCGGTATCGCCAATGAAATCACCAACGTGGCTCTAAAAGAGCGCAGAAATAAAATCAGAATTAATGCAGCTAAGGTACCGCCGACCCAGATATTTTGTTGCACCAGATCAATAGATGAATTGATATAAACCGTTTCATCGTAAACTTGCTGAAAAATTAATCCGGCATTGGGGATGACCGATTGATTAAGCTCCTCAATGGCAACCCGCAAACCCGCCATGGTTTCAATCACATTGGCACCGGTTTGTCGTTCCGCACTCAGTGCCATTGAGGTGTTGCCCATAAAGCGGATGGTTGCGCTCGGCTCTTTGAAAGCAAATGAAATATCAGCAATATCTGCTACCGTAACCCTGCCCAAAGCAGCCCGAGCCGATGCGCCAGCACCGCTATCAGCACTGCGTACCAGCACATCGCCAATAATGTCAAGATTATCAAGCGCGCTGTCGGTACGCACCACATAGCGGCGTTTACCTTCATCTATGCTACCAGCACCCAGTGAGATATTAGCCGTCCTGATTGCCCGTGTGAGATCGCCAACCGTCAGATGATAACGTGCCAGTAAATTGGGGTCGACCACAACGTGAATTTCACGCTCACTGCCACCATAGACGTTTATGCGAGAAATTCCCGGCACCCGTTCAAGACGCTCCTTGATCACATCATTAATAAAATCTCCGTATTCATGCACCGGTTTGTCGTTGTTCTCGGCGTTATTGATCACCATCCAAGCAATCGCATTGTCCTCGCTACCCGAAGTGCCAAGGGTCGGTTGGTTGGCTTCATCGGGGTAGCTGGGCACCCGATCCAATCGGTTTGCAACCAGCAACAGGGCTCGATCCATATTCGTGCCAATCTTAAATTCCAGCGTAATGCTGGCACGACCGGGCTGCGCGTTTCCAGTAATCGAAACCAGCCCCTCGAGACCAGCAAATTGCTCTTCCTGCGGGTTGATTATTTCTCGCTCTATTTCCGCAGGAGCAACACCGAACCAGTCAGTGGTCACGGTAATAACCGGACGATTGACATCTGGAGCAAGTTGAATAGGGATGGTTTCAAGCGCAACCAATCCAAACACCACCACCAATAATACGGCAGCAACAACCGCAACCGGTCGATCAATGGCAGTGCGTATGATATTCACAAGTCTTCAATGAGCAGTGGGTGATCTGCTGGTGCTACTTTAGGGCACTTCGGAGATACGCAGCGGCTGCCCCGGTATCAGCCTTTCATTGCCACGAATAACAACCAAATCGCCAGCGTTAAGTCCGCCTAAAACTTCAATACGATTGCTGGTTGCCTCGCCAGTCTGGATCACTCGTAGTTCCGCAACATTGTTATTAACCACATAAACGACGTTGTTCTGACCGCGTCGTATTACCCCATCTTTATGTAGTGTTAGCGTGTCCCGAATTTTGGATGCAGGAATATAGGCAGTAGCACTTTGTTCACTGGCAAGGAAACCGGCATCAGCATTGAGTTGCATATTAAATCTTACGCGGCGGGTTCGGGTGCGCGGATTTTCCTGCGGGATGATGGCACGAAGGCGGGCACTGTGTTTGCTACCATTTTCGAGTTCAACAACAATATCGACATCATCCGCAAAATCAGTGGATAAGCCACTTAACAAGGCGGCAGGCACATCTGCCTCCAACTCAAGCTGTTTATCGGAAATTATTTCAAGCACTGCTTCCCCCTGTTTGAGATAATTTCCGATCTCAGTGAGCTTTCGGGTTATGGTGCCGTCAAACGGCGCGATAATATCCGCATAGCTCAACTCCAGTTCTGCAATATCAAACGATGCCCGACTACTGCTGATAGCGGCGTGCGCCTCACTGACGCGGGCAAAAGCAATATTCCGTTGCTGTCGGGCATCATCGTACAATGCCCGACTCACCGCAGCAGAATTCTGCAATTTTTCGAGCCGTGTTACTTCCTGACTTGCCAGCGTCAACTGTGCCTTTGCCGTTTTTAGTCGGGTTTGGAATTCACCCAACTGCGACTTCGCATGTTGTTTGCGAAGCTCAAGGGAAGTAGCATCAATACGGGCAAGCAACTGTCCTTTAACGACCGTATCGCCAACATCCACCAACAGTTCAGATACCGCCCCTTGAGTCCGCACCGCGACCGTACCCGAACGCTTTGCCAGTAGTCGTCCGATGATAGGAACAGTCTGGGTGAAGCGTTGTTCAACAACGGCATCCACCAAAACCAGAGCAGGCTGTTGAGCATAAGTATCAACCAGCCCCAAAAGCAGTACAATAAAAACACTCGATTTTTTGAACACAGCAAAAATCATTGAATAATCAGGCAAAGCATTATCGCTTAAAAACGTAAATAGTGATAGCCCCGCTCACCGACTGTTTTTGTTACGCTATTGCGGTTGATGTCGATTACGCTTGCGTGTCGTGTAGCGGCGATGATTTAGCAACCGATTAACAGCGTTAAACGCATAGCAACCCTAATTTAATGGAGATGCCCAACACAAAATGACCACACAAAACGCGCCCAAAGAGGCCAGCATTGAATCAATAGAAATACAAACCGCAAGCAATCCGCTGTACTCGCTTGTCTGGCTACACGGACTCGGTGCCGATGGACATGATTTTGAAGCCATCGTGCCGGCATTAGCACTTTCTCAGGAAAGCCCAGTACGTTTTATCTTTCCACATGCCCCAATGCGGCGCATCACCATTAACAATGGCATGAAGATGCGTGGATGGTATGATGTTACTGATTTGCCGATTGACACCTCCTGCCCGTGGCAAGACGACCGCGAGGGTATGGAGCAATCAGCAGACATTGTTCATAAGCTGATTGCGCGGGAGAATCAACGCGGTATCGCAACCGAAAAAATATTTTTAGCCGGATTCTCACAGGGCGGTGCCATCGCCCTATTCACTGCACTACGATTACAAACACCACTCGCTGGCATCATTGCCCTATCCACATATCTCCCGGACGCAACCACCCTTGAATCAGAAAAATCTGCCCATAATCAAAACACACCAATTTTCATGGGACATGGCAGCGAGGACCCACTCATCCCGTTATCAATAGCCACACAGAGTTATCGGTTATTAATCGAACAGGGCTACAACGTCGAGTGGCATACCTACGCAATGCCACATTCGCTACACCCGAATGAAATCGAAGACATTGCCAGTTATCTGAAGAAACACTTGACGCATTCGCTTTTGAAATAGCATTATTAGGGTTATATGGAGACAGGGGATAGGGGTGATTATGGCGATGCTTGGTGTTAGAAGTAAGTAGAACTGTCCGCTTTGAATAACGCGGGTGATATAGTGAGACCTTTGCAGCCATTTCACCTGCATGCTGCGTCGCCTAAAAGCGCCTACTGTTGGTAAAAATGGTCTCAATCGGTCATTTATAAGCATAAACTCCCTCATTCCATGCGTTTTTGCCTGGCCTGGAAGCGAAATCATCTTCCGTGCAAAGGTCTCTATATATCGCTAATGTCGTACAGTGCCAGCTCACGGGGCAGCCGCCCCTGATGGGTGGCAAATGCGCTCTGATCAAACAATTTACAGAGAAAAGTATAGCCGCCACTTTTCGCAAGTTCTTAAAATCACAAACACCCTTGTCCTTACCCCGTTCAGCATTATTTTCATAAAACGGGAATCCGTACTTTCAATCTGTCAAAAGTGCATTTTTTCATGGTACAACGGCACAAATCGTTTTAGAATCGCCCCATTCTGTCATTCCGATTTCGGCAGAGTGATGGTACGTTATCCACACTGATAACGAGATATCCCTTTTAACAAAATATTGAATGCCGAAACTCAACGGCAGCGATTCAATATACTCGGGAGTTTTGATATGTGGACTGAACTTCGCGCTGCCTGGGCGTTACTCATCGGCATTGGTTTCATGATGATTGGCAATGGTCTGCAAGGCACCCTGCTGGGGTTGCGTGCCACCATGGAAGGATTCCCGACATTCACTACCGGCGTAATGATGTCGGGATATTTTGTCGGTGTATTCGTAGGTTCAATGATTGCGCCGGTACTGGTGCAACGTGTCGGTCATATTCGGGTATTTGCGGCATTGGCTTCGCTCGCATCTATTTCCATTCTGGTACACGCTATTTACATCGGCGCAGTCACCTGGACGATGATGCGATTGGTTACTGGCATCAGTTATGCTGGAATATATGTGGTTGCCGAAAGCTGGTTGAATGATCGTGCGAGCAATGAAACGCGCGGTCAGGTGCTCTCGGCGTATATGGTTGTGGTCACGCTGGGTATGGGTGGCGGACAGTTCCTGCTGGGTTTTAGTGACCCGGCGAGTGTGAATCTGTTTGTGCTGGTCTCAATTATCGTTTCACTCGGTTTGATTCCCATTTTACTGACTGCACGACCGGCACCAGCATTCGTATCCGCCGGAAAGATGTCGCTGGCTAAACTGTATCGTGCATCACCGCTGGCAGTGGTTAGCAATGGTTTAACAGGTGCTGCTCACGGTACGATTTTTGGTATGGGTGCGGTCTATGCGTGGCAGGAATTGCATGATGTTGAGTTAGTTTCACTATTTATGGCTTCGTTTTTGTTGGGTGGTGTCATTTTTCAATGGCCGACTGGCTGGATTTCAGATCGTGTCAATCGCAGGCTAGTCATAATAGGTATGTCGGTAACCGTTATCATTACTTGTGTGGTGGCCATGTTGATTCCTAAAGGCGGATCGCTGTTCTTTATGGTAATTATTCTTCTCGGTGGTGCTGCCATGCCAATGTACTCGCTCAGTATTGCCTATGCCAATGACCGTCTCCAACCAGAACAAATTGTCCCTGCCAGTGGTAGCCTGGTGATGGTTGCCGGTATCGGGTTGAGTACCGGTCCAATAATAATTGCCTATTTGATGGGGCAATTCGGTTCGATATTTTATTTCATCGGCATCGCCTGTGCTTTTGCCTTGATTCTGGGATTTGCGGTTTACCGTATGACGATTAGCAGACACGTCTCGCTGGACAATCAGCGACCAATTGTCGCCGCCGGACAGATCGGCACACCTGTCGCAGAGTACAATGCGCCTGATGCCGGTGATTATGTGGAGCAGCAACTCGGAGAAACTGAAGAGGCTGAAACATCAGACAATGACAGTGTAGTGGAAAAACAAGCAGACGCACTATGACAATCAGAACAGGTTTACCATAAATTATGCACGGTTTTGAGCGAACAGCCATCGCAGAGCAAACCCGTAAATTCGTGGTCAGGTGTGCAAACTCTATGCTACTTTGCGTTGAATCAACCACTGGGTCAAGCATTGAATCCACCATGATAAAGATCTTTTCGGAAGCGTTCAAACAACAGTTCAAAACAGACGAAGTTAAAAATTTCAGCCCCAATCCGTTATCTTGTTTGCGCCATCTAAAATGGGTTAAAGATATGAAGCTGGCTAAAGATTTCCAACAAATTGCACCTTATTTACCGTGGGGCTATTCCCCGCGCACTATCGATCAAGGTAAACATTTGGCGATTATGGATTTTAGCAAGATGTTTGAAATGGGGGCAGTCGTTGCCGGGTTAATGTATGTTGATGTTGAGCAGTCCTATCCGCTACACAATCATCCGTCGCATGAAATGTATTTTATAATTTCCGGCACGGCTAGATGGCGTTGGGGTGGACATCTTCATTTTCGCCATATAACGGCAGGTAACTTGTTGTATAACCATCCGTATAATTGGCACGGTGTTGCAGCCGGATCGACGCCCGTGTTGGCACTTTATATTCAGGTTATGTGAGTAGCTGTCAATTACCCGGACAGGATGTGCAGTTGCAAAAGACTTAGCCCTGCAAACGCTTCAATACGAAGGGCAATACGCCGCCGCACAGGTAGTATTCAACTTCAACTGCAGTATCAATTCTCGATTGCAGTTGCAGGTTGTCAACCGAGCCATCGGCGCGATTGATCCGTGCATCAAAGACCTGCTTGGGGGTCAGCTTGCCGTCTAACCCCAGAATGTCAATGCTGTCGTTGCCGCTGATATTCAGGGCCTTACGATTTTCACCGGGCATAAATTGTAATGGTAATACGCCCATGCCGACCAGGTTGGAGCGGTGAATGCGTTCAAAACTCTCTACGATGACCGCTTTCACGCCAAGTAATAAAGTGCCTTTAGCGGCCCAGTCACGACTTGATCCGGTACCATATTCGCTACCGGCGACCACCACGGTCGGGATGCCTGCCGCCATATATTTCATCGCCGCATCATAAATTGACAGCACACTCGGATCGTCATGGGTGCGGGTATAGCCGCCTTCGGTCCCCGCCACCAATTCATTTTTGATGCGAATATTTGCGAAAGTGCCGCGTATCATCACTTCATGGTTGCCACGGCGCGAGCCGTAGGAGTTAAAATCTTTCGGCTGTACGCCATTTTCACAGAGGTATTGCGCCGCAGGACTATCGGCGGCGATGGAGCCTGCCGGGGAAATATGATCTGTGGTAACAGAATCTCCCAGCAACACCAGCAATCGTGCGCCTTCAATGTTTTTAGTCCTGCCACTGGTGTATTGCGCATCAAAAAATGGCGGCAACTGAATATAGGTCGAATCGGCTGAGAAGGCATACGTGTTACCCGGCGTGGTCGGTATCGTCTGCCACTTGTCATCGCCGGTGAAGACATCGGCGTATTTGCTGATGAACATTGATTTATCGAGTTTTGCAACTTCTGTTGCAACCTCATCATTGCTCGGCCAAATATCTTTGAGGAAGACATTGTTGCCCTGTTGGTCTTGTCCGATGGCATCATTGGCAATATCAACCCGGGTATTCCCTGCCAAGGCATAGACCACAACCAGCGGTGGTGATGACAACCAGTTGGCTTTGACTAGCGGATGAATCCGCCCTTCAAAGTTGCGGTTGCCCGACAACACGGAAGTAACCACCAGATCGTTGGCAAGCACCGTGTCATGTACCGCTTCGGGTAATGGTCCAGAGTTACCAATACAAGTTGTGCAACCGTATCCCACCGTGTTGAAGCCAAGCTGGTCAAGATATGTTTGCAAACCGGCTTTTTCCAGATACGCAGTCACCACTTTGGAACCGGGTGCCAGCGATGTCTTGACCCAGGGCTTGCATGTCAAACCACGCTCAATGGCTTTTTTAGCCACCAGTCCAGCACCAACCATAACCGCCGGATTGGAAGTATTGGTGCACGAGGTAATCGCTGCCACTACGACATCACCATGGTGCATATCATATCCCTCAGCCGTAGCGAAAGGTGCGTTCATTTCCTCTTGCTTGCCATCTTGCTTGATAAAATCCTCGATGGCAGTCGGCATATCCGCCAAAGCCACCCGATCTTGCGGACGTTTCGGTCCCGACAAATTCGGTTGTACTGTGCTGATGTCAAGATGCACTGTTGATGCAAACAGCGGGGCGGGTGTGGCACTGTCTCGCCACATGCCTTGCGCTTTGCTATACACCTCAACCAATGCCACACTATCGTCGTCCCGACCGCTCAGTCGCAGGTAGTCCAGCGTTTTCTGATCAATAGTAAAGAACCCGCAGGTCGCCCCGTATTCTGGTGCCATATTGGCAATCGTGGCACGATCAGCAAGTGGCAGGCTATCCAGTGCATCGCCATAAAATTCCACGAACTTACTCACTACGCCATGCTCTCTAAGCATTTGAACGATACGTAATACCAAATCCGTTGCGGTGATGCCTTCACTCAGTCTGCCGGTTAATTCAAAGCCAACCACCTGTGGAATTAACATCGGTATAGGCTGCCCCAACATCGCCGCCTCGGCTTCGATGCCACCGACACCCCAGCCCAATACGCCAAGCCCATTAATCATGGTGGTGTGGCTATCGGTACCGACCAGTGTATCTGGATACGCCAGCATTTCACCGTTGCTGTCCTCACTCCAGATACATCTGGCAATATATTCCAAATTAACCTGATGGCAAATACCGGTACCGGGCGGTACCAGCTTGAAATTATCGAACGCCATCTGCCCCCATTTAAGAAACGCATAGCGTTCCGCATTACGCTGCATTTCCAATTCGACATTCGCGTTGAATGCTGTATTGCTAGCAAATTGATCAATTACCACCGAGTGGTCAATAACTAAATCGACCGGCGATAAGGGATTGATTATTTTAGGATCGATATTCGCCTTCACCAATGCGTCTCGCATTGCTGCCAGATCGACCACGGCGGGAACACCGGTGAAGTCTTGCATCAATACCCGAGCCGGATAATAGGCGATTTCTTGCGCGCTCTTTTGTTGTGCGCTCTTTGCGACTGCCTCAATATCCGCCACCGTGCAAGCCACACCATCTTCATGGCGCAACAGGTTTTCCAATAACACTTTAATTGAGTTCGGTAATCGGCTGATGTTGGCAAGTGCTGCCACCTTATCAGATTGCAGGTTGTAGTAACCATAGGTTTTGCCGTTGGCTACAAGCGTGGTGTAACTATCGAATGAGTTATTGCTGGAATGAGTCATAAAATTCTCCGTGGTAAAAATTCTCCCGGTAACAAGCTGGGTCTGGAATCTTATCCGGCCTTGCCGCCGTAACCCGCGATTGATATCGTTGCACCGACAAAAAATGCTCGGCATTCAACCGTCCATTATACGACATTGATGAACAGAAATTAGACTCGGACAGCTATTATTGCGGAATCCGCAAGCTACATATCGTTCTCATAATCCATTTTTCCTTTTTTTTCAGCCTCCTCAGCAAGCATACTATCAGCCGCTGCTGCCGCCGCTGCGGGTAAAACCTCCTCGGACAGCGCTTCGCTGTTCGGTCGTGTTTGCGTAAGCTGGTCATCAGGCAATCGAACCCGTACTTCACGATGCGCAAAGAAAATGCCCGCTTCTGATAGCGCATCTCTGACCTTGCGATAGGCTTCACGTCTGATGACCCATTGTTCCCCGGGTTTGGTGGTAAATTTCATACGCACGATGAGTGCAGATTCCTCGACCCGCATCACCCCCTGCGATTTTAACGGCAGGATAAAGGCATGCCCAAGCACTTTATCTTCAAGCATGCTCTGTCCAACCTTCTTGATAATTTTGCGGACCTGCTCAATATCGGCATCATAGGACAATCGAAGTTCCAATTTCATCGTCACCCAATCGCGACTGATATTTTTGACGGTCTTGATTTCACCATAAGGGATGGTCTGCACCGCACCTAAATGATGCCGAAGTTGCATTGATCGCAGAGAGATTTTTTCCACCGTACCACGCAGATTTTCAATCTCAATATACTCCCCCTTGCGAAATGCGTCATCGACAAGAAAGAAAATGCCACTCAACACATCTTGCACCAGCTTCTGTGCGCCGAAGCCAATAGCAATACCCACAACCCCTGCACCTGCCAATAACGGCGTAATCGCAATGCCGGATGAATGCAATACCGACAGCACTAAAAACGAAATCAGGGTGACTGTCAGGCAAGTTCGCATCAGTGGCAACAAAGTCTCAGCGCGGGTGGCTCCGGCACCACCGCCATCACTTTCAAGTGCGGCAATGGCATCCAGCTCCTTAGGCAAACTGCGTTCGATCAGAGCATTAAAGAACTCCCAAACAATGTAGGCAATGCTGGCGATGACTAATAGATTGATTCCCTGAGCGAGAAATGTATTACCGATACCTTTATTCATCAGGCTATCTGTTGACAACCCAAGGGAAAGGCTAAACATATATACCGACACAGCAATCATAAGCAACCGAAAACCGTTCTGCACGATGCGAATAAATCGACCAGAACGTACCGCAAAAGTGGCACTATCTAACCATTTGATGTTGACGACATTTTTAACCAAACTGTGAAATATCCGGTCAGCCACAAAGAACGCAAGCGTAATCCACCAACTGATACTGGCATATTGGGCATCATCCCATTGACCTAGAAAAGCCTTATAAATCCAGAGCATCCATAACGACGTCAGCCAGGCAGTGAAAATAAATGGCCATGCGCTATACAAAAATTCCAGCGCAAAGTTATTCTGATGGTTGTCCTGCGTGTCGGTAAACATCCCTGCAATTTTTTTCCGCATCACCCAGACTTGGCTTATCACAATCAGATTCAATACCAAGGTGTACGGAATCAATAGCCCGTTAATATGCGCTTCATCCACTCCAGTTGCCATCAAATAGTTGAGCAACGCATTGCCAAACTCAATAACCGCGAAAAATACGATAAACCAATGATATATTTGTCGTGAAGAGACATCATCCAATGGAATGGGGCGTAGTTTCGGTCGGTAAGGCGAGAACACATTTCTAAGCAGAATCATCCACAATCGAAACATCAGCAGCGCAGCAATACATTCTGTCAACAGCAAATCAAAATAGATATTGCTGTGTCTGAAAAAAATAACTATGGCATAGGTGACCACTGCCAGAACTGCCACACCAATAATCTGGACAACCATTTTGATAATGGCAAATTTATATTTCAGTGCGGTGGTTTTCTTCTCATTCTTGGCATAAGCATAAAGCCGCATCAGTAGTTTGCGCGTTGTAAACGTTTCCGCCATAAGACCCGCGATCAGGGTAGCCACCAGGATGGTTAACACATAAAAACCAGACCAGCCACTTTGCGGGTTTGTTGACTTAGCAAACGCTTTCGAAACAGTTGCCGGATAATCGGGCAAGATTTGTTTAATCGCCAGCAATTTCCCCCCCACCAGAAAAATCCGATTCCACTTCTGCGTTGCTATCTCGGTGTCGGCTGTTGTAGCAGAATCGCCCTGCTCCGCATCAGCTTGCTCCTGTTCGCCCAAAAGTATTTCGCTCAACAACACCCGCAATTGCGCTTTAGAAATCTGCGTAGCACCATTTTGTTCGGCCGTTTTATGGTTATCTGGCTCCGCATCCTCAGCAAAGTTTGGCATCACCGCGAATATCAACAAAATAATGCTAAAACTCACGATTCCCGTCCGAATCAACGCACTGCATCGAAAATATGGCTTGTTGTCAGTAATCATCGCTAATAGTCCACTTTTATTGCACATTTTAGAAGTTATGCGTTTCAGTTTAATGGTCTTTTGTTTGAAATACTATATCAACAGGATTTTTTCGTAAGAGACAAGGATAATATGAAGGGATTGTTTTTGACACAGACGACTGCATGAATGCAGGAGGTAGAACCAAGTCTGGAACAGAAGTCGAGACCAAAGAGTTTATGGGATCGTACCATAACAATCGTGTTAATTATCTAGCCATCCAGTGGTTTTTAATAGACACTATCCAACAGCGGTTGGATAAGGCGGTAGTGATGCAGCAAACCCCCATAAGTTTTTGAACTTGTGATTTAGGTATGGCTCATGAGTTATAACCGAATCTGGTGTTTAGAGATTGAAAGAAAGCGGCGTATCTAGTTGATTGGAAGTTATCAAACAACCAAAGAGGTACACCACTATGAGAAGCCCGTAAAACCTGTCGGCGAATAAACAAGCAGCCTTATCTGATATGATCGCGTTCTATTCCATACTGGGCGAAGCCTACCGACTCAAAGTGCTGTTTAACAATCTCTGGGAAATGCCCAGCAAACAGGCGGCGAAGATATTCATTGAGCAACGGTGCCGTGAAGTAGAATTAAGCAAAATACCGGCGTTTATGAACCTTGCTAACACCGTCAAAGCGCATTTGTCTGGCATCATCAACTATGTTGAAACCCATATTACTAATGCTATTTTAGAGAGTATTAATAACAAAATTCAAATGGCTAAGCAAGAGCTCGCGGCTATCGTAATACTGATAGTTTTATCAAATATAATCTACTTCCTTTGCGGGAAGCTAACATTCAATTACCCACTGTATTCTTCATAGATCCAATTATTCCCTCACGTTAACGTGTTGATGCGCAAGAAAATAAAAATAGAACTTCCTGACGCTACTCAGGGTTTTCTGTTTATGTTTCTGGCTACCTTGGTACTCGCCGCTATGCACGGGCTGGTTCGGTATCTGGGGAAGGATTTGCATCCCTTTGTTATCGTATTCTACCGTACTGCCTTTGGTCTGCTTGCGATACTGCCGCTGATACTCAAAGCCGGCTTTTCCAGTTTGCGCACACAGCACCCGCGTCTTGTGCTATTGCGCTGTGTGTCTGGACTTCTCGCTATGATGACTTGGTTCTATGGACTGGCTAGGGTGCCCACTGCAGAAGCGACCGCGTTGAGTTTTACTGCGGCAATTTTTACTGCGCTGTGTGCGGCTATTTTTTTGCGAGAAAAAATGCGCTTGCGGCGCTGGACCGCTATTTGTGGTGGGGTTCTCGGTGTTGTTATCGTGCTTCAACCTAATACCGATCACTACAACCCCTTTATGTTACTGATACTGGTGTCCTGCATTTTCTGGGGGCTGTCGGTTACGCTGGTCAAATATCTTACCCGAACTGATTCGGCGACCAGTATCGTTGCTTGGATGTCAATATTATTGACCATTACCTCACTACCGTTTGCTTTGTTTTTCTGGGAATGGCCTGATCTGGAACAACTGCTGTTGTTGATGGCAATGGGGATTCTGGGCACACTCGGCCATCTGAGCATGGCGCGTGCGTTGTCATTTACAGATACTACAGCGGTGATGTCAATCGATTTTATGCGTCTGCTATGGGCAGCATGGATTGGCATATATTTCTTCGGCGATGCCTTTGATGTCAATACCTGGATTGGTGCGCTGATTATCTTCGCAAGCGGCCTTTACATTATTTTCAGGGAATCACTGGTACAAGCAAATAAATAACCCAAATCATGCTGGTTATGGTTGATTGGGGGAATCTGCCAGCTTGTCCCATACCACTTCACCTTCAGACTTCTTATGCAATAGTGCCAGCCATTGGCTATGTTGCTCAAGCTCTTCGGCACTGGCAGGGATAACGGTCAGTTTTTTTGAATCCTGCGGATCAATCTTGAGCTGCTGACCGGCTTGTTTAATTTCGGATTGCATGGTGATGACGTCCGATTCACCCAGAAAAGTCGTCTGACCGCCAGTCATTTCCCGATAAACGTCCGCCAGAATTTCAGCATCCAATAATGCACTGTGCCGGGTGCGACGGCTGTTATCAACATGATAACGCCGACATAACGCATCTAGGCTGTTCTTCTGCCCGGGATGTTTATGCCTTGCCATCACCAGTGTGTCCAATACCTGACAGTGTTCCTTGATGACATCAACCAGTCCAAACAGCTTAAATTCGTGGTTCAAAAAGCCGACATCAAAGGGCGCATTATGAATAACCAATTCGGCACCTTTGAGAAACTCTAGTAATTCCACGGCAATATCATTAAAGATCGGCTGTCCCGCAAGCTCTTCACTGGTAATGCCATGTACCTCAGTAGCCGCCGCGTCAATCTCGCGTTGGGGATTGATATAACGATGAAATTTATTATCACTGAGCTGCCGACCAATCATTTCAATCGCCGCTATTTCGATAATCCGATGCCCTTGACTCGGCTCCAGTCCGGTAGTTTCAATATCCAGAATTATTTGTCGCATGGCACTCATTGTTGGTTAATAGCCTGCGCGATTCCACGATTGGCAAGTCGATCTGCACGTTCATTTCCGGGATTACCTGCATGACCTTTCACCCAATGCCAGCTTATGCAATGTTGGGATGAAAGATGATCCAACACTTCCCACATATCCTGATTTTTCACGGGTTTTTTATTCGCCGTTTTCCAATTATTCTCTTTCCATTTTTTCATCCATGCTTGAATACCATTTTTCACATAAGTAGAATCAGTGTACAGTTTTATTTCGCATTCCCGAGTCAATGATTTTAGTGCCTCAATGGTTGCTCTCAATTCCATTCTGTTATTGGTGGTATTCATTTCTCCACCACACAACTCTTTTTCATATTCCCCGAATTGTAGCAATGCCCCCCAGCCACCACGTCCCGGATTGCCTTTGCATGCCCCATCGGTGTATATGACGACTTTATTGCTCATGTTTTACGCTCATTATTGTCAGATTTATGCTCAAGATTTATGTTTGGTCCTGTTTAAGCAATGAGCGAATCCGCTTTTGGTATCCCGCTTCAAATCGCTTTTTACAGCGCGTTGGCGGGCGGCTTGTTGCGATACTGGTCGCGCTATGGTGGGAATGAGTCTGCGCCAAGTGCGCGTGTTTGCCGACATTGCCGTTGCTAGCATTTGCCGTTTGCGACCGACAATTACATAGACCCCGCCTAACCCGGGACACCAGCGGTCGCCTGCCTTTTCGATAAATGCCAACCTATCGCGCCATTTTTCGGATTGAATGGGTGGCTGATAGGCAGTCATAGCGGCGCCTACCAGATCAAACCCAAGCAGTGCCAGCCAATCCTGCACCCGACCCGGTCGATAATAATGACTGTCGTAATGATCATCACCCAACATCTTTTCTGTGTGTTTTTTGAATAACTTCATAATGCCGTAAACGCTAATTAAATTAAATCCGATAATGACGATACAACCTTCAGCGACCAGTATCTGGCTGGTTTGTCGCAGTACTTCGTGCGGGTCAGAACAAAAATCCAGAGTATGTGGCAATATGATTAAATCATGGGTTTTTTCGGGAAAGGGCAATGCGCTGGCAGATGAAACAACATAATGAGACTGATTGCCCATCTCCACAGCTTGTTTCGTAGTTTGTTTGGTTTGTTCCATAGGCCGCCCAACAACCTGATAGCTGGCATTTTGATACCGCCCACGGCGGACAGCAGCAAACTGAGTCGAATATTCAGTGTCAATCACATATTGCGAGGACACGGTTATGCCTTCAAAGTAATTTGCCCAGGCCATGCCGATTTGTAAACTGCGTGCATAGTATGCCGACGGTACCAATCGAGCGCATTGTTGCTTCTCCATGTTAATAATGGCATTCCCTAATGGGGTTTTGAGACAGTTGTTCATCCGCTCAATTTTAACCGATTTGCGATATATAATGATGTCATATTCAATGCGCCCACTGGAATTATGGTTGTTATGGGAGCCACCTGAAATAGAAAATTTGGCAGATACTGAACCCGGACATTCACTGGATTTAGCAACACCGTTGGCGTATTATCAAAATTTGGTAAAGACAATTAGATTATCTCAATAGCTACTGAATCTGGACAGGAAGGCACAGTAGATAACGTGTATTATGAGACCTTTGCACGGAAGATGATTTCGCTTTCAGGCAAGGCAAAAACGCACGGAATGAGGGAGTTTATGCTTATAAATGACCGATTGAGTACGATTTTAACGCAGTATGCAGGTGAAATGGCTTTCGTGCAAAGGTCTCATAATGGTATTGTTGGATGATTGCCTGGAATGGCTAGCCGAACAATAGCCGTTGCGATGTCGACAGAACGTGTTGCTCATCGGGCGACTTAAACCAACACCAGCTAATAAGAAGAACAATGAATTTATCCGATCAGGTTATGACATTATTTGGTGGCGACACCAATCTGGTGTACGCTATTTTTGCCTTGCTGGCGACCCTGCTACTGAGCTTATTGAGCCGGCTTGTGGTTTCGAGGTTGACGCAGTATGTCAGCAAGTCAGCGACCTTATGGGACGATGCTTTGGTGCAGTCGTTAGCTTCGCCGTTACGCCTTTTTATCTGGGTGATCGGGTTGAGTATAACAATGGCTTTGCTACGCGCTAATTTGAGTACCACCTTCGCTGAAATGATAATGCCTGCCCGGAATCTCGGCATTATTGTGGCACTTGCCTGGTTGCTGATGCGTCTTGTTAAACAGATGCAATACACCGTTATTACCAGAAAAACAAAAGCTGGTGCGCCTATTGACAAAGCGGCAGTGAATGCGATGGGTAAGATTTTGCGATTGCTGATCATTATCGTTGCACTACTGATGGCGATGCAAACCCTGGGGCTTAGTGTCGCGGGCTTACTGGCATTTGGTGGTGTGGGCGGCATTGCCATTGGCTTTGCCGCCAAGGATTTGCTGTCAAATTTCTTTGGCGGGCTTATGATTTATCTGGACAAACCCTTCGCGGAGGAAGATTGGGTGCGTTCTCCGGATCGGGATATAGAGGGTATTGTTGAGCAGATTGGCTGGCGGGTAACGCGCATCAAAAAATTCGATAGTCGCCCCTTGTATGTTCCCAATTCAGTATTTGCCACCATTGCCATTGAAAACCCATCAAGAATGTCGAATCGGCGAATCTATGAGACCATCGGCATTCGTTATGAAGATGCCAGTGCTATGCAACAGATTATCCGGCAGGTTACCGCCTATTTGAAATCCCACGCCGACATAGATCAGGAGCAGATGCTGATGGTCAATTTCACCACTTTCGCAGCGTCATCATTAGACTTTTTCGTCTATTGCTTTACCAAAACCACAGTGGGCGTGGAATTCAACAAGGTAAAACAAGACATCCTGTTGCATATTCTCAAAATTATCGAGAACAACAACGCCGACTGTGCCTTCCCAACGACCACGGTCCATCTGCAAGGCGAAATAACCCAACCCAAATAAATGCTGGGAACTTCTCGCCGTATTCACTTGAGTAACCAGTCAGTTATTGCACCGATAATACTCTAATCAAATCAGTGCTACCCGCTTGGCGGGAGTTTCCTGCGGTCAGAATCAGCAGGTCATTGTCTTTGACATAGCCGAGCATTTTGGCTTTGGTGATAGCGAAAGCAATTTTGTCTTCGTCTGAGCCGTCGCTCGTATAGTGCATCGCCAAAACCCCCCAGTTCATTGATAATTGGGCGACCACTGATTTAGACGTGGTGATAGCAAGGATCGGACATTGCGGACGGTATTTGGAAATAAGTCTTGAAGTGAATCCAGTTTCTGTCAATGCAATAATTGCAGCCGCATTCAAATGACTCGCCATGGTTATTGACGCTTGTGCTACTGCCTCAGTCACTTCATTGGACGGATTCGGTTCGGTTTGCTGTAAATATCCATATTTCTGTAATCCGGTTTCCGCTTCTTGTGCCAAACGTACCATGGTTTGCACCGTTTCTACCGGTCTTCGACCTATCGCTGTTTCTCCGGATAACATCACCGCAGAAGTGCCATCAAAAATAGCATTGGCAACGTCGCTCACTTCCGCTCGGGTCGGTCTGGGATTGCGCTCCATAGAGTCCAACATTTGGGTCGCTGTGATGACTGGTTTACCCTGCGAGACTGTGGCTCTGATGATTTGTTTTTGAATGGTCGGACCTTCGCCTATTTCTAATTCGACACCGAGGTCTCCACGCGCTACCATGATGCCGTTTGCGACAGCAATGATACTGTGCAAATTGTTTACCCCTTCGCGGTTTTCAATTTTTGCAATAATGGGAATATCTGCGCCACGTTCTCTAAGTTGGTTACGCAGTGTGACCACTTCGCTGGCATTACGAATAAAAGACGCTGCGATATATTGCACATCGTTAGTAGCGGCAAAACCAATTTCCCGCGCATCGTCCGATGGAATATCGTTGAACACTGTTTTATCATCGGGCAAATTAACGCCTTTGGTATTTCGCAAAACACCACCACACTCAACCCGACATTCAATTACCCTACCCGCTATTTGGGTAACAATAAGTTCAATTTGCCCGTCATCCACCAGAATCCGATCATCCACTTTGACATGCTCGTATAAGTTTTCATAAGAAATCGAAACACCATGCTCATCTCCTTTCCGACCATCTCCGTAAACCGAAAAAGACTGATGTCGTTGCAGCAACACACTATCGGATTTCAATGTACCGGTACGGATTTCTCTGCCACGGGTGTCAACCATTACCGCAATCGCGCAATCCATTTCATGTGCAGCCTGATGCAACCGTTGCAGGGTTTCGGTATGCGCTTTAATATCACCATGCGACATATTGAGCCGTGCAACATTCATACCTGCCCCAATCATTGCCTTGAGGGTATCAACATTATTACAGGCTGGACCGATTGTGGCGATGACTTTGGTTCTTCGTAATTTCAGTGTTTTCAGCTTGGTTTCTCCAGTATTATCGGGACTCTGATTATAATCCAAATCAACCATCAGCACGTTAATTTTGTTATGATTTTGTTTGCGCCTATATTGAGCTTGTACTGAATCTGTATAACCTGTTATTGAACCTGTATTAAGATTACCTTTGAGCATGTATTCCCGAAAATTAAAACCCGCTGCCAACATCTCTAAAACTCGTTTGTGGTTTTATATCCTGTTCCCACCGTTGTGCTTTTTCGTCTTTGTCTATCCGCTCATTCGGCTTGGTTACTGGTTTGGCACAGTTGCAGGACTTGACCTAAGATTCAATATTTACCAGTCGGTATTGATTTGGGCAGTGAGTGTGGTGGCGATGTGGTATTCGTTTAGTGCCCCAAAAACGGTAATTCGATACCTCGCGGTACACTGGATGGGGGTCAGTTTTATCTTTGCCGTACTGACATTGTGTGCCGAAGGATTGCGGCTACTTTTACCGATACAGGATGTGCTGATTGTGCAGGGCGTACTAATACTTGGCATCTCGGCTGTTTTTCTGGCTATCTTGCTTTCACATCATCTATCAGTAAAGCGACTGCAGATAGTCAGTAGCAAGGTCAGCCGTAGCTACCGTATTGCACAAATCAGCGATGTACATATCGGTTCTCGCCAACGCGGTTTTATGCAAAGAATTGTGGAAAAATTAAACGCCCTAAAACCGGATTATGTGGTGATAACCGGTGATTTAGTGGACAGCAGTGCCGTCGGCTATCGGGCATTGGAGTCGATAAAGCAGATTAAGGCAACAATATTTTTTGTCATCGGCAACCATGAGCGTTATGCCGACCTGCCAAAAATTATCGACCTCGCTGACCGCCTCGGCGTGAACACACTCAGACAGCAATCGGTTGTCAGCGAAGAGCTGGTATTTTTGGGTATTGATGATGCCGACCACAAGGATCAGGTTGCCAGACATCTGCCCGACCTCAACAGAGACGCTGATAAATTTAATATTTTGCTGTATCATCGCCCGCTGGGATGGGAGTCGGCAATTGAACATGGCATTGATTTGATGTTGTCGGGGCATACCCACAATGGTCAGATATTTCCGTTTAATTTTATTGTTAAACAGCAGTTTAGCCGCATCGCCGGCATGTACCGGCAGGGGCATGCCTATCTGTATGTTTCTTCGGGAACTGGAACTTGGGGACCCTGTATGCGGCTGGGATCGCTAAATGAAATTACCCTATTCGAAATAAAACCGCAGTAAAATCCGGCGTTGCGCAATAATTGCTGAACAGCACGGTCAAAGCCGCGTATCGATATCGTTCTATTCGCCAACCAATCCCTTTGTTGCCATCACCTATCTGTCATACGAGAAAGCATCTAGTAACCTATGAAAACCACTGCGCTTCAGGTGATGGCTTATATTATAAATTGCATTCGAATTCGCACCAAACCCTGCAAGTATTTTCAGTTAAACTCATCCTGCTTTAATGAGCAAGAGGGCATTTTCTCCAAAACAGATATTGATCGGTTAATTCCTGAAAAATGGCGCTTGCAACATCAATATGACGATGCCACTTATATGCCCGAAACCTATCCAGTTTTTGTCAAACCGGAATGGGGTCAAAATGCCAGAGGCATATTCAGGGCAGATAATGCCGCATCGCTGTCAAAAATCAGGGAAATTACCCGCCATGCCCGTAGCCGATATGTCATTCAGCAAGGGGCAGTAGAAAAACGTGAATTTGAGATATTTTCAATTCTGCATCATGCCGACCAAAACCGTTACGCCGAATTGACCATAACCGAAACCATCAACAGTCGCGAACCTAATCCACTTAATAGCATATATAATCCTGATACCGACTATTGTGAAATTACCAATCAATTTTCAGAAGCGCAGAAGCAGGTGCTGTGGCAACTGCTCGGTCGCATTAAACGATTTAGCATTTCCAGAGCAAGTTTGCGCGCTGATTCTATCGAACAGATGCTTGCCGGCAATTTTCATATCATTGAAGTGAATTTATTTACCCCGATGCCAATTAACATGCTTGACCCGAAATACCGCAATGGCGAACTGTTGCAAATGATTTGGCGTTATATGTTAGCGCTAGCGAAAATCACCAAATATCGCGATAAAAGTCTGAAAGAAAAAGCGGTGTTTACCAAAATCATGTTATACAACCGCCAACATCCGCTTCTCAATTTTATCCGAGCAAGAATATGAGACAACTAAAAACCCTGATTTACGCTTGGATTAGCGAACGCTACATGCACGGTTGCAGTAACTATAATTCTCTGGCCGTCAGAAAAGGTTGTCGCTCAAAGGCGCAGGGCAGAGCAATATTTGCCAAAAATAATGTGCCACATGCCCGCGGACTGATTTTCTCCCTGCCTTGGCGCGCCCATAAATTTGCTCAACAACACGGCTTTCCGTTGGTGATTAAACCCAATGTCAGCGGTTATTCCAGGGGCAGTTATTTTCCGATTAACCGCTATGGCGAATTGTATAAAGCGATTTTTTGGGCAAAGGTATGGTGGCCGGTTACGGTGGTTGAACAATACTTAAAAGGCGCAAATTACCGCGTACTGGCCACAGATCATCGACTGATATCGGTTATTCGCCGTTATCCACCCTTTGTTACAGGTAATGGTCAAGATACAATCGCAACGCTGATTGATAGTGAAAACAGGACGCGGGCAGAAATGCAGTTACAGCCGACCATTTTCCCCATCGCAAAAAGCGAGCCGGTTATTCAACATCTCAAAACACAGCAACTGACGCTGGATAGTGTGCCGGCAGCGGGAGAATATGTCGAACTGTTCCATCGCGTTGCGCTGGCACCGGGTGGGGTGGTTGAAACCATCAATCAAGACACCATTGCCGAAGACAATAAAACCCTGTTTATGAAAATCGTGCAAATGTTTGATGCCAATGTGCTGGGGATTGATGTTATTTTCGAGAAAGGCATTGAAACCAGCTACAAACAACAAAAATGTATTTTTATTGAAGTCAATTCACGACCCTATATGAAAATGCATTATTACCCACGCTATGGAAAAGTCGAGGATTTTAGTGCTGCTCTGGAAGAACTGAATCAATTAGATATTGCTGACAAAGACATTTTTTGAATGCCCGCCAATAGCAGAACCTTCTACCAGTATCTGGGACTCCACTCGCTACTCATAGGGATATTCCCTTTCTATATTTCCGTCTATTTGTGGAAACAAGGGTTTGGTATCGGTGATGTCTCATTGTTTATTTCACTGGCAGGACTGGGCTTTTGTCTCGGTCTTTGGGTGTGGGATCGGCTACGTCTGAAAATCAATCTGTCCACACTCATCGGCGTCTCTTTAGTGCTGGAAATTTTATTTTTATGCAATGTGCATATTCTGGGAATGGACAGATTGGTGTTGTTGATATTGGGTGCCACCTATGGCGTTTATAATAGTTTTTTCTGGACCCTGCAACGCGCCTTGTTCTTTGACTTGATTGACATTGAATCATCCGGCAGAAAATACGGGAACTTTCAGATATTCGTCGGCATGTTTCTACAAGTCGGGATATTAACCGGGGGTTTTCTGCTGGAAAGAACCAACTTTATTTACCTGTTAGGGGTATCGGCATGTATCGCACTTATCGGGTTTTTTATCGTTACACGAAACAAGCCGCTCTACCCGAAAACGCTTTCTCTCCATAAAAGTTTGAAGCTGAAAGAAATCCTTGATTTCAAGGATGAAGAAAACTCAAAATTTATTTTTATAGTTGATGGCTTCTTTCTCTTCGCCGAGAGTTTCTTTTGGCTGATTACGCTTTTTCTGTTGGCGCATGAAAGTTTTAGCAAATTGGGGGTAATGGTATTGTCTCTGGCAGTGATATTTAGTGTTTTGTTTTACTTGTTAAAAAACATCATCGACCGATTGGGACGCAAACGGGTGTATCTGTTAGCGGTGGGATTGTATATGTTGTCGTGGATATTGCGCGCACTCGCGCACGACCAGCTTTCACTGGAAATTTTATATCTGTTTTTGGTGTTCATTACATTTTGCACGACCTTTTTTCGGCTCGCCATGAATAAACGCTTTTACGATCTGGCTAAACTCACCCGTAGCCACGATTATCTGATTTTGAAAAGTTACTACTCACAAATCAGTATCGCTTTGCTATTTGGCCTATTTGCTTTTATCACCTACCCGATTCAGGACAGCGAACTGTTGCTCACTCCGATTTACTGGGTCGCTGCAATATCGGCAATGAGCTATTTTTTATATGGCAACCGACACGATAATGTCGAAAACGGCGTGAAGCCTGTCTTATAACTTGCCGTGTACCGCATCAGCGGCAATGCCGGCATAGGTTGCGGCATTATGCGCAATCGGATTGGTTGCCGCTGACGGATCGGCGACTGCCATTTGTCCGATCTCATCAAGTCGCGCATCATCAATACCGATGTCCTGTAAGGTATGCGGAATGCCGATACTTTCCCGTAACGCCAGCACCCAGTCAATAAAAGACGCAAATCCATAGCCTGTCCCGGAACCAATATCCAGATAACGGATTAGTCGCTTGAGCGGCTGCTCAATAGCCTGTCGATTTGCCATCAACACATAGGGCATTAAAACCGCATTCAAGGTACCATGATGCGCGTCATAGATGGCACCGAACGGATGAGCAAGCGCGTGCATCGCCCCCAGCCCCTTCTGGAATGCGGTTGCACCCATAGCGGAAGCAACCAACATCTGTGTGCGTGCGACAATATCACTGCCGTTGGCAACGGCATCGGGCAAGTATTCTTTAACCAAACGGATGCCTTCAATGGCAATGCCCTCTGCCATAGGATGAAACAGCGGTGAGCAGTACGCCTCAAGATTATGCGACAATGCGTCCATGCCGGTTGCTGCCGTAAGCGGTGCTGGCAGTCCAATGGTTAATTCGGGATCAAGAATAACGCAATCCGGAGACATATTCGGATGAAAAATAATGACTTTGCGATGACTCTCCTGATTGACAATAACCGCGGCACGACCCACCTCAGAGCCAGTACCGGCGGTGGTAGGCACGGCAATGAGTGGCGGAATTTTGCTGGCATCGGCACGCTGCCAATTATCGCCGATGTCCTCTAAATCCCATAGTGAACAGTCCTGATTGGCGGCCACGGCGATTGCCTTACCCGCATCAAGACCACTGCCACCACCGAAGGCGATAACGCCGTCATGTTTGCCCTCGTTATAAACAGCAATACCTTGCGCGATATTTTCACCAGTTGGATTAGGCTTAATATCGCTAAACACCTGAATAGCCAATCCAGCTTGCCGACAGATCTCAAGTACCTTCTCGGTCATTGGCAACGCCGCAACCCCCGCATCTGTCACCAATAAAGGTGCCGTTATTTGGTGCGATTTGCACAACGCAACAATTTCTGCAATCCGCCCCACGCCGAGGTATATCGCCGCTGGATAGTTCCAATTTGTATTCATATTCATGGGCATTTATTAACTATTTATGAGCGTTTTATGCGTGAACAGACAGTAGCAACGGACAATGATCAGAACCCATTTGCTGATGCAGATATTCTACATTTTTTACGCGCTGCATCTGCGCTTTATCCATCAGAAAATAATCAATCCGCCAGCCGACATTGCGTTCGCGCCCTTTGCTAATCATGTGCCACCAAGAATAAACATCACTAACCCCGACATTGCGTTCGCGCCATACATCAACCCAACCATCCGCAACCAACCGATCCATCCACGCTCTTTCTTTGGGATGAAAGCCAATTTTTCCATCATTTTCTTTCGGTCGGGCAATATCAATTTCGGTATGTGCCACATTCATATCACCACCCACCAGCACGATATTACCTTGCTCCCGTAACCGATTCATATAATCGTGCACCCGATCATAAAACTCCAGCTTTTCAAGCCACGCCTGTTCACTCTTGCCACCATTGGGGAAGTAAACCGACAACAAGTCCCATCGTTGTTTTGGGGGTTGTTGTTTTAGGGGCTGGTTTTCTGTGGGCTGTGCTGCCAGTGTAAAACTCATCTGGCAGAGTCGGCCTTCATCGGCATTAGGGGCATCGGGTATGTCGGTTACAAAGCGGGCATCATTGCATTGTTTGAAGAGCGTATTTTTCAGCCACAGTGCCGTACCCGCATAACCTTTTTTTTCAGCACTGCTGTAATACTGCTGATAATCATCGTGCGCGGTTAAAAACGCACTGAACTGCGCTTTGTTGCCTTTGCTTTCCTGTAGCATCAGCACATCCGGACTCTGCGCCTTCAACAAGTTTTGAATCTCACCTTTTCGCTCTACCGCGCGAATACCGTTGACATTCCAAGTAATCATTTTCATAGGCGTATTTGACATAACTGTGGCAGTTTTCTATGGGTGTGCATGATTTTGCACCGATTTTATCACAGTCGTTGCCGATATCTGTATATCAACAATCGGTTGAAAATGACATTAGCAAAGGCGGTTAATGAATAGACAGAGACCTTTGCACGGAAGATGATTTCGCTTTTAGGCCAGGCAAAAACGCACGGAATGAGGGAGTTTATGCTTATAAATGACCGATTGAGTACGATTTTACCAACAGTAGGCGCTTTTAGGCGACGCAGCATGCAGGTGAAATGGCTTTCGTGCAAAGGTCTCTAGACAGAATAATGCCCGGTACGAGACCTACTAATCAAGGTATCTACGTGATTTTATGGGTGTCCATAATTCTCTCTCCATAATTCTCTCCTGCGGCGCGGGTTGCTGTCTCGGTTTGGCGGGTTGTACGGGTATAGGCTCGATTGGCATCAGCACCCTTGCGGGTGCTGCCCGTGAGCTTATCCAGTTCCTTTTTACTGACCCGAACCTCGCCGACAAAGCCTTTAGCATCGGCAGTTAATTTTAAGCCTAACTTTAAGTCTCGCGGCATGTTATAGTAACTCCATGAAAGACGACAACACGCAACATACCGACATCCTTGGATACCCGCGCTGGCAGTGGAAATTCGCCCCGATAGTGGGCGTGGCGTTCTTCTGCTTGCTTATGTGGCAGGGAAAGAGTGTTCTTTTTTGGCTAATCATAGTCGCTGTCATTTCATTGTTTCTGTCTGCTATAGGTTGTGGCATACGACTGTTATCCGCTATTCTTAATCACTTCAAAGTTTGACTTTCCAAGCGGCTACTGCCCGTGAGCTTATCCAGTTCCTTTTTACTGACCCGAACCTCGCCGACAAAGCCTTTAGCATCGGCAGTTAATTTTAAGCCTAACTTTAAGTCTCGCGGCATGTTATAGTAACTCCATGAAAGACGACAACACGCAACATACCGACATCCTTGGATACCCGCGCTGGCAGTGGAAATTCGCCTTGGTTCTAGGCGTAGTGTTTTTCGGCACTTTTATGTGGAATGCCAGCATGGTTACGACTGTACTGATATATTTCTTCGGAGCAGTGCTATTATTTTGGTTTCTGTCGTGTGTCTGGGCTTTGTTTTGTGGTCTGCTCAATCTCATCGGTCGCTTGTTTGATGGGACATAAAGGTTACTCGAACCTCGCCAACAAAACCCTTGCTGTCGGCGGTCAGGCGGATTCCCAGTTTTAGGTCGCGGGTCATGTTATAGTTCCCACATGAATGAGATTAACTGGTTGGTTTTATACGGTATATTGGTCACCCTGACATTACCCATTCTGGCGTTTACCTCTTGGCAGATGAAACAGACTGCCCGTGAGTTTTTCGTCATGTACGGTTATTGCTTGATCGCGTTCGCACTGATGCTTTTTCTCGGTCATCTGGCAGTCTCATGGCTGGATGCAAACGGTTGGACTTGGTTGCTCATACTCTTTGGTTTGTTCTGGCTTTCCTGCGCGCTGATTGGTGGGTTATTGCATGCCCTATTGGGTGCTTGTCGTTGACTACACAACACCTCGACTTCTTCGGATACCCACGCTGGGAGTGGATATTTGCTTTGGTGGTTTTCTGTTTGCTGATGTGGCAAGGCAAGAGTATCTTTTTATGGTTAATTCTAGTCGCCCTCATTGGTATGTTGCTCTCAGCGTTAAATTGTGGCATACGACTGTTATCCGCTATTCTTAATCACTTCAAAGTCTGATTTTCCAAGCGGCTACTGCCCGTGAGTTTATCCAGCTCTTTTTTGCTAACCCGAACTTCGCCAACAAAACCCTTGCTGTCAGCGGTCAGGCGGATTCCCAGTTTTAGGTCGCGGGTCATGTTATAGTTCCCACATGCTTGAACCAATTCCTTTTATCGTGCTGGCACTTTTGGCAATGGTGATAAGTTGTGCCGCGTTCTTGCGTGGCAAACAGGTCTCTCGTTCTGAATCTATTACGACAATATCTAGCATCATTATCATTGATGCCTTGCTAGTCTTTGCAATATGGTGGGGATTGTCGTATCTGTGGTTGTGGGCTATCGATACCCCCCTGTTCTGGCTCTTCGTTGTATTCATATTGCCGTGGCTGTTGCTCGTGTATTTTGGCATTCGTTTGTTCTTTACGATGTTGGATTACCTCAAAGTCTGACTTTCCAACACCTCGCCTTCCATTATCTGCAAGCCCGCAAACACGTCTTTAAGGCGTAACTAGAGGCGTGCGAAAGATGGAAGGTAATGTTGTGCGAAACCTGTTGTGCAGAGGTATTGACTATATCAACACGGTGTTGATTTTAGTCTTTGTTTTTGACCAGAAGTGTGTACATGTTGCGTGTGAATAGTATTTGAATCCTGCTTTAACTATTATTTCTTGTCCGACTGGGACGCGGTCGGCGGCGATGGTTACTTGTGCGGTTCCTGTTGTTTCCGATAGTGTGATTTTGTTAACGGGTAGGTAACCCGCATTGGTTTTGAAGTAAACGATCACACCGGCATGGCGAGTGGGTTTGCGTAGATGTGTAACGAGTTGTACTTTCAGTGTTGTTTCGTCGCCAGCTATGATTGATTTTGGTCCGGTTAATTTCAGACAGGGCTGTCCGCCATCTGCTTGGTGTGTTGCAATGGGATTATAGTAGTCATCGTGATTTTCAATGTGCTCAAATTTGTCTATATCGCCTAAAACAAGCGGGCGTTTGGTGTAGAGTCTTATTGTAGCCTCATTAAAATTACTGTCTGCATATGGCAATCTGATTTGTGCGACAACGATTGCGTGTTCTCGGTTATTAAGGGTACGTCGTTTGGCTTTTGACTGTAGAGTTTCAGGATACACACACATAGGTCGAATACATCGGGTGCCGAGATCGTAGTAAAGTAGATACATATTTTTTGTCGTGCGCTTACCGAGCAATTCCCAACGTTCGTCATCAAGATCGAAGCAATACTCACCGATGCCATATAGAACTTGTCCAGACAGGGAATAGTGCAGATGTTTGCCAGCGATTTTACGGTCTCGGAATACGGGGTGGTAGATTATTCCAGTCGGCACATGTTCAGCCAATGCCGCTGTAATTTCGTCCCTGCTGACGAAGTCGGTACCCCAATCGTCATAACCGAATACCCGTATTGAGAGCCGCGACTGGTCTAGTTTCACATGCAAAAGTGCGTCAATTTCTCCGCCGCACAAAATAACGCGGCGTGGTTTAATTGTTGCGTATTTCATAGTTGATTCCTATCAGTGGGTAAATGTAATCGCTATTTAATTGCCGCCTGGGCCTGATGGTCGTGTAACTGGAGGTCGCGGTCGAGGCGGTGGCGGTGGCGGTGGCGTAGATGGAGGCGACAGCGTCACCTCCACCCACCGATTCAGGCAAGGCAAAAACCCAAAACTTTGCCGAGGCCGATCTGGACCCACTGGAGCAGGCACTGGACGCCATGGATGCGGCGATCAGTGGTGAGGACTGGGAGGCCATTGCCAGCTCGTTGATTGCGCCCATTCTGGCGCAGGCCAAAACCGACCCGGAAACCCTGATAAGCGACCTGGCCAGCCTCTATCCGCAACTGGACAGCCGCGCATTGGAGCAACAACTGGCACAGATTCTCTTTGTCGCCGATACCTGGGGGCGCTTGCATGCTAAAGTGAGTGCACGATGGTAGCCTATAACTTCATGCACAAATATGCCGACCTGATTGTCGATGGCACCAAGACATGCACGATCAGGAATCCGGGAAAGCGCAACCCAAAAATCGGCGAAAGGCTGCAACTGTACACCGGTCAGCGGACGCAAAACTGCAAAAAACTGCTGACACCGGATCCTATCTGTATCGCTGTTGCACCCATCGAAATAGATAGTAGTGACAGGGTAAGCGTAGGTGCGCATGATTTATTGCGCCCGCGTGATATGAAAATCATACACCGCAAGACAAGGCAACATCATCCTTTTCGGGATCCGCTTTGGAAATTGATTAAACGCGATGGTTTCGGCGACGACATGGATGCTTTTTTTAAATTTCACTTAAAAGATGCGACCCGGGAAGATGTTCCAGAATGGCATTGCCCGAGGTTGATCGCCAGGAAAGTGTTGATTATCTGGGCGCAAATTGATGCCTGAATCGGTCGATATCAGCCACGCCCTCAAGCTGCCACCACGACAGGTGGTCCGTTACTTTGAATCCAAAGGCTACGATATAAGCTGGAACTGGTGGGAGACCTGGCAAGATGCCCACGCCACAGCCTTCACCGTGGCCAAGGCCGCACGCATGGATGTGCTGGGCAGTCTTCGCACCGAAATGAGCAAGGCATTTACCCAGGGCATCACTGAACAGGAATTTGTCCGCACCCTAACGCCACGGCTACAAAAACTCGGCTGGTGGGGCAAGCAGGTCATTGTCGATGCCGCTGGCAAGGCTGAGCGGGTACAACTGGGCAGCCCCCACCGCCTTAAAACCATCTACCGCACCAACCTGCGCACCGGCTACGCCCACGGCCGCTACCGCGCACAGGCCGACAACACCAACAGCCGCCCGTATTTTATGTATGACGCGGTCAACGATGCCCGTACCCGCCCCGGCCATGCCGCCCTTGATGGGCGGGTGTTCCGCCATGATGACCCCATCTGGGATACCCACTATCCGCCCAACGGCTGGAACTGTCGCTGCATGGTACACGCCCTGAGCGAGGATGAGATTGCGGCGCGTGGCTTAACCGTCGGCAACAGCCAGGGCGGGTTGCGCAAGGTTGAGCAGGAAGTGGGCCTGGACAAACACACCGGCGAGGTGATCACCACCCAGGGCACCCAGTACCGCTTTCGGGATAAACACGGCAATGCCCACACCTTGTTGCCCGATGCTGGCTGGAACTATAACCCCGGCAAAGCCCAAGCCCTGTTTGATATACCGGGCGGCGACAACGCGCTCGGCGAGCTGGTCGCCGGACAAAAAACCTTCCGCGACTTTGCCCTGACACTACTCGAACAAACACCCGCCCACCTGCGCCTGCCGGTGCTGCCACGCCTGCCCAAAACCGATAGCAAAGAGCAGGCCCTGGCGCAGGTCATCACCGCGCTGGGTATCCCGAAACAAGGTCACCGACAGGTAAAGACGCCAGATGGACTGGATGATGTCATCATCCGCAAGGACAAGCTGCCGCATATCGTTGAGGAGGGCAAAGGCAACCGCGAGCAGTTTGCCAACACCATCCTGCCCACCTTGCAGAATCCGTTGGAAGTCTGGCTCACCGAAATAGAACGCCCGACACCAACCGGCCAGAAACAGCGCATCTTCCGCCGCCGCTTTATCGCCCTGTTTGGGGGCAATAAAGGCAAGCAGGGCCTGGCGGTGATCGAGGAAGGCAAGGATGGCTCGCTGCTATGGACGTTTGTGCCGATGAGCAGTGAACGCAAACTAGATAAACAACGGGCGGGATTTCTATTATACCGAAAGAGGAAGGGTCAATAATGGGTATGGAGCCTGGTCATACCCAGATGTGCCGATCTTTCTTTACACCAGGAAAGTTCGTAAACCTGACGCACATCTTTGACCTGCACAAGTATAGCACAGACCCACCCATAGAAGGCAATTAATGTACAAACCCATCATTCCCTGGCTTGGCGGCAAACGCCGTCTGGCAAAACAAATACTGCCCCTGTATCCGCCACACACTTGTTACGCGGAACCCTTCGCTGGTGGTGCCGCGCTATTGTTCTTAAAACCACCAAGCAAGCTGGAAGTCATCAATGACATCCACGGCGAACTGGTGAACTTGTACCGCATCGTACAAAACCACCCGGAAGAACTGATCCGCCAATTCAAATGGGCACTGAGCAGCCGAACCCTATTTGATTGGGAGAAAATGAAACACCCGGAAACACTCACCGATTTTTGCTCCTGCAAAATCGGCATACCGTACATCCTGTACATAACCGATATACAGCGTGCCGCCCGCTTCTTTTATCTGCAAAAACTCGCCTTTGGGGGACGAGTTACCGGGCAGTCATTCGGTATCAGAACGACTTCGCCGCCCAAGTTAAACCTGCTGAGGCTGGAGGAGGATTTATCCCAGGCACACCTGCGGTTGTCCGGCGTATTGATTGAGAATTTACCCTGGCAGGAGGTCATCACCCGCTATGACCGGGCGCACACCCTGTTCTTTTGCGACCCGCCCTATTGGAAGGTTGCCGGTTACGGGGTGGATTTCCCGCTTGACAACTACCAACAACTCGCCGAGTTTGCCCGCACCATCAAAGGCAAGATGATCATCACACTCAACGACCACCCGGATATGCGCGAGTTGTTTGCCGGGTTCAAGATAAAGACCGCTACAATACACTATTCCTGCGGGACTGAAAAACAGAAAAAGACATCCGCAGAAATGATCATCACCAATTTTTAGGGGATACCCGACATGGCGACGATCCGCATTGAATATAAAAACCAGCAGGTGCGCGATGCGCTCAACAAACTACTGCGTGCTGGCACCGACCTAAGCCCAGTGATGAAACAGATCGCCGGACATCTGGCAGCAAGCACCCAACAATCCTTTGAACGAGAAGCGGCCCCCGACGGCACCCCCTGGGCAAAGTTATCACCGGTGACCGTCGCCCAGCGGATTAAGAAAAGAGGTTCTCTCCCCGTTAAAATACTGGAAGACACCGGTCAATTGCAAAAATCCATTCTGGAAGACTGGGACTCAACCAGCGCCGAAGTCGGCACCATTACCGAATACGCGACCACCCACCAGTTCGGAGCAAGCAAAGGACAGTTCGGCAGGGGCAATTACAAGACCAAGAAAGGGTCGTTCCCCATCCCCTGGGGCAACATCCCCGCCCGTCCATTCTTAGGCGTAGCCGCCGAACAAGAACGTCAAATCCAGCAGGATGTCCTCGACTTCATCGCCGAGCAGTGGCGCTAGACACACAAAAATCCCGCCAAATCCCACATAATCCCGGCTGATCCCGCTTATTGATATAGTCAACACTTTGTTGATTTTTCAAAATCCGCTCAAAAATGCGCAGCATGTTTCGCAGTTCTTTAGTTAGGCGGCAGTATGCGCTATGTTGGCAACAGCCTGTACATAACCGATTTGAACTTTTTCAACGAAAAACTCGCCGATTACTTGGTTAAATATAAGGGGCTGTCCTAGATAACACTGAAAGAGTGCTATCATGGGATCAATGAGAAAGAGTCGTTTAAGCCGTTATAAACAAGGTCGTCTTATTGAGCATTTTGTGTCGGGTTCAACCGCCCGCACGGCAGCATTGCTGGTTGGGATCAACAAGTCCACATCGGCGTATTTTTATCACCGGTTGCGCGAGATTATCGCATATGAGCTTGAACAAGAAAGCCATGAGGTTTTTGACGGGGAGATTGAAGTCGATGAAAGTTATTTTGGCGGTGGTCGCAAAGGCAAACGAGGTCGGGGAGCGGCGGGGAAAATCCCGGTGTTTGGCTTACTCAAACGGGGCGGGAGGGTTTACACCAAGATTATCCCGGATGCCTGTTCAGCAACCTTGATGCCAATTATTGAGCGTAAAGTGGTTCCGGACAGCATCGTTTATTCCGACTGTTGGAGCGGTTATAATGTGCTGGACGTGAGCGATTTCAAGCACCACCGCATCAACCATTCCCAACGCTTCGCGGAGCAGGGGAATCACATCAACGGCATTGAGAACTTTTGGAGTCAGGCGAAGCGTCATATGCACAAATTCAACGGTGTTCCCAAGGCGCATTTTGGGCTGTTTTTGAAGGAGTGCGAGTGGCGTTTTAACAACAGCGACCCAATATCTCAATTATTTCAATTAAAACAATGGGTTGGAGTTCATTTAAACTAGTTATCTAGGACAGCCCCAAATATAATACCCTGCGTCCACATAAAGGGCTGGCATTAAAAACTTCCATCTAGTACATTCTCGAAAATAACAAAAAGTGCAATATGGGGTGGACTCATACAATCAGCACCGATTTTATTTATTATTATGGGGAAGATAGCTTGGATAAAAAGCATAGCCCATCTAATAAAGCACTGATTAGGCTACAAGATTTATATTATGACAACGCTTAATGGGCTTTCGCTCTGCATGACCAAAAGAGCGAGTTATTGTCAAATCTGATGTTTGATTCTGCTTCAAGCGGCGTAAGTTATAGAAGTGGCGGAAACGAGCACATAGACCGAGCGTAGGGTCTGTGGTGGGGCTGTTATCGGGTTGTTGAATTGGCCTATACAATCGCCCTATAAATCGGCTCGGCGCAAATCAGATTGACGTAGCAAAAGATATTAACAGATGCTTTGGATCAAGGCTTTTCATATTATTTTCATGGTAACTTGGTTTGCCGGATTGTTTTATTTGCCCAGACTTTTTGTCTATCATGCCCTTGCCAGTGATCCGATCGGTATGGATAGATTGAAAGTGATGCAGCAAAAATTGTTTTTCAGGATTATGACGCCGAGTGCGGTGTTGGCTATTGGGTTTGGGGTTTGGCTTTGGATCGGCTATGGGTTTTCAGGAGTATGGCTCAATATCAAGCTAGTGCTGGTCGCGTTGGTGATTGCGTATCATCTGTGGTGCTATAAGACATTGTTGGTATTCCGAAATGATACGAATTGGCATAGTTCGCTTTTTTATCGCTGGATGAATGAGTTGCCAGTGTTGTTGCTGGTGGGGATTGTTATTTTAGTCGTGGTAAAACCTTTTTGAATGTTTGTTATTGTGCTGTACCAGCCGGAAATTCCGCCGAATACCGGGAATATAATTCGCCTTTGTGCGAATAGTGGTTGTCAGCTAAATCTGATTGGTCCTTTGGGGTTTAGTATGAATGAAAAACAATTGCGGCGGGCGGGGTTGGATTACCATGAGCATAGTGAGGTTAAATACTGGCAAAACTGGCAAGCGTTTCGACAACAGATGCGTGGTCGCTTGTTGTCGTTTTCGACCCGTAACCAGCGACCGTACAGTGAGTGCAATTATCAGCCCGAAGATGTGTTTTTGTTCGGTTCAGAAACGGCTGGGTTGCCCGATGAAATTCGTCATCAGGTTGCGCTTGATAATCGCTTGACCATTCCTATGCAACGAGACAGTCGTAGCCTGAATCTGTCGAATAGTGTTGCGATTGTGGTCTATGAAGCGTGGCGACAGCATGGATTTCGGGCACGGGTTTCGGGGTGATGCAAAAGCGATGCCGACAGCACTGCGCTGTTCTTTTGTGTCGTGTATGACATTTTGCATTGAGTCGGGCACAATCAGATTAGGCGGATTCTGCTTTCGGGTTGCGTTGCAGTAGTAATTGTACCGCAGTTGCAGGGTCATGGTTTTGATAAATGATCTTATAGACTTGTTCGGTAATCGGCATATCCACATCCAGATTTTTGCTGATTGCAAATAATTCCCGTACCGTATTGATGCCCTCAATTTCTTGTCCAATTTCGGCGGCGACCTTGTCTTGTGCTTTTCCGACACCGAGTCCTAATCCGAATCGGCGGTTTCGAGATTGGTCATCGGTGCAGCTCAATATCAAATCGCCTACTCCGGTCAGCCCCATAAAGGTTTCCGCTTTGCCACCGAGGGCCACGCCGAGGCGGGCAAGTTCCGATAATCCTCGGGTAATCAAGGCGGCTCTGGCATTTGCGCCATAACCTAAACCATCACTTATGCCGGCGGCAATCGCCATTACATTTTTTATAGCACCACCGAGTTGTACGCCGACCGGATCATCACTGAAATAGACCCGTGTGGTCGGTGTGCGGAACCAGCTTGCCATACTTTCGGCATGAGTATCGGAGGTACTTGCCAGCGTCAATGCGGTTGGTAAAGAATTTGCCGTCTCTGTGGCAAAACTGGGTCCGGAAATAACGCCGTGGCGAGCCGAATGCCCCAACACCTCATCGGTGACTTCGCTTAACAGCTTTCCGCTGGTTGTGTCAAAGCCTTTTGTCCCCCAAATGACTGTGGCATCATCCAAGCAAAAACCTTGCTGGATGATATGATGTTTCAGGGTTTCCAGCGTCTGTCGGAAGCTATGACTGGGCACGACAATGACGAAACAAAGGTCAGCAGTGATGATCTGTTGAAAATCAGCCCGGATTTCGAGGTTTTGGGGAAAGGTGATGTCAGGTAAATATCGGCTATTGCTACGATCTTTTGTCATATTCGCCAGTGTTTTGCTATTGCGCCCCCACAACAACACCATATTTATATTCCGACATAGCAGAATCGCCAATGCCGTCCCCCAGGCACCCGCGCCGATAACGGTGATGCGATCAGGCACATCAGGTCGAACAAGTGAATCGGGCATGGCAGATCAATAAGAACTAATATGCTTCACGGGTAATCAGGTTGAGTTTGGCGATTTTACTTTAGTCTGGCTGATTTTATCTGCTACGCAGCAATGCCGAATGCTAGTGTTTCACCAGAGGCAGGTTATCTTTTCGCCACGCTGCTAAACCGCCGGCAAGGACATAGATATCAGAAAACTCATTCTTTTTTAAGATGGCAACAGCCTTTCTGGATTGCGCTCCGGTATCGCAGGTCAGGACGACAGGGTTGTTTTTGTGTTTCTTTAATTTGCCGATAGAATCACTGAAATTGCCAAAGGGTAAATTGATGGCATGGGAGATATGTCCATTCTTGAATTTATCTGCTTCATTGACATCAACGATTACCGCATTTTGACGCGATTGCAGTTGCGGTAGCTGTGCTGGAGTTACTGATTTGCTGCCAACCGTCGCGTGTTTGCCAGCATCAAAGCTCAATAACAAGACGATGACAAGGAGCGTGGCAAATAAATACCAGTACTCGGTCATAAATTCGATATACATTATTATATTGTGGAAGTCAGATTAAAAATGTTTAGGGGATACTCTGCTATGCTCGGTGATGATGAATCTGATAATCCCGATGAGCGGTGCGAAAAAGCAGATTATACACCAGACCCCAAGCATTATCCCAAAAAACAAAACCCACCACAAAACCCGCTCCCTTGTGCGCAATAAGCGGACTGATACGGCTATATCGCGGACATAAGGTGTCCATATATAAGGGTATTGGACAGCTACGAATTATGAATTTTGCTCTGTATAATCTACAATAGTATTTTCGGGGAAACCGCTGAAATTAAAATCGTGAAAGAGATTAAGAAAAAAGACAAATCGCTTCTGTGGTGGCTGATTATAGCGGTGGCGACTTCACTGCTACCTTTTCAGGTGCAATCTCAGGAACCGATTCAGGAGCCGGCATCTTCTGCTCTGCCGTTGCAAGCACTCCAGACCTTTGCAGCGGTGTTTGGCAAAATCAAGAGCGCGTATGTTGATGAGGTTGATGATGCTGATCTTTTGCGCTATGCGATTCGTGGTATGTTGAGCGGGCTTGATCCGCATTCCGTCTTTTTAGACCCGAATGAAGCGAAGAGAATCAATAATACCAGCACGGGCAGATTTGGCGGCATCGGTGTTGAAGTTGCCGCGCAAGATGGGGTTATCAAAGTGGTTTCGCCTATTGACGGTACGCCGGCATTTACTGGTGGAGTCAAGTCTGGCGATCTGATATTGATGATTGATGATGTGCGGGTGCGCAGTTTGGGTTTTGGCGATGCGTTAGAGAAACTGCGTGGCAATCCGGGTTCCACAGTCAAGCTGACCATTTTCCGTGAGGGGGTAAGCGGATATCTGGACATTGAACTGGTGCGTGCGATTATCAAAGCTAACAGTGTCAAAGGCGAGATTCTGCAAGATCAGTTTGGTTACGTCAGATTGTCCAAATTTCACAGTGGAACGGTTCACAGCCTGCGGCTAAAAATCAAACAATTAAATGACGCCATCAATGAAGCAGGTGCAGACGGTTTGAGCGGGTTGGTGCTGGATTTGCGTGATAATCCCGGTGGTGTGCTGAGTAGCGCAATCGCAGTCGGCGATATGTTTATCAGCGCGGGGAATATCGTTTCTACACGAGGCAGAACGGCTGCATCGGTGCAAAGTTTTATGGCGCAACCTGATGATATTATTGACGATGCGCCTATAGTGGTATTGGTAAACGGTGGCTCTGCGTCTGCTTCGGAAATCGTTGCTGGGGCACTGCAAGATCACCAACGTGCCATCATAATGGGCACAAAAACATTTGGCAAAGGCTCGGTGCAAGAGATTATTCCTATGTCCGGCGGCAGTGCGTTAAAACTGACAACAGCGCGCTACTACACACCGTCAAACCGATCTATTCAAGCCAAAGGTATTATTCCAGACATTATTGTTGATCAGCCGAATCAGGATAATATAACCCAGCGGCAAAAAAACCGACCCAGAGAAACGACTAGCGAAACGACCCGAGAAACAGCCAGCGAAGCGGATTTGATTGGACATTTGGAAAATGACACATCCAAAGACGATGCCGAGCATAATGAGAAAACGCCGACATCAGTACGCATCAAGCAGGACCCGCAGCTTCGCGAGGCGTTGAACCTGTTAAAGGCTATGGTGCTGACAAAACGCAGAACCCGAGTCGTTGGTGGATAGGTAGGGACAGGTGCTATTCAAGTTATCTCTAATTCGGTTTTTTGCGTTTGCGGTGATGATGCCACTTGCGTAGTCCAAAGCGCAACCAAAACAGTCCACGACGCGCCCAGCGGAAATCCGGAGACAATATCAACAGCCCCAGTGGTATCATCCACAATCCGAGTATGGGTAAAAACCAAAACAGCCCGCATAGCAACAGTGCCACACCGAGAATTTGTCTCGGTAAAGACGGCATAGATTTAACGCGGACAGAAAACCGTTTTAATCGGGGGCTCATTATAAGAAAGACTTGTGCTTGTTTATTGGCTATGCCAACAGGAGACTATGCCAAACAGCTATTATCTATTATGCCTGTGGACATATTTTGGACATGTCTGGTGCAGATAAGGTTGTTAATTGGGTATAGTATCTGTTGTACAGCGCATCTTTACAAGCGTTTCCATAGCAATCAAAATCAGAATACGACCGCCACGGATGGTGGAAGTACAAATAACACAGGAGCAGTTATTTACCCGTACATTCTGTTCATAACTAAAATTCTGTTTCCGCGATAGGTTAGGTAAGTTTGAATTATGCAAAAATTTCAATCAATATGCCAGTAAAAATTATGAAGCACAGCTTTACCAAAATGCAATCCCTCGGCAATGACTTTGTCATGTTCAATGGTATTGCCGAACCCATCACAATCACACGGGAGATTGCCAGACATATCGCCAATCGTCATTTTGGCATCGGTTGTGACCAGATTCTGGTGGTCGAAGCACTGGATAACGTGACCGCTGATAGAAGTGGGTATCTATTCAGGATATTCAATAGCGATGGCAGCGAGGTTGGGCAATGTGGTAATGGCGCACGCTGCCTTGCCCGATATTTGCATGATCAGGGGCTAGCCGATGAGAACACCATTGAAGTTCAGACAAAAACCACCGCCTTGCAGTTACACTTGAATGCGGACGATAGCGTTACCGTTGCGATGGGCATGCCCAAATTTGTACCAGAAAAAATACCTTTAGGGGTTGCCGAGCAGTCGCTCAATTACCATGTTACCAGTAGGTTCGGCGAGCTAAAATTTAGCGCATTATCGATAGGCAATCCACACTGTGTTATTCAGGTCGATAGTGTTGAAAATGCGGATGTTGAGGGTATCGGAGCAGTATTGGAAAATCATCCGTTGTTTCCAGAGCGGGCAAATATCGGCTTCAGTCAGATCATCTCAAACCAGAAAATAAAACTGCGTGTCTATGAACGTGGTGCCGGAGAGACCTTGGGATGTGGCAGTGGAGCCTGTGCGGCGGTAGTATCTGGAATCCGCAATGGTTTGCTTGATTCACGGGTTGAGGTCGTTTTACCCGGTGGCAGTGCTTGGGTGGACTGGCGCGGTGCAGAATCTCAAGTCTATCTGAGCGGAGCGGTGCATACGGCTTATCAGGGCAGTATAGAAATTAAGGATGCCACTGTTCCATAACAAGGAGCTTTTGTATAATTCAAACTCCCCCTTCATATCATATCTTTTTTCAGGAGGACTTTTTTTTCAATTCACCCCTGATAAGATACTGTCTTAACAACGATGGTTTTATTTTGATGATAATTGATATGTCCTTAACGATATTGTGGTGATATTTTCTGTCATTATGTTGCGCATTTTCAACAGAGAAACGTCATCTGCAACCCTGAAATAACTGTTTATCGTTTGCTTAACCGTGCCTACTTTACGCGTGTCTCATCATTCTTATTGAGACCTTTGCACGAAAGCCATTTCACCTGCATGCTGCGTTAAAAACGTACTCACTCGGTCATTTATAAGCATAAACTCCCTCATTGCGTGCGTTTTTGCCTTGCCTGAAAGCGAAATCATCTTCCGTGCAAAGGTCTCTTATTAGTATTCGGGATTATACATTGATGCTGCAATCACTTGCGTCAGATGTGCCGGTTCGGCTTGCTCGGTTAAGCCATTGACATAGGCGTACTTGGCTACCGCTGTGGCAATGTTCAGAGAAACCGAGCGAATTTCGTTGATGAGCGGATAAATTAATCCCAATGCCAAATCGGCTTCGCTGACCGATTCTGCCAGCACCTTGGCGGCTTCCATAAAAATACTGTCGGGGATGGTTTTTGCCTGACAGGCGATCATGCCTAGCCCGACTCCGGGAAAGATATAGGCATTATTGCCCTGTCCCGGACACATCCGCTGACCATTAAACACAACTTCATCAAAAGGGCTGCCGCTTGCAAAAATGGCACGTCCCTCGCTCCATGTATAAGCCTGTTGCGCAGAACATTCAGCACGGCTAGTGGGGTTGGATAAGGCAAATATGCCGGGACGTGCTTTAATTTTTGCCATCGCCGCGACAATCTCTTGGGTAAACGTGCCCGGTGAACCAGTCGCACCAATCAGAATATCCGGTTGATGAATAGCGATGGACTCTAAAAATTCACAAGCGGGTAAATCATGGGCAAATTTCTGAATATGCTGGGGCAGGTTTTCCCGAGAGCGGGTTACCAGACCGCCACTGTTAAAAAACCATAATCGTTGATATGCTTCTTCAGCACCGAGTCCCTCTGCCATTAACGCCTGCGCAATTATCGCCCCCACCCCTGAAGCAGCAGAGCCTGCGCCCAGAAACGTAAACTTCAAATCCTTGAATGGTTTTTTTGATATGCGTGTTGATGCGTAAACGCCCGCCAGCACCACAGCAGCGGTGCCTTGAATATCATCATTAAAACAAAATGTGCTGTGCCGATATTTCTGCAATAACGCAAACGCATTGTCAGCGGCAAAATCTTCAAACTGAATCAGTACCCCGGGATAGGCATCCGTTACTGCGGCAATAAACTCATCCATTAAACTAAAATAGTCGGCACCGCGCAGCCTGTTTTGATGAGTGCCGAGATAGGCCGGATCAGCCAACAGTTCCTGATTATCGGTGCCGATATCAAACATCACCGGTAAGGTCTGTTGCGGTGCAATACCTGCACAGGCGCAATACAGACTGAGCTTGCCGATGCAAATACCCATCCCATTCGCACCCAGATCACCTAAACCGAGGATACGCCCACCATCGCTGATGACGATAATACGAATATCCTGATGCGGCCAGTTATCGAGTATTTCTCTTATCTTGCCGCGATCATTGGCAGTGATATAAAAGCCTTTCTCGCGCCTAAATATGTTGGCAAATTCCTTACACGCCTGACCCACTGTCGGCGTATAAATTAATGGCATAATTTCCCGAATATTTTCAATAATCAAGCGATAAAATAAGCGCTCATTGCGCTCCTGCAATTCCGAAAGAAAAATATATTTTTCGATGTTGCTTTCCTTACGCCGCATATTCGCCAGCACCCGATTTAATTGCGTCTCCATACTGCCAACCGCGGCTGGCAATAACCCGCGCAACTTCAAGCGATCACGTTCTTCTTCGGTAAATGCGGTCGATTTATTATGGGTGGCGTTATGCAATAACTCCACCCCGGTGAGCTCGCTGTGTTTATTCATAGCCTGAAATATCTCTTGGTAGCCGTTGGTCGGTATCATACCTTAATTCGGGAAAAATAAGCGTCCTTCATTGCCGCCTCAAAATCGGCGTTGCTGGCGTAATCAAAACCGAAAACCGGTTTCCATAACTGCTGAGGCTCCATACAAAGATAAAAGAATACTTTGTTGTGCCACGGCGATAGCGCAGCATAAACCTGCCGAAACAGGTCGAGTTTGATGGCAGTCGGATAAGAAAATTTTCCTGCCGATTGCTGCATCGGCATTTGTAATATCTTGCTGGTGAGTGGTCTTTGACGAATCGTTTTCATAACCGATTTGGTAAAAGTGAGTGTCCCCATTGAGATAAGCGCCACTTGGTTCGTATCAAATCGTGCGACCAGCTTTTGAGCTATTGCCTGATAATCAGCCGCCCAACCATGGTAATGGATAATAGGATGGAAGTGGAAGCCGACCACACAGCCTTTATCCGCCAGCGCTTTTGCGGCATCCAGTCTATGGATAAGGCTGGCTGACAAATGTTCTTCATAATCAATAATGGTTTGCGGATTGAGCGACCAAGTACAGATTACATTGCGCGGTATCTTATTTTTCAATAACCAGTCGATGTTTCTGGATTTGGTTTTAAGCTCAAGAATGACATTAGGATGAGATTCAGCAAACTCGCATAATGCTGCCAGCACGCCCTGATGATTGCCCCACATGAGCGAATCTGAAGATTGCCCGGTACCGATATGGTAGGTTTTTTGCGGATCCAGTTCGAGTTTCGATAATTTATCGGCGAAGCCACGGTCAAATGCCACCTGATTGTCGTGGTAGAACGATTGAATACTACAATAACTGCAATCAAATCCACATTTTTCCACCGCATCCAGCGTCAGTAAATTGCAACAACGGGTGCGTTCGGAGGCAACCGGACAGCGACCCAGACCTAAATGTGGCTGAACGGTTGTTTTCAGTAACGGCTTTTGTGTTTTCGGCTTATCTTGCCGCGATAACTGCGTGTAATCATTTTCTTGGCAGCGCAACGCATCCTGCTTGTCTGTTAGTAATGCAAAAAGACGTTTTTTCGATGACGACACATCGCCTTTTATATGGTCCCCCGGCCAGTCCGCCGACAGTGCGGCTTCTTTCCAGCGCGTGCGCTCCAGTGCCATCTCACTGAGCAGACGCAGTTCCTGCTGGGTAAAGCGAAATTCACAGGCTTTCTCTTTAATAAACGCCCGTTCAGATACGGGCAATAAAGCAAACGGGGTTTGCGTTACGATTTTCTCGAATTTTTGCGGGTAGTCGGCGACCGCATTGATGGCACTGTTGAACATGGTATTCACAATTCTGGTTTTATATTATGGCACCGTTGAACATAGTATGGACAATTCTGGTTTTATATTATGGCACCGTTGAACATAGTATGGACAATTCTGGTTTTATATTATGGCACCGTTGAACATAGTATGGACAATTCTGATTTTATATTATGGCACTGTTGAACATGGTATGGACAATTCTGGTTTTATATTATGGCACTGTTGAACATGGTATGGACAATTCTGATTTTATATTATGGCACTGTTGAACATGGTATGGACAATGCGGATTTTATCCGGCTGTAACAACTGGTATTGATTTCGTTGTCTTGAGCACAGAGCAGATTAGCCGATCGCAAAAATAATAGCCGCGAAGTTTATCATCTTTGTCCGCAATCGTCCGTTTGCGCCGACACTGTACTACAATACCCACTCAATCAGAAAAAGATTCCGATATTAACAATGACTCATGCCAGCACAGCTTTATTGATCGAGCAGATTGATCAATGCCTTCCCCAAACCCAATGCACCTTGTGCAGTTATCCCCGATGTCGGCAATATGCACAAGCCATTGCCGAGGGCACAGCCGCAATCAATCAGTGTCCGCCGGGCGGTGAAGTGAGCATAAAGGCGTTGTCTGAGCTGCTTGGCAAACCGCTATTGACGCTCAATGAAGAGTACGGCACGACTGCACCGAAACAACTGGCCGCTATTGATGAATCGCGTTGCATTGGCTGCAAGCTCTGCATCAAGGCCTGCCCGGTTGACTGTATTGTTGGTGCCGCGAAACGGATGCATACGGTTATCGTTGAGGATTGCACCGGTTGCAAATTGTGTGTTCCGGTTTGCCCTACCGATTGCATTGACCTGATTGCTGCCACTGTGCCAGCCACCAGCATATCGGTAAAAGGACAGAGCCGAAGTCCGTGGTCCGACTTCACTCAAGAGCAAATTACCCGCGCACGCGACAATGTCGAAAGAACCATTGAACGACAGCGACAGCGTGAGCAGGAGCGAATCAAGCGTAAAAGAACGCTCGCCAGAAAACAGATGCAACAGCAGATTCTTGCCGCAGTTAAACGTAAAACAAAAAACAAAACACCGTTCAAAGTCATGATCGGAAGCAATAGTGGCAGGGACAATAGCCAAGACAATAGCAAGAACAAGCACTGATTATGACACCGCAACAAATCACTATCGCATTCAAACGTCTGCAGAAGAATACGCCGACACCCACGACCGAATTAAATTATCAGTCCGAATTTGAATTATTGATTTCGGTTATACTGTCGGCGCAAGCCACAGATATTTCGGTCAACAAGGCCACAGCCAAACTTTTCGCCATCGCCAATACCCCCGAAGCGATTAACCGACTCGGCGTGGCAAAATTAAAACGCTATATTAAAACAATCGGTTTATTTAATACCAAAGCCAGCAACATCATCAAAACCTGCCAGATATTGTCGGAAAAATACCATGGACAAGTTCCGCAAACCAGAGAACAATTGCAAGCATTACCCGGGGTCGGTCGAAAAACGGCTAACGTCATCCTCAATACCGCATTCGGTCAGTCGGTCATTGCTGTGGATACGCATATTTTCAGAGTTTCAAATCGTACCGGTATCGCACCCGGCAAAACTGTCTTGGCAGTTGAGCAGGCACTCCTGAATGCAGTGCCGGAACGTTTCAAAAAAGACGCACATCACTGGCTCATTTTACACGGTCGCTATACCTGTCTCGCGCGTAAGCCGAAATGTGATCAGTGTCTATTGAATGATATTTGTGATACGGTTGCGCTTACAATCAACACGCTATAATTACTAACACCCCTAACACAACCAAGTCAACATAGCAGACCGATGCAGCGACAGTTACAATCAGTATGCCATAATCACTAACGCCACAATCACTAACATAGTGGCAATGCCGTATCATTTTAATCTGCCATCAAAACGCGTGAATTAGAGATAAAATAGTGCCTTTACTCAATCCGTATCTGAGCATAATAGGAGACAGTAGCAAACTGAAACACTCCGAAACCAATCAACCGACATCACCAATGAATATAACCTATGGATACTAACGTAAGCCACGACTTCAACAAGATACTCAAAGCCAACAACTGCTTCCCGTTGCGTCGGGCAGCGTTGTCGGAGCTACAAATAAATGTCGGCTACTTATGTAATCAGGCTTGTGAGCATTGTCATGTGCAAGCAGGACCGAACCGAACCGAAATGATGAGCTGGGCAACCATGGAAAAAATTCTGCATTGGGCCGGCAAACATGTCAAATCTGTGGATATTACTGGTGGCGCACCTGAATTGATTCCGAATTTTCGGAAGTTTTGCGATGGCTTTCTTGAACGTGGCATAAGCATCACCTCGCGTTGCAACATCACCGTTCAATATGAAGCCGGTCAGGAAGATCTGCCACAATGGTATGCACAACGAAAAATTCGTTTGGTTTGCTCTCTACCGTGTTACACCGAAAAAAATGTCAATCAGCAACGCGGCAAGGGGGTATTCGGTAAAAGCATCGCCGGTCTGCAAGCTCTCAATGCCATGGGATATGGCAGAACCCAAGCACTCACCCTCGATCTGGTATATAACCCCATCGGTCCAACATTGCCGCCTAACCAAAGTACACTGCAAAACGATTATAAAACCCGTTTGCAAGATGATTTTGGCATTGACTTTAATAACTTGCTTACCATCACCAACCTCCCGATCAATCGCTTTGAACATTACCTGAATCGCACCGGTCAGTTACACGATTATCAGCAGTTACTGGTAGAAAATTTCAATCCTGCCACCATTGAGTCGCTGATGTGTCGTCATCTGCTCAGCGTGGACTGGCAGGGCTATGTTTATGATTGCGATTTTAATCAAATGCTGGGGCTGCCTCTGGCAGCAACCGGTCGGAAACAGCTCTGGGAAATTACCAGCAATCAGTTCAAGGATAGCCCGATTGCAGTCGCCAAACATTGCTTTGGATGCACCGCGGGTGCGGGCAGTAGTTGTGGAGGTGCGCTAACTTAAATCTGGTTAATTCCGGCAAACGCTAAGCAGATTGAGCAAACAGCTCGAGTAACACCGCATAGCGCACAAACTTGCTGATCAATATCATGCCTATGCTAGGCCAGAGTGCAAGACGTAAATACCCCGCAGCCAAACACAGCGGATCACCAATGATCGGCATCCAGCTAAAAAACAAAACCGGAACACCCCATTTCCGGACCCGCAACAAGGCACTATCTTCAAGCTTGAATGCGCGCTGAATACGCTGATGCCAGCTAAATTCCGCAAGTCCTCGTTGCAAAACAACGCCGATAAAATAGGTGATTATTCCGCCCAGTGTATTGCCGAAAGTCGCCACCCCAAGCAATACAACAAGACTATACTCAGCGGATTGAAACAGATAATACAGCAACACCTCAACACCACCGGGAAGCAGTGTTGATGCCAGCAACGAGCCCATAAAAAGCGATATTAACTCAGCACTCATCAGCAATTGGCAAGCGCACTTTCACCACAATAACAAGCACCGTGGCTGGATATAACGCAAGCGTCCAGCCCGCATTGACAACACCGGCTAACGACATCGGAGAAACCGATACCCCGAATGAAATAACTTGTCAATGAAGTTGCTGAGGGCTTTCTGCTCACTCGAATTACCCGATCTGAAGCGGTCGGGATGTCGCTTCAATTCACCATCTTGCCGATTAGTTTGGCAACGCCATGAGCGAATTCGCTTTCCAACGGAAACGATAACGTCCCCATCACCGAATATCCCAGCAATAACGGCATGATATAAAATCGTATCATATAAAAAAACCATGCCACATAGAGCGGAATAATCGGTGCAATTAAAAATTTGGGGGTGATGAACGAAAACAGTCTTAACAACGGATTGGTTGAACGCACGAAAAACCGCATAAAGAAAAACGAGCTGTCCTGCGGTAGAAAAAGCCCCATTGCAAATCGACCTATCAAGGTCCACATGATGACACCCATAACGTAGTCAATGGCAAGTAGCCAAAGCGGAAAATTTCCGTACATTTATTCTCTCTCTTCAAATAATTTCTGACAAAATATTGATACGCTATTGCTCTTTGTCTTAAAACAGTTCCCGACAAAACACCGATGTGCTAGCGCACAGTATACGCTATTCTGACAATAAAAAAGCCGGAGCATTGGCTCCGGCTCTCTTAAACAACACGGGTTTGAAATTAATGCATAGAACTCAGCACTGTTTTACCCGCCGGTACACGAATTTCATCCACCATTGCCTGGGTTTCTGCATCCGGTTCAGCGGTCATCAGTGAAACCACTATCATCGCAACCAGACTCACTGGCATACCGATGATTCCGAATCGCAAGTGATCAATACCCAACCACGGATCATTGCCAAGGAATGCTGGCGCAACATAGTACAAGTATGCACTACCGGCAACAAAACCACACAACATACCCGCCAATGCCCCCGGACGGTTAGCGCGCTTCCACCAGATTCCCAGAACGATGGGGAAGAACAAACCTGAGCAAGCAAAGTCGAAAGCCCATGCCACCGCACCGAGAATGCTGGTGAGCTTGAGACTGGCGACAAATGCGCCGGCAGCGCCAATGGCCAATAATAAAATACGGGCCACCATCAATCGATGTTTGGTGTCTGCTTTCGGGTCAATGATTTTATAGTAGAGATCGTGCGACAGTGCATTTGCGATTGCCAGCAATAAACCGTCAGCCGTTGACATCGCCGCCGCCATACCACCCGCAGCCACCAGACCAGAGATAACATAAGGCAATCCGGCAATTTCAGGGGTTGCCAATACCACGATATCACCACGCATGAAGAATTCATTGAGTTGCAACAGGCCATCACCGTTAGCGTCAATAATCTGAACAAAACCAATGTTGGCCCACTTCTGCACCCAGTCCAGCGCATTCACATCGGCAATGGCTTTACCAATAATGCCGGTCGCCAGATTGGGGTCAAGTATTTGCAGTTTGGTAAAGGTTGCCAGTGCGGGTGCAGTGAAATACAGCAAGAAAATAAAGAATAGTGACCATGCCACCGATTGTCTCGCCGCTTTAACTGAAGGCGTGGTGAAATAACGCATCAGGATATGCGGTAATGATGCAGTACCTGCCATCATACACAGCACCAAGGTTACAAACTTCCAGCTATCACCCGCCGCCGCATGCGCAACACTCAACGTTTTGAGTCCTTTCTTTGCGCCAGTAACCACATCCAGTCCACCCAAATTATAAAATGTCTCAAGTTCACCGATTCGCGTTACCGCATCACCGTAAACAAATTGTGGAATTAACCCAAACCCCTGTTTATTGGACATCCAGAATACCGGCACCAGATAGGCGATAATCAATACAATGTATTGTGCAACCTGGGTCCAGGTGACCGCCCGCATTCCACCTAGCATGGAACACAGCAAAATTCCTGACAGACCGAACCAGACACCCACCTCAAATGGAATTTGCAATGCTCGTGCGGCGATAGTTCCAGTTGCGTTAATCTGTGCCGTCACATAGGTAAACGAAGCCACAGCCAAGACAACAACGGCGAAAAATCGCGCCAGATTGCCGCCGTAGCGTGTGCCGATGAAATCAGGAACGGTGTAGCAACCAAATTTACGCAAATACGGCGCCATTAACGCTGCCACCAGAACATAACCGCCAGTCCAGCCGACAACGAACGCCAGGTAGCCGTGTCCACCGAAATAGATGCCTCCTGCCATTGCCACGAATGAAGCGCCCGACATCCAGTCTGCGGCCGTTGCCATGCCGTTAAACACCGCAGGTACCTGACGACCAGCTACATAGTAAGCATCCACCTGCATCGTTCGGGACAGCCAGCCGATGCCAGCATAGATGAGCACGGTGAAAGCAACAAACAAGATGCCGATGGTATCCGCACCAACGCCCATCTGCTCTAACATAGCCATCAGCAAAACGAAAGCGAGAAACCCGCCGGTATATAAACCATATACCTTAGGCAGGTTGTCAATAAAATCACCTTTAATCATTGTCTAAATCCTCCGAAAAACCGGTTTCATCATCTATTTTATGTTGTGCTATGACGAACCAAAAAATCAGGACAACAAATATTATTTCGGAGCCTTGTGCCGCCATATAGTAACCCAGCGGAAAGCCGTTGAACGAGAAAGCATTCAACGAATCGGCAAACCAGTGGACTACGAAAGAAAAAATAAACCATATAGTGAGCGTAATAATCATCAGTCGCTTGGTGCGCTGCCAATGAGTTACTCTTTGACTTGTATTTGTATCAGTCATACATCCTCCTCGTAAATCGAAGTTGAAAGTGGACAAAATATACGAAACGTACAGCGGGCAGGGTAACAGCAATGACAATTAAAAACACTCTTGACATAAATTTTAATTTATGGTAACAGAAGTTAAATACTTATGTGCGATGTAGAGACTTTGACATCATACAACCCCACTCGACCCCTCTCGGAATCGGGATGTTTAGTCCCGCTATCCTAACACCGATAGCACGATCAAAACCGCGCTTGCGACAATGATGCAAAACGTTAATGTGAGAGCTTTGCACGGAAGATGATTTCGCTTTCAGGCCAGGCAAAAACGTACGGAATGAGGGAGTTTATGCTTATAAATGACCGATTGAATACGTTTTTAACGTAGCATGCAGGTGAAATGGCTTTCGTGCAAAGCTCTCAATGTCGTATAATTCACGACAAAAATGATCGCTTTACCCCACCACTTATTCTCAAAAGACGCTTGGCAAAGGCTTGCCAAACAGGTCGGCACACAAATGGGATTGAGCAACAACAAGGCACTGCCGCCGTTATCAGACTCGGTATCGCTACGTCAATTTCTACACACCCGCGCAAGTCATATCGCACAAACTTCGTTGTATGGCTATTTAAGAACCCGCGCAGGCACCCGCTACCCTGAATTATTTGAACAGCCAGAGATTTTACAATCCATCAATATGGCAAAGTGGCAAATCTGGCTCGCCTGTCTGTCGGATTTAAGCGTTTATGTTGGTGGGTTAATCCATCAGCGTAGTAACAGCACAAACGCGGATATTTGTCTGCTTTTATCCACGATTATTGATGACATACTACAGGAAACGGGCCATCCTGATGAAGCCGCAACTGAATTTGCCGACAGTGCCGAAGCGCTCAGACAACGGCTCATACACTGTGACTTTTCAGCTATTGCGGACAATGAATCTGCCTTTATTCAAAGCCCTGAAGCCCTTTTTTACTGGGCACCCATTGCCGATGAGCTTAAAAACCGTGATAAGGAAATTGTTGAAAACTCGGTACGATTTCGCTGGCAGGAAATTCGCCGAAGTACCAGAAAACTACTGCAAGCTGAGAGCTTGATGGCAAACAGCACAGATGATGTCATAAGGTGAGACCTTTGCACGGAAGATGATTTCGCTTTCAGGTAAGGCAAAAACGCACGGAATGAGGGAGTTTATGCTTATAAATGACCGATTGAGTACGATTTTACCAACAGTGGGCACTTTTAGGCGACGCAGCATGGGGGTGAAATGGCTTTCGTGCAAAGGTCTCAAGGTAATTTGCGCTACAAATCAGTAGCTGACATAACGAGCCGTAAAAACCAGCGCAATCGTGCCATCAACCTCGGCAACCGTTTACCGGAGTGAAATGAAGTACGCGGTCGAGAAAACCGGGATTCGCCAGCATTTGATAAGTCAGCGATGCCCATTATGATGGTATTGTTGAACCGATTCTGTGAAACTGGCGGTCGCTGAATGGCATTGCTTAAAAATTCTGCAAATATGCCTGTTGCCGCCTCGCTAGCTAAGGCCTTGGAGTCCACGTCAAAAACAGTTCGGCTATCCGTTGGACGACCGGCCGCTCTGGTCAAAAAGCGGCACAAGTGGCGGCAATGACCGTGACTGGGCACAGCATGGTTACGCTGATTCCTCGCCTAAACAGGTCTCTCGAATAAGCATCCTGTTACGGGATATTCTGCGCCTGTGCAAACGCAACAGAGAAATCCCGGAGCCACGCCATTTCAGCGGAGCCTGAGCCCATCAAAAACCTGGCAGGATCGCTAGTCAGGAAATCGCTTTGTTGGCGGCGCTGAGTCCCTTCCAGGTGCCGATGCACATCAACAGCAAAACCAGCGTAAAGGGCAGGCCGGTTGAAACGGTCATCGCTTGTAATGCCGACAATGCCTGAGCGCCGCCCACCAATAACAGCACCGCCGCGACTACGCCTTCAAATGAACACCAAAATACCCTTTGCGCTACCGGGGCATCGGTTTTTCCGCCTGCGGTGATGGTGTCAATGACCAGCGAGCCCGAATCTGATGAAGTAATGAAAAACACCAGCACCAGCACAATGCCAATCAGCGACAGCACACCGGTGAACGGAAAACCCTTGACCATCTCAAACAATTTCAACTCTTGGGCCACCACACCAACCGGCGCTGCCGCATCCGCTATCACCTGACTGATGGCAGTGCCACCGAACACCGCCATCCACAAGGCACAAAGCAGCGTGGGGATAAGAACAACACAGGCGACAAATTCTCTGACGGTACGCCCGCGCGAGACGCGGGCAATGAACATACCGACAAAAGGCGACCACGACACCCACCACGCCCAGTAGAACGCAGTCCAGCCTTGAGCGAAGTTGCTGTCTTCCCGAGCGAATGGCATTGATAATGGAAGCAATGCTTTTATATATGCAATACCGCCAGATACGGCGGTGGACAGAATGTCGGTGGTTGGACCAGCGACCAGAATAAACAACATTAGCAACGCGGCGAGCATCATGTTTATTTCGGATAATATTTTGACCCCACCATCCAATCCCCGCACCACGGAAACGATAGCCAAAGCGGTGATTACTGTAATAAGCAGGACAATCGCCACCGTACCCGTCCCCCAACCATAGAGAAAGTTAAAGCCTGCCAATGCTTGAGTGGTACCAAAGCCCAGCGAGGTCGCCAGGCCGAACAAGGTGGCAAATACCGCCAGCGTGTCAATGACATGACCCGGCCATTTCCAGACTTTTTCGCCAAGCAAAGGGTAGAAGGCGGAACGCAATGTCAGGGGCAGGTTATGGTTATAGGAAAAAAAAGCGAGCGCCAGACCCACCACGGCGTAAATTGCCCACGGGTGCAAACCCCAGTGGAATATGGTCGCTGCCATCGCCAGATTGCGGGCAGCTTCGGGGTCACCTGCGGCTGCTTGCAGGGGCGACCAATCGGTACGGACGCCGTTTTCCAGCGATATGCCGCCCAGAGAAGACGCGAAATGCGACATCGGTTCCGAGACGCCAAAAAACATCAGCCCGATACCCATACCAGCGGCGAACAGCATGGCAAACCATTCTATGTAACTATAATCCGGTTTGGCATCCTGCCCACCTAACCGCACCCGCCCCAGCGGCGTTACGATGAGTGCGAACGCGAACAACACAAACAAATTGCCCGCGATCAGAAAGAAGCTATCGAAAGCGTTGGTAATGGCAGGTCGTAACCAACCAAAGAATGTTCCCGCATGATCCTGAAACAGCAGGGTGTAGAGCACGAACAGGACGATAGTAATCCCCGAAACCAAAAAGACCGGATTATGAATATCCAGTCCAAACGGGGTAATGTTATCCTGGCCCAGTTTATAGTCGCTTTGTGCAGAAGCGGGCTGTTTGGATTCACGCATGATTTGTCTCCACTATAAGGTTATGCCAGAACGGGTTAGTATCCATACAAATAGCAACACATACTATCCTCATTCCGACTGCTTTGGTTTTATATCGGCAGGTTGCTGTTGGTAGTCATTCATTAGCATACCGAGACCTTTGCACGGAAGATGATTTCGCTTTAGGTAAGGCAAAAACGTACGCAATGAGGGAGTTTATGCTTATAAATGACCGATTGAGACCATTTTTATCAACGGTGGGCGCTTTTAGGCGACAACAGCATGCAGCTGAAATGGCTTTCGTGCAAAGCTATCTATAATGTCCCTCCTCAGGGTCATATAAAAAGCGGACAGATTATGTGCTACAAGACCGGATAGGTTATGTGTTGCTAACAATCGGCCGTAGCGGGGGTTGATTGAAAACTTAGACATTGAAAACTGCAACTGTTTAATTTTTAAGGATAAAGTTGACAAACCTAAGTATGAAAATCAATCCTTTTTAACATAGAATATGTTAGAATAATCGTTTCTATTTTAGCCGGTAATTGCATATGACAAATGATTACGATTCGAGCAGTATCAAAGTCCTGAAAGGACTGGATGCGGTTCGCAAACGACCAGGTATGTATATCGGCGATACCGATGACGGCACTGGTCTTCACCACATGGTATTTGAGGTTGTCGATAATGCTATTGACGAAGCGTTAGCAGGGCATTGTAGCCAAATCAAGGTGACCATTCATAGCGATGAATCCATTACCGTAAGCGATGATGGGCGTGGTATCCCTACCGGAATTTTAGCCGAGGAGGGGGGTAAGAGTGCGGCTGAAGTGATTATGACGGTACTGCATGCCGGCGGTAAATTTGATCAGGATTCTTATAAGTTGTCCGGCGGGCTACACGGTGTCGGGGTGTCTGTGGTTAATGCGTTGTCGGAGAAACTGCGCATGGAAATCCACCGCGATGGCAAAATTCATTGTCAGGAATATGCACAGGGCGATGCACTGACTGCCCTCAAAGTGATTGGCGAGACCGAGGATACTGGCACTATCATTACCTTCAAGGCAAGCCGCGTAACATTCAGTCATGTGCAATATCATTATGAGACTCTGTCCAAGCGACTACGCGAGCTTTCGTTTTTGAACTCTGGAATACGCATCGAACTGTATGACGAACGCACCGAGTCTGGTGACGTGTTTGAATACGAAGGGGGAATTGCCGCCTTTGTGACCCACTTAAACCTGAAGAAAACGCCCCTGCATCCGACCGTATTTACCACTTTCACCGAGAAAGAAGGTGTGCAAATTGAATTGGCCATGCAGTGGAATGATTCGTATCAGGAAAATGTCTTTTGTTATACCAATAACATCCCGCAGAGTGATGGTGGTTCGCATTTAGCAGGATTACGCGGTGCGATGACGCGTACATTGAATAGTTATGTCAACGATCTCGGTCTGGCGAAAAAGGAAAAGGTGAGTTTAAGCGGTGATGATTGTCGGGAAGGATTAACTGCTATTTTGTCAATCAAAGTCGCAGACCCTAAATTTTCATCGCAAACCAAGGAGAAGCTGGTGTCATCGGAGGTCAAGGGTGCTGTCGAATCGGCAGTCAACGAAGCACTCGGCAGCTTTCTACTGGAAAATCCGAGTGATGCGAAAATAATTGCCAATCGCATCGTTGATTCTGCTCGGGCACGCGAGGCCGCCAGAAAAGCGCGTGATATGACAAGACGTAAAAATGCGCTGGATCTCGGTGGCTTGCCGGGTAAATTAGCCGATTGTCAGGAAAAGGATCCGGCATTATGTGAAATTTATTTAGTGGAAGGGGATTCTGCCGGCGGTAGTGCAAAGCAGGCAAGAGATCGTAGATTTCAAGCCATTTTGCCACTCAAGGGCAAGATTCTGAACGTGGAAAAAGCGCGTTTTGACAAGATGGTGTCCTCGGATGAGGTAACCACGTTGATTACGGCTCTTGGCACCGGTATCGGTAAAGATGATTTTGAAATTAGCAAATTGCGTTACCATCGAATTATCATCATGACCGATGCCGATGTCGATGGTTCACATATTCGAACGTTGTTGCTGACTTTCTTTTTTCGGCAAATGCGCGAATTGATCGAGCGCGGTCATATTTATATCGCACAGCCACCACTGTATAAAGTGGCAATGAAAAAGCAAGAAACCTATCTCAAGGACGACACGGAAATGGCTAATTTTTTGATAAAGATTGCCGTGGAAAAAGCGCACATCACGCTAACCAATAACAAAGTCCTGCAAGGTGCGGAATTAAAATCTCTGATTATGGAACACAATTCAACCCAACAAACCATCCGGCGTTTATCGAAAAAATACAATCAACATGTCCTCAACACACTGCTGACTATTGAACCGATTGTGGAACAGGATTTGCTCAATGCACAAAGCGCAAACCGAATTTCCGAGGTGTTGGAGAAAGCCTTAAATGCACAGTTTGCTGATATAGCCAGCTACACCGTCACGGCAGATATAAAAACAGCCGCGCTCACGATACGGCGTTATCAATACGGCTTAGACGAAGCCTATATTTTGAGTGATAGTTTTTTCAGAAGTGCCGAATATCGAAATCTGTTGACCTATGCCGTAAGGTTAAAGGAAGTTGAGGGAGTGCAAGAAAGTCAGGTGGCGGTGGCAAAAATCGCTGTCGCCTGGGGCGATACAAAGATCGAGCTAACTAGGTTTTCTGAAGCGGTAGATTGGATTATATCCAGAGCCAAAAAAGGTTTTACCATTCAGCGTTACAAAGGGCTCGGAGAAATGAATGCGGATCAGCTCAGAGACACCACTATGGAGCCGACGGTCAGACGGCTGTTGCAGGTTACCATCGAAGACGGCATCGGCGCAGACGAGACCTTTACCACATTGATGGGCGATCAGGTTGAACCGCGTCGGGACTTCATCGAGCAAAATGCTTTCGCGGTTTCAAATCTTGATATTTGAGATTTGAAAACAACGGCGGCATCCGATTGTTGCGCCCGCCAATCGGTCATCCATCATGCTAACGGTTTGGCAAAAACACGCTCGACTATCGGCTTAAAAAAAGACAATGGTTTTGATTTGAAGGTCGGGTCAAAACAGTTCTGATCGTAGTTTTCACAAAAATCTATGGTCGCCTGATACCAGCGATGATTTTTATAGCGATCTCGAGCATGGCGGTCATTGTCGAAATAGTGCGCGTAGTAATACATTTGAAACAGCCCGTGGTGTTTGACAATCCAATATATTCGATCACAAACATAGGGTCGTAAGATAGCGGCTGCCATTTCGCCATGCGAAACCGGCGCCAGCGCATCGCCAATATCATGTAGCAATGCCGCAACCACCATTTGTTCCGATTCGCCCGCATAAAAAGCCCGCGTAGCCGATTGCAACGAGTGTTGCAGGCGACTGACTCGGTAACCCGCAAAAGAATGCTCCAACGCTTTAAGGGTGGTCAGCAAACGCTGCGGTAGCTCGCTCACAAAATGTGCTTCCTGTTCCGCCAGAAAGGCATATTCCGCTGCCGTTCCATCCGCCATGCGTGTAAATTGTACTGTTTTCATCATACTGTCCCCGAATTACCAAGACTTAACCATCAATAATCAAAAGCACGTTTTCTGGTGGTCGCCCAATTGCCGCTTTACCCTCATTGACAACAATCGGTCGCTCTAACAACGTTGGATATTGAATAACGGTTTCAATCAATTGTTGCTCTGTCAGATTATTTTTATCCAGTCGCAGTTGCTTGTAAATATCTTCCCCAGCGCGAATAATGTCTTTCATTGAACAACCTAATTGCCGGGTAATCGATGAAAGCGTCTGGGCATCGGGAGGTTGTTGCAGATACAGCACAATCTCCGGCTCAATACCCTGACTATTTAATAACGCCAGCGTTGCTCTGGACTTGGAACATCGCGGATTGTGATAGATTGTTGTCATTGGCGTAGCCCGTAGAATGTTGATACCCAATAATAGCAATAATAATTCGATGGTGGTGGACGAGGCAAGCAACTGGTGGCAATAAAATGCGGCTAAGAGACCTTTGCACGGAAGATGATTTCGCTTTCAGGCCAGGCAAAAACGCACGGAATGAGGGAGTTTATGCTTATAAATGACCGATTGAGTACGATTTTAACACAGCATGCAGGTGAAATGGCTTTCGTGCAAAGGTCTCACTAAGTCATAGCCACTACTTGGGAGAAATCAGCTTTGATTGGGTTTTGGGTTTGGCTCTAAACCAATTTTTGATTGTAGTAGCCAGCCCGGAACATGGCGCAAAGGCCTGTGGCTGCGACCCTCGAATAAAAGGCAAAAGCTGCCTTTGCGGGCAACGCTTGTTTGCAACCAGTCCGGATTTTGGATCAATCTTGACAAAAACAATATCATCACTGTTTTGTTGTACTGAGGGCACTAAATCAAGTTTTGACATTATATTTTCCCATACCCGCATCGCACCACTGGCGCCAGACAGATTGATGGGGTGATTATTGTCGCCACCGACCCATACCACCGCAAGCAGGTTATCACTATACCCGGAAAACCAGCTATCCCTAAAATTATCTGTCGTGCCGGTTTTCCCTCTAATACCCGAGGCAGTATCAAAACGATGCGATAACCTCGCGGCAGTGCCTTGCAACACCACTTGCTTGAGAGCGAAGTCAATCAGATAGGCACTGTTTCGATCGACTACGCGCTTTGCTGACAACGGAAATTTTGCAATCATGTCGCCTCGCTCATTGTGAATGCTTTGGATAGAACGTAATGGAATGCGTACACCTTGATTTGCCAGTGTTTGATAAATCTGCGCGATTTCTAGCGGAGTATGTTGGCTCGCACCGAGCAGGGTGGACGGATAGTGGGCAATATTCCGCGCGATTCCCAAACGGTGTATGGTTTCAACAACCGCATCCACACCCACCTCCAACCCCAGTCGCACGGTGGGGACATTATAGGAATGTATCAGCCCTTGATACAGCGGAATGTTGCCACGAAATTGTTTGTCATAATTTTGTGGCGACCACGATCGGACATTTTGTGTCTTGTTTTTTCTCTGGCTTTTTGTCTGGTGTTTCGGCAATACCGTCAGCGGGCTGTCTTCAAGCATTGTCGCTAAAGAAAACTTTTGGGGTTGCTCCAGCGCGGTCAAATACACCGCTGGTTTAACCAGCGAACCGATAGGGCGTTCGGCATCAATCGCGCGGTTGAAACCGGAATAGCCCTTAACACGATCACCCACCAATGCCAGTATTTCACCGCGATTGGGGTCAACAACAATGACCGCACCCTGAAGCGTTCCGGATTGCATCCCCTGTTGTCGTTCAAGATGGGTCAGTGTTTCACTCAAGCCCATTTGCGCGATATTCTGGATGTTTGTATCCAGAGAGGTATATAGTTTAAGCGCATTGTTATCAAGCACTTCTTTTGGATAGTATTGGCGTAATTGTCGGTGCAGGTAGTCAAGATAGGTGGGAAAGTCGCTGGTAGAATCGCTTTTATGTCCGATGATGCCGAGCGGCAACGCCGACAGAGTTGTTGCGGTATGCGGGCTTATGGCAGCAATGTCGGTCAAGGTTTGCAATACCAGATTGCGCCGTTTCAAGGCGCGTTCAGGGTGCTTTCTCGGATTATAAAATGAAGGTGCGGGAATGATTGAAACCAGCAAGGCGGTTTCATGGAGCTTGAGCTGATCGATGGAGCGCCCGAAATAATGTTCGCTGGCAAGCGCGAAACCATGCACCGCCCGGTTGCCCGATTGCCCCAGAAAAACTTCGTTAAGGTAGCGTTCCAGAATTTCGTCCTTGTTAAAACGAAGTTCCATTGTAATGGCCATCAGCGCCTCAATAACCTTACGTGACACAGTGCGTTTCGGACTTAAAAAAAGATTTTTGACCAACTGTTGCGTCAACGTGCTTCCACCTTGATCGGTTTTGCCACGTTGCAGATTAATCCATAACGCACGGAGAATGCCTCTGGGATCTACGCCGATATGTGATTCAAAATTCCGATCTTCCATCACCAATAACGCTTCTATCAGCAGTTCAGGCATTTCATGTAATTTTAATGAAATGCGATCTTTATAAGGTCCTAATTGCAAACTGCCAATCAATAATGGCTCAAGCGTAATTTGCGCGACACTGTTTGCGGTGGCGTGGTCGGTAAGGCTTGAAATGGTGTTGCCATCAAAACCAATTCGCACCGCCCGGGTACGCTGACGCATAGCACCACTATCAAACTGCCGAATAAAAACGTCCAGCGCTCGCTGAGTATAAATGAAGTCGCCAGGTGCTGTTATCTGCCGTACCCGACGATAGCCGCTTCGTTCCAGCGTTTGTGCCAGTTGGGTCAGGGGTAATACCATGCCAACGGTCAGTTGTAACGGGCGGGTATAGACATGTGCGGGTTGAGACTGAATGTGGCTACTAAACTGGTGTTGAATTTCCAAATTCAGGTACAGCACCAGGACAAACGTAGCGAATAGCATACCCGTCAGTAGCGGTGTCGCCATAAACAATAAAAAGCTACCTCCCGACATCGTTCGGGGCGGCTTGGGTCCTGCAAATAACAGGTCGCGCGACCGTTTTTTTCTACTCACGACAGCACACGCTTGGTCACTAAAAATAAGCTCAAAACGGGCTGTGACATGACCAGCAAATTTCAAACGTGGTCGGATTCGATTCGCCACATTGAGAGCACAATTGCGTGCTTTCCGGAACGGAAAGGTTGGCAAACTGGTTAATAATATGAATCGCTTTTTCTAAATCTATGTCTCGCTTTATCCAGACTTCAGGATGGGTTACCGGCAAATCACCCAACCCACCTAAGGCGTTCTGGTGAAACAACTGTGAGGCAACGCCCGCATTCTGCAGACGATCCATCACCAGCTGACCGTCAACCAAAGATTCAGCAATATATACTCTTTGCATGTCATACCAATCATAAAGCAGGAAAGCGATTTCAATGCTTCTCACAACGTGTTGTGTCAAAATCTTGCGTGCTAAACCCGTTTGCGGGTAATCACTGTCAGCGCGTTTTCTCGTCAAACTCTTTCGGCCAAGCAAGCAGTATCGCCCGCACCAGTGTCGCCAGTGGAATCGCAAAGAGGACCCCCCAAATGCCCCAAAGCCCACCAAAAAATAGCACGGCTATAATAATCGCAATAGGATGGATGTTGACGACTTCAGAAAACAACAACGGCACCAGCAAATTTCCATCCAAAGTTTGAATAACCAGATAGGCGATTACCAGCGTGATAAAATCACCGTTCCAGCCCCATTGAAACCAAGCAATAACGACCACAGGAATGGTGACTATGACGGCACCCACATAGGGTACGATTACCGATATACCCACCAAAACCGATAACAACATAGAATACTGTATCTCAAGATATGAAAACGTGGCAAAAGTCACGATCCATACCAGCATGATTTCCCAGAACTTGCCGCGTATGTAATTTCCTATCTGTGAATCCACGTCTTTCCAAACACGCACTGCCAATTCATTTTCCCGTGGTAAAAATCCCTTAACCCATTGCAATAACAGCGTCTTGTCTTTTAAGAAAAAGAAAACCAGAATCGGTAACAGGACAACGTAAATCACCACCGTAATAACGCTTGCCGCACCTGACAGAGAGCTGGTAACCAGACTCTGGCTAAAACTGGTAATCTGTTGGCGAACGCTATCAATTATTTCCTGCGCCTGAGCAATCGACAGCAATTCGGGATAATGTTCTGGCAAGGTCATCAACACTGTCTGACCACGCGTCAGCATACTCGGAATTTGTTGAACGACATCGGTAAGTTGGTGATATAAAACCGGTAATAAGCCGACAATCATACCGACAAGACACAAGACAAATAGCAGAGAAACCAACCAGACTGAAAGAAGTCGAGGCAAATTTATTCGGCTCAATCGGTTAATCACGCCTTCGAGCAAATAAGCCAAAATGATACTGGTTATAACTGGCAGCAGCATATTGCCCGCGAAAGAAATAATCAGCAGGATAACCAGCAACCCAAGCACCAGATTGACTACCTGAGGATTGGAAAAATGCCGCTTAAACCAGGGAGTAATTCTATCCATGGATTATATATACCAGTTTTATCATCAAACAACCATAACCATATCAGTCTTGAATAAGCTCAACGGCGAAGGACATGGTCGCAGTCTGCTCCAGCATCCGCGTTACCGAACAGTATTTTTCCATTGAAAGCGAAATTGCCCGGTCAACCTTGCTACTGTTGAGCTGGTCGCCACTGACACGATACAACAAATGAATTTTCTTAAACACTTTCGGAATGGTTTCTGCTCGCTCGGCAGTAATCACAATTTCACAGTGGCTCACCGCCTGGCGCGACTTCTTGAGAATCGTCATAACATCAATCGCACTGCATCCCCCCAGACCCGCAAGCACCACCTCCATCGGGCGAGCACCTTTGTCCTGACCGCCTATTTCAGCGGCACCATCCATGGCGATGTTATGACCACTTTCGGTTCGCGCGATAAAGTTCACGCCTGCATTCTGGCTGACCTGTATTTTCATCGTATTGTGCATAGCATGGTTCATAGTATCGGTCATATGTTTAGTCACCGAGATTGTTCAGGCAAAAAGCTGTTGCAGTTTCTGCCCGGGTTGGTCGGCGCGCATAAAGGCTTCACCGACCAAGAATGTATGTACCTTATGTTTACGCATTAACGCCACATCGGCTACGCTATGAATACCACTCTCGGTGACCACGATGCGATCATCCGGAATCTGCGCCAACAAATCAATCGTGGTATTTAAGCACGTTTCAAAGGTGCGGAGATTGCGGTTATTCACACCAATCAATGGACACGGCAACATCAACGCCCGTTCAAGCTCTTGTTGATTGTGCACCTCAACCAATACATCCAGACCCAAATCCTGAGCAAGCATTGCCAGCTCCAGTATTACCGTATCACACAAAGCCGCAACAATCAGTAAAACCGCATCAGCACCAACCACTCTGGACTCATAGACCTGATAAGAATCAATGATAAACTCTTTACGCAACACTGGCAGGGCACAGACCGATTTCGCCTGACTCAGATAATCATCGCTACCCTGAAAATAGTATTCATCGGTCAACACCGACAAACAGGTCGCACCGTGTTCCGCATAGCTTTTGGCAATTTCAACAACATTGAAGTCGTGGCGGATAATCCCCTTACTCGGTGATGCCTTTTTAATCTCGCTAATAATCGCCACATTGCCTTGCGCAAGTTGCACGGCAATGGCATCCATAAATCCACGCACTGGCGCAACCACTTCGCATTGTTGCCTCAGTGCGGTCAACGGATACTGGCGCATTCGTTGGCTAACTTCCTCCGCTTTACGCGCTAAAATTTTACCTAGTATATCTGACATAAGCGAGTATTTGATGGTCTGATCAACACCATCACTATAAACCTATCGTAGATGTAGGAAGTTTTGTAGCAGGGCATGGCCATGTTCAGTGGCAATGGATTCAGGATGAAACTGCACCCCCTCAAGCGCATACTGTTTATGTTTTACCGCCATGATTTCAGCATCATCAGTCCATGCCGTAATTTCAAAACAATCTGGCAGAGAAGGTTTTTCGATGACCAGAGAATGGTAGCGGGTGGCCTGAAACGGATTGGTAATGCCCGCAAAAACACCCGTACCCGTATGCGTTATCATGGAGGTTTTACCGTGCATAATTTGTTGAGCATGAACGATATTGCCGCCAAACGCCTGACCGATACTCTGATGACCAAGACACACCCCTAACACCGGAATCTTACCCGCAAAATGCGCTACCGCTGCCACTGAAACACCCGCATCGCTGGGCGCACAGGGACCGGGCGACACCACCAGATATTGCGGGGCAAGCTGCTCAAGTTCGGCGATTGCGACCTTGTCGTTTCTGAATACCGAAACCACCTGACCCAGCTCGCCAAAATATTGCACCAGGTTATAGGTAAAGGAATCGTAATTGTCAATCATTGCTAACATGCTCAACCCTCGGTTGTGTCCTCGCACATATCTTCACTATCCAGTGGATTATGCAACCCCGCAACCACCATAGCTACCGCCTTGAATACAGCACGACCTTTGTTCATTGTCTCTTCCCATTCGGTTCTCGGCACCGAATCCGCAACCAATCCGGCACCAACCTGAATATAAACGGTCTGATCTTTTATCAACGCCGTGCGAATGGCAATCGCCGTATCCATATTACCGTTCCAGCCAATATAACCGATCGCACCGGAATAAATGCCACGCTTATCTGGTTCAATGTCTTCTATGATTTCCATAGCGCGAACTTTAGGTGCACCGGACAGTGTGCCCGCCGGAAAGGTGGCTTTAAGTACATCAATAGCATCGAGCTTATCATTGATTTGACCGCTAACATTGGAGACGATATGCATAACATGGGAATATTTTTCGATGGTCATTTTATCGGTTACTGCGACCGTCCCAGCTTTGCAAACGCGTCCGACATCATTGCGTCCTAAATCAATCAACATAAGATGTTCGGCAAGCTCTTTAGGATCCGACAACAGCTCTTCAGCCAGTGCCCTGTCCTGCGCCTCATTGTCGCCACGCGGGCGCGTCCCAGCAACGGGTCGCAAGGTAATTTGACCGTTTTCTAGCCGCACCAGTATTTCAGGTGAAGCACCGGCAATGCAAAAATCCCCCAGATTCAAGTAATACATATAGGGCGACGGGTTCAGTGTGCGTAGCGCACGATATAAATCCAGCGGAGCTGCCGTAAACGGCAAAGACAGACGGCGTGACAGCACGATTTGGAAAGCATCGCCATCATAAATATATTGACGGCATTGTTGCACAGCCGCCTCGTACTCGCTTTGCGAAAAAGAAGTTTGAAAACTGGATTCATTGACAGGCTGGCTGGCTGGCTGCTTGGTGACTGCCGCGTCGGCAACGTGCGCAGATGGATCCAGCGTAGCATGACACGAAGCGGAATGGAGTCGGCTAATCAAGGTCTGCAATCGCTGTTTACCTGCTTGCCATGCCTGCTGTGCTTGCGGATCAACATGCACAACCACATACAATCTATCGGCTACATTATCAAACACTACCAATTCTTCGGATACCATCAACAAAATATCCGGTGCATCAAGCGGATCTTTAACCGCATTAGCACCTAAGTGTGGTTCAATATAACTAATCGTATCGTATCCAAAATACCCAACCAAGCCACCGCTGAATCGGGGCAATTCAGGTAGCTCCGGAACCGTGTATTGCTTATGGAATTGTCGCACCTCTTCCAACGGATTATGGCACTGGCGTTTTTCAATCAGACGATTATCCGCAAACAAACTCAGCGTTTTTCCGCGCACCTCAAGACGTCTATGGCAGGGCAAGCCGATGGTAGAATACCGACCCCACTTTTCATCACCCTGCGCCGACTCCAGCAAATAACTAAACGGCTTATGGGCAAGTTTGAGATAGGTACTCAGAGGCGTTTCCAGATCAGCCAAAATTTCCCGCACCAAGGGAATCCGATTAAAACCGACATCGGCGAATTGATTGAATTGTTGTTTGCTAATCACCGTGTCTGTGCACATTACGAATTACGAAGTGGGAATTGTACCAATTACACATTACGAAATGGGTAAGCTGATGCAATTAAACACTATAAATCACCGCCACCATGCCCAAATCTGTCAGGGTAGCGAACAACCATTCACTCACTCTTAAACGGATACAATTCCCGCTTGGAAATTGATACAATCCGCAGCCATCAATGTACTCATAACGGATAACGGATAAGCTATGTCAACGCCACAAAAAATTCAGCACTTTCTAAGCGGATTTACCGCAGAAACCACGCCCGGTGCCGCCGCAAAAATTGCTGATTTCAGAGAACACCTGCGCCCGGGAACCGTGGTATATATTACTTTCCTGCCCGGCTCAGATTTTAATGATACTGTGGCAGTGGCGACACGGTTGCGCAATGAAGGTTTTATTCCGGTTCCACATTTCGCCGCACGCAGCATCAGCAATTCAAAAACCCTGAATGAAAATCTGGCACGGGTCACCGCAGAGGCGGATGTGGACTGGGTATTATGTATTGCCGGTGCGGTTGATAAGCCAATAGGAATCTATAGCGATTCCATGCAACTGCTTGATTCAGGCTTGTTCGACAAACACGGGATAAAGCGTATCGCGCTGGCAGGGCATCCCGAAGGCAGTCCCGATATGTCCGATCAGGCGATTGCAGCGGCAATTAAGTGGAAAAATGCGTTTCGGAATAAAACCGATGCTGAAATGTATCTGGTCACTCAATTTGTCTTTGCCGCAGAACCCATCATCGCCTGGGACAAAATGTTACAGCAAGCGGGTAATAAATTGCCCATCCATGTCGGCCTTCCCGGATTAGCGACATTAAAAACACTGTTATTACATGCCAAAGCTTGCGGCATCGGTGCCTCAATGAAATTTCTCACCAAGCAAGCCAGAAATGTTACCAAATTGCTGGTCGTCAACACCCCGGACAAACTGGTCACCGATCTGGCAGCGTATCAGGCGAACGATGCGGATTCCGGCATTAGCGGTGTCCACATGTATCCGCTGGGTGGATTACGGCGTAGTGCAAAATGGAGCTACGCCGTTACAGACGGACTATTTACGATGGATGATAAGGGCGGGTTTAAGGTGGATATTGAGCTGGATTAGTTTATCAATTCTGCATTACGCGCAGGGGTAAATAATCATTCGCCCTTTCAAAAATATTTCCCTGTTGAGGGCGGTCGCAGAGCGACGCATCGCTACATGGATATCGCTTAGTAGAGGTAGCGCGTCCACGATATAGACCTGTTTGGGTACTTTGAAATTAGCCAGTTTCTTCTTGATGAAAGTTGTGATGTCGCTACACCCATAAAAACAGTAGATTTGGGCAGATTCTCAATAACAGCATGCGTCTCGAATTTTGTCAAAAATATAAAGGATAACCCTGTGTTTTCTATGATTTGGCAGTGAGATTGCTGGGATGTTGGTGAACTTCAAAGAGATGGGTTTTTAACAATGATGACGTGCAACTGCTTGGGGCCGTGAGCGCCGTAAACCAGGGTTTGTTCAATATCAGCCGTTTTTGAGGGACCGGTGATGAAGTTTATTGCCCGAGGCTGTGTTTTTATCTGTGGCCAGAATTGTTCCATTGTTGCCAGCAATCGTGCTTCCAAAAGAATGACAATATTGATTTCCGGCAGAAAATTAAGAGTGACTGGAGACTGGGGTGAGGACAGCATGACGATGCTTCCGCTTTCTGCGATGCCGGCACATGCCAGCGTAATTGAAGTGTGGTCAGATTTTTCAGCCACTCTCGCTTCGACTACAATGTTTGCCCAGTTCAAGCGCGTCAATTTTTCATCACCCGCAATAACAGCGTGTAAGGGCGCAGCGGATTTCGTTAGGTAACCCGCTACGGCATCCGGCACCGCTTCTAATTTTGGCAGTATCTCGCAGCTACCATGCACCTGCTGTAACATGGAAACAAAGTAATCGGTTTTGTTGGCTTCAATGTCAAAGCCGTAATCCGGTTGTGGTAGCGCAATGGAAAAATCGGGACAAGCCTCCACCAACCCCGCATTTAATGCGCTGTGGTTATCACCAATTTTGTCACGGATTTTTGATAGTATGGTTGTGCGGGCAGGCGTATTATTAGTGCTCATTGCGGTGTTTTTTTGTGGTTTTTTCGTTGTGCGCGGTTTTCCATAGTTGCTGAAAAGTGGATTGGGCAGGGGCAGGGAAATCTCGTGTCGCTGTCCATGCTCGAGCCAGTGGCAACCAGCGAAATCGCCCCCGAGCAGATATTGATTTAAGCCATTGCAGTCTTGCCAGAATGGCAATCAGTATTCGCATAATCTGGTTATATCGTTTAGGCCTGCTTGCCAATGAATACCAACACCACAGACCCCACTGTTGCGCCCATGATATGCCCCCCATTTGTGTCAAGTCTGCTCGATGTTGGCGCAGTAATGATGGCAGGGGAATTTTTACCGGGCAAACCGTTTGACAGCGACCATTCAAAGTACAGGCATTGGGTAGGTGTACTGCTTTTTTTTGCCCGACTAATAGCGGTGTTAGCACCGAACCCATAGGTCCCGGGTAAACCCAGCCATACGCATGACCGCCAACATTGGTATAAACCGGGCAATGATTCAAACAGGCTCCACAGCGGATACAATGCAGAATATCCTGATATTCACTGTTCAGTATTTCGCTGCGACCATTGTCCAATAATACGACATGAAATTCCTCAACACCCTCCAAATCTTCTTTACGCATGGGACCATTAAACAGGGTCGTGTAAACACTCATAATCTGACCAGTTGCGCTGCGACCAAGTAGCCGTAGAAAGCCTCCCAGTGAAACCATATCAGGAATTACTTTTTCAATACTGGCAGTAATGATGTGCACCTTAGGCAAAGAGGCAGTCAAATCACCATTGCCCTCATTCGTAACAATCACTGCCGAACCGGTATTCGCGATCAAAAAATTTGCGCCAGTGATGCCAACATCGGCACTGCAAAAATGCTCGCGCAGTATTTGTCGCGCCTGATTGACGATCTCTTCCGGCTTGGTAACCGGCTGAGCATAACCGAGTCTGGCGTGGTGTTTATGGAACAGATCGGTAACATTTTGTTTGGATTTATGAACAGCCGGTGCAATGATATGACTGGGTGATTCATTAGCCAGTTGAATAATATATTCGCCCAGATCGGTTTCGATGACTTCATAACCCTGATTTTGCAACGACTGGTTGGTTGCCATCTCCTCCGAAACCATCGACTTGCCTTTGGTTATCTTTTTGGCTTGGGTGCGCGCGCAAATATCCAGAATAATTTTATTCGCCTGTGCGCCGTTTTTAGCCCAATGCACCTGCCCACCGCTTTTGACAACATTGCTCTCAAATTGGGTCAGGTAATAGTGCAGATGTTTTAGCGTGTGCGTCTTAACTTGCTTTCCGTATGTTCGATACGCTTCAAAATTTTTCAGCTCGGCAATGATTTTTTTTCGGGTGTGCACAAATCCGCCCTCTGCTCGACTGAGTGCTGAACGCAAATCCTCATTGAGCAAAGCAGCTTTGGACGTTGACTTGAAGTGTTGTGATCGGACTTCCACGTTTATCGCTTGTTGCTATGTCTTTGAGCGCATTTGTGGGTCATTGCCTCTACCCGCGCTTGTGCAATGCCGACTTTAGGTTCTTCATCCAACAACCATTCAGCAAAATGAAACACCCGAGTTTGCTTCCCGCAGCGGCTTAACCGCCCGCCAATATTCATTAAGCAACCGAGGTCGCCACCAAGCACAATATCTGCTTCAATATGCTCAATCCCTGAAATTTTGTTATCTGCCAGACGTGTTGATATTTGCGGGTATTTGACACAAAAAGTGCCACCAAATCCGCAACAAACTTCAGAATTGTCCATCTCTGCAATGTTGATGCCGACACACTGACTTAACAGTTTTCGCGGTTGCCAACGAATCCCCAGTTCCCTTAATCCAGAGCAGGAATCATGGTAAGTAATTGTTTTATTCGTCGCAAACTGAGGCGCTGTTAATGCGGGCTTTGCTGGTATGACCTCAACCAGAAATTGCGAAAGTTCATAGGTTTTATCCGCCAGATGTTGAGTACGTTCGCACCAATTCGGGTCATCGCCTAACAGTTTTGGATAGTGCATCTTAACCATAGCCGCACAGGAACCAGAAGGAGCAACTACATAATCAAACTCTTCAAAGGTGTTAATCAGGTTTGTTGCAAGAACCCGTGCCTTGCCATCATCACCGTTATTATATGCCGGTTGCCCGCAACAACTTTGTGGCGGTACCGAGACCTGACAACCGTATTGCTCAAGCAATCGGGCTGTTGCAAAACCAACCTGTGGTCGAAATAAATCGGCCAAACAAGTGATGAATAAACCAATATTTCTCAATGTTCAATTTGTCCTTGCGGTTCTATAAAAACTCAACACAACCAACTGCTATGGATATAAGTAATACCACTCCAGAGAGGGGAGGGCAACACCGAGTATGTCGCAACGGTCAAGATCATCGGGGTATTCTCAATTCTCTATGGCAGCCCGATATTGATTGATCTGCTGACATATACTTTGTGCCTGATTAGCCGCCGCCGTGACAAAATCTGCGCCGCTACTTGCAAATATCACCGCTCTGGAGACATTGATTAGCAAGCCGTTTTTTTGTTGAGTTAAGCCGTTTTTTAGTATCGCTTGCAGATTACCCCCTTGCGTACCCACACCCGGTATCAGTAGCGGCATATTACCTGCGATTTGTCGCACTTCCTTGATCGTATCGGGATAGGTCGCGCCGACCACCAAAGCCACATTGTTATTTTTATTCCATTGCGAGGCTGCCAGATAAGCGACATGCTGACAGAGTGTCCGCGCGTTACTGAGCCGTTGCTGAAAATCACCTGAACCCGGATTGGAGGTTCGACACAGTACGATGACACCTTTATTTTCAAAGCACAAAAACGGCTCCAGGGTATCCCCGCCCATGTAAGGATTGACCGTTACCGCATCAGCCTGATAGCGTTCAAACGCCTCTTTCGCATACATTCGTGCGGTAGTGCCAATATCGCCACGCTTGGCATCCAAAATGACCAGAATGTCAGGGTATTGCGCGCGTATATAGCGGATGGTTTTTTCTAATTCAACTTCGGCAGCGACTGCCGAGTAATACGCCACCTGGGGCTTATAAGCGCAAACCCATGACGCGGTGGCATCAATAATTTCTTTGTTGAACTTGTAAAGTGGTTGCTTTTCCTTTTTAATGGCATCAGGTAGCCTGTCGATGTCAGGATCAAGACCAACGCACAGCAGAGAATTCTGCTGTTGCCAGCTATCGGTCAGTTTTTTGTAAAACCTCGACATGGTCAATGGGGTGATTAAGAATTGAAAGTTAAAAAATTGATGATGATTAATCAATAATAATGTTGCCTTATATCACAGAACCTGACGCACTGTCAGCCGGGTTGACGATGGATAATCTGGTCATTGTCGATTTGGGCAGTGCCACAGAATATCAACAGGGACATATCCCGGGGGCGTTACATCTGGAAGTCGGACAGCTACGTTTGGGAATACCCCCTGCGCCCGGATTACTGCCCGACCCACAGCGTCTTGAGCAAACGCTACGCACCTCTGGCATTCATAGCGATAGCCATATTATCGCCTACGATCATGCTTATAATATCAATGCCTGTCGATTATTATGGACGCTGGAAGCCGTCGGTCACACCGCGCATTCATTACTCAATGGTGGCATGAGCGCTTGGCAGAATCAGGGGTTAAGCGTACAAACCACCGCCAACACAGCGACTGTCGGCACGATTGATGCCAACATCAATCCAGCCGTCTGTGCCGACCGTGAATATGTCTTACAGGCCTTAACCAATCCGCATATAACAATTCTTGATGCGCGTTCACCACAGGAATACCACGGTCTGAAATCAGCTTCACCACGAAAAGGGCATATCCCCGGTGCCGTCAATTTGAACTGGCTTGATAGCATTGATGAAACCCACAGTCGCCGATTCAAGCCTGATCAGGAATTACGCGCTTTGCTCGCAACACGCGGTATCGGCAAAACCGATGAAATTATTGTTCATTGCCAGACCCACCAACGCTCTTCTCACAGCTTTGTCATGCTCAGAGCGCTGGGCTTTGACGCTATCCGTGGATACGCCGGCTCTTGGTCAGAATGGAGCAACGATGCGCAACTACCGATTGCCTGATGCGCGTTTACCATTGATTGACATAGGGCGATAATTAACGTAATGCTCGCCAAAATACTGGGCTGTTTCTGTTATCGGCAATTGGCGAGTTACTTTTCCATTTATCGTTTCGGTTGTAGTTTCGGCAGTAAAATTTCTTGTCCAATTTTCAGACTCGCGTACTCCAAATTCGGATTCAACCGATATAGCAACCACAACGGAAATCCGGATTGTCTGGATAACAACCAGATTGAATCTCCGGCTTGCACCGTGTATCGCTCAATACCCGTTAGCGAATAATGCTCTTTTAATGCTTCGCTGAGTACCTGATGATATTCAATACGCTTAGCTTCAAATGCGGTAACTTGATCGCCCAAAATTGTCGGAAGTTGCAGCATTTTTCCGATTGGCAAAGTCTGTTTGTAAGAGAATTTATTTAATCTTCTAAGCACCTTTGTTGAGTCCATGCCGAGCCAGTCAGCATAGTGTCCGAGCGTTTCGTCGGCTTCAACCCGAATTCGGTAAAGCGGTTGTTCAGGTGATCCGGAAATGGCGATGCTTAAATTCGGTAACGTGTCTAGTAAATTGGATAATCCCGAATACACCCTATCCTGATTGCCGATTTTGCTGTCCGTGCTATCCGCTTGTTTGACGGTGGCAGCGATGGCCGTTTCCAGATCAACCTTGGCCAATTGTGCGGCTGTTTCTGTGGTATCCGGCAGCTCTAATCCCGGCACTTTCAATTTTTGACCCGGAAAAATGGTGGCTTTTTTATTCAGCTTGTTTAACTGCCGAAGTGCCGAACAATCTACCGATAAGCGTGCGGCTATGGAACAGGCATAGTCACCGGCACGCACTCGGTAGCGGTTGTTTTCATCCAGATTCGCTATCTGGTTAGGTGCTTGCGAAACAATTCCCGGAATAGTCAGTTTCTGCCCCACATAAATAACCGCTTTTCGACCTAAATGATTGACGCTGATTAAGACACGACAACCGACATTGAAGCGTCTGGCAATAGCGCAGGCGGTATCGCCACGTTTGACACGGTATATCTTATCGGTTTGTCGTTGTTTGGATTTGACCAGCACCGGTTTATTACTACCTTTACTGTCAGCCTTGGCAACGACAATAGACGCTCCGGGAATGGATAGTTTCTGCCCAATTCTAATCAGTGCTTTTCTGCCGAGCCGATTGCCCGTGATTAACTCCCGACAATTTACCTTCAACGCTCTAGCAATACCACAGGCAGTGTCGCCTTTACGGACGACATAATTGCCGGCTCCGCGCACAATGGTTTCAGGCGGCATGGCGGCTAATTTGGCAATAGCCGTTTTATATTTGTTGTCGTGCTTCGATGGTGGTAGTTTTAACGGGTAGCCGGCCGGAATCATGCGCCAACCATTCCATATAAATCGGGTCAATCCTAAATTGAGCGGTTTCAGTTGGGACTCCGTTATCTTGAACACCGATTTGATGCGTTGCAAAGAAGTTGCCTGCTTCAGCACCAGCGTTTGGTATTGAATTTGTTCATATTCAGCGACACTACCGAAATATTGTTGCGCATTTAAGGTGACATGCTGCGCCGCCAGAAAACTGGCATAAAAGTTTTTTACGGCAACTCGAAAGCGCGGCGATTTGTAGTATTTCAATACACTTAAATAGTCGGGCCTGACCCGCGTAATCGCCCGACGCATACCGTTCAAACCGTAGTTATAAGACGTAATAATAAATGGGTTGATTTGTTGCTCGGTGATTTTCGGATCTATGGTTCTTGCAAGTTCGGTGAGTGAGTCTCTGGATCTCACCAAATATCTGGCAGCCGCATGGGTTGCTGCTTCCGGGTCGAGTCTTTCATCAATAGCCGCGTTTAATTCCAACCCCAGAGTTCGCGCCGTTCTCGGCATAATTTGCCACATACCTGCTGCGCCCACCTTAGAATAAGCTGCCGGATCATAAGAAGATTCCACAAAAGGTAAATAACGTATTTCGGCAGGAAGTTGATATTGCTTCAATACCGTGTCCACCAGATATTTATAGCGATTAAAGCGTTGCAAGCCTTTCAGAAACCCATCCTTGACACCACTTTGACAACGCACTACGGTGCTGGCAAAGCGAATTTGTTTGGGCGTTTGTGTGTTAAACAATGCTGTCAAATGTATCTCTTCGGGTGATTTCAGTTGACTGCCTGACTCCATTTTCGCGGCAACATTGCCGAGTGCCACGCTTAACCTGTTGCGTTCTTTTTTTATTTTTTTGGACACGCGGTTGCTGCAACCTGCACCCGTATTGACCACAGAATACACCTGCTCCGGAACATTTGGATTGTGAAAGATTGCTATTTCTTTGCCCCAACCCTTAAACACCTGTATCCAAAAATCAACCCGACGTTGCAACTCTTTCGGACATGGAAAATTATTACTACATTGCAATTGATGTTGCGGCAGTAAGTGATGCGCATAAACCGTATGTCCGGGTGTCGCTGCCATAGTGATATAACAGCCGAGTATCAGCAAAATAAATCTACATGTTTTCATGGCGATGTCGTGAAAAATTAAGGATTGTGTGGGACAAATAATGGGGCACGAACAATGGGATTTGCAGCCCATTTACAAGTAAAATAGGTTGAGCATTGCCACGACAATAAAAATAAACATAACCGTCATAATACTGCCCGCCTTGAGAAAATCTGCCACCTGATAACCGCCCGGCCCCATTATCAGCGCATTCACCTGATGCGTGGGAATAAGGAACGAATTGGAAGTGGCAAGCGCAACCGTCAGCGCAAATACGGCAGGATTAGTACCCGCTCCGATGGCAATATTGATCGCCAATGGCACCAGCAATACCGTTGCCCCGACATTGGATATGACGAGCGTAAATACCGATGCCAGTATCGCAATCGCCGTTTGCAATACCCAGATGGGCACACCATCAAAATAAAATAAAATCTGTTGTGCAATCCACATCGCAGTGCCACTGTTTTCAACGGCAATGCCAAGTGGAATCAAACTGGCAAGCAGAAATACGCTCTGCCAGCCTATGGCGTGGTAGGCCTCTTCAATGTTGATAACCCCGCTTAAAATCATACCCACCGCCCCGGTCATCAGCGCAGCAGACAAGTGCATATCGGTAAATATAATCAGGAACAGGGTGAGCAGAAAAAAAGCTACCGCAAATTTAAGTTTATCGGGTCGCTCATCCTCTCTCGGAAAGTCGGTAACCACAACAAAGTCATTTCTGGCATCGACAATTGCACTCAAATCGCTCCACTTGATATGTAATACCAAAGTATCCCCAGATTGCAGCACCAGTTCAGGAATACCATCATCAATGACATCATCGGCACGAAAAACAGACAGCACTGTCGCATCATAGTGTTTCCTTAATTCGACTTCGCGTAATGATTTACCAATTACTGATGAGTCAGGAGGGATGACGACCTCCGCAATGCCCGCACTACTTGCACTTAACACTTCAGCAAACACATCCATTTCATTTTTTATCTGCAATGCGTATTCTTCAGCAAATTCATAAACTGCATCTCTGCGTCCCATAATCGCCATCTCACTGCCATCTAAAAATTCGGTATCACCGCGTGGCGCGACCACCAACTCATGATTGTTTCTGATTGCCACAATCCACCCGGCTCTGCCGGCAGCGTCAATTTCGGAAAGCGTCCGCCCTGTCAATGAACTTTGCTTGGTGACAATACATTCATAAACATCTCCCTCAATCCCGTACACCTCGCTAAAGTATTTCAGCATACTACCCGACTCACCCGGCTTATCCTTGATCACCGGCAACACAAACCGCCCAAGAAACACAAAATAGAAAATCCCGCAAAAAAGCAAGGCAAGCCCAATCGGCGTAACCGAAAACATGCTAAAGGGTTCTATGGTTATTGCTCGCTCCGGCACCGCTCGGTTAGAGTTTTCAATCAGGTCATTGAGCAAGATTAAAGGACTGGAACCGACCATGGTTATCGTGCCGCCCAAAATAGCACAAAACCCCATCGGCATGAGCAATCTCGAAATCGCAAGCTCTCCCCGACGCGCAATCCGATTGACCACCGGCAAAAATAATGCGGTAGCACCGATATTTTGCAGGAAGCTGGAAATCAATCCAACGACACTGGAAAGAATCATAATCACCCGCCCTTCGGTATTGCCACCGACTTTAAGAATTTTATTAGCCAGTTTACCCATCACCCCAGTGCGGTCGAGTCCAGCACCGATTATCATAACCGCAATGATAGAAATAACCGCATTGCTGGAAAATCCGCTAAACAACTGGTGTGGCGCGACCATGCCCGAGTAGCCGGGAATCAGCGTCGTCAGCCCAATTAACACCATCACCGAAACGGCTGCCACATCAACCCGAACAAGGTCAAAAGCAAATACGCAAATGGTTACTAGCAGAATCACCATTACAGCACCCATTTCAACGGTAAGCTGAAGACCTTCAGTCACACTTTACTTTCCACTTTTTATCTCCACGGTTTATCACTCTCGGGTTTATCGCTCTCGCTATTATTTATTCATAGCATTTATTTATAGCGGCATTTAGTCACGCATTTATTCATAGCGAGTCGGTAATCGCCCACGCACCGTACCATTCTATCACTATCCGCATGAGCTGTCAGATTTTGACGGTTGTGCGTGGGCTATGTAAATCATCTGTTCGTTACGCCGATCGTCTGTGGCAGCTAAACCAGATTGCGTTATTCAAAGCGGATAGTTCTATTTACTTGAGACCTTTGCACGGAAGATGATTTTGCTTTCAGGTAAGGCAAAAACGCACGGAATGAGGGAGTTTATGCTTATAAATGACCGATTGAGTACGTTTTTAACACAGCATGCAGGTGAAATGGCTTTCGTGCAAAGGTCTCTACTTCTAACACCAACTTATGGTTACGCCTAACCATAAAACCCGTGAATATGTCATATCTTGGTCGCTATTGGATAAATTCCTTTGATATAATATAAATACTCCGTAGTTTTTGTTTTCCGAGTTTCTATAAACTGTTGCTTATAATGACATGAACCGTTACTCCATTTTTAGCCTGCTTCGGAATGCGATGAGTTATCATCAGCATTGGCAACGGGCGTGGCGCAGTCCTGATCCCAAAAAAGCATACGATGTGGTGATTGTTGGCGGTGGTGGTCATGGTCTTGCTACGGCTTACTATTTGGCTAAAGAATGCGGTATCACCAACGTGGCAGTTATCGAAAAAGGCTGGATTGGGGGTGGCAATACCGGTCGCAACACCACCATTGTGCGCTCCAATTACTTGTGGGATGAATCTGCCGCGATCTACGAACATGCCATGAAACTCTGGGAAGGCCTGAGCCAAGCCCTTAATTATAATGTGATGTTCTCGCAACGCGGTTTGTTGCACCTCGCACACAGCGTCCATGATATGCAGGAGATTGGTCGTCGTGGTAATGCCATCCATCTCAATGGCATCGATTCAGAATTTTTAAGTCCCGCACAGATTAAGGAACGGGTGCCCTTCATTAACCTTGCGTGTCGCTATCCGGTGTTGGGCGCGTTGTTGCAAAAGCGTGGCGGTACCGCTCGGCACGATGCTGTCGCCTGGGGCTATGCTCGGGCTGCCGATGCAATGGGCGTGGATATTATTCAAAATTGTGAAGTGACAGGATTCAAAATCGACAACAATACCGTTCGCGGTGTTGAAACCAGTCGTGGCTTTATCGGTGCCAAAAAAATCGGCTGTGTGGTTGCTGGACATTGTAGCGTACTGGCAGAAATGGCGGGGTTTCGCTTGCCGGTTGAGTCTTTCCCATTGCAAGCCCTTGTCTCAGAACCGATCAAGCCGATACTGGATTGCGTGGTTATGTCGGGCAGTATTCATGCCTATATTAGTCAGTCGGATAAGGGTGAGCTTGTTATCGGGGCGGGGTCGGATACTTATAATTCCTATTCCCAACGTGGCGGCTTCAATGTTATTGAGGAAACCGTCGTCCCGATTATTGAGCTTTATCCGATATTCTCGCGCCTGAAAATGTTGCGACAGTGGGGTGGCATCGTTGATGTTACGGTTGATCGTTCGCCGTTAATTTCCAAAACACCCGTTAAAAATCTGTTGTTTAATTGCGGTTGGGGAACTGGTGGGTTTAAGGCAACGCCAGGCTCTGGAAATGTTTTTGCCCATTCCATTGCCCGAGGCGAAATGCACCCCGTCGCCGAACCTTTTTCGATTGATCGATTCAACAGCGGTGCCTTGATTGACGAAGGCGCGGCAGCAGCGGTGGCACACTAGATGCTTATTATCAAATGCCCGTGGTGCGGTGCGCGTGACCAAACCGAATTCAGTTGTTACGGTGAAGCGCATATCGTGCGTCCCGAACAGCCCGACCAATTATCAGATGAACAATGGGGCGACTACGTTTTTTTTCGCACTAACACCAAAGGTACGCACTACGAAAGATGGCTACATACTCACGGTTGCCGACGTTGGTTCAATGTCGCGCGCAATACCGTAACCGATCACATTTACGCCACCTATAAACCCGGCGAACCCAAGCCGAAATTAGAAACCGAAATCAAGCTATGACACAACAAGTTAATCGTCTGGCTGAGGGTGGCAACCTAGACCGTAGCGTGCGCATTCGCTTTTGGTACGACAATAAAGCCTGCGAAGGTTACCCGGGAGATACGCTGGCATCCGCTTTGTTAGCCAATGGTGTTTATCTGGTTGGACGCAGTTTTAAGTACCATCGACCGCGCGGAATTTATTCCGCTGGAGCAGAAGAGCCGAATGCCTTGGTACAACTTGAAAGCGGTGCCCGTACCGAACCCAATCGCAGAGCCACTGAAGTGGAGTTGTACGAAGGCTTGCGCGCCAGCTCTCAGAATTGCTGGCCGTCGGTCAATTTTGATCTCGGCGCAATAAGCTCCAAACTGTCACGAGTTTTGCCTGCTGGGTTTTACTATAAGACCTTTATGTGGCCAGCGTCATTATGGATGACCTATGAAAAATTTATTCGCAAGTCGGCCGGTCTTGGCAAAACCCCAACCGCCATTGATCCTGACAATTACGATAAAACCTTTGCCCATTGCGATGTCTTGGTAATCGGTGGTGGAGCTGCCGGCATACAGGCTGCCTGGGCGGCAGGGTGCGCCGGTGCGCGAGTTATGTTGCTGGATGAGAAGAATGAATTTGGTGGCGCATTGTTGAGCGAGCCTTCATCGCACGATGACTGTGATGACAACCAATGGGGTCAACAATGGATAGAGCAGAAAATGGCCTCGCTCAACAAAATGAAACACGTTACCGTGTTGTCAAGGACAACCGTTACCGGTTACTACGATTACAATTTTTTAGTGGCGAATCAACGTATCAATGGACACCCGCAACCGCACAATGACGGTTGCAAGTCAAAAGAATGGGCTCGGGAACGGCTGTGGAAAATTCGCGCCAAACAGGTTGTGCTGGCGACAGGCGCTTTTGAGCGACCGCTGGTATTTGCTGACAATGACCGCCCCGGCGTGATGCTGGCAGGGGCACTTCGTAGCTACATCAACCGTTATGGTGTGTTACCCGGTAAACGTATTGTCATCCTAACCAACAACGACAGTGGCTATCTGACTGCCAGCGATGCGAAAAATGTCGGTGCAGAGGTGACAGTTGTTGATATTAGACAACATTCTCAGCTTCATTATCAGGGGGCAATGCCGCAAAGTGAAGCGGTTGCCCAAACTAAAAAGCTCGGTATCAAGGTAATCGAAAATGCTACCATTAGTGGAGTTGATTTTGCTCAGCAGAAAATTCGCAAGGCAGAGGTGATGTCGCTGAGCGAGGACGGCAATGCGGTTGTCGGTTCTGTGCAAACCATTGATTGTGATGTGATTGGCGTATCGGGTGGTTGGACTCCCACACTGCATCTGTTTAGTCAGGCAAAAGGCATGCTCAAATACCGAGATGATTTGCACTGCTTTGTGCCCGCACAAACTGCCATTAACAATCCTTGTTTTGTTGCCGGTGCGTGTCGGGCTTCGTATCAATTAGGCGATTGTTTAAGCGAAGGCTTTGATGCCGGTTGTGCTGCCGCTAAAGCGGTCGGATTTGATACAGATCATCTGACCTTAGACACGGTGCCGGCACCTGTTCAGACAGCCCCAATACGACCGCTGTGGATTTTGCCTTGTGATCATCCTATTGGTCAGGGCAAGAAAAAACATTTTCATGAATTGCACAATGATTCCACCGTGGCGGATATTGAATTGGCTGCCCGCGAAGGTTTTGAATCGGTGGAACACCTGAAACGATATACCACCACGGGCATGGGTACTGATCAGGGCAAAACTTCCAATATCAATGCGCTCTCCGTGATGTCAAAACTGCGCAATCTGCCGATTCCGCAAATCGGCACCACGACATTTCGACCACCTTATACCCCACTCACCCTAGGCGCTATTGTTGGCCACGATCGCCGTCAGTTATTTCTGCAAGAACGTAAAACTGCGATGCAGGCGTGGCATGACAACAATGCGGCAGTGTATGAAGACGTGGGCGATTGGAAGCGACCGTATTATTTTCCAAAGCGTGGGGAATCAATGCATGATGCGGTACAACGAGAATGTCTTGCGGCTCGCAATTCCTGTGCCCTGCTTGATGCCTCAACCCTCGGTAAAATAGATTTGCAGGGTAAAGATACTGCCCAATTTCTGAATATGCTCTATACCAATGCTTGGAGTCAGCTCGCACCCGGGCGCAGTCGCTACGGGTTGATGCTCAATGAACATGGCATGGTATTTGACGATGGCGTAACTACCTGTGTTGCCGAAAATCATTATCACATGACCACCACGTCAGGTGGTGCGGCACGGGTAATGAACTGGATTGAAGAATGGTTGCAGACCGAATGGCCGGACATGGAAGTGTATGCAACCAGCGTAACCGAACAATGGGCAGTGGCATCGCTGAATGGGCCTAATGCGCGGAAGTTACTGGCGGATCTGACCGATCTGCCGCTTGATAATGAAGCCTTTCCATTTATGTCCATGCAAGCAGGCAGGGTTGCCAATATCCCTGCCCGAATTTATCGCATCAGTTTTACCGGTGAGTTGGCTTTTGAGATTAATGTCCCTGCCCGATATGGTCTGGCACTATGGCAAGCATTAATGAAAAGCGGCAAAAAATATGACATCTGTCCGTATGGTACCGAAGCGATGCACATACTGCGTGCCGAAAAAGGCTTCATTATTGTCGGTCAGGATACGGATGGCACCATGACTCCAATGGATTTGGGCATGGATTGGATCGTGTCCAAGAAAAAATCCGATTTTCTAGGTAAACGCTCATTCACACGTATTGATACCGCCAGGTCGGGCAGAAAACAATTGGTCGGGTTGCTCACCGCCGACCCGAAATTGGTATTGCCTGAAGGCACGCATATCGTGCAAGCGATCCAGCCAAAACCACCGATGAAGATGCTCGGTCACGTTAGCTCAAGTTACATGAGTCCGAACGTGGGTCGTTCTATCGCTCTGGCTTCAATCAAGGATGGTTTCAATCTCAAAGGACAAACGCTGGATGTTGCGCTCCTCGACGGAACGCATCATAAAGTTACGGTAACCGACCCCATATTTTTCGACAAACAAGGGGCACGCACAAATGGTTGAAACGATGACAATGCCTGAAGTTCGGACTACATCACCCGCTGACAACCGAACGCAAGTAGACGGCGACACCTGTTTATTTGAGTTACCGTGGTGTGGAAAAATTAATTTAAGAGGAGAATTGAATAACCCTCAATTCGTGAACAATGTCGAATCCACCCTCGGAATGATGCTACCAGTGGTAGCACATACCTGCACTAAAAAGGACAACACCACGCTGTATTGGTTAGGACCCAATGAATGGTTATTGCATTGCCCGTTAGCCGAAACCGACAGTACCCTCGCCAACCTTAAAGTCGCCCTGTTGGGTAGCCACAGTGCGATTGTGGAGGTTACCGACTACTACACTGTTCTCAGATTGGATGGCACGGATTCCTCCACCTTGCTCGCCAAAGCATGCCCTATGGACTTACATCCAGATATATTTATGACAGGAAGCTGTTGCCAAACCCGTTTTGGTCATGCCAGCATTTTGTTACACAAAATCAGCAACACCCCAACCTATGATATTCAGGTGCGATGGAGTTTTACCGAATATGTCTGGGATTATTTAGTCAGCGGGATGCATACTTTATAATTCTCAGAGACCTTTGCACGAAAGCCATTTCACCTGCATGCTGCGTTAAAATCGTACTCAATCGGTCATTTATAAGCATAAACTCCCTCATTCCGTGCGTTTTTGCCTTGCCTGAAAGCGAAATCATCTTCCGTGCAAAGGTCTCTCTCATTTTTCCTCAACCACAAGAACACAACACAGCATGTTTGTTGACGCTTTACAAATTTGGCAACAACTTGCCGACTCCGATGAATGTCATAAGGCGGTGAACCATTTTAATCCCGGCTGAAGCAAGGAAGTACTGAAACAAGGTGCGGCTGATTTCGATCAACTGTACTTTGTCGACTACTATGTGAGCGAGTATGGTTATATGAATATGCACCTTGAACAAAATCGTGTAGCCTTTCGGTATTGCTTCCGGGATGACATTTCAGGATCCCTGTTATTGGGTTGATTTCGGCTGTGGTGCTTTGTTTTTCATTTGTGTTGGCGCCCGATACGTTCAAACCTGATGTCCACAATGATCCGGAACAAAAACTTGTTACTAACAGCCTCGCACAAGACTGGAACATATATGTTGAGACTCATCTACAATGCAGAGAGACAAGAATTATTTATTTGAATCCTCGTAGCGCTGTCTTCCACACTAATTGGAAGCTTTTTACATCAAACTTGACTAATATTGGGGGTCAGTTTTGCTATACTCTTGATAGGTTTGCAGATACAGGTCGAGGCTACTTCTATTTGTCAAGAGATTGTCATCCGACTTCTTATTCGATGATTCACGGAATACGAAAATGAGCCAACAGGTGCAACAAAAAGCGCAACAAACCAGTTTATTTCCAGCGCTAGCCGAACAATTCGTACTGTCGAAAACGGATCATAATGTAATTATATTGGGTGATTTGCACGGGGGAGGACTAAATGCTATTTTTACCTCGTCGTACAAAGCTACGCAATAAATATTGAACAACTAACACGAAAGCAATGGAAACTTGGGAAAAACTGATTATTGGTGTTTTCGCTTTGATTCTTGTCTTCTGGTTTTTCCCGGGCATCAAAGCATCATTACAAGAAAGCAAGAATGCACCCAAAGACTGGGCTGGCGCACTCATTCCCATTGGACTGGTCGTCCTCTTTATTTTGTTTCTAATTGTCACGCTCTAACATTCTACCCGACAACTCGTGTCAAACCGACTTGTCCAATTCCGGGGGACACCACCCCATTACAAAATCAATCAGACGTTGCATTACCTTCTCAACGTGTCCGCGCTTCTGTCAGCAATGCTCTAAAAGCCAATAATCAGGTTAGCGATATAAATGTGTATGCCCGGCACTTTAATTTTAAGTCCATAAGACCCATAATACACGCATGCTTAACCACCCTCTCAACATTGGTCTTTTATTATGTGACGACATTGATCCGTTGCACCAAGAAGAATATGGTACCTATACACTAATGTTTCAGAACAATCTGGATCCATCAGCACAAACTATCGCCTTGACACCCGTCCGTTGCTTTGAAGGAGAAAGCCTGCCCAATCCACAAGATTTTGATGGCTACATTATCAGTGGGTCTCGTGCCAGTGTGTACGAAGACCTGCCTTGGATTGAGGCACTTCAGGTGTTTATTCGGCAATGTTGGGATGAGGATATCAAGGTGGTCGGCATTTGTTTTGGACATCAACTGATCGCGCATAGCCTGGGCGGAAAAACTGAAAAAGCGGAAGTAGGCTGGGGGTTTGGCATCCACAGCGCAAAAATTATCGACAAAAGACACTGGATGACAGGGGCAGAAAATCTAAACGATGACTGCTACAACCTGATTGTTATTCATCAGGATCAGGTGGTTGATATTCCGCCACAATTTAAGACCATCGCCGAAAATGACTTCTGCCCAAACAGCATGATAGTCGCAGAAAATAAAATGCTCGGCATTCAGGGACACCCGGAATTCAACAAGGCTTTTTGCCAGTTCAGAGCCGAACGCAGAAAAGAAACCATTGGTGCTGAAGTTTATGCATCAACCCTGCATTCACTGACAAAAAACGATACTCATTCGGACACGGTATTGACCTGGGTCAATAACTTTTTACATTCATAACGGTTCAGCAACCCTAATAAGAGACCTTTGCACGGAATATGATTTCGCTTTCAGGCCAGGCAAAAACGCACGGAATGAGGGAGTTTATGCTTATAAATGACCGATTGAGTACGATTTTAACGCAGCATGCAGGTGAAATCATATTCCGTGCAAAGGTCTCAATAAACTAACCCTTGCTCCGATACCCTACCACGCTTCGTTCGGGAATCCACACTGTCTAGCACTATTCCTTGCTGAAAAAAACGTCAATGAGCATACTGCCTTTGGGATACCAGTATCCGCCAATTCTGAGCCATGCCGGATTCAATTCACAGATTAAACGTTTACCAATTTCTACGGTACATGCCTCATGAAAATTCCCATGATTCCCGAAGCTAACAGGATATAATTTCAGGGATTTTTTTCCACCAGCCACTCATTTGGCACATAGTCAATGACCAGATGTGCGAAGTCCGGTTGACCTGTTACCGGGCACAGGGAAGTAAATTCGGGTGCAGTAAAGCGAACTAAATAAGGCGAATCTTGATGCGGGTTAGGTACTTTCTCAATGAGTGCCACATCTGGTGACGAAGCGATTATTGATTCAGCTCCGAGTTGACTTTGAAACTGTCGCCATCATCGAAGTCGGTAGCAATCAGGGTAACGTTTTTTATACTGATCAGCTCGGCGGCGTGTATCGGTATGGCTATGCTACTGAGTACAACCAAAGGCAGAAACAAGCGCGCGATATGTGAGCTAAAGGGCAACTGTTTTTTTATGGGGAGTAATCGTTTGATGGGTGCTTTGATTATACAATGGTGTGCTATCTTACGGCTGTCGAAGGCGGCTGTTCATTCTAACTCAGGTCTGTTCTAATCCGATGAGGGGTGACTATGATTGTGACACAAATCTGGACTGGTAATGCTTACCGTAATTTTAACTATTTAATTGCTTGTCCTGAAACTGGCGAGGCGCTTGCCATTGATCCGCTGGATCACGGGAAATGTCTGGACTGTGCTAAAGAGCAAGGTTGGGAAATTACCCAACTGCTAAATACCCACGAACACCACGATCATATCGGCGGCAACCACGAAGTGATTGCAGCTACGGGTGCCAAAGTGCTTGCTCATCACGCTGCCGGTTCAGCCATTGCGGAGATGACGCGAGGGCTTAAAGCGGGGGATGTCATTAAGGTTGGTCATACTGTGGAGCTTGAAACCCTTGATACCCCAGGGCATACCATGAGCCACATTTGCCTGCTATCAAGAACCGATGATCCGGCATTATTTTGTGGTGATACTTTGTTTAATGCGGGTGCAGGTAACTGTCATAACGGTGGACATCCGCAGGCGCTGTATCAAACTTTTGTCAATCAATTAGGGCATTTGGCTGGCAATACCCGAATTTATCCCGGACATGATTATTTGCACAACAATCTGCAATTCACACTGGATCGGGAACCGGGCAATGCGGCGGCTCAGGCTTTGCTGGCGGACATCGCAGCACAGGATGCGACTGATGCTCTAGTAACTACGCTGGATCAGGAAAAGACATTCAATACTTTTTTTCGCTTGCAAAACCCTGAAGTTATTGAACAGATTCGTTTGAAATTTCCCGATGTTGGCGCAAACCCGGATATGCAGACGGTGTTTTTGAAACTACGAGAGTTGCGAAATAGCTGGTAACCAGGCAACAAAAAACCGACCAATAGTACTGTTCGTGTTTCTCGTTTTTTCGCATGTCTAAACAAACGCATTCAAGCAGGCAACTCGTTGCCTCCAGTTGAACCGAAACCACCTTCCGAGCGATCGCTTGTCGTAAAGGACTCAACCACATTAAACTCCGCCTGCACGACCGGCACCAATACCATCTGGGCAATGCGGTCACCCGGATTGATCGTAAATGCGCTAGTGCTTCGATTCCAGCAGGATACGAATAACTGCCCTTGATAGTCAGAATCAATCAGACCGGTAAGATTTCCCAAGATGATGCCATGCTTGTGCCCCATCCCCGATCTCGGTATCAATACTGCCGCAAATTCCGGATCGGCGATATGGATAGCGATGCCAGTGGGAATGAGTTCTGTTTGTTGCGGTTGCAGTTGCAAAGACTGCGCCACACACGCACGTAAATCTAATCCCGCAGAACCAGTGGTGGCATACCGAGGCAGCCCAAACTCACCGGCAATACGCGGATCAAGAATTTTCACATCAATCTTTTTTTTCATCACTTTCTATTGTGGTATGGTAATGCGGATATGGACACCAGCGCATGTTGTCGGTATTGCTTATTGGTGCTTTTAAGCTACAGACAAAAATATTACTTGTGTTGACAGAGCTGGCAAATATGTTCAATGATTTGCACTGCCAATCGGTACTTGTCGGTTCTTGGCAGATGGATTCTACCTTTTCGATGAAGCAATGTCGCCTCATTGCTGTCGTTGGCAAATGCCCCCTCTTGCCCTGAGACATCGTTGGCGACAATCATATCAACATTTTTTGATGCCAATTTTTTTTGTGCGTTTTCAAGCAGATTGTGAGTTTCTGCGGCAAATCCCACGGTAAATATTTCGCTACTATGCCGGGCTACTTCTGTCAAAATATCCGGATTTCTGACCATCCTGATAGTCATTTCATCTTGGTCTTTTTTAATCTTGTGATCAAGCTGTTGTAGCGGCCGATAATCAGCGACTGCCGCAACACCGATAAAAATTTGACTGCGTTCAATGTGATTGAATACCTGCTCGTACATTTGCCTGGCCGACTGCACATTGATTCTTTCAATGCCAGCGGGCGTTGCCATACTGACCGGTCCACATAGCAACACCACGTTTGCGCCAAAATCTCTGGCTGCGCTTGCCATCGCGAAGCCCATTTTCCCTGAGCTGTGGTTGGTCACGCCACGCACCGGATCAATCGCCTCCCAAGTGGGGCCGGCGGTAATAACCACTGTTTTATCGGCAAGTAATTGTGGAATGCCATCACCTAAAAGCTGTTGGGCAATATCCTCGGGTTGCGTCATTCTGCCCGGGCCGACCTCCCCACAAGCCTGCTTGCCTTCACTGGGACCAATAATTTTTACGCCACGATTTTTTAGGGTTTGCGCATTATCCTGTGTCGCACTGTTTTGCCACATCTGTTGGTTCATCGCCGGCGCAATAACCAGATCGGCTTCGCTTGCTAACACCAAAGTAGATAGCAAATCGTCTGCTTTGCCATGTGCCACTTTCGCCATAAAATTTGCCGTAGCGGGTGCGACAATAATCATTTCTGCCCAACGCGCTAGTTCAATATGCCCCATCCCTGATGTCTCCGCTTCCTCACCAGACGGTGCAGCGGATTCTGCCTCGGTATCCAGTAAATGTCTCGCTACCGGATGACCACTCACTGCCTGTAAGGTCAACGGCGTAATAAAGGCCTCAGCCGCCTCTGCCATGACCACGCGCACATCGGCGCCGCGCTCAATCAGGCGACGCACCAAATCTGGCGATTTATAGGCAGCAATTCCACCGGTTATACCGACCAGAATTCTTTTGTTTTTACGAATTGTTATTGATCTGTTCATAGTGTAGAGTGTACCTTAATTTAGGGATATTCAGAACTGGAGAGGGTATGGCAATAACGGAATGGCCCGCAGCAGAACGGCCTAGGGAAAAACTGCTACAACAAGGGGCACAATCGCTATCGGACGCTGAACTGCTGGCGATATTTATTCGAACCGGAGTACGCGGAAAAACTGCGGTTGATATTGGTCGCGACTTAATCAATGAATTTGGCGGGTTAAGGGCAATTCTGACGACAGATGAAAAAGGTATTTGCAGTGCATCCGGTTTTGGTCCTGCGAAATATGCGCTGTTACAAGCTGCTCGGGAACTGGGTAGGCGATTTTTGGATGAGGAACTCAAACGTCAGGGTGCGCTCACCAACCCCAAACAGGTGTCGGCATATCTTACGCATCGGTTGCGTGACCAACATCGCGAGGTATTCGCAATCATCTATCTCGACAACCGTCATCGGGTCATTGAATATGAAGAGTTGTTTTATGGAACTCTGAACGGTGCGACAGTACATCCACGCGAGGTGGTAAAAAGTGTTCTGCGACATAACGCCGCTGCCATCATTATCGCACACAACCACCCGTCGGGCATCGCCGAACCCAGTGCAAGCGATGCCGCCATAACCTTGAAGCTGCAACAGGCGTTACAATTGATTGATGTTAAATTACTGGATCATCTGGTCATCGGTGACGGTGAATTTGTGTCGCTCAGTGATCGTGGCCTAATATAAGAGACCTTTGCACGGAAGATGATTTCGCTTTTAGGCAAGGCAAAAACGCACGGAATGAGGGAGTTTATGCTTATAAATGACCGAGTGAGTACGTTTTTAACGTAGCATGGAGGTGAAATGGCTTTCGTGCAAAGGTCTCTATAAGAGTAATAGGGATAATATAATATCGGCGCACCAAACCAACAACCTCAAGACAATGAAAACCAAAGAACGAAGGCAAGGCATTACCCTGCTTCATACCGGTTGCGGAAAAGGAAAATCTTCCAGTGCTTTTGGCGTGGTATTTCGCGCTGCTGGATGGGGCTTAAACGTCTGTGTGATTCAGTTTATCAAAGGCAAATGGAAAACCGGCGAACAAATTGCGGCGGAGAAATTTGATAATATAGAATGGCATACTATGGGTGACGGTTTTACCTGGGACACCAAAGACCCGCAACAGGACATTAAAACCAGTCAGCAAATATGGGATTTTAGTCGGCAGAAAATACTATCGGAAAAATTTGATTTAGTGCTTCTAGACGAAATTAATTATTGCAGTAGCTACGGCTGGATTGACGGGGAAGAAATAGCCCGTTTCATCAACAGCGAAAAACCGCCGTGGCTACATCTGCTATTAACTGGCAGAGATGCTCCGCAAACAGTCATTGATGCGGCTGATACCGTGACCGAAATGACCAAAATAAAACATGCCTTTGATGCGGGTATTCTGGCAGCCCAGGGGGTTGAATTTTAGGTTCGACCGAATCAACATTAACAAAACAACTGTTTATTGGGTTAGGATTATCGTAAATCTTGTTGATCAAGGACAAACACGATGTAGCAAATTTGATGACACTTTATACTGTCTATAAAAAATTACCGAAAAATCAAACCCGAAAATTAAACCTGAAAAACAACTCTAGGAAAATCAAACAGACCGAGAAAATGTCATGCCTAACATATCGAAAATAAACGACCAACAAAAAACTGAAATCGAAGCCGCACTGTTCCGAAAAATGATAGCGCATTTTCGCAAATACCCTGAAGTTCAAAATATAGATTTGATGAACCTCGCCTACTTCTGTCGCAATTGTTTTTCAAAATGGTATATGAATGCGGCAAAAGAGCGCGGCATCGAAATGGATTATGATCAGGCGCGGGAAATCATTTACGGCATGCCATTTGGCGAATACAAATCACAGTATCAACAAAAAGCATCTGCGGAACAGTTATCCCGATTTGAACATAGTCAGGAAAAGGCAACCGAATAGTCGATCAGAATTAGCAGAAGTTGGTTGATTGCCGACACCGTAGCATATAATATACGCATGGAAGAGAAAAAATTATCGCTATTTGAAAACCTTGCCAAGGATGTCGACGAATGGCGCAAGAACGGATATGCCTGTGCTGATTATCCGCTGATTGGGGAAATTCTTGCCTTCCAACTGGAAGTGTCAGAAGACTACTCAACTCTCAAGTTTCTGCGTGAGCCTCAGTTTTTTGCCCTTGAGGTATATTGGTATGTCCGCCTCAAATTGAAAACACCTTGCACCCTTGATCTTTACAAGCATTATTACAAGGATAAAAAAACCTTGTTTGATGCGCTTGGTGTACCACTTTCAAAAGATGCGCTACGATATGCGGATGTGGATACGGTTATTGAACAAATTAAAACGGATTTGAATTTTGTCAGGGGGAAGAAAATTCAGGCGTTGCATGAGGCCGCAATTCTGACCTATCCGAGTTATATTCTCGCCCTGGCGATGGGAGCCGGAAAAACCGTGCTGATTGGCGCGATTATTGCCACCGAGTTCGCCATGTCTCTGCGTTATCCCGATGGAAAATGCAAATTTATGAAAAATGCTTTTGTCTTCGCGCCCGGCACCACGATCATCGAATCCTTGCGTGAGATCAGTGAAATGCCCTTTGAGAAGATTTTGCCACCCGATCTCAAGCGCGACTTTCTTGCCAACTTAAAGATTGAATATCCGGGCAGGGGAAAGAACATACAAGCGCAAACGGGCAGTAGCTACAATCTGATCGTGACCAATACCGAGAAGATCAGTTTGCGGGTCAACAGAAGACGCAATCAGCAGCAACAGATTTTTGAGCAAGCTGAATTACAGGCAAACTTACGACTGCAAACAATCGCAAGTCTGCCAAACCTTGGTGTCTTTTCAGATGAGGCGCATCATACTTATGGAAATACGATTAAAAAACTAAAACGAGTGCGCGAGACCATCGACTACATCCATGAGCAAGCCCCGATAGTGGCTGTGGTCAATACAACCGGAACACCCTATTATAAGAGACAGACCCTAAAAGAGGTCATTGTCTGGTATGGGCTGGGAGAGGGTATCAGGGACAACATTCTCAAAGACCTCAATAATGGAATTCATCAATACGACATCGGAACGCGGTCAGAACAGGAAGTCTTTAATGACATCATACGGGAGTTTTTCCACACCTATGGTACCGTCTCGCTTGCCGATGGTGCAAAGGCAAAAATCGCCTTTTATTTCAAGACCCAAGCGCATCTGAACGACTCCCGTTTGTTGATCGAACAGGCGATGACCAAGGCGGGGGAGAACGTCTCGCAGATACTGGTGAATACACAGACATCCAGTTCGGCAGAAATTGACGAATTCAAGCGACTCAATAATCCTGATAATCAAAAGCGGGTTATATTGCTGATAGGAAAAGGCGTGGAAGGATGGAACTGCCCCAGCTTGTTTGCTTGCGCACTGATAAAAGAACAAACCACCAGCAATAACTACGTCCTGCAAGCGGCGACCCGCTGTTTGCGACAAGTGCCGGATAATCGACACTTGGCAAAAATATTTCTGGATTACGCTAACGCCAGAATTTTGGACAAGGAACTGCAAGACAACTTCCGCACCAGTCTTAGTCGACTCAGCGAAAAAGCGGCGGGTAAAGAAAACGTAACCTTGCGAATCCTGAAAACAAAACTACCGAAGCTGGAAATCACTCGCACAGTTAAACGGGCTGTGTGGGCTGAACCACCAAATGGAAAAATCACGCTGAAAAAACCGAAGTCGCAAAAGGTTCCGGGAGTACTGCGTAGTATCCTGACCCCGGACTTCAGGGGGCCAAGAGAAATCCTGATGCCGACCGGCGATACCAAAGAACTGCCCGCCGCCAGAAAAACCACAGACTGCCATACCGCCGCCTGGAAAATCGCCTCAAGATACCATGTGCCCGTGCTGCCGGTATTAAAAAAGCTCAATGCGTTATATGCCAAAGGCGAGATGCCAAACGGTCACTTATACGGATTGTTTCGGCAGATTGAAAAGCAACAGGCAAACTACAAGGTTGTTGAGGAAAAAATATAAAGAAGTGCTGGCACTGATTCGTATTTAAGACGAGAATGGGAAAGACGCTTTTGAAAAGGACAAGGACGGTGTTTATGTCCACCGCTTGCGCTTGCTCAAGCGAACTTGTGAGCGGATGAAAGGGCATGGATTGCTTGCCGAAAGCGGAGAATATGACGACCAACACGATGTAAGTTTCCACTATACGCCGTATAACTTTGACAGCGAACCAGAACGTTCCCTGTTTGGGCAGATTCTGTCCATACTCAATACAAATTCTGAAGATGTAGAGGCGGTTCTGTTCACCAGCGGGTTAACCGATCCGAACAAGACTGACTTTCATTTTGAGTATCTGGGCGAGGACAAGCGCTATCATCGCTACTTCCCTGATTTTGTTTTGGTTAAAAAACCGGAGAGTTTTACATTATTGAGGTCAAAGCCGAGAATGAGAGAGGTGACAAAATGGTAGAAGCAAAGAAAAAAGCAGTGGAGCGGTTACAGAAGATGCAACCGGATAAGTTTAAGTATAATGAGACCTTTGCACGAAAGCCATTTCACCTGCATGCTGCGTTAAAAACGTACTCAATCGGTCATTTATAAGCATAAATTCCCTTATTCCGTGCGTTTTTGCCTGGCCTGAAAGCGAAATCATCTTCCGTGCAAAGGTCTCATAATATTGTTTATGCGGTTGTAAGTGTGCCAAACGTGAAAGAAATGAAACCCATTAAAGATTGGATAAACTCGCAGTAATGAAAAAATCCCTCAAAATTACGCCCGTAAAAGGTCGTCCGATGCTCCATTGGGTTGGCAAGAAGCCGCTGGATGTGGTGCGGCACTTCCCGGCACAGCTATGCGAATCCGTTGGCGTTGAAAAGCCGCCCACTGAGCTGTCTTATAAGGAATTTGCCCAAGTGGATTACAACCTGCTTTTTCACGGCGACAACAAGGAAATTTTATCTTCTCTTTTAGTCTCAGGGTTTCGGGGAAAGATTGATTTGATTTATATTGATCCGCCATTTGATTCGGGCGCGGATTATGTGCGCAAGGTGAAATTGCGCGGTATGAGTAATGGCAATGGCGACAACGGAAAACTTGCTGGCGCTGGGCATACTTTCATTGAACAGGCGCAATATGAGGATATCTGGGCGAATGATAATTACTTGCAATTCATGTATGAACGACTCATTTTATTGCGCGAATTACTGAGCGAAAAAGGCAGTATTTATCTGCATTGTGATTGGCATAAAAGCCACCATCTACGGTTTTTACTGGATGAGGTATTTGGAACAGAAAATTTTAGAAATGAAATTATCTGGAATTACGGTGGACGTGGAGCAAAAACAAAGTCTGAGCAATTTCCAAGGAATCATGATGTGATTTTTTGGTATGCCAAAAGGGATTCATCTGTATATAACCGGATTTACAGAAAAAAAATAATTCCAATTTATAAGGCCAAGGAAAACGGACTTCAACAAGATGAAAAAGGCAGGTGGTTCCATCATTCTCCTCGTGGCGATTATACCGATGACAGCATCCAGCAATTAGAAAAAGAAGGGAGAATTTACCGCAATGAAAATGGTACAATTCGGATAAAATATTTACATGATTCAGATAAAAAATTTGTTTATCTCAATAAAATTGTTAGTGATATATGGGATGATATTCCAGATGCTATGCATCTTCCACAAAGCGAACGACTCGACTATCCTACACTAAAACCCGAAGCCATTTTAGAGCGCATCATCAAGGCCTCAAGCAACGAAGGTTCCATTGTACTGGACTGTTTTTGTGGTTCTGGCACCACTGCCGCCGTTGCCGAAAAGCTAAACCGTCGCTGGGTTATGGCGGACTTGAACAAAGGCGCAATCCAAACCACAATTAAGCGTTTGCAGAGTATTATTAAAGAAAAGAACGGCGACCTTGCGGAGCAAAACGGGGGTGGACTTATCCATTATCGAGTTAATAACTATGATTACGCCAAGCAGACGGAACTCAAGAAAATTATCATCTCAAAGTATGGCATTCAAACAGACCGCAAGGATTTATTCTTTGACGGGACGGTCAGTGGGCAGTTAGCGAAAATTACTGATTTGAACAAACCGCTGACTCGGCTGGATATTCAAATCATCAAAGATGAAATTAAAAACAACCGCCCGGATGAAGAACGCAATATCGCTGTTTTCTGTAACGGTTCGGAATTGGAAATCATCAAAGAACTTGCCCAGGAGAAAAACCCGATTAACAAAATTATCGTGCGTGATATTCAACGGGATGGGATAATCACCAACCAACCAGCGCAGACGGAAGTAGGAATCATCAAAAAGGGCAAGAAATCTACGGTAAAAATCAGCGATTACATCAGCCCTACCATCCTTGCACGAATGGAAATTGACCGAACGATATTTGACGAGCAGATTGACGATTTTCGGGCACAGATCGATTGCGTACTGATCGACACCGACTACAATGGCAAAAACTTTACTATCGTGGAAAGCGATCTGCCTGAGAAAAGGACTGATTTTGTCACAGGGAAGTATGAATTGATTCTACCTCGCACCAATGCCAAAGTCGCAGTGAAAATTGTGGATATGCTGGGCGAGGAAACGCTGGTCATCAAGTAATGATGCGGATAATCACAATGACGATGGCATCATTTTAGCTGTGGATTGGCTTTGCGGTTTAAGTTTATCGCTTGCTGTAACAATGTACCGTATCCACCAGAGTGGCGACCCGTTGCGGATTGATGGTCGGGTGAATGCCGTGTCCAAGGTTAAATATATGACCCTCGGCATGGCCAAAATCATCTAATACACGTTTTGCTTCCTGCTCGACTTTTGTGGAAGCGGCATACAGCACCGCAGGATCCATGTTGCCTTGCAAAGCCACCTTGTGTCCAACCCGTTGTCGGGCTGTGTGCAGTGGAATCGTCCAGTCCAGCCCAATCGCATCGCAACCGCTATCAGCCATTTTTTCGAGCCATTGACTACCGCCTTTGCTGAACAGGATGATGGGAATATCAGCGGTCTTAGGGTCGGACTTTAATTCCGAGACGATGTATTCCATATAATGTAAAGAAAAGCGGATATAATCGGGCGTGGTCAATACCCCGCCCCAAGTGTCAAATACCATTAACACTTGCGCCCCCGCCGCAACCTGCGCTTTCAAATAAGCAATCACGGCATCACTGATTTTGCCCAGCAATTTATCTGCGACTTTGGGTTGATCGTGCATCAGACCCTTAACATAGCGGTATTCCTTGCTACTTCCCCCTTCGACCATATAGGTTGCCAAAGTCCACGGACTGCCAGCAAAGCCGATTAACGGTATCTTGTTCGCTAATTCATGACGGATTAGTCGTGTTGCTGCCATCACATAGCCAAGCTGCATCTCAATATCCAATTCCGGCAAGCGCGCTATGTCCTGCTCAGTGCGTAGCGGGCGGGCAAATTTTGGGCCGACACCTTCATCAACAGACAGCCCCAATCCCATAGCATCGGGAATGGTTAATATGTCGGAAAATAAAATAGCAGCATCCAAATCAAAACGCCGAAGCGGTTGTAACGTTACCTCACACGCCAGTTCAGGCGTTTTGCACAGCGTTAAGAAATCGCCGGCTTTGGCTCGCGTTTGGCGATATTCCGGCAGATAGCGACCGGCCTGCCGCATAATCCAGATCGGTGTACAATCAACCGGTTGTCGGCGCAATGCTTTTAGTAATCTGTCATTGATGGGCATGGGGGTAATTTGTCAGCGCAATACAAAAGGCCGGGGTTATTCTCCATTCTCAACTTTCATCGGCAATCAGCTATTCGGGTAACTCGCTATGCCCCTGTAGAAACCGATCTACCGCTCTTGCACATTGACGACCTTCTCGAATAGCCCATACCACCAGTGATTGCCCGCGCCGCATATCACCCGCAGAAAAAACCCTGTCAATATTGGTTTTATAGGCTTGCTCACCTGCTGTGGTCGCATTAACATTACCACGACTATCCAGCGTGACTGCCATGTCCTCAAGCAGACCCTTATAGTGCGGATGCACGAACCCCATCGCCAGTAGCACCAATTCCGCTTTTAGCTCAAATTCCGAACCCGGTATTTCCTGCATCTGCCATTGCTCATCAACACGTTCCCATGCCACTTTGACACATTGCAAAACCGCTACATTGTCGTTGCCATCGGCTGTACATAGCCGAGTTTTTACATCCCAGATGCGCTCGCAACCTTCCTCCTGTGAAGAAGAAGTTCGCAGTTTGTGTGGCCAATTCGGCCAGGTTAGGGTTTTGTTTTCCTGCTTGGGTGGCTCAGACAGAATTTCAATTTGAGTAACCGATTTTGCCTGTTGACGAATTGAAGTGCCGATGCAATCGGAACCAGTATCGCCACCACCGATAACCACCACATTTTTATCCTTAGCTGATATGAAGTCTGCATCATCGACGACATTTTCCTGCACTTTACGGCTATTGCCTCTTAGAAAATCCATGGCGAAGTGAACCCCTTTTAACTCCCGCCCCGCAATCTCAAGGTCTCTCGGTTGCTCGGCACCGCCACTCAGGACGATGGCATCAAAGGTCTCAAATAAAAATGACACTGGAATATCCACGCCAATATGCGTACCAGAATGAAATTTCACGCCCTCCGCCTTCATTTGTGCCATGCGCCGGTCAATGATATGTTTTTCCAGCTTGAAGTCGGGAATACCATAGCGCAATAATCCACCGCTGCGCGGCTGTTTCTCGTATAGTGAGACCGCGTACCCGGCCCGCGCTAACTGTTGGGCGCAGGCGAGTCCGGCAGGGCCAGAACCGACAACAGCGACACGCTTACTAATACGATGTTTGGGAATTTGCGGCTGTATCCAGCCTTCTTGCCACGCCCGTTCAACGATGCTGTATTCTATGGTCTTGATGGTTACTGGCTGGTCTTCAATGTTTAGCGTGCAGGCGGCTTCACAGGGTGCTGGACAAATACGACCGGTGAATTCAGGGAAATTATTGGTTGAATGCAGTATTTCACTGGCCTGTTTCCAGTCCCCTGCATAAACCAGATCATTCCAATCGGGAATGATATTGTTGACTGGACAGCCGCTCTGACAATACGGAATACCGCAATCCATACAGCGACTACCCTGCTCGGCAAGCTCTTGATCGCTCAGTGGAATAACAAACTCCCGAAAATGTTTTATACGATTTTCAACCGCCTTATACTGCCGCTCATGTCGTGCAGTTTCCATAAATCCAGTCGGCTTACCCATTTCGCTTACCCATTTCGCTTACCCCTTTTGTTTTGCCCTGTTGCTGTGCCTTGGTTTCGGACTCATAGTGAGTCGTCTGCTGTCTTTTCAAGAGTGCATCACGAAAATCATGCGGAACCACTTTGATAAACTTATGCCGATACGCCTGCCAGTCATCCAGTATCCGTCTGGCGATGTCGCTACCAGTATAATGCCGATGTTGACCAATAAGCTGTTGCAGTCGCGCCTCGTCGGCTTCGAGCAAATTATCGCTATTTTCATCGGTAACATCTTCATCAACCGCTTCCAATGTCACCATCTGCTGATTGCAATACAAGTTAAACTGATCGGCTTCATCCAAGACATAGGCGATTCCGCCTGACATCCCTGCGGCAAAGTTTCTGCCGGTCAAACCTAAGCACACCACAACGCCACCAGTCATGTATTCGCAACCGTGATCACCAATGCCTTCTACCACGGCAATCACCCCGGAATTACGCACACAGAATCGTTCGCCAGCCACCCCATTAAAATAGCCTTCGCCACTAATCGCACCATAAAGTACGGTATTGCCTAAAATAATGTTGTCGCGCGCATCACCGATACCACTGTCCGCTGGAGGATAAATAATTAATTTCCCTCCCGACATACCCTTACCAACATAGTCATTCGCTTCACCTTCCAGCTCGATAGTGATGCCTTTGGCAAGCCATGCACCAAACGACTGACCGGCAGTGCCTTTGGCTTTGATGGTGATGCTGTCATGGGCAAGACCCTGATGGCCGTATTTTCGGGCAACCGCTCCGGACAGCATTGCTCCAAAGGCACGATTTACATTGGATATTCGGGTTTCGATTTGAACGGGTTGCGCCTGTTGCAGTGCCTTTTTTGCCTGTGCTAGCATATGACGATCAAGCACATTTTCCAGACCGTGCTGTTGTTTCTCACACTGATACACGGCGACGTTTTTATCGACTTCGGGCTTAGTCAGGATTCTTGAATAGTCCAACCCCTGTGCCTTCCAATGTTCAATAGCCTCGGTCATTTTCAAGCGATCCATCTGACCAATCATCTCATTGAGCGTACTGTAACCGAGCTTCGCCATAATCTGTCGTAGCTGTTCTGCAATGAAGAAAAAATAGTTGACAACATATTCAGCCTTGCCAGTGAATTTTTTTCTAAGTAGCGGGTCCTGAGTTGCGATGCCGACTGGGCAGGTATTGAGATGACATTTGCGCATCATCAGGCAGCCCTGAGTAATTAAAGGTGCTGTCGCAAAACCAAATTCATCTGCACCCAGTAACGCCGCAACAGCGACATCCCGACCGCTTCTAAGTCCACCATCAACCTGTACCGCGATGCGACCGCGCAATTTATTGCGTACCAGCGTCTGCTGGGTTTCGGCAAGCCCAATTTCCCACGGCGATCCGGCGTGTTTGACTGAAGTCAGCGGACTCGCCCCCGTGCCACCTTCATAACCCGAGATGGTAACGTGATCGGCATGCGCCTTGGATACGCCGGCAGCGATAGTGCCGACCCCTACTGCGGATACTAATTTGACCGAAATTCTTGCTTCTGGGTTGACGTTTTTAAGATCAAAAATTAATTGTGCCAGATCTTCTATTGAATAGATGTCGTGATGAGGCGGTGGCGATATCAGCCCAACACCCGCCATGGAATGTCGCACACGGGCGATTTGCTCACTGACCTTATGTCCAGGCAACTGACCGCCTTCGCCGGGCTTTGCGCCCTGTGCCATCTTGATTTGAATGTCATCGGCGTTGACCAGATAATCGGTTGTCGCACCGAACCGTCCCGAAGCAATCTGTTTTATTGCCGAGCGTTTGGGGTTGTTTGTGCCATCTGCCAAGGGTCGGTAGCGCGCCTGCTCCTCACCGCCCTCACCCGTATTCGACTTGCCGCCAATCTGATTCATTGCCAGCGCAAGGGTAGAATGCGCCTCAGAGGAAATGGAGCCAAATGACATCGCACCAGTGGCAAATCGTTTGACAATTTCTGCCGCCGGCTCGACCTGTTCAAGCGCAATCGACTGCTCCGCCCATTCAAACTTAAACAACCCCCGCAGATTGAAAAGGGCTTTATTCTGTTTATTAACCAAATCTGAAAATACCGCAAATGTTTGCGGGTTTTTGCCTCGGGTCGCATGCTGTAATTTGGCGATGGTTTCGGGATTCCAGATATGTGTTTCACCGCGCATACGATACGCATAATCGCCACCCGCATCCAGTTGGGTTCGATACAAGGGATGATTGCCGTAAGCCTGATGATGCCAAGTGAAAATATCAGTTGCAATTTCCTCAAGCCCGATGCCTTGAATGGTTGAACTGGTGCCGTTGAAATAGCGGTCGATAAATTTTTCAGATAATCCGACCGCATCAAAAATTTGTGCGCCGCAATAGGATTGATAAGTGGAAATGCCCATTTTGGACATCACTTTCTTCAGCCCTTTGTTGATGGCATAAATATATCGCTGTTGTGCCTCTTCAAAATCAACTCCTTTGCTATTTGCCTCTTTGCTATTCGCATTAGTCTGCGCATTCACCTTATCCAGCAACGCGTTGATGGTATCAAACGCCAGATAGGGGTTTATCGCTTCAGCACCATAACCCGCCAGAGTCGCAAAGTGATGCACTTCCAGACAGGCTCCAGTCTCGACCACCAATCCGGTTTCGGTGCGCAGCCCTTTGCGTATCAGGTGGTGGTGCACTGCCGATGTGGCCAGCAATGCCGGAATCGCCAGATTATCCGTATCCATTTGGCGGTCAGATAGAATCAGGATATTAAAGCCCTTTTGCAATACCGCCTGTTCGGCTTTTTCGCATAACCGTTGAATGGCTTCTTCCAGCCCCCGGGTCTTTGCTTTTGTCGCCGATTCTCGTGGCGCATCTTTTGGTATTGCCGCTTTTGTTATGGGATAACATAGGTTCAGGGTTTTGGTGCAAAAAGCACCGTTAGTATGATCCTCAATCTGGCGCACCCGTTCCAGTTGATTGTTGGTAAGCAGTGGTTGCGGCACCGTTAAGCGCATTTCCTGACCGCCATCGCTTTGTCCGAACAAATTCGGTCTTGGGCCGATGAGTGAAAACAAGGACATCACCAATTCTTCACGAATGGGATCAATCGGTGGGTTGGTAACCTGCGCAAAGTTCTGTTTGAAATAATGAGAAAGATGTTTTGGTTTATTGGACAACACCGCTGGCGGCACATCCGTGCCCATTGAACCCAACGCTTCTTCCGCCTTTTGTATCATCGGCAATAGCAGGAATTTCAAATCTTCCTGCGTATAGCCAAATGCCTGCTGGGATTTCAGCAGGGTTTCCGCATCCGGCGACATGGCGCCAACGGCAATGCGTAATGAACCCAGCTCAATCTGGGTTTTATCCAGCCATGCCTGATAGTTATTCAAACTTGCCAACTGGTGTTTTATTTCATGGTCATCAATAATTCTGCCCTGCTGCAGGTCAATAAGAAACATTTTTCCGGGTTGCAGTCGCCATTTCTTTTTAATATCTTTTTCCGGGATATCTAATACTCCCATTTCCGATGCCATAACCACCATATTATCTTTGGTAATCAAATAACGTGCCGGTCGCAATCCATTACGATCCAGAATCGCGCCAATCTGCTTACCATCGGTAAAAGCAACTGCCGCCGGGCCATCCCAAGGTTCCATCAATGCCGCATGATATTCATAAAAAGCCCGCCGTTGCGGATCCATCAGGTTATTCCCTGACCAGGCTTCTGGAATCAACATCATCATCGCATGTGCCAGCGAATAGCCGCCCGCAACCAGTAACTCCAGCGCATTATCAAAAGCGGCAGAGTCCGATTGCCCATCGGCAATAATCGGCCAAACTTTGTTTATGTCATCACCCAGCACATCGGAAAACAGGGTGTTTTTTCGTGCTGCCATCCAATTGATGTTGCCACGCAGGGTGTTAATCTCCCCATTATGCGCAATCATTCTAAAGGGCTGGGAAAGCTCCCAAGTCGGGAAGGTATTGGTAGAAAAGCGCTGGTGTACCAGCGCGAAAGCGGAGCTCATATCCCCATCCAGCAAATCCGGATAGTATGCCCCAATCTGATTGGCAAGCAACATCCCCTTGTAGTTGATGACCCGCGATGATAGCGTGGTGATATAAAAGTCGGCATTGCCGACAATATCTGCTTGGCGAATGCGCTTTTCAATCTGCTTACGGATAACAAATAATGTTCTCTCAAAATCGTCCTGCCCCTCAAGATTGCGGTTGCGCCCGACTATGACCTGCCAAATATCCGGTTCGGTGGGCAACACACTTACCCCCAAACCGGTGTTGTCAACTGGCACTTTGCGCCAGCACAAAACACTTTGCCCCTGCTCAACAATGGCTTGCTCAACCACCTGCTTCTCTGCCTCATGATCGGCATTCTTGCCTTTACCCATAAACATCATTCCCACGGCATAGAAGCCGACAGCCGGCAGTTCGGCCGCAACCACCTTGCGAAAAAACCTGTCAGAAATCTGCAACAGCACACCGACACCATCACCCGCCTTATGATCCGCACCAACGGCACCTCGATGAAACAGGTTTTTAAGTATCTCCAGACCGTTTTCGATAATCTGATGGCTACGCTGTCCGTCAATGTTAGCGACAAATCCGACCCCGCAGGAATCGTGTTCATTGCCCGGATCGTACAGCCCCTGCTTTTTTGGATAGGATGAGTTCAAACTCTTTTCAATATAAAATATTTAGGTTCAGAAAGAAAAACCCGCCAGCCAGAAAAATCTAGCAAGCGAGTTCTTCGGTTTATTCGCCGTGGTTTATTGTCCACTGATTGCCTATTATCGGTTCACTACCGCAGTCAATACATTATGCAACATATTGTGCAACAAAAATAAACCAATGCAACCAACTATTATTATAGGCTATAAATCACCGCAATAATCAAAGAGACCCTAATTTATTGGGCTCGCAATTCTTCGGCGGACTCAAGCAATCACCACGCAGCACAGCAACAGGGGTGTAGACCCTGCTGGTAAAGCCCTAGCTGTCCTGCTATTACTCACGACACCAGCCTCGTGGTGAATTATGTGTCCGCAACTGGTTTGCGATTCCCGAACCCCGGGAAACACCGTAACGGAGGCTCCGCCTGTGGTTTTGTACTCAGTTTTCGATTTGTCTGATGAATGCGGAGAATGGAATTGAGCAATAGACGGATATAAGGATGGTTAGGTCGTTGAAAAATCTCCGCGGTGGCTACCAATGCGGGACTGTTGCAGTTTGCACGTTTTGCAACAATTCCTTATGTTAGAAGTAAATAGAACGGTCCGGACAATTAACACATACACTGAGACCTTTGCACGGAAGATGATTTTGCTTTCAGGTAAGGCAAAAACGCACGGAATGAGGGAGTTTATGCTTATAAATGACCGATTGAGTACGTTTTTAACGTAGCATGCAGGTGAAAGGGCTTTCGTGCAAAGGTCTCACACTGTCCGCTTTGAATAACGCGGGTGATATAGCATAAGGAGGTAGTCCGTAGCAGAATCACCCGCGGAAAAGTTGCGAAGATTAAGTCATGCAACCTGCCGGTTTTCTTTGTTGTGCTGAATCCATTTACCCGTAGCCGTATATCGCCCTAATCAACGCGAGCCATGATAAATGGCGATTGTCCCGTCCAGGTGCTTAACTACCTTCAGCCTGGCTTTGAGGTAATGGTAGCGATGTTGATCTTGTGGTAGTTGCCAATAGTGCCCCAAAATCGGAAGCATAAACCGGACAGGTTACATACTAATTAATAAAACAGATAATTTACTCGTAACACAAAGCGAAATTAGGGCTTGCAACATGGCTATTGGTTTTATAGACTACTGCCTATGGATAATGTCGTGAAAATCTTTTCATTATTGCCACAAGCTAATAGGCGGGTTGTTATGCTGAGCATTCCCGTGGCGACTGCTTCGTTACTCCTGCCTGTTCGGCTACTGCGCTTTTCAGCGCAATAACTCCTACCCTCATCCGCTAAAACACAATTTTCTGCCCGCAAGGCAGAAGACGAAGTATATTATTCACATAGTCAGACAGGCAATAGCATGAAAAGCAATACTCAAACAAGCAAGACTGAAAAAGAAAAGTTAATTATTTTTGATACCACATTAAGAGACGGCGAGCAGAGTCCCGGCGCGTCAATGACTCAGGAAGAGAAAATCCGAATCGCGCGGTTGCTGGAAAAAATGCGAGTGGATGTTATTGAAGCCGGGTTTCCTGCAGCCAGCCCGGGTGATTTTAATTCTGTGCAAGCCATCGCCAAGCTGATTAAAGACAGCACGGTATGTGGTTTAGCGCGTGCCAACCCTAATGACGTGGCACAGGCAGGTGTTGCCCTTAAATCAGCACAATCGGGTCGAATCCATGCCTTTATCGCCACTTCGCCAATTCACATGCAACATAAATTGCGTATGCAGCCGCAACAGGTTCTTGAATGTGCCGTTGCTGCCATCAAGCAGGCGAGAGGTTATACTGACGATGTTGAGTTTTCTCCGGAAGATGCCGGTCGCTCGGAATTTGATTTCCTGTGTCGAGTCATCGAACAGGCCATTAAAGCCGGCGCGAGAACCATCAACATTGCCGATACCGTGGGCTACAATTTGCCCGCTCAATTTGGCAAACTAATCCGAAAGTTGATTGCAGAAATTCCGAATTCGGACCAGGCTGTTTTTTCCGCACACTGTCATAACGATCTTGGGTTAGCGGTTGCAAATTCGTTGGCGGCGGTAGCAGCAGGTGCGCGTCAGGTTGAATGCACGGTCAATGGATTGGGTGAACGTGCGGGTAATGCTGCCCTCGAAGAAATTGTTATGGCAGTGCGTACCCGACAGGATGAATTTGCTTGCGATACCCATCTGGATACCACTCAAATCGTATCTGCTAGCAAACTGGTGTCCAATATCACCGGATTCCCAGTGCAACCGAATAAGGCGATAGTCGGTGTGAATGCGTTTGCTCACGAAGCGGGGATACATCAGGACGGCATCATCAAAGCGCGGGAGACTTATGAAATAATGTCTGCGGAAGCCGTTGGCTGGGGTTCAAATCGTATGGTGTTAGGAAAACATTCGGGCAGAAATGCGTTCAAACAACGATTGAAAACGCTGGGACTTGAGTTTGCTTCTGAGGACGAATTGAATGAAACATTTGTGCGTTTCAAGAGTATGGCAGATAAAAAACATGAAATCTTTGACGATGATCTGCAAGCACTGGTGACCGAATCAGGCAATGAGGCAGAGAATGATCGCTTTACACTCCAGTATCTACAAACCCGCTCTGAGACCGGTCAGACGCCCAGTGCGAAAGTGGTTATGATGATGGATGGCACTGAAGTTGAAGCCGAACAAGTCGGTAATGGTGCGGTAGATGCGGCGTTTAAGGCGATAGAGAAAATTATTAACTCCGGTAGCACTTTGCAGTTGTACTCGGTGAACAGCATAACCAGCGGCACCGATGCACAGGGCGAGGTGAGTGTGCGATTGGAGAAAGACGGTTTTATCGTCAATGGTCACGGTGCCGATCTGGATATTATTATTGCCTCGGCGAAGTCATATATCAATGCGCTGAATAAACTGTTCAGCACTAAAACCAGAACTCATCCGCAGTTGGCGCAGGCAATATAAAACCTGACAATAGACAGCGTGGACATATCATAATGCCCGATCTTGATGACTACCAGTTAGAAGTCCTCGACAAAATGGGGGTGGATATCTGGCAGCGCAGGAATCGGCAAACGACTGAATATATCGCGCAGTCTGGTGATTCTCTTAAAAATCCGCCTAACAATCAATCTGGCGATCAATCTGATATGCGCATTGATGATGCAGTGGTAGCAGCTCAAAGTGTGGAACCGTTAGCCGAACCGAAAAGTTCTGTGCGGAGGGCACAACCTGAACTCACTGCGAATGTCGCAGATAATCTGCCGGACAGTTTGGATAAAGTGGCAGGGGAAGTTAATCACTGCCAGCGTTGTCAACTGCATACAACCCGTATTAAAGCGGTTGCCGGGGCGGGGAGTCGCGACGCAGAATGGATGTTCATTGGCGAAGCCCCCGGGCAAAATGAGGATCAACAGGGGTTGCCTTTTGTTGGCAGGGCAGGTCAATTACTGGATACCATAATCGCCGCTTTACAGATGCAGCGTAGCAATGTATTTATTGCCAATGTGATTAAATGTCGTCCACCAGCGAATCGAGACCCAATCGCCGAAGAAGTGGCAGCGTGTGAGCCTTATTTGCATCGTCAATTAGCACTGGTTAAACCCAAAATCATTGTCGCATTGGGTCGGGTCAGTGCACAGGCATTGCTAAAAACCAGCGAACCGCTTGCGAAATTGCGCGGCAAGGTACATCACTATGGTGTCGCCAATACCCCGATGATAATTACCTACCACCCGGCTTACTTGTTAAGAAGTCCGGGACAAAAGTTCAAAGTCTGGGAGGACTTGTTGTTAGCCCAAGCTATTGTCGCTGGATCTGCCGTTAATTCTGAGTCATAAAATCAGCCACAGCCAAACCCCAACAGCTTGCTGTTGAAAAAATTACCGTTGACGATGTGCCGCGGATTGCCGAGTATGGAAGCGCGCTTGTGCCAATATGGCTGGGATGAAAACAGACTGTATGACAGTGTGCAATCAGTGCATCGTTGCTTTAAGGCTGTACGGAAAAAGGAAATTTATGGCTATTGTGTTGTTTGGGTAGTCGGCGATCAGTTTGATCTGCTTATCGCCGACCAACATCAAGGGCAAGGATTGGGTCGCTATTTGTTGCAACATGTTTTAGGTCGCAAGGAATTTTCCGTTATAACTGATAGCTGGCTTGAAGTTAGGTCAGGAAATCGGATTGCTCAGGCACTATACTCACGACTCGGATTTAGTATGCTGGGTAAGCGGTCAGAATATTATTCACGCCGTGGAGAGACAAAGGATGCGTTAATAATGCGCCGTTAAACAAGCGGCATCCGCAGCTTTATCAATTAACCTGTCAGAATAATCGGCCGACTATCCGCAAAATAATGGACTAGCGATACGCTTCTGCTTTGGCATCATTGCCAGTATTCGTCTCGCCATGAGCCGTTATACCCTCTTCCTCGTTCCCTGCTATAATTACCGCCCACACACATTTTGAGGTATCGTATGAAAACTCCTGTCAGAGTTGCGGTAACAGGCGCCGCGGGTAACATTGCTTATGCCTTGTTGTTTAGAATCGCCGCTGGCGATATGCTGGGTAAAGATCAACCGATTGTATTGCAGCTTTTGGAAATCCCAGCAGCGATGAATGCCCTTGAAGGTGTTATTATGGAACTCAATGACTGCGCCTTTCCATTACTGACAGATGTTGTGGCAACGGATGATGCGGATGTTGTTTTTAATGCAGCGGATTATGCGATGCTGGTTGGTTCAAAACCCCGTAGTGCAGATATGGCACGTAGCGAATTGTTAAAGAGTAACGGCAAAATATTCTCGGTGCAGGGGAAAGCGCTTAATGAGCATGCTTCAAGGGCTGTCAAAGTGTTGGTGGTGGGTAATCCGGCGAATAGCAACGCATTGATTGCTGCCGCCAGTGCGCCAGACTTAGACAGCGCACAGTTTACGGCGATGACGCGACTGGATCACAATCGCGCCAAGTCTCAACTGGCAGAAAAACTGGGTGGTCATCAGCAACGAATCAGTCGAATGATCATCTGGGGTAATCACTCAGCAACCCAATATCCCGATATTTCTCATGCTCTGCTTGATGGCAATGCGGTTGGCGATCAGCTTGAGCAAGTTTGGTTGGAAGATGTTTTTATTCCGACCGTACAACAGCGCGGCACTGCTATCATAAAAGCGCGTGGCGCATCTAGCGCGGCATCGGCAGCTTCGTCGGCAATTGACCATATGCGTGATTGGACGTTGGGAACTGCGGCGGGCGATTGGGTAAGTATGGCGATTCCTGCGGATGGCAGTTACGGTATTGAAGCGGGGTTAATGTATTCGTTTCCGGTCACTTGTCAGAACGGTCAATATGAAATTGTCCAAGGACTTGAAATCAGTGATTTCAGTCGTCAGCGGATGCAGTTAACGGAACGGGAACTTAGCGAGGAAAAACAAGCCGTCGCACAACTGCTGTAATGCTACTGTCGCTCCCGTTCATCCGAATCGGGGCTGATAGGTGGTTTTTAGAAGAGACCAGGTTAGGGCTGTTTTCTTCTCCCGCCTGGTTATGTCAATCATCTGACCCGCGGGTGCGGGCATGTCCAACATGAAAATAAGCGTCGTCATACCGACATTCAATCGTGTGCATTGGGTTGCGCGGGCGATTCAGTCGGTATTTGATCAAAGTTATACGGTGCATCAGCTGATTGTGGTTGATGATGCTTCAACCGACCATACCGTTGCCCGTATCCGCCAGCAATTTGCTGACGTTGAACTCATTACTCAGCCTAATCAGACGCAACATCGCGGCGTGAGCCGTGCGCGGAATATCGGCGTTCAATGTGCTACGGGTGACTGGATTGCATTGTTAGATTCCGATGATGAATGGTGTCAACACAAACTGACCCGTCAGGTTGCGGCACTCAGCCAGTCATCGTCGCAGTCATCAACCCTCGCACCTGGTTTTGAGATTTGCCATACCGATGAGATATGGATTCGCAATGGCAAACGTGTTAATCCGATGAATAAACATGCCAAGCCGGATGGTTGGATTTTCGAGCAGTGTCTGCCGTTGTGTTGTGTTTCTCCTTCGTCGGTGCTGGTTAAAAAAACCTTGTTGGAAAGCGTTGGATTGTTTGATGAATCACTGCCGGTCTGTGAAGATTATGATTTATGGTTAAGGCTGTTTTCGCAGGTCTCGGTGTTGCTGGTTGCCGAACCACTACTTATTAAATATGGCGGACATGCGGATCAGTTATCGCGCAAGTATTGGGGGATGGATCGGTTCAGGGTGTCGGCCATCATTAAGTTGCTTGAGCATCATGATTTGAGTGCACATTACCGACAATGTGCGTTGAAGATGTTGTTACACAAGCTGACAATCCTGATTAAGGGGTTTGAAAAAAGAAAAAACACCACCGATCTGAGGCATTATCAGGCATTGTATGCCCATTGGGCTGATATGTCATGTTAAACATCATTACCGCTTTGAAAGCAGAAGCCGTGCCGATTATTGAGGGGCTTGCGCTAAAACCACAATCGTCATCGGAAGGCTATTCCATTTTTTCTGGTCGTGATGTTCGGCTTGGTATCAGTGGAATGGGTTGTGCGAATGCGGTGCTGTTGACCGATTATTTCCTGCGACAAAATACATCGGCATATTGGTTGAATTTTGGCATAGCGGGTAGTGCCGGGCGGCAGATCGGCGAACTGGTGCTGGCGCAAACGGTTCGCTGTCAATCCAGTGCCAAAGTATGGACGCTCAGTGCGGGTATGAATTCAGGGTTGGATATGAATCTGCCGGTCGCACATATACATACTGTGGAATCTCCGCAGACAACCTATCATGGTGATGCGGTCTATGATATGGAAGCGGCGGGAATGACTGCGGTATTGTCCGAGCGGGGTTTACTGGATAATGCGTTTTTCGTGAAAATCATATCAGACGGCACAGACAGAGCGGTCGAATCATTGACCAAGCAGGATATACAAAACATGCTCACCGATAGCAAACAGGACATACTCACTATCACTAAAAAGATTTATGTGGCATCGTTAGCAGCCACCATCAACCCATATTAATCCGCTATTAGCCTCTATTCTCATCTTTGATGTACTTTTCTCAACGAGAGGGATTGATAGATGGATTGGCATCGGCATCGCTAAAGGAGCTGGTTATTTCGCTTAATAAATCATCGGTGAATTTCAAGGATGCGGTGTGTTGCACTGTTTCGCCGGTTTTACCGTTGCGTTTGGAGTAGTAATAATCCCATCTGTCTTTATGGAACGGGTCGGTGATAAGTGGCGAGCCGGCGATGAGGATGACCTCCCGCTTGCTCATGCCGATTTCTAATTTTGCGACCATCTGTGTGGTAACATCATTGCCTTGTTGCACATCCGTTTTGTAAACAATATTACATCCACCGAATGCTAATAGCATACAAATAACAATGCTCTTGAGTATAAAATTCGACCGCGTAAAATGCCCGCCTAAACTTGGCATGGATTTTTGTAATGGGCAATTCATAATTCGTAATTCGCAACTTATCAATCAATATATTTTAACACGGCTATTTCATCACAATTTTGGAACTTGTGACAATTTATACATGCCCCCCAGACTTTTTCCGGTAATTCACGCATTTCCACCACCTTGAAGCCCAGTTGCTCGAAAAAACTCACCACATAAGTTAATGCCATCAACTTGACCAGACCGATGCGCCTTGCATCTTGTTCAAGTCGCCGTACCATTTGATGACCGAGACCCGATTTCATATATGCGGGAGCAACGGCCAAACTGCGGATTTCTCCGAGTTCTTGGGTATAAATAAGCAATGCCGCACAGGCAACTATTTTGCTGTCGTATTCTGCCACATAAAAATCCCGTAGCGAGCTATAGATATCGCTTTGTGGTCGCGGCAACAATATGCCTTTATCGCTATAATGTTTTAGCAACGCATAAAGCTCAGGCACATCCTGCAGTCGGGCGCGTCTGATTTTATAATTACCGTTGGCGGTGCTGGCAGTCATGCTGATTCGAGCATCTGTCGGGCATGTGCCAATGACTGTTCGGTGATTTTTTCGCCCCCCGTCATACGGGCAATTTCTGCTATCCGTTGTTCGGCATTTAATTTGATTACCCGGGCGGTTACTTGTTTGTCACCTTGCTTGGAAACGCTAAAATGGTAATCACCTTTAGCGGCGACCTGAGAAAGATGGGTGATACAGATAACCTGATTGGATTTCCCCAACTCTTTTAATTTCTGACCGACCACGTTTGCGATTTCACCGCCAATGCCGACATCCACCTCATCAAATATCAGTGTTGACACCTGCGTTTTATTCGACAGTACAACTTGAATCGCCAATGAAATTCGGGATAATTCTCCGCCGGATGCTGCTTTGCTCAGAGGATGGAGAGGTTGACCGGGATTGGCAGTAACAACGAATTCCACGCTCTCGTTACCGAATCGGGTGTAGCTGCCGTTCTCAACAGCGATAAGCTGAATGTCAAATGAGCCACCTTTCATACCCAGCTCCTGCATCAATATCGTTACTTGATCGGCAAGGCGCCGGCTTGATTTCTTTCGATGGGCACTGATTTTGGTTGCAATACGCTGATACGTTGCCGACTCGGTTTCCAGCAGCGTATTGAGATGCTGTAGTTGACGTTGCGGATCTTTCAGTCCCGCCAGCTCGTGTTGCATAGATTGAAGATGATCAGCGAGTAGTTGTGGTAGCAATCTGTGTTTTCTTGCCAGGTTGTGGTAGAGCGAAAAACGCGCTTCGACTCTCTCAATTTCTTGTGCATCAATTTCATTGTCTTGATAGAAAGGGCGCAGTTGGTTGGCAGCTTCTTCAATGTTGAGCTGCGCTTCATCAATCATGCTTGCGATCAATTTTAAGCGGTCGTCAAATTGGGAAAGCTGTTCAAGTTGCACACCGCATTGAATCAATTGACGGCTTAAATTACTCTCATCGGTTTGATAAAGAATTTCTGCCACCGTTCGGGTGCCCGTCGCCAGTTCTTGCTGATGATTGAGTCGCTTGTGTTTTTTTTCCAGAGAGAACCATTCATCGGCTTGGGGGGCAAGCTCATTTAATTCCTCAACTTGAAACTTGAGCAAGTCTGCACGTTCCTGTGCGATATGATTTTGGTCATTGATCTGGTCAATTTGTGTGCGGATATTATTGATTGTCTGATAGCAATTCCCCAGTTCGGCAAGTAGCTCAAGATTGCCAGCAGCACCGTCCAGCAGCCGTTGTTGCATTGGTTTTTTCAGTAAAGAATGGTGCTCGTTTTGACCGTGGATATCGACAATGTTTTTGCCCAGATCGCGTAATTGCGACACGGTGACGGCATGAGCATTGATATAGCCTTTACTCGATTTATCGCGCCGAATAACCCGCCGCAGTATGCAGGCGTTATCGTTCGCCATACCGTGTTGTTTCATCCAATGCAGGCCGGGGTGGTCGGGTGGCAAATCAAAACTCGCCTGAATTTCAGCGACGTTGTGCTGATGACGGATATAGCTATTATCGGAACGATGCCCGAGTAAGATACTGATGGCATCAACAATTAGCGACTTTCCGGAACCAGTTTCGCCAGTAACGGTCGTAAAACGACTATCAAACTCAAGTTCGATATGATCGGCAATAACAAATTGTTTGATTTCCAGCCAATCAATCATCAGTAGCGCCTCATTGAGCCAGCATCGCAGAAAAGGGCAGTGATGCAGCGCCCTTTAGCCATTCCAACCGAGTTTTGAATGTAAGGTCTCAAAATAATTGAAGCCTGAAATCCGCATCATTTTCAGTTTCTTGGCAGCGCGTTTTATGACGATTGTTTCATCGCCGTTTAGCTGGGCGGTAATCACGCCGTCAAATGCCAGATTTGCGGGAGCTTCCTGCGCATTCAATTCGGTAATTTTTATCTCATCATTTTCGTTCAGAATGATTGGGCGATTGCTTAAAGTATGCGGGCAAATAGGCGACATACTGATGACGGGAAGATTCGGGTAGATGATAGGGCCGCCGGCAGACAGGGCATAAGCGGTTGATCCGGTCGGGGTTGCCAGAATCAGACCATCGCTTCTTGGCTGACTGACAAATTGACCATTAACCCAGATCTTAAACTCAATTAACCTGCCGGTATTGCCTTTTGATATAACGATATCGTTCAGTGAGATTCCAGAACAAACTATTGCGTCATTTCGGGTTACCTGACATTGCAACATGGTGCGGCATTCAATGGCACAATCACCACGCAAAATTGACGACATACTGGCATCGAGGTCGGAAAGCGCGATATCGGTAAGAAATCCCAAACGACCGAGATTGACCCCGATGGTAGGGATGCCGTGGTCGGATAATGCTCGCGCCACGCTGAGCATAGTGCCGTCCCCGCCAACCACAATAGCCAAATCAATCGCCTCTTCCAGCGAGCAGTTGTGATCGTTAATTCGGACTCCCTCAATGTCCGCAGAAGTCGTGTTGCCGAGCAACACGGACAGACTTTTGTTTTCAAGAACGGATTTAACCGCAGCGATAGTCTCGGCAACACTACTGTCGTTAAATTTCCCGAACAGACCGACTTTCGTAATTTTCACCATACAGCACAGGAGCTTAAACCGACATTATACATCAGTAATTTGATTTACGGTGCCTTATATTGAGCTTGACAGAGTGGTGGTTAGATTGGTAGCGTTCCGTCATGTTAATTACTGATTCGCCGGGCAACTGACGATTACATTTTTTTGTTGCTTTATACACTAGCTCTATGCCTGAAATCGAAAATTTTGACATCAGCGAACGCGCTCAATCTGTCTTAAAAGGGTTGATTCGCTGCTATGTTGACAGCGGTACGCCGGTGGGTTCTCGTACCTTGGCAAAAAAGACCGATTTGACATTCAGCCCGGCAACCATTCGTAACGTCATGGTCGATCTTGAGGAGTACGGTTTGATTCGTGCCCCACATACCTCGGCGGGTCGTGTCCCTACGGTCAAAGGATACCGGTTTTTTATCAATAGCTTATTGAAGGTCGGCTCTATGGGTAAGCAATCCATAGGACAAATGACCGAAAAGTTTAATGGCATTTCTGATCAATCGAGTATTTTAACCAGCGCAACGGAAATGCTTTCTCAAATCACCTCTTTTGCCGGTATTGTGGCAACGCCAAGCAATAGCCATGTGCAAATTCGCCAGATTGAATTTCTGAGTTTGTCGGAAAGTCGGGTGCTGGCCATTCTCATCACTGACGACGGGCAGGTGCAGAATAAAGTGCTGTTGGCGCACCGCGAATATTCCGAATCGGAATTGATTGAAGCGGCAAACTTTTTTAACGCCAAATACAGCGCTAAATCGCTACATGGCGTAAGAGAACAACTATTTTCCCATTTGAAACAAGATCATAAAAATATGCACCGAGAAATGCGTACCGCTATGAAAATGGCCGGTCAACTGTTTGATAATGAAGACACACAGGTCAGTGAAAATGTGGTGGTCAGTGGCGAAAATAATTTATTGTCCATTCCGGAATTCTCGGAACTTGATAAATTACGACAATTATTTGATACCTTCAAAACCAAGCAAGTATTGTTTGACTTGTTGCAAAAAAGCATGTTTACAGAAGGGGTGAATATCTTTATCGGCGAAGAATCTGGCTATGAACTGTTTAGAGATTGCAGCGTCATCTCTACGCCCTATGAGGTCGATCATAAAAAAGTCGGCGTACTTGGTGTTATTGGTCCGACCCGTATGCAGTATGACGAAGTGATTTCTGCCGTTGACGTTACCGCAAAATTGCTAGGTAGCGCATTAAGTTGTAACAGCCTGAAGTAACATTCAGCCATCGACTATTCGTGCCTGACGGCAACTGATTTATGTCAGATTTGCAGACCTTGTTTGCGCAACTGCACGCCTTTGAAGTTGCACCAGTCGATAAATGGCATCCGCCAAAAACCATTGATATTGATATTCTAATCGCTACAAACGGTGCATGGTTTTATCAGGGGTCGCCCATTCAACGGCAGCGTATGGTTAAATTGTTTTCATCAGTATTACGGCTTGAAGACGATCAATATTTTCTGGTAACGCCACCAATCAAATATAGAATTCAGGTCAATGATGTGCCGTTTATGGCAATGGAAATGAATCAAGTCCAAAACAATGACAAGGGGAATGGTACAGAAAATGATACAGAAAATAACGGGCAAAAATTATATTTCCGTACCAATATGGACGAAGTGGTTTTAGCCGATCATAGCCATCCGCTAACCGTCATAACCAATCCAAAAACCGCTGAGTCTGTACCCTATATTATGGTACGAAGCGGTCTAAAGGCCAAAATCACCCGCGCTGTTTTCTACCAGTTAGCCGAGTTATTACAACCTGCTCCTGTGCAAAGTGATGTTGCCAATACGGTCGGGGTTTTCAGTGCGGGTACGTTTTTTCCTTTCGGAACGGTTTTGGCATAAACCAACGACCACAGCGTGACAGCATAATTTAAGAGAGACCTTTGCACGGAAGATGATTTCGCTTTTAGGCCAGGCAAAAACGCACGGAATGAGGGAGTTTATGCTTATAAATGACCGATTGAGTACGATTTTACCAACAGTAGGCGCTTTTAGGCGACGCAGCATGCAGGTGAAATGGCTTTCGTGCAAAGGTCTCTAAGATTATTTACTGAGATATATTTGGTGCAATTAACAGCGATATTAACGCCCACAACCGAAGGCGAATTCATTGCCATGAACCCGGAAACGGGAACGCATACTCAAGGCGAATCTATAGAAGAAGCACTGATGAATTTACAAGAAGCAACGGCGCTTTATGTCGAGGAGTTTCCGTCTTGTAATCCGCTCTTCCAATAATTATGCAAAGGTCTCAAAGTGTGTTACGAGTAAATTATCTGTTTTATTAATTAGTACGTAACCTGTCCAGTTTATGCTTCCGATTTTGGGGGCACTTATGAACCAGGCCGTGCTTTTGTGCCACTTATGGGCATCGATTGAGATGATCATCTATGCGAGCGCTATGAACGCATGGTCGGTAAAGATAGTTGTGTTCCGTTTGAACGATTACATTGGCAATTACCACAAGATCAACATCGCTACCATTACCTCAAAGCCAAGCTGAAGGTAGTTAAGCGCTTGGACGGAACAATCGCCATTTATCATGGCTCGCGTCGATTAGAGCGATATACGGCTACGGGTAAATGGATTCAGCACAACAAAGAAAACAGGCAGGTTGCATGACTTAATCTTCGCAACTTTCCCGCGGGTGATTCTGCTACGGACTACCTCCTTATGCTCCATCATCGGCGTTACCAAAGCGAACAGTTCTATTTACTTCTAACAAAACACAACCACCGAAGCTAACCATAATCGCCAGCAAACCCTGCCTTGACAAGGGCAATCTGCACAACCACATTATTTCACATCAAACCAGTATCCGTTCAACAGGTCGCGATGCCTGATCTGTTGTTGAGCATAATCGAAATTTATAGTCAGCGCACCCGTGTAGGCGGTATTGAGTAAGGGGATTTTTCGTGTCGTATATCTTTGCGAAATGACTTGATGGGGGTGACCGAATCGGTTCAGGTATCCGCTACTTAACAGGGCTAACTTCGGCTTCACCTGATGCAAAAATAGCGTGGTTGATGAGGTTTTGCTACCTTGATGTGGCACTTGCAGAATATCGGCACCGAGCCGCTCGCCGTATCTGGCTACCAGTATTTTTTCTGCCGGGCTTTCTATATCGCCAGTCAAAAGCATAGAGCCGAATTTGGAGCTGATTCTGAGTACACATGACGCATTATTGCCTTTTGCAAAGTCATTGCTCAGTGGCCACAGTATTTCAAAAAGCACTCCATCCCAGAGCCATTGCTGTCCACCCCAACATTTTTCTGCGGTTAGTGGTCGGCTACCCGTTTTATCAGGTGTTTTGTCAGGCGTTGTATCGGGTATTTTGTCAGGTACACCAGCCAACAAATGCGCTATATTAAACTCGTTGTTAATGGCGGGGTAACCCCCAGAATGATCGCGGTGTTGATGACTGATTATCAACGTATCAATCTTGTCGATACCACGCGATTTCAGATAGGGCACAACGACAGTTTTACCCGTATCCAGTCCACCCTTAAATCTCGGTCCGGTATCGTAAACCAGCGTATGCTGTTGGGTTTCCACGATGCTGGCTAAACCATGCCCGACTTCAAGCATAGTGTATTTGAACGCACCGTAATTCGGCTTTTCAGGCTGGTAAAAAAACAACGGTAAAAACCATAAAATTGCGCTACACCTTGCCGGAAACGGCGGGCGAAAAAATAACAAGACGACACCGACCATGGCAAGCATCAATACCGACAAGGGCATAGATGGTGGTTGCCAGGTTGAGCCGTTAATATCAGCAAGGTATTGTAAAATCGACCACAGATACCCGATAACAATGAGCACATATTCAAATACCAACCAGGCCCACTCGGGAAACCCCAAAGCAAACAGGCACAAACCGAACAATGCCACCGGCACGACGACACAGCCAATAACGGGAATCGCCACCAGATTGGCAAACGGCGCGATTAACGATACCTGATGAAATAACAACAATAACAGTGGTGCCATGGCAAAACTCAAACTCAGCTGGATAGACAACCATCCTTTGGCTTTATCGGCAAGGGCAATGCGATTTCTGCAGTGGGTGTGTTTGCTGGATTTGATATTAAGTTTTGTGATGCAGCAAATAATCACAGCCACCGCACCGAAAGACAACCAGAATCCAGATGCCAGCGGGGTTAATGGATCAACCAGCAAAACTGCCGCGAGTGTCAGTAGCAACAACTCAAACGATACCGCTCTTCTTTTTAACAACATCGAGATTGCTACCACCGACAACATCACCACCGCACGCTGGGTCGGTATCGTCATTCCTGCCAGCAAGGCATAACCCAATCCCGCGACCAATCCTGCAATCACCGCAACAGTTTGCGCTGGTATTTGGGTTTGCAGTTGCCCGCTTAATCGCCAAACTCTTGCTACCAACCACATGGTTAGCCCCGAAACTAAACCGATATGCAGCCCGGAAATGGCGACCAGATGGATGGTTCCTGTTTTTTGCAAGACGTGCCAATCAGCATCACTCATCGCTCCTCGCACGCCAACGATAAGTGCGCTCAATATGCCGTGGTGGGGGTTATCTGCGAATTTGCTCCGGATAAATGTGCTGATGCGCTCCCTGAATTTTGAAATAGAATACGCATTGAGATTGTGGCTGATTAAGCGATTGGATGCTTCATGACGCACATAGCCAGTGGCTCGGATTCGTCTTTCAAATAAATAGGTTTCGTAGTTAAATCGACCCCCCGGATTCTGATAACCATGCGCCCGCTTCAGGCGTACTGTCAACTGCCAGAGCTGATTCGCTTTGAAAACATCAATATTGTGGTAGGCTTTTAATCTTATCTTAACCGGCGCATTGCGGAGTTTTCCTTTCCAGATCAGCGAGTCAACCATAAAATCAAATCGTGAATAGCGCGGAGTTTGCAATGGGATACCGACTATTTTCCCGCGAACCACCACATCTTGCATCTCTAGCGCAGGTTCAATGGTTGCATTTAGCAAATTTGTCGCCGTGAAATTGGCCCAGACGACACCCAAGAAAAACACCAATAGCAATCGCGTAAAATTTTTCCAATACGCCACCACAACACACAGCAGCATGGTAGCAACAAGCAGAGCAACAGTGAGCCCTAATGGAATTAACGCATCAAAAAAGCGATGGCAGATTACGCCACTGCAAAAGACAAGCAAATATAGTGAGGCTGGCATCCGTTTTGCCACGAGTTAAGTCCTTATCAATCATCCATAAACAATAACTCATCATAGCACAAGTCGCGTAGCAGGTGACAGTAATGGTTGTTTTAGTGGTAGCGATTAGGCTCGAAATCACTGTAATCCTCTGACGAGAGTCGGCACAGCGTATAACTGCCAGATATTTTGAGGGTGTCTGCATTTCCTTTATGGCATTGCTATAACTGGGAGTCTGTTTTAGGAAACGTGAAAAATTTCATAAAAAGATGAGTTTTGCTGCCAGTTATTGCTCTCCATAACTTTTAGCAGAGTTATAAATGATGAAATATTCACATTTTCTAAAAATCATAGAACAATCAGAGGTGCATCCTGCACCCGTGGGCATACGACCACCACGGATGGTGGAAGTGCAAATAATGCGGGAGCAATTATTTGCCATTACATCCATGTGAGACCTTTGCACGAAAGCCATTTCACCTGTATGTTGCGTCGCCTAAAAGTGCCTACTGTTGGTAAAAACGTACTCAATCGGTCATTTATAAGCATAAACTCCCTCATTCCGTGCGTTTTTGCCTTGCCTGAAAGCGAAATCATCTTCCGTGCAAAGATCTCCATGTAAAAAAAAGGCTCCTTAAGGAGCCTTTTTTAGTGCTTTTGAACGGAGAGTTACATCATTCCGCCCATACCGCCCATACCACCCATACCGCCGCCCATATCTGGCATCGGCGGGGCAGTTTCTTCTTTAGGGATTTCTGCAATCATTGCCTCAGTGGTGATGAGCAATCCCGCAATTGAGCCGGCATTTTGGAGTGCCGTTCGGGTTACTTTAGTTGGATCAAGAATACCCATTTCGATCATGTCGCCGAATTTACTGGTGCTGGCGTTATAGCCGTAGTTGCCTTTGTTGTTGACAACATCGTTCAAAACGACAGAGGCATCTTCACCCGCATTGCATACGATTTGACGAAACGGTTCTTCAAGAGATCGTACTACGATTTTGATACCTAACTCCTGATCCTGATTGATACCTTTGACCTGGGAGACAGCACCAACACAACGAACCAGAGCGGTGCCACCACCCGGTACAACACCTTCTTCAACGGCAGCGCGAGTCGAATGCAGGGCATCTTCAACCCGTGCTTTCTTCTCTTTCATCTCAATTTCAGTCGCAGCACCGACTTTGATTACGGCAACACCACCAGCGAGTTTGGCAACCCGTTCCTGCATTTTTTCTTTATCGTAATCTGAAGTGGCCTCTTCGATTTGAGCGCGAATTTGATTCACTCTACCTTCAATGTCGTTTGAACTGCCAGCACCATCAATAATGGTGGTGTTTTCTTTGCTGACCTGCACCCGCTTGGCTTCACCCAAATCCTCTAAAGTAGTGCCTTCGAGGCTCATGCCGACTTCCTCTGAAATCACCTGACCACCGGTAAGAATCGCAATATCCTGAAGCATAGATTTGCGCCGATCACCAAAACCTGGTGCTTTAACGGCACACACTTTAACGATGCCACGAATGTTGTTGACCACCAGAGTAGCCAATGCTTCACCATCCACATCTTCGGCAATAACCATCAATGGGCGGCTTGATTTTGCGACATTTTCCAGAATGGGTAGCAAGTCACGGATGTTTGAAATCTTTTTGTCGTAGATGAGAATGTAAGGCGATTCAAGCTCAACCGACATACTGTCCTGATTGTTGATGAAGTAAGGAGACAGGTAGCCACGATCAAACTGCATACCTTCGACCACTTCCAATTCATTGTCCAGTGTATTACCTTCTTCAACAGTAATGACACCTTCTTTGCCGACTTTTTCCATTGACTGTGCAATGATATCACCGACACTGCTGTCTGCATTGGCAGAGACAGTACCAACCTGAGCGATTTCTTTATGGTCAGTACAAGGTTTAGACAGCTTTTGCAGATCGGTAACAGCGACCGCAACTGCTTGATCAATACCGCGTTTCAGATCCATCGGGTTCATGCCCGCCGCCACGGCTTTCATACCTTCGCGAACGATACATTGCGCCAGTACGGTTGCGGTGGTGGTGCCGTCGCCAGCAACGTCAGAAGTCTTAGAAGCCACTTCTTTAACCATCTGCGCACCCATGTTTTCGAGCTTATCTTTTAATTCGATTTCTTTGGCAACAGAAACACCGTCTTTAGTAACGGTGGGTGCGCCAAATGACTTATCCAGTACAACATTTCGACCTTTGGGGCCGAGAGTGATTTTTACGGCATCAGCCAGAGTATTAACACCTCTAAGCATGCGTGCCCGTGCATTTTCGCCAAATACGACTTCTTTAGCAGCCATCTTAATATGTCCTCAAGTTTGTATGTGTTCGTAAATAAATTAGCTTTCGATAACGCCCATGATGTCGTCTTCACGCATCACCAGCACTTCTTCACCTTCAACTTTGACTTCGGTGCCGGAATATTTTCCAAACAGCACTTTGTCGCCAACTTTAACGTCGAGACCTCGTTGTTCGCCGTTATCAAGCACTTTACCGTTACCGATTGCCAGAACCTCACCTTGCATCGGTTTTTCGGTTGCGGAATCAGGAATGACAATACCACCTGGACTCGTTCGTTCGTCTTCGACTCTTCGTACGACGACACGATCATGAAGCGGACGGATATTCATACGCTAGTTTCTCCTAAAAAAATAATTGAAATAAAAAAACAGTATCGAGCGTTTTCAACAGGCCTAATTTACTCACTATACGCCTTTTGTTAGCACTCGTCGTTAGTGAGTGCCAATAATAATGTTATAATAAAAAAAATCAATAGGGGAAACGCTGATTTTTTTGAATAATCACTAAAAATTATCCGAAATTTCCAATCTGATCGTCGTTTCGGCAATACTTTTGATCATATTATGAGGCCTTTGCACGGAAGATGATTTCGCTTGTAGGCAAGGCAAAAACGCACGGAATGAGGGAGTTTATGCTTATAAATGACCGATTGAGACCGATTTTACCAACAGTAGGCGCTTTTAGGCGACGCAGCATGCAGATGAAATGGCTTTCGTGCAAAGGTCTCATTATGGAAGACCATGACCGAAACCAACACGGAGACGTGGCGCGATCAACTATTATTTTATGCCAACGTCCATCTGAAAGCCTATAAAAACGATAGCCTGATATTTGAGCGTTCATGGCAACGCTCAATTTCCAGACAAATGTAGGTAACTTCTCCAGCATTGTTGTAGCGGTCGAACTATCGACCTGTCCCGCTATTAAAATCTGTTATAAACAGGACAGAGAATGGTTTTTATGGCAAAATGTGCGCCCGTTTATTTTTGATTATCGCAATTATGTCTGATGCAGAAAACAAATCCTCCAATGTGGTTTGGCATCAAGCCACCGTAACCCGCGCTCGTCGGGAAAAACAAAATGGACACCGCAGCAGCATAATCTGGTTCACTGGACTGTCTGGTAGCGGCAAGTCAACGCTTGCCCATGCAACGGAAGAAGAACTCCATCAGCTCGGCTGTCGAACCTGTGTTTTGGACGGCGATAATGTGCGACATGGACTGTGTGGAGACTTGGGTTTTTCGGAAGATGACCGCACCGAGAATATCCGCCGAGTTGGGCAGATGGCTAAACTGTTTATTGAATCAGGCGTGATTGCGCTAACTGCCTTTATTTCACCGTTTCAAGTGGATCGTCATCGAGTCAGAATGATGGTTGAACATGATCATGATTTTCTGGAAATATACTGCCAATGCTCGTTGGATGTGTGTGAGAACCGTGATGTAAAAGGCTTGTACCAAAGGGCACGCAAAGGCGAGATTGCCGATTTTACCGGCATATCTTCACCTTACGAAGAACCAGAAAATGCGGATTTGACTGTCAATACTGCCGAGCTGAAAATTCAGGAGTGTGTTGATAAGATTATCAAAATGCTGAAATTCAGAGACTTGATTTCGGTAGCTTGATTTTCGACCAGACGACAATGCTTGATCGTCCGCAATAACGAAAGCACTCTCCCCCGTCCGCGGAGGCGTGTGCGGATTCATTCCCCATTTTCCCCTTTCCCCGTTCCATAATGAGACCTTTGCACGAAAGCCATTTCACTTACATGCTACGTTAAAAACGTACTCACTCGGTCATTTATAAGCATAAACTCCCTCATTCCGTGCGTTTTTGCCTTGCCTGAAAACAAAATCATCTTCCGTGCAAAGGTCTCATAATATTGCACTAAACCCCAACCGTAACCAACAGATCGATTGGCTGATTATCAGAATCGTTCACTAAAATATACGCAAATTTTTATTGAAATCAAAGTCGTATTAAGCGATATTAACGCCCATTCAATCTTGCTGCGTATTTTCTAACAGACAACTTACTCAATGAGTGAACACCCTCCCGACCCTCTAATTAACCCAAGTTCCGATGCAACAGTTGCTGCACTATCTCAATCAGTACGGGCAATTCATGGTCGATTATTTCGCCTTCGACATTGCCATGCTGTCCGAGCCGAATATGATATTTCGGTTGGGGATACAGTTGTGCCTGCTGATCTGCTCGGCGTTTTTTTCAAGTTCTGAAACGGCTCTTTTTTCTCTCTCCAGACTGGATCTCCAGCAGCTTCGGCGCGAGCAGAATCCACGCTCTGAAAGCATTCACGAATTGCTTGATCAACCGCGGCGGTTGATTATTTCTATACTGGCTGGCAATGAATTAGTCAACATTGCGGCGGCAGCGAATATGGTATCCATTTTAATATCGCTGTACAGCCCCGACAAAGTGGTAATAATCAATCTGTTGGTCATGGTGCCTATGCTGCTGCTCATGGGGGAGGTAACACCAAAAACCATAGCGGTATCCAATCCGATTCGATACAGTACCCGCATCGTTGCCGAGCCACTGGCACTGTGGATAAGATTGATTGCCCCCATCCACTGGGCAATTCGCGGCATCGCCGACCACATTACCACGCTGTTGGTGGGCGAAACTAAAACCGCAGATAACATTTTACAGGTTGATGAATTTTTGACTCTGGTTGAACAGGTGTCCGAAGAGGGTGGATTGGATGCGACCGAACGGGCGCTGATTTATAACTTGCTGGAGGCGAATGAAACAGAAATTGTTGAGGTGATGACACCAAGAACACAAATGGCATTTCTTAATGTGGAAATGAGTGTTCCGGAAATGATTGAAAAATTTATTTCTTATCGCCATCCTCGGGTGCCGGTTTTTAAGACGCATCGGGATAATTTGGTTGGGTTTGTCCATGCCGAAGATATATTGCGTATCGTGCTTGATGATGTCGATCAATATAAGTTGATAGCAGAAAATATTATGCATCCTCCAGTGGTCGTGCCCTTGACTAAAAAGGTGGATGAGATGTTTGATTTCTTCCAGCTTAACAAGGTACGTGCCGCTGCCTGCCTGAATGAATTTGGTGGTGTTGAAGGTTTTATCACCATGCGCGGGGTGCTGAATTTTATTTTTGGCGACATCAGTGGTGGTTCCAAAGCAACCGCAGAATTTTATGCGGAAAAAGATTACAACATCTACGAAGTGCCCGGCGATATGAAATTAAATGACTTCAATAATCTGACCAATTTCGGTATTGAAGATCCGAGAATGACCACCATCGCCGGATATGCCTTCCGTCTGCTCGACCGCTTACCACGACAAGGGGATCAGGTGACAAGCGAAGATATTTTGATTCATATTTTGGAAATGGATGATCACAGAATTTCCAGAATACGAGTCGCCAAAGGTGTTGACGAAGAAAATTTTGATCGTGCTGATGATATTATTAAAGCGCAGGAAGAACCCGACCCACGCGCACAAGATCGGCAGGACATTGAGGATATTCCAGAAGACGTTGAAGAATCCATAACTGTACAACCTGAGAATCAAGCTGACGATATGGCGGAAAAAACAACATGACGCTACTCGCACTCATCGCCGTGATCATTGTCCTGTTATTGCTGAAAGCCTTTTTCTCCGGCTCGGAAATCGCACTGGTCAACTCCGATAAGGTCAAGCTGACTGCCCGAGCCAATCAAGGCAACGGTGGTGCCAAAAAGGTATTGGAATGGTTTAAGACTCCGGATGTGATGTTAGGGACTACGCTGGTGGGCACCAATATCGCTACGGTTGCATTGATGACGCTGGTCACGGTTTTGTTCGTTAAACTTTTCGGAACACACGGCGATTTATATGCGGTTTTGCTGTTTACGCCGATACTGCTGATTCTGGGTGAAATTGTTCCAAAAAGTATTTTCCAGCAAAAATCGGACGCAGTAGCACCGATTGCCATATACCCACTGAAAGTATTTTCATTCCTATTTTATCCGCTGGTATTTATTTTTTCGCGTCTCGCCCGATTACTTGCGCGCTTGCTGGGCGGCGGCAAAGTCGAACAAAATTTATTCATGACGCGTGAGCAAATTCGTTCGGTGGTAGAAATGACAGAGAGAACTTCGTCAATTGATGCCTTTGATCGGGGGCGAATCCGTCGGGTTATACGCTTTAGTGACACCACTGTCGGTGAAGCCATGATACCCATTGCCGAGGTTACTGCTATCAATCATACCCGTGGTATTTTAAGAGCCATTGCGACAGTTAGAAGAAAGGGCTATAACCGTTTACCCGTGTACAAAGGCAACATCAGCAATATCATCGGTATTGTTACACTGACCACTTGGGATATGATGGACAAATCCACCGCGCAGAAAAGCATGGATGATGTCATAAAACCAGCGCAATACGTTCTGCAATTTCAGACTATTGACCAACTGCTACCGATATTACGACAGCGCGAAGACCACATGGCTGTGGTGGTTGATGAATATGGATCCGCTATTGGCATAATCACCATGGAAGATATTGTCGAGGAAGTGGTTGGCGATATTGATGTCGGCTACGATTTTGAGGAGTATTTGCCACGCCGAAAAAGAATTTTTGAAACCATTGATGACAACACCTATTTACTGGATTCGCGCCTATCCGTTGCCGAAGTCAATGACCTGTTGGAAATCAATCTGAACACCAAAGTTTCTTACACGATTGGCGGACTCATAATGACTCAACTCGGTCATATTCCAGGGCAGGGTGAGTCTATAACTGAGCAGGGCTATCGCTTCATTGTTGAAGAACGCACCGATAAGGTGATAGTCAGGATAAAAGTCGAACAGATTTGACCGCTACGATTTTTATGTTTTGGAGCCGCACTTTTTCGACAAGATCTCACAGAGATTTGCCAGAGATTTACCAAAGATTTTTTGTTACTCCCCGCGCCCATGTCGTCCGCAATCGTTAGTCCCGCGCAAGCAGGCATACGGTCAAGTGGCGAAAAATACGCCTAATCTGGCAGAGCGTGATAGCAGGCGATAACGGCGATAATGGGCAGGGCAACCCTCCCATTCTGTCCTTGACTGGGGAGGATTGCTCGGTAATTCGTAATGTGCTTAACCCACTATTTCTTCCTTCAGGATTGCCAGACAACGCTCAACATTCTCGACCTTGCTTGCCTGGCCCATTAAGCCGATGCGCCAGACTTTGCCTGCCAAGGCACCGAGTCCGGCACCAATTTCCAGATTGTGTTTGTTGAGACAGTTGCTACGGACTGTGGCATCGTCAATGCCCTCGGGAATGCACACGGTATTGAGCTGCGGTAACCGATAGGGTTTCTCTACCAATAATTCCATACCCAGTTGTTCGAGTCCGGCAACCAGTAATTGGTGGTTGCTTTTGTGTCGTTCCCAAGCGTTTTCAATACCCTCTTCATGCACCATCAATAACGATTCGTGTAGCGCATATAAGGCATTGATTGGTGCGGTATGATGGTACGAACGTCCGCCCTCACTACCCCAGTAGCCCATCACCAAATTGATGTCTAAAAACCAGCTTTGAACTTTGCTTTTGCGGTTGCTAATGGCATCCAGCGCAGTCTGCGAGAAGGTGACAGGGGACAGTCCGGGAAAACAGGATAGGCATTTCTGGCTACCCGAATACACGGCATCCAGATTCCATTCATCCACCATCAACGGCACACCAGTTAGTGAGGTTACCGTATCTACGATAACCAAAGCACCATGCTCGTGTGCCAATTTAGTCAACGCTTGGGCATCAGATAATGCGCCAGTTGACGTTTCCGCATGCACAAACGCAACCACTTTAACATTGGGATTTGCTTGCAACGCCTGTTCAACTTTGTCCAGACTGATCGGCGCACCCCATCGGTCTTCAACAACAATGGCAGTGCCGCCGCAACGTTCAACATTTTCTTTCATCCTGCCACCGAATACGCCGTTGATACAGACAATCGCCTTATCGCCGGCTTCAATTAGGTTGGTAAAACACATTTCCATGCCCGCTGATCCGGGCGCACTGACCGGCATGGTCATATAATTTTTGGTCTGAAACGCATATTGCAACATGTGTTTTATCTGATCCATAAGCACCATAAATTCTGGATCGAGATGACCGATTGTTGATCTTGCGGAGGCTTGCAAAACCCGCTGATGAACTAGAGTGGGACCGGGGCCCATTAAAAGCCGTTGTGGAGGTGTAAATGATTGATACATGATATAAAAGACCTGAAATTTTGCCTGAGATTTTGGAACACGGATTATGACGACAAAACCTGAATAATGCCTATCATAATGATTGATAATTCATATAACATAATTTGATTGTCTGCATACGACAACCAACACAAGTGTTACGACAACTTTGGTAATATCCAGCCCCAGAACGATATCAATCGCTTAAACTCCGGCAAACTGGTCGTGAGCAACTGAACATCCAGCAACGATATGGTCGCCATAAGCTACCATAATTTGCCATAGTCTAGTGTTGCCTACGCAGGTTTTAATGGGATTGGCATCCAGATAGCCACTGCCTGAAAACAGGCACTGTCTTTAGGGATTGCTTTAGGATAGTGTGCTGGATTCTTTAGATTGGGTCGCTTATCCGTTTTTTTACCCGTTTTTTTAATAGCGAACTAAGTCTTGATGCTACCAAGACCGTGATTTTAGCAAGGTTTAACAACATACTCAAATTGATCATGAAAATACTTATCGCCGACAGTTTTCCAGAATCCTATCAAGCGCAATTAGCCGACAATGGCCATCAAATAACCGCTGACCCTTCTTTGCAAGGCGACACCCTGACGCAGGCAGTCGCGGACAATGAAATCCTTATCGTTCGTAGCACCAAAGTGGATGGCCATGCACTGGATGCGGGCAAGTCGCTCAAGCTGGTTATACGAGCTGGCGCTGGCACCAATACCATTGATAAGGAATGTGCCGCCAAAAACGGTATTCGTGTCTGTAATGTGCCCGGCGCAAATTCCATTGCTGTTGCAGAACTGGTTATCGGCCTGCTGATTTGCCTTGACCGCAATATCCCGGACAATGTCATTGACCTGAGACAGAAGGTATGGGCGAAGAAAAAATACGCTGCCACCCGCGGCTTATATGGTCAGAAACTAGGCATCCTCGGTGTCGGTGCAATTGGCTTAGCTGTCGCTGAACGCGCTACCGCATTTGGTATTCAAGTCTATGCCATCGCAAAATCGGGTCGTTCAGAGGAAGCGGAAAAACGTATCCGTGATGCCGGAATAAAGCAACTTGCGTCTGTCGATGATCTGCTGTCAACCTGCGATATTATTAGTTTGCACATGCCGGTTACCACTGAGACCACGAAAATGGTCAACCAAGCTTTTTTAGCACAAATGAAAGACGGGGCAACACTAATCAATACGTCTCGAGGTGATTTGGTTGATGAAGCGGCACTGATTGATGCCATTGAGAGCAAGGGCATTCGAGTGGGTCTGGATGTGTACGACAATGAACCCGCTGCAGGCGACAATAGTTTCGATTCGGCAATCGCTTCTCATCACCGCGTGTACGGCACGCATCATATCGGTGCTTCAACCGAACAGGCGCAAATTGCGGTAGCGGATGGTGTCCTTCAGGTTGTACAATCGTATCAGGATGGTAATTTACGAAATTGCGTCAATTGAAGGCAATTAGAAGACAGCAGTTGCCGGGAAGACAGCAGTTGCCGGATTGATAAGCCAAGCTACGCATAAAAACCGTATAAAAACTGCTGCCTAAAACATTGAAGCGCGCGCGCAGAAAAAACCAAAATGGACAAGCTCCACCCACAATCAACCCCTAAAACAGGCAAATTAAATGAGTTCAGATTTCAACAGCAATAGAAAACATAACTTCAGCGCAGGCCCCTGCACACTACCTTTGGATGTGCTACAAGAGGCACAGACAGAATTCGTTGATTATCAGGGGGCGGGAATGTCCCTAATCGAAATGAGCCACCGTGGCAAACACTTTGATGCGGTTGCCAACGAAGCGATGGCATTATCAATGGAAGTATTTCAGGTTCCCGATGATTTTAGCGTACTATTTTTACAAGGTGGTGCTATCCTACAATTTGCCATGATACCGATGAATTTACTGCGCAATGGACAAAAAGGCGCATATGTCAATTCCGGAACTTGGGCAAAAGGTGCCATCACCGATGCCCAAGAGTATGGAGAGGTTTACACCGCATGGGACGGTGCCGAAAATAACTATACCCGTATGCCCGTTACTGAAGAATTGAATATGCAGGAGAACACTCGTTACCTGCATATCACCACTAACGAAACGATTGGTGGCATTCGCTTCCCACAATGGCCCGATGTTGATGTGCCGCTGATTGGTGATATGTCGTCCGAATATATGGCACGCCCGCTACCTTGGCAGAAATTTGACATGGTGTATGGTGGGGCACAGAAAAATCTTGGACCCGCCGGTATGGCAGTGGTTTTTATCCGCAAATCCATTCTTGAACATACCAACAAAAATATCGGACGATACCTGCGCTATGATATTCAAGAATCAAAACAATCTATGTTTAACACCCCGCCGGTCTTTCCCATTTATATGCTGGGCAAAGTGTTGAAATGGATGAAAAAGCAAGGTGGTCTTGCGGCAATGGAAGCGATGGCAGCCGAAAAATCCAGTGCCTTATATCGTGCTATTGATGACAGCGATGGTTATTACTGTTGCCCGGTAGATATTGCCTGTCGCTCGCATATGAATGTTGTGTTCCGACTGCCGAGCGAAGATTTGGAGCAGAAATTTCTGTCCGAAAGCAATGCAGCCGGTTTTATGAATCTGAAAGGTCACAGAAGTGTTGGCGGTTGTCGGGCAAGTATCTACAATGCGTTGCCCAAAAGCAGTGTTGATGCGCTCACTGACTTTATGGCGACCTTCAAAAGCCATAACAATTAGTTTTTCGGACATGCCAAAAATAAAAGCATTTGAGGGTTATCTGGTAACGGCAGCACGGGCGCAACAAGTGGTTTCACCCGCGTATGATTCGGTTTCACCAGAACAACGCCGAAAATTCGCAGAAGCCAATCCGCAGAATTTTTTGAATACCATGCGCTTGCTGGAAGATTTTCCAGCCGATGCACAACCCACTCAAGCACAACTGCTGGCATCCAATAAAGCCTGTCTTGAGCACTTGTTAAATGATGGTTCTTTTGGCAAATTGTCGCAACCCTGTTTATTTGTGTATCAGCTCGGCAATGATGCACATCAACAAACCGGCGTAGTTTGCGAAGTCGGTGTTGAAGAATATGAAAAAGGGTTGGTGCGGAAGCACGAAAACACGCGCAGCGACAAGGAAGATTTACTGGCACACTACCAAAAAGTGGTCGGTGTTTCGTCCAGCCCGATTTGTCTGACTTATGCTCAAAATGATGGCATAGACGATTATGTCTCCCAACTCACTGCCGAACCCGCCGACCTTGAATTTATCTCCGAAGATGGTGTTGAACAAAAAGTTTGGTGTATTCGGGATGCCGCCAAACAACAAAAATTAATGGACTTATTCAGTGCAATAGACATCACCTATCTGACCGATGGACACCACCGCGCCGCATCCGCACGTCGCTATGCTGAAATGATGCGTGCATCATTCGATAATGGCGGCAACCGCGGCGACGAGCCGTATAATCAACTGCTGGTCTCGTTATTTCCAGATAACCAGCTTAACCTGCTACCTTTCCATCGCTGCGTCAAAGACCTCAACGGCTTGAATGAAGCGCAGATTGTTGCCGCATTGGCAGCCTCTTTTGAAGTAACAAAGCTGAGTGGTCAAACCAGATTTTCTGCCTGCAGGCATGGCGAATTCGGTATGTACATCAATCAGAATTGGTATCGACTCAATGTCAAACCCGAATGTATTGATGAAACGCATCCGATTAATTCACTGGACGTAACCATATTGCAAAATTTAATTTTAGACCCGATTCTCGGCATCAAGGATATGCGCGGGGACGCTCGGCTTGACTATATTGCCGGAGTAAGCGGTGATGAAGGAATTAAACAAAAATGTAGTGAGGGCTGGGAGATTGTGTTCGCCTGTTATGCTACTTCCATTGAACAGTTAATGAATGTCGCCGATGCTGATGCGCTAATGCCACCAAAATCAACCTATTTTGACCCAAAACCACGATCCGGTATATTTGCGCGCTTGAAGTAACACGTTGCTTCCTTATCTTGCCCCTGACAGACGACAATCACGGATTCACCTGCTCTGGATTGGTGTTGCCCACAACTCGTACCCGTAGATGATGCCTGAATCACGGTGCGGGTTGTTTGTAATCATATTATCCCGTCATTCCACCCTGCTCTTGTGCCTGCATTATGTGTTGTACTATCTTGTACACGCCATATTGCGTATGGATTTTGTCTACATCGCCGACAATTCATTAGAAAAAATACTGATGAAGCGATGCTTGCTAATGTAAAATTCGTATATGCACATTTTAACGCTAGGATTGAATCACCAGACCGCTCCCATTGAAGTACGCGAAAAGGCGGCGTTCGCTGCGAATTCTATACATCAGGCTTTGGCAGATTTGACACAATCTGCCGGAGCGACTGAAGCGACCATATTATCGACCTGTAACCGGACGGAAATCTATTGTGGGCAGGAAAGCGACGATAAAACAAACATTTTGGCATGGCTGTCTGAATACAGTGGTCTCAAGCAGGACGACTTGCACAACCGTATTTATCATTACCCCAACGAAGCGGCAGTAAAACATGCCTTTCGGGTGGCTTCAGGGTTGGATTCAATGGTGTTGGGTGAGCCGCAAATTCTCGGTCAAATGAAACATGCCTTTCTGACAGCATCGAGTATCGGCGCAACTGGGAAGGTGTTGAATCGATTGTTTCAGCATACTTTTAGGGTCGCTAAGCAGGTGCGAACCGATACCGATATTGGTGTCAATTCGGTGTCAGTCGCCTATTCTGGAGTGAATCTGGCGAGGCGGATATTCACCCGACTTTCAGAGCAGACGGCATTGTTAATTGGTGCCGGAGAGACGATAGAGTTGGTGGCACGACACCTAAAACAACATAAAGTGAAGCACATTATGATCGCTAATCGCTCGATTGACAAGGCGCAAACTTTGGCTAAAGCTCACTCTTTAGAAAACGGTATCGGTAGTGAAGCCATTACCCTCGCGCAAATCCCTGAGAGATTGTACCATGCTGATATTGTGGTCACATCAACCGCTAGTACCTTGCCGATTTTAGGGAAAGGAGCGATTGAGCGCGCACTTAAACGCAGAAAACACAGCCCGATGTTTATTCTTGATCTTGCCGTGCCCCGTGATGTTGAAGCTGAAGTTTGCCAGCTTAAAGATGTCTATTTATACACCGTTGACGATTTGAAATTTATGATTGACGAGAATCGTGAGATTCGCTTGCGCGCCGCTGAAGAAGCAGAAAATATCATTGACTTTCAGGTGGTAAAGTTTATGCGCTGGATGCGCTCATTGGAATCGGTGCCGTCAATAACATCCTTTAGGGAGGGCCTGAACGATTTGAGACAAGCAGAATTGGAACGCGCACTTAAAAAACTGGCGCAGGGACAGGACGCAGAAAAAGTGCTTGCGCAATTCGCCAGAGACCTGACCAATAAATTTGCACATCAACCCAGCCAGATACTGAGACAGGCTGATATTGAAGGTAATGCCAGTATTATTGCGGCAGCGCACAAGTTATTTAATTTATAACGTTTAGCCGTTTTGTTGAGACGAGGTCGGAATGAAGCCATCTATTAAACAAAAATTTCTCCGGATTATTGAGCGACACGAAGAGCTTAATGTGTTGTTATCAGATCCTTTGATAATTGCTGATCAGGGCAGTTTTCGGAAACTGTCTATCGAGTTGTCAGAACTGCTGCCCATCGTTGAGACCTTTAATCAATATCAACAGCTTGATCAGGAGCTGGTAGCAACACGCGCCATGCTTGATGATGCTGATAACTCCATTCGGGAAATGGCAAAGGAAGAATTGCCAGTGATGGAACAGCGTATGCAGCAATGCAAAAGTACCTTGCAAACATTGTTGCTACCCAAAAACCCTAATGACGCGCGCAATATCTATCTTGAAATTCGTGCCGGAACTGGTGGTGATGAGGCGGCGTTGTTTTCTGCTGATTTGTTCAAGATGTATCATGCCTATGCCGAAAGCCGGCGCTGGAAGGTGGAGGTGATGAGCAGTAGCGAGGGCGAGCATGGTGGCTATAAGGAAATTATTAGCAAAATAGTGGGGACAGGTGTGTATTCTCGATTGAAGTTTGAATCGGGGGCGCATCGGGTACAACGTGTTCCTGAAACGGAATCTCAGGGGCGCATACATACTTCTGCATGTACTGTCGCAGTGATGCCGGAAGCCGATAAAATGGATGAGATTGAGATTAACCCTGCCGATTTGCGCGTAGATACGTTTCGTTCTTCGGGTGCGGGTGGACAGCACGTTAACAAAACGGATTCTGCCATCCGCATTACCCATCTGCCCACTGGTATGGTTGTGGAATGTCAGGACGGTAGATCACAACACAAGAATCGCGCTCAGGCGATGTCGGTGTTGAAATTAAGGTTGCTGGAAGCGCAAACTCAACAACAACAGCAGCAACAGGCAAGCACGCGTAAATCGCTGGTTGGTAGCGGAGACCGTTCTGAACGGATTCGCACTTACAATTATCCACAAGGCAGAATCACCGATCATCGGGTCAATTTAACATTGTATAAACTGGATGAAATCCTAGCGGGTAGTGTCGATCAGGTCATCAATCCACTGATAGCAGAACATCAGGCGCAACTGCTTGCTGATTTGAATAACGTTTGAGTGGGCGCTTTACTAACCAATACATTGGCAAAAACAGCACTCCCTGAATGGAATCCGCAATGGACGGTAAACGAGTTGCTGGGCTGGGCGCGGGCGCAGTTTCTTGGGATGGAGAATCGGGATATTGAATCCAGAATGCTGTTGAGTTATGTCGCCGACAAAGATGCAGCTAGATTGATTACAGATGCAGAGCTGCAATTATCTGCTACGCAAACAGCCCGTTATAAAGACATCGTTATCAAGCGCAAAAAAGGCATACCGCTTGCCTATCTAACCGGCACACGAGAGTTTTGGTCTCTGCCAATCAGCGTTACTAATCAGGTTTTAATTCCCCGCCATGAAACCGAAACGCTGGTTGAACGTGTCTTAGTGGCGATGGCTGGATGTGCCAATGCCCGTATTTTGGAACTGGGTACTGGCAGTGGTGCCATTGCTTTAGCGCTGGCATCAGAATTGCCCGATACGAATATATCGGCTACGGACAACGCCGTATCGGCACTGACTGTTGCCCGTTCTAATCAGCGTGCATTGGCACTGGACAACATCGAATTTTTGCAGAGCGACTGGTTTGGCAATCTGGGCAATGAAAAATACCACCTGATTTGTGCAAACCCACCTTATCTGTCTGCTGATGACAAGCATTTACAGCTTGGCGATGTGCGTTTCGAGCCGAGAGCCGCACTGGTGGCAGCGGCTGATGACCGTGATGGTTACGCCGCAATCAGGCATATCATAACAGCGGCTAAAACCTACCTGTACTCGGCAGAGTTGGCGACATGGAGTGGCTGGATTGTGCTTGAGCATGGCTTTGAGCAGGGCTGTGGCGTGCGCAAGCTACTATCTGATTATGCTTACAACGACATCACCACACATCAGGATTTGAGTGGCAACGATCGGGTTACTATGGCGCGATCAAATTAACGCCATCTCCGTTCCCGTCAAACCACTTCAGCAGCAAAATAACCCGCGCAACACCACCTTTTTGAAGTTATGTTTTCGCGATTGCCCAGACGCTGACATAGCGGATTCCGACATCAAGCAGTGCTTTGGCAGCCGCATTCACGGTACTGCCGCTGGTGACGACATCATCCAGTAAGGCCACATGTTGATAAGGTGTTGCATTTTTCCCTGTGCTGGTTTTTCCGGCATGGCGTGTACCGATAAAAGCCTTGTTCATATTTTGTTGTCGCTTTTTTTCATTCAGTCCGGTCTGCGTTACCGTGTTTTTCACTCTCTTGATTAGGCTATAATTGATGGGAATGCCGAGTTGCTTACTCAAGACCCGGGCAATTTCGCTGGCTTGATTGAATCCGCGTTGAGCCATTCTTTTTCGGTGAAGTGGTATGGGAACGATAAGGTCAGGCCATGGTGTCGGATCTTTTGCTATTGATAACGATAAAATTTTGCCCATCGCCACCGCATAAGACAACTGCTCGGCGTATTTTAACGCTTGGATGTTGGTGGAAACAGGGGGCGCATAGCGAAACGGAATGATTGAATGCTGATATACTGGTCGCCGTATCTGACAACGACCGCATACGCCGGGCTCGTGCAAATGAATACCGCAAACCGCACAGGCGCACTCTGTCCAGGGTAGTAATTTCTGGCATTTTATGCAGAATCCCAGATTACTGATACACCGACAAAGCGCACATTTTTCGGGCAACAAGAAATTGAGCGCCCTTACTAATGTTGCGTTTAATGCCGAGTTTAATGGTTGTATTGCGTGCATCCCTGAGTGTATCCCTGCGCCTATTTTTGTGGTTTGCTAGGTTTAACAAAATCCTGATTTAACCATCGCTATTGGAACTTGATCTGCAAAAAATCGCAAGGGTTCGCAAAAGAAATTTTGCCCAGACCAGCGCGATGAACTATTTGTTATCCCCGATTCGCAGGGAGCTTGAGCAACGTCTAGATTATGGGCTTGATTATCGGACAACACAATTTACCGATGGTTTGATTATTGACTTTGAAAACAGCGATCTGGCACCGAAAAAAGTGTACCACAAACAACGATGCTCATTACTGGAGCTACCTTGCGGTGTACCTGACGTACTCGCTCAATACGCTGATCAGTCCTTTGATTGTGTCATTGTCAACCTGCATATCTCATGGCTGGATTTTTCGTTATTGATAGCGCAATTACGTCGTTTGTTGCGAGCAGGCGGGGTGCTGTCTTTTTCTGCTTTTGGTCCAGCCACGCTCGGCGAAGTGCGAAATGGCTGGGCGAAAGTGGACACATTACCACATGTCCATCCGTTTGTTGATATGCATCATCTTGGTGATGCGCTATTGCAAGCCGGTTTTGTGGAACCGATTGTTGATGCCGACTGGACCTATGTTGACTACCCAAATATCGAGTTGTTGTTTGAGGATCTAAAGCAAGAGGGCTTTACCAATATCAATACGCAGCGTCGTAAGACATTAACCGGCAAACAGCGGTTTAGCGATTTCAAAAAGACGCTTCAGGATATCGCAAAAAACGCTGAGAATATGAATATCTGTTTTGAGGTCATCTATGCTCTCGCCAGAAACCCACAGCCATCAGACGGTTCAATTCGTGTTATGCCACCACGTTGGGATTGAACAGGACAGGAATTATTGTCGCAGACTTGGCACTTTTAGGGGAATGCCAGAATTCATAATCGCCTGATACACTTCTAGGGCGATGTATTGCCGACTTTGTGCTGCGCTTGGTGTCGCGCCCGCCTGAATATTGCAACTGGCATAGCGGCGGTGAATAGTGCCCCAAGCGTTATCGCCGTTACTGGAAATAGCCCACTTGATACGGTAAACCGGAAATCCACTGGTTTGCCCGAGTCCGGCACTTAAAACATCCCCACGCAATCTGTTGCCGGCATTGTTGACATGACAACTGGCGCATGAAAAATTATGCTGCCCGCGTCTCGCCCAATAATATTGCCGACCTATTGCATAGACTTCGCGCATACCCACATCGCTGTAATCAATATTTATGCGTTCGCCATTGGACTGTTCCTTGAACGTTGCAACCAATCTTGCCATTTTCGAAGAATCAAGTTCCATGACCGCTTCGTTGTGTTGCAACAAACACTGGTTTATCGCGCCAACTATGGTAAATACCTGTCCATTCTTGAAATAAGGGAATTTATGTGCAACAGGATGTTCTGAGAAACACTGCTCAAAACTCGCCCCATTTGCAAAGGGTTCACGCCATTGCTGACGAGCCGTTTCCATTGCTACTGCATAGGGTGGCAGTGCCATTAACCATTCCCAGCTTGCCTTACGCTCGCTGTTCTGTGGTAGCGCATTGACCCCGTTAGTGTATTCATCGAGAGCAACATCGGCAAAGCGCCGCTTGAAGTAGTGCTGGAATTCTTTGATGTCGTTTTCAATTTCTGCTATGGATGGGACAGCGAATGTCTTGCTCATACCGGTCGGCGCAATCAATAAAAAGAGCAGCGAGAAAGCCAAAATGCGTGCTGGCAATGATTTAATCTGGCAGGCACGCATCACATCAACACAGGGATTTGATCTGACGGACACGCATCATACCAACACAGGGATTTAATTCGGCAAACACACATCATACAAACACGCTGGCAGTGCCGCGACCAGACTCACTATCTAGCCACATTATCGACACCTCGTCGTCTGGCTGTAATGTCGTCAGGTGAATGCCAACGAGTGGCTGTTGCGACATATTCGCGCCAAGCTGAAGTTCTGCCACGATCGTATGATTGACATAAAAGGTGATTGAACGGAGACTGGAGCGACGCACCGAGGTCGCTACCGATGTCATGTTGGTCGCGGTCTCTGCGACAGGGATGTCTGGCTCGAAAGCGCGTTGCAACAAACACATAACATCGTAACCATCTGACAATGGCAACAGCTTCAACAGGGCAGAAAAAGACATCGTGTGCTATGTGATCGGTTTGTTGTCAATCCTCATAACCACTTGCGGATATCCCAGCCCATCGTGCGGCACGATAAAGTTGTCCTTGTTTCATAACATAACAGGAAATATACGATGCGGTGTTCATTTGCAATATGCCGATGATGCCGTTGCAGTTGCCAACGACATCCATAGTCATCACCAAGGGCTGCGGGTTATTATCGACTATGACCGCAATTTTTTCGGCAGCAGGTGCTGATATTCTAAATGGAACAAATTCACGGTGTTGCACTTCACGCACAACCTCAATGTCAATGCTGGCATCTTCACCAACCTGATTGGTTGCAAATAATTGGGTTAATATCTGCTCCACAGAGGACATCTCAAATACGGATACAGGATCGCTGGCGGCGGCTGGTTTCAGCCCCATAATGGCACTTGCGAATCCGCCAATAATCGCCTTAAAACTCAAAGTGAAAAATCGTCGCCGCTTCATTAACTTATTCGGTGTTAAGATGATTACAACGTCATCAGGAACTCGACAATCCTGTCAATTTCAGGTTCGCTAAGCATTTCGTGCTTACCAAACAAGGGCATAACGGTTTGAGGGTTTTTCGAGACGGCATCATAGATTATGTTTTTCAAATCAATTTTGTTTGGAAACTGTTTAGCGATCTCGGCAAGTGGCGGCGCGATATTGCCAGACGTGGGCAACCCGACAGGCCATGGCGTTATATCAACATGATGGCAAGCCAGACAGTTTCCCTTGTTGCGTACTATGATCAAACACCAGCCGGTTATTTCTGTTTTAATGGCAGGTTGTTGCAACAGCGTCTGACATTGATTAGCTGATGGCAAGGTTGATGGTCGTTCTGCACTCTGTAACATCATTGACCAGCCCAACATCACCAGAAACAAAAGCAGAACACATTTGTAAGCGCTAGCCGTTCGCAAATCACACTTCATCATTGACAGCACTTAGCGTTTGTCATCGCGCGCTCAAAATCTGCTAACCCGGTCATTCAATTCAGCACCAAACTAACCACCACTTTTTTTGCGTAAATCCAGTTTCTCCTCCAAATCGCTGAGTCGCGCAGTAATGCTTTGGGTCAAATATCCGGCTGGTGCGGTTTCCCGCAATGCCAGTTTGAGTGATGCAATTGCTGCCGCATAATTGCCCAGTATAGCATGATACTCGGCATCGGCTTGATGAGCTTCGGCAAGCAAGCCCTGTGCGGCATTCGCCTTGGATAAGAACAAGTATAATGGGTATAAATGAGGGTGACGACGAATTTGGTAACGAATAATTTTTTTAGCCTGTTGTGCCTGTCGGTTCAGCAACAAGGCATTGGCAAGGTGATAATTCAAATAAACAGTATTTGGGTTATTGCTGATTAGCGTCTGGTAGCGGATGATGGCTTGATTAAACTTCTGCTGCGCCACATCAATTTCAGCCTGAGCGGTTTGAATCCATGGATGGTTTGGATAGCGTTCGAGCAAAGGCATAAGCACCGTTCTGGCTTCGTTCAGCTTTCTTGATGCGGTGAGCGCAATCGCCATTCCATAAATGGCAGCATCTTTGATCTCGGGTTGTGTTGCTTCCATTTGACTTTCAAAAAAGCGAATATGGTCGTCTCCCTGTTCGCTGTATAGCACTCGAATTCTGGCTTTGGCAAGATAAAACTCAAAACTACTTTTATGCGTTTGAGTCGGGTATCGTTTGGCTCGTGCTTCGGACTCGGCTATGCGATTCAAGGAAAGCGGGTGGGTGCGCAGAAACTCGGGTATGCCGGCGTTGTCGTGGCGGGTATAGCGTTCAAGTTCGCCAAAAAAATCGGCCATTGCATTGGGATCATAATCGGCATTCGCCAGCAATTGAATGCCGATGGCATCCGCCTCCCGCTCAAATCCACGGGTATAACTCAGTCGGTTAGATGCCACAGCGGCATTGGTTGCGGCCAGTCCGGCGAGTCCGACTTGTCCACCAATAAATATTGAACCAATAATGGCAGCAATCACAGGTGCTTTGTTGGCATTTGCTTTGGCAACTAATCGAGGCAAATGACGCTGGCTTACATGAGCGATTTCGTGACCGATAACCGAGGCTAACTCACTCTCCGTTTTGGTCACCATAATCAAACCGGTATTAAAAGTGATATAGCCTCCAGGAACAGCAAATGCATTTAACATATTATTCTTCAACAAGTTAAATGACAGTTTAAGGTCGCGCAAATTTGCCGTTGCACCAATCCGATCTCCCATTGATTGTAAGTAATCCTGCAACTCGTAATCTCCAACATAAGATGCATCGCTGAGGAGCTGACGTAAAAACCGCTGACCAATCTGTTTCTCCTGCGCCGAATTCAGGTATTGCGTGGCGCTGTCCCCAAGCTCCGGCAAACTATTTGATTGCGCAAAAGTGACACTACTGACCACCAACATCGCTAACGACAATAGCGCGCAGATCAATACATTGTGTAACGTGGCCTGCGTAATTTTTGCTGATAACATCATGTTTGTTGTGCTGTGCGTTATGCCGTGAAAAAACAAACCCGTGAACACCGATGGTTAGTTATAGATTACAACCATTTTGAATTAAGGAAAACATCAGGCAAATCATAACCGTTTCGAGTGTTAAAATCAGTTAAAGTTTTGTCATTTTAGCGACTATCGCTGTACTCAAAGATGCAAAAAATTCAGTGACATTCATAATCTGCTCAACAAGAAAATTCAATGAAAGGTATGCAAGCAGTATGGTATGAACAACAAGGTGCTGCCAACGCAGTATTACAAAACAGCAAGCGATACTGGGTAGCAATCGCACTCTTTCCAGCGAGCAATTACGTCACAGAATTGCCAAATCATGGTCGCTACAACAAGCCGTGAACGCTCATGAGTCTGTTGAACAGGGTGGCAAAGACGGTTGCGTGATTATTGATATTCAATGAGACCTTTGCACGGAAGATGATTTCGCTTTCAGGCCAGGCAAAAACGCACGGAATGAGGGAGTTTATGCTTATAAATGACCGATTGAGACCAATTTTACCAACAGTAGGCACTTTTAGGCGACGCAGCATGCAGGTGAAATGGCTTTCGTGCAAAGCTCTCTCAATAATGGTTGTTATCTGTAATCGGTAAACCTGACGCTACCGCTCAAAATCGTTATACCGTGTTATCGCTAACACGGGATGTCAGGAAAGCGAGCTGGGCATCTCCCCGCTAGCGGCGGTTGTTGGTATCGTGATAGGTAAAAACCAGTGAAGTTTTCACCTGACTGCTGCTGTTTCTCCCTGCCGCATGTAAGGTGCCACTGTGAAAAAACAACACATCACCCACCGACAAATCAGCCGTTATCGACATGATCGCTACCCAGAGCCAACCATACACTGACCAAATCAGCTCGGTCAAACAACCAAGAGCGCATATCCTGATGCCACAAGGTAGTACCGCTAAACCCGGGATATTTGGTCATAATACAATGTATGGTGATTTTGCGACAGGGCTATATCCTGACCACCCAGCAGTTGTTTCACCCGACTCGTTATCGCCCTTGCTATTGCCCACTTTCTAAACACCGAATCGCGGGTATAAGCAGGCAACAACCGCCGTGGCGTATCGCCGCCTGGTGCGAGCTGGTTGGAAAGTGAGCCGGGATATTGCATATCCGTTTCAAGCTCACCAGGGCAAGCGGCGGATTAACAAAACGCTACACCACATCCAGCATCGCCTGACAGCGATTCGGGGATGCCAGTTTTATGACTGATAACGAAACCCTGACGGTTAAATTGATTGCTTTGATTTTGACTAAACATGACCAGAAACTGATACTATTCGCTCTTGGTAAAGGTCAACCGTGGCAGCCGTCTCTGTCAAAATTTTTCAACCTCGCCTCGTAATAGGTAATTCATAATCCGTAATTAACATCACCTTCCCATCTGAAACCCGATTGTCATGCAAACCAATCAACCCAAATTTGTTGTTTGTGCGCTGTATAAATTTACTGTTCTTGACCACTTCGTTGCCCTGCGCGACCCGATTCTGTCCAAGCTGCGGGAATATAATATTCTTGGCACCGTCCTGCTCGCCAATGAAGGCATTAACAGCACTATCGCAGGAACACAATCCGATATTGAACAATTTCTGATTGCGTTGCGTCGGCAGCTAGCAATAGATGATATTGAAGTCAAATATGCGCTTACCGAGTACCTACCATTTAGACGTGCTGTGGTCAAATTGAAAAAAGAAATTGTCAGCATGGGCGTGGATGATATTGACCCGCGTCAATCAGTCGGTAGCTATGTCGAGCCGAAAGACTGGAATAATCTGTTGGATGATCCTGATGTGCTGGTTGTTGATACCCGCAATGAATACGAAATAAAAGTCGGACAATTTGAACATGCCACCAACCCACACACCACTAAATTTCGCGAATTTCCAGCATTTGCGGCACAACATTTGCACCCGCAAAAGCACAGCAAAATCGCCATGTATTGTACCGGCGGCATTCGCTGCGAAAAATCTACCGCACTGCTCAAGCAACAAGGTTTCGATGAGGTGTATCACTTAAAAGGGGGGATATTGAACTATTTGGAACAGATACCAGCGAGCGAATCAAAGTGGCAGGGCGAGTGTTTTGTGTTTGACGAGCGGGTAACTGTGAATCATCAGTTACGCAAGGGCAACTATACGCAGTGCCACGCCTGTCGCCTACCGATTACCGACCACGATAAACAAAGCGAAAAATATCAGGCTGGGGTCAGTTGTCCGGCCTGCTTTGAGTACAGCACTGAGGCTGACAAACTACGTTATGGCGAACGAGAAAAGCAGGTCAAGTTAGCCGAGGCGCGTGGTCAAACCCATATCGGTGCAGTTTATCACCACTGCCAAGCAGTTTGAATAGCCATGTCCTGCTTGGATGACAATAACGACAAGAACTAAACCTAAACTCAAACTACAAACAAAGGTGGCTTGCTGTCATAATTAGCGTTTAGTGTTGTCAACCGATCTGACAGAATCATGCTTAATCCCGAGAAAAACTTGCAAACCTATTTGGTAGGCGGGGCGGTGCGCGATCAAATTATGGGTTTTACGGTAAAAGATCGTGATTGGGTTGTGGTCGGCGCGACTACCAAGAAGATGCTGGCATTAGGCTTCAAGCAGGTCGGCAAGGATTTTCCGGTATTTCTGCATCCGTGCAACGGCGAAGAATATGCGTTGGCACGCGCTGAACGCAAGATATTGAAGGGGTATCATGGTTTTGAGTTTGATAGTAGTGCTGAAATTACTCTACAGCAAGATCTGCAACGGCGCGACCTGACCATGAATGCCATCGCTATGGATAGTCGGGGTAATTTGATTGATCCTTTCGGCGGGCAACGGGATATAAAAGCGCAGTTGCTCCGCCATGTCTCCGATGCTTTCAAGGAAGATCCGGTCAGAATATTACGGCTTGCCCGATTCGCCGCGCGTTATGCTGCCAAAGGCTTCCGTATCGCTGAGGAAACGCAGGTGATGATGCGGCAGATGGTTGATAACGGTGAAGTGGATGCACTGGTGGCAGAGCGGGTCTGGCAGGAAATGCACGCCAGTTTGCAAGAAAAACAATGTGCGGTATTTTTCAGGGTATTGCGGAACTGTGGTGCGCTGAAAAAAATATTGCCGGAGATTGACGCGCTGTTTGGCGTACCGCAGACCGAAAAATATCACCCCGAAATCGACAGTGGCATACATACCTTAATGGCTGTGGATGTCGCTGCACAACTGACCGATAAACCAATAAATTTATTTGCGGTTCTGGTACACGATTTGGGCAAGGCATTAACCCCGCCATCAGAATTGCCGAGCCACAAAGGGCACGAGAAACGAGGCTTAAAACCAATCAAGCAACTTTGTCAGCGTTTGAATGTGCCCGCACAATACCGCTCATTTGCGCTAAAGGTCTGCGAATTTCACCTGCACTGCCACCGTATTGAGCAATTGAAACCAACCACAATTCTAAAGTTACTGGAAAAATTCGATGGTTTCAGAAAGCCGACATTGATTGGGGAATTTGCGCTATGTTGTCTGGCAGACAAACGCGGTCGCAGTGGCCATGAACAGGCAAGCGATGCGCAAATGAAATTGTTATTAGCCTGCCATCAGGCAGCACGGGCAGTAGATGGCGGTCAAATCGCCAGCGAGGTCCGGCAGCAGATTAGTGCGGACACAGATGTAGGTTCAAAAATCAAACAAGCCATCCGCAAACAGCGCATCGCGGCAATTGCGACAGCACGTCTCCAGTGCACCGTTCCGAATTGACCCCGCCGACATTGCATATTGAGGCACAACATGACATTGCATTGTCGCGTCAACAACTGTGGGCATCTTTGCATAATCCGCAAATTTTGCAACAATGTATTAAGGGTTGCGATAAGCTGGAGCGGGTTGATGAGAATAGTTTTTGTGCGACCTTCAAAATTCGGGTCGGTCCACTCATAAGAGTGTTTCATGCACAATTAAACATCGTCAATGCAAAACCACTGGCTGAATATCGTCTGCTATCGACTATGGATGCCGGCATTGCCGGCAAACTGTCTGGTGTTGCTGATGTCAGACTCAAGCCAATCAGCAACCGCGAAACGAATTTGCATTATGACGCACAGGTCAGTATTGACGGTTGGCTCGGAAAACTGGGTGTTAATGTATTGAGCAGCACTGCCGAGCGATATATGCAACGATTTTTTGACAAAATGGTTGCCATCACCACCGAGCCAACCGCTTAATCATAAAGCTGTGCATAATTACCGAAATTGGACGGGTGAGTTTGCGTATGACAACGCGCTCGAACAATAAATAACCTTAAAATCGTAAAAAGCTGAGTACGTCTGTGAACGGACTTTTGCTTTGCTATACTCACGGTGATTTTGACAGAAAGACCATTGAAGCACACAGCACCAAAAATACCACAGCGGTGTCTCATTATGCGCATTATAATGAAGACACCACATCACAACGGTACCAGCACCCTTATTGTTATGTTATGAAATTCAGTGAGACTAAAAACTTAACCGATTTTGAATTTTTGAGTGGCATTAACAGGGCGTACCTAGAATCTGTTTATCAGGAGGTTACGGGTGATGCAACGGCGCAAGACCTGAGTCAGGAAACACAGCAATGGCAAGCTATTTTTGCATCGCTATCCGATATTGCCACGTTCGATATATTGCCGGGAACATCATCTGCAACATCAGCGGCTGCATCAGGCTCGCGCATCTGGTTTGAAAACACCGCACATAAACAGGCGAATGTGCAAAAGTTAATTATGGCGTTTCGTGCCCTCGGGCACTTGCTCGCCGATGTCGACCCTATCGGGGTAATGCCACGCGGCAATGCCGATGAAGCACAACCTCGTCAATACGGTCTTAGCGATCAAGATATGGATACTGAGTTTGATGTCGGCGATATGGCAGACGGCAGACGCAAAACATTGCGCCAAATTCTTGACTATTTACATCAGGTCTATTGTGGTCCGATTGGATACGAAATTCGCTATCTGACTGATATCACTCAAAGAGCTTGGTTAATGGAACGCGCCGAGTCTGTGCCGATTCGCAAACCTTTGCCCGATGCCGAGCGTATTGAATTGCTCGACCGGCTTACCGCTGCCGAAGGTCTGGAGAAATATCTGCATAGCCGATATGTCGGTCAAAAACGCTTTTCTCTTGAAGGCGGTGAGGCACTGATTCCGATGTTATCCGACCTGATCCAGCAATTTGGCGCACAAGGCGTGAAAGAAGTGGTTATTGGTATGGCGCATCGTGGCAGGCTGAATGTGCTGGTGAATATACTGGGCAAGGCACCGAAAGATTTGTTCAGTGAATTTGATGGTGAATATACGACAGAAGATGCGAACACCAAAACCGGAGACGTGAAATACCATCAAGGTGCATCGTCTGATATTCAAACTCCTGGTGGAATCGTCCATGTTGCGCTTGCATTTAATCCCTCTCACCTCGAAATCATCAGTCCGGTGGTAGAGGGTTCGGTGCGTGCGCGACAAGAGCGTCGCAAAGACAGTGACAGAAAACAGGTCATCCCAGTTTTGATTCACGGCGATGCGGCGTTTGCCGGACAAGGGGTGGTCATGGAAACTTTAAGTATGGCGAATACGCGGGGCTTTTCCACTGGTGGAACGGTGCATATCATTATCAACAATCAGATTGGATTCACCACGAATACGCTGGATGCCCGTTCAACATTATATTGCACGGAAGTCGCCAAGTTGGTACAGGCACCGATTTTCCATATCAATGGCGACGATGCCGATGCAGTAAATTATGCGACACGATTGGCACTGGAATTTCGGATGAAATTTGGTGGCGATGTGGTTCTGGATATAGTCTGCTATCGGCGACATGGGCATAACGAGGCCGATGAGCCTGCCATCACCCAACCGATTATGTACGGCAAAATCAAAAAACATAAAACGCCGCGCCAGATTTATGCAGAAAAACTAATTAGTCAAGGGGTGATTAGCGAGCAAACAGCGCAGCAGATGGTTGAGCAATACCGCTCTCATCTCGATCAAGGAAACATCGTTGCCGGGCAGCTCATTAATCCTAACAAAGCTCTGATTACACTTGATTGGACACCTTATATGGGAGACGACTGGCGCGAACAGGTTGATACCCGGATTGCGCATAACCATCTAATTCGACTTGCACAAACTCTGTCTCAATTGCCGGACGATTTTGTTGCACATAAACGCGTTCAGGTGGTGCTTGAAGACCGTGTGCTGATGGCAAAGGGAGAAAAAGCTATGGATTGGGGCTGTGCCGAACTTTTGGCTTATGCCAGCTTGCTTGATCAAAATTATCAGGTTCGCTTGTCCGGACAGGATGCTGGTCGCGGTACGTTTTCCCATCGTCATGCTACGCTACACGATCAGTCTCAGCCGCGCACCCATATTCCCTTACAATACATTACCGATTCTACCAGCGATTTTCTGGTCATTAATTCTCTGCTTTCCGAGGAGGCGGTATTGGGATTTGAGTTTGGTTACTCCACCACCGAGCCACGCACGCTGGTAATCTGGGAAGCGCAGTTTGGTGATTTCGTCAATGGCGCGCAGGTGGTTATTGATCAGTTCATCAGTAGTGGACAGGCGAAGTGGATGCGCGTTTGCAGTTTAGTGTTGTTTCTGCCACATGGTATGGAGGGGCAAGGTCCGGAACATTCGTCGGCGCGACTGGAACGCTTTCTGCAACTTTGTGCGGAACACAATATGCAGGTTTGTGTGCCCACGACTCCAGCACAGATATTCCACATGCTACGGCGACAAATGCTGAGATCTTTTCGTCGTCCACTTATTGTGATGACACCTAAAAGCCTGCTACGCCACAAGTTGGCGGTTTCAACACCCGCTGATTTGGTCGATGGTCAATTCTATTCGGTGATTGGGGAAACAGATGCTTTGGATGACACTGAAATAAAAAAACTAGTGATATGTTGTGGTAAAATTTACTATGATATTCTGGAACAGCGGCGAGCAAGAGAACAAAAAAATGTTGCAGTAATTCGACTTGAACAAATTCATCCCTTTCCTAGCGAAGCGTTACGCGCGGAAATTGGGAAATATACTCAGGCTAAGCAGGTGGTGTGGTGTCAGGAGGAGCCAAAGAATCAGGGTTGTTGGTATCAAATCAGCCATTATTTAGGTAAGATGATAGCAGACGGACAAACCTTGAGTTATGTCGGTCGTGAAGGTTCACCATCGCCTGCTGTCGGATACTATAAACTGCATGTCAAACAACAAAAACAAATTGTTGATGATGTGCTTGCGGTCAGTGAGGCATAACCGTGAGTCAGATGATAGGCGGGTCAAGGGCACATCAAGTTGAAATGACGTCAATGTGTGCTGTCACGCATTACTTGAAAACTACCTCCAAATAACATGATGTCTGTAGAAATCAAAGTTCCCATATTACCCGAATCGGTAGCCGATGCGCTGTTGCTTGAATGGTCTAAGCAGGTTGGCGATAGCGTCAGACGCGATGAAGTATTGGTCGAAGTAGAAACCGACAAGATCGTGCTGGAAGTTCCGGCTCCGCATGATGGTGTACTTACTGAGATTGTTGAACAATCGGGTACGACAGTGCTGGCTGAACAGGTGTTAGCCAGAATCGAAGTAGCTGAGTTTGAGGATGTCGTAGCGACTGTTGAAACCGTGGACGCAGTTGCGGCGGCGTTAAACCAGAAGCAGAACACGTCCCAGAATACATCTTTGAATATGCCGCTGTTGAGTCCGGCAGTGCGTCGGCTTATTGACGAAACCGGCATCAATCCAAACACCATTTCCGGGTCAGGTCGTGATGGTCGCTTGACCAAAGAAGACATCCTTAACTATATTGCCGATACGGTCGAACCTTCATCGCCGACCGCATCCGCGCCGCCGATAACCGAAATGCCTGCGGGGAGTCGACAAACAATACGGCAGCCGATGAGTCGATTACGACAGACTATTGCAAAAAGATTGGTTCAATCCCAACAAGATGCCGCGTTGTTAACGACTTTCAACGAAGTCAACATGCAACCCATTATGACACTCAGAAGTCGATACAAAGAGGCGTTTCAGAAAAAACATGGTGCGAAATTAGGGTTTATGTCGTTTTTTGTTAAAGCCAGCACAATCGCCTTACAACGCTTTCCTTTGCTCAACGCCTATATTGATGGCAGCGATATTGTTCAGCATAACTACGTGGATATTGGGATTGCTGTCTCTTCGCCACGCGGCTTGGTCGTGCCTGTTTTACGCAATTGTGAAGTACTAAATCACGCCAAAATTGAATCGCAGATTCAGGATTTTGTGGTGCGGGCTGAAGCGGGCAAAATTACCATGGAAGAATTAAACGGCGGCACTTTTACCATCACCAACGGCGGGGTATTTGGCTCACTGCTTTCGACCCCCATTGTTAATCCGCCACAAAGCGCGATTCTCGGGATGCACACAATTCAACAACGTCCAATGGCAGAAAACGGTGATGTGGTTATTTTACCGATGATGTATCTTGCGCTTTCCTACGACCATCGTATTATTGACGGTCAGGAAGCAGTTCAATTTCTGATTACGGTAAAAGAAATTCTAGAGTGTCCAGCGCGAGGGCTTTTGGATTGTTGAGAATGCATCAAGTAACCCGTGAACTGAATAGTAATCTAAAATGAAGACAAAAAATTTTGATGTGGTTGTTGTCGGTGCCGGTATTGGGGGCTATGTCGCGGCGATACGTTGTGCTCAACTCGGCTTGAATACTGTTTGTGTCGATCGTCAGGTTAATCAAAATGGCGAATCGTCTCTGGGCGGAACCTGTTTGAACACGGGATGCATTCCTTCCAAAGCCTTGCTTGATTCCTCTGAACAGTATTACAAGATCGCCCACCAATTTCCTGCCCACGGTATAAATGTTGATAATGCGACTGTGGATGTAGCGACAATGCAGAAGCGCAAGCAACGCATTGTAGAGGGTTTGACTGGTGGCATTTCGCAGTTATTCAAAGCCAACAAGATAACCCTGATTCATGGACAGGGTCGGGTAATGCCTGATAATACTCTCACCGTTTTGGATGGCAACGGCAAGGTTACGCATACCCTCAAGGCACGGGAAATTATTCTGGCGCCGGGTTCTGTGCCGATTGATTTACCTGACATCCCATTTGATCATGAATTTATAGTAGATTCTACGGGGGCGTTGAATTTTGATCGGGTACCGAATCGTCTGGGCATTATTGGTGCGGGTGTAATTGGTTTGGAGTTAGGCAGTGTCTGGAATCGTCTCGGCGCAGAAGTCGTGATACTGGAAGCACTGAATGATTTTTTAGCGATCGCCGACCGTCAGATTGCCCGCGAAGCCAAAAAACAATTCAGCAAACAGGGTCTGGATATTCGTCTCGGTGCAACCGTCAATAACGCAACCGTCAATAACGCCACGGTGAACAAAGTCGAATCTGGCGCTGGTGGAATACACATACGCTACATGCAAAAAGGGGTGACCTGTCATCTTGAGGTGGACCGACTTATCGTTGCGGTCGGTCGCCGCCCGGCAACTGATGCTCTGTTGTCGCCGAATTGTGGCGTGACTACCGATGTGAGTGGCTTCATTGAAGTGGATGGTCAGTGTAGAACCAGTGCGCCCCATATATGGGCAATTGGCGATGCGGTCAGGGGGCCGATGCTTGCCCATAAAAGTTCTGAGGAAGGCATCGCGGTCGCACAACGAATCGCCGGTGGGCATGCTCATGTGGATTTTAATTGTGTCCCCTGGGTGATTTATACGGCTCCGGAAATTGCCTGGGTCGGGCAGACTGAACAAGCATTGAAAGCACAGAAAATTGAAATAAAAACCGGTTCATTTCCATTTTCGGCAACTGGACGTGCTCAGGCAATGGAAGAAGCGGTTGGTTTCGTGAAAATGATTGCCGACAAACATACTGATCGTTTGCTGGGTGTCCACATGGTCGGCCCACACGTCTCCGAGCTGATTGCTGAATGCGTCTTGGCACTGGAGTATCAGGCAAGTTCTGAGGATATAGCACGCACCATACATGCCCACCCCACGCTGGCAGAAGCCACCCACGAAGCGGCTCTTGCAGTAGCGAAACGCGCTATTCATAAGGCTAACTAGCATCAACCCCCAAACAGCGACTATATGGCAATACCGATGACATTCCCGGACGAAATTTTCAAGGCTTACGACATCCGTGGCGTTGTTGAGACGGCGTTGACTGCGGAAATTGTCGAGAAAATTGGCAAAGCATTAGGCTCTGAGGCAAGACAACAAGGTGTTGACAAAGTGGTGATTGGCTGGGATGGCAGATTAACCGGTCCCGCCCTCGCTGGCGCATTGTCAGACGGATTCTTATCTACGGGCTGCGATGTCATTGAAGTGGGTCAGTTACCGACTCCTGCACTTTATTTCGCAACAGTCGAACTGAATACCGGAACGGGCGTGATGGTTACCGGCAGTCATAATCCGCCCGAGTACAATGGTCTGAAAATGATGATTGCAGGAACAACCCTATCAGGGGCGGCCATTCAGAAAATCAAACGCCGGGTCATTGCCAACGATTTTACCGTTGGTAAAGGAAAGCGGAGACAGCACTCCATTTTGCCTACATACTGTCAGGCTATTGAGAACGACATTACCCTGTCGCGATCGCTTAAATTGGTGATTGATTGTGGCAACGGTGTTGCTGGTAGTGTGGCACCGCATGTATTTAGAAGCATCGGTTGCGAGGTGGTCGAATTATTCTGTGAAGTGGATGGCAGTTTCCCCAATCACCATCCCGATCCGAGCCAATTGGAAAATCTGCAGGATTTAATCAAAGTGGTTCACGACCACCATGCAGATTTTGGTATGGCATTTGATGGCGATGGCGACCGCTTGGGCATTGTCTCTGGCAATGGCGAGGTTATTTGGCCTGACCGACAAATGATATTATTCTCCCGTGCTATATTGCAAAACAGCCCGGGCGCAGAAATTATATTTGACGTAAAATGCTCACAACTGCTAGCAAAAAACATACAACAACATGGTGGTGTGGCAACCATGTGGAAAACCGGTCATTCATTTATCAAAAGCAAGTTAAAAGAAACCGGTGCTGCTTTGGCTGGCGAAATGAGCGGACATATTTTTTTCAACGACCGCTGGGGTGGATTTGATGACGGGATTTATGCTGGTGCCCGACTATGCGAACTACTGACACAGTCAGTACAAACACCGACTGAACTATTTGCCGCTATCCCGAACACCATCAATACCCCAGAACTACGATTGGAAATGGACGAGGGCGAACACTATCAATTAGTTGATGAATTAGTTGCTGCCGCCCAATTCAACGATGCCACAGTACACACCATTGATGGTGTGCGCGTAGATTTTGACAATGGCTTTGGACTGTTACGCGCATCAAACACCACCCCTACTATTATTATGCGATTCGAAGCTACCACCCAAGCACAGTTGGAAAACATACAGACTCAATTCAGAACACTTATTTCATCAATTCGACCGCAACTTACGCTGCCGTTTTAGTGTCGAACGCCGCCATCGACAAGAAGGTTTCATTAAATAACAGCACATCCTAACCAAACGAGAGGAAAAAATGTACGGAATATCTATTGCCACAATTATCATCATTGTCGTCGCCATTCTTATCGTCTTTAAGGGTATTGTTGTGGTGCGTCAGGGCTACGAGTACACCGTAGAACGACTCGGTCGATTTACCCGAGCGTTGCGTCCGGGTTTTCATATCATTATTCCATTTATTGACACTATTGGTGCCAGAGTGAATATGATGGAGCGCGTTCTTGAAGTGCCGTCCCAAGAGGTCATTACCAAAGATAATGCGGTGGTTACTGTGGATGGGGTGTTGTTTTTTCAGGCGCTTGATGCGGCTAAAGCGAGCTATGAAGTCAATGAGCTAGAACACGCCGCCTTGAATTTAACCATGACCAATATCCGTACGGTGTTGGGTTCAATGGATCTTGATGAATCGCTGTCGAAACGTGATGAAATTAATGCGGCGTTGCTACATGTGGTAGATGCTGCCACCACACCTTGGGGAATCAAAGTAACCCGAATCGAAATCAAGGATATTAGCCCGCCATCGGATTTGGTTGATTCTATGGCGCGTCAGATGAAAGCAGAGCGGGATAAGCGGGCAGCCATCCTTGATGCAGAAGGCTTACGACAGTCTGAAATTCTCAAAGCGGAAGGTCAAAAACGCGCCTTGATTCTTGAGTCCGAAGGTGAAAAAGAAGCTGCTTTCAGGCAAGCTGAAGCGCGTGAAAGATTGGCACAGGCTGAAGCAGAAGCAACCCGAGTGGTATCTGAAGCCATTGCCTCTGGAGATATGCAAGCGCTGAACTATTTTGTTGCCACCAAATACGTTGAAGCTCTCCGGACCATTGGAACGGCAGAGAATCAGAAAATCATGTTTTTACCTACGGAGGTAAGTAGTCTGATCGGTTCGATTGGAGGCATTTCGGAATTGGTTAAGGAAACTTTTAAGCCCAACAACAATAATCCGATGAATCGCACATAAGCATCAGGGCTCGGACATGTTTTCTCTATCTGAATTTTCGTATTGGGGATGGGTGTTTATGGGTATGGTACTGCTCGCTTTTGAACTATTAGCACCCTTCACCTTTTTTTTGTGGCTCGGCGTATCGGCACTTATCACTGCATTGATATTGTTTATTGTCCCGGAAACAACATGGCAGGGACAATTTTTAATTTTCTCCGTGCTTTCCGTACTCAGCATTATCCTGTCAAGACGCTTTCTGGTTAAGCGACAAACCCAATCCGAAATACCGAACCTGAATCGTAGAGCACAACAATACGTTGGTAGCGTCTTTGTCCTGAGCGAAGGTATTGAACAGGGTCAAGGTAAAATCAAAGTGGATGATACCTACTGGAAAGTATCCGGACCTAAATTAGAGAAAGGTAGCGAAGTGAGAATTACTGGTGCTGATGGCGCAGTGTTTACTGTTGAAGCCGTCAAGTAATGTCGGGATAATTTCGGGTAGGTATTTCCCGTATTTTCTAATCCGAAAATGCGTGTCCGAGTGCAGTAAATGTGCAACATTGTTAATGAAAAATCGGCTAACCTGATGGCTCACAGATGTTGAACCTGAACAAGCGCTTTCTAATTGATATTGATTGTATTAGACTGGGCTGAAATTCCTCAACTTAACCTACGGTAATCGCCGTGGCAACGGAGTCTTATTGATGAGCTGGCAAAATAAAGTTTTACGCATAGATCTGACAGCAGACAGCATTGCTGTCGAACCCTTAAACATGGATTGGGCAAATGATTATCTCGGTAGCAGGGGGTTGGGTACTAAATATTTGTATGAAGAAATGCACCCCGCAGCAGATGCGCTGGGAGCGGATAACGTACTGATATTTTCAACCGGTCCACTCAGTGGCACAATGGCATCTACCAGTGGTCGTTTCGGGGTAATTACCAAGGGGCCGTTGACCAATGCCATCGCCTGTTCCAATTCGGGGGGGAAATTTGGTGCTGAATTGAAATTTGCTGGCTATGATTTGTTGATTATAAAAGGACGGTCAGAAAAACCGGTTTATTTGAATATTCGAGATGACAAGGTTGAGATATTGCCAGCGGATGCAATTTGGGGGCAATCAGTCTGGTATGCCGATGAATGGCTACGCAAGAAGCATCAGGATATGCAGCTCAAAGTGGCTGCCATCGGTGTTTCGGGTGAAAACAAGGTGCGCTTTGCCTGTGTGGTCAATGATCTTCACCGTGCCGCAGGTCGCTCCGGAGTCGGGGCAGTAATGGGTAGCAAAAATTTGAAAGCGATTTGCGTGCGCGGCACGGTCGGGGTGAAAGATGACAACCCGAATACCTTTATGAAGGTTGTTCAGGAAGTCAACAAAGTGCTACACGGTAGTAGCAATCGGAGAGGATTAATGCGTTATGGCACACATGCCATGCTGGACGGTATGCAGGAATTTGGCGGGCTACCGACACATAATTTTCAGCAAGTTACTTTTGCGGGCGCGACAAAAATAAATCATAAATCGGTAACCGTCAAAAACCGTAACGGTCATACTAGCCTGATTTGCAATGCCGCTTGTTTTGGTTGCACTATCGCTTGTGGCCGGATTGCAAAGATAGATCCTGAACACTTTAGCGTCAAACACAGACCCGAATACTGGATTGCTTCTGGTGGCTTGGAATACGAAACCGCATTTGCTTTCGGCCCAGTTGTCGGAGTCTCTGATCTTGATGCACTGACTTTTGCTGGGTTTATGATGAATGAACACGGTATGGATCCGATTTCCTTTGGTGTTACCCTGGCAGCGGCTATGGAATTATATGAGCTTGGCATTATTACCAAACAGCAAACCGATGGTATTGACTTAAGTTTCGGTAGCGCGGAAGCTCTGGTTGTGATGTCCGAAAAAACCGGAAAATATCAGGGGTTTGGTAAACAGCTCGGATTAGGTTCCAAACTGCTTTGCGAAAAATATGGCCGCCCTGAACTGGCTATGGTTGCCAAAGGTCAGGAGTTTGCCGGTTACGATGGGCGCGCTATGCAGGGTATGGGGCTGGGTTATGCAACCAGTAACCGAGGTGCCTGTCATTTACGCCACGATACCTTTACTGAAGACTACAAAGACCCGGGCACAAAAGGCAAGGCGAAGGCCTGTGCCACATCTCAGGATTTTGTGGCAATGGTGGATTCATCTGGGCTTTGTCTGTTTACCACTGGCACTTGGGGCTATGAGGATTTTTCCAAGATGATTGATGCGGACTTGCCCGGAAAATGGGATGTTGAACGATTACGCCAAACGGGTGAGCGGATTTGGAATCTGGAAAAGTTATTCAATCTAAAAGCCGGTCTGTCTATTAAGGATGACACCCTGCCACCAAGAATGCTGAAAGACCCTGTCCCTGCTGGCTTCAACAAAGGAGGTGTTGCCGATCTGGAAGTCATGATTCCACAGTACTACGCCGCGCGTGGCTGGTCAGCAGAGGGTATCCCTTCAAAAGAAAAACTGGGTGATTTGAATATTGTGGCTTGATAAATTATTGCTCAGGTAGAGGTCGGGCATTGGATATCCTGATTCAGCAAAAGCAAGAGTACGGTTATCCGAGACCCGAGCGGACGCACATTCGTTTTGTCCTACGAATCCTGCTCAACAAACTGATCGCTAATGCCGACTGTATTGAAACCGCCGTCAACATAGGTAATCTCTCCAGTGATTCCAGATGCCATGTCCGAGCTTAAAAATGCGGCGGTGTTGCCGACTTCTTCGATGGTCACCGCGCGTCCGAGTGGTGCTACTTTTTCGAAATACTCCAACATTTTCTTGAAGTTTTTAATGCCCGCTGCTGCCAGTGTTCTGATCGGTCCTGCGGAAATAGCATTCACCCGTATTCCTTTGCCGCCGACCGACTGTGCCATATAACGAACATTCGCCTCCAGACTGGCTTTGGCGAGTCCCATAACATTATAGCCCGGCATAGAACGCACCGAACCGATATAAGTCAGGGTTAACATTGACCCATTCCGATCTGCCATCAACGGCAGGGCAGCCTTTGCCATTGCCGCAAAACTATAAGAGCTGATTTCATGGGCAGTATTAAATCCAGATCGGGTTACGGCATCCAGATACAAGCCTTCCAGCTCTTCTCTCGGCGCAAAGGCGATTGAGTGAACCAGAATATCAAAGCCATCCCATGATTTTGCAAGTGCCGCAAATAGTTCGTTAATTTCGGCATCACTGGCAACATCACAGGACAGAACGATATGCGAATTGAGCTCATTCGCCAATTTCTCAACCCGCGGTCGCATTTTCTCATTCGGGTAGGTGAAGGCGAGTTCAGCACCCTCTCTGTGCATCGCCTGAGCCACGCCCCATGCGATTGATCGATAACTCGCCACCCCTGCGATCAACGCGCGCTTACCCGATAAAAAACCCATTCATAACCTCTTTTGTTTAGAATATGAGGAGAATTTTAACAGCAATCTCCTGTTGAGAACATGCTACCACATAAAAAAATGCTTGCGATTAAATCTGATGCTGCTGGCAGTCGCTTGGCTAACCACTTGGCCGCCTTCCTGGATGCCCCCATCATTGCACAAACTCAATTACCCAGCAGCCGATTTCTACTTGAAATTAACCATAATAGACTGAGCTTGCGTAGCGTATGCCAACCAGAATTGAAACCGATTTGCCTTGATTTCAACATTGTGCGCACGCATAAGGGCAAAGACCCGCTACTTCGTGCAATAGGTGCAAATACCCGCTCGGTTATAGATGCCACGGCAGGCTGGTGTACTGATGCCTTGCATCTTGCCAGACACGGCATTGATGTACTCGCCATAGAGCAAAACCATCTGGTCATCACGCTGGTCAGCGATGCCGCACAGAAAATTGATGATGCTGATGTAAGGAATCGACTGACCCTGATGGACGGGAATAGTGTTGACCTGCTTGATAGTCTGGAGCAGTCACCGGATGTTATTTATCTTGATCCCATGTATCCGCAGAAAAAGAAAAAATCCGTGCCCCGCAAAGAGCTTGCACTGTTGCGAGATATTGTCGGTATGCAGGACAATAGCCAGCAGTTATTCGAGCGTGCTATGCTATGGGCGAAACAACGTGTCGTGGTTAAACGACCACATTATGCCGAGCCTTTAGCCGCTGGCAAGGCAGGTGAAACCCGAGGCAAGTTAGTGCGTTTTGATATTTACAAACCGCATCCGTAGCGACCCGCTTAACAACAATAAATTAACGCATAACCATAAGTTTAGGAATAAATATGTCTCCAAAAAATCTGATCTGGATAGATCTTGAAATGACAGGGTTGTCCCCTGAAAACGACCGTATAATTGAAATCGCATCCATTGTTACCGATGCCCAGTTGAATGTGCTTGAAGAAGGTCCGGTGATGGCGATTCACCAGTCCCTCAAACGCCTAACCACTATGGATGAGTGGAATACCAAAACGCATACCAAAAGTGGTTTGGTGAGTCGAGTTCGGGAATCTGAAATCAATGAGCAACAGGCAGAACAGGCGACCATTGATTTTATTTCAAAGTACATCGCTGACAATAAGTCGCCACTCTGTGGAAATTCGATTTGTCAGGATCGACGCTTCCTTGCAAACTATATGCCGAAACTCGAATCCTATCTGCACTACCGTAATCTGGACGTGAGTACGGTGAAAGAATTGGTGGTACGTTGGCGACCTGAATTGTCAAAAGGTTTTTCAAAGCAGAACACTCACAAAGCACTGGATGATATTCGCGAGTCCATCGAAGAACTGAAATACTATCGTAAAACATTCATCAATATGAGCAGCTCCAATAATACCTAAAGAACAATTCTGCTCACTTTGTCATAACCAACAAGAAAAATTGCCCGCTTTTCAGATTCATTTCATGAGACCTTTGCACGGAAGATGATTTCGCTTTCAGGCAAGGCAAAAACGCACGGAATGAGGGAGTTTATGTTTATAAATGACCGATTGAGTACGTTTTTAACGCAGCATGCAGTTGAAATGGCTTTCGTGCAAAGGTCTCTATCATATTGGAAAAAGGGTTCTACTGGAAAACCTGTGTAATGAATCATCTATATCCGCAATAAAATACTCTTGTAGCACATTTTTGATCATTGTTGGCTTTGACTCATACGAAATCTAGAAGAACCAGAAAAGGCTTAGCCTGTATTTAATCTAATCGGTCGGATATAATCCTGCCCAGTTAAACTGTATTGCATCAAGGTATCGGAGAGCTGGCAGAGTGGTCGAATGCGGCGGTCTTGAAAACCGTTGACTGTAACAGGTCCGGGGGTTCGAATCCCTCGCTCTCCGCCATGTAATATACCCGCACGACAACAAACCACTGGCACGGATGAAGCGGATAAAAGAAGCGATTGCCAAACGAACTATCATTGTGTACCAACTGTATGTGCCATCCTGCATGATGGAGTAAAGGAAACAGATTTAAGGATAGCGACGACAAAACCTCAAGCATACCCGCACAAGAGAAACATCAAGGGTCTTGGCATATTCTTTTGTGGATGCAATAACCACTAGATTTGTTATATTTGTGATTCTAAAATCTAACTTTGAAATCTAATTTTGAGCCTAAACGGGTAATCTAACTTCAGAGTCTGACACGCAGATATGAAATATCTTCCTTTAATGTATAACTTCAAGGGCAGGGCCTGCCTGATTTTTGGTGGTGGCAGAGTGGCATTACGGCGGGCGCAAAGTGTTGTTGCCGCCGGCGGGATTGTTGATGTGATTGCGCCAACCTGTCTGGCGGAATTATTTAATTTACTTACCACGCATCACGGTACGCTCCGAAAAAAACAATATCAGGCAGAAGACATTGATCCGCACTATATCCTGATTATTGCGGCGACTAATAATCGGCTGATCAATCGGGATATTGCCAAGCAGTGCCAAGCGAAAAACATCCTCGTCAATGTGGTCGATGATGCTTCTTTATGCGATGTCACCTTTCCGGCAATCGTTGAGCGCGAGCCGATACTGGTTGCCATTTCAAGCGGCAGCGCATCGCCACAGTTTGCTAAACTCCTCAAAGAACGTATAAACACTTTTATCCCCAGCGGTTACGGCAAACTGGCAGGGTTATTCGGTCGCTATCGTAAGCAGGTTCAATCCAGCATTCCCAAATCCAATGAGCGTGAACTCTTTTGGAATAAGGTTGTACACAGCTATATCGCGGAAAGTGCGCTATCTGGTAATCTCGAACAAGCCGAATCGCAACTCCAAAACGCCATAATAAACCATAAAAAACTTGACCTGTCTGGCGAGGTATATCTGATTGGCGCGGGTCCCGGCGACCCGGATTTGCTTACCTTACGCGCTTTGCGTTTACTGCAACAAGCGCAGGTCATTCTTTATGACCGCTTGGTTTCAGCGGAAATTCTCAAGCGACTGGAGCAGGGCAAAGACTTGATTTATGTCGGCAAACAGCGAGCAAACCATCGTGTTCCGCAACAGCAGATAAACGAGCTACTTATCCATTATGCAAGTCAAGGTAAAAAGGTGGCGCGGCTAAAAGGAGGGGATCCTTTTATTTTTGGCAGAGGCGGGGAGGAGATTGAGAATCTTGCCGCGCATAACATTCCTTTTCAGGTCATTCCCGGCATCACTGCCGCCAGCGGCTGTGCGAGCTATGCGGGCATTCCGCTGACCCACCGTAATCATGCCCAATCAGTGCGTTTTGTTACCGGTCAGTTGCAAAACGGCACGGTCAATCTCAACTGGGCAGAATTAACCGTCCCCAATCAAACGCTGGTGTTCTATATGGGATTGCAGGGATTGCCGATTATTTGTAAAAATCTCATCAAACACGGTGCGGCGGCGAATACGCCTGCCGCCTTAATCGAAAAGGGCACGACATTGCAACAAAAGGTGCATATCAGCACCCTTGAGGAATTAACTGCTTTGCTTGGATCCACAGAAATTCATGCCCCCACCCTGACCATTGTCGGCTCGGTAGTCAAGCTACATTCATCACTGCACTGGTTTAACAAGCCCGCATAAAATAGCAACTGGTTGTGCGACTTCACCATATCCAGAGAATCATCGGCACGGCAACCGCGACAATCACAATATCAAGCGGTAATCCCATACGCCAGTAGTCCCCGAAATTATACCCGCCCGGCCCCATAACCAAGGTATTTGACTGATGTCCAATCGGGGTCAGATAGGCAGAGGCAGAACCTATCGCTACTGCCATTAGCAGCGGGTCCGGGGAAATTTGCATCGCATCTGCCAAGCTCAGTGTCAGCGGTGCCATCAATACGGCAGTCGGGGAGTTGTGAATCAAGTCTGAAAGCAACATCGAAACCACGATCAACAGCGCAATCAGCGACCACAGCGGAATATCAAAGGCAACGCTTAAAATACCATTCGATATTAATTCTGTTGCGCCGCTGGTATGCAACGCTTTACCTATCGGAATCAAGCAACCCAATAACAGGATAATCGGCCATTCAATACTGCGATACGCCTCTCTTAATTTAACGGCTTTTAGCAGAATCAAGGCAACACAAGTCGTGGCAAAAGCAATTTGCACAGGAACCAGATCGAATGCGGATGCGGCAATGGCCAGCGCAAATATACCCAGTGTTAAATAACCGCTTTTGCGCGTGGTAAAGGCTCTGGCTTTACTAAATAACACCATACAACCCAATGCGCTGACCGTCTGCTCCATAGTTTTATCATTACCCTGCAACAGTAGCACATCACCGACCTGAAAACGCACTCGCCCCAGTCGGAACATCGGTGCACCGCCCTGTCGAGAAACGGCTAATAAATTAACCCCATAACCATCATGCAAGTGCAGATCGTGCATCAGCGTTCCTTCCATCATTGAGTTGGGCATAATCACAACCTCAACAACCTTGAAATCCTCTGACCGTAATAAATCGCTGGCATCTTCATCTCCTATCCGCACCAGCCCCGGCGAGGCAAAAAGCGGTTGCAATGATTCAGAATCACCCTGTAGTATTAAAATATCATGTTCAAGGATTTTTTCATTTGTGGACGGCGCGAGTCGGTTACGCTTATGACGAATAATCGCTATAACGGTGACTTCATTGTCGCCAATTTTTTCAACATCCCTGACCGTTGCATTGATTAGCGCAGAACCTTGCGTTACATGCACCTCGGTCAAATATTGGGTAATTTGAAAACGATCATACTCTACTTCCTCCTGACGATTCACCGGTATTAGTCGCCAACCAATGGTAACGATATACAAAAACCCGCACAATGCGACAACCAAACCAACCGGCGCAAAATCAAACATACTAAACGGCTCGCCCAGATTTTCTTTGCGAATGGTAGCAATAATAATGTTCGGCGGCGTGCCAATCAAAGTGACCAAACCACCCAGTAAGCTGGCAAATGACAGCGGCATCAGTATTTTAGAGACCCGTCGCTTCGCTTTCTTGGCATCGCGTATGCTCACTGGCAACATTAACGCCAACGCCCCGACATTATTCATAAACGCCGACAAAAACCCGGCAATTCCACAGTTGGCGATAATCTGACCAGTCGTGCTATGACGAGTCCCCGCCAGCAGACGCAAAAGCATATCAACCAGTCCTGAGTTTTGTAATGCCTTGCTGATGATCAGAACGCAGGCAACCGTAATCACCGCCGGATGGGAAAACCCTTCAAACGCACTATCGACATCAACCAGCCCCAAATAGATGGCAGCCAGCAACGCCATACCTGCGACCACGTCATAACGCCAACGATTCCATATAAACATCGCAATGGTGACTAACAATAATCCAAGAATACTAATTTGATCAAATGTCATTGGGATTTTTGCATAATTCAAAATGCTGGAAAAAAGTGGGTGATCTTTTTCCAATTAGGACAAAAAACGTAGCTTTTAAGAGGCTAATGATGAGTTTTTAACGCAAAGGTAGGAAATTTTTACATCTGTTCTGATTTATGCAAAGGTCTGGTCAGACAAATTTACTTGACCTTCATAAACTCATCCACGGTTACATCGGCCTGCTTTAATAAGCCGCCTAGCGTACCAATTTTTAATTCTCTATGATTAGGCACAACACAACCATGTGAACCATAACGCAAAATAATGATGACTCCTTATTTTGGCGAATAACACTAAACCCCAGCTTTTCAAGCCCGAGTACAGCATCTTTGCCGGACAAACGAGGTAAGTCAAGGAACATGTGCTGAAATTTCTATGGTTGTTAAAAAAGATTTCCGGAGAAATTCTAACAGAAACTCCTTGACATAAAGCACCGTTGCCTCTTGTGAATTCATCAGTGCTTCCGCTATAGATTCTCCTTGAGTATGCGTGCCCGTTTCCGAGTTCATGGCAATGAATTCGCCTTCGGTTGCTGGTGTTAATATCGCTGTTAATTGCATAAACTCACTTCAGAATTATTATTTCCGATTCATTCCCGCACTGTTTCATTCCTTGTGATCTCTTTGTTGATACATTATGCCATCCCGATAAGGAAAAAACGCATCGGCACTGAAAGCTTCAATTAACAGAGACTCTGTCATTTTTTAGTTGTTTTATAAATCCCCTTGACTTAATACTGTCGTCAGGATTGGAAATACCCGGTCGGCAACTGACTTCGGCGAATACGTCGGGGCTGTTTGTTGGGGAGCTTGTCGGCAACCAATCATATCGGCGAAGTCTGTGTTAAAAGTCGTGTTAGAAGTAAATAAAACTGTCCGGATAATTAACACATAAACTGTCCGTTTTGGTAACGCCGATGATGGAGCATAAAGAGGTAGTCCGTAGCAGAATCACCCGCGGGAAAGTTGCGAAGATTAAGTCACGCAACCTGCCTCCGGAGTATGCCAGTAATGACTGCCTCTATCCGAGTAAAATGAACAGAATAGACCCGGACGTCAAGCACATTCCTTGCCCAAGGAAACTACTGCGCGTCCCTTTCTCCTCACCAAAGAACATTGAATAATGTTCTTTGGTGGCATCATCCATGGTAATGATTAAATCCCAGTATATGCCCTCAATCCACTGGTGCACGCCAATGTGAAGGCGCGTTGAGCCGTTGATCTAACAGCCCATCCATGCCTGACTTCTCGTAGCGACACATATACCTGCGAAAACTACGATTACAAACCCAAGTAATGCAGCCACCTTACTTGGTGTCAATCGAATGCATTGATAACCGTCATAAGCTTCTTTAAATCTCATCTGTTTTAACCGCTCGTAAAATCCTGCCTGGTTTATAAGTGTCCCCAAAATCGAAAGCATAAACCGGACAGGTTACGTACTAATTAATACAATGAGACCTTTGCACGGAAGATGATTTCGCTTTCAGGCAAGGCAAAAACGCACGGAATGAGGGAGTTTATGCTTATAAATGACCGATTGAGTACGATTTTAACGCAGCATGCAGGTGAAATGGCTTTCGTGCAAAGGTCTCACAATGATAATTTATTCGTAACATTGCCCCTTGATAACATTAACGTCAGCCATTAGAATACGCTCCCTCATTCGGGGCCATAGCTCAGATGGGAGAGCGCAACACTGGCAGTGTTGAGGTCGGCGGTTCGATCCCGCCTGGCTCCACCAGCTATTCCCCGGGCAGCTATTTTGCCATGCCACTATTTTTTCGGGAGCCGATTCCCGGATTGCCCGGGTTGGTTGCGTGGTAGTGAAAAATGATGTGTACGTGGTAATATAGTGAGACCTTTGCACGGAAGATGATTTCGCTTGTAGGCAAGGCAAAAACGCACGGAATGAGGGAGTTTATGCTTATAAATGACCGATTGAGTACGATTTTAACGCAGCATGCAGATGAAATGGCTTTCGTGCAAAGGTCTCATAGTGACAATTTAATTGTCCCCATCGTCTAGTCGGCCTAGGACACTGCCCTTTCACGGCGGCAACAGGGGTTCGAATCCCCTTGGGGACGCCATAAAATACAGGGTTAGTGCCAAACACAAACTGTGAACACTAGCCCTGTTTTATGGAACTTGCGCAGAATTTGTATGGATAATAAAACCAGGTCGTTTTCGGAACAGAAAAAACCGCCCATTCGGATATTCTTGACGCTTGACATCCGCATTACCAATAACCCACCTATTACTATAAAAACTCGCCAATCAAACAAATCCCACCGAGTCGTTTATATCCGTTGTTTGCCGTAGGTCGGGTTGCTGGTGATTTGACAGGTAGTGGGTTTGTGGTCGGGAGTTTCAAAATCCTTGCGTATGTCGCTAAAATGCGTGTGTTAGCATGCTTTTTCGCCTATGACCAAGAAAAACAGCATCATCCGCATCCTTAAAAGATATCCCAAAGATCAATCTGTTTCAGAATAACCATGACTTTTTATTGACAAACGGGTATACTGGTCGTTTGGATTGACACGGGCGAAAGACTGTATCGGACTATCGTCCGTTAGCCGATTATCTATTATAAATTTATAACTACTTAATATTACGAGGAAAAAATGATAAATAAGCACATCAAAAAGATAACCCTTGGCCTGGCATTATTGCTTGGTAGCTCTGTCGCTATGGCAGAATGTGGCTCGGTACAGGTGGCATCAATGAACTGGGCTTCCGCTGAGTTGTTGGCTAATGTGGATAGAATTGTTTTGGAAGCGGGTTTCGACTGCAGTGTGGAAATGGTTCCCGGTGACACCGTGCCCACCTTTACTTCAATGAACGAAAAAAGCCAGCCGGATCTTGCCGGTGAGTTATGGGCCAATGCCTTTGTCGATAAACTTGACCAAGCCATTGCCGAAGGTCGTCTGATTACGGCTAACCCCGAACCTATTGCTGGTGTAGGTGAAGGCTGGTGGATTTCTCCGGAAACTGCATCTAAACATCCGCAACTGAAAACCGTTCTGGATGTGCTGGATCATCCGGAATTGTTTCCAGATGTGGAGGATTCATCCAAAGGGGCATTCGTTACCTGCCCTTCTGGCTGGGGTTGCCAATTGTCCAACGCTAATTTGTTCCGCGCCTTTGATATGGCAAAGAAAGGCTGGAAACTGCTTGACCCCGGTTCCGGCGCAGGTCTTGATGGTTCAATGACTAAAGCGGTTGAACGGGGAGAAAACTGGTTTGGCTATTACTGGGCACCCACCGCATTGATTGGTAAACATAAAATGGTCAAACTTGACTATGGTGTGCCGTTTGCGGGTAAGGAAAATTGGGATGGTTGTATTGCTTTATCTGAACAAGAGTGTGCCGACCCCAAACCTTCTGCATGGACGGTTTCCGAAGTTCGCTCTGTGGTTACTGCGGATTTCAAAAAACGCGCCGGTAGCGATGTCTTAAACTATCTGGGAAAACGTGTGTTCCCCAGCGATGTCATCGGCGATATGTTGGTTTATATGGCTGAAAACCAAGCTGATGGTGTTGATGCAGCAACCGAATTTTTTCTGCAGTATGAAAATGTCTGGGAAAATTGGGTCAGTAGCGCGGTCGCCAAAAAAATTAAGGCGAGTTTGTAGTGATTGTATCTCTTGCTTTGGGTTCGTTGTATTTGCGGTCATTGTCGAACCTTTATGACAACATGATATGACATGGGCATGTGCTATGAGATGTAAAATGTAATCGCAAGTGAAATCCGCCGATATACGTGTCGGCGGATTTTTCTTTAATAAGAGACTTTTGCACGGAAGATGATTTCGCTTTCAGGCCAGGCAAAAACGCACGGAATGAGGGAGTTTATGCTTATAAATGACCGATTGAGTACGTTTTTACCAACAGTAGGCACTTTTAGGCGACGTAGCATGCAGGTGAAATGGCTTTCGTGCAAAGGTCTCAATAAGAATTACTATATCAACAAGGGGGTAGTTATGAGTTTATTAACCCAATTTCCGTCTATGGAGAGACAGGACCTGCGAGATCTCAAAAAAAGTATTGACTCCGGGTTTCGTGATTTTTCGCGTGAGTTTGGCGAGTCGCTGGAAATTTTTTTTTCACCGTTGTTGCACTTCTTGGTGTGGCTGGAAAAACTGCTTATCAACACACCGTGGCCGATTATTATTATTATTGTTGCCGTGCTCGCGTGGTTAGGTTCGCGCAGTATAAAAATCGTTATTGGTAGTGTTTTGTCGTTTCTTGTTATCGGTTATTTCGGTATGTGGAAAGACACCATGTCCACTTTGGCGATTATTTCAGTTGCCACTTTTCTTTGCATTGCACTTGGTCTTCCGCTTGGCATAATGATGGCGCGCTCGAATCGCGCACAGGCGATTGTTACGCCCATTCTGGACATTATGCAAACCATTCCGGCGTTTGTCTATCTTATTCCGGTGGTGATGTTGCTGGGGATCGGTAAGGTGCCCGGTCTGATTGCGGTCTGCATTTACGCTATGCCACCGATTGTGCGTTTGACTAATCTAGGCATTCGTCTGGTCGAGAAAGAAGCCCTTGAAGCCGCCGATGCGTTTGGCGCAAACTACAAACAAAGATTGTTCGGGGTGCAGATTCCACTGGCGTTGCCCAATATCTTTGCCGGCATCAATCAAACTATCATGATGGCGTTGTCGATGGTGGTGATTGCTTCTATGATTGGTGTTGCTGGACTGGGGGTTCCGGTTCTGCGGGCGATTTCAAACCAATATCTGGCATTAGGTCTGATGAATGGCTTGGCTATTGTTGCGCTGGCGGTCATTTTTGATCGGGTTTCCCAGCAGTACGGAGATCGCTTGCAAAAACATCGTCAGGGAATTCAGCATGACTAATATGAAAATAAAAATCGAAAATCTTTATAAAATTTTTGGTAAAAACTCGCACGATGTGATCTCTGATGTGCAACAAGGGATTTCAAAGCAGGTGTTATTGGAGAAGTATAATTGTGTTCTTGGCTTGAAGGATATTAACATTGATATTCCTGCCAAGAGCATTTCGGTTATTATGGGGCTTTCCGGTTCGGGAAAATCCACTTTGATTCGGCATATTAATCGCTTGATTGAACCCACTTTGGGCAAGATAGTTGTTGATGGTCAGGATGTGTTGGCGATGACGGCGGAAGAATTGGTTGATTTTAGACGGCATCAAGCATCCATGGTATTTCAAAAATTTGGATTGCATGCGCACAGAACTGTTGCTGAAAACGTCGCTTATGGTCTTGTTATTCAGGGAACTCCGCTTGAACAAGCCAAAGAACAGAGTCAACACTGGGTTGATCGAGTCGGTTTATCGGGTTTTGAACAACATTATCCGTCACAGTTATCGGGTGGTATGCAACAACGTGTCGGTTTGGCACGTGCGTTAGCGACCGATGCGGAAATTCTGCTGATGGACGAGGCCTTTTCTGCCCTTGATCCGCTGATTCGAGCGGATATGCAGGGTGTGCTACTGGGGCTGCAAGAGGAGCTACATAAGACCATTGTATTTATTACCCATGATCTGGATGAGGCGTTGAGAATGGGGGATGAAATCGCTATTTTGAGGGATGGTGCCGTTATTCAACAAGGTGATCCACAAGGAATCATATTGCATCCGGCGGATGACTATATTTTTGATTTCGTCAAGGACATCAATCGTGCTCGTGTCATCCAGATTAAATCAGTCATGACTCCCAATGAGCGTTGTTCAGGACCGAATTTGCAACAAGACCTGGTTCTGGAAGAGGCTTTGCAACAGGTGGTTGGCACAGATGCCCGTTCTGGCAATGTTGTGGATGCCGAGGGTGCCGTGATTGGCAAGATTCATCTTGATCAAATTATCGCAGGCATCGCTCGCCCTAATCCTGATGGCAAAGATGCGCGATATAGATGATCCACATCCGGCTTGTTAGTGGCGTTGGTGGTGGTTTTGCGGGATAAATCGTATGCTGTTACTAGATGCGTGTTGCTAGACGGATAGGTGGGTTTGATGGTTGTTGCGGCAACCGCTGGTTAAAGAAAATGGTGGGGCGTACAGGATTCGAACCTGTGACCACCTGATTAAAAGTCAGATGCTCTACCAACTGAGCTAACGCCCCAATAGCGACCTGTGAATAGTGCCGATGAATAGTGATAGGCACCGATAAAGAAAAGGCAGGCGGGATTATCCTGTTATGATCGGTTTATGTCAAACGCTATCTTACCGCCGTATTGAAATTGCTGTGATTATTGTATGGTTTGTTCAATACGTCGCAATCGGGTTTGGGCAGAAATAGCAACTTTGTGTCCATGAAAACGCGCCAAAATATCCCGAAAAGTTTGTACAGCCTTTTCATAGTCACCAATGTCATGTTGGATATAACCGATTTTTAGTAGCGCTTCGGGCACACGCGGGCTATCTGGATATTTGCTTATCAATGCCTTAAAACCACTTAGCGCATGTTCAAATTGGCGATTAACATACATCGTTTCAGACATCCAATAGTAGGCATCAGCGGCTAACGGACTGTGTGGCCAGGTCGTGATCATTTGCCGAAATTGGATAATCGCATCGGCGTACAGACTTTGTGTCAATAACTCAAATGCCTGATCGTAAGCCTGCTGTTCTGCCAAGGTGGTTGGCGGTAGTTTGGGTGCAGTGGCGGCAGGAGGCGTTGATGTATTAATGGCAGTCGTATCCTGATTATTCTGCGAGGGTGTGGGCACTTGATTAAGTGGCACATTTGCGGCAACGCTGGTAGTATCCCCACCTATAGTCTCGCTACTGTCCGGGTGGTCGGGTTGCTGATTATTGCGTTGTACCGCCGCCGTTGATTGCGGACTCAGCACTTGCCGATTTCGTTCAACGCTGACCAGTCGGTCTTCCAGTTTCTGAAATAAGTCTTGCTGACGCCGCTTGGCGTTTTCGGTTTCAAATTGGATTTCCTCAATAGCATTTCTCAAGCGATTGATTTCCTCTCTAACCCCGGCCAAATCAAGTAGTACTTTTACGACCTCCTGATTCAGTTCTTCGGGCTGTAGAGGAATTTTGGCAGGTGGTGTGGTCGATCTGGAAGAGGTTTGCACCGCCGTAGGAGGGGGCGTTATCGGGCATCCTGATAAAAGTATGATGGTTGCCGTTATGACAATGAGTCGCGCAGTTATAGTCATCGTTCTAAGTCAAATATTCGAAATAAAGATACTGTTTAGAAAAAATCCGCTCCCGAATCCTGTTGCGAAGATTGGGATGTTCACGACCGCCATCCAATCAATTATTAAAATTCGGACCATTACCTCAGGCAAGCAGAATGACGGCATTACTGATAGAGAATCTCTACTCGTCGGTTTAAGCTCCAGGCAGCTTCAGTGCTACCCAGTGAGGCCGGTCTTTCTTCTCCGTAAGAGACCGTCTGGATACGGTTTACACCCAGACCTAATGCCTGCATAACTCTGGCTACGGTTTTAGCTCGGTTTTCGCCTAATGCCAAATTATATTCTCGGGTACCGCGTTCATCGGTATGACCTTCAAGGACGATTTTAATGGTGGATGCCGTTTTCAGATGTTGTGCATGCGCCCGTACAATTGCTTCATTTTCCGGTGTTAAACGGCTGCTATCGTATTCAAAGTAAATCACCCGACTAGTTAGCAAGTCGTTGTCGGCACTGTCTGAATTGTCTAGCTCAAAAGAGTTGAGTGTATTATCATCATCCAATCCCAATGAGCTAATGTCACCCGCATCCAGCTCACTACCCGCCAGACCACCCACGCTTTCAACAACAATATTTTCACTCGCTAACCTGCCATCACCACAAGCCGCAATGGTGAGACTACTCATTAAAATAATAAAATATGATGGAACATTACGCATATATAGATTTCTCCTCTACAGGTTAAGGTTGAATGGCGACCAGGCGGGCTCCCTAATCGAACCACTTTTTAAGTTTAAGGTTTGTTGGACTTGACCATCAACCGAAACGGTCGCAAGCACATTTTGCCCGCCTTGTTGCGTAGCATACACTATCATATCCCCATTGGGAGCAAAAGATGGCGATTCGTCTCGGTTAGATTGCGTCAGTGTTTGAATCGTTCGACCTTTGGTCGAGTATATCCCAACTTTATAGCCATTACCTTGATTCGTAATCAGAACGATTGTTTGGCCGTCTGGCGAGAAAGCCCCGCCAGCATTGTAATTGCCGGAGAAAGTTAATCTTTTAACTGCCCCGCCAGTTGCGGGAATTTGGTAAATCTGTGCTTTTCCTGACCTGTTGGATGTGAATATAAGGGAATGACCATCGGGTGACCATGATGGTTCGGTATCAATACCAATATGGCGAGTTATACGTTGAAAGGTTGAGTTGGCAAGATTAAAGACATAAATTTCCGGATTGCCGTCTTTCGACAAGGTTAAAGCGATCTTTTTACCATCCGGAGACCAGGCAGGTGCGCTGTTTAATCCCGGAAATTCAGCGATGCGAAGCCGTTTTCCGGTTTGGATGTTCTGAATAAACACCATCGATCGGTTTTTCTCAAAAGAAACGTATGCCAGACGACTGTTGTCTGGAGACCACGATGGGGATAGTATGGGTTGGCGTGATTCAAGAATGGTTCTCGGATTCCATCCATCGGCATCGGCAATTTGCAATAAATATTGATGGTTGGGAGGCTTGCCACGTTCAGTAATATAAGCGATCTTGGTATTAAAAGCACCGGCGATTCCAGTTAGTTCTTGATAGATCATGTCGCTAATGACATGGGAGACGCGTCGTAATTGATGTTCGGAAACGACAAACTTCCGTCCTGACAGTTGTTTTTCCCGAAACACATCAATCAGGCGAAATCGAACCTCATATTGCGAGTTGCCAAGTTTAATGACCTTACCGACCACCAGTGCTTCGGCTTTAATCAGCCGCCAATCCTTAAATTGTACGGCATTGAGATCATGCGGGTTGCTCAGGTAGCTTGAACGCGCAATGGTTTTGAATCGACCGCTCAATTCCAAATCCACACTAATTACATCGGTGGGCTGCTGTTCGCTACCGCTGACTCCTGCCATTGCAAAGGGTACAATGGCTATGGGAATTCCAGAGACCACACCCGAACGCACTTCAATGGTTAAAAGCGCAAGACCGGGTAACGCATAACTCACCAGCGTCAAGGCAAGCCCCGACCATAACAGCCGCTTTAAGCCAGTCAGTTTATTCATCATCAGGGTTAAATTTTAGATTAAAAACACCAATAAATTTATAGTATTTTGGGTTTGCAGGAAACGGTAGCGGCGATGCTTTTCTGACTGCCAGTTCTGCCGATCGGTCAAAAAACCGATCTCCGCTACCTTCTACCACATTCGCCGATAAAACTTCACCATTTTGGGATACTTTTACTTCAATTATGGCGACTAATCCTTTCGCGCCACTCAATGGGCGATGCCAGTTATGTTTCACGGCGGACGCAATACGGTCTGCCAATGCACTCAATGCGGAGGCAGCGTCAAGTTTTGTTTGCGCCCGTTGTTGTCGCTGTCTTTCCTCTTCAAGTTTGTCTTTGAGCTCTTGTTCTCGTTTACGTTTTTCTTCGGCGAGTCTTTTTTTCTCGACTTCTTCTTTGCGTTTTTTCTCCTGCTGTTGCCGTTTTTCTTCGGTGAGTCTTTTTTTCTCGGCCTCTTCTTTACGTTTTTTCTCCTGCTGTTGCCGTTTTTCTTCGGCGAGTCTTTTTTTCTCGACTTCTACTTTGCGTTTTTTCTCTTGTTGTTGCCGTTTTTCTTCGGCGAGTCTTTTTTTCTCGGCCTCTTCTTTGCGTTTTTTCTCTTGCTGTTGTTTAAGATAATCAGTGGTAATGACCTCAGCTTGAATCGGTTCGCTACTCCCTTGTTGGATGATTTTTTCAGAAAATGACCACCACTGCCCAGACAGCAGTACAACCAGCAATATTGTATGGATGGTAGCGGTGAATAGCGTAGATTTGATAAATAACGTAATACGCCGTATTGGTTCTCTCATCCCGTTTTCTCATTGTCGGCAATCAAAGCGACTACTGGAATGGCTGCGGATCAGTAATTAGTCCAACAGAATCAACACCTGCTCGCTGTAACAATACCATAGCCTGTATCACATAGCTATATTTGACAGCGGCATCGCCCCTAACCAGAAAGGGCAATTCAGGGTTTACCTGCAGGACTGCCCTCGCTTTGGCTTCAATTTCCTGATTAGACAGGATTTTGGTTTCGTCATCATTGATATAGTAATTTCCATCCGCATCAACGGTCACAACAAACGGCTCGTTGTCCTGATCGGTTATGGGTTGCGCCGCGGCTTTGGGTAGTTCAATTTTTACGCCGGTACTGATCAAGGGTGCGGTTACCATGAAAATAATCAGTAGCACCAGCATCACATCAATATAAGGTACGACATTGATTTCGCTCATCAGTCTCTTTTTGCGACCGTATCGGGTTTGGCTCATTCGCCCCGACTCCTGATATTCTGACGACTGACAATACTCAAGAATTCTTCCATAAACACCTCATAGCGACCATTTAATCGCTCAGCGGTATTGGCAAATTTGTTATAGGCAATGACCGCAGGAATAGCAGCAAATAAGCCCATGGCAGTCGCAATCAGTGCTTCTGCAATCCCGGGTGCGACTGTGGCGATGGTCACCGTTTGCATAGTGCCTAGCGATTGAAATGAATTCATAATACCCCATACCGTTCCAAATAAACCGACATAGGGGCTGGTTGAGCCGACCGTGGCAAGAAAAGATAAATGGGATTCAATATCAACTATTTCTCTGCTTAACGCCACTCTCATTGAGCGGTGAACACCTTCGACTATATCCGAGCGATGCCCATCCTGTTTCTGTGCTAGCCGATTGAATTCTCTGAATCCTGCCAAAAAAATGTTAATGATACCTTCTGGTTCGCGCTCCTTGATCCACTCGTAGTAAATTTTTCTCATTTCACCGCCAGACCAGAACTGATCTTCAAATTCATCGGCAATACCAGACCAACGCTTAAAGGCAGAACGCTTTCGATCAATCATGTACCATGAAATTATCGAAGCCAGGAATAATAACAGCATCACCAGTTGTACCGGAATGCTGGCGTTAACAATCAAATTTATAATAGATTGGTCGGTGAAAATTGTGCTTTCTATGGGCATTGAACTAATAAATTAAATAAGTATTGGACACGGCTATTGTCAAGAAACTGTCTAAATATATGGGCGACTATAGCTTATCAGGAAATAATTGCTGTTGCTGATTTGCCGACGGCTGTGGCATAGTCAGCCCCAAATGTCGCCATGCTGATTTTGTGGCGACTCGCCCTCTCGGTGTTCGCATTAAATATCCCTGTTGGATGAGATAGGGTTCTATGACATCCTCAATGGTGCCACGTTCTTCACCGATAGCTGCCGAAATACTGTCGATACCAACCGGACCACCGTCAAATTTTTCCATGATGGCTAACAATAAATTACGATCAAGCAAATCCAGGCCGAATTTGTCAACTTCAAGCATATCAAGCGCAGCATCGGCGACCTCTTCAGTCACCGTGCCGTCGTTTTTAACCTCGGCATAATCCCGAACCCGCCGTAATAAGCGGTTGGCAATTCGAGGTGTTCCCCGTGAACGCATGGCGATAGCATGCACGCCACCAGTTTCAAACGGTACTGCCAGCAATTGTGCCGAGCGTTCGACAATTTGGGCAAGCTCATCCGTGGAATAAAACTGTAGCCGCTGCACGATGCCAAAGCGATCGCGTAGCGGTGAAGTCAATAACCCTGCCCGGGTGGTCGCTCCAACCAGCGTAAACGGCGGCAAATTTAATTTGATTGAACGCGCTGCCGGGCCTTCACCAATCATAATGTCAAGGTGATAGTCTTCCAGAGCAGGATATAGAATTTCCTCAATGGCTGGATTTAAGCGATGAATTTCATCAATAAACAGCACGTCACCCGACTCAAGATTAGTCAGCATGGCAGCAAGATCACCTGCCTTTTCAAGTACCGGCCCCGAAGTTTGACGCATTCTAGCACCCATCTCCGTCGCCAGAATATAAGCCAAAGTCGTTTTACCTAACCCGGGAGGACCAAACACTAGCACATGATCCAGTGCCTCGTTGCGTCGTCGTGCCGCCTCAACAAATATTCCCAGTTGATCTTTGGTGTTGGTTTGACCGATAAATTCACCCAGCCGAGCAGGGCGCAAACTGCGGTCAAACTGCTGTTCCTGAACAGAATCTTGTTGATTATCGGCTGCCAGTAACGGACTTGTTGACGGTTTGTTCTCGATCATCGTTTGATCACATATTGCAACGCATTTCGTATCAAATCATCGCGTTGCTGGCTTTGTGCTTTGACCGCGTTTACCGCACGATTGGCTTCGGCAGCTTTATAGCCGAGTGCCATCAATGCACCAATGGCATCCTGTACTGGATTATCCACTACTTGCAAAGAAACGGCTGTCGTAGCGGCTGTTGCCTCCTCGCCGTGCATTGACTCCCGATCATCCCCCTGATTATCCGCTTGGGCATACATCTGAACATCAATGCGATCACGCATGTCAATAATCATTCGCTCCGCTGTTTTAGCACCAATTCCGGGCACCCGAGTCAGGGTCGCCGCATCCTCACGGTGAATACAAGTGATGAATTCCTGTGTGCTTAAAGTTGACAGAATCGCTAACGCCACCCGCGCACCGACACCATTGATCCTGAGCAAACTGCGGAATAATTGCCGTTGCCCCTGATCAGAGAAGCCATACAGAAGCTGTGCATCTTCGCGCACAAGCAGATGAGTGTATAAGGCAACCTCGCTATGCTCGTCGGGTAGCGCATAAAATGTTGACATCGGTGCTTCCAATTCATACCCCAGTCCATTGACCTCGACCAACAAAATCGGCGGCTGCTTTTGTAACAATGTGCCACGCAGGAAAGCAATCATGGGCGCACTCTGTGTCTGGCTGAAGATATTATGGTAGATGAAAAATTATCGGTGTTCATGGGCAGGCGGCGGCTAATTTTTGTTGTCCCTGCGTGCTATGAATATGACATATGGCACATGCCAGCGCATCCGCCTCATCCTCATCCGGGGTTGCGGTTAGTCCGAGCAGTATGCGAACCATTTGTTGCACCTGATTTTTTTTGGCATTGCCAGAACCCACAACCGCTTGTTTAATCTGTAACGCACTATATTCATATACTGGACGTTGGGCATTCACCGCAGCACAAATTGCCGCGCCGCGAGCCTGTCCGAGAATCAGGGCGGATTTTGCATTATTGGAAATAAAGACTTGTTCCACCGCCACGCTATCCGGCTGGAAATCGGCAATCATAGATTCAACACCACGATAAATCACGCCCAGTCGCTGTGGTAAAGGTTCGCTACGCATCCGAATACATCGAAAAGCGACCGAGCGCACCCCGTCTGTCGTTGTTTCCACCACACCCAGCCCGGTGTTTCGGGAACCCGGATCAATTCCCAGCATCCGCACTTATTGCGCCTCGGCAAAACTGGCATTGGTAAATACATCCTGCACATCGTCAAGATTTTCTAAGGCATCAATCAGCTTCATGACTTTTTCAGCCGCATCACCACTGACCTCAATCGTTGTCAATGGTCGCTGAATCAATTCCGAAATTTCCGCTTCCAAGCCAGCGTCCTTCATTATTTTTTGCAGGGAGTGAAAGTTTTCCGGCAAAGTAACGACCTCAATCATACCGTCATCAGATTCCACATCTTGTGCGCCACCTTGCAACGCAATGTCCATAATTTGTTCCTCATCTTCACCATTGGAAAAGAGCAGTGAGCCAATTTTGTCAAACAGATACGCTACAGAACCATCCGTACCCAGATTACCACCATGTTTTGTGAAAGTATGGCGAACTTCACTCACCGTTCTGTTCTTATTATCGGTCGCACACTCAACCAACACGGCGACCCCTTGAGGCGCATAGCCCTCATATCTGATTTCAGCAATATCATCACCCTCTGACGCACCGACCCCGCGCTTAATGGCACGGTCAATGGTATCTCTGGTCATGTTGGCACTGAGCGCTTTGTCAATGGCACTACGCAAGCGTGGGTTGGCATCCGCATCGCCGCCACCCATACGGGTAGCCACGGTAATTTCCTTGATTAACTTGGTGAAGGCTTTGCCACGCTTGGCATCCTGAGTCATCTTACGGAATTTTATGTTTGCCCATTTGCTATGACCCGCCATCACTTGCCTCCGGAATCATAATCAACATGAGTGGCTACTTGCGGTTGTTATAGTTGGAAAAATTGGCATTGTTGGTTGCTCACCCCAGTTTGTCTGCGTCAGCGTTATAAATACGATGACTTACGCAAAGCAAGGCAGTCAGCATGTTATCACTACTATCACTATAGTCCTGTTATGCGCCGTGTTGTTCGTGTCAAATACGGTTGTTGACTGAGCGTTTAAGCTGTAATCCCAAATCCCGCAGTTGTGTTGAATCAACTCGGTTTGGCGACTCGGTCAACAAACAGGAGGCTTTTTGGGTTTTAGGAAAGGCGATAACATCTCGAATAGACTCCACTTCGCACATCATCGCCACCAATCGGTCAATGCCAAAGGCAATGCCACCGTGTGGTGGCGCACCATAATTCAAGCCATCCAGTAAAAAGCCGAATTTCGCTCGTGCTTCCTCAGCATCTATCCCTAACACGGCCAGAATTTGTTGTTGCAAATCCGACTTATGAATACGAATCGAGCCGCCGCCTAATTCGCTACCGTTTAATACTAAATCATATGCGCGGGACAGCACCTCACCCGGCGCGCTTTCAAGCAGGTCGATATGCGCGGTTTTGGGTGCGGTAAAAGGGTGGTGCAGAGACTGCCAACGCCGACTTTCATCGTTCCATTCCAGTAGCGGAAAATCCACCACCCAAATGGGCTTCCAACCGTTCTCAACCAGATTCATATCATGAGCCACCTGCAATCGCAACGCGCCCAGCGCATTATTGACTACGCTCGCTTTGTCGGCACCAAAAAAGATTAAATCGCCCGTGCTAGCGGCCGTTCGACTCATTATTGCCGATAACACCTTATCCGGCAAGAATTTCAATATCGGTGACTGCATCCCTTCCCGACCGGCTTGTACGTCATTGACTTTAATATAAGCCAGACCACGCGCACCGTACTGGGCGACAAATTCAGTGTATTGGTCAATCTGTGCGCGTGACAATTTATTGCCAGCAGGCACACGCAATGCGGCAACTCGCCCATTGGCATCGTTTGCGGGCGCAGAAAACACCTTGAACTCCACTTCTTTCATTAAATCGGTAATTTCTATCAGCTCCAGCGCAATGCGAAGGTCTGGGCGGTCTGTGCCAAAGCGAGACATCGCTTCGGCATAGCTGATTCTAGGTATAGGATGGGCAAGCGTTATATCCAAAATGGTTTTGAAACACGTCCGAATCATCTGCTCCATCAATGCCATGATTTCATTTTCATGCATAAATGAAACCTCAACATCCAATTGTGTGAATTCAGGTTGCCGGTCTGCCCGTAAATCCTCATCACGAAAACAGCGTGCAATTTGATAATAACGCTCAAAGCCGGAAATCATCAGCAACTGCTTAAATAATTGCGGTGATTGTGGCAAAGCGAAAAATTCGCCGGGATGTGTGCGACTTGGCACCAAATAATCACGCGCCCCTTCGGGTGTAGAACGGGTCAAGATAGGGGTTTCAATATCCACAAATTCACGCTGATCGAGGAAATTGCGTAAGGTCGATACGATCTTGTGGCGCAGACGCAGTGTGAATTGCATGCTGGGTCGGCGCAAATCCAAAAAGCGATACTTCAATCGAGTCAATTCGCCAATTTCTTCGTCATCCATCTGAAAAGGCAAAGGCTCTGAACGATTCAACAGAGCAATATGGTCGGCAAGCACCTCAATTTTTCCGGTCATCAGATTCTCATTAACGGTGCCGTCTGGTCGGGCACGCACCCGACCGGTTACCGCAAGCACATATTCGCTACGCGAACTATCAGCGATAGCAAAGGGTTCTGGATGTTCCGGGTCGGCGACTATTTGAACCCTGCCGGAATGGTCGCGCAAATCAATGAAAATAACACCCCCATGATCGCGGCGGTTTAATACCCAGCCTGCCAGCGTTACCGTCTGCTGGATATGAGATTCATTGAGTTGTTGGCAAAGATGGGTTCGCATAGGTTCTCTGAAATGATGGCGATTAACTCAAGTCGCCACTGACGAGGCGCTTTCTTTGGAGGATGCGCTTTTAGGATGCGCGTCTTTGCGGGGAGTGTCTTTAGGGGCAGCATTCTTGTCTGGCTGGCTACTCTTTCCATTCTTATCCGATGGATTATTAGATGACGTGTCAGATGAGTTGGATGATTCCGACTGTGTAGTAGCAGATTGTCCATGCACTGATTTCTCCTCTTTGGTGTCACCATGCTTAAAGTCAGTTTCATACCACCCGTTCCCCTTCAACCGAAATGCGGCGGCGGAAATCAACTTTTTCAGCGATGGCTCACTGCATTGCGGGCAAAAAAGTAACGGTTCATCAGATATTTTCTGTAACACTTCGAGACGATGAGCGCAATCACCGCATTGATATTCGTAAAAAGGCATGGCTATAGTCAAATTTTTTAAGGGGCGCATTATATCGTAATACTGGGCAATAATGGGTGATAATGGGTCGGCGCAGGTTTAATGTGAGCTAATTTTGGCATTGTCGGCAATAGAAGGTCGACCTCTGGGCAATTACTATTTTTTTAATAGTTGATGAACAGCGTATACACGCTTCACCTTCCCGTCCATACACCGCCAGTGATTGTTCAAAATATCCGGGCATACCGTCTGCACCGACAAAATCCTGTCGTGTTGTTCCGCCTTTGTTGATGGCCTGTTGTAGTATTTTTTGGATGGATGCGACCAGCGTGCTATAACGCAACAGCGAGATGTTCGCGCAACGGCGTAACGGATGCACGCTGGCATCAAACAAGGCTTCACTGGCATAAATATTGCCGATTCCGGTGACCATGCGACCATCCATTATCAATGTTTTCACCGGAATCGCCCTTTTCCGGGCAAGCGCATATAGCAACTTGCCGTTGAAATCTTGGGTCAATGGTTCTACACCGAGTGTCTGTAATCGTGGGTGATTATATAAATGTGATGAAGCATATAACAGGCAACCAAATTTTCGTGGGTCACGGTAACGAATTATCTGTCCGGATTGGTTTATGAGATCAAAATGGTCGTGTTTTCCCGCTGGCAGGGGAGCGAGCAATACCCGCATTGAACCCGACATCCCCAGATGGATAATCAACCCACCCTCATCAAAATGAATCAGGATATATTTACCCTTGCGCTCGATTTTTGTCATCTTTTTACCGCCGACAGATTTTTCCAAAGCCACCGGAATCAGCCAGCGTAACCGCCGTTCACGCACCATTAACTGAGCAAGGACCTGCCCCTCAAGATACGGACGAATACCGGCCATGGTGGTTTCTACTTCAGGCAGTTCAGGCATATTAGCGGATTAGTATCGTGGAATATCACATAGGAGCAAGGCTCGAGCATATCATTGACAACAGGAAAATTACTCGGTATAAGGCTGAGACCTTTGCACGAAAGCCATTTCACCTGCATGCTGTGTTAAAAACGTACTCAATCGGTCATTTATAAGCATAAACTCCCTCATTCCGTGCGTTTTTGCCTGGCCTGAAAGCGAAATCATCTTCCGTGCAAAGGTCTCAGGTTATCACTTTTTGGCGTACAATCCACCCTAAAATGCCCTTTTCCGTTAGCAACCAACGCAACAATAGCTGTTTTGTCAGCCATGATGATGAGACCATTCTTGATGCCGCACTCAGAGACAGTCGTATTTATCCTTACGGTTGCCGTAGTGGCGTATGTGGTGCCTGCAAAAGTGATTTGATAAGTGGCAAAGTCGATTACGGTACATATGAAGATTTTGCGTTAACTAATGAAGAAAAAGCACAAGGGAAAGTGTTGCTCTGTCAGGCGATTCCACAACAGGATGTGGTTATTGATGTAGAAGAGATTATGACTGGAGCCGACATCCAGATAAAAATGCTACCCTGTCGGGTCGGGAAAATTGAGCGCGTAGCCGCAGATGTTGTCCGACTGTTCCTGACTTTGCCGAAAACGCAAACATTCAATTTTATTGCCGGTCAATACCTTGATATTATTCTGAAAGACGGTCAACGACGTAGCTTTTCCATTGCCAACCTGCCGCAACAGGCGTTGCAACAGGGGCTTGAATTACACATCCGCCATGTTGTTGGCGGGCATTTCACCCCCAGAGTGTTTGATGCCATGAAAGCGTCGGATCTGTTGCGCTTTGAAGGTCCATTCGGCACTTATTTTTTACAGTCCGAAACAGATAAACCGATTATTATGATTGCCGGTGGTACCGGCTTTGCGCCGATTCAAGGCTTGTTCCAGCAGGCGGTTGCACAAAACCCGAAGCATGACATTCATTTGTTCTGGGGTGCGCGCGACCAACAGGATTTGTATATGGATGATCAGGTTAAACAGTGGCTCGAAACATACCCGAATCTCAAATATACCCCAGTGCTGTCAGACAACACCGCCGAGGACTGGGCGGGCGACAGCGGATTTGTGCATGAGATTGTCAGCAAAACCTACGCACATTTTGACCACTACGATGTTTATGCCAGCGGCCCACCGATAATGATTGATGCCGTCCGCGACAGTCTGCTGGCAAAAGGAATGAAGCCAGAGCGGTTTTTCTTCGACTCATTTGAGTTTGCCAGCGTTACCACATAACCAGTGTGCTTAATGGCTATGCCGAGTATGCGGACAGTGTTTTTTAACGCACCACCGGCATAACATCGCGGGTATCTGCCGCCTTATTTCCTGCCCCACTGATCGCTGATTGGTTGCCGTGTTGCAAAAGTACGACCTCTTCATGGGTTGTTGGGGGATTATCGCTGATTGCTTGCATGCCTTTTTTCATGTAGAACAACGCTTCATCGGTATCGCCCATATCCTCCAGCAAGGCACTCAGTCCCATAAAAGCTTCATCGCGCCCACCAGCGGCAATCGTTTGACGAAAATATTGTTTCGATTTTTCATGCTCCTTGTTGAAACGGTACAATCTTGCCAGAGCAAGCAATAAATCGGGATGGATGCTGTTTTGCTTTTGTTTGTGGATGATGGACTCCAATAATTGAATTTGATATTCAAGAAATGGGCTGTTTACCATACCGTACAGATAAATTAACTCGGCATCAAATTTGCGATTCAGTGCGCTACGCAAACACTTTTCTGCTTCCTGAAATTCGCCGTTTTTAATCAACTGGCTGGCATAACAGGCAACCATTTTCGGATCTTTTCTTCTCGCGGAGGACAAAGATTTCCATGTTGTTGTCGGGCGGTTGTCGCTGGTTAGCAGTGCCGACGAAGCAATCAAATTATGATAAGCCAGTCGCTCTATCTGATTCATCGTCTCTTCCGGCAAAGCCTTCAGTTTTTTCAATGTCGGCACTAAATCAACCAGTGCATACCAGTCGCCCAGCTCTTTGTAGGTATCTGCCAACAGTCTGACGACGGCAATATTTTTCGTAGCACTGCTTCGTAAATTCTCAAGATAGCGTTTTGATTCTGCCATCTCTCCCGCTTTATACAGCAATCGTGCGCGAGTGAGGTTAATAGCAAGTTTATGTTGCGGATGTCGCGCCAACGCATCATCAAGATATTGGTCGCGCTGAGCCAGATAGCCTTGTTGTTGTGCGGCATAGGCGGCACCCAGATAATTCATCAGCGGGGTTTTATTGTATTCCAGTTTTTTTAACAAGGCCTGTTCGGCTTTGGACCAATCTCCCTCAATCAGCCCTGCATAACCGCTCATCGTATATTTATGTGCATTATTTTCATTGTGTTGGTTGCGCCATTGTCCATACCGTTTTGGCGCTCGAAATACGCCAGCAATGGCATTGAATAACAAATAGAGAAAGACAAATCCGAGAAAAAGCAACAGCGCAAACATCAACAATGGCAGGCGCACCACATATGGGTCTTTGGCAAGCACTACATAACCGGGATCGTCCACAGACACCAATGCCAAGCCAACCGCCAGAGCAAACGCGATGAGAATAGTAAGGGCTAATTTCATAGTACCTGTGCTTGGCAACTCAACGTTGACAGATTACTGATTTCTGCGGTTAAGGATGGCACGAATCGCTTGCAATGAAGCCGAAATATCAGGTGTCTTTGCCTGTGATATTGCGCCGACATCATCAAGTCGCGCCAGCCAATTTACGGTTGCATCGGCATTCGAGTCAAAGTGTTGCTCAACCCAGCTACGGGCGGCTTGTATTCGATTTCGATACAGATCGGGTTGTTGTCGTATAAAAGCGATTTGCGCTGATTCCAAAATTAATTGCGGTCGCTGATAAATCATCTGTCTGAGTTCCGCAGAAATCACCGGTTTTATGGGTTTTCCATTTTTTTCAACCTGAATCAGGTCTGCCATGCCGGACAAGAACGATGCGCCGGCATCAATTATCGGTTGGATATAGCTTATACCGGCGTTGCCAGAGATTTCGGCTTGGGGTTGACCTGAGACAGTCTGATTGGAGGAATCTTGAGCTGAAACGGTATCTGACGTTATTGCAGCGGTTTTCTCGGGTATGACAATATCGCCAGCAAGGGCGAGATTTTCTACCGTGTCTGACAAGGTCGATAACGTATTGAGCACGCTGACGGTATTAACAACCTTGACATTATCTAATGCCGTTATTTCCGCAGTGAGTAACCGCCGAACCGCATTAAGCGAGGGGTCGGCTAACTTCTGTAAAAGCGCATCCGCATATTGTAAGGCGCGTTTGGCAATGTGGTTGCCGTTGCTAAACTGTCCGGAAAATTGTGCATGCTGATTTGCCACAAAAATCAACTGTTCCGCCTCTTCAAGTGTCCAGCTATCGACACCTCGTCCCAGCTCAGCGCGTAGTTTGACCATCAAATCTGACAAAGTGTTAAATTGTCGGCGAAAGTCGTCTGCCTGTGTATTCATCACTTGTGCAGTAGCTGATTGCTGCTCAAGCATTTTATTTTGAATCGTTTTAATCTGCTTGCTGAAATCATCCGTCGTGCGGTTAAGCTGGTTTTTTAATTGGCTGACCGTGTTATTATTATCAGATTGGGTCGCATCAAATTCATCAACACGTTGCGTTATGCGGTCAACCCGGAGTTGTTGCTGTTTGCTATTGAACTGCACATCCCCGACAGTCAAATACCAAACCACGCCACTGGCGCACAATGCCAGCCCACCGAGCAACAGTGCAATCCACGCAACCGCATTGTGCAGACGATGCTGTGCCACTCCCGCACCCTTTGTGTCCGCCCTCTGCATGGTTTCGCCCAAGGGTTGCTGGTTGGCATCCGCCGACGAAGGCGTATCGGCAGCCCGGGTTTTTTTCCTGCGAGTTGTTTTTTTTGCGCCGAGTTTTTTACTGGTTTTTGCGCGAGTTGTTTTTTTGGTTGTGTTGTTTGTTGCCATTTTTTTTCTCAAATGGTTAATGTTAATCTCTTAACTTGCGGAAGAAAAAGCCATATAAAATATAAATCGCTTTCTGGGTAATGGGTGAGGAGCAATGAGTTGCTCTGTTTCGATTGCACTTATTAAGAGAGACCTTTGCACGGAAGATGATTTCGCTTTTAGGCCAGGCAAAAACGCACGGAATGAGGGAGTTTATGCTTATAAATGACCGATTGAGTACGACTTTAACGCAGCATGGAGGTGAAATGGCTTTCGTGCAAAGGTCTCTAAGAGTTGAGATAACATCCTTCAGTCTGGATCTAGTTGTTTGAATTTTGATGAACATCAGACTAACTCTGTTTGACGAGAGTCATTTGATTTTTCCTTCAAAATCACTCCATACTTTTCATTAACTGCTTTCTTAAAAACCTCGACAGCATTTTCATGGTTTCGTAAGAACCACTGAATATGATTCTTTAAGTACTCATCTCTTATTTCTTGTTTCATCAAGTCGTCGGGCACGCGTTCCATTCTAGGATCTACGCTATCGAAACCAGTGAATACTTCATTAAGTCTGGTATTCGTCATTTTTACATATTCGGGGTTTATCTCAAAACCTATTGCATGTCGTTTTACTTGTTGGCAAACACGCAATGTCGTACCACTTCCGGAAAATGGGTCTAAAACAATGTCGTTTTCGTTGCTTGAAGCCATAACCATATTTTTTATGAGTCCTTCTGGTTTTTGTGTCGGGTGATTTTGCCTATTTGAGTTACAATAGTGAACGTGGGAAAACTTCCATACATCACCTGGGTTTGCACCTCTCATATTATTTTTTGTCCGATAATATTTTTGTGGCACGCGGACATTGTCCAAATTAAATATAAAATCTTTTGATTTGGTAAACATTAAAATATCGTCATGTCTGGGTGAAAAACCTTTGATTTTTCCGATGCCTTGTGTGTAGTGCCAAACAATCCAACTATTAAAGAATAACCCTAAATCCCGATCCATAATGTCATACAGATAAGATATAAACCTGACACCCATAAAAACATAAATAGTACCCATGGGTTTTAATACCCTCACGGCTTCTGATAACCATGACTCGGTAAATTCAATATATTCATCAAACCCCTTTAGATCATGGTTGTTGCCATAATCTTTGCCAAGATTGTACGGTGGGTCTGCCACAATAACATCAACCGATGAACTCTTGATTTCTTTGAATAGCGCTACCGCATCACCACACTGCACGTTGATATTAGGCATCTATTTTACCCATCCATTTTGTTCCGCATATTCAAGCCATTGGTCGTAACCTTTTTTTGATGCTATACATTTTTTATCAGAGACCTTTGCACGGAAGATGATTTCGCTTTCAGGCCAGGCAAAAACGCACGGAATGAGGGAGTTTATGCTTATAAATGACCGATTGAGTACGATTTTACCAACAGTAGGCGCTTTTAGACGACGTAGCATGCAGGTGAAATGGCTTTCGTGCAAAGGTCTCATATTGTTGTTGGTTTTTGTGTTTTTCTATAACGGTGATTTGATAATAGATACTTGCAATTATTAAGTATTAAGGAACAACTTGCCCGGCTAAATTTTGCGCCGAGCAGAAGTGAATACCTGCTTAAGGGGTACCTATGTACTAGGATTTTTTCGTGGACGTAAAAAAACCTTCCACTGACCGAAATTCTACCATAATTTTTGGTTTGCGCGTCATCCCATCAAGGTAGTCACTGATTCGTCATTGTGATCAGTCCTGTTATTAGCTGGATATAAACTTCAACATTTCCAGGACACTATCATCAGTGGGGCTATCGGCGACCACAACATGGTCAATGCCTGCTTGTGTACATGCACTGGCAATTCTGTGGCTGATGGTGATGATGCGGGTTTCTTTTAATAGCCTAAAATTGGATTTGCCCAGCAATGCAATCAGACTCTCCAGTATGGAAACACTGGTTATCAGCACCACATTGATGTCACCGCGCTGCCATTTCTTTATAATCGGCTGTATGGATTGGGATGTGGTGCGTCTTCGATAACTTTCAGCATATCGGACTTTGCCACCGGATTTTTGCAGTGCGGTTTTCAATAAGTCACGGCCGGATTGACCTCTAAAAATGACGATTTTTTTATCTTTTATACTGAATCCGTCAATACATTCGAGCAAGCCTTCACTGTTGATACGCTGACCGGGAACAAAATCGACCCTGATGCCCAACGACTGGCATTGCGCTGCCGTTTTTGCGCCGACTGCGGCGACTTTTACTCGTTCAGGCAGGGTTATTGACAATGCGCGTTGACGCGCAACCAAGCCGTTCACTGCCGCGACACTGACCAATATGATTAGGTCCACTTCGCTTAATTGAGTCAGTGCTTGATCCAGTGATGTGAAATTATCGGGTGCTGTGATTTCAATGACGGGGAACAGGATTGCCGTGCCACCGTGGGCTTCAATCAGGGTTGCAATAGTCTGGCTCTGCGGTCGTGGACGTGGCACCAAAATGTTTAACCCGCGTAATGAATTCTCGTTCATGAATGTGATACGGTGGCGGATTGGTTGTTCAACACTGCTATGCGCACACTAGCGGGCATAGATCGAGGTAAGTATGTCGGTAGCACCTTGACCGATGAGGTCGTCAGCGACGGCATAGCCCAATGCGGTCGGTGCCGATGCCGAGCCCGTCATTTCACTACGCAGAATGCGCGATCCATCAACCTCTGCAACTAATGCCCGTAGTTTCAATTGGCGATGGGTTAATGCCTGATTAGGCTGATTGAATTCCGAAAATAAGGCAACGGGAACGTGGCATCCTCCACCGAGACGTTGGTTGGCAGCACGTTCGGCAGTAACTTGTATCGCGCTATCACTATCGTTCAAGGGGGCAATCAATGGATTGACCTGCACATCATCAATTCTGCATTCAATACCGATGATACCTTGCCCGGGTGCTGGCAAACAAGTTTCAGGTGCCAGAATCTGGGTAATTCTGTTTTCAAGCTGTAGGCGTTTTAATCCGGCGACCGCGAGGATGATTGCCGCATACTGCCCATCATCCAGCTTTGACAGACGTGTATTGACATTACCCCTCAAGTTTGCCAATCGCACATGCGGATAGCAGCTACGGATTTGGCATTGTCGCCGTAAACTACAGGTTCCCACTACCGCATCGGCAGGTAGTTCTTGTAGTGCTTCAAAATCATTTGAAACAAATGCATCCCGAGGATCTGCACGTGGAGTTACCACTGGAATATGCAGTCCATCAGGCAGGGTGACGGTAACGTCTTTCATTGAATGCACGGCCAGATCAATCTGCCGCTCCAGCAAGGCCGATTCCAACTCTTTCAAAAACAGACCTTTGCCACCGACATGAGATAATGGCACATCCGGTGTTTTGTCCCCAGCGGATATAATCCCCACCAGTTCAATCTCAATATCTGGGTGTATGGCGAGCAAGGCAGCGCGCACATAGTTTGCCTGCCACAATGCCAGCGGGCTTTTTCGGGTGCCGATGCGCAAGGTCTTCATGGTCAATGATGTGCCGCTGATGCTGTTCGCTTTTTTAGGTTAATGCTTTAGGTTGATGCTTCGGGTTAGACCCATAGCTTGATGCTATGCACACATTGAGACCTTTGCACGAAAGCCATTTCACCTGCATGCTGCGTTAAAATCGTACTCAATCGGTCATTTATAAGCATAAACTCCCTCATTCCGTGCGTTTTTGCCTTGCCTAAAAGCGAAATCATCTTCCGTGCAAAGGTCTCACATTATCAGTTGTTTGCGATTTTCAAACGCAACGCTTTGATGCCCTGATGTACCAGCTTCTGATCGACTGTTTCCATGGCGTTATAGCTGTCATACGGACCCAGCCTGACGCGGTAGAAATCCCCCATATTCTGAATGCTGACTTTTTGAATTGCGGCAACCAGTCCCTGAAAGGCCAATTGCGCTTTCAAACGCTCGGCATCGGCTTTGTTTTTATAGGAACCCGCCTGCAACATATAGGCACTGGCAGCGCGGCTATCTGCTGCATTGTCGGCAGTCTTGTCGACGCTGTTGGTTGAAGATGTTGCCGGGAGTGAATCCTGTTCAATGCTGGGCACTACAATCTCAATGCCGGGTAACACCGTGTGAAAATCGAATTTAACCTGCTGTTGAACCGGCTTGTCTTGAGTGCGCACAGTCTGGTCGGTTATACTCTGCTGATCGCGCTGTTTAGACTGCTCAATCATCTGCTTAATGCCCGTTCCAATGCCGCCGTTTCCGCTTTGCATTCCCTGCCACAGTACGGTCGTCAGTGATCCAATCACCATGCCGACCAACAATATACCTAGACCATGAAATGATGGTCTGTGTTTGGACGCTGATTTTGCGGTCGATGTTCGTTTTGCCTGTGCCATGGTCAAATTCTATCTCATCTTATGAACATACCTTACATTTTTTCCGGTGCGCTGACACCGAGCATACGTAGACCATTGGCAATAACCGTGCGGGTCGCATCAATCAAGCTCAAACGGGCAAGACGAAGCTCATCCTCGCTGGATAGAAAAGGATGTGCATTGTAGTAGGTATGGAAGGAGTTGGCGAGATCCCGCAAATAATACGCCAGCCGATGTGGCTCAAAATGATGCGCTACCAATTCCACCACTTCGGGAAATTGTGCCAACGATTTCAACAAATCCAGTTCCTGAGTCTCTTTTAATAATTCGTTATTCGGCACAGCCGTCTCCAGAGTTTGCATTCCTTTCTCTTCAAGCTGGCGGAAGACGCTACAAATTCGGGCGTGAGCATACTGAATATAGTACACTGGATTATCTGAAGATTGCGACTTAGCCAGATCTAAATCAAAGTCCATGTGCTGATCGGGTTTTCTCAATACATAAAAATACCGCGCCGCATCATTGCCAATTTCTTCGCGCAAGTCCCGCAAAGTAACAAATTCGCCGCTACGCGTTGACATGGAAATTTTTTCTCCACCTCGATACAAAATGGCAAACTGGACGAGCAGAAATTGCAGTCTTTGCGGTGCGTTTCCAAGTGCCTCAAAGGATGCGCACAAACGTTTGATGTAGCCGTGATGATCGGAGCCAAAGATATTGATAATCTGGTCAAATCCTCGTTGCGCCTTGTTATAGTGATAGGCGATATCTGAAGCAAAATAGGTGTATGCGCCATTAGCACGAACCACCACGCGATCTTTGTCATCACCAAAAGCGGTCGCCCTGAACCACTTTGCACCTTGTTTTTCAAAAATGTGCCCATTTTCTTGCAGACGTTTAATGGACTGTGCAATGTCGCCATTTTGCAACAGGCTACGTTCCGAAAACCAGTGCTGAAACACCACCCCAAACGCTGCTAAATCCTGCCGAATGTCCTGCACCATGGCATCGCAACCGAGATCAAACAAGATGCTGAAATCCGCTTCCCCCAAATGTTGTTTACAATGACTAATCAACCGATCAATGGCAGCCTCTTTATCTTCGGGTAACTGCTCAAATAATTGCGGATTAAACCGCTCCGCGTCCTCCGCATAACGGTTGCCGTGCATCTCCTTGAAGGTGTTAGCGATACCCCGAACATAATCGCCCTGATAGGCATTCTGCGGAAAGGGAATTTCCTTGCCGCATAACTGCAGATAGCGCAACCAGACACTAACTGCCAGAATCTCCATCTGCCTGCCAGCATCATTGACATAGTATTCACTATGGGTATCATAACCAGCGGCACGAAGCACGCGGGCTAATGCATCTCCGTAAGCCGCCCCACGACCATGACCGACGTGTAATGGTCCGGTTGGGTTGGTGGACACAAATTCCAACATAATTCGTTTGTCATTGCCCACATCACTTTCTCCGAAATGAATGCCTTGCTGACGAATGTCATCAATCAGCGACAGGTAGGCGGCTTTTTTAAGGTAAAAGTTGATAAACCCCGGACCGGCGATGCTGGCTTTGTCAAGTGCATCCGACTGGGGTAAATGCGCCAGTATGGCCTGTGCCAGATGGCGTGGATTGGTGTTCATTTGTTGCGCCAGCTTGAGCGCCAGATTACTGGCAAAGTCGCCATGCTCAGGGCCTCGGCTACGCTCAACACTGACCAACTGCAATGCGGATTGATCGAGCAAGCCTTGCTTTTGTAATGCTTGTACCGCCTGTACGAGAAGCTGGATAACGGTATCTTTCATAGTCTCTAAATTCTGAATTTAAGCACTGGGAATGGGGGCGTGATTGTAGCTTTTGATAGCACGAAGTTAAAGTAAAACCGCTATGGATGTTAGCCCAAAACTAAAATGTCCGTTGATGGGGAGCGAATTTGTTGCGCTTATTATGTGAATTCAGCGGTAATAGGCATAATTTTAATTCCCCATTCCCATTCTCAATTAATACGCAACTGTTCAAAAGAACTAAGGTAGAATCAGCCGCTATCCGTAGTCCATCAACGGATGCTCTATATTTTTATTTTTTCAGTATTTGTCAGCGATGTCTGCGTCTCAATACGTTATTCCTCATCCCTCCAGAATTAGAAATTTTTCTATCATTGCCCATGTCGATCATGGCAAATCCACGCTGGCTGATCGCTTTATTCAGTTTTGTGGTGGTCTGGATAAGCGGGAAATGAAAGCACAGGTGCTTGATTCAATGGAGCTGGAACGCGAACGTGGTATCACCATAAAAGCGCAAAGCGTTACCCTGCAATATAAGGCAAACAATGGACATCTTTATCAGCTTAACCTGATTGATACTCCTGGGCATGTCGATTTTTCATACGAGGTGTCTCGTTCACTGAATGCCTGTGAAGGAGCGTTGTTGGTGGTTGATGCGGCTCAAGGTGTTGAAGCCCAGACAGTGGCTAATTGTTATACTGCGGTTGATCTTGGGTTGACGGTTATACCGGTGCTGAACAAAATTGATTTACCAGCCGCCGAGCCTGAGCGGGTGCTTCAGGAAATCGAAGATGTGATTGGGTTGGATAGTACGACTGCCTTGTCGGTAAGTGCGAAAACCGGTCTGGGCGTGGAGGTGTTGCTGGAACATATAGTCACGCTGTTACCCGCTCCTCGTGGTTGTGAAACTGCACCGCTTCGGGCATTGATAATTGATACCTGGTTCGATAATTATCTGGGTGTTGTTTCGTTAATTCGGATTATGGATGGTAGCTTGAATGGTGGACGTAACCGTATCAAAATGATGTCAAGCGGGCGGGATTATCAGGCTGAAGATATTGGCGTATTTACCCCTAAACCGTTGCGTGTTGAAACCCTGTCGGTAGGGAATGTCGGTTATTTGATTGCCGGATTGAAGGAAATTAAAGCGGCACGTGTCGGTGATACCATAACCTTGAGCAATCAGCCTGCCGATCAGCCGTTGCCGGGGTTTCAGCAAATTCACCCGACCGTGTTTGCCGGTCTGTATCCGATTAACAATGCGGACTTTGAGTCATTTCGGGTGGCGTTGGCTAAACTGAGTCTGAATGATGCCTCGTTGCTATTTGAACCAGAATCATCGCAGGCGTTGGGGTTTGGGTTTCGCTGTGGCTTTCTGGGTATGTTGCATATGGAAATCGTGCAGGAACGTCTGGAACGAGAGTATCAGCTTGAGCTTATTACCACCGCACCCACCGTTGTTTATGAGGTGCTGCAGAAGAATGGTGAAGTGCTGCTGATTGATAATCCTGCGGACTTGCCGGATCCGTCAAAAATTGAGCTGATTAAAGAACCTTTTTTGAATACGCGGATTTTGGTGCCAGATGACTATGTTGGAGCGGTTATATCGCTGTGTGTCGAAAGACGCGGGATGCAGAAAAACATTCATTACCACAGTCGTCAGGTGATGCTGGAATTTGAAATGCCGTTGAATGAGGTGGTGATAGATTTCTTCGATCAGCTGAAATCCGTTAGTCGCGGTTATGGGTCGCTGGATTATGAGTTTATTGAAAACCGCGTTGCGGATATGGTGAAAGTAGATATCCTCATCAATGGTGAGAGAGTTGCGCCACTGGCGGTATTGGTGCATAAGGAGCAATGCCAATATCGCGCCAAAGAGCTGGTTTCACGGATGAGAAAACTGATTCCCAGACAAATGTTTGACGTTGCCATTCAGGCTGCCATTGGTGCTAAAATCATCTCTCGGGAAACAGTCAAGGCGTTACGGAAAAATGTAACCGCAAAATGTTATGGTGGTGATATTACTCGAAAACGTAAATTGCTGGAAAAACAAAAAGCGGGTAAGAAAAGAATGAAACAAATTGGGTCGGTTGAAATACCCCAAGAGGCATTCTTATCCATTCTAAAGGTGGAGCGAGACTAGTCGCCCGTAACATTAACATTTTGGTATCTGACTTTCAGGAGCTATCTGTGGATTTTTCATTTGTTTTATTTATTGCATTGCTGGTAACGGGTGCCATTGTCCTGTGGTATAAAATCTTCCCCAAAAGCGCAGGCAATGTGGTGCTGAAATTGGATAAAACCGGCAGGACAACCAGAGCGCAACCGATTATTGCTGAATATGCCCGTGCTTTATTTCCGGTGATATTGATCGTATTTACACTGCGCTCTTTTATCGTTGAACCCTTCAGGATTCCGTCTGGCTCAATGTTGCCGAGCTTGCATGTCGGCGATTTTATTCTGGTTAATAAATTCTCTTATGGAATTCGATTGCCGGTTATCAATAAAAAAATAGTGTCCATAGGGAGTCCGCAGCGAGGAGATGTTATGGTGTTTCGGTATCCGATTGATCCAAAATTGAACTTCATCAAGCGCGTGATCGGAGTGCCGGGAGATGTTCTTGCTTATAAAGACAAGAAGTTGTTTATCAACGGGCAAGCGGCTGAGCTGGCAGAGGATGGCAGATACGCCTATCAACAATTAAAACTCAAAGGGGCATCAGCAAGCCAATTCATCGAAATTATAGATGATTCTGCACACACAATTATCCTTGATGATTCGCGCCAATCAAGAGATTTAGATCAGGTCATTGTGCCGCCCGGTCATTATTTTGTCATGGGTGATAACCGTGACCACAGTAATGACAGTCGATACTGGCGATTTGTGCCCGAAGGCAATGTAGTAGGACGTGCCTTTTTCATCTGGTTCAGTTGGAAAGGTCTCAGCAATGGCGGCGTTGAATGGAGCCGAATTGGTGATGTTATTGAATAGCCTGCCAACGACAGCTCTATCAACGATAAGTACATCAACAGCAAGGCTATTGCATCGTGTTTAACGGGTGTTGTTTATGGGTGCGATAGATACGTTGGATTCGCTGCAAAAGCGTTTAGGCTATCAATTCAGGCATTCAGGGATATTGTTGCAGGCGCTCTCGCATCGCAGTGTCGGGAGTCTCAACAATGAACGTCTGGAATATTTGGGCGACAGTCTGCTTGGATATATCATTGCAGAATCTCTGTATCACAAGTTCCCAATGCTATCCGAAGGCGACTTAACCCGAATGCGTGCATTTCTAGTGCGCCGACAAACATTGTCAATGCTGGCAAGAGATTTGAAGCTTTCGGATTATTTGATTATGGGAAGCGGAGAATTAAAAAGCGGGGGTTACAATCGCGATTCGATTTTGTCCGATGCCTTTGAAGCCGTGGTCGGTGCGATTTATCTGGATGGTGGAATGCCGATAGCAAAAGAAGTTTTGGGCAGATTATACAAAGACCTGCTCAAAACCGTTAAACCGACTGGTCTGAAAGACAGCAAAACCCGTTTACAGGAAGCCTTGCAAAAGGGGGATTTATCACCGCCCGTCTATGACATCATCTCCCAGTCTGGCAAGGCGCATAATTTAACCTTCACGGTGTCGTGCAAGGTGGCGGGCTTTGAATCAGCGTTCACGGCAACGGGCAGTAGCCGCAAAAAGGCAGAGCAGACTGTAGCAGCACTCGCAGTCAAAGCCCTTGCAGACGTGTTAAAACGATAATTCTGAGCAAACATATAGAGCGCAACCCCACCATGGGATGCCAATAATGAGCGACCAGCAAGGGACAATGATATGACACATCGTTTCGGATTCGCCGCCCTCGCCGGTCCGCCAAACGCGGGTAAATCGACGTTGCTGAATCGCATTATCGGTCAAAAAATATCTATTATTTCCAGACGACCACAGACCACACGACATAGAATTTTAGGGATTAAAACGCTAGCCGAAGCCCAGATTATCTTTGTTGATGCGCCGGGACTACACCATGACCAGAGAAAAAGCCTGAACAGAGCAATCAATAAAACAGCCATCAGCAGTCTGCCCGATGTTGATGTCATCCTATTTATGATTGACTACAAAGGTTGGTCGGAATCGTTGATAGCGGTGTTCAGTCATGTACAAGAACATGCAAAAACAACCGGCATACCGGTCATTTTGTTAATCAATAAAATTGACCGTCTTAAAGATAAATCAGGCTTATTACCGTTAATTGATGAGTCGAAAAACCGACACGACTTTGCCGAAATCATACCCATATCGGCGCTCAAACTGGTGCAAATAAATGATTTTCTGAAGCAGGTATCCCGCTATCTTCCAGTGGGTGCCGCTGGCTTTCCGGCGCATCAAATTACCGATCGCTCTGAACGGTTCCTTGCCGCTGAACTGGTCAGGGAGCAAACATTTATGATGCTTGGTCAGGAGCTACCGTATTCAATTGCGGTTGATGTTGATAAATTTGCAGTCAATGAGCGAGGCGTCTTGTGTATTGACGCTATTATCTGGGTAGACAAAAGCGGTCAGAAATCCATTGTCATCGGCAAAGACGGGCAACAAATCAAAGCGATTGGCACGAATGCACGCAAGCAGATGGAAAAGTCGTTTGCTAAAAAAGTGTATCTGACGCTCTGGGTGAAAGTAAAAAAAAGTTGGGCCGACAGAAACGCGTTGTTACATTCGCTTGGATACATCGAAAGCTAGCTTTTTTGATACTGTCGCAGAGCAATCAAGGTGAAAGTCCATCAACAACCGGGTTACATACTACATCGCCGATTTTATCGGGAAAGCAGTTTATTGGTTGAAATATTTACCCCATATTTTGGCAGATTGACGTTAATTGCCAAAGGTTGTCGAAGACAAAAATCCCGAATTCGGGGATTGTTTTTACCCTTCAAACCCTTGCTGTTAAGCTGGAGCGGAAAAGGCGAGTTGCCCATTCTGACATCAATAGAACAAAGCGAATTCTGCCCGCAACTCAATACATCCGGAATCACTTGTGGCTACTATATCAATGAACTGATTCTAAAATTGCTGCATCGCCATGACCCGCATAAATTACTGTATGACAAGTACCATAAATCCATTTTGGCATTATTGGACAAAAAAAATCCCCACTCGCTATTGCGTATATTTGAAAAACATCTGCTTCAGGAAATTGGCTTTGGACTGGTGCTTGATCATGACGTTAACAGCGGAGAAAGTATTATCAAAGATCACAGTTACCACTATTTTCCACAAAAAGGCCCAGTGGCAACCGCACATTGTCGACTCAACAACACGGCGGACAGCGATATTATTTCAGGTTCCGCACTCATGGCATTACGCAATGAGAAATTTGAATCAGAGCCTGATCAATTGCAGGCACGACAGCTTACCCGTTTACTGATAGACATTCAGTTAAATGGTAAAGAATTGCGCTCAAGAAGGATTATGCGAGAGATGAAACGCTATAAGGATTGGCATAAGAAACCGATTTCAAGTGAGAATTAAATGTTGCTGTGTAATCAGGGATTTTACAGTTGATTGGGAGAAATGAATTCGTATTTAATTGAATCCACCACGGATGAACAGAGCGTTGCTTTTTATTGGTGGTTGCGGTTTTTTTGTACGAACCATCCCTTCCAAACCCCCGTCAGAAAGATTTGCTATTCACATCCTGCATATCCATGTAGGCAAGTGCTAAACTTTTCTGAATTCGGATATAGCAAGAGGTTCCTCGCTTGACTCCAGGCTTCCCCTACTATCTAGGGGAGGAAAACACTGAACAAGGCAATCATCACTCCCACGACACCAAGCGTCAAGCCAACCATCCACTTGATTAGGTGGGCTTCTACTGTAGCAAGGTCGGCTCTAAGGGCAACCTCAGTTGCAGCAAGGTCGGCTCTAATGGCAGCATCGGTTGCGGCAAGGTCGGCTCTAAGGGCAGCATCGGTTGTGGCAAGGTCGGCTTTAAGGGCAGCCTCGATTGTGGCAAGGTCGGCTTTAAGGGCAACCTCGGTTGCGGCAAGGTTAGCTTTAAGGGCGGACTCGGTTGCGGCAAGGTCGGCTTTAAGGGCAGCCTCGGTTGTGGCAAGGTCGGCTTTAAGGGCAGACTCGGTGTTTGCTAATTGGGTTTTGGTGGCGAGGTTGGTGTTGATTAGGTCAGTCTGGGATTCGGCAAGTGCCTCGGCTTGTTGTTCAGGCATGCCGACCGCCGTCATACGTTTGACGAAACGGTGAGAATCAAAAGCGAGTGCGTCGGAAGCCATGACCAAACTATAATGCAGGCGAGATGGTTTGTCCAGTTGTTGTCCGGGTTCAGTATCTATGGAAAACGAATGCCTTGATCAGAATTTTGTTCGGATTCTGATGATACTTAAGCGGTGTTACTGAATTCGATACTTTGTTTCTCCACTCTGTTTATTAGCTCGGTCGGAGAGAGTTTGGGGCGAATAATTATTCGCCCCTGTAGCGGGGTTGTCAATCACAATGTTCTGTGAATTAAGACCCCTTTCGAGGTCTTTGCTGATGGGATGCAAAGATCATTTCTTAAACCCAAGCGTTGCACTTATGGGTTGAATTGCCTTCATTCAGAGCGGTAGTAATTCATTAAAATTTGGGCGACTTCGGGTCTGGAAAACTCTGCCGGGGGGGCGATACCTTGGGATAGCATTTCGCGGACTTTGGTGCCGGAAAGTAAAACAAAATCTTCCATTTTGTGGTCTGGTGCTTCGCGCATCATAACGACTTTGTTGAGTTTCTTTGAGTATGCGGTGTGATCAGCGTTAAAAATTTCGATTTCCAGCTCACCAGCAGGGACTTCTTCAGCGAAAATGGTCTGTGCGTCAAATGCCCCGTAATAGTTTCCAACACCAGCATGGTCACGACCAATAATGAAATGGGTCGCCCCCATATTCTGCCGAAAAATAGCGTGTAACACCGCTTCGCGGGGACCCGCATATAACATATCAAAACCATAACCGCTAATGAGGACTGTGTTTTTCGGGAAGTACAGCTCGACCATTTTTCGGATGGTAGCGTCACGCACATTGGCGGGAATGTCGCCGGGTTTGAGCTTGCCGAGTAGCATGTGGATGACGCAACCATCCGCACCAATACGTTGCATGGCAATGCGACATAACTCCTCGTGGGCTAGGTGCATCGGATTGCGAGTTTGAAAGGCGACGGTCTTGTTCCAACCGTTCTCGCGGATTGCCTGTCGAATTTCACCCGCAGCACGGAAAGTGTCTGTAAACATGGTTTTGAAATAGCTGAAATTCAGAACCTTGATTGCGCCGGATAATAACGTGCGTCCTTGGTTTTTGAATTCGGCGACTCCGGGATGGGATGAGTCCGCTGTGCGATATACTTTTTCACTGATATGCACCATATCCTGCTCGGATAGGGTCTCTATTTTGTCCACTTCCATGATGCCAAGCACCGGATTGCCGTTGACGTTAGGATCTTGCAAGGCAATAGATTGTCCCGAGACGATATGCTCTGCCGAGTCCACCAAACATAAAACGGGTGTCGGCCAGAATAAACCCGCTGTCGTTCGCATGGTGTCGGCGACACGCAAACAGTCAGCTTTGTCCATATAACCCGATAATGGCGTAAAGTAACCCGCGCCCAGCATTACCGCATTAGCCGCTGCGGCTGAACTCAGCAGTACCGATTTTAGGGATTGTGCCTGTTCTGTCAGTGCGCGCCGTTCATCGGCACATTCAACATATAAAGGCGTTAGCGTAGTAGAATTGTACGGTTTAATCATTGGGAAAAACTTCTTTTTGGGGAATGCCTGTGGCGGCGTTGGCGCACCGCGAGGGCAAGGTTATCAATCATTTGTGCGGTTGTATCCATATCAATACAGGCATCGGTGATGCTTTGACCATAGGTTTCAGCTTTGCCATCCACCACGTCCTGTCGGCCAGCGAATAAATGGCTTTCAATCATGACACCGATAATGCGGTTGTCGCCAGCGGTAATTTGCTTGGCAACATCCTCGGCAACTCGGGTCTGATTTTCAGGTATTTTCTGGCTATTGGCGTGGCTGTAATCAATCATCACCTGAGGGGACAGTCCGGCTGCGGACAGTTTATCGCAGGCTTCATTGACGTTGTCGGCATCAAAGTTTGGAACCTTACCGCCTCTTAAAATAATATGGCAATCGCTATTGCCTGTGGTCGTGAATATAGCGGACTGCCCTTCTTTGGTCATGGATAAAAAGTGATGGGGTCTGGCAGCGGCGCGGATACCGTCAACAGCAATATCAAGATTGCCGTTAGTGCCATTTTTTAATCCGACCGGACAAGATAGTCCGGAGCACAGCTCGCGATGAACCTGACTTTCCGTGGTGCGCGCTCCAATGGCCCCCCAGGCAATCAGATCGGCAACGTATTGTGGTGTAATAATATCCAAATATTCTGTTCCAGCCGGCATGCCTGAATTATTTAACGTAAGCAGTAAATTTCGTGCTGTGTGTAATCCTTTGTTAATGTTAAAGGTATCGTTTAGATCCGGATCGTTAATCAATCCTTTCCAGCCCACCGTGGTACGGGGCTTTTCAAAATATACCCGCATCACCAACAGCAAATCCGCCTGATAACGTTGTTTAAGTGGAATCAGACGGTTGCTATAGTCGATAGCGGCTTTGGTATCGTGAATTGAACAAGGTCCGACTATGGCGAGGATACGATCATCCTCGCCGCTTAGAATATTATGAATCGCTCTGCGCGTTTCCAGAGTTGTTTTTGTAGCATCCGCAGTCATCGGAAACTCGGCGATGACTTCGCTCGGACTGACTACCTTGTCAATGCTGGCAATTCTAATATCGTCAGTAATGGATGTGGTCACAGGTTTCCCTCAAGGGTAAAATTAAGCGTCAAATTCAGTGTTGGATTGTACGTTTATCAGTAGTCAGTGTTAAGTGATTACGTTGAAAAAATTGCGATAATGGTGACAATAATGGCTCAAGTTTCGTTAACTTCAGAGTTTTGCTGATTTTCGATGCAGAAAATTAGCGATCAAACAGGGAATCTGTTTTGTTTCATAGATACTGAACCGAGACGCCCGAGTACGTTATAATCCTGCCATCACGGTGGCGTTGACGTTGTCCGCTTAACCGACCGTAATCCGATTCGGTGGTTTGCGGTCGATTAGTTTTGACGGAAATAGTAGAAAAGACTATAATCCCGCGCTCTTTTAAGCAGACGCAAATCGTTCTGCGCTTGCGGTTTAGTCGGTATGGTATTGAAATAGTAAAAAATTTAGCGATTTTTTAACTGCCCGTAATCCTTAATGTTGCTGGTTTTTTGGGGGCGAGCCGAAAACTCATGACATCGGCTCATATCTGATTGGCCACGGGTCTGATTGGCTACGGGTCGGCAAGATAATATAACGAGACCTTTGCACGGAAGATGATTTCGCTTTCAGGCAAGGCAAAAACGCACGGAATGAGGGAGTTTATGCTTATAAATGACCGATTGAGTACGATTTTAACGCAGTATGCAGGTGAAATGGCTTTCGTGCAAAGGTCTCATAACATTTATTCTGACTGCTGGAGAGGTTATAATGTGCTGGATGTTATTGATTTCAAGCACCATCGCATCAACCATTCCAAACGCTTTGCCAACCAGCGGAATCACATCAACGGTATCGAGAATTTTTGGAACCGGGCAAAGCGTCATATGCACAAATTCAACGGTGTGCCGAGAGCACATTTTGGGCTACATTTGAAGAAATGTGAGTGGCGTTTTAACAACAGTGATCCAACATCTCAATTATTGCAATTAAGACAATGGGTTAAACATCATCTTAGATAGTTATCCGGGCCAGTCCCTAATTTTTTTATGAATAACGAGGAAAACAATGGCAGTACAAAAAAACCGTAAAACCCCTTCGAAACGCGGCATGCGTCGATCTCATGATAGTTTGAAAAATGCTACTTTGTCGATTGATCCGGTTTCTGGTGAACTGCATCGCCGTCACCATCTCACTGCTGATGGCTATTATCGCGGCAAGAAGCTGGTAGAAACCAAGTCGGAATAAACCGCTGTCCTTCAGTATTTGTATTTTATTTGCAAGACTATTGCGTGGTTGCTTCAAATAGCAAATAGCCATGATTGCACTTTCTATTGACGCAATGGGAGGCGATTATGGTTTACAGACCACTATTCCAGCTACCTTAGAAATCCTGAAAATACATCAGCACATAAAGCTGATTCTGGTCGGTGATGCTGAGCAAATCGGGAACAGGTTGCATGATGCCGGCTATGATACAGGTGACAGTGGCGGTAGTGATGGCAGGGCATGGGCTGATCGTCTTGCTATCCAGCATGCTTCGCAGGTCATTGAGATGCACGAACATCCGCTGAATGCGTTGCGCAAGAAAAAAGACTCATCAATGCGGGTCGCCATCAATCTGGTGAAGGATGGTCGCGTTGATGGTTGTGTCAGTGCAGGAAATACCGGCGCATTGATGGCAATGGCGCGGTTTGTTTTGCGCACCATACCGGGTATTGACCGCCCGGCGATTTGTACGGCGCTACCGCGACTCAAAGGTTATACCTATATGCTGGATTTGGGTGCAAATATTGATACATCACCCGAGGTTTTATTGCAGTTTGGGCTGATGGGGTCGCAGTTGGTCAAATGTCTTGACGGCAAAAACAATCCTACTGTGGGATTGCTCAATATCGGTGTCGAGGAAATCAAGGGCAACGAAGCCATAAAGGCAACAGCAGCGTTATTTAAGAACAGTAACCTGAACTATATCGGCTTTGTTGAAGCGGATGAAATCTATACGGGCAACACCGACTTGGTGGTATGTGATGGTGTTCTTGGTAATATTGCCTTAAAGGCTTCAGAAGGAGTGGCACAAATGATTATGAGTGTGCTGAAAGAGGAGTTTAATCGCAACGTGGTTACCAAAGGTTCCGGATTGCTGGTGAAACCGGTGTTAAATGCGATCAAATATCGTCTTGATCACAGACGTTATAACGGCGCCAGCCTGCTTGGTTTGCGTGCTGCTGTGGTTAAATCGCATGGCAGAACCGACCATATCGGGTTCAAACATGCGGTTGAGGTTGCCATTGAAGAGGTGCGAAAAGATATGGTCACGCAAATTCAAAAAGCATTGCCCGCTCAGGATTTATCGAACAACACATCACCTAGGCCATCAATAGCGTAGCAACCCAAACATGACATCAACTGGAATAACGAAATGACTTTCTCTCGCATCATTGGTACGGGTAGTTATTTACCGGCAAAAGTGCTGACTAATGCTGATCTTGAAGATATAGTCGATACCAACGATGCCTGGATTTATTCCAGAACGGGTATTCGCGAACGCCGAATAGCGGCTGATGATGAGTTTACCTGTGATCTGGCGGAGTCTGCCTCGTTGCGTGCCATTGCGGCGGCGGGAATTGCCAATAACGACATCGACTTGATTGTGGTTGCGACCACCACGGCAGATCAAGTTTTTCCCAGCACGGCTTGTTTGTTGCAGCATAGATTAGGTATTGAAGGTCCCCCCGCCTTTGATGTGCAGGCGGTTTGTGCCGGTTTTTTGTTTGCCATAGATGTGGCGGATAAATTCATTAGGACTGGTAGTGCCCAATGTGCATTGGTGGTGGGAGCCGAAACCTTTTCCCGAATTATTGATTGGAGCGACCGCCGTACCTGTGTCTTATTTGGAGATGGTGCGGGCGCGGTTGTGTTGAAAGCGGACAATGCGCCCGGCATACTGTCTACTCACTTGCATTGTGATGGCAAATATAAGGATCTGTTATGTGTGCCGGTAGGGGTGTCGAAGAATTTTAATCAGGTAAAAGCCGGTGCTGCCTTTACCACAATGGAGGGCAGGGAAGTGTTTCGGTGGGCAGTAACAGCGATGAGCGATATTGTCGATGAAACCCTCAATGCAAACGCTATGAGTCGGGATGACATTGACTGGTTTATTCCCCATCAAGCGAATATTCGCATCATCAACGCGGTCGGCAAACGTGCCAAAATTGCGCCGGAAAAAGTAGTGATTACCGTAGATTGCCACGGCAACACCTCAGCAGCATCGGTGCCACTTGCGCTTGATGAAGCGGTGCGTGATGGTAGAATAAGATCGGGACAGCATGTGTTGCTGGAGGGTTTTGGCGGTGGCTTTACTTGGGGCTCGGCAATGATTCGTATTTAGATCGATTACGAATTTTCAATGTATGATGCTGTTAAAAGATAAAGTTTGTTTAGTCACTGGTGCAACCAGAGGCATTGGTAAAGCTATCGCCGGCGCGTTGCTTGCGCAGGGCGGTATTGTTTACGGTACGGCAACTTCAACAGACGGGGTGCGTTGCATAGAAGATCATTTCAAGGATATGGACGGGGTTGGCTATGGTCGGGTGCTGGATGTGACTGATGCAGAGCGTGTTGGGAATTTGATTGTTGAAATTACCGAGCAATCCGGCGCACCACTGGTTTTGGTAAATAATGCCGGTATTACCCGCGACAATTTAGTATTGCGGATGAAGGAGGCGGAGTGGGATGATATTATGGATACCAATTTGAAATCTGTTTATACCTTGAGTAAAGCCTGTTTACGCAATATGACCAAGGCACGATTTGGCAGAATAATCAATATTGCGTCGGTAATAGGCACAACGGGTAACGCCGGTCAGGCGAATTATGCAGCGGCAAAAGCCGGACTAATCGGATTTTCTAAATCGTTGGCACAGGAAGTGGCATCTCGCAACATTACGGTCAATGCCATTGCGCCGGGATTCATAGAAACCGATATGACCAATGCACTGGACGACAATCAGCGTCAGGTGATAATGCAAAAGATTCCAATGGCAACACTGGGAACACCTGAAGATATTGCCTCGGCGGTGGTATTTCTTGCGTCAGAGATGGCGAAGTACATTACTGGAACGACCCTGCATGTTAATGGTGGTCTGTTCATGGTGTGAATTGTCGCCATAACGCAAACCGCTTCAGGCTAAAATATGTTGACACCGACTTGGAAACGGGGAGCCGGAGGCTATGATTGATGTTGTTTGATTTTATTCGTTTGCTCCATGCGCTTATTCAATACCACTACTCAATGCCACTGTGGTGTTGTGTTTATAAGCCTGCTCATTTTTCTCTCTATGTGGAGGTGTGCCGTGTAACCGATGTGGTCAATTATTATTGTGAGACCTTTGCGCGGAAGATGATTTCGCTTTCAGGCCAGGCAAAAACGCACGGAATGAGGGAGTTTATGCTTATAAATGACCGATTGAGTACGATTTTAACGCAGCATGCAGGTGAAGGCTTTCGTGCAAAGGTCTCATTGTACAATAGCGGTTATGCACAATAACCCTGTCAGATGACAGATTGTCATTAAAGTCGGGGACGTTCCGGAATAATATGTCGGTCATTAATTTTGTACTAGCTGATGGCAGTGAACACGCCATTGATGGGGAAGTGGGCACGGCGGTGATGTTGCTGGCAAAAAGAAATGAGCTTGCCGGCATACTGGCAGAGTGCGGGGGGGCTTGTTGCTGTGCAACCTGTCATGTGCATATTGATCGACAATGGATAGCGCGATTACCGCAGATGGAGGAAGAGGAACGGGATATGCTGGCGTTTGCTGAAGGGGTAGATGATATGAGCCGCTTGAGTTGTCAAATTAAAATTACGGATGCACTTGACGGATTGATTGTGCATGTGCCAGAGAGGCAATTTTAATTGTGCATTAAGCAACCCCTCCGTCACGGCGCACCCCGCCACTGCCCCGATTAGTGTCTAAATCTTGTAGCTTCACAATTCGTAATTCCTAAGCCATTATGAGCAAGCAACCCCCTTTGTGGCAACCGTCACCACAATCTGTTGCAAACAGCAATCTTGCCGTATTCATAGATTGGCTATCAAAAACCAATCCGTCAGTAACAGACTATGATTCTCTTTATCAGTGGAGTGTGCAATCCAGTGAGCGGTTTTGGGCAGCGCTTTGGATGTTTTGCGGTGTTATCAGTAGCCGACATTGGGATGTCGTACTGACCCAGCCTGAGTTAATGCCGGGAGCGCAGTGGTTTGTCGGTGCGCGCTTAAACTTTGCCGAAAATCTGCTTAGGTTTTGTGGTGATGACATTGCAGAGGATAAAATTGCGATTGTCTCTTGTGGCGAGAATGGACGCGGGGAAAATCGGGCTGAACGTGAGATGAGCTATGCCTGCTTGTATCAGCAAGTGGCGCGTTGTGTTGCGTTGTTAAAGTCGCTAGGGGTCACTACGGGAGACCGTGTTGCTGGTTATATGGCAAATATACCAGAAACGGTAGTGGCTATGTTGGCGACTGCCAGTATTGGGGCTATCTGGTCGTCTTGTTCGCCGGATTTTGGCGTTAAGGGCGTGCTGGAGCGATTTGCTCAAATCCAGCCCAAGGTGTTGTTCACCATTGATGGATACCACTACAACGGCAAGCGTATTGATATTTTGGATGCGGTGGCAGCAGTGGCTGAAAAAATCCCCAGCATAGATAAAGTCATTGTGGTTGCCTTTCTTAATCCGCATACGGACAGATTAGCCGATATCAGCAAAATTCGCGATGTGATGTGGTATGAGGATTTTGAAACCGAACAGAGTGAAATTGATTTTGTCCAGTTACCGTTTGATCATCCCCTGTACATATTGTATTCATCGGGCACTACCGGCAAGCCGAAATGTATTGTTCACTCTGCTGGAGGGGTGTTATTGCAACACCTGAAAGAACATCGTCTGCATACCGATATAAAACGTGATGACAGTTTATTTTACTTTACTAGCTGTGGTTGGATGATGTGGAATTGGCTGGTCAGCGGACTTGCCAGCGGTTGCAGTATAGTGCTTTACGATGGCTCACCGTTTTATCCTGATGAAAATAGTATGTGGGATTGGGTTGATGAATTAGGGATAACGGTTTTCGGTACCAGTGCGCGTTTTATTGCTGCCTGTGCAAAGGCCAATGTCAAACCAAAAACAAGATCAAAGCTGTCAACACTACGCGCGATTCTCTCGACCGGGTCGCCGTTGCTGCCGGAAAGTTTTGACTATATTTATCAGCATGTTAAGTCAGATGTCATGCTATCTTCAATATCCGGGGGGACGGACATCGTTTCTTGTTTTGTGCTTGGATGTCCGTTGCGAGCGGTCTATCGTGGTGAAATTCAATCCCGAGGATTGGGGATGGCTGTGGAGGTGTATCAAGCGGGCAAACCGGTGCGCGGCAAGCGCGGGGAGTTGGTATGTACGAAACCCTTTCCGAGTATGCCGTTGGGGTTTTGGAATGAGCCAGATAATCAACGCTTCCATGAAGCCTATTTCACGCGTTTTGATGATGTTTGGGCGCAAGGAGATTATGCGGAAATTAGCGCACGCGATGGGGTCATCATTTATGGTCGCTCCGATGCGGTATTGAACCCCGGCGGGATTCGAATAGGAACGGCAGAAATTTATCGTCAGGTCGAGAAAATAGATGAAGTGATAGAAAGTTTGTGCATCACGCAACAATGGCAAGATGATGTCCGAGTCGTGCTGTTTGTGCTGTTGCGGGATGATGTCAAATTGACCGATACATTGAAAGCGAAAATTCGTCAAATTATTCAAGATAATACAACCCGTCGCCATGTTCCAGAAAAAATTATTGCAGTTGCGGATATTCCGAGAACCCTGAATGGAAAAATCGTAGAATTGGTAGTGCGCAGTATTGTGCACGGCGAGGAAGTGGAGAATACTGACGCATTGGCAAACCCGGAAGCGTTGGAGCACTTTCGGGATCTGGAAGCGTTGCGCATTGAAAATTAAAACTTCCCGTCGACATTTTACGCCACCTTTCTTATCAAGAGTAGGGTTTGTCATTGATAATTTGAGGAGGGCTTTGTGGCAGGAGCGTTGAAGGGTGTTCGAGTACTGGATTTGACGCGGGTACTTGCCGGACCTTGGTGTACGCAACTGTTAGGTGATCTTGGGGCACAGGTGATAAAAATGGGATTTATATACTTGACTCCCTCGCTTAAATCAGCCTTGTGTTTTTTAATTTATCTATGTAATATTGCTACATTATAATTTGCAATGTTAGCTTAAATAAATGCCGAAAAAATCAATAAGTTATAGTACGCTATTTTCTGTTGATGCCAATTTTAAAAATGAAGCTCAGGTTGAAACAAGATTTGTAGCCCCACTCTTTGCAGAGATGGGCTATCCATCCAATGCCATTTTACCAAAAGAAAAAGTCTCAAAGCTAATTGGTTATGAGGGGTCAAAGAAAAAAACGCTGGAAGTTGATTTTTTACTGATTGACCCTGATGGTTTTGCCAGCACGGTTGTTGAAGCTAAAGCCCCCACAGAAGCTATATCTTCACATTGGGGTCAGGCTGCTAGCTATGCATTAAGCCATAATCAAGGATTAAAGAACGGGGAAAAAGGAATTGAATGGCTATTGATTACCAATGGCTTGATGACAGCATTATACCCCCATGACCGATCAACTCCTTTGGTGACTTTAAGGCTTGAGGATTTTTCTAGTGGGTCGCCTCCTTTTGTTACGCTTAAAAACTACATCCGTTATAAAACAAGAAGACTGCACAAAAAAGATGAAAATGTTTTTGAGACTATCCCACCAGCCGATCTTAATGCTCTATTTGATGAATGCCATGACCTTATCTGGAAGAAAGAAAAGCTCAGCCCTACAGATGCCTTTTACGAATTTTGTAAATTTGTATTTATCAAGATTCGTGAAGATAAAAAACGGCAGAATCTAGATAATGATATATCAAGAAATGAAATCCCATTAACTCTGGACTGGCTGAAAAGCTCAGAGAAAACCTCAACGCATCCGGTTCGAGATATTCTCTTTATACAATTGAGGGATAAGCTTGAGGCCTCAATAAAGAAAGGAAAGAAACGAATTTTTGATACTGATGAAAAACTCAGACTTAGTGCTAGTACATGCAAAGAACTGATAAACCGATTTGAAAATGTTAATCTCAGTGCAATTGATGAAGATTTAAATGGTCGCATGTTTGAGCGATTTTTAAATCAATCGGTCAGAGGAAAAGAGCTAGGTCAATATTTTACTCCGCGGCCTGTTGTTGATTTTATGGCCCGTACTGCCCTTTATGGGTGTGATATTACCAACCCGCCTAGAGTAATTGACGCGTGTGCTGGTACGGGAGGGTTCTTAATAGAAGTAATGGCCTATCTTGTTGCTGCAATAAGAAATGATAGGCGACTTACAAATAAAGAGAAACAGGTATTAGTGACAAAAGTATGTGACAAGCATTTATTCGGAGTAGAAGGGAATGAAAGAGTTTCACGAGTTGCCAGAATAAACATGTATCTACATGGCGATGGAGGCAGTCATATTTTTCACGGAGACGGTTTAGACAGCACCCCTCAATTAACTGATGATATGACATCTGAACGAAACGATGAAGTAACAGACCATATTAATAAGTTAACCCCGGAATCTTTTGATTTGGTATTAACAAATCCCCCGTTTAGCATGAGCTACACTGTAGACAACGATGATGAAAATCGGATATTAAAGCAACGAGGAATTGCTACTGGCCTTAAAAATGTAAAATCTAATCTCCTTTTCCTTGATCGTTACTATGAATTATTAAGACCAAAAGGAGAGATTCTTATAGTTATTGATGATACTGTTTTAAATGGGAAAACTCGGGTCCAGGTTAGAAAGTGGTTGTTGGATAAATTTATTTTGATGGGAGTTCATTCATTGCCCTTTAATGCCTTTTTCAAAGCTCAAGCAAATATAAAAACCTCTATTGTTCATCTAAGGAAAAAACAAGATAGCGCAGAAGAACAAGGGCATATTTTTATGTCAGTGACCAACAACATAGGACACGACAGCCATTCAAAGGACACCATGGAAAGAAATAATCTGGTAGACATTCTCATGATTTATTTTGATTGGAAGAGAACTGGTAAATTTAGCGAGGTTATTAAACAAAACCAAGACCCTTATGAAACTCTGGAATGTCCTCAGCAAGTTTGGCTACTACCACCAGAAGAGCTACAGATAGAGCGTTTTGATTCATTTTATTATTCCCCTGATTTAAAAAAATTACGCAAGGTGCTAAAGGATAAAGAGAAAAAAGGAGAAATTAAGCTGTATCACGGGAAGGATTTTAAAACTGCCCCCGTAATCAGCAGAAAAGAAAAAGACAAATTCAAAGACGATAACAAAATCCTGAAATACATTGAAATTGGTGATGTTACTCCGTATGGGTTAATCGTTAAGCATATTGAAGGGGAAATTGATGAGCTTCCTTCCAGGGGCCAATATCAGGTTAAAACTGGCGATGTGCTAATTGCCATTAATAACAGTTCAAGAGGGACTGTTGTGTTAGTGCCAAATGAATATGATGGAGCAATATGCACATCGGGGTTTCTTGTTATCCGGCCAAATTCAGCCGAACAAGGAAAATTGCTTTGGTATGTATTGCGGAGCGAATATGCAAGAGCACAAAATTATTATTTAGCTCAAACTGCCAGCCAACCTGAACTAAAGCGAGATGTTTGGAAAAATGAGTTTATGATCCCGATGCCACAAGGAGAATTACGTATTCAGGCACTTGCAGAAGTAAAAACATTTATGAAGCATGTTTCAGCATTGAATGAAGCTAATAAGGTTAGATTGCACACTAAGGAACTTTAACCTTTTTCGGCTTACTTCGATTCTCCACATTTTTGGTCTTTACTTTCTTCTTTTTTGTACGATAAGCAAGAACTACATCAGCAATTTTATTTAATTCTTTTGGTAGTCTCCGTTTCATGCTATCAAGTCTGTATAAGTAATTCTTTTGCTTATAGTTGCTTTAACCAAACTTTCGAGACGTTCCAATGTGTGCCGTTGTACATTTCCATCATTCAGTCGGAAAGTGAATTCATTTATGTAACGACCAAGATGCTTATTGCTGGCATGATGATAAACTCCATGCAGGCCGCGTTTTAGCACCGCCCAAACACTCTCAATGCTATTGGTGCTGACCCCATTTCGAACATATTCACCAGCACTATGGTTGATCTTTTCATGCTGAAAGAACATTCCATCCAACCCATTATATCCCGCATGGTTATCTGTATGAATCGTGGAACCGACTTCGACGTTCTCATTTATGGTTTGATGTAACGAACCAGTATTCACGTCTTTAATGATCTTTGCTTTGGTATGCCCGCCCCGTTCTCTCATTCCAACTACTGCTGCTTTTCCAACAGGCCCACGTCCAGCCTTCGTTTTCTTTGAATAATGCTTGTTTTTCTCTTTGCCACCAACGTAAGTCTCATCTACTTCGACAACACCGTACAACGTGGTTAAGTCGCTCCCACAAGCTTCGCGTAACCGTTGTAAAACAAACCAAGCTGATTTTTGGGTTATACCAATTTCTTTTGAAAGCTGCATCGAAGAAATACCTTTGCGTGATGTAATCAATAAATACATCGCGTAAATCCACTTATGAAGTGGCACATGAGATCGCTCAAAAATCGTTCCAGTACGAACTGTAAAATCCTCTTTACACTGATTACAACGATAGAAGCCATTCTTACGAATGGTTATACGATCTCCAAGCCCGCAGCAAGGACAACGTACACCATTAGGCCACAAACGCGACTCAAGGTAACTGCGGGCTGTTTCCTGATCTGGAAACATTTTGAAAAGCTGGAATGTACTAATAGTGATATTGTCGTTCATGGTTTTTCCTTTAGTTGATAAAGGAATTATCCTCTAAAAAAGCGAGGGAGTCAAGTATATAAATCCCATAAAAATTGAGCATCCTGATGGTGGCGACGATACACGAAAATGGAGGCCGCCGTGGTTGCAAGATGAGAATGGTAACGAGACAGGTGATGCGGCTTATTTTTGTAGTGCTAACCGTAATAAATCTTCAGTTACCATCAATTTGAAGACTGAAAAAGGGGTGGAGATACTCAGAAAACTAGCAGCACAGTCAGACATTTTTATCGAAAATTTCAAGGTGGGTAGGCTGGCGAAAATGGGGCTGGACTATGCGTCTTTGTCGAAAATAAATCCGACACTTATTTATTTGAGACCTTTGCACGGAAGATGATTTCACTTTCAGGCAAGGCAAAAACGCACGGAATGAGGGAGTTTATGCTTATAAATGACCGATTGAGTACGATTTTAACGCAGCATGCAGGTGAAATGGCTTTCGTGCAAAGGTCTCTATTTATCGATAACGGGTTTCGGGCAAACCGGACCGATGGCGAGCCAGCCGGGTTATGACTATTTAATTCAGGGCTTGGGCGGGCTGATGAGCATTACCGGACAACCCGATAACCGCCTGGGTGGCGCACCGCAGCGGGGTTGGTGTGCCGATTGCTGATATCAATACCGGTTTATATGCGACCATAGGTATTCTTTCCGCGCTATACCACCGTAACCAGACCAAGCAAGGGCAGTATATTGATCTGGCCTTACTGGACTGTCAGGTGGGTTGGTTAGCCAATCAAGCAATGAATTATCTGATCGGCGGGCAGATACCCGTGCGCACCGGCAATCAACACCCTAATCTCACGCCCTATCAGCCCTTCGCAACCCGTGATGGTGACATTATTATCGCAGTGGGTAACGACCAACAATTCAAGATGCTTTGTCAGGTTATCGGACTGGCGACAATCGCCGATGACCCCCAGTATTTAAGTAATGCCAATCGGATAGAAAATCGCCTGACTTTAGTTGATATAATCGCTAGCGAAATTAGCAAACATTCCAGCGCGTTTTGGTTGAGGGTGTTGGCTGACGCGGGGGTGCCGTGTTCGGCAATCAACAACATTGAACAGGTGTTTAAGCAACCGCAGATCATTGCCAGAGAGATGCAAGTTGATTTACCACACGCCGTTGTGGGCACCGTGCCTGGCGTGGCTAATCCGTTGAAGTTTTCCAAGACAGCAATTGAATATGTCAAAGCACCGCCAGTTCATGGTGCCGATACCGAAGCTGTTCTGGCTGATATTTTGGGGTATAGTGTTGCGGAATTGACAGAATGGAAAGAGGCGGGCGTTATTTGAATAATGCCACTGGTGTGGTCAGTTGACTTGCCCACATTATTTTGTGTTGCGTTATTTTACGGCGTGTTATTTTATAAGAGTTTGAATTGACATAATTTGGGTGTAACAAGATGATTTTCAGAAAAAGAACAAAACCACCATCACCGCCAGTCTCGGCAGCAGCGGTATCATCATCAGATCGGCAAAGTGTGGAAAATAGCCGAATACTGGCTATGCTGGTGCGCGACTATATCAAGGAAAAAAAAGCGAAACGACGCTGGGGAATTGCCATAAAACTACTATTTTTCGGTTATATCACAACGATTACCATTTTCTATTTCCAATTCCAAGCGGGTGATGGGGATGTTTTCACCGAAACACATACCGCGCTGGTTGAGTTAAACGGCATCATCTCTGATTATGATGTTTCCGCAGATCGAATCAATCAAAGTTTAGCGGATGCCTTTGCTGCCGAATTTTCGACTGGGGTAATACTGCGTATCAACAGTCCGGGCGGAAATCCGGTGCAGTCAGCGCAAATCAACGAAGAAATCGGTCGCCTGAAAATGCGCTATCCTGATAAACCGTTCTATGTCGCTGTTACCGATCTTTGCGCATCAGGGGGTTACTATGTGGCTGTGGCTGCGGATGAGATATTTGCACATCCGTCCAGTATTATCGGTTCGATTGGGGTGCGGATGGATGGTTTTGGATTTGTCGAGACCATGCGGCAATTAGGTGTTGAACGCAGGCTTATCACTGCCGGAAAAAATAAGGGATTGTTAGACCCGTTCAGTCCGCTTGACCCTGCCCACAAGCAACATGTGCAGACGGTGTTAGATGACGTCCACCAGCAATTTATCGGTGCGGTAAAAACAGGCAGAGGCGACCGCTTGCAAGACGATGATGAAATTTTCAGCGGCTTATTCTGGAGCGGACAAAAAGCGCGCACACTGGGTTTAATTGACCAGTTTGGTAGTGTCAATCAAATTGCCAGAGATATTATTGGCGCTGAACAAGTGATTGAATACACTTTAAAACCCTCATTTCTGGATTTGTTTGCAAAGGAAGTTGGCGTATCAATCTCCAACACCCTTTGGAAACAGATAATGAGCCTACGCTAACCGTTCCGTTTCAATCAGTAGGATGGCAGTGAGATAATGGGTTATTTGCTTGCTCAAATATCCCAAACGATAAAAATAGAAAATGAACAAGGTGAATGTTATTTGTATGAAGTGGGGCAGTAAGTTCCCTGCTGATTATGTTAACCGACTTTATGGTATGGTATCGCGCAATCTGAGTTTTCCCTTCAGGTTTATTTGCTTCACGGATGATGCCAAGTATATTCACCCACAAGTAGAAATACAAACCCTGCCCGAGTTAGCCTTGCCTAAATTGTCTGATTCACCTAAATCAAATGTACTAAAAAACACACCCGAACGGGGTTGGCGTAAACTGACAGTATTTGCCAAAGGTTTTGGCGGGCTCTCTGGCAGAACCCTGTTTTTAGATTTGGATGTCGTTATTGTGGGTGCTTTGGATGATTTTTTCACTGTTGCAGGTGATTTTTTTATCGCACACGACAAAAAAACACCTGAAAAAATGCAGGGTAATTCCTCAGTGTTTCGCTTTGAACCCGGGCAACACCCACAGATTCTTACGTTTTTTGAGCAAAATTTTCATCAGATAAAAAAACAGGTACGTCACGAACAAGCCTATTTATCCAACGAAATGCACAAGCGGGGTAAACTCAAATTTTGGCAGGATGATTGGGTGCCGAGTTTTAAGTACCGTTGTTGTCCATCATGGACAAAATCATGGTTTGAAGCGCCGAGCATTCCCAACAATGCCAGAATTATTTTATTTCACGGGCTACCTAATCCAGCCGAAGCTATTAAAGGCATTAGTGGTAAATGGTATCGCCATATCCAGCCATCGCCGTGGATTGCCGACTATTGGAAGACATTATGAACAAAGGGCAATGAACAACGTACCTGTTTATGTCATTAATTTAGATAGGAGTCTAAATCGGCTGGACTATATGACGAAGCAATTATATCAATTGGCTATACCTTTTGAAAGAATAGATGCGGTTGATGGCATCAAAATCAATATCGAAATGCTACAATCATACCAGCAACAATCTCGAGATTCGTGGCAACATTATGCTACTTTGTCTGCTGGAGAGATTGGTTGCGCCTTGAGTTGGCACAAAGCATGGCAAATAGTAGCCGATCATCGTGCCAAAGCATGTGTGGTAATGGAGGACGATATTAAGATTGGTAATAATTTTCAAGAAACAATAGTCTCGCTATTTGAGGGTATGGATGAAAATATTATTATTGATTTATCGGGGAAAAAAGGAACAATAATTAAACAAAGAAAAACCATTAACGGTATTAACCTTATTCGTTATCAAACACCACCGCTTAAAAATCAAGGAGCGATTTATGGGAAGAAAGCGGTGCGAAAATTCTTATGTCATATAAAAAATTTTAAAGCACCAGTTGATACATTACAACAAATGATTTGGCAACATGGCGTACAAACATGGTCGTTGGGAATAGGTTGTATATCTCATCAGGATTTCGCAATCGGCGGCTCAACTATTACCACACAAAAAAAGAAATTATTAAATAAAATAAAAAATGAATTGTCCCGCCCTTTATGGCGAAGTGGAATAGTGGTTAGAAACTGTTTTGATGAAAAAATAGTGAAAATAAAATAGGGGAATAATAGATGGAAGTATTTGTCATTAATTTGCCGAGTGAGACAAAACGGCGAACATTTCAAGAGAAGCAATTACAAAAACTAGGATTAGGCTATACCATTCTCATCGCAACTAGTGCCGATGATATTGATGATAAAATCATCCGCAAGCATTATTATGATTGGCAAAGACCATTAGGGGCGGCAGAAATAGCGTGTTATTTTTCTCATCGTAATATTTGGCAAACAGTCATTGCTGGCAATCACCCAGCACTTATTTTGGAAGATGATGTGTTATTGTCAAAGAATACACCTGAAATATTAGCTGAACTCGGCGAATGTATTGATATTGATTTGGTTAATCTTGAAGTTTTTGCTAAAAAGAAATATGTTGCAAAAACTGGAGAAACACTAATCCATAGCCATAAACTATTTAAACTATATTTAGGAGGGGCAGGGGCAGGGGCTTATGTGATCTATCCATCTGGTGCTAAAAAATTATTAGAATACGAATATCAAAAAGGTATATCTCCAGCCGATGCTCATATTCCGGGTTGCTACACTTTAAAATCCTTTCAAATAGAGCCCGCCATCGCTGTGCAACTCGTGTTCTACGAATATTATAATTTAGGAGGAGAATATAAAAAATTGGTCGGTTCATCATCAACTCACAATTCAATAAGAAAACGAACGTGGATTTTTGGAATAAAACGAACGATAGCGCAAGTAAAGTTAGGGATTCGCAAGCTAATGTTGATGACAAAATCACATAAGCGTTTCATAGAGCTAAGAAGACAAGATTTCTTGAGATAACATCTATTGTGAAATATTTTCCATCGATCAATAAAAAAATGACAAAAAAATGTCCTATCGGAATTGTCCCGCATCAATTACGAAAAACAAAAAATCTGGGAGAGTTAAATGTGAGTGATCTCGTCTGGGATAGATCGAATACAATGCCCGCCGGGAAAGTTAAAGACTTGACCGCCTCTGACCACATAGTTATTTATCCTTCATCAAGAATTTGGTTTGCAAATTACAACAAACTAAAATGTAAGGTATCACTTCTCATAGCCGAACCAAAAGCTATACATTACCGCTATTACGCAATGCTTTGGTTGTTAAGGCTTAAATTTCAAAATATCTTTGTTCGCTACAAGTATCTGACGAACAAGTATAGAAATATTATTGTTTTGCCCATTGTCGAATGCTGGATTACAGGATTATCTGATTGTGATTTTTCAAAAAAAGAAAAACGAGTTTCATTGATTGCCTCTAACAAAAAGCAATGGTCTGGACACCAATTAAGACATCAAATTGTTCGAGAAATTAATAGTAATGATGTTGACATGAGTGTCGATGTTATCGGTCGAGGATATCAACCTTTCGATAATAAAAAAGATGGTTTATTGCCCTATCAGTTTTCTATTATTATTGAAAATTGCCAAGAAGATGATTACTTTACAGAAAAATTAGTTGATTGCTTTATCTGTAAGACAATACCGATTTATTGGGGTGCGCCAAATATCGGGGATTATTTTAATCTTAAAGGAATTATTGTTTTTCAGACCATTGAGGGCTTGCAACTCATTTTAAATAACTTAACGCAAGAAACTTATTGGCAATACAGTTCCATTATTGAAGAAAATTGTACGATTGCAGGAAAACTATCTAATACCAGTCAAATCATCACGGATAAATTAGCTATCCTTTAATAGAGAGACCTTTGCACGAAAGCCATTTCACCTGCATGCTGTGTCGCCTAAAAGCGTCTACTGTTGGTAAAAATGGTCTCAATCGGTCATTTAAGCATAAACTCCCTCATTCCGTGCGTTTTTGTCTTGCCTAAAAGCGAAATCATCTTCCGTGCAAAGGTCTCAGTATAAAACACCATTAACAATGGTTGCGACCTAACCTAGTTCTTCGATTTATTCACAATCTTGTTGTCACCAATCCATGACATCATTGAACGCAGTTTGGAGCCGACTTCTTCGATTTGATGTTCCTGGCCTTTACGCCGTAATTCAGGGAATCGTTTTCCGCCAGTTGCATTTTCATCCATCCATTCTTTGGCAAATGCACCCGATTGAATTTCGCCAAGAATTTTTTTCATTTCAGCCTTGGTTTGCTCATTGACAATTCTTGGTCCGCGCGTCAGATCACCGAATTCAGCTGTATTTGAAATTGAATAGCGCATATCAGCGATACCCCCCTCATACAGCAGATCAACAATCAACTTGAGTTCATGTAAACATTCAAAATAGGCCATTTCAGGCGCATAACCTGCCTCAACCAGCGTTTCAAATCCAGCCTGCACCAGAGCCGTTGTGCCACCACATAGCACCGCCTGCTCACCGAATAAATCGGTTTCGGTCTCTTCTTTGAATGTCGTCTCAATGATACCGGCACGCCCACCACCGATTGCTGACGCATAGGCAACAGAAATTTCCAGCGCATCCCCACTCGCATCCTGATGAATAGCGACCAGACACGGCACCCCGGCACCACGTTCATAGGTGGAACGCACCAAATGACCGGGCCCTTTAGGTGCAATCATCATGACGTTGATGTCTTCTCTGGGTTTGATATAACCAAAATGGATGTTAAAACCGTGTGCAAAAGCCAGTGATGCACCTTGCTTGAAGTCGGACTCAATATCTTTATAAATCGCTCCCATTAACTCATCAGGGCACAGCATCATGACGATATCCGCCTGTGCAACAGCTTCATTGACCTCAGCCACTTTCAGTCCCATCTGTTCAGCCTTAGTCCAAGAACCTGAACCGTGGCGAAGTCCCACCACCACACCAATACCACTCTCTTTCAGGTTATTGGCATGGGCATGACCCTGGGAACCATAGCCGATGATGGCAACCGTTTTACTGCGAATTTTTTCAACATTCGCATCTTTGTCGTAATGTACTTTCATATTCATATTTAATTTACTCTGGTTTATTTAATGTATTTACTTTTGAAATAGAACGACATCCATTCCAGCCACCCTAGATGATTTTTGTCACGATGATCGACACAGCTAGGCTTTCAGAGAATTTCGGCCTCTACCGATACCCAAAGTGCCTGACCGTACCACTTCAATCAGTTCGATTTGCGACAAGGCTTCAAGGAAAGCATCCACTTTTTCACTGCTACCCGTCATTTCCAGGGTATAGGTCGATTCGGTCACATCAATAATACGACCCCGAAATATATCAACCAACCTTTTAATGTCCTCTTTCTGATCTACATTTGTGGCACAGACTTTAACCAGCATAAGCTCTCGTCCTAGATGTCTGCCTTCGGTCAGGTCACGCAATTTGACCACATCAACCAGCTTATTCAGCTGTTTGGTTATCTGCTCAATAATGGCATCAGTGCCACGGGTTACGATGGTCATGCGCGATAACGATTCGTCATCAGTCGGGGCTACCGTCAATGATTCAATGTTATAGCCACGCGCCGAAAACAGCCCGGCAACACGCGATAATGCGCCGGATTCATTTTCCAGCAAGACCGAAATTATTCTTCTCATCACGCTAATTCCCGTTCCTGTGCTTCCATATCACCGGGTTGCAAGTGCATTTCGTTATGCCCTTTGCCCGCTGCAATCATAGGATAGACATTCTCGGTATGATCAGTGATAACATCAACAAAAACCAGCCGATCTTTCATCGAAAACGCTTCCTCCAAGACCTTGGTGACATCCCCGGGGTGCTCGACCCGTATACCGACATGACCATAGCTTTCTGCCAGTTTGACAAAATTCGGCAGGGCATCCATGTAGGAATGTGAATATCTGCGATCATAGAAAAATTCCTGCCACTGCCGCACCATACCCATATACTGATTATTGAGATTGATGATCTTAATCGGCAATTCGTATTGTAAACAAGTCGATAGTTCTTGCAAACACATTTGAATACTGGCATCACCCGTAATACAAACAACCACATCATCTGGAAAGGCGAGTTGCACACCCATCGCCGCTGGCAACCCAAACCCCATAGTGCCCAATCCACCCGAGTTAATCCAGCGCCGTGGCTGCTCAAAGGTATAGTATTGCGCCGCCCACATTTGATGCTGTCCAACATCGGAAGTAATGTAAGCCTGACCTTGGGTGACTTCCAATAATTGTTGCACCAGATACTGTGGCTTGATGACCTTATTGCTCATCGTATATGCCAGCGATTTTTTCGCCTTCCAGCGGTTAACCACCTCCCACCACTGCGCAATCGCAGCATGATCAATGGACTCCACTCTATCTTTCAATTTTTCATTCATCATTGACAACACTTCATAACAATCGCCAACAATAGGAACCTCCACCGACACATTTTTACCGATAGAAGCCGGGTCAATATCAATTTGTATCACTTTGGAATTTGGCGAAAACTTCGTCAGTTCGCCAGTGACACGATCATCGAATCGGGCACCAATAGCCAGCATGACATCGCATTCATACATTGCCATATTGGACTCATAAGTGCCGTGCATCCCCAGCATCCCCAGAAAGTATGGATTAGAAGCCGCAATAGCACCAAGCCCCATCAGGGTACTTGTGCTAGGATATTTCAGGGTACTCACAAGTTGCGTCAACGCCTGCCCAGCATTAGCAATAACGACCCCACCACCCGTATAAATAATCGGCTTTTTTGCTTGCAACAAAACATCAATTCCACGATCAACCTGCTTACTATGACCTTTGGTGCGCGGCTGGTAGGAACGCATATTGACCGTCTTGGGATACACATATTCTGTCTTTTGCGCGGTGATGTCCTTGGGCATATCCACAACCACCGGACCCGGTCGCCCAGAAGTCGCGATATAAAACGCCTTTTTCATCGTCTCGGCGATTCGCCTCACGTCCTTAACCAGAAAATTATGCTTTACGCAGGGTCGCGTAATGCCCACAGTATCGACTTCCTGAAAGGCATCATCACCAATCAGGTGAGACGGCACCTGTGCGGTAATAAGAACCAGCGGTATGGAGTCCATAAAGGCCGTCGCAATACCGGTAACAGTATTGGTCACGCCCGGACCAGAGGTTACCAACACCACACCTGCTTGACCCGTAGCACGCGCATAGCCATCGGCAGCATGGGTTGCACCCTGCTCGTGGCGCACCAATATATGTTTTACTTTGTCCTGACCATAAATCGCATCATAGATATGCAATGCGGCTCCGCCGGGATACCCGAAAATGTATTCAATACCCTCATCCTGAAGACAACGAACGAGAATGTCTGCACCTGTTAATGTCACTAATCACCTCTAAAGCAATAAAGAAAAAGCCCGCCAGAACGAACTGGCTATAATACCAAACCAACTGGTAAGTATAGCGATATTTTATAAGAGATTCCAAAGGTTTGCGCGGTCATTTTATGCTGTTTAAAGATATAAAGAGACCTTTGCACGGAAGATGATTTTGCTTTCAGGTAAGGCAAAAACGCACGGAATGAGGGAGTTTATGCTTATAAATGACCGATTGAGTACGTTTTTAACGCAGCATGCAGGTGAAATGGCTTTCGTGCAAAGGTCTCATAAAGTAGCTAATGATATGCGCACCCTTTCATCAATCAAATTTACTGTCGAAATTCCTTGATTTTCATTAAAAAAACGGTCTGCCCGGTGCTGTGCCATCACGGAATTGATCCATCATACCTTTCATTCCACCCTTCTTTTTCATCTTTTTCATCATTTTTTGCATTTGCAAAAATTGTTTCAACAACCGATTTACGTCCTGAAGCTGTGTCCCAGAACCGGTTGCTATGCGTCGTTTACGAGAACCGCGAATGACTGCGGGAAATTTTCGTTCCTGTGCTGTCATCGAATTGATAATCGCGATAGTTCGGACCGTTTTCCTGTTATCCACCTGCTCCAGTGCCTTTTTCGGGAGTCTGTCCATACCCGGCAGTTTTTCAACCATTCCCATAATGCCACCCATATTTTGCATCTGCATCATCTGCTCGCGGAAATCCTCCAAATCAAATCCCTTGCCTTTGGTTATTTTTTTTGCCAGCTTTTCCGCCTGATTCTTATCAACTTTATGCTCCATTTCCTCAACCAGAGACAACACATCTCCCATTCCAAGAATACGTGAAGCAACACGCTCAGGATGAAACGGTTGCAACGCATCCATGGCTTCACCCACGCCCAGAAACTTAATCGGCTTGCCGGTTACCTGACGCACAGATAATGCTGCACCACCACGCGCATCACCATCGGTTTTGGTTAGGATAACACCCGTTAAAGGTAGCACTTGATCAAATACTTTCGCACTATTGACAGCATCTTGCCCGGTCATGCTATCAACTACAAACAAGGTTTCGACAGGTTGTACTGCCTGATGTAACGCCTTAACCTCATCCATCATTTGCTCATCAATATGCAAGCGTCCTGCGCTATCCATAATCACAACATCAATGCTGTTTTTACGCGCATGCTGCAAAGCATCACGAGCAATATCCACAGGGTTTTGTGTCGGATGACTCGGATAAAAATGTAACTCAAGATCATCGGCAATGCGTTGTAACTGCTCAATCGCTGCCGGACGATAAATATCCGTACTCACAACCAAAACAGATTTCTGATCGTGTTCTTTAAGAAAACGCCCGAGCTTACCCACAGTGGTTGTTTTCCCCGCTCCTTGTAAGCCGACAATAAAAATCGTGGCAGGAGGACGCACTGATAAATCCAGCTCCTGATTGGATTGCCCCATCAGTTGCACCAGCTCATCCTGTACCACCTTGATAACGGCCTGACCGGGTTGCAAACTACCCAGTACTTCGCTGCCGACTGCCCGCACCTTAACCTGATCGACAAAACGCCGAGTAACTGCAAGCGAAACATCGGCTTCCAGTAATGCGATTCGCACCTCGCGCAACGCATCCGCTATATTCGCTTCGGTAAGGCGACCCCGCCCGCTCAGGACTTTCATTGTGGCGCGAAGTTTGTCGCTTAGTTGGTCAAACATAATGGTCAGATAATAGTGTCAATTTACGCATTGGCTAGCCGGATAAAATCGGCTAAATGATAACATTAGCCGGTTGCCAGAAGTGTATAATTAACGGTGTCTGCCTTGATTTTTCCAATGATATGTTCTGGTCATCAATTTTAGTAGCGGTCTGTCTCGCCATATATTGCCTCGGCACATTCTGCCTTTGGCGTGAAGCGAACGCTGTCACCCACAACCCGCGCTTCCTCATACCCAGCCTAACCACGCTGGCAATCGCCCTGCATGGCTATCTATTATACCCAAGCATCTATGGCGCAAACGGCGCAAATATCTCTTTCGGGCTGGCAATATCCATGGCAGGCTGGATTTCTGTCGCGTTGTATTTGTGCATTTCACTAATCAGGAAAACCATCAATCCCGGGATCATCGTGCTTCCCATCGGCTTGATTGCGCTGTTGATTGGTGCTTTGTCAATCAACCAAACATCCGTCAATCATGCCTTCGCGATTGAGCAGATTCATACGGGAATGGGCTGGCACATTGCGCTGGCTATTCCTGTTTACGGCATATTATGCGTTGCCTTTGCCCAGGCATGTTTGTTGATTGTTCAGGATCGTTTGCTACACAAACCAAAGAGCAACACCCTGCCCAGCTTGCCAGCAATCCAAACCATGGAATCGAATCTGTTTTGGTTGACCCTATTGGGGTTTGTGCTAATGACTGCTAATTTAGTGGTCGGCATAATCGCTAATTTCAGACATTTCGGCACTTTGCTGAATTTCAACCACCATATACTGCTGTCGCTATTGGCGTGGTGTTGTTTTGCCTGTTTACTGTTGGGCAGACAAATTGCTGGTTGGCGTGGTCAAACTGCCGCAAAATGGACCATTGTCGCCTTCGGCATTCTCGTTTTAGCTTATTTTGGAACGCGATTTGTCAATGAATTACTGCTCTCGGCAAGGTAATTAAATGTCCAACATAAAGAGCAACATCACCACATTACGGATGCTTTGTTTTGTGTTAAAGCGAATGGCCAAAAATTAACCCAAATTAACCTGCCAAAGCGGGAAAGCAGACTGATTTCACGACCTGACAATGTTATTTCTGACATAAGTTGCCTGAAGTTGCAGTGGTGTCAGCGCAGCGGTAATGCCAGACTGTTGTGCTATTTTTGCCAGATATTTTGCCTCAGGATAACGCCCCGACAAGCCGTTTATTTGATTATGCCCAATTGCCGTGATAATAGCATCGGCATACACATCCCAGCCACTGCCCAGCGCACAGGTAGATTCATTGAGCTGAAAGGGTATTGCAGCAGGATCAACCACTACCGGAGGATGCCGTTGTCTCGGTTTGGCGTTATTGACCACATCATACAGCCCGCAATAAATCTGATTCATTCGTGCATCAATTGCTGGAAATACCCTACTAGCCCCTACGGATGCAGTCGTTACTGATGCCGCCAATACTTCCAGCGAACAAATGCCGCTTACTGCCAAATCGGCACCATACGCCAGTCCCTGAGCCACCCCCAAACCGATACGGACACCGGTAAATGATCCCGGTCCCGTATTCACCGCAATCACATCCAGATTATGCAGGCTAACACCCGATTCCTGCAAGACCTCATCAACCATTCGCAAGACCCATTTTGAATGTGCAGGCGGCTGCCCGATGGGCCGAATTGCACATTTCTGCATCACATCCGTTACCGTTGCTACGGCAACAGAACAGGCTTCAGTCGCCGTATCTATGGCAAGTATTTTCATTGACCGAGATTAATACCAAGCATCTGTTGTCGAAAAATCATCGAAAAAATCGTTGTACATCATACAGGCTGCGGGTAATCGGAATGGGTGGCAGGCTTTTCAAAAACAAATTGCCATAGGCTTTGCTAGTCAGTCGCTGATCGCAAATAACCAGTATTCCGCGATCAGATTCAGAACGAATCAAACGCCCTGCGCCCTGTTTAAGCGCAATAACCGCATTAGGAATTTGAATATCCATAAACGGATTCCCACCTTGTTGTTCACTATTTTCCAGTTTACTTTTCAGTACTGGATCAGCAGGTGAGGCAAACGGGAGTTTATCGATGAGGACGCAGCTAAGAGCATCACCTTTAACATCAACACCCTCCCAAAAACTTGCCGTTGCCAATAACACGGCATTTTCAGATTCGAGAAATTGTTTCAGCAGGTGTTGTTTGGCCGCCTGTCCCTGTCGCAACAACGGCCATTTGAAATTGTGTTGCAATAGTTGATAGACCTTTTCCATCATCGCATGACTGGTAAACAAACAAAATGCCCGCCCCTTGCTGGCATTGGTTACATCTAGGATGGTATTGGCCAACACCTGCACAAAATCAGCAGCTCTGGGATCGGGCATTTCGGTTGGCAGGTACATCATCGCATTGTTGTGAAAATCATACGGACTCTGCCATCGTCTGGTTTCTGCATTTTCCAAACCAATCTCACCACAAAACGCCGTGAAATCATCCTCCACCGCCAGAGTCGCCGAAGTAAAAATCCACGACACATCGGATTTTTCGATAAATTTTGAAAAATGACTGCCGACATTAAGCGGTGTCAAGTTCATTCGAAAGCCAAATTTCGTAGCCTCAAGCCAACAAACTGCATTGCTATCCCGATTTTCCCACCAGATGTCCAGTTGGTTTTGAATATGCAGGCAACGGTTGTGGCATTTAGCCAAGCCTTCTCCAGCAACCGCCGCAACGGTTAACGCCGTTTGCAAATCACCCAAGCACGCCACTAGAGATTGTATCAATTCATCGAATGCGGCATTTTTCAAATGCACCAGCACTTCGGCAGGATTTTTAAGCTGCTTGCAATATCGCTGCACGTTATCAACTTGCTGCTTCAGCGTAACCAAACAATCACTAAAATTGACCGCGCTTTTTTCCTCATTGTCTGCCGCCAAGACATCGTTGATGAGTTCTTTTAACTGGAAACTGGACAATGAAAAGCCGAAAAACTTGGCAGCAATATCGGGGATACTATGCGCCTCATCAAAAATGACGGACTCATGGTCGGGTAACAATTCACCAAACCCTTCGGTTTTAAGGGTCAAGTCGGAAAAGAACAGATGATGATTGACCACAACAACATCCGCTTTCATCGCGCGTTGCCGAGCCTGATTAACAAAACAATCGCGGTAATCCGGGCATTTTCTGCCTAGACAGTTATCCGTGGTGGAGGTCACTTGTTTCCATATCGGCGCCGCTTCATTGACATCAGAAACTTCTGCAATATCACCGGATTTCGTGCGCACAGCCCATTCATCAATGACCGCATATTCCAGCTGATTCTGCTTGCTAATCCAATCACTTTGCTGGCTGTTTAGTTTGAGTCGATAACGGCACAAATAGTTGGAACGTCCTTTTAGCATTTGTGCGCTGAGCGTTTTATTGAGCACGCGGAGTACGGTAGGAAGATCGCGGTTAAAAATTTGCTCCTGCAAATGTTTAGTCCCCGTAGAAATAATAGTACGCTTACCACTGAGTACCACCGGTACCAGATAGGCATAGGTCTTACCGGTTCCGGTTCCAGATTCAACCACCAACCGTCCCGAAAAGTTCAGAGCATCCTCAACCACCTGCGCCATTTGTTGTTGGGCTATTCGCGGTGTAAAGTCGCCGATTTGTTGATGAAACAGATTATTGGCGGCTAGTACGTGGTAACTCGCAGGCATCAACTTAGCCTCAGCATAATAAAAACGGTAGTGATAGAAACAGTAGCATCGCGCTACTACGCGCTACCTGACTTTGGGGGAATGCCGCTTTCCGCCTTGTAGCAAACTTTCTTCAAAACTTTTTAATAATTTTTTCTGTTCGCGGGTTAATTTTACCGGCGTTTCCACCACCACTTTGCAGTATAAATCGCCTTGATTGCCATTGCGTACATTGCGAATACCTTTGCCACGCAATCTAAAAACGCTATCCGTTTGACTTTCAGGCGGAATTTTCAAACTCGCCCGCCCCGACAATGTCGGTATTTCCAACACCCCACCCAATGCCAATTGCGCATAACTAGCACGGGCTTCACAATATAAATGATCCCCTTCTCTTTCAAATATATCATGCTTTCGTATCCGAACTTGGACATATAAATCTCCGGCAGGCGTACCTTGACCAGCACTTTCACCTTCACCCGACAATCGAACCTGATCACCGTCATCCACGCCTGCAGGAATTTTCACCGACAGGTTTCTCTCCTCTTTAACCACGCCACGCCCACGACACGATGCACATGGATCGGCAATGACTTTTCCCTGCCCCTGGCACTGCGGGCAAGTTTGCTGCACTGAGAAAAAACCCTGCTGCATGCGCACCTGACCTTGTCCATGACAATGCTCACAGGTTTTTGCCTGCGAACCTGGTTTTGACCCAGAGCCATCACAAGTCGCACAGTTTGTCATCTTAGGCACGCGAATTTTTCTTTCCACCCCCATAACTGCTTCTTCTAGGGTGAGATTCAAACTAAACCGCAAATCAGCACCCCGATTCCTGCGACGCCCCCCTGCACCACCGAGAATATCTCCAAATATGTCACCAAATATGTCACCAAAACCGCCTGCACCTGCGCCCGCTCCCATGCCGGCACCATGATTAACCCCGTCATGTCCAAACTGGTCATACGCCGCACGTTTTTGGGCATCACCCAAAACAGCGTAAGCCTCTTTGGCTTCTTTGAATTTAACTTCGGACTCAGCGCTATTTTGGTTGCGATCCGGATGGTGTTTCATTGCCAGACGGCGATATGCCTTTTTCATATCCTGATCATCGGCATCCCGGCGCACACCCAGCACGTCATAATAGTCTCTTTTTGACATCGTTGTCGTTTATCGCAGTATGAACATGCAAAAGCGGGACATAGCCCCGCTTTTGCTGATTATGTGTTTATAAAAAACAATCAAGATTTCTTTTTCTCATCATCGACTTCTTCAAATTCAGCATCGACAACATTATCGGTACTACCCGAATCAGTATTACCCGACTCACTCTGCCCCGACTCATCCGCTTTGCCCTGCCCATCTTCAGCAGTCTGATTCGTCTGAGCATACATTTTCTCTGCCAACTTGTGGGAAGTTTGGGTCAAGGCTTCGCTCTTAGCAGTAATCGTTTCCAGATCATTTTCTTTTAGAGCCACCTCAAGTTCTGAAACTGCGGATTCAATGTTGCCCTTTTCATCCGCCTCAACCTTATCGCCTAGCTCCTGCAAAGATTTCTTGATCCCGTGTATCAAGGCTTCACCTTGATTACGTGCATCAACCAATTCTCTGCTTTTTCTATCTTCATCAGCATGCTCTTCAGCATCCTGCATCATTTTGGCAATCTCTTCATCCGACAACCCGGAACTCGATTTGATGACAATCTTGTTTTCTTTTCCGGTAACCTTGTCCTTCGCGGACACATGCAAAATACCGTTGGAATCAATATCAAAGGCGACTTCAATTTGTGGAATCCCTCGTGCTGCTGACGGAATTTCGGTAAGATCAAATCGACCCAAAGACTTGTTGCCGCTCGCCATTTCGCGCTCACCTTGAAGAACATGCACGGTAACTGCATTTTGATTATCATCCGCAGTTGAAAACACCTGACTGGCATTGGTCGGAATAGTCGTATTCTTCTCAACCACCTTGGTCATCACACCGCCCAAAGTTTCAATACCCAATGACAATGGCGTTACGTCCAGCAACAAGACATCTTTAACATCGCCACCCAGCACACCACCTTGAATAGCCGCACCGACCGCTACCGCTTCATCGGGATTAACATCGCGACGCGCTTCCTTACCGAAAAACCCTTCAACAATTTCATGCACTTTAGGCATCCGTGTTTGACCACCAACCAGTATGACATCATTAATTTCCGATGCTTTTATGCCCGCATCCTGCAAAGCCATTTTACAAGGCCCCAAAGTACGTTGCACCAAATCCTCTACCAGAGATTCCAACTTGGCACGGGTCAATTTCATATTCAAATGCTTCGGACCACTGGCATCTGCGGTGATATAAGGCAGGTTGACCTCGGTTTGCGGACTGGAAGACAATTCGATTTTTGCTTTTTCAGCCCCTTCCTTGAGTCGTTGCATTGCCAGCGGATCACCACGCAAATCCATCCCCTGATCTTTCTTGAATTCATCTGCCAAATAATCAATCAGACGCCGATCAAAATCTTCACCGCCGAGGAAGGTGTCACCATTGGTCGAAAGCACCTCAAATTGATGCTCACCCTCAATTTCCGCAATCTCAATAATCGAGACATCAAAGGTCCCCCCACCTAAATCATAAACCACTATTGTTCGATCTCCTTTCGCTTTGTCCATGCCATAAGCAAGGGCAGCGGCAGTCGGCTCATTGATAATTCGTTTCACTTCCAAACCGGCGATTTTTCCGGCATCTTTGGTCGCCTGACGCTGAGAGTCATTGAAGTAAGCGGGCACCGTGATCACCGCTTCGGACACGGTTTCACCCAGGTAATCTTCAGCGGTCTGCTTCATCTTTTGCAATATTAACGCTGATATTTCCGGCGCAGCCATTTGCTTGCCACCCGCCTCTACCCAGGCATCGCCATTTTTAGCTTTAACAATTTTATACGGCATTAAATCTATATCGCGCTGCACCACGTCCTCACTGAACTGCCGTCCAATCAAACGCTTGACCGCGAAAATTGTATTTTCCGGATTGGTCACGGCTTGTCGTTTAGCAGATTGCCCAACCCGTGTTTCGCCCTCTTTTGTAAATGCAACGATGGATGGCGTAGTACGGTCGCCTTCACTATTTTCGATAACCTTGGGCGTACCGCCTTCCACCACAGCAACGCAGGAATTGGTAGTACCAAGATCAATACCTATAATTTTTGACATTTTTTGTCCTCTGTAAACATCAGTCTTGAAATAGAGGTGTCTCTGGAAATCAGCATTTTTTCGTAACTGGTTTTACCCACATAACAGCATCGCGGTGTTTATGCAATACTGGAGATTCGAGTACAAAACCGATACCACAACCACGAACAAATAAATTAACAGAGGCACCCATCTAACTTTGATATAAGGGTTAACTATTGAATAACAAGATATTTTTCACTATTTTTCAGCACTTTTGGCGATAACAACCATCGCCGGACGTAATAACCGATCCTTCAACAAAAATCCCTTCTGCATCACGTTCAAAATATGTTCCGGTGTAACTTCATCGCTCTCAACCACACTAATCGCCTGGTGTATTTCGGGATTAAACGCTACTCCAGGTGCCGCCTCAACCGCGATTACACCAAACTTTTCCATCACCTTATCAAACTGCTTCAAGGTCAATTCTAGCCCCTCTTTCATATTGATCACGACTTCTGCATTTGATTTATCCATATCAACCCGGGTCGCCTGATTCAGGCTATCAGCGACACTGAGTAATTCCTGAGCGAATCCGTCAATGGCGTATTTGCGCACCGATATAACTTCATTCTGGCTACGCCGACGAATGTTTTCCATTTCCGCTTTAGCCCGAATATAGCGCTCATTTAATTCCTCAATCCGACTCTGTGCACTCGCCAATTTTTCAAGCAATTGCACTGTGGAATCACTCTCGGAAGCAGTGGCATCAACAGCGGTATCAATATCGGTGGCTGATTCTCCATCTTCGCTTATTGGTTCCACAGTGGCTTGACTCACCGGCTCATCGGCGACTTCCACAGCCTCTGTTTGTTCAGGTATGCGATCGCTACCCGGGACAGTATCTGTTGGTTCAGGCACATCCTCGTTGCCCGGTGTAGATTTTTGACTCATAGCTGACAAAATTTAAGAGATGACAGTTGTAAATGACTGCCGATATGGGGATAAGATTGAAAAGCGCAAGGGCTAAAAGCACTTTTTACACTTTTTTATTGCCGTCTATATCGAAAACGAAGAACCACAACCACAGGTCGCTGAAGCATTAGGATTGTTGACCAGAAATCGACTGCCCATAAGATCATCCTTGTAATCAATTTCCGCACCATTGAGATATTGCAGGCTGAGCATATCAACCAGCACTTTTATACCACTCTGTTGCACGGTAACATCGTCTTCCTGCTGGCTATCATCAAACTGAAAGCCATATTGAAATCCGGAACATCCTCCTCCTTGAATATAGACACGAAGCATCAGGTTCGGATTATCTTTGCTGGCAAGCAACTCAGTAATTCTACTGACGGCATTGCCGGATATTTTCAGGTCGGTTTGCATCATCATTGTCATGCCTTATATCAGGGCATCCTACCAGAAATAAAGGGCACAAAATCAGGATTGGCAAAGTATTTCAGCCCTGATTTTAAGAATGCGCTTGGAAAAACCGGTAATTTTCAACATAATTGCTGGCGCCTCACTTCTTTGATCATTGTTTGGCTTTGACCCATACGAAATCCAGAAGAACCAAAAACGTTATTATTTACCGATACAAAATGATCCGAAAATCATGCCCAGTAGATCATCGCTGGTCACTTCTCCGGTGATTTCGCCTAAGGCTTTTTGACAGGCGGTTAAGTCATCCGCCAACAACTCAGCGGCGTGGTGGTTGGCTTGTTGTTGCAATCCACTGCGTAAATAGTCCTCAGCGCGTTGCAGGGCGTTGACATGCCGCTCTCTGGCAAGAAACGGGCTGTCGTCGGTCTGGCGAAAACCGGCAATTTGTTTTATGCTTTCCTTTAGTGTCGACAATCCTTCACCGGTCAGTGCTGAGAGACATACCGCATTTTTTGTCGCCTCTTTTTTTGCGAGTGCAGGTGCTGATGAGCCTGCTATGGTGTGGGTTAAATCAATTTTATTTCTGACCAGCAACACCGCAATAGATGGCGCTTCCTTTAACAATGTTTCCAGTAATGATGCCGTCTGCGCATCATCGGTATTGGCATCATCCACCACCAACAGAATCAGATCAGCCTGTTGCTGCGCCTGTAATGCACGCCGTACACCTTCCGCCTCAATTTCATTGCTGGTTTCCCGTATGCCTGCCGTGTCAATAACGGTTATCGGTAAGCCGTCAATCTCGATGATTTGATCAAGCACATCCCGTGTCGTTCCGGGGATGCGGCTGACAATAGCGCGATTTTCTTCAACAAGCGCATTTAACAAGCTGGATTTGCCAGCATTCGGCAATCCCGTTAACACCACCTTGAGACCCTCGCGTAACAGCCGACCCTGTTTCAGCGTTGCCCGCAAGGTACTGAAAAGTAAAACGAGATTCTCAAGCCGTTCGACAATGTTGCTGTTTTCCAGAAAGTCAATCTCTTCATCAGGAAAATCAATGGCTGCTTCAACAAAAATGCGAAGCTGGGTAACCGCATCTGCCAATTCATTCACTTTCTCGGAAAAACCACCTTGCAATGACTGCAGCGCAGAACGTGCGGCAGATTCGGTACTGCTTTCGATTAAATCAGCAACCGCTTCTGCCTGAGTCAGGTCAAGTCGTCCATGCAAAAATGCGCGTTCGCTAAACTCGCCCGGTCTGGCTAATCGAGCACCCAGTTGCAAACATCGCCGAACCAGCATGCGCATAACAACAGGGCTGCCATGCCCTTGCAATTCCAAGACATTTTCGCCGGTATAACTGTTGGGAGCGGGAAAGAACAGAGCGATACCGTTGTCAATAGCCGAGCGGTTATCATCTTTGAAGTCAGTATAAATGGCAAAACGCGGTTTGGGGCATACGCCAATCAGACTGTCGGCGATAGCCGGAACATCCGCACCCGACAACCGAACGATGCTTATCCCACCTTGACCCGGGGGCGTGGCAACAGCCACGATAGTATCGGCACTGTGTAATATCGCAGAGGCTGATTGCCGCTCAGTCGTTCTGGTATTTTTTGGAGATATAGTATTGCTGTGCAATGGAAAGCAGATTATTGACAACCCAATACAGAACCAATCCGGCAGGAAACCACAAGAAGAAAATAGTGAAGACAAAGGGCAGTGCCATCATAATTTTCTTTTGAATCGGATCAACGGGTGCCGGGTTCAGAAAATGTTGTGCAATCATTGATGCACCCATGATGATCGGCAACACAAAATAAGGGTCGGGCAATGACAGGTCATTAAGCCATAACATAAAGTCTGCCTGACGCAATTCCACGCTTTCTAACAAGACCCAGTAAAGCGAGATAAAAACTGGAATCTGCACCACCACTGGCAAACATCCACCAGCCGGATTGACTTTTTCAGTTTTATACAATGACATCATTTCCTTCTGAAATTTTGCTTTATCGTCCGCATAACGCGTTTTCAAAGTCGCCATTCGCGGTTGCAACTTTTTCATCTTTGCCATTGATTTATAACTGGTAGCAGACAGAGGATAAAACACCGCCTTGACCAACAAGGTCAACAAGACAATCGCCCAACCCCAGTTTCCAGTGACGCCGTGAATCTTGTTCAACAACCAAAACAACGGAGTCGCTACCGGTGTCAGCCAGCCATAATCCACCGTTAATTTCAATGCTTTCGCATTTTGTGCATCCAAACGCACCTGCTCCTTAGGGCCGACGAACAGCGCGGTATTGATGACCCCAGTGCCGCCCGCTGGAATGATCAACGGCTGGGTTGTTTTATAACCGATACGAAATCGTGGTTTCGCCGTATTATTGTTGACGCCAGAATATAATTGGTAATTCTCTGATCCGATCAGTAGCCAGGCGGCAACAAAATAATGTTGCAACATCGCAACCCAACCATCCGGAGTGGTCACATTGAGGTTACTGTCCTGCATATCACCATAATCAATTTTCTCGTACTTTTCTTCTTCAGTATAAATTGCCGCACCGCTGTAACTCGGCAAGCTACCGAGAAAACCCATTGAACTCTTTTGCACCACCTCCGTTTGCTGTAACTGCCCATAAGCAAACCCTGACCACGGTTGTGCGCTGTGATTGGTGATTCGGAAATCCACATCAATACGGTAACTATCACGTTTGAAGTTAAATATTTTTTCATAGACAACACCATCTGCCGCCGTCCAACTCAATTTCACGTCCATGCTAGCCGCATCACCAAGCTGATATTCGAACCGAGTCGCAGAAAACAAGACATTATGGTTCGGATATTCGCGCCCCTTCCCAATCAAGCCATTCTGAGCGACGAATAAGTCCTGATTATCCCGATGCATTAAAACAAATGGCTTATCGGGAGTATCCACACTCACCGGATGTTTCAGTAGAGCTATGCGGACGATGTCCCCACCCTGCGTATCTATTTGCGCATTGATTAAGTCGGTAGTCACATTAATCATTCTTCCACGACTCAGCGCTTCTGCCACAACCGGATCGACTACATCAGTATTACTATGTTGGCTTACCACTTCTGGGGCAGCAGGCACATCATCGCTAAGCACGGTATTCGTTGTGGCAGTCGGCACATCACCATGTTGGGCAGTCTGTTGTTTATCGGTAGCACTGTCTCTGTGCCGGAATTCGTCCCAGGATTGCCAGATCATCACCAGCACCAAACCCAGTGCGCCAAACAGCATCATTCGTTGAAATTGCATGAATTTATTTTACGGATTGCGTTAAATTGTTCAGATAAATGTTATCGCCAAGCATAATGAGCCAATTTTGTTTATTGATGAGGTGAGTGCAACGGTACCGGATCATAACCCCCTTCATTCCAAGGATGACAACGACCAATCCGTTTAATGGTTAACCAGCCACCTCGTATTGCACCATGTTGGTCAATGGCGACGATGGCATAGCTCGAACAACTGGGTTGAAATCGGCAATGCCGCCCAAAAAATGGGCTCAGGGTAAGCTGATAAATTTTAATGATTACAATTAGCAGTTTTCGCATTTTTTACTCGCTCTGTCCCATAGTTTATCCAGCTCGACTCGCAACGCCCGGTTGACTTGTTCTGCGCACCCCAACTTGGTCACGACAACGAAATCAAGTGCGGGTAACGCCATCCGCTGTAACCGAAAAGACTCCCTAATCTGTCGTTTAATGCGATTGCGCTGGACTGCTTTTTTGCTGACTCGCTTTGAAACGGTTAGCCCCATTCGCGGATAATCCAACCCATTCCTGACCACATGAACACTAAAATATTTGCCGTAAAATGATTTTCGATGACTGAAAACCGCAGCAAATTCGGCACTATTGAGCAGTTTATATTGGCGTCCAAGTCCTGCCGCTACTTGCGGCATACGTCAAGCCATCTTATTGCGAAGCTCTGGCGACTATTATGCACTCAATTGAGCACGTCCTTTAGCGCGGCGGGCATTGATGACCGCGCGTCCACCGCGAGTACGCATACGCTCACGAAAACCGTGGGTTCTTTTGCGCTTCACTACACTGGGTTGAAATGTACGTTTCATAACATTAATCTGGAGGCCTGAAAGGGTTGCGGAATCTAACCTTTTTAGCGATAAAACTCAAGCAAAAATGCAAGTTCCGTTATAATTATAGTGCTTAGGTTGATGCCGCATGAGAGAATTGTGCCGGAGATTGAATAAAATCATCGGCAGAATTGTTTGCTAATTGCTTTGATGCCTTTTACGATCTTTCTCATACATCTTGAGTTCATATAATAAGTGCGCCACCTGATAGGTCGGTTAGCAGCTATATTCTCTAATCGACGAAAATTAGGATGCACCGATAATGAATGCTGGTTATACACAGCTAACTGTCCGGGTTCAATACCATATTGACACAATGAATCAACAAGGTTGTTTACGATGTTAAGAGACCTTTGCACGGAAGATGATTTCGCTTTCAGGCAAGGCAAAAACGCACGGAATGAGGGAGTTTATGCTTATAAATGACCGATTGAGTACGATTTTAACGCAGCATGCAGGTGAAATGGCTTTCGTGCAAAGGTCTCGTTAAATAGCATAAGGCATGGGTCCCACCGTAAGTCGGAAACTAATGCGTAATACAGGGTTAAAAGGTTATCGATATAAACAGGCGCACTTATGAATTGAATTCGTAATTTTATTTCTAAACCACTACAATCCCCCGTCTCTAACCATTACACGCATAATCGATGTCTGACCTACGTTCACTCAGAAATAAATTGAACCACATCCGTGTCGCGCTGTTTCTTATGCTTGCCATTGTGCTGGGGTTTGTGACTCCGACAACCCGTGCCGGTGAAGATGACAAAGTCGTGCTGATGGCGACCACAACCAGCACCGAAAACTCGGGTTTGATGGATTACTTGTTGCCGTACTTTGAAGCGGATACCGGATATTCGCTACGAACGATTGCGGTGGGAAGCGGAAAGGCGCTTAGAATGGGGCAGGTCGGGGATGTTGATGTGTTATTGGTACATGCCAAGCAGAGCGAATTGGCGTTTGTGCAAGCGGGGCATGGTGTCAATCGTCGGCAAGTGATGTTTAATGATTTTGTGGTAGTTGGTGCTGCGGATGATCCTGCCGCTATTGCGTCTTCATCGAATCTGCGACAAGCGTTTAATCGGATGGTATCCGAATCGGCTTTATTTGTTTCCAGAGGAGACGATTCGGGAACCCATAAAAAAGAACTGGACATTTGGCAGTCAATTGGCACACAGCCACAAGCGCAACGGTATCGCGAGGTCGGTCAGGGTATGAGTAAGACCTTGCAAATTGCCGATCAATTAGGCGCCTATACATTAACGGATCGTGGAACTTGGATTTTTGCACAAGAAAAACTATCTATGCGCATCGTCTTTGAGGGCAATCAGCAATTGCACAACCAGTACAGCGTGATTACCGTCAACCCGGAGCGGCATACTATCAATCTTCAGGGGGCGACGGTATTCGGGGACTGGATTACCGCTAAAAAAGGTCAACAACTAATCAATTCATATCGTATTAATGGACAGCAACTTTTTTATGCCAATGCCCACGATTAATTCTGACTTGGCTCAAACTAGCAGATTGAGTGCCACTCACCCGCCACTAGGTCGCGTCAATATACTTGCGTATGATCTTCGCCATGCTTGGTGGGTTCAGTATTGGTGGGAATAAGGTTACAAATTCACCGTTCTTGTCCATAAGATAAATATAGGAGGAATGCGAAATGACTGGCACCGTATCCCAATTGCCTAGCACAGCGGGTTTTTGTTGATAGTTTTGATATGCCTCTTTCAACATATCGGGTTTACCGGTTAGACCAACCAGATGTGGATGAAACTTATACAATGCCGCTTTCATCACTTCGGGGGTGTCGCGTTCAGGATCAACGGTGATAACCAAAGGAGCCAGCTTGTTGATGGAATCACCCAACAGCGTCAACGCCTTGCCAATTCGCGCTAATGAAATAGAACACATGCTCTGGCAACCGATATAGCCAAAAAACACCAGTAAATGCCGACCTTTGTAGCTTTCGTTAGTCACCCATTTGCCATGATGATCAATTAACTTGAAGGCACCACCGACCTTTAAGGGGAATGTTGTCGATAAGTCAGAGTTTGATTCAGAATCTGATGCAGGGTTTGATGCAGTAGGCGTAATGCTAACGGTGATACCAGAATCCGCGTTGTGGTTACTATGAGACCACACTGGACTCGCCGTTAGTGTCAGAAAAATGAGCAGAAAAGCCACTAACCGCGTCTGCCGATACGGGCAAGCGTCTATTGGTAAGGATGCCACAAACAAATTAGCCTTTGCATACGGCGCACCCTGCGCCATTGCCACTGCGCCCTTGTCGCGGTTGCATTGCCGAGCCACTGCGGATGCTATCAGTTACTTTTTGAAGTATTCGGCATCTTTATCCGTTCCCAGCCCCAGATAACCGTCACGCGCTATGATGGTCTTTATCCGCACGTCCTTACGATACCAACGCTTTGCCTTGCGCGGTGTGGAGTCATTCTTTTTTGCCCAGACATTATGAAAACGTGTCGCCTTATTCCATTTGTTGCCGCCAAGAGCTCGCATACTCTGAATCTGAAAAAAGCGCACATTGCGGTTTTCGGTGAACAAGCCGTCAACCTCAATTTCCTGTCCACAAAACCCGCTCAGTTCTTCAGCCGCACCGGTGTACAACGTCAGGTTTTTGGACACCAGAATCACGCCTTGATCGGCAGTTTTCAGTCCAAGCTGGCGATTGCTCTGTCCATCACTTTGACCGCAATTAGCGGGACAGTCTCCAGTAAGCTCGCATGAAATATCGATGACGGTACCAGTAAATTTGGCTTTGACCTCGTTGCTAACACCCCAGCTTTTGGCAGCGTATGCTGGTACGGAAAGGCTGACAGCGAGCGCGACAATCCACAAAGCGCTTACTAAAACGCCCGTTAAGCGCAAGGGTCTTATGCTATTTCTCATACTATTTTTCATCGTCTGATCTGTTATTTTGGATTCGCTTCGGCAGGCAGGATGCCGACAATGTTATGGGTAAGGTTGGTAACCCCTTTGTCGTCTTTGATATTATCAATTATCAAATACTTGAGTCCGTCCAATTCATAGACCGTGCCATCAACCGTGATTTCATGGCTCTGAATAGCCAGTAGTGTTTCATTGGCGACGTTGCTGTTATCATCACCGATACCTAGAATCATATAAATCTGTCCGTCGCTTTTATCCAGTAATCCGACCGGAATGCCACCAGCAGCACACCACACCGCACAAACATGATGGCTGGTACCGACCACGAAATCGGAGGGTCCCATGATTTGCGAAACATAACACCAAGTATCCATCACCTCTCCGGTAATGGTTTTTCGTTCACCGTCCGCAGCAAAAGCACTGTTGGACGTGTTGGCAAACAGCATCACCGTCATAACCGCGATTGCCACGTTAAAACGTATTTTCTTTGCAATCATCAAAGAGTGCATATTTTTTCCTCCAGTAGTGGTTTCGCATTCTAGCACAACTGTCCGCATACTATCATGCTTTGTCTCACGGCGACCGAGCCCAAACAGTATTCAGGTCTTGTCAGCAGGATTATGGTACTATGTGGCGATGGTTGTCAATGCCTGTCAGGCGTGTCTGGCTACCGTTTTGCGACTCACCGTCTTTGCCTTTGTTGCGCCTTTATCGCGCCGATATTGCGTTTGTGGCAGTCGCGCTTATCACTATTTAAGTCATGACATTTTTCATTACTTGCAAATGAGTAGCTCCAGTAATCAGTATTTTGTGACGGCATCTTCTACCGATCAGAAAAAAGCATCCGGGCTTGCGGTTTACCTTCGCGTACTCCACTTTATTAAGCCGGATACACATTATATGTTCTTCGGGATATTCTGTTTTACTGTTTTTGCAGCTTGCGATTCCGCATTTGCCTGGTGGATGAAGGAGCTGGTAGATAGCATTGAAGCACAAAATTCAGGCAACAGAGTGCGATTAGCGAGTTATGTTATTGCCATATTCGTCATTCGCGGTGTCGGCAGTATCGGTGGCTCTTATTGCAGCGTCTATGTTGCCCGCCGTGTCATCAACAGAATACGCGGTAATTTGTTTTCCCATTTGCTGGTATTACCTTGCCAGTATCACGAGCAATTTACATCTGGCAGTGTGTTAGCCAAGCTCATCTATAATGTCGAGAACATTGCGGCAGCGTCAGTGGGTTCTTTGCGCGTTGTCGTGCGCGGTGGTTTAACGGTTCTGGGGTTGATTGGCTATATGCTGTATATCAATTGGCAATTGACCACCTTGTTTTTGGTGGTAACACCATTGATGACATTGATTATACTGCTGGTGAGTAAAAAGTTTCGGAAAATTGGGCACCGTATTCAGGAGGCAATGGGTAATGTCGGAGAACGCGCCGGAGAAGTGATGCGTGGCTATCAAGTGGTTAAAATATTCGCAGGCATGGATCATGAGAATGAGAAATTTCAAGGAGTTATCAGCAATGATTTGAAGCAACGCATAAAGCTGGCTCTGACCAACGATATTAGTGCGACATTGATACAACTGTTGTTTGCATCGGCGCTGGCGGCGTTGATTATTATCGCTATGCAACCCGCCATTCTGCTCAATATGACCTCTGGCGAATTTGTGTCATTCGTCACCGCAGCAGGATTTATCTCTCGACCGATAATGCAACTCACTCAAGTCAATTCAATGATTCAGCAGGGTGTGACTGCGGCACAAAGTGTTTTTGCAGTGCTTGATGTGCCAGCAGAAACAGATGAAGGAAAAATAATTCTACAGGATGTTCAGGGCGAGATTCAATTCAACAACGTCCGCTTCCGTTATTCCAGTCGGCAGGACTGGGTGCTAAAAGATATAGATTTAACTATTTTAGCCGGAGAAACCTGCGCTTTGGTTGGTCGATCAGGCAGTGGAAAATCTACTTTGGCGGGGTTGGTTGCGCGATTTTATGATGCGGAAACGGGTACGATTACTATGGATGGTGTTGCTTTAGCAGCGCTATCACTTAAAAATTTACGCGAAAACATCGCTTTGGTGAATCAAAATATTGCGCTGTTTAACGGCACTATCGCTGAGAATATTGCTTACGGGGCAATGAACAAGTATGGCAGGGATGAGATAAATGTCGCTGCCGAGCATGCTCAGGTTATGGAGTTTGCCGATCAATTACCTAACGGCTTGGATACGCACATTGGCGAATCAGGTATATTGCTATCTGGCGGACAACGCCAAAGAATTGCCCTGGCGCGGGCGTTTCTCAAAAATGCACCACTACTTATTCTTGATGAAGCGACTTCAGCACTGGATACGCAATCTGAATTGTTGATTCAAAAAGCGATTAACGTGTTAATGCAAGACCGAACCAGCCTGATTATTGCCCATCGACTCAGCACCATAGAAAATGCCGATAAAATATTGGTGTTAGAAAGTGGCAGAATTATTGAAAGCGGAAGCCATCAGCAATTACTTGAGCACCAAGGGGTTTACTGTAGAATGCATAAAAACAATCTGTTTTAGGTAATCAAGCTATAAGCACCGACTTATTGAAGACGGATTGTCGGTCTTGTTGATATCATTAGCTAGACCAAGACTTTCATTCTGCTCATTTGTTCTTGCCCGAAAACCTGTAGATAGCGTTCAATTTCTGATTGTGGCCCAGTCGCTTTTTCCAGATTGTCTGAAAGTTTTACCGTGGGCTTGCCATCCGCCTGTGTCACCTTGCAAACCAATGAGAAGGCATTGAGTCGTGCATTCGGGGTCGGGGCGCAATTCTTGAAATCATTGGTTAAATTAGTCCCCCATCCAAAACCTATATTCACTTTCTCGGCAAAATGATGGGTAATGGTTTCAATATCATCAATATCCAGTCCATCAGAAAAAATAATCAATTTCTCCCGTGGCTCCTGTCCCATTGACTGCCACCACTGTATCAATTCTTCGCCACCAGCGATGGGTTCTTTGGAATCAACACGGAAGCCACGCCAGTTGGCTACCCAGTCCGGCGCATGGCGTAAAAATGTTGTCGTGCCATAGGCATCGGGTAGTACGATAAGCAGGTTGCCATCATAGTTGCGTTGCCAGCTTTGCAACACTTGATAAGGTACATTACGCAATTCATCATCGCTATCCGCTAATGCTGCCACAACCATAGGTAGTTCATGAGCATTTGTTCCAATCGCTTCGAGATCATGCTTCATCGCTAACAAGACATTGCTGGTACCGATAAACTTCTCCCCTAACCCATCTTTCAAGGCTTCAACACACCAGTTCTGCCATAAAAAACTGTGGCGACGGCGGCTACCAAAATCAGCCAGATGTAGCTCCGGCAGGCGGTTCAGGCGCATCACTTTTTCCCAAAGTTTCGCTTTTGCTCGGGCGTAGATAACGTCAAGCTCAAACCGTCCAACCTGCCTGAGTGCTGCCCGCGATCGCAGTTCACTGATGATGGTTAAAACCGGTAGCTCCCATAGTGTTATCTCAGACCAACAGCCATGAAAGTCAATCAAAAACTGACCGTCCTGTTGCCGAAGTTGGTATTCAGGTAAGCGATAGTCTGTCAACCAGTCGATAAACTCAGAGGAAAACAACCTTTCCCGACCGTAAAACGTGTTACCCGCCAACCAGATTCTTTCCTTTTTAGTAATGCCGATAGTGCGCGCATAATCCAGTTGCTCGCCTAGTTCAACCATATTTATCTCTTCGGCAAGACGAACAGAATGTGTGCGATTGATGAGCGAAAAGGTGACGGGGATCTGTGCGAATTCTTTCCAGATGGTTTGTAGCATCAGCAGTTTATAGACATCCGTATCCAGCAAACTCCTGACGATAGGGTCGAGTTTGAAAGCATGGTCATAGACACGCTTGGCAAGATTGGAAGTCGTCATAATGTTCAATATGTTTTAGTGTTTCGGCAGGCGGGTAGCGCTAGCCAATGTCGTCAGCGAATCGTAAACTGCGGATGCATCGTGATTTAGTTCGCTCTTGCGCCTTTCTTGCTTGGCGGTCATTATCAGTGGCACGGTAGTTCAATTATAAGGGTATTCCCACACGCTTATCTTACGGAAATTCGGACTACCCACGCCACCCTATGGTACAATAATTCAATGACGGCATCCGATAAACCCTTGAATCCGTCCATAAGTAGCCGTTCACAACCGCTTTTTTATGCACTGCAAGTGCTTGATGTTGTAGCGGAAACGGCGGATGCCTGCTCGGTTGTTTTACAGATTGACCCGCAATTAGAAGAGAAGTTTGCCTATCAGTCAGGTCAGTATTTGACCTTTGAAATTCCTTGGGGCAGTTTTTCCATCCAGCGCAGTTATTCCTTATGCAGTGCACCTATAGCGGGTGAATTGCCGATGGTCACGATTAAAAGGGTGGTAGATGGGCGAGCTTCAAACTGGTTCAATGACCGTGTAAAACCGGGCATGAAGGTTAGGGTGGCCGCACCAGCCGGGCGTTTCGTGTTATGTGAGAACAGTGATAAGCCACTTGTGTTAGCGGCTGGGGGCAGTGGTATTACCCCGATTATGTCAATCCTCAAAACGGCTTTGCATCAGGGTTCTCGCCAAGTGCTACTGATATATGCCAATCGCGATCAACACGCTGTCATTTTCTATGAGCCACTTGCGGCGTTAGCGAAACAATATCCCAAGCAATTCACTTGTCATCATCATCTTGATTCAGACGGAGTTTGTCTGGATGCTGAAAAGCTGTCGGATTTGATGGGCGCGTACTGGGATGCGGATTTTTATATTTGTGGGCCGGAGGCTTATATGGAATTGGTTGAAAACACCTTACATCATCATGCTGTTAAGCGCTCAAGAATTTTTATCGAACGATTTGCTTCTCCCACAGACCCGGATCAAATACGCCAGACAACCGTACCGTCAAGTTACGCCGATAGTGCTGTCGCAGAGGATGTCAAATTCACGATTACATTGGATGGGGTGCATAGCGAAGTGCGGTATCGCTCTGGTAGCACCTTGCTGGACAGTGTCTTGGCGGATACGACGTTAACCGATGTGCCACATTCCTGCCGTCAAGGGCATTGTGGTTCTTGTATGTCGATATTGAAAGCTGGAGAGGTTAAGATGTTAGGGAATCGGGTGCTTTCTAAACGGGATATTGCGGCAGGCTATGTGTTGCCGTGTCAGTCCTTGCCCTTGACGAATGAAATATGGATCGATTTCGATGCATAATTGTCCGTTGCTGTTTTGTGTCCAGGGGTTTTTGACCGTTCACAAGATCAGCAAAGCCTGCCTTGTTGGCAATATATTCATCGGTTGATGATACGCGCTATTTTACTAGGGCAGCGGTTAATGATTTGTGCTTTAATAGGCATCGTGCTATTTTCTTGTGCAATTTTTGTGTCGTTTTTTTAATTCGGAGGAGATTATGAGTGCAGTAGGTCGGATAGAAGAAATTTGGCGTTACCCAGTAAAAAGTATGCAAGGTGAACAAGTTAGCGATGTGTTTGTTGGGTTTGGTGGTGTTATGGGTGATCGTGTCTATGGGGTTATCAACGGTAATGGCGATAAAGGATTTCCTTGGTTTACCGCGCGTGATGATGAACCGTTTTTACTATACAAGCCAAGATTCAAAAACGGTGGCCCTCGGGCACCAGAAAACCTTGCTGAATTTGAAGCCATTGCACCCGGCATTCATCCCCTGTTTCCACAGGCGGAACAGTTCGCTGTAGAAGTTGAAACGCCAGAAGGTGATGTGTTTGATGTCGATTCTGAAAAGTTTCAGTCACATTTACAGGCGCGTTTTGATATGCCGCTAACGGTGCATCTGTCCAGCGGCAAGAGTCAGGTCGATTGTCGGCCGCTTTCGATGTTTTCTACCGACACCGGTCAGCAACTGGCGCAAGAATTAAATATGGACATGGACATTCGGCGCTTTCGACCCAATCTGGTGGTTACTTGGTACGGCACAGACGATGACAAAGCCTTTTACGAAAATTCGCTGGTCGGCAAACAAGTGCAAATCGGCGACAAAGTTGCCTTTACCCCGTTAGAGCGCGATCCGCGCTGTAAAATGATAACACTTGATCCTGATAGCGCACAAGGCACGCCCAAAATCCTTAAACATATCACCATTAAACACCAAGGCTTTGCTGGCATTTACGGTGCAGTATTGAAAGAAGGCATGGTTAAGGTCGGAGACGAAATTTCAATCTTATAGTGCCAACCTTATGGTCAGATAAGATAGGCTAAATAAGACCTTTGCACGAAAGCCATTTCACCTGCATGCTGCGTTAAAATCGTACTCAATCGGTCATTTATAAGCATAAACTCCCTCATTCCGTGCGTTTTTGCCTGGACTGAAAGCGAAATCATCTTCCGTGCAAAGGTCTCTAAATGATAAAAACAATGGTTCTAGTATTTGTGTTCGCCCTGTTTATGGGGAGCACTTTTGGGTTTGGCCTAAGATCTTATTTCTAATTTTTTATATGGTATCAAGACGACCTTTAGTCTGACTGATGGGGACATCGGATGGGTCACAAGAATGGGTCGATTGGGGTTCGTTGCGGGCGCTATAATTGCAGGTCTTTTGTCGTCCATATGGCACCGACATTAATAGTGGTGCTTGCTACGTTAGGGGTTGCTGTGTGAGCTTCGATGCCATCCTCTATGTCAGTATCTGTTTCGTAATGGATACGATACTCAGGTAATCAATGTCGGTTCACTCTGTAGCGTCAGGTTTTGGATTAAATCATATTGGCTTTATCGCCTTTGTCGTTGAGCCATGATTTCCGATCTGGCGCGCGTTTTTTAGCGAGTAACATATCCATCAATGAGTGCGTACCGTCGCCATGTTTTACTTCAAGTTGTAGCAAGCTACGGGTGGCGGGGTTCATCGTGGTTTCTCTGAGTTGGGGGGCGTTCATTTCGCCGAGTCCTTTGAAGCGTTGGATGTTTATTTTGCCACGAATTTTTTCGGCTTCAATCCGTTTAAGAATGGTGTTTTTGTCGGCTTCGTCGAGCGCGTAGTACACTTTTTTGGCGATGTCAATCCGAAACAGTGGCGGCATGGCAATACAGACTCTGCCAGCTTCGACCAACACTGGAAAATGGCGTAGAAAAAGGGCACAAAGCAGTGTGGCAATATGGGCACCGTCAGAGTCGGCATCGGCTAAAATGCAAATCCGACCGTAGCGAAGTCCGGATAGATTATCAGACCCCGGATCAACGCCTAATGCAACCGCGATGTCATGTACTTCATGAGATGCCAGCACCTCAGTGGATTGCACTTCCCAAGTATTCAAGATTTTCCCTCGCAACGGCATCACCGCTTGAAATATCCGTTCACGCGCCTGCTTTGCCGATCCACCTGCTGAATCACCTTCTACTAAAAACAATTCCGTCATTTCCAGATTATCGCTGGTGCAATCTGCGAGCTTTCCGGGCAATGCCGGACCACTGGTGATTTTTTTACGTTGCACTTTTTTGCCGGACTGCAATCGACGCTGCGCATTGTCAATGGCAATGTTGGCAATTTTTTCACCATCGATAATATGTTGGTTTAACCATAATCCAAAAGCATCTTTCACGCCTGCCTGCACCATAGAAGTGGTTGCACGGGAGGATAATCGATCTTTAGTTTGACCACTGAACTGCGGTTCATTGATACGAACAGAGAGGATATAGGCGCAGTTCGCCTTGATATCTTCTGGTGTTAATTTCACGCCCCGTGGCAAAAGCCCGCGAAATTCGCAGAATTCCCGAATTGCTTCAGTCAACCCACTTCTGAATCCGCTAACGTGGGTTCCCCCTTGAATTGTCGGAACCAGATTGACATAGCTTTCTGTTATGCCCTCGCCGCCATCTGTTATCCAAGCAACCGCCCAGTCGATCTCGCCGGCACTGTTGCGATATCTACCCACATACGGCGTCGCTGGAATCAGGCTGGTAGCCGCCAAATAATCGCAGAGATATTGTTGTAACCCCTCTGCATATTGCCAGCTCTCGCTGTTTTCCGGATTATTGTCATCGGCAAAACTAACGTGTAGCCCGGGACAGAGTACCGCTTTTGCACGTAACACACGTTTTAGTCGGGCAACATGAAAATGGGGCGAGTCAAAATACTCGGCATCAGGATAAAAGCGAATGGTCGTTCCGGTGGTTTTTTTGGCGATTTTTTCGGTAACTTTAAGATCGGTTTCCTTTTCACCGTTAGCGAAACTGATGTGGTGCTGTTCGCCATTTCGGCGAATCCAGACCTCCAGATGGGTCGATAAGGCATTGACCACCGAAACGCCAACGCCGTGTAAACCACCCGAATATTGGTAGTGTCCTCCCGAAAATTTACCGCCTGCATGAAGTCGGGTCATAATCAATTCTACACCGCTGACACCTTCTTCCTGATGAATATCGACCGGCATTCCTCGACCATTATCGGCGACAGTGAGCGAGCCATCTGTGTGCAGATACACGGCAATGGTGTCTGCATGACCACTAATAGCCTCATCAACACTGTTGTCGATAACTTCATGGGCGAGATGATTGGGTCTGTCGGTTTCCGTGTACATACCCGGTCGTTTGCGCACTGGCTCAATGCCGGTTAGTACCTCAATCGCGGATGCGGTGTAGTTGTTGCTCATTTAAGATAGGATAGTGGATGAGTCGTGATTTGGTTGTGCTGGATGATAGCCTGGAACAATCTCTGCTTGAAAATCTACCACCTGTTTATTTTAACGCATTTATGCTGATAAGGCGTAAAGGTGATATGCTAACTGCCAACGATTTCGCTTTGATTGTCCATCGCCGCACCAAATTTGATACTATTAGGGTATCCCTATAGGCGGTCAAATTTTCTAACAACCTAAACAGCATGTCTCAACCCACAACGAATAAAAAAATGCCTGATTTTGAAAAATCTCTGGCGGAGCTGGAAAAAATAGTTGAACGGATGGAACAGGGGGAACAAACCCTGGACGATACGATCAAGGACTTTGAGCGTGGCATAGTGTTGTCTGAAATGTGTCAGAAAAGCCTTGAGCAGGCGCAACAAAAAGTAGAAAAACTAGTTAAAAAACACGGTGCTTATAAACTTGAGCCTGTGGAGGAGGACGATGACTATGAGGATGAAGTGTAGTTGAGTGAATTTGCATCTGTTTGGGCGCGTTACCGACAGCGCACCGAAAAAGCACTTAAAATTCGGCTAATCAGCCCGCTACATCGGCAGCTAAAAGCGCCTGCACAACTACATCAGGCTATGGAATATGTCTCTCTCGGCGCCGGCAAACGTTTTCGGGCAATGTTGGTGTATGCTTGCGGTGAAGTGGTTGGCGCAAATCTGCAACAATTGGATACGCCCGCCTGTGCAGTAGAGATGGTTCATGCTTACTCTTTAGTGCATGATGATCTGCCGTCAATGGACGATGACGCGTTGCGACGCGGACGCGCTTCCTGTCATATCGCTTTTGATGAAGCGACCGCAGTGCTGGCTGGGGATGCGTTACAATCACGCGCCTTTGAAATTCTGGCATCGGCTCAAGACAATAATGTTCCGGCAGTTCAACGGCTACGTATGGTAGAAGAGCTTGCCTGCGCTATTGGTTCGCTGGGCATGGCGGGGGGGCAGGCGTTGGATATAGTGGCGACTGGAGCAGCGATTGAATATGAAGAGCTGATGCAAATTCATCAGCTTAAAACCGGTGCTTTGATCAAGGCAGCGGCAGTCATCGGCGGCTTGACTGCAGCGGATACTGAACCCGCGTTATTGGAAAAACTGGCGCAATACGCATCAGCAATCGGGCTGGCATTTCAAATAGTTGACGATATACTCGATCATACCGCAGATAGCGAGACTTTAGGAAAACCCAGTGATGCCGATTATAGAATGAATAAAACAACCTATGTGTCCTTGCTGGGTGTTGACGCTGCCAGCGCTCATGCCAATAAACTATCCGCACAGGCTATTGAATCCATTCAAAGTTTTGGTGATAAAGGGCACTTTCTTGAACAACTCGCACACTTCGTAGTAACTCGGAGTTACTGATGTCAGACGATAGCCGCTATCCTTTATTATTTAGCATTGATGACCCTTTACAGTTAAGAGAACTGGAGCGACAGCAACTCGACTCGCTTGCTGTTGAACTGCGAAAATACTTGATTGAGATTACCGCGCAAACTGGTGGGCATTTAGCACCAGGTCTCGGCACCGTCGAGCTGACCATTGCGTTGCATTACGTTTTCAACACCCCTGAGGATCGCCTGGTGTGGGATATTGGACATCAGGCGTACCCCCATAAAATTTTAACTCATCGTCGAGATCGTTTTCATACCATTCGTCAGTATCAGGGACTGTCAGGTTTTTTGAAGCGTAGTGAAAGCCAATACGATACTTTTGGTGCCGGTCATGCAAGCACCTCAATCAGCGCCGCGCTGGGTATGGCAGTCGCTGCCAGACAAGCGGGCATGGAGCGTGAAGTGGTCGCCATCATCGGGGACGGTGCGCTTACCGGTGGTATGGCGTTTGAGGCATTGAACAATGCTGGCGATTTGGATGCCAACTTGTTGGTCATTCTGAATGACAATGAAATGTCTATTTCACCCAATGTTGGCGCTATTTCAAACTACCTCGCCAGAATTCTTTCTGGTCATGCGTACTCAACAGTGCGTGAGGGCAGTAAGACGGTCTTGAGCACATTGCCGCCTCCGATTAAAAACTACGCGCGGCGCTGGGAAGAACATTTGAAGGGGATGGTGATGCCAAGCACCTTATTTGAGGAACTTGGATTTTATTACATCGGTCCCATTGATGGACACAACCTTCAAACCGTGATTACCACGCTGACGAATATGCGGGAAATGAAAGGTCCACGGTTTTTACACATCATTACCCAGAAAGGCAAAGGCTTTGAACCGGCTGAAGGGGATCCTTGTGTGTTTCACGGGGTAACACCGTTTAATCCCGACACCGGAAAAATAGAGAAAAAGAAAAAAGGCAGAACCTATACCGATGTGTTTAGCGACTGGCTATGCGATATGGCAACAAAAGATAACAAGCTCATCGGCATTACCCCTGCCATGCGTGAGGGTTCGGGATTGGTGCGTTTTTCCCGAGAATTTCCGCAGCGGTACTTTGATGTCGGCATAGCCGAACAACATTCATTGACCTTTGCCGCCGGCTTGGCTTGCGAAGGATTAAAACCGGTGGTGGCCATTTATTCAACATTTTTGCAACGCGCTTATGATCAGTTGATTCACGATATTAGCATCCAGCATCTGGATGTGTTGTTTGCCATTGACCGTGCCGGACTGGTCGGTGCTGATGGTGCGACTCACGCGGGTGTTTACGACTATTCATTTCTACGCTGTATTCCTGGTATGGTGATTATGGCGCCTGCCGACGAAGCCGAATGTCGTAATATGCTCTATACTGGTTATCAACACCTCGGACCTGCCGCTGTGCGCTACCCGCGTGGTGGCGGAGCGGGTGTGGCAGAAAAAACCGCAATGAGCGCACTGATAATGGGCAAGGCTGAGGTGCGAAGACAGCGCGAGGGCAATGTTCGGGCAGTAACTCTGGAAAACCCCCCGCAGATTGCGCTACTGGCCTTTGGAACGATGCTGTCTCCAGCGCTTGCCGTGGGCGAAGATTTGGATGCTACGGTGGTGAATATGCGTTTTATTAAACCGCTGGATGAACAATTGATTTTGACTCTGGCAGCGACCTGTGCATTGCTGGTAACAGTTGAAGAAAATGTGGTGATGGGGGGGGCCGGATCTGCTGTCAACGAATGTCTGGCACGACATAATTGCCCTGTTGCTGTTTTGAATTTAGGCATTCCTGACCAACATCTTGAGCATGGCAGCCAACAACAACAACTAGCAGCCATCGGTTTGGATGCCACAGGCATTAAGCGGCAGATTCTTGCGTGTATAGGCTAATTTTTCAACACCACTAATGTTAATACGAGGCAAATAATATGAGCAATATCTCTACAATTATATTTCTGGGGACGCGCGTCATTCTGGCATCCATCATCGGGCTGATGCTGCAAATCGGGCTACTGGTTAAACTCCCCGACTTCTTGCTTTTCATACAAGAGGCCATCAAAGCAACCGCATCCAACATGCTTGATACGTTGCAGGTGGATCCTCAATATCACATTGCGTACAATCTAATTGGTGGCGATAACATCATCGTTCACACCTTTTTTGTGTTGCTTGCATACATTAGTATATTGGTTTTAGTGTTGATTTTTAAGTCCCGAAAATCTTCGCGCAGGCGTTCCCGCATACCTTAATTAGCGTTCACGGGAGGTCTGCCGCACCGTATTTATTCAGAGACCTTTGCATGAAAACCATTTCACCTGCATACTGCGTCGCCTAAAAGCGCCTACTGTTGGTAAAATCGTACTCAATCGGTCATTTATAAGCATAAACTCCCTCATTCCGTGCGTTTTTGCCTTGCCTGAAAGCGAAATCATCTTCCGTGCAAAGGTCTTATTCAAGCAATGATTACATGCAGTCGCTTTTTGACAATGATGCAAAGTTCCTCCTTGAAGAAGTCAAAAGAGGACATTTATGCTTTGGGTTGACGCAAAAAAAGCGTGTTGACTTCCGTGATGTTCTATGTTTCACTGCTAAAAAATTCTGATTTAGTGCGTCAATTATAGCCTTTTAACGAACCAACATAGTGAGGAAAATATTATGTTAAAATATTCTCTGTTGTCCCCCCCCCCCCCCATCTCCCTAAATCTGCTAGGTTCTTTATATAGAAAAAGATTTTTTCCGTTACTGCTCGCGTGTGTGCTTGCCTCCCCCGTTAGTGCTGATGAATGGTTTCCTTATCCGGTTGAGGTCTGGAACCCACCGTTCAACATGGAGAGCCCGCGTAAGCAGATAGATTATGTTGCTTTGCCGAAAGCCGCTAAAAAGTGGTCAATCTGCGTTTCTTTCCCCCATATGAAAGATGCCTACTGGTTGGGCGTGGATTATGGTGTCGCCGATGAAGCAAAACGCCAAGGGGTCGAAATGCAACTAGTGGAGGCGGGAGGCTATACCGAGCTCAACAAACAGATTTCACAAATTGAGGACTGCGTGGTAGCAGGTGCTGATGCGGTCATTATCGGCGCGATTTCCTTTGACGGCCTGAACAATCTGGTGTCGGAGATTCGCAAAAAAGGCATACCGGTGATTGATATAATCAATGGCATGTCGTCGCCAGAGTTGTCCGCTAAGTCGCTGGTGTCTTTTGGTGAGATGGGCGCAAAAGCGGGTGAATTCGTCGCCAAACGGCATCCTTCTGGCAGCGAGGCTGTCAAAATCGCTTGGTTCCCAGGACCGCCGGGGGCTGGATGGGTTGAAGCGGGTCATGCCGGGTTTACCGGTGCCATCAAAGGTTCTGCGATTAATTTAGTAGAGACCAAATACGGCGATACGGGTAAGGAAGTGCAGCTGAAACTGGTTGAAGATACACTGGAAGCACATCCCGATTTAGATTATATCGTCGGTACCGCAGTAACGGCGGAGGCAGCGGTTTCTGTTCTTCGTGGGCGCGGACTCTCCGATCAGATTAAAATCGTTTCCTACTATTACACGCCTGGGGTGCACGAGGGCATCAAACGCAAGCGAATTCTTGCGGCACCGACCGATCAGACGGTCATTCAAGGGCGTGTGGCGATTGACCAAGCGGTGCGTATTCTCGAAGGCAAGCCTTTCGAGAAGCATGTCGGGCCGAGGTTGTTTGTTGTTAGTCAGGACAATGTCGATGATTTTGACAGCACCACCACTTTGGCACCAGCCGGGTTTAAGCCGATATTCCGCGTGCAGTAACTGTAAAGTAACTGGCGACAGACAAGGATGCGGGTATGATTTACGACCAGCCTAAGTTTTTGCCTGGTGGTGACCGCTACTTGCTGATTGAGTTCGGCAATGAGATGAATTTGGAGTTGAATTTCATCGGGCAGGGACTGGCTAGTGCAATTGCCGAACAAAAAATTAAGGGGGTTGTGGAGACGGCAGCATGCTTCGCTTCTACGCTAGTGCATTATGAGCCGGAGGAGATTTCGTTCGCCGACCTGCAAAAGGAGATGACGCGGCTTTTAGATTCGCTAGGCTCCTCGGATAATCTGGTGTTAGATAGTCGCTTGTTTTGTTTTCCAGCAGTTTATTTAGATCTGTGGACTAAGGAATGCGTAGCGGATTACATCGACAAAATTGCCAGCAAAACCCCCGACCCGGAGTTTGTTGCCGAATTGAACGGGTTGGAGGACACACGACAGTTGGTGAGGGTGCATTCTGGCACCGAATACTGGGTGGCATCACTGGGTTTTTGGCCCGGTTTACCTTTTATGATGCCACTCGACCCGCGATGTAAACTGACGGCTCCTAAGTATAATCCGCCACGCACTTGGACTCCCAAAGGCACTGTGGGTATGGGTGGTGCGTCAACAGCGATTTATCCCGAACGATTGCCCGGCGGATATCAGATATTTGCACGGATTCCGGTGCCGATTTGGGATACCAAGCAGAGCTTTCCGGTTTTTGAGAAATCCATCTGCCTGTTTCAACCGGGTGACCGGGTGCGGTTTATCCCCTGTTCAGTAGAGGAATTTGAGGACGTTGAGCGACAGGTGGAAGCGGGCACATATGAATACAATCTGGTGGAATACCAAAAATTTGCCGTTGCTAACTACAAGGCGTGGGTTTCCGGCTTGGACGTAAACAAGCGATTTTAATGGAGGCGATCATGCTGGAAGTTATCAAACCAGGTTTGGAAACAGCGGTGCAGGATTGGCCCGGGCGACTGGGGTATTGGAACCAAGGTTTTCCTCCGTCTGGCCCGATGGACAGTTGGTCGTTTCGGTTAGCCAATGTTCTGGTCGGTAATGCCTCTGGTGTTGCTGGTCTGGAATGTCAATACATTGGACCGACACTGAAATTTCAGCGCGATGGTGTTGTCGCCGTGACCGGTGCCGATATGCAACCCAAACTGGACGGTGTCGCCTTGCCGATGTGGGAAAGTGTTGCGGTTAAATCAGGGCAAACGCTGGCAATGAGTTTTGCCAAGACCGGTGCGCGGGGTTATATCGCCGTTGCTGGCGGTATCGTTACCGAGCCGTGGCTGGGTTCACGAGCGACATTTCACAAAGCGGGTGTTGGCGGTATGGATGGTGGGGCAATTCAAATCGGTCAGTCGATACCGGTCGCCGAGGTAAAAGGCAAGCCGGGGCGGCGGGTAAAGGAAAGTTGTCGTCCGTTAATCTCCTCCGATGGTCATTGGAGCGTGGAAGTGGTTGCTGGTCCCAACGACGACTGGATTGACGATGCTGGGCACAAGATGTTTCTTTCCACCGACTGGAAATTGTCAGCAAAGAGTGACCGAACTGGTTTTCGCCTGGATGGTCCAGAATGGACTTTTACCGAGAAAGCGCACGACAAATTGCCAGAACACGGTACCGATCCGTCCAACATCATTGATCAAGGTTATCCGTGTGGTGCAATCAACCTTGCCGGACAAACACCGATTATTCTGGTCAGTGACGGACCAAGCATGGGCGGGTTTATCAATCCATATACTGTGCCGCAGGCGACTTTTTGGAAGCTGGGGCAATCGAAGCCTGGCGAGATATACAATTTCAATGTGGTAAGCGTGGAACAGGCGCAAAAAATGGCGCACCAGTTACACGACATTTGCAACGAAGAATCTTTGGAATAGTGAGGAGCGCATGACAACAGAAGTAAAGACTCAAACAGCCGGCAATATGTGGAAAGTATTGGTCAAAATTGGTGATTCGGTCAAAACTGGCGATACGCTTTTCATCATGGAGGTGATGAAAATGGAGGTGGCACACGATGCTCCCTGCGATGGCGTGGTCAAAGCCGTGCATGTTCAGGAAGGTGCCGAAGGGCTGGATGCGGATATGACAGCGGTAGAAATTGAGTAACTCATAAATTATACAGAGGAAACAGCGATGCAAACAAACGCAACTTTAGCCGATGCCATTTGGCCAACATCGGTTGGGCAGTCCGAGTGGGTTCGGCGTACCGTTTTAGTGATTTGTGGTGCTTTGTTGCTGACATTGTCGGCGAAATTAAAAATTCCGCTGGGCGCAATTCCAATAACGATGCAGACTTTTGTCGTGCTGGTTCTTGGAATGGCTTACGGTCGGCAGATGGCAGCGGCAACTTTGATTTTGTACTTGGCGGCAGGAGCGGGTGGTTTGCCCGTGTTTGCGGGAACACCCGAGAAAGGAATCGGAATCGCGTATATGTTCGGACCGACTGGCGGTTACTTGCTCGGTTTCGCGCTTGCGGCAATCGTTTGTGGTTGGCTGGCTGAACATGGCTGGGATCGGACGATGTTGCGAACTGCTGGTGCGATGTTGATAGGCAATGCTGTGATTTATTTGCCCGGTCTGCTATGGCTGGGCTTTATCGTTGGTTGGGATAAGCCGATACTCGCTTGGGGGTTGACGCCATTTCTGCTTGGTGATTTATTGAAACTCGTACTTGCCATGCTGGTGATGCCCGCATGTTGGCGGCTAGTCAGGGATAGATAGAATAGCGGGGGGCAGTAGTGGCGTGTATGTCGCTTGGGGTTTCCGCTGTGCAGGTGGACAACGATCGGGTACGGGTGACACAGTGGCGGTTGCCACCGAATTCTGAGACTGGGCATCACTGCCATGAACTTGATTACGCGATTGTTCCAGTAACCGACGGCGTGTTGACCATCGCTGATGTCGGCGGTGAAGTCAAAAAATTTCCATTACAAGCAGGTACGAGCTACTTTCGTCATGCTGGCGTACAGCACAATGTGATGAATAAGGGATCATCGGAAATCGTGTTTGTGGAGATGGAGATTAAGAGTAGGAAAATCAACAGGGAAGGAGCGACAAGGTGAATAAACAACAAAAACGGTCTACTTTGTCGCCGATGATGTTCGGACCGAGCACAGGAATTAATACCCTCGCTGGAATAGGTGGATGGTTTAATTTGCATGCCCCCAATTTTCAGAACTGGGGCAATGTTGTGGACCCTGACAAAATTGGGGGATACAGGTTCGCCCCCATCGTTGCACTCGGGGACAAGAAATTCGATGAATAAGAATTCTGGTAATCCCGGCAATTCCGGCAAAACATCCGTTCTTTTGGAAACCAATGCTATTGTCAAGGCATATTCGGGTGTACGGGTGCTGGATGGTGTTGATTTTTCTTTGTGTGCGGGGGAAGTACACGTCCTTTTTGGCGAAAATGGCGCGGGAAAATCGACTTTAATTTCTATTCTTGCCGGTGCCAACATGCCGACCGCTGGGACTATTCGTCTTCATGGTAAGCAGGTTCATCTAAATTCTGTGCATGAGGCTCGGGCACTGGGAATTCGCGCCGTGTTTCAGGAGTTTTCACTGGTTCCACAAATGACTGTGGAAGAGAATATTTTTCTCGGTGCAGAAAAAACCCGTAGCGGATTGTTGTGCAAGGCGGAATTGCGCCAGCAAGCGCAAAAACTCTTGGATCGACTCCATTTCGGCATTGATGCCACACGCCGTATAGAAACCCTGACCCGGGCCGAGCAGCAAATGGTGGAAATTGCCAAGGCATTTGCCGAGCAGCCAGCGGTTTTAATCTTGGACGAACCGACGGCATCGCTGACCGACAACGAGACTGATATTTTGTTTCGCCTTATCAAGCAACTGAAAAAGAAAGGGGTCGGTATTATCTATATCACCCATCGTATGGCAGAGATTAGACGTATCGGTGACCGCGTGACCGTATTGCGTGATGGCAAATATATTGCCACTGTTGGTGCAAAAGAAACATCTGATGACGAACTGGTGCGTTTGATGACCGGACGGGTGATTGCTGAAATTTTCCCTGTTATCAATAACTCGCCGGGAGAAACACTGCTGACCGTGGAATCGTTGACAACGGTATCTGGTGGTATTCGTAAGGTATCGCTTTACGCACGGCGGGGCGAAATTGTCGGTTTGGCTGGACTGGTTGGCTCTGGCAAATCTGAGGTTGTGCGCGCTTGCTTCGGTCTGGAAAAGATTTCCGCTGGCAAGGTGATGCTGAACGGCGAAAACATGGTCGGATTTTCGCCAAAGAAAATGCTTGAGCGCGGGCTTTTTTATAGCCCACCGAACCGCCGTGAAGAGGGGCTGGTTATGGTGCGATCATGCCACGAAAACATTGCATTGCCAGCACTTGGCAATGCCCCGTTTTCTGTGCGGGGATTTCTGCGTCGTCGCTATGCGGCTTTGGAAACGCGCCGCCTTGCCGAAAAATTTTGTCTGTCGCCAATGCATATGGAACGTGCTGTAGAATTATTTTCTGGTGGCAACCAGCAAAAGGTAATGCTTGCCAAGAGCCAAACGCAGGCGGCCGATGTTTTTATTTTTGACGAGCCAACGGTGGGTGTGGATGTTGGTACCCGTAGTGAAATATACCGATTTATTCAAGAATTATGTGAATCTGGTGCGGCAGTGATTTTGGTTTCTTCGGATTTGCCGGAAATTTTAAACTTGTCACACCGTGTGTATGTATTTTGCAATGGCGAGGTACAGGCAGAGTTGGCAGGGAAGAATATTACGGAAGATTGTGTGCTCGGGCATTTCTTTCAGCGGGAGGCAGCATGAATTTGTTGCGCGTGACTACATTTCTAAAAGCGGTTTTTATGCGCCTTGGGGTGTTACCGTTTTTGCTAATCATCGCACTTGTTGTGTTTACATTATTATCAGATAATTTTTTGACCTGGCGAAATTTGATGAATGTCGCACGACAGTCGGTGTATTTGATGATTGTTTCGTTAGGACAGATGCTGGCACTTTTGACCGGCGGCTTTGATTTGTCTGTCGGCACCATTTTGGCGTTGACCTCGGTGGTTGGGGCAACGGCGATTGTGGCAGCACACGCCGCTATGCCAGATGCCGTATGGCTAGCGATTTTTTTCGGTTCTGTGGTGGGCATTGCTGCTGGAACATCTATCGGCATTATTAATGGCATTGGTGTTGCTGTGTTTAAGGTGCCCCCTTTTATGATGACGCTGGGGATGGCATCGGTGGGTTTTGGTGTCGCTCTCTACCTGACTGGTGGTGTTCCCGTTTATGGTATGCCAGCAGAATTCAGTGATATTTTTGGTTTCGGTCGTGTTGCTGGTGTGCCAGTGCCCATTCTTATGGCTACAATTATTGCCGCCTTACTCGCAGTCTTTATTTATTGGACCCCTGCTGGTCGGTATCTTTATGCTGTTGGTGGTAATATCAAGGCGGCCGCACTATCTGGCATTGGTGTGCGTAAAACACTGTTTATGACATATGTACTGTGCGGTTTGCTGAGTGCGGTTGCCGGCATGTTACTAACGGCGCGCTTGGAAACCGGCGAGGCAAATATCGGCGTGTCTATGCCGCTGGGCTCTATCGCCGCCTGTGTTATTGCGGGCGTGAGTTTGCGTGGTGGTGTTGGGCGTCTGGAAAATGTTATTCTCGGTGCTCTGTTTATAGGGCTGGTACAAAATGGCATGAATCTGGCGCGCATAGAATCGTATCTGCAAACGGTTGTGCTTGGCGTACTGCTGATTTTGGCAGTAGTATCCGATCAACTTCGACTACGTTATATTTCTGGTATGCGAACATAACGTATTACGACGGTATTACGTATTGCAAAAAAAGGGGGAGCAATGACAACACAAATCAACTGTGATATGGGCGAGAGTTTCGGCATTTACCGGATGGGCGACGATGCGGCGTTGATGCCACTCATATCAGTCGCGAATGTCGCCTGTGGTTTCCACGCTTCGGACTACAATCATATGCGCACAACCGTGCGCCTGGCAAAGAACCACGGTGTCAAGGTCGGGGCGCACCCTTCGCTACCGGATTTGCAGGGCTTTGGCCGGCGCGAGATGAAAATCGGGCGCGAGGAATTGGCAAATTGCATCATCTACCAAGTCGGCGCGTTAAAGGCATTCCTGGATGCTGAGCAAATGCCACTCAACCACATCAAGCCACATGGTTCGCTTTATGGTATGGCAGCACGCGATGAAGAAGTGGCGCATGCAGTTTGCGATGCCGCTGAGATTTTCGGTGTCCCCTTGTTTGGGATGATTAACTGTGCCCACGAGAAAATTTACCCCCAGCGCGGTCTTGGTTTTGTCGCCGAGTACTATGCTGATTTGGAATACACGAGCGACGGCGCACTCATTATTACCCAGCAACATGGTGATGCGGATGCAAAACGTGCCGCCACACGTTGTTTACGTGCAATAAAAGAAGGGCTGACCGAATCGGTCGATGGCAAGGATGTTGCCGTGCGTGCCGATAGTATCTGTGTTCATTCCGACACACACAATGCACTTGAAGTCGCGACTGCTGTGCGTGCGGCGGTGTGCGATCACCTTGCCGAATAATGGGCCAATAACCTGATGCGTCGCGTACTGGTCGCCAATCGCGGAGAAATCGCCTGTCGTATCATTCGCGCCTGTCAATCCCAGGGGATTGCCACCGTTGCCGTTTATTCTGATGCTGACAAGGATTCTCTGCATGTTGAGGAGGCCGATGATGCGCGGTATATTGGCGCGTCAAATCCAAAGGACTGTTACTTAAAAACAGAAGGTATTCTGGCGGCGGCGAAAGATTCCAAAGCAGAGGCAATACATCCGGGCTATGGATTTTTAGCGGAAAACGCCGATTTTGCTGAGGACGTTGAAGCCGCTGATCTGATCTGGATCGGCCCACGCGCACAAACCATTCGCCAGATGGGGGATAAAAATGCGGCGCGAAAAATGGCACAAGCTGCTGGTGTGCCGGTATTGCCGGGCTCGGAGCGAGTTGCAGTCTCCGATTCCGATGCACTAACACATGCTGGAGAAAGAATCGGATATCCTTTGCTGATAAAAGCAGCAGCCGGTGGTGGCGGAATCGGCATGCGTCTGGTGCAGTCACCCGAACAACTTTCCGATGTCGCACAGGCGACGAGCGTTTTGGCGGAACGGGCTTTTGGTGACGGTGGAATTTTCCTTGAGCGGTTTGTCGCTAATGCCCGCCATGTCGAAGTACAGGTATTTGGATTCGGTGACGGCAATGCGGTGCATTTCTTCGAGCGCGAGTGCTCTGTACAAAGACGTTTTCAGAAAATTATTGAAGAGGCTCCGTCCCCGGGAGTCTCCGATTCGGTGCGCACAAATATGTATGCCGCCGCCGTTACCCTGGCGCAGGTGTGCTGTTATGCTGGTGCTGGCACAGTCGAATTTGTCGTTGATGATGACAGCGGCGAATTTTTCTTTTTGGAAATGAATACACGCATACAGGTAGAGCATCCGGTGACCGAGATGATTTGCAATGTTGATTTGGTCTCATTGCAGTTGTGTTTTGCCGCCGGTGAGTTATCGAATATCCGACAGGATTCCATTGCTGTCGCTGGTCACGCCATTGAATGTCGTTTGTATGCGGAAAATCCGTCTCGCATGTTTTTGCCGTCTCCCGGAAAATTGGAGCGATTGCAGTTTCCAGTGATCTGCTCGGATGTGCGCGTCGATAGCGGTTTTCGCCAAGGGGATGTCATTACACCATATTATGACCCGATGATTGCTAAAATTATTGCTTGTGGCAGGGATCGGAGTATTGCCTGTGCCCGCATCGCCACGGCACTGGATGATATTTGTTTGCGGGGCGTAGAGAGTAATTTGGGTTTTCTGCAAAAATGTATTGACCATCCTGCTTTTCGCGCAGGAGAAACGACCACCCATTTTGTTGATCAGTATAAAGCCGACTTGATTTGACAGTATAAGTTCAGAAACATATTGCGCTATGGATGATGCGGAAATGAAGTATAATGTCAACACATAGGTTATGGGATTAGGGGTTATCGTGTCGGTAGCTATGCGACAAAGCCGACCAGCATGATGCAAAAGCATTGAGACTCTAATAAAATCTCGCCAACATTTTAGTAACTCCGGATATGACCCCTGCTACCGACTCTGCACTTTTCAGCAATCCCATTGTCGAAGCTAAAGACATTTATTTCTCATTCGCTGAGCGCACTGTATATAGCGGCTTGAGTCTGACCATTCCGCGTGGCAAGGTAACGGTTATCATGGGTCCCAGTGGTTGTGGCAAATCTACATTTTTGAGTTTGCTGGGCGGGCGATTACAGCCCGATTCGGGTGAATTGATATTTGATGGCGCGTTAATTCCTGCCAACAAAAGTCCCGCGTTGTTTGAAATGCGGCGAAAAATGGGTATGTTGTTTCAAAACAGTGCATTATTGACGGGTTTAAGCGTATTTGACAATGTTGCGTTTCCATTCAGGGAACAAACCGACTTGCCCGAAGAATTGATTCGGATACTGGTGGCAATGAAACTGGAAATGGTGGGTTTGCGAGGTACGCGGGATTTAATGCCGTCAGCACTTTCAGGCGGAATGGCACGACGGGTTGCGCTCGCCCGAGCTATCGCCCTCGACCCCGAATTGATTATGTATGATGAGCCTTTTGTCGGACTTGACCCCATTTCTATGGGGATTATTCTACAATTAATTCGTCAACTCAATGATGCGATAGGGATTACATCCGTGGTGGTTACGCATGATGTTGTGGAGGGTTGCAGTATTGCTGACTATGTTTATTTGCTGGATGGTGGTGTGGTCGCAGGTCAAGGTAGCGCACAACAAATGGCTGACAGCACACATCCGGGCATCAAGCAGTTTATCAATGGATTGCCTGACGGTCCGGTGAAATACCACTATCCAGCCAACGATTATTTGGTAGATTTACACACCCCAGATTTCCCGGCAAAGCGATGATCAATCTCATTGCCAATCTGGGTGGCTGGACAATAAACTTCGTGTTCCGATTTGGGGCGGCGGTGATGTTTCTACTATTGACGATGCGTGGTATGTTATATAGCTTGCCTCGAGGCAGTTTGATTATTCAACAGCTTTACGCCATTGGCGTATTAACCATGTTGATTATTCTAGTTTCCGGGTTATTCGTCGGCATGGTTTTGGGTTTGCAAGGCTATTACCAATTAGTCGCATTTAGTGCGGAATCGAGTTTGGGTGTCGTTGTCGCATTGTTTCTGGTTCGAGAACTTGGGCCGGTTCTGGCTGCCTTATTGTTTGCCGGAAGAGCCGGTTCCGCATTAACCGCTGAAATCGGGCTGATGAAAACCACCGAGCAATTGGCAGCGATGGAAATGATGGCAGTTGATCCGATAATTCGTATCATTGGACCACGATTTATCGCCGGTCTGATTGCCATGCCATTGCTTGCAGCGATGCTGAGTGCGGTGGGTATATTGGGTGGCTATCTTATCGGACATGGTCAATTTGGTCTGGATGCTGGGGTCTATTGGTCTTCAATGCAGAACGGTGTGGACCTGGTTGATGATATATTGAACGGCGTCATCAAAAGCGTCGTTTTTGGTTTTATTGTCGTTTGGGTGGCCCTGTTTGAAGGCTATGATGCGGTGCCTACGGCAGAAGGAGTCAGTCGGGCGACGACCCGAACGGTTGTTACTTCATCGTTAGCCATTTTAGGTGGTGATTATATTTTGACTGCGCTCATGTTTGGAGGGTTCTAACCATGCAAAGAAAGAGTATTGAGATATGGGTTGGTGTTTTCATGCTTTGTGGCATTGCCGCAATAATCATGTTGGCTATTCAGGTCAGTGCCGCAGGGACGGGTGCAGGAAAATCTTATCGGCTGGAAGCCAGATTTGACAATGTCGGCGGACTCAATGTAAAAGCACCAGTTATGATTGGTGGCGTCCGAGTAGGTCGTGTCGGTGATATCTGGATTGACAAGGAAGATTATTTGGCTGTGGTTGGTCTGGATATTGACCAACAATACGATACTCTGGCAGTGGATACAGGCGCATCCATTCTGACAGCAGGTCTGCTGGGAGCTCAATTTATCGGACTCTCTCCAGGATTCTCTGATATCTATCTTGAGGAAGGAGATACTCTGGAGTTCACGCAATCGGCAATACAGCTTGAATCTTTGATTAGTCAATTCCTGTTTAGCTCGGGAAAAGACGAATCCGAAGACAAAGCGAAAGAGGATAATAAATGAAAAAAAAACATCCCCATCATCTCAAACCTGTGTCTGTCATCAGGTCTGTCAGTCAATATCTTCTGGCAGTATCCGCACTTTCTGCAACATTATTTTTCGGGCTGTTTGTCCACAGTAATGCGCATGCCAATGATGCAGTCAATGACAATCCGGCAATCATCGTAGAAAAAACAGTTAACGCCTTGCTTGGGGAGTTTTCTGAAAAGCGCGCTCAATTGCAAGACAATAACCGAGAGTTATTTGAGCTGGTCAATCGGATAGCGAGTCCGTTATTTGATTTTGACTATATCGCCAAATTGGTTTTGGCGAAGAGCTGGAAAAAAGCCAGCGCACAACAACGCAAGACCTTTGCGAATGAATTCAAAAGGCTGATTATCGTAACCTATTCCACTGCCTTGTTCCAATACACTGGCAATAAAACTATCGCATTCGGCAAATCGAAAATTAAGGAGAAAAAAGGGGTTAAATTTGGAACAGTAAATACCGAAATAAATCTCGGCGAAGGCAACACAATACCCGTAAATTACTCCCTCATCCAAAGAAACGACCAGCAATGGAAAATCTATAACCTGACGGTCGGTAGTTTGAATATGGTGCTTAATTACCGTAACATCATTCAAGCGAGCGTACACAGCGAAGGTTTAGCAAGAGTGATTGTCAGCATGAAAGCCAACAATGACAAACATTATTAGCCATGCAAACAATGACTATAATCGGTGCAGAGATTCGTTTGGCAGGCAATTTGACTACCGAATCAGTCGCCCGGATTTTTATGACCACCCCCGAATTTACCGAATCTGCGTATCAGGTGAATTTGCAGAAAATCGATGAAATTGACAGTGCCGGATTGGCGTTATTGGTGTATTGGAAAACCCGCGCGAAAGCATCAGCATCCGCACTAAATTTTACCAATACACCAAAGAAATTATTAGACCTCGCCGAACTGAGTGGTTTAACCGCGCTATTTCGTTCATAGTGCGTTCGGTTCGGTATTTTTCTGTCAAAAAATTAAAACGCATCTTGTTTTAATGGGCCATCAACCCCAAGTTGATGTTTTCAACTGAAATATATTCACCATGGTCGCCCCCCAAGATATACAAAACTGGATTTCCCAGGGTTTAAAAAACAGTGAAGTTACCGTCGATGGTGACGGGCAACATTTTGAAGCTGTCATCGTATGCCCGAGCTTTGCAGGAAAATCGCTGATTCAACGCCATAAAATGGTGTACAGTGTGCTGGGCGATAAAATGAAATCTGAAATTCACGCTCTGTCCATAAAAACACTAACAGCGGCTGAATTGTCGGGTTAGCGCGACATTGCCAGAGATTATATTGTCAGATAGAGTTTACCGTATAAAATAGCTTATTCATTCAGAGAATGCCAATTATGTCAATCCACCAACAGTTAACAGAGATCATTGATAACAATGAAATCGTCCTTTTTATGAAAGGTAGCCCTGATTTTCCCCAATGCGGATTTTCTGGTCGCACCACGCAAATTCTCCAGTCCTTTGATGTCCGATTTGCATCGGTTGATGTCCTTGCCGACAATGCCGTTCGCGAGGGTATCAAAGCCTATTCAAATTGGCCAACAGTGCCGCAACTTTATGTGCATGGTGAATTTATCGGGGGTTGTGATATTATTACTCAGTTGTATGAAAATGGTGAGCTGGAACAGATATTAAAACCGCAACAATAAACAATGGGGACAGTCTTTCTGTTATGTAAGTAAAAAATAATGGAGCAAACATAAACTATATGCTTACAAAGAAATACATCTCAGAAATAAAAGAAAAAGGCAATGGTGCCATGCAGTCTTTGGTTAATTCTACTGATGATGATAAAAGTATTTTATTTATTCTTAATAATTTAGGGCGTCTTCCAGATGAGTTTGATGATGCTTGGATTAAAGAGTTGCTTTTTAATGATAATAAAAAAATTAGATTAAATGCAGTAAGAAATATTGGAAAAGTTAATAACATCTCCAATCTTACAGTATTATCAGAAATTGCCACTAACGATAAAGCAACAACTATAAGAAGGGAGGCAGTATCATCTATTGGTAGAATGAGAAATGAACAAACTATTGATACATTACTTGACTTGTTGGGTGATGAGGATCCCAAAATTGTTAGTCAGGCAATAAGAGGATTATTGGTATTTAAAGGACGAAGTAAGATTGATAAAAGATTGCAGGAATTAATAAATCATGAAAACGAAGTCATTAAAACGGTGATAAAAAAGGAGTATTTTAGTTCAAAAAAAATATCTCATGACAAACTACAACATAAAGAATCCTATAATTATCTAAAAAACACTGTTGTGTTAGGTGATGTTAGAGATGTTTTACAGGAAATACCCAACGAAAGTTTTCACTTAACGTTTACCTCCCCACCCTATTACAATGCGAGAGATTATTCAATATACAAAAGTTATAAATCTTATCTTATTTTTTTAGAGGAAGTTTTTAAGCTCACTTTTGATAAAACAAAGGAGGGGAGGTTTTTAATAGTAAACACATCACCCGTAATTGTCCCAAGAATTAGTAGGCAATACTCCTCTAAAAGATACCCCATCCCATTTGATATTCATAACTTTCTTATTAAAATGGACTGGGAGTTTATTGATGATATTATTTGGGCAAAACCAGAGGCTAGCGTAAAAAATAGAAATGCTGGTTTCTTACAACATAGAAAACCTTTGGCATATAAACCAAATGCCAGAACAGAATATTTAATGGTATATAGAAAACAAACCGATAAACTTATTGATTGGAATATACGACAATATGATTGGAAAACGGTAAAAGAAAGTAAAGTGGCAGATGGTTATGAAACTTCTAATGTTTGGGAAATTGATCCAACATTCAATAAAACTCATTCAGCTGTTTTTCCAGTGGATTTATGCAAACGGATTATTGAATATTATTCGTTTAAAAATGATTTGGTTTTTGACCCTTTTGCAGGTAGTGGCACATTTGGCAGAACAGCGAAATACTCAGATAGATATTTTTTCTTAACGGAACAAAAAAAAGAGTACTTCGAATACATGCGATCTTTGGCAAAAAAAGATGATTCGAGAATTTTTAAAAAAAGGGAAAGTAAATTTTTACAATTATCCGAATTTAAAAAGAGTATTAAATGAATGACATTAACGGAGCAGGCAACTAAAAATATAATTAAAAACCTTCTAAACGGAGATGATTATCGGATAGAAATAGTCACATTAATCAATGCCGAATTTCTCCAGTTTGCAATAGATTTTTTCAAAAGAGTTGCTGAAGCCAAACTCAATAGCAAAAATATTAATACCGATTGGTATAAAAAAGAAATGCTAAACACTAATTTACCTACAGATGAAATAGCCATTAATTCTGGACTCAACAAAAAAACTATAACCAATATGTATAATTCAGGAACTCGTGAAGTAGTAATTGAAGCATCGCATGAACACTATGATACGCTTTACAACGCTATTAATGAGTTAACAGAAATAGAAGATCTAAATCTTTCATTACAAATAAGATTCAATAAAGTTAGTGTTGAGTTAGACATAAATGAAAGTCTAATTGTTATTAACGCTTTAGCGGTTAAAAGAGCCGCTTTGCGTGGCGGCTTATGGAGTACTGCTGGGAAGCAAACAGAGGAGCCATTAATGATAACTCTTTGCAAATTATATTCTGTTCCTAGTAAAAGTTATTCCATAAAACCACGATCCAAAAGGATTAAAAAAGGAGTGGTAAATAGAGAGGTAGATTTTTTTCTGATTAGCAAAGAAAAGGAATATAAATGCGAAGTAAAACTAATGGGCAAAGGAAATCCGGAAAGCGCTGATGCTGTAATAGCAAGAGATAGTTCGGTGTTCATCGCCGATAAATTATCAGACCAAAACAAGACGCAATTAAAACAACGTAATGTTGAATGGGTGGAACTACGAGAGAATAATGGGTTTAAAAGGTTTAACAAGGTATTGCAGAACCTTGATATACCTCACACGGATATTAATAATGAAAATTTTGACTCTGATATAAATAAAATATTTTTAGAGGTATTTACATAACAAATCATTCCAGCAGACGATTAATCCTCCGGATGAATTTAAATATTATCGGCATGCAAGCCAGAATAATAGAGCGACATATTTACGCTGCCTACTGGTGGACATTTTGAAAAATTTTTATCCATGAGCTCAATACGCATCGGCTATTATCTGTAGGTGTCAACCTTGCCACCTCGTTTTAATATACCCAACAGGCTTGCCCTGCCGCATTGACGATTTCAAAACCCCGATACCGCTCGATCAGAATGCTTGCTCACGAAATAAAGTCGCTTGTTGCTTATTAGATCGGTTTATAGGTGGGTTGATAATATCTATTGAGACCTTTGCACGAAAGCCATTTCACCTGCATGCTGCGTTAAAATCGTACTCAATCGGTCATTTATAAGCATAAACTCCCTCATTCCGTGCGTTTTTGCCTTGCCTGAAAGCGAAATCATCTTCCGTGCAAAGGTCTCCTATTAGAGTTCCTGATTAAGAAGCAGTAGATTATACTGACCGTTCCCGCAAGTGATAGCGGGAATTGAGCAATAGTCGCTTCAACATCGGCACAGGATGCGCACAATGGCTGAGAGCGGACATATTTTTCATTTTTTCTTAGCCAGCATCCGTCGGCAATAGTATAATCGCGCTTCCGTGAACATCAGGCTGTTTGCTCAAACCTCAGTAAGCTGACGTAAAAGCGTCGTTCACTCATGCTTTAAGGATAATAAAAATACATTGAATGCGGCTCAAGAAATTAAAAGTATCCGGCTTTAAGTCCTTCGTTGATGCAACCGACATTCTGCTTCCTGCCAATTTGGTCGGGGTGGTGGGACCAAATGGATGCGGGAAATCTAATGTCATTGATGCGGTGCGTTGGGTGATGGGAGAATCGTCTGCGAAAATGCTGCGTGGCGACAACATGGCAGATGTTATTTTCAATGGTTCCTCAACACGAAAGCCGGTCGGTAAAGCCGCTGTTGAGCTAATTTTCGATAATAGCGATGGACGTGCCCCGGGCAGCTATGGACAGTTTGCTGAGATCTCGGTTAAACGAACCCTGACTCGTGATGGTATTTCCAACTATGCGATTAACAATATAAAAACCAGACGGCGGGATGTGCTGGACTTGTTTCGAGGCACTGGTCTTGGGCCCAGATCCTATTCAATCATTGAGCAAGGGATGGTCAGCCGCATTGTTGAAGCCCGACCGGAAGATTTGCGCTTGTTTGTGGAAGAAGCAGCAGGCACCTCAAAGTACAAGGATCGACGGCAAGAAACTGGAAACCGAATTGCCCGTACCAGAGAGAATCTGGAGCGGGTTGCGGATATTCGTGATGAACTCGGTAAACAGCTACGCCGATTAAAAAGACAGTCGGCATCGGCAAGGCGATATAAGAGTCTCAAGGAACAAGAGCGACAAATAAATGGTCAGCTTCAGGTGTTGCGACTGCATGCGTTCGATCAGCAACTGAGCGAGCAAGAGCGGATCACCGCGAAACTTGAAAACACCCTGCAAGCCGCACTGGCATCGCAACGGCAAACCGAAGCCGAGCTTGAGGCCTTGCGTGAACAGCAAACACAAGCCCACGAAGACAATAACGAGATACAGCAGGTGTTTTATCGTCTTGGTGCGGATATTTCCAATCTTGAACAGCGTCTTGAGTATCAGAACGAAACCCAAAAATCGCAGATCGAGGAGTTAGATCGACTCAATTCGAGTCAGCTTGAACGGCAGCAGAAAATAGACTCGGATACGCAAAAACAGTGTCAATTGGATGAAGCCCTTGAGAAAAATTCACCCGAGCTTTCAGCCTTGCAGTTGGCCAGCAATGAGGCTGAAACCGGCTTGGTTGAGGCGGAAAGGGTATTACAGGATTGGTTGATTGAAATGGAGGCATTTGCTGAGCAATCCCGTGTGCCCGCGCAACAAACGGCCATCCAAAAATCCCGAATTGAATATCTTGAGCAACATCTGCAAGGCGCATTACACAACAAGGAAGAACTGGAACAGCAAATATCAGTTTCAAAACAGCAGTTTTCAGTTATGGATATTGACGCACTGCGACTTGAGGTAGCAAACCACGACAGCTACTATGAGGAAGCTGAAAAACAATTTCAGGCATCGGAGACGGCAATAAAACATCTTTCGGCAGAGCTGGAAAGTAAGCGCAATCAAGCGGCCAATGTCAGAACGCAGTTACAGGAAACGGTTTCGCGGTTGGAGTCATTACAGGAAATTCAGGATGCGGCGCTGGGCGTTGATAATGATGTACTGGAGGTCTGGCTTGGCGACAGTGGTTTGAAAAATGCGCCGAAGTTAGCCGCAAATATCAAAGTGTCGGAGGGCTGGGAAGGCGCCGCAGATCGGGTTTTGAACGGGTTTCTCGGGGCGGTTTGTAGCGAGGAGATTAGCGTGGACATATTACAGAACCCACCTAACTTCGGCTTGTCATTGATTGCGGCTACGGTTACCGAACAGCCACTTGAGACGATACAGGATCGCATCAAATTGTCTCGACTCATTGACAAGATTGAAGCTAAAAACACCAACATATCAGCATTGCTTGCGGGGATTTATGTTGCCGATTCTCTGGAGAGCGCTCTGCCACATCAAGCTATGCTGGTTGGCAGAGAATGTATCGTCAGCCGAGATGGTGTGCTGCTAGGGGCAAACTGGATTGATTTTGCCAGTCAGAGCCAGATGGAGACTGGTGTTTTGGTCAGAGATGAGGAAATCGGTCAGTTACAACGACGCCGGCAGGAAATTATGCGGTTGCTGGAGCCAGCCGATCAGGAAATTGAGCAGTTGGATCAGCAGCGTAATGATATTGAATCCGTATTGCAGTCGCAACGGCTTGAATTGAATGCACTGCGTACGACTATGTCATCGTTACATAATCGCTTTGGTCGCGAGGAGGCACAGTATCTGGAAACGCAGGAGAAAATAGACAAACAAAGCAGAGAATTTGAAGATTTATCGGCACAAATAGTCAATGATCGCCGTGAAATTGAAAACGCCAGCGCGTTATTGGAAGTGGCAACGCAGCAAAGCGGAAGCCTTGACCAGCAACGTCAAAAATTAATCAATCGGCGTGAACAGTTGAATGCAGAGGTTGTTGAGCGTCGTACTGCCGTCAGTCGGGAACGGGAGAGACTGCATGAAAAGGAATTGCACAAGCAACGGTTGCAAGCCGGCATTGAATCCATACGAGAAAATCTGCAACGCCTTAGGCAAGAAGGCGAACGCTCAGCGTTGCGTTTGGTGGATTTGACCGAAAAGCATGGTAAGCCGAGCGAATCTATTAGCGAATTGGAGGCGGAGCTGGAGCAATTGCTTGATCAGAAACTGGATATAGATGCGCAGTTTGCATTTTCCAAAGATAAAGCGACCAGTTTTGACAACAAAATTGTGCAGACAAATGTACATCGTTCAGGTGATGTCGATCGGGTTAATGATGCGCGGGAATCGCTAGCACAACAGCAGCTCACCAAGCAGGAAATTCTGGTACGTAGGGAGACGCAGGCAGAATTGATTGATGAGCAGGGATACCATGTTGAACAATGTATGGCAGAAATTGCGGAGGAGGCAACGGTTGAACAGTGGCAAGAGAGCCTTGCCGACATTGAATTAAAAATTGCGCGTATTGGTCCGGTCAATTTGGTTGCCATTGAAGAGTTTGATGAGGAGAGCAGGCGTATGCAGTACCTTGATACCCAGCATGCTGATCTGAGCGAAGCGTTGGATACGCTGGAAAACGTCATTCGTAAAATAGATCGGGAGTCGCGTTCTCGATTTAAGAAGACCTTTGACCAAATCAATGCCGGGTTTAATGAGTTTTTCCCAAAACTATTTGGCGGTGGCAAGGCCGAGCTTTACCTGACCAGCGATGATTTGCTGAGCGCAGGTATTGGCGTGATGGCGCGCCCTCCGGGGAAACGCAATAGCCATATTCACTTGTTGTCGGGTGGGGAAAAAGCGTTAACTGCGGTGGCGTTGCTGTTTTCGTTGTTCAAACTCAATCCGGCACCATTTTGTATGCTGGATGAGGTTGATGCACCATTGGATGATGCCAATGCTGACCGCTACTGCCAGACGTTGCAATCTCTCGCTGAAATCAGTCAAATGATTGTGATAACCCACAATAAAATCACCATGGAAACCATGGATGTGCTGGTCGGTGTTACAATGGCAGAAGCCGGGGTGTCCAGATTGGTTTCCGTTGACATTGAGCAGGCTATTGAAATGGCTGTTCAATAATGGTGAGAATAGTAATAATAGGTTGAATAGCCACCACAATAATGGTGTATTGTAAGCATGAATATCATACCGAGTTTGCGGCCGAGTTTGAGAAACTAATATGAGTTTGCAGATTGCGTTAGTGGCTATTGGTGCCTTACTCATCATTGCTGTTTATCTGATTTCGATGTGGCTGGATCAGGGCAAGTCAACATCGGTAAAATCGACTGTTGCGAGTTCAAATCAGGATATGACTGCCGAAAACAGTGATGCCAATGACGACAATTTGGATGATATTCCGGTGCTTGATTGTCGTGTCAGTGGTGCTTCAATAAACAGCGGGGCAGTGGACGCTGACCCTCAATGGGACGACCAGCAGGATGATCAACAGGACCAGCAAGTAGAGATGTCGCAGGCAGAGGACGATTTAGATTATCGTAAGTGGGACGAGATGGTTGAAAATGTGGCCAAACAACAGTATGTGACCGACACGCATGCCCCTGAGAGTGAGCTTGACTCGACATCTGCATCCTATTCAGACGGTTTTTATTCGCTACAGATACCGAAACGATCAGGTGATTTAGAGTGGATGGATGCGGCTTCGTTGACAGATTTAACCGATGATGCGGCTGAACTGGATCGGGGACTGCACGAGTCAATGCAGAGCGACTTTGCCGTTGAATATGCGCAGAAAGAGGCCGAGCAGGTGAGCGAACAAAGCCAGAGCGGTGATGTGCCGGATGAGACGGAGTTGTCCGTAGCAGTTGAGGATGATGTGCCAGACAACGGTTTATACGGTGATGAAGTACCCGCTCAGGATAACTCGCTGGAAACCGTACCCGAATCTGGTACAGTACCAGAACGGGAAACAGAACAGCCTTTGCTGGATACCGTGCAAGTAGCTTCTCCAAGCCACTATAGCTATCCGAACATTGACGGCTTTGACCGCATTAGCCAGATAGACTATTGGGTGAGGCTGCATGGTGAGAGTGATATTGGTCGTGAGGCGATATTAGCGCAATTCCGTCAGGCAAGATCAGTCCTGTCCAAGGATAATCGCATACTGGGTCTTAAAATACCTGAAAAAAACTGGTGTGATTTGGAAAAGGAATCTGAAGACGCTCGCTTTGGCGACATTATCGTAACTCTTCAATTAGCCGATCAACAGGGGGCGGTTAGCGAAACCGAGCTACAGCAGTTCTCAAATCTGGTGGCAAATCTGGCAAGGGGAACCAATCGGCTTTTTGCCTTTATGGCACCTCTTGACAGTGCCTGGCAACAAGCTAACGCTATCGCCGATTTCATACGTTATTATCAAGCGATGTTTGTGGTTAATGTCATGGCACAAGGGACAGACTACTTGAACGGCAGTGTTATCAATCAGTGTGCGACACAACTCGGCTTCAAGCGCAACGCAAACAATTACTTTGTTCGCAATAAGATGAGGAACAAGGCCGAGGTGTGCTTATACAGCTTGGCGAATATGAGTGATTCCGGGGAATTCGACTTTGAGAATCTGGCTGATTTTTCTACTCGTGGGGTCATATTTTTTACTAAACTTGGTGTCAATCATTCGCCGGGTGCGGTGTTTTCCGAAATGGTTCATACCGCAAAAGCTTTTGCCGGGCGAATAAAAGGCGATGCGGTTGCTCCGAATTGTGGCGATCTGTCCGAGGAAACGGTTCGTCAAATTCGTCTGTCCATTGAACAGGTGGCTGAGGATATGACAGCGCATGGTATGATGCCGGGAAGTGATGAGGCAGTCAGAATTTTTTGATGTACACCCTGAGATAAAGCGGGGTCGGTAATAAGGATGCCCAAAAAGCCATCAAAAGACGCACAGCAACAAATCATGGTGTTGAAGGAGCAGCTTGAATACCACAACTATCGCTATTACCAATTAGACGATCCGGAGATTAGCGATAGCGAATATGATCGAATTCTCAGCAGTTTAATTGCGCTGGAGGATTGCCATCCCGAATGGAAATCCGAGGATTCGCCGACACAAAAGGTGGCTGGAGTAGCCGCAAAAACATTTTCGGAAGTGGTTCATACAACGCCGATGCGCTCTTTGGGCAATGCCTTTGCAGAAGCGGAAATAGTCAGCTTTGATCGTAAAGTGAGAGAGCTGATTGAGCTGGATCAGGGGGAAGTGGATTATGTCGCCGAGCCAAAGCTGGATGGCTTAGCGGTTAGCCTCAGGTTTGAGAAAGGCTGGTTGGTGCAGGCGGCGACTCGAGGAGACGGCAGGAAAGGGGAAAACATTACCCATAATATGCGCAAGGTATTGCATGGAAAAACACAATTACACAATAGCCACGCTGCGCTTGCCCTGTCTGAAGTGCCCGAAGTGCTGGAGGTGCGTGGCGAGGTTTTTATGTGCATAGCGGATTTCAACACATTGAATCAGGCACAAAAACAGCTCGGACAAAAATTATTTGTCAACCCCAGAAATGCGGCGGCGGGTAGCTTGAGACAACTGGATCCGGCAGTCACCGCATCTCGACCATTAAGTCTTTATTGCTATGCGCTAGGCGAGGTTGTCGGCGCAGATGTACCGAATACGCATTGGGAATCCCTGCAATGGTTAAAAAATTTAGGCTTGCCAGTAACCAATCTGATTCAGCCGGTTAAAGGTATAGCGGGGTGTTTGACCTATTATCAACAGTTGCTGGAGCAACGTGATGCCCTGCCATTTGCTATTGATGGTGTGGTCTATAAGGTGTCCAGAATTGATTGGCAACACAGTTTAGGATTTACTGCCAAAGCACCTCGCTGGGCGATGGCGCATAAATTCCCTGCTCAGGAAGAAATGACCCGGATTGAGAACATCGAAATTCAGGTCGGCAGAACTGGTGCCATTACCCCTGTGGCACGGCTTCAGCCGGTATTTGTCGGTGGTGTTACCGTTTCCAATGCGACCCTACATAATGGCGAAGAAATCCAACGTCTGAATGTCCGTGTCGGCGACAGTGTTATTGTTAGGCGGGCAGGTGATGTTATTCCCGAAGTGGTTTCGGTGGTGCATTCAAAACGACCCAAACATACCAAAGCATTCAAGCTGCCGAAAAAATGCCCGATATGCAAATCGCCGATTGTCTATCAAGAGCAGGGTGTTATTGCGCGTTGTAGTGGTGGACTGTTTTGTGATGCACAAAAGAAACAGAGCATCAAACATTTTGCCAGTCGCAAGGCGATGGACATTGAAGGACTCGGTGATAAACGGATTGAGCAACTGGTGGACGATAAAATGATTAGTGATGTTGCCGATTTGTACCGCTTGAGCGTAGCGCAGATTAGCGGTTTGGAGAGAATGGCAGAAAAATCAGCGACCAACCTGTTTGCAGCTATCGAAAAAAGCAAAACCACCACCTTGGCAAGGTTTCTGTATGCGCTGGGCATTCCGTTGGTTGGTGAAACCACAGCGGAAACCTTATCTGACAGCTTGTTGACTCTGCAAGCGGTTATGGACGACAGTGCTGATGGTAGCGAACAGCTTCAGCGCATTCCCGATATTGGTCCCTTGGTCGCATGCAGTATTCAGACCTTCTTTAAGCAACCGTATAACCAGCAGGTTATCGACAAATTATTATCTGTGGGCATACATTTGCCCAAGCCAGAGCAGGCTAAAAGGATAATGCACAGTATTTTTTCGGGAAAAACGCTGGTGCTTACTGGAAGCCTGAACATGTCGCGTTCGGAGGCAAAAAAACGATTGCAAGCCCAAGGGGCTAAAGTAACCAGTAGCGTTTCCAAGCAGACCGACTATGTGATTGTCGGCACAGATGCCGGAGCAAAGGCGGACAAGGCGCAACAACTTGGCATAGAAATGCTGGATGAGAATCAATTTCTCCAGAAAATTAACGAGCAGACTAACGGGCAAGTTAATGAGCAGGAGAAAAAGCCATGACTGCAAATCAAACCGATGTAGGTAGCGCGCAAAAGCCGGTAGAAATTATTTTTTATAGCCATCAGGACTGCCACTTATGTGGAGATATGGAAGTAAAGCTCATTGAATTTATTAAAAACCTTGCCGGGCAAATCGCTGTGAACGTACAGATGCGAGATATTGAAGAGCAGGCACATTGGTATACGCATTATCATGAATATGTTCCGGTGCTGGTGGTGAATGATGAAGAAATATGTCACTATTTCCTCGACAGCGATGAGCTTATGAATGCGCTTGTCAGAGCGAGCGGATCATCCGCTATATCCCACGTTATCCTAAACACTGAGTGATTAAACTGAATATCCCAACCGCCAAACTGGATTTGGAGACGCTGTTTGCATATTGCCAAAACGTGGTGAGGGCAGTCTGTTTACCTACCCGGGCTAAAATCTTTTAGATATCTCGTAGGTAAGAATCATGATCATCATGTATCAGTCTTTAGTATTTTTAAAAACGAGATTGATAGCGGTGCGTGGTGTTTTGTGCACACTCATTACCCGAGCGCATCAATGTAATCGGTTTGCTGTTGGGTTCAATTCGGTATTGATAGTTTGTGTGTGATCTGTCATTTTGACGGTGTTACGGACAATCAAAAATTCAGAGAAATATCGCGGTGTCCTGAGCGGCAGGCGGCGATGTCTTTTGCCTGTGCGGTGGTCAGGCGTTTTTGCAAACGAATGCCGATAGTGTCTTTTATGGCATCGTTATACTGATTGAGCGCGGGTAGCAGTGTTTTTTCTGCGGCACTGCGCCATGCAACTTCGTTGTTGAATAGTGTGATTGCTTGTTGCAATAGTTGGTTTGCTTCGTTCAGAGTTGATTCGTTGTCCAGCAGGTTGTGCTTGAGTTGGCGGCGGAATTTTGCTAGTTTTGACTTGATATGGTGGCTTCCGTTGATGTTGTTTAATGCACTTTCCATCTGTTTGATTTGTGCTATTGCCTGACCCTGAGACGGCTTGGTAATGATTTTTTCAAGACGCATCAGTGAATTTTTCAGTGCCGCTAAGGCCACGCTCTGTCGTATGACGCGGCGCGTATTGTCGAGTGGCTCAAAGGCACTATCCACATTTCTTCGGTAGGCTTGACGGGCTTTTGTATCCTCATTGGCAAGCCTAGTATAGGTTGCTTTTGCTGCCTTCCAGTGCGTCGGAATACGTTTTAGTAGGACTTGTTTGTTGTGATGTAATTGGGTGATTTTCTGCTCCAACTGATCTGATTGCCGGATTGGGTTCTGGCTACGCTCGGGGTTGCGCTTGAGTCGATTATGGCGAATTTCACTTTGTTTAATGTCGTATTCGATTTTTCTAATCCGGTTGTGGATATGCCTGACTTGACGTTGTAGCGGGGCATAACTGTCGGTATAAGTGTGCAGTGCCGATTCGGTGGCAGCAATTTGATCAACCAGCGCAAAGGTATGACCTGCCTTGACAAAACCATCAGCCAGCGCAACGCGGTAGTGTTCGGGCAGAATGGATAAATCCAGAGTCTGCGCTTGATTGATGGCATTGATGATGTCAGCACGGTTATTTCGGTATTCGGTAAAGACCCTGCGCTCTATGCAAAGCTGTAATTTTGGGTTAATGGGGGGTGGTGCCGTTTCCGATGTCAAGTGGGTTCGGTACGGCATATAGTTGACCAAACTTGGGAAAAAGCCGACGATAACAAGTCCTGCTAATTGTAATGCGATAAATGCAACCGCACCTTTATAGATGTCGGTGGTTTTAACTTTGAGCGGGGCGACACCGCGCAGATAGAACAACGCAAATCCAAAGGGTGGGGTTAAAAATGAGGTTTGAATATTCAATCCAATCATTACCCCCAACCAAACCGCAGTTACATTAGCGGCAGGTTCTGCTAACAAGATGGGCGCGACAATGGGAACGACGACGACGGCAATTTCTATAAAGTCGAGGAAGAAACCAAGCAGAAAAATGACCATCATGACGACGGTGAACTGAGCCCAGAATCCACCCGGTAGTCCGGTCAGAAACTCTCGTACCAATTGCTCGCCGCCAAATCCGCGAAACGCGGCAGTGAGCATAGCGGCACCGATGAGGATGATAAATACCATCGAGGTTGTTTTTGCCGTTTCAACCATAACTCCGCGCAGGGTGTCGTCAATAATATAGGTGCGCCAGGCACTCCATATCACCGCAACCAGCAGCACTATCGTTGCCAGTGCTGCCAAAGCGATGCCAATGCGGTTACGCTCTGTTTCTATATTTTTGATATTCAAATCAAACAGATTCGACAACACCAATATAGTGATAATGGCAAGCACAGCGAGTATTGCGGGTAGATAGGCTGTGGGCTTGCCCTCCATCAAGCGGTATCCGCCCATAATTAGGGCGCCGACAGCACCAATGGCACCGGCCTGATTGACGGTGGCAACGCCACTGATAATGGAGCCAAGTACGATGAAAATTAACAATAACGGCGGTACCAGTGTAATCAGTATGCGCAACACAAATTCGCGATTGTATTTACCCTCATAAGGCACAGGTGGTGCGCTATCGGGACGAATTAGGGCACGGATGAGGATATATGCCATATAGAGTCCCACCAGAATGATGCCAGGAATGAGTGCGCCCATGAACATATCGCCAGCACTGGCTGAAGTGATGTCAAATTCCGATGGCATAGAGAACTCGCCGGTGCTAGCCTTGTAGTCAGCCTTACGGAGCGTGCTTGCTTGATCGACCGCGCTCGAAAGTTGGTCGGCAAGGATGATCAGCACGATGGACGGCGGGATGATTTGACCGAGTGTGCCAGAAGCACAAATTGTGCCACATGCCAGTGGCTTGGCGTAGTTGTTGCGGAGCATCGCTGGTAGCGAAATCAGCCCCATGGCAATCACGGTTGCTCCGACAATGCCGGTGGTTGCTGCCAGCAACGCGCCGACAAACACCACAGAAACACCCAGTCCGCCAGGAACCGGACCAAATAACTGTGCCATCGCCACCAGCAAGTCTTCGGCTATTTTTGAGCGTTGCAACATAATACCCATAAATACGAACAACGGAATGGCAATCAGCGTATCGCGCTCAACATTCCAATACAGGCTGCGAAAATTGGTTACCCCCGCGCTGAGCCATTGCACCGGTCCATCCTGAACAAAGTAGGCACTGGCATCTCCGGCAAACAAGTAGCCACACAGTGCAGCCAGCGCGATTGCCAGAATTGAGGAACCGGGCAATGCGAAGGCAACGGGATATCCGCTCGTCAACGCCAGAATCATCAGCACTACCAGAACGATTAAAAAGACCAGTTCCATACGTAATCGTGTCAGGTGATGGAGGTGCTTGCGCTGTCTGAATGTGACGGCCGTGCCGCTTCATCCCGTAAATCAGCGACATTTTCGAGGAAAATGCTGACAAATTGAATGGCCATAGAGACTGCGAAAACCAATAAAAACCCTGCCATCAGGTATTTGACATACATACCATACCCGCTCTGGGAAATTTCAAAACCGAGTAATGGGCCGTTGATGCTGGAAGTCTTGCGGGACATACCTTGGAGCATGATAGTCCAGCACAGTGGCAGACCCAGCAGGAGCGAGCCGGCGATATTGGACAATGCCTTGCCACGCTTGCTGAAATGAGCGTACAGCACGTCCACGCGCACATGACCTTCCTGCGCCAAGGTATAGGCGCTGGCAAACAAAAACAGGGCGGCATACCAGAAGCGGATCAAATCACCCATAAAAACCTGTTCATAGGAAAACACGAAACGCGATACCACAACCTGAAATTCTGCCATTACCACCAGAATAGTCAGCCAGATAAAGCCGAGTGAACGGGTAAAGCAGGCAATTACCAGAGACACCGCCAGCAAGGGGTAATGGACATAAGTGCCTCGAAAAACGGGTATTCCCAGTTGCTTGGTTAGGTGTGACCCGAGCAGTGTTTCGAGCAACCGCTCAACCCGCAGAAAGGAAATCAGCATATCCACCAATCCGATTAGCAATACCGACCAGTAGGCTGCCCGAATGATATACGCCACCAGACCGGCATACATATCCGCATCGTCTCGCAACGACCTTGCCGAAGTGATTGGTACCAGCAATACCATAACAACCGATATTGTGGCAAAACCGAAGCCTTGAAGCCAGCTTTGGGCTGATATGGCAGACAGTGAGGAAGGGGTGGTAGAAAATATCGACAAGAATTCAGGCCAACCACGCCAGAAAACCAGATAGTTATTGAATAAAAACAGCAATACCAGCATAACCATCAGTGCCGCCAGCAAGCGCAACATGGTCACCAAGGTTAGGTTTTTAGAGGCAGAGGACGGCATCAGATTGGTTGCGCTTAGCAACGACATTAAGCGTAGCTATTCAATCGAGCGAGCGCAACTGCATACGCCAATCATAGCGTTACTGCCTGCGCGTGTGTCAGACAGGTAATAATAGCTCGGCAAAAAACGGAGTCAGTGAAGACTCCGTTTTCAGTTAGCGGCACAATCTATAGCCCAAGCACCCGGTTTCGTTGTCTAACATATTCCTGATCGGAAATTTTCGCCCAGGCACCGACATTAATCCGTGCCGCAACGAAACTTTGGTGGATACGCCGTGCTAAATCACTGTGTTCAACCACTTCGGCAAATACCTCTTCTGCCGCTTCACCGAATGAATCATAAATATCATCATTAAAGCGTTTTAACTGCACGCCCTGTTCCACGATTAGTTTAGCCAACCACTCACCATTTTTGGCATTATATTCCGACATCATGACATCGTTTTCCGTAGCCGCAGCCGCTTCAATCATGATTTGATCGGATTTAGACAAGCCCTCCCAGAAGGTCTTGTTGATACCACATGCCAGCATCGCACCGGGCTCGTGCATGCCCGGATAGTAATAGTACTTCGCCGCTTCATAAAACTTCATCACCGCATCGTTCCAGGGACCAACCCATTCGGTCGCATCAATTGCGCCAGATACCAGGTTTTCGTAAATCTGACCGCCGGGTAGCGAGACTGGAGAAGCACCGAGTTTGGCAAGGACATCACCGCCGAGACCGGGAATACGCATTTTCAGACCCTTAAAATCATTCGCAGAATTCATTTCCTTACGGAACCAGCCAGCCATCTGCACACCGGTATTGCCACACATAATACCCTTAAGATCAGACTTCCCTGCCAATTCGTCCCACAGCTCCTGTCCACCGCCGAATCGTATCCAGGCATTGATTTCGGTATAAGTCAGACCGAATGGCACTGTGGTAAAATAGGCCCAGCCCGGGTGCTTGCCTTTCCAGTAGTACTCAGCCGCGTGGTACATCTGTGCGTTACCCGAGGCCACTTCGTCAAAGGAATCGAATGGCTTAACCCGTTCACCACCGGCAAAGTATTCAACGACAATACGCCCATCACTCATATCGGACAAACGCTTGGCAAAGCGCTGGGCACCCGTCCCCAGACCGGGGAAATCCCTCGGCCAAGTGGACACCATGGTAATTTCAACACGACTTTGAGCAATTGCTGGCGCAGCCAGAACACCCGTGGCGGCGGCGACACCGCCTGTTAACAGTTCACGACGTTTCATAATGATATTCTCCTCAAATTAGCACAAATCAACCAGTATGGTTGTTGTCTGACACAAAAGTTGGCAAGTACGCGAGGTATCCGCCAATGACCTGAGGGCATCTCTAGTCATCAGGATTTTTTCGTGATTGCACAGCAGTCTCGCGCGCAACTCCGCAATGTCTATGATAGACACGAGAAAACCACTGCCGCAATCGTGGAAAAAGACAATCCATCAAGATGCCCATAAATGACATTATCACCGATATAGGCTGATCAGTAAAGCACCTGTCCGGGTTCAGCACCCGTCTTTATCGGGCATGCAGAGCGGCCCCCTTCAGGAAGGGTTGAGCGTAGTCTGAGTCTGTCACCATGAGTCGTGCAAGCATAAACTAATGACAGGATGTTGCTCATTATACGTGTTCCATGCCTTTACTGCTCGTTCGGGTATAGCCTGTTTTCAAGGGGGCGCTCTCGTCAAAGTAGAGGGCATTGATAGCAATCGCGAAACGTTCGCCACTTACATCAAATAACCCAACCGCTCACAATAATCTCGTAATAACCTTGCAATAACGTAGGTATCGAAAATTATCGGATTGTTGTGATATGGTCAAATTATGCGGGAAAAAACATCAATTTATTCACTTTCTCCAATTTTTCATTGACATAGAACGGCTTGGCAATCAAAATACGCCCGATTTTTGCGGGCTATCCGATATTTCAGCTTGCCGTTGTGCGGCGGTGCAAATAACGCAGAAGCCGTTATCTGTCCGTACATTACGCTCCCTAATTGTAGATCGCTGTCGCAAGCGTGTGGTTTGCGCTTTGAACTTAGCCCTTATGTCAGTTATTGATTTTATGTTCAGGTGATATAGCATTTAAGTTATTTTAGTCATTTGTATCCATTGGGGTGTAGCCAAGTGGCCTAAGGCACCAGATTTTGATTCTGGCATTTCGGAGGTTCGAATCCTCCCACCCCAGCCACTTATTTCATCGAGAAGATATGGTATCACCTGAAAATTTGGTCGTATTTGCCGGCAACGCTAATCCTGTTCTAGCCACAGAGGTCGTGCAGTCTTTGGGAATTCCCTTGGGTAAAGCGGCCGTGGGTAGGTTCAGTGATGGTGAAATTAATGTGGAGATTATGGAGAATGTCCGTGGTCACGATGTTTTTATTATTCAGCCCACCTGTGCGCCGAGTAATGACAATCTTATGGAGCTTTTGGTCATGCTTGATGCCATTAAGCGCTCGTCCGCAGGTCGAATTACTGCGGTTATTCCTTATTTGGGTTATACGCGTCAGGATCGCCGACCACGCACCGCACGGGTTGCTATTTCCGCGAAACTGGTTGCGGAAATGATTAGTATTGCGGGTGCGGATCGGGTCTTGACCATGGATTTACATGCCGACCAAATCCAGGGCTTCTTTGATATTCCCACGGATAATATCTACGGCTCACCAGTGTTGATGAGTGAGTTATGGCGTAAGCAATTACCCAATCCGATTGTTATATCGCCCGATGTCGGTGGTGTTGCGCGCGCGCGCGCAATGGCGAAACAGCTTGAGACCAGTCTTGCTATCATTGATAAACGTCGCCCGAAAGCGAATGAAGCCAAAGTGATGCATATTCTTGGTGATGTTTCTGAGCGATCCTGTATTCTTATTGATGATATGGTTGACACTGCCAATACTCTTTGTCAGGCTGCCAAAGCATTAAAAGAACACGGTGCCATCAAGGTGCTTGCAAGTTGTACTCATGCGGTGCTGTCTGGTGATGCGATTAAACGTATCAACGATTCAGAAATTGATGAATTACTGGTTACCAATTCGATTCCACTGCAGGAAAATGCCAGAAATTGTGCGAAAATCAAGCAATTAAGTGTTGCTAAACTATTAGCCGAGTCAATCCGCCGTGTTGCGACCGGAGACTCAATCAGTAACCTGTTTATAGATTAACCTTATTTAGGGAAAGAAAATGCAGAGTAAGAAAATGTCAGATCAATTTGAACTTATCGCCAGAATTCGCGCGCGTTCAGGCACTAACCTGGTCAGACGATTGCGTCGTGAAGGTGATGTGCCTGCGGTTTTATACGGTGGCGACAAGGAGAATGTCCATATTGCCATCGACCATGATGTCTTGTTTCACAGTCTGGAAAAAGAAGAGTTCCACTCGGCAATTATTGTCATCAATACGGACGGCAATAAAGAGCAAGCCATTCTTCGAGACGTGCAACGTCATCCATATAAAATAAATGTCCTGCATGCGGATTTCCAACGTGTTGATGAAAAGAAAACCTTAACCATGTCGTTGCCGATTCATTTCATTAACGAACAAGAATGTGTTGGCGTTAGAGTCAGTGGCGGTATTATTTCCCACTTGATGAATGACGTGGAAATTTCTTGTTTACCCGGTGATTTGCCGGAATCCATTGAATTGGATATTAGCCATCTTGACTTGAATGAATCGTTGCATTTGTCGGATATTAAACTTCCACAAGGCGTTAATATCACCACGCTGCTACACAATGAAGACGGTGAACACGATTATGCCGTTGTTTCGGTATTAGCGCCGCGTCTTGAGGTTGAAAGTGCAGATGAAGTCGGTGCAGAAGCCGATCAAGATGCCGATGTAGTCGATTCAGAACAAGCAACCGCTGACGAGTCCGTTGACGAGCCCAGCGATAGCTAATCACATCACCCGCCGGAAGTTGACCACAGAAATTAGCCTGTGATTTGAGTCAGCTATTTTAGCATGTCGTACTGATATGGAGCAGGCAGGAATTGCTCTGATTGCTGGTCTGGGGAATCCCGGAAATCAATATGCCGCAACCCGACATAATGTCGGGTTCTGGTTTCTGCAATGCTTGCAACGGCAGTACTCGATTACATTCACGGCAGAAAAAAAATTCAAGGCGGACACCGATCTGTTTGTTTGTGGTGGCAGACAGGTTCGCCTCATTGCGCCCCATACTTTTATGAATCTAAGCGGTCAGTCGATTGCGCCGATGGCATCATTTTATCGCATTGATCCCGCACAAATACTGGTCATTCACGATGAACTTGATCTGCAAGCGGGGAGCGTACGCTTAAAAATAGGCGGCGGGCATGGTGGTCATAACGGTTTGCGCGACATTGTGGCCAGACTTGGCAGAAGCGATTTTTTAAGAATCCGTATCGGCATAGGTCGTCCCGACATCAATCAGGATGTTTCCGAATATGTCCTGCAGAAACCACGCTTAAACGAGCGACAACTGATTGAGGATGCGCTCGACCGAGCAATGCGCGTCTTGCCCGATATTGTCTGCGGTGATTATCAAAAGGCGATGAACACATTACACCGCGAAGAACACAGCACATAAACACGCAGAGCCGGTAGTATGAGTCGGAATAAACACGCGGGCCAAAGTTCCAAAATGAATGAGGTAATTGATGGCTATTAAATGTGGCATTGTTGGATTACCCAATGTCGGCAAATCAACGTTGTTTAATGCGCTGACGCGATCGCGTATTGCACAAGCGGCAAACTATGCCTTTTGCACCATTGAGCCCAATGTCGGTCGGGTTGAAATGCCGGATCCACGGTTAGCGAATTTGGCAAATATCGTGCAATCGCAGAAAGTGATTCCTACCACCATTGAATTTGTTGACATAGCCGGATTGGTAGCTGGTGCTTCTAAAGGCGAGGGGTTGGGCAATAAATTTCTGACGCATATCCGTGAAGTGGATGCCATTGCCCATGTTGTTCGTGGCTTTGAAGACCCGAATATTACTCACATATCCAATACCCTTAATCCGACATCGGATATTGAAATCATCAATACCGAGTTGATGCTCGCTGATATGGCAACGGCTGAAAAAGCGTTACAACGTGCCAAAAAAAATAGCAAATCCGGCGACAAGGAGCAGCTTGCCATCATGGCGTTATTACTGACCGTGCAAGCGCATCTGGATGACGGCAAAATGTTGACTTCACTGCCACTGAACAAGGAGGATGCAAAGTTACTCAAACCGTTGTGCTTTCTCACCATCAAACCGACTTTGTATATTGCCAATGTCAGTGAAGAGGGTTTTCAAAACAATCCGCACCTTGATAGCATAAGCCACATGGCCGCGCAAGAATCCGCGCAAGTGGTCACCATTTGCGCCGCTATTGAACAAGAATTGGCAGAGTTAAATGATGAGGATGCCACTTTGTTTCTCGATGAAATGGGGCTTGAAGAAGCCGGACTCAATCGGATTATTCGAGCAAGTTACCGACTACTCGGATTGCAAACTTATTTTACTGCTGGCCCCAAAGAAGCCCGTGCATGGACTGTGAAAATTGGTGCAACGGCGCCACAGGCTGCCGGAGTGATTCATAGTGATTTTGAGCGCGGATTTATTTGTGCCGAAACTATCGCCTATGATGACTTCATAAAATATAATGGCGAACAATCTGCCAAAGAATCAGGCAGGCTCCGTCTGGAGGGGAAAGACTATATTATTCAAGATGGCGATGTGGTGCATTTTCGTTTTAATGTTTGATAAAAGATAGACACAGAGATCACAGAGAACGCAGAGAAAAACAATAAATGTATAAAGCGTTTAGCGTACTGAAGTCTTTCAACAAAAATATTAAACGATAAATTGAGACCTTTGCACGAAAGCTATTTCACCTGCATACTGCGTTAAAATCGTACTCAATCGGTCATTTATAAGCATAAACTCCCTCATTCCGTGCGTTTTTGCCTGGCCTGAAAGCGAAATCATCTTCCGTGCAAAGGTCTCAAATTATAGCTCTGTGATCTCTGTGCCCGAAAAACTCAAAAAACCACTCGGTTACGAAAAGATAGAAGTGTTGCTGGATGAATATCTTGATTCCGCACTTTCAAGCCGCCGCACCGCTGAACAGCTTGCACTTGGTTTAACTCCACTGCCATTGCAGCAACAACAGTTTGCGCTGTATTGGACAGACGTTATCCGTAACTCGAATGCCGAAATGGCGTATCAATTTGTGCGCCGTGTTCCGCTTGCCCTGAAACTCATGGACATAGACGGAACACGTCAGTGGTTGCTACACGCTATGGATATTTATGACAAGGAAGGCTTGTATCCGGGTAGTGCTGCCTTTGAGGACATCGAAGCCTTTGCCAGAGAATATCGGTTAAGCCATATCACGGTAACACTGCAACAGGTGCATACTATCCTCGAAACCATTATCTGTGGTCTGGCAGGGCGGAATTTGAAAATAGAGGCGGGCAGTCGTGTTTTCACCGACACCGAAACCTTGTACTTGCCCGCCGCGATAAACCGATTTAACCAACGTGAAAAAAACTATCAATTGTATAAGGTGATGGCAGTGTACCTGTGGGCACAAACGTGGTTTGGCACATTCAAGCGACCGACCCCGAATTCACCCCATATCAGTGAGCTCATCGCCCAGTTTGCCGACAGCAACCGCGCACTTAAATTGTTTAATCGACTGGAGGCAATCAGGCTGAATGCCTGTATCCAGCGTCAGCTTCCCGGACTCGGCAGAGAAATGTGTACGCTACATACGCCGACATCGGTTACTGATGCAACTTGGCAAAAAATTATTGACACACTGGAAACACCGCGGGCGACTGTTATGGAAACGCTGGCAGCAACCACGCAACTTTATGCGCTACAACTTGCCTGCCCGGACGCATTTTTATATCAAGGGGAGTGTAATCTGGATGCCGTTGAACAGGCTATTGAACAGCGCATTGAACTCGAAAAATCACAATTACAAGCAGCACTCGCTGATGCCATGGCATCCCAATCCGAGGCAACCGACCGTGTTTCAGCGCAACATAACGACCACAATCTGGAAGCGCATGAAGATGCCGATGGTGCAACACAATTAACACTGGATGGAAAACCCTTATCGTTGCCGCCCAACATTGACAACCTCTTGTCTTCCATGCTTCAGGATTTCGAGCACATTCCTGAAGACTGGTTGGTTGTAGCAGGTGATGGCGATTATATTGGCGACAATGAGCATGAAGCTAACGGTGCAGAGAGCTGGCAAGACAACGGCGATGGAGAAGACAGCTACTTATATGATGAGTGGGATTTTCACCGACAAACATATCGAAAAAACTGGTGTACGCTACGGGAAATAACGGCACAGCCAATTTACGATGATTTCTCCGAAAAGACGCTGCAACGGTATACCCATCTGGTCGGTGATATTAGAAAGCATTTTGAAGTATTACGTCAGCAAGACAAAATACTGAAAGCCCAGCCGACCGGAGATAACATTGATCTGGACGCATTGGTCACCGCATACACCGATATGCAGACCGGCGTTGAGATGACCAACCGCTTATACACGCAAATGCGAAAGCAGGAGCGTAATTCGGCTGTTATCTTTATGGTTGATGTCAGCGGCTCAACCAAAGGCTGGATCAACGATGCCGAGCGCGAAAGTCTGATCCTGCTGTGTCAGGCATTGCAAGTGCTGGGCGATCAATATGCCATTTACGGCTTTTCAGGTATGACCCGCAATCGCTGTGAAGTTTATAAAATTAAAACCTTTGCACAGGGTTATGACAAAGACGTTCGCGCTCGCATCAGCGGACTGCGCCCGCAAGACTATACCCGCATGGGTGTAACTATTCGCCACCTAAGCGGCATTCTCAATCAAGTTGAAGCCAGAACCCGCATTCTAATCACCTTATCCGATGGCAAGCCCGATGATTATGACGGCTACCATGGCGATTATGGCATAGAAGACACTCGCCAAGCACTGCTAGAAGCACGCCACAGTGGCATTCATCCCTTTTGCATCACCATTGACACCGAAGCCAGCGACTACCTGCCCCAGATGTATGGTCACGCCAGTTTTGTGGTGGTTGATGAAGTCCGAAAACTCCCCCTGAAAGTCGCCGATATTTACCGCCAACTAACCACTTGAGCCTTTTGACACGGCTTGGATGATGTGAAAACGCCGTTGTCAAAAGAAAATATTTTGATTGGTTATCCGTCAATGTCGAAATGCTGCAATCATACCAGCAACAATCTCGAGATTCGTGGCAACATTATGCTGTTTTATCTGCTACGCGGGTTTGATGACCTGACGAAAGTGGTTGCGGGAATCAAATTCAAAGATGGAATCGAAGTCACAGTAATTGATCAGATCGCCGCTTGAATCAGGCTCAAACATCACTTTTGACAATAACTCGTTTTTTGCAATAATTCTTATTTATTGGAACCATCTCTAATTAAAGTTATTGCTAACATGAATACAAAAAAGGTTCGCATAACCGCATTGGTATACATGCTATCAGTGATAGCGATACTTAGATACCCCACGATTAAAATCACACCGGCCGCATTTTTTTCATAACTTTTATGTGTTTTTACTCGCCTAATAAATATCAACAAAGGAGTCAACATAAGCATCAACAAAACAATGAAGCCAAACAAGCCCATGCCAACGAGGGTATTGATATAGTCATTATGGAGTTGCCTCGCTCTACCCCACTGATCTTTGGCGCTTATATCTTTTGCATATTTTGCCGATACTATGGTTGTGTTCTGAATACCATGACCAAAGAAAGGCTTCTCTTTAAAGGCTTCCAATCCTGATTCCCACATGGATAGGCGAATGCCAACAGCGTCTACAGAATATCTTCCATCTAAAAAATTCGCTGTTTCATTGACGGCGATCTGTACGCGATTTTGCACAATATTATTTGAAAATAACGCCACAAAGACGAACAAGTATGCGCCAATGACAAGTAGAAATGTTTTTTTATTAATATCTCCCAATGCGCTCCAAATAAAAATCATTGCGATGGATAGAATAACAAACTCAACTAATGCGATTCTCGTTTGACTCAAAATAGTAGCAAAAACAGCACAAGAAAAAACAAATAGTGAAATGAGACGTTGTTTGTTATTTTGCTTGAAAATATCAATAATCGAAATAAAAGCAAATATAACCACAATAATTCCAAACAAAGTTGATGATGTTGCGCCACCTTCTACACGGCCCATACCAAGAATGAAATATTGATAGGTTGCCAATACCGCGGCAATGACAACACTTGTCTTAATAACCACTAGAAATCTTGACCATAAATCTTTGCGGTAAATCGCATAGGCGACAAATGGCGCTAATAAGTAATGAATGTTGGAACCTAGTTTATGCCACCCTTCAGAGGAGTTTTCTGATCCTATGACAGAGATCACGATTGACACATAGAAGCTCCAAACCAATATGCTATAAATTTTTAGATCTGGGTGAATGGTAGAGAAGGATTTTTCTTTGAAAAACAAATATAGACCATTGAAGGCTAATATTATCATCGCAAGTTCAGAAGCATATGGTACGTTGATAATTACGAGCGGAATGGATAAAGCGATTAAAGCAATCCAATCAAATCTAACATTGTTAAGTTGTTTCATTATGACGGATTCGATTCATTAAGCGCACTAATCCCATATTGAGAGACCTTTGCACGAAAGCCATTTCACCTCCATGCTACGTTAAAATCGTACTCAATCGGTCATTTATAAGCATAAACTCCCTCATTCCGTGTGTTTTTGCCTTGCCTGAAAGCGAAATCATCTTTCGTGCAAAGGTCTCATTGAATGGCATTTATGCTGGCCATTTCCCAAAACATCCGATAACCCATTTCACCCATCTATTGACGCAAACCATGCTGATTTTCTAAAAACCACGCGTAAGTGCTTGCCAAACCTTGTTGCAAACCAATGTTATAACCCCAGCCCAGATGCTTGAGGCGCGAGACATCCAGCACCTTACGCAATGTGCCATCTGGTTTGGTCTTGTCAAATGCCAGACGACCACTGAAGCCAACGGTGTTAGCCATCATGTGAGCCAGTTCAGCAATGCTCACATCGGTGCCCGTACCGACATTAACATGTGAACACATCGGGTCGGGTACTGCGGTTAAGAATGTATCCTGACTCAAACTCATCACATGCACACAAGCCGATGCCATATCATCAACATGCAGAAATTCCCGCATCGGTTTGCCACTGCCCCAAACGATGACTTCTGTTGCTCCACTTGTCGCTGCTTGGTGAAAGCGTTGCATCATAGCAGGTATGACATGGGCGTTGTGCGGGTGAAACTGATCGTTGTTGCCATACAGGTTAGTTGGCATGAGCGAACGGTAGTCGCGTCCATATTGACGGTTAAACGATTCGCACATTTTGATGCCGGCAATTTTAGCCACCGCATAAGGTTCATTGGTGGATTCAAGTGCACCGCTCATCAATGCCGTTTCAACGATGGGTTGAGTAGCCAGCTTCGGATAAATACATGAGCTACCTAAAAACAATAGTTTTTGTACATCATTTTGGTGTGCGGCATTGATGACATTGCACTGAATTTGTAGGTTGTTGCCAATAAACTCAGCCGGATAGGTGTTGTTGGCGTGGATGCCACCTACCTTAGCGGCAGCCAGATACACCTGATCGGGTTTGTGATCGACAAAGTATTGTGATACTGCTGAGGCATTGAATAAGTCCAATTCATCTCTGCTAACCAGCAATAGCTCAACTTCAGAATGAGCTTGCAATTGACGCACGATAGCGGAGCCTACCATCCCTTTATGACCAGCAACAAATATACGACAATTTGCCACTTCAATGCGTACTTATGTTAGATTGAGACCTTTGCACGAAAGCCATTTCACCTGCATACTGCGTTAAAATCGTACTCAATCGGTCATTTATAAGCATAAACTCCCTCATTCCGTGCGTTTTTGCCTTGCCTGAAAGCGAAATCATCTTCCGTGCAAAGGTCTCAGATTGATATGGTGACCGTGTTGCTTCAACAACAATTTTTGACGTGCCTGGTCAAAATCATGCGCCATCATTTCAGCGCACATCTCTTCTAGGGTTACTTGAGGCACCCAATCTAATAACCGCCTGGCTTTACTCGGGTCTCCCAGTAAGGTGTCAACCTCTGACGGGCGGAAATAGCTCGGGTTGACCCGTACAATGACATCATCCGGGTTGAGCGCAGGTGCCTTGTCGCCTGTTATCGAAGCAACGCGCGCGACTTCGTCAAGACCTTCACCTTCAAAATAAAGTTCAATGCCAAGCTGCAACGCCGATAAGCGCAAAAAATCACGCACCGAAATTTGCTGACCCGTGGCAATAACAAAATCTTCCGCTTTTTCTTGCTGCAACATCAGCCATTGCATACGCACATAATCTTTGGCATGACCCCAGTCACGCAAGGCATTCATATTGCCAAGGTATAAGCACGGCTCCAAGCCATGCGCAATGTGTGCCAGACCGCGGGTAATTTTGCGCGTTACAAAAGTCTCACCGCGGCGGCTGGATTCGTGATTAAATAAGATGCCGTTACACGCATAGATGCCATACGACTCGCGGTAGTTGACCGTAATCCAATAGGCATAGAGCTTGGCAACCGCATACGGGGAACGCGGATAAAAAGGTGTTGTTTCAGATTGTGGAGTTGCTTGCACCAAGCCATACAGTTCAGACGTTGAAGCCTGATAAAAGCGCGTCTTATTCTCCAGCCCTAAAAAGCGAATCGCTTCAAGAATGCGTAAGGCGCCTAAGCCATCAATGTCTGCAGTATATTCCGGCGATTCAAAAGACACGGCAACGTGGGATTGGGCTGCTAAATTATAGACTTCATCAGGTTGCACCTCGTTGACAATGCGGGTAATGTTTGAGGAGTCGGACAGATCCCCATAATGAAGATGAAAATTTGTCTCATTAAATAGAGGGTCTTCGTAGATGTGGTCAATGCGTTGTGTGTTCAAGGATGAAGCACGGCGTTTAATGCCATGCACTTCATAACCTTTGGCCAGCAGGAACTCAGCCGAGTAAGAGCCGTCCTGTCCGGTAATGCCAGTGATGAGTGCTTTTTTCATAATTTACTGTCGTTTAAGACCAGTGCGCTATTATACTCAAGCTGCCAACAAGGTGGAATCTGAAATTTCGGCACAACAATAAAAATGGCAATAAAAGCGACAATAAATGAGGGGGCTGTCCTAGATAACACTGAAAGAGTGCTATCATGGGATCAATGAGAAAGAGTCGTTTAAGCCGTTATAAACAAGGTCGTCTTATCGAGCATTTTGTGTCGGGTTCAACCGCCCGCACGGCAGCGTTGCTGGTTGGGATCAACAAGTCCACATCGGCGTATTTTTATCACCGGTTGCGCGAGATTATCGCATATGAGCTTGAACAAGAAAGCCATGAGGTTTTTGACGGGGAGATTGGAGTCGATGAAAGTTATTTTGGCGGTGGTCGCAAAGGCAAACGAGGTCGGGGAGCGGCGGGGAAAATCCCGGTGTTTGGCTTACTCAAACGGGGCGGGAGGGTTTACACCAAGATTATCCCGGATGCCTGTTCAGCAACCTTGATGCCAATTATTGAGCGTAAAGTGGTTCCGGACAGCATCGTTTATTCCGACTGTTGGAGCGGTTATAATGTGCTGGACGTGAGCGATTTCAAGCACCACCGCATCAACCATTCCCAACGCTTCGCGGAGCAGGGGAATCACATCAACGGCATTGAGAACTTTTGGAGTCAGGCGAAGCGTCATATGCACAAATTCAACGGTGTTCCCAAGGCGCATTTTGGGCTGTTTTTGAAGGAGTGCGAGTGGCGTTTTAACAACAGCGACCCAATATCTTAATTATTTCAATTAAAACAATGGGTTGGAGTTCATTTAAACTAGTTATCTAGGACAGCCCCTAAATGAGATCTCTTTCGCCTACTAACAACCCGCTACGCAACATAATTAGCAATGAGAGACCTTTGCACGAAAGCCATTTCACCTGCATGCTGCGTTAAAAACGTACTCAATCGGTCATTTATAAGCATAAACTCCCTCATTCCGTGCGTTTTTGCCTGGCCTGAAAGCGAAATCATCTTCCGTGCAAAGGTCTCAATGAAAACCTATATTATCAATCTGCTACAAGCGTAAGGACAGAGTGATTGTACCAACGAGTTATGATGATTACTGTTGTTATGGACAGATAGGACGTTTGTGGTGAAACCCATCCGGCATCTTGGAAGTCAGGAGGCAGTATCTTTGTTTGTGTTGCCGCTCAAGTCTCCTAAACTCAATGGTTATGTGGCGTACGAATGGCACGACATGGTATGATTCCTATCCGCTCTGTGAAGGCGCATTGACACATTGAAGGCATAACCGTGGATTGGCTGATTTTCAGTCGTATGACAAGGCATATTGACTTGCAACTAATAACAGCTATAGCGTATTATCGGCAGTCTAAGGAAACAGTCTGATTTGTCTTGCATAGACGTTGACCTTTGGTAACTTATTGTTTTTTTAATGTATTATAATTTACGATTAACTTAACACAGGAGGATATTTCCATGATAACAACAACACCCACATCAGAACAATTAGCCAACCCTAATTATCATCCGCCTTTAATACAGGCGATTCCATTGGGCATCCAACATGTACTGGCGATGTTTGTTAGTAATATCACACCAGCGATCATTATTGCTGGTGCCGCTGGTTTCGGTTTTGGCTCCAACTCGCCAGATTTCCCCAACTTGATTTACATGATTCAAATGTCGATATTGTTCGCTGGCGTCGCCACACTGTTGCAAACTATCGGTGCCGGACCGGTCGGCGCACGCTTGCCGATTGTACAAGGCACCAGTTTCGCGTTCATCCCGATTATGATTCCGCTGGTCGCGGGTAAAGGCGTGGATGCCATGGGCACGCTCATGTGCGGCGTTCTCATCGGCGGCTTGTTGCACGCTTGTTTGGCACCGTTTGTCGGGCGCATTCGCTTTGCTCTGCCGCCGCTGGTTACTGGCTTGATTGTCGTGATGATTGGTTTGGCACTCATTAAGGTCGGTATTATCTACGCCGCTGGCGGCTACCCCGCGAAGGATGCCGGGGCCGCGGAATTCGGCAGTTTATTGAACTGGTCTCTTGCGGGCATTGTTATAGTGGTCACCTTTGCGCTGAAATTCTTCACTCGTGGCATGTTGTCTATGGCCGCAGTACTGCTCGGCATCATCGCTGGCTACATCGCCGCGATTGCATTGGGCTTGGTAAATTTCGGTAATATTGGTCGTGCTGCGCCCTTTGCGTTGCCTAATCCGTTTCATTTTGGCTTTGAATTTAGCATCGCCGCGATTATCGGTTTCACTTTGATGTCGGTTATTTCGGCGATTGAAACCGTCGGTGATGTGTCTGGTATCACCCAAGGTGGTGCCGGACGCGAGGCCACCGACACGGAAATTCGGGGTGCAACTTTCGCCGATGGTATCGGCACTGCTGTGGCGGGTATATTCGGTGGATTACCGAATACTTCGTTTTCGCAAAATGTCGGTCTCGTAGCGATGACTGGCGTGATGAGCCGTCATGTTGTTACCTATGGTGCCATTTTTCTGGTTGTTTGTGGCTTGATTCCGAAAGTCGGTGCCGCCATTTCCACCGTACCCATCGAGGTGCTCGGCGGTGGCGTCATTGTCATGTTCGGCATGGTCACCTCAGCCGGCATCTCGTTGCTGTCGGCGGTCACCTGGAATCGCCGCAATATGATGATTTTCGCCGTCTCGTTGTCCGTCGGTTTAGGCTTGCAACTGGTGCCGCAAGCAGTGCAATACCTTCCCGACACGGTCAAAATCATGGTAACTTCAGGCCTGTTGCCCGCCGCATTCATCGCCATCGTCCTGAATCTGGTGTTGCCGCAAGAAACTGCCTGATTAGGGTCGCATACCTGAGCTATCATCACGGCATCGTGTTGCGAATCCTGCCGTTGTTTAAGGGGAAAATATCGACAGATAATATGAATTTTTAATGTTGATATTTTCCCCCAGTAAGATTGATTTGTGATGTTGTTCAGGCACACTTGTAGGCATTTTTGATTGGGTTGGTTATTCGGCTTTATGTATCCGTTGCGTGTTGGTCTGTTCCACATAGGGCTATTTTTATGTTTACCTACTTAAATCCTGATGTTCGGGAGCGTCTGGTTATTGACGGAAAACTGGTCCGTATTCGTGGTGATGGCAGTCGCGTTGCTAGTGCGGGCAGTGTCAATGCGGGGTCGGGAAAAGACAGTTTGGTTATCAACCTGCTCGGACCTATCCCTTTGCCATTACGCTTGACCGGGCATTCCTATCAGACTAATTGGTATGCGGCAGTACGTAGCACTGAGCTTGAAAAAGTAGAGAAGCTGGCAGACAGTCTTCGCGACAGTGCCGGTCAAAACCTGTTTGCATATTTAGCGCCGTCTATGGCGGTGAATAGCGTGCTGATGATTGGTAACCCCGCGCAAACAGACAGTCCATTGGTGCGCGTTCATTCAAATTGTTTAACTGGCGATGTGTTTGGCTCAGAACGTTGCGAATGCGGAGCACAACTTGCATCGGCAATCAATCGAATTGCCGGGAACTCGGATGGCGGTATGATTGTCTATATGGCGGGTCATGAAGGGCGTGGCATCGGTTTATGGGCGAAAGCGGCGACCTATCTGCTGCAAGATGCTGGAGAAAACACCTATCAAGCCAATGAATCTTTGGGGCTGCCTGCTGATTCTCGGGATTTTAGCGATGCGGCCGCCCTGATTTTATATTTTCTGGGTAACCGACCGATGCGATTATTGACCAACAATCCAAAGAAAATTGAAGATCTGTCGGTTGCTGGATTGACCGAAATCACCATCGAGAAACACATCGCGGGCATCTCAAAATGGAATAAACAGTATTTATCGGCAAAACAGAGTTGGGGGCATAACATTGGTGATTCGGATATTACCCAGTGAATCGTTGCTATCTGCCACTGCATATTTTGGGTATATTTGTGGGCATAGCTATGGGTGGGCGTATCTATGGGCATTTGTGGGCGTGTATAAGCAAAGCGGCTCACACCTTATGCGATATAATGTCAGGTATGTTCGCTGATAACATGGTCTATTTCAAACCTAAAGGAGAAATCATTGCATACCACTGAATTGATTGAACACAATATCCACACCCTTAAAGAAGCCAGTGTGATATTGAATAACATTACCACTGAACAATACAGTCGTCCAGTTGACGCGGAATCTTCTGCATCCATCGGTAAGCATGTTCGCCATATCATTGACCATTACCTCTGCCTTATCAAAGGCATAGGCGAGGGCAAGAGCAAGGGAATGACTCGCGCAATAGTCGGCAACAAAGTTGCTTATGACGGGCGCTTACGCGATCAACGATATGAGGGGGATTTGCATATCGCCAAGCAAAAAATTGATGAAATTTGTGTGCAGTTGAATAACCTGAGCGCGATATCAAGTGCTGACGAAGCAAGTGCGCGCCGGACAATTAAGGTGAGTTGTAGCACCTCTGTGCAGCAATCCAGCCCCATTGAAGTGGACTCCACCTTACAACGAGAGCTGGTTTTTCTGCAAAGTCACACCGTCCATCATTTCGCCCTGATTAAGATGATAGTGCAGGGTCAGGGTATGACAGTAAACGAACACTTTGGCATTGCGCCGTCAACCATAAAACATCTGGGTATGTCTGGGTGCAGATAGCAGGATAGCGGATGCTGCAGATAGATTGGAACATTTTCAGCAAGCACTAAATAAGCTATACGCCTGTACACTTGGCAAGCAGTAATTGCCTGATCGACTGCTCTGATAGCGTATGCACGAGCAGTTGATTGCAACCATTAAATGCCATAAAACGTTTCAACTCCTTGGCTAACGCCTTGGCGAACCGTTGCAATGGCGTGACCGACGGTTCTAATATCAGATTTCTAATAATCAACGACTTGGTTTTCCGATCGGCTTTGCAATCCATTCGTGCCAGCAATGCCGCATTCCACACAATCGGCAAACAAAAGTAACCGTATTTTCGGTTTTGTTTCGGCATATAACATTCAAGCTGATAGTCGAATCCAAACAGTCGAAGAATGCGTTGACGTTGTATAACCAAGTTATCAAACGGTGAAAGGATTTTTAAGCGCGCTCTGGGAAGTGGTTTTTCAAGCAATTCCAAGGTCTGTGGTAGCGTATAATAGTTATCGTTATTGATGTTTATCACTATCAACTCGCCCTGTTCTCGCATATTATCCAACTCAATTTGCACTGCCTTTTTCATGCCAGTCCTTAAATAGGCAATTTCACCTGCCTGCCCGATTCCATTTGTTTGAAGATATTTCAGAATCAAAAAACGATGCCATTCACGGGGCGATGGCATGTTGGTATCGACTGTGTCAGGTAACACCCGAGAGCGCAAATCATAGACTTTTTGGAAGCCTTGCCGTCTGGCGATCATGAGCTTGCCTTCCATAAATAGTTGCTCTAATGCATATTTGGCAGGCTTTCTTTCCCACATTGCCAACTTGTTTTTTCCCCGATATTCAAAATCTTTTGCCTGTAACGGGCCTTCATCAACAATGCGTTTAAGAACATGGCGTTTTAATTTCGGATCGTTTGCATACCAGAGTTTTCGACCTTGGGCGATGGCCGCCATCTCTGGCAAATAAAACCGATAATCCCGCATCGGCAGGTACGCCGCAGCATGTGTCCAGTATTCAAATACCCGACCTTGTTGCACCAGAAAATCCAAATGCGCATTGTGATAACGTGGATTTCTGTTCCACAGCGTATGATGATGTGCGCGTTGAACAACCGCGATGGTATCAATCTGGACATAGCCTAAATGCTCAATGACATTCAGAGTTTCATCAACCGCTGTTCCAGTATTTTTTGCCGTTAACAGTCGCTGGCTGTACAATACAAGTTTAGCGACTTCCCCGATAGAAAGTGAATTTGAATTGATGCCCATGTCAAATTATTATTTTCTTACACGCAGGTTCTATGCAAAATACATCGTCGATAAGCCACTCTAACCCAGAATGGCAGCACAGACGAGCACAGTGAATGACAAGCACCCTTTTGCCACCATAAACAAAATCGCCAGACTATGTTTTAGCGAAAAAATCGGCAATAACTTGCACGGTTGTGCTGATGTCTTGGTCGCTGATCTGTTTATGCGTTACCAGCCTAACTGTCCCCGCAGTGTTGCACTCGCTAAGTAGTAACCCTCTGCTTTTAGCATATTCACAGAAGCTACCACGACCGCCGCTATCGGCCAGCGCAATAAACACCATATTGGTATGCGCCTTGCCGTCTAGTACGACCAATTCATCAATCTGTATCAACTTGTCTGCCAGCCACTGTGCCCGCTCATGATCCTGTTGCAAACGCGCAACATTGTTGTCCAAAGCATAAATTCCAGCGGCAGCCAGTATGCCGACCTGACGCATACCGCCTCCCACCATTTTCCGCCAGCGACGGGCGCGAGCAATGAGTTCCTGATTGGCACACAACACCGACCCGACCGGTGCGCCCAAGCCTTTGGACAAACAAATCGAAACCGAATCGAATTGTCGGGTAATCTCTGACACCGCTACGCCGAGCGCAACGGCAGCATTAAATACCCGCGCACCGTCAAGATGAAAAGCAAGATCTCTTGCCCGTGCCAGCGATTCTGCACGCGCCATATAATCCAACGAAATAATCTTGCCTGCCATCGTGTTTTCCAGCGCAAGCAAGCGTGTTTTGGCAAAATGAAAATTATCCTCCTTAATCGCCAGCGCAATTTTATCGAGATCGATACTGCCATTCTCCTGACATTCCAGCGGCTGTGGCTGGATACTGCCAAGTACTGCCGCACCACCTGCTTCATAGCGATAAGTATGTGCATCTTGCGCAACAATATATTCATCGCCACGCTGACAATGACTCAACAATGCCACCAGATTGCTCTGGGTTCCAGAAGGGAAAAACAAGCCCGCTTCCTGACCAAGCCGCTCTGCCAGAATTTGTTCCAGCCGTTTAACTGTCGGGTCTTCGTCATAGACATCATCACCCACCACCGCATTCGCCATGACCCGACGCATATTGTCGCAGGGGCGGGTAACGGTATCACTACGCAGGTCAATCATAGCGACAGGCATTGGTTTCTCGGTAAGGGTTCTAACATCGGATGACCAGTATAATACCAAACTGGACAAACACCAACACAACAACTCGCTATCGTCAAAAACATTTCCCCACTACAAGATTATTCCCGTATTAACCTTCAACGCGATTGCAATTTAGTGCCATAATCAGCGGCTCAAATAACGATTAACATAGTTTCCGATTAACATGGCATCTTTACAGGATCAACTACTTAAAGCCGGTTTGGCAGATCAAAATACGGCACGAAAAATAAATAAAAATAAGCACAAACAAGCCAAAGCAACACATAAAATCAGACAACAAGCAGTCGATAAAACGCGGCTATCGACCGAGCAAAAGCAGCGTAAACACGCTGAACGCGATCGACAGCTCAATCGTCAAAAACAGGATAAAGCCAATAAAAACGCCATTATGGCACAGATTGTGCAACTCATCGAAATCAACAAAGTGGACAGGAATCAGGGTGAAATTCCCTATCATTTTATTCACCAAAAAAAAGTCAAAAACATTCACGTTACCGAAGCGTTACAGACGCAACTTAGTCTCGGTCGCCTCGCTATTGTCTATTTCGAGAAAAACCGAAAAAACCGATATGAGCTTGTGCCTGCGGGCATCGCAGAAAAAATCGCTCAACGAGACCAACATTGTGTGGTACAGATGAACCAGCAACAACACATCAAAACCGATGCAGATGATCCGTATGCGACATACCAGATTCCAGACGACTTGATGTGGTGATGACGGTATCTTTGGGGTGAACAATATGAAATGATTCTGTTGCACGGTTACACATTACCCGACCCAAATAGGTTGAAAACATTTGGGAAAATCGGGGTAGGTATTATGCAGTTTATAAATAGAGGGGAGTCGTTATAAAGGCATCACCTGATAGGTGAGTTAGCCCGCGCTCATTCTTTGCGACCTTTGATCGCTTGAAGTGTCGCAGTGATAGCCTCGTGCGCCGTTTCCATCTCTTCGGTGGTTCCAGACATGAAAACACGACCCGATGCGCCCATCATCTGTACATCGTTAATTACCGCTGTTGGTGCGGCACGTTCCGCTTCGTTAGCGGCTACGCAGGCAAATAACGCGGGTGTCATTTCGTACAATAAAAGCGATGTGTCAGGCACGAGGATGGAAGCATCGCGTGTTCGGTTCAGGATGATTGCGTGTTGATCACTGATATCTTCAATAATATCGTGAAACAGGGTTTGTGGCGCAAGTTGTTCCGATGGCTTGGCACCGATTCCGCGTAACACGGCTTTGCCCGCTGCTTTCAATTCCGATGAATCATTTGAATGTAATTCCAGCAGACCAAACTGGCGTTCAGTAAACAGTAACCCCGGTTCCATATCGGGGGTTTCTTTCAGTGCCAGATCTGCGATACGATGAATTGCAAGCGCAGGGGCCACCTCAATGATTAGGCTGTGCTGACCTGCAAAAGGTGGATATCCACGGGCCCGTGTTGGCGTTGCCAGCCAAGCCGAGAACTGCGGCATCAAGTTGTGTAGCGGAAGGTAGACGCGCAGCTCGGTCATCGTTTTCATTTTCTGCCAGTACTCAGTTTCGTTTCAGTGCAACGCCAAAGTGCTTACCGACATCCGCATGTGGACGTGGAATAACATGGACTGCCACCACTTCACCTATCTGGTTTGCCGCTTCCGCTCCGGCTTCGGTTGCGGCCTTCACCGCACCGACGTCGCCACGAACCACGACAGAGACCAATCCGCCACCTATTTCATTTTTTACCACAATTTCAACATTAGCAGCTTTTACCATGGCATCGGCGGCTGCCAGCGATGGGATATAACCGCGAGTTTCAATCATTCCAATTGCTTGATTAGGCATTTTTTGTTCCTCTTTCAGTTGGTTAAATTAAGGGGTTCAGTTTTCTTGATCGACAGAGCCGATAATCAGAGCATCAATGGGTGTCCTGCTCTTGTTTTCACTGCTCTTACCGATCTTGGTAAAATAGTCGGCGGCGACCGAACCCTGAGTGATGAGTACCTCTTCACCGTCGGCGCAACCGAGAGGATCAAAGGCAATCAGTTTTGCGCCGTCCTCTGTTTGTATCTCCAACAGACCGCCATTGGGCATGCTTTCTATATGTTTTGATGACCAGATTCGGCCCGTTACCCGTCCACGTATCATGATAATCTCCTTTCGATTTTTATGCCTTTACGACGTAATTCGTCACGCGCTAAAGGAGTGAAGTTAATCGTTTTTCCGATGTCCAGTCTGGTTAGATTGGGCGGCAACCGGGAAACATCTTTTTCAGTGATGAGACCAGTTTCAAAGAACACTGTTTGCGGTGGAGGGTTCGGGTGACTGACCACTGGTTGGTATGCTGGAAACGGTGATGATGTTTCTGTCGTTAGTTTGAAGACATGACGTCCAGATACGATGTCAGCCTTGATCCGTCCATCTTGTGCCATCTCAAGAATTCGGCAAACAAATAATGACAGATCAGAATTGTTCTTGATTGAAACAATCTCCTCGTGAATTTGTGGTTTGGTTGGCAACGAGCGTAGCTTGCCGAGCTCTTCAATGAGGATTTCACGAATCATGGTGCGTAGTTGTGACATCAACGGACACCTGCCGCCTTAAGCGTGGTTTCGACCACAGTACGGGCATTGCGAACTTCTGCTTCGTCGCCAGCCAAATACAAACGACCATTAGCACCAATCATACGATAGTCTATTACCTTGATATTGGCTGCTTTTTCAGCCTCGTTGCATGCCAGTATGGCGTAGGAGGCAGACTGACATTCTAACAAATACAGACTTTCACCTTCGAGAATCATTGATCCGAGTTTGTTACGGTTAATCAGAAACGCATGCTGAGGATCAATTTTGGTTACTATTCTGGAAGCCAAAATCTTTGGCGGAATGGCATCCTGTGCCTGTGTCCCGAGCGTATCGAGAATGGCTAACCCACCCGCCTTGATTTCAGCCGTTGAACTGGAATGAAACGCAACGGTACCGAACTGACGTTCAACCACCAGCAAACCAACACGGACATTCGAACCCTTCAACGCAACATCTGTCAGGGCTTCAATATCAAGTCCGGGCGATATTTCAATTACCTGAACAGCCATATTACGGCGTGGTAAGCTACCCTTCATCCAAGTGGCGAGGTAGGCGAGCGTTTGTGGCTGAAGTTGGTCAATGAAGATGAAGGCGCGTAATTCAGTCATGGTTAGTTTTTCAAAAGAGCATGAAGTTCTTCGGCGATGAGATGTCGCAGCTCCTCTCGTGTTGCAACGGTTGAGGATGGAGTCGTTGCCGACAAATGGCGTTGCATCGGTGAATCTGGTACTCCGTCTGAGGGAGCTGTCGGCAAAGGTCCTGCGAAAGCCTGTTCGAGACCGTGGTAGTCGCCAAAAACCTCTGATGTATCCTGATTGCAGATCAGACGAGTCCAATGAATTAAATGTTGTGGTCCGATATTCTCACCAATAGAGGATTGACCAAAGTATCCGGTACCAACGGTGAAAGTGGGTGCCAGATGGGTGCCGAAACCAGCTGCACCCTGGGAGCAGGGGGCATTCACAACCACGCGATACGCCTCGACTGTGCTGGCGTAGGTCATGGTAGTCTGCTCGTCTGTACAGTGAATTGCAGCCGAGTGACCAGCCCCAGTCAGGCGCAACAGTGCACGCGCCTGGGTGATTGCCTGATGGCGGTTTTTGGCAATATACATCGCCAGCACTGGGCACAGCTTTTCCCGACTGAGAGCTTCTTCCGCTCCGATTTGTGTAATCGGTACGACAAGAATTTTTGTGTTGGCGGTAGCGCGTATTCCGCATTCTTGCGCAATCCAAGTGGCATCACGACCAATACATTCGACGTTGAAACCGTGTTCATGAAATAAAAATCGGCGCAGACATTTGACCTCGTCGTCATTGCAGATATAGGCATGGGCTGACTTCAGAGATTGGCGCAGTTGTTGCTCCACTTGTGACAGCGTGATCAGCACGCTTTCATTGGTACACAGTACCGAATTGTCAAAGCTTTTACTTTCCACAATTCGGTGCGCCGCCTTTTTAATATCTGCTGAACTGTCTACAAAAACGGGTGCATTGCCCGGGCCGACCCCGATGGCGGGGTTGGATGAGGAATAAGCGGCGCGCACCATGGCATTGCCACCAGTAGCAAGTATAAGGTTGGTTTTTGGTGAGGACATTAATGCCTTGACCATTGGAATGGTGGGTTCTTCAATAATTTGGATGGCACCATCGGGTGCGCCTGCGGCAACAGCCGCCAATGCCAGTTTATGAGTTGCATCAACACAGCTTTCCCGCGCTGCCGGGTGTGGACTCAAAACGATAGCATTGCGCGTCATCAGTGCCAGAATGATTTTGTAGTTGATCGTACAGATTGGGTTGGTGGATGGTGTCAGCGCGAAGATTACGCCCGCTGGTCGGGGGATTTCCACCAGCTTACGCACCTTGTCAACACGGGCATTGACATAGTCCTGATCACGATAGTAGTCAACCAATGTCCGTGCGGCCAATTGGTTTTTTATTTTCTTATGTGCGGCAACCCCAAACCCGGTTTCCTGCACTGCCCAATCGGCGTAATGCTGTGCGTACTCGTGGGCTGTTGATGCCACCGCATCAATAATAGCCATGGTCATGGCACGGTCGTAACGCTCGAATGCCGTTGCCGCCCAACGGGCACGGTCAAGAATCATGTCAGTGCGACCCTGTATCGCAGCAGGCGTGTCGGATATATTGACCAGATTATGAATCTGCGGTTGCATCACAGCACCCTCTGTTTTTTGCCCATAACTTCGTCGCAAGCGAGACTTACCGCAATCTCGAAGCGACGAAGAATATCTTCGGCATCTGCCTGGGTCAACAATACCCCGGGTTTAAACTGTAATACGCTTGGATCAAGCGTCGAAAAAATCGCCCAGATACCATTCTGATAGAGATGCTTCATTACCGGCTTTGCACCTTGTTCGTGATTGAACTCCAGTCCCAATATCAAACCATGTTGACGGATGCCAATGAAGAATTCGGAAAATTCGCTCCGTATCCGTTCAAGTTCAGCTCGAATAAAATCAGCGATAAAGCGCACCATCGCTCGCACCTCAGGGCGCTGTACAATCTCCAGCGTCTTCATGGCCACCACGCAGCCTAACTCGGCACCACCCATGGTGGACATGTGGCCGAATCCGTCCTGCTTAAGCCAACCACTACATCGTTCGGAAATTAGCACGCATGCGATAGGATATATGCCACCCGAAATACCCTTCCCAGTGACCATGATATCGGGCGCAACACCGTACTTGCTACAACACCACATCTCGCCACTTCGCATTAGACCGGTCTGCACTTCATCAGCGATATACAATGCATCGTATCTTTCGCAGAGATTTTTTACTGCTGGCAGATAGCCTTCATGGGGCATTGGAAAACCGTATGTCGCTGGTATTGATTCCATGAGCACTGCCGCAACATCGTGTTGCTTCAGAGCATCTTCCATAGCATTGAGATCATTGAACGACACTTGCACGAATTCACCGGTTGTATCCTCGGACAGGAAGAGTTTGGAAAATCGTTCGTCTCCAGCTTTCACCGCAAGACCAGTGTGCCCATGATAGGCTTTGATAATGGAAACAATTTTTCTTTTCTGCATGGTATGCCGTGCGGTTTTCAAGGCAATATCTATTGCTTCGCCACCGCCTGAAGCGTAAGCGGTATACTTCATATCGGGGGTTGGCGCACAGATCGTCAACGCCTCCGCCAGTGCAGTACGGGCAAGCGCGGGAAAATGGTGATTGCCCATGTCGAAGCGGTCGCTACCAGCTTTCAGAACCGCCACCAGTTCCGGATGTCGGTGCCCAAGATTGTAGGTGCCGCCATTGAGATGCACATCAATCAGGCGGTGACCATTCATATCGTACAGGTAATACCCCTCGCGCCGATCAATGACGAGATCAATGCCCATATCCTCCCACGCCTGAGTCTTGCCTGGGTTCCAGAAGTATTTTGATCGTTCGAGAAATTCGAGCTTTTCCTCAGTCATGGCAATATATTGTGGGACAGGATGACCCGAGAGTCAGTCATTTTGCTGAGTTTCGCTTGACAAGCAAACGCTACGAATTGACAGGGGTTAGCTATATTTTTCGAGGTAGTTATTGCCAAGATCAGCAGAAACATGCGCAAAATTGGCTGCCATGACCTGTGCTTCTGGCGTCTCAATATGACTGCCAATCCAGGCGAGCAGTGCTAGTCGGCGTAGCATGATGAAGGTGTCAAGCTGCGTAGTATCCTGCTCCGATAGAACCCGCCTTTTGCGGTATCCCTTGATCCAGGATTGTTTTAGCTTTGGCACTTGCGGGTTGTCCTCCATGAAACTGATGCTGGCAGCAAAGTCGTACAGATACCAACTGTTGCCACAGTCGTCGAAATCAATAAGGCGCGTACCGTTGTGGTCAATTAGAAGGTTGGCAAGTCGCATGTCCGCATGGATTAACCCATATCGCTGCGGGTCGGTTCCAAATGCAGTCAGACGACGTTTAACCGTTTTTTCCACCCATTCCAGAATTTGTTGGATTGGGCGAGTCACATTCGGCGCATCGCACCAATTGCCCCAAGTGGGATTGGGACCGAATATGGTATTGAGATTCCAGGTCGGTCTGTCAAATGGTTCGGGTCGTGCCCAGCCGATGGAATGCAGATGTGTTTGCGCTGCAATTTCGCCCAATTCCTCAAATGATCTGGCAAGATTCTGGGTTTCATCCGGTTGAGCGCCTTCGACAAATTGAAACATCACCATATAACGTGGTGCTGGCAGTCCATCAACTATTCCGCTTTGAATCGGGCTTCCATTCTTGCCAAGATAATAGTCCGGTGTTATCACCCCGCTCTCACGAGTAAGCGCGGTTGACCATGCCAGTTCACAACGAATGGCAGTTTCTGAATGATAGTTTTGTCGGTGTGTGCGTAAGATGGATTTCCATCCCGGGGCTTCAACCAAGTAAGTGGTGTTCTCCGACACATTGATCAAACGTGCTTCAGCCTCGGCAGGAATATCCCAAAGACTGAGTGACTGATTGACAAGCGCATCCAGACGTTGTAGTAGAATATCCATAGGCCATGCCCCGTCAATCATTAGATTTCCCTCGATCGCTTAAATTTCATCAATGGATTCTAATGACTCTGGCAGAATCTGACCGCCATCGACAATCAATGTTTGACCGGTAATATAAGCCGCCTGATCTGAGGCAAAAAATAAGGCAGCATAGCCGATGTCCTTCACATCACCGAGGCGTTTTAGTGGGATTGAAGAGGCCATGGTATCCAGATACGATTGACCGAGATGTTGCAGGCCTTCGGTATAAATGTTACCTGGCAGCACTGCGTTTATGGTTGTGTTGTATCTGGAAAGCTCCATAGCCGCAGTTTTGAGAAAACCAAGCTGGCCGGATTTGGACGCACCGTAATGTGCCCAGCCCGGGTATCCGGTGACTGGACCTGTGATTGATGACGTCAGAACCACGCGACCTTTGCCGGCTTTCTCGAAATACGGGATGCAGGCTTTTACACACAGGAAAGCTGAGCGCAGATTGGTTACCATCACCTGATCCCATTCCGCCGGCTCCATATCCAGAATTTTGGTCTGTGGGAAAGCACCAGCATTGGAGCACATAATATCAACACTACCGTTTGTCGCTGCCACATCATCTACCATAGATTTAACGCTTTCCCAGTCACTAACATCGCAATGCACGTAACAGGCTTTGTCGCCGTTGCTATTGATTTTATCGCATGCCGCTTGTGCGGCGTGTTCACCACGGGCAGCGATGGTTACATTGGCACCCTGTGCTGCAAAAACCTCGGCGATGCCGCGACCGATGCCTTTAGAGCCACCAGTAACGATGACGTTTTTACCCCTAATTGATGTCAGCATAATATTTCCTCGGTAATTTCAACCCTCAACAGGGTGTTTTTGTTTAGCTGAACGAACCTGCCATAAAATCAAAAAAGCCAGGACGATAATGAAAAGTGATGCCAGCACAGAAAGTACCCCCACTGTGGGTACCAATGGCGAATAGCCGGAAACCATCTTGGCATACAACCATTCTGGCAAGGTCGAATCCGCACCGGTAGTAAATAGCGACAGCGGGAAGTTGCTCCAGCTAAGCAGAAATGAAAACAATCCGGCCGAGACCATGCCAGGCATAAGCAATGGCAGGGTCACTTGGCAAAGTATAGTCCAGGTTGATGCCCCCATATCGCGGGCTGCTTCCTCAAGTGCTGGGTCAAAGGAATAGGCGCGGATGGCAATAATCAGCGTTGCTATCGGGGCGATCCAAATCAGGTGTGCAATGACTGCGGTCTTCCAGCTTGGAATAATGCCAACAGAGTTGAACCAGATTAAAAGTGCCAATCCCAACACCGTCTGAGGAAAAAAGATCGGCAGCAAGATCAGTTTTTGAAACGATGCTCTGAAACGCCACTGATAACGTGCAAAGGCCAGTGCCGCGAAAAAGCCAACTATCATGGAAATGAGGGTTACAATCAGTGCAACTTTAAGCGAGGTTATGACAATGTCGGCGACAGTGGCACTTTCCAGTGCGCGCCCATACCATGTCGTTGAATAGCGTATGATAGGAAATGTCAGATAACGTGCTTTGGAAATTGAGGCAAAAGCGACTGAAATCAGCGGCAGGTAGAGAAAAACAATCGTCAGAATGCCATAAATATAGAGCGCGATGGATATCACACGGGTCGGTTTCATCAGCGTTTTCTTCCCATGATGGCATCTAGGTTCACCCGTGAAATACCAAACATTGCCAGGCCACCAATAATCAGAATTAAAATCATTGATAGTGCTGATCCGAGTGGCCAATCCTGTCCGTAAGTAAATGCGGTCTCTATTTCATCGGCTATCACAATGATAGTTTGACCGCCGAGTAGCTTACTTTCGATCAATGCGCCAGTGGCAAGCACAAAACTTAACAGTGAGCCGACAACAATGCCGGGTGCAGACAGGGGTAAATCGATTTCTCGAAAAATGCGCCACCGCGAAGCACCCAGATCGGCGGCAGCATGTCGGACATCATCGGGAACCATGGATATGCCCTGGGCCATCGGGAAAAGCATGAAAGGAAAATAGACATAAACCAGCCCGAATACGATGATCGGAACATTATAAAGCGGACTGTCAAAACCACCACCTGTCCAGCTACGCACATAACCCTCAATCAGTCCCCCTTTCATCAGTGTCAGCACCCAGCCAAAAAGACGAATATTTTCAGAAACGAACAGACTGCTCACCACCGCAATAGTGATAACAAGCGTGAAACGCTTGAATACTTTTGCCATGCCGTAGGCCAGTGGCCAGCTAATTATGAAGAGAATGACGGTCGAAGCCAGTGCCATACCCAGTGACCAGAGCAGGGACTTGTAATAGCCTTGTTGGAAGAACACCGCATAGGCGAAGAAGTCGGGCAGTTGCATCAGGCTAAAAACCTTACGTGGCATAACCGAGAAGGTGGCAACCACTATCAATGGCGCCAGGAAACTCAAAGTCAGCATTATCATTATCGGTAATGCGCTTAAAAAACCGAGTCGCTGATGTAAACGTTCCACTATGTTTCCCTGATTATGTGAGCATGTTTGACATCCCAACCGAGTGCAACCAAATCTCCGATGGCACCGTGGTATCTGTCCTGACGCAGACACTCTATGGTCAGACATTTGCCATCGGCTGCTTCGACCTCATATTGCATGCGTGAACCCAGCGCGTATTCGGCTCGTAGAATGCCACGCACGATAAAATCCGCAGTTTTTCCCGAGGACAGAAAGCGGACAAACTCCGGTCTTACCATCAGCAGATTATGCTCACCCTGGGGCAACGAAATTTCTGATTTGGCTGTTTGACCAGCAAACTGAATTTCAATGTTGTCGCTGCGTAATCCGCCATCTGCCAAACCTTCTATGTCAAACAGGTTTACCTCACCCATAAATTCGGCAACAAAGCGGCTGATCGGTCGTGAATAGATTTCATCGGCCACTGCAATCTGTTCGAATTGTCCGGATTTCATAATTGCGATCCGATCTGACATCACCATAGCCTCCTCCAGACTATGAGTGATATAGACAAACGTTTTACCCGTGCGCGTATGTAAATCCTTGAGTTCCTTTTCAAGTGTTTTACGTAGCCGATAATCGAGTGCTGATAATGGTTCATCAAAAAACAGAATTTCCGGATCAAATGCCAGTGCCCGAGCCAGCGCAACCCGTTGTTGTTCGCCGCCAGAGCATTGGCTGATGCGCTTGTGATAGAAGTCCTTTGACAGGCGCAACAACACCAACAATTCAAATGCTCGTTGCTGTCGTTCAGGTTCGCTCTTACCCCGGACCTTCAGCGGAAATTCGATATTCTGCCCGACACTCATGTGAGGAAACAGTGCGAGCGACTGAAACACCATGCAGGTCGGTCGATGATTTGCCTGCATCTCGTCAATGCGTTGGTCTCGTAGCCAAATCCTGCCCTCAGTAATTTCGTCCATGCCGACCAGCAACCGGATCAGAGTCGATTTGCCGCTACCCGACGGTCCAACAATGGTGAAAAATTCGCCCTCGTAAATATCAAGACTGATCTGGTGTATTGCCGCGAAGTTACCGAAACGCTTGCTGACCTTTTCAAGGCGCAGAATGGGTTCGCAAGACATGGCGAATTAGTTGCCGATGGGGACAACCCCGACACAGGGCATGGAACTGGGCTTAATAATCATCAGTTGCGCTTGGCGATGTTGTAAATCTCGTTTAACTTGTCGTAAGACGGAACCACTTGATAGTCGAGGGATCGGGACATCTCTTCTGGCAAACTTTCCCATTGAATGGCATTCAGTTCATCAGCATTAAATTTTGCCATTACCCTAGGGTTGCCCATCTGGCTAATCGGATTGTAGGTACCCTCGGAAAAAGCGACTGCCTTGCATATATCGGGTTGCTGGACAAATTCGAGGAAGTCTTCAGCCAAACTGGAGGGATCGGGGTTGTTCACCAGTGAGGTCAGCTCAATCCAAACCACACCGCCTTTGCCATCAACCGGACCGGAATTGGGTGTAATTGCACGAATATTGGTTGCGCCATCCAGCCGGGCCGGCGAAGCGGTGTAGGTGCCACCAGTAAAATAGGCATCAATTTCACCGTTAATCAGCGCGGTGTTCATAGCAACCAGATCGTCAGTCAACAGTTTGGCACTGGAGAATATGGCTTTTGCCGTGTCCGTGAAGATGTCTAGCGCATGTTCACCGAGTGCTTTGAACGGGTTTAAACCGCCAGTCAGGCACATGTGAATGATATTCCAATTGTCATAAGTCAGAACACCGAAACGATTTTTCATAGCCGTATCAAGAAACAGATTCCAGCCCTGATTCTCTGCCATTTCTCGACTAATCTTATCGGTGTTGACCACGAAACTGAATGGACCGAAGCGTTGTGGCATACCAATCAGATTGCCATCATCGGCAAAGGCAAGAGGATAAGGTTTGGCAAAGTTCGGTAGCATATTCTCGAAATAGGGCATAAAGCGACTTTTATCGAGTGGTTTGATTAGGTTGCCGGGGTAAAGCTGCTCGCGTGCCCAGGGCTGGTTGACATTGATAAGGTCCCAGACCTTGATTTCGCCAGCTCGTAACTTGTTAATCATATCGGGGTCCGAAGTTCCACTTTCAGCGCGTACCCTGGCCCCCGGATTAGCGGCACGGAATGGTGCCAGCACTTCATCTGAGTTATAGCCTTCCCAGCAAAGTATGTTCATTTCGTCGTTACGCGCTGCCAGCGCACGCCCGACTGATCCAAGGGCAACGAGCCCTACGCTACTGAGCAGAGAGTGTGAGAATTGTCGTCTAGTAAGTTTCATGTTTTCCTCCAAATACAGATAATGTCGGTCAAAAGTGATGAAGACAGAGTATTTTTAGAATTTCGTGAGTTTGCTTGACATCAGATTCAGGAAGTTTAACAGTTAGCAACGCGAAATTGAGGGGGATGTATGTGAACCGCTAAACCTTGAGGTGCTAATAAGTGTTAATATCGTTTATACGGACTCAAGATTTGTAAAATATTTCTGTGGAGACAACCTTATGACGAAACAACTCAGTGGGTTTAATCTGGCACCGTCCAAAGTGCTGGCATCAGCCGCAACGGGTGTCGTCGATTTGATCGAACGCAACCATGGGGATGTTGATGTCATTTTCGACCAGGTCGGCATTCACGAAACCGACATCAGCAGCCCGATTAACGCAATCAATCTCAAACAGTACTGTGCCTTGTTTGATGTTGCCGCCAAAACCACGGGTAATGACAATATTGGGTTAGAATTTGGTCAGGGCTTCGCGCCAAAATATCTGGGGGCGATCGGCTATGCCGCAATCAGCTCTCCAACCTTGTCTGCCGCGTTGCGCGACATGAAAAAATATTTTCCCGCCCATCAGGAACAAACCAGCTTCGATCTGATTCAGGATAACGATATTCTTTGGTTGAGCTATTATATTCATGATCCGAGAATCCAGAATCGACGACAGGATGCGGAACTTTCGCTTGGTATGTTCCATAACATATTCAAGGTCGCGCTGGGTGAAGATTGGTCTCCGTTGGAAATTCGCTTTGAACATGATCGTCCCGACAGTGCTCATGACCACGAAATGTATTTCGGTGCGCCAGTACGTTTCGGTCGCAGAACCAACGCCTTCGCATTCCGTCATCGTGATCTTGACGCACGCATGCCCAGTCATGACCCGTATTTGTTTTCGATGGTCGCTGCTTTTCTGGAATCACGTTGCACACTGGTCGGTGACTTGGAGGATATGGCGACGGTTGTCCGCAACCAGATTAAGTTGCATCTCGGTGACAAATTGCCAACACTGTCAGAAATCGCTGAAGTGCTCGGGTTGTCTGATGCTGTTTTCCATAAACGGCTTAAAGCGCAACACCTGCTGTTTCCGGATTTGTTGCGTGCCGCTCGTCGCGAGCTGGCACTGCATTATCTGAACGATGCTGATATGCCGCTGACCGAAATAGCTTACAACCTGGGTTATTCTGAACTGTCCGCTTTTTCTCGGGCGTTTCGTAATTGGACCGGAGTGAATCCGCAGAAATATAGACGCAACGAACAAGGATAATGTCTTTTGCACTCTGATCCGTGTTGCACAAGAGTGTTTGTTTTTAATAATAAACTGTTAGCGTATTAACCTAGAATCTACTTTAGATTTATATGGTAAAAATGCTGGGCTTTTCTTGAAAAACAACGGTTTTTATGCGCTAAAACACTTATTTTCTTCTTGACAGGGTATGCGCTTGTCTATATGGTGTTGAAAAGTGGGGAATTGTGGGGATTCTCATTATCTAAACATTATAAGTCCATGATCCGCGGCGCAAACACATTAAATCTTGATAGCAAGGGGAGGTTGGCTATTCCGAGTTGCTTTCGCACTGAGCTGATGCAGCGTTGTGGCGGCAAAATGGTGGTGACGGTGAATAATACCAAAGAGCACTGCCTGTGGTTATATCCTTTGGATGAATGGGAGTCGGTTGAGCAGAAAATTGTGGCATTGCCCAGTTTTGATGCCAACCATCAAAGGTTGAAACGGTTTTTATTGGGTTATGCCAGTGATGTGGAAATGGATGGTAGCGGTAGAATATTGTTGCCAGCACCATTGCGGGAGTTTGCGATGATGACGAAAGCGGTGTTTCTTGTTGGTCAAGGAAATAAGTTTGAGATTTGGAGTAATGACTTGTGGAAGGCGCGCCGCAGTCAGTGGTTACAGGAAGATATGGATATGGAAAATCTGTCTATTGAGATGGAACAACTGTCGTTGTAGTCAGTATGGAGGCATCAGCGCATATTCCGGTGTTGTTGCCAGAGGCGGTGCAGGCATTAAACCTTGTCGACAGTCAAGTCGTGGTCGATGCAACTTATGGTCGTGGTGGCCATTGCCGAGCGATTTTTCGGGCGCTTTCCCGTCATGCCCGCCTGATTGTGATTGACCGCGATCAGGATGCGATTACACAGGCGCTATCAGAATGGCAGGGTGAGGATCGTATTGAAATTGTGCATGCGCCTTTTTCCAGATTGCAACAGATTCTGGGAGAGCGTGATTTGATCGGGAAGGTGGATGCGATGTTGTTTGATTTTGGAGTGTCCTCGCCACAGCTTGACGATGCTACCAGAGGTTTTAGTTTCAGTCATGACGGACCCCTTGATATGCGTATGGATCGAAGTGTCGGAGTGAGTGCGGCGAGCTGGATACAACAGGTTGAGGAAAGCGAGCTGATTCGTGTCCTGAAAGTGTTTGGGGAAGAGCGGTTTGCCCGCAGAATTGCCAGAAAAATTAAACAGACCCTGCTGCAAAGTGAAATTAACTCTACTGCTGAATTGACTCGACTGGTCTGCGATGCGGTGCCTACGCGGGAAAAAGGTAAACACCCGGCGACTCGAACCTTTCAGGCGATTCGTATTGCGGTCAATCATGAGCTACGCGAAATCGAATTGGTCTTGCCATTGGCTGTGGATGCGCTGGCTGTTGGAGGCTGTCTGGTGGCGATTAGTTTTCATTCTCTTGAGGATCGGCTGGTGAAGCAGTTTTTTCGTAGCCAGAGCAGAGGTGATCCCTATCCCCACGATCTGCCAGTGACCTATGACATGCTGAAGCCGCGCTTGCGATTGGTCGGGAAACCGATAAAGCCGGGAGTGGCTGAAGTCAAGCAAAATCCCAGAGCGAGAAGCGCGGTGATGCGGGTTGCTCAGAAGGTGGCATAAGGCGGAACAATCAAAACGGTCAAACTTATGAATACAAGGGCTACCTTTATGTTGATTTTGGTGCTGATCAGTGCGCTGTTGGTGGTGACTGTTCGGCACGAAAATCGGCTGTCATTTATTGCGCTACAAGAGCTGGAGAATCAACGCAATCATTTGCAATCCGAGTGGGGCAGGCTAATGCTGGAGAAAGGAGCATGGACGACGAAACATAATATTGCTGATGAGGCGGGTAATCGATTGGGGATGTTAGCACCACCATCAGCACAAATTGTTACTGTGCAACTGCAAGGACTGCAATTGAACAATCATTTTAACAGGTAGCGGCAGTGGTAAGAAGTACAAGCGCAAAAGCACCGCCAATCTGGCGGCAGTATATGGTGTTGGCACTGGTGATGGTTGCCTTTGGCGTACTCGCCTTGCGGGTCGTGCAGTTGCAGACTGCGGATAATGAAAAATTACGGATTCAGGGCGATAAACGTTATCTCAGGGAAGTCAAAGTGTTCCCGCAACGCGGACGAATCCTTGATCGTAATGGGCAGGTGTTGTCAATCAGTACGCCAGTCGATTCTGTTGTGGCAGAACCGCGGGTGTTTTGCAAGGAAGCGGCGTTGTGGCAGCCGCTGGTGGAAAAGATGGATATGTCCAGAAAGAAGCTACAGAAAAAATGTGAAAAGTTTGCGGATGCAGGCTTTATGTATATTAAAAGACGGATGCCACCAGCAGTTGTAGAGCAGGTTATGACGATGAAAATTCCGGGTGTAGAAGTACGTAGGGAATATAAGCGTTATTATCCTGGAGGTCCGGTAAGCGCACATTTAATCGGCTTTACCGATATTGATGAGCATGGGCAGGAAGGTTTAGAACGTACTTTCGATGCGGAATTGAGCGGTCAGGAAGGTCGCACACGCTTGCTTAAAGATTTAGCCGGTCATTATGTGGAAAGCGTGGAAAGTATCCGGCAAGTTCGGCACGGCAAGGATTTGGTGATTAGCATTGATCAGCGGGTGCAGTCGCTGGCAAGTCGTTATCTTGAATCTGCCATCAGTCAACACGATGCTTCTGGTGGTGGTGTCGTTGTACTTGAAATTCCGAGTGGGGAAATCATTGCCATGGTCAACGCGCCCCAGTTTAATCCTAATAATCGTAGTTCAATCACCACAGGCGTATTTCGCAACCGCACCGTAACCGATATTCTTGAACCGGGATCAACGGTGAAACCCTTTACCATTGCCATGGCATTGGAAAGCGGTGAGGTGGATGCGGATACGCTGATTGATACTGCCCCCGGCTACTATCAACTTCCGGGTCATACTATACGCGATGTGCATAATTACGGTGAGATATCAGTATTTGATGTGGTTGTTCATTCGAGCAATGTCGGTACGGCCAAATTGGCATTGCGGTTGCCGCTTGATGATTTATACAACACCTTCAGGGATGTTGGATTTGGCGTGCGCGCCGCAACACTGCCCGGAGAAATTTCAGGGGTATTAACAAAACGTACGCGCAAACTTGAACATGCCGCACTGTCATATGGCTACGGCTTTTCCACCACACTCCTGCAACTGGCGCGAGCATACACGGTGTTTGCCACGGACGGCATGTTGTTGCCAGTCACGTTGGAACGCCGAGCATCTGAATATCGCGCAAGCGGTCAGCGGGTTTTTAGTGCGGACACCGTTGCGCATATTCGTGCCATGCTGGAGCAGGTTGCGACACCGCAAGGCACTGCACACAAGGCACGAGTGGCACGTTATCGTGTCGGCGGAAAAACCGGAACCACGCATAAGTTAATCAATGGCAGTTATGACAATAAACACTACATCTCTCTGTTCGCAGGATTGGCACCGCTAACCGAGCCAAAGTTTGTGATGGTGGTTGCTATCGACGATCCGAGAGGAAAACTTTACTATGGTGGTGATGTTGCCGCGCCGGTGTTCTCAAGTTTAATGACCGATTTGATGCGTTTGTATAATGTCAAGCCGGATGATATTGCGCCGTCCAAACCAACCCGCGCACTGAAAAAAGACAATAAGGTTTGAGAGAGTGAATAGCCTGATGTCAGCAAGCAATCATCAACACACCAGCTACAATGCGGCAGCTCTGAATGCGGGCGGTTCGTCTAAAATCCACTCGCATAAAAGTGCTCGGATCAATCGCTCGGCAACAACGCAATTAAGTGAATTACTGGCGGGTTATGCGACAGTGACTAAACAGCATGATTGTCAGATTGCCACGCTACAACTTAACAGTTGCCGAGTCCGTTCTGGCGATATGTTTATTGCGTTACCGGGTATGACAAGCGATGGTCGGGCGTATATCGGTCAGGCATTGGCTAACGGTGCGTCTGTGGTGCTGTTTGAAAAACGCGGTGCAGAGGATGCGTTTGCTGATGCACGGGGTGATGCGCTACAGCAAGATGCTCTTATTATCAGTATCGAGAATCTGCAAGAAAAACTCGGGATAATTGCGGCGCGTTATTTCGGTAATCCATCAACCCATTTGCCAGTAATCGGGGTGACCGGGACTAATGGCAAAACCACGACCGCTTATTTGTTGGCTCAGGCACTGGAATTGCTGGGGATGCACTGCGGTTATTGTGGCACAATCGGCAGTGGCTTCGTCGATCATCTGCAACATTCGCAATTCACGACCACGGATGCCATATCCATACAGGCACAGTTGTGCGCATTCCGTACTGAACAGGCGGATGCGGTCAGTATGGAAGTGTCGTCTCATGGTCTGCAACAGGGGCGGGTTAATGCGGTTGATTTCGACATTGCCATATTCACTAACCTGACTCAGGATCATCTCGATTATCACCAGTCAATGGCGCACTATGGCAATGCCAAACAAAAGCTGTTTGAATGTGCATCGTTGCGGACGGTGCTCATCAATAGTGATGATGATTTTGGTCGTAAGCTGTTGCAATGGTGCAAGCAGCAGGATCGGTTAACCTGTATCAGTTACGGAATTGAAGGTGCAGAGGCAGTCGCCGACTTACGCGCCGTTGATGTAACAAGCGATGCGCAGGGAATACGTTTCACCTTAGCCATGCAGGGCGGTCGCCAACAGATTACGTCAAAATTGCTGGGCGATGTTAATGTCTCGAACCTGCTTGCCACTATCGGTTGTTTATTGGCAATGGGCTATGAAATCGATGCGATAGCGGAGGTTATTGTCGGCATTGATGCACCCCCCGGGCGGATGGAAATGTTCGGTCATGGTCGGCACCAGCCGACGGTGGTTATCGACTACGCGCATACGCCAGACGCATTGGCACGCGCACTTAACGCCATTAGACCACTGTGTCGCGGCAAGTTGGTGGTAGTGTTTGGTTGTGGTGGTGATCGTGATCAGGGCAAACGCCCACAGATGGGTCGAATTGCACAAGCACTTGCTGACCGCGTCATCATTACCGATGATAATCCTCGTGCCGAATCGGCGGCGCAAATCGTTGAGCAAATACAACAAGGTATGAGTCAGACAGCCACCGTTATTCACGACCGTAAGCAAGCGATAAGTACGGCGATGCAGTCTGCAAATGCGGATGATTTAATTCTGCTGGCGGGGAAAGGTCATGAACAGACGCAGATAATCGGTAGCGTGGTACAGCCATTGAGCGACCGCATTATGGTGGCGGAACTGCTGGAGGCGTTAGCATGAGCGATTGCGTTATAGTTTCAGAACTGCTGGAGGCGTTAGCATGATGCTGTTGTCGGAAGCGGCCCATATTGTGCAGGGGACACTGTCCGGTGCGGATACACGATTCACGGCGGTTAGCACCGATTCCAGAAAGCGGCCTCAAGGTGCTTTGTTTGCCGCCATTGCTGGAGAAAAATTTGACGGTCATGATTTCGTGGCAAAGGCGGGGCAACAAGGTGCGGCAGGAGCATTGGTTGCTACTGATGTTGAAGCTGATTTGGCTCAAATTAAGGTTGCCGACACCACACAGGCAATCGGGCAACTAGCAAGCCACTGGCGCTCACGCTTTGATATTCCGATTCTGGCAGTTACCGGCAGCAATGGCAAAACCACAGTCACCGCTATGGTGGCATCAATATTGAAGGGTTGCGGAAATTGTCTGTCTCCGGAGCGCAGTTTTAATAATCAATGGGGCGTACCGCTGACCTTGCTCAGATTAAATTCGAGCCACGATTTTGCGGTTATCGAAATGGGTAGCAATCAGATGGGCGAAATTGCCTATCTCAGCCGTCTGACCCGACCGCTGATTGCGTTAATCAATAATGTCGCTCCAGTCCACCTTGAAGGGTTGGGTAATCCGCAACAAATTGCTCAGGAAAAAGCGGGCATTTTTAGCGCGCTCAATGAAAACGGCACCGCAGTCATCAACGCCGATGACCGCTTCAGCGAACAATGGCATGCTCAAGTTAAAAGGGGCTTAAAAAACGGGCGCGTGATTTCTTTTGCGATAGATAATCCTGCAGATTTGAGCCTGAGCAATTTGCATACTGAACGGCTGAGCAGCCACTTCACCCTGCATATCAATACAGCCGCGATTGCCAGACATATTGACATCCATCTTGCCCTGCCGGGTCGCCATAATACAATGAATGCGCTGGCAGCCGCGGCAATGTGTTACGCCGCTGGTGCCACATTAGCGTCAATAAAAGCCGGACTTGAACAGATGCAGGCAGTAACGGGACGGCTGAAGCTACAAGTGGGGTTGGCAGGATGTCGGTTGATAGATGACAGCTATAACGCTAATCCCCAGTCGGTTAAGGCGGCTATTGATGTGTTGGCTAACTGTGATGGGCGGCGGATTCTGGTCTTGGGGGCGATGGCAGAACTCGGCAAAACCAGTCAGCAATACCACCGTGAAGTTGGTCAATATGCCCATAAAAAACGCATAGATAAGCTAATGTGTCTGCTCGTGTCAGGTGATGGGGGTGATGACGAGACTGATGACAGCGGTAATAATGATGTCAGAGCATATGCGTATGGTTTTGGTCAAGGCAGTCAGGTTTTTGAAAATCGGCGTGATTTGATTGCCGCATTGCAGGATAATCTGAGTGCTGATGTGACCGTTTTGGTGAAAGGCTCAAGGTCGTCAATGATGGAGCAGGTGGTTGCCGCCATTAGTGATGGCAGCGAGGCTGTAGTACGACCGCAGAGTGTGAATTATTGTGGAGTGGCTAAAGCATGTTGACCTGGCTATTTGACTATCTTGCCCGTGATTACAGTTTTTTCAATGTCTTTCGCTACCTGACTTTTCGCAGTATTTGTAGCGTACTCACTGCCATCGGCATATCTTTTTTGTTTGGACCGGCGGTAATTCGTAAACTCAGTCACCATCAGATCGATCAGACTGTTCGAGAAGACGGGCCGCCGACACATTTTAGCAAAGTCGGGACGCCGACAATGGGTGGTGCCATGATCTTAATTGCCGTGGTGGTCGCGACTTTGTTATGGACCGATTTGAGCAATCGCTACATCTGGGTGATTTTATTTACCACCATCACTTTTGGTGTAATTGGTTGGGTTGATGATTATCGAAAGCTAATTGACAACAATCCCAAAGGCATTGGTGCGCGTAACAAATTCCTGTTTCAAAGCATTTCCGGCTTGATGTCCGCCTTTTTTCTGTTTTATAGCGCACAGTCTGCCGACGAAACCATGTTGCTGGTGCCGTTGTTTAAGGACGTGATGATTCCACTCGGTTGGGGATTCATCGTGCTGACTTATTTGGTGGTGGTGGGTACCAGTAATGCCGTGAATTTGACCGATGGTCTGGATGGTCTGGCGATTATGCCGACCGTTATGGTGGCAGGTGCATTAGGCGTGTTTGCCTATATCACTGGCAACGCTAATTTTTCAGAATATCTTGGCATACCGTATATTGCCGGTACTGGAGAGGTGTTGATATTTTGCTCGGCACTGGTCGGAGCCGGTCTCGGTTTTTTATGGTTCAATGCCTATCCGGCACAGGTGTTTATGGGCGACATCGGTGCGCTTTCGCTCGGCGCCGCTATCGGCATAGTCGCGGTTATTGTGCGACAGGAAATTGTGCTGGTCATTATGGGCGGAGTATTTGTTATGGAAACCGTGTCGGTTATTTTACAGGTCGCTTCTTTCAAACTGATTGGTCGCAGACTGTTTCGTATGGCACCGTTGCATCATCATTTCGAGTTGAAAGGATGGCCTGAACCCAGAATCATTGTTCGTTTCTGGATTATAAGCCTGATTCTGGTCTTGATTGGCTTAGCCACATTAAAGGTACGCTGAGCAATGAATACGGTGAACGTGGCAAATTCCATAGCAGCGCATAAGCAGCGGAATCTGGTGCTAGGACTCGGCTTGACCGGTTACTCGGTCGTCAAATATCTGCGACACGCCGGCTTGTCGGTTGCAGTGGCCGATTCGCGCGCGTTGCCGCCCTATCTGCAACAGGTCAAAGATGAATTTCCCAATCTGGAAATTATCACTGGCGAGATACCGTATGCGCGGTTTCGCGACTTTGATCAGATAGTCAGCAGTCCCGGTATTGCCATAGAGGAGCAAAATGGTGGGTACCAAGGCGTGATTATTGGTGATATTGAATTATTTGTCAGAGAGGCTGCGGCACCGATTATTGCGATCACTGGGTCCAATGGCAAATCCACCGTGACCATGCTGGTTGTCGAAATGCTGTTAGCCGCAGGGCTGAACATAAAAACCGGTGGCAATATTGGAACGCCAGTGCTGGATTTGCTGGATGGTTCGGTGCCGGATTATTATGTGCTGGAGTTATCGAGCTTCCAACTGGAAACCACTTACTCGTTGAATGCTTGTGCAGCGACGGTGCTGAATATCAGCGAGGATCACATGGATCGGTATTCGGCTCTGGAAGATTATATTGATGCTAAACACCGCATATTTCAACATGCCGATAATATCGTGTTCAATCGGGATGATGTGTTGACACATTGCCGACTGCACGACCATGCGTCCATGGTGAGTTTTGGTTTGGATGCGCCACAATCTGCCAATCAGTTTGGGGTGGCTATGTCGGGTAATGCCCGCGCACTGTTGCGCGGTCAAACCACGTTGGCTCATGTGCAGAAAATCACCCTTCCGGGGGAACAAAACATGGCCAACATTTTGGCAGCGATGGCACTGGTCGAAGCGGCAGGGGTGGCGTTGCAACCGGCGCTCATCCATGCTGCACTTAATTATGGTGGCTTACCGCATCGTTGTGAAATCGTTGCTGAGGTGAATGGTGTGAAATGGATCAATGATTCCAAGGGCACCAACGTCGGAGCAACCATAGCCGCCATTAACGGCTTTCAAGAGGAACTGATTCTAATTGCTGGTGGTAAAGGCAAGGGGGCTGATTTCTCACAACTGGCTCAGGTTATTAAAACGCGGGTTAAGCACACCATTTTGTTTGGTGAAGATGCCGAAATCATTTTTGCAAGTTTTGATGAATCTATGCCAAGTACCCGAGTAGATTTATTGGAACAGGCGGTAGCGTATGCGCGAGAATTAGCGCAACCGGGTTCTGTGGTGCTGTTTTCACCGGCTTGTGCCAGTTTTGATATGTTTGATAACTACCAACATCGCGGCAATGTTTACAAACAATTGGTGTGGGAGCGGGTATATTGAACAGTCCGACAAATCACCTGTCGACTCATCGGCACTCGGGGCACTCGCCGAAGCGGCAGTCGGCGGCACTGTCGGTGAATCGTATGGCAGGTCATGTGCCTGGCATTTCAGTCTATGATCAGGGGTTAATGTTTGCGGTGATTGCCCTGTTGTCGCTCGGCGTGGTCATGGTTTATTCGGCAACCATCGCGGTTGACCGAGACACTTTGGATACTAATCTCAATCCGCTTATCAAACATCTGCTACATATTGGTCTGGGTGGTGGATTACTATTCATGGCAGCATCAATGCAAATGAATTGGCTAAAAGCAGCCAGCAAAGTATTGTTAGTGATTGGATTGCTGTTGCTGGTTATCGTGCTTTTCCCCGGAGTCGGGGTGAAGGTGAACGGTAGTATGCGATGGCTTGACTTGAGTGGTATGCGCTTTCAGCCATCCGAGCTGATGAAGATAGCCAGCATTATTTATTTTGCCTCCTACCTGTCGAGGAAGCGTGATGATTTGCATCTGTTCAAAGTCGGTATTGTCAACATTGGTTTGGTTATTGGGGTAATCGGATTTTTATTGCTACGTGAACCTGATTTTGGTAGCACGCTGGTGATAACCACCACGGTGGTGACCATGATGTTTTTGGCAGGGGTGCGGTTTCTACATTTGCTGGTAAGCATCAGCGTAGCTGGCGCGACAATGGCGTTGATTATGTGGACAGAACCTTATGTGATGGCACGATTGTTAAGTTATCGGAATCCTTGGGCTGACCCTTTTGATGGCGGCTTTCAATTGATTCAGGCACTCATCGCCATTGGTCGCGGGGAATGGTTTGGTGTCGGTCTTGGCAGTAGCATTCAGAAATTATTCTATCTGCCACATGCCGGCAATGATTTTCTGATTGCCATTATCGGTGAAGAATTAGGGGCAGTCGGGATTTTCGCGGTATTGATGTTGTTTGCATTGTTATTATTTCGTGCGTTTGCCATCTCACGCAGAGCGTTGCAGTCGGGATACCGATTTTCAGGCTTTCTCGCTCAAGGGATTAGTCTGTTATTCATCTTGCAAGCGGGCGTACATGTCGGTGTCAATACCGGTTTACTGCCCACCAAAGGACTGACCTTGCCGTTGATGAGCTACGGTGGCAGCAGTATGTTGAGCAGTATGCTCGCGGTGGGATTGTTGTTTGCAATTGATCGGCAGAGTCGGCAACGACAAGGGGTTCACAAAGGTGCGCGCCAATGACGCGGATAATTATTATGGCAGGGGGCACTGGCGGCCATGTCATTCCGGCACTCGCCGTTGCCAAAGAACTGAGACAACACGGAGTCGAGGTGAGCTGGATTGGGACGCGGGAGGGTCTGGAAGCGAGGTTGGTTGTAGAAGCCAATATCAGCTTTGATGCCATTAATATAAAAGGATTACGTAAAAGCGGAGTGCTACGAAAAATAGGGATGCCGTTTATGCTGTTAAAGGCAATCGTGCAAAGCTTGTGTATTATATTAAAACGCCGACCCAAAGCGGTTTTAGGGATGGGCGGATTTGTGTCTGGTCCGGGTGGTCTGGTGGCAGCCGCGTTGCGATTGCCGATTGTTTTACATGAGCAAAACTCGGTCGCTGGGCTGACCAATCGTGGCTTGTCCCGATTTTGCCGTAGGATATTAACCGGTTTTCCTTCTACCGATGGCTTCAGGCAGTTTCAATGGGTGGGTAATCCGGTGCGACCTGAAATTGCCAATATACCTGCCCCTGAAATCAGACTGGCGAATCGCACTGGCATGTTGCGGTTATTGATTGTTGGCGGTAGTCAAGGTGCAGATATATTCAACCAACACCTGCCGAAACTATTTGCGACAAAGCCGATGCCCGATGTTGATATTTGGCATCAGAGCGGTATCAAGGGGCAAAGCGGCGTGAGCGATGGCTATGCACAGACGCACCCTGAATGTCGGGTTAATGAATTTATTGACGATATGGCAGCCGCCTATGAATGGTGTGACATGCTCATTTGTAGAAGCGGTGCGATGAGTGTTTCTGAGGTCTGTTGTGCGGGGGTAGTCGCTGTTTTTGTGCCTTATGCCCATGCGGTCAATGATCATCAGGCAAAGAATGCCGCCTATTTGGTGAGGCAGAATGCGGCGTATATGGTGCGTGAGGATGAATTTGTTGAGGGGCATTGGCTGAAAATTTTGACGCGCTTTGGCGAGGATCGAAAGCAGTTGCTGGCTATGGCAAAAGCGGCACGAAAGCTGGCAAAGCCACAGGCGACCCATGATGTCGTAGCAATATGTCTGGAGGCGCTGGATGCGTGATTTTGTTAAACATATACACTTTGTGGGTATCGGTGGCATCGGTATGAGCGGTATTGCCGAGGTGTTGCTTGATTTGGGTTTTCAGGTTTCCGGGTCCGATCTGTCGGATACGGCAACGCTGACGCGGTTGCGTAAGGCGGGTGCCAGCATACATATCGGTCATCAGCAAGCGCATATTGAAGGCGCCAATGCGGTTGTTGTTTCCAGTGCGATTGACGATAACAACAGCGAGGTTATGGCGGCACGGGATAAGCGAATTCCGCTGGTGCCGAGAGCAGAAATGCTCGGTGAATTGATGCGTTTTCGCAAAGGCATTGCTATTGCTGGTACCCACGGAAAAACCACCACCACCAGTTTGATAGCAACGGTGCTGGCAAGAGCAGGGGTTGATCCGACTTTCATTGTCGGTGGTGTGGTCAATAGCGTCAATAGCAATGCACGTTTGGGGCAAGGCGAGTATTTGGTGGCTGAAGCGGATGAGAGTGATGCCTCATTTTTACATTTACAGCCACAGATAGCGGTGCTGACCAATATTGATCAGGATCACATGCACACCTACGACGGCGATTTCAATCGACTGAAACAGGCGTATCTCGATTTCTTGCATAACTTACCATTCTACGGCTTGGCCATTCTGTGTTTCGATGATGCCGATGTCAGACAGATTGCGAGCCAGCTACGACGACCAGTGATTAGTTATGGCACGACCAAGGAGGTGGACTATCGGGCAGTCAATATTGTGCAACGTGGCATGGAAAGCTTTTTTGAAGTCATTCGATTAGGTCAATCGCTCGGCGAATTCAAATTGACGCTGCCCGGCAGACATAATGTCTTGAATGCGTTGGCGGCCATTGCAGTAGCATACAAACTGGGGCTGTCAATCCAGTCTGTCAGCACGGCATTAGCGGATTTTCAAGGCATCAGCAGACGTTTTCAATCGCTCGGCATGGTGCAGATTGGCAGTCATAGTGTCGAAGTGGTTGACGACTATGCACATCACCCTGCCGAATTAGCTGCCACCCTGCAAGCAAGCAGGGATTGCTGGCCTGATAGACGGCTTGTGGTGGTGTTTCAACCGCATCGGTTTTCCCGAACCCGAGACTTATTTGATGATTTTGTGCAGGTGCTGGCAGGGGTTGAACATTTGATTATTAGCGAAGTTTACCCTGCGGGTGAGGTGATTATTGCCGCAAGTGATGGGCGTGCGCTTTGTCGCGCAATTCGTAAACGCGGTAGCGATCCGGTTTTTGTTGAGACTTTGGAGGAGTTAAACACGCTGTTGCCTAATATGCTGCAAAGTGGTGATGTGCTATTAACTTTAGGTGCTGGCGACATTGGTCGATTTGCACAAGCATTAGTCGAGCAATCGCCCGTAGCACAGGAGGTTGCCAATGATGGCTTCAACAAAGATTAAGGCGATCAAGCTGCCGGATTTTATGCACGGGTTGCACGGCGAGTTATTGATTGATGAACCGATGTCGCGGCATACCAGTTGGCGTAGTGGTGGCATTGCCGATTATTTTTATACGCCGGCGAATAAAGCGGATTTAATACAATTACTCCGGCAACTGCCCGCATATATGTCGCTACACTGGATTGGTTTGGGTAGTAACTTATTGGTGCGCGATGGCGGTGTGTCGGGCATGGTGATTCGTACATCCAAAGGGCTGAGCGAGTTCAGCGTGATCGCACCTAATCGGCTGTACCTTGAGTCAGGGGTGTCTTGTGCCAAAGTAGCCCGAATCGCAGTGCGCAATAATTTGCAAGGCGTGGAATTTCTCGCCGGTGTGCCCGGTTCGTTTGGTGGTGCGCTGGCTATGAATGCCGGTGCATTTGGTAGCGAGACATGGCACTGGGTTGAGCAGGTGGAATGCGTGAATCGGCAGGGGCAGTGTCAAGAGATTCCGGCTAAAAATGTACAGTATGGTTATCGTCAGGTTGCTTTAGCGGACGACTGCTGGATATTGAGCGGCATACTCGAATTAACATTGGCGAATGACCATGACAGTAGCAAAGACAAGATTCGCAACCTGTTGGAAAAACGTAATACATCGCAACCGATACAAAGTGCCAACGCCGGTTCGGTGTTTAGGAACCCAGACGGAGATTTCGCTGCCAGATTGATTGAGGATGCCGGACTAAAAGGACATACGGCAGGCGATGCGGCAATTTCGGAGGTGCATGCTAATTTCATTATCAATCACGGTCATGCCACGTCTGCGGATATAGAAAAGTTAATCCACATTGCCCGCGACCGAGTCAAGCAACATAGCGGTGTAACGCTTGAGATTGAAGTTCGAATTATTGGAGAAGCAGAATGAATATATTCTCTTTTAGCAACTCTTCTGGTGCTACTGGTGTTGCCACTCTCACCGCTAAAGGCGAGGTGCATGGTGATGCGGTTGTGGAGCGGCGACCGCGCTGGATAATAACCATCGTCGCATTATTGCTGGCGGTGATTATGTTGCTATTTGTTGTTGACCGCTTGTTTGATCCACAACAGTTCCGCATTAAAGCAATTGAAGTGCATGGGCGTTTTAACCATGTCGATGGCGCACAAGTGAAACAGATTGTTGAGACGGCGCTTGTAGGTAATTATTTTTCCGTCAGTTTGCATCGGCTCGAAAATGAAATCACGCAGATTCCCTGGGTGTTTTCCGCCTCGTTGCGGCGGCAGTGGCCTTCAACCATTGTGGTGCAGGTCGTGGAAGTACAACCGATGGCCCGATGGGGCAATGACAAGTGGCTTAACTTTACTGGCGATCTGGTTGATCGTCAGGATGGCGGGCAAGAAGACGTAGAGGCGTTGCCTGTGTTGTCCGGTCCGGATAACCAAAAACAGATTGTCTGGAAAGCGTTTCAGCAATGGTCAGAACGATTTGATTCCAGTGGTTTATCGCTTGAGAAACTGCACCTGGATTCGAGAGGTTTATGGTGGCTGACACTTTCTCTGGGGACATTGGCATTAAATAATGATCAATCTAATCAGGCTTTCCCATCCTCAGGTCAGACAAGTATTGATCGGCAGTCGGTGATTATGGTGGTGGATAAGATGCATTCGTTTTTCCGAATTCAACGCTTTATTGCGGCGTTGAATCAGCAGCTTATCGCTCAATTTCCGCAAATGCAGACGATTGATCTACGCTATCCCAACGGCTTTGCGATTAGCTGGCGTGGTTCGCAAGCGCAGACACAACACATTGCTAAATCAGAGGGTTAGAGATTAACTATGACAGAAACAACAGAGGATAACCTGGTAGTTGGACTGGATATTGGTACATCCAAGGTGCTGGTTGTGGTCGCTGAAGTCGGGTCGAATGGTGTCATGGAGGTCATTGGTGTGGGGCATCAGCCGGCAACCGGGTTACGAAGAGGAGTGGTTGCCAATATTGAATCTACGGTGCAATCTATTGAAAGCGCTGTGAAGGAGGCAGAACTTATGGCAGGTTGCCAGATCAATTCTGTCTATGCCGGCATTGCCGGCGCACATATCAGCAGTATTAATTCACATGGTGTTGTTGCGATCAAAGATAACGAAGTCACGCAAAACGATATAGAGCGTGTCCTTGATGCGGCAAAAGCAATGGCTATTCCGAATAATCAACGGATTTTGCATGTCTTACCACAGGATTATATTATTGATGGGCAGGAAGGAATTCGTAAACCTGTGGGCATGTGCGGCGTGCGTATGGAAGCCAAAGTCCACATGATTACGGGTGCGGTGAGTGCGGCACAGAATATTGAGAAATGTATTCGTCGTTGTGGCTTGAAAGTTGACAGTATTATTCTTGAACAGATGGCATCAAGTGAGGCGGTGCTCACCAAAGATGAGCGTGATCTTGGTGTTTGTATGATTGATATTGGTGGTGGGACAACCGATATAGCGATTTTTTCTGAAGGTGCGATTCGCCATACTGCGGTCATTCCGATTGCTGGTGATCAAGTGACTAACGATATTGCCGTCACCTGCCATACCCCCACACAGGCGGCAGAAGATATTAAGAAAAAATTTGGTTGTACATTGGTGCAACTGGTTGAGGAAGGACAAACCATCGAAACGCCGAGTGTCGGGGGACGACCACCGCGATCATTGTCAAGGCGCAATCTGGCAGAAGTTATTGAGTCGAGAATGGAAGAATTGCTATTGTTTGTTCAGGACGAAATACGCAAAAACGGCTTTGAAGAAACCATCAGTGCGGGCATTGTGCTTACTGGAGGCAGTTCGCGGATTGAAGGCATCATTGATTTAGCAGAAGAAATTTTTCACCTGCCAGTTCGCCAGGGATTACCCAATTATGGAGGGAGTTACAGCGAAATAGTATGCAATCCAATATACGCCACGGGGATGGGGTTGGGGCAATTTGGATATGCAAACCGCCGTCAGGCGTCACAATTACACCCGTCCAGCACGATGACATCGCTGTTGAAACGAGTGAAAAACTGGTTTCAGAGTAGTTTTTGATGATGATAGGTTTTTTGGGGGCTTCTTGTCATCGCGACAAGCGACCATCAATAAAGATGCTTTTTATTGCGGGAGTTGGGCGTATCAAACGATTTAACTTTCAATATTTACCACGACACATTAGGGGGATACAAAATGTTTGAATTAGTAGAAACAGTGAGTCAACAAGCGGTGATTAAGGTTATCGGGGTGGGTGGCGGTGGCGGCAATGCCGTAGAGCACATGCTCGCCGCTGAGCTTGAAGGCGTTGCTTTCATCAATGCCAATACCGATGCACAAATACTTGGGCGTTCAGAAGCCGACACGGTTTTACAGTTAGGTGAAAACTTGACCAAGGGGCTTGGGGCAGGTGCAAATCCTGATGTTGGTCGTCAGGCTGCCATAGAAGATCGTGATCGTGTGGCAACGGCGATAGAGGGTGCTGATATGCTTTTCATCACCGCCGGAATGGGTGGCGGAACCGGTACGGGTGCTGCCCCAGTCATTGCGGAACTGGCACGGGAGAAAGGTGCGCTTACGGTAGCTGTGGTTACCCGACCATTTCCGTTTGAAGGTAAAAAACGTCAATTCATTGCCGATCAGGGCATTGAAGAGTTAAAGAATTATGTTGATTCTTTAATCGTCATTCCCAATGAAAAAGTATTAGCGGTCATGGGACAAAATGCCACTCTGGTAGATGCGTTTAATAAGGCGAATGAAGTGTTGTTCAATGCGGTGCAGGGGATTTCAGAACTGATTACCCGCCCGGGATTGATCAATGTCGATTTTGCCGATGTCAGAACGGTGATGTCTGAAATGGGCATGGCAATGATGGGTTCAGCGACCGTAAGCGGCGAAAACCGTGCCAGTGAAGCGACCCAAAAAGCTATATCCAGTCCGCTACTTGAGGATGTCAACTTGCGTGGTGCTAAAGGGCTATTGGTCAATATAACGGCAGGTCCTGATATGGCAATCGGTGAATTTGAGGCGGTCGGCACTGCAATTCATGAGTACGCTGCTGATGATGCTAATGTCGTCATTGGTACTGCTTTTGACCCCGCTATGCAGGGAGATATTAGAGTTACCATGGTCGCAACCGGTCTGGTTGACCCAACGGCACTGTCTGAAAATGTGGAGAGCAATCCAAAGCAAGCAATTCATGTGGTTGAACCTAAACAGAGGCGAGTTCCGCAACAACAGCGATCTGTAAGCGCGGGCAGCGCAAACACACAAGCGCTACAACTGGATATGAGAAATCTGGATATTCCTACTTTTTTGAGGAATCAGCAGGCAGACTAATGAGAAAACTGGTCGCACAGGGATGCTTAAAACGGTAATGAGCAAACGCCAATACTGATAATCGTGAAAAACCGCTTCTGTCTTTCTCATTGTCATACATTTCATACATTATCCGCGCAAAAATCTCAATCCAGCAGTCGCTAAAGCAAACAATTCGGACGACCAGAAGCAACGGCAGTTATCGTTGTGCTGACAAATAACTCACCATCAATATCATGCTTAATATGGTTAGCGTCTTGTTTTATTCTTGTTTCAATAGACATCGCACCCGCCGCTACCGCCCGCGCATACGCCTCTCGCTTGGCGATTTCAATCGCGCGAACAATGGCCATATCCAGTTGCTCAAACTTGATTGGAACGTCATTGTGGAATAGATAAAAGACACCGTGCTCGGGCTGGGTAATCGTTATATGGGCTATCTGCACCACAGCACCGAGTACCGCACCAATGGCATTGGCAATATTGGCATGGTCGGGGATATGCAAATCAACCGCCAATAATCGGGCAACTTCAGGAAAGTAATCCGCCGCTGGTCCGCCCACTGCAACAATCGGATAGTCATTGGCAAACTGTAATTGAAACAAGGGTTTGACTGTGGAGATTGATGCGCGTTTGAGCACAATATCAACCAGTAATTGAGTTAGATTTTGAGATTGCGAATCCGCCAGTTTACCATGTTGATTCAAGCCTGCTTCGATTAACTTTTGACTGATATTTTTAGTTACTAAATCAAATACGACCTGACAGGGTGCGATCGCATCCCCGACCTGCCAATCACCACAACCGTACAGATGACGCATTTGCCGCCCCCAAATTTTCGCCCCCAACTCGGCAGCCTGCTTATTCCAGTGATCACTCATGCCCAAAACATGGGTCGCATCAGACGGCGTAAATCCGCTATAGATTACCAACCCAAGCCGTTCCATTCTGGCAATCGCTCTCAGCATCGGGCGGTTATTGTCAATCAAGTGTTCAAGTTCAATGGGAGCCCGCTGCAATTTATCCCAAACCTGCATTTCAATCTCATCAAGCTGGCGTATCAGCACCGTATTTTCCTGCAAAGGTAATGCAAACTTGTTGTTTCTTGCTGTTGGTGCGCCATTAAACTGGCGTTCAAGTGCGCTTATCACCTGTGGAAATTGATGACCTAACAAACTCATTGGCACAACCCGACGCTGGGAAATATCCAGTTTAGTTTTGAAGCGAACCTCGCTATCCCCCCCCAAACCGATAGAAAAAATGCGGATTGCCTCGACCATCGGTTGCCAATTTCCGACTCGCGCGCCATCATCACACAGCTCAGGTTGACCATCAGTAACAATAGCAATATCGGTGGTCGTGCCGCCCATATCAACGACGATGGCATTTTTCTGTCCACTCAATGCACAGGCGCCAATCACGCTGGCAGCCGGCCCTGATAGCACGGTGGTTACCGGTTGCAGCAATGCCGTTTTCGCATTGACCAGTGAGCCATCACCTTTGACAATCATTAACGGCGCAGTCATATGCTTTTTCTTGAGGATTGACTCCACCGAGTTGATTAGCGTCTGGATATATAAAATCATGCGGGCATTCAGCGCAACCGTCAACGCTCTTTTAGGTGCGCCTAAACGGGATACCAATTCGTGACCACAGGCGACTGGTTTGCCGGTTAATTCACTCACCAAATCACGCAGTATTTTTTCGTGGGTCGGGTTGCGCGTACCAAATATGCCGGAGATTGCAAACGCAGATACATTCTCGTTTTGCTCGCGTATTTTGCCTTTGGCAAACTCGATATCCAGAGGTTGTACCTCAACACCCGTTGCGTTATGCTCCCCCTCCACAGCAATAATCAACTCCGGTTCGAGAATATCGTTTAAGCCGCTTTTGACGATTTGTTGCTGGTTATAGCCGACTAGCAAAACCGCTACCGGCGCACCCCTGCCCTCAACAACCGAATTGGTCGAAAGCGTGGTTGATAAAGCCACCAGATTTACTTCACCCAATAACTCCTGTGGCAAACTTGCAATGGCATTAGCAATGCCGATGGTTAGATCAAAACGAGTGGTCAGGCTTTTATTGCCAGCCACCACCGACTGCTGTTCATCAACAATGATCGCATCAGTATAAGTGCCCCCGGTATCAATACCCAGTTGATAAGACATCGCTTAATTAAGTTGTTTGTAGGGTTGATGGGTTAGCCAGAGCCGATTAGGTTATGGTAATCAAATTGACAGCAGATTCTAATGCAATTATTCAAAGTGTGCTTGGTAAATGCGCGCAGGGCATCCGTAAAATCGGGTGATATGATGGCGTTAATTTTATAACCTGTTTGATATTGTTGCAAAAAAGGCATCCATATGAAAGCGGCTATGTTCAGCCTGATAACGAAACCTGTGTCCTTGCGGACAGGCTACTCTCGATTGGCAACCGCCCTTGCGGCATCCTCCGGGTTGCGTGCCCGAATCGCGTTTTAGAAAATCATAACAAACGGCAACATCATAACCCGACTGAGTAAACGCACCTACCGGACAGGCACTTAAACAAGGTTGTTCAACACAGCGTTGACAAATATCCTGCTCAATCATATCTCCTGCAATAAAATCGTCAGCGAGATTAGCCGCGGATTCATCAGCTGCCAATCCCGATATGTGCGTGGGTAAAGCGATAGCAAACCGATAAGCATGCCACAACCCGTAGCGGGGATGAATAAGCATGCCGATTTTTGAGCAATGCAAAGACTCGGCTTTTTTCGCCCAGTCAATAAACGGTTGGTATGGAGGTTCACCAAAAGGAAATAAGGCACGACCACATAGCTGGTTGGCAATGTCCTCTCCTATTCTTTTACTCCAGCGATTCAGCGGATCGGGCAGCGCATCGGCATATTCTTTGGAACTTGAGAAACATTCCCATAAAGAAGAACCGGCATTACCAAACAAAACCAGCGTTACCGTAGCCACCCCCTTAGCGACTGGCGGCACATTGTCCGCATCATCCACAGCAAAGCCACCCCGAACAAGCAGACCCTGTTGTTGCGCTAAGCGGTGAATTTGATCAAGTGTGTGCATAAACATTCAATAATTTTTCTATGTGCTAATAGTTTGTTGATTTTAGAGATTATTTGAATTTACGCCAACAACGAAGGTGGAAGGTTTGAATGACGAATTACGAATTTGGTACTTGGAATTGTATCAATTACGCGGATCGTAGGTGCGAATAATCATACCTAGAGTAAAAAAACAGGGTTAGGCACAAACAGTCATTGCCCCTAAGTTATGGTTTAGAATACAAGACCCATGAACGAATCTAATTTCAACAGACGTTATAGTCGGCAAATCCGATTGCCCCGAATTGGAGAAAAAGGGCAGGTAATGCTGGCTGAATCAAGCGTCTTTATTGTTGGCATGGGAGGGCTTGGCTCCCCAGTGGCATTGTATTTGGCAGCAGCCGGTATCGGTCGAATGCGGATTGCCGATTTTGATCAAGTTGATGAATCGAATTTACAAAGACAGATTATTCATAGCCAGTGCGATATAGGCGAATTAAAAGCTCAATCCGCCGCTCATTCTTTACGCGCAATCAACCCTGCAATAGAGGTTGAAACACTGGATTATTCGCTGGATTATATTGATTTTCTGGAGTACAGCGAGGACATGGATTTAATCATTGATTGCACCGACAACTTCCCCAGCCGCTTTGAACTCAACGAAGTATCACTGCAAACCAAAGTGCCGTTAGTATCCGGTGCGGCCATTCGCTGGGAGGGGCAAGTAACCACCTTCGACCCCAGAAACAGCCAAAACCCGTGTTATCAGTGTCTCTATCCAGACAAGGATATTGAAAGCGCAACCTGCTCAAGGGAAGGCGTGGTTGCCCCTTTGGTCGGCATCATCGGCACCATGCAAGCGATGGAAGCAATAAATATACTACTGAAGGACGGACAACTGCACGGCACAGTATGGCTATTTGATGGCAGAAGCATGGAATGGCAAAAAATGAAACTACCCAAAAACCCACACTGCCCAGCCTGTGGCAATGCAAGTAGCCCGTATATAGAGCGTGAACAAAAATCATAATCGGAGAGGGATACGGGATGGTAAGATAGGGCGACCATAGCGTATCTGTTGTATGGTTGCCTGTTGCAGATAATTCTGTGCGCGTGTTTTCCTGTTGCTCTCCCATATTCCTCATTATCTCTACAATCTGCCAATGGATACTAAATTTTTTACCAACCAGCAAGAAAATACCTTATTCAATAAATTTGAAGGTGTTTTTACCCACAATAAAACCATCAATCATTTTGATGTGCTGGTGGGCTATTTCCGCGCATCGGGTTATTTCAAACTGCGCCCATTGCTGGAAGATGTCGCCAATATCCGCATTCTGGTGGGCATTGACGTGGATGAAATAAGCAGAGAAATGCAGGCTGAAGGGCGCGCGCTATTCAAAGGCGATGCCCAAAAGACCATTGCAGACTGGCAGGTCAAGTTTGTCGAAGATGTTAAAAAAGCCCATTACGACGAAGTAACCGAGCAGGGCATCAAGCAGTTTATTGATGATATGCAAACAAAAAAAGTGCAACTAAAAGCCCACCCAAGCCGGAGCATTCACGCCAAAATATATATCTTCCGCCCGGATGATTTTAACCCCCATAAAGCAGGCAGCGTGATCACCGGCTCATCCAATCTGATCGATGCCGGTTTGGGGACAACCGCCAGCCCGAATTATGAATTCAATGTGTTGCTGAATGATTATGACGATATTCAATTTGCCACCGTAGAATTTGAAAAACTCTGGCAGGAAGGCGTGGACATATTGCCCACAGAAGCCGCACAAGCTCTCGAAAAAACCCATCTGGCGGATAACATCACGCCCTATCAGTTGTATTTGAAATGTTTGATTGAGTATTTTGGTTCGGAAATTGAATTTGACCCTGAGTCCATTAAAGATTTGCCCGGCGACTTCAAACGCCTGTCCTATCAACTGGACGCGGTTAATGAAGGCTGGGAAATGCTGAAAAAACACAATGGGTTTTTTCTGGCCGATGTGGTGGGTCTGGGTAAAACCATCATTGCCACTTTGATTGCCCGCCAGTTCATCTATTTGGGTGGACGCAATCACAACCCGAGTATCTTATTGATTATTCCGCCAGCACTCCAACAAAACTGGGATGACACTTTAAGAACATTTGAGATAAGAGGGAAGTTTGATATCGTCACCAACGGCAGCTTGCACAAAGTCGAAAATGCCGAAAAATACGATATGGTGATTGTCGATGAGGCGCATAAATTCCGCAACGATACCGCAGAGGCATATGATCAATTACAGCGCATTTGCAAAACCCCAGCACCTGACGACAAGGATAAAGAAAAAGACAAAGCTAAAAAAGTGCTGCTGATTTCAGCCACGCCGCTCAATAACCGCCCCAATGATTTATACAACCAAATTCTATTGTTTCAAGACGGCAATAACTCAAGTCTTGATTTTCCGCTGGCTGGTTTTTTTACTCAGGTGAACAAAGAATACAAAGCTATCTTAAAACTAGCCGACAAAAACAAAGCCAGCCAGCAAACCGCCGCACTGTATGCGCGAATCCGCGAAAAGGTCATTGTACCGCTGATGGTGCGCAGAACCCGCACCGATTTATTAGCCAATGCGCGCTATAAAAAAGATCTGACTGATCACGGCGTGGTATTTCCAGAAACGACCCCACCAAAAAAAATCTACTACCAATTAGAAGAACCATTAGAAAAATTATACGACAGCACCATCCAAAAAATTGATAACAAAAACCAGGATGATACCGGCTTATTACATACCCGTTACCGGGCTTTACATTATTTGAAACCAGAATTCAAAAAACAGTATCAGCACGCAGATTTTATTGCCGAGCGCCTGGTCGCCATTATGAAAACACTACTTCTCAAAAGAATGGACAGCAGTTTTTATGCGTTTAAGCAAACGCTGGGGCGTTTTATAGATTCCTCGAAGGCTATGCTAAAGATGATTGACTGCAATAAAATCATCATCGCTCCAAATATCAACCTAAGTGATTACATTTTGAACGATAGAGAAGAGGAGTTAATGGAACGGCTTGCCAACGAGAGCCTGACTGATCCCAGTATTATTGTTTGCTCTTGCGATGATTTTGAGGAGGGCTTTGTCGCCGGAGTCAAACACGATTATAAAATGTTGAAAAAACTTAAATCTGATTGGGACAATATCACCACAGACCCAAAACTGGATGAATGCTTAGCCCGATTGCCAGAGTTTCTAGATAAAACAAACAATCCAGAGCAAAAAATAGTGTTTTTCACCGAAAGCACTGACACCATGAATTACCTGAAAGCGCAAATAGGACAAACCGGCTATGGCGAAAAAACACTCAGCGTGAATGCCAAAGAACGGAAAAAACTCAAGCAAACCATTGAGCGGAATTTTGATGCCAATACCAAACAGATAAAAAGCAAGGCGTATCAAATTCTCCTGACCACCAATGCCCTGGCCGAAGGCGTCAACCTGCACCAGGCGAATACGGTGATCAATTATGATACGCCGTGGAATGCTACCAAACTCATGCAGCGCATTGGGCGAGTCAACCGTATTGGCCAGACCGCAAGCCATATCTTTGTCTATAATTTTTACCCAACCGCACAAGTTAATAGCGATATTGAACTGGAGAAAAAAGCGCTGATCAAATTACAAGCATTTCACTCGGCGCTAGGCGAAGATTCACAAATTTATTCCACCGCTGAAGAAGTAGATACCTTCGGCATATTCGATGAAAACATCGAAGAAGAGATCAATCAAACCATCCCTTTCTTGGAGGAAATACGGCAGTTCAGAAAAGATAATCCAGAAGAATATAAACGCATAGAAGCCTTGCCAAGCAAGGTCAGGAATGCGGTCGAAAACCCCACCCATCAGGGCGGCACTATGGTTTTCGCCCGCACCGAGGACAACGGCAGTAGCCGTTTTTACCGGGTAAAATCCGCAGGCGAGATTGATAATTACAGCTTTATTCAAACCGCTACCTTACTAAAATGCAGCCCCGATACCCAGGCACAAGAATTACACGATCAGCATTACCCACAAGTGCGGTCAGCATTAAATAATTTCAAGCATGAAATGGAGCAAAACAGTGTCAGTCAGAGCCAAAATCAATCCGTGTCTCCGGCTGAAAAAAAGGCAATTCGCACCTTAAAAGCACTCGAAAACCTGCCCGACATCAATGCCGAGGAACAGGAAAAAATACAGCTGGCAATCGAACAGATTAAGCACAAGCGCTTTCAAAGCCTAACCAAAAATATCAACAGATTAGATAGAAACAGCAAAGGCATTAAACGCGTTGTCATCCTGGAAAAAGCATTGAATATCATCAAGCAATATGACCTTAACAGCCACAATGAAAACAACCAGAATAATCAAAAAAGCCCTAAGAATATCAACCCAAGCGTTGTGATCTCGCAATCATACACATAACATATGCTACAATACACACGTCAGTAGCATAGAAGTTAAAAAAGGAGATCACAAAATGCCTAATACCGCCCACAGAACCAATATTGTTTTGGATGAAAATATCGTGCAGGAAGCACTCAAACTCAGCAACATAAAAACCAAACGGGAGTTGATTGATGTGGCCCTAAAGGAATTTGTGCAAAACCACAGAAAAAAAACAACTTTAGACGAATTGCTGGATTCGCTGGATGGAGAAAGTCCTTTTTTTGAAGGATACGACTACAAGGCTTTACGAGTTAATCCGCATTTGCCGGACGACAGCGAATGTATCTAGCCGACACCTCAATCTGGATTGATATATTCAATAACAATTCCACAAAAAACATCAAAGAATTGTTTGAATCGCAACAAATCACACTCACTCCAGAAATTTATTTTGAGATTCTGCAAGGCTGTAAGAATTTTTCATTATTTAACAAGCTCAAACAGATTTTACTTGAGCAAACTTTTTATCACCTGAAAGACGATAAAAAAAGTTACGAAGAAGCGGCACTAATCTACTGCAAATGTCGTAAAAAAGGCATTACCATCCATTCAACCATTGCTTGCCTGGTCGCCCAATGTGCTATTGAGCACGATCTGATTCTGCTACATAACGATAAAGATTTTGTGCGAATGGCAGGGGTGATTCCAACCTTGCAACAGGAATATACAGGCGACTGATGGATTTTTTCAAACAGGCCTACAACCAGAACACCTATCTTGACTTTCTGGCGGACAAATTTACTTTTTCAAAAAGTTTATTGCCCATCGACATAGACAATGCCGAGGTCAAAAGTTTTGAACGGCTAGGCACAATAACAACCAAAGACCACAAGGTGCTTCCTGTTTTTGAAATTTATGTAAAACCCAACACCCAATTACAAAGAAACCGCGTGCAGTTGCGCAATCTGGTGGCCAAACAAATTCAAACCGAAGACGGCGCCCTGGCCGTTTATATTGATGACCAAAACATGCAATGGCGGTTTAGTTTTATTGCCATAGAATGGAAACTGACCGATGAAGGCGTTAAAGAAGAGCAAACAGCCAGCAAACGATTCACCTATCTTTTAGGCGAAAACACCCAAACCAGAACCGCAGAGCAACAGTTTGCAACCATTGATAAACAATCAACCCTCGAAGACCTGAAACAAGCCTTTGCCGTTGAGCCACTCAATAAGGAATTTTACGACGATCTGTATCAATGGTATGAAACAGCACAAAAACAGGTTGTATTCCCCAATGATGAGCACGCAGAAAACCACGCCCAAACCAGCCTGATCCGCTTGCTCACCCGCCTGCTTTTTATCTGGTTCATCAAAGAGAAAAATCTGATCAACGCGGATTTGTTTGATCAAGAAAAACTGAAAACGCTGATTAATTACGACCAGCCAAGCAGTTTTTATAAAGCGATACTGCAAAACCTGTTTTTCGCCACCCTCAACCGCCCGATAATCGAGCGTAGTTTTCGCACAACCACAAACGGCAAAGCCAACAAGAACAACTACCTTGCTACCAATGTCTATCGCTATCAAGACTATTTCACTAACGCCAGCAAAGACAACATTATCGCCTTATTTGAACAAACCCCGTTTTTGAATGGCGGCTTGTTTGAATGCCTGGACCGCGAGGCAAGCGAGGAAGAACAACAAAACTATGATCGTGACCGCACCCTTCGCCCGACAAAAAGCGCCATTCGCATGGATGGCTTTTCTGATCGCGCCGATAACCAACTGGAGTTTCCCAATGAATTATTTTTTAGAGACGATGAACAGAATTATGGATTGATTAACCTGTTCAAACAGTATCAATTCACCGTTGAAGAAAGCACCCCTTTGGATATAGAGGTCGCCCTTGACCCTGAGTTATTGGGCAAAGTGTTTGAAAACCTGCTGGCCAGTTATAACCCGGAAACAGGGCAACAAGCCCGCAAAGCCACCGGCAGTTTTTATACGCCTCGGGAAATTGTCAGCTATATGGTGGATGAAAGCATCAAATCCTGCCTGCTGGAAAAAGCGCCTCCCCACGACGGCGATAAAGATTTTTATAAAGAAAGATTACAAGACCTCATTAGCCTGTCGGATAAGACCGGTGAACTACCCGCCCAGGCAGAGGTGCTTATCTATCCCGAAGAAGTCCCGCAACTCATTAAAGCCATCAGTGGCATAAAAATTATCGACCCGGCGGTGGGTTCCGGTGCCTTCCCCATGGGTTTGCTGCAAAGAATGGTGGCATTATTAGTTATTCTTGACCCACATAATGAGCAATGGAAACAACAAAAACTAGCCGAACTGCCCGACTTAAAAAGCATAGAGCAAGACCTTAAAACCAGCGAAAAAATCAGCGACACCAAAGCCAAACAACAGGCACAGAATATACTTAGTGCTAAGAAACAACAAATCATTGATGATTTTAAGCACCTGGACCATAACTACCTGCGCAAATTATATTTAATTGAGAATTGCATCTATGGCGTAGACATTCAGCCGGTCGCCATCCAGATATGCAAACTGCGATTCTTTATCAGCCTGACCATTGAGCAAAACCCAAATCGAGACAAAAACGATAATTACGGCATCAAAGCCCTGCCCAATCTGGAAACCCGGTTTATTGTCGCTAATAGTCTGCTACCTTTGGGTGAGATGCCAGAACAAAGAGGGATATTTGACGAAAAAATAGAAAAATTGCAAAACCAATTAGCCGAAGTCAGGCATCTGTATTTTAGCGCCAAAACGCTAAAAACCAAACGCAAGTATCGAGAACAGGACAAAGCCTTGCGCCAGACAATGCTGGAAGAATTAACCCAAAGCGGCATCACTGCGGGCGTAGAAGCGAGTATGCAAAAAATCGTCCATTGGGATTTATACAATCAAAATTCAGTGGCCGACTGGTTTAACCCCGAATGGCAATTTGGCGTTAAAAATGGCTTTGATATTGTTATTGGTAACCCGCCATATACCCAGGTAAAAAGAAGCATTTATCCAAAAACCAATTTTCCCTATTCAGCGGGAAAAGATAAGGGCAAGCAAAACCTTTATAAACTATTTGTCGAGTCATCCTACAATCTTTGTAAAAATAACGGCGTTGCTACGATGATTGTACAAAGTAGTTTAATGGGCGATTTATCTTCCGCTGGAACGCGACAATTACTGCTAGATAAAACTCAATTACAACACTTGATCGAATTTCCAAAAACAGCACCATCAAAGAAAAGACAAGTATTTGACTCGGTTACCCAAGGTACTTGTATTTATCAATTTGTCAAACAAGCCGCTGATAATTTCGCCATTAATATATCCATCAATAACGACAGTGAAAGCATTAAAAAACTAGCGTTTTCAGCCATCGAAAAACAAGCATTACACGCGCTTTATTCAAAACTATTATATTTTCCAAAAATTGCTAAAGGCAGTCCTGCCATTTTACAAAAAATAGCGAATGATAAAATCATTGAATCGCTTTTTAATTTTGTTGAATCAATACGGCAAGGCGATCTTAATTTAACTACCGATGCCAAGCAATTTTCCAAAACCACAACCCCTGTTAAGTTAATGCGTGGCAGACATGTGGAGCGCTATAAAATAAATTATGAAATGGCAAATGAATATATTGTTGCTGGATTTGAACCCGACAAAATTCAACTGAATCAAGATAATCATTTTTTGATTTCTCAACAAATTACAGGAACAAACGATGTAAGGCGATTACATTTTGCTCTGAAAAATCACGAAAACGAACAAGTGCTGTGGGGAAATTCAATCAATAAGATCCTGTTAAAAGACCAATCACAAAACCGATACTTCTTAGCCTTGCTCAATTCAAAATTTATGGATTGGTATTTTAGAATCACTTCGTCCAATAACCATGTACAAGGCTATGAAATAGAACAACTCCCATCCCAAAAATCTCCAAAGCAGCGCAACAGCCCTTTATGGATATAGTCGATCAAATCCTCACCGCCAAACAACAAGGCAAAGACACCACCGCCCTGGAAACCGAAATTGATAAGATGGTCTATCAGCTCTACCACCTCACCGCTGATGAAATCAAAATTATTGAGAACGCAAAATGAGTAGGGGGCTGCCGAATAAGGTTTCCAGTTTATTAGAAAAGGCAAAGGAGTCCGCTTTGCTAGCCGTTGATGTTTATAACAAACCTAAAACATCATTTAGAAGTAGCGGTTTTATTGTGCTTATGTGTATAGCATGGACATCGTTATTACACGCAATATTTGAAAGAAAGGGAGTAAAATATTTTTACAAGAAATTAAATAATCGTTATGTGAGAGTAGACGGAGAAAAGAAGGCTTGGGGGCTAAAAGAATGTGCGGAATATTTTTTTAACAGCAACGACCCTACTTTAAAAAATATTCTATTTTTTTATAAGTTGAGAAATAAGGTAGAACATAGATATGCACCTGAAATTGACGCTAATATTCTAGGTGAATGCCAAGCGTTTATTTTGGGCTTTAATAAAATATTAACCAACGAATTTGGGGATGTACATGCTTTATTAGATGATTACATTCCACTTCAATTATCACGTTCAGTGAGGAAAATACCAGAAACAGGGGACGGGACATCTCTTTTATCTTTCATCAACAACTACCGTAGTTCTTTATCTACGGATATTACTAATTCCCAAGATTTTTCTTATAAAATTTTTATTGTGCCAAATGTAGGCAATCACAGAAACTCCTCTGATATGGCAATCTATTTTAAAAAGATAGATGAAAATAATTCAGAAAAAATGAAAGAACATGACAAATTAATAATAGCGATCAAACAACAAAAAATTCAAGTTGCTAATCAAGGGCGTTTAAAACCATCAGGAGTAATTGAAGAAATTAAAAAGAAAACGGGCATTAAAAAAACAATGCACTGGCATACGACTATGTGGAAAAAGCACAAAGTAAGGAAGTCAGGAAAAAATCCTAAAACTACTGAAAAATATTGCCAATACGATGAACCTCATGGAGATTATATTTATACAGACGAGTGGGTTGATTTTTTAATTAAGAACGAAAGTATACCTTCACTTCCAAAAAAACCGTCATTCCCGCGCAGGCGGGAATCCAGCGAATAACACCATGAGTCACAAACAACCTGCTGTTTATATTTTGGCAAACCAACCTAATGGTACGTTATACACTAAAAAACCGTCATTCCCGCGCAGGCGGGAATCCAGCGAATAACACCATGAGCCACAAACAACCTGCTGTTTATATTTTGGCAAGCCAACCTAATGGTACTTTATACACTGGCGTTACTTCTGATTTAATCAAACGTGTCTGGGAACATAAAAATCATTTGGTCAAAGGATTCAGTCAAAAATATAACGTAGACCTTTTGGTCTATTTCGAATTGCACGCAGATATGTATGTTGCAATTACGCGTGAAAAACAAATCAAGAAATGGAAGCGAGCATGGAAGCTGAGATTGATCGAAGATAAGAACCCACATTGGATGGATTTATATACAGACTTGGTTTGACTGGATTCCCGCCTGCGCGGGAATGACGGATGGAGGGCGGGAATGACGGATGGAGGGAGGGAATGACGGATAGGGGCGGGAATGACGGATGGAGTGCGGGAATGACGGATGGAGTGCGGGAATGACGGATGGAGTGCGGGAATGACGGATGGGGGGCGGGAATGACGGATTGAAGGCAGCAATCGTTTGGCGATGGCAAAAATGTTTGAAAAAATACAACAAAATAAGGGCGACCAGCACTATCAGGATTTTATGCCCAAAATAGTTGAGAGCATTGCTTATTCAATGTACAAAAACCGAAAAGAATCGACAGTGCCAACTATTGAAGAATTAAAATCAACATTCAAAAAATAAACCACAGTGGATTCAATAAATAAACTACCATCGACACCACCGCGCTGGAAGCGGAAATTGATAAGACGGTCTATCAGCTCTACCACCTCACCGCTGATGAAATAAATATTATCAAAGATAAGAAATGAATCGCGAAATGCCGCCCATGAACATTTCAGACAAACCAAAATTCTATCGTCAACGATTTTTACTGTCCTTGTTGCGTTTTATCAATACAGAAATAACCAGAACGGAGCTACACAAGCACAGCTTTTTATTTTCGCAACAAACGCCTATGGGTTACGATTTCGTTCCTTATCAATATGGCTGTTATTCTTTTCAACTGGACAAGGATTTGTCGGACTTATCAGAGCAAGGTTTTATAGGCCCTGGTAAGAAGATAAAACTTAAAACAGACAATCCGATAACCTGGCTAAAAACCAAAGATAGCGATAGCCTATCCGCGTATCCTAAAGAACATAAAACGTTAAGAGGAGATGATTTGATTAGCTTTACTTATAAAAATTATCCTTATTATGCGATTAATAGCGAAATTATCGATAAAATTTGTTCAGACCAAGAGAGAAGAAAAATTGAAAATGAAAAACGACAGCTAAAGAAAAAAAATTCTGCCGCTGTTTATACGCTCGGTTACGAGGGGATTAGTCTGGAAACTTATATTAACAAACTCATCCAAAACAACATAAAGTTATTATGCGATGTCAGAAAAAATCCTTTCAGTCGCAAATTTGGTTTTAGTTATAAAACTTTAAGTAATATTTTGCAAAAAGTCGGTATTAACTATATGCATATTCCACAGCTGGGTGTTGAATCCAATAAAAGAAAAAACTTAAATCATAAAGAGGATTATAAAAAGTTATTTGATGAATATAAAGCTACATTGTCTGCCAGAGAAGAAGCGCTGAAGAAGGTGCTGGACTTGCAAAAAAGACATCGAAGAATTGCCCTGACTTGTTTTGAAAAACACCACCATGAATGCCACCGTCATTGCGTCAGTGATTATCTTTCTGATAATTATAAAATTCAAACCATTCATTTATAATCGTGTTAACCAAAGTTCTTATCAGCGTTAAAACCTATCCAACCTTATCAAAAAAATATAATGAACTGGTTTGCACTGCTGGTTTTTTAGAAGATGGAGCTTGGGTTAGAATTCATCCATTACCATTTAGGGCATTGGAAAATGAGCAACAATATAAAAAATGGCAGTGGATAGAGTTGGACTTAGAAAAAAACACTTCAGACGCTAGACCGGAAAGCCATAAGATAAAAAATTTAGAATCTCTAAGAATTATTGAAGAATTAGGAACCAAGCAAAACTGGTTGAAACGAAAAGAGATTGTTAAGAAAAAAATTGTTTATGATAATTTGGATGTGTTGATTAATAAAGTAAAAGACGATAACGAACTATCCCTGGCAACTTTTAAGCCCGCAAAAATCATTGACTTTGTTGTTAAGAAGAGCGAGCGAGAATGGAATAGTAATAAGCTGGCAGTATTAAAAGCCAAAGCGCAACAATTATCACTTTTCCAAACAGAAGAAGAAGTAAAAAAAGAGTTTGATCATGTTAAAAAATTACCCTATAAATTTTCATATAAATTTGAGGATATCAATGGCAGGGAATCTACCTTGATGATAGAAGATTGGGAGATTGGTGCACTTTACTGGAACTGCTTGAAAAACTGTAATGGCAATGAAAAAGCGGCTATTCAACAAGTGAAAAACAAATATTTTGATAAGTTTACTCAAGAATGTGATGTTTTACTATTTTCAGGAACAACCTTTAAATATCACGGTCGGGCAAAAAACCCGTTTGTTATCGTGGGCGTTTTTTATCCAAAAAAAGAACCACAAGCCTCCTTATGGTAAAAAATCATAGCATTATCGGTATTTCATCAGTGACTGGCGATCAAGCTAATTGCCAGACAAATTATTGATCCGCAACACTTGTTTTTCTTATGGATGCTATCCTGAAACGGCAAGCGTATAATACCGCTGGTGAGAATACTGGTCGCTAATCCTAAAAAACCATCTATGCCGAAACGGCTGTTGCTGGTGCTTGCTCTGACTTTGATGAGCGGCTGTGGTTTTGAGTTTCGCACAGGTTTTGAGATACCATCGGTGCTTTCTCAGCTCTCCATTGAAGGCGGGGATCGGGGGTTTAACGAGCAGCTTGTTCAGCGCTTGCAACAAAGTGGCTCTGTATCAGTAAAAGCGGGGGATGCCGCGACCCTTTTTATATCAAAAATTGACTACCAAAGGCGTGTAAGGGCGACCGATGCACAGGGCCTTGCTGTCGGTTATGACTATACCTATACCATAGATTATGAGGTTCGAGATAATGACGGGGTCATTTTGCTTCCGCTTGCCACAATTTCCCAGCAAACAACGCTGGATTATGATGCCGATCAGGTATTACAAACTGAAGCAGAAGAGGCGTTTTTGAAAAGGCAGATGGAGCAGGATATTATAGCGTCTTTGCTAAGACGAATGAGCCGAATATAGGGTCTGTCAGTGCGTCTTAGTCTTTCCTCATTATCCAGCCATCTCAAGCAGGGGATTCAACCACTGTATCTGTTGTTCGGCGTGGAGACGCTATTGGTAGAGGAATTGCTGGATCGGCTTAGAGTCAGCGCCAAATCTGCCGGATATCTGGAGAGGTTGCGCTTTACGGTGGAGTCTGGATTTGACTGGAATCAGTTACAACAATACAGTCAGACGATGTCGCTATTTTCAGAAAAGCGACTCATTGAATTGAGACTGCCCACCGGCAAACCCGGAGATGCCGGAGCGAAGGCGTTAATCAATTATGCACAGAGTCAGAATACTGACGATACCAGCTTGATTGTGATTTGTGGCGGCATCGAAAAACGTGTCCAAAGCTCGAAATGGTTTAAGGTAGTGAACGGTGCTGGAATTGTCATCGAATGCCCAACCATCAGTGCCGACAAACTGCCCGACTGGATCAGCCAACGATTAACGGCACAAGGTCTTGCATTTGATTTTGATGCCGCACAACGATTGAGTCAATTTGTTGAAGGTAATCTGTTGGCGGCTGCTCAGGAAATCAACCTGCTTGCTTTGCTCTACCCGACAGAACGAATCACAGCGGAAATTATCGAGCAGGTTATTGCCGATCATGCTCGCTTTAATGTACATAGTTTTGTTGATGCTTGTCTTATTGGTTCGGTAGCTCGGGTCATCCGTATTTTACAGAGTTTGAAGCGTGAACAACTGGAGCCGGTTATTATTTTATGGGCATTGGCGCGGGATGCGCGCGTTCTCTGTCAATTATCTGCGGCAATGGATCGGGGTGAGCGGCCGCAGTCATTGTTTCAACGCTATGGTATTTGGAGTAGTCGTAGTACAATAGTGAACACGGCATTGAGACGATTGTCTCGCGTACAGTGGGAAAATATATTACGCCGACTGGGGCGAGCCGATCTGATGTTAAAAGGACGTGCGGCGTTGCAACGAAAGGATATTTGGGAGGAAATTGAGAGTATTTGTCTGGGTATATGCGGGTGAGCGGGTGCCGATGCCGAGATTGGGCGGGTCAGTTTGAATGATGCAAGTGTCGCCAGAGACATCCTTATTCTATAAAAACAGTGCAAAAAACATAACATGGATATAACCGATTACATCAATCAGCGAGGTCGTGTGGCAGTGCAAGCGGCGGCACTGATTGCGCGGGCTGATACGGCACAAAAAAATGCTGCGCTGGAGGGTATTGCACTTGCGCTTGAGAAAAATTGTGCGATGCTGCTGACCGAAAACACCAAAGATTTGGTGGCAGGCAGGAAAAACGGATTGACGGCGGCGTTACTGGACCGGCTTGAATTAAATCAGGATCGTGTTGCCGCGATGGCGCAAGGGTGTCGGCAGGTGGTTGCGCTCAATGATCCGGTCGGTGAAATGAGTGAATGGGATGAGCGTCCAAGCGGCATAAAAATCGCAAAAATGCGCGTTCCGCTCGGTGTCATTGGTATCATTTATGAATCCCGTCCCAATGTAACTGTTGATGCCGCTATTCTTTGTCTCAAGGCAGGCAATGCGGTGATTCTGCGCGGTGGTTCAGAGGCGATTAACTCAAATCTGGCAATCGGAAAATGTGTGGCACAGGGTCTGGAACAAGCCGGCATTGATCGTAGCTGCGTACAACTGATAGAAACTACCGACCGCGCTGCGGTGGGGGCGTTGATTACTCTGTCACAGTATGTGGACATCATTGTGCCGCGTGGTGGTCAGAGCTTGATTGAGCGCATCAGCCGCGATGCGACAGTGCCGGTAATCAAACATCTGCAAGGACTTTGCCATGTTTATATTGATGAGGATGCCAACATTGATAACGCCATTAAGGTCGCCTATAACGCCAAAGCCCGCCGCTATGGCATCTGTGGGGCGATGGAAACCTTATTGATTGCTGATGCGGTGGCAGATAAAGTGTTGCCACAATTGAGTGAGCAGTTTCGGCAAAAGGGCGTGGTGTTGCGTGGTTGCGAGAAAAGTCGGAAAATTATTCCACAGTTGCAAATCGCGACTGAACAGGATTGGGCTACGGAATATCTGGATGCGATTTTGTCGGTGCGTATTGTTGATGGCATTGATCAGGCGATTGAGCATATTCAAAACTACGGCTCACACCACACCGATGCCATTATTACCGAAAATCCGGCGCATAAAGAGCAGTTTCTCAGGCAAGTTGATTCCAGTTCGGTGATGGTCAATGCCTCAACCCAGTTTGCCGATGGTTTTGAATATGGACTCGGTGCCGAAATCGGTATTAGTACAGGCAAGCTCCATGTTCGGGGCCCCGTTGGTCTTGAAGGATTAACCTGTCAAAAATATATCGTACTTGGCGAGGGGCATATTCGCACCTAGGGTCGCCTATTGGTTAGTGATACCACTTGGCACATGACCAGTGGGGACATGCTGGCGTGCCGAATCACAATGGTTGCATTGATCGTCAAAGAAAATATCGGCATCAAAGGTGCGTAGAAATTCGCCTTTATCCAGCCCGCCCAGAAAAAAACTCTCATCAATTCTGATATTCCAAGCGCGTAGTGTTTTAATCACGCGCTCATGGGCGGGCGCACCCCGGGCAGTAATCAGTGCAGTGCGAATGGGGGAGTGTGGGTGGTTTTGTTGAATCCGATGCAGTGTCGCCAATACGTTCTTAAAGGGACCACCCGGCAGGGGTTGATTGGCAGCCTGTTTTTCGGTCTTGCTGAACGCATTCAGTCCACGACTTTGAAATATCTGCTCAGCTTCATCTGAAAACAAAACCGCATCGCCGTCAAAAGCAATTTTCAGTTCATTCGAATCACTGGTATCCATCCGTGACGGTAAAATGGTTGCGGCAGCGTAACCAGCGCTCAGGGCTTGACGGACATCGCTGGGATCGGCAGATAAAAATAAATCCGCAGCAAACGAGCTGACATACGGGTACGGCGACTGTCCTCCGGTAAACGCTGCCCGAGTAATATCCAAGCCATAGTGTTCAATGGAATTAAATATCCGTAAACCCGTGTCGGCACTGTTTCTGGAGAGTAGCACAATCTCAACATCCGCTTGCTTAGCCTGATCGGCAGCATTATGATTGTGGTCGGCTTGCGTATTCAGTGCCAGAAACTTTTTTACCATCGGAAAAGCGACCCCGGGATTCAGGGTTTCATTTTCGTGCTCAATTTGATATTGGCAATAGGCATCAATGCCGTGTTTGGTATAGACCGTATGACTATCCGTCATATCAAACAGGGCGCGTGATGAGATAGCAATTACCAGCGAGTTTGTGAAGGACGCAACCATATATGCAATCGTTATATCAGAATTTACGCAACGCACGAATAACCGCTTGACTATCCGGGCGTTTTTGATGCCACACATAAAACGATTCAGCCGCTTGTTCAACCAGCATTCCCAGTCCATCGTGAACCTCGCCAGCACCGTTTGACCGTGCCCAGTTCATAAATACGGTTGGCTGGTTTGCATACATCATGTCATATACTCGTGTGCTGCTGTTAATATATTGCGCACTAATCCCCGCTAACTGTCCGTTCAGGCTGGCTGCTGTGCCATTGATTATTAAATCAACGGGCGTATCAACGCTATCATTAAGTCCGGCCGCATACACGTCGGCACCGAACCGCTCACTTAATGCAGTCGCTTTGTCAACAGTGCGGTTGGCGATAGTTATGTCTCGTGGTTGGCACGCCAATAATGCCCCGATGACACCGCGTACTGCGCCACCTGCACCAACCACCAGAAGCGATTTATCGCGGATGGAAAAACCAATGTTGTTTTGCAAATCGGCGATCAATCCGGCACCATCGGTATTGTCGCCATAAATCGCTCCTGCTGTTTCAAAGCGAAGGGTATTCACCGCCTGCGCCTGTTGTGCGCGTGGGCTGAGCGTATTAGGCGGTTTTTGGCAAAGCTGATAGGCCTCAACCTTATAGGGTACGGTAACATTCAATCCGGCCCCGCCATGCGCCGAAAAATGACTCACTGCCTGATAAAAACCACCCACATCAACCTGAATCCGTTCATAGTTTATAGCAACACCGCACTGTTGTGCAAATAAAGTATGAATCTGCGGCGACTTACTGTGCTGCACCGGATTACCCATTACTGCAAAATCGAACGACTTGGCCTTGAAGTCAAACAGATCAGTCATAAGGACTCATTGAAGAGATGGGTTGTTTAGATAGGTTGGCTCAGATAAATCGGTTTAGATCGGAATATTTTCTGACAGTCGCCCTGACAAATTTTCAAACAGAACAAAAATCGGGTTATCACAATCAATATAAACAGTGCCAGTACCGATATTACTCAAACCTAAAGAACGCAAGGGCATAAATCGGGTTGTTGGCGGGCAGGTATAGCGGCATGCGCCACGGAGACTAATGTGCGCCGCTTCGACTACGGCGACACTAAAACTACCGATTCTTTCAAACTGCCATTGTCCGGATGAATAGCCGATAATATCATTGTCAAAGGTGATGGTTGTGGGCTGTTTTCTGTTGCACAGGAAATGATGCGCTTCGCCGATATTAAATAATTCGTGATCTCGGCGACCACCGAGAAACCCGAGCAATCTGACGTTCCCAAAATGTTGTGGAATGTTGCTAAGTGCAAAAGCCAGATCGGAAAAAGATTTGTCGGTTGCCAGCAACACATCCATCGTTCCCGCAAAAGAATCACCATCTCCGACTACGACGCCTTCTTCGCATTGTCGTAAACGTGCACCACCATCGACAAATATGAGCGGTTCTGCAAGGTCCGGCATTGCTTCACCCCTTTCAAACAAGGGTCCGACCAGCGTAATTTGTCGGCTGTTGTTGAAGTTGTCGAGATATTTTTCGAGGGTTATCAACCGGCACACTCCATAGCAAAGGCGGCGGACAATAACGCTTTTGTATAGGGGTGTTGCGGGTTGGAAAACAAGGTGGCAGCAGCACCTTGTTCAACCACATCACCACGGCACATCACCATCAGCTCATCGGCAATGGCACGAATAACACTCAAATCGTGGGAAATAAACACATAGGCGAGTTGGTGTTGGCGTTGCAGTCGATTCAACAGCGCTAGTATCTGCACCTGTACGGTACGATCCAGTGACGATGTGGGTTCATCAAGAAAAAGGATTCTCGGCTCCAGTATCAAGGCACGCGCGATGGCAATACGCTGGCGTTGACCGCCGGAAAATTCGTGCGGATAACGAAAACGTACTGCCGGATCAATTTCAACTTGTTTTAGCATCTCAATCACCTTTTGATCGCGTGCGGCGGCATGGCTAACCAGCTTATGAGCATCCAGACCCTCGCTAATTATTTCGCCGATGGTTAGCCTTGGTGATAACGAACCATACGGATCCTGAAAAACGATTTGCATTGCCAGTCGCACCTGCGACATAGATAGCCCGCCAGCAACGCCAAGTGGTTTGCCATCCAACAAGACAGAGCCTTCGCTTTGTATCAGCTTCAATAACGCCAGCGCCAGCGTGGTTTTGCCTGAACCCGACTCACCGACCACGCCGAGGGTATGACCGGGACGAAGTGTTAATGACGCTTGATTGATCGCCTTGACATGATCAACGGTGCGTTTCAGCAAACCTCGCTTTATCGGCAACCAGACCTTCAGATTTTCCACTTTCAGTATATCGGCAGTCGTTGTTGATGGGGTGTTCGGTGGCTGGCGTAGTGGTGGTTTGGCAGCGAGCAATGTTTGGGTATAAGGTTGTTGCGCCGCCGTGAAAATTTGGCTTGTGCTACCTTTCTCCACCACCTCACCCTGTTTCATTACCAATACCCGATCAGCTACTTTTTGCACCATATTCAGGTCGTGGGTGATAAGTAAAATACCCAGATTATCCGCCTGTTGTAGCTCCTTTAACAATTGCAGAATTTTCGCCTGCACGGTGACATCCAATGCTGTGGTCGGTTCATCTGCTAATAAAATGTCGGGTTTGTTTGCCAGCGCCATGGCAATCATTACCCGTTGTTTCTGCCCGCCGGATAATTGATGTGGATAAGCATCTAGTCGTGCAGTCGGGTTGTCAATGCCGACACGTTCAAGTAATGAAACAATGTGTTTTGTTGCGTGCTGAGCGGTGATGCCCTGATGCAATGCCAAAGATTCGCCAATTTGTTTTTCGATGCGGTGTAACGGGTTTAATGCGGTCATTGGCTCCTGAAATATCATCGAAATATGATTGCCACGAAGGCGTTGCAGGGTTGCCTGATCAGCACCAATCAATTCTTCTGCCCGTTCTGCGCGCTGGTAAATGATTGAACCGTGCTGATGGAACGCATAAGGATAGGGTAATAATTGTAGTATTGACAAAGCGGTCAGCGTTTTACCGGAACCGGATTCACCGACCAGCGCAACCGTTTCTCCGGCATGCAATTGCAAATCCACACCCCTGACCACATCGCTAACAATACGCTGGCGTTTTTCGGTACGTTGAAAACTGACCGCAAGATTGCTAATTTTGAGGATAGGGCTACTCATATTTAATGATGACTATACGGCGACTATATGAAAACTTAACGAAACAGCTTTTTCGGATCAAAGGCATCACGCACGCCTTCACCGATAAAAATCAACAGCGACAGCATCGTACCGATAACAACAAACCCGCTCACCCCCAACCACGGTGCTTGTAGGTTGGCTTTTCCCTGAGCCAGTAGCTCCCCTAATGATGGCGAGCCGGGCGGTAGCCCAAAGCCGAGAAAATCCAACGAGGTCAATATCGTCACCGAGCCTGCGAGTGTGAAAGGCATAAAGGTAATAGTCGCCACCAACGCATTCGGTAACACATGGCGCAAAATGATGCGGCTATCGCTAACACCCAGCGCTCGCGCCGCACGAACATATTCAAACTGGCGCGTTTTCAGAAACTCCGCACGCACTACGCCGACAAATCCCATCCAAGTAAACAATAACAAAATACCCAGTAACCACCAAAAATTGGGTTCAACGACACTGGCAAGAATAATCAAGATATATAGTGTCGGCATACTGCTCCACACCTCCACAAAACGTTGCAACAGCAAGTCAATCCAGCCACCAAAATAACCTTGAATAGCACCCGCACTGACACCCATTGCGGCACTGATAAAAGTCAAAATAAAGCCGAACAAAACGGAAATGCGAAAGCCATAAATGATGCGGGCAACCACATCCCGCGCCTGATCATCGGTGCCCAGAATATGTTGCCCACTCGGTGGAGCAGGAGCAGGATGATCCATATCCCAATCCACTGTGGTATGGTGAAACGCTATCAAAGGCCATACCGAGAAACCATTATTAGCAATCTGATTTTTTAGCCACGGGTCTCGATACACCGCTACGGTAGGGAAGTCTCCATCGAAATCGGTTTCATTGTAGTCCACCAATAGCGGCCAATAAGCATCGCCGTTGTACCAGATAAAAACCGGTTTATCATTGGCAATTAGCTCTGCAAACAAGGACAGGGCAAAGAGAATTAGAAAAATCCACAATGCCCAGAAGCTACGCCGATTGCTCTTAAATAATTCCCAGCGGCGTTGTCCAATCGCGCCCAGCGTGAACCCTCCGTCGACATTTTGGGGGAGGGGTGATGCCGCAATTTTCTGCGTCATGATGCGCTGCTCTCAAAGTCAATACGCGGATCGACCCAAGTGTACATCAAGTCGGAAATGATGCCGAGCAATAATCCAAGCAAGGTGAAAAACCACAGCGAACCAAACATCACCGGATAATCCCGCTGTAATGCCGCTTCAAAGCCGAGCAAACCAAGCCCATCCAGCGAAAAAATAATTTCTACCAGCATCGCACCGGTAAACAGTATGCTAACCACCGCTGCCGGAAATCCAGCTATGACAATGAGCATGGCATTACGAAACACATGGTGATACATCACTTTGCGCTCGCTCAGTCCTTTTGCGCGTGCCGTCAGCACATATTGCTGGCTAATTTGGTCGAGAAAAGAGTTTTTTGTGAGCATGGCAAGCGATGCGAAACCGCCAATAGTGAGCGCAATCAACGGCAGGGTCAGATGCCAGAAGTAGTCGGCAATTTTTGCCGACCACGACAAGGTTTGCCAATTATCGGACAGCAATCCGCGCAATGGAAACCAGTCAAAATAGACACCACCGGCGAATACCACCAACAGCAACACTGCAAACAAGAATCCCGGAATAGCGACACTGATTGTGAGCAAGACACTGCTGGCAATATCAAAACGGCTGCCATCCGCAACCGCCTTCCTGATGCCCAATGGAATGCTGATTAAATACACCAGCAAGGTTGACCATAATCCTAACGAAATAGATACCGGCATTTTCTCCAGCACCAAATCCACCACCGCGCGGTCGCGGAAAAAACTATCCCCGAAATCGAAGCGCAAATAATTACCAATCATACTAAAAAATCGCTGATGCACCGGTTTGTCAAAACCAAAGCGCTTTTCAAGCTCGGCAATAAACTCCGGATCAAGTCCCTGCGCACCACGATAGCGACTGTTATTGCCAGTTTGAATAATGTTTTCGGAGGCACTGCGGGTAACACGATCGATAGCATCAACTCCCTCACCGGTAATATTGGCAATGGCTTGTTCCACCGGACCACCCGGGGCAAACTGAATGACGGCAAAATTAAACAACATAATCAGAAATAAGGTCGGTATGACCAGTAGCAGTCGTTTAATGATATACACACCCATCAGCTTGTCTTCGTTTGCTCGGTTCGTTTCAGGGTGCGTTTTATGAGCAGTCCGCCGATGAGCAATAGTCCGAGCAATAGCCCGAATGACCAACTCAATGAGCGAGTGTCTTTGTTGAGATTGTCGGTATCGGCATTTGCCACACTTCTAGTGGCAATCTCACCCGCCTCTCGGGCCTGTGCCAGACGCACCGCTTTTTCATCGTCCAGCCACCAGCGCGATATACTGACACCATTGCGTAACGGCATAGACGGGCGACTAAACTTATTCCACCACAACACTCTGTCGGCAGGTAAATGCCAGTTTGGAACGACAAAATGTTGCCACAGTAATACCCGATCCAAGGCGCGGGTAACCGTTATCAAACGCTCGCGGCTTGGCGCGATGATGATTTTCTCGATCAGTTCCTCAATAACAGGATGACAAATACCCGCGGTATTGCGACTGCCCGGTTGCGCTGCTGCCGCACAACCCCAAAATCCACGTTGCTCGTTACCCGGTGTTTCACTCTGTCCCCAGCTACTAACAATCATATCAAAATCAAAGGCGCGTAAGCGATTGACGTATTGCCCGCTATCAACCACACGAATTTTCATGTCAATGCCGAGCCGTTTGAGATTGCTGGCATATGGCAAAATTAAACGCTCAAAAACACTGCTGTATAACAGCACTTCTATAACTAGCGGCTGGTTCTTAGCATTAACCAGTTTACCGTTATCAATACGCCAGTCGGTTTGTTTGATTAAAGACAGGGCTTTTAGCAAATTTCCCCGGTGCCAACCACGACCATCGGTTTCTGCTACATCAAAGGCTTCAGAAAATAATTCGGCTGGTAACTGATCGCGATAGTTTTGCAACAGTGCCAGCTCGTCGCCTTCGGCAATACCCGAAGATGCTAGTTCAGAATTGCTGAAGAAACTGGTCGAACGGATATACTGATTATAAAACATTTTTTTGTTCGTCCAATTAAAATCGAATGCCAGGGCAATCGCCTCGCGAATTTTGCGCTCCTGAAATTTAGGTCGGCGCAGGTTCATCACGTAGGCTTGCATGCCCTGTGGTGCTGAATGTTCAATCCGCTCTTTTATCAACCAACCGGATTGCACTGACGGAATGTCAAACTCGGTCGCCCAGCTTTTAGCGGTGTTTTCCGCATAATAATCAATTTCTCCCGCCTTCAAAGCCAGACGTATCGGAATGCGATCGCGAAAGAAATCAGTCCGAATCAAATCGAAATTATCAATCCCGCGCTTAATCGGCAAATTCCGCCCCCAATAGTCGGCGACTCTTTCTCTTTCAAGGTAACGCCCTGCCTCGAATCGCTTAATTTTGTAAGGACCACTGCCGAGCGGCGGTGTCAATGTGGTTTTGCTAAAGTCATGTTTCTGCCAATAGTGTTTAGGTAATATCGGCAGATCACCAATAATCAGTGGCAATTCACGGTTCCCCGCATTCTTGAATTGAAAACGAACAGCATGCTCACCAACTACTTCAACATTAACCACATCCGCATAATAAAAGCGATAAAAGGGTCTGCCCTTCTCCTTTAGCATATTAAACGACCAGACGACATCCTGCGGCGTTATCGGTTTGCCGTCATGCCATCTGGCATTAGCGCGCAAGTGGAAAATAATCCATGATCTATCGCTGGGATATTCGATTTGCTCACACAGCAAACAATATTTAGTAAACGCCTCATCAGCGGACGATACTAGTAAAGTTTCAATCGAGCTCGGCGTTATCGCAGAGCCTTTATCAATCCATGGATTGAAGCTATTAAAAGTGCCCTGATCCGCCTGACGCAACGAACCCCCTTTCGGTGCATCAGCATTAACATAATCAAAATGTTTGAAATCAGCCGCATACTTGGGTTGACCGTGCATCGCGATGGCGTGGCTACGAATGACTTCTGCTTGCGCAAAGGGCAACAAGCCGCCAAGCAACATCACCCCGAAAAGTAGCAGAAACAGCCTCAGCCGCAACAAATGCCTGCCATACCACATAGTCAATTTTGATTTCCTGTTTGATTGTTTAGAATATCGTACATCGGTTTGTCGTTATCGCAAAAATTAGCGCCTCCTTAAATTTTGCTAACAAACTACCAGTAATGCCGTATTATAATAGATGGGAGAATACCAAACATTGACAAAACACTTGCTAAATAGGATTAAAAAATCTGACCCGCAAACCCTTGAGAATGGTTTTAACCAATCGTTCAGCCAATCACTACTGCTCTGGTTTGATCAGCATGGTCGTCAGTCGTTACCCTGGCAACAGCAGCGGCATCCCTATGGTATCTGGATTTCTGAAATTATGCTGCAACAAACGCAGGTAGAAACGGTGATACCTTATTACCGAAAATTTATGGCACGGTTTCCTGACATAAACAGATTGGCTAACGCCGAGCAGGATGATGTTATGGCGAGTTGGGCGGGGCTTGGCTATTATGCTCGGGCAAGAAACCTGCATCGTGCAGCACAACACATTCGCGATCAGCACAACGGTATTTTTCCGTCCATTTTCGAGCAAGTGATGGCATTACCCGGCATAGGACGTTCCACAGCAGGAGCGATTCTTGCTTTTTCCGCAAACGCTCGACATCCGATTCTCGATGGTAATGTCAAACGGGTGTTGACCCGCTACTTTGCCATAGACGGTCATCCGGCAATCACAGCCATCGAAAACAGGTTATGGGTTGTCGCCGACCAGCTCACGCCCAACCAACGTGTTGCCGATTATACGCAGGCGATTATGGATTTAGGAGCAACACTTTGTCGTCGCCGCCAACCTGATTGTGCGCATTGCCCGATACGTTCAGGCTGTCGTGCCTTACAGCAGGGCAAGCAGGCATTCTATCCTACAGCAAAAGCGAAAGTCCGGCGACCGCAACGCTATACAAGGATGCTGTTGCTACACAATGCCGATGCCGAATATCTACTTGTTAAACGCCCGCCCAGTGGTGTTTGGGGTGGTTTATGGGTATTTCCAGAACTACCTGATAGTAGCGTGGATTATCAGATATGGTGTTATCAGCAGTTTGGCATATCGGTCGCAAACGGTAAACGACTGCAAAATATCCGCCACAGTTTCACCCATTTTGAGTTGCAGATTGAAGCCATACACTGCACCGTTAATCGAAACCCGACAAAAACCATGACCGCTACCACAACCGATGTTATGAACAGCGGTATGGATCGGGTCATGGACAGCAATCATTATCTTTGGTACAACCCATTATCCGATGTTGCCGTCGGCATTCCAGCGGCGGTGCAAAAAATCTTTAATCAACTTACCAATGATTAACAGCGTGCGCAATAAAATGAGTGGAGGGGCATAATATGAGCCGTATGATTATCTGCAAAAAACTGGGCAAAGAAATGATCGGTCTGGATTATCCAACATGGCCCGGCGAGTTAGGGGAAAAAATTTTCGATGAGATTTCCAAACAGGCGTGGCAGGACTGGTTACGACAACAAACCATTTTAATCAATGAATATAAATTGAATCCGCTACAGCGTGAACACAAAAAATATCTGGCAAGTCAAATGCAAGCCTATTTATTTGGTGACGGCATCGTCTTGCCCGATGCTTGGAAAGAGCAGCAAGAATAAAAACCCGTAGTAGCGAGCCAGTGTTTCTCTATTTTTGTTATGCTGCCCTGCACGGTGGCATTATTCCAATGAGACCTTTGCACGAAAGCCATTTCACCTGCATGCTGCGTTAAAATCGTACTCAATCGGTCATTTATAAGCATAAACTCCCTCATTCCGTGCGTTTTTGCCTTGCCTGAAAGCGAAATCATCTTCCGTGCAAAGGTCTCCCAATATTGAAACTAGCATTACAATCGCGCAAAGGGACAACGCACAGAGATGCCTATATTGCTTGAGTTCATATAACCAATGCGTGATATGGATTATATCTATAACTGTTTGTTGCTTACTGATGTGTGAATTGCGCTACAATGTGCTTGCTTGGGAATAGTCGGTTGCCGACAGTTGCCAGAAATCATCGGTTACGAGTTATTTCCACCTTGTCAATATAAATAAACCAATCTATAAATAACCAATGTGGAGAATTCAAATGAAAGCAAATAAGTTCAAACTATGGTCTGGCGCGGTCGTTTTGTTGCTGATACTTAGTGCTGTGAGTTATATGTACCTGTATAAAAAACCGGTCGGTCTGACGGTTTATACCGCTGTCGAAGCAGAAGATCTCAAGCGTTATGCGGAAACCTTTAATCAGGATCATCCTGATATCAATATAAAATGGGTGCGCGACTCGACCGGAATTATTACCGCTAAATTGTTGGCAGAGAAGGATAATCCACAGGCCGATATTATTTGGGGGCTGGCGGCAACCTCGTTGTTGCTGATGAAGACGCAAGGGATGTTACAACCGTACAAGCCAAAAGGGTTGGAGAATCTTGATCCGAAATTTTACGACAGTGATCCGTTGCCAAGCTGGACTGGTATGGATGCTTGGGTTGCGGCGGTGTGTTTTAATACCGTTGAAGGTGCGAAATATAATCTGCTTGCACCACGCTCGTGGCAAGATCTCACCAAACCGATGTACAAGGGGCATGTGATTATGCCAAACCCGAACTCATCCGGCACCGGTTTTCTGGATGTCTCCAGTTGGTTGCAAATGTTTGGTGAAGATGACGGCTGGGCTTATATGGATGCGTTGCACGAGAATATCGCGCGTTACACTCACTCCGGTTCAAAGCCCTGTAAACTGGCGGCTGCTGGAGAAATTCCAATCGGTATTTCCTTTGCCTTTCGCGGTGCCAAGTCTAAAGCAGCGGGTGCGCCGATTGATATTATTATTCCCAGAGAAGGCATCGGCTGGGAGATGGAGGCAACCGCGATTGTCGCTGGCACTGATAAACTGAAAGCCGCACAAACGTTGGCGGACTGGTCAATCAGCAAGCAGGCGATGCAGATGTATAATATCGGCTATGCGGTCATCGGTTACAAAAATCTGGCAAAACCGGTTAAGCATTTCCCGCCGGAAATCCTGGACAGGCTGATTGATAACGATTTCGAATTCTCTGCTAATAACCGCGAACGCATTCTCGCACAATGGCAAAGTCGTTACGATTCCAAATCTGATCCAAAGTAATTATTGGCACGGTATTTTTCAGACCATTGTTAGCGCACGATGCTCGGCAGTTAAGCACTTGAATGCCGCCGGGTGGTAGCGTCTGGTGATGTTTGGTGAATTCGCAGCAAGCACCGTTAGCGTCCGTCTGGTAAGGTTTTTATGAATCCACAGCAAGCCGTCAACACGGCTTCTCCGACACTTTTTCTTAGGGTTGAGCGACTGCGCAAAGAATTCGGTGATTTTGTTGCGCTGGATTCGGTGTCGCTTGATGTCTTTGAAGGTGAGTTTGTCTGCCTCCTCGGTCCGTCTGGTTGTGGCAAGACGACTTTTCTGCGTGCCATTTCCGGTCTTGATATTCAGACTTCTGGCAGCGTTCATCAGGTCGGCAAAGACATTTCAGCCTTGCCGCCTTCGCAGCGGGATTTCGGTATTGTTTTCCAATCATACGCGCTATTTCCTAATCTGACGATTGCGAAAAATATCGCTTTTGGTCTGGAAAATCAGAAACGTAGCAAATCCGACATCGCCCGACGCGTGCGCGAGCTACTTGAACTTGTCAACCTAGCCGATCAGGCTGAAAAATATCCGGCGCAACTGTCGGGCGGCGAACAACAGCGGGTTGCGCTTAGCCGAGCATTGGCAACTTCTCCAGGGTTATTATTGCTTGACGAGCCACTTTCGGCACTTGATGCGAAGGTGCGGGCGCATCTACGCCACCAGATGAAAGCACTGCAACGGCGACTGGGTGTAACAACCATTATGGTCACGCACGATCAGGAAGAGGCGTTGACTATGGCAGACCGTATCGTGGTGATGAATTGTGGTCGCATTGAACAGGTTGGCACGCCGACTGAAATTTATCGCCAGCCGCATACGTTATTCGTGGCAAACTTTATCGGTGCTATGAATCAGGTCGTAGGGCGAGCCATCAGCGATAATAGTGTTGCCGTTGGCGATCTGACATTGGCAACAAGACACTATCACTGCCGTGCGGATGAGGCGGTGGCGGTGACTATTCGCCCCGAAGATATTATTCCTCATGCTCAGCAAGTAGCAAAGACCGCTGCAACGGCGACAACTGACCGCACAACCCGCTTTGATGGTATGGTCGAAAGTATGGAGTTTCTGGGGTCATTCTGGCGGGTTACCTTGAGCAACCATGCGCTGGGCAAAGTTACCCTGATGGCAGATATATCAATCAATGCGATGCGGCGGATAAACATTGCCATCGGCGAATCTATGACAGTGCAACTGCCAGCAGAACGCATTCTGGTATTCCCTGATGGTGATAGCAACAGATGACAAGTGGCGACCAGGTCAGCAATCAGGCAACCGACATCGTCGCTCCGTTAATCCGTCCTAAAAGCAGTAGGGATAATAAAGTCATGATCGGCTATATGTTGGTCATTGCTCTGTATCTGGTTATCGCACTGGCATTGCCGCTGTATGCGATGCTGTCGAAATCCGTTTCAACATTTCATTTTGAGCTGAATAATTTTTTCTTTCAAGTCAACAGCGGCAAGGGTTGGAGCGCACCGATTAGTGCTTTTACACTGAACGAAAAAACACAGGCACTACAACCGCAGCAGCTTATAAGCAACTCTAATGGCAGGCTTGTCGCTACCGTTTTTTTTCCGGATTTCAATTTTCGCAGCGACACTAGATACAAAATTCGCCAAAGCAATCACAACAGTGTTTTTCTTGTTGGCAGTAAGCGCATTACCGATAACGAATGGCATGAGTTTGCGTCGAATCAATTCCGGCGCATCGTGCTACGTCCGGTGAGCTCAACCGGTCTGGACAACTACCGCACTTATTTTTCGACACCTAGCCTTTTTCGATCCATTAAAAACTCGCTGATTATTTCGCTAATCAGCACCCTCATTACCGTTAGTCTGGCATTCGGTTTTGCCTATGCGCTAGTGCGTAGCTGTATGCGCTTCAAAGGCGTATTTCGGATTATTGCAATGATGCCCATTCTCGTGCCATCACTGTTGCCAGGCATTGCGCTGGTTTATCTGTTCGGCAATCAGGGTATGTTAAAAGCACTGCTGCTGGGCGAGTCGGTTTACGGCCCTATTGGTATCATAATCGGCTCGGTGTTTTTCACCTTCCCACATGCCATGATTATCATCACTACTGCTTTGGCCATTTCGGATGCGCGGTTTTATGAAGTTGCGACCTCGTTGCGCGCCAGTCGCTGGAAAACATTTTGGACTGTTACCATCCCTGCTGCTCGCTACGGCTTAATCTCTGCGGCATTTGTTGTTTTCAATCTAGTGATAACCGATTTCGGTTTGCCAAAAGTGATTGGTGGCCAATACAACATGCTTGCTGTTGATATATACACACAAGTAATCGGTCAGCAAAACTTTGAAATGGGTGCGGTGGTCTCCGTTGTCTTATTGATTCCGGCATTGTTGGCGTTCTCCATTGATCGCATTGTGCAGAGAAAGCAAGTTGCCCAGCTCTCAGCGCAGTCGGTGCCGTTCACACCAAAACCACACCGCCGATTTGATTTAATCTGCTTCTTTTATTGCCTGCTGATAGTCGTATTCATAGTCGGCTTAATCAGCGTTTGTCAGTATGCGGCACTAATCAAGTTTTGGCCCTATAATTTAACCTTGAGCCTGAGTAACTACAATTTTGACGTGATGGACGGCGGTGGCTGGCGTTCTTATACCAACTCGATTCGTCTGGCACTGTATAGCGCTGTTATCGGTACCATTGTGGTTTTTTGCGGTGCTTATATGGTAGAGAAAACCAACAGATTCTTGGTTGCGCGCTCGGCATTTCAATTTCTTGCGATGTTGCCGATGGCGATTCCCGGCATGGTGTTGGGTCTTGCATACATTTTTTTCTTTAACAACCCAGCGAACCCGCTACACGGCATTTACGCGACTATGGGCATTCTGGTAATCTGCACAGTAACGCACTTTTATACGGTCTCGCATTTGACCGCGGTAACCGCGCTAAAACAAATGGATCGGGAATTCGAGTCGGTCGCCGCATCGCTAAAACAACCTTTTCATAAACTGTTCGCGAAAGTAACGCTTCCAGTATGCTTGCCGTCAGTGCTGGATATTTCGATTTACCTGTTTGTTAACGCCATGACCACGGTCTCGGCAGTCATCTTTTTGTACTCGCCCGACACCACTTTGGCATCGGTTGCAGTACTCAATATGGACGATGCTGGCGATATTGCCCCGGCTGCGGCAATGGGCATGATGATCTTCTACGCTAACGTCTGTGCGCGTCTAATTCATCTCCTGATTACCCGAAAAGTATTACGAAAAACGCAGGCATGGCGCAACCACAATCAACATAATGTGCCTGGATCGGCTTGATAAAACTTGAGCTGTGTGCGGATGCTATGCCCATTGTGTTCCCGCTTTTTCTGCATGGCAAATGTCATACCGAAACACCGTTTACCGTTAAACTGGAGAGTGGCGGGTTACTGGACCATGCTCGGATAAATAGGTTTCGGTGAGGGAGCGCTCATCGTGATTCATTCGCCAAGAGATTAGTTTTTGTGCATAGTGTAAAACCAGTTTCTGGTAATTCGGGTCTTGTGCGCGATTGTGGAACTCATTAGGATCGTCACGCAAATCAAAAAACAAGGGTGGTAGTGCCGTGAAATGCACATATTTATAGTTTTCGTCTCGAATCACATTCAACGCGCATTGATGTTGAGTGATACCCAGAGCCTGTTCCACCTCTGTATTCAAAATTTCCCGAAAATCAAATTCCCAGTGTACTTCGCTTCGCCAAGTCGCTGGCGTTTTGCCGTTTGCACATGGATTCTCAATGAAAGGGAGCAGGGAATGACCATCGCATTGAGTCGGTTGTTGCAGATTTAACCACGCCAGCAAGGTCGGCATGATGTCCACGTTCTCCGAAAAACAAGTTACCTGACTGCCGCGTGTTTTATCGGCTTGCTTGCGCGGATCACGAATAATCAACGGAACATGGTAAGACGCATCAAAATACCCACTTTTGCTCATCATCCAGTGATCGCCCATCTGCTCACCGTGATCGGAAGTAAAAATAATCAGCGTATCATGCCATTTCCCGAGCGTTTTAAGTTGCTCAAATAGTCGTCCGAGGGCATCGTCCACTTCGCTCATCATGCCATAGTAGCTGGCTTTCATCCGTTGTATTGTTTTCACGTTTGCGGGTGCGCAGAATTTTTCCCGCGATAATTGATATGCCAGCCAGGGATGTTGCAACGCTTCTTCCTGCGCGCAGGATAATCGCTGACAATCGGCGAAGCTGGCCGGATCATACATTCTGTTATAAGGTTCCGAGACCACAAACGGAGGATGCGGACGAAATAGCGACAGGTGTGTTATCCAGGGTGCCGATTGTTGCTCTATCCAGTTGAGACAGCGATCAACCATAAAATTGGTTTCGTGATCCTTGCTCGCTATGATGGATGGCAAGGGGGCTGAACCGCCGTATTCCCATTGCGTTCCCGCTTTTTCTGCATGGTAAATGTCATACTGAAAATCAGGCACTGCATAACCACAATCGAGCAAATGCCGCGCCCAGCTTTGCGGGAAATCATTTCGATATACGGTATCAGCAGTTATGCCGCGTAGTGGCTCGCTGTAATGCGTCAGGCGCGGATCCCGCTCATCCATACCCCGTGGATCGGCGGGGCTGTCGGTGTAACCAAACAAATAGGGCGCGTAGCCGGCTTTACTCGCTTCCAGTGCCCAATTTGTATGACGCGCATCAAGCGGCGTACCGTTGATACATACCCGATGATTATGCAGATACATGCCGCTATGCAGGGAAGTACGGCTCGGGCTACAAGGGGTGGCTTGGGCATAGTGGCGGGTAAATAACACGCCCTCACTGGCTAGATGATCGAGATTTGGCGTGCGCACCGCGGCATGATTCAGTGCCGAAAGGCATTCGGCTCGCCATTGATCCGAGACAATAAAAAGTATATTCATCGCAGCTGATTGAGTTGCTGTTAAGCGACATAATTGCTGTCAGGTAATAAGCCCGACCATCAAGAGTGGCAACTATACGATTTTTAGATAAATATGCAATAGACCCGAACATAGATATTAGCAATGCAGACCATTGCCATCACCCATGACGTTTACGCGCCTGCTCCAGTTTATTTAATGTAGTGAATTCAACGCATAAGTGCAACACGAGCACTTGTTTTATGATGTGGTTTTGTCGGCATTGCGGTTGATATTTGCGGAAATCATCTCCAAAAAGGCAGTGGTCACCTGTACCGAACGTGTCTGCTTCAAGCAAACCACTAATTCGGAATGGATCAAGGTGGCATTGTTGACCCGCAAAGGCTTAAATCTTGAGCTTGCGCCTAATTCATTCTCCGCAATGATGCCGACTCCAAAGCCGGCGGCAACGGCTTCACGCACCCCTTCTCGGCTACTAATTTCCATAACCTCACCCAGAGTCAGATTGGCATCGTCTAGTGCCTGTTCAAAAATGGAGCGCGTTCTTGAACCCTTTTCACGCAGAATGATACGCTGGGTCAGTAACTGTTGCAGATCAACGCCACGCCACTCCGACCAAGGATGATCAAGGGCAACAAAAGCGACCAGTTGATCGGGCTGTAACGGAATAATGTGCAGTCGTTCATGGTCGGGGACATTGGGTAAGAGTGCGACATCACAACGCTGTGAATCAAGCCATTGCATGATCTGTTCGGAGTTGCCGTATCTTATCGAGATGTGGATGCCGGGATAGAGTCGCTGGAATTGTGCTAGTAGCGGGGTAATAATATAGGGCGAATCGGCACCGACCTGTAACTCACCTGCGGTTAATTTTTTAGCCGACAGGAGCAGTTGTTCAACGGCATCTTCGTGGAGAAACAGCTTTTTTGTAATGTTAAATGCCGAAATCCCTAGATCGGTCAGCTCAATACGTCTGCTGTAGCGGACAAATAATTTTATCCCATAGCGTTCTTCCAGTTCTTTCACTTGCCCAGACAAGGTCGGTTGGGTAACGTGGAGAATATCTGCTGCTTTGGTAAAACTACCATGTGTTGCGACAGCGTGGAATGCGCGCAAATGCGCGTGTGAGATTGGCATAGCCTATTTCAAGCATTAGTTATATCAATTTGCCAAATACTATTTGATAGCGGTATAAGTATCAGTTGTGCCTGCTGTCTTGTCAATGATTTTACTGATCTAAATAGCGTCAGGCAGAATCAGGCAGTAATTGTAGCGGTTATTTCGACAGGCACGCTTGTCTAATTTTGAGTGTCCTGATTAAATCCTGCTGAAATCCTGATGTAACAAAACGATTCAAAACCTTATCACCCTAAAATAGGCTGTCTTTGTCAAATGAATTCAAAATCTGATTACCGCGTATGCGCCTCCCCAACCGGGGATGCTTTCTTGTTCACTCCAGGACCGCTGACGACTTCCAAAACGGTCAAGCAGGCCATGCTTCACGATTACGGTTCCCGCGATACTTATTTCATTGATCTGAATCAGAGAATACTGTCGCGCCTTGTTGATATTGTCGATGGGCAGGGTACGCATACCACCATCCCGTTGCAGGGCAGTGGTACGTTTGTGGTTGAAGCCATGATAGGCTGTTTTGTACCGCCATCTGGCAAACTGCTGATTTGTGTCAACGGGGCTTACGGGCATCGCATTGCAAAAATTTGCCAATACTATGGTCGGCAATACTTGATTCAAGAATCAAATGAAGATGTGCCGGTCAATCTTGAGCAATTGCATAACACCCTTGAACAGGATAAATCCATTACCCATGTCGCCGCGGTTTATTGTGAAACCACCTCTGGAATTTTGAACCCGCTTACCGCTATATCGGATATCGTCGTGAAACATAATCGGGGCTTGCTCATTGATGCAATGAGTGCATTCGGGGCATTACCGGTTGATAGCAAGCTGATTACTTTTGATGCGATAGTGGCTTCAAGCAATAAATGCCTGGAAGGCGCGCCCGGCATGGGTTTTTGTCTTGCTAGAATTGAAGCCTTGCAAAATACCGAAGGAAATAGTCCTTCGCTTAGTCTGGATTTATTCGATCAATGGACGGCAATGAATAAAACCAAACAATGGCGATTCACGCCACCGACCCATGTTCTGTTGGCACTCGATCAGGCATTAAACGAGTTTGATGAGGAAGGTGGTGTGGTCGGGCGAGGATGCCGATACCAAAGCAACTGTGCTATGCTGGTCAGTGGCATGCGGGAAATGGGCTTCAAAACCTTGTTGAGCGATGAGCTACAAGCACCCGTCATTGTTACCTTTTATATGCCGGAAGACAGCCGATTTGATTTTAATGCGTTCTATGAGTATCTGCGCAAACAAGGCTATGTGATTTATCCGGGTAAACTCACCGTTGCCGACAGTTTTCGGATCGGATGTATCGGGCGACTCGGTACCGATGAAATGAAAGGTATATTGGCAGCCATCCGCAACAGCCTGAATGAATTGGGCATTGTCGGGCGCATTTCCTGATAGAGATGACCTGATAGAAATGCCCGTAATAATGACTTGACCAATAACCGTGAGACAACCGAAAGAGAAGCTGATGCCATTGATCGCTCCTAAACCTGTTGCTGAAAAAGGATACCGAGTTGATCACCTCACCTGAACTGTTGCTCATTCTGAATTTGGCAGGAAGTATTGCCTTGCTGTTGTGGGGCAGTTATATGGTGCGTGCCGCCGTTGAGAAAGCCTACTCGGCAAAAATTGGTGCGGTCATCGCCAGTGCCGCCGGGTCACGGCTTAAATCATTTTTGTGCGGGATGATATCGGCATTGATTCTGCAAAGTGCCACGGCAGCAATCATGCTGACCACATCATTCATCACCAGTGGTTTGTTGTCGCTCGGCATTGCCATCGTTATCATCATCGGTGCAGATATGGGTTCAGCATTGGCAGTGCGCATTCTCTTTCTGGATTTGTCATTCCTGGCTCCATTGCTGCTGTTGGCGGGGTTGTGCTGTCATCGGTTTACGCGTACCTGGCGTGGTCAGCAGCTAGGGCGAATTTTTGTCGGTGTCGGGCTGATGCTGTTATCTATTCAACTGATTCGGCAAGTCATTGCCCCGCTTGCCAACCAAACAATACCAGAGGAAATTCTAGGGTTACTCGACTCTGCCACTTGGCTGGGTTTTATTATTGCCGCCCTGCTCACTTGGCTGGCACATTCCAGCGTGGCAGTGATTTTGGTGATTGCTGCGATGGCAGAAACCGGACTGTTGCAACCCTCGTTATTTATGGCACTGCTTCTCGGTGCTAACATGGGTTCCGGGCTGATTGCATTATTGCTGGTTAATCGTCGTCATACCGAAACGTATAGCGCGGTATTTGCAAATTTTGTCATGCGCATGGGGCTGGCACTGCTTGCATTTATACTGTTGCCGATACTGCTTCCATGGATTGGAAAATTGGGGACAACGGGTGGGGTTCAGGTAATCAACATACATATTGTCTATAATCTGATTCTGGCACTGATGTTTATTCCGTTAAACAATGCGGTCGCCCGATTCTCAACGTGGTTGGTGAATTCAGGAAAAACGGAGAGTTTGGTTGCGGGTTCCCATGCCCCGGGTAGCAGTCTTGATTCCGAATTTGTCAATATCCCGAAGCTGGCGATATCCTGTGCCAAAAGAGAAGCATTCAGATTGGCGGATAACACCGAAGCCCTGTTTGACAAAGCGTTACAGATGTTTGTTGCAACCGACCGTCTAATCATTGAGCAGTTTATTGAAAAGGATAAAGAGATTAATGCCAGAAACAAGGCTATTCAGCGTTACCTCTCGGAAACACGTCGTTATATCCACAAGCGCCATGCTGATGACAGCGACCCGAATGACGAACATCAACTGGACGAGATTTTACGCTTTGCCACGACTATGGAAAACATCGGCGACATTGTTTCTTATAATTTGGCTCGGTTGGCGATCAAGCGGATTGATCGTGGCGTGGTTTTTTCTTCAGAGGGAGAGGAAGAGTTAAATCTGATCCACACGCAGGTGCTGAATCTTATACGGCTCGAAATTACCAATTTTTCCGCGCAAGGTGAGGTAAAAATAAAATCGAAACAAAAACTCATCGAATCCATCAATCAACTGTGTCAGCAAAGTATCGCCCAACACCGCCTGCGTTTGAGCCATCGCCGCTCAAGTAGTATCGGCACCAGTTCCATTCATCAGGATGCGGTACGGGATATCCTCCAGGTGGTCGGCTACATATCACATATACAAACGAGCTGATGCGTTTGTTGGGTCATTTTTTAATACCTATGCGTTGATGGAATTAAGTATTGTCTTAATTGTGCTGGTTGCGGCGTTATTTCATGCGATCTGGAATGCGACAGTAAAATCGGGCAATGATCATCTGATTTCGATAACCGGACTGATCATATTCACCGGTCTGATTGCATTGATCTTGCTACCCTTTGTCGGCGTACCCAGTGTCGCCAGTCTGCCCTATTTGCTGATCTCTGCGGTATTGCATTGTGGCTACTATGTTGCGCTGAGCGAGGCGTACAAGTACGGGGATTTTTCTCAAGCATATCCAGTGGCGCGTGGTACGGCCCCCGTGTTGGTGACGTTGTGGGGCGTGTGGGTACTCAATGAAGTACTCAGCAACATTGAAGTTATGTCTTTAATCGGCGTACTCACTGGCATTTTAATCTTTGCCACAAGAGGCTTGCGGCGGATAATACAAAATCCTCAAGCGTTACTCTCCGCACTGATAACCTCATTATTTATCGGCAGTTATACTCTGGTTGATGGTATTGGTGGCAGATTATCCGGCAATGTACCCGCGTATATGATGTACCTGTCGGTCATAGAAATTACCCCTCTTCTGCTTTATACAACTTACCGGAGAAGCCTCGCCGAAGTTATTTCAATCCGACATCACTGGAAACTCTTTTTATTCGGTGCGGCACTGGCATTGACCTCATACTCAATGGTGGTGTGGTCGATGACGCAGGCATCAATACCACTGGTCTCCGCCTTGCGAGAAACCTCAATCATCATCGCCGCGCTGATTGGGGCATTTTATTTCAAAGAACCCTCTGGCAAACGCAGAATCATCGCCTCTGTTGTGATTTTTTGTAGCATCGCTTTGCTTGCTGTCGATGGTTTTTAATTTTTTAGCCTACATATCAGGACTATATTTGTATTGCGCTATTATGAATTGACATGCGTATCACCAGTGATTAGACTCTGTTTCTGGAGCAGAAAAATTATAGAGGATGTTGATCGATGGCAATGGCCATGTGCCCACGCGGAAGTAACACTAACAACGGTAATAAATATAGTCATCAGGCTTATTGCCAAGTAATATACATAGCAATAAGCCCGATGATTTTGCCGCTACACCACCACCTTAAAGCGTTCAAAATATCCGGGGATTTAGATATGGTTTCCATGAGAAAACGCAGAACAAAAAACGATGAATAAGCAATACGAACCAATCAAAGAAGAACATTCATTTCCTTTGATGGTTATGGAAAGCTCTGAACATTCCTCTAACCAGTGCGTGTTTCGTGATGATGAAGCAGGGGCCTGGTTATATCAATCAAATTGTCTGGAGTTTATGAATAAGCTGATCGACAAATATCCAAATGGGAAGTTTGACATGATCTTCGCAGACCCGCCTTACTTTCTTTCAAATGGAGGCATAAGCTGTCATGCAGGGAAAATGGTGAAGGTTGATAAAGGGCAGTGGGTTACGGAAACTAGCAGCCTTTCCAAAACAGGGCGGAACACAAGATAATGAAACAACATGAACAACTGATTGAGGTGATGACAAGTCTCGGTGGTTTCGCCACTTTTGGACAATTATATCAGCACACGGATGTTACAAATTGGAAAACGAAAACGCCTTACGCCTCCATAAGAAGAATCGTTCAGGATGAAAGGTTCTTCTTCAATATAAAACCCGGATTGTGGGGACTACGGTCTCACAAGAACAAATTGCCCGACCATGTTAATTTCAAAGACGATATTAGTAATAAACAGCGTGAGGAGTATGACCACTATTATTATCAAGGACTGTTATTGCAAATTGGAAACCTTACCAATTACGGCACATTTGCTCCTCACCAGGACAAGAATAAAAAATTTCTGAGCAGTACGATTGGCAAAATCAGGACGATGCCAGAGATTTACCAGTTCGGCTACCCTAATTTCGTCAACCACATGAAAACTATTGATGTTTCGTGGTTCAATTCGCGAGAAATGCCCGTGTGCTTATTCGAGGTTGAACATTCAACGTCAATGGACAGGTCTCTCATAAAATTCAATGAGTTGGCGGATTTCCATGTACATTGCTTTATCGTTGCTGATAAATCAAGAAAGAAAGAATTCGACTCCAAAATGGAGTTACATACATTTGAAGAATTAGAGGACAGGGTTGTATTTTATGACTATGAAAGACTGTCAAAATGGCATGCAAGTTGCTCTGAGATCAAAGCGGTTGCCGCGCTTTGATCTTTTCCATTTTCCCGTACCCCGCTCTAAGCCAAAAACCAGTAATAGACGACAAAATTGTGTGTCAAATGAAAATGAAATGGGAGCGAGATATGAAAGAACTTATATTTACCGACAAAGAGATGAACAGCCTTTTTCTGATGGTGCACTATTTGATAGATAGCGAACAAAAACATTATATGGAAAGCATGATATGTTACGGTGAAAACCATCACAACGAAGACAACCTTGACCATATTTATATACATACGAAGCAAATAGAACAAGTGCTAATAAAACAAACCGCAAACCTGTGATTTCAAGCGAAAACAATATCTCAAACTAGTATCTCCATTGGGACTAAAAGTTGAATATGTCTATGTCTTGAACGAATGGTTCAAAGACCCAAAATATAAAGATGTCCTCGACTACATTCACAGCGTGAATTGTCACTACAAGTTTAATGAATTACCATTGGCATGGTTGGGGCTGCCAGCCGCGTAAATTTAACAACACAAATTTCAGCAAGCTGGCGTGTGCTCCGACTCTGATTGACCGCATTGACAAAAGAAGCACTGCCGAAGCCATCAGTATGTCCAGGTTCAGATGAATATGAGACAAACTGGTTTAACAAAATCACAGTACCGACTATGCAAATACAAATTCCGAACCAAGCGAGCGCGATTATTATCGGTGGTGGCGTAATCGGCAGTAGCGTCGCCTACCATTTAGCAAAACTGGGCTGGAGCGATGTGCTGCTGCTGGAACGAATGCAATTTAGTTGTGGTACGACATGGCATGCCGCCGGACTCATCGGCACCATGCGCGCCAGTGAGAGCCATGCCAAACTGGCAGAATATTCGATGTCTTTGCTTGATGAGATTGAGGCAGAAACCGGACAATCGACTGGATTTAAGCAAGTCGGTTCACTGTCCATCGCCCATAGCGAGGCACGGTTTGAGGAGTTAAAACGGGTGGCATCAATGAATAATGCTTTTGGTGTTACCCGGGTTGATATGTTGAGCGCGGACGAAGTAAAAGAAAAGTATCCTTTTCTCGAAACCGGCGATTTACTCGGCGGAAGCTGGGTTGCCCATGATGGTTATGCCAGTCCAGTGGAGATTACTGCCGCCTACATAAAAGGTGCGCGAGGTCGGGGGGCAATATGTCTGGAAGGAGTCAAAGTTGTCGGCATTCGTCAGCAAGACGGAAAAGTAACTGGTGTAATAACCAATCAAGGTGATATTCAATCTGACTATGTGGTGAATTGTGCCGGTCTTTGGGCAAGGGAGGTGGGTCGTTTAGCCGGCGTGAACGTGCCTCTGCATGCTTGCGAACATTATTATGCGGTAACCGAAAAACTGGATGATCTGCCATTGGATTTGCCGGTGATGCGGGATCATGATAAACATGTCTATTACAAACAGGATGCGGGCAGTTTATTAGTCGGTCAGTTTGAACCGTGTGCGATTCCCTGGGGGCAGCAAGGGATTGCAGATGATTTTTGTTTTGATGAATTGGACGGCCATTTCGACGAACAGATGATGCCGGTGCTGGAACAGGCTATGGTGAGAGTGCCGATGTTACAAAATGTCGGCTGGCGAAAATTTTTCTGCGGACCCGAGAGCTTTACTCCGGATGATCAATTTCATCTGGGTGAAGCCCCCGAATTGAAGCATTTTTATGTTGCCGCTGGGCTTAATTCTATCGGCATACAAAGCTCCGGCGGATTGGGTAAGGCATTGTCGGAATGGATCGATAAAGGTTATTCGCCGCTTGATTTGTGGGGCAATGATATACGCCGCATGTACAGTTTTCAGGGCACTCAGCAGTATATTCAAAATCGGGTAACCGAGACGCTGGGACTGCTCTACGATAACCACTATCCCTTTAAGCAAATGCAAACCTCGCGCAATGTGCGCCATTCACCCATCCATGAGCGTTTGCTGGAACGCAACGCCTGTTTTGGTGAAGTGGCTGGCTGGGAGCGTCCAAATTGGTTTGCACCAGAAGGTGTGCAACCCCGCTATGAATACAGTTTCGGCAAGCAAAACTGGTTTGAATATTCAGCCAGTGAGCATGCCGCATTTCGCCAGAAGGTGGCGTTATTTGATCAAAGCAGTTTCTCTAAATACCTTGTTCAGGGTCGGGATAGTTGCCCTGTTCTGCAAAGAATCTGTACTGCGAATGTTGATGTTGCCCCCGGTAAAATAGTTTATAGCCATTGGCTCAACGAGCACGGCGGAATCGAGGCCGATCTCACGCTTACCCGTATTGAGGAAAACCAATACCTGATAGTCAGTGCCGCGGCAGTGACCAACAAAGACCTGAACTGGTTAGCAAGAAACATCGCGGATGATGCATGTTGTGTGGTTACCGATGTGACCAATAGCTACGCCGTATTTGGGGTTATGGGACCAAACAGCAGACAATTTCTCAGCGATGTGCTGGCGATGGATATGCGCACAGAAAATTTTCCATTTGGCATGTCAAAACCGATTGAACTCGGTTGTGCGGTCGGTCGTGCAGCGCGAATATCGTATGTTGGTGAACTGGGTTGGGAACTCTATATCCCTGTTGATATGGCGCGACATGGTTTCGACACACTCTGGCAGGCAGGCGAGAAATACCACTTAAAAATGGCAGGGTTGCATGCGCTGGACAGCGGCAGAATTGAAAAGAAATTTGTCCACTTTGGACACGATGTCGCCGATCATGACACCCCGCTGGAATGTGGTCTGGGATTTGTATGCGATTTAGAAAAGCCGATTCCTTTCATAGGCAGAGATGCCATTATCAAACAAAAAGAAAGCGCAAGCTGGCATAAAAAAAGGTTGGTGCAATTCCTGTTACAAGATGCGGAAATCATGCTATATCACCACGAACCCATCTTACGCGACGGCAAAATAGTCGGGCATTTAACTTCAGGCAACTACGGCCACAGCCTGGGCGGATCAGTCGGACTCGGCTATGTCTGCGACGATGCTGGAGTAGATGCGGATTATATCAATGCGGGAAAATTTGAGATTGACGTGGGCGGCAACAAGGTTCCGGCAAAAGCGAGCCTGACGGCGATGTATGATCCGCAGGCGCAGCGGATGCGGGGGTGATTGATTGTTAGAACTTCCAATCAACCAGATACGCCGCTTTTTTTCAACCCTTCAAACACCAAATTCAGTCATAACTCCTGATTTTATTGAATTCTTAAAGGCACGATTGCTTTTTCTGAAAGAATTATTATCTGATCAAGGTTCTATCTATTTGCATATAGATTACAAAATAGGGCACTATGTAAAGGTAATGATGGATGAGGTTTCTGGCGATGGAAGATTTTAGAAATGATATTACACGCATAAAATGCAATCCTAAAAATTTCAACAGAATAGGCTATGGAAATATCAGAGGTTTTATTTTGTTTTATGCTAAATCATCAAAACCTATTTGGAATGAACCCAAAGAAAAATACACCACAAAAAATATTGAAAAATTATTTCCAAAAAGCAAACTCAAGGAAGAAGATATACGGCCGTTCCTATTCATGCGCCGGGTGAAACCGAAAACGGTAAATCCAGTCAGCCATCAAAGGAATCATGCCGCCCAAGGTAGACACTGGCGAACCGAACATTCGATAAAAAGCGGATGAAATATTTAACAAAAGAAAACAATCATAAATTCCAGCCTTTTGCGTATAGTGAGACCTTTGCACGGAAGATGATTTCGCTTTCAGGCCAGGCAAAAACGCACGGAATGAGGGAGTTTATGCTTATAAATGACCGATTGAGTACGATTTTAACGCAGTATGCAGGTGAAATGGCTTTCGTGCAAAGGTCTCATAGTATAACTCTTGCGGTTATACTATTTGCTTTAAGCTATTTGCTAACCAGAACCTTATTCCATTTCAATATGCAGATGCAGTGAATCAATATCAAGTATGAACAAATTATTGTATACATTCCCAGAACCGTTTCCGACATCTTCCTATGATGAAAAAGGAGTTCGGGTTTGGTATCTGGATGCTCAATGATGCCGACTCCGTTTAATTATCCGATTCTGGCGAAAGAAGGTGCCACACATCTAATCATAGCGACTCTGCTCGGTATCGGTGCAACATGGTGGTTCGGATATGAATCTATTGTCGTGTGGATTGGCGTTTTATTCGTGTTCCAGTTTTTTCGTGATCCGAAGCGCAACATTACCACCGATCCGGGTGCCATTGTTTCCCCAGCTAGCGGTAAGGTGGTCGCAATTAGTGAACAGGAAAACCCCTATAAGAATAATGCCAAAGCGCTCAAAGTCAGCGTGTTTATGAATGTGTTTTCGGTGCATTCCAATCTTATTCCCATTGCTGGCGTGATTAAACATGATCGCTATTACCCGGGGAAATTTATCAATGCCTCGCTGGATAAATCCTCCAGCCAAAATGAACGCAATGTAATTTGTATTGAGACCGGTTCTGGTTTTGACATTTATAGTGTTCAAATTGCCGGGTTGATTGCACGCAGAATCCTCTGTTATGTCAAATCCGGAGATACCGTGCAAACCGGACAGCGCTATGGGTTTATTCGTTTTGGCTCAAGGGTGGATTTATATTTGCCCGTGGAATGCAGATTAGCGGTAAAATTAGGGCAGTGGGTCAGTTCGGGAAACCACGTTATTGGGTATTTACCCGGCCATTAGTCACATATCAAGCTACAATTATTAAGCCATGACCATTAAGCCACAACATATCATTTTATTATGGAACTAAAAGATCCGTCATCGCGCAACGGCAGAAAAGGTATTTATTTTTTGCCCAGTCTGTTTACAACAGCGGGCTTGTTTTTCGGTTTCTATGCCATAATTCGGGCGACTCAGGGCGATTTTGCTAACGCTGCGCTGGGCATATTGATTGCTATGATTATGGATGGGCTGGATGGCAGGGTGGCACGATGGACTACTACGGTGAGTGATTTCGGCAAAGAATATGACAGTCTGGTGGATTTGGTCGCATTTGGTGTTGCCCCGGGAATGATTATTTATTTCTGGTCATTGCAGTACATGGGTAAGGCTGGCTGGCTAATTGCTTTTCTGTATGCTGCGGCAACGGCATTACGATTGGCACGGTTCAATACCATGACCATTAAAGATAATCGGTATTTCCATGGACTGGCTTGTCCAGCCGCTGCCGCATTGGTCGCCTTTTGGGTCTGGAATTTCCATGAAAGCGGCGTTTCCGGGCAATCCATATCCTGGATAAGTGCGTTGATTACCGTGTTCATGGCAGTTTTAATGGTAAGCAATGTCAAGTTCCGTAGTTTTAAGGATTTTGATCCCAAGCATAAAATACCGTTTTTCGTACTGATTGCTATTTTGGGCATCATTGTCCTAATTTCGTTTGACCCGCCACGAGTGTTGTTTCTTATCGCGCTTGCCTATGCCGTGTCCGGCCCTCTGGGTTGGATTATTCGCAGACAGCGCGGCATTATTGAAAGCCCGGCGTTTCTGCCCGATGAGGATGAAGATGAAGAGGATGAAGATAATGACCATAAATGATGAGCGCAAGCACTCGGTTGATGCCGGAAAAGCAAACCGATTGAACCTGAGAAAAAGTCAAAAGGGAGATTGCTGATTAGGTTGACACAAATTCCTGCTATATTGGAAAAGATTATCTCCTGTGCTAGAGTAGCGACGAGTTTATGGTATCCCTAAATAAGATATTTCTTTAGGTGTTAGTGGTTGCGCGCGGGTAACAAAGTGCAATTAACTGCTCGCGTCTGTGGTCTGTGTTTTTCGTGTTTGTCATGTCCGATATATTCCATTGCGTACTTATTATTATCGTCGTTTATGCCTGTCGTTCTGAGGAAATTTTATGATAAGAGCAACAACCCTTATTCGCACACTACTGTTTTCCACACTCCTGATGGCACAATCTGTCTTGGCGGATTATGTCAACTCCATTGGCATGGTGTTGACAGATATTCCCGCAGGTAGTTTTTACATGGGTAGTTGCAAACTCAGCTATGCCGATGTTAAAGCGAATAAGCAACGTAAGTTCCTGGGGCTTGACCCGAACATAGCCTGCCCATTTGCCGGCACCAATGATAATGATGCCACTAGTGACGAAACCCCTCGACATAAAGTACATATCAGCAAGGGTTTTCAAATGGCTATCCATGAGGTTACCGTGAAACAGTTTAAGCAGTTTATTATCGCAACAGGGCGTAGTGATTTGCTAACCGACAGCTTTATTAACTACAACCGTCACGCTGATAACAGCGCAGTAACCGTGGTTTCGTGGCGTGATGCACAGGCCTTTATTAAATGGCTCAATAACAAGGAGGGTGGCAACGCTTATCGTCTGCCGACCGAGGCCGAGTGGGAATATGCTGCCAGGGCAGGAAGCTACAGTATTTATTCATGGGGGAACAGTACCGAGGCGCAAGACTATGCCTGGTATGCCAAAAATGCGAAGTCTGCGGGCAAACGATATGCCCAACCCGTGGGGAGTAAGTTAGCTAATCCCTGGGGGCTTTATGATATGCACGGTAATGTTTGGGAATGGGTGCAGGATGGGTATGACGAGGACTACTACCGCAACAGCCCGACGCAGAATCCGCTCAAGAGAAACTCGGGGATGCGTGTGTTTCGTGGCGGTAGTTGGAAGAACGAGGTGTGGTTTATGCGGTCAGGGGATCGTGCGCATGCTCGCCCCGATCTGCGTGGTAGCAATCTTGGCTTTCGTCTTGTTCGGCAGTTGTAGTCGTTGCTTGACAAGCTTAACACCATGTCAGTCCGATTTTGTGTTATCGTTCAAAGGCTATGGGAACAGTAATTTTTTTGTGAGTATAAGCATCGCACCCACTTAGCCCATTTCTGTTCATCCGTTTCGCTAATTATTAACGTTTTCGCCAACTTCTGTCACCGTTTTTGCCACCACTTTCGAACCCAACTTTAACAATGACTGCAAGAATTGCCTTGGTTACCCGCGATACCAAAGAAACCCAAATAACAGTCAGACTCAATCTAGACGGAACCGGCAAGGTGGATTTCGATACCGGTATCCCCTTTCTTGAACACATGCTTGAACAAATCGCCCGGCATGGTGTTGTTGATCTTGACATCAAGGCCAGCGGCGATTTGCATATTGATGATCACCATACTGTAGAGGACATCGGCATTACTATGGGGCAGGCAATTAGCGGAGCGTTAGGTGATAAGAAAAGCATTCGCCGTTATGGGCACGCTTATGTGCCGTTGGACGAGGCGCTGAGTCGTGTGGTCATCGATTTTTCAGGGCGGCCGTTATTGGTCAGTCATGTCACATATCCGGACCGGAACATCGGTCGCTTCTGCACGGCCTTGATTCATGAGTTTTTTCAGGGGTTTGCTAATCATGCTCAGGCGACAATACATACTGATAGTTTGCGCGGTGAAAATTCCCATCATATTGCCGAAACTTTGTTCAAAGCCTTTGGCAGGGCATTACGGATGGCCGTTGAACTGGATCCGCGGGTCAGTGATGTGCCGTCCACCAAGGGTGTTTTGTAAGTTTTTTATAAATTTACTGGTTTCTCAAAAATATCAACGTCTTGATTTAGATTCAGGGCAGAAAATATATGGGTATCCTGTTATTTCAGGCATATAAATCGGTATGGCAAAGATAGTCATTGTCGATCTAGGAACGGGGAATCTGCGTTCGGTCAGGAAAGCATTAGCGTTCGTCAGTGGCGATGCCGATATCAGCGTTACTGCCGATTGCAATGCCATCAAAGGTGCTGATTATTTAGTATTGCCCGGGCAAGGCGCACTTGGCACTTGGTTTAACCGACTAAACGATAATGCACAACTGAAAGATGCCGTTACCAACCGCCTTAGAGACGGACCGGTGCTTGGGATCTGTCTTGGGTTGCAAGCATTGTATGCCTACAGCGAGGAACATGGCGGTACCCAAGGGCTGGATTTATTGTCGGGATGCGTCAAACATTTTGCCAGTCATCCGTGTCATCAGCATCGGCAATCCGCCAACAACCACGCTCAGGACAACCGCTCGGTGAAATTGAAAATCCCGCACATGGGTTGGAATCAGGTCAACCAATGTGCAGACCACCCGCTGTGGCATGGTATTGACAACAAAGCACGATTTTATTTTGTACACAGCTACTATGTTGAAAGTGTAATTGCAAGTCAGGTGATGGGGGAATGCCAATACGGCAATCAATTTACCGCCGCGGCAGCTTCAGGCAACATTTTTGCGACCCAGTTTCATCCCGAAAAAAGTCAGCACGCCGGATTACAATTACTCAAGAATTTTGTTAACTGGAATGGAGCTTTTTAACGATGTTGCTAATCCCTGCTATTGATATTAAAGAGGGTAAATGCGTGCGCTTGCGACAGGGCGATATGAAGCAAACCACGATATTTTCTGATGATCCGGTGTCAGTGGCACAACGGTGGGTCGATGAAGGTGCCAGACGCTTGCATATTGTTGACCTTGACGGTGCGCTCAAGGGACAGCCTGTCAACGCAGATGTTGTCCACCGAATTGCTGAAAACCACCCACAACTGCCGATTCAGGTTGGTGGCGGAATTCGTAATGAGGAAACAGTTGATGTTTATATTCAAGCGGGTGTTCGCTATGTCATCATTGGCACTCAGGCGATTAAGGAACCTCACCTGATTAGCGATTTATGTGTGGAGTATCCTACCCGTGTGATTGTTGGGCTAGATGCGAAAGACGGCAAAGTCGCTACCGAGGGCTGGTCCAAGCTATCCAAACACAATATCATTGACGTAGCGCAACGCTTTGATGCAGAGGGTGTGGAGTCAATTATTTACACCGACATCGCAAGAGACGGTATGATGAAAGGTGTTAACATTGAGGCAACCGTATCACTCGCAAAAGCCGTGAATATTCCGGTCATTGCTTCTGGTGGTATCCATAATATCGAGAACATTAGGAAACTGGCTGCCGTGTCAGCTAGCGGTATTGTCGGTGCTATCACCGGTCGGGCGATTTACGAAGGTACCCTTGACTTTGCTGAAGGACAAACCGTTGCCGATGAGATTTCGGGACAGCATGGGCAGGGTAGTTTTGGATTATAAGTCGTCATTCTGCCTACTGGTGTGCTGAAATGGCACTCGCCAAAAGAATCATACCCTGTCTGGATGTGGATGCCGGGCGTGTCGTTAAAGGCGTACAATTTGTCGATATTCGGGATGCGGGAGACCCGGTAGAGGTTGCCCGCCGTTATGAACAGCAAGGGGCAGACGAAATCACTTTTCTGGACATTACTGCCAGCTCCGACAATCGTAACACCCTCATCAAGGTGGTTGAGCAGGTTGCCAGCGAAGTGTTTATACCGCTCACGGTCGGTGGCGGGATTCGGCAGTTGCACGATATACATAATATGTTAAATGCTGGAGCCGACAAAGTTTCCATCAATACCCCAGCAGTAAAAAACCCGGAATTTATCCGCCACGCCAGCACACATTTTGGCAATCAGTGCATTGTCGTCGCCATTGATGCCAAGCAGGTAGCCGGACAGAGTGGTAGTGAGCAACCGCGCTGGGAAATTTTCACTCACGGTGGCAGAAAGCACACTGGACTCGATGCGCTGGAATGGTCAAAAAAGATGACAGAATATGGTGCGGGAGAATTGTTGGTTACCAGTATGGATCGGGATGGCACAAAAAATGGATATGATATAGCGTTAATGCGTTGTATCACCGATAATGTGTCAATTCCTGTTATTGCCTCGGGCGGAGTTGGGAATCTGGCGCATCTGGTAGCAGGCATCATTGAGGGCGGCGCAGATGCTGTGCTGGCAGCGAGCATTTTTCACTATGGCGAATATACCGTCAAACAGGCTAAACAATTTATGGCGGATCAGGGGATTACGGTAAGACTGTGATGAACATGAAAACGATACTGGATGAAATAAAATGGAACGAAGCGGGTCTGGTACCCGCTATCGCTCAACAACACGATACCGGAAAAGTGTTAATGGTGGCGTGGATGAACCGACAGGCTTTGCAAACGACCCTAGAGGAAGGTCGGGCAGTGTATTACTCAAGATCACGCAAAAAAATATGGCGCAAAGGCGAGGAATCCGGATATATTCAGGAATTAAAAGAATTGCGTATTGATTGCGATAGCGATGTGGTGTTAATGCAGGTTAAACAAATCGGTGGCATTGCCTGTCATACTGGTCGTCATACCTGCTTCTACAAACGCTATGAAAATAATCACTGGCAGGACATTGATCCTGTTTTGAAGGATCAGACAGAAATCTATTCTAGTTCGCAATAACACGGGCATAATCAAATCACAAACAGACAACATTACTGAATACATCATTTTCGTGGAGATAATCTTATGGGTATAGGTGGCATTAGTCCGTTACAGCTGATCATTATTTTGGTCATTGTATTATTGATTTTTGGGACAAAGAAATTACGCAATTTGGGTGGAGATCTTGGCGGTGCCATTAAGGGATTCAAAAAAGCGGTGAAGGAAGAAGAGCATAAAAAAGCAGCAACCTCTGAGCAACTTAGTGATTCCGACACCGATTCTGACAAGGGCGTGAGTGATGACGCTGAAACAACAGAATCGGAGAAAAAAACCGAAAAAGAGTCCTGATCTGTTTTTACCCGATTGGTTTTTCTTGATTTATTGCTGAGCCGGCATCATGTTTGATATTGGCTTTTGGGAGATGGCGTTTATCGGCATTATTGCCCTTGTTGTCATCGGCCCTGAGCGTCTGCCTGGTGTCGCGCATAAAGTCGGTATGTGGGTCGGTAAGAGCAGGCGCATGCTCAGCGAGGTTATGACGGATGTTAAAAAGGAAATCAAAGAGTATGATATTGAGCAAGTCAAAACGCTGGACGGAGAGTTTAAGTCGGCAAGCAAACAGTTAAATGATATGACCCAATCCACGTCCGCCGTTTTGGGTTTGAAAGAGCTGGGCAATGAGTTTAAGAAATCCATAGAAGACGTATCTGATATGGACTCTCCAGCCCGTCAGAAAAGTAACAAAACAAGCTTGAAATCCAAGAAAAAAACCGTTTCCGGTAAAACCACCCCTGATAAAACAACGACTCATAAAAAAACAGCCCGGAAAAAACCCATAACAAAGAAAAAAACCACAACACGGAAATCGACCCGTAAAACCACTCTTAAAAAACCGACCACCCGAAAAAAAGCCACAAGCAAGCAACCTGCAATCCATGTCAAAAAGAAAGTGAACATTCAGAACGATGGCGAACACTGAAGCAAAACCGCCCGGCAGCGAAGGCACATTAGTCTCACATTTAATTGAATTGCGCGATCGCTTGCTTCGTGGGGTGTTGTCGATTCTGGTGTTTTTCATCATTCTGGCACCTTTCGCCAACACCCTATATGAGGTATTGGCAAACCCGTTAATGTCGGCATTGCCAGCAGGCAACAGTATGATCTCGACCGAGCCACACGGTCCATTTTTTGTCCCTTTCAAATTTGCTTTTGCCTGCGCTTTCGCATTAGCGGTACCCTATTTGCTGTATCAAATATGGGCATTTGTCGCACCCGGACTATACAAACATGAAAAAAGGTTGGTGATACCACTGTTGATTTCCAGTAGCGGTTTATTTTATCTGGGAATCATTTTTGCGTATTTTGTGGTGTTCCCGCTTATTTTCCAGTTTTTTGCAAACACCGCCCCCGAAGGCGTTGCGGTGATGACTGACATTAACGCCTATCTCGGCTTTGTCATAAAACTATTTTTCGCATTCGGAGTCGCCTTTGAAGTGCCGGTAGCGACAGTACTGATGATTTATATGGGTGTAACCACCGAAGCAGCACTGGCAAAAAAACGCCCCTATATCATTGTCAGCGCCTTTGTCGCCGGTATGTTACTGACCCCGCCGGACATTTTTTCTCAAACACTGCTGGCATTGCCGGTATGGCTTTTATTTGAAATCGGTTTGATTTGCTCGCGCTTCCTGAAAGCACATACTGTCAATGACCGAGACAGAGACACAGCAGAGGCTGACACCACTTAATAGAGACCTTTGCACGAAAGCCATTTCACCTGCATGCTACGTTAAAATCGTACTCAATCGGTCATTTATAAGCATAAACTCCCTCATTCCATGCGTTTTTGCCTTGCCTGAAAGCGAAATCATCTTCCGTGCAAAGGTCTCAAATACTCAAAAAAACCAATTAATAGGGATGACCATAAGTCTGGATTGTATCACTCCTTGGGAAGAAAGGTTCTTTTGTTGCAAACCACTGTACGGTCAGATGGTTCACGTTGTCCTGCTTCCTGTGCCGGGGATGGGGTATAAAATAATCAGTAATCCCGCTAAAATTAGCAAGTGCGTCAATAAGCGATGATCCGATTCCACGACACAGAGGTGTTCATCGAAAACAACTATTCTGCCCAGTTTCAGATTGATTTCAGTTCTGGTGGGCGCAGCTCTATCTTGCGAGAAATAAGGTTAATTACCAAACCGCCATACCCCCATGACCATCAAGCACACCATCAAGGGCATCCTGTTTGACAAAGACGGTACGTTGCTAGATTTCAATGGCAGTTGGTTACAACCCTATCTTCAGGTTAGCGAATTTATCGCCGCCCGTCTCGGGCGACCTGAACTGAGTAAATCGTTGATGGCTGATGGCGGTTTCATTGCTGAAACCCGCAGTTGGGTTGCTGATTCGCTATTGGCATCGGGCAGTAACCAGCAAATTCTGGAATTTTTGTCTGAACGAATCGGACAACCCATCGTTGGTGAAAATTTGCATCATATTAAACAAATATTTTCCCACGCTAGCAGCCATTATGTGCCCGCCATAGCGGATATGTACGGCTTTCTCAGCAGTTTGCAAGCACGCGGTGTTCAATTAGGCTTGGCGACAATGGATGATGAACAAAATGCGTATTCTATGTTAGCCAAACTGCAATTAACCGACTTATTTGATTTTGTTTGTGGTGCGGATAGCGGGTATGGTGTCAAGCCCGATCCCGGTATGGTGTATGCGTTTTGTCAGTCTTGTGGGTTGTTGCCCGAGCAGGTAATCATGGTCGGAGACAGTCCCAAAGACCTGAATATGGGAAAAAATGCCGGTACCGCCTGTTCTGTCGGTGTCTTGACTGGCGCACATGATCGGGTGGTGTTGGCACAACATGGCGATTATGTTTTTGAGAATATATCTGGCTTGAAGCAGCTTTTTAGCGTCGGTTGAACTTTATAACGCCCGCGCTGTCGCAAGTGTTATCGCCACAGACAACGCTGAATGTTATTCCGAATCGTTATTCTGAAGTAGCCAATCCATGATATGAAAACGATTATTCCGCTAGTTGCTGTCATTTTGTTACTGGGGATTGGGTTTGCTACGTTGCTAAAAAACAATCACCCGATTCGGTCATTACAAGACCAACCACCTGAAACCATCGCGAACCATCAAAAAATGTCAGATTCTAGCGAAGCTAAAAAAAACCAAACCACAGTAAGCGAAACCGCATACACAAAGCCCTCAAGCGATGTGCTGAAGGCGCAGTTGACCGATATACAATTTCAGGTTACGCAGAAAGACGCGACCGAGCGACCATTCAGCAACCCCTATAATGATGAGAAACGCGAGGGTATTTACGTTGACATTGTTAGCGGTGAACCCTTATTTTCTTCAAAAAATAAATTTGATTCCGGAACTGGATGGCCGAGCTTTTTTCGACCACTTGTTGCCGATAATATTGTCGCGAAAACAGACTATAAACTGATTTTTCCGAGAACTGAGATTAGAAGCTACCATGCAGACTCTCATTTGGGGCATCTGTTCAAAGACGGTCCAGCACCAACCGGACTACGCTATTGTATGAATTCTGCCGCCATGCGATTTGTTGCAAAAGAACAACTGGCTGATGCTGGATATGAACAATATGTCGGATTATTTCAGTAATGAAATATCTCCAACGCGAAGGCTTGTTATGATTCCGCGCTTTCAACGCATTATCAGACTCGCCCTGATGGCAAGCCTTTCAGTCGGTTTTGCGGCAGTCGCTTCTGCGGCAGATGACGACAACGCAAGTCTGTTGTCAATAACCAGTCACGCCACCATCACGCCGCTCATTGAGCTATATACTTCCGAAGGTTGTAACAGTTGTCCCAAGGCCGACAATTTCATTACCGAATTGGGGCAGACACTTGATCAGGAATTCCATGCCGTCCCACTGGCATTTCATGTTGACTACTGGAATCGGTTGGGCTGGGTTGATCCTTATTCCAAGCCCGAGTTTACTGCTCGGCAACATGCAGTCGGCGCTATTAACCAGCAACGCTCAATATACACTCCGGAGATTGTCGTTTCCGGCAAAGAGTCGCGCGGTGGTCACAATATTGTTAAACGTATAAAAGAAAACAACCGACAAAGGGCGGCAGTAGCTATCAATTTGAATGTAACAGCGGCAGAGACTGATCAATTAGAGGCAGATTTTACTGTTAATAACGAGGCAGTTGGCGTAGAGGCGTTAGCGTATATTGCGATTTATGAAAATGACATTGTGCGGAAAATTAGCGGCGGTGAAAACGCAGGGCGGGTTTTAATCCACAATTATGTGGTCAGATACTGGAGCAACCCGCTACCATTGTCTCAGGGCATAACCCACAAACAACTGTCCCTAAAGCTGGGCGCAGACTGGGCGCATAAAAACCTAGGTCTCGCACTGATTGTACTCAACCGTGAAGAGGGTAAAACGCTTCAAGCACTCAACACATCACTACACACGCTGTTCCCGATATAAGCATTCGCAAGAAGCCCCATCAGGTTTTCCTACACCCCGCCCCCATTCGCAACTCTCAATTCGTAATCCGTAGCTCGCAATTCGTAGTCCGTAATTCTCAATCGCCTCTTTCGTCAATAATGGGGTGGTTTTTCATGGGCAGTCGATGGCTTCTGCTTGGCAGATTCATCAAACAAAACCACTTTGGATTGCAATAACTCAAGATTCCTTTCCAGTATCAAAATCCGCTCAGATTGCGCGATAAGCTGCTCGCTCAAACTCTCTAATGAACGCTGTTGATCCATCAACAGCATTTGTAAATGGATTAACTCTTCTTGCCCGGTCATAAAAACACAGCCATAAAGAATCAGATCGTAAAAATCAGCCTCAGGGTTATAGCGGTTACTGTGGCGAAAAGGAACATTCAAAGAAACGCAACCAGTTTTTACCCATCACCTTTTCAATATCTGCGTGCGCAAATCCTGTTTGTCGCAGACCTTCGACGATATTGCCATAGTGTGTGGAATCACTAAACCAGTCAGGCTGATTCGGCCAGCCTGCATCAGTCGCAGAACCTTCGCCAAAATCGGTGACTTTGCTCCATCGACCATTTCGCATCCAAGTGACCACAGAATCTGCCTGATCCTGACATAAATCCGAACCGATACCAATATGGTCAACCCCAATCATCTCTGCCGTATCAGCAACCATCTGACAAAACGCTTGCAGCGTGCAATCGCTTCCATTGTGCAAATGGAATGGATACAGACTGAAGCCGATTATGCCGCCACTGTCCGCCAATGCCTTGATGACCGTAGCAGATTTATTACGGAGTGCGGGCTCGAAAAAATGCGGATTGGCATGGGTTATCGCAATCGGACGTTCGGAGATTTCGATTGCATCTAGCGTTGAGTGTTCCGCACTATGGGACATATCAATGACCATACCGACACGATTCATTTCCCGAATAACCTGCTTGCCAAAGCGGGTAATCCCCGCATCGTGTTCCTCATAACACCCGGTTGCCAGCAGGCTCTGGTTGTTGTAACTCAACTGCATGAAACGCACCCCCAGCGTATGAAATATTTCTACCAGAGAAAAATCATCTTCGATGGGAGAGCAGTTCTGAAACCCAAACACGATACCCGTTTTGTTATCCGCCTTTGCCTGTAGCACTTGTGCAGCAGAGCCGACTCGGGTTATCAAGTCGCCATGCCGCTCGAATAACTGATTCCACTTGCCGATATTTTGTAAAGTTTCCAGACCGGTCTCGTGATAGGCAATGGTCACATGCACACAATCAAGTCGCCCCTGGCGCATCTGCTCGAATAGCTTGCGACTCCAGTTGGAATACTGTAATCCGTCTATAATTAACATGTTGCTCTAATGTAAGTCGTTTTGACCTGGGTGTAAAACTCGGCGGCATAGCTTCCCTGCTCCCTGCTACCGAAACTGGAATGCTTGCGACCGCCAAAAGGCACATGATAATCGGTGCCTGAAGTCGGCAAATTAACCATAACACATCCGGTTTTCGAATTTTTCCTGAAATGCGATGCCCGCGACAAGGACTGGGTTATCACGCTTGAGGTTAATCCAAACTCGGTATCGTTAGCCAATTCCAGAGCATGATCATAATTATCCGCTTTAATCACACAGGTTATCGGCCCAAATACCTCGTCCTTGTTAATCTGCATGGCATTGCTGCCATTGATAAATAACGCTGGATTCATGTAGTGTCCCGGGTTATTCAACTGCAACTGTTCCCCGCCACAAACCAGTTCAGCACCCTCCTTTTTAGCGATTTGCAAATAACGTAAATTTTGTTGCAACTGCGCATCATCAATCGCCGGACCGATATTACTCTTTTCATCCAGCGCGTGACCGACAACTAATTTCGCCATAGACTGTTGCATCGCTTCAACAAATTGATCGTGAATAACTGCGCTCACAATAATACGCGATGAGGCGGTACACTTTTGTCCAGTGCCACCGAATGCCCCATTCACCGCACAGGCCACCGCGGTATCCAGATCAGCATCATCCAGCACCACCAATGGATTTTTACTACCCATTTCCATCTGTATTCTGGTCAGGTTCGGTGCTGCGGCAACAGCAATTCTTTGTCCGGTCGCCAACGATCCGGTAAAGCTAATGGCATCAACCGCTTTCGAGTTAATGATGGCTTCGCCCACTTGCCTGCCCGCACCCAATACCATGTTGACCAAGCCGCTCGGCAAATCCTGCTCGGCAATAATTTCCATCAAAGCGGTGGCACTGGCGGGGGTCAGATTAGCAGGTTTCCAGACGACAGCATTACCATAGGCGATGGCGGGTGCTAGCTTCCATGCGGGTAACGCTGTCGGGAAATTCCACGGCGTGATAATGCCGACAACCCCAATCGGTTCGCGGCTAACCTGAACCTCAACCCCCGCTCGCACCGAATCACAAATGTCGCCCATCTGTCGTAATACTTCGCCAGCATAGTAAGTAAAAAATTGTCCGGCTCGATAAACCTCACCCTTCCCCTCAACCAGCGTTTTACCCTCTTCACGGCACAACAGCTTGCCCAATGTCGGCGCACGCTCTATCAGTGTTGTGCCGATTGCCATTAAGGCGTTATAGCGTTGTTCAAGTCCGCTGCATGCCCATATTTTTTGGGCATGTCGTGCCGCACAAAGGGCATCCGCCACCTGTTCGCTGCTCGCCTGAGCAAATTCGCCAATGGTGTCACGGGTATCGGAGGGGTTGATATTTGCGATATGACTTGCGCCAGCAACCCACTGACCGCCAATGTAATTGTTGGTTTGCATCATCGGTTATATTTTTTTGCTGATAGCGTTTAATACGGGTGTGATATTAACTTGTTTCGATATAATAGTGGTAACAAAATCTTGATTATTAATGATAACGGAGTCCAGCCATGAACAACATCCCACTTTCTCTTGAGCAAGTTTACCGGTTAGCATTTGACAGTCTGGTCGCAAGCGGTTGTAATGATGATAATGCCAGCGCAGTCGCCGACACCATCACGCTGGCAGAACGCGATTTGTGTCATTCGCACGGTCTGTTTCGTTTGCCCGGCTATATGCTGGCTTTGAAAAGTGGCAAGGTGAACGGTAACGCCTGCCCGACTGTAGAAAAACTGGCGCCCTCGGTATTGCGGGTAGATGGTGATGATGGTTATGCCCCGTTGTCATTAAAAGTAGCCCGCGACCCACTAGCGGAATGCGCCAGCGAGAACGGCATTGCGGCAATGTCGCTCATCAAAATCCATCACTTTGCCGCATTATGGATTGAAATTGAATCGCTGACCGAGAAAGGACTTTGTGCGATGGCCTTTACCGCTTATATGCCAGCGGTTGCCCCTGCTGGAGGCAACAAGCCATTCTACGGCACCAATCCAATGGCATTTGGCTGGCCACGCCCAGGCAAGCCGCCTATGGTATTTGATCAGGCAACGGCAACGCAGGCAATGGGCGAGGTGATGATTGCGGCACGCGACGGTCACACTTTGCCCGCGGGGGTCGGTATTGATAGCGCCGGCAATTCAACCACCGACCCAAATGAAGTCGTGAAAGGCTGTTTATTACCATTCGGGGGTCATAAAGGGGCGTCCATCGCCTTGATGATTGAGTTGCTGGTCGGACCACTGCTGGGTGAACGCTGTAGTTTTGAAGCGGCTGCCGCAGACAACAAAGACGGTGGTCCACCACGAGGCGGTGAACTCCTGATTGCCATAGACCCAAAACGCTTCGGTAATAGTCAAGACCCTTTCGCCCACGCCGACCGCTTATTCAACGCCTTGCTGGCGCAGGAAGGCACCCGGTTACCGGGAGACCGGCGTATAAAAAACCGTGCCATCAGTACAAAAGACGGCATTTCCATACCGCAAGGCCTATACGACAAGATTCAGGCGTTGCTTACCTAGAACATAGTGTGAGCGGAGATCAACAAGCGACTAACAATAAGTTATCTCGGTAACGCTGCAAAACCAGCCTGCATACGGGTTTTCCACTGATTACCAGCGCACGGCTTGCATAAAGCGTTGTTTGATTTCCAGTGCCTTGAGGGGAATATCGGCACCGCCTTTGTCATTGCCCGCCCGAATCATCTGATGCACAAAACGGTGCTTATTGCGCAAGGCATCACTGAAGGCATCGGCATGGTCGGTCATCTTGGTGTCGGATATGCCGGTGCAACGTGCCATTGCGCTTAGATTTATGCCTTTGGAGCTGTGTGTGGGTTGATTGCCGGTGGAACCCCAACTGCCATTATCGAGGCAGATTACCGTGAGATTTTGTGGGTTGAAGACTGCAACATCGGTCAATTGGTTGGGCGTAAAAAATAACGAGCCATCACCATCAATAACGTATAAATGTCGATCACGGGTTTCTGTCGCAAGGGCAATGCCCACTTCGGTGGCAGAACCTAACGCACCAAGCATATAGAAATTAAGCGCACGGTCGTGGGTGTTGTAGAGTTCTTTTGAGGGGAAACCAATTTGCGAAATAACCATATCGCGCTCGTCTATGCTGTCCATAATAACCTGAATCGCCTGAATGCGCGTGAGCGGCGGCTTGCCAGAATAGCCTGATGTTTCGACCGCTACCGGAGCTATGCGCGGCGCACCAAAGACATGGAAGTCGGCACTGTTGATCTCCCACAGTTCCGGAGATAACAAATACACCTTGACTTTGTTCTGCGCAAAGCATTGTCCGATGTCAGCTTCAATATCGTCCAGATCAGCACTGCATTTAATAATCGCATATTCCACATCAATGGCTTTGAGTAAGTGTTCTACTTTGCTGCCAAATATAGTCTGCGCCTCGATCGGCTCTTGATAGTAACCGCGCCATGACACAAACAGGGGCAGTGCCTCCTGATAGAGTTTTTGCAGGGTGTATAGTTCGGTAATGAGATTCCCCAGTCCGGTGTTTTGTATCATCATTGCAGAACGCTTACCCGCCAGACTGCGCCCAAAACACAATCCCAGGCCAACGGATTCTTTGGTGATGTTCCAGACTTCGATATCATCAGGTTGCTGCCGCATCATCGCATTGAGTTTGTTGCAGGGCAGGTAGGCGACTTTATCGACTCGGTTGGCTGCCAGAGCGTGCCAGATTCGTGTTGCATTATTCATATCGGCGCTATTCATTAAAGGTCTGAGAAAAGGGTTGCGGAATTTTTTGCGGATAGGTTAGGGTGTCGAATAACCGCAGGCAAAATCTGCTTGCATAACTTCAATGACGGTCGGTCGTGCTTGTCGCGCCGCTGTCATCAGCTCAGATTTTAGCTGATCAAGATGCTTTGCGCACACGGTACGGCAACCGCACGCCTTGCCCAAGCCGACAAAATCCGGTGTGTGTATATCAACACCTATTTGCGGGATATTGCGCTCTGCCGTGAAGCGTTTGATTTCACCGTAGTTGCTGTTATTCCATATCAGGAATATCACTGCCGCTTTTGCTTCCACGGCACTGGCGAGTTCGGCGCTGGTAAACTGTATCGCACCATCACCAATCAAGCCGATGACTGGTCGCTCAGAATCTGCCAGCTTGGCACCAATGGCTGCCGGTATGGGGTACCCCAGCGTGCCAAAACCGCGCTGGTAGAATGAAAGTAGCGGCGCGGTTTTTCGGTTTCATAATGTAACCAGGCATGATAGGTCGGTTGGGTCGAGTCGCCGACAATGGTTACTTCCGGCAAGGTTCGCCGAATGGCATCAAAAAATTGCGCATAGTCGGGATGACGGCTCGCTTGTAATGTGCGCGTATCTGTTGGCCCGAGCGGCATCACCTGAGTTTGACGGTTAATTCACAACTGGTTGATTTTTAACAAAAAATATCTAGGCACTACAAAACGGCTTTTATATAAAGAACCGCATGTTTACTGGGCTGGCGGTGATTTAGAAAGGACGAACCGTCGAAATTGGGAGGCTTCCTCTACTTGACCATTCAGCCGTTGTACCAGTTTGCTAAATGGGAGTTTTTGTTGGTTGTGAAATTGACACATATTCAATCGTCCGGAGACTTGAGTTTACAGAAGTTTCTGCTGGCAGATTGTGCTATTGAAGCGCATCACACCGGGTGCCGGATTACTGGAAACCCACAAGAAACTCATAAGAAAAGCGTTTGGCTTACGAATTACCCCGATTAACCGATGGCATAACGATATAAAATACGCAGTCTCGGTGATCTCAGCGTCAAACGCTTATTATTTAGTAGCACGCTCTTCATAGACCTAAACAATGCTTAAAGACAACCATACTTGCGAAAGATAACGCGATTATTGTGTTCGGCTTTTGACTCATGCAGACCGAGAATGTGACAGATTGCCCGTACCAATCTGGCACGATTTAGCGTATAAAAATGCAGGTGGGTAACCCCATTGTCAATCAGTCGCGTACAAAATTCGGCGGTTACCGTTGATGAAACTACATCAAATATTTCGCGGTTGTTTGGCAGATCGGAAAACAACTGTGAAATGGCAGTCGGAATAGTAGCTGCACAGGATTTCGCGAAGCTCTCCACCTGAGAAAAGTTGTGAATCGGTAGAATGCCTGGAATTATCGGCACGCTAATTCCCGCCCGCACGGCATGATCACGAAATCGCAGAAACAGATTGCTGTCAAAGCAAAACTGGCATAAAACACGGTTCGCGCCAGCATCTATTTTTCGTTTAAGATATTCAATATCGGCCTTTTGCGATTTTGCTTCCGGATGAGTTTCAGGATATCCGGCAACGGCAATATCAAAATCATAAATGCGTTTGATGCCTGCAATCATGGCAACAGTAGAGGGATAACTGTGCGATTTTTTCAGTGCTATTTCATTATTTCGTTGATCGCCTCGCAGCGCCACGATCCGGTTAATGCCCAGCAATGCGATACGTTCCACCAACGCATCCAACTCAAATTTATCGGTGCCAATATGGGTAATATGTGCTGCAACCGGATACGCGCTTGACTGCCGTAACAGACGCAAGGCTTCAAAACTATGCGTTTCTACACCGCCACCAGCACCATAAGTTACCGATGAAAATGCTGGCGCAAATCGTTCCAGAATTTGACTTGAATGCTGTATCTGACTAGCGGAAAATTCCGTTTTTGGTGGAAAATACTCAAAAGAGACGTTTATACCATCTTGTAATTCATTGATGTGGCGCAGCGGTCGTCTTTCAAGTCTGCGGGCAGTTGAGGTAGCGTCAAAGTTGTCAATAGTCATAGCTTGCTCCCATAGTCATATAAAGATAAGTTTATATGATAGAGAGGTTTTTGCAGATTATCAAGGGAAAAAGCAAATTATTATCTATAAACGACGCAAAGTTGTCTCAATCAAGCGGAATTGGAGTGCTTGCAGAGGAGCGGAGGATCAGCTTGAGTAAGCTGAGTCGGGATAAGTGGAATAGCTGTCAACATTAAACTCGGGATGCTGCCAGTCCAGCAACTGTTCGATGCGCTGCGCGGCTTGCAACACGGCTGCATCGTCATTCGGCGGACCAATAATTTGCAAGGCAAGAGGTAAACCTTGATTGCCGATGCCCATAGGCACAGAACAGGCAGGCAGACCTGCAAGATTCGCATCATACAGAAAACCTGCCCAATCGAGCCATGGATAGGTTATCGGCTTGGATTCAATGAGCGCTGGATGGGTTGTCCCGTGCTGAAAAGCTTCACAACCGAGTGTCGGCGTTATCAGCAGTGAGCTACCGTTGCGATGAAACATTTCCATATAGGCATCATGCACCTGTACCCGTTGCGTTTGCGCATTTTCATAATCTGCCTCAGTAAACGACCCCCCCAAATCAATAAACGCACGCGCATGCTCGCCCATGTTGTCATGCTCAGCGGATGAACCGCTTGAGCCTTTATGTTGCCAAACATCATAAGCAGCAGTAGTCCCCCAGATTGAGGCGGAAGAAGTCAGTCCGGGGTTGTCATAGCGTATGGTGTTACCCGCATTCTCAATCTTGTACAGTGCTTCTCTAAACGCATGACGCACATCCCTATCTACGGGTGCGAAGCCAAGATCTTCCGAAGCAATCAAAGACAGCGTCGATGATGATACGGTAGGGTTGCTATCAACATCGGCGAGAACTGAAAACATCAAACTCGTATCAGCGACCGATCTCGCCATTGGGCCATAAGAAACAATGGATTCCCAAGTCGTGAATCCGGGTTGTCTTGGCACCACCCCATAACTGGGCTTAAAGCCGGTAATCCCACAAAACGCTGCGGGTATGCGTATTGAACCACCGCCATCACTACCCAAGGCAAGACTGCCAATGCCAGCGGAAACTGCGGCAGCAGCACCTCCAGATGAACCACCAGGCGTGCGCGATATATCCCACGGATTCGAGGTGCGACCATAGACAACCGATTCGGTAATGCCGATTAGGCTCAATTCCGGACAGGTGGTCTTGGCAAAAATAACGGCCCCTGCCGACTCCAAACGCTGTATTGAAAGCGAGGTTTGATCAGGGACAAATTCTTTTAATGTCAAAGAACCGTTGACACAAGGCACGCCCGCAAACCACTGTGAATCTTTTATGGTAATCGGAATGCCACATAACGGCCCGCCTTTTCGCTGTGCCAGTTTTTTATCCGCTGCCAATGCAGATTTACGCGCATGATCATACAGTCGCAGTGCAATCGGATTCAGATAAGGTGCCAAATTTTCAAGATGCTCAATAGTCGCATCAAGTAACTCAAGGGCAGAAATTTCGCCCCGCGCTAACGCAGCACGTTGCTCAATAGCCGTTTTATAAATCCAATTCATAACACTCCGATTCTGGTATTTTTCTGGGTATTTTTGGAAATCATTATTCTTATCAATGGCAGGCCCATCTAATGACAGAGCTAACCTGCTTGTTTGTGATTTGCCAAGCGTTCGTTTCCGAACAAAATAAAACCAGCAAGAGCGCATAAGTAGCCACTGGCATAAGACAAGTTTGCTGGCTTCGGTATTGTACCTATTTTCAACACGCTTTACTGTGCCGTCAACAGGCAAAATGTTGAAAGTTTTGCTTGCTCTCAAAAAGTTTGTAGCATACAGTTGCCTGTATCTGCTTAGCAATATCCCGATTGGGTATTATTTACTTGAGACCTTTGCACGAAAGCCATTTCACCTGCATGCTGCGTTAAAAACGTACTCAATCGGTCATTTATAAGCATAAACTCCCTCATTCCGTGCGTTTTTGCCTGGCCTGAAAGCGAAATCATCTTCCGTGCAAAGGTCTCTACTTGAAATTAACTGAATGGGCAACCCAAAAAATGAGCAATCAAGCAGACACCAAGCGACGAAAGTTTACGATAGTGATTGTTCGTTGTCCGATTACAAGGTCCTATGTTGGACATATACCGGGTTGGGATGGCGCGTGTTGCCAAGCAGAACCAATTGGGGACGTAAAGCAGCGATGAAAGAGGTTGCCACCCTGTTATTAGAAGAAAGCGAGCCGAAACTATCTGAAGAATTCGTCAGCACCGAAATGATCTCGGTAGAGACAATCTCGGCACTATCTCGCTCAAACTCGCGCTCAACCGATTAGTATTCTGATGCCCGCGATAATCAGGATGAGGGAAAAGATTTTCTTGATCATGCCAATAGGCAAGGTATGTGCCAATCTTGCGCCCAGAGGTGCGGTGAGCAGGCTGGTTGAAACAATACCCAGACAGGCTGGCCAATATATGTAGCCAGTGCTCCAATCGGGTAACGCCGCTTCATTCCATCCCATAACAATAAACCCACTCATACCGGCAGCGGCGAGTGGCAATCCACAGGCTGCTGCGGTTGCGACTGCACAACGGATTGAGACATTGCACCATACCAGAAAAGGTACGCTCATACTGCCACCACCTATACCCACTAAAGCAGATACCCCGCCAATAACGAGCCCCATCAGCGCGATAAATTTATTCGCTGGTGGTTTTGCAGACGATCGCGGTTTGAAATTGAGTAACATCGGTATGGCTAACGTGATCAGCACAACACCAAATATCATCATCATCGTTTTACCACGCAAATAATCGGCAAACCATGCCCCCAACAACGCTCCCACCAAAATACCCGGCGCAATCTTTCTGAACATATTCCACATAACCGCCCCACGCTTGTTGTGGGCATAAATCACAGACATTGAAGTAAAGACAATGGTTGCCAGCGAGGTGCCTACCGCGATATGCATGAGATGGTCAATCGAAACATTGTTTTTCAGGAAAATGTAAATCAGACCGGGAACAATAATTTGCCCGCCACCCACGCCGAGCAGACCAGCGAGTATGCCGGTGCCACTGCCTAACATAATATAAAGATAGATCTCATTCATTGGTTTTTCTGTCCGTGTATGTGGTTGCAGGGTGTCTCGTAATTTTCCTTGTCAATTTTTCCATTGTCAATTTTCTGTCCAGTAAAATGTATGCTGTGAATGAGTGCTTAATTTGTTATTGAGACCTTTACACGAAAGCCATTTCACCTGCATACTGCGTCGCCTAAAAGCGCCTACTGTTGGTAAAATTGGTCTCAATCGGTCATTGATAAGCATAAACTCCCTCATTCCGTGCGTTTTTGCCTGGCCTGAAAGCGAACTCATCTTCCGTGCAAAGGTCTCTTAGTGCAAATGTAAGTGCTCAAGCAACAACGCAATCATATTCTCTGCTTTGCCAACATGCGGCATAGTATTAACTGTAATCTCCGGAAAGCGAATTTGTAGATCAGCGATTTGTTCGGGAATATCTCTGTCCACATGATGACCTTTGGCAAGAAAATACGGCAACACCGTAATCACAGTCGCGCCCTCTGTAACCAAACTGCCAATCGCTGTTGCGATGTCCGGATCAGTCAATTCAAGAAAAGCGCACTCAACCCAGTCAAAACGGCTAGCGACTGCTTGATGACTCAATTGATTAGGAGTGTGGTTAGGAGATTGATTAGCAGATTGGTATATTCGGGTTCTGAGCAAAGCGGTTAATTCATAGATTTCGGCATTAGAATCCGGATTGTTACTGCCGTGAGCAATAAGCAACAACGCCTTCATGGTCTATGCGCAATAATCTGCTTGGTCAACATTTTGATATGCGTTTCCGAATCATTTAAGCAGGGGATATAAGCGTATTTGCTACCACCCGCCTGAATGAACAATGCTTTATCTCTGATGGCGATTTCTTCCAGCGTTTCTAAGCAGTCGGCACTAAACCCCGGACAAATCACCTGCACCGACTTGCCCTGTTTAGCGAGGTCTGGCAGTATCGTATCCACATAGGGGGTGAGCCATTTTTGCGCGCGCGGTCGCGATTGAAAACAGAGTTGCCATTGTTCGGGTTGCAAGTTGAGTGCTTGCGCTAACAAAGCCGCTGTTTGCTGGCATTCCTCGGCATAAGGATCGCCATCGTCCGCATATTGCTGTGGGATACCATGAAAAGACATCAGCAGTTGCTCTGCCCTGCCATTTTTATCCCAGTACGCCGTAACAGACTCCGCCAACGCCGCAATATAATCAGGATTATCAAAATAATGTCGAATCATCTGCAACGGCTGCTGTTGTCCACCCCCCCATTGTTGCCCATGCCATTTTTTTAAGGTGCGGGCAACCTCATCGGCAACCGAAGCGGTGGTTGTATAAGAAAATTGCGGGTACAACGGTACAATTAAAAACCGAGTCGCACCAGCATCGCGCAACCGCGCAAGTCCATCCGCAATGGCTGGATTGCCATACCGCATTCCCAGTTCCACGCGCATAGTTAGCCCTCGCTTAGGCAACGTATTGATGGCGGATTGATACAGTGCTTGTCGAATCAGATCGGTTTGTTTTCTGGAAATACACAACAAAGGCGAACCTTGATCGCTCCATATCTTTTTATAAGCTGCCGCAGATTTTCGCGGTCGGATATTAAGCACCAGCACATTCAAAATCAACCACCACAACGGGCGCGACATTTTAACTACCCGCGCATCCCACAGAAATTCTTTCAGGAATTTTCTAACATCATGCACCTGACAAGAATCCGGCGTACCCAGATTACTAATCAGCACCCCCAGTATTTCTTCATTGCCAGAGTTGTCAGAATGGAGTTCGGTCATTGGCGTTTAACGCACTTAACCTGCGATTTTGTGCGCCGAATGCGGAGACTCCGTCAGCACCAGCTGAATAACGCCATAAAAATCGGTATCGTTGGAGATGATTACCATAATCGTATTTATTTTTCCATGCGTCATCAGAAGATGCGCTGCCAGACTCACATCGGATTGCTTTTCCTTAATAGTCGGTTTTTTCATTGACGTTGCTGTTGCGGACAAGCCTGCCATTGTGGATTTTCACACCCTCGCGCCGCAACGCGCGATGATATTTTTTCTGGCGGTCGCTTCTGCCCGAATATTTGAGTGCGCGGATGGGCGCGGTGAAAAAATGAACGTGTCATTAAGAACATGTTTATCGGGAAATGATGCCAGCTTTCCGGAGCATAACCGTCATAGTTTTGCATAATGAGGACGAAAGCCGATTTTATGTACAATCGCGGCATGATACAGATTAAATCCATCAATATAAACGCATGTTCTGTATTCTGCCATTCCACAACCCTCCCCGTCAGGCGTATTTATTGTTCTGATTGCCGCATTGAATGGTACAGACATCATGAAATGAACATTCTACTCTATGACGGATAAACAATCAAAACATTTTCTTTTGACAGCCTAAATGACGTGCTTGTGCTTAATTATCCTGTCCGCGGACGAGGGTCGCAAAGAGATTGATATCGATTTGTTTTTCAAGGCATTAGGAGAGAAAAATAGTGCCTGTATCGAATTGGCAATTATGGATATGTGGGAACTATTTATTGCGGTTAAAAGCAGAGCATAAAGTTGAACGGTTATGGAAGGATAGCAAACACATAGTCTGGAGAATGCCATTTTATAACGAAACAGAAATCAAACCTGAATTTGGGAAAAAATTTAGTATCCTGCTTTGATGATTTGAAAAAATCTCATCACCTTAGTTTATGTCTCCGTGTTTCTGCCGACAATTGCCAGCGCATCAGTATAACAAGCACTTGAAATATTCGTTAATCCATTATTTCAATCAATTTCTCGAATCCCGTTTGGATATTATCTGTCGGTATTGAGGAAAAACCTAGTCGGAAATAATTTTTTGGACGGAGGTGAGAGCGGTGATTGTGGAAGAATACCTCCCCGGGTTCAAATAATATGCCGTGTTCGGCGGCGGTTTGTGCGAGTTGATTGCTGTCAAGATCTTTTGTTCCTTCTACCCAGAATGCTGAACCACCGAATGTCGGTGGTTTGCTGTTGCCCGGAAAATGTGTTTTTAACAAGTCGCCGAGTAGGCTCCATCGTTCGTGTAGGGTACGGTGCAGGCGCTTGATTAAGGCATCGTGATAACCTTTTTTTAGGAATTGCGTGACAATAAATTGGTTATTGCTTGGTGGATGGCGTAGCATCAACCGACGCAGTGCGCGCGCCTGACGGACAAAATCCTTAGGGGCGACCAGATAACCGAGACGGATACCGGGTGCTAGCGTTTTAGAGAGGCTACCAATATAAATGACTCTGCCGCTGTTATCTAAACTTTTTAGTGCTGGTGTTGGGTCGCCGAGATAATTAAATTCTGATTCATAATCATCTTCAACGATGATAACGTCATGTTTGTCGGCTTGTGCCAGCAGTTCCATTCGCCTTTCTTTGGGCATGGTTACGGTGCTTGGATAATGATGGCTCGGGGTGGTGTAAACGCAGTCGCATCTGGCGAAACGTGAATCGGGTACGAGTCCGTGGTCATCAACCTTGAGGGGGCTGGCTTTCGAGGTGAATACGCTGAAGGTGTTTTCCGCATCAACATATCCGGGAGTTTCAAATCCTACGGTTTTGTCGCTATTGAGTAACAGTTGTGCGGTAAGATAAATGCCCTGTTGTGCGCCAACGGTAATCAGTATTTCATCGGGTTCTGCCCAGACACCGCGACGCGGCAATAATTTTTTATGTATCTGCTCAACTAATTCGGGATTGTCGCGGTCAATTTGATCTTTTGCCCAATCGTGAATGGCGTTTATTGAGGTTGCTTCACGGGCACATTCACGCCAATCTGCGATAGGAAAAATTTTTCTGTCGTATTGACCGCAAATAAACGGATAGGGATATTGATGCCAGTTTTCGGGTTTACTGTTTTGGCGAAAATTATCCGGGTTTACCACTAGCTTTTTATGCCAGTCTATGGCGTCGCTAGCCAATCTGGCCTGTTTGGGGGTGCTAACCCGTCCTTTTAGAATTTCTGCATTGACATAAAAACCACTGCGCTCACGTACCAGTAAAAAACCTTCGTCAACCAGATTTTGGTAGGCATAGACCACGGTATTACGGGCGACACCAAGCTGTTTGGCAAGTTTTCTGCTGGATGGCAATGGTGTGTCTAGTGCCAGATGACCCTCAAGAATCGACTGCACGATCATCTCTTGGATGCGGGATTGTAGCGTCCCTTGCTGATGAGCGGGTAGTTGGAACAGGTATTCGGTCACGATATTCTTTCGGGTTAGGTGGCGATTACATTTTCCGCCTTGATTCTGATACACTGCTTGGTCGGATTGATTGGCTGAACGGGTAATTCACCATCCCGTCAGCGTATTTGATGGACACAATGTTCATAGCACCAGCATAACATACGAATGTAACATGAGTTTATTAACAACCTGTATCGGCGCTTATCCGAAGCCCGATTATGTTAAATTGCCAGATTGGTTCAACAATCCGTCCGGTCCGGATACCAGCAATCCGACTGAACAATGGCTGGAGGCAATGCAGGCATTGGGGGCAGAGGCATCTGCGATCATTGAAAAAGGCATTAAGCAGGCGATAACCGATCAGGTGGAATGTGGCATTGATATTCCAACCGATGGGGAAATTATTCGTGAAAATTATATTCATTACCATTGTCGGCATTTGCATGGTTTTGATTTCGTCAATCTGACCGAAAAAGAAGTGCGCGGTGGCACTTATTCTGCCAGATTACCTTCCATCGTTGGCGCGGTTTCAGTGAAACAGCAGTATATCGTAAAGGACTGGAAAACATCTCAGCAATACACCGACCAGCCACTGAAAATCACCCTGCCCGGACCGATGACTACGAGTGATACCAATTCGGATCTTTACTACAATGATCCTAAAAAATTGGGTGCAGATTTGGCAGCGGCATTGAATGTTGAGGTTCTGGCCTTGGCAGATGCGGGATGTCAACATATTCAAATTGATGAGCCGGTATTCGCGCGCCAGCCGCAAAATGCGCTAGACTTTGGTTTTGAGAATCTGGAAAAAGCATTCCACGGCTGCCCTAATCAAGTCGTGCGGACCGTACACATGTGTTGCGGTTATCCGGATCGGCTGGATCGTTCGGACTATCCAAAAGCCGATCCCGATTCATATTTCCAGATTGTCAACGCCATTGAAGACTCCACTATTGATGTTATTTCTTTAGAGGATGCTCATCGGCACAACGATTTGTCGTTACTCGAACATTTCAAAAATACCGCAGTAATATTGGGTGCGGTGGCGATTGCGAAAAGCAGAATTGAGCCGGTAGAGGAGATTCGGGAACGCCTGCAGGAGGCATTACAGCATATTGATGCCGAGCGTTTGCTGGTTGCTCCGGACTGTGGTTTGGGATTGCTTTGCAGAGGGATGGCTATGGCTAAATTGAAAAACCTAAGTACGGCTGCCAGAAGCCTGTAAACGTCATTTTTGTGATTGATACAAAACCCATTACAATTAAGTTGGCAACCAGGCGGGCAATCAGATTGGAAGTTAAGCCGTTGAAAATATTGCCGTGCTACAATGGATTGTCTTTATATTGAATCTCTTATAATCCACTAAATATACGGTAAGAAGAACATTATGAAACAAGCGTCAAATGAAATTGAACAATTGCACCATTTCATAAATGGTCAAAAAATACCCGGGCAAAGTGGGCGATTTGGCGATGTCTATAATCCCGCTCTCGGTGTCGTCGTTAAACAAGTTCCGCTGGCAAGTAGTGACGAGGTCAGGCAGGCTATCGGTGTTGCAGAAGATGCGTTTGCCGAGTGGGCGGTTGTGCCAGCAGGCCGTCGCGCTCAGATCATGTTTTCGTTTCGGGATTTGATCAAGTCTCATATCGACGAACTCGCCGAAGCGGTTTCTTGTGAACATGGCAAAACGCTGGACGATGCCAAAGGATCAATTACCCGTGGTTTAGAGGTGGTTGAATTTACTTGCGGGATTTCGCAGATGCTCAAGGGGGAACATTCGGCAAGTGTTGCTAATGGCGTGGATACATGGAATATGCGCCAGCCTTTAGGCGTTTGTGCCGGTATTACTCCGTTCAACTTTCCCGCCATGGTGCCGATGTGGATGTTTCCTGTGGCTATTGCCTGCGGTAATACGTTCGTGCTTAAACCTTCGGAGCGAGACCCGTCCTGTTCCTTGCTTTTGGGTGAGCTGATGAAACAGGCGGGACTGCCTGACGGGGTGCTTAATATCGTCAATGGTGATAAGCAAGCGGTGGATGTCCTGCTGACCGACGATCGGGTACAGGCGGTGAGTTTTGTCGGCTCTACGGCAATCGGTGAATACATCTATCACACCGGTACCGCTCATAACAAGCGTGTACAAGCACTCTGTGGTGCGAAAAACCATATGCTGGTATTGCCCGATGCGGATATGGATCAGGTTACCGATGCGGTGATGGGGGCTGCCTATGGCTCCGCCGGCGAACGCTGCATGGCAATCTCGGTAGTGGTGTCGGTCGGTGATGCGCCGGCTGATGCTTTGATTGAGAGATTGATTCCCAAACTGAACGCACTCAAAGTCGGACCCTATACCGATGCCGATGCTGAAATGGGACCGGTCATCAATCCTGATGCTAAAGCCCGTATTGAGGGCTACATTGAACAAGGTTTGCAGGAGGGGGCGACGCTGGTGAGAGACGGTCGCGGTCTGGTGGTAAACGGCTCGGAACGGGGTTGTTTTGTCGGCGCAACGGTTTTTGATCAGGTTAAAACCAATATGCGTATTTATACCGATGAAATTTTTGGACCAGTGCTGAGCATCGTGCGCGTGGAAAACTATGAGCAGGCAATGCAGATTATTAACCAGCATGAATATGGCAATGGTTGTGCCATTTTTACCAGAGACGGCGATGCGGCGCGAGATTTCAGCCATCGAATCCAGATTGGCATGGTCGGCATCAATGTGCCCATTCCAGTACCAATGGCATTTCACAGTTTTGGTGGTTGGAAGCGGTCACTTTTCGGTGACCATGCCATTCACGGTCCAGAAGGAGTGCGCTTCTATACCAAACTCAAAACTATCACGTCCAGATGGCCCTCGGGCATTCGTTCAGGCGCGGTCTTTAACTTCAAAGCAGGTGGTGAACATTGATTGTCGACAATGAAGCGTAGCGGAATTACCGTCCAGTTTAGCATCTTGAGCCGTTTTTCGACGACACTATACAGGCACTCGTAATTGCGAGCATATATTCTGATTTTGACTTGAATCTTTCATATAGTTGCAGACTGCCATTTCTCAGCAACTCTTGTGAACGACTATCTGTATTTGTTTGAGCGTCTATGATGTGATGCCCGACGGACTCGAACAGGCTTATAAAATCATCATGCCTCAATCTATTCATGTACATGTACCTGTTAGCGAACTTGTTCCATTCATTATCGGAGTATTGAAGAAAATTGATTGCAGATATACTCTGATCTGTATGTGAAAAATGGTCGCTATAATCAATCCTATGAACAAACAATCCGTTGGTTTTGATTATTTTATTCCCCTCTTTAAGAATCCTTTCCAGTGCCTCCAATGGAATATGTTCAAACACCGAGCATGATGTATGAAAATCAATGCTCTGTTCAGGAAGGTGGGTATTGGTAGCATCACTAGGTGCAATATAATTCACTCGGCACAGATTAAGAATATTAGATGCTGAGAAGCAGGAATCTTTACTCAACGCTTGTTGTAGTTCGTCAAATCTTTCTTTAATTAGCAAAGGACCAAAGAGGTTCATAACTTCCTTTTTATTTGCAAATATTATTGTAAATTTTCCTCAACTAACTCTGACTTTAGGAGTGGATTCAAATCCATGGTGATAGTTTTTTCTGCGCCCATCAACCAGTATGCTATTGGTACGATAGGGACTCTTCCTGTACCAATCTCCAAAAACACTTTATCCGACAGGGTTTCACCCTGTTTACAAATGCGTTGACAGATCTCAATTGCAGTGGTTAATCTATGGATTGGATTAACTTTAACTCTCCTGCATCCGCCAAAATGCCTTTGAATCCAATAATACACGGCGTACGATGCCGAAGACGGAACAAGTGAAACGGTATTTTGTATTTGTGATTTTAGTTTCCAATGCATAGAAAAAATATCGGTTATTGATTTATTGATGGACGGCTAATACCCCAAACGCGCCATACATGTCACCATTATCGGCTTTACTCCTGCCTGAGTTCGGCGCGGGTCTGCGCGGCTTTTTCGATAAGAAAATTGATTACCTTAATCAGTTTTTCCGGACTCCCTGCCTGTGAGACGCTGGTTCGGTAACGACCATCAACAATAATTGCTGGCACACCAGAAATACCGTATTTTCTGCTCATTACATTGGCAAAGTTGAATTTGCTTGCCACCGCAAACGAATTAAAAGCGTCTATTACTGACTGGCGGTCGATGCCATTTTCCGCAGCCCAGTCAGCCAGCTCATCGGCTGAATCAATATCCAGTCTTTGGACATGAATTGCCGAATAAAATTTATCATGTAGTTTATCGACGACACCGAGAGCATCAAACGTATAATACGCCCGGGCATGGAATTCCCATTGCTGACTCAATATAGCAGGGGTGCGTACAAGTTGTGCATTTTCGGGTATGGTTTTTAACCAATCTACCATGAACGGCTCAAGCTGGAAGCAATGCGGGCACCGATACCAGAACATTTCGACGACCTCTATTTTATCACCGGTTTGTACCGGTTGAACCTGATCAAGTAGCTCATAATGTCCGCCCTCAATAAACGGTTCTTCCTGAGTATGTGCCGTGGTGATGCTCAACATGAACAGGGTGGATAACAGGGTTAAAGTGGTGGGGGTGAAAAACAGCGCATACAGTTTGTTGTGGATGTTCATACAATTTATAAATTATGTTGTTTAGAATGGTTGTTATCGGACAAATCTGCTTTCCATCTGTTCCCGCAAGGTCTCAGGTATTTTATCAAAGCTACCGTTACTCATACAAATAATAACGCTATTTTCAACTATCATCAAATCCAGTTGAGCCATTAAATCCTGTTTGGTTTGAAAAACCCGTAAATTTGTTTGGGTATTTAATGTCTGTGGTTGCCAGTTTAGCGGGTCAGGTTGGTAGATGAAGGTGGTATCGGCGTTGTTAAAGGATTGACCCAGTGCGTCACCGTGCCAGCCGTTCTTCATGGTATTGGAACGCAGCTCAACCACCGCAATAATTTTATGTTTAGTGTGTTTCGATTTGATGGCATCGATAGTTAACGCAATGGCTGTGGGGTGATGAGCAAAATCTTCGTACAGACAGATATTTTCGCGATTAAACAACAGCTGCAGCCGCCGCTCCGCCGCCTTGAAGGTGGACAATGCCTTGCAGGCATGCTCAATGTCAATGCCGGTTGAGCAGGTTGCAGCCATTGCTGCCAGTGCATTTTGCATATTGTGTTGACCGATGTACGACCATTCTACAATCCCATCTGGCTGGTTTTTGCGCTGGTTTTTATCTTGCTGCTGGTGATAAACCGCGAAACTGGAAAAGTCTTGCGTGCGTTGCTCAGCGAACCACCGGCAATCTCGGTTGCGGATTGAAAAGGAAATAATGTGGCTCCAGCATCCCATATCAAGCACATCGGCAATATTGTGATCATCGTCATTGACAATAACCACACCAGTGGACGGAATAATGCGTATCAGGTGGTGAAACTGGGTTTTAATTTGAGACAGATTGTCGAAAATATCGGCGTGGTCAAATTCAAGATTATTCAATACCACAGTATCGGCATTGTAGTGTACAAACTTCGAGCGTTTATCGAAAAAAGCCGTGTCATATTCGTCGGCTTCAATCACAAACCATTCGCTTTGTCCGAGTTCTGCGGATTTTGAAAAATTGCCTGGCTTGCCGCCGATTAAATACCCGGGACGCTTGCCGGAGGTATGCATTATCCAAGCAATCATGGCTGACGTTGTGGTTTTGCCGTGAGTCCCTGCCACGGCGATTACCTTGCGATTACGCAGCACATTGTCGTGCAACCATTGTGGTCCGGACTGGTACGCATAACGACCATCCAACACCGTTTCCACTATGGCATTTCCCCGCGCTAGGGCATTGCCGATGACAACCTGATCGTGCGGGCTATTAATTTCGGCGCGTTGCAAATGTTGCGGGTGATAACCCGGATAAATTTCAATCTGCGTGGATTGCAATAGCACCGACATCGGCGGATAGACATTGTTATCACAACCGATAACCTCATAACCGCTGGCTTTGGCCAATTGGGCAACGCCTGCCATAAAAGTCCCGCAAATTCCGGCGATAAACACTTTCACAGTAGTTGCTCGCTGAATAATTGCAGTAATATCACTGCAAAAGACAACTCCAGTGCCAACGTAATAAAAAATGCAAGTATGCCACTGACTTCCAGCGTTTCACGGATGATGAAAACGATAATGACGAAGTACCATAAACCGGAGGCAATGATTACCGCCTGCATCAACAATAGGTTGCCTGCGGATGAGTCGTTGCCATTGAACAGCATAATAAAGGGAATAATGAGCAGTAAAATCAACGCAGAGCAACCGTACAAAGCGGTAGCAGATTGCAACCAGCGCGTAGATTTTGCGAATAGCATCAGCAATAGCCTTAATCCCAGACCCAGTAATCCTACCTGAACCAGCGAAATGGCAAGCGTGCTGGCATTGCCCATAAGGTGATTATTCCTGATAATAAACAGCACTAAGGTTGTAGCAATGGCAACAATCAGCAGATTGAGCGAGGCGGTAAGGTCCTGAGGCTTTGCCTTGAACAAGCAAATCAGCATTAATATTCGGATAGTTTGTCGCATGGATTGAGTCGGTTAATTTTCCGTTTCAATGGTATCATTAGTTGCATGATAAAAAGTAAACTAATCGCGGATCGCCATGCGCTTGATGAATGTATTGGCATTGCCGGGCAATCACAATGGATTGCAGTGGATACGGAGTTTCTTAGGGAAAAAACCTATTATCCCTTGCTCTGTCTGATTCAGCTTCGTACTGAATCGGCAGGATTTTGTATTGACGTATTGGCCATTGAAGATATAACACCGCTACAGCAACTATTTTCCGATAACCATATCATCAAAATCCTCCACGCCTGCCGTCAGGATCTGGAGGCTTTGGCTCAGCGTCTTGAGCAGCCGCTTTGCAATTTATATGATACTCAGATCGCGGCCGCATTGTGTGGATATGGTGGACAGGTCAGTTATGCGGCCCTGGTCGAATCGCTTTGTCGGGTAAAGCTGGAGAAATCGCATACACGAACCGATTGGTCGGCACGACCATTGTCGTCAGCACAACTGCAATACGCCATTGATGACGTCAATTATCTCGAGCAACTGCGACGATCCCTTGATAGTCGCTTGTCGGCATTGGCGCGTCAGGCTTGGCATCGTGATGAATGTGAGAAAACCCTGCAAGCAGAGGATTACCTGATTGATCCGGAAGAGGCTTGGCAGCGTCTAAAGGGCGGCACTAAAATCCCAATCCAATACCAGCGTAGCGCAAAGGCATTGTCAATTTGGCGTGAACACAAGGCACAGCAACGGAATCGACCGCGAGAATGGATTCTGTCCAGTCGGGCATTAACAGAAATCTGCATGCGCCAGCCACTCAATCTGGCAGAACTTGCTGCGATTGAATCGGTTCATGCCAGCGTGGTCAAGTTTTCTGGTGCCGCCATTCTGGCTGTTCTTGAAGCGAATTCTGTTGCTACTGATGCGGTTATGGATGAGCCAATCTGGCAAAACTACGTAGCGTTGAACAAGCAACAAAGAGAACAGGTCAAGGCGATTATGAATAAGCTGAAAAGTGTTGCAGAAGCGGCGAGCATAAGCGAGTCAATACTGGCTAACCGAAATGACATCGAAGCCCTGATTGCGGGTACAACAAATATTCCATTGCTGGTAGGGTGGCGATATGAGTTTTTTGGAAAAGCACTATTGGCTGAATTTCTTTGAGGCGGTCAATGGTAGCAAGGAGCGGGTTGCCTCGTCTGTCAGAGACAAAGCAGCTTATCGCTGATGTGGTTTTGGTAGCAACCTGATTAAACTAGCTGGTTTGTTAGAGTTTTGGCGGCTTTTGACACAGAGAACACAGAGATTAAACTAGCGGTTTTTTATGGTTTTGGTAGCAACACAATCAAACGACCGGGTTCTTTCATGATGCCGGCAGCGCGTTCTGCATATTTGCCGTGCCCCCAAAATAAATCTGTGCGTAATGTTCCTTTTATCGCGCCACCCGTATCCTGTGCGAAGACTAATCGTGCGTAATCTCGGTCTGGTTCTCCCGGATAGTTAGTTGCCAGCCAGACCGGGGTGCCTAGCTTTACTAGCGTGGGATCAATCGCAATACTGCGTTCTGGCGTTAGTGGTGTGTTCAACGACCCAATCGGACCATTTTCAGGGTTTTCCCGTAGTGTGAAAAACACATAACTGGGGTTTTCATTGAGTAGGTTTACGGCCTTTTGCGGGTTGTCATGTAGCCACTGACGAATGCTGAATAATGAAATGGCTTCCCGTTCAAGTTCACCCTGTTTAAGCAAAATGCGCCCGATTGACTGATAAGGATGTCCATTTTGATTGCTGTAACCTACACCAATCATTTCACCATCGGCTAAGCGGACACGGCCAGAACCTTGAATATGCAGAAAGAATACCGCATCGCGATCATCCAGCCACAGCAATTCGTGACCCGACAATAAATCCCGATTGCTCTCAATTTCCTCACGAGAATAAAAAGGAACGATGGTATTGCCAACCTTCCGACCCCGTATCCGCTTGTTGGTCAAGGTCGGATACAAACTGCCGAGATTGATAGTCAGCAAGGACTCTGGTACTTGATATATGGGATAGCGAAAACGCGCATCCGCAACCCGACTGCCAAACAGCAGTGGCTCATAATAACCGCTAACCAAACCGTTGCGCTCACCGCCTTCAGCATACAATGGATGCGGCACAAACCAGCGTTCAAAAAAGTTTTTGGCCTCGGCATTGTCGGGTTGTCCGAGCGTAGCGATAGCATCAACTGCACGGCAAATTTCAGTCCATAACGGCTCTTGAGCGAGCACCTTGCAATTATTTTGTAAAGCCGGCCAGGCTTCGGCGTGGTTGTCCCGCTCCCAACCACTTATTGATTGCCATGATATGGCAGCACCGAATCCGGGTGCTTGCGCTTTGAATGGGGCACAGGCGTTGAATAGGGTTGCCATGCCGCAAAGAATCAATATCCGTAAAAATAATATTGTCATACCGTAAATTGTCTTAAATCGTGTCATGTTGATGCTTCACCATGGTCGACACAGTCGCAGAGTTGCTATTGCTATTTTAAGGCTGTTTTATAATGGAATTGCCCTGAATAAACAAGGACAAACAAGGTTTGATTGACAATGTCATGATTGATAACAGTAGCATCTACATAAGCGAAAACCGCAACCGCGAATTTTTATGTTTTTGAGTATGAAATTGGCTAAAAAATACAGTATAATCCCGCCCCCTTAATCAGACAGGAACTAAACAATATGCCATCTGTACAAGTTCGACAAAACGAACCCTTTGATGTCATTTTAAGACGATTTCGCCGTGTTTGCGAACGTGCTGGTGTTTTCACCGAATCCCGCCGCCGTCAATGCTACGAAAAGCCGACAACCATCCGCAAAAGAGATGGTGATGTTGCGGTTCGACGCGAAATGAAACGGGTATCCCGACAAAAAGCCAGGCATAAACGCCTGTATTAAACCGCCCTATATTAAACCAATCTGTATTAAATCGGATTGAAGCCGATACGCTCCGCAATGCTACTGATTTTCTGTTCCCCTCGCTGATGACTCTAAAAGAAACCCTGCTACTTGATATGAAAACGGCGATGCGCGACCGTGATGTTAGCCGACTGGAAACCATCAGATTGCTACGGGCAGCGATTCAGCGCAAAGAAGTGGATGAGAAAATTCAGCTTGAGGACGGGGCTGTGTTGCAAATAGCCGAAAAAATGATTAAGCAGTGCGCCGATGCGGCTGAACAATTTAGCAAAGGTGCGCGCCGGGATCTCGCCGACAAGGAAAGAACCCATATCGCCATATTGGAAGCCTATTTACCCGAATTGTTATCTGAACATGAAATCGATAGTCTGATTGATGAGGCGATTCGGCAATCCGGTGCGACCAGCATAAAAGAAATGGGCAAAGTTATCGGGCGGGTCAAATCAATGGCGCAGGAGCATGGAGGTCGCGTGGATATGGCTGCCGTTAGTGCAATCATAAAGTCCCGACTTGCCTGACTGTCCATGTCCTGACAGAGGCCCTGACAGTGGGTTCCTGACCAGGGCGAAACAGGAGATTGCTCTAAATCGCGTATTCTTTGTCAACGGTGCTGCAACACGGTTATGTGTGGAGACGTGCGCGACTGCCCAGCTATTTTTTTGATATTTCCTGATATTTTCTGATACTTTGCCGATGCGGCGGATAACACGGACAAATTCAATATGAGGGCAAAAAAAATCGGCTTGACCGGTGGTATTGGCAGTGGCAAATCTGTGGTTGCTGGTTTATTCAAGCAACTCGGCATTGACATCCTTGATGCCGATTTCATCGCGCGCCAGCTAACCGCTGCGGGTATGCCGCAATGTGAGCAGATTATTGACGTTTTTGGTGGCGACATAACCGATAATTTGGGTCATATAGATCGCAAAAAACTTGCTGAAATCGTTTTCGGAAACGATAAAAAACGTGCTCTGCTTGAAGCCATTTTGCACCCGCCAATCATTGACAATATGCTTGCCCAATGCCGGCAAAGCAAATCGCCATACTGTATTCTTGAAATTCCGTTACTAATCGAAAGTGGGCAACATAAACTGATGGATCGCGTCGTCGTGGTTACTTGTAGTCGTAGCACAAGAACAAGTCGACTGCAACAAACCCGAAAGCTGAGTCTGGCACAAATTAAGCGGATTTTGGATGCACAATTGAGTGAGCACGAGCGCGTAAGCATGGCAGATGACATCATTGTCAATGATTCAACAATCGCTGCCCTGAAACGGCAGGTCAACGCCTTGCACGAAAACTACCGCTCGAAACTCTTTTCCAATATAAAATAGCCCCGATTATGGGCAGGGAGATGTGTGGTCATTGCCTATTTTCCATTGTCAACTCTCAACCTCCAGTTTTCAATGATTCAATTCCCAAGCAATTTAACCGCATCAATAATCGGGTGAACGGCTGCGAGCACCGTCATTGCTTCGATTTGCTCAACGCGCTTCCAAGCCAAATTCTGTCCTTCTCTACCTCTTACCGGCTGTTCAAAGTTATCTATGAAATAAACATCCAGCCAGATTTTTGCATGTGGATAGTCATGGGCGATTTCGGTCAACCGCATCATGTTGGTTATGGAAACACCCAACTCCTCATCAAGCTCACGGATTAACGCCTGTTGCGCTGATTCATTGTCCTCGACTTTACCACCGGGGAATTCCCATTGTCCGGCGCACGGTTTACCCGGTAATCTTTGTTGTAGCAAAAGCTGTCCCTGCGGGTTTCGCAACACGCCAACAACAACATATAATCGTGTGTCAGGAGCGGTAATCCGCATTGATGCTAATGTAGCCGTGCGTTAAATCACAAGTCCATACCGTAGCGACCGCGTTGCCGGCGCCAACATCAACATCAATAGATATTTCATTGCCTTGCAAGTGCTGGCGAACCAAAGTGTCGTCGTAATCGGCGATAACCTGCCCGTTTTCAGTGATTAACGTTGCACCGATACTTATTTTCAGGTTAGTAAGGTCGGTTTGCTCTCCGGATTTTCCCACTGCCATTACTATCCTACCCCAGTTCGCATCTTCACCGGCTATTGCCGTTTTCACCAAGGGTGAATTTGCGATAGATTTTGCGATGGCCTTTGCCGCACGCTCGGATTCTGCACCACGCACGCTAATTTCAATCAACTTGGTTGCACCTTCGCCATCGCAGACAACCTGCTTTGCCAAATCCAGCATCAGTGTTTGCAACGCCTGCTTGAACGCAGACAATGAGGCATCCTCAATATCGGTGGGTGCTTCATTGGCTGCTGTGCCAGTGGCAAATAACAAGCAGGTATCACTGGTCGAAGTATCGCTATCAACGGTAATGGCATTGAAGGTGTGCTGGTTGGCATCCAGCAGCAAACGTTGCAGCAATGGCGCAGGAATACGCGCATCGGTAAATATAAACGCCAGCATAGTGGCCATATTAGGCTCAATCATCCCTGAACCTTTTGCAAAGCCATTGATACGCACCACTACATCCGCGATGGTGGTTTGCACACTCGCACCTTTGGGAAAGGTATCGGTTGTGGTAATCGCTTGCGCCGCATCTTGCCAATTACGGGGATGTAATTCATCGCTCAGTTTTGGGATGGCGTTGATAATACGCGCAATCGGCAAGGGCTCGCCAATCACTCCGGTTGAAGCAACAAAGACATCATCTGCTTGAGCGCTAATATGATGCGCCACAGCGGCGCAGGTAGCCCGGCAATGCTGTTCGCCAATTTTTCCAGTGAAGGCGTTTGCATTTCCAGCGTTGACAATCAGTGCCTGTGCCACGCCATTTTGAAGATGATCGCGACACAGCAGAACCGGCGCACTGGCGGTGGCAGATTGGGTCAATACACCAGCAACCGTTGTTCCCGCATCAAAACACGCCAGCATTAAGTCATCGCGATCCTGATACTTAATCGCCGTGGCAACGCTGGCGAGGCGGATGCCCGATATTGGCGGAAGATCAGGAAAGTGTGTCGGTGCAAGCGGTGATTTATCCATAACCTGAATAACATTCAAGGTGAGACCTTTGCACGAAAGCCATTTCATCTGCATGCTGCGTTAAAATCGTACTCAATCGGTCATTTATAAGCATAAACTCCCTCATTCCGTGCGTTTTTGCCTTGCCTGAAAGCGAAATCATCTTCCGTGCAAAGGTCTCAAGGTATTGACATTGTCGGTTAAAGTTTGCCATGGCATTGCTTGAATTTCTTCCCGGAACCACAGGGGCAAGGTTCATTCCTGCCAACCTTTTTAGCGGCTCTGACAAACGGCTGCACGGTTGTTTCGCTGACCGTTTGGTGAGGTTTGTGGGGTCTGCGAGGGGGGTGGGATCGCACTGCCGGTTGTCCGAGCGATTGTCCGCCCCCCTCGGTGACATCATCATGAATATATTTAACCGACTGATCATGCGCCTGTTGTTCACGCAAGCGTTGTTCCATTTGCTGCATTTCCTCCTCTGATGGCACATGCACCTTAGCGAGCTTAGAAATCACCTCAAACTTGACCAAGTCCAGTAAAGCGGTAAACATCTCAAACGCTTCCCGTTTGTATTCTTGTTTCGGGTTTTTCTGTGCATATCCGCGCAACCCGATGCCCTGGCGCAAATAATCCATATTTGACAAATGTTCTTTCCACTGGTCATCCAACACCTTCAGCATGACCTGTTTCTCGAAATGCCGCATACTGTCGCTACCAACCCGCTCCTCCTTAGACTGAATCATCATAGTGATATGCTGCAAAATTTTTTGGCGCAGGGTTTCTTCATAGAGAGAATCATCTTCATCAAGCCATTTTCGGATTTCCAGTACGCTGCCGAATTCGTTTTCTAGTGTTTGCTGCAATTGTTCAATATCCCATTGTTCTTCCAGTGTTTGCGGCGAAATAAATTGATTGATAACGGCATTGACAACCTCTTCCCGAATATCGGTGATATACGCTGAAATATCTTCGGTTTCCATCAACAGGTTACGCTGTTCGTAAATCACTTTGCGTTGCTCATTGGCGACATCATCATATTCCAATAGCTGTTTACGCATATCAAAGTTGTGTCCTTCCACTTTTTTCTGTGCATTTTCAATGGCGCGTGATACCCAAGGATGCTCAATGGCTTCGCCCTCATCCATACCTAATTTTTCCATCAGCGTGGAAATTTTTTGGGAACCGAAAATCCGCATCAAGTTATCTTCAAGCGATAAAAAGAATTGACTGGAGCCGGGATCACCTTGTCGTCCGCAACGACCTCGCAACTGATTATCGATCCGTCTCGATTCGTTGCGTTCGGTTCCCAAAACGTGTAAACCACCCGCCTCAATAACTTGCTGATGTCTTTTGTGCCACTGTTTCTGCAACTCTGACTTGCTCTTTTCATCGTCAGTAGCCTTCAACTCAATGTCCAAACTGCCGCCGAGTACAATATCGGTTCCACGACCTGCCATATTGGTTGCAATGGTCACATTACCCGGTCGTCCTGCTTCGGCAATGATTTGAGCTTCGTTACCATGATGCTTTGCATTCAAAACCTGATGTTCAATACCCTTGTTGTTCAGAATCTGCGATAACTGCTCTGAGGTTTCAATCGAAGCTGTTCCGACCAGAACTGGTTGATTACGACTGCGACAATCGGCTATGCAATCACAAATGGCGGTATATTTTTCATCGGCGGTGCGATACACCAAATCGGGAGTATCAGCTCTCCTCATTGCCTGGTTGGTCGGGATGACAACGACTTCAAGGCGGTAAATTTGTAAAAATTCGGGTGCTTCAGTATCTGCCGTTCCAGTCATTCCGGATAGCTTGTCGTATAACCGAAAATAATTCTGGAAAGTAATGGAAGCCAGTGTCTGGCTTTCTTGCTGGATGGCGATCCCTTCCTTAGCTTCAACCGCCTGATGCAATCCATCTGACCATCTGCGACCCGACATCATACGTCCAGTGAACTCATCAATAATAATGATCGCACCGTCCCGTACAATATAATCCACATCCTTATTAAATAAATGGTTGGCACGCAGTGCGGAATACAGATGGTGCATCAAGCTGATATTGACGACATCATATAAACTGCTACCCGCTTCGAGCAGGTCGGCTTGCTCCAGCAGTTGCTCAGCATGTTCATGCCCTTCTTCAGTTAATGCAACTTGTCTGGTTTTTTCATCAACTGAAAAATCCCCGACACCTTCAACTTCTTGTTGTTTTATCAGTTTGGGGGCGATGACATTGATTTTGTTATACAGGTTAGTGCTTTCTTCGGCGGCCCCCGAAATAATCAAAGGTGTGCGTGCCTCATCAATTAAAATCGAGTCCACCTCATCAATAATGGCAAATCCCAGACCGTTCTGGAAGCGGTCTTCTTCGGAAAATGCCATATTATCTCTTAAATAATCAAAGCCGAATTCATTATTAGTGCCATAGACAATATCACTTTGATAGGCAGATTTTTTTGTCGCTCGATCCTGATCGGGAAAAATTACCCCCACGCTTAAACCGAGAAACGCATAAATTTTCCCCATCCACTCGGCATCACGTTTTGCCAAATAGTCGTTGACGGTAACGATATGCACCGGACAGCCACAAACTGCATTGAGATAAGCAGGTAGCGTGGCAACCAGTGTTTTACCTTCACCGGTTTTCATCTCGGTAATTTTTCCTTCATTCAGCACGATACCACCAATCATCTGCACATCGAAATGACGTAAGCCCAGCGTGCGTACTGAGGCTTCCCGAACCACCGCAAAAGCTTCTGATAACAAAGCGTTTTGATCAGCCCCTGCAGCAAAACGTGCCCTAAATGCTGCTGTTTTGGCTGCCAGCTCATCATCGTTAAGAGCGCGTATCTCTTGTTCCAGAGCATTGATTTGATGGACTGTTTTCCCCAGTTTTTTAAGGAGCCGCTGATTTCGGTCGCCAAAAACTTTTTTCAGTGTATTCTGCAACATATAGAGTATGATTGTCTGCTTGGATAGAGGTGGAATTATGCCAGAATTATTAGCCAGAGTCGTTGCTTGAGATACCAACCGTCAACACGCCGTTACCCCATAATGGCATTATCAAATTGAGACCTTTGCACGAAAGCCATTTCACCTGCATACTGCGTCGCCTAAAAGCGCCTACTGTTGGTAAAATCGTACTCAATCGGTCATTTATAAGCATAAACTCCCTCATTCCGTGCGTTTTTGCCTTGCCTGAAAGCGAAATCATCTTCCGTGCAAAGGTCTCAAATTAATGAAAGAATTCAAATCTATCGCCGAGCTGCTTAAAAACCATCGGATGATGTCGGTTAATAAAGACACGCCGGTAACAGCATCCTCACAACAATCCCTGCTTGACTATTGGCAGGAACAGATTGGCATTGCCGCTCCTTACAGTTACCCGCTATTATTTCAATCCGGTCGGCTGGTGGTGTTTTGTGATTCGGCAGCGTGGGCAACCCAGCTTCGTCACCAAAAACTTTCTTTGTTACGGCAATTGAATGACAGTCATTTCAAGGTGTCCGACATAGACATAAAAATACGTCCGCTCTCTTCGTCGCAACTGCCGCTCAAAAATTCGCTAACGCGAAACAAGCCGATATCAAAAGACAGTGCAGACGCGCTCTGCACTCTTGCTGACAAGGTCGGGCATGGTGGACTGAGGGAATCGCTTCTTAGGCTCGCCAAAAAATCGAATCAGAAAACAAGCAAAGAGGATCAATAAATAACCGTTATCCACTACGCGCTGCTACAAGACCGCGCAAATAGCTTGAGAATGCCCGAATTATGCGGTAGCTACGGTTCTGGCAAAGGCGATGGGTGCCTGCATTTCGTCCTCGTAAGACACCAGTTCCCATGCCGACTCATTGGCAAGCAGTTTCCGTAATAATCTGTTATTCAATGCGTGTCCGGATTTATGCGCACTAAATGCACCAATCAACGGATACCCGAGCAAATAAAGATCGCCGATTGCGTCCAACACTTTGTGTTTCACAAATTCATCTGCATAACGTAAGTCGTCATCGTTCAGGATTCGAAAAGAATCCATGACAATAGCGTTGTCGAAACTCCCACCCTGCGCTAATCCGGCATTGCGTAGTCTTTCAAGGTCGTCCATAAAACCAAATGTTCTGGCGCGACTGACCTCTTTCACGAATGAGGTCGTAGAAAAATCCACTGACGCAATCTGCGTTGAATTTTTCAAAATAGGATGGTTAAAATCGATGGCAAATGAAACCTTGAATCCGTTAAAGGGTTCAATCTTGACCCACTTATCACCTTCTTCCACCAAAATCGGTTTTTTGATACGCATAAATTGTTTGAGCTTGTCCTGCTCAAAAATGCCTGCAGATTGCAACAGGAAAACAAAGGGTCCGGCACTGCCATCCATTATCGGCACTTCGGGCGCGCTGACCTCGACGTAAGCATTGTCGACCCCCAGACCGGCGAAAGCGGACATCAAATGTTCGACGGTGGAAATTTTTACACCATCCGCTTCTAATGTTGTGGACAATCGGGTATCGCTTACGTTTTGTGGGCGGGCAGGTACGGTGACGACTGGGTCAAGATCAACCCGCTGGAAAATAATACCGCTACCAACCGAGGCAGGTCGGAGGGTTAGATATACTTTCTCGCCGGTATGAAGACCGACACCAGTCGCGCGAATAATATTTTTCAGGGTTCGTTGTCGTATCATTTCGAGTTTATACCGATAAATTTCAAGATAGGGAGGACTCGCCCCAAAATTTGCCCGTGTAACAAGGGGCGAATACTATAATAAAACTGCTTGAAAATAAACAGTTTTATTTGCTTTTGTATGAATTCATAAATTAATGTAAGCATCACGATTGCCGATGACCTGTTATTGAATCATATTGACTTATTATTGGCACAGATTAAATTACTAAACTGGATGCGGTGATATGAGAAAAAATGAGTGCCAGCCTTGCTACAAAACGATTCGTTTGCGTTAGCGAGCGCTAAAAAAGCAGGCGGGCGGTCCTTGAGGATATGCCGATTCTGGTTATGCCTGCGGAACCCGTCTAAACCGCGATGTGTGGCCAGATTTCTTGGGATAATTGTGTATAGCGGGTTGTTTTAGGATGGCGGATTCAACTCACAAGTGCAATACTAGGGCTTATATTATGCTCCATTGCCAACGCGTGAGAAAAGACAAGGGGTTATACCCCAAGCATTTTCTAGGACGATTATTCATTAAGAGACCTTTGCACGGAAGATGATTTCGCTTTCAGGCCAGGCAAAAACGCACGGAATGAGGGAGTTTACGCTTATCAATGACCGATTGAGACCAATTTTACCAACAGTAGACGCTTTTAGGCGACGTAGTATGCAGGTGAAATGGCTTTCGTGGAAAGCTCTCAGTACATCAGTGGCTTTGAATAGTTCTTTTTCGGTGACTTGATGCAAAGGAATATTTTTTGGAAAGAACTGTCTGATCAAGCCATTGTGCCGGATGATTATTTGACGTTCAAGCCACAACCTCATGAATGATACGGTTTGGTGAAGTAGGTTTCACATTCGAACTGTTTAGCAAGATCACTGTGCCAACTGAACTCTTTGTCGTTATCAAAGGGCGGCTTTTTCAAAACACGGTCATGTTTTTGCGCTATATTACGCCACAGTAACACGCATAGCATCTGCAACAGTGGGCATTTTTACAGATAAATGGTTGTGCTGTTTTATTCAGTAAAAAATAGTGGGTTTTAAGTGGGTTTTAAGTGATTTTTAGTTTGAAACTTGATATGAAAATGAGGATAATGGGATTGAAATTGCAAACAGTCGGGGCTTTGCGGGTGCGTGAGATAGCGTGTTAGATGAGCTAGTAATGTGTGTGGCAACGCAAGCCAGTGGTTGCAAACGCTACAGTCGTCAGCGCATTGTTCAATGCCGATATGTGCGGCTTGAACGGACAACGACAGCATATCTTTAATTTTGATCTATGGGACAGTCTGTTAGCTCGTTTAGCCATTGCCAGGACAGCGGATGGGTTGATGGTGCAAGGTTAATTCAATCCCCAAATTACGACCAACGTCCTGAAAGGACAGACATTGAGGTGTTGGTTATTCACGCTATCAGCCTGCCGCCGCGATGTTATGGTAATCAGTATGTCGAAGATTTATTTAGCAATCGGTTGGATGCTACAACACACCCTTACTTTATTGGCATCGCCAATCGCAAGGTGTCGGCGCATTTTTATATTAAACGCAGTGGCGAACTGATTCAGTTTGTTGCCACCCACCATCGGGCATGGCATGCGGGAGAATCTGTCTTAAAAGGACGGCAGCGGGTCAACGATTTTTCTATCGGTATTGAGTTGGAAGGATGTGATGAAGAGGCATTTTTAGCTCGGCAATATGCGGTTTTGGGGGCACTGACACGGTGTTTACAAACCGCATATCCATTGATTACACCGGAAAACGTGGTCGGGCATAGCGCGGTTTCACCGCAGCGGAAAACGGATCCCGGACCTTGTTTTGACTGGGATCGGTATTTTCAATCCATCAAAAGCAGTACATCCTGATAGGGGTATGTCGGGTAATTTCTGGAATGGTTTCTGGGGTCATTTTTTGGTAATGCGCTGGCAATTTTTGGCTCGGTTAGGCATTGCGGGCGCGTAGCAGGTTTTCGATGATGGGACCGACAATAATTTCCAATGCCATACCCATTTTGCCCCCCGGAACGACTAAGGTATTTCGTCTTGACATAAAGGAATCATGGATCATGGATTGCAGGTTGGTAAAATCAGGGTTGAATTTATGGGGATTGCGAAATCTGACCACCACAAAACTTTCATCTAATGTCGGAATATCACGAGCGATAAACGGATTTGAGGTATCTACCGTTGCAACACGTTGGAAATTTATGTCGGTTCGGGAAAATTGCGGGGCAATGTGATTAACGTAGTCGGGCATCCGGCGCAGTATGGTATCAATCACTTTGTCTTTTGAATAACCTCTTTCGGTACGGTCGCGGTGAATTTTCTGAATCCATTCAATGTTGACCACGGGCACCACCCCTAACGCCAGATCAACGTATTGGGTTATGTCATATCCATCGCCTTTAACCATCCCATGCAAGCCTTCGTAGAATAGCAGATCGGTATTGGCAGGTAATGGCTCATAGGGCGTGAATTGACCTTCGATTAATGTCTGTGCAAATTTTTTCGTTTGTTTTTCCGCATCATCTTCACTGTGAATGTAATGGCGATACCTGCCAGTCCCACCCATACCATAGGATTTGAATAAATTTTCAAGCTCGGCGAAATTATTTGAAGCGGGACCAAAATGACTAAAATGGCTGTTTCCTTGCTGTTCCTCCTGTATGACCGCCTGTTCAAACTCCTCACGGGTGTGAAAATGGAAGCTATCGCCACTGACGTAGGCAGCACTTATTTTATTGCGTAGGAATATATGTTCAAACGCGCTTTTTACGGTTGTCGTACCGGCACCAGATGAACCGGTTACCACCACCACGGGATGTTTTCTGGACATTTAATTTACTGCGAACGTGGCAAACAACGGCTGGATTGTTTCCATAAATAAAAATACTATGGTATAAGTCAAAGGGTATCTCTAGTAATCAGGATGTTCTCGTGATTATGGCATATAATTCTGTTTTGTTGTCCTACGCAGGCGTGTCTTCATTATCTTACACACCGCGGGTTTTATGCGCTACACTCCTTTGCATTAGCCGTTTGTATTAGCACACAACACTCCATTATTTTCCCGATTGGCTGATTGAATAACGGTAATTTAACACAGACTCGCATTATAAAGTATTCATTATGAAATGTTGCATCAAATTGAAAATGTGATATGGCGCTTCACATCACAATGCGTCAATTACAGGTTTTCGAAGCCGTTGCCCGGCATTTGAGCTTTACGCGTGCAGCGGAGGAACTCCATCTCACCCAGCCTGCGGTTTCAATGCAAGTGAAGCAACTGGAATTAATGGTTAATCTTCCCTTATTTGAACAGCTGGGTAAGAAGGTACACCTGACGGCTGCTGGTAACAAAATGGTGTTGCATAGCCGCACGATGATGGCGCAACTCAATGAGATTGAAAGAGACATCAACTGTTTAAGAGGTATTGAAGGTGGGCAGTTAAAAATCTGTATTGCCTCGACAGTCAATTATTTTGCAACGCGCTTGTTGGTCAAATTTTGTGAGCAATATAAAACCGTAAATATCAGTCTTGACGTGACCAATCGTGAGGAGCTAATCAGACGGCTGGAAGCTAACCAACCTGATATGGTATTGATGGGGCAACCTCCAGAAGAGCTTGATGTGGAAGCCAAAGCGTTCATGGAAAATCCATTGATTGTCATTGCCAACGCACAACATCCTCTGGCAAAGCAAAAGGACATTCCGATAATCCGCATGGCAGATGAAATTTTCGTTATGCGTGAACCCGGTTCGGGTACGCGCACGGCAATGCAACGGGTTTTCCGCGCATACAATGTCACACCGACCCCGGGCATTCAACTGTCTAGTAATGAAACCATAAAACAAAGCGTTGAAGTCGGACTCGGTTTGGCTGTGGTATCATCCCATACGGTTGAATTGGAGCTTGATGCGGGTCGTCTGGTTGTTTTGGATGTGGAGCATTTTCCAGTGATGCGTAAATGGTATGTCGCTTATCGCCGCGGCAAACAATTATCAACAACGGCAAAAGTTTTTCGCAAATTTGTGTTGAATGCAGGGAAACAAAATAATTGAAAAAATTCAGCATCATTGCATTAAAGCGCTTGACTAATTGACCCTTGTATCCTTAAATGCGCCACTTCTGCGAGTATGCCCATATGGCCAGGTAGCTCAGTCGGTAGAGCAGGGGACTGAAAATCCCCGTGTCGGCAGTTCGATTCTGTCCCTGGCCACCATTTTCCTATTGCATGGACTTTATGACACAAAAAGAGCGCTTAAAAAGAAAGTGATTTTGAATTGTCTCAGCCGTGTTAAAAGAAAACTTGATTGGCCATATCGCAGATTAACTTGGCATCACCGAATGCTAGCGGATTTTCTGATAGTGGGTGCTATGAAGTCGGGGACTTCAAGTTTATATGCCTATTTAGCCCAACACCCTCAATTAATGCCGTCTTACATAAAAGAGGTACATTTTTTTGATGGTTGTAAGGCACAGCAATGTACTGAAAAGGTTAACAATTTCCGCAAAGGTGAAGCCTGGTATCGCGCTCATTTCCCCTTGAAAACGGACCCGCATAATCGCGCTTTTGAAGCGACCCCGCTATATCTGTTTTATCCGCATGCGGCTAAAAGAATTTTTGCAACTAACCCTGAAATGAAAATCATTATCATATTGAGAAACCCAACAGAGCGTGCCATTTCGCATTACTTCCATGTCCGGCAACGAGGGGGGGAATCGTTACCGATTATGGAAGCCTTACAAGCAGATTATGATCGACAAGAATCGGATATGATTGATGAGGATGGTTACAGGAAGAAATCTTTTTACTATCCATCTTATAAAAGACGTAGTCTCTATAGTCAGCAAATCAAAAGGTTTTTACGTTATTTTCCTAAAGAGCAGATGTTAATTTTAAGTAGCGAAGATTTGTTTGCTCACCCTGAACATATGGTTAAACAGGTGTTTGCGTTTTTAGGCGTGGATACGGAATTTACAGTAAAGGATTTAACCCCACAAAATGTTGCAATGAATAAAGTAGCCGTTGATCCCAAAGTGCGACAATATCTAAACGATTATTTTTTACCCTACAATAAAGAACTATACGCACTTCTTGATAGGGATTTTGGTTGGTAACGTACGCATTGACGATAGCGATTGCTGGCAGGTGCTGTAGTGCGGGGAGTCGGGAGGTGAGCGTAGCTTGCCCGTTATTTTTTCAGGTTGAAATTGTCGGTGGAGAATACTTAAATTTCTCAATAATCAAGCGTTCTTTTTCTTGCACTAAATCAATAGATGCCTGATCATAATAATCGGCTAACAATAATGTTCTCGCCGAAGTATTGGTTTTTTTTGCATTAAAAATCAAGGATTTTTCTGCATCAGTGAGCGTTTTTACTTGTGCAATAGCGGTACACAGATTATCTTCTAAAACTTCTTGTCTGATAAAATAGTGAATATAACAATACTCATTATCAAATTTCTGTAGCCGCTCAAAATCACCAAAATGGAGCTCTTTGGTGGGTTGCTTGCAATGACAGTGTAACGAAATATATCGATATGTCATAAACCCCCATCGTTCATTCATATCATAGTGCTTTGTGCTACGCGAACTCATACAACCATAGCTGTTGTCTAAAGCATAGTTATTGCTGTTGTGTATCAGGGTAAGCCAGCGGCGAAATGAAGCAATTTCATCGTCGTTGCTATAAACGGTACGCCATTTCTTTACATCTTTGCTCAGGACATCAATAGCTTGCTGATAAGCAGTCCAATGTGTCGGTTTTCTAAGTATGTTTTTGAATGCACGGCACGGCTCTCGCCGGGTCAGGTTATGCAGCAATGCGCCACGACCTGCAACACCAAAATTCCACAGCGACACATACCAATCCCAAGGATTACGAATTGAACCGACAAAATAAGCGTTGGATTGCAGTTGCTCGGGCGTGGCACTATTATGCTTACCGATTATTCGGCCATTGAACAATTGCATAAGTAGTTTGGCAATATGCTGGGATGCGGTTTTTTGCATTTGTACATAAATGAGTTCATTACATTCAAACATAAAAAATACTCGGATTGACACCTATTTTCGTTCTGCTGATGTAAGACAGAAATGAATTAGAAGTGATGGCACATATAACCGTTGATATGGCAGCACCTGCCATACCCCATAAGGGAATAAAAAACAGATTCAGGGTTGCGCTAAGCACAATGTTAAACCATGCGATACGCATAACGTATTTTTCGTTATAGGATGATTTCGCTAACAAACCGACAGGACCCATCATAGCGCTAAATAATTTGCCAATCATCAGTATGGATAGGGGGATATATGCCAATACAAACTCCGCACCAAATATCATATCAATCAATTCTTTGCCAAAGCCCCATAAAGCAGAACAGACTGATAACGCAAAGACAAATGCAATTCGAGTGCTTATGGTGACTAATTTTTGCAGTTGACGTATATTGTTTTGGGAATACATTTTTACCATTTGCGGACCAACAAAGGAAATAATAATCTGGGATGCCAGTAGGGCGAAAACAGACATATTGGTTGCTACTCTGTAAATGCCCACTTCACTGCCTGAGCGAAAAAATCCCAACATAAAAATATCAATTTGTGAACGTAACAACAGGCTACCCGTAATCAGGGTAAATGGCAGGGCTGTTAGCAATAATTCTTTATGAGAATAAACGGTTGTGTCGAGCCAGAATTTTTTATCTGTTTTTTGCCACAAGACAAACATGGCAACCAGCAAAACCAGAATGCCGATAAGCCATCTGGTAAAAGTCGCATATTCTGGGAAATGTGTTTCTGGCAACAGGAAAAATAATACACTAATCACCGCAAGGAAAACAGCAGCAGGCATGACCTCGCTAATTATTTTATTGGTAATAATATAATGAAAACCATGCAATGTCGTTGAGATGATTCCCATGAAAGCGGCAACCGGCAGTAGCAATAACAACCATATAAAGGTATATAGCATATGATCGGAAAAGCGATCGAGTAACAACCACAAAACCGCAAAAGAAATCACGGTAACCAATAGTGATGAGGTGATGACAATTCTTGATGCACAAGCAAGCATAGCGCGGAAATAAGCCCATAGGTTTTGCTCTTTGCTACGTGTTGCCTCGCGCGTAATCAGGGCAGGAATACCCATTTGACTGATTGTTCTCAGCAGTACCAGCACTGTCATAGCATAAGTAAAGATGCCGTACCCTAGCGCGCCCAGCCCTCTGCTTAAGACAACACTGGTAAGCAGTGCGACAACGGCTAATACAATATGGATTGCCATCATTTTTATGCCAGTGCGTATTAAGAAGGTTGGTAAATTCAAGTTGTTCAGTGCCGCTTGAGGGGTAATAAAAGTAGGTTGAATGGAAAGGTTAACACAGCTGCTCGCCAGCATCTCCAGAACGGAGATTGTTGAGCATATAACAGCAGAGCAAGCGCGGTGTATTCACTGACGCATCCTCATTAACCGGGGTATCCGATATTTTGTAAAACCATAAAAACTATAACACAAGAAATAATAACAACTTTTTAATAAACCTAATTTCTCAATCTCTCTATAGACCTGCCACTGACCAATAGCCGCTGTAAGTTTATTACTTGAGCGCGATGTTAGACTTATTCTATAAATCGCCAACGGCGTTTTAATACCATAAGCAAGTGGGATTTTTTTCAAAATATTGAGCCATAACGCATAATCGTCTCTTTTTGTGTCTGGCATGTACATTTTGTCGAGTATTTCGGTGTCATAAATTGCCGTTAAACAGCCAATGCTACAAGTTTTTAATAGGGCATGATAGGAAAGGGATGGTTGCGCAATAAATTCCCCTTGGTCCTCATTATTTTCGTTGGTCAGTAGATAAGAGGAATAAGTAAAACTTAAGTTATGACTGCGCATAAATTGAAGTTGTCGGGTTAGTTTCTCCGCCAACCACAGGTCATCAGTATCCAGAAAAGCAATGTAACGTCCCTTGGCCGTTTTAATGGCGACATTCCTCACCACACTCACTTCAGCGTGTTCTGTTAGTGCTATGAGTTGGATTCGGCGGTCTTTTTCAAGATATTCAGTAATAATATCTCTGGAGTTGTCGGTCGAACAATCATCAACAATAATCAGCTCCCAAAACGGGTAACTTTGTGCTAACACGGAATCAATAGTTTGCGCTATAAATTGCGATGAGTTATAGCACGGTGTTATGATGGATACCAGGTCAGTCATAAACCAGTCATTGTATTTTCTTGTATTCTCGAATGCCCACCAACATTAACCGATAAAATCGCAACCAGCCGAATTTTGATAAGGAGTGCTTTTTCAAGGCAAATAATAAAGCAATAATGTAAGCCCTAAAACCAAACATCCTGCAAAACATTGCTCCCTTGGCACGAACTAATTTAGGGTTATCCAAATGGTCGCCAGAACTGTCTTTAGCATGAACGACAATAGGAGTCGGTACGTAAAGTAGATTAAGTCCTTTTCGCAAGGCATCAAGTAAAAAAATACTTTCCTCCCCAGTTGCAAACTGGCTGCCCAGCCCAAAATGTTCATCAAAGCATAAACCTGCTGTTATGACAGAGCGTCTGTTAAAGACTATCTCCCAAGATGAAACATTCATTATCGACAACAAGTTATGTTGTTTGTGTTTTGGAGTATAGTTCTTCAATAAAGTGCCTGTCGGATTTTGTGCTTGAAAGGTAATAATATCAGCGCTCGGATGTTTTTCGAAGGCATCTAAAATTATCGTATCTACATGGTCTAAAAACACAATATCGTCATCGGCAATCAAGCAAATATCGGCAGTTGCTTTTTGTAACGCCTTATTTCTGCTCTTTGATAACCCTTTTTCTCTATAAGTAAAAATATTTTCAGCACGGTGCTTTGGATTATTTTCAGCACTGATTTGATTGATGATAAGATAATCTGCGAAGGGCGGTTGATATTTTCTTTCAAAAAAATGATCCTCCACTGTCGCAATTAAACACTGTAATGACATAACCTGATTGTTTCCCTTATCATTTCGTGTCGAGTTATAACCGAATCTGGTTTTTGACCATAACCAGATGCGTATATCATTAATACTCGCTATTGGTAGCAACAGATAATGGATGTATTTTTTAATTTGATAGCGGTAAGGGCTATTAAAAATCGTCCGAATAATGTGCGACATCTGTAGAAAATAGTTTCTGTATTTGCCGTGGGTCTGTATTTTTATTTCCAAACACAAGATTCTCATTTTGTGAAAATCAATGCTGGGTTTATCTAATATAGGTTGCCAGATTGCTAGAAAGCGTTGCTGTGCCTGTAGGACTTTAGAAAGGTTAGTAGAAATCCTGTTATGTCCCAGACGCAGATACACATGACATTGTTGATTAATATAAGCTGGCAAATTGGTATTGATAAGTATTTTGAACCATAAATCCCAGTCTTGCAGTGCAGCTAGGTTTTCGTTAATACGACTTTTTCCAATATAAGCTCTTTTGGTCATGCAGAGCGAAAAGCCCATTAAGGCGTTGTCATAATATAAATCTTGTAGTCTAATCAGTGCTTTATTAGATGGGCTATGCTTTTTATCCAAGCTATCTTCCCCATAATAATAAATAAAATTAGTGCTGATAAGACTGTATTTATTGTCTTCTAGTAGTGCAATTTGACACTGTAATTTGTCTTTATGCCAAAAATCATCATCATCCATAAAGGCGATGTATTCCCCCCGAGCTTGGTCAATGCCAATGTTACGCGCTTTCGCACCACCCAATGTATCTGGGAATTCAAGAAAAATAATCGGGGTGTTTTGTTGTTTGCTTAATGCACACGCTGTTAATTCACTGATAATGCTTACGGTATTGTCTTTGCAGCCATTGGCAATAACAATAATTTCAATACATTTATACGCTTGATTTAACGCACTAATAATGGCTTTTTTAAGATATTCGGCGCGGTTATGTGTGGCAATAATAATGCTGACCAGATCTTTTTCCATAAGATTTTTATCCGCGAACGCTTATTGCGTCCAATCATCCAGATTGCGACCGCTCAATTTGGCTAATAAATTAATATCATCGCTAAAATAATCAATCAGTGTTCTGCGCATCTCTGCTGATAAGGGTTTGCGCTTTTGGGTTTTTATATTTTTGGCTTTCATAAATTCTGCTATACCAAAATTATGCTTGATGCCCAGCCTGATTTTTATTTTTCCCAATTCATTCAGGCTGTTTGTTAACAGACGAATACGGTGCTTTTTCGCGGGGTTGTGGATCATAAACGCCTGTTTGTGATCATCGGCAACTCCTAAAAAATGCAATACTGATTGATAGGACTGTCGTGCATTTTGTTGCAGATCATCAAAAAAAATCAGATGGACACGCTCTGGAGGCACCTGCTGGTAAAGGCGTTGTAATTGCTCTCCCAACTGGCATACCGCACCATAATTAAGCATTTTCGGTTCAGCACATTGGCGCATATCTTGTCCCGATAACCGCTGCTCTTGCAAACCCCAAGCTGTCGTAAAATCCTTGATTGGCTCAAGTCCGGAAACATATATTTGATTATGCCAGGAATAAACCATATCAATGGGATTCCTCAACATGACAATAAATTTTGCGTTGGGGTTATAATTGAGAATGTTGGAGACGGCATCCTGCGAATAAAGATAACGCACCGAGGATTCTCCTATGGTTAAATGCGTTTCGGTTGCGCCGGCAAAAAGAGCGTGATACACCGTTGAATCTGTTATTTTACGATTTTTATGATCGGTATTAAAATAGTGTGGCTCTTTTTTTGCCATATAGATTGATGGATGCTCGGACAACCAGGCATCCATGGAAGTGGTGCCGCATTTCGGTGCGCCAATAATAAAGAAATCAGGTTTTTTCATGTTCTTGTGTTCGTTCTAACTGGCGTTCACGGCAATTTATAGCGGTTAAGTACAGTGTCCGCTAAGTCGGTTGGGTATCTTGTGTGAAAACAAAAAACCAAGTAAAATACTAGGTATTAGGTGTTATTACATTTTTTTGCGTCACCGACATAAGCTACACACATAAGTTGTATAAATCATGCGTCTGACAACCAAAGGTCGTTACGCCGTTACCGCCATGCTTGATTTGGCAATCAACCAGCATAAGGGACCGGTCACCCTGAAAAGTATATCAGAAAATCAGGGCATATCGTTGTCCTATCTTGAGCAGTTGTTTGCCAAAATGCGCAAATCCAATCTGGTTGCCGGTACCCGGGGACCGGGTGGTGGTTATGTTATGAGCAGGGATGTGGCACAAATCAGTGTTGCTGATATTGTTGTTGCGGTGGATGAGCCGCTCGACATCACCGAATGTGCAGGCAGGCAAAATTGTCATGATGGCAAGCGTTGTCTGTCGCATCAATTATGGAGCGAGTTGAGCGACCAGCTATACAATTTTTTGGCGGAGATGCAATTGAGTCAATTAGTACGACAACACGCTGTTGATCATGCGCTTGCTGGCACACAAGATGATGCGCTGGCTGATACCACCCAAAAGCAGGGTGCGCGGGCAGTAGCGCGACGATACGTTGAGTTGCCGTCTCTAGTGCAGTCAACAAACGAAATTACTTAGCAGTTAAATCGGGCGGTTAAATATTGATGGCAAAGACAGAAAAAGACCTGACGGCTTTAGTGCAGCGGGAATACAAAGAGGGGTTTGTTACCGATATTGATTCGGAGACGTTGCCCCCGGGTATCAATGAAGAGGTGATTCGCACCATTTCATTAAAAAAAGGCGAGCCGGCTTTTATGTTGGATTGGCGTCTTAATGCGTATCAAAGATGGCTTGAAATGGCATCCCCACAATGGCCGCATTTAGCCTATCCGCCAGTCGATTTTCAGCAGATAAGTTATTATTCTGCGCCAAAACAGCAAACATTGCTGGATAGTTTGGATGATGTTGACCCCAAGTTGCTAGAAACCTACGATAAACTGGGCATTCCCATTGACGAACAAAAAGTACTTGCTGGTGTCAAGGTTGCGGTGGATGCAGTGTTTGATAGTGTCTCAATAACGACAACATTCAAGAAAACGCTCGCCGATGCGGGTGTGATTTTTTGCCCGCTATCAGAAGCCTTGCAAAACCATCCTGATTTAGTGCAACAATATCTCGGCTCGGTGGTGCCGATTGCTGATAATTTTTATGCGGCACTGAACTCGGCTGTTTTTAGCGAGGGTTCATTTGTTTATATTCCAAAAGGTGTCCGTTGTCCTATGGAATTGGCGACCTACTTTCGCATCAATGCGATGAATACTGGTCAATTTGAACGCACCCTGATTATTGCTGACGAGGACAGTTATGTGAGCTATCTTGAAGGATGTACTGCGCCGATGCGTGATGAAAATCAATTACATGCGGCTGTGGTCGAGTTGATTGCTCTGAAAAATGCTGAAATAAAATACTCGACCGTACAGAACTGGTATCCGGGTGATGAAAACGGTAAGGGGGGTATTTATAACTTTGTTACCAAACGTGGTGTCTGTCGCGGTGACCATGCAAAAATCTCATGGACGCAGGTGGAAACAGGTTCGGCAATCACTTGGAAATACCCCAGCGTGGTGTTGGAGGGGGATCACGCCATCGGCGAATTTTATTCCGTTGCGCTGACCAATAATTATCAGCAAGCGGATACCGGTACTAAGATGGTGCATATCGGCAAGCATGCAAAAAGCACCATTGTTTCCAAAGGAATTTCTGCTGGTTATGGACAAAATTCTTATCGCGGACTGGTAAAAGTACTCAAAGGGGCAGACAATGCCCGCAATTATTCACAATGCGACTCGTTGCTGATGGGCGATAAATGTGGTGCCCACACTTTTCCTTATATGGAAGTAAAAAACGCCAGTGCCATTGTTGAACACGAAGCCACAACATCAAGAATAGGCGAAGATCAGTTGTTCTACTGCCGTCAGCGCGGCATGTCTGAGGAACAGGCTGTTTCCATGATTGTCAATGGATTCTGTAAGGAAGTTTTCAAGGAGCTACCTATGGAGTTCGCAGTCGAAGCGCAAAAATTGCTGGGTATCAGTTTGGAAGGTGCGGTGGGATAATGACTAGACTAATCAGAGCAAGGCAGGCAAAAATCAAAAAAATATAATTCGAGATTATTCAATGTTATCAATTAAAAACCTGTACGCCAGCGTTGATGGAAAAGCCATTCTCAAGGGGGTTGATTTGCAGATCAATGCTGGAGAAGTACATGCCATTATGGGGCCTAATGGTTCTGGAAAAAGCACGCTGGCTAATGTCTTAGCTGGTCGGAACAATTACCAAGTAACGGCAGGAAACATCCGTTATCGTGAGCAGGATTTGCTGGCAATGGAAGCGGAAATTCGTGCGCGGGAAGGGTTGTTTCTGGCATTTCAGTATCCTGTAGAAATACCCGGTGTGACCAATTTGTATTTGCTAAAAGCCTCAATCAATGCAGTACGCAAGCATCGGGGCGAGCAGGAATTGGATGCCGTGGAGTTTCTTAAATTGATTAAACAAAAAGCAGCGTTGGTAGAAATCAAGCAGGAATTTTTGTATCGCGCCGTCAATGAAGGTTTTTCCGGAGGTGAAAAAAAACGTAATGAGGTGTTGCAAATGGCGTTGTTGGAACCCTATTTAAGTATCCTTGATGAAACCGATTCAGGGCTGGATATTGATGCGCTGAAAATAGTCGCTCAGGCGGTTAATAAGCTACGTAATAGCGAACGTGCCGTACTACTGGTTACCCACTATCAGCGATTGCTGGATTACATTGTTCCCGATTATGTGCATGTGCTTGCCGAAGGGAAAATTATTCGCTCTGGTGACAAATCATTGGCATTAGACCTGGAGCAAAAAGGCTACCGCTGGATTGAAGATCATGCCGCCTGATACATTAGTCTCATTGTTTGAACCGATGCCGAGTGCTACGGGCACGGCGCATTACGCCGACCAATTCTCGCAAGTGCAAAAAAGTTTACCCGGTCAAAATAGCGAGTGGCTTGCACAGCAAAGAAAACTGGATTTGGCACGATTTAGTAAAATGGGATTTCCGAGCCAACAGGATGAGGGGTGGCGTCATACCCCATTGCGCCCCATCACCAGCAAAACCTTTTCTGTTACTGCAGCGAGTGTTGCCACACAAACGGCTTTGGCGGTTGCTTTAGAATCATCGCGGATTGCGAATCTGGATAGCTACCAGATAGTCTTTGTTGATGGACAGTATGACAGTCAGTTGTCAATGAATGTGCCAAAGGTCGGGGTTATGATTGAACCGATGTCGGCGGTGCTTGCCCATCAACCACAGTCCATTAAAAATCTGCTCGGTAGTGTAATCGGATCTGTTGCTGGCGACAACAAGCATGGTTTTACATCATTAAACAATGCATTTTATAAAGATGGCATTGTCATTCGTTTAGATGCAAACACACAATTCGACAAAGCCATTGAGCTGATTTTTCTGAGTCAATCGGAGATGCTGATTTCACAGCCAAGAAATTTGATTGTGGCTGGAGCGAATAGTAAAGCGCAAATTATTGAACGCTATGTGTCTGCCAGTGATGCCCATACCTTTATAAATAGTACGACTGAGGTTGTTCTTGAACACGGTGCTGAATTGGATTATTATGTTATTCAGACGCAATCAAGATACGCCTATCAAGTCTGCGGTATTTGGGCACAGCAGGCGGCAAAAAGCAGATTTAGCTGTCGCACCATTACCTTAGGAGGTGCATTGGTGAGAAACGATTTGCGTAGCAAACTGGATGGCGTAAATGCACACTGCGATATGCTTGGTATTTTCAGTTTGACCGGTAAACAACATGTCGATAATCATACCACGGTGCTACATCAAGCTGAAAACTGTAGCAGTACAGAGCTGTACAAGGGTGTGTTGAACCAGCGTTCACGCGGGGTTTTTCATGGGCGCATAAAGGTTGCCCCGGGAGCGCAGAAAACCGATGCACAACAGACCAATAATACCCTGTTGTTATCTCGGGATGCGGAAATTGACACTCAGCCCCAACTGGAAATTTATGCCGATGATGTGCAGTGTTCTCACGGCGCAACCATTGGTCAAATTGATGAAAGCGCCTTGTTTTATTTGCGCACACGGGGCATTGACACCGCACAGGCGAGATTGCTGTTGACCTATGCCTTCGTGTACGATGTCCTGAATCGAATTGATATTGTGCCACTAAAAGACTTTCTGTTTGATGCGTTGGCTACCGAGTTAGCCCATAAAAAACATTAGAGTGGATATGTAATGATGAAAAGAGTAAATTTTGATCCACAACTTGAACAGCGTAAAGCCGACATTATGCAACAGTTTAATCAGGATAATGGGCCGAAAGCAGTGCCCGAGTCATTATTACAGGCGCAGGATACTGATGCTGATTCAGCCACTGCGGATGAGCTGACCGAGCGTGTCATTGCGGCACTAAAAACGGTTTACGACCCTGAAATTCCGGTCAATATCTATGATCTTGGGTTGATTTACAAGGTTGATATTAACGATGCTTTTGCCGATATTGATATGACCCTAACTGCACCGGGTTGTCCGGTGGCAGCGACATTTCCCGGCATGGTTGAACGCACTGTCGCTCTGGTCCCGGGAATCAAGGGGGCTGCTGTGGAATTGGTTTGGGAACCACCATGGACCCAGGAACTGATCAGTGAAGCGGCTCGTTTGGACTTGGGTTTGATATGATCCCCTGTAAGGAACTTCCGGAATGAGTGAGTGGGTCGATGCGGTTAAGGCAGAGAAATTAAAACCCGGAAAACACATTGTCGTTGAGGTAGATGATGCCATGATTGCCATTTTCAACCTCGATGGTGAGTTTTATGCCATCGAAGATTTGTGTACCCATGATGGCAGTGAAATTGCTGGCGGTTGTGTGATTGGGGAAAATATTGAATGCCCCCGACATGGTGCACAATTTAATATCAAAACAGGGCAAGTTACTGCGCCCCCAGCTTATGAGGCGATCGATACATTTCCGGTGCAGATTGTTAATGGCATGGTGCAGGTTAAAGACGACCGTTGGGATTGATGCGAGATTCCAGTCGTTATGTTGGTCATGCCCGCATTCGTGATGTGAGACTTTTGTACGGAAGATGATTTCGCTTTCAGGCAAGGCAAAAACGTACGGAATGAGGGAGTTTATGCTTATAAATGACCGATTGAGTACGATTTTAACGCAGCATGCAGGTGAAATGGCTTTCGTGCAAAGCTCTCAATGTGTAATTAACAAATGGATAAACTCATAGTAACGGGTAAAGGGCCTCTGAAGGGTGAGGTACGAATTTCCGGTGCAAAAAATGCCGCACTTCCGCTGATGATTGCGTCTTTGCTTACGGCAGAAACCCTGGAGATTAGTAATATTCCCCACCTGCATGACATCACCACAACGATGGAACTACTCGGTCAATTGGGGGTGAAGCTCCAGGTTGATGAAAAATTGTCCATTGAAGCGAATGCCTCAGAAGTGAGTAGCGTAGTTGCCCCTTATGAATTAGTCAGAACCATGCGCGCCTCAATTCTAGTGCTCGGTCCATTGGTTGCCCGATTCGGGGAAGCCGAAGTTTCGCTACCCGGTGGTTGTGCCATTGGCTCAAGGCCGGTGAATTTGCACATTAAGGGACTCGAAGCAATGGGTGCCAAAATAACCATCGATGGTGGATATATCAAAGCCAAAGCCGACAAACTAAAAGGGGCGCGGATATTTATGGATTTAATATCCGTTACCGGTACCGAAAACCTGATGATGGCTGCGGTTCTGGCAGATGGGTTGACCACGATTGAAAATGCGGCGAGGGAACCGGAAGTCGTTGATCTGGCAGATTGCCTGAATGCGATGGGGGCAAAAATAGAAGGTGCCGGAGCGGACGAAATTACCATCGAAGGCGTTGAAAAACTGGGCGGCGCGAAACATCGAGTCATACCAGATCGAATCGAAGCGGGTACCTTTTTGGTTGCGGCAACCATTTCCGGTGGTGAAATAAAAGTCAAAGATGTCATCCCGAAACAGCTTGAGTCGGTACTCGACAAATTAAGCGAAGCGGGCGCAGTTATCGAAACCGGAAGTGACTGGATTTATCTCAAGGCTCCGCGGGGACCGATAAAATCGGTCAGCGTTCGCACCGCACCGTATCCGGCTTTCCCGACCGACATGCAGGCACAGTTTGTATTGCTCAATGCTATTGCTGAAGGAACCGCAACCGTGGTTGAGACGGTATTTGAAAATCGCTATATGCACGTTCACGAATTACAGCGCATGGGTGCGGACATCGAATTAGACGGCAACATAGCGATTATTCGCGGCGTCGACCGACTCCACGGCGCACCGGTTATGGCAACGGATTTGCGTGCTTCAGCATGTTTGGTTCTGGCGGGGTTAATTGCCACGGGAAATACCGTTATAGATCGTATTTACCATATTGACCGTGGTTACGATCGCATCGAAGAAAAACTGTCACAAATGGGTGCGAATGTTCGTCGGCTACCCGGTCATTATAGCAATGAAGAACCGCTATTGACCGCCTGATTGACTTTTGTTATGAACAAACCCCATATTGTTAAATTTTCAGGCGGTCGTTCTTCGGGGATGATGCTTATGGAGTTGCTAGTACAAAAAACATTAAAACCTGAAAGAGGCGATGTGATTGTGTTTAACAACACGTCGGCTGAATTTAAGAGTTATTATGCAAATCAGACAGAATAGGAATGGAACATATATACTTTAAAAGTTCTCAAAAAATGGATGAGGTTGAAAATGGAATTGTTGATTTAATTATTACTTCTCCGCCTTACTTTAATATCAAAGATTATGCAAAGAATGGCTATCAAGATGAGACGCATTCGCAAAATCACACAAGTCAAATAGGCGACATACAAAATTACAAAACTTTCCTCAAAGAATTGCAAAAAGTATGGAAAGAATGTGAAAGAGTATTAAAGCCAAATGGTAAACTAATTATCAACGCTCCTTTAATGCCAATGAAAAAAAACGAATTTTCCACCCATTATAATAGACATATCTTTGATTTAAATTCGGATATTCAAAGTTCTATTATTTATCGGAAGAACACTGCAATGTTTTTGTTTGATACTTATATTTGGAATAGAACCAATACCTCAAAGAGCCTGATGTTTGGTAGTTATCCGTACCCAAGAAATTTTTATGCTCAAAATACCAGTGAATTTATTGCTGTTTATGTTAAAGACGGCAAACCAAGCAACAACATATCACAAGAAACGAAAGCAAAAAGTAAATTAACCCAAAAAGAATGGGTAGAATATACCAAACAAATTTGGAATATATCTATACCCAATAAAAACGATTTAGCTTTTGGCGAACACTCGGCAATAATGCCGGAGGAGATAGTCAAAAGATGTGTTAAACTTTTTTCATTTGTAGGAGATACTGTGCTTGACCCATTTGCAGGGAGTGGCACGACCCTAAAAGTTGCAAAAGAGCTAGGAAGGAGTTGTATCGGTTATGAAATAATGACTAATTATCGAGAAATTATCGAAAAAAAATTAAATAGTGTTTAGGGTCAAAACATGTTTATACAAAACCAAATCAGTCATTTAGGAAATCATAGAAAGGTGATTGAAACCCAGATAGATGATGCAAATCAACTGCTTTTTGTCGTGGCGTATGTTAGAGAAAATGGCGTGGATGTTATTTTAGACAGAATAAAAGACAAACCCACTAAATTGCTTTGTAGTTTGGATATGGGTATCACACAATTATCAGGAATTAAAAAACTAATTGAGAATGGTGTAGATGTTAGAGTTTATCAAAGTAACACAGGCACATTTCATCCTAAAATCTGGTTATTTGGAAAAAACAAAACGAACTGGAAAATGCTAATTGGATCGGCTAATCTTACGCGTGCCGCATTGATAGATAATGTGGAGGCGAGCGTGTTAGTCGAGGAACAAAACACCACTTCAAATGCCTTGATGTTTTTTAATTATCTGTGGGATAGCGAAAACTCAAGCGCAATTAGTATTGATGAAGTTAATTCATTGCAAGAAAAAATAAACGAAAGAAAAGCGTTTAAAAATAAGCCCGCAAAAATTGTTCACGACTCCAATCAAGATGATGATGAAAAAATAGAAATTCTTTTTGAATATGTTAAAAGTTGGATAGATATACCCAAATATGCCAGCAAAGGCATAAGCTCATTATGGCGTGGTTGGTATGTTATACCAGATCAGGGATATGTTGATGACGCAAACATTAAGCACTTAAAATCTTATTTGTCTTTTATTGGATCAGGCATTACATTGGGGGATAGTTCTAATGATGAGAATTACTTGAAACTATTGGATAGATTTGAAATAAACAGTAACTTTCAAAGAGAAAACTTAAAGACATCAATGCATGGTTTGTTTATCCGACAAGCAAAAAATTATCTTCTGAAATTTGACTGGTGCTATCACCCAATTAAAGAAAATGGAAAACTAGACAAAAAAATACTATGCCTAACGGATTTAGGGGTTCAAGTAAACCAGTGTGATAATTTGGATGACGTAAAGAAATTATATTCAGATTATTTTTTCAATTTTTCATTTAACGGGTTAGCAATCGTTATATTTACAAAAAGACTATTGCAAAAATTGGACTACTTAACATTAGATGAATTTAATTATTTCGTTATACACGCATACAACGAGGACGATTTTGACATTGTTGTTAACTTAATTAAAGTTTATAGAGCTATTTCAAACCCTGATACCTTTCAAGCTCAAGTCAAAAATTATTTTGACAAGATAAAAGAACCCACTGGAAAAACAGTTTACGGAAACTACACGAAAAGCATAAAACATACCATTAGCGTTATTGGCTGGTGCAATGGTTTTTCTTTAGGTGATGAGCTTGTGTTGCGGTTAGATGATGCAGTCTAATCTAATCAAGCAGACAAATATGCTTTATAAACGAGCATGTAAAGAAATACTGCAAGCAGAAATCAATAAAATTTACAATTTGGATGTATTTGATTTTTTACGCACCAAAGTATTAGATAACTCTATTGATTTGGCTGTGGTTGATCCACCCTATAATATGAAAAAAGCAGACTGGGATACTTTTAAAAACCATGATGATTTCTTGCATTTTACTTTTAATTGGATAGAATTATTACTACCAAAATTAAAGCAAAATAGTAGTTTATATGTTTTCAATACGCCTTTTAACTGTGCGTATATACTGCAATTTTTAATAGAGAAAGAAATGACCTTTAAGAACTGGATTGTATGGAATAAGCAAGATGGTATGAGTAGCCCAAAAAATAAATTTGTTAATAATTCTGAAACTATTTTATTTTTTACCAAAGGTAATCCGATTTTTAATTTTGACGACATTAGAGAGCCTTATAAAAGTATAGATAGAATAAAGCATGCCACAAAAAAGGGGATTCTAAAAAATGGCAAAAGGTGGTTCCCTAACCCTAATGGTAGATTATGTTCAGAAGTTTGGGATTTTAGTAGCCACAGGCACAAAAACAAAAAAAATGGTAAAGTGCAAAAAATGTCCCACTTAACACCAAAGCCATTAGATATGATCGAAAGAATAATTAAAGCCAGCTCTAACAAAGGCGATTTAGTGTTGGATTGCTTTATGGGTGGCGGCACAACAGCCATTGCAAGTAAAACACTCGGTAGAAATTTTATTGGTTGTGAAAAAAACGAACAGTATTACAAACTGTGTATTGATAACAGCGTGCTAACCAATTATTAAGATATTGTCAGATTTTCTATTTCAGTAAGAGATTTTTACGGTATCATAAAATTTCCTATCTAAGCGCATGGAAAGCCCTTGAAATACAGGAACCAGCTCTTAATCAAAGAGAAATAGAAAGAATATCACAAACTGTATTATGAACAACTGGTTCTTGCCCGCCACCGTTTTCCTGCCATGTTAGAGCTACGTTTCGCCGATAAAAATTTTGATGCTGAGCTGCAAAAATTATTGGATCGCAACATTGATGTTGATAATTCGGTGGAGGACATTGTCAAAACGATTATCGAAACAGTACGCACTGAGGGTGATCGTGCGCTTGTTGACTATACCCATCAATTAGATGGTTTAGAGGTCGCACAGGTATCGCAACTGGAGCTGAGCGTCGCCGCAATAGATGGGCACATCAACAGCATCGGTTTTGAATTGACCGAGGCGTTACGGGCGGCAGCGATGCGAATTCGAGGATTTCACCAGAAAGAAATTCAGCAGTCATGGAGTTATACCGAAGCGAATGGTACCCGACTCGGGCAAAATATTACGGCAATGGATAAAGTTGGTGTTTATGTTCCTGGCGGCAAGGCAGCTTATCCGTCTTCGGTATTGATGACCGCAATTCCAGCTAAAATCGCTGGTGTCGGCGAAATTATTATGACCGTCCCAACACCCAACGGCGAGATTAACTCGGCGGTTATTGCTGCTGCATCAATCGCTGGTGTTGATCGCATATTTACTATTGGAGGCGCACAGGCCATTGCTGCGCTGGCTTATGGAACCGAGTGTATTCCCCGAGTTGATAAAATTGTTGGTCCCGGGAATATCTATGTGGCTACTGCCAAAAAAAGGGTATTCGGCGATGTCGGCATTGACATGATTGCCGGACCATCGGAAATTGTCATCATTTGCGATGAGTCCGCCGATCCCGACTGGGTGGCGATGGATTTGTTTGCTCAGGCTGAACACGATGAACTGGCGCAATCTATTGCGATCACAAATTCACCCTCCATGCTGGAGAAAATCCGTGCCTCAATAGCAAAATTGTTGCCCGAAATGGAGCGCAGGGACATTATCGAAAAATCACTGAACAGACAAGGTGTGCTTATTTTGGTTGATTCATTAGCGCAGGCGGCACAGCTTTCAAATACTATTGCGCCGGAACATTTACAACTGATGGTCAAAGATGAGCAAGGGTTGATGGTACAAATCCGTCATGCAGGCGCCATATTTGTCGGCAAGTATAGTGCCGAAGTTTTGGGGGATTATTGTGCCGGACCCAATCATGTCTTACCGACCGCAGGCACTGCCAGATTCAGTTCAGCTCTGGGTGTTTATGACTTTCAGAAACGCAGTAGCGTCATTCAGGCATCAAAAGCCGGCGCACATGAGATGGCAAAAATCGCTACCTTGCTTGCACATTGCGAGGGCTTGACTGCCCATGAACGATCTGCCAGATATCGTCTCACTAGCGAACATAATGACGGATAACATGCCGCATCGCCTTTGTTCCAAGGCATAATCCAAAGCCTATTCTAAAATCATACCTTAAAATCGCGCCTGAAATCATAATGTCCGCACTGTCCGATAATGACGATGTACAAAGCAGTATAAAACAATGGGTATCCGCTGAGGTACGTGCGTTGCAGGCATACCATGTGCCACCTGCACAGGCGTTGCTAAAGCTCGATGCGATGGAAAACCCCTATGCGTTATCAGACTCGCTCAAGGGTGAATGGCTGCGTTGTTTGGATGCCGTTCAGATCAATCGTTATCCTGATGCTGATTGTTGTGAATTGAAAACAGCCATCAGGCATTGTTTCTCAATACCCGAAACGGTCGGTTTGATGCTGGGTAATGGTTCTGATGAACTGATTCAGATTATCGCCATGCTGGTGGGTGGTACGGGCAGGACCTTTCTTGCGCCACTACCTTCATTTTCTATGTACCCGCAAATTAGTACCGCTACGGCAACACAATTTGTCGGCGTACCGTTAAATGCGGATTGTTCGCTTAACGCTGAAGCCTTGTTTGCGGCAATAACCACACACAATCCGGCGTGTATTTTTCTTGCTTACCCGAATAATCCGACCGGAAATTGCTTTGATCCGATTCTCATCCGACAGCTACTAAATCGGGCACAAGGTTTGGTTGTTGTTGATGAGGCATATTTCGCCTTTTCAAAAAAAACATTTCTGGCTGAAATTGATGCACATCCGAATTTATTGGTGTTACGCACGATGTCCAAGAGCGGACTGGCAGGATTGCGTCTGGGTATGATGATCGGCAACTGGCAATGGCTTGAGCAAATGGAAAAGCTCCGCCTGCCTTATAATATCAACAGCCTGACGCAGGCGAGTGCGCGATTTTATTTGCAGCACTATGCGATTTTTCGACAACAAGTCGAGCAAATACGACAAGATCAGCACTGGGTTTTTCAGGAATTGAGTAAAATTCCCGGCATCCATGTTTTTCCCAGCGAAACAAATTTTTTGTTTTTTAGGGTTAAACAGAGTCATACGCTATTTGAAGGACTACGAAAAAAGGGCATTTTAATTAAAAATCTGGATCAACAACCGCTTTGGCAAACGCCTGATAATTATCTTGACAATTATATGCGAGTGACTATCGGCACCGAGTACGAAAACAAGTGCTTTATTGATGCTTTGCGTGCGCTGGTTACCGCCAATTAACCGCGGCTACTATTAACCGTTGCAGTAATATCGAATTTCTTTATTGAGACCTTTGCACGAAAACCATTTCACCTCCATGCTACGTTAAAAACGTACTCAATCGGTCATTTATAAACATAAACTCCCTCATTCCGTGCGTTTTTGCCTGACCTGAAAGCGAAATCATCTTCCGTGCAAAGGTCTCTTATTATTGTCGTCACCTGCTGTGGATAGACTTAATACCACTATGTCGTAACCGAGTGACACCGTGTTTTTCGCCCTGATGTGGGCAATAAGTTGCGGGTTAATTTTTCATTTTCCGCCAAATCAGCGCGGGCAATGACATTAAAATCAAGCGTATCACATGCCGTTTTATCCGAGACAGTAGCGATTGGCGAGGTCTCTGCTTCGGCATTAAGTAACGGCGCATCGAATAAAAATTGCTCCAGTGCGTCATCCTGCGCCCAGCGGATTGGATGAGTCAGCGTACAGAGCTTCCAGCCTCAACTATGCGCCTCCAGCAGTTCCTTAAAGCGTAATACAAACCCTAGACCGATTCCTTCATAACCATGCACGGTGCTGGCAAAAGCAATTCGGGGATAAATTTCGAGCAACTTTTGTAGGGTGGAAACAGCAATGGATGAGGCCTCATTCACCAACAGCAAATCAATTTGAGCTAAGTCGTTTTTTGCATCAGGATTTTATACTTGAGCATCAATTCATCCGCTGACTCAACATGATTCGGGTCAAGCGGAATACACGCGACTGGACAGATCTCAACACATTGGCTGGTTTCAAAATGTCCAACGCATTCGGTACATAATTCACAATTGATTTCATAAATCAATTCTCCCTGATAAATAGCATCGTTCGGGCACTCCGGCTCGCATACATCACAATTAATGCAGTCATCGGTGATATACAAAGCCATTAAACATTCTCCTGACAGCGTCTAGTCATGGTTATTTTTTATGATGATGCCGGTGCGTGCGTCTGCTGCTAGGCACTGGCGTAGCGGATCTACGAGTTACCAAAACACCGATCATAATACAGGTCTCTCTGATACCGATCACTGTGCTACAGGCATCCTGAATTTTAGTGGGTTGATTATTTAGGGACTTATACTTGTTGCCCCAAAAAGTAAGTATTTTACCACCTGACTAGCTTCCATTCTTGCTTTAATTGTTCGGCTGATGGTGCCTTTTCCGGCTTGGTTGGTGCGGTGTCAGGTTTGAACCGACGATCTGCTTTATAACACTATTGATGTCTGTCAGTTGTTCGTGTCCTTTATTTAGCATTGAATTTCTCAATCAAGGCAATGAACACTTTTTTATGGACAAATTGACTGACATCCCCACCATAACGCGCAATCTCTTTGACCATGCTAGCTGAAACGAAAGTATGGTTTTCCGATGGCGTTAAAAACACCGTTTCGATGTCGCTATCCAGTTTACGATTCATAGATGCCAACTGGAATTCATACTCGAAATCTGAAACGGCGCGTAATCCCCGAATAATAACATCGGCATTATACTCACGAGCAAAATCTATCAGTAACCCATGGAATCCGATGACTTCAATATTTCCCGAATTTTCGCCTACCGAATCCTGCAAAGCCGTTTTAGCCAAATAAATTCGTTCATCCAGAGAAAACAGTGGTGATTTTTCCGGATTATCTGCGATGGCTAATAACACGCGACTAAACATCCGTGCCGCCCGAATCAGCAGATCACTATGACCGTTGGTAATGGGATCAAATGTTCCCGGATAAATCGCTATTTTTGCCATGTTCTGCGGTTAGTCGTTATGAGCGTTGAACCCTAGCATTTCTGTGGCTAGTCGTTATGAGTGTAGATTGAACCCTACCACGCTGAGACTCTCTGATGATATGCCAAGTTGATGGAATTGGTAAGGGGGAATTTGATTTTTGCGACTCAATATAAATCAGCGCATCGTCATTGAGGCAGTTACAGCTAATCAGTGATTGGCATATTTCACCGAGATTAGTATCTCTGAAGGGCGGATCCATAAACACCACATCAAATTTTCGCCTATCAGGTTCTGGTGTTTCAGGGCGGCGCATTGTGGTGTGTTGCGTGAGCGATTGCAGATACTGTAATACCGTAGCATGATGGATTTCAATGAGGTTCTCGGCGTTCAATATATCTCGGGTTTGGCGTAAACTTTGGATAACCTGACGATGTCGCTCGACCATGACCACAGTCGCTGCACCACGAGAGGCTACCTCGAAACCAAAGGCACCACTGCCAGCATACAGATCAAGACAGACGCTACCAAGTAGATCATTGCGTAACCAGTTAAAAACAGTTTCGCGGGTAGCATCTGCTGAGGGTCGTAAATCGTTAACAGGCGGAAATCGAATTTGCCTGCGCTTCCACTGTCCACCGATAATCCGTAATTGCCCTAATCGTTTCATAACGATGGATTATGCGCTACGGATTGGGTCAAATAAAGCAATCTGCACCGATATGGCTTGCGAATTGAGTCAAATAAAGCAAGCTGCACCGATATGGCTTGCGAATTGAGTCAAATAAAGCAAGCTGTAGTGGGTATTTATGCCGATTAGGTCAAATAATACGCGTCCTGTGCATGAGTTTGTATTCCCGATAAGCGATGAAAATACCGCTACCGACAACGATGCTGGCACCCAGTAACGTGGTCAAAGACAGCACCTCGCCATACAGCAAGAAACCGATAATGATCGCCCAAACCAATGTAAAATAGTTGAATGGTTGCAATATAACCGCTGGAACCAGTGCCAGTGATTTAATCAATAGCAAATGACCGATAATTGAAGAGACACTAATCAGTAACAACCAGATAGCATCGGTTGTGGCAACTGGTTGCCAGTAAAATGGTGCGATAATCACACTGCCTAAAAAACCAACCACACCCATGTAGAGTAGCGAGGTCTCAAATGAATCATAACGGGACACTTTGCGGGTGAGAATGTTATAAAACGCGAACATCAATGCCGAAATTAGTGCAAGCACCACCGCTGGCTGAAAAATCCCGACACCGGGGCGTAGAATAATGAGTGTTCCAACGAATCCGAAAAACACTGCCAGCCACCGCCGCCAGCCAACCGACTCCCGCAAAAGTGGTACCGACAACACCGTAACCAGAATCGGAAAACAAGCAAAAATAGTGTGCATTTCAGCGAGCCCAAGAAACTGGATGGCATAGGCGAACATGGCAATCTCGCCGGAAAGCAACAACCCTCTGGAAATCTGTAGCCAGTGATGCTGTGAACGAAATGCCACCTTAACCCCGATTCTGCGACTGACATACAGTAGCGCGAACAAAGCGAAAAAGAAAAATCGAACTGCCACAATCTGATAGGCTGCCAGTGTTTGCATCAGATGCTTGGTCAAGGCATCCTGCGAGGCAAAAAACAGCGTGGCGACGACCAGCATCACAATCGCTTTCGTAGTCGGGTCAACGGTGTGAGTGGTACGGCTCGGAGCGGGTTGGCGGCTCAATTTATCACCCAATCAGTGTTATAGCGCATATCGTTTATCATTGCTTTTCTCTATGGTTTTGCTGCGGATTGCTCGGTGAGGTTGCGCCGTCATTTTTCCCTAGTACTTTTTCTATGGTACTGATGCAATCAGAGGCGCAACATTAGCATGATTTGGCATATAATCGCCGCTTTCAATTGAAGCCTGATCGGTAGCTGTTTTATAAATTCAAGTAACGATAAGAAATGTCAGAAACATAAACCACCGACAGCGATTTGGTTGCCATTAACCGCGCACTAACTGACAAACCACATGAGGACATCATCCGCTGAGTTAATAGCCTCAACAAACGTGCTTTTATGAGCACGACTCTTGGCGATCATGCCGCCGTCATCCTGCATCTGGTCACACGTATTATACCGAACATCCATATTGAGACCTTTGCACGGAAGATGATTTCGCTTTTAGGCAAGGCAAAAACGCACGGAATGAGGGAGTTTATGCTTATAAATGACCGATTGAGTACGATTTTAACGCAGCATGCAGGTGAAATGGCTTTCGTGCAAAGGTCTCATATTATCTGAGTGGGCACGGGTTATAATTCATCTGCCACCTATCGTTTTGCCGAGAAATTGATTAGCGAACTGGATTTGGTTGTAGATGTTTACACCCCTAAGATGACCCCGGCACGGCGAAATGTATTGATGAAAGGCATTCCCAAAGTGGGCGACCGTTGTATGCAGAATTTACCCGTCAGATCAAACTGGAGCCTTTCCAACGCGCCTTTGATGAAATCAAACCGCAAGTATGGATTACTGATCTGCGTCGTGACCAAACCGATCACCGCAAAAATATGGACATCGTTAGCCGCACCAAAGAGGGCTACCTTAAAATAGCACCGATTATGAATTGGACTGAAGCCGATATGGATCGCTATCTGCAAGCCAACAATCTGCCTAACGAAACAGATTATTACGATCCCACCAAAGGGTAGGAAAGCCGCGAATGTGGTCTGCATATCAATTTCTGAAGCGATAAGTCGGGCAAGATTCGCAGTTATTCGTTTACGACCGCTTGCTTGATTGCCGTGCTTGTTGCCGGCTAATCACATCAATCGGAGACAAAAATTCCAACCTGTCATAATCATGTTTCAAGGTAGCGGACATGGGCAAATCCTCGCAAAAGACAGAGTTGCCGACAATCCTAGCTCCCGTAATCTGTTCAGTCAAGCAGTTACAGAAGGCTGGCAGATAGGTAGCGATTTGACGACCCAACAAAATGGGCGAGGGTAGGCGGCTGTCAAAACAATGCGATTGCGTGGCCCTTGTCCACAATCCATCTAGTGCCTGAGTTTGGGTGGCAGGGAAAAAGAGATATTTTCCAGCGGGCCATCCAATTCGACGGTAACGGTATTGACCGTAGTTAGTTTTTCAATAACTTGATTAACCAATGATTCTGGTGCGGATGCACCGGCAGTAACTCCGGCACAGGTTTTGCCCTTTAACCACGAATCGTCTATTTCTTCTGCGCCATCTATCAAATACGCTGGAACGTGGCGCAATGCGGCAATTTCGCGGAGACGATTCGAGTTTGAGCTATTGTGAGAACCGACCACAAATATCACATCACATTTATCCACTAATTTTTTTACCGCATCCTGCCGATTCTGAGTCGCATAACAAATATCCTCTTTTTGTGGCCCTTTGATATTCGGGTATCGTGCCTTGAGCGCATCGATAATCTTTGCCGTGTCATCCACAGATAACGTGGTTTGGCTGACATAAGCCAACTTGTTCGGATCGGTAACGCAAAGATTTTCCACATCCTCAATGTTTTCTAAAAGATGTATGCCGTTCTCAATTTGCCCCATAGTACCCTCCACTTCAGGATGACCGGCATGTCCGATGAGCAGAATCTCCAGATTTTGTTTTCGGTATTTGGTAACTTCGATATGAACCTTGGTCACTAGCGGACAAGTCGCATCAAATACATTGAGATGCCTCCTTTCTGCCTCGCTCCGAACGGCTTGGGATACCCCGTGTGCACTAAATACGATGGTCGAATGTTCGGGAATCTGATCAAGCTCATCCACAAAAATTGCCCCTTTTTCTTTCAGCCCATCAACCACATATTTATTGTGTACCACATCATGTCGGACATATATCGGTGCGCCATATTTGCGTAAGGCGCGTTCCACAATCTCAATGGCGCGATCCACCCCCGCACAAAAACCTCGCGGATTTGCCAGCATGACTTGTATGCTCATAAAATTTTTCTTAAATGTTAGGTTATGCAATGGTCAGAGGATGACAATCCTCATCAAGCGCGGTAGTCGGGTTGTTGTTCATCGAGGATGGCTTTTAATTGCTCAAAGTGCTGGACGCATGATGTTGTCATGCAAGCGAGCCATTGGTCGCGGGTTTTGCGTGCCACTTCATCAGATACTGGCCGCAACGGTTGACCGGTCATGTAGGCGGTTACCAGCGTTTCGCATGATCTTTCCAGATAATAAAGTTCATCATAGGCAGCAGCTACGCTGTCGGCACAAACCATGACTCCGTGATTACCCATCATCAGCACCGACTTATCAGCAAGCATCGTCGTCAGGCGTTCCGCTTCGTCGCCCAGCCCCATTCCATCATAATGGTCATCCATTGCCACCCGCTCAAAAAAGCGCATGGTGTTTTGATCTATCGGCAAAATGTTGCTGTCTTGCAGACAGGCGATGACAGTGGCATATTTGCAATGAACATGCATCACACATCTGGCGTGAGGCAAGTTGCGGTGCATAGCACCATGAATTGCCCAAGCGGTTGGATCTGGGGGATTGGACTGCTGCATGGTGTTGTCATCATAACCATTCACCAGCAGCAAATCGCTTGCCTTGATGCGCGAAAAATGTCGCCCTCCGGGGTTGATCAAAAACCGGCTACCGTCATCAGACACTGCCAGACTAAAATGGTTGGCAACACCTTCATGCCAATTTTCCCGTACCGCCAGACGAAAAGCTGCTGCCAAATCAATCCGTGCTACTGCCAGATGGTCGCCAGATTGGCAGTGTTGCTGTGAATCAATAGGATGGATAGTCATCATTGTCCTCCAGTTGTGCTTAGCGGCGAGCCAAAACGGTAATCATAACCGAAAATCTGGTTTAAGCATATAGCACAATACACTTGGATATTGTGGGTGGGGTCATATGCGCTAACAAATGCAGGAAGGTATGCAACGCAAATGAGCGTGTTATGTCGCCAGCTAAAACCAATCAAATAAAATAGGATAAAGCGAACAAATCAACAGCAATGCGGCAACGGCATTGAATAGACGCAGTTTAAGTGGTGAGGTTAGCAGTCGACGTAATTGTGTGCCGAGCAAAACCCATGTGGTGGCAGACGGCAGACACACTAGACTAAATAAAAAAGCCACCAGAACAATACCCGATAAGGGATGGGATGGCGGGGCATAAACATTAATGGAGACCAATGCGATTGCCCATGCTTTCGGGTTTACCCATTGAAACAACGCCGCTTGCAAAAAGGTAAGGGGCTTGCCGCTGGATACCGTGTCAGGGTTGTCGCTGAATGACGAGGTCGTGGCAATTTTCCATGCCAGAAATAGCAGATAAACAATGCTTAACGATTTGAGAATTAAATAACTCAGTGGAAAGGCATCAAATAACTGTATCAAACCGAGCCCGACTAGCAACACCATTATGGTAAAACCGATGGCGACACCAAACATGTGTGGCAAGGTTCGTCTGAATCCAAAGTTTACAGCCGATGTCATTAACATCAGGTTGTTGGGACCGGGAGTAATGCTGGCAACGAAAAAAAACGTAATGGCAGCGGCAATCAACTCATAGTTCATCATTGCGACAACACGCGTGGGCAGTATGAGCGAATACGGCAAAGACTATCGACAACAACAGCCGTATTTGACTGGCTGTTAACCGGTTTCCGACTCAAAATTCAGGCACAAAGCAACACCCCCAAATATCCACAAACCTAAAAATTCAGGTTCGACTTCAGGTGTCATTACCAACCGACCCACAGCGCCCGTTCACAATCACCAACCCGCAACAGCCCAATCTAGGCGTATCCGACTTGTGATTACACTGAAATGGGTTGCTGTGGGAGTGGTTGGTAGTATAAAAGCGACAATCAAACGTATAGCATGATTGCCGAATTTTTACAGCGGTGTAACCCTATCGGCTTGTGGCCCTTTTTCACCGTCCGTGATTTCAAAGGTTACTTGTTGACCATCGCGCAGTGTTTTTCGACCTTCACCAATTATTGCGCGGTAATGTACGAACACATCTGGCTCTCCTTCACGTTCAATAAAACCAAAACCTTTGGCATCGTTGAACCACTTAACGGTTCCGTTTACCAATTCACCTGACATACTAACCTCTTGCTTCAAAATAATGTGCCACCAGAGTGGCTAAAAAAACGCCAGCCTCATTAACGAGGCTGTCTTCGAACGATACGATTTCGTGACAAATCACCAATACCAGTATCGGGGCGCGAGTGTAGCACCTTTATTGGCATAACAATAAACTATTTGCAACAATAAATCAGAGCGATTTCTGACCATTATAGTCGGCATATCTGCTATATCTGTCATATTTGGTCATTAAAAAGCAATCGGGTTATGGTTTTTTCAATGCGGATATTTGCTCAGATAGTTGCTCGGTTAAAGAAGCCACTGCAAATTCCTGTTGCACAGCTGTGGCACGATGATGGTATTCCACCATCCTTCTTTGCAGACTGCGTTCACCAATAACTAGGCGATGGGGAATGCCAATTAATTCCATATCAGCAAACATGACCCCTGGTCGTTCATTACGGTCATCAAGCAAAACATCGAATCCGGCATTTTGTAACTGCGTATAAATTTGTTCAGCCTGCTCTTTGACATGGCTTGACTTGTGCATGCCAATCGGTAGTAGAACGACATCAAACGGGGCGATGGAATCGGGCCAGATTATGCCACGCTCATCGTGGTTTTGTTCTATGGCGGCGGCGATGACGCGGGTAACGCCGATACCATAGCAACCCATAGCCATTTCAATAGATTTGCCGGCTTCATCGAGTACTGTTGCCGCCATAGACTGACTGTATTTTGTTCCCAGTTGGAAAATATGACCGACCTCAACACCGCGTGCAATGGTTAGCGTACCTTTGCCATCCGGGCTGGGATCACCTTCAACAACGTTGCGAATATCGGCAACCAGACCCAAGCGCACATCACGTTGCCAGTGAATGCCGAAATAGTGCTTGTCCTCAATATTTGCGCCAGCGCCAAAATCTGATAGGGCGGCGACACTGCGATCAGCAATAAAGGGTATCGGCAGATTGACCGGTCCAAGAGAGCCTGGGCCAGCACCAATAGTGGTGCGAATCTCGGATTCTTCAGCCATTTTCAGTGGTTTGGCAACTACATCCAGCTTCTCTGCCTTGATGGTATTTAGCTGGTGATCGCCACGCACCAATAATGCCACCAGCGGTTGCGCACACTGAGCCGATGCTTTGACCACCAGCGTTTTAATGGTTTTTTCAATGGCAATATCAAATTGTTCAACCAGATGATTGATGCTTCTGATATTGGGGGTGTCCACCAATTTCATCTCCTCCTCGCTATCACCGGAGGTTGATGAACGCGAATCAGGTGGTGCAACTGCTTCAGCAAGATCCATATTTGCGGCATAGTCGCCGACATTGGAAAAGGCAATGGCATCTTCGCCAGAGTCTGCCAGTACATGAAACTCATGCGAGGTATCGCCACCGATGCTACCACTATCGGCGACCACGGCACGATAACGCAATTCCATGCGATCAAAAATACGACAGTATGTTTGATACATGACATCGTAGGTTTTTTGTAATGAGGTCTGATTGGTATGGAATGAATAGGCATCTTTCATAATAAATTCCCGACCACGCATAACGCCGAATCGCGGGCGAATCTCATCCCGAAATTTGGTCTGTATCTGGTAGAAATTAAGTGGCAACTGTCGATAGCTTCGCACTTCGTCTTTTACCAGAGTGGTGATAATTTCCTCGTGCGTAGGACCGAGGCAAAAATCACGATGATGCCGGTCCTGCAAGCGCAGTAATTCGGGGCCATATTGTTCCCAGCGACCGGATTCTTGCCAAAGTCCCGCTGGTTGTACGCCGGGTAGCAATACTTCTAATGCCCCGGACTGATCCATTTCTTGGCGGACAATGTGTTGTACCTTATGTAGCACGCGCATACCCATTGGCAACCAATTATAAATACCGGCAGCGACCTGTCGAATCAAACCGGCGCGTAACATTAGTTGGTGGGAAATAACCTCGGCATCGGCAGGAGTTTCTTTTAATGTGGCCAGTAGCAGTTGTGATGTACGCATTTTTTTGGGGTTGAAAATTGGCGGTGTTAAATATTTTTTCCAAGGGTATCCGCTTCAAAGCAATTTTAATAACAGGTGACAGCTCACACAATCGTATGCTGGTATTCTATGTTAACATCGTAATACTTGCTCGGCACCCTATAATAGCCTGTCTTATACTGGCTAATCATTGGAAACGCAAATTATGCGCAGATGTTGTACCCGTTAGGTTCTGGTCATGCGCATACGGTTGGCGATATGTTATGATTATTTGAGACCTTTGCACGGAAGATGATTTCGCTTTTAGGCCAGGCAAAAACGCACGGAATGAGGGAGTTTATGCTTATAAATGACCGATTGAGTACGATTTTACCAACAGTAGGCGCTTTTAGGCGACGCAGCATGCAGGTGAAATGGCTTTCGTGCAAAGGTCTCTTATTTGTTAATTCGCCTGCTCCGTGTCAATGGCTTTAAGTGCTATGAATCCTATTTTAGCTGAAGTTTATCGCAACCATGTTGTTGAATCTTACCACAGGGGGAGTGCTGTTGTTGTTGATAGTACTGGCAAGACCGTACTTGCTATCGGTGATCCCGATCGAAAAATCTATCCCCGCTCCGCGCTAAAATTGTTTCAGGCTATTCCGTTGCTGGAATCGGGTGCCGCCGAGAAGTTTGCACTGTCTGATCAGGAAATTGTATTGGCATGTGCCTCTCATAACGCCGAACGATTGCATACTGATGCAGTGCAGAGCTGGTTGCATCGACTGGGGCTGGAGACAGACAATCTGGAATGTGGTGCTGATTTTCCACTGTCTGATGCCATGAAGCGCAAGTTATTAGCAGGCGGCAAAAAAGCGGCGCCAATACACCAGAACTGTTCAGGAAAACATGCGGGTATGCTAACACTGGCTCGGTATCTTGGCGTTGATACTCGTGGCTACAGTGAGTACCAGCATCCGACCCAGCAGGCATGGATGCAAACGCTTTCCGAATTGCTTGGGGTTGATGTCAGCACGCTGGATTGGGAAAGAGATGGTTGTGGATTACCAGCAATTTGTCTCGCTATGGAGCGTATCGCATACGGCTATGCGTTATTGGCGAATCCTCAGGCGGTCGGTGGCAGTCGCGGGCAAGCGATGTCAAAAATAATTTCCTCAATTCAGGCATATCCGCAAATGCTTGCGGGAAGCGGTCGTTGTTGTAGTGCGGTCATCAAAGCAACCGCGGGTCGGGTGGTGGTTAAAACCGGTGCAGAGGGCGTTTATGCGGGAGTATTGCCTAAATTGGGATTAGGTCTGGTCATTAAAATTGATGACGGTGCCAGCCGTGGCAGTGAGGTGGCATTAGGTGGGCTGTTACTGAAACTGGGTGCCATTGATGTCGAAATTTATCAGCGACTTAGTCGCTATTTTACGCCTAAAATTTACAACACGCAAAAAAAAGTAACCGGAAAAATCTGCGCCTCTGCAATCTGGGGTGATGTCTCCAGACAACCTAGCTCCAAATAACATCAACAAATGAAATTCACATATTTAGCCAGAATCCAGAGGTTAGTAATGGGTCGATACACTCTGACAAACAAAACAACGACAGAACCATGGTATGGGTGGCGCAAATAATATTTAGCATAAAATGCCTGTTTCAGGTTGAGACCTTTGCACGGAAGATGATTTCGCTTTTAGGCAAGGCAAAAACGCACGGAATGAGGGAGTTTATGCTTATAAATGACCGATTGAGTACGATTTTAACGCAGCATGCAGGTGAAATGGCTTTCGTGCAAAGGTCTCAGGTTATTATCAAAACCAGCCAAAACCTGATATATGGTGCCTCCATACAGTAAACTTATAGCATCCGTCAAAGAGTCTGTTCTTCCCCATGGTTTTCAGACGTTTTACCGCGTTTGGTATCAGCGCTAACTTAAAGATAAAAATTACGAGTAAAAACATGAATAATACGACAACACGAAGCAATCGTAGTTATGGTCTCCGTGGCGGCAAGCGCGTTTATGAAGGGTACAACGATGAACGCAAGGTGACCGGGCGGAAAAAGAAAGAAAAACAACGCCTCGGCTACCAGGCATTCGCAAAGGAGTTCCCGCGCACCCACAACCCGCTGCCCGCCAAGTACCAAAACAAAATCATAACCGGGGACAGCGCGGTGGTTTTGGGGCGATTGCCGGACAGTTGCGTGGACATTGTGATTACTTCACCGCCGTACAATTTCGGCCTGGACTACGACGCGCACCGGGACACCGACCACTGGCGCGCGTACTTTGACAAACTCTTTTTGATTTTTGAGCAATGCGTGCGCGTGGTCAAATACGGCGGACGGATTATCGTGAACGTGCAGCCGTTGTTTTCCGATTACATTCCGACCCATCACATCATCAGCCAGTTTTTTCTGGACAAGGGCCTCATCTGGAAGGGAGAAATCTTGTGGGAAAAGAACAACTACAACTGCAAGTACACCGCCTGGGGAAGCTGGAAAAGCCCTTCCAGCCCGTACCTCAAATACACCTGGGAATTCCTTGAGATTTTTTGCAAAGGTGATTTGAAAAAATCCGGCAGGAAAGAAGACATCGACATCAGCGATGATGAATTCAAAAACTGGGTCAACGCAAAATGGTCTATCGCCCCGGAACGGGACATGCAAAAACACGGCCACCCGGCGATGTTCCCCGAAAAACTCGTGCTGCGCGCATTAAAACTATTCAGCTTCCGGGGCGATGTGGTTCTCGACCCCTTCAACGGCGCCGGCACCACCACCCTGACCGCCCATAACTTCGGCCGCAACTACATCGGCATTGACTGCTCCGCGGAATACTGCGAAACGGCAAAACGGCGAATTAGCGACAGCGGAGCGCCGCCAATCAAGATGCGCGCCATACTGAAGACAGATCTTACGGTGGATATGTAAGGTCAATCAAAGGCAAACTCCAAGAAAATATAACCGAGACACTTGTTGATATAGCGTGGCAATCCCTCGGGGGTAGTCCTCACTCATTGGAAATTAATTCTCGTAAAATATCTATCCCCATACGGTGTAAATATATTCAAAAAATACAAGATCCGGAAGTCAAAAGCTACATCGAAGAAAATATAACCAAATATGTTTACCGATTGTCAGTAGATAAGCACATATTTATAAATGGAAATTTTATTATTGGTATCGAATGCAAAGCTTATACTGAAAATGCGATGATAAAAAGGATTTTAATTGATTTTGACTTGCTTCAAACACAATACCCTGATTTATCTTGCTATTTGTTTCAGTTGGAAAGCCAGCTTGGCGGAGACTATAACAAACTCAAGAAATCTGTTTACGGCAGTCACTCAACGCATACACTCCAATCGTACTTCTCACCAAACCTTAAAATTATTACTCTTTTAGAGGGTGAAAGAAAAGTTGACAGACCAATTCATAAATATTATAAATCGCTTAAAATTGAAATTTTAAGAAATGCTGTCGCTATTTTGGCTGAGGATATGAGGCGATTTTTATAACGAAATTTTAACGGATGATTAAATTCACCGAGGAAATCGCGCATATCACTAAAATGACCGCTATCGCCGATATCGGTGGCGCGGCATGTGTGGAAGCGGTGGGCGCGGGGGTTGCCGAGCATGAAGTGGCACATGCTACTCAGGCTATGGTTCGGGAAATCACCAAAACCTGACCCGATGGAGCATTGCTCGATACTGGAACTTGGTTTCAATCAGGCATCAATACTGATGGTGCACATAACCTGGTGATTTCCAGAAAGATCGAGAAGGGAGATATGATATTATGAGCATGAACTACTTTCCGATGGTGGCGGGTTACTATGTTGCTCTGGAGCGCACTTTATTTTGCGAATCGGCAACCGATGCGCATATTCGACTAGGAAGGTTCACGATGCTGGTAAGGCGTTGAAAGCCCGGTGTGCGTTGTTGTGATATGGCTAATTCACTGAACGAGATTTATACTGAGTATGATTTATTCAAATACCATACTTTTGGCTATGGGCATTCCTTTGGTGTGCTTTGTCATTACTACGGTCGTGAAGCCGGGCTGGAATTGTGCGAGGATATGGAAACCGTTCTCGAACCGAATATGGTGATTTCTATGGAACCGACGATCACTATTCCCGAGGGCTTGCCCGGTGCCGGAGGCTATCGTGAGCATGATATTCTGATTGTTAGCGAAGACGGCAACAGAAATATTACCAGTTATCCATATGGCCTGTTCATAATATAATGAAATGAGACCTTTGCACGAAAGCCATTTCACCTGCATGTTGCGTTAAAATCGTACTCAATCGGTCATTTATAAACATAAACTCCCTCATTCCGTGCGTTTTTGCCTTACCTGAAAGCGAAATCATCTTCCGTGCAAAGGTCTCATAAATAACAGATAATCCCGGAAAAATATACCCAAAGACAGGCTTACCCTGTTACTATAATTCGCAATACTTATTATTTTTTATTTCTAATGAACTTACAAATTCGAAAACTTGTACGCTATGTCGATGAGACCTATATCGAAGGTGGAAAACAAGCAGCACAACCCTGGGTCATGGCGGGGGTAGCGGCAGTCATTGCAAACCCCTGGTCAGGGCGGGGCTTTGTGGAAGATCTGCGCACTGATATTTTGGTTTTAGCACCGCTACTCGGAGAAAAAATGGTACCCGCTCTGCTTAGCACCATAGGCGGTGCCAATGTCGTAGAGGCGTATGGCAAAGCGGCAGTGGTGGGGGTCAACGGTGAAGTTGAACATGGTTCAGGTATGATTCATACCCTGCGTTTTGGAAACCAGTATCGGCTGGCAGTGGATGGAAAATCATTTCTGAGTTTCACCAATAAACGTGCCGGTGCCGGAACGGCTATTACCATTCCAATGATGCACAAAGACGATGAGGGTCAGCGCTCGCATTACCTGACATTGGAATTCCATATTACCGATGCGCCACGAGCGGATGAAATGGTTATTGCCTTAGGTGCAGCCAGTAGCGGACGACCACATCATCGCATTGGCAACCGCTACATGGACATGGAAGAGATGCAGGTTGATCAAACCGGCCAAGCCCAAACCAAAGCCTAAACCAAAGCCTGATATGTTTACTAAACGCCACCTCGCGGTACTCGCTGGTCTGGCTGTGATCTGGTGTTTGCTGTCTGGACATTACGTTAGTTTGTTATTATTTTTGGGGGCGTTGTCTTGTCTGCTCAGCGGTGGGCTGTACCAGAAAATAGCAAACCACACTAAACTGACCCGCATAAGCTGTCATCCCTTGCAGCAGTTTAGTTATACCTGCTGGCTGATAGCTGAAATAATCAAGTCCAGCGTTAATGTGATTGGCGCGATATTTAATGTCAGAAAATTATCCCCACAGATTTTTGATGTTGCAGTCGGAGATCTGGATGAGCTCGGTCGGGTTATTTATGCCAACTCCATTACCCGCACCCCGGGTACGGTCAGCATTCAGGTTAGCGAAACGAAAATTCGGGTACATGCGTTGATGGCAAACTCAAAAGACGGATTACTGGACGATGCCATGCTGAGCAAGGTACGCCAACTACACCAACGGGCGAGCGAGCGATAACCCATGCAAACGATTTATTTGCTCACGCTGATATTACTGTTGGCAGCGAACCTGTGTTCACTGATACGAGCAGGCTTGGGCCCGACATTATTTGATCGTATTCTGGCAACCAATACTTTTGCTACAAAAACAGCGCTACTGATTGCGGTTTATTTCTTTGCCACGGGACATCCCGAGTATATTGATATTGCCTTGTTGTACGCCTTAATCAGCTATGTGGGCACGCTAGCATGGGTGAATTATTTTAATCGACAGGGGCAACCCAGCCGCAGTCATTTTATGGCGCGAAACGGCAATGATTGATCTTATTGGTGCGACCGTATTGCTTATCGGTGCCAGCATTGTGCTGATTGGTGCGGTTGGATTATTACGCTTCCCTGACTTTTACTGTCGTTTGCACAGTGCCGGCGTAATTGACATGCTGGGTGCTGGCACGACCTTGTTGGGTCTGTTGTTGTTAGCGGGAACGCTAGTCGTTGCCGCCAAGATTGTGATGATGGCTATGCTGATATTTTTTCTTTCTCCAGTGGTGACTCACGCACTGGCAAAATCCGCTCTGCAATTCGAAAACAGACAACCTGAAAGCGGACAATCTGTAAGTGGCATTGGTCAGGATATTAAGCAGGATACACTGAACGTAACAACAGGTCAGGTAAACCACCTTGACTAATACCCTTGTTGACATCGTGCTGCTGGGGATGTTGCTGACGACAGCATTATTGATGGTGCGTAGCCAGAGCCCATTGTCAATTACCGCTTTATCATCCATTTATAGTTTGCTTATCTGCACCTTGTTTGTGGTGCTGGATGCGGTGGATGTGGCTTTTACCGAAGCTGCGGTGGGCGCAGGCATATCATCTGTATTGTTGCTTGCCGTCATTCAGCATAATGACGAGACCGGATTGAAGCCTGCCTGGCCTTCCGGGCTGTCCATTTGCCTTGGATTGGCGGTTGGTGTGTTGCTGATTGCAGGGACTACCGATATGCCGCTGTATGGTGATCCGGCGGCAGCCATCCACCATCATCTGGCACCGCGCTTTCTCGGTCAGTCGGCAGATGAGATCGGAATTGCAAATGTAGTAACATCCGTGTTAGCCAGCTATCGTGGCTATGATACGCTGGGCGAGGTGGTGGTGATTTTTACTGCGGGAATAGCCGTATTCCTTTTGCTGGCAGGGGATACGAGCAACACTAAAGAGACACGACCCGTTATTCAACCCGTTGTGCAGCATGAGGCATTGATTGCAAACCCGATTATCAAAACGGTGTTGTTGCGGTTTATCCCGATTGTTATTTTATTTGCCTTGTATGTGCAATTTCATGGTGATTATGGACCGGGTGGTGGTTTTCAGGCGGGGGTGATTTTTGGTAGCGCACTAATTACTTTTGCGCTGCTTACTGATTCGAAAACATTGCAACGTATCATCAGCGAAAAAATAATCATTCTGGGTATGGCATTTGGGGTGTTGCTGTATGGTGCAACAGGGCTGGCAGCGATTTTCCTTGGCGGTAGCTTTCTCGATTACTCGGTGCTGTCGGAGTTGCAAACCGATGGGCAACATCTGGGTATTTTCCTGATTGAGCTTGGAGTCGGCATCACCGTTGCATCAACGATGGTGTCACTATTCATCAGTTTTAATCGGCAGCGAGATGAATTTTCGGGATGAGTTTCCCGGATGAATTTTTTGAGACTTTGCTCGGGGGACTCTCCGGATTGTTGCCCGGATTACTCAATTACTGGATAGCTATCACGCTTTTGGTGTGTGGACTGGTTATAGTAATGGATAGCCGCAATCTCATCAAAAAACTAATTGGACTCAACATTTTTCAATCAGCCGTGTTTTTACTGTTTATCACGATGGGGAAAGTGCACAACGGCAATCCACCCATCCTGTTGGCAAGCGAAGCACCCGAGTCCATTTCCAGTTTCAGCAACCCGTTACCGCATGTGCTGATTCTGACCGCTATTGTTGTCGGCGTGGCAACCACCGCGGTTGGTTTGGCACTAATCGTTCGTATTCGCCGTGCCTACAATACGGTTTACGAGGATGAAATAGCCGATAAACCGGAAGTGGAGCCAGAGATTATGCCATGACCGAACTCCTTGCCAGACATCTACCGGTTTTTCAGGTCATTATTGCGTTGCTGGTTGCGCCGTTTTGCGTTATTTCGGGCGGTCGTAAGTTGGCGCGGATATTGATGGTTGCAACCGCATTTATACTGTTTGCGATTAGCCTGATGTTGCTCAACGGTGTATTTAACGGTGCGGTTTATGTCTATCATCTGGGTGGCTGGATGGCACCGTGGGGCATTGAATATCGGGTCGATTATCTAAGTGCCTTTGTTCTGGTTACCATCAACCTGATTCATTTGCTAGCGGCAGTATTTTGTTTAGGCAGAAATGACGATAATATCGGTCATGCTGCCCGTCCGGTTTTTTATACGGCGTGGCTACTCTGTATTGCCGGCTTAAATGGCATGGTGGTAACCAACGATGTCTTCAATGTTTTCGTGTTTCTTGAAATCAGCTCGCTGTCAACCTATATGCTAATCAGTTGTGGCAGAGATCCTAAAGCATTGCTGGCAGCTTATCGTTATCTGATTGCTGGTGCGGTGGGGGCGACATTTGTGCTGTTGTCAATCGGTCTTTTGTATATGCAAACCGGCACATTAAACATTTCCGACCTTGCCAGAATCATCGCCGAACGCGGTTCTGATCACACCATCATCATTGCCTTGTCATTTTTTATTATCGGTATCGGCATTAAGTGTGCGGTGTTTCCACTACACGATTGGCTGCCCAATGCGTATAGTTTTGCGCCCAATTCGGTTACCGTTCTGTTATCTGGGACTGCCACCAAAGTTGCGCTCTATATTCTGTTGCGATTTCTGCATGATTTGTTTGGTGCGAATTTTAGCTTCAGCGAAATGCCGCTGGATGTCGTGTTAATACTGTGTGCGATTCTGGGGATGCTGTTGGCACCGATAGTCGCGTTACGGGAATCCAACCTGAAACGTATGTTTGCCTGGTCCAGCGTGGCACAAATTTCCTATATCGTCATGGGCATTGGCCTGGGCACCGCCGCCGGCACCGCAGCCGCCTTGCTACATTTATTTAATCATTCCACTATCAAGGCATCAATATTTATGGCAGTCGGTATCCTTATCGCCCGCACCGGTACTGCTAGAATAAAACTGCTGGGTAGCGTGGCGCACCAGCACCGCTTTGCCTGCTATGCGATGTTATTCGGTGGACTGGGCTTGATTGGCATTCCGGGCACGGTCGGGTTTGTCAGCAAGTGGGTTCTGGTTACTGCGGCGGTAGAGAAAGGCTGGTGGTGGTTGACCATACCGGTGCTTGCCGGGTCATTAGCCAGTGCTGCCTATGTCTGGCGCATGGTCGAAACCCTGTGGGCGAAACCGGCACATGATGATGCGCCAGATCAGCGTAACGCACCGCTACACATCGTTGAATGGCTACCGTTAGTGGTGTTGCTTGGACTGGCACTGTGGTTCGGGCTGAATGCCACATTCACCAGCGATCTGGCAGAAAGGGCGGCGGCCAGCCTGATGACCGATTCAATGGCCGAATCCATGAGTCTAAACCAATGATACCCATTGCGCTGGCTGTGCTGATTCCCTTTATGGGTGCTGGCGCGGTTGTGGCGACCCGAAAAATCCCGACCGTTCGCAACGCCGTGCTGGTTGTTGTGGGATTGGTCAATCTTTTTCTGTTGGTTTATTTGTTGCTGTTTTATTTATCGCCGGGCCGGGGAAATTATGGATCGGTTCAGGTGTTATTTGAAACCCTGCCGGGATTAAGCATTGCCTTTCATATTGAACCGCTGGGATTGATATTTGCGTTAACATCCGGTGTGCTGTGGCCGATTACCTCGGTGTATTCCATCGGCTATTTGAATGCCGGAAATGATCAGCATCAGAGCCGATTTCATGCCCTATTTTGTGTTGCCATCGGTAGTGTCATGGGAATCGCTTTCGCAGAAAACCTGTTTACTCTGTTTTTGTTTTATGAAATTCTGACCTTTTCCACCTGGCCGCTGGTTACCCACAGCAGAACACCCAAAGCCGTTGCTGCCGGTCGGGTTTATCTCGGCGTATTGCTGACCACCTCATTGATTTTGTTTTTACTGGCCATTGTTTTAGTCGGCAATTATGGTAGCGGGTTGTCATTCATCGCTGGCGGTGTGCTGTCAAAGGTGTCGCCAACCCTGACTGGCATTTTGCTATTGCTGTTTCTGTTCGGAATTGGTAAGGCGGCAATCATGCCTTTTCACCGCTGGCTACCCAACGCCATGATTGCGCCCGCCCCAGTGAGTGCGTTGTTGCATGCTGTTGCGGTCGTAAAAGCCGGCGTTTTTTCGATCCTGAAAATCAGTGTTTACATTTTTGGATTTGAGTCGCTGTCGTCAATGCGGCTAGACGATATTATGTTGCACGATATAATCTTGTGGATACCGGCAATCACCATTTTATTGGCATCGCTAATTGCTATGAAACAGGATGATCTGAAAGCGCGTCTGGCTTACTCTACAGTGAGTCAGCTTTCATATATCGTGCTGGGGGCATTGCTGGCGAATCAGATGGGCATAATCGCAAGCGGAATCCACATCACCATGCACGCTTTTGGCAAAATTACGCTGTTTTTCTGTGCCGGAGCGATTATGGTGCTGGCGGGTAAAAGCAAGGTCTCGGAAATAAATGGGCTGGGGCGATCTATGCCGTGGACCTTTGGTGCATTTTTTATTGCGGCATTATCGATCGCTGGTCTGCCGCCTACTGCTGGTATTTGGAGTAAATGGTATCTTGCTCTGGGTACATTGGAAGCCGGACAGTTCGGTTTGCTTGTGCTGCTGATGATTAGCTCACTGTTAAATGTGTATTATCTCTGTGCGATTCCGATTAGGGCGTTCTTTCTGCCTGCTGATGTAGCACCAGCAGCATTGGAAAATCGTCTTTCCATGATTGTCCCATTGACGGTTACTGCCGTGCTGAGTCTGTTTCTTTTTTTTGCCGCCAGCGATATGGTGAGCTTCATTGGTAGCATACCACTATGATGAAAAAATTTACCTCATTGTCTGGCGCACTGCAACGTGGGCTAAAAATATTTTTCGTACTGTGCCTGTTAGTCACCCTGCTTGATTTTGTTGTCAACAAACACGGCGAGCACTGGTGGAACTTTTTCGGCTTCTACAGCCTGTACGGATTTATTGCCTGCGTCATTTTGGTATTGGTTGCCACGGCGATGCGTCGCTGGGTGATGCGCGATGAAGATTACTATGACTAGATTATGATTGTCGCACCATTTTTAATTTTCTTTATCGGTGCCGCTGTTGCCCTGCTGCTTCCGCAACGAATGCCCGAATGGTCACGCAAAATTGTGCTGTTGGCCGTGCCGCTGATTGGACTCATCAATCTGCTGACACTGGAGCAGACGATGGTTTGGCAGTTGTCGTGGCTAGATCTTGATCTGGTGCTTTTCACCAGTGACCGACTCAGTTTTATTTTTGGCATCCTGTTTCACGTTGCCGCTATCATCGCCATCATCTATGCTTGGCACGTCAATGATCGTCTCCAGCAGACAGTTTCTTTGTTGTATCCCGGCAGTGCGCTTGGTGTGGTTTTCGCAGGTGATTTTTTAACCCTATTTGTTTTTTGGGAATGTTTGGCACTGACATCGGTGTTTTTTATCACCGCCAGCGCAACCCCCCAAGCCATTAAATCCGCAATACGCTATCTGCTGTTTCAGGTGGCATCAGGCGTGCTATTGCTAACCGGCACCTTATTGATGTTGCATCAGACTGGCAGCATTGCTGTTGGAGCATTGGATATAACCCACCCGGGAGCACTATTCTTTCTGATTGCTTTCGGCATTAAGGCGGCCTTTCCAATGTTGCATAACTGGTTGACCGATGCCTATCCGCAAGCTACCGTCAGCGGTGCAGTTTTTCTCAGCGCATTTACCACCAAGGTTGCGGTCTATGCGCTGGCGCGAACGTTCACAGGCTTGGAGGCATTGATTTACATTGGTGCAGTGATGGCGTGCTTTCCGATTTTTTATGCGGTTATTGAAAATGATTTAAGAAGAGTGCTAGGTTACAGTATGATCAACCAGATCGGATTTATGGTGTGTGGAATCGGTATCGGTAGCCAGCTGGCTGTCAATGGTGCAGTGGCACATGCTTTCAACGATGTGATTTTCAAGAGCTTGTTAATGATGTCAATGGGTGCGGTGCTATTGCGAACTGGCGATATGCGTGCTTCCAATCTGGGTGGTCTGTTCCGAACCATGCCAAAAACCACCGCACTTTGTCTCATCGGTGCCGCGTCAATTTCTGCCTTCCCGTTGTTTAGTGGATTTATCAGCAAGTCAATGGTGATGGCCGCATTGTTAATTGAACACCACGACATCGTCTGGATGGCGATGTTGTTTGCGTCTGCTGGTGTATTCCATCACGCCGGTATAAAAATCCCCTATTTTGCATTTTTCGCGCACGACTCGGGGTTGCGTCCCGAGGAAGCCCCTCGACACATGTTAATCGCCATGAGCATTGCCGCTGCATTATGTATTTTCATCGGCAGTTTTCCACAATTACTGTATAGTCATCTGCCCTTTGCGGTAGACTATATCCCTTTCGAACTCTCCCATGTGGTCGTGCATGTGCAGCTACTATTCTTTTCTGCTTTGGCATTCATCTGGTTGCAGCTAAACAATATCTATCCCCCAGAGCTCAAGTCCACCAACATCGACAGCGAATGGCTATACCGAAAATTCTGGCCGACAATGTATAACCGCAGTTATCATATTGCCCAAAAACTAGGCTATGGAATGAAGCGATTGCCATTAAAAATGACAACACGACTGATACCCCTGGCAAGAAAGCATACGTATAACCTGCTGATGCCTTGGTCGGTACGTGCTATGCTCGTCATTACCATGATATTTTTAGGGGTGTTGCTATTGTTGTTTTATGTGAGCGACTGGTGATCCTGTCCAACCAATCCATGCTACCTTTTCCTTATGCTCGACTCCACTCCATCGGTAACTTGCGATGATGAACGGCTCAATCACGCAGATACAGGTTAATCAGTGTTTGATACGGAACCCTCGTTTCTTCGGATAAAGGCTTAAAATATTCTACTGAATCACAATCAAGACGTATAGTAACGGATTGTTTAAGATATTTTGATATAAGGATTTTTTTGCCTTCCATCGTTGAAAAATCATAATACGCTTCATTTTTATCCGCTTTTCTGGCTGAGATAATGAGTACAACCAACCGTTTCCGTTTACCTGAAGCAATGACAAACGACAAGCGCATTTAATTGCTACTATCTGTCCGCCAGATTCAATACTGTCGCCGCGTTCTTCTTGGTTGAAAGAGTAGTGTCAGGGCGAGAGCGGTTAATACGAGTAGCCAGATTAAGCTCCAGCCGGGCATGGAAATTTGCAACAATGTCCAGGACACTTTGGCGCATTCTCCCGAACCCTTGAATACGGTTTCAATCACTTGCCGTAGAGGGAAAACGTCAAGCATATAGTCGAGACCGGGACCACATTCGGGAACCTGATCGGGTGGCAGGTTTTGTAACCACAGATGACGTGCCGCAGTGCCCATACCAAGCAGTCCGCAAACCCCTGCCAGAAAGCCGTATATCCGACTACCAAGGCCAGTACAGTTGTGTAAGAAACTTGCCAGAAATATTAGTCCCATACCGATAAACGCAACACGCTGGAACAAACATAATGGGCATGGATTTAAGCCTTCGATATGTTGAAAGTAAAGCGCTGTGGCAATCAGTGATGTGCAGGCAATAAAACCAATGAGAGAAATTGATCGAGCAGTCATAAAATAATATGTTATTTGTTTGAAATGTGAATTTTAAGAAAGAGACGGATTCTACCAGTGGGCATCGGGCAGAATGTGTTTCTCTGCGCCTGCCCGGCAACGGCTACCTGTGATAATGATGTCAGATTAGTATAGTACACTTCGTCTGCTTTGACTGCCAATATTTGACTGTGTTTAACCCGGTTTGAGGTTTTTTTGAGAACAACCGTTCAGGTATTGCCCAGCGCTTGTCCCCCGTTTGCTTTGTCAGAACAAATTAATTTGTCCTCAGCCGTATATCACCCTAACTGGCGCGGACCATGATAAATGGAGAGAGTGCCATCCAGGTGATTGAGTATTTTCCTTTCTCCTCACCAAAGAACATTGAATAATGTTCTTTGGTGGCATCATCCATGGTAATGATTAAATCCCAGTATATGCCCTCAATCCACTGGTGCACGCCAATGTGAAGGCGCGTTGAGCCGTTGATCTAACAGCTCATCCATGCCTGACTCCTCGTAGCGACACATATACTTGCGAAAACTACGATCACAAACCCCAAGTAATACAGCCACCTTACTTGGTGTCAATCAAATGCATTGATAACCGTCATAAGCTCCTTTAAATCTCATCTGTTTTAACCGCTCGTAAATCCTGCCTGGTTCATAAGTGCCCCCAAAATCGGGAGCATAAACCAGACAGGTTACGTACTAATTAATAGAATAGATAATTTACTCGTAACATTATCTTGACGTTAACGTAAACATGATGTAGTATGAGACCTTTGCACGGAAGATGATTTCGCTTTCAGGCCAGGCAAAAACGCATGGAATGAGGGAGTTTATGCTTATAAATGACCGATTGAGTACGTTTTTAACGTAGCATGGAGGTGAAATGGTTTTCGTGCAAAGGTCTCAATAATATAAGTAATCATTCAGTGGGAGCAGAGTATGCCGTCATTTAGCACACTAAAAAGTGATTTTGATAAGTACATTCCAAACCAGAACCCATGGCGGTTTGGATGCTCCAATTCGACTGACATGAACTTTAACTTTCACCGGCTTCTGGATAGCGCTAAATCAACATCCATAGGCAAAGCAGTAGGAGTCCCACCTGGAATTGCCATCATCGGTGCGGGTGTGGCAGGATTGACAGCAGCCCGAGAGTTGTTTCGCAGCGGTTATACCAGTATTGATATTTTTGAGGCTACTGATCGGATTGGTGGGCGAGATTATTCGGTTGAACTAACAAATGTTTCCCAAGTGTCCGCACCGAATTCCGTCTTTGAGCTTGGTGCAATGCGCATCCCATTTTTTCCGGATCCACAGACGCCAAATTCAGCAATGGGGTTTTATGCGGAGTCATATGGAATTACAACTCAGCATTTTCCGGACCCCGGTCTGTCGAAAACGGGTATTTATGTCCACGATGGATTAGGTCCAGATACTACAACACCGTTGCCAGAGCCCAAAACAATTATTTGGGAGGGCGGCGGAACCCCTCCGCCCACTGAGGTGTTAGAGAATATCTATAAAGGTTGGAGCACTTTCGCAAACATGACCAAAGAGACATTATCGTCGGCATATGTGAGGGACGATGATTCGTGGGTTAATCTGTGGCAAGATATTGCTAACCATTATTCAAATCTAAATTTCCGACAAATGGCTCGATTGCCTGTTATCAGTAACTATGACCCATCAAACCCCGGCTATTTCGGAGGGCTTGGGTTCACTGACGAGCAGGTGCAAATTTTCTATTTAATTGGCGCAGGCGATGGCAGCTGGGGTGCTTTTTTTGATGTTGGCGCACTCTACATCATCCGCACGCTCCTTTGTGGGTTTGGTGTTAATCACCAACTCATTCAGGGATGTTTTAAGAATGGTAAATTCTCACCAGGTCCGTAAGAGTTAGTCGGAATCCTAATATTCATAGTTTACGCTATACTGTGAATCCCTGATATTAATTAATATTATTCACTTCATAATGTCTGACATGATTATTTTTGGATTTATATTGCTGGTTGTTTTGGCAGTGCTGATTGCTGTTTTGAATGCTTATTTTCAAAAAGCCGGACACGGCTTTGCGCTGATACGCACTGGGTTCGGAAAACAACGGGTGGTGTTGGACGGTGGCTGTTTGTCATTGCCGTTTCTACATAGCACTGAACGCATCTCGACCAGTGGGATTGTCCTGTCGATCGGTTGTGATGGCGAGCGCATGTTGATGACGGGTGATCATATTCCGGTTGATCTGGTGATGGAATTTGTGTTGCGGGTTCGACCTGATATTGAAGGTGTTCAGCGAGCTGCCCACATGATCGGGGCGATGAACCTGAACAGCGATGATCTGCTCGCCCTTTTTCAGGGGCGTTTCATTGATGCCATGCAGGCAGAAATTTCCCAGCACGCGCTGACCGACCTTCATCACAATCGGGCAAATCTGGCGACTGCGATACATCAGCGGTTGGACAACAGCGTCGAGGCAGTTGGCTTGTTGCTCGGAAGTGTGGCATTGATTCGATTCGATCAGGGCTTGCTTTCAGTTCTCGACGACAACAATGCGCTACACGTTCAAGGCATGCGCCAGGTTGCTGAGATTGTTTCAGAGAACCGCAAGCGGCGGGCTACAATCGAAGCTAATGCCGAAATCGCTATTCGTGCAACCACGCTTGCGCAAACCCTTGATCGGGTTGAATTTGAGCGTCAGCAACAAGAAGCCGAGATAAGATTAAGCGAGACCGTCAGCAAGCTCAAAGCAGAAAGCGAAGCCAGGTCGGTGGCAATCACTGAGCAGGAAGAACGCCGCAGTGCCGAAGCGCGACTGCAGCGTGAGCAGGGGGTGCGCGAGGCCGAGATTGGGCGCGACCTGGCTCTGCGACAATGCGAAATTGCCAGCCTCCAGGAAGCCGAAGCCGCAAAAATAGACAGCCATATGGCATTGTCGAAAAAACGCGCCGCCGAAATCAAAACGGATGCCGCACTAGAGATCAGCCGTGGCGAAGTGATTCGCGCCGAGAACAAGGTTCTGGCGGAAAAAGAGCGCCTGAGCGCGCAACGTAAGCTGGAACAGGCGACCCTGCGCGCCCAGGAACAACATGACGTCGAAGCCATTGCCTGCCGCAGCGCCGCCGCTAACCTGATCGAGAAAGCGGATGCTGAAGCCAAAGCCGCAGCTTTACAGGCACGAGCCACCACCGTGCGCATGAATGCCAATGCCGATGGCCGTAGCGCTGTCATTGCCGCTGAAAACAGGATGGATGAAAAAGTGATTCGGATGAAACTTGAGCAACAAAAAATCGGCGTGTTGCCTGAGGTTGCCGAGAAAATGAGTAAGCCGCTCGAAAAAATCGAAAGCATCCGCATCAACCACCTCGGTGGCGCCGGCTTGTTCGGCGCAGGGCAAGGCGGCGATTACCCTCCTTCACCGATCACCGAGGCGATGCAATCCATCCTCGCCATGTCGGTGCAACTCCCGGCGCTGAAAAAACTCGGCGAGGAAATCGGTGTTGATGTTGATAGTGGTCTGGCAACCCGTGCTTCGGATGCTATCAGTCGTGTCCGTTCATCTGCCAGCAAGCCGACTGTTGCCAACGAAAAGAACAGAAAAAATAGCAGAGAGAATGATACCAAAATGTCCGCAACCGAAACCCAAACAGATGCGAATAACATCTCAGGAAAAGATATTTGAAGCAAATTTTGAATGTCATTTTCGGCATTGTTAATATAGTGCTGGATTTTATATTTTAACTACCATCAGGAGTCATTCCAATGAAACAAACTAGACGACAATTTGTACAATCCACAGCGATTTTCGGTGCCATGAGTGTGTTACCACGTTGGGCCAGTGCCGCCAGCAACATTAAACTCGGTTCATTGCTTGATCGATCAGGGGCATTTGAAGCATATGGCAAACCCATGGCACTTGCTGAACGCCTTGCGGTTGAAGAAATCAATGCCAGTGGTGGCGTCAACGGGCGCCAGGTCGAAATTATCGACTATGACACCCAATCTGATATGGCACTTTATACCCAATATAGCCAAACTCTGGCACGAAAGGATAAGGTTGATGTGGTTCATGGTGGCATTTTATCCGCCTCCCGTGAGGCAATTCGTCAAATTCTGCGTAAGAACAAAATCCCCTATTTTTATAACGTCCTGTATGAAGGTGGCGTATGCGATCGTAATATATTCTGCACTGGGATCACACCGGCACAACAAGTCGAGGTGCTGATTCCCGAGGCGATCAAACGCTGGGGCACGAAAGCTTACATCCTTGCGGCAGATTACAACTACGGGCAAATCACCGCCAAATGGGTGCAACATTACCTTGAGCAAAACGGCGCCGAAGCAGTGCAAATCGATTTTTTTCCTTTGGACGTATCGGACTTTGGCTCAACCATTACCAAAATCCAGCGGGTCGCGCCAGATATGCTGATTTCGGTGCTGGTCGGTGGCGCGCACCTGTCATTTTATCGTCAGTGGGCAGCGACCGGCATGAACTCCCGCATCCCGATGGCATCAACCACCCTTGGTGTTGGCAATGAACACGTTGTGCTGACCGCCGAGGAAGGTAACGGTATTCTCGTGGCGTATAACTACGCCAAATCCGGCGGTACCCCAGAAAACCGTGCTTTCCTCGACAGTTGGAATGCAATGTATGGCGACACCGACGACATTCACGAAATCGCGGTATCTCACTATCAGGGCATCAAATTGTGGGCGGCGGCGGCGAATAAAGCGAACTCCATTGAACGCGCTCCCTTGACCACGGTCATCGAATCGGGTATCCAGATTGTTGGTCCTTCGGGTCGGGTTACCATTGATCCAGCTACGCACCATGCGGCACTTGATGTGCATCTGATGGAACTACAAAACCAAGTATTCAATGTGGTCAAGAGCTATTCGCAACGTCAGCCGGTGGATACCCAAGGGGTCTGCAATCTGGAGAAAAATCCCGACGATAATCAGCAGTACGAAATCGGCGTATAAGTAATGGCAAGCTGGTAACGTCGTGCTACCACAGCTCACAGTTTCCATACTGGATGTGCTGTACTCGGTGGCAGTGCTGGTGCTGATTAGTGCCGGTCTTGCCATTATATTCGGTATGATGCGGGTCATCAATCTGGCGCATGGCGAGTTTTTGGTACTTGGTGGCTACGCCACCATTACCGCACACAGTCTCGGATTGAATATCTGGTTGTCCATGCTGGTGGTGGCTCCTGTGGTGGTGGGAGTGTTCGGCATTATTGTCGAGCGACTAATTATTCGGGTCTTGTATGGTCGTTTGATTAACACCATGCTGGCGACCTGGGGTTTGAGTCTGGTCATGATCGGCGGCATGACGATGATCTTTGGCACCACCACCACTGGCATCCCCTTGCCGGTCGGTAGCTTCGGCGTTGGTTCGTACCGAGTCAGCGGTTACATCTTATTGCTGATTTTACTGGCAGCGGTGCAAGTGTTTGCGATTTGGCTGGTGTTAAGCCATACCCGTTTCGGGCTGGTTGCGCGAGGCACCATGCAAAATGTCGAGATGTCTGTTGCCTTCGGTGTTAATAGTTCCCGCGTTTATATGATGACATTCGCCTGCGGTTCGGCATTGACCGGGTTGGCTGGTGGTGTGCTGGCACCGTTGGTGGCGGTCGCGCCGGGTAGTGGCGCCAATTATATTGGCAAGGCTTTCATCACCGTTATTGCGGGTGGTTCCTCAGTCGTTTCCGGATTACTTGCCAGCGCTGGATTGTTTGGTGCTATTTCACAGGTTTTTACCACGTTGATTACCCCGATTGCTGGTGAGTTGGCGTTGCTGGCGGTTGCACTAATCATTCTGCGAATACTGCCTTCGGGAATTTCTGGCAAGTATTTCAAGAACCGTATTTGAGTATATGATCTAACAAGGTATGCGACCTCTACGACAAAATACCAGTAATCTTGCTATCGGCTCCATCATCGGCTTGGTGATTATGGCGATTTTGCCCTTGATTGCGGACTATTACACGCTGACCTTGCTCGCGGTTTACGGGGTTCTTGCGCTAAGCCTCGGTTTGATCTGGGGGTATGGTGGTATTTTATGCTTCGGACAGGCGGCTTTTTTTGGCATTGGGGCCTATACGTTTGCCATCGTCGCTATCAATTTTAATGCCGTTTGGCTGGCTTTTTTTCTTGCTATTGCTATTCCGGCACTATTCGCTGGGGTATTGGGGGCATTGATGTTTTACGGTCGTCTCGGCGATGTGTACCTCTCCGTAGTAACGCTGGTTGTAACCCTGATTTTGTTCAAGTTTATGAACGCTACTGCCGGGCAGGAGTGGGTCATCGGCACAGCACGACTCGGTGGTTTCAATGGCATCCCCGGTTTTCCAACCTTGCATCTGCCCTGGAATCAACAGGTTTGGTTGATTGATGCTGGTCTGTATTATTTTTGCTTCTTGCTGTTGTTGTTTTGTCTGATTGGTTGTCGTTTGCTGTTGTCCAGCAGTTTTGGTCGTATCGTCATTGGTATCCGCGAAAATGAAACTCGTATGCAACTGTTAGGCTACGATACATATGGTTTTAAAACCGTGCTGTTTGCATTCGGTGGTGGCATAGCCGGGCTGGCAGGGGCATTGTTTGCCAACTGGTCAGAGATTGTTACGCCGGGTTTGTTCAGTCTCAAACAATCCGCTGAAATTATTATCTGGGTCATTATTGGAGGTGCGGGCACCCTGATTGGCCCGGTAATCGGCGCCGCCTCGCTTGGCTGGCTCAAATTTTTACTTGGACAACAAAGCGTCATTGATAACAGCTTGATTATGGGTTTGTTGCTTATTCTGGTTGTATTGCGCCTGCCGCATGGTTTTTTACCCCGGCTATCAATGCTTGGGAGACGCTTAACGCGTCATCGTCACCGAATACAGCGGCGCACGCTAACCGAGCGCAACCGGCATGATGATCATGTCAACCTCAACGCCAAGACCGATGCGGATCACAAAAACTGATGGCGCGTACCGTTCTTGAAGCCCAGGACATAAGCGTTCATTTCGGCGGGATGGCAGCACTCAGTCGTGTTCGTTTCCGCCTAAAAGAAGGACAGTTGCGTTGTTTAATTGGTCCTAATGGTGCCGGTAAAAGCACATTTTTCAAATGCCTGACCGGCATCCTGAGTCCCAGCGAAGGGCGAATTTTTCTGCGTGGTGTGGATTGCACCACACTTAAACCAAATCAAATAGCGAGGCGCGGGATTGGTATCAAAACCCAGGTTCCTAACGTCATGGATGGATTAACAGTGCGTGAAAATATCTGGCTGTCGGCGCGTAGAAAATGCAATGTTATCGAATCCAGTCGTATAGCTCAGCAAATGATGACACGCTTCTCTATTACCAATCTGGCATCAAAGCCTCTCAATATGCTGGCGCATGGGCAGCGTCAGTTGGTCGAATTTGCCGTGGTGCTGGCACAGAAGCCGTGGCTGGTTTTGCTTGACGAACCTGCCGCAGGCATGAGTAGCAATGAGATCGATCTGATTGCCGATGTTATTCGCGAAATTAATCGGTCAGCGACGGTGATAGTGGTCGAACACGATATGCGTTTTGTGCGTATGATTGCCGAACAGATAACCGTGCTGCATCAGGGGCAAGTGCTGTGCGAAGGCGATGTCGATACGGTATTCGCAGATTCGGTGGTGCGCGATGTTTATTTGGGGCGGTCGGCATGAACGATGGCGTAAACAACAACATGAATAACCCATCAGTCGTTGAGGCGAGCGCGCGCGTAGCAGACCGCAAGCTGCTTGATGTTCATAATTTATGTGGTGGTTATGGCAATGTGCCGGTGCTGCGCGATATTTCACTGCATATTGGCGAATCTGAAATTGTTGGCATGCTTGGGCATAACGGTATGGGTAAAACCACCCTGCTCAAGCATTTGATGGGGTACCTCCCGGTGAGTAGTGGCACTGTCACCTTTGATGGTCATGACATCACGCACCTGCCGGTATACCAGCGTAGCTTGCTGGGTGTCGGCTACGTTCCCCAGGGTCGGGGCATTTACCCGCAACTAACAACTAAAGAGAACCTGCTGTTCGCATGTTCTGGCAACGACGATGAAGAATATGCGCTACATCGTATCCTCCATGATTTCCCACGACTTGCATCGTTACTTGAGCGCAAGGGCGATCATCTTTCAGGTGGTGAGAAACAGTTGCTGGCGATAGCACGTTGTTTGATGTCAAACCCAATTATGATTTTTCTGGATGAGCCAACCGAAGGTATTCAGCCGTCCATCATTGAAGAGATTGGCGATACATTGTTACGAATTCGTAAGGAGAGTGGTCTGACCATCTTGCTGGTTGAGCAAAACTTTGATTTTCTTGGCAATCTGGCTGATCGTGTGCTGATTTTGGAACATGGCGAAATTCACGGTGAAGTGTCTGGTGTTGATGCCAAAAACTCCGATTTTCTTGCTGACTTCATTAATCTTGGTGTGGCACAAAATGATCGCCCCACCATCAATAATACATCTCCTGCCTCGCTCAAAAATCCAACCAAGTTAGCGCCGTCAGCGACACCAGATACTATTGCCAACCCCCAAAATAGTACGGCAATCAAACGTCCCAATCTAAAACAAATGCAAGGCATGGCGAAGTCGTTCGCTATGTCGATGAACGACAACGAGTTAGCAGATTATCAGCGTGTCATGGAACCTTACATGCAGGCTTACGACCTAATCAGCGCGCAACCGGATTATCAGCCGCTGGTGAAATATCCCCGCACTGGGGGTATTCGTCCGGCAACGCAAGACAACCCACTCAATGCCTGGTATGTTCAATGTCAAGTCAGGGGCGCTGCCGATGGTGTGTTGGCAGGAAAAAGCATTGCGCTTAAAGACAGCATTAGCCTGGCTGGAGTGGCCATGATGAACGGCGCATCGGTGCTTGAAGGTTATGTTCCCGACATTGACGCGACCATCGTTACGCGCTTGCTTGATGCGGGTGCGACTATCAGCGGTAAGGCGACTTGCGAATATCTTTGCTTGTCTGGTGGTAGCCACACCAGCGCCACTGGTGCGGTACATAACCCGTGGAAAATCGGTCATAGCGCGGGTGGTTCATCAAGCGGCTCTGCCGCGCTGGTGGCCGCCGGTGAAGTGGATATGGCTATCGGTGGTGACCAAGGTGGGTCAATTCGCATTCCATCCAGCAATTGTGGTTGCTATGGCATGAAGCCAACCCACGGACTGGTGCCCTATACGGGTGTTTTTCCCATCGAGATGACCCTTGACCACGTCGGTCCCATCACCGCAAACGTCGCTGATAATGCGCTGTTGCTGGAGGTATTGGCAGGTGCAGACGGCCTTGACCCGCGACAAAACGACCCACCCACTGACCGCTATACCGGTGCCCTGGAACAGTCGGTCAGCGGGCTTAAAATAGGTGTTCTCACCGAAGCTTTTGCGCGTCCCGAGAGCGAACAAGATGTGGATGCTGTGGTGCGTCGTGCAGCGGAAAAATTTCGCTCTATGGGCGCCGAGATCAGCGAAGTATCCGTTTCTGGACACTTACAAGGTCCGGCTTACTGGACTGCTGTTGCGGTTGAAGGGCTACAAGACCTGATGATGCACGGCAACGCGCTCGGCACCAATTACCGTGGCTTGTATCAACCCAATTTGGCCGATTATTTTGCTGGTTGGCGCATGCGTGCTGATGAGTTATCCGACTCCCTTAAAGTCTGTATGTTTTTAGGTGAATATTTTCAGACTTATTACCGCGGTCGGTTCTACGGCAAGGCGCAGAATCTCAGCCGTCAGTTACGCGGTGATTATCAGCGCGTATTCAGCGAATATGACTTGTTACTGATGCCAACTTTACCGATTAAAGCACCACCACTGCCACCAGCGGATGCTCCGCTTGATCTGTCGATTCAGCGGGCGTTTGAAATGGTCGGTAATACTTGCGTGTTCAATTTGATTGGCAATCCGGCGATGAGTTTGCCTTGTGGTATGAGCGAGGGGTTGCCGATCGGCATGATGCTGGTGGCAGAGCATTATCGTGAGTCTACCATTTATCGTGCTGCACATGCCTTTGAACAAGCGTTGGACTGGCACGATCAATAGTGCTATGGGTAGAATTGCTGAATCTGTAGTTATCTCTGATGGTTAGCCTTGCTGGTAAATACCTACGATCAGAAACTTGATGAGCAAAACCCGATGATTGAAGATCTGAGCAAACCCATCACTTCCCTTGATTCGTCCGATTACGGTAAGCGTAATACTATCGTTGATTTGGCTCCCCGTAATGGTTTGTCGCATGTGCTCGGCGAACGGCAACCGCCACTGTGGCACAAAACCATATCTGCGTTATTGAGCGAGACGGTCGCGCACTTTGGTGAGCGCGAAGCCTTGGTATTTCCGGCACAGAATATCCGCTGGAGCTACCATGATCTGGCACAGCGGGTTGATGCACTGGCGGCGGGATTGCTGGCTACTGGTCTCAAACCCGGAGATAGAATCGGCATCTGGTCGCCGAATCGGGTGGAGTGGATCGTTCTGCAATATGCCAGTGCGCGTATTGGTCTGGTTCTGGTCAATATCAATCCAGCGTATCGTTTGGCTGAGCTTAAATATGCACTGTGTAAAGTCGAGTGCAAAGCGATTGTTATTGCGGCGCAATTCAAATCAAGCAACTATCTTGAAATGATGCAATCATTAGCGCCAGAGTTGACACACGCCGAACCGGGTCAATTGCAGGCGGGACAGTTGCCACAGCTTCGTATCGTTATCCGCATGGGTGAAGATAAAACGGCAGGGATGTTTAATTATAACGATATCGCTCGTCTCGGCGGTCCGGCATGGCATTTGCAGCTCGACCGTATCAGCGCCGCACTCAAACCCGATGATGCCGTCAATATCCAGTTCACCAGTGGAACCACGGGGACGCCCAAAGGTGCCACCCTGAGTCATGCCAACATCATCAACAATGGGCGCTTTGTGGTGCGGCGTATGGGTTTTAGCGAAATTGACCGACTCTGTGTACCCGTGCCACTGTATCATTGTTTTGGCATGGTAATGGGTTCTCTTGGCTGTATGTCCACCGCTTCCACTATGGTTTTTCCGGGGGAATCTTTCGAGCCACGAGCTACCTTGCAAACCTTGCAGGATGAGCGTTGCACCGCGATTTACGGTGTGCCTACCATGTTTGTCGCTATGCTTGAAGCCGCCGAGTTCAGCCGTTTCGATCTGAGTGCGCTTCGCACCGGTATTATGGCTGGCGCACCTTGCCCGATTGAAATTATGAAGCGCGTGACTGCCGATATGCACGTATCCGAGGTGACCATCGCTTACGGTATGACCGAAACCAGTCCGGTCTCTTTTCAAAGCCATACCGATGACCCGCTTGATCGACGGGTGGCGACCACAGGCCGGGTTCATCCTCATGTTGAAGTCAAAATTATCGGCGAAGACGGTGCGACATTGCCGGTTGGTCAGCGTGGCGAATTATGTGTTCGTGGTTATGTGGTTATGCAAGGTTATTGGGGCGACCCAAAACAAACTGCCGATGCTATTGATAGTGATGGCTGGATGCATAGCGGAGACCTTGCCATCATTGACGACCAGGGTTATTGCAGTATCGTCGGTCGTCTCAAGGACATGGTGATTCGTGGTGGCGAAAACATTTATCCGCGTGAAATTGAGGAATACTTGTTCCGGCATCCAGCAGTGCAAGATGTGCAGGTATTTGGTGTGCCAGATGACCGGTTCGGTGAAGAATTATGCGCTTGGATTGTACTTAAAAGTGGTCTTGACACCAGCGAAGAGGAGATTAAGACGTTTTGTCAAGATCAAATCACACACTATAAAATCCCACGCTACATTCGTTTCAAAGATACGCTGCCAATGACGGTTACTGGCAAGCCACAAAAATTTGTTATGCGTGAGCAGATGATGGTCGAGTTGAATGCTTGTTCCGAGTAACATGAATACGAGCATGGGCAGGTGATTTTTAGTTGAAAATGAACAATACGCATTATCTGCTACGCCTTTTTTTCGGGATGCGCATCCGTAGTAGCGGGGCTTTCCAGCAACCATAACGTGGCGGCTCTTTGTCAGTTTGTTCTGTTCATGCGTCATTAAAAAATCACAGCATAATTTTGCTAGAATAGCACGCGTAAGCATCTTCCGCTTGTCCAATGTCGGTGGACAATGCCGATATTGAGCATAATTATAGAGTAAAATGTGGGCTGTACAGAGCAACAATTTTAACGATGACGGAAGCAATTCAACACCGAGTCCAGTGGCGCGAATATTTGCAGTTGTGCAAACCAAAAGTTGTGCTACTGATTTTATTCACTGCCCTGGTGGGCATGTTTTTATCCACAGAGGCATTGCCACCATTTAATGCTTGGTTTTGGGGGTTGATTGGCATTGCTCTGGCGGCATCGGCGGGTGCGGCACTTAATCATTGGGTTGATGAGGAAATTGACGCGCGTATGCAGCGCACGCATAACCGACCCCTGCCAAAAGGACGCATCAGTGGCAAACAGGCGGTTGCTTTTTCATTGCTGCTGGCCGTGTTGTCGATGATCATTTTGCTGAGCTTTGTTAATCAGATAACGGCCATTTTGACTTTTGCCTCTATGGTTGGATATGCGATTATCTACTCCATGTTTCTCAAGCGCAGTACCCCGCAAAATATCGTACTCGGTGGGGTGGCAGGGGCAACGCCGCCGATATTGGGCTGGACGGCGGTAACGGGTGAGATTCATGGCGAAGCCCTGTTGTTGTTTTTGATTATTTTTATCTGGACACCACCGCATTTTTGGGCATTGGCAATCAGACGAGTAGATGATTATACCAAAGTCGCCGTGCCGATGTTGCCAGTCACTCACGGCATTGCCTTCACCAAGCTGCATATTTTGCTATACACTATTTTGCTGGTGGTTATTACTCTCATGCCGTTTGTGGTGTTGATGAGTGGTACCATTTATCTGGTCGGCGCATTGGGGCTGGGTGCCGGTTTTGTTTTTTATTCGTTGAAGTTATATCGCAGTGACGGCGATCAATATGCTATGAAAACTTTTGGTTATTCGATATTTTATCTGAGTGCCTTATTCGGATTTTTACTGCTCGATCACTATGCCCGAATTATTATCCGTAGCTATTTTATGCATTAACATACCGAGACCTTTGCACGGAAGATGATTTCGCTTTCAGGCCAGGCAAAAACGCACGGAATGAGGGAGTTTATGCTTATAAATGACCGAGTGAGTCCATTTTTACCAACAGTAGGCGCTTTTAGGCGACGTAGCATGGAGGTGAAATGGCTTTCGTGCAAAGGTCTCATACCGTAAATCACCACATTATCACTGCACCATAAAACCATGAACGAGCCATCGCCACCGCCATCGCCACCACAAGTACAAACGGCGGAAGAAGCCACGCCTGAGCAGTCGCAAGTTACGTTCTTAACGATTCTGCAAAGCGTTTTTTCTTCATTTGTTGGTGTGCAGAATGATGCAAATCGCAAACGTGATTTTGAAAGCGGGAAATTCTGGCATTTTTTTGCGGCAGGCCTTATTTTTTTGGTGGTTTTTGTGGTCTCAATCTGGTTGGGGGTTAAATATTTAGTGGCGACTGCGTCTTAAAGACGAAGGTTAAGACGATAGGGCATAAACAAACACCCCAAAGTCATGCTTTGAAGTTATAATCAGTAGTGTGGTTGTGCACAGAAAGTAGCAACAATTGTGGGATAGTGCTACGCTGGATAGGGTGCTTGTAAGGTGCCGGTAGTTTGGCTATCATCGCGCTTTTTTCGCGGTCAGTCATACTTTAGGGTCATCAGGTTGTTCTGCTGTGTTGTATGGCGGGAATTTTGGACTGTGGGTGTTGTGACCCTTATAATTTGGTTTTTACATTGGTATCATTGTTGGTGAGGATTCATAAAATTTAATGAAGAAAATGCAACGAACTTTTGAACAAGTACTTGAACGATCACTTGGGAGAGTGGCTGGAGTCGTGTTGGGGCTATCTCTATGGGCAATCAGTTTCACGGCACAGGCGGACTGGCAACTCAATTTAACCCAAGGGGTAACCGCAATCAGCCGCAGGATTTACGGTATGCACATGATGGTATTATGGATATGTGTGGTTACTGGCGTTGTGGTGTTTGCTGTTATGACATACAGCATCATCAAACATCGAAAATCCAAAGGTGCAACTCCAGCGACGTTTCACGAAAGCATCACCGCAGAAATGCTTTGGACTGTTGTGCCTTTTGTTATTTTGGTGGTTATGGCGATTCCTGCCGCAAAAACCCTGATTGCGATGGAAGATACCTCAAATGCAGATGTTACCATCAAGATTACTGGGCACCAATGGAAATGGGAATACGAGTATCTTGATGAAGGCATCAGATTTGTTAGCAACCTGCACGACAGTAGCAGAGAAGCGGCAGTACTGAATTCCGGTATTGATCCGGCTACGGTGGAGAATTATTTGCTTGATGTGGACAAGCCTCTGGTGTTACCTGTCGGCAAAAAAATCCGCTTTCTGCTAACTTCAAATGATGTGTTGCATGCGTGGTGGGTAGCCGATCTGGCAGTCAAGAAAGATGCTGTCCCCGGTTTCATCAATGAAATGTGGACTAAAATTGACGAGGACAAAGTCGGAATTTACCGTGGTCAATGTGCTGAGCTTTGTGGTCGTGACCATGCTTTTATGCCGATTGTGGTGCATGCGAAAACGGAGGCAGACTATAACCTGTGGGTTGATCAGCAATTAGCGATCGCAAAGGAGGAGGCAAATTCCGCGGATCGGCAATGGACTATGGCTGAACTTATGAAAAAAGGTGAACAGGTTTATGGGACTACCTGTGTGGCTTGTCACCAGTCCGATGGTAAAGGCATTAGCGGGGTATTTCCGGCACTTGCTGGTAGTCAGATGGTACTCGAAGATATTGAAGCCCACATCGACATCGTCATGAGAGGCAAAGCCGGCACCACCATGCAGGCATTTGCCGCACTACTCAGTGATGTGGAGCTTGCCGCGGTGATTACCTATGAACGAAATACTTGGGGTAACGACACTGGTGAGGTGTTGCAGCCAGCGGCGGTCAAGGCGGCGCGGTGACGTGAGCGCAACTAAATTTATAATTTTACGAGAACAATATCAATGAAACCAACAGCACACTGTCGATCTTGCGCCGCATCGTTGCGGCACGATAACGACGCTAGTCAGCGTGACCACTATTGCAAGTTTTGCGTTGATGCAAAGGGAAAAGTGAAATCGCGCGAAGAAGTGTGTGAAGGAGTTAAAGCGTGGGCGCGCCTAGCGTGGGATGGATGCATCGGCGGTGATCCCGGCGAACTTGATCGTTGGGCTGACGATTATCTCAATGCGATGCCGCATTGGCGATATGGTTATGAGGCCTAGTGTCGCGGCAGCGTGCTGAACAAAACCATGAAAAATTCTATCATCGTCACTGTTATTGCATTGCTCATCCAAGGATGCGCTACTTCCTATCAGTCCTCTGGTTTTAGCGGAGGCTATTCGGAAATTCAGTTAGACGAAAATGTATTTAAAGTTTCATTCAATGGGAATGCTTTCACCAGCGAGAGTCGTGCTACTGATTTTACGCTTATGCGAAGTGCAGAGCTAGCACTGGGACATGGATTTGCGTATTTTGCAATCATTGATGAAAGAAATGCGACTCACACTTATACAACGCCGACAACTTACAATACGACAAGCAATTCCTACGGTGGTTACACCACCACCACAACCGGAGTACATACATTGTCCAAGCCAAGCATATCGAATACGATTGTTTTGTACGAAGAAAAACCATCGGAATTTTTTACCTACAACGCAAAATTTTTGCTTAACAATATGAAAGCAAAGTATGGCGTTGAATAAATTTTCAACCTAAATCGAACCTCTTGGGACAGCATCAATGAACGCCTACTCGACAACCGCCGACCACCACGATCACGACCACGGCCCCGCACCGGGTTTAATGCGCTGGGTTACCACCACCAACCACAAGGATATTGGAACCCTGTATCTATGGTTCTCCTTTATTATGCTGTTCATCGGTGGTGCGATGGCACTGGTTATTCGTGCCGAATTATTTCAGCCCGGACTGCAAATTGTTGATCCGCATTTCTTTAACCAGATGACAACGTTGCATGCGCTGGTTATGATTTTCGGCGTGGTTATGCCGGCTTTTGTGGGGTTGGCTAACTGGATGTTGCCGATGATGGTAGGGGCACCGGATATGGCGTTACCGCGTATGAACAACTGGAGTTTCTGGATCCTACCCTTTGGTTTTTTTATGATGCTGTCCACCTTATTTATGGAGGGGGGCGGTCCGGCATCGGGCTGGACTTTGTATCCGCCGCTGTCGTTGCAAACCGGCAATGCTTTTCCATTTTTAATCTTCTCGATTCACTTGCTTGGCATTTCATCCATCATGGGCGCAATCAACATCGTTGCCACCATTATGAACCTGCGCGCACCGGGTATGACATTTATGAAAATGCCATTATTTGTCTGGACTTGGTTTATTACTGCCTATTTACTGATTGCGGTTATGCCAGTGCTGGCGGGTGCAGTGACCATGTTATTAACCGATAAGTTTTTTGACACTAGCTTTTTCAACGCGGCAGGTGGTGGTGATCCGGTCATGTTCCAGCATATTTTCTGGTTTTTCGGTCATCCCGAAGTGTATATATTGATTTTGCCCTCATTTGGTCTGGTTTCCGAAATTATCCCGACCTTCTCCCGCAAAAAACTATTTGGTTACAGCTCGATGGTCTATGCCACCGCATCTATCGCCTTCCTGTCATTTATTGTTTGGGCGCATCATATGTTTACTGTTGGTATGCCGTTGACTGGTGAACTGTTTTTTATGTTTGCGACTATGCTGGTTGCGGTGCCCACAGGCGTTAAGGTATTTAACTGGGTGTCGACCATGTGGCGCGGCTCACTGACCTTTGAAACGCCTATGCTGTTCGCTTTGGGTTTTGTGGTGCTATTTACCATTGGCGGGTTTTCCGGTTTGATGCTGGCGATGACTCCAATTGATATTCAATATCATGATACTTATTTTGTGGTCGCCCATTTCCACTATGTGTTGGTACCCGGTGCCCTGTTCGGTATTATCGCTGGTGTATATTACTGGTTACCCAAGTGGACTGGCAATATGTATAGCGAAGGATTGGGTAAATGTCATTTCTGGCTATCAACCATTTTTGTCAATGTTTTGTTTTTTCCGATGCATTTTGTTGGACTCGCGGGAATGCCACGACGTATTCCGGACTATGCTGTCCAGTTTACGGATTTCAACCAGATTTCGACTATCGGCGCATTTGGTTTCGGCTTCTCCCAGATTTTGCTACTGATTTTGGTGCTGAAATGTATCCGTGGTGGTGAAAAAGTCAGCGATCAAGTCTGGGAAGGTGCAGAGGGTTTGGAATGGACGGTAAGCTCACCACCGCCATATCATACTTTTTCGGTACAACCGATGGTTAGATAGTGTTGCTAATTACGAATTGCGCGTTATGAATTGAGTGATGAATGTGCGTCGGATGAACAGAAAGACACGAAATACAGTGATAATACTTTTTATCGTTGCGCTGGCGATTTATGCGGGCTTTATATTTTTAGCGGGTAGCGGTCGGTTATAGTCGGCTATCAATGATAAAGAACGATAGCAAGTAACCGTAAAACAGCCATTGAACAAGCAAAGACCCATCAACAAACACACAATCGGCTATCTTTTTCTGATTCCGCTGGTTATGTTTGGGTTCGGTTACTTGATGGTGCCGATTTATAATGTGTTTTGTGATCTGACGGGTTTGAATGGTAAAACCGGTAGCATTGCGGTGCGTCAAGCAGAAGCATTAAAAATTGATAAACAGCGATTGGTGAAAGTAGAATTTCTCAGTGTCTTGAATCAGAACGCACCCTGGGAATTCACATCGCAAGTAAGCAGTATGTGGGCTAATCCAGGGCAAACCTACAAGACTAATTATGTTGCCATCAACCAACTGAATAAAGAGATGGTGGGGCAGGCTGTGCCTAGTCTGGCACCAGCAAAAGCGGCTAGTTACTTCAAGAAAACCGAATGCTTTTGTTTCAGCCAGCAAAAGTTTAGCGCGAACGAAATAAAACAAATGCCGTTAATTTTTGTGATAGACCCGGAGTTGCCGAAAGACATCAATACAGTAACGCTTTCATATACATTTTTTGACGTAAACAATCGAACAAACTAACATATTTAGAGGTAAGCCAATGGCAGAGACAGCACGTAATCACTATTTTGTACCCGAAACGGCAAAATGGCCGATGATTGGTTCCATTGCATTGACCTTGCTGACCGGGGGATTTGCTGCCTACTTGAATGGCAGTACGCTGGGCCCAGTATTTTCCATTATCGGTTTGGTGCTGATGATAGTGATGTTGTTTGGATGGTTTGGAACGGTGATTCGGGAAAGCGAATCAGGTTCATATCAGCCTTGGGAAGACATGTCCTTTCGGCTGGGAATGAGCTGGTTTATTTTTTCGGAAGTGATGTTCTTCGCCGCCTTTTTCGGTGCGCTGTATTATGCTCGCATATTCTCGGCGCCTTGGCTATTAGGTGAGGGCTCCGGATTTTCAACCCATATGCAACTGTGGCAGAATTATACCGAGATTTGGCCAACCAATGGCCCGGAAAACTTAGGTGAAAGTGATTTTCACATGGGCTGGTGGCCGCTTCCATTCATCAATACGGTTATTCTGCTCACCTCTGGAATAACGGTAACTTGGGCGCATCATGCGATTAAATTAAACCATCGCCGGCAAATTATAATCGGTCTGTTGCTGACCGTTTGCCTCGGTTTCCTATTTGTTTATTTGCAAGGCGTGGAATATGTTGAAGCCTACCATGAAGGCATGACATTGGGTAGCGGCATTTACGGCTCAACATTTTTTATGTTGACCGGATTTCATGGTATGCATGTTACGCTGGGTGCAATTATATTGACGGTGATGCTGTTTCGCGCAATACGTGGGCATTTCACCCCGCAACGGCATTTTGCCTTTGAGGCTGCCGCTTGGTACTGGCATTTTGTTGATGTGGTGTGGTTAGGGCTGTTTATTTTTGTCTATGTTATCTAATTGAAAACCGGTATTTCGCAATCGTAATTCGTAATTCAAAACCGATTACTGCCCGAATCCGTGCAGGGAAATCCAGTCGAATTGTACGCCAACCAATAACAGTAGCATAATAAACAGCGACAATCCCACGCGCACGAACAGCGTTTTAACCACTCGTGTAGAAGCAGAAGGGTCCTTGACCATATAGTAAAAGGCGGTCAATAAGCTGATGATGACAAACAGTAAAAGTGCGACCAGTATAATTTTTAACATTGTCATATCAAAGAGTGGGTCAAAGTGTCGAGCATTTCAAATAGTGGGCAGAAACACCCAGATATGACCACGAATCCTAAGAAAAAACCAGCAAAATATCTGATTAGGCTACTCTATTTGTTTTGTTTGTCGTTATTGCTGGGGTTAGGTGGTTGGCAGGTTAGCAGAGGGTTGGAAAAAAATCAAATTGAGGCACGCGCTGAACAGCAAAATCAGCACATAGTCATAAACAGACAACAAAACTGGTACGACATAAAGTACAAAATGGTTACGCTGGAGGGGCATTGGTTACAAGGGAAAACATTCTTGCTGGACAATCGCATCCATCAGGGCAAGCTGGGTTATGAGGTATTGCAACCCATTCGGCTCAGTAGCGATGACAGTGTGTTGCTGGTTAATATGGGTTGGTTGGAAAAGAGTCGGATTAGAGCGGACATTGATTGGGATGTTGAGCTGGGCATTGAGCAGGTTGTAGCAGTCGATAATGGTGTGGCGCAGCCAGAAAAAGTGATGGGTCAACTGTCCGTGCCAGAGAAGGGATTTACGCTGGGGGCAGCATATACCAATGTCAGCTCATGGCCAAAAATCATCCAGTATTTTGATCAGGCAGCCTTATCAAGCGCATTGCAACTTGAATTGCAAGCAGCAGTCGTGGTTATGGAGTCAAATCCGGGTCGCGGATTAAGCAAAATTTGGTCGCCCTATGTGATCAATGCGACACGTCATTTCGGCTATGCGGTACAGTGGTGGGGGTTGGCTTTGGTATTGATGGTTTTCGGTTTTATATGGCATCCCAACAAATAGTCCGCAAATGACCAACAACAACACTTTTGCAGCAAGCAAGTACTGGCGTTCACGCTTAAAACTGATTGCTGTTTTTTCGTTATTCCTCGGTCCGTTGCTGGTTGCCTTCTTCTGGTACTACGGTTTAGGCGCGCTATTATTACCACAAGGAAAAACCAATCATAGTTCGCTGATTGAGCCGTTAGTGGTGTTGAAGCCATTTGAAAACAGTGCCGTTCAAAACAACTTGTTTGAGCAGGAGCGTATCTCATTGGCATCGTTCAAACATAAATGGAGCATCATTCATCTGCTGAATGACGACTGTCTCGAGCCATGTCAAAAGGCATTGTACAACACCCGACAAACTTGGATCGCATTAGGCAAAGAAGCGGGTCGTATCCAGCGTTATATCATTATCAATGACACAGTGGCAGCCAATATAATTCAGCAACATCACGCAGATATTCTGCTACTGCAACCCTCGGCGCAAGGTATTGAGAAACAGTTACGACCCATCATTGAGCAACATAATATAGGCAAGTATGACGCGCTGTTGGTTGACCCATTAGGCAATGTTATGATGATGATTCCGCTTGAGCTTGATCCACGATTATTGCTCAAAGACCTGAAGAAACTGCTCAAGGTATCACGAATCGGCTAGGGAATTGGCCAGAGAATCGACTAGAGCAGAAGCGTCTTCAGGCAAACGTCTCCCCTGCTGGTGGGGGGTATCAACACACGACACAATAATATCGGCAAACCGACAGTCAGACGCTGGCTAGCTCACGACGAAATGCCGCAATCACGCTGTCATAATCATTGACATCAGCCGCATCTACCGCACCAAACACAGCACTACCAGCGACAAAAGTGTCGGCACCAGCCCGGGCAATATCGGCAATGTTTGAGACCTTGACACCGCCATCAACCTCAAGACGAATATCGTGTCCACTGTCAGTGATAATTTGACGTGCTTGTTTCAGTTTGTCCAGAGTTTGCGGAATGAAATGCTGCCCACCAAATCCGGGATTAACCGACATCAGCAAAATCATATCCACCTTATCAATAACATATTGCAGCACATCAAGCGGGGTAGCCGGATTAAACACCAGTCCGGCTTGACAATGACACTGCTTGATCAGTTGCAAACTGCGATCAATATGCTCGGAAGCTTCCGGATGAAATGTGATATAGCTTGCGCCAGCATCGGCAAAATCAGGAATAATACGATCCACAGGCTTGACCATAAGATGAACATCTATGGCGGCCGTAACACCATGCTTGCGTAATGCCGCACAAAGCAAAGGCCCGATGGTCAGGTTAGGCACATAATGGTTGTCCATCACATCAAAATGCACCATATCCGCACCTGCTGCTAGAACACGCTCCACCTCTTGACCGAGTCGTGCAAAATCAGCCGACAAAATAGATGGTGCAATCAGATAATCGCTCATATCGTTAATTTATGGGTTGTTGACGGCGCAGAGCATCATCCGCTTGGGAATAGGTAGTGAGTTGGGTGGTGAGACATTGTCAGTTTTCAACTCCCGATTATCAGAAATTACCGAATCACCAGCAACAATAAACGTGCATCTCTGATGAGCTTAACCACCAACACATCGGATGCCTTTTTAAGTGCTTGTTTCAGTTGTTTGATAGAAACGATGTTTTGCTGATTGATGTTAACAATAATATCGTTTTTTCTAAGGCCAGTGCTGATGGCAGGGCTGTTGCGATCAATGTCAACAACCTGAACACCGCCATCGAAATGTTTTCCTAATAAATCCATGTTCATATCTTTATTCTCATCCTTATCTGCACCTTGCGCAGGAACAACATTTCGAAATCGCGCACCATGCAATCGTTTCATCATACCTAGATCTAGGTCAAGCTCTGTGGCGTTGCCCTCGTCCAATCGCTCAACCGCTTCTTCTCGCTCTTTTATGTAAACCGTAACACGCTTCAAAACACTATCACGATAGTATTCAATGGCGGCAGATGCGCCTGGTCTTAATAGTCCGACCGCATTTCGCAAGTCTGCGCTTCGTTCAATACGGGTATCATTCAATTTCACAATAACATCTCCCACCGCAATGCCTTTGTCTTCTGCGGCGGAACCAGCAATGATTTGGGTGATAAGCGCGCCCTTTTTACCACTGATGCCAAAGCTCTCTGCCAGTGTCGGCGTTAAATCCTGCATCGCAACACCCAGCAGACCCCGCTTCACTGTACCATGTTCAAGCAACTGCGACATCAGGCTTTTAACCATATCCACGGGAATAGACAAGCCGACACCGACACTACCGCCGCCACGCGACAATATCGCGGTGTTAATACCTATCAATTCACCACGCAAGTTAATCAATGCCCCACCAGAATTTCCCGGATTGATGGCCGCATCAGTTTGTATAAAATCTTCGTAGCCCTCAATGCCCAGTTCGCTACGACCCAGCGCACTGATAATGCCTGAAGTTACGGTCTGGCTAAGTCCAAACGGGCTACCTATGGCAACGACAAAATCACCCACGCGCAATTTTTCCGATACCCCCAGTTTTATTTCGGTCAGATTCTCATTAGGTATTTTAATGACGGCGATGTCACTAGGTGCATCGGATCCGACCAACACGGCATCCAGCTTACGCCCATCCTGAGTCGTCACGGTAATCTTGTCGGCTTTATCGACCACATGATGATTGGTAATGACATAGCCGTTTTTTGCATCAACAATAACCCCTGAGGCTTGACCGATTTGTGGTCGGCTGGGTGTTTGTGATTGGTCGGGTATGTTGTAAAACCGACGAAAAAACGGATCCCGAAACAACGGGTTCTGCAACAAAGGATTATCCTGCGAACGGACGTGCGTTGTGGTCGATATATTGACAATAGCCGGTTGCACCCCAACCAACATAGGAGCTAAACTGGGTAATTCATCGTCCTTTGTAAGTAGTGATAATGGCACAGCCGCATAACTAATCGACACCAGTAACAATGAAGAGAACAAGAAAATGTAAAAACGAGACATAATAATTACTCCAAGAACATAATTCGGGCACTATTCTAACCTAATTTTCTTTCCAGCATTTGACTGGCAAGTAAAAAAATCAAGATTACCAGACAGTATAGGTTAGAATGTACTGCGCATTAGCTTTATGGTCGCTAACTCCTGAATCTGACAGACACAGCAATGGTATAAACATGCAGAAATTTGACGTGATAATAATTGGTAGTGGTCCAGCGGGTAAAACCGCGGCGATTCAGGCGGCTAAACTTGGTAAAAATGTTGCCATTGTTGATGGTGTCAATCAGGTCGGAGGTGTCTGCGTGCATACCGGCACTATTCCAAGTAAAACCCTGCGCGAAACCGTATTAAATCTTACCGGTTGGCGAGAACGCGGATTTTATGGTCGGGCTTATCGGGTCAAGTCGGACATTCAGGCATCGGATTTAATGCAACGCCTCAATTTGACCTTGCAAAGTGAGGTGGACATCCAACAAGATCATCTGGTACGCAACGGTGTCAATATCGTGCTCGGTTATGCGCGGTTTGTCAGCGAAAAAGTGGTCAGTGTCGCCACTGCCAATGGTGATGCGGTATTATTGACCGCTGACAAGTTTATTGTTGCGGTTGGCACCAAAACCTATCGCCCGGACTATGTGCCGTTTAACGGGGAAACCGTTATTGACAGTGACGAAGTTACCTGTATAAAAAAGCTACCACGCTCGCTGACCATCATTGGTGCTGGCGTGGTTGGTGTGGAGTATGCGACGATCTTCAAAACGCTGGACATCAATGTAACGCTGATTGAACCGCGCAAGACCATGCTGGATTTTATGGATCAGGAAATACTCATGCATTTTCGCCATGATATTGTTAATGACGGGTTGCGGTTGCAGTTTGGTCAGACAGTAACCCGTATTGAGTGTCGTAAAGACCGTTCATGTGTGGTGCGTCTGGACAGTAATCGCTCAATCGCCTCAGATATGGTTCTGTTCGCAGCTGGACGAGTCGGCGCAACCGACAAACTGGGATTAGATAAACTGGCAATCGAGGTTGATCACCGTGGCAGGATAGTGGTCAATTCACAATTTCAAACCAGTTGCCCGCATGTCTATGCCGTAGGCGATGTTATCGGATTCCCCAGTTTAGCTTCGACTTCTCTGGAACAGGGCAGAATCGCTGTGCTTGATGCGCTTGGTGAAAAGGTACACAAACAACCCGAATTTTTCCCCTATGGAATTTATGCGGTACCGGAAATGTCCAGTGTGGGGATGTCGGAAGAAGAGGTCATCAAAAGAAAAATCCCGTATGAAGTAGGTATTATGCAGCTACGGGAAACCTCACGTGGAAAAGTCATGGGTTTGCAATCAGGCTTAATGAAAATGATATTCTCAATAAAGTCCCGCCGCCTGCTGGGTGTGCACATCGTTGGTGAGGGTGCCACGGAGTTAATTCACATTGGTCAGGCGGTACTGACGCTGAAAGGCACACTAGATTATTTCCTCGAAAATGCCTTTAACTACCCGACTCTCGCCGAGGCATATAAAGTCGCCGCACTACACGCTCACAACCGCATGATGGCATTGCAGGAATAGGGCGGCAAGGGCGGTTATTCCAGCATCCATTTTTGGACAGCGAACCCCCAAATTCTCTTCGTATCATAACAATCGTGTCACTATATTAGCGTAGGCCGTTATGTCAAATAGGAGCGAAAAACATGATGCCCAAACTGCTACAATCCAACAACCTCAAACAACGCTCTTGCCAATGCCAAACCCACTAACGAGAATCAAGCGAACAACAATCCGCACAGGTGTCTCCAGGCATCTGCAAAACCGAACTAAAAAAACACAGAGCAAATGGGCTTCTGTTCTGTTACTCATTTTGTCCTTTGTTATGCCTCTCATTATGTTAAGCGGGTGTGCGACAACCTCTTCTCCAGAGGCGAAGGATCCTTTTGAAAAAGCCAACCGCGCCGTATTGAAATTCAACCTTAGCTCTGATCGTTGGATACTGAAGCCGATAGCTAAAACATACGCTCGGGTTGTGCCGAGTCCGCTCCGAACAGGAGTGAGCAACTTTTTCTCAAACCTGTGGCAGCCGATGACTGTGCTCAACGATTTATTGCAAGGAAAATTAGGGCATGCGGGTCGGGATAGCTCCCGATTCTTACTCAATACGACATTAGGGATATTCGGCATATTTGATGTTGCCAGCAGATTGAAATTACCCGAACACCGCGAAGATTTTGGACAAACACTGGCTGTTTGGGGTGTTCCATCAGGACCGTATCTGGTATTGCCCTTTTTTGGGCCGAGTAATTTACGCGCCAGTAGCGGACTGATTCCCCAGACTGTCTATGCTGATGTGGTGTCCTATGTTGACTCCCCACAGATTTATTATGTACAGATACTGCGGATGATTGCTGCCAGGGAGCAATTACTCGGTGTCGGTGATATTCTCGATTTGCAACCAGACCAATATCTCTTCATTCGTGAAAGCTATCGTCAACAACGCCTGAACCTGATTTATGATGGCAAGCCACCGTTGCTTGAAAGCGATGCCGAAGATGACTTGATCAATCAACTGTTGGAAGAAGACTGAAGCCCTTTGTTATTGTTTGGGGGTGATCGACTATGGCAATCTATGCAATTGGAGATGTTCAAGGGTGTGCGTTGCCTTTTGAAGCGTTGCTGGAAAAACTGAATTTCGATCCGGACAAAGATAAACTCTGGCTGACTGGTGATTTAGTCAATCGTGGTCCCGATTCGTTGCGGACGCTCAGGCTGGTTAAGAAATTGGATAAAAGTGTCGTTACTGTACTCGGCAACCACGATCTGCATTTTCTTGCCGTTGCCGAAAAAATAAAACGCAGTCACCCGACAGACACACTACAGCAGTTACAACAAGCACCCGATCTGGAAGAACTGATGATTTGGTTGCGACATCGACCCTTGTTGTATTGCGACCAGCAATTAAAGGTTATACTGGTTCACGCTGGTGTTTACCCGGGCTGGAGCCGAAAACAACTGGTCGAATATGCCGGTGAGGTGGAGCGCGAAATTCAGGGGCAAAAGTACCGAGAATTTTTGCAAGAAATGTATGGTAAACATCCGCGCAGATGGCAAGACAACCTGAGCGGCTGGAGTCGCATTCGTTTTATCACCAACACCCTGACACGAATGCGCTATTGCGACAGCCGTGGCAATTTGGACTTCATCGAAAAAGGACGACCCGGCAATCAGCCCGAAAAGTTAATACCTTGGTACCAACACCCCGATATGAAATGCAAAAAATGGCGAATCGTTTTCGGTCATTGGTCTGCACTAGGATATACTCAAAACAACAATATGATCAGTCTGGACAGTGGTTGCGTCTGGGGAGGCAAACTCACAGCAGCACGACTAGATAGCGATTTTATTGCCCGAACATGGCAGTTAGACTGCTCCTGAAGGCGTAATGAATGATTGAGAATTGAAGATTGGAACGCGTCCTCATGGAGAAAAATAGGGGAGGGGATTGCTTATCAAATCTTGAAGTTATGTAACAGTTGTTGAAGGCTACTTAAAAGGTTGCTGATGGTGGGGTGCGCCGCTTCATAGTCAAGCATGAAATCCTTGATCTGCCGATTAAGACCAGAGTATTGATCAAAGGTTTCAGGATAGAGCTTCTGTTGCTCCAAAGATTCAACAATCTCATCCAGTCGTTGTTGATACTCACTATCAACCAAGTCAACACAATGACGTTGTTGCTTTAGTTGAGCAAGTAAATCATGTAATGCTTGTCTACTCATAATCTGATGCCGATATTGATGGCTTCAGTATAGCATTTTATTAGAGCATAGAAAAAGGGTATGTGCAGAGCGTTAGCCAAAAGCGGACAGTGCTATTTACTTCTAACAAGAGCGTTATTCAAAGCGGACAGTTTACGTGTTAATTATCCGGACAGTTCTATTTACTTCTAACACGCTCAACAATAAATTCTTGCCGATACTCCGCTATTTGTAGTATGATGTTCTGATACTGAATCAAGTAGAAGGGAGAGATTTTGAACAGCTATACTACCCAAGCAACATCAACGGATAAAACCGATTTAGACTATTATCATAGTCCGACACAGTTTCGTTTTGATAGTTGGCAAAAGTTGGTAGAATACACCACGCGGTTAAGTGCCAAAAAACAACGACAGCAAGAGACACTTTCGCTTGCGGAACAAACATCCGCTTTGTTGTCTGTTTTACAGACCTTGGAGGAGTACACCGCATTTCCATCGGATGAAGATTTTGAGTTGTTGTGGCGTTTGTTCAAGAAGGGCGATTATGCCACCTTGTCATGGTGTATTGAGATTGTTGTGCGTGCTTTATCCAGCGATAGTTATCGGCTTCGTGGTATTGATTTGAATTCTGCGCTGGATTTGAAGCAGGATGAACGGGACGATTACCAGAAATATAAAAAGGAACAACAAGACGGACATCAGAAACCGTATTTTGAGGTTTTGTTTGTGGATAAAAATGCGCGACAGGAAATCCATACCTTAAAAAAAAGTTTTGAGCGGGTTAGTCGTGAGGAGGACGATTTCGTCTATGATGTTGTCGCCGTTCCCAGCTTTGAAGATGCGTTGATTGCGGTCTTGTTTAACTACAATATTCAGGCGTGTGTCATTCGCTATGAGTTCCCGCTACATTCCAAGAACCACCTGCAAATTTTACAGCGTTATCTCAATTCAATTAGCGATGCTGAATATGAGGACATGCCCGATATTGGTTATGGCCCGTTGCTCGGACGATTTCTTGAGCAGTTGCGACCCGAGCTGGATTTATATTTGGTAACTGATGAATCGGCGGAATCAATTGCCGACAGTTCAGCTAAAATCTTTCGCCGTATTTTTTATCGACAGGATGATTATTTGGAGCTACATTTGAATTTGTTGCGTGGCATTCAGCAACGATATGAAACACCGTTTTTTAATGCGTTACGCACTTACAGTCGTAAACCGACTGGCGTATTCCATGCGATGCCAATTTCTCGGGGTAAGTCGGTGACTAAATCACACTGGATTCAGGATATGGTCAAGTTCTATGGCATCAACATATTTCTGGCAGAAACTTCGGCAACATCGGGTGGTCTTGACTCACTGCTACAACCGCACGGTCCGATAAAGAAAGCACAGGAATATGCGGCGCGGGCATTTGGTGCCAGACGCACTTATTTTGTGACTAACGGCACTTCGACCGCGAACAAGATTGTCGTACAGGGATTGGTGCAACCGACCGACATCGTCCTAATTGACCGTGATTGCCATAAGTCTCACCACTATGGCATGGTATTGTCCGGGGCGCATGTATCGTATCTCGATTCCTACCCTTTGCATGACTATTCAATGTACGGTGCGGTACCGCTGATTGAAATAAAGAAACGCTTGCTCGGCTATCGTGATGCCGGTCAACTGCACAGGGTGAAAATGTTATTGCTGACGAATTGCACATTTGACGGTGTCGTCTATAACGTCGAAAAGGTGATGGAAGAATGTTTGGCAATCAAGCCAGATTTGATGTTTCTCTGGGACGAGGCATGGTTTGCCTTTGCTGCATTTACACCGACTTACCGGCAACGCACCGCGATGGCAACGGCTCGCAAACTAATCAGAAAATACCGTAGCGAAGAATATCGTGTGTTATACCAAAAGCAACAACAGACGTTATCCGATAACCCTTCTGTCAAAACCCTTCTCAAAACACCGCTGTTACCTGATCCCGACAAAGTACGCATCAGGGTCTATGCCACACAATCGACACACAAGTCGCTGACGGCGTTGCGCCAAGGTTCGATGATTCATGTTTTTGATCAGGACTTCAAACAAAAATGTGCCGAGCCTTTTGATGAAGCCTTTATGACCCATACTTCAACATCGCCAAATTATCAGATCGTGGCATCTCTTGATCTCGGTCGTCGTCAGGTTGAGCTTGAAGGTTATGAAATGGTGCAAAAACAAATTGAGCTGGCGATGTCAATACGAAAACAAGTTGCCGCCAGCCCGAAACTCAATCGCTATTTCCGCTTTCTTGTGGCACGGGATTTGGTGCCGAAAGAATATCGACCATCAAAAATTGAAGCCTATTTCGACTCCGAAACGGGTTGGGCAAACGATCATATGGAACAAGCCTGGGGAATGGATGATTTTGTGATTGATCCGACCCGATTAACCTTGTATGTCGGCGCGACTGGTATTGATGGCGACACCTTCAAGAACCAATATCTGATGGATAAGCATGGTATTCAGGTTAACAAGACTTCGCGCAATACCGTCTTGTTTATGACTAATATCGGTACGACTCGAAGTTCGGTTGCATTCCTGATTGATGTCTTGAATAAAATCGCCAACGATCTTGATCAGGAGCAGGAAGAATACGGGCGTTCCGAACGCAAATTGTTTGACAAGCGGGTGGAGTCGCTGACTCGGGATTTACCGCCGTTGCCTGATTTCAGTCGCTTCCATGACGCCTTCAGCCCCGCCAGAGCCAAGCAAACTTCTGCAGTTCAGATGCCTGAGGGCGATCTGCGAAAAGCATTTTTCCTTGCTTATGATGAGCAACATTGCGAATATGTTGACATCTGCAAAAATGATATTGCACAAGACATTGATAACGGATTAGAACTGGTATCAGCGAGTTTTGTCATCCCCTATCCGCCCGGATTTCCCATATTAGTCCCCGGACAAATTGTCAGTGCCGATATTATAACCTTTATGAAAAAACTTGACGTCAAAGAAATTCACGGCTATCAATCGGAACTGGGTCTTCAGGTCTTCAACAAACAAGCGTTGGAAGAATTGAGCATGGAAAATTGAAAATGAGACCTTTGCACGGAAGATGATTTCTCTTTCAGGCAAGGCAAAAACGCACGGAATGAGGGAGTTTATGCTTATAAATGACCGATTGAGTACGATTTTAACGCAGCATGCAGGTGAAATGGCTTTCGTGCAAAGGTCTCAAAATGGAACATTCTGCCGCGATCAAGACACATCTAAAAACAACAGCATTTTGTTCGCCATAATGAGGCGCTGATTCGTTATTCAATACAAGAAAAGAGAATAACAAAAAGATGAACAACCGATATGCGGTTACTCAATTTATGATTGATACCATGTGTAATTTGAAAGGTGTCATTACTGCCGTAATTGATACGATTTGCGACCCGTCACCGGTAATTGATGAGGCTACAGATATGAATAGCAAAAAACTGAAAAGTATTTCCGATATTCGGCGATTTTTTCATCGCAATGAAACGCCGATTTATTTTATCAGTGCGACCAATTTTAATTTGCTCGGCATCAGTGAGTGGGTAAGGAATTTTCGTTACATCAATTACCTGGATTGTTTTGACCGTAGACATCCCAATGTACGTATTCCTGAGGAACAATCTTATCGGCAATTTAGCAGCATTGAAGACATCAACAATTACCTGTTGCAGCACAAGGAAGTCATTGACTATATCGAACATCGTGGTGCTGGTGGCAAGGCAGTGTTCCTTATGTTTGATCAGGAAACAGAAAGACTATGTCAGGAAATCGGTATGGATATCTGGTTTCCGTCCGCGCAATTACGCCAGAAAATGGATAATAAAATTGAAACCGTCCGTATTGGTAATCGTGCCGGTGTCCCCAGCGTACCCAACGTGTTGGCAAAGGTGGAAAGTTATGCGCAATTACGCAAACTCACGAAAAAGCTCGGCGATGATCTGGTATTGCAATCTGCATTCGGCGATTCAGGAAAAACCACCTATTTCATATCCAGCGAGCAAGATTGGGATAAGTATAGTGCGGATATTATTAACCAGCCCGAAGTGAAAATTATGAAGCGGGTCAACTGTCGGGGCTCTGCCATTGAGGCATGCACGACACGATGTGGAACCATTGTTGGCCCGTTAATGACCGAGCTGGTTGGTTTTAAGCAGCTCACCCCCTACAAAGGTGGTTGGTGTGGCAATGAGATTTTTGCCGAGGCGTTTACGCAGGAGATTCGGGACAAAGCAAGAAACTATACCCGAGCTTTCGGTGAGGCATTACGCGAAGAAGGTTATCGAGGTTATTTTGAACTCGATTTTCTGATTGATCTGGACGATGATGCGCTCTATCTTGGCGAACTTAACCCCAGAGTAACTGGTGCCAGCTCAATGACCAATCATGCTGCTTTCGCACATGCTGACGCTCCCTTATTCCTTTTCCACCTGCTCGAATTTTCCGATCAGGAATTTGAGATTGATATTGAGGCGCTGAATGAGCGATGGGCAGATGCGGATAACATTGACGATTGGAGCCAGTTAGTCATCAAGCATGTTGATGACAGTATTGACTACATAACCGAAGCGCCACAATCTGGCATCTGGAGATTACAGGAAGATAATGCCGTAACCTTCACGCGTTTTGACTATCATCGCCGCGCTGTTGAAGATGAAAGCCACGGCTTTTATCTTCGTATCAGCGGTGCTGGAGACTACCGCTACAAAGGTGCGGATTTAGGCATACTGATCACGCGAGGCAGATTGATGACAGAGGATTTTGAATTGAATGATCGTGCTCAAGCATGGATTGAAGGCATTGTCGGTCACTACCGCGGCGTCTCTTTGGAACAAGCAAAAAATGCCCGAACACCGCCAGTCTCTTTGCAGGGCGATGCCTTCAAGATTTTATAGCAAGATTTGAGCAGATGACACCAACCCAGCGATGCAAAACATTCTGTGCTATTGAACAGGATAAAGCAGACGAAAAATGGGTAACACTGTTTGACAGGCTGTGGCCAGAGTATCACGCATGGTTTCTGTGTCAGGGAGACGCTGCCCGCCCGACTTATGGTGAGTGTGTTAAAAAAATTCGGCAATATATGCCCGAACTTGAACCGACCTATCGACAGTTGACCGAACTTGCGGGTGGCAGAGATAGTGTGGCGCGTTTCCTGTCAATGTATTGTCCGCCACCCTATTTGACAGGATGTACTCAGGCAGTATGGACGGGCGAGGAACCAGTGCTGCTACGCAATTACGATTACAACATCAACAGATTTGAAGGCGTACTACTTAAAACAAAATGGAATGAGCAAATAGTCATCGCTATGTCTGATGCGTTGTGGGGGGTACTTGACGGCATCAACGAATCGGGTCTGGCAGTATCGCTGGCATTTGGCGGTCGGGTTGATGTCGGCACGGGTTTCGGCATACCGGTCATTCTGCGTTATATCCTCGAATTTTGCGATGACACGGCATCTGCTATTGCCGTGTTAAAACGTGTCCCCACTCACATGTCATACAACATCACGCTGGTGGATAAACAGCAACGATTTGCTACTGTTTATGTGGCTCCAGATAGAGCAGCGATTGTTCGTCAGGTTCCAGTTGCAACTAACCATCAGGGAAAAATAGAGTGGCCACGTTATGCTTGGGCAACAGCGACTCTGCAACGGGAAAGTGCCATACAAGCGATTATGTCTGATGTCGAAGAAACTGCTGAGGGACTATTAAGTGCTTTTCTCCGTCCGCCCGTGTTTAACGCCGCCCACAACCGTGGATTTGGCACACTCTATACCGCAGTCTATAAACCACATTCCGCAACTGCCGATTACCTCTGGCAAAATCACGCCTGGCATTTCGGCATCCATAATTTCAACGAACAACAATGCGAAATCACTTTTCCAAACCATCATTCGCAACAGAAGAATGGAACGCTGATCCCCCCCCAAAATCCTTTCCCCTGCCAAGAACGCGCATAAAAAACGAGCAACAGCATTTTTCGTGTTTTCCTTGCCTCTTGGGTAGTATGTTCTCTGCTTAATCAAGCCAATATGCTTTCTGAAAACCGTGCTGTACTTGAGTTGATAACAACGTTAGTTGATGAGGGCAGGGTATGTCAGGAAATGAATGACCTGCTACGATGGGGTAAACTCTGAAGTATTTTGGAAAATTATAGCGTGTCGGTTATGTTGACACCCGCTTGTTGCATTTTTTGCAGTTGCGTTTGCAGGAATCCTTCCTGATTGATGGCAGCGCAGGTGGACAACAGCACCGTCGTATCCAGACCAAGACGAACAGCATCAAGTGCAGACCAGGCAACGCAAAAATCTGTTGCCAGTCCGCTCAATACCAGTGTCGAAATCCCTCTGTCCTTCAAGTATCCATGCAATCCGGTTGCGGTAGCGTGATCATTCTCATAAAACGCCGAGTAACTGTCGATTTCCGAACGAAAGCCTTTTCGTACTATCAATTGTGCGCGACTGCTATCCAAATCAGTATGGAATTCAGCGCCATAGCTACCTTGTATGCAATGTGTCGGCCACAGGGTCTGGTCGCCGTAAGGTGATAGCATGGTATCAAAGGGCGATTTTCCGGGCTGATTATCGGCGAAGCTGATATGATCCGCTGGATGCCAGTCCTGAGTCAGGATGATATTAGAAAACAATCCGGATAAGGTGTTGATTGGAGCCACTATTTGATCAGCGTTTTCCACTGCCAACGCACCCCCCGGGCAAAAATCATTTTGAACATCAACAATGAGTAACGCCGTATCTGTGTCAGATGGATTGATCATTAAGCCTACCTCTTCAATTTTTTGGTTTTATCTGTCGGGTATAGTGGGACAACACGTCGTATCCACCAGCCATCCAGATTATCACGAGCTTGCTGTCGTTGCTACCCTTTAGTTTTCCTAAAACACCGTCACTAAATTCCAGTAGCGATGAATTGAGTTAATGTCAGAAACAAGCAGTAGGACACTCGTTGCGGTCATTTTGTGTTGAAATCTTGATGACATACCGCTGATTTTCGGCTAGTCTTGCCAAGTTGATATTATCACTTTCCTAACAACTGAAATCCGGCAGATTTCCGGGAACGACTTTTTTTCAATATCACAAGCAGATTGTGTTGGTTGAAACCATTGAATATTTTTTTATGCGCTGTGTGCTGATGCCTGCGTATCATGAGTGCTGATAAAAGTTGGTTTTTGATGCGGGTTTCGTGCCGGGTAAATACTTTATTTGAGGGTATATGTTTTCCTTGCTGAAATCCCGTGGCGAGACACTTTTCAGAGGGTTGGCACTGACTCTGGTGGTTGCCGTTGCCGCCACATTTTTATCAGAACACTATGGTGCACCTGCGATGTTGTTCGCGTTGCTGATTGGTATGGCGTTTCAATTCCTTTCCGAGGATACGAGTTGTGCGCCGGGGATTGAGTTCTCCTCAAAAACGCTGTTGCGTCTTGGTGTCGGTTTGTTGGGATTGCGGCTGAGTTTTGGCGATGTTGAGACAATAGGTCTGACACCGATGTTCGCGATGGTGGGGTTTGTGCTGGCGACACTAGGCGGTGGTGCGATACTGTCCTATGCGTTCGGTCGGCGTCTGGCATTTGGACTGCTCGCCGGGGGGGCAGTAGCCATTTGTGGTGCTTCAGCTGCTCTCGCCATCGCCGCCGTATTGCCACCTGGACGCGCTCGGGAAAAAGATGTGTTGTTTGTTGTCATCGCTGTTACCACCCTGTCAACAATAGCCATGATTGTCTATCCGATTCTTTTTCGTAGCTTGGGTCTTAGCCATCTCGAAAGTGGTTTTCTAATCGGCGCAACAATCCACGATGTCGCACAAGTTGTCGGTGCTGGATATTCAATCAGTGAGGAAGCGGGTGTGGTTGCGACCTTCATCAAGATGTTGCGTGTGGCACTTCTGCCGATTGTTTTAATGGTCGTGATGATTAGTTTTCGGGGCTCCCAACATCAAAAGATGCGACTGCCGTGGTTTCTGGTCATGTTTGTGGTGCTGGCTGTGTTGTCGAATATCAACCTGATTCCAGAGCGCATTGTCGAGATGCTTAATACGTTATCTCGCTGGCTTCTTATTATCGCCATTTCGGCGCTTGGCGTAAAAACCAGTCTGGCAAACATTGTCCGAGTCGGCGCAAGCTACTCGGCGATTTTGGTCATTGAGACTGTATTTCTGTTGGCAATTGCGCTGTTCTACATCGCGAAAATAGGTATCTGAATAGGTGTTGTTCCGCGCATAACATGTTCAATTTGGTTATGCCCGGGATGCTGGTTGACGTAGATAGTGTTGATAGTGCTATACTGCCAGGCGTGGGGCGTGAGCAGACGGTTGATGTTTTGACCACTAATCGCAAGGTAATGTTGGAGATATGAATATGAACACGCATTGTCAAGCCCTCCACTATAAAACTTGCCGTATGATACGATTGGTCGTACTGTTCGGTTTGCTACCTACAAGCTTGCTCGCGGGGACACTTTGTGTCTGGGCTCAGATAGAAGTGAGACTTCTTAAAGTGTAAAAACCGGGTAGCCTGTAAGTTATTAAATCCATACAGGAGACTACCCGATGCAGATCAAAAACCTGCGTATCAAATCATACCGAAGCTGGCCAATTAACGAAACCTCTAGCGCAGAGGCTATCAAGCGTTTAAAGAAGCTGGAACTCTATGAGCAGCTCAAGACCGAAGTCTGTTCAAGTGCGACCTGCTTAATAGCCATAGATTGGTCTAAAGCCACCTATTACCGTTGGCGATGATGCTGAATGATATTGTCTATTATTATTTTAGCGATAATCATGACTATCACTGGCAGAAAGCAGTCATAATTGTCAATAAAATATCGGTTTTGTGCTTCGTCAAGAAAAAGCCACGGTATGCAATCGGGTAAGACGGTTATTATGCTAACCAAAGAGAGACATAACACCATTCTGCCAGCTGAGCGGCGGGCGGGTGTTGGCATACATTTTTCATCATTGCCAGGGGCTTATGGTATCGGCGATATTGCGGACAGTGCTGTGCGCTTTGTTGATGTGCTGGTGAATATGGGGATTGGCGTTTGGCAATTTCTGCCGACCGGGCCGACGGCTTATGGGGATTCCCCCTATCAACCACTGTCGGCATTTGCCGGCAATGAGAATTTGATTGGCATTGAACCTTTGTTACGGGCGGGGTTGATTGATGCCGATGCGGTGGCGGCATTGCTATCGTTGCCGACTGCATGGGTCGATTATGGGCGGCTTATTCCGCTAAAAAATAGCTTGCTTGCGATGGCTGCCGAGCGCTTTAGTGACAAAGCCGATGTGCGCTTGAAATCGCGTTATGAGGAATTTCGGCATTGTCATGATCAGCTCTGGCTTGATGATTATGCGCTGTATCGGGTGTTGAAAACCCAACACGGCGAGCGACCTTGGCAGGAATGGCAGCCGTCTTACCGATGCCGTGATGTGGCAGCAATTAACCGAATACGGGTTGCTTCGGCGAAAGACATTGAGCAGGTTAAAATTCTCCAGTTTTTGTTTGACCAGCAATGGCGTAGCTTGCGTACGATTGCGCGGCAGCACAATATTTGCTTGTTTGCGGATATGCCCATCTATATCGCACTTGATAGTGCCGATGCTTGGGCGCACCCGCAATTATTGCGACTTGACGATAACGCTCAACCGACACAGGTCGCCGGTGTTCCGCCCGATTATTTTAGTGCCGATGGACAACTATGGGGTAATCCGCTGTATGACTGGGATTATCATGATGCGCATGGTTATCAGTGGTGGATAGCGCGATTGCGTCATGCTGCGAGGATGGCAGATATAATCCGAATTGATCACTTTCGCGGATTCGAGGCGTATTGGGCAATCCCTGTCGGCGCTGAAAGCGCACGATATGGTGTCTGGGAAGCGGGGCCCGGCGATAGGCTTTTCGAGGCGTTGCGTGATGCGCTGGGTCATCTGTCGGTTGTGGCAGAAGATTTGGGTGTGATCACGGCGCAGGTGGAGGCATTGCGACTTCGCTACCACATCCCCGGCATGCGCGTCTTACAGTTTGAAGTGGAGAACCCTGATTTTCAGCTTGCCGACATCCCGCCACAGTGTGTCTGTTATACCGGCACTCACGATACCAACACAACACTCGGTTGGTTCCGAGGTGATAACGATGATACGCGCAGTATGGAGGAATCGGTGGCCACCCGTGCAAACGCTTTGCGACTCTGTGGAGGGTCTGCGGATACCATCCATACTGACATGATCAGACTTGCCTTTGCAAGCGATGCTCGATTAGCGATTGCACCGATGCAGGATTATCTCGGTCTCGGAGGTGATGCCCGAATGAATACGCCAGCCACGACCGCGGACAACTGGCGCTGGCGACTACAGTCCAACCAGCTAACGCCGACTTTTTATGAGTCAGTCATAAAAATGGCACGGCAATCATCGCGATGTTGATGTGTTAGGTTATATTGGCGCTTCAGTTTCGCTGGCGTGGCTGAAAGGCTGAACTTGATGACGATGGTGGCTTTATTAGTCGCCGGCTGTGTTACAATGCGCGATCCTGTCAAGACCGGGAACGTCGTCATCAAGAACCACAATTAAAGAGCAAGAATAATGTATAACCAAGAACAGAAAAATTCGCATGCTGACGCCTTTTCTTTTACCTTGAAAGGGCTGGAAGATATTACCGCTTTCATGGGTGCTTTTGATGATTATCAAGAATCGGTTGTTATGGATCAAACGGTGTTTTTTGATTTGAAAATATGTGTGGATGAAGTGATTACTAACATTTTCAAGCACGGCTATAAAGAATCGAAGGAAACCCCCGAAGTTGTGATTGATATCTACGAAAAAACCAATCAGTTCTTTGTGGAAATTACCGACAATGCGGATTATTTTAATCTTTACAGTGCCGATTGCGCTCCCGATTTAAGCACCGGATTAGAAGATAGAAAGGTCGGTGGTCTTGGTATCCATCTGATTAAAAATTTATCAGATAGTCTGGAATACTGCCCGATTGAAAACGGCAATAAAATTATTGTCTCCAAAAGGGGCATCAATTAGATAAATATGAGTGAACACAAACTTTCTGATCTGTTTTAGTCTTAACCAACTTGAAATGTCTGGCTATGACTATTGAAAGAATAGCAACTGTTAACAACACCTAAAAATGTTAAGGAGCTTTATGATGAATAACGAACTTTTAGCAACGGCGGATTATCTATGGTTAGATGGGGCTACTCCGACCAATGAGTTGCGCGCCAAGACACGCATTCTGACCACGGCTAAAATCAATGGCATTGACGATTTTCCCGAATGGGGTTTTGATGGTTCGTCTACCTGGCAGGCGCACGGTTCGCATTCAGACTGTGTACTCGCGCCTGTTTACTACTGTAAAAACCCGATGCGGACCACGCCAGGCAATCATTATCTGGTCATGTGTGAGGTAAATAACTCCGATCATACTCCGCATACGACAAATGCACGTGATGAACTGCGTCAGCTTATGCGTCAGACTGAAGCTGCCGATCCGTGGATTGGCTTCGAACAGGAATACACCTTTTTTGATTATACCCGGCCTTTGGGTTGGCCGGACCGTGGTGGTTTTCCTGAGTCTCAGGGTCCTTTTTATTGCGGGGTCGGTTCAGGACGTGTCTTTGGACGCGATATTGTTGAAGAGCACATGGAGTTATGCCGACAGGCAAATCTGGCATTTTACGGTATTAACGCAGAAGTTATGCCCGCACAATGGGAATTTCAAGTCGGTTATCGGGGCGTGGAAAATGAACAATGTGATCCGCTTACGATGTCGGATCAAATGTGGATTGCTCGCTACCTGTTGAGACGGGTGGCAGAGAATTATGATGTCATTGTCTCTTTTGATAACAAACCGATGCCAGGCGATTGGAATGGTGCGGGCATGCACACCAATTTCTCGACAAAAGCGACTCGTAATAAGGCTGATGGCATAGAGGCTATTCATAAAGCGGTGAACAATCTTCGTGAAAATCATAACAAACATATCCGTGATTATGGTGCTGATTTAGAATCACGCCTGACTGGACTGCACGAAACTTGTCATATCGGGCAGTTCAAGTCGGGGGTTTCTGATCGTGGGGCTTCAATACGCATCCCACTGCAAACATCTGAAAAAGGTTATGGCTACTTTGAAGATCGTCGCCCAGGGGCGAATGCCGATCCGTACAGAATTTCATCCCGTTTGGTAGAAACGGTTTGTCTGGGATAGCAGAATGGACAGGGAATATGTGCCAAGATAACCCGCATCTAATTCGTCAGGCATAATTTAAGATTAAAATTTCAGGAGCTAAATTTAAGAGGTAAAACTAATGAACGCAAATATTGGAATCAAAATAGAAGAAATTGATGATGTTACTGTCTTTTCCATAGAAGGACATTTTGATGCGTCAATGACTAATGCGGTGAACGAGAGAGTGCATGATATTTTAGAAAGCTCGTCTATAAAAATTGTTTTTGAACTGTCTAAACTAAGCTACATTTCAAGTTCGGGATTGCGTATTTTGTTATTTGTTGCCAAGAAAATCAAAGCCAAAAATGGGCGTGTTTTGCTCTGCTCTGTCGATAAAAATGTTCAACGAATATTGGATATTAGCGGATTGACTGAACTGCTCCCTTCTTGTGAGAATGTTGAACAGGCTATTGAGTCTCTAAAATAAATTGCTTTTGATTGTTTCCAACTGAAGTTGTCAATGTTGGCGGCTACCTGAAGTAAGAGCAGGTACTTTCGAATGAAGCTCAAGTATCTATTACCCGTCTTTCTCATAATCGCCCTTATTATATCGGCAGTTGCGGTCAGCCTTGTTAGCAAACTGAGAGCAACCCTAGATGATGTTGCAGAAACCCAGAACCGCCGATTTGAATCTACATTGCTGGCGGACGAGCTGCGTCAGTCTTCCGATGATTTAACCAATTTTGCCCGCCTATTTGTACAAACAGGCGATAAAAAATTTAAAGAATATTTTCGCCAGATATTGGCGATTAGAGATGGTCATATCCCCCGACCAGCAGGTTATCAGGGCATTTATTGGGATTTTATTATCGCGAAAAAAAATCAGCACACCGAAGCGAGGGAGGGTAAAGGGCACTCACTGCAAGAAAGAATGACGCAACTGCGTTTTTCCAAAGCGGAGTTTATGCTACTAGAAGAAGCCAAGATACGTTCCGATAATCTGGCAAAAATTGAGAATCGTGCGTTTTATGCTTTGCAAGGAAAATATTGGGATGACACCACCAATGACTACACGCGCACCGCTGTTGCCAATCAGGCACTTGCCGTAAAGCTCCTTTATGGCAATGCATATTTTCAGGCAAAGGCTTCCATTATGCAGCCGATCGCAGAATTCCAGAAGCAGGTGGAGTCCAGAACTGCGCTTGAGCTTGAGGCGGTGCAAACTCATGCACAAACGATTTTGGTCGCGGTCTTTATTGCGACGGGTAGTTTGGCTTCTATTTTGCTTATACTGTCCTGGATTGTTTACACAAGAGTGCTTTTAAGGACTAGCACACTTGCCAAAACGGCTGTCAAAATCACCAAGGGTGACCTCAATGTACGTAGCAAAATTCAAGGTGATGACGAGCTGGGAATTTTAGGCATTGTTTTTGATAAAATGGTATCCGAATTAGCCGAAGTGCTGAAATATGTTACTGCTGCTAAGTTACGCATGGAAGGTGAATTGAACGTGGCTAAAGATATACAAATGAGCATGGTGCCTTTAACTTTTCCTGCTTACCCTGATCATTCTGAATTTGACATTTTTGCAAAGTTAATTCCAGCCAGAGAAGTGGGTGGTGATTTCTACGACTTCTATTTTATTGATAGAGAACATTTGTGTTTAGCCGTGGGGGATGTCTCTGGTAAAGGCGTGCCTGCGGCACTGATGATGGCAGTCTGTCGCTCGCTTTTGAAGGCGAAAGCACAGGATTATTTATCGACCGCAACCATAATTAGCCATGTTAATGGGGCGATGGCAGCAGAGAATTCAAACTGTATGTTTGTTACCATTTTTATAGGTATTTTGAATGTCAAAACCGGTCGAATGGTTTTCACCAATGCTGGGCACAACCCCATTCTGATCAAAGATAAAACGGGAAAAGTCAGGCAAATCTCAACGGTTCACGGTCCGGTCGTTGCCGTAGTGGATGGGCATGCCTATACGGAATCAAGCATGGATATCAAACCCGGTGATACCCTGCTCGCCTATACTGATGGTGTTACCGAGGCGCACAACAAACAAGATGCGATGTATTCGGAGGACAGGCTGAGACAGTTTATGGTCGATCATCCGCTAAATTCCTCGTCCAGTTTTTTGACGGATCTTCACAAAGATGTCACCTTATTTGAAGATGGTGCCGAACCTTTTGATGATGTTACGATGCTGTGCTTGCGATTTCTTATGCAACCAGAAAAATAAACCGATAATGGGTTATGTACAAGGAGGTACGGGCAAATAACGGCTCCTGCGTTATTTTCACTTCCGTATGAACTGACAGTCGGCTTGGACGCTCATAATCAGGAGGCGTTCTTTTCAATCATATCCGAAGTTTTCAACCACCCCACCGTCATAATGACAAAGATGCCCATTTTATAAATAGCTCACTATTGATGTAGAACGAGGAAATTATTTGGGGAGGAACACCTTCCGAATTAATCCGCGTCAGACTTGTGGGTATGCGCTACCAATTATCTTTTCGTAGAAATGATGACTTACAACTATTTTTCAACTTGGGCGATTGCTTGTTCATAGTCTGTCCATCCTCCCGTGTCTGGGAGTTAATGATAAACAGTTACACAGTTTGTAGTAGAGTCTCCTGTTGAGCAGCCAACGTCATTTACTATTCTGCGCGACACTTAAGGTCTGCTGCCCCTCCCCATTGTTGAAACATGATTGAGATATTATTGAAACCAAAAAAAACCCGACCATTATGGTCGGGTTTCCTGTGTAATTGCCTGGCAGTGTCCTACTTTCACATGGGGAGGCCCCACACTATCATCGGCGCTAAGCATTTTCACTTCTGAGTTCGAGATGGGATCAGGTGGTTCCTGCTCGCTATTGCCACCAGACAAACTGGTCAATAAAACAGAACCACAACAGCCTGTAACCATTGTTTTTGGTCACAAACACTCAGGGAACTGCTTTATATGTTTTGCGTATCAACCGTCATCAAACAGTTAATACAATAGGGTAGTCATTGGCGCATATTTCTATAAATTGCTTGTTTGCAATACAACTCATCGAGGTCAGGCCTCTTGGGTGTTATATGATCAAGCCTCACGGGCAATTAGTACTGGTTAGCTTCATACATTACTGCACTTCCACACCCAGCCTATCAACGTTGTCGTCTTCAACGACCCTTTAGTCTGACCACCCGAGAGTGGTCAGAAGGGAGACCTTATCTTGAGGGGGGCTTCCCGCTTAGATGCTTTCAGCGGTTATCCCGTCCGTACATAGCTACCCAGCAATACCATTGGCATGATAACTGGAACACCAGAGGTACGTCCACTTCGGTCCTCTCGTACTAGAAGCAGCTCCTCTCAAGTCTCCGGCGCCCACGGCAGATAGGGACCAAACTGTCTCACGACGTTCTAAACCCAGCTCGCGTACCACTTTAAATGGCGAACAGCCATACCCTTGGGACCGGCTACAGCCCCAGGATGTGATGAGCCGACATCGAGGTGCCAAACACCGCCGTCGATGTGAACTCTTGGGCGGTATCAGCCTGTTATCCCCGGAGTACCTTTTATCCGTTGAGCGATGGCCCTTCCATACAGAACCACCGGATCACTAAGACCAACTTTCGTTCCTGCTCGACGTGTCTGTCTCGCAGTCAAGCACTCTTGTGCCTTTACACTAACCGTACGATTTCCGACCGTACTTAGAGTACCTTCGCGCTCCTCCGTTACTCTTTGGGAGGAGACCGCCCCAGTCAAACTACCCACCATACACGGTCCCGGACCCGGATAACGAGTCTCGGTTAGGGCACCGAATAAGCAAGGGTGGTATCTCAAGGGTGGCTCCACAGAGACTGGCGTCTCCGCTTCAAAGCCTTCCACCTATCCTGCACATACTTATTCAAAGTCCAGTGTAAAGCTGTAGTAAAGGTTCACGGGGTCTTTCCGTCTAGCCGCGGGTACACTGCATCTTCACAGCAAGTTCAATTTCGCTGAGTCCCTGGTGGAGACAGTGTGGCCATCGTTACGCCATTCGTGCAGGTCGGAACTTACCCGACAAGGAATTTCGCTCATGCTGTTACTTTGTCGTTTGAGCAAACGACAGACCTTACTCTTGTAAGGCGGCAATAGCTTTCACTATCGCTCTGCATGTCGCCATACAGTTCGGACTATATCTTCATCAACCGAAATTGATGTTTGGCATGTAGTCTCTGAGGATTCTGAATCTATTATTCAGTCTTTCCTGCTGATTGTCCGCACCGCTAGGATTATTACTTTACAAACAGATAGTTACTGCTTGTATGAGTACCTGCGGACACATCGGATGTTCCAGCATATAGCCAAATTTTACTAAGGCAACGTATTCACCTTAGGACCGTTCATTTGTGTTAATACTTCTCCAAGTACGACATTTTCGAATAAACGACAATCGAACAATGCCCTTTATGTCGCCATAAAGATCGGACTATATCATCACCTGCTAGCAGGTGCCTGACGTGTAGTCTCTGAGGATTTTCCTACTGCATCAGTTTCAATATATCATCCTCTGAATATTTTCGACGTTGAACACCTCCATTGTTCATTTTTCGCCTTACATCCAGAATTTCTTTTATTCCATCAACATTCAAGTGCTTTTTTTGGTCAATCAGAATTGATATTTTCTTAAATTTTGAAAAGTCTCGTTTCTTTTTGGCCGATAAAAAACCATATCGATTGAAAAAAGGAATAACATTATCAACTATTGCATGGAAGTTATTAACTTCGTAATACCATATACCATCGCTTCGCTGTCTCAGCGTTCCGCATTTTAAGTGACGCTTGTACAGCACCAAGATTACTCTGTCCTTTTGAGAGACGTTGAAACACAACGAAACTTTCCAAGGCATTTGATAATCTTTTCGTTTGCGAAACGAAACATTGAAACTTCCCTCACCATCAGCAAAACCTGCCAGGTAATAACCAATGTTTTGGGGTATTCGTTTAATATTTAAAGTCATAATCTACCTGTAGGAACCTTTCCTGCTGATTGTCCGCACCTATCAGATTGTCACTGAAACAAATGTTTCGAGTACTGTAGGATACACCGGAGTTTCCAGCATTTAGTCAGGTTTATTTACGTAACTACAGTTTTTGATCCTGTAGTATTTTTGGCACGATGTTTTTGACTGTACTAAAGTTTTACCTATAGTTACGGCCGCCGTTCACCGGGGCTTCGATCAAGAGCTTCGTCCGAAGACTAACCCCATCACTTAACCTTCCGGCACCGGGCAGGCGTCACACCCTATACGTCCACTTGCGTGTTTGCAGAGTGCTATGTTTTTAGTAAACAGTCGCAGCCACCTCTTTATTGCAACCTCCTTCGGCTCACAGAGCAAGTCTGATCACCTACCGAGGCACACCTTCTCCCGAAGTTACGGTGTTATTTTGCCGAGTTCCTTCACCAGAGTTCTCTCAAGCGCCTTAGGATTCTCACCCCACCCACCTGTGTCGGTTTGGGGTACGGTCGCGTATAACCTGAAGCTTAGAGGTTTTTCTTGGAAGCATGGCATCAATTACTTCATTCTTAAAAAAGAATTCGTCATCACGTCTCGATTGTAAAGGACCCGGATTTTCCTGAAGTCCAAACCTACACGCTTAAACCGGCATATCCAACAGCCGGCTAACCTAGCCTTCTCCGTCACCCCATCGCAGTTATACTCGGTTCAGGAATATTAACCTGATTCCCATCGACTACGCATTTCTGCCTCGCCTTAGGGGCCGACTCACCCTGCGCCGATGAACGTTGCGCAGGAAACCTTGGGTTTTCGGCGTGCGGGCTTTTCACCCGCATTATCGCTACTTATGTCAGCATTCTCACTTCTGATATCTCCAGCAAACCTCACGGCTCACCTTCGCAGACTTACAGAACGCTCCCCTACCATGCCACACAATCCGAAGAATGGATAGCATTCGCAGTTTCGGTACACACCTTGAGCCCCGGTATATCTTCCGCGCGGACCGACTCGACCAGTGAGCTATTACGCTATCTTTAAAGGATGGCTGCTTCTAAGCCAACCTCCTGGCTGTCTGAGCCTTTCCACATCGTTTCCCACTGAGATGTGTTTAGGGACCTTAACTGGCGATCTGGGCTGTTTCCCTCTCGACGACGAAACTTAGCTCCCGCCGTCTGTCTCCCGTGATTGCACTTTCTGGTATTCGGAGTTTGCTATGGGTTGGTACCGCGAGATGCGGCCCTAGCCATGACAGTGCTCTACCCCCAGAAGTGAAACACGAGGCACTACCTAAATAGTTTTCGGGGAGAACCAGCTATCTCCGGGCTTGTTTAGCCTTTCACTCCTAACCACAGCTCATCCACTCATTTTTCAACATAAGTTGGTTCGGTCCTCCAGTCGGTATTACCCGACCTTCAACCTGGCCATGGCTAGATCGCCCGGTTTCGGGTCTAATCCCAGCAACTAAACGCCCTATTAAGACTCGATTTCTCTACGGCTCCCCTATACGGTTAACCTCGCTACTAAAATTAAGTCGCTGACCCATTATACAAAAGGTACGCAGTCGTCCATCTAAAAGACAGACTCCCACTGCTTGTACACACACGGTTTCAGGTTCTATTTCACTCCCCTAACAGGGGTTCTTTTCGCCTTTCCCTCACGGTACTAGTTCACTATCGGTCGATAAGTAGTATTTAGCCTTGGAGGATGGGCCCCCCATGTTCAGACAGAGTTTCTCGTGCTCCGCCCTACTCGATTTCACTTTATAAGCCCTTTCGCATACAGGGCTATCACCTTCTATGGCCAGACTTTCCAGACTGTTTTGCTAGAACTTATAAAGCTTAAGGGCTGATCCCCGTTCGCTCGCCGCTACTAAGGGAATATCGGTTGATTTCTTTTCCTCCGGGTACTTAGATGTTTCAGTTCCCCGGGTTCGCTTCGTTATCCTATGTA
>OZ242212.1:0-5000 GCA_965206355.1 Candidatus Spongiihabitans sp. | reverse complement strand
AGGGCAAAACAGTACTGGTATCACCCAACCAGTTATGGCTTTCCACGCCAAAAACAGCCAAAGCTTTATCCAGTAATCCGATTTCTGGTGAGTAGAAAAACAACCAGATATTAGCCACCGCAATCATTGGAAGCATCGTTGGTGTGAAATAAGCCATGCGTAGAAATGCTCGACCTGGAATCGCTTTGTTTACGGCCAAGGCCATCACTATTGCCAACCCTATAGAGGTCGGAATTGTGCCCAAAGCAAACCACATATTATTTACTAAAACCTTCCAGAACACAGGGTCATTTACCAAGTTCTGATAACTTTCAAAACCTGAAAATCGTGAAGGGCGGATAATTGAACTGTTTGTAAAAAGGCTTTTTACAAACGTTGCAATGGTTGGGTAATGAGTGAACACCACCAGTAAAACAGCCGCTGGTGCAAATAATAGCCAACCTCGAATGTGTTGGGACCTGTGTTTCATCGCTTCACAACAGTCAATCAAAAATAGAAAGAAGGGATGCCTTTCGGCATCCCTTCAAATTGTTAACGGTAAGATTTAAGTACTCTATCCGCTATCGCTTGCGCTTCTGTTAACGCTTCTTTTGGAGATTTACTACCAACCAGCGCCGCTTGCAGTGCGTCATCAAGCCCCTTACGAACTCGACCGGCTTGGAATGTGGACAACTCGGCAGTTGCAAATTCCAATTGATCGCGCGCGACTGCCGCAGGTGGAAACTCAGAGATATATGATTTTAGCGTATTTGTTTCGTATGAAACTGGGCTAATGCCCATATAACCTGTTGCGACAGACCAGGCTGCAGAATTCTCCGGCGATGTCATGAATCTGATTAACTTGAGAGAAGCAGCGCGTTCTTCTGCCGTAGTATTTTTAAAGATATAAAAATTACCGCCGCCAGTTGGTGTGCCACGGCGCTTCCCTGCAGGAAGCATGGCAACGCCAAAATCGAAATTGGCGCTCTTTTTAACTGCAGTCAAGTTACCTGTTGAGTGCCACATCATCGCGGTGCGACCTTCAAGGAAATTCTGACGCAGTGTGCCCCATTCAATGGTGCCTTCAGGCATCACTTTGTGATTACTACCAAGATCTTTCCAAAACGAAAGTGCTTCAACAACACCCGGGTTATTGAAGTTTGTTTGGTCGCCGGCGCTATTCATTAATGTTTGGTTATTTTGCATTGCAAGTGCACCAAACATCCAGTATGGATAACCAGTTGATGGAATCATCAATCCCCATTGTGAGCCATCGGCTTTAGTTAGCTTTTTACCGACATCAACAAGCTCGTCCCATGTAGAGGGCGGTGTTTCTGGGTCTAAACCAGCGGCACGAAAGGCATCTTTGTTGTAATACATTACAATAGTAGAACGTTGGAAAGGAATGCCCCAGGTTTTTCCGGCAGTTATCCCGTTTTCCATCAAACTTGGATAGAATGAATCTAACCATGCTCTTTCTTCATTGGTTGTTACTATGTCGTCAAAAGGCACAACCGCATCAAGTTCTATTAATGCATACAGATCAATAGAAAACATAACGGACAACTGTGCCGATTGTCCACTTTCCATTGCTGCTAGTGCTTTGATTCGCGCATCGTTGTAGTTTCCAGCATAGATCGCATTTACTTTAATGTCTGGATTCTCCAACATAAAATTGTCTACCATTTTATCGACAGTTTTAGTTAGAGGGCCGCCAACAGCGACCGGGTAATACATTGTCAGTTCAGTTTCTGCGACAGCCATGCTGGGCATCACTAAAATACTGAATGCTGCGGCAATGCTAAGGGTTATTTTTTTGATGTATTTCATTTTGCTTTTCCTCATAGTAGTAAAGTTAAAAATTTCACATAAGTTTGAATAAGACAAAACCTTCCGGTAACCAGTTAAATTAGTTGATTTTGGCGATCAAACAGATGTGTTTCTTCCGGGCGCCAACTCACATTGAGTTTGTCGCCTGGTTGAATCTTTGGCTGGCCGGCAAAGCGAAGGAACAATTCTTTCGTTAGATGCCGAGCTCTAATGACGGTTTCTCCGCCGAAATAGTCAACCGCAAATACCTCTACGGGCAATCCTTTCTTTGAGAATTGGACATGTTCCGGGCGTATGCCGATTGAGGCAGTTTCAGATGTTGCTTCAATTAATGAGTAAACTTCTGCGGGGAGTTTTGTTTTTTCAGTTCTTTCGATTTCCAATACGTTCATCGGCGGCACGCCAATAAACTGAGCGGCAAATACATTGACGGGATTATTATACAATTCTTGTGGCGCGCTAATTTGAATCACCTCTCCTAGTCTCAATAAAACAATTTGATCCGCCATGGACATAGCCTCAATCTGATCATGCGTAACATAGACAACTGTTAACCCAAGGCGTTGTTGCAGATTTCTAATTTGATCGCGCATTTCAGCACGTAATTTAGCGTCAAGATTCGAAAGTGGTTCATCCATAAGGCACACTGATTGCTCCGATACAATTGATCTCGCCAACGCAACACGTTGCCTCTGGCCGCCAGACAGATTTGCGGGTTTGCGGTCCAGTAAGTCAGTTAAACCAACAATGTCAGAAGCGTGCTTCACCCGCTCTGCTCGCTCTTTAGCCGGCACACGCCGAACTTTCAATCCAAATTGAATATTTTCTTTCACAGTTAAGTGAGGAAAAAGTGCATAGGATTGAAAAACCATGGAGACACCGCGGTCTGATGCCATCACATTAGTAACATCACGCCCGCCAATATGTACCGTGCCAGAAGTGATTTCCTCCAACCCACAAATCATACGCAGGAGTGTCGACTTTCCACACCCCGAAGGCCCCAGTAAGACCGTAAATGATTTCTCCGGCACGACGAATGACACATTTTTAACTGCTTCGACCAGCCCCCAAGTGCGACAAAGATTATTAATTTGAATGCCACTCATAAGGCTTTCCGTGCGTCACAAATTATTAATTCCGCATCCGAATTTTCCAAAATACGGCATATTTCCTCCGGTGGGCATTTGTCGCAGAACACTTTTGTCACATCTTGAATACGACCACCGCGGACATGGGCTGATCGGTTAAATTTTTGATGATCCAATACGAGATAACTTTCGTGGCAATTACGCCGGATAATATCTCTAACACGAGATTCTTCATCGTAAAAATCAAGGAGGCTGCCATCTGAATCAACACCAGCCACGCCAAAAATTCCTATATCAGTTTTATAAGATTCAAAAAACCGATCAACCGAATTCCCAAACACATCATGATCTTCATTTCGAACACGACCACCGGAAATATTAACTTCAAAACTATTATCCCCGCTTGAAATATGCGCAACATTTAGATTGTTTGTAAATATCCGCAAGTTCTTGTGCTTAAGAAGTTCGTGCGCCACAAATTCAAGTGTTGTCCCTATGCCCAGTGATAACGAGTTGTTGTTTTTGATGTGTTGAGAGACTGTTTTCGCTACAAGTATTTTGCCATTACGATTTAAAATTTGCCGTGAACCATAAGCAAGATTTCCGCTGATGGTTAAGGGCTCGACACCGCCATGGCGCCTGCGTGCCAACCCCAAATCACATAAGGCATTAATATCGCGACGAATCGTTTGCGTTGTTATCCCAAAATTTTCTGCAAGGTATTCCACTGTTAAAAACGCTTCATCACGAAGGAGTTCAGAAATCATCGCTTGTCTATCAGATAGGTTCATATGATGCATAAAGTGTCACAAAGATCATAATATAGTTCATATGAATATTTGTTGTCAATGGTGGTTTTTCGATAATTATTATGCTATATATCACTAAATCTTACAAGTTTGGCTTCTTTGAATATGTCTATATGAGCTATAATATATGTTCAAACAACTGTTTTGATTGAAGTTAAATATAAGCAATTAGCCCCTGTCGGTTACGACATGCCTTACTGAATCAATATTGAAATTCATACGTAAAAATATAAATCCGCCCAAGAAACAACAATGAAAGAATTGCGTAGTTTGTCTCAAAAGAATTTGCGTCAAATCAAAGTGGTGTTGACCGACATAGACGACACTCTTACAACTGATGGACGTCTCACCAGCTTGGCGTATAACGCATTGGAATGTCTTAAGAACGCCGGATTAATTGTTATACCCGTAACTGGGCGCAGTGCCGGCTGGTGTGACCATATAGCGAGAATGTGGCCCGTGGACGCTATCGTTGGTGAGAACGGGGGATTCTATTTCAGATATGATTGCATCAATAACACGATGCACAAAAGTTTTAGTCAAGAAGAAAAAGTGCGTGTAAATGCTGTTGAAAAATTGCATACCCTTCGTGCTGAAATCGAATACGCGGTACCCGGATCTTGCGTCGCATCGGACCAAGACTACCGTATAACCGACTTAGCGATTGATGTGGCGGAAGATGTTACCGCATTATCAACAGACGAAATCAGACGCATTGTAACCCTTGCTGAAGACGCTGGGGCGAATGCGAAAATTAGTTCTATCCACGTGAACTGCTGGTTTGGTGATTATAGTAAACTTTCTACGAGCTTAAAAGCTCTTGTCGAATGCTTCCGGATTGATGAAAAATTCATCCAAAACGAGGTTCTATTTGTCGGAGACTCTCCAAATGACGCAACGATGTTCGACTATTTTGATTTCTCTATTGGTGTTGCAAATGTTCGTAATTCTCTAGAGTTTTTGACTTGCCTACCTAGTTATATAACCAAAAATAGCGCAGGAAACGGTTTCGTGGAAATTGCGGATCGATTGTTAGATGTTCGCGAGACTCCAATGGCACTCTAAAATTTTGCAGAGAACGATTGTGTCTAATTCGGAAGTGGTATTTGACATACTTATCATCGGTGGCGGTATAAATGGAGTCGGCGTTGCACGGGATGCTGTAGGCAGGGGCTTTACGGTTAGCCTGTGCGAAGCCAAGGACCTTGCATCCGGCACATCATCTGCCTCATCTAAACTAATTCACGGTGGCTTGCGCTATCTGGAACAGTACAAATTCAGGCTAGTTCGAGAG